>NZ_CP083985.1:4425069-4425202 GCF_020172665.1 [Mycobacterium] zoologicum | reverse complement strand
ACCGTGAATGACCGACGCCCAGCACGACACGCACGCATCACATCATCTGCATCACCTTAGCCAGTATCTTGCACGCATTCACGACCATTCCGATCTTCAAACTCTGCGGACGCTCTTGTTTTTTTTTTAATGC
>NZ_CP083985.1:4367334-4425023 GCF_020172665.1 [Mycobacterium] zoologicum | reverse complement strand
AGATGTGTATAAGAGACAGCCCCTGGGGAGTGGCCCGGCTGATTCGGCCCCGATGGGCGGGCCTGGCCGGCACGCTGCCAGGGGGGCGCCGCGCCCGGCGTCTCCCTCTTGGCCGGACCATTGCCCGGGTGCCCCGGCTCCTTCGGTGCGCTCACCCACGGCTCCTTACCTGTGTGTCCGGACCGGTCTCGGGCCGAATTCAGCTACCCGAGTCCTCGTCGGCCGCCTCTTCGTCGGCATTACGGGCAATGGCTATCAGTGTGTCGCCCTCGCCCAAGTTCATCAACCGAACGCCCTTGGTCTGCCGGCCGGCCTTGCGAACCTGCCGTGCCGCGGTGCGGATGACCCCGCCGCCGGACGTGATCGCGTACAGCTCGCTGTCTTCGTCGACGATCAGCGCCCCGACCAGGCTGCCACGCTTCGGGTCGTACTGGATGGTCAGAATGCCCTTGCCGCCCCGGCCCTGCGCGGTGTACTCCTCGATTGCCGTCCGCTTGGCGTAACCGCCGGCGGTGGCGACCAGCAGGTAGGTGCCTTCGCTGACCACGTTGAGCGACAACAGCCGGTCGTCGGCGTTGAAGCGCATGCCCTGGACGCCGGAGGTGGCCCGGCCCATCGGCCGCAGCGCCTCGTCGGTCGCCGAGAACCGGATGGATTGGCCGTTGGCCGACACCAGCAGCAGGTCTTCCTCGGACGAGCACAGCACCGCACCGACGAGTTCGTCGGAGTCGCGCAGGTTGATCGCAACGATGCCGCCGGAGCGGTTGGAGTCGAAATCGGTCAGCTTGGACTTCTTGACCAGACCGTTGCGGGTGGCCAGCACCAGATACGGCGCGTCCTCGTAGCTCTTGATCTGGATGACCTGGGCGATGCGCTCCTCGGGCTGGAAGGCCAGCAGGTTCGCCACGTGCTGGCCGCGTGCGGTGCGCAGTGCCTCCGGCAGGTCATAGGCCTTGGCCCGATATACCCGGCCCTGGGTGGTGAAGAACAGGATCCAGTCGTGAGTAGAGCACACGAAGAAGTGCGCCACGATGTCGTCCTGCTTGAGGCCGGCGCCCTGCACGCCCTTGCCGCCGCGCTTCTGGCTGCGGTAGAGGTCGGTCTTGGTGCGTTTGGCGTAGCCGGTCTCGGTGATGGTCACCACGACGTCTTCGCGGGCGATCAGGTCCTCATCGGCGACGTCGCCGTCGGCGGCGATGATCCGGGTGCGCCGATCGTCACCGTACTTCTCGACGATCTCGGCAAGCTCGTCCTTGACGATCCCGCGCTGCCGGTCCGGCTTGGCCAGAATGTCTTCCAGATCGGCGATCTCGGCTTCGATCTTGGCCAGGTCGTCGATGATCTTCTGGCGTTCCAGGGCAGCCAGCCGGCGCAGCTGCATGTCCAGGATCGCCTGTGCCTGAATGTCATCGATGTCGAGCAGGTCGATCAGGCCCGCCCGGGCGACATCGACGGTCTCCGAGGCCCGGATCAGCGCGATGACCTCGTCGAGGGCATCGAGCGCCTTGACCAGACCGCGCAGGATGTGCGCCCGCTCGTTGGCCTTGCGCAGCCGATAGGTGGTGCGCCGCACGATCACGTCGAGCTGATGCGCCACGTAGTAGCGGATCATCTGATCCAGCCGCAGAGTGCGCGGCACCCCGTCGACGATCGACAGCATGTTGGCGCCGAAGCTGGTCTGCAGCTGGGTGTGCTTGTAGAGGTTGTTCAGCACCACCTTGGCCACCGCGTCGCGCTTGACCTCCACGACGATCCGCAGGCCCACACGGTCGCTGCTCTGGTCCTCGATGTTGGCTATTCCCACCAACTTTCCGTCGCGCACCTGCTCGGCGATCGAAGTGATGAAGTTGTCGTGGTTCACCTGGTACGGCAGCTCGGTGATGACCAGCAGGGCCCGCCCGCGCGCGTCCTCCTCGATCTCGACCACGCCGCGCATCCGGATCGAGCCGCGCCCGGTCCGGTAGGCGTCACCGATGCCCTGCGAGCCGACGATCAGCCCGGAGGTGGGGAAGTCGGGGCCCTTGACCCGCTCCATCACCGCTTCCAGGGTGGCCTCTTCGTCGGCCTCGTGGTTGTCCAGGCACCAGAACACCGCCTCGGCGAGTTCGCGCAGGTTGTGCGGCGGGATGTTGGTCGCCATACCGACCGCGATACCGCCGGAGCCGTTGGCCAGCAGGTTGGGGAACCGGCTCGGCAGCACCGTCGGCTCTTGCACCCGGCCGTCGTAGTTCGGGATGAAATCGACTGTCTCCTCATCGATTTCGCGCAGCATCTCCATAGCCAGGGGAGTGAGACGGGCCTCGGTGTTGTGGCTGACGAACCCGTTGGTGATGAACGCGTGGTCCTCGGTGTCCACCCGCAGGCTGTAGACGGGCTGCGTGCCGGCTGCGGTGACCGACTCGACCTCGGCGTAGTAGAACCGGCCGTCGGTGAGGTCGGTGGCGATTGCGCGGACGTCGGGGTCGGCGATGCGGCCCAGGATCTCCGCCCCGTCTCGACGCCAACGCGAGAGTCGATCGACGTTGTGCCTGCGCAGCCAGTTCTCGTCGACCCGGCCACTGCCGCAATGGTCCCGGATGAACGTTCCCAATCCTGGAACGTGATCGCTGTCCATGCCGGCGCTGGGCGGCAATGTCGAAAGGATCCCGACCAGCTTCTCCTGTTTGGCACCGCCGAAGCCGATCTGGTTCGCGAACAGATCGGCCTGGCTGCGGTTGGTGATGACGACTTTGTGCTCACCGGTGGCGTGCCGATACCGCTTCGACACCACGCCGAGCTCCAGCAGCATCTGCTGCACGTCGCGGGCCAAGCGCTTGCTGCGCGTGGAATACGAGACCTGAATCGAGTTGCGGGGCAAGGCTGAGCAAGATCCGTCGCCCTCGAACAAAGCCTGGAGGAAGGCTCGCTTGACCGCGGCTGGGGCCTGCCAGATCCAGTCTGGGATGGACTTGTCCGCGGACCGCTGACCGATGAGGTCCGCCAGTCGGGAGCGTTTGAGGGCCTCGAGGTTCTGGATGTCGAGTTCATGCAGCAGCGACCCGGACTTGATGACCCGCCGCGATACATATCGCGTACCACCCACCACCGCGTCGTAGGCGGCGAGGACCATGTTGAAGTAATCGACGTCGAGGTTGTTGAAGCCTGCACGATTCTTGGAGATAAAGCCTTCGCTGACGAACGCGCCCGCCAAAAGGGCTTCCATCGTTGCGCGCCATTCCGCCGGTCCGAACTCCGTCGGCTGTGTGCGTTGCAGCGCAACATGATCGCCCGGGCCGATCTCCTCGATCAGCTTCCACAGCAGCGTCGGTACCCCGGCGACGTTCACCAGGCACAGCAACGGGTGGTTCGCCGTGCCGGTGACTTCGTAGCCCTCGGCAGTTCGCACCGTGTATGTCTCATGGTCCCCGGAGTGGAACAGCCGGTCGGCGACAACCGGATTGCCGTGCCGGTCAAGAACTTTCAACTCGACGACGCTGTCGGAGTTGGGCCGAGCGCCCGCGGCCACGTCGGCGATTCGCACGGACTGCCCGAAGGGCAACCGCACCAGCGAATCACCGGTGACGCAATAACGCATCGCCGCCGCGGGGTCGTTGCCCGGCGAGCCGAAGTTACCCTGGCCGTCGACCAGCGGGTAGCGCAGCGACCACGGCTGGGCCATCCGGACCAGGGTGTCGTAGATCGAGGCGTCGCCGTGCGGGTGGTAGTTACCCATCGTCTCGGCAACCGAGCGCGCGGATTTCGCGTGGCTGCGGTCCGGGCGGAAACCGGAGTCGTACATCGCGTAGAGGACCCGGCGGTGCACCGGCTTGAGGCCGTCACGCACCTCGGGCAGTGCGCGGCCGACGATGACGCTCATCGCGTAATCGATGTAGCTGCGCTGCATCTCCTGCTGGATGTCGACCGGTTCGATCCGGTCTACCGAGTCGTCTCCGGGCGGCAACGTGGTGTCTGTCATCTATTCCTCGTTCGTATCAGCAGGCAAGGAGGTCAGCGGGCGCTAAATGGCGCGGTATATCCCTAAACATCCAGGAAGCGAACGTCTTTGGCGTTGCGCGTGATGAAGCTGCGGCGCGCCTCGACGTCCTCGCCCATCAGGATCGAGAACAGCTCGTCGGCCGCGGCGGCGTCGTCCAGGGTGATCTGGCGCAGCACTCGCACCGTCGGATCCATGGTGGTCTCCCACAGTTCCTTGGCGTCCATCTCACCGAGACCCTTGTAACGCTGGATGCCGTCGTCCATGTTGATCTTCTTGCCGGCCGCCTTGCCCGCTTCGAGCAGACCGTCGCGCTCACGGTCGGAGTAGGCGAATTCGGCCGCAGTTCCGCGCTGCCACTTGAGTTTGTACAGCGGCGGCTGCGCCAGGAAGACGTGCCCTTGTTCGACCAGTGGCCGCATGAAACGGAACAGCAGGGTCAGCAGCAACGTGGAGATGTGCTGACCGTCGACGTCGGCGTCGGCCATCAACACGATCTTGTGGTAGCGCAGCTTGGCCAGATCGAACTCGTCATGGATGCCGGTGCCCAGGGCGGTGATGATCGCCTGGACCTCGTTGTTCTTGAGCACCCGGTCGATACGGGCCTTCTCCACGTTGATGATCTTGCCGCGCAGCGGCAGTATGGCCTGGAACATCGAGTCGCGGCCACTCTTGGCTGAGCCGCCGGCCGAATCACCCTCCACCACATACAGTTCGCACTTACTCGGGTCATTCGAGCGACAGTCGGCCAGCTTGCCTGGCAACCCACCCAGGTCTGTAGCGCTCTTGCGCCGCACCAGTTCTCGTGCCTTGCGCGCTGCCATTCGGGCCTGGGCTGACGAAACGGCTTTGTTGATAATGGTTTTGGCCTCGGCCGGGTTCGCCTCGAACCAGTGGCCCAGCTGTTCGTTGCAGACCTTCTGTACGAACGACTTGACCTCGGTGTTGCCCAGCTTGGTCTTGGTCTGGCCCTCGAACTGCGGCTGGGACACCTTCACCGAGATGACCGCGGCCAGGCCCTCGCGGATATCGTCGCCGGTGAGGTTGGGGTCCTTGTCCTTGAGCAGCTTCTTGTCCTTGGCGTACTTGTTGACGACGCTGGTCAACGCGGACCGGAAGCCCTCTTCGTGAGTGCCGCCCTCGTGGGTGTTGATCGTGTTGGCAAAGGTGTGCACCGACTCCGAATAGCCGTTGTTCCACTGCATGGCGATCTCGACTTCGTGTCCGGTTCCCTTGCCGTCGAAGTCGACCACGCTCTGATGGATCGGGGTCTTGCTGCGGTTGATGTGCGCGACGAAGTCGCGCAGTCCGCCGGGGTAGTGGAAGGTGCGGTGCTTGACCTTGTGCGGCCCCTGGGCTTCGGCGGCCTGCTGCTCGGCGGTCTTCGGCGCATCGGCGGTATCGCTGACCACCTCGTCGACGACCTCTTCGACCCGAACCCGCTCGTCGGTCAGGTCGATGGTCAGGCCCTTGTTGAGGAAAGCCATCTCCTGCAGGCGTCGTGCGACGGTCTCGAAGTCATAAGTGGTGGTCTCGAAGATGTCCGGGTCCGCCCAGAACCGGATGGTGGTGCCGGACTTGTTGGTCTTGTCGCCCTGGCGCAGGGTTCCCGGCACGGACTTGTCGTAGGTCTGGAACCATTCGTGCCCGTCACGGAGGATGTCGGCTTCCAGTCGGCTCGACAGGGCGTTGACGACGGAGACTCCCACACCGTGCAGTCCACCGGAGACCGTGTAGGCACCCTCTTCGAACTTTCCGCCGGCGTGCAGCACGGTCATCACAACATCCACGGTGGGGACACCGGTGGCGTGCATTGCCACCGGAATGCCGCGGCCGTCGTCGGTGACCTCGACGCCACCGTCTTCGAGGATGCGCACCGCGACCTTGGTCGCGAAGCCGGCCATCGCCTCGTCCACGGCGTTGTCGACGACTTCCCAGATCAGGTGATGCAGGCCGCGCTCACCGGTGGAGCCGATGTACATACCGGGTCTTTTGCGAACGGCTTCGAGGCCTTCGAGAACTTTGATCGAATCGGCACCGTATTGGTTTTGGGCAGCCACGGTCGGGAAGCTCTCCTCAGGGTCACAAGCCAGCATTCGTCACACCACTCCGAGTGGGTGCGCTGGATACCGCAACAGTCTACCGTGACGGCCCGGCGGCGGGCATTTTCTCCGGGTGTTTCCACCCATCTGATTGCGTCGTGGCGCGGATATCGCGGTCGATGGTGTGTCCGATCGCTCGACGACGGGATTTCTCAGCTCGTAGCGCCGCTCAGCGGTGGGTGGCCGGACCTATCCGTAGGTATCGCGCGGGCCGCGGCCCGACACATGCCGCGGTCCCTTGCGCCAGGACGGCGCGCTGGGACCGGTGATCTTCAGGCTGGTCACCACCCCGTCGCCGACCGTCGCGGCGATCTTCGCCAGCAGCTGCGCCTGCACCAGCCGCAGCTGGGTGGCCCAGGCGGTGGACTCGGCCGACACGCTGAGCACCCCTTCGGCCAACCTCGTCGGGACGGCGTGTGAGGCGATGTCCTCACCCACCACCGAACTCCACCGGCCCAGCACCGTTCCCTCGGCCACCTGTGCCGACCAGCCGCGCGCCTGCGCCAGGTCGTGGGTGGCCGCACCGAGGGTCTGGGGGTCACGGCCGTCCGGAGCCGGACCGGACCAACGACGGCGGCCCCCACCGGCCCCGGGCGCGCGGCGCCGCAGTGGTGCCCGGCGGCCCTGCCCGACGTCCTTGCCCTGACTGCGTGCCGCCTCCCGGGCTTCGGCCAGGGTTCGACGGACCAGATCCATCCCGGCCAGGCCGGCCAGTTGTGCCGGAGGCTGCGGGTCCTCGGGGTCGGTCACGTCGGCCCACCGGAGAGTTCCGAGACCCTGCCGTGGTCGTCTTCGGCGACGGTGATACCGACTTGGCGGGCCGACCACTGGCCGGGTATGTCGTCGGGGACGGCGGCGGTGATCAGCACCTGCTCGGCGGAGGCCGCGACGTCGGCCAGTGCGCGGCGCCGCGCCGCGTCCAATTCGGCGAACACGTCATCCAGCAGCAACACCGGCTCGGGGCCCTCGCTGCGTAGCAGTTCATAGGACGCCAACCGCAGCGACAACGCCATCGACCACGATTCACCGTGGCTGGCAAAGCCTTTCACGGGTTTCTCGGCAAGACTGAGTT
Organism: [Mycobacterium] zoologicum; assembly: GCF_020172665.1. GTDB lineage: Bacteria > Actinomycetota > Actinomycetes > Mycobacteriales > Mycobacteriaceae > Mycobacterium > Mycobacterium zoologicum. The sequence goes on along the minus strand of NZ_CP083985.1, from coordinate 4,417,876 downwards.
CCAGTTCGTCGCGGTGCGGGCCGACCAGGCAGACGCCTCTCTCCAACTCCGCCCGGCGGCGACTCGCCAATTCCGCCAGCAGTGCATCCTGTAGCTCGGCCGGGCTCTCGCCGACCTGACCGTCGGTGACCTCCAGTTTGGGTCGGTAGACGATGCCCGCCGCCCGCGGGCCCGGGGCCAGCAGTTGGTAGGCCTTCTCCACTTCGGGCGCAAGCTGATTCACCAACTCGATGCGGGCCGCCATCAATTCCGAGCCGTGTGCGGCCAGTTGGGCATCCCAGACATCGAGGGTGTCCAGGACCGAGCGGTCGCCGCGGTACAGCGCCCCGGACGCACTCTTGAGCAGCGCGGTCCGCTGGCGCAGCACCTTGTCATAGTCGGCACGTACCGCGGCGATCCGCGGCCGGCGCACGCTGGCCAGTTCGTCGAGGTATCGGCGGCGCTCGCCGGGATCGCCGCGCACCAGCGCGAGGTCTTCGGGGGCGAACAGCACCGCCCGCAGCACACCGATCACCTCGCGGGCGTGACGGACCGGGGCGCGGTTCAACCGGACCTTGTTGGCGCGTCCGGCGACAATCTCAAGATCGACCGCCAACTCGCGGCCTTCATTGACCACGATCGTCGATACCACGGCCCGGGACGCACCCGAACGGATCAAGGGTGCGTCGGTAGCCACCCGATGTGAGCCGAGTGTGGACGAATACCACAGTGCCTCAACGAGATTGGTCTTGCCGTACCCGTTGGGCCCAACCAGGACCGTGGCACCCGGCTCGAGGTCGAGGTCGATCTGGGCCCAGGATCGGAAGTCGCGCAGGCCCAGGTGACGGACATACACGCGAAACCCACCCCTCCCGTCGTCGCAGTCGCGCCGATCAGCCGGGCAGGCGAACCGGCATCAACAGGTACACGTAGTCCGAGGCTACCGCCGGGAACGGGCCGCTTCCGGTCGGCTGCGCGTCGTCGGCGCCGGCCGGCCGCAACACAGCAGGCTTCTTCGGGTCGGTGAAACCCATCGACACTCGTTCACTGTGCAGCGAACCCAGGCCGTCGGTCAGATAAGTCGGGTTGAACGCGATGGTCAACGGCTCACCGACGAAGTCGACCGGCAGGTCCTCTTCGGCTCGGCCGACATCTTCGGCACCGGCCGAGAGCCGCAAAGTCCCCTCGGACAGTTCCAACCGAACCTGCGCACCGCGGTCGGCCACCAGGGCCACGCGCTTGATCGCCTCGGTCAGCTCGGCCACGCCGATCGTGGCCACCGCGAGGTGCTCGCTGGGCAGCAGTTGGCGGAACTTCGGGAACTCCGCGTCCAGCAGCCGGGTGGTGCTGCGCTTGCCGGCGCTGGTGATACCCAGCAGGCCGTCGCTGCCCACCTCAGAGCCCGCGCCGAGCGCAAGATGCACGTCGGTGCCGTCGGTACTGGCCTTGGCCGCCTCGGCCAGAGTCTTGGCCGGGACCAACACCGCGGCCTCGGTACCGGGAGCCGCCGACCAGGTGAGTTCCCGGACCGCCAATCGGAAGCGGTCGGTAGCGGCCAAAACCACTGTGTTGCCGGAGATCTCCACTCGGATTCCGGTCAGCATCGGCAGGGTGTCGTCGCGGCCTGCGGCCACTGCCACCTGACCTATCGCCTCGGCGAAGACATCAGCGGAAAGTGTGCCGGTCTCATCGGGCAGCGTCGGCAGCGTCGGGTAGTCCTCGACTGTCATGGTCGGCAGCGAGAACCGTGCGTTGCCACACGTCAACGACACCCGGGTGGCCTCCACCTGGACCTCGACCGGCTTGGCCGGCAGCGCTCTGGTGATGTCGGAAAGCAGCCGACCGGATACCAAAACACTTCCCGGGGAAGAGATCTCCGCCGCGAGCTGTACCTCAGAGGAGACTTCATAGTCGAAGCCCGACACCTTCAGGCCGTCGTCCGAGCCGGTCAGCAGCACACCTGCCAGCAGCGGAACCGTCGGCCGGGCCGGCAGGGATTTGGCTACCCACGCCACCGCATCGGCGAAGTCGTCTCGGTCTAGCCGGAACCTCAAGTCGGTAAGGCCCGCGTTCATGGTCGCCGCGTCCATAGTGTCCCTTCGTCACGAAACGCCCTACGCCAGGCGTAAGAGCGGTAGGTCACAACCGTAGAGCCTCGACGCCCGTCTTGAAAGTTAATCCCAGACACCGAAGGCAGGGCGCCGGGGCGGCTTCGTCTAGTTGTGAACAGGGAGATCCGCGCTGAATCCCCAACGTCCTGTTTTGAAAGAGAATCGATGAAGAGATTTCAGTATTAGTAATAAGTCCTGTGGAATCTGGGGACAGCGGGGCATCTGCGCTGTTGAACGGGGTTGTGACGTTGGGGAGGGCCGGTGAGTGACACGCGGAGCCGGCCGTGGGTGTCTGTGTATGACGATGATGTGTGTGTATCGCGGGCGGTTGGTGCCCGGATCCTCGACAGGTTGTCCGCAGCGGCATCCACAGGTGTGGACAGTGACTGGTGATAACAGAGTGTCGAAAGTTTCTTGCGGAGAAAGTTGACACCCACCCGGTGGATGCGGCGGTCAGCGCTTGGCCCGTTGCCGGATCCGGGTGGTGAGCTCTTTGACCTGATCGAAGACCTCGCGGCGTTCGGCCATCTCGTTGCGGATCTTGCGTTCGGCGTACATCACGGTGGTGTGGTCACGGCCGAAGGCCTGGCCGATCTTGGGAAGTGAGAGGTCGGTCAGCTCACGGCACAGATACATCGCGATCTGACGGGACTGGGCCAGCGGCCGCGTCTTGCCCGGACCGCGCAGTTCTTCGACGGTGATGTCGAAGTACTCGGCGATGACGGCCATGATGATCGCGGCACTGATCTGGATGGTGCTGGCGTCGGCGATGAGGTCGCGCAGCACGATCTCGGCCAGGGCCCGGTCGATTGGTGTCTTGTTCAGTGAGGCGAAGGCCGTGACGCGGATCAGCGCGCCTTCGAGTTCGCGGATGTTGCGCTCGATGCTGGTGGCGATCAACTCCAGCACGTCGCCGGGAACATCGAGTCGCTCCATCTGTGCCTTCTTGCGCAGAATCGCGATCCGGGTCTCCAGATCGGGTGGCTGAACGTCGGTGATCAGCCCCCACTCGAACCGAGTGCGAAGCCGATCCTCCAGTGTCGCAAGCTGTTTGGGCGCCCGGTCGGAGGTGATGACAATCTGCTTGTTGGCATTGTGCAACGTGTTGAAGGTGTGGAAGAACTCTTCCTGGATACCCTCTTTGCCCTCGATGAACTGGATGTCGTCGACCAGCAGCACGTCGATATCGCGGTAGCTGCGTTTGAAGGCGACCTTGCGGTCGTCGCGCAGGGAGTTGATGAAGTCGTTGGTGAACTCTTCGGTGGAGACGTACTTGACGCGCATCCCGGGGAAGAGTCGCTGGGTGTAGTTGCCTGCCGCGTGCAGTAGGTGAGTCTTGCCCAGGCCCGACTCACCCCAGATGAACAGGGGGTTGTAGGCGCGGGCGGGTGCTTCGGCGATGGCCAGGGAGGCGGCGTGGGCGAACCGGTTCGAGGTACCGATGACGAACGTGTCGAAGGTGTAGCGCCGGTTGAGGCTGGCACCGTCGGCGGTGGTCGAGTCGTCGCTGGGACGCTCGGTGAAGTGATTGGGCCAGTCATAGGCGACATCGGTGGTGTCGTCTTCGTCGTCGAGGTCATCATCGGCCGCGGTGGGCGTGCTGTCGGCCGCCGGGGTGGCCTGGTTCTCGGACTCCGACGGAGCGATACGGACGCCCAACTCGATCTGGTGACCGAGCCGGCGACTGAGCGCAGCGGTGATCTGGGAACGCAGGTGGCGTTCGATCTCGTTCTGGACGAAGCTGCTCGGCACCGCGAGCAGCGCGAATCCCTCGACGATGGCCAACGGGTGAACCAGGTTCAGCCAGGCCTTCTGCTGCGGTGTCAGAGCAGGTGTCGGGGGGTCCGCTTCCGGGGATTCACCGTTGAGTTCGGCGACGACCTCGTCCCATAGGCTGAGAAACGCCGTTCCGGGGTCATCGGTCAATGCTCCATCCCCCTGATTCGATGCCGTGACTGGAATGGATATCCTGCTTGAGCATCGTAGGGCATGCTATCCACACAGTTATCCACAGCTGTGGATGAGATGCGCGTTCTCCGTCGGGGCCCGCCGGCCCGGTTACTCGGCAACGGCCACCCCAGACGTTCTTCTGATATCTGAGGCGCCGGCCCCTTGGTCCGCTTGACTCCGTGGACGCTCACCGATCGAGTGATGAAACGGTGTTGGCAAGGAAGCTAACAGGTTTCTGGGCGGGGGACTACACCTTTTGGGCAGATGACTGGCCGCAAAGCGCCGGGCTTCTGAACAGCTGAGACAGGTGAGACCAGTGTTAACAGAGCGATTGGTTCGTCTGCCTCAGAGACGGTTGTCTAGCCGGGGTTTGACCCAGCGAAGTTGCATCAGTACCCTCGAACAGTCGCCCGAACGCTGGCGATACGGCAGCGACCGGCCCCAAGCCGGAGACCGCGCCGGTTACGAGCAAAGACGCAGAAGTTCACCGAACTTACCCAGTGCGTCGCGTGCGGCAGGCACAACGGGCATCCGGTGTGTCGGGCAGACGCGACGCGAGATGCAATAAGGAGAGTGTGCCGTGGCCAAGGGCAAGCGGACCTTCCAGCCCAACAACCGTCGTCGGGCCCGGGTGCATGGCTTCCGGCTGCGGATGCGGACTCGCGCCGGTCGTGCGATCGTCACCGCCCGGCGCAGCAAGGGCCGTCGCTCGCTGACCGCCTGAACACGGCGGCACGGCTGTGCTTCCGGCGCAATACCGGATGAGACGCTCGGCCGACTTCGGTGTGACGGTCAAGCGGGGCCGACGGGCGGTACAGCCCGATATCGTGGTCTACGGCCGGCGTCCGGAGCCTTCGACGGATGTCGAGTCTCAATCATCGCCCCCGGCAGTGGGTTTGATCATTGCCAAGTCGGTGGGTTCGGCGGTGGATCGTCACCGGGTGGCCCGGCGGCTGCGGCACGTGGCACGCGACGTGATCGGTGAATTGGCGCCGGCCGAACAGCTGGTGATTCGCGCCCTGCCGGGCAGCAACGGCGCCACCTCACAGACACTGCGGGCCCAGTTGCGTGACGGCCTGTCCTCGATCCGGCGAACCCGAGACGCGGCACGCTGATGAACGCAATCACCGCAGCCCCCGTTCGGGCGCTGATCTTCGTCATCCAGCTCTACCGGCACATGGTGTCGCCGCTGCGACTGCCGAGTTGTCGGTTCATGCCGACTTGCAGCCAGTACGCGGTGGATGCGCTGAGCGAGTACGGGCTGATTCATGGGAGCTGGCTGGCGCTGGTGCGGCTGGCAAAGTGTGGACCGTGGCACCGAGGTGGCTGGGATCCGATACCCGAGCCGCAAGCGAGGGAGAGTGAGTCCATTGACCTTTGATCCATGGAGTCTGGACTGGGTCTACTACCCGGTTTCGGGCATTATGTGGTTGTGGTACAAGGCTTTTGGCCTTTTTCTCGGCCCCGCGAACTTCTTCACGTGGGCGCTGTCGGTGGTGTTCCTGGTGTTCACCCTGCGGGCCATCCTCTACAAGCCGTTCGTCAAGCAGATCCGCACCACCCGGCAGATGCAGGAACTGCAGCCACAGATCAAGGCGCTGCAGAAGAAGTACGGCAAGGACCGCCAGCGTATGGCGCTGGAGATGCAGAAGCTGCAGCGCGAGCACGGGTTCAACCCGATCCTGGGCTGCCTGCCTATGCTGGCTCAGGTCCCGGTGTTCTTGGGCCTGTTCCACGTACTGCGCTCGTTCAACCGCACCACGACCGGGATTGGGCAGCTGGGCCTGACCCCGGAGCAGAACCGGGAACTGGGCAACTACTTCTTCAGCGCCACCGATGTCGGCCACTTCCTCGACGCGAACCTGTTCGGCGCACCGCTGGGTGCGACCATGATCCAGCAAGGCACCAGCCTGACGGCATTCACTGAGTTCAACCGGTTATCGGTGATCGCTGTCGGGGTGCCGATCATGATCGCGGCGGGCATCGCGACCTACTTCAACAGCCGGGCGTCGGTGGCGCGGCAGAGTCCGGAAGCCGCCGCCAACCCGCAGACCGCGATGATGAACAAGCTGGCGCTGTACGTGTTCCCGCTCGGCGTCGTCGTCGGTGGACCGTTCCTGCCACTGGCCATCATCCTGTATTGGTTCTCCAACAACATCTGGACGTTCGCCCAGCAGCACTACGTCTTCGGGCTCATCGCCAAGGAGGACGAGGCCAAGAAGGACGAGGCGCTGCGTCGCCGCGCTGCCAACGCACCGGCCCCCGGTGCCAAGCCCAAGCGATCTGGTCGCGCCGCGGTCAGTGACGCTGCGGGCGACAGCGATGCACTTAAGGCCGAGACCGCCGACGCGGAGGCCGACGGGGACACGGCTACCGCGCCAGAGGTGACCCGGGCCGAGCCCGTCAAGCGCAACCCGGCCCGGCCGGCGGCCCGCGGCGGCCGCCCCGGAGCCGGTTCCAAGCCCAGGAAACGCAAGCGGTGACAGACCGCCACAAGCCAGCCGGCGCGTGAGCAGCCGGACACGGAGGGAGACGACATGACCGACACGACTGATTCAGAGACCACCGAGCGCGACGCGGTGGACGCCCAAGGGGCCACCGAGGCGCCGGGGGAGACCCCCGCCGAGACGGGAGAGCCGGCCGCGGCGCCGGGGGTGGACCTGGAGGACCGTCTGGTTGCCGAGGGCGAGATCGCCGGCGACTACCTCGAGGAGTTGCTCGACCTGTTGGACTTCGATGGCGACATTGACCTCGACGTCGAGGGCCGCCGTGCCATCGTGAGCATCGACGGCGGCAGTGATCTGACCAAGCTGGTGGGCCGCAAGGGCGAGGTGCTCGACGCGCTGCAGGAGCTGACCCGCCTGGCGGTGCATCAAAAGACCGGTGAGCGCAGCCGCCTGATGCTCGACATCGCCGGCTGGCGCAAGCGTCGCCGCGACGATCTGACGGCACTGGGCGACGAGGTGGCCCGCCGAGTGCTGGACAGTGGTGCTGACGAGGAACTGTCTCCGATGAGCCCGTTCGAACGTAAGATCGTCCACGATGCGGTGGCGGCCGTCGCGGGTGTGCACAGCGAGAGTCAGGGCGTCGAGCCGGCCCGACGAGTCGTGGTTCGGCGGGACTGACGGACTCAGCAGCCGAAATTACACGTGGGTAATTTCGGCCCGCGCTCCGTCCCCGGGAAGCCGGAGGAACGTTTCACGTGAAACATGTCGCGGACGCAGCGGGGCCTGGACCACCGCACAGTGCCGGCGACGTCTTCGGCGGACGGCTCCCGATCGCCCGCCGCTATGCGCAACTTCTGGTTGGGCCGGGCGTCGAGCGCGGCCTGATCGGGCCGCGGGAAGTCGACCGGATCTGGGACCGCCACCTACTCAACTGCGCGGCCGTCGCGGAGGTTCTCGAAGCGGATGAGCGGGTTGTCGATATCGGCAGCGGCGCCGGGCTGCCAGGGATACCGTTAGCCATCGCTCGGCCGGACCTGCGCGTGACACTCGTGGAACCGCTACTGCGTCGCAGCGATTTCCTCCGCGAGGCGGTCGACGAACTAGGACTCGGTGACGTGACAGTGGTACGTGGTCGTGCCGAGGATCAGCCTGTGCGCGACGTGGTCGTGGGACAGGACGCGGTGGTCTCAAGGGCGGTCGCCGGGCTGGACAAGATCTGCCGATGGAGCATGCCGCTGCTTCGCACCGGGGGGCGAATGATCGCCATGAAGGGCGAGCGGGCAGAGGCGGAGATCGAGGAGCATCGCCGCGCGATGATCGCGCTAGGCGCAGACGACGTAAGGGTGGTGAGATGTGGCGTGAACTATTTAACCCCGCCCGCGACCGTGGTGATGGCGCTGCGAGGGGAGCCCAAGGCGGCGCGCCCACGGCGCCGGACCGCAGCAAGCCCGACGCGGGGAAGCTCGACGCGACGGCCCACCAGGAGATCAGAATGAGCAACCCAGGCGGCCCCGTTTCACGTGAAACAACGCAAGCCTCCGTTTCACGTGAAACATCGACCGACCTCGACACCCCGATCGGCGCCGCGGCGGAACGCGCGATGCAGGTGCTGCACACCCGCAACCGCCTGCCCCGGCCGCAGCGCCGCCGGATCTTCACGGTGGCCAACCAGAAGGGCGGCGTCGGCAAGACCACTACGGCGGTCAACCTCGCCTCGGCGCTCGCGGTGCAGGGCATCAAGACACTTGTGATCGACCTCGACCCGCAGGGCAACGCCAGCACGGCGCTCGGCATCACCGATCGCCAGTCCGGTACACCGTCGTCCTACGAGGTGTTGATCGGCGAGGTGCCGGTGCAGGCCGCGCTGCGGCAGAGCCCGCACAACGAACGACTGTTCTGCATCCCGGCGACCATCGATCTGGCCGGCGCCGAGATCGAGTTGGTGAGCATGGTGGCGCGGGAGAACCGGCTGCGGACCGCGTTGAGTGAGTTGGACGGCTTCGGCTTCGACTACGTCTTCATCGACTGCCCGCCCTCGCTCGGCCTGCTGACGGTGAACGCGTTGGTCGCGGCACCGGAGGTGTTGATCCCCATCCAGTGCGAGTACTACGCCTTGGAAGGCGTGTCCCAACTGGTCCGCAACATCGAGATGGTCAAGGCGCATCTCAACCCGCAGTTGGAGGTGACGACCGTCTTGCTGACGATGTACGACGGCCGCACCAAACTCGCCGACCAGGTCGCCGACGAGGTGCGGGGGTACTTCGGTGACCGGGTGTTGCGGACGGTGATCCCGCGCAGCGTCAAGGTCTCGGAGGCGCCCGGCTACGGCATGACCATCATCGACTACGACCCCGGTTCACGCGGGGCCATGAGCTATCTGGACGCCAGCCGCGAGCTCGTCGAGCGCGATGCGGCAGACACAGGGGAGGGGCGGCGCAGGTGACCGGACCATCGCGGAAGAAGGGCGGCCTGGGCCGCGGCTTGGCGTCGCTCATCCCGACCGGGCCCGGCGACGAGACCTCGGGAGACCGCGGGCCGCTGGGGCCGCGGTTGGGCGACGCCGCGGCCGACGTGGTCATGGGCGGGCGGCCCGGCGCTTCCCCGGCGCCTGCGGTCGAAGCCGGCGCGGTCTACCGCGAGATCCGCCCGAGTGACATCGAGCCGAACCCCCGTCAGCCGCGAACGGTTTTCGACGACGAGGCGCTGGCCGAACTGGTGCACTCCATCCGGGAGTTCGGGCTCATGCAGCCGATCGTCGTCCGGGAGGTAGCGGGCGCTACGGCTGGGGCACCGCGGTATCAGTTGGTGATGGGGGAGCGCCGCTGGCGCGCCTCCCAGCAGGCCGGCCTGGAGACCATCCCGGCCATCGTGCGGGAGACCGAGGATGACAACCTGCTACGCGACGCACTGCTGGAGAACATCCACCGGGTGCAACTGAACCCGTTGGAAGAGGCGGCCGCCTACCAACAGTTGCTCGAAGAGTTCGGGGTCACCCACGAGGAGTTGGCCACCCGGATCGGGCGATCCCGGCCGTTGGTGACCAACATGATCCGCCTGCTGCGGTTGCCGATCGCGGTCCAGCGCAGGGTCGCGGCGGGCGTCTTGTCGGCCGGCCATGCCCGGGCCCTGCTGTCGCTGGAGGCCGGTCCGGAGGCCCAGGAGGCACTGGCGGCGCGGATCGTCGCCGAAGGACTGTCGGTACGGGCCACCGAGGAAGCGGTCACTCTGGCCAACCGCAACGGCCCCCCGCCGCCCGCCGCGCCCCGGCGCAAACCGATTCAGATGCCGGGTCTGCAAGACCTCGCGGAGAAGCTGTCGACCGCGTTCGACACCCGCGTGACGGTCAGTGTGGGCAAGCGGAAGGGCAAAATCGTCGTCGAGTTCGGGTCTGTCGACGATTTGCAGCGGATCGTCGCGCTGATGGACTCGACGAACGACTGAAACCGCCAACCGGCGCCGAACAACCGGAACAACCCCGACCAACCGACGTCCTACCCCACATGTCCGTTGTCGATCTATCTGAGGCAGGTCGGGGACGCTGACCTGCGGTGCCTCAGATCAAGTGACAATCGGCAGCGGATGGTTTGCCATTTGAACTGGGGTAAGTGGACTTTCGTGGCGGGGAACGAGCGCGGGCCCGGGCTGTCGGCCAGAAGGAACACTGCTTGGCTCCGGCTGGGACCCGAAGCATGAGACACGAGCCCGCGCTCGTGCCGTCGGCTCGGTCCCATCAGCCTCGTTCACCGCTTCCCGGTATGCCCTGACCATCCTGACCATGCCTGGCCGATTCGCTAGTGGATCTACGATCAGCAACTTGTCGGGTCCATCGGCCGCGATGACGGTGCCGCACGTTGGGCCACCAGCTGGCTTCGCGCAGCAGTGTGGCGATGGCGGGGACGGTGAGGGTGCGCACCAGGAAGGTGTCGAGGAGGAGCCCACAGCCGATGATGAGGCCGGCCTGGATCATGATGGCGATCGAGCCGGTGGTGAGGCCGAACATGCTGGCGGCGAAGATCAGGCCGGCTGAGGTGATGACGGAGCCGGTGTTGGCGACGGTGCGTAGTACGCCGACGCGGATGTTGGGTCCGGATTCTTCGCGCAGCCGTGAGACGAGCAGCATGTTGTAGTCGGCGCCGACTGCTACCAGGATGATGAATGCCAACAGCGGCACCGGCCAGGCGATTTCGTAGTTGAGTCCCCATTGGAAGATCAGGACGCCGATGCCGAGTGAGGCCAGGTAGTTCAACACGACGGTGCCCAGCAGGTACAGCGGGGCCAGCACGGCGCGCAGCAACACCACGAGGATGAGGCCGACAATGAGCAGGGTGGCGATGGCCAGTTGGGCGAAGTCCGCCCGCAGCAGCCGTTGGATGTCGGAGTTGACGGCGGGGAACCCGGCAACCGAGACGGTGACGTCTGCCAGTGATGTGTTGGGGCGCGCCGCGTTGGCAACGTCGACGATCTCCTGCGCCAGGCGGATTGCTGCGCCACTGTAGGGGTCGGGTGTCGATTCGATGGCGAAGCGTGCGGCTTTGCCGTCGGCTGACAGGAATTGTTTCGCCACATCGGCGAATCGGCGGTTCTCGAAGACGTTGGCGGGCAGGTAGAAGCCGCTGGCAGAGTCTGAGGAGGCGCTGGCTCGAGCGGAGTTCTGCAGTTGGGTGGCGATCTGGCTCATCCCAGACAGCAGTTCGATGTTGCTGTCGGCCAAGGTGTGCACGCCGGTTGCCAGTGCTTGGGCGCCCGAGGCGAGTCGACTGATGCCGTCTTGGAGTCGACCTATGTTGCCGGCCAGATCAGTGGGATCACCGAGGGCTCCGAAGGCCTTGTCCAGGCCGGTCACCGCGTTTTGGACATCGGTGAGGGCGCCAGCCACGGTGGCGTTGCTGGTGGGGTTGTAGTGGTCACCGAGGTCGGCGACCTCGGTGAAGAATCCGCTGTCGCGCAAGCTCACCAGAATCTGAACCTGATCACGGATCTGGGCGCATTGCGGCGTGGTGAGGCACCACGGGGAGGTGTTGAGGGCGGCGGCGAGGGGGTCGAGGATTGTGATGGCGCTTTGGGCTTGTTCCGCCAAAGGTCGCAGCCCGGGGCCGGATTGGATTGCGTGGTCGATGGCCGGGGCGGTCGCTGAAAGCTGTTGGAGCAACGGTCGGAACTGCTGGGCCTGAGCGCCGGCGGACTGAGCTTGAGCCAGTATCCCGGTCAGTGGTGTCAAAGCCCTGCGCAGGGTGGTGTCAAGCTGTGCGAGCCCGCTGGCGAGTTGGTCGGCGCCGTCGGTGAGCTTGGTGAGGTCGTCCTTGCGTTCGTTGCCGTCGGCGACGGCGCCAGCCAACTTGTCACCGATCTGGCCGTTCTGCCACGAGAGTCGGGCCTGTTCGAGGCGCTCTCCGGTGGGCCGGGTGATCCCGGAGACTTTGGTGACGCCGGGGATCTGGGAGATGCGGGAGGCCATTTCGTCGAGGTCTGCCAGCCCCTTACCGGTGCGCATGTCGGTGGGGCTTTCCACCACCAGGAATTCAGGGATGACGATATCTTTGCCGAAGTGGTGGTCCAGCAGCTGGTAGCCCTGGTTGCTCGCGGTGCTGGCGGGCTGGCCTTTGCGGTCGTCGTAGCTGATTTTCATTGTCGCTGCGACTCCTGCCAAGGGCAGTAATATGACCAGGCTGGTGATCAATAACCGGCCGGGGCGCCGGACCACCGCGACCGCGACGCTGTTCCAGTACCGGCGGGTGCGATCGGATTTGGGTTCGCCGATGCCGTGTTTGGACGCGAGCGCCAGCACCGGCGGCAGCAGTGTGACGGTGGCTGCGAATCCGATCAGCACTGCGACCGCACACGAAGGGCCGAGCGCGGCGAACACACTCAGGCGGGCGAACACCATAGCCAAAAACGCGAACGCGACGGTGGCCGCCGAGGCCAGGATCACCCGACCGATGCTGGCGGTAGCGTGGATAATGGCCTGGTCGGCGGGCACGTGTGTACGCCGCTGCTCGTGATAGCGGCTGATCAAGAATACGGTGTAATCGGTGCCTGCACCCAACAGGATCGCGGTCATAAACGCCACGGTGAACTGCGAGACAGGCATGCCCAGCTCGCCCAGTACCGATAGCACACCGCGCCCAACGGCCAGGCTCACTGCGATCACCAGCAGCGGCAGCAGCGCGGTGAATACCGACCGGTACACGATCAGCAGGATCAGCGCGATCAAGCCGGCAGTCGCGATCGAAATCAGCAGCAGGTCATGCTCGGCAGAGGCGATCATGTCACTGAAGGTCGCCGTCGGCCCCGTCACATACGCTGTGGTCGACGTGCCGGCGAACACCCCAGCGGCGATATCGCGCACCGCCTGCACGGAGGCGGCCGCGGTGGGGTCACCCAGGGTGCCAGCCACACCCACCGGCAGATACCAAGCTTGGTGATCGTTGCTGACCGCGTGGGCCGCGGTGACAGGGTCGGCCAGCAAGTCTTCAACCAGCAGGACGTGATCGGTGTTGGCGCTGAGCCGCGCCACGAGCTGCTCGTAGTGCTGCCGCACCGCGGGGGTTAACCCGGCGGGGTCTTCCATCGCCACGAACACCATCGTTTTGGAACCCTGTTCGCTGAACTCCGCGCTCATGCGGTCCACCGTTTGAAACGACGGGACATCGCCGGGGAGCAGATTTACCGACTGCTGCCGCACCACCGTCTCCAGCTGGGGAAACAGCAGCGCCAGCACGAGCGCAACGCCGACCCATGCCCCCATCACCAGCGCCTTGTGTCGCACCGTGAACCCGGCCAGGGCGGCCAATCGCACGCTGTACTCGCTGGAAGCGGCCGCAGGGGCCGAACCGCCAGTGCGTTTCGGCAGTGTCGCTGTGGTACCCGAGAAGTCCCGATCGCCGTCGATCACCCCACCCCCATCAAACGAAACTTTCGATATCGCTACGCTACTCATAGTGCCACAGTGGTCGAAACGGGTGCTATTCCGGGCCCCACGCGCGGCCCGGCGTAGGCATTGCGGAATGAACCATTAACGACGTGCGGCGAGATCTACCTCGGAGTCGTAGGCCTCGGGGACGTCATAGCGGACCACCCGGACCCGCCCTTGCGGCAGGCACGCCATGTAGCCATGGTGCCGGCCGTACAACTCCCAGGCGGTGACCTCCGGATGGGCGTCAACGTCGATGCTGTGTCCGCTCGAAAAGCCAAGGTGCAGCGCACCGCCATCACCGCACCATGCCTGCGTGCACACCGCGCCGGCGAAGTCCAGCAGTGGGATCTCATGAGTCGCGACCCGGGCGGGGTCGATGAACACTGCCTCGATCGGAAAGTCACCGACAGCGGGCAACGTAAGCAGCAGCGGACTGTAGATGACCACCTCATTGCCGTCATCGAAGCCCAACATCAGCCCGCCACGCAGCGACACCCGCTGCACAGTGCACGCTTGGATCCATTGGGTGTACATGGCGCCTCCATCAACCGTCGAGCGATGCACAAATGGTACTATTGGTAGCGCTACGCTACTAGCGGTAGCAATCACTGGGTGTCACGGAGCCAATCCGGAACACGATGGCACTGCCAGCGACGAACCGTTTCGCTGGGCTACCGTTGGTGCCATAATCGGCCCAAGCGCGCAACGCCGGCCAAAAACCCGGAAGCAGCGAGGTGAGCGAGGTGAGCAGCCGGTTGCAGTTCGGCCACGATGACAGCAAGGACGATGACGACATCGACCCCCGCCGGATCCGGTCTCGCAATCGCCTACTGGACGCAGCGGCCGCACTGCTCACCAGCGGCGGCGTTGAGGCCGTCACCATTGATGCGGTCACCAAAGCCTCCAAGGTGGCTCGCACCACCCTCTACCGTCATTTCAACAGCTCGTCGCAGCTGCTTGCAGCGACCTTCGAGCGGCTACTGCCCCAAGTCACCCCGCCTGCACCCGCCAGTGGAACGCTGCGCGAACGGCTCATCGAACTGCTCACCCGCCAGGCCGCCTTATTCGCCGACGCCCCGCTGCACGTCACCGCGCTGGCCTGGCTCGCCCTGGGCCCCACCGCAACCACCGATCACGCCAGTACCGAGCACGCCCCTAGGGCCCTGCGTGCACGAGTCATTGACCAATACCGACAACCCTTCGACGCCATACTGCAAAGCGCCGAAGCCCGCGCTGAACTCGGCGACTTCGACGTCGAACTCGTACTGTGCCAACTCATCGGGCCATTCGCCTTCGCGCGGATGACCGGCCTGCGCACCATGACTGCCCACGACTGCACACGCATCGTCGACGACTTCCTCGCCTCCCACCGACACAAGGACAGGGAACCCGCAACCACACCGGCCGGCGATAATTCAACCGCTGGTCAGGCAGCAAACAGTGCCTCAGGTCAAGCGAGAACGGATGTTGACCGTCTCTCTGGGTGACGACCACGGGGTGGGGATTCGCCACTGGGGTTGCCGATAGGCCGGTCGGCCGGATCTGCCGGTTGCTTGGGCTCGTGTTCACCATCAGTGTGACGAGGTAACTGATGGGTGCGCGACACCCCGCGAAAGTCTTGGTCGGCTCGCTGGGTGCCGCGCTGTAGTGCTCGCAGGCACTGATGGTGACGGTAGAGGTTGATTTGGCCTGCGTCGAGTCCCGGCTTTTGGCCGGCGAGATCGGCTGTCCGACGTGTCGGAACGGTGTGCTGGGCGGTTGGGGGTATGCCCGGGTCCGCCAGGTCGAGTGACCTGCGGCCATGCCGCCACCGTTGCAGCGCACACTGAGTCGAGGCTACGGGCAGTACCCCAGATAGATTGGCAAAGACACGCCGATACCTCAGATGCCGTGACAATGCCCCACGTCAGATGCCAACGGACACCACACGGCAATTACGTCACTGTGACGGTATGACTCTCGGACGGTGTCCGATCGAGTGAAACATGTTGAGCAACAATAGGTTGCGTCTCAGAGCGGGACGACGGCACTCGCGGTCACCGATGGTGGCATCCGGTGGCGTATTCCTCCTATCCTTAAGGAGCTGTCAGCAGTGACAGCACGGTTTGAGACCGGGAGTTGAGTGGCTGTCCGAATCGCACCCCTGAAGCTCGAGGGTTTCGAGCAACTTCCCAAGCACGCCCGCCGCTGTGTCTTCTGGGAGGTCGATCCGGCCACCCTCGGCAACGACGAACACCTCTCAGATCCGGAGTTCGAAAAGGAAGCCTGGCTCTCGATGGTGATGCTGGAGTGGGGATGCTGCGGTCAGGTCGCCACCCCGTCGCCCGCCACCCGCGCGATCGGCGACCCGGACTGCCTGGGCTACGTGCTCTACGCCCCGCCGCGGACGGTGCCGCGGGCTGACCGGTTCCCGACGGCGCCGGTCTCGGCCGATGCGGTCCTGCTGATGTCGATGGGTGTCGATCCCGCCGCGATGGCTGACGGATTGCCGCGGGAGCTGATCGGCCACGCCGTCAACGAACTCATGCGCCGCGGCGTCCGCGCATTGGAGGCGTTCGGCCGCACACCGGAGGTGGGGGAGTTACTGGACCCGCTGGCGGTCCCGCCCGATGTTGCGCCGGTGCTGGAGGCAGTCGGTGACTGCTCGGTCGAGCACTGCGTCATCGCGACAGAAGTCCTCCTCGACGCCGGCTTCACGATCGTGGCACCGCACCGGTACTTCCCGCGGCTCCGGCTGGAACTGGACAAGGGACTGGGCTGGAAGGCCGAGGTGGAGGCTGCGCTGGAGCGGCTGCTGGAGAGCTCCCGGATCGCCCAGCCGATCGGGGCGGGGGCCCCGGCGTCCGGCTGACCAGCTGCGCCCCTAACCGCCGGTGAGCCGGCCGGCCTGTTCGACCGACAGCTCGTGGGCCAGCAACTCGGCGAAGGTGAAAGTGCCGGTGGGCCGGTCGTTCTTGCCGAGCAGGTAGAGCCGCTTCACGGCTGCCAGCATGCCTTCGGCGATCGCGTCGCGGGTGGCGGGGGAGACCAGCAAACCGCGATCGCGCGGACTGGTGATGTAGCCGACGTCGACCTCGACGGTGGGCATCCGAGTCAGACGCAGTAGGTCCCAGGTCCGGCCGTGAGCGCGACAGTCCTGTAAACCGGTGCGCGCCACAATCTCTCGCTGAATGAAGTCGGCGAGGCTACGGCCGATGGTCGACACCGAGCCGTGCGAGTTGCCGAAGTGAAACGACGCCACCCCGCTGGCCGCCGGGCTGGTATGGGCCGCGCAACGCAGGCTGATCATCAAGTCGGCACCAACCGCGTTGGCGGTCGCGGCGCGTTCCGCATCCGACGGCCCGCGGCCATGCGGCCGGGACAGGAACGTCTCCATACCGATCGCCGTCATCCGGCCTTCGAGCCGACTTGCCAAGTCCCACAGTATGTCTGCCTCGCTGATCGGACCTGAGGGGGTCTGGGTGATCAGGCCGTGGTCGCTGCCGCCGCGGCCGGGATCGATGACGATCCGCTTGCCGGACAGCCGGGGCCCCGAGCGCCGCACCAACTCCTCCTCGCGGATCGCGTGCGGTGAACCGCCGCTGACCCGGGAAGCGAGAAAGTTCAAGGAGCGCAACGTTTCCGGACCGCAGATGCCGTCAGCGCACAGCCCGTACTCGCGCTGGTAGGACATCAGCGCATTGTGGGTCTGGATACCGAAATAGCCGTCGACCATGCCGGTGTAGAAGCCCAGATCCTGCAGGCGGGCCTGCAGCGTGGCGATGTCGTCACCGTACATCGGCGCACCGAACTGGTGGTTGAGGATCCGCGCGCCCAGCCGGTAGGACGCCTCCTTGAGCGCACGGAAGGTGGCCTCGCCGATCACGCCGTCGACGAGCAGGCCGCGCTGCTGCTGAAACGCGCGCACCGCCTGGAGCAGCTCGTCGTCGAAGACATCCAGCGCCACGTGCTTGCCGGTGCTCAGATCCGCGTCGGGGCTGTTCAGCAGGCCCAGCGCGGCCAGTGCGGCCCGGATCTCGACCACCGCGCCGCTGCGGTCGCCACGGCGCAATACGTCGTGCGCGCCGCGATGCCGACCCGGCATGGCCTGGCCCTCCCTGGTCGTCGCTGTGGCCGCTGTGGCAGCCGTGATTTAGCCGACGGTTGACGGCAGATCCGCCAGCATTGTCTCAGACGCGGCCCGATTTTCGGTAAACGACGAGGTGGTCAGTCGGCGTCGGCGAGCTCGCGCAGCAGCGCCGCCTTGCCCTTGGCGCCGACGATCCGCTTCACCGGCTGACCGTCTTTGAACAGGATCAGGGTGGGGATCGAGACCACGTTGAAATCGCGAGCGGTGGCAGGATTGGCGTCCACGTCGAGCTTGGCGACGGTCAGCCCGGCGGCCTGCTCGGCGGCGATCTCCTCCAGTACCGGGGCGACCATCTTGCAGGGGCCGCACCAGGTTGCCCAGAAGTCCACCAGCACCGGCTTGCTGCTGGCCAGCACATCGGCGGCGAAGGTGGCGTCGGAGACGGTCACGGTGTGGTGGTTGTCGGTCACTTCTGTGCTCCCATCAGGGTTGCGGTGTCGTCCTGCGATTCGGCTGCTTCGGCCAGCCAACGTTCGGCGTCGATCGCGGCCGCACAGCCGGTTCCGGCGGCGGTGATCGCCTGCCGATACGTGCGGTCCACCAGGTCACCGGCGGCGAACACCCCTTCCAGCGAGGTGCGCGAACTCGGGTGCGTGACCTGCACATAGCCGTCGGCGTCGAGGTCGATGGCACCGCGCACCAACTCCGAGCGGGGATCGTGGCCGATCGCGACGAACACGCCCGTCACCGCCAGGGTGCTCTCGGCGCCGGTCACGGTGTCACGCACCCGCAGGCCGGTCACGGTGCTCTCACCCTCGACCGCCACCGGGGTGGCGTTGGTGAGGAAGCGGATCTTCTCGTTCTCCTGCGCGCGTTTGAGCATGATCTTGGAGGCGCGGAACTCCTCGCGGCGGTGCACCAGCGTCACACTGCGGGCGAACCGGGTCAGGAAGGTGGCTTCCTCCATCGCCGAGTCACCGCCGCCGATCACGGCGATGTCCTGGTCGCGGAAGAAGAATCCGTCGCAGGTGGCACACGAGCTGACTCCCCGGCCCAGCAACTCCTGCTCGCCGGGGATGTTCAGGTAGCGCGCTGCGGCGCCCATGGCCAGCACGACCGCGCGGGCGTGGTGGGTCTGGCCGTCGGCGGTGGTCACGGATTTGACCGGACCCTCCAGTGACACCGACTCCACGTCCTCCATCTGCAGGTCGGCGCCGAAGCGCAGCGCCTGCTCGCGCATCTCGTCCATCAGCTCCGGCCCCATGATGCCGTTGCGGAAGCCGGGGAAGTTCTCCACCTCGGTGGTGGTCATCAACGCCCCGCCGAACGAGGTTCCCTCGAACACCAGCGGAGCCAGCTGGGCCCGCGCGGCGTAGATCGCGGCGGTGTAGCCGGCCGGACCGGAACCGATGATGATCACGTCGTGGACCGACGGCGTCTCAGGCTGCGAGGACATCCAGGGCCTTTCCTTTTCGGATCTGGTTTCAGGGGCTAGCAACGTCAGCGTAGGGGCAGGATGTTCCCGCGGCCGCTAAGGGCTGCGCACGGTGGTATCTGCCAGCAGACCGGTATCGGCGGAACTGCAGGTGGGAGACACCGCGACGGCGACATAGCTGCCGGTCTGCTCGCCGGCCAGCACCAGCACCACCCCGGGATGCCCACGAATCTCTACCTCGCGGGCGCCCAGCACCCGGGTCGAAGCCGGGTAGCCGAGGCCGGCCAGGCAGCCGATCCGGCGGGCCGGGTCGGCCAGTGCGCCGTACTCGGGGCTGCGGTCCAGCAGCGCGAGGATCTCCGGCCCGGTCAGCGGCAGCGTCGCGGTGGGCTCAGCCGACACGGTGATCGCATCCAGGGTGCGCGGGCCGCTGGCGGTGTCACCGGGGGAACGGATCAGCGCCGCCGTGCCGACCGCGATGGCCAGCAGTGCGGCGCCACCGCCGACACCGGCGGCGATCCGGTTGAACCGGGGCAGCGGCCGGCTGGAATGCGCCGGGTGGCCCCGGCCGTCTCGATCACCTGCATCCATGGCAGTGCAAGGGTATCCGGCCCAGCAGGATCGCCAGCCGGGCCCGGCCCCGCGCGCATCGGCTCTTGATGGTGCCCGGCGCCACCCCGAGCGCGGCGGCGGCCTCGGCGATCGAGTAGCCCGCCATGTCGACGGCCACCACCGCGGCCCGCTGTCCGGCGGGCAGCCGGCGCAGCGCCGCACGGACCTGCAGGGCGGTATCGACCTCGGCGGTGCGGTCGGCGACCCAGGACATCTCGTCATGTAGCTCCACCTGGTGAAACCTGTTGCGCCGCAGCCGGTCCCGACAGGCATTCACCACGATTCGATGCAGCCAGCTGCCGACCGCGGCGTTATGGCGAAACGACCCCGCGCCGCGGTGCGCCGAGAGCATCGCGTCCTGCAGGGCGTCTTCGGCGTCGTCGCGGCACCCGATGGTGCGCCGGGCCAGCCGGCGCAGCCGATGCTCGTGGCGGCGGTAGAGCTCACCGAAAGCGGTGTGGTCGCCGGCGACGTGCGCGGCCAGAAGTTCGGTGTCGCTGCGGTCCCGGAGCCCCATGCGCGGACAGTAGCCAGCCCACGGGTCAGCGGCACTTCACCTGTCCACAGGCGATTTCAGGACCACTCAGGACGCCGCTTGCACGGTGATCTCGGAGATCTGGGTGCGACTCTCACCGTTGGTGCTGCCCATGGTGGAGATCCACACCAGCAGGGTGCTGGTCGGCTCCGAGGAGTCCGCCGAGATCTTGTTGGGCCCGGGCTGCAACGCCTTGGCCGGCACCAGCACCGTGGTCTCCTCCAGCCGGGTCGGGTGCGGCGTCGGCGACGAGCGCAGCTCCACCTTGGTCCCGGTGCTGGGCACGTCGAGGCTGACGCTGCTGATCACCGTGGGCTTGGGCAGCGTCAGCAACAGTCCGACACCGCTCTTGAACCCGGGGAACGGCACCGCGTCGGAGTAGGTGTCGGTCGACCAGGCGGTGGCCGGATTGCCGTCGATCGCCAGCCGCGCATCCTGGGGCCGGTCGGCCTCGCCGCCGGGGGAGAAGACCGTGGCCACCGTCGGCCGCACCGTGCCGGGCGCCTCGGCACCCGGCAGGGCCGACGCCGAGGGGCTGCTCAGGCCGAGCTCCGTCTTGTCCAGCCCGTTGACGTCGCCGAAGATCCGGTTGAGCACCGAGGCCAGCACCAGCAGTGCGATCAGGATGACCGCTCCGCCGATGCCGATACCGATCAGCACGCGCCGCCGACGCTCCGCCTGCTCCTCGGCGTCCGGTGGTGCCGGTACCGCCGGACGTGCCGGCGGCCGGGCTTCGCCGACCGTGTTCAGCACCTCGGTCTGCTCGTGCGCCGCGGTGGCCTGCTGCAGCAGGTTCGACAATGTCGCGGCGCCGCGGATCCCGCCGTCCCGCTGGATCGCGTGGGCGGCCGCCGAGGAGATCGGGAACGGGATGTCGGAGTTGATCGAGTCGGGGGTGACCGGGTTGCCGGAGTCGTCGACGTCGGCCGGGGGCAGTCCGCAGTCGGCGCCGGACTCCGGCAGGGGCCACCGGTTGACCAGCAGTGCGTACAGGGCGGCACCGATTCCGCGGATGTCGTCCTCGGGTTTGGCCTCGGGCATCGTCGCCGGGAAGGCCAGCGTGACGTCGCCGTCGATACTGACCCGGACCCGGGCCGGGTGGTCGAGCGACAGGGCGGCGCCGGCCTTGTGGGCGGCCTCGGCGGCGGCGGCCAGCGACTTCATCGCACGAGCGGCACCGATCGGTGAGGGGGCGGTGCCGGCGACCTCCTGCAGGGAGGCGCCGCGCACCCATTCGGACACGATGAGCCCGCCCGCGCCGATCCGCACGACGTCGAGCACCCGGGCGATCCCGGGCAGGTCGATCTGGCTGAGCCGCTGGGTGCGCGACAGGACGCCGGTGAGCTGGGCTTCGTTCATCGTCTGATCGACGTCGACGAACGTCAGCGCCACCTGCCGTTCCAGCGAGGTGTCCTGCGCCTGCCAGAACTGCAGCGTGGCGGTGGCGCCGTGCCGCACCAGCAGCCGGTAGCGGCCACCGGCGATGCTGAGGCCGGGTGTCAGATGGGCGCTGGCCGGCGTTGCATCGTCACCAGGGTGAGCTACCGATTGCGCTGTGGTGCCCGCGCCCGCGCCCGTCGAAGAAGTGTCGGCCACATCCGCGCCTTTCGGTCTCCGGCCACCGGCGATGTCGGCCGGGGGCGTATGCCAGCTGGGAGCGTCGAACTCCTCCCCGCCCGATGTGGGCAAACGGTTCTGCTCAGCGTACGGGACGATTCGGCCGTGAGCAGGCCGGTTGAACGTGCCGATCTCCGGGGCGAGCCGGCGGCGCACCGCCGCCAGTGCCGAGACGGCCTCGGGAACCTGGGCACGCACCATGACCGTCGCGATGATCGGCAGCATCACCAGCCCCAGCACCAGCAGCCGAAGCATCGACCCGGCCGCGCCGTGATCGGTCAGCCCGCTCAGGCCCCGGTCGAGGATCACCGCGACCAGCCCGGCCAGCAGCGACGCCGTCAGCGTGACCAGGACGGTGCGAAGCACCTCCGTGCCCAGCAGGGCCCGGCGGACCGGCACCGCCCCCAGGCCGGCGGGCGGCAGCAGCTGCCGGCGCAACAGGAAGTGCCCGACGATCGCGCCGGCCAGGAATCCCAGCCCGTTGGCCAGGCCCAGGTAGCCGGCCACCAGGTCCGGGTTGTCGGTCAGGTGCGGGGCGGCCAGCGAGGCGACGATCTTGACCGCGGTGATCACCACGATCATCACGATCGGGATCCACGGCTGTTCGCGGGCGTAGAAGACCCGCAGCTGCAGCAGCACCATGGCGTAGGGCAGCAGCGTGAACGCCGACAGGGCGACCGCGCTGCCCAGGTACCCGGCGTCGACGTCGCCGAAGTTGCCGTAGGCGAACAGCGCGCTGCCGATCGCCGGACCGCCGACGGTCATCAACGCCACGATCGGGATCAGCGTGATCATCATCAACCGGGTGGCCAGGGACAGATCGGCGAGCACCGCGGGGTCGTCGCCGGCGGCGGCGTTGCGGCTCAGCCGAGGCATCACCACCGTCAGCACCGTCACGCCGATCATCCCGAACGGAAGTTGCAGCAACAGCCAGGCGTAGTAGTAGATCGCCGGCCCGGACGCCGCCGAGGTGGCCGCGATCTGGTTGGTCACCACCAGCCCGATCTGGCTGATCAGCACGTAGAGCACCATCGCGGCGGCCATCGTGCCGAACCGCTTGAGCCGGTCGTCGATACCCCACAGTGGACGCAGGCTGATCCGCTCACGCCGGATCGCCGCCAGCAGGACCACGGTCTGGGCGATGACCCCGGCCGTGGTGCCCAGACCCAGCACCAGCAGCTTGGCGTTGCCCATCCGCACCGGGTCGACGGAGAGTTCCCCGGGCATCAGCAGGTACACCACCAGGGTGGCGATCGCGACGACGTTGTTGACCACCGGCGCCCACGCCGGCGCCCCGAAGATGTTGCGGTTGTTCAGGATCGCCATGAACACCGAGGACAGCCCGTAGCAGATCACCTGCGGCAGCAGCAGGTAGGCGAACGCAATCGTCAGCGGCTCGTTGACCTGAGGGTCACCGCCCAGCATCAGTCGGACCAGCAGGGGCGCCGCGGCCACCGAGATCATCGTGGTGGCCAGCAACAGCGCGGTGGCCAGCGTGACCAGCCGCCGCACGAAGGCGGTGCCGCCGTCGGGGTCGTCGCGTTCGGCGCGCGCCAGCACCGGCACGAAGATCGCCGTGAAGGTCGCCTCCAGCACCAGTGCCGCGATCTGATTGGGCAGTTGGTTGGCCACCGAGAAGGCGCTCGACAGCGCCGCTCCCAGGATCGCCGCCAACATCACGATGCGGACGAACCCGGTGATCCGGCTGACCAGGGTGGCCAGCGCCATCCCCCAGGACCGCGACACCACCGCGGCGTCGGTCAGCTCCGCGCGGACCGGCCGCGGATTCGGCGCGCTCACCGGGCGGGGTCCGGGCCGGGCGGGCGGGGGCGGTCCAAGTCGGCGCGGTCCGGCTGGCCGCGGAACCGGTGCCACAGCCGGCGCCCGGTCAGCGCGATCAGCACCGCGGTGGCCGTCATGGTGATCAGGAACAGCACCATGCCGTAGGCGTTCGAATGCACCGACAGCCGCACCGATTCGCCCAGCGGCAGACCGTCCGGGGTCTGCAGCGCCACGTCGACGACGAAGTGCTGGTTGACCCGCACCTCCACCGGTACCCGCAGCGGCAGATAGCCCGGCGGCAGCTCGAGCTCGCCGACGTCCGCCACCGTCA
This sequence comes from [Mycobacterium] zoologicum, assembly GCF_020172665.1. Classification (GTDB taxonomy): domain Bacteria; phylum Actinomycetota; class Actinomycetes; order Mycobacteriales; family Mycobacteriaceae; genus Mycobacterium; species Mycobacterium zoologicum. The sequence continues at coordinate 4,394,095 of NZ_CP083985.1, read as the reverse complement.
TGCCCGGTGGCGCATCGACGTGCAGCCGCACCCGGACCGGGACCGCCAGGTCGTTGCGCAGCGCCAGCGGCAGCGGGCTGTGTTCGGTGGCCAGGGTGTAGGTGCCCGCAGGGTTGACGATGGTGACCGCGCCGATCAGATCGCCGACGGCGTGGCCGACGACCCCCAGGCGCTCTGTGGCCACCTGGTTGCGCACGTCGGCCGGTTCGGACTGGCTCAGCGCCCGCAGCATGTCCTCGGCCAGCGGCGCGGTGTAGGCCTCACCGGTCATACCGGTGCGGGTGTCGGTGGTCAGCGCGGCCGTCAGCCGCCACAGCCGGTCGACGTCCCCGGCGACGGTACTGACGATCTCCGGCCCGAAACCGCCCACCGGCTGTCCGGAGGGCAACGGGTGCTCCGTCGTGGCGGTGACGGCGGCGGCCTCCTCGATCACCGCGGTCAGCGGCTTCGGCACGGCAAGGCCCGACCGTAGCGCGGTGGCCAGGGTGGTCAGCACGGCCCGGGCGTCGTCGGCCCGGGGCTTCCAGTAGGCGGGCGGCATCAGGATCTCATCGCGCGGGGCGCCGGGAGTATCGGGGGACTCCAGCGCCCGCCACAGCATCGAACCGAGGGCGTCTTGACGACGGGCCAGGGCCGAGTCGTGCTGCAGCCGGATGGCCAGGGAGCCGTCGAGGTAGGTGGGCGCCACCGGATCGGTGCCCAGTCCGGCCAGGGCCGCACCGACCGCAGGGTCGTAGGGAGCGGCCACCAGCTGGGGCGAGAGTCGCCGGGGCGTGAGGTCGGCGGTCGCGGCGGCGCCGCTGCCCGAATCGTGGGCCGCGCAGTCGCCGCCGGTGATCACCACCGCGTCACCCTGGGCGCCGATCATCTCCGCGGCACCGGCGGTCAGCCGCCCGTCGCTCAGCAGCACCGCGCCCCGGGTGGAGCTGACCCGCAGGATCCGGTCGACGACCTCGGCCGGCCGGCTCACCGCGATCGCGTCCAGTCCCGGGTCGCCCACCCGGGCCAGGGTGTCCAGGTCGGCCTGGGCGTAGGGGGTGGCGGCCACACAGCTGTCGCGTGCCACCCTGCGCAGCCGCTCCAACCAGGTGGTGGCGGCCGCCTGACCGGTGCCCGGGTGCGAGGTCAGGCTGTCGGGGGAGTCGGCGACCACGTAACCGCCGGTCATCGCGTTCACCGTGACCAACAGGTCGGGGTCGACCGCCAGGCACAGCGCTCGGTTGACGGCCCTGCCGCCCTCCACCGCGGCGCTGCCGGCGAACTCGGCGGCGGACAGCAGCGCGTCCAGTCGTCCGCCCGGCGCCAGGGAGGTCGCCAGGTCGTCGTCGATCAGCCGCACCGGCACCGTGCCGCCGGCCGCGCCGGGCATCAGCCGGGGACGATCTGCCAGCGGCCACAACATGGTGATCCCGACCGGATGGGAGGTGTCCGGGGGCACGGCGCCGGCCGGTGGATCGGACTCGGCGCCGGTCCGCGGCAGGCCGGTGACCGGCAGCAGGAAGCGGGCGTCGTCCAGGCGGGCCGGCTCGCCGTAGTCGGGGGTGCCGTTGACGTTGACCAGCAGCGGATAGATGCCCGGCCGGTCGATGCTCAGGGCCGGCTGGCTCGCTGACCGCAGCGGGGCCGACAGGCTGAAGCGGGTCTCCTGGCCGCGCTGCAGCTCGGCGGAGACGGTGGTGAACGCGCCCACCGGCCGGTATTGGTCGTTGGTACCGGTCAGGTTGGTGCGCAGTCCGGCCGACGACGCGACGGCACCGGCCTGTTCCAGCCGCACCATCACGTCGCGCACCGGCCGGTCACCGACGTTGCGGACGGAGCCGGCGACGGTGACGACCGGGGCGCTGGAGGTGGTGACCACTTCCGGGGTGACAAGGTCCACCCGAATCTGGACGAACGGCACGGCATCGGGTTCGCCGGCACCGGCGAGTGGGACGGCAGCGGCGCCGAGCACCACCAGCAGGGCGGCGATCACCGCCGTGAGGGCCGTGGGGGAGCCGGACGCAACACCCCCACCGCGTCGTCGGGTACGGATCACGGCTCCAGCCCGGGACCGTTCTTCCGGTCCGGGCTGCGCTCGCCGTCTCGGGAGCGGCGGGTGCTGGAGTGGGTCTGCGGCCGCCGCCACGGGGCGCTCACCGGCAGCGGCGGCAGTGCCGCCGGGCCGTCGGCCTGCAACCGGTCGATCAGTTCGTCGGCGACCACCGCCAGCTTCCGCTCGTCGGCGTAGGCCAGCCGGGACGGCAGTTCCCGGATCGGCACCCACGCCACCTCGGTGACCTCCACGTCGTCGTCGCACAGTTCTCCGCTGGAGAACCGCATCAGGTAGTGGTGCACGGTCTTGTGCACCCGGCGGCCGTCGGTGACGAACCAGTAGTCGATGCTGCCCAGGGCGGCCAGCACGTCGCCCTGGACACCGGTCTCCTCGGCGACCTCGCGGATCGCGGTCTGCTCGGCGGTCTCACCGACTTCGATGTGGCCCTTGGGCAGCGACCAGAGCATTCTGCCCCGCCGGTCGATGCGCCCGATCAGCGCAGCGACCTGCTCCTCGCGCGGGCCGTCGATTCCGTCGACCACCAGGCCGCCGGCGGAGGTCTCATGCACGGTGCGCAATCGGTCCGGGCCGTGCCGCGTCGAACGGTGCCGGCGCTGGGTCGATCGGGGGAGTGCGGGAGTGTCGACTGAAGGGGCCGCCTCGGTGTGAGCGGATTTCGGGCCCGAAGCGCGCCGACCACGGCGCCGCCTGCGGCGACGCCCCGGATTGGCTTCTTCACCGTCGGACGACACCCATGCGATAGTAGCTGGCACGTGCGGGCCGACCTGCGTCCCTCGCCGGTCTGGACTTCGCCGTGCTTGCGACCGCTATTAGGCTCATCGACCGTGCCAGAAGCCCACTCCGATGCCGAGCTGCTGACCGCGGCGGCGGTCGCGCTGAACCGGCACGCCGAGGTGCTGCGGGACCTCGGCGCGATGTTCGACGGCGCGGGCCATCAGCTGTACCTGGTCGGTGGGTCGGTTCGCGACGCACTGCTGGGGCGGCTGAGCCCGGACCTGGACTTCACCACCGACGCCCACCCCGATGCCGTGCAGCGAATCCTTCGGGGCCGGGCCACCGCGCTGTGGGACACCGGCATCGACTTCGGCACCATCGGCGCCGAGGTCGCCGGCCAGCGGGTGGAGATCACCACTTTCCGCGCCGATCAATACGACCGGGTCTCACGTAATCCGTTGGTGCAGTTCGGAGATTCGCTGGAGGCCGACCTGGTGCGCCGCGACTTCACCGCCAACGCCATGGCCGTCCGGATCACCCCGGACGGGCCGGGGGAGTTCCTCGACCCGATGGGTGGCCTTGCGGCGCTGCGGGCCGGCGTACTCGACACCCCGACCGCACCCCAGGACTCCTTCGGCGACGATCCGCTGCGGATGCTGCGGGCCGCCCGATTCGTCGCGCAGCTCGGCTTCGCCGTGGCGCCGCGGGTACGCGCGGCGATCGAGGACATGGCGGGCGAACTCGCCCGGATCACCGCCGAGCGGGTGGCCGCCGAACTGGACAAGACGCTACTGGGTGCCGACCCGGTCGCCGGTATCGATCTGATGGTGTCCACCGGAATGGGTGAGGTGGTGCTGCCCGAGGTCGGCGGCATGCGAATGGCGATCGACGAGCATCACCAGCACAAGGACGTCTACCAGCACTCGCTGACGGTGCTGCGGCAGGCGATCGATCTCGAATCCGACGGACCCGACCTGGTACTGCGGTGGGCGGCGCTGCTGCACGACATCGGCAAGCCGGCCACCCGCCGCCACGAAGCCGACGGCGGGGTCAGTTTTCACCATCACGAGGTGGTGGGCGCCAAGATGACCCGCAAGCGGATGCGGGCGCTGCGTTACTCCAAACAGATGGTCGACGACGTCTCGCAGCTGGTCTACCTGCACCTGCGGTTCCACGGCTACGGCGACGGCAAGTGGACGGACTCGGCGGTGCGCCGCTATGTCACCGACGCCGGGCCGCTGCTTCCCCGGCTGCACAAGCTGGTCCGCGCCGACTGCACCACCCGCAACAAGCGGCGGGCGGCGCGGCTGCAGGCCAGCTATGACCAGCTCGAGGAGCGGATCGCGGTGCTGGCCGCGCAGGAGGATCTGCAGCGGGTGCGGCCGGACCTGGACGGCAACGAGATCATGGCGCTGCTGGGCATCCCGGCGGGCCCGCAGGTGGGCCGGGCGTGGGGCTACCTCAAGGAGCTGCGCCTGGAGCGCGGTCCGCTGACGCGTGAGGAGGCGACCGCGGAGCTGCTGGCCTGGTGGCAGAACCAGGGGAACCGCTAGCCGCACGCGCGCGTCTGAACCGGGTATGGACTACTGCCTGGGCGACGGTGATGGCGGCGCGACGATGTGGACTCGGGTTCCGGACCTCGACCTCGACGGGGACGGGGTCCCTGACGCGATCGGCCTGGACTTCGACGGTGACGGGCTGCGCGACGACGCGTTGGTGGACCTTGACGGGGACGGGATCGCCGACCATCTGGTGCTCGATCTCGACGACGACGGCACGCCCGAGGCTTACTTCGCCGACGACGGAACCGGTACCTGGGGTCACGGTGCCCCGGTGGGTGTGGCGGGCCGGACGGGGGAGTTGCGGTGGCTGGACCTCGACGGTGCCGAACACACCGGTGGCCCGCTGGTCGACTTCGGCGGCGACGGGCGGGCGGAGGATCTGCTGGTCGACTTCGACGGTGACGGACGGGCCGATCGGGTGCTGATCAGCGACGGCGCGGGGGGATACGGCTCGGCGTATGTCGACACCGACGGCGACGGCCGGTGGGACGTCCACCTCACAGATTCCGACGGTGACGGTGTCGCGGACGGGGCGACGACGGTGTGAGAGGACTAAGCGCTCATCGACCGGCGCCGGGCCTATGCGCCGCCGGCTCTCTTCGCGCAAGCGCTCATCGACCGGCGCCGGGCCTATGCGCCGCCGGCTCTCTTCGCGCAAGCGCTCATCGACCGGCGCCGGGCGGCCCGGCGAACGCCTGGGCGATCTCCAGCCACCGCTGGGCATCGGCGCCGTCGGCGACCAGATCCAACTCGGCCGGCGCGCGGCGCTGCGTGACCAGGAAGCAGAAGTCTTCGGCCGACCCGACCACCCGCTGCTCGGCGTTTACCGGGCCCCACGCCCACACTCCGCCGCCGGGGGCGTGTAGTTCCACGTGAAACGGTTCGGTCGGCGGCGTCAGGTTGTTGACCGTGAAGGCGTAGTCGCGGGTCCGCACCCCCAGGTGCGCGATCGAGCGCAGTCGATCGGTGGCGGGCCGGCGCACCGCGAGGGCGTCGGCGACATCTAGGCCGTGCGCCCAGGTCTCCATCAACCGGGCCGTGGCCATCGACGCCGCGCTCATCGGCGGGCCGAACCACGGCAGCTTGCGGCCGTCGGCAACACCGCGCAGCTCGGCGTGCAGCCGGGCCCGGGTCGAGCGCCAGTCCGCCAGCAGCTCGGCCGGCGGCACCTGCGCGAGTTCATCGGCTGCGGCATCGACGAATCCGGCCGGGTCCTTCATCGCTTCGGCGAGTGCGTCCGCAAACCCGGCCTCGTCGGTGATGGCGATCAGCGACACCCGGTCGGTCCAGAGCAGGTGCCCGATCTGGTGGGCGATGGTCCAGCCCGCCGCCGGCGTGGGCGTGCCCCACTGGCTGTCGGCCAGCGGTGCCACCAACGCATCGAGTGCGTCGCTTTCGGCGCTGAGATCGGCGACGATCGATTCGGTTTCGGCCATCTGCCTACCCTAGGCCCCGACCGCTTCGCGGCTGCGCCCGATCACGGCGTGCCCGGCCAGTCCGGCCAGGTAGAGCAGCGAGCCGGCCACGATCAGTGCCGGCACCTGGCCATCGGGCGGGATCACCGCCGCGGCCGCGGCCACGGCGATGATGAACGACACCCAGAACAGGGAATCCTGCACGGTGAAGACGTGCCCGCGCAGCGCGTCGTCGACGTCGATCTGCATGGCGGTGTCGGCGCACAGTTTCACCACCTGCCCGGCCACCCCGAGCAGGAATCCGCACAGCACCAGCACCGGCAGGTACAGCCCGATGCCGGCCAGCTGGATCGCCGCGGCCGCGATCAGTGCCCCGTTGGTGGTCGCATAACTGCCCCAGCGATGCACCGCCGGCGGGGTAAGCACGGTGGCCAGAAACGACCCGGCACCCGCGGAGGCGACGAACAACGCGGTCGTTCCCAGGCCGGACACCGTGTGCTCGCCGACGTGGCGGACCAGCACCAGCACCAGCAAGGTGTTGATACCGAACGCCATTCGGTGCGCGGCCAGCCCGGCCAGGGTGGAGGCCACCGTCGGCCGGGCCCGCACCGTGCGGATGCCGTGCAGCCAACCCGTCGTTACCGCATAGAGCACCGAACCGTGAATGGTGCGCTTGGTGTCGTCGGGCCCGAGCACGTGCGCGCCGAAGAGCAGGGAGAGCACCAGCGCGATCGTGACCGGGATCGCCACCGCGGCGATGATCGACGCCGCCCCACGGTCGTCGGCGCCCACCAGCCAGCGCGGGACCAGCATGAAGTTGGCGCCGACGAACGCGGCCACCGCGCCGGTCGCTATCGCCAGCGCGTTCATCGTGACGACGCCGTCGCGCGGCACCACATGGGGCAGTGCCGCCGACAGCCCCGACGCGGTGAACCGGGTGAATCCGTTGGCGATCAGCGCAATGCACAACACCGGCAGGTCGCCGGCTCCGGTCGCCAGCAGCGCCGCGATGGCGATCACCAAGACCAGCCGCGCGAGGTTGGCCGCCACCAGCACCGAGCGACGGTCCCAGCGGTCCAGCAGTGCCCCGGCGAACGGCCCCAGTACCGAATACGGCAGGAACAGCACGGCGAACGCGCCGGCGATCGCCCATGGCGATGCGGCCCGGTCGGGGTTGAACAACAGCGCACCGGCCAGGCCGGCCTGAAAGAGTCCGTCGCCGAATTGGCTTGCGGCACGCAGCTCCAGCAGGCGCCAGAAGTCCGGCAGGCTGCGCGCTGCGCGCCACAGGTGTGCGGGTGCATGGGTGTCCACCACAAGACCTACTTCCCGAGGAGGGCGGTTGTCGCGGTGGCACCGGCCCCAGACCAGAGTACAAATCTTCGACGCCTCTTGGCGTTTGGCACAGCTCTCCCACGATCGTCGGGTGGGGGTGCCATTATGGGAGGGTGGCGCAACCTGAAGACCCCGAGGACTACGTCGCGCCCGCCGCGCATCGGGTACGGGCCGGCACGCTGCTGCTGGCCAACACAGACCTGCTCGAGCCCACCTTTCGTCGCACGGTGATCTACGTTGTCGAGCACAACGACGGCGGCACCCTGGGCGTGGTGCTCAACCGGCCCAGCGAAACCGCGGTGTACAACGTTTTGCCGCAGTGGTCCGAGCTGGCCGCAAAACCCAAGACCATGTTCGTGGGCGGCCCGGTGAAACGCGACGCGGCCCTGTGCGTCGGCCTGCTCAAGGTCGGCGTTGAGCCCACCGGCATGCCGGGGCTGCGCCACATCGACGGCCGGTTGGTGATGGTCGACCTCGACGCGGAACCGGACACCATCGCCCCGTACGTCGAGGGGGTACGGATTTTCGCCGGTTACGCCGGCTGGACCATCGGCCAGCTTGAGGGCGAGATCGAGCGGGACGACTGGGTCGTGTTGTCGGCGCTGCCGTCGGATGTGATGGCGCCGCCGCGGGTGGACTTGTGGGGCCGGGCGCTGCGGCGTCAGCCCTGGCCGACGGCGCTGCTGGCCACCCACCCGATCGACATCAGCCGCAACTGAATCAGCTGCAGCCGCAACCGCTGCCGCACCCCGACGCAGGCTCCGGCTCCGGTTCCGGTTCGCCCGCGCACCCGCAGCCCGAACCACAGCTCCCCTGCTCAACCGGCGCGGTCTCGACGGGCGCACTGGCGGCGCACCCGCACCCGGCACCGCAGCCGCCGGCCGAGACCAGCTCGGACTGCCGGGCGGCGAAGCGGGCGCCCTGCCAGGCTCCGGCCGCCAGGATGGCCAGTGCGGCGGTGATCGAGATGATCAGCGCCAGCAACGCCACCGCGGGCGGGCCGGCCAGCACCAGCGCGCCACCCACCGCCAGGATCACGCCGACCGCGATCTGGGCCGGGGCGACCGCCCGCAGCACCAGCTGTTCGGGGTCGCCGGTCAGCGGCCGCATCAGGGTCCGCACTCCGAACATCAGCGACACCGCGGCCGCAACCAGGCACAACACACCCATGATCTGCATGGGCTCAAGGATACGAGGCGGCTGATCAGGGCGACGGCGGGGCTCCGGGCAAGCTCACCCGGAACCCGTTGATGATCCCATCGGTGGCCGGCGCGGCACCGATCGCGCGCCCGGCGCCGGTGGTCACGGTCAGCGAGACCAGATAGGTCGAGCCGGCCGCCGGCACGATCACGTGCCGACGAGAGGTGTTCAGCGTCATGTCGGCGTCGCGGTAGGTGCCCTCGATCACCGACGACGGGAATCCGCAGAAGTCGTTCAGGGAGGCGTTGGTGGTCTGCCAGGCCATCTGCTGCTGACTGTCCACGTAGCCGTGGCTGATCGCCTCCTTCGGGTCGAACTGTCCCACCAGGCGGTAGACCACGAGTTGGGCGTTGGGCGCGTACAGCGATCCGCTGTGCCGGTCGGCGAGGACGGCGAACGCGTCCGGCACGTTGGGGTCGGGGACATGTGTCCAGCCCGTCGGCATCGGCAGGGTGATGTTGAACGCGGAGAAGCCGGTGGCCTGCTGCGGCTCCAGCTGGACCTTGTGGGCGGCGAAGTAGTCGCGCAGGGTGCCGGTGGCCGCCGGCAGGACCGCATTCGGCGCAACCTGCGCGGGCGCGGGTGCCTGCATGGGTGCCTGCACGGGGGCACCGGCCGTCGTGGCGGACGTCACCGGCATAGCGGCCGGTGCTGCGGGTGCGGTGACCGGGCCGTACGGGTTCGATGGCACCGGCTGGGGATCGGCGGTGGCGCTCGGGCCGCAGATCCCCGCCGCCGCTACGGCGGTGCAGCCGACCAGAAGCCGCAAGCGGCGGGTGGTGTTAGTCATCTTGCTCAGGGTCCTTCCACGGGCGGGCCGGGCGACGCTGCCCCGGCCTTGAATCGACGGTAACCAGCAGGTGAGGTGCCCGCCAGCGCCGCAACCGACCTGGAACGAAGCCCACATCGGCCCGCAACGCAACCGAGACCAAGCTGTGCCGAGAGCGCCCTTTACCCTGTTGAGGTGAACGAAGCTCCGACCACCGCCGGACCGCTGCACGAAACCAGCGACCAGGCACCTGCGCATCGCTACACGGCGGCCCTGGCCGGGCAGATCGAAGGCAGCTGGCAGGACCACTGGGAGAGCGCAGGCACCTTCCACGTCGCCAACCCGGTCGGCGCGCTGGCACCGGTGGACGGATCGGCGATTCCCGCCGCCAAGATGTTCGTCCAGGACATGTTCCCGTATCCGTCCGGGGACGGCCTGCACGTCGGGCACCCGCTGGGCTACATCGCCACCGACGTCTATGCCCGCTACTTCCGGATGACCGGACACAACGTGTTGCACGCACTGGGGTTCGACGCGTTCGGCCTGCCCGCCGAGCAGTACGCCATCCAGACCGGCACGCACCCGCGGATCCGCACCGAGGCCAACATCGAGAATTTCCGTCGCCAGCTGAGGCGGCTCGGGCTCGGCCACGACAACCGGCGCAGCTTCTCCAGCACTGACGTGGACTTCTACACCTGGACGCAGTGGATCTTCCTGCAGATCTACAACGCCTGGTTCGACGCCGCCGCCAACAAGGCCCGCCCGGTATCGGAGCTGATCGCCGAATTCGATTCGGGGACACGCACACTCGACGACGACCGGGACTGGGCGCAGTTGTCGGCAGGTGAGAAGGCGGACGTCGTCGACGCCCGCCGACTGGTGTATCGCTCGGACTCCATGGTCAATTGGTGCCCGGGCCTGGGCACGGTGCTGGCCAATGAAGAGGTGACGTCGGACGGTCGCAGCGAACGCGGCAATTTCCCGGTGTTCCGGAAACGACTGCGGCAGTGGATGATGCGCATCACCGCTTACTCCGACCGGCTGCTCGACGATCTCGAGGTGCTGGACTGGCCGGAGAAGGTCAAGACCATGCAGCGCAACTGGATCGGGCGGTCCACCGGTGCGGCGGCGCTGTTCAGCGCGCAGCCGGCCGAGGGTACGGCGGTCGACATCGAGGTGTTCACCACCCGTCCGGACACCCTGTTCGGAGCCAGCTATCTGGTGCTGGCTCCCGAGCACGATCTGGTGGACCGGCTGACCGCGCCGGCCTGGCCGGACGGAACAGACCCGCGCTGGACGTTCGGTGCGGCCACCCCGGCGGAGGCGGTGGCGGCCTACCGCAAGACGATCGCGGCGAAGTCGGATCTGGAGCGTCAGGAGAACAAGACCAAAACCGGTGTGTTCCTTGGCGGTTACGCCACCAACCCGGCCAACGACCAGCAGGTTCCGATCTTCATCGCCGACTACGTGCTGGCCGGCTACGGCACCGGCGCCATTATGGCGGTGCCGGGTCATGACCAGCGGGACTGGGAATTCGCCGCCGAGTTCGGGCTGCCGGTGGTGGAAGTCATTGCCGGCGGCGACATCTCGCAGGCCGCTTATGCCGGCGACGGAACCCTGGTCAACTCCGGCCCGCTGGACGGAATGTCGGTCGCCGACGCGAAGCAAACGATGACGCAGCGCCTGGCGGACCAGGGCCGCGGCTGGGCGCGCATCGAATACAAGCTGCGAGACTGGCTTTTCGCCCGCCAGCGCTACTGGGGCGAGCCGTTCCCGATCGTCTACGACAGCGACGGTCGCGCGCACGCCTTGGATGCGACCGCACTGCCGGTGGAGCTGCCCGACGTCGGCGACTACTCACCGGTGCTGTTCGACCCCGACGACGCGGACAGCGAACCCTCGCCGCCACTGGCCAAGGCCACCGACTGGGTGCATGTCGAGTTGGACCTCGGCGACGGACTGCAGTCCTACACCCGCGACACCAACACGATGCCGCAGTGGGCCGGAAGCTCCTGGTACGAGCTGCGCTACACCGACCCGCTCAACTCCGAGCAGTTCTGCGCCCCGGAGAACGAGGCCTACTGGATGGGCCCGCGCCCGGCCGAGCACGGCGCGGACGACCCGGGCGGGGTGGACCTCTACGTCGGCGGCGTGGAGCACGCGGTGCTGCACCTGCTGTATTGCCGCTTCTGGCACAAGGTGTTACACGACCTGGGCCATGTCAGCTCGCGCGAGCCGTACCGCCGCCTGGTCAACCAGGGCTACATCCAGGCGTCGGCGTACACCGACGCCCGCGGATCGTATGTGCCGGCCGTCGACGTGGTCGAACGCGACGGGAAGTTCTACCTGCCCGGCCCCGACGGCGAGATCGAGGTGTTCGCCGAGTACGGGAAAATGGGTAAGAGCCTGAAGAATTCGGTGTCGCCCGACGAGATCTGCGAAAGCTACGGTGCCGACACCCTGAGGGTCTACGAGATGTCCATGGGCCCACTGGAGATGTCGCGGCCGTGGGCCACCAAGGACGTGGTCGGTGCGCACCGATTCCTGCAGCGGGTATGGCGGTTGATGGTCGACGAAGAGACCGGCCAGACCCGGGTGCTCGACACCGAGCCGGACACCGAGACCCTGCGCCTGCTGCACCGCACCATCGTCGGGGTATCGGAAGACTACGCGGGACTGCGTAACAACACCGCCGCCGCCAAGCTGATCGAGTACACCAACCACCTGACCAAGGAACTGCGCGACGGGGTTCCGCGGTCGGCGGCCGAACCGTTGGCGCTGATGCTGGCGCCGCTGGCCCCCCACTTGGCCGAAGAGCTGTGGCGGCGGCTGGGTCACGACACCTCACTGGCGCACGGACCGTTCCCGGTCGCCGACCCGGCGTATCTGGTCACCGACAGCGTCGACTACCCGGTGCAGGTCAACGGGAAGAAGCGGGGTCTGGTGACGGTTGCCACCGACGCGGCCGACGACGCCATCAAGGCCGCGGCGCTGGCCGACGAGAAAGTGCAGGCGTTCCTGTCCGGAGCACCGGTGAAGAAGGTCATCGTGGTGCCCGGTCGCCTGGTCAACCTGGTTATATGACAACGGTTTAGGAAGTCATGATGGGGGCGGACACCGGAGCATTCGGCGAGATGCTGGAGGAGCTGGGTCTGCTGGACGGGCTCGCGGGTAGCGCGCGCGAGGAACGGGCCGAGTTGGTGGCCTGGCTCTTGGGGCAGGGCTTCGACTGGGAGCAGATTCGGGCCGCGGTCGCTCCGATGCTGATGCCGGCGCACCGGGAGCTCGGTGACGACGGCAGGTACGTGTCCGAACGTGAGGCCAGCGCCGCCGGCGGGATCGACTTGGCGCTGTTGCAGGGCATCGAACGTGCCTTGGGGCTGCCCAGGTTGGACGACCCCGACGCCGCCCTACTGTTGCGGGCCGACGCCGAGGCAGCCGTGCGGTTACGGCAGCTTATGGACGTCGGACTGGATCAGGGTCAGGTGCTGTTGATGATCCGCAGACTTTCCGACGGCATCTCCCGTGCCGTTCCGGCATTCCGGTACAGCACGATATCGGCGATCATGCGGCCGGGCCTGACCGAGCTCGAGGTCGCTCAAGCCCACAAGGAGATCGTGCGTACTGTTATCCCCCTGTTGGGAAACATGATTCGCGACATCATGTTTGTTCAGCTGCGGCGGGTACTGGAAGGTGAAGAGGTCAACGCCAGCGAACGGGCGGCCGGGGTGGCGCTGCCCGGGGCGCGGCAGCTCGCGGTGGCTTTCGCCGACATGGTCGGGTTCACCGGGCTGGGTGAGGCGGTGCCGCCGGAGGAACTCGTGGGCCTGGTTGAACGCCTTGCCGATCTGGCCCGCGAAGTGGTCAGCCCGCCGGTACGGCTGGTCAAGACGATCGGCGATGCCGTGATGCTGGTTTCTGCCGACCCCGCGAAGCTGCTCGATACGACGCTGCAGCTGGTCGACAGGGCTGCCGACACTCGAGACCTCCCGGAGCTGCGGGCCGGAATCGCGTTGGGGTGGGCGGTGAGCCGGGCCCGGGATTGGTTCGGCAGCCCGGTGAATGTGGCCAGCCGGGTCACCAGCGTCGCCGAGCCGGGTGAGGTCATGGTGGAGGGGGCTGCGCGCGAAGCCATCGGCGACGCACCCGGCTACGCCTGGTCATTCGTGGGCGCCCACGCACTCAAGGGTGTGGGGGGCGAGACCAGGCTGTTCCGGGTGAGGCGCCACGCCACCGGGTAGCTCAGCGCGGCCGGACCACGACCTCGTGCAGGGTCGGGGTGGCCACCGCGGCGGCCACCACCTCGGCGACGGTCTCGGGGCGCAGGAACCGCGCCGGGTCGTACTGCCCGCCTTCGTAGGCGACCAGGTCGTGCTGCATGTCGGTGTCGACGCGGCCGGGGTAGACGGTGGTGACCCGCAGTGCCGGCTCGTCGTTGCGCAGCGAGTCCGCGAACGCCCGCAGCGCAAACTTGCTGGCCGAATAGGACGCCATTCCCGGCGAAACCCGTTGTCCGGCTCCCGAGTTGATGAACACCACCTGCCCGCGGGCCGCCCGCAGCGCGGGCAGCAGCGCCAGCGTCAGTGCCACCGCGCCGAACACGTTGACCTCGAAGGTGGCGCGCCACTCCTCGATGTAGGACTCACCGACCGGGCCGGGCACCATCACCCCGGCGTTGTGCACCAGCACATCGAGTTCGTCGACCAGCTCGACGGCGGACTCGATTTCGTGCGCGTCGGTCAGATCCAGTGGCCAGGTGGTGGCGCCCAGGGCTTGCGCGACGGCGTCCAGGCGCGCCGAGGGACGACCGGCCAGCAGCAGGGTGTGGGTGGGTGCCAGCGCCGTCGCTATCGCCGAACCGATTCCGCCGCCGGCACCGGTGATCAGAGCACTCGGCATCAAGTGCAGTCCAGCGGGCAGCCGTCGGCGGCCTCGGCTGGGATCCCGTCACAGGCCGCCAGCCGCTCCAGCGGTTCCAGCGCCCGCGCCAGCGTCTCCAGGTCTTCCTGGCTGAGTTTGCTCAGCATCATCGCCAGCGCGGAGTGCCGGTTGGCCAGCGACTCGCGGTGACTGGCCAGGCCCTCCGGGGTGATGTCGACCAGCACGGCCCGAAGATCGGAGGGATCCCGGCTGCGCTTGACCAGACCGATCTTCTCGAGCCGGCGGATCGCCACGGTGGTGGTGGGGGTGCGCACCCGCTCGTGGGCGGCCAGTTCGGTCATCCGGATGGGCCCGCGGTCCAACAGCGTGATCAGGATCGACAACTGTGCCAGGGTCAGCTCGCTGGTGGTCGCGCCCCCGCTGAGGTCACCGCGCCGCAGAATCGAGAACAGCCTGCCCAGCGAGCGGTGCAAGCTCTCGGCGATAGCCGGCACCTGTGGCGTTTCGGCTTTGCTCCCGGTCATAGTTCGCCAGTCTAACCGGTGGCCGTGACGAGGGGCGATAAGCCAGCTCACAACACCTGTGAAAGGAAGCGCTGCAGGCGTTCGGTCTCGGCGGCGTCGAAGATCTGATCGGGCGGGCCGCTCTCCACGACTTTGCCGCGATCCATGAAAACGACGGTGTCCGAAGCCGACCGGGCAAACCCCATCTCGTGGGTGACGACCACCATCGTCATGCCGTCGGCGCCCAGTTCGGCGATCAGGGCCAGAATCCCTTTGACCAACTCGGGGTCCAGCGCCGACGTCGCCTCGTCGAACAGCATCACCTGAGGCTGCATGGCCAGCGCCCGGGCGATCGCCACGCGCTGTTGCTGCCCCCCGGACAGCGCCGACGGCCGCGACGCCGCCTTGCTGCGCAGCCCGACCCGGTCCAGCAGGCCCAGCGCGAGCTCGGTCGCGGCGTCCTGCGACAGCCCGCGCAGCTTGCGCGGCGCCAGAGTGATGTTGTCCAGCACGCTGCGATGGCCGAACAGGTTGAAGTGCTGGAACACCATCCCGATCCGCTGCCGCAGCGCATCGGGATCGTCGCCCAGCACCGACCGGCCACCCAGCAGCACGTCGCCGCCGTCGGGCTCGTGCAGCCGGTTCAGGGTGCGCAGCATGGTCGACTTGCCCGAGCCGGACGGCCCGATCACCGCGGCGGTGCTGCCCGCCGGCACGTCCAGGTCGACCCCGCGCAGCACCTCGTTCCGGCCGAAGGACAGTCGAATCCCTTGGGCCGCCAGCGAGACCGGCTCACGCGAGCCGGCGGGGATGTCCGGGGTCATGTCATCTCCTGGCCGATGATCACCGGATCGAGGTCGGCGGGATCCTCGGCGTCGGCGGGCCGCCCGCGGCGCAGCCGGTGGTCGACGACGTTCACCAGGTGCGTCAACGGGATGGTCAGCGCCAGGTAGAGCACCCCGGCGGCCACCAGCGGCGAGAGGCTGCCGGTCTGGGCGTTGATGTCACGGCCCACCTGGAACAGCTCCCGCTGGCCGGCGACCAGCCCCAGGAAGTACAGCAGCGCGGAGGCTTTCAGCAATGCGATGAACTGGTTGACCAGCGCCGGCAGCACCCGCCGGATGCCCTGCGGTATCACCACCAGGCGCATCGTGGCGGGGTAGCCGAAACCCAGTGCGCGCGCGGCCTCAAGCTGGCCGGCCTCCACGCTCTGGATACCCGAGCGCAGGATCTCCCCGATGTAGGCCGCGGCGGTCAGGCCCAGCGCGGCGATCCCCAGCGGGTAGGGATTATTGTGCGTCAGCCCGCTCACCAACGGGCCGACCGCCAGCCCGATCAGCAGGATGATCAGCACCTCGGGCAGGCCGCGGAAGATGTCGGTGTAGATCCGGGCCGGCCAACGCAGCCAGCGGGTGCGCGAGATCCCGGCCACGGCAAGGCCCAGTCCGGCCACCAGGCCGATGATCCCGCCACTCAGCGTGAGCAGCAGCGTGTTGGGCAGGCCGGTTTTGATCAGGTCCGGCAGCGCCGCCCGGTACAGCTCCCAGTCGAAGAAGGAATCGCGCAGTTGCGCCAGAGTCGATTTGGGCGCGTACGACTCGCCGGCGACCTTGTGATTGCGCTGGGCTATCGCGGCGAAATCCGGCAGGTGCGGGGTGGCCGCCGACTTGGAGCCCGGCTGCCACTCCGGCGGCAACGGCCGCGGCACCCAGTCGGCGTAGAGCTGCGGCCAGGTGCCGTCGGCGATCACGGCGTCCAGGCCGGAGTTCAGTGCCGAGATCAGCGCCCGGTTCTCTTTGGCCACCGCGTACGCCTCGAAACCGGCCGGGCTGAAGGTGGCACCGACGACGCTCGCCGGGTCACCCGGGCGCATCAGGTTCAGCGCCGTCAGCGATGGCGCCACCCAGGCGTCGACCTGGCGGCTTTTGAGGCTGGCGTACAACGTGATCGGGTCCGGGAACCGCACCGGCTCCAGCTCCAGGGTGTCGACCACGTAGGCGTCCTCGACGGTGCCCTGCACCACCGCGATGCGCTGGCCGGCGGCCAGGCCGTCGTATCCGGTGATCGGCGACCCGGTGGGGACCACCAGCGCCATGTAGCCGAAGTTGTAGCCGTTGGTGAAGCCGACGGTGCGCCGCCGGGCGTCGGTGGCGTTGATCGACGCCGAACCCACGTCGAAGCGCCCCGACTCCACCTGGGCGAGCAGCCCGAAGAAGTCGGTGCCCACGAAATACACCCGCAGGCTCAGCTTTTTGGCGATGGCCCGCAGCAGTTCGTTGTCGAAACCGGTGTAGCGGCCCTTGGCGTTGATGCAGTTCGACGGCGGACTCTCGGTCAGCGTGCCCACCGTCAGGACCCCGGGAGTGCTCAGACCCAGCTTGGTGATGTCGATCGAATCCAGTGGTTCCACACCGGCGGTGGTGTATTTGTCCTCGCGGGGACGTTTGGCGTTGGCCAGCTTCGGCGGCAGTGCCACCGCGGCCTGCTCACCGGCCGGGTAGCACTGGTCGGGTACCGCTGCCGCCGGGGGTGCCACCGCGATGCCGCCGATGATCAGGCAGGTGGCGATGCACGCCGAGATCCGTCGGCCCAGTAGCGCTGCCCGGCGTGCGGGCGCCTTCACCGCCGGTCGCGCCATCGGCACAGCGCTTCGACGGCGGTCAGGTCGTAGTCGGGTCCGGAGCAGCCGATGGTCAGCAGCCGCACCCCGAGTCCGGTCAGCGTCTCGGCCTCGGCGAGCACATCGTCGACGGCGGCGCGGCCCTGTTCGCCCCCGACCGCGGCGGAGTGCTCGATCTCGGTCGCGTCGCGCCCCACCGCGGCGCAGTGCCCGGCCAGGACCGCGGCCTTGTGCGGGTAGTCCGCCGCGGTGGCGAAGCTGTGCCACAGGTCGGCGTGCTCGGCGACCAGCCGCAGCGTCTTGCGTTCACCGGCGCCCCCGATCATCACCGGAAGAGGTCGAGTGGGTGGTGGATTAAGCTGCGCTAGACGGGTTTTGATCCGCGGTAACGCCTCCGCCAGGTCGTCGAGGCGGCTGCCCGCGGTGCCGAACTCGTATCCGTATTCGCGATAGTCGCGGTGCTTCCAGCCCGAGCCGATGCCGAGGATCAGCCGGCCGCCGCCGATGTGGTCGACGGTGCGGGCCATATCGGCGAGCAGTTCCGGGTTGCGGTAGGAGTTGCAGGAGACCAGCGCGCCGATCTCGATGCGGGAGGTCTGCTCGGCCCAGGCACCCAGCATGGTCCAGCACTCGAAGTGCGGTCCGTCGCGGTCACCGTAGAGCGGGAAGAAGTGATCCCAGTTGAAGGCGATGTCGACGCCCAGATCCTCACAGCGCCGGACGGCGTCGCGGATCGCGCGATACTGCGGGGCGTGCTGGGGCTGTAGCTGTACTCCGATTCTGGGACGGCTCACGTCGTCACGGTAGCGCCGCGCGCAGCAGTTCGACCAGAGCGCGGGGCTGATCGCCCTGCACCGAATGCCCGGAACCGGCCACCACGTGCACGCTCAGACCCGGGCAACGCCGGGCGTACTCGGCGACATCGTCGTCGGTCACAAATCCCGAATCGCCGCCGCGGATCAGGGTCGTGGGGGCGGTGACCGCCGTGACGTCGTCCCAGAGCGGGGCGAAGTCGCCGACGGTGCGGATGGTGTCGTAGCGCCAGGTCCAGCGGCCGTCGGGCAGCTGTCGGGTGTTGTGAATCAGGCCGCGGCGCAGCGACTCCGGATCGCGACCCGGCGCCGCCATCTTCACCATGTCGAACATCGCGTCGAAGTCGGCAAAGCTGCGATCACCTTCGGCCAGGGCCACGGTCCCGCGATCGGCGGCGCTCATCTGCGAATGCCGCTGCAGCGCGGAGGGAGTCACGTCCACGATCGCCAGCCGACGAACCAGCTCCGGTGTGGTGGCGGCCATCCGGATCGCAGTCAGCCCGCCCAGTGACATGCCGACCACCAGTTCGGCGGCCGGTGCCAGCTCGCGCAGCACCGGCACCAGGGTGTCGGCGTTGCGCTGCGGCGAGTAGTCGCCGTCCTCGCGCCAGGCCGAGCGGCCGTGCCCGGGCAGGTCCACCGACAGTGCCGGTTCCCCGAGCCCGAGTGCGACGGTGTCCCAGGTGTGGGCGTTCTGCGCCCCGCCGTGCAGGAACACCACGCGCGCCGGCGCGGTCCCGAAGCGCAGTGCGCTGATGTCACCGCTCTGCACGCGCGCAACGGCGGGCAACGGACCGGTCACCCCGGCCTGTTCGGCGTTGCCGGCCAGCAGCGCGAACTCCGACATGCCGGGTCGCTCAGCCGACGATGAACTCTTCGAGTTCGGCGCGGGCGACGTCGTCGGCCAGCTGCTTGGGCGGGCTCTTCATCAGGTACGCCGATGCGGGCAGGATCGGGCCGCCGATACCGCGGTCCTTGGCGATCTTGGCGGCGCGCACGGCGTCGATGATGATGCCGGCCGAGTTGGGCGAGTCCCACACCTCGAGCTTGTACTCCAGGTTCAGCGGGGCGTCGCCGAACGCGCGGCCCTCCAGGCGCACGTAGGCCCACTTGCGGTCATCGAGCCAGGCGACGTGGTCGCTCGGGCCGATGTGCACGTTCTTGTCCTCGACCTTGCCGGCCAGCGAGCCGGTCAGGTTGGAGGTGACGGCCTGGGTCTTGGAGACCTTCTTGGACTCCAGCCGCTCGCGCTCGAGCATGTTCTTGAAGTCCATGTTGCCGCCGACGTTGAGCTGGTAGGTGCGGTCCAGCGTGACGCCGCGGTCCTCGAACAGCTTGGCCATCACGCGGTGGGTGATGGTGGCGCCGACCTGGCTCTTGATGTCGTCGCCGACGATCGGCACACCGGCGTCCTCGAACTTCTTGGCCCACACCGGGTCGGAGGCGATGAACACCGGCAGCGCGTTGACGAACGCCACGCCTGCGTCGATGGCGCACTGGGCGTAGAACTTGTCGGCCTCTTCGGAACCCACCGGCAGGTAGGACACCAGGACGTCGACCTTGGCCTCCCGCAGGGCGGCTACCACGTCGACGGCCTCGGTGTCGGAGACCTCGATGGTCTCGGCGTAGTACTTGCCGATGCCGTCCAGGGTCGGGCCGCGCTGCACGATCACGTTGGTCGGCGGCACGTCGGCGATCTTGATGGTGTTGTTCTCCGAGGCGAAGATGGCCTCGGACAAGTCGAAGCCGACCTTCTTGGCGTCCACGTCGAACGCGGCGACGAACTTGACGTCGCGAACGTGGTACGGGCCGAAGCGCACGTGCATCAGGCCGGGCACCGTCGAACTGTCGTCGGCGCCCTGGTAGTACTGGACGCCCTGGACCAGCGAGGACGCGCAGTTGCCGACGCCGACGATGGCGACTCGCACATCCGTCGTTTGCTCAGTCATTTTCGACGATCTCCTTTTTTGCTTTCACTGCTGATGTGCTGTGTTGTGCTGCCCCGCGGCCCGTTCGGCCGCGATCAGTTCGTTGAGCCACTTGACCTCCCGCTCACTGGACTCCAGTCCGAGCTGGTGCAGTCCGCGGCTGTAGCGGTCCACCGAGTTGCTGGCCCGCGTCACCGCGTTGCGCAGCCCTTCCCGGCGTTCCTCCACCTGGCGGCGCCGGCCTTCGAGAATCCGCATCCGCGCCTCGGCGGGGGTGCGGTTGAAGAACGCCAGGTGCACCCCGAAGCCGTCGTCGGTGTAGTTCTGCGGGCCGGTGTCGGCCACCAGTTCGTTGAAGCGCTGACGGCCGGCGTCGGTCATCCGGTAGACCCGGCGGGCCCGGCGCACCGGAGTTCCCGTCGGGGCGGCGTCCTCGACGATCATCCCGGCCGTCTGCATCCGCCGCAGGGCGGGATACAGCGAGCCGTAGGAGAACGCCCGGAACGCACCCAGCAGACCGGTCAACCGCTTACGCAGTTCGTAGCCGTGCATCGGTGACTCGAGCAGCAAGCCGAGGATGGCAAGCTCCAGCACTCGAGACACCTCCTATGATGTTCGGTTACGACCGGTCGACGGTTCGCGCCATAGTATCGCGCCGATATAACCAGACCTAACCGGTCATTATTCGCCAATTGTTGTGCTGTGGGAAATCAGCAGTTCAGGACGGGTAGTTGATCCGTTTGACGTTGCCGGCCCCGTCGAGGGAGATGTAGCCGCTGCCGAAGTCGCTGGAGACGTAGATCGACTGCGTGACCGTGCCCGGCTCGGTCGGATCCGTCGAGCCCTCGATGATCAGGTAGGTGGATTTGACCTCGGAGGCCTTGATTCCCAGGGTTTCGGGCGCTCCGCGCAGAATCCCCACCGTGGCCTTCATGTCGAACCTGCTCAGGTCGACCGCCGTGCCGCGGCTGCTGGTGGCCGAGCTGCTCGGGGAGTCCCATCCACCGCGGTAGGAGTAGTTGAGCTGGCGGCGCGGTTCGCCCGGGTCGGGCCGATCCAGCGACGCGTAGTCCGGGTAGACCACCAGCCGATAGCCCATGGTGTCGCCGAATTTCGTGCGGGCCTGCTCGAACAGCCCGCTCAGTCCGCCCAGCGAGTGCAGCTGCCGCGGCGGGGTGAGCACCACCGGAGTGACGCCGTCGGGCTTGGCGCCGGGGTCGGAGGTGAAGCTCAGCGGGGAGCTCGTATTGCCGTAGACCCCCCAGCCGATGCCGATGCCCACCAGGATCGCCGCCCCGAGCGCGCCCAGCGCCAGGCCGCGGCTGCCCATCTTGAGCGGTTTGGTCAGGGCGGGCAGCTGTACCGGAGCGTCGGCATTCTGCAGGTCGGCGACCAGCGCGTGCAGATCGCCGAGCGTCACCGCCCGGGTGGCCGCGCTGATCCGCTCGCGATGTTCCGCGCTGGACACCTGACCCTCGGCCAGCGCGCTGTCGAGGATGCGGCAGGTGTCGTCGCGGTCACTGTCCTTGGCGCGGGTCACGCTGGTCTGCCGTGTTGCCACGGCCACGATGGTAGAAGTTCGCGACGGGTGACGACGGGCGAATCCGCCCGCGGGTGTGCGAAGGGGCGTTCATCGCTCCGGTCGCCTGCGACCCGACGTACTCTGGTCACCGTGCGATTGCAGCGACAGGTGGTGGACTACGCGCTTAGGCGTCGTTCCCTGCTGGCCGAGGTCTACTCCGGGCGTACCGGGGTGTCGGAGGTGTGCGACGCCAATCCGTATCTGCTGCGGGCGGCGAAGTACCACGGCAAGACCAGCGCGGTGGTCTGTCCGATCTGCCGCAAGGAGCCATTGACCCTGGTGTCGTGGGTGTACGGCGACAACCTGGGGCCGGTCTCGGGTTCGGCGCGCTCGGCCGAGGAGCTGGTGCTGCTGGCCACGCGCTACCCGGAATTCTCGGTGCACGTGGTCGAGGTGTGCCGCACCTGCAGCTGGAATCACCTGGTGAAGTCGTATGTGTTGGGCATCGCGCAGCCGCCCAAGGGGTCTCGGGGCCGCCGCCCGGCACGCAGTGGAGCCCGCACCGCCAGTGAGTAGACACAGCGACGACCCGCCGGAAGGTGCTCCGGTCGGGCCCGACGACCGGCACACCACGATCATCCCGGCGGTCGACGACAACGTCACCGTCGACCTGCGCGACCCGATCGACGCGGTTCGCGCCGCGCTCGACGGCTCCGCCCCGGAACGTGAGCCGGCGCTCAGCGGCCGCATCCCGCGTCGCGAGCCGCCGGCGAAGGACCCGCAGAAGCCGAAGCAAGAGCGCGAGCGCCCCGCCGCCCCGCACCCACTGGACCGGCTGCGCGGGCTGGGGATCAACTGGAAGTGGATCCGCCGGGGCTGCTACGCCGCCTTCGCGTTCATGCTGCTGCTGCCGGTGATCACCTTCGCGATGGCCTACTCGATCACCGACGTGCCCTCACCCGGTGACATCCGGACCAACCAGGTGTCGACGATCTTCGCCAAGGACGGCACGGAGCTCGCGAAAATCGTTCCGCCGGAAGGTAATCGGGTTGACATCAATATCAACCAGGTGCCGGTGTACGTCCGCAACGCGGTGCTGGCCGCCGAGGATCGCGACTTCTACTCCAACCCGGGCTTCTCGGTCTCCGGCTTCGCCCGGGCGATCAAGAACAACATCTTCGGCGGTGACACCCAGGGCGGTTCGACGATCACCCAGCAGTACGTCAAGAACGCCTTGGTCGGTGACGCGCGGGCTGGCTTGGGCGGGCTGGTCCGCAAGGCCAAGGAACTGGTGATCGCCACCAAGATGTCCAGTGAGTGGCCCAAAGACGATGTGCTGCAGGCCTATCTGAACATCATCTATTTCGGTCGCGGCTCGTACGGGATCGCCGCGGCGTCGCGCGCCTACTTCGACAAGCCCGTCGAGCAGCTGGATGTGGCCGAGGGGGCACTGCTGGCGGCGCTGATTCAGCGGCCGTCCACCCTGGACCCCGCCGTCGACCCCGAGGGCGCGGTGGAGCGGTGGAACTGGGTGCTCGACGGCATGGTGGAGACCGGCGCACTGTCCGCCGAAGAACGTGCCGGACAAGACTTTCCGATCACGGTCTCGCCGGATCTGGCCAAGTCGCAGAACGTCACCACCGGTCCCAACGGGCTGATCCAGCGCCAGGTCACCAAAGAACTGCTGGAGTTGTTCAACATCGACGAGGAGACACTGAACACCCAGGGTCTTCAGATCACCGCCACCATCGACCCCGAGGCGCAGGACGCCGCCGAGGATGCGGTGGACACCTATCTCAAGGACCAGATCCCCAACATGCGCACCGCGGTGGTCTCGATCGACCCTCGCTCCGGTGCGGTACGCGCCTACTACGGAGGCGCGGATGCCAACGGCTTCGACTTCGCCCAGGCGGGGCTGCAGACCGGCTCGTCGTTCAAGGTGTTCGCGCTGGTGGCCGCGCTGGAGCAGGGCATCGGGCTGGGGTATCAGATCGACAGTTCGCCGCTGACCGTCGAGAACGGCCGGATCAAGATCACCAACGCCGAGGGTGAGAGCTGCGGGACCTGCAACATCGCCGAGGCGCTCAAGCGCTCGCTGAACACCGCCTACTACCGGCTGATGCTCAAGCTCAAGAACGGTGCGCAGGACGTCGCCGACGCGGCGCATGCGGCCGGCGTCGCCAAGAGTTTCCCCGGTGTGCCGCATACCCTTTCGCAGGACGGCGGGCCGCCCGAGGGCGGTGTGGTCCTGGGGCAGTACCAGACCCGGGTGATCGACATGGCGTCGGCGTACGCCACGCTGGCCGACTCGGGGGTGTTCCACCCGCCGCATTTCGTACAGAAGGTGGTCAACGCCCACGGCGAGGTGCTCTTTGACGCCGACACCGCCGAGGACACCGGCGAGCAGCGCATCCCCAAGGCGGTCGCCGACAACGTCACCGCGGCCATGGCGCCGATCGCGGGCTGGTCGCGCGGGCACAATCTGGCCGGCGGGCGGCCGTCGGCGAGCAAGACCGGCACGACCCAGCTGGGCGACACCGGAGCCAACCGGGACGGGTGGATGGTCGGCTACACGCCGTCGCTGTCGACCGCGGTCTGGGTGGGCACCACCGGGGGCGACGAGCCGCTGGTGAACCAGTGGGGCGGCCCGGTGTACGGGGCGAGCATCCCCGCCGACATCTGGAAGGCCACCATGGACGGCGCCCTGCAGGGCACCACCAATGAGAGCTTCCCGACGCCGACCGAGATCGGCGGCTACGCGGGTGTGCCGTATGTGGCGCCACCGCCGCAGATGGATAACAGTCCGGTGCCGGCGCCGCCGCAGGAGACCGTCATCCAGCCGACCATCGAGATCGCCCCGGGCATCACCATTCCGATCGGCCCGCCCACCACGGTGCCGGTCGGCCCGCCTGCTCCGCAGCAGCAGCCGCAGGCACCACCGCCGGCGGCACCACCGCCACCACCGGCCGGGGCCGAGCCACCTCCGCAGGGAGCTGAGCAGCAATCCCCGATCCCGTAGCGGGAGTTCACTTCTGGCCAGTTATCTGACGCGTTTGCGCGCCGCCGGACGAGCGCCCACGTAATCTGTTCGTCATGCGACTGCAGCGACGCGTGGGATATGCCCGCCGATCGTGACGACTAAGGGCCCGAGAGCGCCGGCACCCGGAAGCACCGAGGCAGAACACCGCGAACCACCGGTCGACGAGCAGCCGGAAGAGGCCGAGCCCGGCCAGCCGGATCTGCACGATCCCATCGACGAGGTGAAGGCCGCCCTGGCGCGGCCCCGGCCCGACGACGCAAAACCGGCGACCCCGGATGAGCCGGCGGCCGATGACGCCGCCAAGGGAGCCGACGAACGGGCGCGGCGCCGGGTGAACTGGGTGGTGGTGCGCCGCGTCGCCTACGCCGCGATCGCGCTGATGCTGGTGGCCCCGGTGATCACCTTCGGCATGGCCTATCACACGGTCGCGATCCCCGAACGCGACAGCATCCACACCACCCAGGTGTCGACGATCCTGGCGGCCGACGGCACCGAACTGGCGAAAATCGTTCCGCCGGACGGCAACCGGGTCGACGTCACCATCGACCAGGTGCCGGTCCACGTGCGCGACGCGGTGCTGGCCGCTGAGGACCGCGACTTCTACACCAACTCCGGCTACTCCTCCTCGGGGTTCTTCCGGGCGATCAAGAACAACCTGCTCGGTGGTGACACCCAGGGCGGCTCGACGATCACCCAGCAGTACGTCAAGAACGCCCTCGTCGGTGACGCCCGGGCCGGTCTGGGCGGCTTGATCCGCAAGGCCAAAGAGCTGGTGATCGCCACCAAGATGTCCGAGGAGTGGCCCAAGGACGAGGTGCTGGAGGCCTACCTCAACATCATCTACTTCGGTCGGACCACTTACGGGATCGCCGCGGCGGCGCGGGCGTACTTCGACAAGCGGGTCGAGGACCTGACCCTCTCCGAGGGTGCTTTGCTGGCCGCGATCATCCAGCGGCCGTCCACTCTGGATCCGGCGATCAACCGCGAGCGGGCCGTCGCCCGGTGGAACTGGGTGCTCGACGGCATGGTGGAGACCGGTGCGCTGTCGTTGAGCGAACGTGCCAAGCAGTTCTTCCCCACCACCGTGCCACCGGATCAGGCGCGCAACGCCGACCGCGCCTCCGGGCCGAACGGGCTGATTCAGCGCCAGGTCACCGAAGAACTGCTCGACATGTTCGGCATGGACGAGCAGACGTTGAACTTCCAGGGCATGCGGGTCACCACCACCATCGACATGAAGGCGCAGCGCGCCGTCGAGAAGGCGGTGGGCTCGGTGATGGCAGGGCAGAAACCGAACATGCGCACCGCGGTGGTCTCGATCGACCCGCGCAACGGCGCGGTGAAGGCCTACTACGGCGGCGACGAGGCCGGCGGCTTCGACTTCGCCCAGGCCGGCCTCCAGACCGGGTCGTCGTTCAAGGTGTTCGCCCTGGTGGCCGCGCTCAAGCAGGGCATCGGTCTGGGCACCCAGATCGACAGCGGCCCTCTGACGGTCGGCAAGACCAAGATCAGCAACGTCGGCGGAGCCAGCTGCGGCACCTGCAACATCGCCGAGGCGCTCAAGCGCTCCCTCAACACGGTCTACTACCGGCTGATGCTCAAGCTCAAGCACGGCGCGAAGGATGTCGCCGACGCCGCGCACGAGGCCGGCGTCGCCGAGAGTTTCCCAGGCGTGCCGCACACCCTGTCGCAAGACGGACTGGGCGGGCCCCCGGAGAACGGCGTCGTGCTCGGGCAGTACCAGACCAGGGTGATCGACATGGCATCGGCGTACGCCACGCTGGCCGACTCGGGGATCTACCACCGGCCGTACTTCATCCAGAAGGTCGTGGGCGCCGACGGCCGGGTGCTCTACGACATCGCGGCGGCCAAGGACTCCGGCGAGCAACGCATCCCCAAGGCGGTCGCCGACAACGTCACCGACGCCATGAAGGCGATCCCGAGCTATTCGGGCGGGCACGACCTGGCCGGCCGGCCGGCGGCAGCCAAGACCGGCACCACCCAGCTGGGCGACACCGGGGCCAACCGGGACGCTTGGATGGTGGGCTACACCCCGACCCTGTCCACGGCGGTGTGGGTGGGCACCACCACCGGCGACGAGCCGCTGACCAACAAGTGGGGCGGGCCGGTGTACGGCGCGGGGCTGCCCGCCGACATCTGGAAAGCCAGCATGGACGGCGCGCTGTGGGGCGAGCCCGCGGTGCAGTTCCCCAAGCCCACCGACATCGGCGGCTTCGCCGGGGTGCCGGCTGCCACACCTGTACCGGTGCAGAACGACTGGTCCCCGGCGCCGCAGCAGGACTGGAACGAGCCGCCGCCGCCCCTGCCGCCGCTGCCGGAGCCGTTCGCGCCGCCGCCGCTACCGCCGCCGCCACCACCTCCACCACCTGTCTCTTATACACATCTC
>NZ_CP083985.1:4340399-4367182 GCF_020172665.1 [Mycobacterium] zoologicum | reverse complement strand
TGATCTGGAACGGCACCGATCCGTGCTCGAGCGGTGGGCCCAGCGGCCGGGTGATGGACTGCACCCGCTCGACGCCGGGAACGCGGAAGATGTTGCGGGCGATGCGATCGAGCACCAGCATGTCGCGCGAGTTGCGCATGTCGTGATCGGCTTCGACCATCAGCATGTCGGGGTTCATCCGCGCGGAGCTGAAATGCTTCTCGGCGGCGGCGTAACCGATGTTGGACGGCACATCGGCGGGAATGTAGTGCCGATTGTCGTAGCTCGTCTTATAGCCCGGCAGCACCAGAACACCCACGGCGGCAACGGCGGTGGCGGCGGCCAGGATCGGCAGCGGCCAGCGCACCACCGCGGTGCCCACCCTGCGCCAGCCGCCGGCGCTGGTCGCCTGCTTGGGGTCGAGCAGCCCGAACCGGCTGCCGAGCGCGAGCACCGCCGGCGCGAACGTCAGCCCCATCAACAGGATGGTGAACATGCCCAGCGCACATGGCACCGCCAGCGTGTTGAAGTAGTTCAGCCGGGTGAAGTGCAGGCACAGCATCGCCCCGGCGATGGTCAGCCCGGACCGTCCCCCCTTGTCGAGCGGGTAGCCGGCATGCGGGACCGCCTTTTCGAAGCCAGTCGAGCCGCCGCGGCGACGATCGGCTACCGCGGTGCGGGAACCGTCGAGTTCCTGGCGGACGACAACGGTGAGTTCTACTTCCTGGAGATGAACACAAGATTGCAAGTCGAGCATCCGGTGACGGAGGCGACCACCGGGCTAGACCTCGTGGAGCTGCAGCTGCAGATCGCCGACGGGCTCCGGCTCCCGACCGACCCCCCGACGGTCCGGGGACATTCGATCGAAGCGCGCCTCTATGCCGAGGACCCGGCAAAAGACTGGCGGCCCCAGGCGGGCTCCGTTCACCGATTCCGGTTACCCGGCGCATCCAGCGCGTTCGAGAGCAAGGGCCGACAGGGCATCCGGCTGGACTCCGGGATACAGGATGGATCGGCGGTGTCGATCCATTACGACCCCATGCTGGCGAAGGTGATCGCCCATGGTCCTACCCGGCGGCAAGCCGCCATGCTGCTCGCCGACGCACTGGCTCGTGGCGAAATCCACGGAATTCGCACCAATCGGGATCTGCTGGTGAACATCCTGCGGCACCGCGCCTTCCTCGAGGGCCAGACCGATACGGCGTTCTTCGCGACGCACGGGCTCGCCCTGCTCTCCACTCCGCTGGCCGATGCGGCGGTCAGAGCGATGTCCGCGGTCGCCGCCGCCCTCGCCGAGGCATCGCACAATCGGGGCGCGGCGACCGCTTTCCCGGCGATTCCGAGCGGCTGGCGAAACCTGGCGTCGGGAAACCAGATCAAGGTGTACCGCGACGACGATGGGAAGGAGCACCGCGTCGCCTACCGCTACACCCGCGCGGGTTTGACGCTGCCGGGGCAGGCCGGGGTGGGCCTGATCTCGGCTGCCTCAGATCAGGTGATCCTGGCCGACGATTCCGGTGTGGAAACCTGTTACGCCATACATCGGTATGGGGACTCGGTCTACGTGGACTCGCCGCTGGGCAGCGTGACGCTGCTGGCCGTGCCGAGGTTCGCCGAGCCCGGGGGGACGGCGCCCACGGGGTCGCTGTTGGCGCCGATTCCCGGGGTTGTCATACGGATGGGCGCGCAACGCGGCGACACCGTCACAGCGGGTCAACCGCTGTTGTGGCTGGAAGCCATGAAGATGGAGCACGTCATTGCCGCACCTCACGACGGCGTGCTGACCGAACTACGCGTTGAGGTGGGAACGCAGGTGGACGTGGGAGCCGTCGTTGCGTTCGTCGGCGAATCAGGGCCTGGAGATGATTCGCAGTGAAACGCGACGTCGCCGACTCGGCGCTACGAGGCCCGGGCGTTGTGCTGGAGTCCCCGGTCGATTACCGCGTTGACGGTGCCATGGCGCGGCTCACCCTCAATTCACCGAACAAGCGAAACGCGTTGTCGACGGCGCTCATTGATGCGCTGGGGCAGGGGCTGGCAAACGCGACCGCCGACCCGCGTGTCCGCTTGGTGGCACTCGGGCATACCGGTGGAACCTTCTGTGCGGGCGCGGACCTGAGCGAGTCCGGGGCGGCGCCGGACGAACAGCTCGCCGTGGGCCGTGCGCGGGAGATGACGGCACTATTGCGGGCACTGCTGCAGTGCCCCCTGCCGGTGGTCGGGGTCGTCGACGGGCACGTCAGGGCCGGCGGAATGGGCCTGTTGGGCGCGTGCGACATCGTGGTGGCCGGCACCCGGAGCACGTTTGCCCTCACCGAGGCCCGGCTGGGCGTCTCGCCGGCGATCATCTCGTTGACCCTGTTGCCGAAGATGAGTGCACGGGCCGCCGGACGCTATTTTCTGACCGGAGAGACGTTCGGCCCGGAGCGTGCGGCGGAGATCGGATTGGTCACAATCGCGGCCCAGACGGTGGAGGCGGAGTTGGCCACGATCGCCGACGCGTTGGCCAAGGGGTCGCCGCAGGGATTGGCCGCGTCCAAGGCCCTGGTAACCGATCCCATTCTGCGGGAGTTCGATCGTGACGCCGATAGGTTGGCCCGCGTGTCCGCCGGGTTGTTCCTCTCCGAGGAGGCGTCCGAGGGGATGACCGCATTCCTGCAGCGGCGCTCACCCAGCTGGGTGCGGAGCGCCGGCAACTGAGCGGCGCGTGTCGAAGCTACGCTACAGCTACAGATCCGCACGAAGAATCGAGGCGAGCGCGGCAAGCGGGACATGGGCCTCGACGGTGCCGCCATCCATCGACCACACCAGCTGGTCCTCCGGCAGGGGGTTTTCTCGTGTCATCGGACGATCCGGCATGAAGATGACGAGTTCGCCGGGCGTCAACGCGAACGCCCGGAAATCTCCGGAAAACCCGGAACCGGTAGGACGCGGCTCGAATCGGTCCGGCGTGAACGGATAGGAGCCAGCTTGGTGCGGCGGCTGTGCCCGATCGAGTGAATCGGCCAGGAACGGCCGTGCGAGCTCGGGCAGGGCGGTCAGCGGGTCCACGCCCGGTTTGAACAGGTCTGCCAGCGCCAGCTGTCTACCGGTCCGGCGATCGAACACGAAGCTCTGAAACGCGTTGTTGGCCGTGTTGCCGACGGTCTGCTGGTTCTCGTGGAACACCACTGACCTGATCGCATTGTGGGAGTACGTCTGGTGTGTGATCGTGACGTCGCTGGCACGTACCATCATGTCGCCCGCGGTGCGCCAACTCTCCACCCGGTCACGCAGATAGTCGCGTATCGGCGGCCGGGTGCTGGGATCCGAGACGAACTCGTGCGGGAGCGCCACCCGCAGCTCCATCACCGCATTGCGCTGCGAAACGACCAACGCCGTGCACTGCCCGCCGTCGACGGTCCAATCTCCGCCCAGCAGTCCGTTGCAGTCGTCGTCGGCGCGTGCGGGACCGGAGAGAGTCAGGGTCGCGGTGACAATGCAGGCCGTGCCGAGCAGCGCCGTCACCGTGCCTCGGCGGGTAACGCTATTTGATGTCGACATCGCTCGCCAGCCAGCGATTGTCGATCTTCACCATGGTGATCGCCACCCGGTTGCGATCGATTCGGGGATTCGGATTGACGGCGTTGGTGATCGATTGGTCGACGAAGACGAGGACCTCGACCTTGTCGCGGGTAGCGGATCTGATCGCGGAATCGATGACAACACCGTGACTGACGGCCTTGTTGTCGATCAACAGCTGACGGAGTTGGGCCGCGGATTGACTATAAGTGTCTTTGAACCCACCGGTGGCGCCGTCGAGTACCTTGGCGTAGCTGTCGTCAACCTTCGCGCTGTCGATGCTCGTCAAGGCCACGGCGTAGTCGTTGGCGACGGCCAGTGCGGCGCGACCCGCGGCCTGGGTGTCGTACTCGCGTTTGAGTTGCCATCCCAGGACTCCTGCCGTACCCACCGCCGCCGCTAGAGTCACCAGCACGGACCCGACGAGAATCCTCCGGACACGCTGCCGCGGTTTGGCCGGGTCCTCCGGTACGGGCGATCCGGACGGATCCTCCCGACTCGCTGCCGGATCTGCTGGCGGCTCGGGGTGGGTGTGGTCGTCGGCGGCTTCGTCGAACACCTCCGACGCGGGCGCATGGATGGGCACGGGAGACCTCCTGGCTGTTAGCTGGGTGGCGGGGCCAGATCGGGCGGTGGGCCGCCGTATGGCGTCGGAATGGTGTAGGGGCCGGTTGGAGTCGGGTCGGCTTTCGCGGTGCGGTCGTAGCCGGCAGGCGGATTGGCGGTGTCATCCCCGGGCGGGCGGGGCGCGTTGCGCGCCCCGCGGATCAGGACCGAGGGGTCTGGATTCGCGCAGTACGTGTACAGATAGGGTTCCGCGAAGTCCGCCTGTGACGGCGCCTGTCGTGGCAAGCCGTAGTCGCAGGAATAGCGCGGGTAGGGGTCTACGTACTCCCACACCGCGTTGTCCCGGAAAACGGATCCCACCGCGTCGAGCACCGATCCGCGTTGCTCCTCAGGCGGGAACAGCGCCCGCAGGGCGGGCACTCGAACGTAGGACAGCTGTGCGACGGTGGTGAGGTTGACCAGTAGCTGAACCATGGTGTCGGTATTGTCGGCAACGACGGCATCGAGTGCGTTCAGCGCGTGGCTTCCGTCGCCGACGAGGCGACGGAAGCCACCTTCCATCTTGGTCGCGCCGGCCATCACGGCGCGGATGTCGGTAGCCGTTTGCTGAAGTGCCGGACCGGCGTCGGTGGCGAACGTCATCACGGTACGGCTGTTGCGAATCACCCTGATCGTTTCCGGCAGGACAGAATCCATCGTAGAGATGAGGAAGACGCCGCCGTCGAGGATGGCGGCCAACTTTCCCGGACCCGCCCTGGTCACGCCGAGTTCCTTGCTCATCGCCGAAAGAGTCTCCGGGTCAACCTGCGCGAGAAGGCCTTCAGCGTCCATCACCAGCCGGTGGAACTGGATGGGAACGCTGGCCTGTCCCGCGCCGATGGTGTCGCCGTCGCGTAGAAAAGGGCCCTGCTTGTGGGTGGGTCGGATATCGAGATACTGCTCACCGGCGGGCGAGAGTCCTGACACCTTGAACGGCGCATCCCGTGGAATCCGGACGCGCGGGTCGATCGACACCTCGGCGACCACGCCGTCGTTGTCCACCTGAACGGATTCGATGGTCCCGATGTGGACGCCGCGCAGCGTCACGTCCTGTCGCGCGAGGAGGCCACCCGACTCGGGCAGGCGCACATGCAGCGTGATCACCGAGCGTGCGGGGTTGTAACCGAGTGTGCCGGCCACAATGTAACCCAACGAGATCACAAGGGCCGCAATCAAGCCCAGAATCGCAACGGTGGTTGAGCGCGCAGCGACCGCTCGAAACCCGTCGATGACCGCGGCCACGCACCGTGCGGGCAGAACCGAAGGATTCATCTGTCGGGCCCGTAGATTCTGTCCAGCAGGATGTTCCACTGGTACCGCAAACTGCCGATCATCGCGTGCCAGTCGGTGCCGTCGGGCCCGTGCGTCATGGGATCACCCAGATAGTTCTTGTCGGGCAGGGCGCCGAGGGCGAGGCGTTCGACGTCGGCTGAGGCGTGGAGGTTGGTGCCCGAAGTCAGTTTGAGAAGCCTGGGCAGCACTCGGTTGAGCGAAACCAGGGAAGTCTCGGGACTGATGCTCGCGTCGTTGAGCGCGCCGCTCAGGACGTTCAAGTCGGCGATGATTCCGCGGGTATCGGTACCTTGGATCGAGGGAAATCGCGACAGCTGCCCGGTGATTCTCGCAACCTCGTCGACAAGCGTGAGAATCTGGTCGCGATTGTCTGCCACGACGGCAATCGCCGGGCTGGCGGCTGAGAGAGCGTTGTTGATCGATTCCTGACGTGCTGAGAGAGCCGCGGCGAGCTTCGACGTGTGGTCGAGCGCATCCCTGATCTGATCGGAGCGCGCGTTGAGTCGGGAGATCAGCGCGTTTGATCGCTCGAGCAGGTCCGCGATCTTGGAGCCACCGTCTCCGACGGCCGAGCCGGCGCCGTTGAGGATGTGGGTCATGTTCCTGATGACCCCGCCGTTGACGAGAATTGCCGCCGAGCTGAGCAACTCTTCGACCGTGGCACCGGCTGAAGTGGCGGGCAGGGCAATCTCGTCTCCGTCGGTCAGCGGAGTAGACCGCCGGCCTTGCACCGTCGGGCCGGGATGGATTGCGACGAACAGATCGCCGAGCGGTGTGGCCGATCTCAGCTCAGCGGTCGCCCCTGCGTACACAGGGACGTCGCGCTGGATTCGCATCGTGACACGCGCGGTGAAGTCCTTGGCTTCGATCGTGTCGACTGCCCCGACGTCGGCACCGCCGATCTTCACCTTGGCGTGCGCGGGAAGGTTGAGCGTGTTCGCAAATACCGCAGTCAGCCGGTACGTCTCGCCATCGACGGAGGGTGACGACAGGGGGATGCTCTCCAGGCCGGTGGCACAACTGGATGCGACGGTACATATTCCGATCGCGACCGACGTTCGTATCCGCTTCCCAAAGCGGCAGATCCCTGCCCTCATCCTGTGGTTCCCGCCATGAGTTCGAGCATCCCCATCACTCCGAAATCCGGTCCGTAGTCTCGAAGCGTGCCGGTGCCACATCCGAGTTGTTTGAGGCCCAGCAGGTTGCAGACTTCCTTGCCCAACTGACCGTCGAAGAGGATCTTGTCTGCCAGCGCGTGAAGCCGGACAGAACCATTGGTGACGTCGATCGCGTTCCACACGTTGTCGATCGCCAGCGGTGCGACGTCGAAGAACTCCGCGAGTTCGCGGCGGTAGTCGACGAGGGCTTGGGTGATCACACGTGCATCCGTTGCGGTGCGCTGCAGACCCTCGCGATTCGTCTCCAGGACCGAGGCCGCCCGTGCGAGGATCTGGTTGATCTTGGCGCCCGTGGTTCCTGCTCCGAGATTCTCCTCGGCGAGGATGGCGCTGAGCGCCCGGATGTTCGACCCGAAGTCGCGTAGCGCCCGTTCGTTGTCTGCCGTCGATTGGGTGAGCACATCCAGACTGGCGACGATCTTCTCGACACTGTCCCTGGTGTGGGCGCCGTGGTCGGCGCCCAGGCGCAGGGCAGATGACAGCTGGTCCAGGCTGTTCTTCATGTCGTCGCCGTTGGTCGTGGCGATCCGCGCGCCCAGGCTCACCAGACTGCTCAGCGGTCCTGCGCCCTGCCCGTCTCCGCGGAGCGCCACCGTCAGGCGGTCGATCATGGCCAGTGTCCGGTCGAATTCAACCGGTGTGCGGGTGCGTCCGAGACTGATGATGTCGCCGTCGCGCAGCTTGGGCCCGCCCCGGTAGGCCGGTGTCAATTCCACGTGCCGGTCTGTGAGGATGGAGGTCGAAACGGTGACCGCGTGAACGTCGGCGGGAATGTCGACGTCCTGGTCGAGAACCAGGCTGACCCGGACGGAATCGCCCTCGCTCGTGATGCGAGCCACGTGCCCGACCGGCATCCCCAGGACGGCGACGGTGTTGCCCTCGTACAAGCCGATGGCGTCCTCGAAATGGGCGGTGACCGTCATTGATTTCGCGCCGACCTGGGGAACGATCAAGAGAACCGCGGCGGCCAGCGCAGCGGTGAGGATCACCGCCCGAGCTATGAACGTTTTCTTGTTCATGCGCAATCCTCGAAGTACTCGACCAAGCCGAACTGCTTCGCGCGCCCGCTGATGGCGCACATCCAGGAATCGATGAGCGGACCCGCGGAGATTGTCCCGTCGATTCCGGTGCCGCTGCCGGAGGCGTTGGCGGTGTTGCGGATTGCGACCGGCAAGATCTGCAGGGTGTTTCGGAACAGCGCGTCGTGCTCGGCGATCATCTGCGAAAACTCTCGGACACTGGCCAGCATGTCGGTCAGGGCGGGTTCGTCGGCGAGGATTCGAGACAACGTCGCCGCCATTGCGGTGGTGCTGGCGAACAGTCGCTCGACACTGGCGCGGCGCGCAGTGATCTCCTTGAGCAGGTCGCGACCCCGCAACACCAGCAGGCCCAGGTTTGCCTGCTGATCTGTGATCGTCGCGGTGAGTTTGTCGGTGCTGGATAGCAGCGTTCCGATCTGCTCTCGCCGGTCCGCGATGACCTGGGATAGCGAGCGCAGGTTCTGCAGCGCGTCCGGGAGCGCCTCAGGCAGCCCGTCGAGGCTGCGAGACAGCGTGGTCATGGAATCGCCGATTTGATCGGCATCGATCTCGTCGAAGGTGGTGGTGGCGTCGGCCAGGGCGGCTTGCAGGTCGTAGGGTGCCGTCGTGTTCTCTAGCGGGATGGTGCGGTTCTGGAGTTCACCGGCCCGCCCGGGGGTCACCTCGATGTAGCGATTGCCCAGGAGTGTCGTCAGCTTGATCGCGGCTGTGGTGTCGCCGCCCAACCTGAGGCGCTTGTCGATCGACAACCGGATCTCGACCCGGTCGCCCGCCAGCTTCAGGGACGCGACGTTGCCTACCGGGATACCCGCGACCGTGACTTGATCGTTCTTGCGAACGGACCCGGCCTGGGAGAATTCGGCTCGATACGTGGCTCTGCCCGCGTCGATGGCACCGACCAGTCCGATCCCGCAGGTAATCACCGCGATGATGACCAGTGCGACCAGGCCGAGTCCCACCGGGTTGTAGTCCTCCAAGGCCCGCCTGAGCTTCACCCGGGTCAACGCGCGCTTGATCATGGTGTGCGACCTATCTGCATATCGGCGAGTTCTTGATGGTGTTTCCCGGCGTCGCGGCTCGGACGATGTCGGGGACCAGGCGGCTGAGGAAATCGAAGATCGTGATGTTGACATCGCACGGGTAGACGTCCGCGTAGGCCCCGGCTTGCATCGAGCGGGCGACCCCCTTCAGGACGGCCGGCAAGTTGGCGCCCAGGTAGGCGACGCGTTCGCGAGCGTCGGTGCTCAGATGGGACGTGAACCCGGGATTTCGGTTGAACAGCTCACTGAGCTCAGGCTGTGTGCTTGCCGCGATGGTCGACAGCCGGCCCACCGTGGCGGTCATGGAGCCGACGGATGTAACCAGGTCGGCCCGGCGATTCCCGAACGCCACCATCAGCTCGCGGGTCTGCGTGATCACTGTTCGCAGGTTCGTGTTCTGATCGGCCAGGATGCCGACGGTTTCGTTCAGATTGGCGATCACCTCTCCGAGGAGCTGATCGGGGCCGGCAAACAACTCCGCCAACTCCGACGTCTGGGTGACGAGGGTCAGCACCGATCGGCTATCGCCTTGGAGCGCCTGGATTATCCCATTGGTCAAGTTGTCGACCTGCTGCGGATCCAAGAGGGCAAAGAGGGGTTCGAAGCCGCGCAGCAGACGGCTGATGTCGAATGACGGCTCGGTGTGCTCGACCGGTATCTGACCGCCGTTGTCCAGGAGCAGCTTCTCCTGGCCGCGACCGGGGGACAGGCCGAGGTAGCGCTGTCCCACGATGTTCTGATAGGTCACTGATGCCACGGTGTCGGTGTAGAGGGTCTGATCGCGCTGGAGGCGGAACGTCACCTTTGCCAGGGCGTCGTCCTGCAAAGTGACTTCTTCCACCCGGCCGACCCGTACCCCGGCAACGCGAACATCGTCGCCGGCGTGCAGCCCCGAGACGTCGGTGAACAGCGCCGAATACGTGTTCACCGGGCCGCTCACTCGGCGCAGAAGGGTGATCGATACCAGCCAGGTGACCGACAGGCACAACGCCAGGAACAGGGCTAGACCGATGGATGCTCGCCGAATGCTCAACCGATTACCCCCCGCTGTCCGGTTCGATGTGCACCGCGCTGCCCCGCAGCACGGGTCCCAGAAGCAGTTGGTCCGCCGAGCTGGACTGGTGGCCGACGACGAAGCTCAATTGGGCGCGCTCGGTAGCGCTGCCCACCGGGCCGACGTTGCCGCCGTACCGCCCTGATTGGGGTTGGACCGCGCCCGGGGAAGTAGCCCGCGGTTCCCGCGGAATGGGTGGTGGAGATTCCGCACCGGGACTCGGTCCGGCCGCCGGCGGGGTCGGTGCATCGATTCCACCGGGAACCTCGCCGGCGTGCCGCGTTGAGTCGCGTGGCGGAGCGACATTCGGCCGGTTCTCGGTCGCTCTTGGGGGCGGCGGGATACCCACGGACTCCAGTGCGGGGAACAGATCCGGCGCGGTGGGCACTTCCGGCGCGGTTCGGCAACTCGGGCCCTCAAGTTCGCCGTATCGTGGGCAGTCAGCACGGACGTACTGGCGGTACGGCGCCAGGCCTACCACCACCTTGATGACGTAGTTGTGCCGCTCGTGGTTGTAATTGTCTTCGACGCGTTGCGACATCCGGTCGAGCCGGGTTGCGATGGGCGTGAACTTATCTGCGTTGTCGGCTAACACTCCTATCACCGGTGTCAATTGGGTGGTGATGGCGATCAGCCGATCGCCTTGGTTGTCGAATGCGTCGGCGAGCACCCCGGTGGTGTACAGGCCCGCCGAGATGAACCGGGTTACCTGCGATCGAGTCTCGGCCAGGGCGCGCATCGGCGCGACCGCCTCGTCCAGCGCGTCGCTGAGCTCTGGCTCGGCCTGCCTCAACGCCATTGCGGCGGTGGCCAGTGTGGACAGGGTAGTGGGCTCGTCGGGTTGTCCCATTACCGAACCCAACTCGGCGACTATTCTGTTCAGGTCGCCACCTGAGGTACGTAGCGCATCCCCGCGGCCTTTGGTGGCATCACTCAGTGCTGCCAGCACGCCAACGGTGGGGTCGGCGGGGTCGCGACTGGCCGAGAGCAGGAGCTGGCGGGCCTTTGTCAGCAACGACTGAAACAGCACTGTCGGCAAGCTGGTGTCCTCGCGGATCACCGAACCGGAGTGCAGCGCCGAGTGGCTGGGGCCATTGGAGACCAGCTGAACCGAAGAGACGGCGAACACATTCGACGGGACAACCCGTGCGGTGACGGTGCTGGGAATCCTTGCGGCGTAGTGCGGTTTGAGGTTGATACGGACGATATTGGGCCGGCCGTGTGCCGCCAGTTCCACCCGGGAGACGTCACCAACGAGTAGGCCCCGGAACTTCACATCAGATTTGGCCGGCAGACCGTCCCCAACGTTGATCAGCTCCGCGCTGACCCGCACGAGCTTGTCCAGTCTTCCCTGGGATTTCATCAGGCACAACGCAATGACGCCCGCGCTGATGGCAACGAAGCACACTCCCGCAACGAACAGGCGTCGGTTGGATGGACCCCGGCCGTCACTATCGAATGAGTTCGGCACGCTACCCTCCGAACCGGGCGCCGGAGTCAACACTCCACAACGCCATGGTGAGCAACATGTTCAAGATGATCACGACGGTGATACTGGCGCGCATAGCCCGGCCCGCGGCGACCCCCACGCCCGCGGGACCCCCGCTGGCGTAGTAGCCGTAATAGCACTGCATGGTCGAGGCCGCGAAAACGAATACGGCGACCTTGATGACGGCGAAGAAGATGTCACGACCACTCACCATCAGGTTGAAGTAGTGCAGGTAGGTGCCGACGGAATGGTCGCTGATGGCACCCGCAACGAGCTGTGCGGACAGGTACGCCGCGGACAGGCAGACGAGGAAGAGTGGAATAGCCGCGGTGACGGCCGCGGTGACTCGGGTTGTCACCAGGTAGGCGATGGAATTGATGCCGAGCGCATCGAGCGCATCGACCTCCTCGTTGATGCGCATGGCGCCCAGTTGCGCCGTGAATCGGCAGCCGGCCTGGGTGGCGAACGCGAGGGCTGCCATGACCGGTGCGAGCTCGCGGGTGCCCACGAATGAAGAGATCAGCCCGGTGGCCGGACCCAGACCCAACAGATTGAGGGCGTTATACCCTTCCACACTGATGAGGGCGCCGGCCGTACCGCCTAAAACCATTGCCACCCAGATAGTTCCGCCACCAACGACCAGGGCGCCGTTGCCCCACGAGATGTCGGCCAGCACCCGAACAAACTCCTTGGAGTAGCGGCGCATGACAAATGGGACGGAAGTCAGAATGCTTCGGAAGAAGTAGCTGATGTGGCCGCATTTGGCCACCACCATTGCGGCGGAGCGCGCGGTGTTGGATACCGCACCGAGCGCGGGCAATCGCGAGTAGGTGGATACCGTCATGTGTCAGAAGCTCGCTCTGGGAAAGACAATGATGTAGAGCTGGGTCATGACGACGTTGACGATCATCAGAAGCAGGATCGACTCGACGACTGCGGCGTTGACGGAGTTGGCGACGCCGGCCGGGCCGCCTCGCGTAGTCAGACCTTTGTGGCAACTGACGAATGAAACGATGGACCCGAAGACCACCGCCTTTGCGAGTGCGAGCATGAGGTCGCCGATCGTGGCGAATGAGGAGAACGTCGCGACGAATGAGCCAGCGGTGCCGCCCTGCATATACACGTTGAACGTATAGCCGGCTAGAAAGCCCACGAAGCTGGTCAAGCCGGTGAGTGCCACCCCGATGACGATGACCGCCGCGAAGCGTGGAACCACCAACCGGTGGATCGGCGACACGCCCATCACGGTCATCGCGTCGATCTCTTCACGCATTGTCCGCGAGCCCAAGTCGGCGCAGACTGCGGAACCCACCGCCGCCGCCAGCAAGACGGCGGCCACCAGCGGTGCGCCCTGTCGAATCACCGCCAGGCCAGTCGCGGCCCCCGCCAGGGATGTCGCTCCCACTTGGCCGGCCAGCAGGCTGAACTGTATGGCCAGCGTCACGCCGATCGGTATCGTCACAAAGACAGTGGGGATGAACGCGGTCGATGCCATGAAGGCTGCTTGCTGGATGAACTCCCGGAATTGAAGCCGGCCGGTGAGGATGTCCACGACGAAGTACTGCACGGTGCGCACGGCCAGGACGACCTGTCCGCCCAGTGTTCCCAGCGAGGCGACCGGATGGGCTGCGAGGAACCCGCGCCCCCAGTCCACTACCTCCCCGAACACATCACGTTCGTGTGGCCGGGCGTCGGAATCAGCATAAGTGCTCATCGGGTCGGCCTCAGTGCTGTCGTGGACTGTGGGGCGAGCCGCTGAGAGCACAGGCGTGTCCGCAGCGGCCGACAGGTGCGACGAACGTGAGCTGCATCGGTTCCTCCTGATTGCCTGGCAGGTCCCTCGGAGCGCCTACGTCCCAGTGACCGCCGCCCCCGCCGGTGACCGACCGTGCGTACGGTTAGTATGCACATGGTCCGGGCGGACAGGCAAGCAATATCGAGAAAACCCTTGAAGCGCACCCCGTCGATGCCGGTATCGAGGGGTTTCCTACACCGGCTGGATGGTTCCCGCCCGGCGTCATAGGCCGGCGGGAACCTCAGCACACGGGAGACGAAGGCCGACGAAGCGACCTATGCAGGTGAGAGAGCAGGCGCGTCAGGCGGATTCACGGGGGTAGGCGCCGGGTTCCGAGCCGAGGTGTTCAGTCAGGACGGCGACGGTCGTCTGCGCGACCTTGCCCGCGGGGTCCGCTATCCGGTCGAGCCGGCGCCGGTCGACCAGCAAGGATCCCAGGCACAGGTGTACCAGTTGAGCGCCCGCTTCCAGGGCGGTCAGGCGCCCTCCCGGGCGAAACCATGTCCAAGTCCATTGCGTTGCGCCGAAGATCAAGAGACTCTGGACCGGGACATCGAGAGGGCGGAATAGGCCGACGCGCACACCGTCTTCGAGGATGGTGTGGATCAGCGACATGTAGTCGGCGCGTAAACCCCGTCCGTAGTCCAGAGATTCGAGGGTCGCGACCATGGCAATCTCACGCTGGAAGGCGAGAGTCGCGTTTCGATCGAGATCTTGATACTGCATCAGAATGAACAACAGTCCGGCCAATTGCTGGTCGGGCGAGTTCAGCCTGGTCAAGAGATCGCGCGCCTCGGCCAGTCGGCGCTCCATGTAGCGGTCATGCAGCCGCGCGAACGGAGCAATGATCAGAACCTGTGGATGAGCCTCGGTGAGGTGGCGTAGGAAAGGGCGCACCTTCCCGAGGATGATCTTCAAGTCGAAGTGGTTCTGATCAAGACCGGCGTTGGCGCGCTGGTCGGGAAGGCACGCCCATGCTCACCGTAGTTCACGACGCCGATTCCTCCAACGACAACACCGGTGGTCCCGGCCGGTCGCTGCTCGATGAGATTGTCCGCGACGGCGCCCGGCAGATGCTGGCCGCCGCACTGCAGGCCGAGGTCGCCGCCTACGTGGCCCAGTTCGCCGATCAGCTCGACGAGGCCGGCCACCGACTGGTGGTGCGCAACGGCTATCACCAGGCCCGCGAGGTGCTGACCGCCGCCGGCGCAGTCGAGGTCAAAGCGCCGCGGGTCAACGACCGCCGCGTCGATCCCGACACTGGGCAACGCAAGCGGTTCTCCTCGGCGATCCTGCCGGCCTGGGCGCGCAAATCTCCACAGATGAGCGAGGTGCTGCCGCTGCTGTACCTGCACGGGTTGTCGACCAGCGACTTCGGGCCTGCGCTCGAGCAGTTCCTCGGCTCTGGTGCCGGGTTGTCGGCCACCACGATCACCCGGCTGACTGCCCAGTGGCAAGACGAGGCCAAGGCGTTCGCTGCGCGGGATCTGTCGGGCACCGACTACGTCTACCTGTGGGTCGACGGCATCCACCTCAAGGTCCGCCTGGAGCAGGAGAAACTGTGCCTGCTGGTGATGATCGGGGTGCGTGCTGATGGCCGCAAGGAACTGGTCGCCCTGACCGACGGTTACCGCGAATCAACCGAGTCGTGGGCCGACCTGCTGCGCGATGCCCGCCGCCGCGGCATGACCGCACCGGTGCTCGCCGTTGGCGACGGTGCGCTCGGGTTCTGGAAGGCGCTACGCGAGGTGTTCCCCGACACCCGCGAGCAGCGTTGCTGGTTCCACAAGCAGGGCAATGTGCTTGCCGCACTGCCGAAATCAGCACATCCTGCGGCCACCGCCGCGATGAAGGAGATCTACAACGCCGAGGATATCGACAAGGCCCAGCTTGCGGTCAAAGCGTTCGAGGTCGACTTCGGCGCCAAGTACCCCAAGGTGGTCGCCAAGATCACCGACGACTTGGACACGCTGCTGGAGTTCTATCACTATCCGGCCGAACACTGGATTCACCTGCGCACCACGAATCCAATCGAAAGCACCTTTGCCACAGTACGTTTGAGGACGAAGGTCACCAAGGGGCCCGGTTCCCGGGCGGCCGGGCTCGCCATGGCCTACAAGCTG
Source organism: [Mycobacterium] zoologicum (assembly GCF_020172665.1). Taxonomy (GTDB): domain Bacteria; phylum Actinomycetota; class Actinomycetes; order Mycobacteriales; family Mycobacteriaceae; genus Mycobacterium; species Mycobacterium zoologicum. The sequence continues at coordinate 4,352,024 of NZ_CP083985.1, read as the reverse complement.
ATCGACGCCGCACAAGCCCGCTGGCGGGCCGTCAACGCCCCACACCTGGTCGCCCTGGTCCGCGCCGGTGCGGTCTTCCACAAAGGCAAACTACTGGAACGACCCGCCGACATCACCCCGCCAGCAGCACCGACCGAGGCCCAACCCGCCGGAACGGAGGTCGCCTGAAACTCACCGATCCACAGGATTTGACAATTCCTCATCACGATCGCCACAATCTTCCTGATCATCTTCATGCTGCTGCTGGTCTACCGGTCCTACATCACCATGCTGGTTCCGCTGTTCGGGGTGCTGATCCTGATGCTGGCCGCCAAGGGCCTCATCGCAACCCTCGGGCACTTCGGCTACATCCAGTTGTCGTCGTTCGCGGTGAACCTGGTTGTCGCGCTGACCCTGGGGGCGGGGACCGACTACGGCATCTTCCTGATGGGCCGCTATCACGAGGCCCGACTGAACGGCGAGAGCCGGGAGGATGCGTACTACACCGCCTATCGCGGTGTGTCGCACGTGATCCTGGGATCCGGGCTGACGATCGCCGGCGCGGCGTTCTGCCTGAGCTTCGCGCGGCTGAACTACTTCAACACCATGGGGCCGGCCGTGGCCATCAGCATGGTGTTGACGGTCACCGGGGCGCTGACGCTCGGGCCGGCCGTGCTCAGTGTCGGCAGTCTGATCGGACTGTTCGATCCCCGGCAGCAGGTCAAAGCGCGGCTGTACCGGCGGATCGCCACATCTGTGGTGCGCTGGCCCAAGCCGATCCTGACCGCCAGCGCCGCGCTGGTCACGGTGGGGGCGGTCTTCGTGCCGACCTACCAGGTCAGCTTCGACGACCGCACCTACCAGCCGCATGACTCCGCCGCCAACCTGGGTTTCGCGGCCGCGGACCGGCATTTCCCGCAGAGCAAGCTGTTCTCCGAGATGCTGATGATCGAGTCGGATCACGACATGCGCAACTCCGCGGACTTCATCTCGCTGGACCGGGTGGCCAAGGCGCTGATCCGACTGCCCGGGGTGGCCATGGTGCAGAGCATCACCAGGCCGATGGGGCGCGCACTCGAACACGCGTCGCTGCCCTACCTGTTCACCATGCAGGGCAGCGCCAACGGCCAGCAACTGCCGTTCACCCGCGAGCAGAACGCCAACACCGACAAACAGGCGCAAATCATGGGCCACACCGTCGAGGTGCTGCAGACCACGATCGCGCTGACCCAGAAGCTGGCCGAGGAGATGCATTCCACCGTGCTCACCATGGCGGAGATGCAGGCGCTGACCGAACAGATGGATGAGGAGATCGCCAATCTGGACGACTTCATGCGCCCGATCCGCAGCTATTTCTATTGGGAACCGCACTGTTACGACATTCCGGTCTGCTGGGCGTTCCGGTCGCTGTGGGACATGATGGACAGCGTCGACAAGCTGGCCGAGAACATCAAGAACGCGGTGTCGTCGCTGGAGGTCGTCGATTCGCTGCTGCCGCAGTTGGTCACCCAACTCAACATCATGGCCGACGACCAGATCGCGTTGCGGTTGCTGATCGTCAACACCTACGGCAGCTCGGACATCCAAGCCCGCAACACCGATGAGACATTCGACGACATGATCAACGTCGGCAACGACTTCGACGCCTCCGGCAGTGACGATTTCTTCTATATCCCCCGGCCGGCGTTCGACAACGAAGACATCAAGACCGGGATGCAGTTGATGATGTCCCCGGACGGCAAGGCGGCCCGATTCATCGTCACCCACGAGGGCAACGCCATGGGCCCCGAGGGCATTGCCCATGTGGAGAAGTTCCCCGACGCCATCAAGATCGCGCTGAAGGAGACCTCATTGGCCGGCGCGAAGATCTACATCGGCGGCTCGGGTTCGAACAACAAAGACATCCAGCAGTATTCGCGCTCCGACCTGCTGATCGCGGCGATTGCGGCATTCGTGCTGATCTTTCTGATCATGCTGGTCATCACCCGAAGCCTGGTGGCCGCCGTGGTGATTCCCGGCACCGTGGCGTTCTCCTACGCCGGGGCGTTCGGACTATCGGTGTTGATCTGGCAACATCTGATCGGCCTGCACCTGCACTGGCTGATTCTGCCGCTGACGTTCATCATCCTGGTGGCGGTCGGCTCGGACTACAACCTGCTGCTGATCGCCCGGCTCAAAGAGGAACTGGGCGCCGGGCTGAACACCGGTCTGATCCGCGCGCTGGGCAGTACCGGCGGTGTGGTGACGTCTGCGGGCCTGGTGTTCGCGTTCACCATGCTCGCGATGCTCGCCAGCGATCTGCGTACCATCGGCCAGCTCGGTTCGACGGTGTGCATCGGCCTGCTGCTGGACACCTTGATCGTGCGGTCGTTCATCGTGCCGTGCCTGGTGCGGATCTACGGCCCGTGGTTCTGGTGGCCGACGATCGTGCGGCAGCGACCGCTGCGGCAGCGGGCGAACGCCCCCTAGAACACCCGCTGTTCGCTGAGGACATCTGCGAAGGCCGCCAGGTCGGCGGCGAAGATTGCGGGCTGCTCGAACGCGGCGAAATGCCCGCCGCGGTCTGCGACGGAGTAGTGAACGAGATTGTAGCGATGCGCGGCCCACGCCCGTGGGGTCTGCAGCATCTCGTAGGGGTACACCGCGTACCCGGTGGGCACGTCGACCCGGCCGGTCCACTTGCCGAGCGGGCCCGTTCCCGCCCGGGTGGATTCGCAGTACAGCCGGGCCGCCGAGGTCGCGGTCGCCGTCAGCCAGTAGAACATCAGGTTGTCGATGAGCCGATCGGCGCTGATCGGTATGCCTTCTCGGGTGTCGCACCAGGCGTGGAACTTCTCCAGAATCCAGCCGGCCAGCCCCACCGGTGAGTCGTCCAGGCCGAAGCCCAGCGAATGCGGCCGGGTGGCTTGCTGATTCAAATAGGCCATGCCGTCGATCATCCGTTGGGCCGCGGCGGCGACCGCGGCCTGCTCGGTCTCGGTCACGGCGGCCAGCAACTCCGGGTCGTCCCGGTCGGGCGGTGCGAAGCACATGTTGGTGTGGATGGCGGCGACCCGATCTGCGTAGTGTTCGCCGAGGTGGCGGGTGACGATGGCACCCCAGTCGCCGCCCTGCGCGACGTACCGGTGGTAGCCCAGTTGTGCCATCACGTCGGCGACCGCGGCCGCCACCGCCGCGGAATCCACACCGCGCTGCCGGGTGGGCCCGGAGAAGCCGTACCCGGGCATCGAGATGACCACGACGTGGAAACGGGGACGCAGCAACGGTATTGCGTCGAGGAACTCGACGATCGATCCGGGCCAGCCGTGGGTGATCACCAGCGGAATGGCATTCGGGCCGGTCGCTCGGGCATGCACGAAGTGCACCCGCTGCCCGGCGGCCTCGGTGACGAACGAGCCGATGGCATTGACTTCGGATTCGACGCGGCGCCAGTCGTAGCGGTGCAGCCAGTGCTCCACCACGACCTTGAGGAAGGTCTGGTCGGTGCCGTAATCCCAGCCCGCGCCCTCGATCTCGGCCGGCCAGCGGGTGTTGGCGAGTCGGTGGCGGAGATCGTCGAGTTCGTGATCGGCGACTCGCAGGACCAGCGGTTCGGGTTCAGCCACGGCAGTCTCCTCCCAGACCGGCGACGATGTGGTCGCACACGAAGCGGCGCACGGCGCGGGGACTGTCCAGGTTCACCCGCATGGGCGGCAGCAACTCGAAGCTGAACAGCAGCCGCACGATCCATTCGCCGGCGCGTCCCGCGTCGAGGGCCTCGCTGACTTCGCCGCTGCATTGGGCGGCGCGCACCAGCGGCGTCCACAGCTGTACCGAGCGGCGCATCAACTCATCGCCGCCGTGTTCGAGCAGCAGCACCAGCACACTCTGGTTGATCGCGCGGGGCTCGGCGGTCGATCTGCGGCGATGCGCCGAGATCAGCACCGCCGCGGCCGCGACCTGCTCGGCCAGGCTCTGCTGCCGGCTCACCTCGGCGGCCATGGTCTCGATGAACACCGAGGACAGCTGTTCCAGCGCGGCGGCGATGGCGTCGTCGCGAGTCCCCAGGATGTTATGCACCGTGCCGCGTGAGACGCCGGCCGCCTCGGCGACGGCGGTGAGGCTGAAGCGGCGAGGCCCGAGCTGTCGCAGGGTGTCTGTCGCCGCGGTGAGCAGCGGCGATGGCAGCGTTCGAGATCCTGCAGCGACGGGCACTTGCACACATTAACGAGATATGTACAAATTGATCAACATCATTCTTCGCCGCGCCCGGTACTTCGAAGGAGACGGCCGTGTATGACCTCGTGATCACCGGTGGCACCGTCGTCGACGGGACCGGGGCCGACCGCTACCCGGGCGACATCGGTATCCGGGACGGCAAGATCGTGGCGGTCCACCGCCGCACCGGAGCCGATGATCCCGGTCTGACCGGTGCGGCAGCCGAGACGATCGACGCCACCGACCGCATCGTCGCCCCCGGATTCGTCGACATCCACACCCACTACGACGGGCAGGTCAGCTGGGACAGCCTGCTGGAACCGTCCAGCGGGCACGGCGTGACGACGGTGGTCACCGGCAACTGCGGCGTGGGCTTCGCCCCGGTGAAGCCGGGCCGCGAGGAATGGCTGATCAAGCTGATGGAGGGCGTCGAGGACATTCCGGGCACCGCGCTGACCGAAGGCATCACCTGGGGATGGGAGAGCTACCCGGAATACCTCGACGCGCTCGATCGACAGAACCTGGCCGTCGACGTCGGCAGTCAGGTGGCGCACGGGGCGATCCGCGCGTATGCCATGGGTGAGCGCGGCGCCCGCAACGAGCCGGCCACCTCCGACGACATCGCCGCGATGAGCAGGCTGGTGCAAGAGGCGATCGAGGCTGGGGCGCTGGGCTTTTCGACGTCCCGCACGCTGGCGCACCGCGCGATGGACGGCGAACCGGTGCCGGGCACCTTCGCCGCCGAAGACGAACTGTTCGGGCTGGGCCGCGCGATGGCCGCCGGCGGTCAGGCGGTGTTCGAACTCGCGCCGCAGGGTGCGGCCGGTGAGGACATCGTCGCACCGAAAAAAGAGCTCGAATGGATGCAGCGCCTCAGCGCCGAGATCGACCGCCCGTTGTCGTTCGCGCTGATTCAGGTCGACGCCGACCCGAACCTGTGGCGCGAACAGCTCGACGTCTCCGCCGCCGCCCACCAGGCGGGCAGTGCGCTGTATCCGCAGATCGCCGCCCGGCCATTCGGCATGCTGCTCGGCTTCCCCGGGCACCACGGGTTCTCCCACCGCCCGACCTACCGCCGGCTCAAAGAACAGTGCAGTCGCGAGGAGCTGGCGCAGCGGCTCGCCGAGCCGGCGGTCAAGTCCGCGATCCTGGCCGAAGACGACTTGCCTGTCGACACCTCGCTGCAGTTCGACGGGATGTTCGCGCTGGTGCAGCACTCGCTGCACCGCATCTACGACCTGGGAGACCCGCCGGACTACGAGCCGACCCCGGACCGTTCGGTGGCCGCGATAGCGGCGGCGCGCGGCGAGGACCCGCTGTCGACGCTGTATGACCTGATGCTGCGCGACGACGCCGGCGCGATGCTGATGCTGCCGTTCTTCAATTACGCCGACGGCAACCACGACGCGATCCGCGAGATGCTCACCCACCCGGCCGGCGTGCTGGGCCTGTCCGACGGCGGCGCGCACTGCGGAATGATCTGCGACGCCTCCTATCCCACGTATCTGCTGACGCACTGGGCCCGTGACCGGCACCGCGGGGACAAACTGCCGTTGGAGTACGTGGTGCGCAAGCAGTGCCGAGACACCGCACAGCTGTTCGGCCTGACCGATCGCGGCGTCATCGAGCTGGGCAAGAAGGCCGATATCAACGTGATCGACATGGCGGCGCTGACCCTGCACCCGGCCCGGATGGCCTATGACCTGCCGGCCGGTGGCCGCCGGCTGCTGCAGGGCGCCAGCGGTTATGACGCCACGATCGTCAGCGGTACCGTCACCCGACGCAACGGCACCGACACCGGCGCCCGCCCGGGCCGGCTGGTGCGCGGCGCACGCTGAATCACGAAGCACGGAAAGGAAATCCCTTGGCCCGGATGTATCCCTGCGAGCAAGTCGATCTCGGCTTCATCGACCAGGCGCCGCAGCGGTTCAGCAACAGCGTCGAGCTGGCCGTGACCCCCGAGCAGGTGTGGGAGGTGCTCGCCGACGCCGACGCCTGGCCGCGCTGGGCGTCGGTGATCACCAACGTGACCTGGACCAGCCCCGAGCCGCACGGTGTCGGCACCACCCGCCTGGTCGACATGCGCGGCGGCATCATCGGCGACGAGGAATTCCTCGCCTGGGAACCCTGTCGGCACATGGCGTTTCGGTTCAACGCCAGCTCGACATCGGCGCTGGCGGTTTTCGTCGAGGACTACCGCATCGAACCGACTCCACAGGGCTGCCGGCTGACCTGGACCCTGGCCAATCGGCTCACCGGCCCGGCGAAGCTGTTCTCCCCGGTGAGCGGCCCGTTGATGAACCTGGCGTTTCGCCGGTTCCTGTCGAATCTGCGCCGCTACACCGACCAGCGGTTTGCGACGGTGCAGCGCGGGTAGGGGTGCGGAGACTGCGAGCTTCAGAGATGCCGCTCGGTGTCCATCCGTTGGTGCAAGACCCGAACTACGTCGACGACGGCGTCGGCAGTCAGTCGATAGAACAGCGTGTGGGATCCGGCCGATAGTTTGCGATAGCCGGGTCGGATCTCGTCACAGGTTCGGCCGATCCGTGGCTTCGCGGCAAGACGTTCGATCGCGTACTGGAGCTCGCGCAGGTACTCTTCGGCCTGGTCGACGCCCCAGCGGTCCGCGGTGTAATCCCAGATCTGTTCCAGATCTGCTCGCGCGGCAGGTGAGAGCAGGTATCGAACAGTCACCGGATACGCGACGCATCCGTCCGCTTGCGGTCGAGGAAGGCATCGAAGTCAAACGGCGTCGACTCGCCGCTACGTTCACCGTCCTCGAGGGCGGTGCGCAGGGCCCGCAGTTGTGCTTCGCGATCCTCCAGCAGCCGCAATGCCGAGCGGATAACCTCGCTGACCGATCGGTAGCGTCCGGCTGCGATCTCCTGGTCGATGAAGGCCTGGTAATGATCGTCGAGCACGAAGGACGTGTTCTTGCCCATGTCTGCCACGATACCAAAAATTGGTATGCTGGGCCGAGGGCCGGCCTCAGCTCGGCTCGATGGTGACCGGCATGTGCCGGACCCCGGCGTGCTTGTTGCTGCGGACGTACTCGATCGGGCCGGTCAAGGTCACGGTGCCCACCCGGTCGAGCAGCACGTCGAAGATCACCCGCATCTCCAGGCGCGCCAGCGTGGAGCCGAGGCAGAAGTGCACGCCGCGCCCGAATGTCAGGTGCGGGTTGGGGTTCCGCAGAATGTCGAAGGTGTAGGGCTCGGCGAACACCGACTCGTCGCGGTTCGCCGACGCCCACCACAGGCTCACCTTGTCACCGGCACGGATCTGCCGGCCGTGCAGTTCGACGTCGCGGGTGGCGGTGCGCCGGTTGTACGGCGTTGACGACGCCCAGCGCAGCAGCTCCTCGACGGCCACCGGCAGCAGCTGCCGGTCCCGGCGTAACCGCTCCCAGGCCTCGGGGTGCTCGCTGAGTGCCGACATGCCGATCGCAATCGAATTGCGTGTCGTCTCGCTGCCCGCGGCCATGATCAGGCTCAAAAACATCTGCTGCTCGTTGGCGGTGAGCGGCTCGCCGTCGATCTCGGCGTGCGTCACCACCGACAGCAGGTCATCGGCCGGGTGGGCGCGCTTGTATTCCAGCAGCTCGGCCCCGTAGGCGTGCATCCGGGCATGGGCCTGCACCAGCCGGTCGCTGACCTCGCCGACTTCGCGGTCCTCGTAGTCCAAGGTGACGTTGGCCCAGTCCATCAGCTCGTGGCGATCCTGCTGCGGCACGCCCACCAGCTCCGCGACGGCCTGCAGCGGCAGCTCCGCGGCGACATCGACCAGGAAGTCGCATTCCCGTTTGGCCAGCGCGGTGTCGACGATCGCCACTGCGCGCCGGCGCAGATCCTGCTCGATGCCGCGCAGCGCCCGCGGAGTCATGCTGGGCATCAGCAACTTTCGGAATTTGGCATGCCGCGGGTCGTCCATCATGTTCAGCAGTGCGCCGACGGCGAACCCGAGCGGCATGTCCTCCAGGGTGGTGCCGCCGCCGTCGCGCCCGCCGCCGGTCTCCGAGGAGAACGTCTCGCTGTCGGTGGCCGCGGCGACGATGTCGGCGTAGCGGCTGAGCACCCAGAACCCTTCGCCGCCCGGGGAGTGGGCGGTGGCCGGATGGAACCAGACCGGCGATTCGCGGCGTAACACATCGAAGACGTGATACGGAAAGCCGGACGTGAACCGGTCCAGGTCGGTGAGGTCGACGTCGTCGTGCATCAAGTCAGGACCATACACATTGATTGTGGTGTCCCGTCTATAGTTCGGCGTGTGAGTGCGACGGACTGGACCTTGGCGCAGGCGTCACCCCAGCACGGGCGGACCGCCGTCGTGACCGGAGCCAACACCGGTGTCGGCCTCGAGGTCGCCCGGGGCCTGGCCGGCCTCGGCGCCGACGTCGTACTGGCCTGCCGCAACCTCGAGGCTGCCGACACGGCCCGCCGTGACATCCTGCGGACGGCCCCGGCCGCGCGCATCGACGTGGCGCGCCTGGATGTCAGCGACCTGGCGTCGGTGCGCGGCTGTGCCGCACAGTTGCGGGCGTCATACTCGGTCATCGACATCCTGGTCAACAACGCCGGGGTCATGCACCAAACGCGGCAGCTGACCGTCGATGGCTTTGAGGGCGACCTCGGTACCAACTTCCTCGGGCCATTCGCCCTGACCGGACTGTTGCTCGACCGGGTGCTCGCCTCCGGGTCGGGGCGGATCGTCGCGGTGAACAGCAAAACCAGTCGGGGTGGCCGGATCTCGTTCGACGATCTGCAGCTGGAGTCCTCGTTCACCCCGGCGGCGGCCTACACCCAGTCCAAGCTCGCTCAGCTGATGGCCGTGTTCGAACTGCAGCGGCGACTGGAATCGCTGGGCAGCCAAGCGATCTCGCTGGCAGCACACCCCGGCGGGACCCGCACCGGGATCCTGCGCGAGCAATCCCGATCGGTTCGCTGGGTGTTCAACCGGCGCTTCCGCCACCTGACCGGCTGGTTCACCCAGGCCCCGGCCGACGGGGCACTGCCGATCCTGCGGGCGGCGACCGATCCGGCCGCGGCGGGCGGCCAGTTCTACGGGCCGGGTGGGCGTTTCGAGCAGATCGGCCCGCCGGTGCTGGTCCGGGCCGCGGGGCGCGCCCACGACGTCGAGGCGCAGCAGCGGCTCTGGCAGATCGCCGAGGATCTCACCGGCGTGAGCTACCCACTGACCCGCGAACCTTCGTAGCGCTCCGCGCCGCAGTCACCGCCGGGGCGATCCACCGGCGCAGCAGTCGCCGCAACTCGGCACCCGGGGCGGGCAGCGGCGCCAGGATGAACGACTGCAGGGTGCGCAGCACCATCTCGATGATGTCGTCGATGGCCTGCGCGTCGAAACCGGACCAGTCGACATCCAGCCGCTCGAGAATCGAGTGCCCGAAAGCGCGGCCGGTATCGGTGGTCACCGTGACGGCGAAGGCGCTGGGCTGTTGGGCGCGCAACAGCAGTCCGACATAGGGGTCGCCGGGGAGGCGTTCCAGGGTCAGCGCGACACCTTCGGCGACCGCCTCCCCGGGATCGGTGATGCCGGCCAGTGCCGCGGCGAGTTGGTCCAGAAAATCCCCGATGCCGTCGATCGCGGTCGCCGACAGCAACTCCTCGGTGCTGGGGAAGTAGCGGTAGACGGTCTGGCGGGTCACCCCGAGGGTGCGGGCCACGTCGGCGATGCTGGTCTGTTCGCCGCGTTCGTCGATGGTGCGCCGGGTCGCTGCCAGGATCCGCGCCACCGCCTCGTCGTCGCTGGCGGGCACATCGCCGCCCCAGCCGCGGGTGCGCATCAGAACCTCCCGAGCCGGCGTCGCGTCATAGCCGGAACGGTAATCGACGCGACACCGCATACTGATCAGCCGGTATCCGCAGGGCCGACCACGGTCAGTTCGCCAACTCCCGTGCGATGGCGGCGTGGTAGTCGTCGATCTTGGCGGGATTGACCGCGCGGAAGAAGCCGTCGGGCAGCGGCGCGTGCTTGTAGGCCTCGATGGCCATGGTGCGGGTGAACAACGTGGTGGCGTCGGCGGGCTGGGTGAAGTGGTACTGCACCGTGATGCGGCCTTCCATCCCCCCGTTGCCGGCGCGGTCATGGCCGAGGCGTCCGACCGAACTGAAGACCCAGAGTCGGGGGCGGGTGGCGATCGCCAGCTGCCAGCTGAAGATGCGTTCCCCATCCGGGCCGGCCTCGGTCCAGGTGTCGCCCACCTGCAGCGGCAGTCGGTCGGGCAGGTTCTCGATGTGGGCACTGCCGGGATAGGTCTTCGTCCAGTTGGCCGGATCCGTGACGAAGTCGTAGATCGTCTCAGCGGCGTGGCTGAACGCGGTTTCCGAGGTGGTGGTGACGATGCCCAACGCCGTGCCTTTCTGGTCGTCGTGCGCGCCGCCGACCAGCGCCCGCACTCAACACACCTTTACAGATGATGAATAAACTGTCTCACTGTTGACGCGCCGCCCGCCGGGTGCTAAGCAAGTGCCCAGCATCTCCGCGACGGGAAGGGTCCAGTTATGGCAGTGCAGTCGGTTATCGATGATCTGGCGAAGCGTCCCGGAACCGGCGAGCTGATCGCGGTGATCGACCCGGCCACCGAGGAGCAGATCACCGAGTTCCGCGACGCCGGCCCTGAAGCCGTCGACGAGGCCGTCGCCCGCGCCAAGGCGGCCTACCAGTCGGGCGTCTGGACCGACATCGCGGCTCGCGAGCGGGCCAAGGTGCTGTGGCGCCTCGGTGACCTCATCGACGAGCATGCCAAGGAGTTCACCGAACTGGAGTCGCTGGACGCCGGCATGCCGCCGGCCCAGGCCGAGATGATCGTGTCCACCTGCGCGGAGTTCTTCCGCTACTACGCCGGCTGGTGCACCAAGCTCAACGGCGCCAGCTACCAGGTGCAGATGGAGGGCGGTGTCAACAGCACCCACGCCAATTTCCACGCCTACACCCACAAGGAGCCCTACGGCGTCGTCGGGCTGATCTACCCCTGGAACGGCCCGCTGTTCAACGCCTGCGCCAAGGTCGCGCCCGCGCTGGCCGCCGGCTGCAGCAGCGTGGTCAAACCGGCCGAGGAGACCCCGCTGTCGGCGGTGCTGCTGGAGAAGCTGATCGCGCAAGCCGGTGTGCCCGACGGCGTCACCAACTTCGTGATCGGCTACGGCGCCACCGCCGGGGCCGCGATCACCGCGCACCCCGACGTGGAGAAGGTGGCCTTCACCGGCTCCACCGAGGTGGGCAAGCAGATCATGCGTGACTCGGCGGACAATCTGAAGAAGGTCACACTCGAGCTGGGCGGCAAGTCCCCGGTGCTCATCTATTCCGACGCCGACCTGGACATGGCGATCATGATGGCCTCGATGGGCATCTTCGTGCACTCCGGTCAGGGATGCGTCTGCGGCTCAAGGGTTTTCGTGCAGCGCAGTGTGTACGAGCGGGTGGTCGCGGGCA
>NZ_CP083985.1:4325163-4340299 GCF_020172665.1 [Mycobacterium] zoologicum | reverse complement strand
GCGAACGTCAGCCCCATCAACAGGATGGTGAACATGCCCAGCGCACATGGCACCGCCAGCGTGTTGAAGTAGTTCAGCCGGGTGAAGTGCAGGCACAGCATCGCCCCGGCGATGGTCAGCCCGGACCCCAGGATCACGTGGCTGACGCTGGCCAGCGTTGTGCGCTGGGCGGATCGGGGATCTTCACCGGCGTTGCGGGCCTCGTGGTAACGGCCGATCAGGAAGATCCAGTAGTCGGTTCCCGCCGCGATCGCCAGCGCGGTCAGGATGCTGACCACGAAGGTGGAGATCGCGAAGACGTGGAAGTCGGCCAGCACCGCGATCAGCCCGCGGGCCATGCTCATCTCGGTGACCACCACCAGCAGCCCGATCAAGGTGGTGGGAAAAGACCGGTACACCACCAGCAGCATCACCGCGATGACGGCCAGGGTGATCCCGGTCATCTTCACCATGGAGGCGTCGCCGGCCTCGTTGGTGTCGGCGACCAGGGCCGCCTGACCGGTCACATACGACCGCAGGCCGGCCGGCGGATCGGAGTGCTCCACGATCTCGCGCACCGCGTCGACCGATTCCACGCCCTGGGCCGAACCCTGATTCCCCGCCAGATGGACCTGCACGTAGGCGGCCCGGCCGTCCTCGCTCTGCGAGCCCGCCGAGGTGACCCGGTCGCCCCAGAAATCCTGCACGTGTTCGACGTGGGCGGTGTCGGCCTGCAGGCTCGCCACCAGCCGGTCGTAGTACCGGTGGGCGTCGTCTTGAAGCTCTTTGTCGCTCTCCAGCACGATCATCAACACGCTGTCGGAGCTGAACTCGCCGAACTTCTCGCCGATGTGCTTCATGGCCATCACCGACGGCGCGTCCTGCGGCGACAGCGAGACGGCGTTGCGGGCGCCGACGACCTCCAACTGCGGCACCAGCAGATTGGTGGCCGCGGTGGCGGCCAGCCAGAACAGGATGATCGGGATGGACAGCGCCCGGATCACCTGCGGGTAGCGGGGCTCGGTGGCCGAACCACGGTGGCCGCTCATGCCGCCTTCACCACGCAGAACGTCGCGGCCGCGTGCCCGTCGGCGCGCTGCTGGTCGCGCAGCTCGCCGTTGACCGTGATCCGGCAGCCCAGCTCGGAGCTGTCGCCCTGGGCCATCACGTTGGCGAACACGCTGGGCGCGGTGGTGGTCATGGTCAGCGACCAGGGCAGCGAGGCGAACGTCGTCTCCTGGGACTGGGCCCGCTCGTCGACGTAGCTGACCATGCCCGAGGTGCCTTCGGGACCGTAGACCTCATAGGTGACGTACTTGGGCACGGTCGAGACGATCTGGCCGCCGTCGTTTCCCGAGGCCGCGGCGCCCTGGGCGCCGAAGACGCCGTGGAACCGGTAGATCACCAGGGTTCCTACCGCGACGACCGGGACGATCACCAGCACGATCCACAGCCGTTCCAGCGGCCCCCGCAGCTTTCGCATTGCGCTCATGACCACTGACCTTACGGCCATAAGGAAACGCATGTAAAGTTAGATTGTGCCAGCTCACACTCGTTGTCGAGGTGTTGCGCAGCACGCAGATGCAATCAACTAACAATCGTTAGGATGTCGATGTGTCCGGTACCCCCCGTCAGCGCAATCTGCGCGGCCACGGCGCGCTGCTGCGCGACGAGATCCTCGCGGCGGCCACCCGCGTGATCGACGCGGCCGGCAGCGAGGGCGAGGTGTCGCTGCGCAGCATCGCCCGGGAGGCCGGCATCGCCGCGCCGTCGGTCTACGGCCATTTCGAGGACCGGGACCAGGTGCTCGAAGCCGTCGCGGAGGCCAGCTGGCTGCAGGTCTCCCAGGAGATCGCCGAGCAGGTCCAGTCGGCCACCGACCCTCGCGAGCGGCTGCTGATCGGCTGCCGGGTGTATGTGTCGTTCGCCCAGCGCCACCCGCTGCGCTATGCGCTGATGACCCAGGACGGCCAGGCGCCGCCGGCCGCCCGTCAGGCCCTCGACACCGTCACCCGGGCGCTGTTGGCCTGCAGCGGCAAGACGTCCGGGTCGGAGCGGATCGCCGCGGCGCTCTCGGTGGCGCTGCACGGCGTGGCGATGCTGCACCGCACCGACGCGCCCAACCTGTGGCTGAGCGATTTCAGCACCGACGAGGTGATCCAGACGCTGGTCGACGCCGCGACGCTGCTGCTGGACCGGCCGGTAACATCCAGCTGATTTTCATTGAACGCTCAGCTTTATTGCTCGTAGGGTTCAGGAGTGGACTCTCGTACTGCACTCCGACTCTGTGCCACCTCCGGCGTCACCCTGGTCGGCGCCGGCCTACTGGCCGCCACGCCGGCCGCACCCGCGGCGGCATCACCGCAGTTCCGCGCCGTCGCGCTGGCCGCGGGTCAAGACGTGGGCCTGGTCGTCGGCGGCACCGGCACACCGATCCCGTCGCAGGACTACATCGACGGTGCCAATGCCTACATCCAGCGGATCCTGCCCGGTGCGGTCTCACAGGGTGTCTTCACCCCCGAGGGCGGATCACCGATCTACACCGGCGTCAAGAGCCTGCCGTTCGACCAGTCGTTCGCCCAGGGCACCACGATCCTGACCAGCGACATCGAGAATCAGGTCGCTGCGGGCAACACCGTCGCGGTCTTCGGCGAATCGCAGAGTTCGACCATCTCCGGGATGGTGATGCCCAACCTGGAGAAGGACGGGGTGGCCGCCGACGCGGTCAAGTTCGTGCTGGTCGGTGACCCCAGCAACCCCGACGGCGGCCTGCTGGAGCGCTTCGAGGGCCTGAGCCTGCCCAGCCTGGGCATCACGTTCAGCGGCGCCACCCCGCCGGACACCATCTACGACACCACCATCTACACCCAGGAGTACGACGGCTTCGCCGACTTCCCGAAGTACACCCTGAACTTCCTGGCCGACCTCAACGCCTTCCTGGGCATCGAGTACGTCCACCCGACCTACCGGGACCTGACCCCCGACCAGATCGACAACGCGATCCTGCTGCCCACCACCGCCGGCTACGACGGCAACACCACCTACTACATGGTCCCGATGGCCGACGACCAGGTGCTGCCGCTGCTGCGGCCCTTCGAGGGCCTGCTCGGCAAGCCGGTGGTCGACCTGCTGAATCCGGTACTGACCCAGATCGTCAACCTGGGCTACGACAACCCCGACAACAACGGCTGGGACGTCGGGCAGGCCAACGTGCCCACCACCTTCGGACTGTTCCCGTCCAGCGCACAGCTGGCGACCGCCATGAACAACATGGGCCCGGCATTGCAGGAGGGCTGGAGCGCCTTCCTCAACGACCTGGAGCACCCCACGACGACCACCGCATCGTCGTCGATAGGTGACCTGCTGTCCGGCAGCACGCCGTCGTTCACCGACATCGTCAACGGGCTGACTTCGGCGTTCTCCCAGGCGTATTCGGTGCTGCTGCCGACTGCCGACATCGGCACCGCGCTGACGTTCAACCTGCCGGCTTATGACGCCACGCTGTTCGCCGACAACATCGCGTCGAACCCGCTGGACGCCTTCGGTCTGCCGCTGGCGGCGGACACCGGCCTGATGACGCTGGCGTTGGGAATCGAGTACATGGTGCTGCAGGAGACCGCTTCATCGATCAGCAGCACCCTGGGGGATCTGTTCGGGACCGCCGGCTAGCGTCAACCGCCGGGAGCGGGAGCGGGAGCCGGCGGCCGGGGTGTTGGCACAAAGCCCTTCAGCACATCCGGCAGGTTCACCGACTGCTGCGGCACCGGCGCGCAGGTGGGCGGGCACTCGGTCAGCTGCCAGGTCTGGCACCGGTCGGTGCGGAACGCGGTGTCGCCCGGCTCGATCAGCACCACCTGCGGCTGCTTGGTCATGGCGCTGTCCACGGTCTTGCCGCCGCTGATCCGCCGCCAGTAGCAGGCGTTGCCGTCCCGCGGCCCGTCGGAGCGGTAGGTGCCGGGCACGATGTCCTTGCCGACGGCGAAGGTGCCGTCGGCGTCGATCACCTGCTTGGGCGCGGGCGGGGGAGCAGGGGTCGGGTCAGCGGCGGCGGTCCCGGCGCCGGAGAACCAGGCCGCCAGCGCGACAGCGGCCACCCCGGCCGACTTCATCGGTCTCATACCTGACGAAGGTACCTGCTACGGCTTGACACCCACCGTGATCAGGTCGGACACGATCAGCGTCCACGCCGGGCGCGCCACCCGGTGCTGGTCGGCGACGGTGAACCCGGCGTCGGTGAACAGCGTGCGCATCTCGCTGGGGGTGGGCTGCTTCGCCGGGTTCCACCGCAGGCCCGAGAGCCGGTGCAGCGGATCGGGCAGCCGCGGACTCATCGCGGTGACCGCCGCCATGCCGCCCGGTGCCAGCACCCGGTGGAACTCCCGCACCGCCGCCGGCTGGTTGAAGAAGTGAAACGCCGAGCTGGTGACCAGGGCGTCCAGCGCACCGTCTTCGAACGGCAGCTGCTCGGCCGGCCCGGTCAGCCACTGCACCCGCGACGAACGCTCCCGGGCTTGGGCGAGCATGCCCTGGGACATGTCCACGCCGTAGACCGCCTCGGGCGCCAGCTCGCGCTCGATGCGGTCGGCCAGGATGCCGGTGCCGCACGCGATGTCGGCGACCCGGGCCGGCGCATGGGCGCGCAGCGCGGCGATCAGCTCGTCCTGGGCAGGCTGATAGACCAGCCGCTGCAGGTACTGGGCGTCGTAGGCCGGAGCCGCGAAGCTCCAGAACCGGGTGACGGCCTCATTGAACGGTCTGCAGGGTGCCTGTGGTGCCACAGCGTGAAATCTACCGTGTGGGGTGGATGAGAGAGTGAACCCATGACCGTCTGCTACCGGCACCCCGACCGCGCCACCGCGCTGCGCTGCACCCGGTGTGACCGCCACATCTGCGGTGACTGCATGCGCAGCGCGGCCGTCGGCCAGCACTGCGTGGACTGTGCGCAGGCCGGAGCCGCCCAGCTGCGCCGCACCACCCGGCCCCGCGTTCGCGCGGCCTCGGGTGCGCCGGTGGTCAGCTACGGGCTGATCGCGTTGTGCGTGCTGGCCTTCGTCGCGCAGGTGTCCTCCCGTGACCTGGACTCCGAGCTGGTGCTCTGGACGCCGGCGGTGGCCCACGGCCAGCTCTACCGCCTGCTGACCTCGGCGTTCCTGCACTACGGCCCGATGCACCTGCTGCTCAACATGTGGGCGCTCTACGTGGTGGGACCGCAACTGGAGGGTCTGCTCGGCCGGGCGCGGTTCGGCGCGATGTATCTGCTCAGCGCACTGGGTGGTTCGGTGGCCGTCTATCTGCTCGCGCCCGTCACCTCGGCGACCGCCGGCGCCTCAGGGGCCATCTTCGGCCTGTTCGGCGCCACTCTGGTCATCGGCCGCCGGCTGCGGATGGACATCGGCTGGGTGGCCGCGATCATCGTCATCAACCTGGTCTTCACCTTCACCATTCCGAACATCAGTTGGCAGGGTCACGTCGGTGGGCTGGTCACCGGAATGCTGGTCGGCGTCGCCTACGTCTATCCGCCGCAGCCGAACCGGACCCGGGTGCAGGTGGCGGCCAGCGTGCTGCTGCTGGCCCTGTTCGTAGCGCTGATCTGGTGGCGCACTGCCGAATTGGTGTCCTGACGCCGAGCGTGTCATCCCCGTAGTAGGGGTAGGCCGCCCCTAAGATTTTGGTGGTCCACCAGGGAGAGGATCGACCAATCGGCGCCAACGGCGGCCAGGATCGCACACATCCGTCGGCCGGGAACCGGACACGCCGGGCCACCTCGATGCGTACCCCGGCCAAACCTCGCTGGGTCGCGCCGGCTCCGCGTGCCGCCCGGTTGGGCACCGCCCGTGCCGCGGACCGGACCCGCCGGGGCGGACGCAAACCCGGCATTCACGCCCTCGACGGCCTGCGGGCCATCGCCGTCGCGCTGGTGCTGGCCGACCACGGCGGCATCCCCGGAATGTCGGGCGGGTTCATCGGGGTGGACCTGTTCTTCGTGCTGAGCGGATTCCTGATCACCTCGCTGCTACTCGACGAACTGAGCCGCACCGGCCGCATCGACCTTGGCGGGTTCTGGATCCGGCGCGGGCGACGCCTGCTGCCCGCTCTGGTGCTGATGGTGCTCACCGTGGCGATCGCCCACCAGCTGCTGCCCTCGGATGCGGTGGTCGGCCTGCGCGAAGACGCCATCGCCGCGTTCTTCTGGGTGGCCAACTGGCACTTCGTCGCCCAGCACACCGATTACTTCACCGAGGCGGGCACGCCGTCGCCGCTGCAGCACACCTGGTCACTAGGGGTGGAGGAGCAGTACTACTTCATCTGGCCGCTGCTGCTGATCGCGATCGCCGTGACGCTGGGCGCCCGGGCTCGGCGCCGCGACGGGCGGGCCACCGTCGGCGGCGTGCGGTTGACCGTATTCCTGCTGGCCAGCGCCGGTGCGGCGGCTTCCGCGGCAGCCGCGGAGATGCTGGCATCTGACGCGACCCGCGACCGGGTCTACTTCGGCACCGACACCCGGGCCCAAGCGCTGCTGATCGGGGCCGCCGCCGCGGCACTGCTGGTGGGGGACTGGCCGGCGCTGACGACGGGTTTCTCGGTGGTCCGCAGCCGGCGGGGCCGGCTGGTCGCCGGCGCGCTGGCCATCGCAGGCCTGGCCGTGCTCGGGGTGGCCGCCCACCGCAGCACCGGGTCCGCCGCGGAGTTCCGCGGCGGGCTGCTGACCGTCGTCGCGGTGGCGGCGATCGCGGTGATCGCACCGGTCGCGCTGCACCAGAGCGGGCTGCCGGCCCGGGCGCTGGCGTGGCGGCCACTGGTGTGGCTGGGCACCATCTCCTACGGCGTCTACCTGTGGCACTGGCCGGTGTTCCTGGTGCTCAACGGCGAACGCACCGGGTGGTCGGGCTGGGCGCTGTTCGGCGCGCGGTGCGCGGCCACCCTGCTGCTGGCGGCGGTGTCCTGGTGGGTCATCGAGGAGCCGGTCCGGCACTGGCGGCCGGCGCGGGTCTCGATGCTGCCGCTCGGGGCGGCCATCAGCGGCACCGCGATCGCGGTCACCGTGCTGGTGGTGCCGGTCGTCGAACGGCCGTCGGCCGTCAACGGACTCTCGGCGGACGTGGCGGCCGCCGCGGCGGTATCCCCAATCGAGTCGCCGAACCCGCCGTCGACGTCGCGGCGGCCCACCCCGCAGCCGGTGCACCACGACCCCGACCCGCCGCGCACGGTCTCGGTGTTCGGCGACTCGATCGGGTGGACGGTGATGCACTACCTGCCGGCCACTCCCGGATACCACTTCATCGACCACACCGTGGTGGGCTGCAGCATCGTGCGCGCCGGGCCCTACCGCTGGGCCGGCAGAGTGATCGATCAGGGCAAGGACTGCGACGGCTGGCCGGCCCGCTGGGCACGCCAGGTCGCCGCCGACCAGCCTGATGTGGTGCTGCTGTTCGTCGGACGCTGGGAGACCGTCGACCGGGTCAACGAGGGCCAGTGGACCCACATCGGCGACCCGACGTTCGACAGTTATCTCACTGCGGAACTGCGCAGTGCGCTGGACGTGCTGGAAGCGGCCGGCAGCCGGGTGGTGGTGACGACGGTGCCCTACAGCCGCTTCGGCGAGCGGCCCGACGGCAGCCCGTGGCCCGAAGACGATCCGGACCGGGTGGACCGCTGGAACACCCTGCTGCGCCACGAGGTCAGTGGCCGCGACGCTGTCACGGTGATGGACCTGAACAAGAAGCTCGGGCCGGCCGGCAGCTACACCGCCAAGGTGGACGGCATCAAGGTCCGCAGCGACGGCATCCACCTCACGCCCGAAGGGGTCAAGTGGCTGTTGCCGTGGCTGGAGGAGTCGATCAGCTGAGCTGGTCCCACACCACTGCCGGCCCGCGATGCGTGCAACATCACACCAGTTCAGCGGTGCCCGATTTAAATTAGTTTTGCTAACATAGTTTTTGTTGGCGCAGCGTCGCGCCCCCCAAAAATCACTTTCAGCAATAGCTCCTTCAGAGGTCCGAATCATGTCGATAACAGCCGAAGAACAGCAGGCCCGTCGCGTCGCCGAACTGGCCGCCACCGATCCCCAATTCGCCGCCGCCCAGCCCGACCCCGTCGTCTCCGCGGCAGCCGAGGCGCAGTCCGCCCTGGCTCCGCTGGTGCGCGCCATCCTGACCGGGTACGCCGACCGGCCCGCACTCGGTGCGCGCGCCGTCGAATTCGTCGCCGACCCGGGAACCGGACGCACCGTCGCGCAGCTGGCGCCACGCTTTGACACCGTCAGCTACGGCGACCTGGCGCAGCGGGTCGGTGACCTGGGTGCCGCCCTGGTCGCCGCCGCCGTGCGGCCCGGTGACCGGGTCGCGGTGCTGGGCTTCACCAGCGTCGACTACACCGTCATCGACATCGCGCTGGGCCAGATCGGCGCCGTCTCGGTGCCGCTGCAGACCTCGGCCGCGATCAGCACCCTGGCGCCGATCGTGGCTGAGACGGCGCCGCGGGTGATCGCCGCCAGCGCCGGGTCACTGTCTGATGCCGTCGAGCTGGTGCTGGCCGGGCCGGCACCCACCCGCCTGGTGGTCTTCGACTACCACGAGCAGGTCGACGACCACCGCGACGCGCTTGCCGACGCCCGCGCCCGGCTGGCCGGCGTCGAGATCGTCGTGGAGCCGCTGGCGGACCTGCTCACCCGCGGCCGCAGCCTGTCGCACGTCGACGTCGTCGATGACCGGGACGACCCGCTGGCCCTGCTCATCTACACCTCCGGCAGCACCGGCGCACCCAAGGGCGCGATGTACCCGCAGCGCAACGTCGCGCGGATGTGGGTCCGCTCGGCCAAGAACTGGTTCGGCCCCAGCGCCGCCTCGATCACCTTGAACTTCATGCCGATGAGCCACGTCATGGGCCGCGGCATCCTCTACGGCACGCTCGGCAACGGCGGCACCGCCTACTTCAGCGCCCGCAGCGACCTGTCGACCTTCCTCGAAGACCTCGCCCTGGTGCGGCCCACCGAACTCAACTTCGTGCCGCGGATCTGGGAGATGCTCTACCAGCATTTCCAGAGCGAACTGAACGCCGTGAACGGCACGGTCGACGCCGAATCCGCGCAGGCGCAGGTGCTCGCGCAGATGCGCAGCGAGCTGCTCGGCGGCCGCAGCATCTTCGCGATGACCGGGTCCGCGCCGATCTCGCCGGAGCTGCAGGCCTGGGTCGGCGAACTCACCGGGCAGCACGTGCTCAACGGCTACGGCTCGACCGAGGCCGGCATGGTGCTCTTCGACGGCGAGGTGCAGCGGCCGCCGGTGCTCGACTACAAGCTGGTCGACGTTCCCGACCTCGGCTACTTCGGCACCGACACCCCGCACCCGCGCGGCGAGCTGCTGCTCAAGACCGAGAATCTGTTCCCCGGCTACTACCGCCGCCCGGAGATCACCGCGGAGGTGTTCGACGACGACGGCTACTACCGCACCGGCGACGTGGTCGCCGAGATCGCCCCGGATCGGCTGGTCTACGTCGACCGGCGCAACAACGTGCTCAAGCTGGCCCAAGGCGAGTTCGTCACGCTGGCCAAGCTGGAGGCGGCGTTCGGCAACAGCCCGCTGGTGCGCCAGATCTACGTCTACGGCAACAGTGCCC
Source organism: [Mycobacterium] zoologicum (assembly GCF_020172665.1). Classification (GTDB taxonomy): domain Bacteria; phylum Actinomycetota; class Actinomycetes; order Mycobacteriales; family Mycobacteriaceae; genus Mycobacterium; species Mycobacterium zoologicum. Next base: position 4,330,705 of record NZ_CP083985.1, on the reverse strand, counting down.
AGCCCTACCTGCTCGCCGTGGTGGTGCCGACCCCGGAGGCGCTGGCGGCCGGGTCCGAACCCGCCGACCTCAAGCGGGCGATCGCAGAGTCGTTGCAGCAGGCCGCTTCTGACGCCGATCTGCAGTCCTACGAGGTCCCGCGGGACTTCATCGTCGAGACCGAGCCCTTCACCCTGGAGAACGGTCTGCTCACCGGAATCCGCAAGCTGGCCTGGCCGAAGCTCAAGGCGCACTACGGAGATCGCCTCGAACAGCTCTACGCCGAGCTGGCCCAGGGCCAGGCCGACGAGTTGAGCGAGCTGCGCCGCAACGGCGCGCAGCGCCCCACCGGCGAGACCGTGGCCCGGGCCGCCGCCGCGCTGCTGGGCTCCTCGGCCGGCGACATCACAGCTGACGCACACTTCACCGACCTCGGTGGTGACTCGCTGTCGGCGCTGACCTTCGGCAACCTGCTGCGCGACATCTTCGATGTCGACGTCCCGGTCGGCGTGATCGTCAGTCCGGCAAGCGATCTGGCGTCGATCGCCGGTTACATCGACGCCGAGCGGCAAGATGCTCAAACCGGTTCCAGGCGACCGACTTTCGCTTCGGTGCACGGCCGCGACGCGGTCGAGGTGACCGCTGCCCAGCTCACCCTGGACAAGTTCCTCGACGAGGCAACCCTGGCTGCGGCACCGTCCCTGCCCGGCCCGTCCGAGCAGGTGCGCACCGTGCTGCTCACCGGAGCCACCGGCTTCCTGGGCCGCTACCTGGCGCTGGAGTGGCTGGAACGGCTCGACGCCGCGTACGGAGCGGCCGGCGGCACACTGATCTGCCTGGTGCGGGCCCGCTCGGACGCCGATGCCCGTCGCCGGCTCGACGACGTCTTCGACAGCGGTGACGCGAAACTGCTTGCCCGCTACCGCGAATTGGCGGCCAAGCACCTGCAGGTTCTGGCCGGCGACAAGGGCGAGGAGAACCTCGGCCTGGATGCCGACACCTGGCAGCGGTTAGCCGAGGACGTCGACGTGATCGTCGACCCGGCCGCGCTGGTCAACCACGTGCTGCCCTACAGCGAGCTGTTCGGGCCGAACGTGGTGGGTACCGCCGAACTGATCCGGGTCGCCCTGACCGGAAAGATCAAGCCGTTCACCTACTTCTCCACCATCGGTGTCGGCGATCAGATTCCGCTGGGCGCCTTCACCGAGGATGCCGACGTGCGGGTGATGAGTTCGGTGCGGGCCATCAACGACGGCTACGCCAACGGTTACGGCAACAGCAAGTGGGGCGGCGAGGTGCTGCTGGCCGAGGCCCACGATCTGTGCGGCCTGCCGGTCGCGGTGTTCCGCTGCGACATGATCCTGGCCGACACCAGCTACGCCGGCCAGCTCAACCTGCCGGACATGTTCACCCGGATGATGTTCAGCCTGGTCGCGTCCGGAGTCGCCCCCGGCTCGTTCTACGAGCTCGACGCCGACGGCAACCGTCAGCGCGCGCACTACGACGGCCTGCCGGTGGAATTCATCGCCGAGGCGTCCACCACGCTGGGGGCCGGAACCTCCGGGTTCGCCACCTACCACGTGATGAACCCGCACGACGACGGCCTGGGCATGGACGAGTTCGTCGACTGGCTCGTCGAGGCCGGGTACCCGGTCCGGCGGATCGCCGACTACAGCGAGTGGCTGCAGCGGTTCGAGACCACCCTGCGGGCACTGCCGGAGCGGCAGCGCCAGGCGTCACTGCTGCCGCTGCTGCACAACTACCAGAAGCCGCAGCCGCCGATCAGCGGGTCGATCGCCCCGACGGATCGGTTCCGTGCGGCGGTGCGGCAGGCGGAAATCGGTGCGGCGAAGGACATTCCGCACGTGACACCGGCGGTGATCGTCAAGTACATCACCGACCTGGAGCTGCTCGGTCTGCTCTGAGTCGGCCGGGTCTCGAATCAGCCGCTGCGCCAAGGTGTTTCGCGGCATGGTTTGACGACCTCGGATTTCAGTGAGATCATGTCGGTAATGCAACGGCGCCCGCGTGCGTCTCAGCCGGAAGGAGGTGAGGGCGAAGTGAGTCCCAGCGACGGACCTTATCCAAGTTCGATGACCAATTCGTTCGCCACCGTCCCCGGCGCTCTTGCCCTGGCCTGAACCGCGAGAGTTCGGCTGTCCGCAATGGGCTTCGCCGGCCGGTGGAATTCCCGGCAGGAGAAGAAATCATGGCTTTCACTGTTACCACCCGTACCGGCCGCCGCGTGATCGCCTGGCTGCGTCACCTGGGTATTCAGGCGATGGGCGCACAGCAGCGCGCCGAGCGCTACGTAGCGCACATGCCGACGGCGGTGCTCGGCGCCTGCTAGGCCTGCACGATGATCGGGTCGCCCAAGTGCACCGAGTTGAAGTACCACGCTGCGTCGTCGGGGCTCAGGTTGATGCAGCCGTGGCTGACATTCGCGTAGCCCTGTGAGCCCGTCGACCAGGGCGCCGAATGCACGTAGACCCCACTCCAGGTCACCCGGACGGCGTACTCGCCGTTGAGCAGGTAGCCCTCCGGATCGTTGAGCGGAATGCCGATGGTGCGCGAATCGAACTTGATGGTGCGCTCTTTGGTCAGTGCGGTGAACGAACCGATCGGGGTGGGGCGCTTGGGCTTACCCATCGAGGCCGCCATCACCCGCAGCATCTCGCCGTTCACGCTCACGGTGAAGGTGTGGTCGGAGATGTCGGCGACTCCCAGCACGGCGTCACCGGTCTCGAATCCCGTCTTCATCCCGTGGACGTCCACGCTGATCTTGGAGTGCGGTGCCCAGTAGCCGTCCGGAATCCACTGCACCTCATCGGAACTCGGCCATTCGAAGTGACCGGTGCGAGCAGGTGTCGAGGAGATGTGGATGCCGCGTTCGGCTGCTGCCCGGTCACCGACCGGACCGGCGAACGTCACGATCACCGGGTAGGCCACCCCCACCACCGAGCCGGCCGCGGGCTCGATGGCTGCCACGGCCGGGTTGTTGCTGCCTCGGTCAGGTGTGATCTGGGCGGCCTGACCCACCCCGGCCGACGCCGTCATCACCAGGGCCGCCGAGCCGGCCAGCGCCACAATTCCCCTCAACATGCGGTACATGGCGTCCATTGTGCCAAGCCGAACGCCATTGGCGCAGATTCAGCCGTCCTGCGGCGATGCCAGCAGGTCGCCCCAGGCCGCCTTGGCGCCAGACTCGCCGATGGTGTGGATGGCGAACATCGCCCCGCCGGCCAGGGCTATCACCGCCACGCCCAGGACCAGCCGGACCGGCATCGCAAGGCTGCGCTCGCGCGATCCGGCCAGGTGCAGGCCGGCCAGCAGCGCCGCCGCGACAACCAGGGCCAGCGCCATGTAGACGCCGTACTCGCCGGCGGACATGTGAGTGTCGAGCTGGGGGGATCCGGCGATCTTCCCGGTGTCGGCGAGCCATTCCCCGGCGGTGACCGTCAGCGGCGTGACCACCAGCGTGACGCCCGCCAGCACCGCTACCAGCCACACCAATCGCCGTCGTGCCGCCGGCCACAGCGTGCAGACGATCAGCAGAATGCCCGTGAGCGGCACCAGCGCCACCACCGAGTGCAGCAACAGGATGTGGGCGGGCAATCCGGCGATCGTTGTCATGGCTGTCCTTCCGTCGGCAGACCCAGCCTTCCCTCAACAGGGCTCGGGCACAAGACCTAGGTTTCCCCAGCTCTGGGCTGCTGTTTGTGGTCGCTACCGGCGGTTCCGGTAAGCTTGCCGTGTTTGTGACCTGAGCGCAGGAGGTAACCGATGAGCGGATCGCATCGCCCTGGACGGTGGTGGCTGCTCAACTTGACGGCTGCCGCTGTGGCCACTGTGGCCACAACCGGCCTGGGCCTGATGGCCGCACCGGTGCAGGCGCTGCCGCCGATTCCCGCCCCGCCGCTGGACCCCGCGGCCATGCTCGCGCAGGTCGGTCCGGCGGTGGTCAACATCGACACCCAGATGGACTACCAGAGCGCCGTCGGCGCCGGAACCGGCATCGTGTTGGACCCGGGCGGCATCGTGCTGACCAACAACCATGTCATCGCCGGAGCCACCGGAATCACCGCCGTGTCGGTCGGCACCGGCCAGACCTACGACGTGGACGTGCTGGGCTTCGACCGCAGCCATGACGTCGCGGTGTTGCAGCTGCGCGGCGCATCCGGCCTGCCGGCCGCCAACATCGGCAGTTCCGCCCGGGTTGCAGTCGGCGACCCGGTGGTCGCGATGGGCAACGCCGGTGGCCACGGCGGCCAGCCGAGCGCGGAGCCCGGTCGTGTCATCGCGCTGAACCAGACCGTCTCGGCCGCCGATGAGCTGACCGGCAGCAGCGAGACCCTGAACAACATGATCAAGGCCGACACCGCGATCCGCCCCGGCGACTCGGGCGGCCCGATGGTCAACGCAGCTGGCCAGGTGATCGGGATGAACACCGCGGCCAGCGACAACTACAAGTTCGCCCAGCCGGGCGGCGAGGGTTACGCCATCCCGATCGATCAGGCGATGGCCATCGCCGCACAGATCCGGGCCGGCAACCAGTCGGGCACCGTGCACATCGGCGAGACCGCGTTCATGGGCGTCGGAGTGGTGGACGACAACGGCGGCGCCCGCGTCGCGCAGGTGCTGGCCGGCACCCCGGCGGCCGCGTCGGGCATCGCCAAGGACGACATGATCACCTCGGTCAACGGCCGGCCGGTCAACTCGGCTACCGACCTGACCGACGTGCTCGACCAGTGCCACCCCGGTGACACCATCACCCTGAGCTGGCGCAGCGCGATGGGCGGCGACCACACTGCCAGCGTCACGCTGGTACCCGGCCCGGTCGGCTGAGGCCGCCGGCACGCGTGATCCGCGAGCGCTACGACAGTGAGACCAAGCTGTCGTGGGTGCTTGCTGCCCTCGCCGGGCTACTGGCGGCCACGGCGTTCACCCACTCCGAGGGCTACTTCGTCACCTTCATGACCGGCAACGCCGGCCGTGCGGTGCTGGGCGTGTTCACCGGTAACCAGTGGCTGTCGATCTCGGCCGCGGCATTGCTGGTGTCGTTCCTGGCCGGCGTGGTGACCGCGGCGCTGTGTCATCGCCGCCTGTGGCCGGAGCGGCCGCACGGCGCGCTGACCTTGACCGCGGGGGCGCTGATCGCCGCCACCCTCGTCGACTGGCTGTGGGAGGGCGGGCCGGAACTGCCGCTGCCGCTGCTGCCGATCCTGCTGGTCGCGTTCGGGGTGGGCGCGCTGAATACCACGTTCGTCCGCGACGGCGAGGTGTCGATTCCGTTGAGCTATGTGACCGGCACCGTGGTGAAGCTGGGACAGGGCATCGAACGCCACATCAACGGTGGCACCGCGCAGGACTGGCTCGGCTACTTCCTGCTGCTCGCCGGGTACATGCTCGGCGCGGTCATCGGCGGGTTCATCAGCGCGGTCACCGGCGGTACCTGGATGCTGGCCATCGCCTCGGTCGTGTGCGTGCTGGCCACCTTGTACACCTACCGCTACGTCTACCGTCGCGGGTTGTGGGAGGAAACCTTCTCTTTTAAACATTTCCC
>NZ_CP083985.1:4325027-4325119 GCF_020172665.1 [Mycobacterium] zoologicum | reverse complement strand
AAAAAAAAAAATCTTGATCGCCCGGGCGACCACGGAGACCTCGACGTCCGGGTCGGAGTCGATCTCTTCTACACATCTCTGCGCCCACGTGC
>NZ_CP083985.1:4128754-4324824 GCF_020172665.1 [Mycobacterium] zoologicum | reverse complement strand
AGATGTGTATAAGAGACAGCACCCCCACCCCCCAACACCGCGACCGTGCAGGTCTGTCCGGTGTTTCCCCAGGTGGGGCGGACAAACCTGCACGGTCGGCAGTGGGGGGGTCTTATCAGGTCGGGTCGACGACGGAGCTGAGCACCCGCTGGATGTCCGGCTTCATCGCGACCAGCTGCTGGTTCCAGTACGGCCAGTCATGCGTGCCGTCGGACGGGAAGTTGAAGACCCCGTTGTTGCCGCCGGCCGCGGTGTAGTTCTGCTGGAACGTCTTGTTGGTGCTCAGCGTCATGCCCTCCAGGAATTTCGCCGGCAGGTTGTCGCCGCCGAGCTCGCTGGGCGTGCCGTTCCCGCAGTAGATCCAGATCCGGGTGCGGTTGGCCACCAGCCGCGGGATCTGCACCATCGGGTCGTTGCGCTTCCAGGCCGGGTCGGACGACGGCCCCCACATGTTGGAGGCGTTGTAGCCGCCGGCGTCGTTCATGGCCATCCCGATCAGCGTCGGCCACCAGCCCTCGGACGGGTTCAGGAAGCCGGAAAGTGCTGCGGCGTAGACGAACTGCTGCGGGTAGTAGGCGGCCAGTGTCAGCGACGAGCTGCCCGCCATCGACAGGCCCACCACTGCGTTGCCGACCGGTGAGACGCTCTTGTTGGCCTGCAGCCAGGTGGGCAGTTCCCGGGTCAGGAAGGTCTCCCACTTATAGGTCTGGCAGCCGGTCTTGCCGCAGGCCGGCTGGTACCAGTCGGAGTAGAAGCTGGACTGGCCGCCGACCGGCATGATCACCGACAGGCCGGACTGGTAGTACTCCTCGAACGCCGGGGTGTTGATGTCCCAGCCGTTGTAGTCGTCCTGGGCGCGCAGGCCGTCGAGCAGGTAGACCGCGTGCGATCCGCCCGGCTGGAACTGCACTTTGATGTCGCGGCCCATGGACGCCGACGGCACCTGGAGGTACTCCACCGGCAACCCGGGGCGGGAGAACGCCGAGGCGTCGCCCGAACCGCCGGTGACTCCGACGAGGCCGGTAAGCAGTGCGGCCCCCACCGCCGCGACCCCGAGTCGGCGCGGTAGCCGACGGGCCGCGTGTCGCAACTTCTCAACGCTCTTCATAGCCTTTTCCCATCCGATGATCGATCCGCTCGCGGCGGCTTGGTGCCAGGTCTTGCCCTGCTGTAGGCAGTCAAACACGGTGGTCGGCTGTGTCCTGTTCGCCGCCACGGGATTTCATATCGCGGTTCGGCAACGATTGAGATTCGGGGCGGACTCGCCCGGGTGCCGGGTCGACATATAGTCGACGTAGTCGCGAGAACGAGGAGTGCGCCATGCAACCGACAGCAGGGGTCCCGGCAGGCCCGCTGACCGGCGTGCGCGTCATCGAGATCGGCAGCTTCGTGGCGGTGCCGCTGGCGGGGATGACGCTGGCACAACTGGGTGCCGACGTGGTGCGTGTCGATCCGGTCGGCGGGGCCGCGGACTATCGCCGCTGGCCGGTCGCGCAGGCCGGCACCTCGATCTACTGGACCGGGCTGAACAAGGGCAAGCGGTCGTTCGTCGCCGACCTGCGGGCGCCCGACGGGCAGCAGGTGGTCCAGCGCCTGATCGCCGAGGCCGGGGTGGTACTGACCAATATGGCGGGCCGGCAATGGCTTTCCTACGACACGCTGGCTGGGCTTCGTCCGGATCTGATCCACCTCGAGGTGCTGGGGAAAGCGGACGGCTCGACTGCGGTGGACTACACCGTGAACGCCGCGGTCGGATTCCCCCTGATCACCGGGCCCGGCGATTACCGGGCTCCGATCAATCATGTGCTGCCGGCGTGGGATATCGCCTGCGGTCTGCACGGTGCGCTGGCGGTGGCCGCCGCGGTGCATCGTCGTGAAAACACCGGCCAGGGTGCCCGGATCAGCCTGGCTCTGGAGGATGTCGCGCTGGCCACCGCCGGCACGCTGGGCTTTCTCACCGAGGCTATGGTGAACGGCACCCGGCGTGAACCCATCGGTAATGCCCTCTACGGCCAGTACGGGCAGAGCTTCACCAGCAGTGATGGGGCGACGTTCATGATCGTCACGCTCACCGACCGGCATTTCCGCGACCTGACCGAGCTGACCGGAACCACCGAAGTCCTTGCCGCCCTTGCCTCGGCGCGGGATATCGACTTCTCCGACGAGGGCCAGCGCTATCGCAATCGCGACCTGCTGACCGGGCTGTTCGGTGGCTGGTTCGCCGAATGCACCGCGGACCAAATCGAAGCCGCCCTGGGGGAGACCTCGCTACTGTGGGACCGCTACCGCAACTTCACCGAAGTCGCTGCCGGCCAACGGGTTCGCGACAGTGCGATGTTCGCGCCGCTGCATCAGCCCGGGGTGGGCGAGTACCTGGCCGCCGGCCTGCCCACGCGCATCGACGGAGTGCACGCGCCGGCGGCCGCGGCGCCGGAGTTGGGCGCCGACACTGTCGCGATACTGGCCGACCGCCTCGGGATATCACCCGAAGACATCGACAAGCTGTGCCAATCCGGCACGGTGGCAACGGATTAACGAAGGAAGCGGGACGATATATGCGTACATTCACCTCGATCGAAGAGCTCGCTGCCTGCCAGGGGGAGCTGATCGGCCGAAGTGACTGGGTCACCATCACCCAGGAGGCGGTCAACCTGTTCGCCGACGCGACCGGGGATCACCAGTGGATTCACGTCGACCCGGAGCGGGCGGCCTCGGGTCCGTTCGGAACCACGATCGCCCACGGCTACATGACGCTGGCCATGCTGCCGCAGCTGATGCACCAGATCTATCGCCTGGACGGCGTCAAGCTGGCGATCAACTACGGGCTCAACAAGGTCCGGTTCCCGGCGCCGGTTCCGGTCGGTTCCAGGATCCGCGCGGAGACCTCCGTAGTGGAGGTGGCCGACGCCGGCGGCGGCGCCCACCAGGTGACCCTGTCGACCACGGTGGCCATCGACGCCCATGCCAAGCCGGCCTGCGTCGCCGAGAGCGTGGTGCGCTACCTGCTCTGATCGGTGGGGCGGGAGGCGAAGTGGCGGGCGATGATCGCCGCGATGTGCAGGAACCGCCGCCGGGTGTCGGGCGCCATCTCCTGCACCACGTCGATCACGCCGCCCGGCCGCAGGTGCGGGTCGAACGGCACCTCCACGACGGCCTGACCATGCGCCGCGAACTGGGCGCTCAGGGCCGCACGGGTGCGCCGGTCGGCGTGACCGTCTGAGTCGTTGAGCACCACCACGGTCCGGTGCAGCAGCCCGCCCTGGCCGCGGTCGGCGAGCCACTCCATGGTCTTGGCCGCTGCGCCGGCTCCGTCCGCCCACGGGGAGGAGACCACGATGAGCGCATCGAGGTCGCGCAGCGCCTCCTGGGTGACCGGCGAATCCATCGTCGAACCGCAGTCGACGATCGAGATGGCGAAATGCCGATCCAGGCGCAGCGCCGCCTCCCGGTACAGCGCCGCGTCGAGGGTCCGTCGTCCCCCGGCCGCGGGCTCGCCGATCAGCACATAGAGCCCGGCGGCGTTGGCTCCCACCCGGCTGCTGATGTCGGCGAACGACTGCGGGCCCGCATCGGCCGCCAAGTCCCAGTATGAGCTGGTGGCATGCGGATCGATGCGACTGCCCAGGCGCCCGAAGGCGGTGTCGGCGTCGACGGCCACCACGTGATCGGTGCGCCGCAGGGCCGCGAACACCGAACCGACACTGGCCGCCACCGTCGTCTTACCGACGCCGCCCTTGCCCAGCACCCCCACCTTGTAGGTGCCGTGCGGTAGAGAGCGGATGGCAGCCTGGTAGGCGGCCTCCTCCTGTTCGGCCCGTGACGGGCCCAGGTTGACCAACCCCAGCGTCGCCGAGAGCACGAGGCGCCGCCAACCGCGGCGCGGCTGCGGACGCGGCGGCCGAACCGCTGCCGGATTCGGGAACGGCGGGGGTTGGGTGTACATAGGCCTGCCAGCTTAGCCGCGAGGATGACCTGCGGGGCCGCAGCAGGAGATCAGCAGTCGTAATACAGCGCGAACTCGTACGGGTGCGGCCGCAGGTTCACCGGGGCGATCTCGTTCTCACGTTTGTAGCCGATCCAGGTCTCGATCAGGTCGGGGGTGAAAACACCACCCTCGGTGAGGTATTCGTGGTCGGCTTCGAGGTTGTCCATCACCTGCGCGAGCGAGGTCGGGGCCTGCGGGATGCCGGCGGCCTCGTCGGGCGGCAGCTCGTAGAGGTCCTTGTCGACCGGAGCGGCCGGCTCGATCTTGTGCTTGATGCCGTCGATACCGGCCATCAGCATGGCGGCAAACGCCAGATACGGGTTGCCGGAGGAGTCCGGGCAGCGGAACTCCATCCGCTTGGCCTTCGGGTTGGTGCCGGTGATCGGGATGCGCACACACGCCGAGCGGTTGCGCTGGCTGTACACCAGGTTGATCGGCGCCTCGAAGTGCGGGACCAGCCGCTTGTAGGAGTTGATCGTCGGGTTGGTGAAGGCCAGCAGTGACGGCGCGTGGTGCAGGACGCCGCCGATGTAGTGCCGGGCGGTGTCGGACAGTCCGGCGTAGCCGATGTCGTCGTAGAACAGCGGCTCGCCGTCCTTCCACACCGACTGGTGCACGTGCATGCCCGAGCCGTTGTCGCCGAACAGTGGCTTGGGCATGAAGGTCACGGTCTTGCCGTGCGCCCAGGCGGTGTTCTTGATGATGTATTTGAACAGCATCAGGTCGTCGGCGGCGGCCAGCAGCGTGTTGAACTTGTAGTTGATCTCGGTCTGCCCGCCGGTACCGACCTCGTGGTGGCCGCGCTCAACGGTGAACCCCGCATCGGTCAGGTTGGTGCTCATGGCGTCACGCAGGTCGACGTACTGGTCGACGGGCGCGACCGGGAAGTAACCGCCCTTGGGGCGCACCTTGTAACCCCGGTTGGGGCTGCCGTCCGCCTCGGTGGCCCTGCCGGTGTTCCACCACCCCGACACCGAATCCACCTCGTAGAACGACCCGTTCATCTGTGAGTCGAAAGCCACCGAGTCGAAGATGTAGAACTCGGCCTCGGCGCCGAAGTAGGCGGTGTCGGCGATCCCGGTGCTGGACAGATAGTTCTCCGCCTTGCGCGCGATGTTGCGAGGGTCCCGCGAGTAGGGCTCGCGGGTGAAGGGGTCGTGTACGAAGAAGTTGACGTTCAACGTCTTTGCTGACCGGAAGGGATCGATGCGCGCCGTGCTGGCATCGGGCAGCAGCAGCATGTCTGATTCGTGGATGGACTGGAAGCCGCGGATCGACGATCCGTCGAATGCCAGACCGTCGGTGAAGACGCTGGCGTCGAAGGCCTCGGCAGGGATCGAGAAGTGCTGCATCACACCAGGCAGATCGCAGAATCGAACGTCGACGTACTCGATCTTCTCGTCCGAGACGAGCTTCAGAATCTCGTCGGTCACAGTGGCCTCCTTCGGGTACGGACAGCCAGACCATAAGCAGTCCACATTTCCCGCGCGTGATCCTGTTATTGCGCTGATGTAACACAAAACTCACCGTTTGAGTGTTTGCCCAGCGGCTGGCGCTGCGGCTGGATCCGGGTATATCGTGACGATGCCTGCCGGTAATTTGCGTCGCAGGAAAGCCGTTCAACGTCGCACGGATGGAAACCACGTCTCGCATCGCAGCATCTGTGGCGATGCGCCATAGTTGTGCGAAGGGTCAGGTGCTGATGTCGACCACCCCGATCGGGCTCTACAACCCCGCGTTCGAGCATGGCGCGTGCGGAGTGGCCATGGTTGTCGACATCCACGGCCGGCGCAGCCGCGACATCGTCGACAAGTCGATAACCGCGCTGCTCAACCTGGAACATCGGGGCGCAGCCGGGGCCGAGCCGAACAGCGGCGACGGGGCCGGCATCATGCTTCAGATCCCCGACCAATTCCTGCGTGTGGTCACCGATTTCGACCTGCCGGCCGAAGGCTCCTATGCAACCGGGATGGCGTTCCTGCCGCAGTCGTCCAAAGACGCGGTGACGGCCTGCGTCGCAGTGGAGAAGATCGCCGAGGCCGAGGGGCTCAAGGTGCTCGGCTGGCGCGATGTGCCGACCGACGACTCGTCGCTGGGCGCCCTGGCGCGCGACGCGATGCCGACCTTCCGGCAGCTGTTCCTGGCCGGGGCGTCCGGGATGGAGCTGGAGCGCCGGGCCTATGTGGTGCGCAAGCGCGCCGAGCACGAGCTGGGCAGCCGGGGGCCGGGCCAGGATGGCCCAGGGCGTGAAACCGTCTATTTCCCCAGCCTTTCCGGTCGGACGATTGTCTACAAGGGCATGCTGACCACCCCGCAGCTGAAGGAGTTCTACCCGGATCTGGCGGACCCGCGGATGCAGAGCGCGCTGGGTATCGTGCATTCCCGGTTCTCCACCAACACCTTTCCGTCGTGGCCGCTGGCGCACCCGTTCCGGCGCATCGCACACAACGGCGAGATCAACACCGTCACCGGCAACGAGAACTGGATGCGGGCCCGCGAAGCGCTGATCCGTACCGACGTCTTCGGCTCGGCGGAGCCCGGAAACGGCGGCAACACCGCCGACAAACTCTTCCCGATCTGCACGCCGGGTGCCTCCGACACCGCGCGATTCGACGAGGTCCTGGAGCTGCTGCATCTGGGCGGTCGCAGTTTGCCGCACGCGGTGCTGATGATGATCCCGGAGGCCTGGGAGCGCCACCAGGCCATGGAGCCCGAGCTGCGAGCGTTCTACGAGTACCACGACTCGCTGATGGAGCCGTGGGACGGGCCGGCCTCGATGACCTTCACCGACGGCACCCTGGTGGGTGCGGTGCTGGACCGCAACGGATTACGGCCGTCACGGATCTGGGTCACCGACGACGGGCTGGTGGTGATGGCCTCCGAGTCCGGGGTACTCGACTTGGACCCGGCCACCGTGGTGCACCGGCAACGGCTGCAGCCCGGCCGGATGTTCCTGGTGGACACCGAAGCCGGCCGGATCATCTCCGATGACGAGATCAAGTCCACCCTGGCGGCGCAGCGGCCGTACCGGCAGTGGATCAACGAAGCCCTGATCCCCATCGAGGAGCTGCCGCCGGGCGAGGCGCTCCGGATGGAGCATCACCGGGTTCTGCTGCGCCAGCACATGTTCGGCTACACCAATGAAGAATTGAACCTGGTGCTCGCGCCGATGGCCCGCACCGGCGCCGAGCCGATCGGCTCGATGGGCACCGACACCCCGGTCGCGGTGCTCTCGGCGCGGCCGCGGATGCTGTTCGACTACTTCCAGCAGATGTTCGCCCAGGTCACCAACCCGCCGCTGGACGCCATCCGCGAAGAGGTGGTCACCAGCCTGCAGGGTGCGCTGGGCCCCGAGGGCGACCTGCTCAACACCGAGGAGCCCACCTGGCGCCAGGTGGTGCTGTCCCAGCCGATCCTGAGCAACTCCGACCTGGCCAAGCTGGTGTCCCTGGATCCGGACCTGCCGATCGGCTCACGCGGGCGACACGGCCTGTCCACCGCGGTGATCCACTGCCTGTACCCGGTCGCCGAGGGCGGGGCCGGTCTGCGCGCCGCGCTGCGGCAGGTGTGCGCCCAGGCGTCGGCGGCGATCAAGGACGGGGCCGGCTTCATCGTGATCTCCGACCGGGAGTCCGACGAGACGCTGGCCCCCATCCCGTCGCTGCTGGCCACCGCCGCGGTGCACCACCACCTGGTCGCCGAGCGCTCCCGCACCCGGGTCGGTCTGGTGGTCGAATCCGGTGATGCCCGCGAGGTGCACCACCTGGCGGCACTGCTCGGGTTCGGTGCCGCCGCGGTCAACCCCTACCTGGCGTTCGAGTCGGTGCAGGACATGATCGACCGGGGCCTGATCAAGGGCCTCGACGGTGAGCACGCGATCGCCAACTACGCCAAGGCCGCGGCCAAGGGCGTGCTGAAAGTCATGTCCAAGATGGGCATCTCGACGCGGGCCTCCTACACCGGCGCGCAACTGTTCCAGCCGGTCGGTATCTCCCAGGACGTTCTCGACGAATACTTCACCGGTCTGTTCTGCCCGATCGGGGGTATCACCCTCGACGAGATCGCCGCCGACGTCGCGGCGCGGCACACGATGGCTTATCTGCCCCGGCCCGAGGAGCGGGCGCACCGCGAACTGCCGGTGGGCGGCGAGTACCAGTGGCGCCGGGAGGGTGAGTACCACCTGTTCAACCCCGAGACCGTGTTCAAGCTGCAGCACTCCACCCGCACCGGCCAATACGCGGTGTTCAAGGAGTACACCGCGCTGGTCGACGACCAGAGTGAGCGGCTCGCCACCCTGCGGGGCCTGCTGAAGTTCAAAGCCGGTGAACGTAAACCGATTCCGATCGAGGAGGTGGAGCCGGCCACCGAGATCGTCAAGCGGTTCGCCACCGGCGCGATGAGTTACGGCTCGATCTCCGCCGAGGCGCACGAGACCCTGGCGATCGCGATGAACCGGATCGGCGGCCGGTCGAACTGCGGTGAGGGCGGTGAGCACGCCGACCGGTACCTGCCGGACGAGAACGGGGACTGGCGGCGCAGCGCGATCAAGCAGGTCGCCTCCGCCCGTTTCGGTGTCACCAGCGACTACCTGGTGAACTGCTCGGACCTGCAGATCAAGATCGCCCAGGGTGCCAAACCCGGTGAGGGCGGCCAGCTTCCGGGTAACAAGGTGTACCCGTGGATCGCCGAGGTCCGCCACGCCACGCCCGGCGTCGGGCTGATCTCGCCGCCGCCGCACCACGACATCTATTCGATCGAGGACCTCAAACAGCTGATCCACGACCTGAAGAACGCCAACCCGGCCGCCCGCATCCACGTCAAGCTGGTCGCCGAGAACGGGGTGGGCACGGTGGCGGCGGGGGTGTCCAAAGCGCACGCCGACGTGGTGCTGATCTCCGGGCATGACGGCGGCACCGGTGCCGCGCCGCTGACCTCGCTCAAGCATGCCGGGGCGCCGTGGGAGCTGGGGCTGGCCGAGACCCAGCAGACGTTGCTGCTCAACGGTCTTCGCGACCGGATCGTGGTGCAGGTGGACGGTCAGCTCAAGACCGGTCGCGACGTGGTGATCGCTGCGCTGCTCGGCGCCGAGGAGTTCGGCTTCGCCACCGCGCCGCTGGTGGTGTCGGGCTGCATCATGATGCGGGTCTGCCATCTCGACACCTGCCCGGTCGGAGTGGCCACCCAGAACCCGGAGCTGCGCAAGCGGTTCAACGGCCAGCCGGAGTTCGTGGAGAACTTCTTCTGGTTCATCGCCGAAGAGGTACGCGAATATCTTGCCGCACTGGGCTTCCGCACCATCAACGAGGCCGTCGGACAGGTGGGCGCACTGGACACCACGATGGCCCGCGCGCACTGGAAGGCCCACCGGCTCGACCTCGGCCCGGTGCTGCACGAGCCGGAATCGGCGTTCATGAACCAGGACCTGTACTGCACCTCCGGTCAGGACCACGGGCTGGAGAAGGCACTGGATCAGCAGTTGATCGCGCAGAGCCGCGAGGCACTGGACTCCGGCACCCCGGTGCGGTTCGACTCCGAGATCTCCAACGTGAACCGGACCGTCGGCACCCTGCTCGGCAACCGGGTCACCACAAAATATGGCGCCCAAGGGCTTCCCGATGACACCATCGACATCACCTTCACCGGGTCGGCGGGCAACAGCTTCGGTGCCTTCCTGCCGCCGGGGATCACCCTGCGGGTCTTCGGTGACGCCAACGACTACGCCGGCAAGGGACTCTCCGGCGGCCGGATCGTGGTCCGCCCGCCGCGCGACGCACCCCAGGGTTATGTCGCCGAGGACAACATCATCGGCGGCAACGTGATCCTGTTCGGCGCCACCGGAGGCCAGGCGTTCCTTCGCGGAATGGTCGGGGAGCGGTTCGCGGTCCGCAACTCCGGCGCGGAGGCGGTGGTGGAGGGCGTCGGCGACCACGGCTGCGAGTACATGACCGGCGGCAAGGTGGTGGTGCTCGGGCCGACCGGGCGCAACTTCGCGGCGGGGATGTCCGGCGGCATGGCCTACGTGTGGGACCCGCACCGCGATCTGCCGCACAGGCTCAACACCGAGATGGTGGACCTGGAGATGTTCGGTGACTTCGACAACGCCGACATCGCCTGGCTGCGTGGCCTGTTGGCCGCGCATGTCGAGGCCACCGACTCCGCGCCCGCCCGGGCGATCCTGTCCGACTGGCCCAACCAGCGCCGTCACTTCGTCCGAGTGATGCCACGCGACTACCGGCGGGTGCTCGCCGCTACCGCCGAGGCGAAGGCGAACGGCACCGACCCGAATGAGGCGATTATGGCGGCAGCTCATGGCTGACCCGAAAGGCTTTCTGACCAACACCCAGCGGATCCTGCCGCTGCGGCGCCCGGTCGCCCAGCGGCTCGGCGACTGGAACGAGGTGTACGAGGACCTCGCCGAGGACACCGTCCGTCAGCAGGCGGGGCGCTGCATGGACTGCGGTATCCCGTTCTGCCACAACGGGTGCCCGCTGGGGAACCTGATCCCGGAGTGGAACGACCTGGTGCGCACCGGTCGCTGGCGCGAGGCGTTCGACCGGCTGCACGCCACCAACAACTTTCCGGACTTCACCGGGCGGCTGTGCCCCGCACCGTGCGAACCGGCCTGTGTGCTGGGCATCAACCAGCCGCCGGTGACCATCAAGCAGGTCGAGTACGAGATCGTCGAACGCGGGTTCAAAGAGGGCTGGGCGGACCCGATCGCGCCGTCGATGCTCACCGGGAAGACGGTCGCCGTGGTGGGCTCCGGGCCGGCCGGACTCGCCGCCGCCCAGCAGCTCACCCGGGCCGGACATTCGGTGACGGTGTTCGAGCGCGACGACCGCATCGGCGGGCTACTGCGGTATGGCATACCGGAATTCAAGATGGAGAAGCGGATCATCGACCGGCGTTTGGCGCAGATGATCGCCGAGGGCACCGCGTTCGAGACCGGCGTGAACGTCGGCGTCGACATGACCGCCGAGCGGCTGCGCGCCGAGTTCGACGCCGTGGTGCTGGCCGGCGGGGCGACCGCGTGGCGGGACCTTCCGGTGCCGGGCCGCGAACTCGAGGGCATCCACCAGGCGATGGAGTTCCTGCCGTGGGCCAATCGGGTGCAGGCCGGCGACATGAGCGAACCGCCGATCACCGCGAAGGACAAGAAGGTGATCATCATCGGCGGCGGTGACACCGGCGCGGACTGCCTGGGCACCGTGCACCGCCAGGGCGGGACGTGTGTGCACCAGTTCGAGATCATGCCGCGCCCGCCGGAGAACCGGGACGCCTCGACGCCGTGGCCGATGTACCCGCTGGTCATGCGGACCACCTCCGCGCACGAGGAGGGCGGTGACCGGGTGTTCTCGGTCAACACCGAGGAGTTCATCGGGCGCGACGGCCGGGTGACCGGGTTGCGGGCCCATGAGGTGCGCCGGCGAGGCGGTGCCTTCGAGAAGGTGGACGGCACCGACTTCGAACTGGAAGCCGACCTGGTCCTGCTGGCCATGGGGTTCGTCGGCCCGGAGCGGTCGGGATTGCTCACCGATCTGGGCGTGGAGTTCAACGCGCGTGGCAACGTCACGCGTGATGCCTCGTTCGCGACCGGGGTGCCGGGCGTCTACGTCGCGGGCGACATGGGGCGGGGGCAGTCCCTGATCGTGTGGGCGATCGCCGAGGGGCGTGCCGCGGCGGCCGCGGTGGACCGCTACCTGATGGGGACCACCGCGTTGCCGGCTCCGATCGCGCCGACGACCGTCGCAATCCACTGAGGGACCAAAAAACACAACAGTCACATCAGTAACGTCTACATCACAATCCGGCGAGTCGATCCCTGTTAGCCAATGAGCGGGTGTCTAATGGTCGGCACCACGAACAGTGTTAGCCACACGTTGACACCGTCCGTGTTGTTCCGTTCTGGGCCGAGCCGGGGGTCAGCGCCGTGCACATCAACCCGATATACCGCTACCGCATGGGTCGGATGGCCTGGTCGCTGCTGCGACACCCGTTGCGCAGCCGCGAGTTCCCGGCCAAGCACGAACGGCTGATCACCGCCGACGAGTTGCTGCGCTTCGCCGTGTGAGCCGTCTGGGTGGAGCTCAGCCCAGCAGTCCAGAATCCCGGGCCGCCTCGGCCAGCGGCTCCAGGACGCCCGGGTCATAGGGCACCGGCAGATACACGATCGCCAGGTCCAGGCCCTCGGCGCCAAACGCCGCCGCGTCATCGATCACCTTGCGGTAGTCGCGCTCCGGGTCCAGTCGCAGGTGCGCGGAGAGCCGGATCTCCTTCGGGTCCCGGCCGATGTCGGCGCAGTGGGCGGCCAGCACGTCGCGCTTGCGGGCGAATTCCTCGGGCGTGCCCCCGACGAAGTTCCAGTGCTGGGCGTAGCGCGCGGTGATCTTCAGCGTGCGCTTCTCGCCGCTGCCGCCGATGCAGATCGGCGGGTGCGGACGTTGTGGCCCCTTGGGCTCATTGCGCGCGCCCTTGAGCTGGTAGTAGCGGCCGTCAAAGTCCGTCGTCTCCTGGCTGAGCAGGCCGACCAGCACCTCGCAGGCCTCCTCGAACCGGTCGAAGCGTTCCTTGATGCTGCCCAGTTCTATGCCGTAGGCGCCGGACTCCTCCTCGTTCCAACCCGCGCCGATGCCCAGTTCCAGCCGGCCGCCGGAGATGATGTCCAGCGCGGCAGCCATATTCGCCAGCACCGCGGGGTGGCGGTAGTGGATCCCGGTGACCAGGGTGCCTACCCGCAGCCGGGTGGTGGCCTGGGCCAGCGCCGTCAGCGTCGTCCAGCCCTCCAGGCACGGCCCGGTGGAGTCGGTGAAGATCGGATAGAAGTGGTCGAAGGTCCAGCCGGACTCGTAGACGTCGATATCGTCGGCCGCGCGCCAGACGGCGAGCATGTCGGCCCACGTGGTGTTCTGCGGTGAGGTCTTGAAGGCAAAATGCACCTTGTCGACCCTAGCCGTTAGGCTCACCGTGTGCTGCTGACGCTGGGGATCGACACCAAGGTGACTCTGCTTGCCGCGGGCCTGATGTTCCTGCTGGCGCTGTTGCTGGGTGTCTGGAAGTACCAGCAGATCCTCACCTCGGAGAATCACCAGGCCCACATCTACGTCGACATCGCGCATCGGGCGGCGCTGATGTATTCGTTCGCCACCCTGTTGGTCGCGGTCTTCGTCGAACTCAGCGGCTGGCCCACCTGGGTGAACATGACCGCGGCGATGGTGGTGGTGTACTTCTTCGTCACCGCGATCGGCAGCTACATGCTGCACGGCGCCTTGCGGGACACCGCAAACCAATTCGAGAGGCCCGGCTGGTTCCTGCGGGCCGGCATGGTGTTGCTCATCCTCGGCGAGATCGGCGGCTTCGCGGTGCTGCTGGGCGGATTCGGCGTCGCTCAGTTCTGAGTCAGGACGCCTGACCGTAGATGCTGCTCACCCAGATGTGGGTCAGCGTGTCGACCACCTTCTCGTGCGGCACCGACGGCTTCTCGGCCACCAGTGCGGCCATCATGGTCCGTTCATTCATCTGATTCAGCGACGTCGCCAGGTCCACGGCGTCGATGGTGATCGGGGCCGCACCACGTTCACGTTCAGCGGTGATCATCGCGGCGGTCTGCTCGATCCACCTGCCCATGAACCCGTTCCACACCGCTCGGAACTCCGGACTGGTGGCCAGCGCCTCGGTGCCGGCCCGGGCGATCGCCCGGTGCGAGGTGAACGCGACGAAGAACGCCTTGATGCCGCTGCGCCAGATCCGGCGCGGGTCGGTCGGCAGGCGTTGCACCGCACCGACGAACTCCGAGTCGGCCGACGCGATCAACGGCTCCAGCAGCGAAAGCAGCACGGCGTCTTTGGATTTGAAGTAGAAATAGAAGGTCGGCCGGGAGATGCCGGCACCTTTGGCCAGGTCATCGACCGAGATTTCGGCCAGTGGCCGTTGCTCGAGCAGCCGTTCGGCGGTGGCCAGGATCGCCTGCTCGCGGTCGTCGCCGGACGGGCGTGTGGAGCGTCGGCTGCGGGTTCGCGTCGGGCCGGGCGGGGTCACGGTCGATAGTTTACACCGTGTTGAGAAAATCAACAGTATGTCGAGAGTAGGGGGTGGGGCATTGCTACGCTGTTTGCCCGTGGCCGAACACCTCGACGTCGTGGTCGTCGGCGCTGGCATCTCCGGGATCAGCGCGGCGTGGCATCTGCAGCGCCACTGCCCGTCGAAGAGCTATGCCATTCTCGAACGCCGCACCGATCTGGGCGGCACCTGGGATCTGTTCCGCTACCCGGGAATCCGCTCGGACTCGGACATGTACACCTTCGCCTTCCGGTTCAAACCGTGGACGTCCGACACCACCATCGTCGACGGCGCGGCGATCCAGGACTACCTGCGCGAGACCGTCACCGAGCACGGCATCGACGGCCACATCCGCTACAGCCACCGACTGGTGGCCGCCGCCTGGAGCGACACCGACGCACGCTGGCGGCTGACCATCGACCGGGACGGCGAGACCGTCGAGATCACCTGCGGTTTCCTGGTCGCCTGTAGCGGTTACTTCGACTACGACGACGCCTACTCACCGGAGTTCGCGGGGGCTGAGGACTTCACCGGGCCGGTCATCCACCCGCAGCACTGGCCGGCGGATCTGGACTACACCGGCAAGAAGATCGCGGTGATCGGCTCGGGGGCCACCGCGGTGACGCTGGTCCCGGCGCTGGTCTCCTCCGGCGCCGGCCACGTCACCATGGTGCAGCGATCCCCGGGCTACATCGGGTTGCTGCGCTCGGTCGACCCGGTGGCGCGCGGACTCAACCGGCTGCTGCCGGCCCGGGCCGCTGCCCGGGCCAATCGGTGGGGCTACATCGTCGGACAGGTCGGCGTCTACCAGGTGAGTCGCCGCTTCCCGAACTTCATGCGCAGGACCCTGATGCGGATGGCCCGCCGGCGGCTGCCCGAGGGGTTCGATGTGGCCAAGCACTTCGGCCCCGATTATCAGCCGTGGGACCAGCGGTTGTGCCTGGCTCCGGACGGGGACCTGTTCGCGGCGATCAGCTCCGGCCGGGCTGACGTGGTCACCGACGAGATCGAGGCGTTCACTCCGGCCGGGATTCGGTTGAGCTCCGGCGATGAGCTGCCCGCCGATGTGATCATCACCGCGACCGGGCTGAACCTGCAGCTGTTCGGCGGCGCCGAGATCAGCCGCGACGGCGAAACGATCAGCCCGCGCGACAAGGTGGCCTACCGGGGCATGATGCTCAGCGGCGTGCCGAACCTGGCGTTCACCGTCGGCTACAGCAACGCGTCGTGGACCCTGAAGGCCGACCTGGTGTCGGAGTCGGTCTGCCGGGTGCTCAACTTCATGGACTCTCAGGCGTTTGACACCGTGGTTCCTCGTGAACCGGACCCGCACGTCCAGGATCGGCCGCTGGTGAGGCAGCTCTCCGGGTATGTCCTGCGCGCCCTGGAGCACCTGCCCCGGGCCGGGTCGCACCGCCCGTGGCGGCTGCACGACAACTACCTGCTGGATTCGGCGTTCATCCGGCGGACCAGGGTCGATGACGGCCACCTGCTGTTCACCTCCACCTCGTCGCGACCCAAGGACTAAATTCCGAATTAGTGGTCTAAATGTGATCGAATTCTCGCCAGGGCACTCTAAGTGACTGTCTTCACGTCCGATGGTATCCGCAGCTCACAGACTGTTTTTGTAAATCCGATCGGATCCTGAGTGAACGCCCGACCGGGCACCAATACGAACCGCCAGGTCACGAAAATGGACACCACGGGAGTTCTTCTGCTTAGCTTCGCGGCGTCCCACACGCCTCACGCGTATGGGACCTCCTCCGTTGAGTGCCGGGAAATGAACTCAGGTCGACATACCCGTCAAGGCCGTTTGACCTGATAATGCTCACAAAAGGCACGTAATCGAGGCCGCAACATACTTACAGTTTGGCTAAATTAGTTAGACATTCGTTCAGACTGTCTGGTAACTTCTGGGCCAACTTAGGGTCGGTTAATGAACGTCGCAGATTGCACGCGGCGTTCCCACAGTAGAAAAGGTGTGTGGATGTCGAAACGGGATAGTGGTCAGGACGCCCGGGCGGTTCGTCGTCGGTTGGCCGGTGCAGCGACGTCGGTGGGGGCGTTTCTTGCGTTCGGGATGACGCCGTTGGTGGCGACGCCTGCGCAGGCGGACTTCGACTTGTTCGACCCCTTCTCGTGGTTCGGTTCTGACATCGAGATTCCTGGTTCGGCGGCGTTCTCGCTCGGTGATCTGGGCGGGCTGCTCAGCGGTGACCCGGACGCGTGGCTGTCCTTCGACTCCGCGCTGTACCAGGCGATCTATGACCCGATGGAGGCGCTGGTCTCCAATTCGGCCAACGACTGGTGGCTGGACCCGATGAACCAGATGTTCGCCACCGGTGACTCGTGTGGCGTGCTGTGCAACGGCGCGGACGCTTACGTCAACGACCAGGGTGTGGTGGTTGCGGCCCAGGACGGTGGCTTCTGGTTCGGTGACGGCGGCGACGGCATCAACGGTTCCGACGGTGGCGCGGCCGGCATGTTCGGTAACGGCGGTGCCGGCGGTGCCGCGGCTGCGGACTCGACCGTGACGATCGACGGCGTGACCTACGCCGGCACCGGTGGCGACGGCGGCGCCGGTGGTGGCGTCATGGGCTTCGGTGGCACCGGCGGCAACGGTGCGAGCGCGTTCGTCGACGGCAACGGCAATGTGGTGTTGGCCGGCACCGGTGGTAACGGCGGCAACGGTATGGGCCTGCTGGGCATCGGCAACGGTGGCGACGGCGGTATCGGTGGACACGGCCTGGATGCGACCGACGGTTACGCGGCGACCCTGGGTGGCCTGGGTGGCAACGGCGGCGACGCCGGACCGCACACCGGTAACGGCGGTAACGGCGGCGCCGGTGGTGTCGGTGGTACCGGCCTGACCGGTGCGGCCGGCAGTTTCGCCAACAATGGTGACGGCAACGGCGGCAGCGGTACGCAGGGTGCCAACGGTGGTAACGGTGGTGTCGGCGGTAAGGGCGGCGAGATCCTCGGTAACGGTGGTAACGGTGGCGCCGGCGGTAAGGGTGGCACCGGTGGAACCGGTGGCGCCGGCGCGACTGGCATCAACGGCACCTTCGACAACAACGGTGACGGCAACGGCACCAACGGCGGTAACGGTGGCAACGGCGCCAACGGTGGCGTCGGCGGTAACGGCGGTGCCGCGGGTACCGCAGACCACGTCGGCAGTGGAGCCAACGGCACCGTGGGTGTGGGCGGCGACGGTGGCGACGGTGGCACGGTCGGGCTCGGTGGCGACGGTGGCAACGGCGCCGCGGGTACCGCGGCCCACCCCAACGGTGGCAACGCCGGTAATGGTGGCGACCCGGGCCAAACCGCTGGTCTCGGCGGCGCAGGCGGTACCGGCAGTGCTCCGGGCGCCAAGGGCTCCGACGGTGTGATCACCCCCGAGGTCTCGGGCAACGGTGGTGTCGGTGGTGCGGGCTACAACGCGGCCGCCGACAGCGCCGCCCTGGCCGGAACCAGCGGCGGCAACGGTGGCGCCGGTGGTAACGGTGGTAAGTGGGGCGACGGCGGCAACGGCGGCTCCGGTGGCAATGGTGTGAAGGGCACCGCCGGCAGCTTCGCCAACAACGGCAACGGCAACGGCGTCTCCGGTGGTAACGGCGGTGACGCCGGCAACGGTGGTAACTCCGGTGAGCTGGCCGCCAACGTCGCCGGTAACGCGGGCACGGCCGGTAACGGCGCCGACGGCGGCGCCGGCGCCAACGCCACGATGGCGAGCGTCGCCGGCGGTAACGGCGGTAGCGGCGGTAACGCCGGCAACGGTGCCGCCGGCGGCACCTCGGCCAACGGCACCGCGGGCACCGACAGCAACGGCGGCGTCGCCGGCAACGGCGCCATCGGAGGCAACGGCGCGGCCGGCACCGACGGCATCAATGCCGAGGGCGCCTTCAACGCGGCGGGCGACGGTACCCCGGGTGGCAACGGCGGCACCGGCGGCAACGGCGGCAACGGCGGTGCCGGCGGTGGCACCACCGGCATCGGTTCCAACGGCGGCAACGGCGCCGCCGGTGGCAACGGGGCCAACGGCGGCCACGGCGGTAACACCAACCACGGCGACAGCGGCGATTCCCTGCAGGGCCACAACGTCGGCGTCGGAGCCAAGGGTGGCGACGGTGGTGACGGCGGCGACGGCGGTGCGGCAGGTGCCGGCACGGCCGGCGGTGCGGCCGGGCAGGCCGGTAACGGCGCCAACGGCGGCAATGGTGGCACCGGCGGTGCGGGCCCGGACCTGCAGCCGCTGGGCTACATCGACAGCGCCGGCAACACCAGCCTGGGTGTCGCGGCCAATGTCACCGGTGCCGGCGGCGACGGCGGCGACGGCGGCAGCGGCTTCGTCGCCGGTAACGGTGGTACCGGTGGTAACGGTGGCAGCGACGACTTCGCTGCCGGCTCCAACGGCGGCCTCGGCGGCGACGGCGGCGACGGCGGCACCGGTGTCGGTGCCGGCAGCACCGGCGGCAACGGCGGTGCCGGCGGCAAGGGCGGCGACGGCAGCGACATCCGCTGGGGCTGGACCGGCACCGGCGCCCCGCCGGCGGCGATCAGCAGTGGAACCACGAGCACGTCGGGCCCGGTCAACAACGTCCACGGCGGTGACGGCGGCGACGGCGGTAACGGCGGGCTGGGCGACGCGGCCAACGGCACCGGTGGTGCCGGCGGTGGCGGCGGCACAGTGGTCACGCCGAGCCTTCCCACCGGGCCGGGGTCGATCGGCACCAACGCCGGTGCGGTCAACGGCGGCGCGGGTGCCACCGGCGGTACCGGCGCAACCGACGGCGGCACGGGCACGCCCGGCACGACGCCGTAGTTTCCGCAGTACAACGGTTGGAAAGCCCCACACGCCCCGCGCGTGTGGGGCTTTCCCCGTTCGGCGCCGACGCACGTCATTTACGCGCCGTCGAAATACTCAACGCACCGTTGACTAACTCAACACACCGTTGATAACCTGTCGTCATGACTGAACACCTCGACGTTGTGATCGTCGGCGCCGGCATCTCCGGTATCAGCGCGGCCTGGCACCTGCAGAACCGCTGCCCTTCCAAGAGCTACGCCATCCTGGAAGCCCGGGACAATCTCGGCGGCACCTGGGACCTGTTCAAATACCCCGGAATCCGCTCCGACTCCGACATGTTCACCTTGGGCTTCCGGTTCAAGCCGTGGCGTTCGTCCCACTCGATCGCCCAAGGCGCCGACATCTGGAACTACATCAACGAGGCCGCCGAAGAGAACGGCATCGACACCCACATCCGCTACCGGCACCGGGTGCTGTCCGCGAACTGGTCCGACGAAGACAACCAGTGGGAGGTCACCGTCGACAACAACGGGGTGACCGAGCAGATCACCGCGTCGTTCGTGTTCGCGTGCAGCGGCTACTACAACTACGCAGAGGGCTACTCCCCGGAGTTCCCCGGCTCGCAGGACTTCACCGGCGCCGGCGGCACGATTGTGCACCCGCAGCACTGGCCCGAGGACCTGGACTACGCCGGCAAGAAGATCGTGGTGATCGGCAGTGGCGCCACCGCGGTCACCCTGATCCCCGCGCTGGCCGACTCCGGTGCCGGGCACGTCACCATGCTGCAGCGCTCGCCGACCTACGTCGGTTCACTGCCGCTGGTGGACCCCATCGCCGAGCAGGCCAACCGGTTCCTGCCCAAGAACCTTGCCCACTTCGTCAACCGCTGGAAGGCCATCGGTTTCAGCACGGCCCAGTACCAGCTGGCCCGGAAGTTCCCGAAGTACATGCGCAAGACCCTGATGGCGATGGCCCGCCATCGGCTGCCGGAGGGCTACGACGTGGAGAAGCACTTCGGTCCGCGCTACAACCCGTGGGACGAGCGGCTGTGCCTGGCGCCCAACGGCGACCTGTTCAAGACCATCCGCAGCGGCAAGGCCGACGTCGTCACCGACACGATCGATACGTTCACCAAGACCGGGATCCGGCTGAACTCCGGCCAGGAGCTCGACGCCGACATCATCATCACTGCGACCGGCCTGAACATGCAGCTGCTGGGCGGGGCGACGCTGCTGCGCAACGGCGAGCCGATCGACCTGCCCAAGACCATGACCTACAAGGGTCTGATGTTCTCCGGCGTGCCCAATGCGGCGGTCAGCTTCGGCTACACCAATGCGTCCTGGACGCTCAAGGCCGACCTGGTCTCGGAGTTCGTCTGCCGAGTGCTCAACTACATGGACGACCACGGCTTCAACCGGGTCGAGCCGCAACACCCCGGTACTGCGGTGAAGGAAGAGCCGTTCATGGACTTCAGTCCCGGGTACTTCCGCCGGGCGATGGACAACCTGCCCCGGTCGGGTTCGGAGGCCCCGTGGCGGCTCAAGCAGAACTACCTGCTGGACCTGCGGCTGATCCGCTACGGCAAGGTCGACGAGAAGTCGCTGAAGTTCAGCAAGCACCGCGCGGCAGTCAACGCCTAATTCTTCTCGGGGTTCTTCTCGGGCCAGTAGTAGGAGTCGGGGAGGGGTCGGGACCCGAAGATCGCGGTCCCGATCCGCACCTCGGTGGCGCCTTCGGCGATCGCCAGCGGAAAGTCGCCGCTCATCCCCATCGACAGCCGGGGCACGTCATGACCGTGTGCGGCGGCTTCGTCGCGCAGCAGGCGTAGCCGGCGGAAGCAGCCACGAATCGTTTCGGGGTCGCTCGTGTTGATCGCCAGGGTCATCAGGCCCCGCACCCGCATGGTGGG
Organism: [Mycobacterium] zoologicum; assembly: GCF_020172665.1. Classification (GTDB taxonomy): domain Bacteria; phylum Actinomycetota; class Actinomycetes; order Mycobacteriales; family Mycobacteriaceae; genus Mycobacterium; species Mycobacterium zoologicum. The sequence continues at coordinate 4,304,067 of NZ_CP083985.1, read as the reverse complement.
ACAGTCGGCCAGTTCGTCGAGGAACCCCGGCAGCTGAGCCGGGTCCAGACCGTACTTGCTGGGTTCGTCGGAGGTCTTGACCTGTACCAGCACGTCGATGGTGCGGCCCTCGGCGCGCAGTTGCCGGTCCAGCGCCGCGGCCAGCTTGGGCCGGTCCAGCGACTGCACCTCGGTGGCCAGCCGCGCCACCACGCCGGCCTTGTTGGTCTGCAGGTGCCCGATCATCACCCAGTCGATCCCGCAGTCGGCTAGGGGCTCGTACTTTTCGCGGATCTCCTGAACCTTGTTCTCCCCGAATCGGTGCAGACCCAGACCGACCGCCTCCCGGATCACCTCGGGGCCGAACGTCTTGCTGACCGGCAGAATCGTGACCTCGGCCGGATCACGCCCGGCATCGTGGCAGGCCGATTCGACGCGCCCGCGGATGGCGTCCCAGCGGTCCCGCAGGCTGTCAGCTGTCATGGTCTGGTCGCCCGGACTCAGACGACGACGATGCCGTCGTCGTCGCTGTAGGCGATCTCGCCGGGGACGAAGCTGATACCGCCGAGCTCGACGACGACGTCGCGCTCGCCGGCGCCGGTCTTGGTGCTCTTACGCGGGTTGGTGCCCAGCGCCTTGATGCCGATGTCGAGGGTGCGCAGTGTCGCCGCGTCGCGCACCGCGCCGTGCACGATCAGCCCGGCCCAGCCGTTGGCCCGGCCCAGCTCGGCGATCACGTCGCCGACCAACGCGGTGTGCAACGACCCGGCGCCGTCAATCACCAGCACCCCGCCATGGCCCGGACTCGACAGCACCGACTTCAGCAGCGCGTTGTCCTGGAAACAGCGCACCGTGCTGATCGGGCCGGCGAATTCGGTGCGTGCGCCCAGCTGGCGGAACTGCACGTCGCAGCTGCGCACGTCGGCGCCGATGTCGTCGACCAGGTCGGCGGTGGGCCGAAAGTCGATGCTCACAGCCGGGTTCAGCCGCGCAGTGCGTGCAGTAACCGGCGCAGCAGCAGCAGGACCAGCAGGCCGCCGATACCCGCGGCCACCAGCGGGACCACCGACGGCTGGGTCGGCGCCGGTACCGACGGAAGTGCGTTGCCCGCCGATTCCACCGTCGACTTGGCTTGGGCCGCGGTCTCTTTGGCGCCGGCAGTCAGCGGCCGGGTGCCGTTCGCGATCGCCGGAGCGGGAGTCGTCTTGGCGGGTGCCTTCTTGGCGGGTGCTTTCTTGGCGGGTGCCTTCTTCGCCGGAGCCTTCTTCGCGGCCTTCTTGGCGGGTGCCTTTTTGGCCGGTGCCTTCTTGGCCGGCGGCGTCACCGGCTGGTCGGCGGGCTCAGGGGCGGTGGCGGATTCAGGCGTGGCGGCCGGATCGGGCGCGGCGGCGGGCTCAGGCGTGGGGGCGGACTCGTGATCAGGTTGGCCCTGAGGGTCAGTCATGTCGCCCATCATGCCAGCATTCGCAAGTCCGCTGCGATCAGTGCCGCCGCCGGCTTAGCCACAGTCCTCCCGCCACCAGCGCCACCGCGCCGGCCACGAACGGCCAGATCGGCAGGTCCTCAGTGGCCGGATCGGCATAGCGGCGGGGCAGCGGTGCAGCCTCGGTGTGATCAGACGCCGCCGGCCCCGGCTCGCCGGTCCCGGCCACCGCCAGTTGGAACGGCCACGAACCGGTGACCACGTGCCCGTCGGCCGAGGTCACCCGGTAGTTGACGGTGTAGGTGCCGGCCGGTCCGAGCGGGCGGACGCCGACGCTCGCGACCGCGCCCTGGACCTGCGTGTCGCCTGTCGACCAGAGGTTGCCGTCGGGGCCGACCACGGTCATGGCCGCGAAGCTGGTCTGCAACTGCTCGTTGAAGGTGGCGCTGACCCGCTGCGGCCCGCTGGCCAACTCGGCGCCGCGAGCCGGGTCGCTGGACACCAGAACCGCATGCGCGGCGGCCACCCCGGCTCCGGCGAACAGCACAGCCAGCGCGAACAGCCCCGCGCAGGCCACCCGCATAGCCTGCCTCACTGCCGCCGCCGGACCAGCGAGAGCGTCGCGGCCAGCGCGGCGACCAGCAGCGCGGTGCCGCCGAGCAGGCGGGCCGCGTTGTCGCCGTGCCCGCCCTGCGGTGCGGCATCGGTGGTGGTCGCGGGCCCGGCGGAGACGGCCGGCGCCGGATGCTGGGCGTGATGCTCGGGTGCCGACACGGGGCCGGCGCCCAGCTGCAGTGCGGGCACCGGGCGCTCGGCCTCGCCGCCGCCCGCCGGTGGCGGCTGGTCCCAGCGCACCACCGTGCCGTCGGCGTAGCGCTGCGCGGCGGGGAAGTCCACGTTTTCGGCGTCGGGCAGGCGCATCGCGATCCGGAACAGCCCGAATTGGTCGGCGCCGATACCGCCGCCGGTGGCCGTCCAGGTGACCGTGTGCACCGCGCCGGTCTTGGCGTCGCGGTCCAGCTTGGCCGTCCAGCCCGGGGTGGTCTCGGTGCGCGCCGAGGCCACGTCGGGCAACGTCACGGTGAGTTCGGTTGTGGCAGAACCCGTCGGCGATTCGTTGGGCACCTCGAAGGTGACCATCGCGATGCCGCCGCGGACTGCGCCCGGGCTGCTGGCGTGGACGTGGGCCCAGGCCGGCGCGACACCGACTGAACCGAGGGCGGCGATCGCGGCGGCTACGGCGGCGGCCCGGGTCGGGGCGCTCATGACGGCAGCCCGAGTCGGGCCATCAGATCGGCGTCTATGCCGTCGAGCTGCTGGCTGATCGAGGCGAATCCGGCTCGGCGGCGATCACCGGGCATGGTTTCGATGGCTGTTACGGCGGTGGCCAGGTCGCTCAACCGGTCGGTGACCGCTGAGACGAACTGCTTGGTCTCGGCGTCCTTGGGCCTTCGGACGGCCACCTCGCGCAGCGTCCGCTCCGCTCCGACGATCCGCGCCGAGAGCCGGGCCTCGTTCTTGCCGCTCCCGGAGAACTCGCCCATGCGGGCCAGCGGAACGCCGAGCTGGGCGGCCCGCTGTTGGTCGATCAGGCCGCGCACCGCCATGGCACCGCGGTAGGCCACCGGCACCACGATGGGGGCGAGCATCCGCGACACCGCCAGGGTGCGGCGGATGCGGGCCGGCGACAGCAGCCTGCCGTCGCGGGCCGCCTTGAGCTGGCTCTCGGCCGCCTTGAGCGTGGTTCGGTCGCGATCCCGCCCCGCTTTGAGCTGCGCCTTGAGGGCTCGAGCGTCGGCGCGCTGAGTGGCCTTGAAGCGCTTGGCCTCGCCCTTGGCGGCCAGCCGTGCCTCCATCTTGGCCCGGGTCTTGAGGGCACGCGCCTCAGCACGACGGGTCGCGCGGCTCTTGCGTTTTCTGAACAGGCCCACGGCGGCCGCCTCCCGGTGTCTCACTTGCGAACCGATCCCGCCAACCCTAATGGCGGTGTCGGCACCTCAGGCGCTGAGGTGCTCCTTGCGGCGCAGCTCGTTGATGCGCTCCAACACGTCCTTCTGAGATTCGCTCGACAACCCGATGACGTTGGTCGCGATGCGCCGGACGCCGGCCTCACGGACACCGTCCAGCCAGGTCAACTCCGAGTCCAGCTTGGCGTAGTAGGCGTCGTCGGTGAAGAACGCGAGCTTGATCCGGAAGAAATTGGCGAGCGCGGCCATGGTGGCCATCGACGGGTTGGTCCGGTTGCCCGAGCGCAGTTGCGACAGGTAGGGGGCAGACATGGTGATGCCCTCGGCTTTGAGCGCCGCGATCACCTCCGCGGAGGTGTGTGGACCGCGTCCGGGCGGATAGACGGTTTCGAAGAGACGGTTCAAGCGGACAGCGAAAGTCGCGCTCATCGATAGGACCTCCAGGGGTCGGCAGGCGGTCGATACACGGTCGGCGGGGGGTACGCCGTCACGTGGAGAATATTTGCTGATTCATCGTAGCGATAGATACTGACACAACCAAGGGCGATTCCTCGGTGAATTCGATCTTGATTCAGGGCGCTCGGTCGCCGCGTTCGCGCATCAGGCGCGGTGGTTGATTCGACCTCTGTTTTGGGCTGTACCAAGCACAATTCGTTCGCCGACGGTAGCCCGAACTCCGTGCCGATCCTGACCAATCAGTCCTCGGCTCTGGACGGCTCTCCGGCGAAGTGAAGTTCGCACCGCCGTATGCGTGTCTGACGGAATTTGCTACCGGACAGCTTGGCGGGCCTGGCGAAGACCCGCGCCGGCCGTCAGCGCCAGCAGTGCGCCGACGGAGGCGATGGCTGCCGGACGCTGCCCGAGCGCCTCGTCGAGCAGCATCCAGATGCCGAAGGCGCCGAAAAGTACCGCTGCCAACCGGTGCAGCAGGTGTTCGGGCAGCCGACGGTGCAACAGCACGCCGACCGCGATGGCCACTGCGTCGGCCAGCACCATGCCGAGCGTTGCGCCGAGCCACACACCCAACCAGTTGTGGTCGCTGGCCAGCGCGACGGTCGCCAGCATCGTCTTGTCGCCGAGCTCGGCGAGAAGCACCGAGGAGACCACCGCCAGCAGCGCGAACCGCGGCTCGCGGACGGGTGCGTCGGCGTCGTCGACGTTGTTGCCCTCGCGCCATGTCCACGCCCCAAAGCCGAGGAAGGCGACACCGGCGACTGCGGCGATGGGGCGCGCCGGCAGGGTCAGCCCCAGGAAGTGGCCGATCGTCACCGAGATGCCGTGGACGGCGAACGCGGCGATCCCCACCCCGGTCAGCACCATCCACCACCGGTGCCGCAGTGCGTAGGACATCGTGATCAGCTGCGACTTGTCGCCCAGTTCGGCGAGGAAGACCACTCCGAGGCTGATCAGCACGGCGGCAAGCATGCGGGGCGACCTTTCGACAGCTGCCGAGGTTAGTGACTGCCAGCCCGGGGCGCCACCGCTGCAGGGGTTTTCGGGAGCCCGAATCGAATGATCCGAATCTCCTTATGCGGCAAGGAGCATGGCCAGGACAGCGGTGTCGGGGTGGCTCACCGGGTCGACACCGACCCGGCTCACCATCGAGGTGATGGTGCCATCGGATTCGGCTTCCACCCAGGCCGCCCGGTGTTCCAGGCCCAGATAGGGCAGGCCGGGCAGCAGAACACATCCCGAGGCCGCGCCCCGGCACTCCGGCAGTGAGGGAATGGTCTCCGACGGCGGATGCAGGATCAGCAGCGCCGACGGTTGGTGAGCCGCGAAGTGTCCCGGCGCGATCGGAGTGCGGCCGGAGATGGTGCCCTCGGCCATCAGCAGGCCCACGGTTCCCGGGCCCGGATTGTCGGGAAGTTCCTCGCGAGTGCCGAATACCGTTGTGGTGGAGAGCAATCCGGGCGTAGACGCGACCCGGACCGCGATGCCGAGTAGTTGCGCCCATTCCTTGGTGGAATCCGGCCAGCGGCCGAATACGACGAATCCGCGCAATTCGCCGTGGGAATGGAAGGGGGCGACCTCGATCGCCCGGCCGGACCCCGTTGTCTCCATCGAGAACCCTCCTTCGGTGGGTGGGTTGCCGAGCAGCATGCGCGCAACCGGCGCACGGGTGCAAGCAGACACGACGACGCGCCGGGTAACGAATCGGTGAGGAAAACCCGCCGTACAACACCGAAGCGGGGCGCCGCGCCCATGGCGCCGCGCCCCGCTCCGGTGTGACTGCGGGCCTAGAAGATCAGCCCGGAGGTCTTCGAGGTGGCCGCAGCGAACCGCGACTGCACGTCTGCCCAGTTGACGACGTTCCAGAACGCCTTGACGTAGTCCGCCTTGACGTTCTTGTACTGCAGGTAGAACGCGTGCTCCCACATGTCGACCTGCAGCAGCGGGATGATGCCCAGCGGCACGTTGGCCTGCTGGTCATACAGCTGGAAGGTCAACAGCTTGCCGCCCAGGGTGTCGTAGCCGAGCACCGCCCAGCCCGAGCCCTGCAGGCCGTTGGCTGCCGCGGTGAACTGGGCGCGGAACTTGTCGAATGACCCGAACGCGTCGTCGATGGCTGCGGCCAGCTCGCCGGTGGGCTTGTCACCGCCGTTGGGGGACAGGTTCTTCCACCAGATCGAGTGGTTGACGTGTCCACCGAGGTGGAACGCCAGATTCTTCTCGTTGAGGAAGATCGCGGCGTGGTCGTCGTTGGCCCGCGCCTCTTCGAGTTTGGCCACGGCGCCGTTGACGCCGGCGACGTAGGCGGCGTGGTGCTTGCTGTGGTGAATTTCGTTGATCTGGCCCGAGATGTGCGGCTCAAGGGCTCCGTAATCCCAGTCCAAGTCGGGCAAGGTGTAGTCGGCCACGGGGTTCCTTCCTTCGATCAGTCCTGATCCGGTGTCGATCACCGTTGATCATTGTCGACTTGCGTTGACGCGCTTACGGCACCCCACCTTCGGCGCGCGCGCGGTGGTGGAGGCACCTCGATCCACATTGCTCCACCGCAGGGAGTACCGCAAGGAGGGCCTGCCGGCGTGCGGCGATGACGGGACGGCAGTGATCAGGTCAGGACGAGCGCGAGCAGGATGGTCAGCAGTATCAGGGCGACCAAGCCGGCACGCAGCGATGCCAGCAGGTAGCCGCGCTTAAAAGTCGCCGATCCCGGGTGTGCCGTCATTGCGCCGTCCCGACCATCTCGCGTGCCCCCAAACTCACCGTGCGCCCACCCCCGTGAGGCGCATCACAACCGATCTGTGACGACGATCATAGCGCCTGGGCGTGCGAGTGGAAAAACTCGATCAGTAATACCCGGTTGGCCTGCGGTGATGCAGCTGCTTAGCGGATCAAGCGATTTCGCCCGGGGCTGTTAGTCGACGCGTGTCGTTGACGGCGCGTCATCCACAGCGGGTGTATGAACCTGCGCGCAAAAGGGCACTTCACCGACCGGATCATCGACCGCGTCGTGTGTGGATAAACCTGTGGAAACTGTGGATAGCCCGGTGGTTGCTGACCGGGGTCCTTGGCGGGCCGGGAGATGTGTCTCGCGCCCCATTCGCCGGCGTCTCGCTACGCTGGTGCCGTGATTCAGGTGTGCTCCCGCTGCGGTATGCGCTGGAACGTGCGTGACCAGCGGCGGGAGTGGTGCCCCAACTGCAACGGTGCGCTGTGGGCGCCGTTGACGCCCGCCCAGGAAGCCCAGCTGTCGCGGCCGTCCCCCGGGCCGTCTGCTGCTCCCGGGGGTGTGCGGCCCCGCACGGCCTATCGCTGGATCGCGGTGCGCCCCGGCCCGCAGCCTCCGCAGGATCGCCCGCGGCGCCCGCTCGGGCCCACCCCGCGGTATGCGGTGATGCCGCGCTGGACTCTGATGGGTGCGCCGAATCCTACTGTGGCGCAGCGCAAGACTTCGGAGAGTGCGGCGCCGTCGCCGCAGCTTTTGGAGAAGGCCATCGGCGCGGCGATCGCAGCGCTGGGCATCGCCGCGGTGGTGCACACCTTGATCTATCTGCTGATGATCATCAATCGCACCCGGCTGCTGCATCCGCTGGTCGCCGGCGCCGCGGTGTGGCTGGGGCGGCTGGCCGGCCTGGCTGCCATCGCCGCGGTGATCTGGTGCGCGGTGGTGCTGACCCGTTGGCTGCGGGCGCGCCGAGCCGCGGCGTTCGCCAAGTTGAACCTGCCCGAGTCGCGTCCGGACTGGGCGTTGCGCGCCGGGTGCCTGGTGCCGCTGGTCAACGTGGCCTGGGCGCCGGTCTACGTCCTCGAGTTGGCCGGACGCGAGAAGCGTCTGGCCGCGCTGCGCAAGCCCATCGTGGTGTGGTGGCTGGTGTGGGCGGCCAGTACTGCCGTCGCGGTGTTCGCCACCGCCACCAGTTGGACCGACGACGCTCAGGGCATCGCCAACAACGTGGTGGCGACGATCGTCGCCTATCTGCTGGGCCTGGTCGCGGTGCTGACCGCGGCGCGGGTGGTCGAGGGCTTCGAGCAGCGGTCGATGGGCCGGCCCACCCACCACTGGGTGGTCGCCGACGACCGGGCCCAGGTGCCGGCCGGGCGGCCTTCGGTGCCGGCCGGGCGGCCTTCGGGGACGGGAACCGGCGCGCCAGCGGTCGCGGTTCTTGAGTCCGACGGGCGGGGACCGGCAGCATAAGTCCATGGCGCCCGGCGATGTGGTGACAGAACACCCGTTCGTCGTCGCGCATCGTGGCGCCTCAGCTGACCGCCCGGAACACACCCTGGCCGCCTACGACCTGGCCCTGTCGGAGGGGGCCGACGGCGTCGAGTGCGATGTGCGGCTGACCAGCGACGGGCACCTGGTCTGTGTGCACGATCGGCGGGTGGACCGGACGTCCAGCGGCGTCGGGGTGGTCAGTGAGATGACGCTGTCTCAGCTGCAGACCCTGGACTACGGCGGCTGGCACCCGGGCGGGCAGGCCGGATCCACCAGCCCGGAGAAGAACGGGAAAACCGGACTTCTCACGCTCGATGCGCTGGTGGAACTGGTGCTGGACTGGCACCGGCCGGTGAAGATCTTCATCGAGACCAAGCATCCGGTGCGCTACGGCGCGCAGGTCGAGCGCAAGGTTTTGGCCCTGCTGGCGCGGTACGGGATCGCCGCACCGGCCTCGGCGAGCCGGTCACGCGCGGTGGTGATGTCGTTCTCGGCGGCCGCGGTATGGCGGATCCGCCGGGCCGCGCCACTGATGCCGACGGTGCTGCTCGGCTCGGCGGCCCAGTACCTCGGCGGCAGCGCGGCGACCACGGTCGGGGCAACCGCGATAGGCCCGTCGATCGAGACACTGCGGGAGCATCCGGAGCTGGTGGACCACGCCGCCGCCCGCGGTCGGGCGCTGTACTGCTGGACCGTCGATCGGGCGGAGGACGTCGACTTCTGCCGGGACGTCGGCGTCGCCTGGATCGCGACGAATCAGCCCGCCCGAACCAAGGCGAGGTTGCGGGCGGGCTGATTCGGGTGGCCGGTTACCCGCCGGCGATCCGGGGCGCGCCGGCCTCCGGCGACGGGGTGCCGACCTCGCGGGCGATGAAGTTCTCCAGCTCGAACATGTTGTGGCCGGCGCGGTCGGCGACCCGCAGCAGGCGGGTCATCATGGACACCTCCTCGACCTGCTCGCGCAGGAACCAGCCCATGAACTGTTCGCCCAGGTAGTCGCCTTCGTCTCGGGCGGCACCGGCCAGCCGGCTGACCTGGTCGGTGACGGTGTTCTCCTGGTCGAGCATCAACACCAGCGCGTCGCGCGGGGCGTCGAAGCGGTTGCGGACGGCGTCGGTGCCGGGGATCTCGACGGCGACGTCGCGGTCGAGCAGGTACTGCACCATCATCATCGCGTGGCTGCGTTCCTCGACGGCCTGGCCGTAAAAGAACTTCGCCAATTGTGGTAAATCACTGCCGTCGAAATAAACGGCTACCGCGACGTATTGTTGCGCCGCGGTGAATTCGTGGTAGATCTGCTCTTGAAGCAGTGCGTGGAATTTCGAAGTGTGGTTGTCGTTCTCGCTCATGGTCACGACACTACCCCTGGTCAGACCGGGTGTGCATCCAAGGCGAGGCTTACTCAGGGCAGCGTTGCCTAAGTAAAGATAGGATAGGCTTAAAGGGTTTTCGCGTGAATTAGTCGGAATTCAATTGGCGTGCGAGTCGGTTCCTGTCGGGGGCGGCTGGTCGCGGCGCAATGCGTCGAATAGGGCTGCGGCCGCCTCGTGATCCCAGATCACCGCCTCCCCGACGTCGGTGTCGGCGAACTCGCCGATCGGGACCGTCAGCGTCGCGGTGTGCCCGCCCAGGCCCCAGCCCAGCGCGGCCAGGTCCCAGACTCGCGTGGAGGCGTCCACCGTCACCGCGTGTGCGGCGGCGCGCGGCACGGTGTACCAGCGCAGCGGGTTGAGCCAGACCTGCGGGCTGGTGATGCGATCCAGTAGCGCGGCCAGGAACAGTCGCTGGTGGTCCATCCGGTCCAGGTCGGCCCGCGGGGTGGCCCGGCTGCGCACATAGCCCAGGGCCGCCGGTCCGGCCAGCTTCTGGCACCCCGCCGGCAGGTTCACTCCCGCCAGCGGGTCGTCGATCGGATCGTCGGGGCACAGCCGCACCCCGCCGAGCGCGTCCACCAGCGCGGCGAACCCGTCGAAGCCCACCTCGGCGTAGTGGTCCAGCCGCAGGCCGGTGGCCTGCTCCACGGTCCGGGTCAGCAGCGGTGCCCCGCCGCGGACGAACGCGGCGTTGATCTTGTCCTCGCCGTAGCCGGGGATGGACACATAGGAGTCCCGCGGGAGGGACACCACGGTCGCCGGCGCGGGCGAACCCAGCTCGGGCAGGTGCACCAGCAGCAGGGTGTCGGTGCGGCTGTTGCCGCCGTCCTCGCCGGTGCTCAGCGCACGCTCCTGGGCGGCGGTCAGGCCGGCGCGACTGTCGGATCCCACCAGCAGCCACGTCGTCCCGCGCTCGGCCGGTGGACGGTCGGGGTAACCGGCGAACACCACAGCCCGTTGCACGGCGGTGTCGAGCCAGACAGTCGTGCCGAGCAGGCCGGCCGCGCCCAGCAGCGTCACCAGCAGTACGCCTACTGCGAGGCGGCGCGGCCAGGAACGCCGGCGGCGCGGTGGCGGGGGCTGCCGATAGACGGCCACCGGCCTCGCGGGGGCGGGCGGCGGCTGGTACCGCGGCGGTGGCGGCCGGTACGGCGGTGGCGGTGGCGGTGGCCGGTACCGCGGGGCCGACGGGTGGGGGCGATGCAGCATCGGCGGCGGTTCCCGCGGCGGCTGCTGGCCCCGATCCCCCGGATCCCACCGCCTCGGGGGCCCACCGGGCCCGATGTCGCCGTTCACCTCGCCAATCTACGCATTGCCCGTCCACGGATTGCGGAAAGAGGTCTACCTCCAGATGACTTCACGCAAGGTGTGCACGGCGGTGGGCGCGTGTCTGGCGTTCGGGCTGATCCCGCTGACCACGGCGCCGACCGCATCCGCCGACGGCCTTGAGGTCGCGTCCTGGGAGGCGTTCTTCGATCCGGCGACCTGGGACGGCGTGCTGGCCGGCGGGGCGCCGGCGTCCCCGAGCCTGTTCGCTCCGGACCTGACCGGGCTGGTGCAGGCCTGGGTCTACACCCCGATGTACACCACCATCACCGTCACCGTGACGCCGGTCGGGGGCGGCTAGCAGCGCGCGTCAAGCTCTGCGATGTCGGTGGCCGCAGCTACGGTTTTTCCGTGTCCGACGCGCTGGAGAGATGGCAGTTCGAGCGCGCCCAGGCGCTCGACAGCCTGGACGCCATCCACGGCAAGATCACCGGACGCAAGCGTGGGCGCAAATACGACACCAAGCATTTGAATCGCGCCCTCTTTGTGGCACTGGCTGCCGAATTCCAGGGATTCTGCCGCGACCTACACGAGGATGCGGCAATCCACATCGTCAACAGCCTCCAGACCGTCCCTGGCAACGGCAGAATCGTCCCGGTTGTTCTGGACGCACTGGTCAGGGAACGCACCATCTCGCCCAACAGAAGACCAGACAAGGACCGTCGCCTGGATAAGGGAAATGCCGATTTCAGTGCTCTGGTTACGGACTTCGCCACCCTGGGCATTCACCTTGGTGACGAATTGAAACAGCGCTATCCCAAGAAAGCTCCAAAACGGGAGAAGACCCTCAAGGCTCTGAGCGATGCCAGAAATGGCATCGCGCACAGCGACACGGAAAAGCTGACAAGCTCCCACCGGGACCACGGACTGACCCTGGCGACCTTCCGTCGATGGCGTAGCTCGCTCAACGGCGCTTCTGAGGCGATGGATAGGGTTGTGAGTGCATACTTGTCGGACTTGACAGGAGCTAAGCCGTGGTGAAGGAGGGGAGAGGGCTGTGAGCCAACGACGCCAGCCGCGCCCCGGAGACCGTGTGCGCGTCCAGTTTGGACCACGCGTTATCGAGGGCACGGTCCTTCGTGTTCGCGGTGACTACATGACTATCAGTGTGGAGATGAACGACTCAGACGAGTCCATCGATCGCTTCGTGAGAACGGACGCACTGGTCTCGGCTTGACCTGGCTGGAATTGCGGTCAGCGCAGCCAGCCGAGCCTGTCGGCGAACACCGCGTAGCCGACGAACGCGACCGTGTCGATGATGCCGTGGGCGAGGATCAACGGCCACAGCCTGCCGTTGCGCTGCCAGGCGTAGCCGAACACCAGGCCCATCGCGATGTTGCCCAGGCCGGCGCCGAAGCCCTGATAGAGATGGTAGGAACCGCGCAGCAGTGCTGAGCACGCCAGCGCGACCCGTCGTGAGACCCCCAACTGCGCCAGCCGGGTCAGCAGGTAGCCGACGACGATCGTCTCCTCGGCGAAACCGTTGGCGAACGCGATCACGATCAGCATGGGGGCGCGCCACCAGGTGTCGTTGATCGCCGCGGGGACGACGTCGGCGTTGAGGCCCACCGCGCGCGCCAGCAGATACAAGCCCAGCCCGGGCAGGCCGATCAGCGCGGCCAGCCCCAGCCCACCGGCCAGATCGGGGCGTCGGGGCAGGCGGGTCAGCCCGATGCCGTCCGGGCGTAATCCGCTGCGCCACAACAGATACAGTGCCAACCCGCCCCACGCGATCAGCTGGATGGCCCACGCGGCGTTGAGGCCCAGATCGATGACGTCGAAGTGGGAACGGCGCGGGTTCAGCGGTATTCGTTGGGTGGCCAGATCGCGCAGCACCGCGTCGGCCAGCTCCAGTACGGCGGTCAGGGCGCTGAGCCCGTAGGTCACCGCCAGCACCACGAGGATCTCCAGGCGCAGGCCGGCCGGCTCGGTCACCTCGACACGGTAACCGCTACCGGGGGCGGGCCTGCAGTCCGTTGAGGAACGGGCAGCCCAGCAGTGCGCGCACCGCCCGGTTCAGGCTCAGCACGTCGGCGACCGGCCGCGGGAAACTCAGCCGGACGTCGTGGTCGGCTTCGGTCTGCTCGACCCGCAACCACATGCCGTACTGGTCGACGGCCAGTGGGCGGACCTGCCCGCGCCGCAGCCGAGGCGGCAGCGTGGCGCCCGCCAGCCGCGCGATCAGCTCGGGGTGCGCTGAGTCCAGATGTTGCAGCCAGTGCGCCTCGATCGCGCAGAACGGATCGGGCCGCGCTGACAGCAACTCGTCCACGGCGACCGACTCGGCGCCGGTGGTATCGGCCAGCACCGCCGACTCCGGGGTCAGCCGAAGCAGCGTGTAGGAGCCGTCGGCGTTGTCGGGTTGCGCCGGATTCCGTGGTGATATCACCTGCAGCAGAGCAGGATTGGGATCCACTTCGGCAATCTGGTCCAGCAGTGGGGTGATCTCGGGCGCAGGTACCGACTGCAGCTGTCCGCGGATCCACACCAGTGCCCGCACTCGTTCCCGCAGCCGCAGCGGGGCATGGTCGGTGAGTTCCAGCATCGCGGGCACCCCCGCAACGGCCGCCTCGGCCACCGGGTCGCGGGCCGGGACCGCGATAACCACCGAGCCGTCCGCCAGCAGGTGGCATACCGGCGCGGTGACCGGTTCGGCTCTGGCTGCCTCGGCCGAGTCGGCGATGGCCAGTAATGCCTGCCCGCGGAAGCAGGCGCTGCGAATGCGCTCCGCGGATGTCGGGACGGTCTGTGCGGTGCTGGTTGGCATCGATCAACCCTTCGCTAAGTGAGGTAAGCCTAACTTAATAAGTGATGGCGTCCGGCGCAAGCGTTCCGCGGATTCCACGCCGGCGGCCGATAAGGTTGACCGGTGACCCGCATCAGCTATCTCGGCCCGGCGGGAACCTTCACCGAAGCCGCGTTGCTCGCCCTGACCGGCGCCGGGCTGGTTCCCGGAGCCGCGCATCGACCGGTGCCGGCCGAGAGCACCCCGGCCGCCCTCGACGCGGTGCGCGCCGGAACGTGCGAATACGCCTGCGTGCCGATCGAGAACTCGATCGAGGGTGGGGTGACACCCACCCTGGACGGGCTCGCGGCCGGGTCGCCGTTGCAGGTGTTCGCCGAGACCACCCTGGATGTGGAGTTCTCCATCGTCGTCGCGGCCGGTCGGTCCGCGGCCGACATCCGCACCGTCGCAGCGCATCCGGTGGCCGGAGCCCAGGTGCGACGCTGGCTGGCCGAGCATCTGCCCGGTGCCCAGATCGTGCCGTCGAACTCCAATGCCGCTGCCGCGCAACAGGTCAGCGACGGTGTCAGCGATGCCGCGGTGAGTACCGCGCTGGCCGCCCAGCAGCGGGGCCTGGCGCGTCTGGCCGACGGTGTCATCGACGAACCCAACGCGCGCACCCGCTTCGTGTTGGTCGGTACGCCCGCGCCGCCGCCGGCTCGAACCGGCAACGACCGGACCTCGGTGGTGCTGCGACTCGACAACGCGCCCGGGGCCCTGGCCGCCGCACTGATCGAATTCGGCAGTCGCGGAATCGATCTGACGCGCATCGAGTCTCGCCCGACTCGCATCGAGCTGGGTACCTATCTGTTCTTCCTGGATTGCGTGGGGCACATCGACGACACCGCCGTGGGCGCCGCGCTTGCTGCACTGCGGGGCAGCTGCGCAGACGTGCGCTATCTGGGTTCCTGGCCCGTCGGGGCGGCGAGGTGAGCGGGCGCCTGGTTCTGGTGCGCCACGGCCAGTCCTTCGCCAACGTCGACCGTCGGCTCGACACCCGCCCGCCCGGTTCGGAACTGACCCCGCTGGGTCGCGATCAGGCGCGGGGGTTCGACACCGGGTTCGCGCGGCAGGTGCTGGTCGCTCATTCGGTGGCCACCCGCGCGGTTCAGACCGCCGCCGAGATCAGCGGCCGGCTTGGCGTCACCGCTCGCGCCCTCGACGGCATCCACGAGGTGCAGGCCGGCGCGCTGGAGAACCGCAACGACGACGAGGCGATCGCCGAGTTCAACACGATCTACGAGCGCTGGCTCACCGGTGAGCCCGGAGTAGCGCTGCCCGGTGGGGAGTCGGCCGAGCAGGTGCTGGACCGCTACCTACCGGCCGTCGCCGACCTGCGGCTGCGCTACCTCGATGACGACGACTGGACCGGCGACGTCGTCGTGGTCAGCCACGGCGCGGCGATCCGACTGGCGGCGGTGACGCTGGCCGGGGTGGACGGCGGATTCGCGCTGGACAACCACCTGGAGAACGCCACCGCCGTGGTGCTGGCCCCGATCACCGACGGCCGGTGGAGTTGTGTGCAATGGGGCTCGCTGACGCCGCCGTTCTATCCCGAACCGCACCCGGACCCGGTCGGCGACGCCTTGCGGTCCGACACCGATCCGATGGGCTGAGCGCGTTCAGATTGCCAGCGCGTACACCTGCGCGCAGCGGCAGCCGACCGCCTCGCAGTCCACGGCGAACGCATGCGCCAGCACCTCACCCGCGCAACCGTCCTCGGTGCACTCGGCCGGCTGAAGTACATGGTGGATCAGCGTGCCGTGGCAGTGCTCAAGCCCCGCCCGGCAGGCTCGGCAGTGATCATCCATGGCTCGTTCCTAGCACTGCCGGCCGACGACATCGGTCCGGCGCGCCGCGGCGGAAGGTTATGAACTGCTTGGCCCCGCCGCCAGGTAGCTACAGAACTCAGGCCCAGCCCAGCTCGTGCAGCCGGTCGTCGTCGATCCCGAAGTGGTGGGCGACCTCGTGGATCACGGTGATCCTGACCTCGTCGACGACTTCGTCCTCGGAGTCGCACATCGCCAGCAGCGCGTCCCGGTAGATCGTGATGGTGTCGGGCAGCGATCCGGCATAGTTCGAGTCGCGTTCGGTCAGCGCCACACCTTCGTAGAGGCCGAGCAGATCGGGCTCCTCGTCGTTGCGGTCCTGGACCAGGACGACGACGTTGTCGATGGCGGCGGTCAGCTCGGCCGGGATCAGGTCCAGGGCATCGCCGACGAGTTCGTCGAACCGGCCCGGATCCATCTGCACGCTCACCGTGGCTGGCTACCCGCGGGCAGTTGGCTGAGCCGCTCGGCGGGGATCGACGGCGGTGGGACCGGGGGCTGGCCGTTGATCAGCAGTGGACCGCGGGCACTGTTGATCAACGCCGCCCAGCCGCCGTTGCCCAGCGTGGCGCCCAGGCTGCAGGCCACCTCGCGGCTGCCGGCCGACCAGCTCGGCAGCGAGATGGTGGCATAGGTAAGGGTCAGCGTCGTGTCGCGCAGCTGCACCGGGGCCAGGTACTCGTCGGTGAGCCGGGTGCACGTCTCCTTGATGAAGGCGTCCTGCTCGGGCTCGGGCGGCAGCGCGTCGGGGAAGCGTTCGGCCAGGTTGACCGTGCCGCTGACCTCCTTGGTGTGCGGCGCCGCGCAGTCGACCGGAATGTCGTTGGGCTGATTGGTCGCCGGGTCGATACCCAGGCAGGTGCCCGGCGGCCAGACCTTGGACTGGTCGATGTCTGCGACCTTGCCGGTGAAGGCGAGCTGGTGGCCGCCGACGCCGGGCAGTTGCAGCCCGCACAGCATGCGTCGCTCGCCGTGCTGGCGCCACGCCCGCTCACCGGCCCACAACATGCTGGCGACGAACTTGCTGTGCGGATCGAACTTGGGGCCGAGGTAGCGCCGCACCGCCGACTCGCACTGCTCCTGGGTGATCTGCTCGATGCGGGCGGTCGACGGCGGCGGCGCGTCCGGCCCGTACTCCGCGCCCGGGAACATCTTCATGTCCACCGGACCGGCCACCTCGAACTTGTGCTCGACGTCGCAGCCGACCACGGTCGCCGCGTCCAGGTCGTCATCGGGCCAGTTCAGACAGTCACCGGCCGCGGCACGGTCGACGGCCTCGTTGCCCTTGCCGATCCCGATCCCCAGCCCCGGCCCCGGCCCGGTGCCCGGCCCGGCGGTCGGTGCGGACGTCAGATGCCCGAGCAGCCCGCCTGGGCCGTCGCCGACGACCGGAACCACGGTGACCAGCCCGGCGATCAGCAGGGCGCCCAGCGCGGTCAGCAGCAGGGTGCGACGGGTGGCGGCCGCCTGCAGGGTCCGCAGCCAGGAGATCCTCGACATCGCGTCCATTCTGACAGGACGGCATCTGTGGGTGACAGACGAAGCGTGGCAATTGATGCGAAAGTGATGCCTCCGACCGGGGGTGGTCCAGGTTGTAGGGTTGCGCCGTGATCGACCTGAACCTGCTGCGCGAAGACCCCGACCGCATCCGCCGCTCCCAGGTGGGTCGCGGTGAGGACCCCGCCCTGGTGGACGCCCTGCTGGCCGCCGACACCGCGCGGCGCTCCGCGATCGCCACCGCCGACAGCCTGCGCGCCGAACAGAAGGCGGCCAGCCGGTCGGTCGGCGCGGCCTCTCCGGAGGACCGCCCCGCCCTGCTGGCGCGGGCCAAGGAACTGGCCGAGCAGGTCAAGGCCGCCGAGGTCGCCCAGAGCGACGCCGAGGCGGCCATGGCCGGCGCGCACATGGCGATCGCCAACGTCGTCATCGACGGCGTGCCGGCCGGTGGGGTCGACGACTTCGCGGTGCTCGACGTGGTCGGAGAACAGCCGGCGATCGACAACCCGCGTGACCACCTGGAGCTCGGCGAGGCGCTGGGGCTGATCGACATGGGCCGCGGCGCCAAGGTGTCGGGGTCGCGGTTCTACTTCCTGACCGGCCGCGGCGCGCTGCTGCAGCTGGGACTTCTGCAGTTGGCGATCCGGGCGGCGGTCGACAACGGTTTCACGCCGATGATCACCCCGTCGCTGGTGCGTCCGGAGATCATGTCCGGCACCGGGTTTCTGGGGGCGCACGCCGACGAGGTGTATCGGCTCGAGGCCGACGATCTCTACCTGGTGGGGACCTCCGAGGTGCCGCTGGCCGGCTACCACTCCGACGAGATCCTGGACCTGTCGAGCGGGCCGCTGCGCTACGCCGGATGGTCGTCGTGTTTCCGGCGCGAGGCCGGCAGTTACGGCAAGGACACCCGGGGCATCATCCGGGTGCACCAGTTCGACAAGGTGGAGGGCTTCGTCTACTGCCGGCCCGCCGAGGCCGAGGCCGAGCACCAGCGGCTGCTCGGCTGGCAGCGCGAGATGCTGGCCCGCATCGAGGTGCCCTACCGGGTGATCGACGTCGCCGCGGGGGATCTGGGCTCCTCGGCCGCCCGCAAGTTCGACTGCGAGGCCTGGGTGCCCTCGCAGCAGGCCTACCGGGAGCTGACGTCGACGTCGAACTGCACTACCTTCCAGGCGCGCCGGCTGGCCACCCGCTATCGCGACGAGAACGGCAAGCCGCAGATCGCGGCGACACTGAACGGCACGCTGGCCACCACCCGCTGGCTGGTGGCGATCCTGGAGAACCACCAGCAGCCCGACGGCAGCGTGCGGGTGCCGCAGGCGCTGGTGCCCTACGTCGGGACCGAGGTGTTGGAGCCTTAGTCAGGCGGTGACATCAGGCGGCGAACAGCCGCCGCGAGCAGTCCAGCAGCATCCGGTGCAGCTCCTCATCGGGGATGTCGGCCACCGCGGGATCGGCTGCGGCACCGAAGATCCCGGGCACCAGCACCGCGACCGTGATCCGCGATGCGTGATCGGGTTGCGGCCCGGCAAGAATCTCCTGCAGGCTGCCGAAGGCGTCCCGGAACTCCCCGATGGCCTCCACCATGTCTGCGACCGCAGGATCGGTGTGCACCAGGACGGTGGTCCGGCGGTGTCGCACGGCCAGTTCGATCATGCCGCTGACGGTGGCCTCCCGCCGGACCTCCAGGGACGGGATGGCGGTCACGATCTTGACCACCCGGGCGATGTCCTCGAACACCGGGCGGAACACGGCGATCACGATGTCGGCTTTGGCGCGGAACTGGTAGTACACCGCCGAGGTGTTGACGCCCAGCCGGTCGGCGATCATCTGCAGCGTTGTGCCGCTGACCCCGTGCTCGGCGAACAGTGCCCGGGCCGCCTCCAGCACGCGATCACGGGCGAACCCGCGCGTTACCGCCGACTTCGTCGTCACCGGATGCCTCCTGCTCCGTCCGGGTGAACAGCCCACTGGTGTGAGCCACGCCGCCAAGATTAACTGACGAATCACTTGATTCAACTTTATTGATCGTATAACTTCGCTTTCGGTCATATTCAACCGGAGACGATCGGTGGAGGGGGTACCCGGTGCGGCTGCTGAAGCAGGCCTGGATGCCGTTGCTCATCGTCGTGGTGGTGGTGCTCGGGACGCTGACGGTGTTGCGTATCCGCACCTACTTCGGCGGGGAGAATTCCAATCTCATCAGCACCAAGGTCGACGACACCCAGCCCTATGATCCCAAGGTCGTCACCTACGAGGTCTTCGGTGAACCCGGCGCGACCGCCGACATCAGCTATCTCGACCTGGAAAGCCGGCCGCAGCGCGTCGACGACGCGGCGCTGCCCTGGTCGGTGACCCTGACCACCACGCTGTCGGCGGTGTCGCCCAACCTCTACGCGCAGGGCAAGGGCTCCATGCTGGGCTGCCGCATCAGCATCGACGACGAACTCAAAGATGAACGAACCGCCACCGGCGTCAGCGCCCTGACCTTTTGTCTGGTGAAATCCGCATGAGCAGTGTCCCGACGAACAGCGGCGACGAACCCGGCCGGATCGCCAAATGGATTCGGCGGCTGGCCATCCCGATCATCCTGGGCTGGATCGCGATCATCGTGGTGGCGAACCTGACCGTCCCGCAGCTGGAAAAGGTCGCCGAGACGGCCGCGGTTCAGATGACGCCGGACGAGGCGCCGTCGATGATCGCGGTCAAACGCCAGGGCCAGCTGTTCGAGGAGTTCAGCTCCAACAGCTCGGTCATGCTGGTGCTCGAGGGCGACGGGCCGCTGGGTGCCGACGCCCACCGCTACTACGACGCCATCATCGCCAAACTCAAGACCGACACCACCCACATCGAGCACATCCAGGACTTCTGGGGCGATCGTCTCACCGCCGCCGGCGCCGAGAGCCCGGACGGCAAGTGCGCCTACGTGCAGATCTTCACCGCAGGCAACCAGGGCGAGGCGCTGGCCAACGAGTCGGTCAAGGCCGTCCAGGAAGCCGTCGACAGTGTCACCGCGCCACCGGGGGTCACCGCCTACGTGACCGGCGGCGCCGCGCTGACGGCCGATCAGGACAAGGCCGGCACCAGCAGCATGCACATGATCGAGGGCCTGACCTTCGCCGTGATCATCACCATGTTGCTGTTGGTGTACCGGTCGATCTCCACCGTCCTGCTGGCGCTGACGATGGTGGTGACCGGGCTGATGTCGGCCCGCGGCATCGTGGCGTTCCTGGGCTATCACGGGCTGATCGGCCTGTCGCCGTTCGCCACCAGTCTGCTGGTGACCCTGGCCATCGCGGCGGCCACCGACTATGCGATCTTCCTGATCGGCAGATACCAGGAGGCGCGCACCGCCGGCCAGGACCGGGAACGCGCGTATTACACCATGTTTCGCAGCACCGCGCATGTGGTGCTCGGCTCGGGTATGACGATCGCCGGCGCCACCCTGTGCCTGCACTTCACCCGGTTGCCCTACTTCCGGTCGCTGGGCATCCCGCTGGGTATCGGCATGGCCATCGTCGTCATCACCTCGTTGACGATGGGGTCCGCGATCATCTCGGTGGCCGGCCGGTTCGGCACCCTGCTCGAGCCCAAGCGGGCCAATCGGGGCCGGGGCTGGCGCAAAATCGGTGCGGCCGTGAGCCGTTGGCCCGGACCGATCCTGATCGCGGCCACCGCAGCCGCCCTGGTCGGCATCCTGGCGCTGCCCGGCTACCAGCCCGGCTACAACGACCGTGCCTACATGCCGTCCGATCTGCCCGCCAACCAGGGCTTCCTGGCCTCGGACCGGCATTTCCCCTCGGCGCGAATGAATCCCGAGATGCTGATGATCGAGACCGATCACGACGTGCGCAACTCCGCGGACTTCCTGGTGATCGAGCGAATCGCCAAGCGGGTCACCGCGGTTCCCGGTATCTCCCGGGTCATGTCCATCACCCGGCCGCAGGGCCTCCCGATGGAGCACTCCACCTTCGGTTACCTGCTGGGCATGCAGGCCGTCAGCCAGGAGATGACCCGCAAGTTCAACGAAGATCGCACCACCGAGATGCTGGCCCAGGCCGAGGAGATGCAGGTCAACATCGACACCATGACCAAGATGATCGAGCTCATGGAGCAGATGAACGCCACCATGGGCCGCATGGTCGGCAAGATGCACCTGATGGTCTCCGACATCGAGGAACTGCGCGACGGAATCGCCAACTTCGACGACTTCTTCCGGCCGATTCGCAGCTACTTCTATTGGGAGCCACACTGTTTCGACATCCCGGTCTGCCATTCGCTGAGGTCCATCTTCGATGTCATGGACGGCATCGACACCATGACCGAAAGCTTCAAGCAGATCGTTCCGGACATGGACGCGATGGCCGCGCAACTGCCGCAGATGCTCACGCTGATGCCGCCGATGATCCAGATGATGAAGAACACCAAGACCATGATGCTGACCACCTATGCCACCCAGAGCGGGCTGGCAAAGCAGCAACAGGAGGCCCAAGGCGATCCGGCCGCGATGGGGGAGGCCTTCGACAAGGCCCGCAACGACGATTCGTTCTACCTGCCGCCGGAGATCTTCGACAACGAGGAATTCCAGCGCGGTATGAAGATGTTCGTGTCCCCGAACGGACACGGGGTGCGTTTCGTGGTCACCCATGAGGGGGATCCGCTGAGCGCGGACGGCATCGAGCACATCGACGCGATCAAGCTGGCCGCCAAGGAGGCCATGAAGACCACCCCGTGGGAGGGCTCCAAGATCTACGTCGGCGGCACCGCCGCGATGTTCAAGGACCTGCAGGAGGGTTCCAACTACGACCTGATGATCGCCGGAATCGCCGCCCTGTGCCTGATCTTCGTCATCATGCTGATCATCACCCGGGCGGTGGTGGCCGCGCTGGTGATCGTCGGCACCGTGGTGTTGTCGCTGGGCAGCGCCTTCGGACTCTCGGTGTTGTTGTGGCAGGACATCATCGGACTGCCGGTGCACTGGATGGTGCTGGCCATGGCGGTGATCATCCTGCTGGCTGTCGGCGCCGACTACAACCTGTTGCTGGTGTCGCGGCTGCGCGAGGAGATCCACGCCGGACTGCACACCGGCATGATCCGGGCGATGGGCGGCAGCGGGTCGGTGGTGACCGCCGCCGGGCTGGTGTTCGCCTTCACCATGATGGCGATGTCGATCAGCGAGCTGCTGGTGGTCGGCCAGGTCGGCACCACGATCGGCTTGGGCCTGCTGCTGGACACGTTGATCATCCGCTCGTTCATGACCCCGTCGATCGCGACCCTGCTGGGCAAATGGTTCTGGTGGCCGCAGGTGCCGCGGCTACGGCCCAAGCCGGCGCCGTGGCCAGCGCCGCTGCAGCGCGAACCGGAGCTGGTCGGATCGGGCGGCGGCGCGCACCGCAGCTGGTGACGTGCGGCTCACGCCAGCGGGGATACCATCCGCTGTGCGGTGGCCAGCAGGATCTCGTGCAGCTCCTCGTCGTCGATATCCTCCAGCTGGGGATCTGCTGCGGCGGTGAAGGTTCCGGACAGCAGCGCGGTCGTGATCACGCGGGTTGTCGCGTCCGGCTCGGGGCCGTGCAGGATCGCCGCGACGTCATCGCGGACGGCCATGAAATCTTCGCGGGATCGCACCGCGTGCTCCACGGCGCGGTCGTAGAACAGGAACGTCAGCCGGCGGTATCGGACGGCGAGTTCGACTACGCCACTGACCGTTACGTCGCGTTTGCCCTGACCTGTCGGCATGGCCTGGGCGATCTTGATGATGCGGACGATGTCGTCGAACATCGGTTCCACCAGTGCGATCACGATGTCGTCGCGGGACCGGAACTGGTAGTAGACGGCCGGTTTGCTGACGCCCAGCTGGTCGGCGATCATCTGCATGGACGTGCCGCCCACACTGTTGTCCATGAACAGCGTCAGCGCCGCTTGCAGCACCCGTTCGCGCGCGGATCCACGCGGCGCCACCGGCTTGGCCACGACCTGCCTCCCGTCGTCGCGGCCAGCCTATCGCGAGGCGGTTTTGACGCGGTCCCGCTATGACGAAGCCGCGGCGTGCCGGTGCTGGCGGTGCATGGTCGCGAAGTAGAACGCGTAGGCGAACGCGCAACTGGTGAACAGGCTCGACACGAAGTACAGCCAGGGCCGCCGCAGCCCGCGCCGATACCCGTCGACGATGGTGAACAGCGGCAGCAGAACCACATTGATGATGGTGTAGTCCTGGCTGGCCGACCCGGCAGCGGGATTGGTGAACATCAGCTGGATGTACTGCGTCCAGCTGCCCGGCCCCCAGATCGGATTGTGGTTGGGGCCGTGCGCGTATTCCTGGACGAAGCGGATGTTGAAGTACCAGCCCAGCCCGATCGAGGCGATGCCGATCACGTAGTACACGATCTCCAGGGGTGAGAAGGATTTGCCCCCAGAGGGTTTCGCGAAGACCGCGCGGTTGGATGCCACGATCCACCAGATGGTCGCCAGGCCCAGCACTGCATGCACGATGAGCGAGATCATGCGGCCAGTCTCACCAGGCGCCGCAAGTTTTGTCAATAATGACATTTTTCGCCCGCCCACCCTGAGGTACGTTTACCGGCATGGCCCGGCCGCCGCAGACCGCTCGCAGCGAGCGCACCCGCGAGGCGCTTCGCCAGGCGGCGCTGGTGCGGTTTCTGGCCCAGGGCGTCGAGGACACCTCCGCCGAGCAGATCGCCGCCGACGCCGGGGTCTCGCTGCGGACCTTCTACCGGCACTTCAACTCCAAGCACGACCTGCTGTTCGCCGACTACGACGCGGGCCTGCAGTGGTTCCGCGCCGCGCTGGCCGCCCGGCCGCCCGGCGAGCCGGTGGTGGAGTCGGTCCAGGCGGCGATCTTCGCGTTTCCCTACGACGTTGAGGCGGTGACCCGGATCGCCGCGCTGCGCGCCGAGGAGCTCGACCCGGAGCGCATCGTGCGCCACATCCGCCAGGTCGAGGCCGACTTCGCCGACGCGGTGGCCGAGCGACTGCGGATCGCCGAGCCGGCCGACCCGCTGCAGGTGGCGGTGACGGCCCGGTGCATCGGCGCGGCGGTGTTCGCCGCGATGGAGGTCTGGATGCTGGGCGAGGACCGTTCGCTGGCCGAGCTGGCCCGGATGTGCCGCACCGCGCTGGATTCGCTGTCGAACCTCTAGTTCCGGCAATATTGACAAAACTTATCGACCCGTGTCAGCCTGCCCAAGTCGAGAAGGGTTGGGTGTGATGGCCGAATACGACGCGATCGTCATAGGCGCGGGACACAACGGGCTTGCGGCGGCGCTCATCCTGCAGCGCGCCGGACTGCGAACCCTGTGCCTGGAGTCCGGGCTGTACGCCGGCGGGATGGCCTCGACGGTGGAGCTGTTCGACGGCTACCGATTCGAGATCGCCGGCTCGGTGCAGTTCCCGACGTCGCGCGCGGTCAGCGCCGAGCTGGGCCTGGACGACCTGGACAGCCTCGACCTCGAGGTGATGTCGGTGGCGCTGCGCGGCGTCGGCGATGACCCGCTGATCCAGTACACCGACCCGATGAAGCTGTTCACCCACCTGTCCGAGGTGCACGGCGCCGAGGCCGTCAACGGCATGGCCGGGCTGCTGGCCTGGAGCCAGGCCCCCACCCGGGCGCTGGGCCGCTTCGAGGCCGGCCTGCCACCCAAGACGCTCGACGAGATGTATGCGTGCGCCACAAACGAATTCGAACGTGCCGCCATCGACGACATGCTGTTCGCCTCGGTCACCGACGTGCTGGACCGCTACCTACCCGACCGGGAGAAGCACGGCGCGCTGCGCGGGTCGTTCACCGTGCTGGCCGTCAATACGCTCTACCGCGGCCCGGCCACCCCCGGCAGCGCCGCGGCGCTGGCCTACGGACTGGGGGTTCCCGACGAGAACACCATCCTGATGAAGAAGCTGCGCGGCGGGATCGGCGCGCTGACCGCGCATCTGGCCGACACCTTCACCGGGCTCGGCGGTGAGCTGCGGCTGCGTGCCAAGGTGGCCGAGATCCTGGTGGCCGAGGGCCGGGTGACCGGAGTGCGTACCGAAACCGGGGACACCGTCGCAGCGCCGGTGGTGGTGTCGGCCATAGCGCCCGACGCCACCATCGGCGACCTGATCGATCCACACGCGATACCCGAGGACGTCCGCGCCCGCTACGCCCGCACCGACCACCGCGGCTCCTACCTGCAGATGCATTTCGCGCTGGACGAGGCACCGCGGTTCAGCGCGCCCTACGAGCTGCTCAACGATCCCGCCCTGCAGGCGTCGCTGGGGATCTTCTGCACCCCCGAGGAGGTGCAACAGCAGTGGGAGGACGCCCGCCGCGGTAACGTGCCCGCCGATCCGACTGTGGTGCTGCAGATCCCGTCATTGCACGATCCCGACCTGGCCCCGGCCGGCAAGCACGCGGCGTCGGCGTTCGCGCTGTGGTTCCCGATCGAGGGCGACGGCAACTACGGCGAGATGAAGGTGGAGATGGGCCAGCGCGTGATCGACAAGATCACCAGGCTGGCACCGAATTTCGAGAGCAGCATCACCCGGCACACCACCTTCACCCCGCGCCATATGGCCACCATGTTCGGCGCCCCCGGCGGTGACTACTGCCACGGCCTGCTGAACCCGAATGCGATCGGCCCCAACCGCCCCGGCGCCAAAGGCTTTGTCGGGCAACCGCTACCGGTCACCGGACTGTATCTGGGAAGCGCGGGCTGTCACGGCGGGCCCGGGATCACCTTCATCCCCGGCTACAACGCGGCGCATCAGGTGCTGGCCGACCGCTAAGGACGGGTCAGTTCGCCCGAGACGTCGACCGAGAGGATGGAGCGGTCCTTGCGGTGGTCGAAGGTGTCGCGGCACTGGCCGTTGAGGTCGACGCCGACGTGGCTGTGGAACGTCTGCCCGGGGCGAGCCGGTGGCACCACCGTGACGATGGCGTTGACGTCGCCCTTGCGCAGCGTCGGCGAGTGCGAGATGAAATCGGAGTCGGTGCTCCAGCCGTGTGCGGTCATCTCCGCGATGACACGCTGCGGATCAGCGGGCTGGTCGTGCGGGACGCCCGGCATCCAGAACGACATCATCACCACGCCCCGAAACGGCGGTTCGCCCTGGTCATTACAGGATTCGTAGCGGAACAGCGCCTCGGTGACATCCGCGTGCAGGTCACGGACCACGTCGCGGGCGGCGTCGACGACTTCGGCACGGGCCTGCTCGGGAGTGATGGGGTCGCGCACCTCAGCACACCCGCCCAGCAACAGAGCGGTAATCGACGCCGCCGCAGCGGATTTCCAGAAGATCCACACTCGTTCCGTCCTCTCCGTAGGGTTCGTCGTGCATGTTCAGCCGCCGGGTGTGCTGTGGTAGTGGCCGACGGTGCCGTCCCGGGCGGATTCCGGATCGAGGACCGGCGGCAGGAACGAATCCCGGCGGTGCGGCGCAAGCATGCCGTCGTGCTCGAGGGCATCGCCGTGCCCGGAGGCCACATCGGCGATGCTGAACAGCGATTCCGAGCCGTTGTCGAAGTAGTGCGAGTGCGCGTAGACGGGGTTGAGTGAGCGATCGGGGAGTTCCGCCTTGAACCGCGTCGCGCCGAAGTCTTCCATGGCCGGGTCGTCACCCAAACCGATTCCGCCGAACGGCGTCCGAATGGTGTTGTGCCCCAGCCAGCCCACCTCGTCACGGGCGGAGTCACCGACGAAGACATGCCCGCCTTCTGGAAGGTGAAAGTCGGCGGCCGAGTGAGCGAGGTCGGTCCCCGGGCTGCCGACCAGGACCACGTCGTCGGCGTGCATGCCGTAGCCGGCCGCGGCGTCGGCCACCGTCGTGGAACCGTAGGAGTGGCCCACCACGGTCAGGTGCGTCGGCGCGCCCTGGTGGGTGGCTGCCAGCGAGTTGACGTCGAGTGCCAGCGCCTCGCCCCCGGTGCGCGCCATGTTCGGTTGGTACAGGCCGGGATCGAACACCGAGTCGGGTGCGTCGTAACCGACCCACATCACCACCGCGGTGTCCTTGTCCCAGTCGGCGGCGTTGGCCTCGTGGTACAGCCGGGTGCCGTCGGGGTTGGACAGGGTTCCTTGAGCGACACCGGAACCCAATCCCTTCACCAGCACGGTGGTGTTGGCCGCCTTGTCCGGATTGCCCATCGCGATCGCCGCGGCCCCGTCGCCGCTGGCGAATGCCTCGGGCCGGTAGCGCCAGAGGAACACATCCGGGTGATCTCCTCGCTCGTCCTTCACATCCGCTGAGGTGGACAGGCCGTCCTGGGTGTTGCGGGCGATGTTGTAGCGGTGGATGGCGGTAGCCGACATGCCGTACTTGCCCGGGTCGGCCAGCACGTCGTCGACGGACACACCCCGCGCGTGCGCGACGTCGGTGACGCGATTCAGGTCGTCGGTCATCACTGCGCGGTTGATCTCGTTGGACACGTCGACCGGGATACCCGGCAGGTTGCCCAGATCCTCGGAGTGCTGGGCGATGTAGGTCGCCCGCTGCTGCGGGGTCAGCGAGTTCCACCAGTTCGTGACCGCCTGCGAGTCGGTGCCGGCCGGCGGGATCGGCAGCAGCGGATCGCCCAGCGGTGACGTCGGCTGGTCGAGATTCTTGACCAGCCCCGGGTCGTAGCCTTCGGCCCGCAGCCGGGCCTCGGCGGCGCGCAACGCCGTCAGGTAGGTGTCGCGGATGGCCTTGACGCGGCGCAGGGTCTCCGCGGTGTCGTCGATCGCCGCCTGTTGCAGCTCGTGGATGTTGTCGTGGACGTCTTGGCGTTGCTCGGCGGTGAGCGTCGGGTCCCGGTCCAACTGGAGCCAGCGCGTCAGGTGTTTGTCGATGCCCTCCAGGACGGTCTCGAGTTCGGCGATGCACGCCGCCGACGCTTTCTGCGCCTCGGCCAGGGCCGCGGCAATGCTTTCCAGGTCGGCGGCGATCTTCGGCAGCTGCGCGGCCTGCACGCCGAGTGAGCCGGTGACCAGCTGTACCTGGGCGGCGTCGTTGATCGGATGGTCGCCGGTCTCGCGGTTCCAGGCGCCCTCAAAGCGCTTGCGGGCCTGCTCGAAGGCGGTGTCGGCGTCGGAGGCGGACTTGCCGGCGTTGTGGAACGCACTCGCCAGGTTGTCGATCTGGCCCGGACGGCCGTGCTGCAGGGCCGCATTGATCACCCACGGGTCACCGCCGGCCTCGGCGACCAGCAGGGGAATGCTGATCGACTCTAGGTGCACCGCACGTCGCGCAGCGCTTGGGCGTTGCGTTCGTCCATCGCGCCGAACTGCTGCTCGGCGTAGTTCGCATGGTGGGCAACGCCATTCAGGATTCGCTGGTGAGTGTCCAGCGCTGTGGTGTGATGGTCGTGGGCCGCGCCGACCACCTCATGCAGGCCGGCGGCCTCCGGGAAATCCCCGAACATCCCCTCCACCGGCGAGGACCCCGCAAGGTGTTGTCCACCGGTCTGGGCGTGCTCGCCGGCGGCACTCGAATCACGAGCGCCGTAACGCAATCCTGCCCGATCGACGAACATGATCACCCCCAACTGTCAGCGGCGTCCAACGCTACCACTTCCCCCACCCCGCGAGGGTGCACAAAGGTTCGGCAAAGCCCCAGGTGGGGGTGTACGTTTCTGCACGACCGGCAGAGGGATCAGCCGGCCAGCAGTTCGTCGAGCAGCTTCTGGAACTTCTCCGGTTCGGCCGGGGTGAAGGCCGGCTGCGGCCACGGGGAGCCCGCGAGATCCAGGGTGACCAGCGTGCTGCGCATCGGCCGCCCGATGTCCAGTGGCAGCCAGCGCCGCAGATCCGAGCTACCCCAGATCCGAAACCGGTGAACCACCCCCAGCGGTTCGGCGCGGTAGCCGACCACCGCAGACAGCGGGATCACCTTGGCCGTACCGGAGGGAAAGTGGTAGCGGCGCAACGTGATCGCCTGGGCGTCCAACACCACCAGGCCGTCGTCGTAGGAGCCGGTCACAGTTTCTCGCAGCGCAACTCGTGGCCCTTGGCGGTCAGGCAGCGGCCGGTCTTGAGGTCCCACTGCCAGCCGTGCTGGTTGCAGGTCAGGGTCTCGCCCTCGATCACCCCGAACTTCGACAGGTCGGCCTTCATGTGTGGGCAGCGACGCTGAATCTGCCAGTCACCCAACTCGATCATCGCCGAGTCGTCGTGGCTCTCACCGAACCAGCCGTCGGCGTAGACGATCCGGTCCTCGGTCAGGCACTTGAAGAACGTGTAGAGGTACTCGTTGTAGCCGCCGACCCGCCAGGCCCGGAACCGGGTGGACAGGAAGATGGTGTTGACCCAGTCCGGTTCGTTGTCGCGCAGCACGGTCCGCACCAGCTCCGGCGGTATTCCGAAGCCGTAGCGGAACTTCTCGCCCGCAACAGGTTCGCGCACTATGCGTTCGGGGAAGTCCAGCACCACTGTCTCGGTGTGCTCGGGACCGTCTAGCACCAGCTCCACCGGATAGCCGATGCCGTCGCAGATCTCGTTGCTCTTGCCCATGATCGGCTCGAACAGCGCGCGCAGCGGCTCCAGCATGGCCGGGCCCGCCGCCGGCGCCCAGGACGCCTTCTCGGCGGCCAGCACCGGAGCCATCCTCTGCGCGTAGTCGGCGATGTAGTCCGCCTTGCCGGAGGTGAAGATCGCCTCGACGTCGGCCTCGGGGATCGGGTGGGTCAGCGAATCCAATTGCGCGCCGGTGAAACTCGCGGTGGTGCCGGGGATCATCAGCAGTCCGCGGTCGTGGCCGTTGCGGCGCATCTGGTCCAGGAACACCATCTCGTCGGGGAAGATGTTGGCCGGGTCGCCATGATCATCGTTGAGGTCACGCAGCTCGGGATCCAAGAAGCACGGCGGGCCGGCTGAGGGCACCACCCAGGTCGCGCCGACGTGGTCGATGTACTGGCGGGCCCGGTCCATCTGCCGTTGCCGCTTCTGGGTGCCGAACGCCTCCTTGGCGCGGGCCGGCATGTCGTAGACCATCGGGTACCAGATCGCCCCGGAGTACTGCAGCAGGTGCACGTCGATCGCATCGAACGCACCGAGTACGTCCAGGTCGATCGGCCGGCAGTCGTTCATGTTGAACACGGTCGTCGTGCCGTCGTGCACCACCAGCCCCGAGTCGCCGATCGGGCCGTCGGCCGGGGCGCGCAGCGCGATGATCATCACGTCCAGCTCGCCCTTGGGGCCGCTCACCGTGTGCCGCACCGAGTCTTCTGTCTCGAAGAACCGGTGGAAGCCCAGCTTCTCCAGCTCACCGCGCAGGTCGGGCACCGGGAAGTCCGGCAGCAACACCACCGCATCCTTGTTGACGTGCTTGCTCAGGTGCCGCGGGTCGAAGTGGTCGTGGTGCAGGTGCGAGATGTAGAGGTAGTCGCAGTCGCCGAGGGCATCCCAGTCCAGCTCGGAGTTGTCCGGGAACGGGAACCACGACGCGAAGTAGGCGGGGTTCACCCAGGGGTCGCAGAGGATGCTGCCCGCCGGGGTCTCGATCCGGAAGCCGGCGTGCCCGACGCTGGTGACCTGCACTAGTTCCCACTCCCGCCTCGCCTGAAGAGATTCCCTCCGAGCTTAACGGCGGTAGAGCCGGGCGGATCGCCTAGGCTGGACCCCTGTGGAGCTCTGGTACGGAAGTGTCGCGACGGCTGCCCGCACGCTTTGGCGCTTCGAGGGGCTCAAGATCACCGTCGTCGGCGCCGAGAACGTGCCCGCCACCGGCGGTGCGGTGATCGCGATCAACCACACCGGCTACCTCGACTTCACGTTCGCCGGGATGGCCAGTTACCTGGGCAAGCCGCGTCGCCGGGTGCGCTTCCTGGTCAAGCAGGAGACGTTCGACAACAAGTTCACCGGCCCGGTCATGCGCGGCTGCAAGCACATCGCGGTGGACCGCGGGCAGGGCGGCGACGCCTACACCTCCGCCGTGGAGTACCTCAAGGCCGGCGAGTTGGTCGGCGTCTACCCGGAGGCCACCATCAGCCGCAGTTTCGAGCTGCGGGAGTTCAAGAGCGGTGCGGCCCGGATGGCCATCGACGCGCAGGTGCCGATCATCCCGCACATCGTGTGGGGCGCCCAGCGACTCTGGACCAAGGACCACCCCAGGCGGCTGGGCCGCAGCAAGATCCCGATCTCGGTGACCATTGGCGAGCCGATTCCGCCGACGCTGCCGGTCGAGGATCTGCGTGCGCTGCTGCAGACCCGGATGCAGCATCTGCTCGAGCAGACGCAGGACGCCTATCCCGAGCACCCGGCCGGGGAGTTCTGGGTGCCCCACCGGCTCGGCGGGGGCGCGCCGACACCGGCGGAGGCACTCGAGCTCGACGCCGCCGAGGCCGCACGCAAGGCGGAGGCGCGGGCCGCCCGCCGTCACGCCTCGGAGTAGCGCTGGCATGGCCGAACCCTTCTTCCGCATGCTGGAGATCGTGGTGCCGCGGGTGGTGAACGCCAACGGGCCGCACCTGACCATCGAGGGCCTGGAGAACATTCCCGAACACGGCGGCGCGGTGCTGGCGCTGAACCACACCAGCTACCTGGACTGGTACCCCGGCTCCATCGCTGCTTTGCGGCGGGGACGCCGGCTGCGGTTCATGATCAAGGCCGAGATGACCCGGGTGCCGGTGGTCAGCTACGTCATCAGGCACGTCAAGCTGATCCCGGTGGACCGCTCCGCCGGGTCCGGCGCCTACGACGTGGCGGTGCGCAAGCTGCGCGACGGGGAGCTGGTCGGCCTGCACCCGGAGGCCACCATCAGCCGCAGCTTCGAGTTGCGCGAGTTCAAGACCGGTGCGGTGCGGATGGCCGCCGCCGCCGGGGTGCCGATCATTCCCGTCATCGTCTGGGGCATCCACCGGGTGTGGACCAAAGATCATCCGAAGCACCTGTGGCGCAACCACATTCCGGTGCTCGCCAAGATCGGCACGCCGATAACCCCGTCCGGCGACATCGAGGCCACCACCGCCGAGCTGCGCGACACCATGGTCGCCATGCTGGAGCAGGCGCAGCTGCAGTACCCGCACCCGTCCGGCGCGTACTGGGTGCCGCGGCGCTTGGGCGGCAGCGCACCCACGATGGCCGAGGCGCTGCGGATGCGCGAGGCCGAACTGGCCGAACGGGACCGCAAACGGCTGAAGCGGGGCAAGCGCTGATGGGCGGCGTCGCATCGCCGGCGGTGATCGCTAGCGACGTCGACGGCACCCTGCTCGACGACACCGAGACCATCACCGCGCGGACCCGGGCGGCGGTGGCTGCGGCCGTTGATTCCGGCTCCCGGTTCATTTTGGCCACCGGGCGCCCGCCGCGCTGGATTGCCCCGGTGGTCGACGCCCTGGGCTTCGCCCCGATGGCGGTGTGCGCCAACGGGGCGGTGCTCTATGACCCCGACACCGACCGGGTGATCTCGGCGCGCACACTGTCGGCCGACCAGCTGATGAAGCTGGCCGAGGTGGTCGGCCGCGTGATGCCGGGAGCGGGTCTGGCGGTGGAACGGATCGGCGAGCGGGCCCACGACGCGGCGACCCCGCAGTTCGTCAGCTCACCGGGCTACGAACACGCCTGGCTCAACCCGGACAACACCGAGGTGTCGGTGGCCGATCTGCTGTCGGAGCCGGCGATCAAACTGCTGATCCGCAAGGCGGGTGCGGCCAGCGCCGACATGGCCGCGGAGTTGACCGCCCACATCGGCGACGCCGCCGAGCTCACCTATTCCACCAACAACGGCCTGATCGAGGTGGTTCCGGCGGGTATCACCAAGGCCACCGGCATCGAGGAATTGATCACGCCCTGGGGCATCGGCGCCGGCGACGTGGTGGCGTTCGGCGACATGCCCAACGACCTGCCGATGCTGCGGCGGGCCGGGCACGGTGTGGCGATGGGCAATGCTCACCCGCAGGTGCTGGCCGCCGCCGACGAGATCACCGCGCCCAACACCGACGACGGTCTGGCGCGGGTGCTGGAGCGCCTCTTCCTCAACCGAGGTGGCTAGCCCACTCCGAACGGGTCGACTACCCGGGTGAAGCGCTCCAACTGCACCGGCGGGCCCTCCGGCGGGGGCGGCGGCAGCACTTCGGCGTTGCCGTCGACCACCCGGGTGACGGTGGCGGTGGCCCGGTTGTAGTTCAGCGTGCCGTGCTGGAAGTTCTGGCCGGCCCACTCCGGTTCGTTCAGCTCGGCACTGGTGGGCAGTCCCAGCACGCCGCGCTCGTAACCCAGTGACGCCCAGGCGTCGTAGATCGCTCCGGTGACGGGTTGGGCGCCGGTCTCCGGCGACCAGTACACCGCGCCGTGCTCGAAGTTCGCGTACTTGGTGCCGCCCTCGCCGATGGCCTCCATCGTGGTGGGCGCGCCGAGCGGGCTGTCCATGCCGCCCATCTCCATCCAACGGGTGTGGATGGCGCCGCCTTCCATGATCCGAGCGAGGTCCTCGGGCCCGGGCGGGTCGCCGAACCGGGCGGCGATCTCCCGGATCTCGTTGAGCGAGGCGTAGCCCTGGCCGCCGGGGCATTCGGTCTCGTCGACGTCGCGGTGGCCGATGATCGCCGGCAGCGTCAGCTCGGCGCCGCGGGCGAAGGGGGTGAAGGAACCGCCGGCGGACACCAACTGCGCCGTGCCGCGCGGGTCGGTGTGATCAAGCCCCAGCCGCCAGCCCAGCAGCCGGCCGACGGTCTCGAGTTGGATCGCCGGGGGTGGGGCGTCTTCGAAGGTGCCGATCATCGACACCCCCCAGGTGTTGCTGTTGAAGCCGCCGGCGTGGCTGCCCATGATGCCCTTGGTCACGCCGCCGGCCCTGCCCTCGAACACCTGGCCGTACTTGTCCACCAGTGCGTTGTAGCCGATGTCGCACCAGCCCAGAGTCCGGGTGTGATACGCGTAGATGGCCCGGATGATGTCCGCCGAATCCTCCGGCGCGTAGTTGTTGGAGCCGGCGGTGTGATGCACCACCGCGGCGTGCACGGCGCCGCTCTCCACCGGCTTGCCGCACCGGAATGCGGTGCCTGCGCCCCAGTGGCTGCGCGGAATGATGTTGGGCGGCTGCCCCGGGCCCAGCACCGCGCGCGGCAGGGTCCAATGGGCGTCGACCGGGGCTTTGGGCGGGGTGATCAGCACCGCGGAGACGTTTTGGGCGAACGGCTGCGCGGCGGTGGCCGGGACGTAGCCGAGGTCGGGTTTGGTCTGGGACTGTTGGGCCTTTTCGGCCTTCTCCGCCTTCCCGGACTTCGGGGGCTTCGGGGACTGGGGGGCCTTGCCTTTGCCGTCTCTGTCCTTGGTGGTGACCGCGATCTGCACCGCGGTGGTCCGTCCGACGAACACCGGCTCGGTCCCATCCGGCCCGGGGGCGGGCGCGTCGACCGCGTCGCCGGCGGCTTGGGGTTCCTGCTTGACCTCGTGCGCGGTGGAGTACCAGGGCCCCCACGACCCGTCGTCCTGTTTGGCGCGAATCCGTGCCGAGGTGCCGCGCAGGTCGGCGCCGGTGAGTGCGACCATGCTGAACGGTTCGTCCTGGGTGATCTCGCGGACGGTGACGCCGGGTTCGAGGTCCAGCGGCTGCTGACTGAGTTTGGTGGCGGCCGCGCTCGGGGTCGCCGGTTCGGGTTTGGGCCCTGATCCGTAGCCCAGCGCCCACGGCAGGATCAGCACGGTCGCGACGGTGGCGGTCAGCTTGATCGTCGGTGGGGGGCGACGGGTTGGCACGTGCTGATGTTACGTATGTGTCAAGAGATGCCAGTGATGCGACACGCAACTAAAGGGACGCAAGGGGTCAACGGCACCGCAGAGTCCCACGCTGCCCGCCTGATGCGGACTGACTCTGCGGTGCCGTTTGGAAACAGGCTCCTCTGGGTTACGGCAGCGGCGGTGCGGGCACGGCCGCGGCGGCCGGCGCCGCGCCCTGTGCGGCCTGCGCGATGGACGGGATCACCACACCCTTGAGCAAATCGATGGCCTGTCCGGCGCCCAGCTGGTTGGCGGCGCTCATCAGGTCGCTGACGAGCCCACCGCTGCCGCTGCTCTCCGGCATACCCAGCGAGGGGTCACCGAGGATCGGGTAGGTGCCGTCCAGGCCCGGGTCCAGTCCCACCGGAGAGGTGAGCGGCAGGTCGCCGGCACCCAGCCCCAGGCCGGTGTCCGGGCTGGTCAGACCGGGGCTGGTCAGGGGGCTGGTCAATCCCGGGTTGGTGAGGCCGGGGCTGGTCAGGCCCGGGTTGGTCAGCGACGGCGTGGTGAGCCCGGGCGTGGTCAGGCCCGACGTCGTCGACACCCCGGGCGTACCCAGAGGTGGGGTGGACAACGACGGGTCCGCCAGACCCGGCGTGGTCAGGCCGGGCGAGGTCAGACCGGGCGAGGTCAGACCCGGCGAGGTCAGACCGGGCGAGGTCAGACCCGGAGAGGTCAGGCCGGGGTAGGTGCTCGGCGAGGCCAGGCCGGGGGTGGCCAGCGACGGGTCGCCCAGGCCCGGGTAGGTGCCCGGCGAGGTCAGCGGCATCGAGCTGGAGCCGCCGAAGCCCGGCACCGGCGGCAGGTTCACCCCGAACTGGGACAACCCCTGCGAAAGAGCCGAGATCAGCTCACCCGGCAGGTCGGCCACCGAAGCGGCGGCGACGAAGTCTTGGTGCTGCGGCGCGCTGTTGCGGGCGGCCAGCTCGGATACTGCGATCACAGCAAACGGACTTGCGACTGCCAGGGCGGCGACTGCGCTCATGGTGGTCGAGAGCCTGCGTCGACGTCGGTTCGGCACGGAAGTCTCCTCAATGTGTTTTGCCGTCGTACCCCGGTTGTCCGGGGCCTTCGGGCGCTTACTGCACTTGCATTGGACTTACAAAAACGACGGTACGCGTGTGACTGGTGTGAATAGAGTGACGAGATTGAATCGTGAGGAAACCGCGACCAATCGTTTTTCTGGCCGCCCTGGCCCGGTGATCACCGCGAGCCGGAATCTGACGACGCGACACGCCGCCGGAGCGTCGTGAGATTCAGGCTGGGCGCCCAGCGGGCCCAACAGGGAGGTCTGGCGATGTCGCGGGGCGCCGACGATGCTCCTCGGCGCTGGTCCGATACCCTAGGCGCCGATGACTTCTCGTTTTGACCTCTACGTTGTCGGCTCTGGATTCTTCGGCCTGA
Organism: [Mycobacterium] zoologicum; assembly: GCF_020172665.1. Classification (GTDB taxonomy): domain Bacteria; phylum Actinomycetota; class Actinomycetes; order Mycobacteriales; family Mycobacteriaceae; genus Mycobacterium; species Mycobacterium zoologicum. The sequence goes on along the minus strand of NZ_CP083985.1, from coordinate 4,268,128 downwards.
CCATTGCCGAGCGCGCGGCCACGCAGCTCGGCAAGCGTGTCCTCGTCGTCGAGAAGCGCCCGCACATCGGCGGCAACGCCTACTCCGAGGCCGAGCCGCAGACCGGGATCGAGGTCCACAAGTACGGCGCGCACCTGTTCCATACCTCTAATAAGCGGGTCTGGGACTACGTGCGGCAGTTCACCGACTTCACCGGCTACCAGCACCGGGTCTTCGCCATGCACGACGGACAGGCCTACCAGTTCCCGATGGGCCTGGGCCTGGTCTCGCAGTTCTTCGGCCGCTACTTCACCCCCGATGAGGCTCGCGCGCTGATCAAGGAGCAGGCGGCGGAGATCGAGACCGCTGAGGCGGCGAACTTGGAAGAGAAGGCCATCAGCCTGATCGGGCGCCCGCTCTATGAGGCCTTCGTCAAGGACTACACCGCCAAGCAGTGGCAGACCGACCCCAAGCAGCTGCCCGCGGCCAACATCGCCCGGCTGCCGGTGCGCTACAACTTCGACAACCGCTACTTCAACGACACCTACGAGGGTCTGCCGGTCGACGGCTACACCGCGTGGCTGCAGAACATGGCCGCCGACGAGCGCATCGAGGTGCGCCTGGACACCGACTGGTTCGACGTCCGCGACGAACTGCGTGCCGAAAGCCCCGACGCGCCGGTGGTGTACACCGGGCCGCTGGACCGCTACTTCGACTACGCCGAGGGCCGGCTGGGCTGGCGCACCCTGGACTTCGAGCTGGAGGTGCTGGGCACCGGCGACTTTCAGGGCACCCCGGTGATGAACTACAACGACGCCGACGTGCCCTACACCCGTATCCACGAATTCCGGCACTTCCACCCCGAACGCGAGTACCCGGCCGACAAGACGGTGATCATGCGGGAGTACTCGCGTTTCGCCGACGACTCCGACGAGCCCTACTATCCGATCAACACCGAGTCCGACCGGGCGCTGCTGGCGGCCTACCGGGCCCGCGCCAAAGCCGAGACCGAGTCGGCGAAGGTGCTCTTCGGCGGCCGGCTGGGCACCTACCAATATCTGGACATGCACATGGCCATCGCCAGTGCGCTGAACATGTACGACAACACCCTGGCGCCGCATCTGGCCGACGGGGTGCCGCTGGGAGAGAGTAAGGCATGAACGAGGGTTCCATTGCGGTGAGCCGGCTTTCGCGGATCATCCTGCCGCGCCACGGTGAGCCGCTGGACGTCCGCAAGCTCTACATCGAAGAGTCCGACACCAACAGCCGCCGGGCGCACCCGTTGTCGCGCACCAGCCTGGAGATCGGCGAAGAGTCCGAGGTGTCGTTCGCGACGTACTTCAACGCCTTCCCGGCCTCCTACTGGCGGCGCTGGTCGACACTCGAGTCGGTGGTGCTGCACCTGGAACTGACCGGGTCCGGCCGGGTGGACGTCTACCGCTCCAAGGCCACCGGTGCACGTATCGCGGTGGACGGCAAGTCTTTTGACGGGTCCAAGACACCCACGGTAGTCGAGTTCGAGGTCGGCTTGCAGCCGTTCGAGGACGGTGGGTGGATCTGGTTCGACATCACCACCGACTCGTGCGTGACCGTGCGCCACGGCGGCTGGTATGCACCGGTCGAGGCGCCGGGGCGCGCCGACATCGCCGTGGGCATCCCGACTTTCAACCGGCCCGACGACTGCGTCAATGCGTTGGCGGCCTTGACCTCAGACGCCGATGTGGACGCGGTGATCAGCGCGGTGATCGTCCCGGACCAGGGCACCCGCAAGGTGTGCGACCACCCGGACTTCGCCGAGGCTGCCGCCGCACTGGGCGATCGCCTGTCGATCTACAACCAGCCGAACCTCGGCGGTTCCGGCGGATACAGCCGGGTGATGTATGAGGCGCTGAAAAACACCGGCTGCGAACAGATCCTGTTCATGGACGACGACATCCGCATCGAACCGGACTCGATCCTGCGGGCGCTCGCCCTGAACCGGTTCGCCAAGACGCCGACGCTGATCGGCGGTCACATGCTGAACCTGCAGGAGCCGTCGCACCTGCACATCATGGGCGAGGTCGTCGACCCCGGGGTGTTCATGTGGACCAACGCCCCGCACACCGAGTACGACCACAACTTCGCCACCGACCCGCTGGCCGAGAGCCCGGATCTGCACCGGCGCATCGACGTCGACTTCAACGGCTGGTGGATGTGCATGATCCCGCGCGCGGTCGCCGAGGAGATCGGCCAGCCGATCCCGTCGTTCATCAAGTGGGACGACGCCGAGTACGGCATCCGGGCCGGTGAGCACGGCTACCCGACCGTCACCCTGCCGGGGGCGGCGATCTGGCACATGGCCTGGAGCGACAAGGACGACGCGATCGACTGGCAGGCCTACTTCCACCTGCGCAACCGGTTGATCGTGGCGGCGCTGCACTGGGACGGCAACATCGCCGGCCTGATCCGCAGCCACCTCAAGGCCACCCTGAAACACCTTGCCTGCCTTGAGTATTCGACCGTGGCGGTGCAGAACAAGGCGCTGGACGACTTCATGGCCGGCCCGGAGCACATCTTCTCGATCCTGGAGTCGGCGCTGCCGGACATCCACGCGCTGCGCAAGACCTACCCGGACGCCGTGGTGCTGCCGGCCGCCAGCGAGCTGCCGAAACCGTCGCGACGTGGCAGAGCGATGCGCCCGCCGGTGCAACCGCTGACCATCGGCTACCGGCTGGCCCGCGGCATCGCGCACAACCTCAAAGCCACTGCACCGCAGCATCATCGGCGTCCGCAGCTCAACGTTCCTACCCAGGACGCCCGGTGGTTCCTGCTGTGCACCCAGGACGGCGTCACCGTCACCACCGCCGACGGCCGCGGGGTGGTCTACCGGCAGCGTGACCGGGAGAAGATGTTCTCGCTGCTGCGCGAATCCCTGCGCCGCCAATACCAATTGGCTCGGCGTTTCGACGAGCTGCGCCGCACCTACCGTAAGGCGCTGCCGACGCTGTCGAGCAAGCAGCAGTGGGAGACCGTGTTGTTGGGCCACGATGACTGAGCCGGTGGTGGGCCCGCCGCACGGCGAGGACGCCGTGCTGGTCGGGGTGCAGTCGGCGCTGACCGGCCGCACCGGAGTGCTGACCACCGCGCGCACCATGTCGCACTTCGGCGAGCACAGCCTGGGCTGGCTGGCGCTCTCGGCGGCCGGGGCACTGGCCCAACCGCGCCGGCGCCGGGCCTGGCTGACCGCCGGTGCGGGGGCGTTCGCCGCGCACGCCGCCGCGGTCGTCATCAAGCGCGTCGCCAAACGCCAGCGGCCGCATCACCCGGCGATCGCGGTCAACGTTGCCACCCCGAGCCGGCTGAGCTTCCCGTCGGCGCACGCCACCTCCACCACGGCCGCGGCGATCCTGCTGGGGCGCGCACTCGGGCTGCCCGGGGGACTGCTGCCGGCACTGCTGGTGCCGCCGATGGCGTTGTCGCGCTTGGTGCTCGGGGTGCATTACCCCAGCGACGTGGCCGCCGGCGTCGCGGTCGGCGCGGGCGTCGCAGCCCTGACCAGCCGCGTGGCCGGACTGGAAAAAACGGGAGCATCAGATGACTGAGAAGCAGCCCGGCCCGCCGGCGAACCTGGCCGCCGGGATCGTCAAGGCGATGCGGCCCCGCCAGTGGGTGAAGAACGTCTTGGTGCTGGCCGCACCGCTGGCCGCACTCGGCGGTGACGTGCACTTCGACTACGCCGACGTCGGCAAGAAGGTGCTGGTCGCGTTCGTGGTGTTCAGCCTGGCGGCGTCGTCGATCTACCTGGTCAACGACGCCCGCGACGTCGAAGCCGACCGGGCGCATCCCACCAAGCGGTACCGGCCGATCGCCGCCGGGGTGGTGCCGGCGACGCTGGCCTACGTCCTGGCCGCGGTCCTGGCGGCGGTGGCGCTGGGCATCTCCTGGTGGCAGTCCCCGAACCTGGCGCTGGTGATCGGGGTCTACCTCGTCATGCAGCTGGCATACTGCTTCGGCCTCAAACACCAAGCGGTGCTGGACATCTGCGTCGTCTCCTCGGCGTACCTGCTGCGCGCGATCGCCGGCGGTGTGGCCGCCGACATCTATCTGTCACAGTGGTTCCTGCTGGTGATGGCGTTCGGGTCGCTGTTCATGGTGGCCGGCAAGCGCTACGCCGAGAAGCAGCTGGCCGAACGCACCGGAGCCAAGATCCGCAGATCGCTGGAGAACTACACCAGCACCTACCTGCGCTTCGTCTGGACGCTGGCGGCCACCGCCGCGGTGGTCTGTTACTCGCTGTACGCGTTCGAGCGCGACAACGGCTCCGGCTCCTGGTACGCGGTCTCGATCATCCCGATTCTCGTCGGGATCCTGCGGTTCGCGGTCGACGTCGACGGCGGTAACGCCGGCGAAGCCGAAGACATCCTTCGCCACGACAAGGTGCTGCAACTGTCCGCGCTGGCCTGGATCGGAACCATCGGTGCGGCCGTCGCCTTCGGCTAGCGCGGCCCGCGGGGCCGCGGCAGGCAGAGCACCGGACCGTCGGGTACGGCCGCTGGGCTGGCCCGCGGTCTCCTACAGCCCGTCGGTGCGGCTGAGCTCGTGGGCCGGCGTGGCGGTGGTGCTGCTGATGTTCGGCATCGGCGCGTGGCGACGACGCTGGATCTCCGACGACGGGCTGATCGTGCTGCGCACCGTGCGCAACATGCTGGCCGGCAACGGGCCGGTGTTCAACGCCGGCGAACGGGTGGAGGCCAACACCTCCACCGCCTGGACGTACCTGATGTACGTCGGCAGCTGGCTGGCCGGCCCGATGCGCCTGGAATATGTAGCCCTGGTGTTCGCGCTGGTGTTCAGCCTGGCCGGGGTGGCGCTGCTGATGTTGGGCACGACGCGGCTGTACGCGCCCGGACTGCAGGGCCGCCGCGCACTGCTGCTGCCGGCCGGCGCGCTGGTCTACATCGCGCTGCCGCCGGCACGGGACTTCGCCACCTCCGGCCTGGAGGCCGGTCTGGTGCTGGCCTATCTGGGCCTGCTGTGGTGGATGCTGGTCTGCTGGGCGCAGGCACTGCGGATGCCCAGGTCGCGGGCTCGCGGGCCCTGGTTCGCCGGGTGTCTGGCGTTCGTGGCCGGCGCCAGCGTGCTGGTCCGGCCCGAGCTGGCGCTGATCGGCGGCGGCGCGCTGGTGATGCAGCTGATCGCGGCGCCGAAGAACTGGCGGGCCCGCACCCTGATCCTGGTGGCCGGCGGCGCGCTGCCGGTGGCCTACCAGATCTTCCGGATGGGCTACTACGCACTGCTGGTGCCGGGTACCGCGCTGGCCAAGGACGCCGCCGGCGACAAGTGGTCGCAGGGCATGATCTACCTGCGCAACTTCAACTCCCCCTACGCCCTGTGGGTGCCGGCGGTGCTGCTGGTGGCATTGGGCGGGGTGCTGTGGGTGGGCGCTGCGGTGCGTCACCGGACCCGCAATCCGGTGCCCCGGGGCGTAGGCGGCTGGGCCCGGCTGGTGCGCAGCCCGGCGGCGGTGGCCTTCTTCTTCGTGTTCAGCGGTTTCCTGCAGGGGGCCTACTGGGTGCGCCAGGGCGGTGACTTCATGCACGGCCGGGTGCTGCTGGCGCCGCTGTTCTGCATGCTGGCGCCGGTGGCCGTCATCCCGGTGCTGTTGCCCGACGGTGTGCGCTACCGACGCGAGGCGGGCGTGCTGCTCAGCGGCGCGGCCGCCGTCGTCTGGGTGGCGGTGGCCGGCTGGGCGCTGTGGGCGGCCAACTCGCCCGGCATGGGGTATGACGGCACCCGGGTCACCTACTCCGGGATCGTCGACGAGCGTCGGTTCTATTCGCAGGCGGTCGGCAACGCGCACCCGATGACCGCGGCGGACTATCTGGGGTATCCGCGGATGCGTGCGGTGCTGACCACCATCGCGGCCACCCCGGACGGCGCGCTGCTGCTGCCGTCGGGCAACTACGACCAGTGGGACGTCGTCCCGGTCATCCTGCCGCCGCCCCCGGGCGTCGGCGTCGCGGAAGACCCGGCGCGGGGCGACAGCGGACCGCACACCGTGTTCTTCACCAACCTGGGCATGCTGGGCATGAACACCGGCCTGGACGTCCGGCTGCTGGACCAGATCGGGTTGGCCAACCCCATCGCGGCGCACACCGGACGACTGGAGCATGGTCGGATCGGCCACGACAAGGACCTGTTCCGCGACTTCGTGGTGGCCGACGGCCCGTGGGTCAAGTGGTACCCGATCATTCCCGGCTATCTGGACCAGGACTGGATCGCCCAGGCCGAGGCGGCGCTGCGCTGCCCCGACACCGCGGCGGTGTTGGGTTCGGTGCGTGCCCCGATGGGCCCGCGCCGGTTCCTGTCCAACGTGCTGCACTCGGCGAGCTACACCCGCTACCGGATCGAGCGGGTGCCGCGCGACGAACTGCTGCGCTGCGGGCTGGCCGTGCCCGAGCCGACTCGCCCCCCCTACACCGGGATGCCGCCCGAGCTTCCCTGACGCGGAGTCCGCGCGGGGCGAAAATGTGACCGACGTCATGTCCGCGCAAAATGCCTTGTCAGGCCGTCTCCGCGGCCGGCCGGCCGAGCCTGAACGGGTTTGGTGGCGAGCATCTGTGGTTGACTACTTCCGCACTGTCGCGTTCGCGCGGGCAGATCGAGCCCGAATCGGGCCACGTTATTTCAAGACTATTGAGGCCGGATACGGCGACGATACGAATGAGGATGCCAAGGATGAAGTTGCTTGACAGGTTGTTGGTTGCTGCCGCCGGCGCGACCGTGCTCGCGGGCCTGGTCGGTTTCGTGGGTGGTACGCCCGAGGCGGAGGCCTTCTCGCGGCCGGGTCTGCCGGTCGAGTACCTGCAGGTGCCGTCCGCGGGTATGGGTCGCGACATCAAGGTGCAGTTCCAGAGCGGTGGCCAGGGTTCGCCCGGTCTGTACCTGCTCGACGGCATGCGCGCCCAGGACGACTTCAACGGCTGGGACATCAACACCCCGGCGTTCGAGTGGTACCTGAACTCGGGCATCTCGGTGATCATGCCGGTCGGTGGCCAGTCCAGCTTCTACAGCGACTGGTACAAGCCGGCTTGCGGCAAGGCGGGCTGCTCCACCTACAAGTGGGAGACCTTCCTGACCAGTGAGCTGCCGGCCTACCTGGCCTCGGAGTACGGCGTGAGCCAGAGCAGCAACGCCGCGGTCGGCCTGTCGATGGCCGGCTCGTCGGCGATGACGCTGGCGATCTACCACCCGAACATGTTCACCTACGCGGGCTCGCTGTCGGGTTACCTGAACCCGTCCACCGGCAAGGGCTGGATCGGCCTGTCGATGGGCGACGCCGGCGGCTACAAGAAGAACGACATGTGGGGCGAAGACAGCGACCCGGCGTGGCTGCGCAACGATCCGACGGTCAACGTGGACAAGCTGGTGGCCAACAACACCCGGCTGTGGGTCTTCTGCGGCAACGGCAAGGCCAACGAGCTCGGCGGCGACAACATCCCGGCCGTGTTCCTGGAGCAGAACTTCATGATCGGTGCGAACAAGAAGTTCCAGGAGCTCTACACCGCTGCCGGCGGCAGCAACGCGGTCTTCAACTTCCCGGAGTACGGAACTCACTCCTGGGAGTACTGGGGTCAGCAGTTGCAGGCCATGAAGCCGGACCTGCAGGCTCACCTGGGTGCGACCCCGGGTGGCGGCGCCAGCAGCTCGGACTCGGGCGAGTAGCCACAAGCGCAAACGCAACGCCGACGGCGGTGACCTCCGGGTCGCCGCCGTCGGTCGTTTCCGTCCCGGCCCGCCACCGGCGTGTGGTTGACTACCGGGGGTGAATCGGGGCGCGCGGACGGCGGCAAGTCTCCAAGAAGCAGGTCCCCGGAAATCTCTTCCGACGAACGAGGTGGGCATGATCGGACTGTCGAAGTTGATGCGGACGCTGGGCGTGGCCGTGCTGACACTGGGACTGTGGGGCGGCGGCGCGATGGTCGCCACCGGCGCGCAGGCCGCGCAGTTCGAGAACCTGATGGTGCCGTCGGCATCGATGGGCCGCGACATCCCGGTCGCGTTCCTCAACCAGGGTCCGCATGCCGTCTACCTGCTCGACGCGTTCGACGCCCACCCCGACCTGAGCAACTGGGTGACCGCGGGCAACGCGATGAGCACGCTGGCCGGCAAGGGCGTCTCGGTGGTGGCTCCCGCCGGTGGGGCCTACAGCATGTACACCAACTGGGAGCGTGACGGCAGCAAGCAGTGGGACACCTTCCTTTCTGCCGAGCTGCCGGACTGGCTGGCTGCCAACCGGGGCCTGGCTCCCGGCGGCCACGCGGTGGTCGGTGCGGCCCAGGGCGGTTACGGCGCGATGGCGCTGGCCACCTTCCACCCGGACCGGTTCGGATTCGCCGGATCGATGTCGGGCTTCCTCGGGCCGGCCAACACCACCGAGAGCGGTGTGATCAGCGCCGGCCTGGAGAACTTCGGCGGCGTGGACCCCTACGGCATGTGGGGTGCGCCGCAGCTGGGCCGGTGGAAGTGGCACGACCCGACGGTGCACGCCACCCTTTTGGCGCAGAACAACACCCGGGTGTGGGTCTACAACCCGACCGGCGGCGCCTCCAACCCGGCCGCGATGATCGGCGACCCGTCCGAGGCGACCGGCAGCGGCCGCTACTTCAACATGCAGTACCGCCAGGTGCGCGGGCACAACGGACACTTCGACTTCTCGCCCGGTGACAACGGGTGGGGCTCGTGGGCCTCGCAGCTGGGAGCGATGTCCGGCGACATCGTCGGCGCGATTAGGTAAAACCCCCATCGACTCTGCGCTCACCAGACAAAAGTGCGAGTAGGCACCCTGGTACGCGCAGAGTCGATGCAGCGTCAACGCCCCGTCAGGTAGTCCCACGCCTGCCGGACGCGGCGGATGACGTCGTCGCCGCGGTGTTCGGCCAGCACCCTGATGTGCGTCCAGCCCTCCCGGGTGATGAACTCCTGGCGTTCGGCGTCCTTCACATATTGCGACCTGCTGGTCCGGTGTTGATCGCCGTCGTATTCGACCGCGAGCTTGATGTGCTCCCAACCCATGTCCAGGTAGTACCAGCGTCCGTTCGGCCGCTTCAACGGGATCTGGGTCTGCGGTCGCGGGAAGCCTGCCTTGATCAGATGCACCCGCAGCTTTGACTCCTTCGGGGACCCGGCGCCGGGGTCCATGAGATCCAGTGCTATTTCGAGTTGGTGGAGCCCGCGAGCTCCCTTGTGTCGTGCGGCGAGCTCTGCAACGTCATCTGCCTTGAACCTCGTGGGCTTGGCTAAGGCGTCGAGCCTCGCAACGGCTTGGCCCAGCGGACCGCGCCGGCCCATATCGAACGCCGTGCGCTCCGGCGTCGTGAACCTCAATTGGCCCCAAAACTGGGTTTCGCCATCCAGCAGCAGGTCGGCCCTGGTTATGACGCCGTCAGGCGCCCGCGCGTTGGACCAGATCAGTTCAATCGGAGTGTCATCGTCCACCCAGTCCGCGCCGTGCAGGGCAGCGGCAGCGGCACCGGCGACTATGCCCCGGCGATGCGACCACAGCCAGGCGGCGACGATCCGTTGGCGCAGGGTGGGCTGCACCCGCTTGTCCAGGTAGATGTTGGGCAGGATGGCCCGGTGGTAGCGGTCCAGCTCATGCCAGGTGACCGTGCCGGCGCGTAAAGCCTCCGCGCCGATGAACGGCCAACTGCCCGATCCCCGCATGCCGGGATCGTGCCAGCGACCCGGCCAGCGCACACTTCACCCATCGACTCTGCGCACACCAGGACAAAGTGCGAGTAGCAGGCCTGGTGGACGCAGAGTCGATGGTGGATGCCACCGCTCTGTACCGTGATAAGCGCTATGGCCAACAAGAAGCCCGCGAAATCCCCTCGCAAAACGCCGCGTAGAACAACGCGTGACCGCCGCCGCCTGCTGGCGTGGATCGCCGCCGGGGCGATGGCGCTGGTGGTGGCCCTGGTGATCGTGGCGGTGGTGATCTGGATTCGCCAGCCCGCGCAGCCGCCCGTCGCCGAGCCGCCGATCGGGGGCGTGCCGCCAACCAGCCCGACGCAGCCGCACACCAAGAAGCCGCGCCCCGCCTCGCAGGACGCGTCCTGCCCGGATGTGCAGTTGGTGTCGGTGCCGGGCACCTGGGAGACGTCGCCGACGGATGATCCGCTCAACCCCACCCAGTTCCCGATCGCTTTGCTGCTCACGGTCACCCGCGGAATCGACGAACAGTTCGACGCGGCCCGGGTGCAGACCTACACCGTTCCCTACACCGCGCAGTTCCACAATCCGCTCTCGGCCGACAAGCAGATGAACTACGACGACAGTCGCGCCGAGGGCAAGCGTGCCACCGTCAAGGCGATGACCGAGATGAACGAGCGCTGCCCGCTGACCAGCTACGTGCTGATCGGCTTCTCCCAGGGCGCGGTGATCGCCGGCGACGTGGCCAGCGATATCGGCAACTGGCGCGGCCCGGTAGAGGAGGACCTGGTGCTGGGCGTGACGCTGATCGCCGACGGCCGCCGCCAGGACGGGGTGGGTATTGACGTGCCGCCCAGCCCGCCGGGGCAGGGCGCCGAGGTGACGCTGCATGAGCTGCCGATCCTGTCCGGGATGGGGCTGACCATGACCGGCGCCCGCGAGGGCGGCTTCGGCGACCTCGACAAGCGCACCAACGAGATCTGCGCGCGCGGGGACCTGATCTGCGCCGCCCCGCGAGAGGCGTTCAGCATCGCGAAACTGCCCGCCACCCTGGAGACGCTGGCCGGTGGCGCGGCCCAGCCGGTGCACGCGCTGTACGGCACCACCGAGGTCTGGGACCAGGACGGGCTGTCGGCCACCCAGTGGACACTCAAGTGGGCGCGTGACCTCGTCGCCGACGCGCCGCGTCCGCCACACAACTAGAAGTCGTATGAGACCGGAGACGGCCGTCACACGCGGTACCGTTTGATTTGGCATGAGCCCCCTGGGCCTCTAACATTAAGAACAATTTAAGAGCTGACGGCCGACGGGCCGATGGGCAGCAACGCGCGTGGGGGTTCGCCGCGGGGTATCCGAATCCCGCTACCATCTTCGGCGTGGCCAGGTGCGCCCGGCAGCTGATGAGACGTTTGTTCGCGACAGGAGTTTTGCATGGTCCCGGCAGCCCAGGCCGCATACCGTAATCCCTTCGTCAAGGACGGCAAGATCCGGTTCCCGGACAACGCCAACCTGGTGCGCACCGTCGAGCGCTGGTCGGCGCTGCGCGGTGAGCGGGTGGCCTACCGGTTCCTGGACTTCTCCACCGAGCGCGAAGGCGTCGCCCGCGACATCTCCTGGGCGGACTTCGGTGCCCGCAACCGCGCCGTCGGCGCCCGGCTGCAGCAGGTCACCCAGCCCGGCGACCGGGTGGCGATCCTGTGCGGGCAGAACCTGGACTACCTGGTCTCGTTCTTCGGCACGCTGTACTCCGGCCGCATAGCGGTGCCGCTGTTCGACCCGGGTGAGCCCGGCCACGTCGGCCGGCTGCACGCGGTGCTGGACGACTGCAGCCCGTCGGCGGTGCTGACCACCAGCGACTCCGCCGAGGGGGTGCGCAAATTCCTGCGCAGCCGCCCGGCCAGCGCCCGGCCCCGGGTGATCGCGGTCGACGCGGTGCCCGCCGAGGTCGGCGCCACCTGGGTGCTGCCGGAAGCCGACATGGACGCGGTCAGCTACCTGCAGTACACCTCCGGCTCCACCCGCACCCCGACCGGGGTGAAGATCACCCAGCTGAACCTGCCCACCAACGTGGTGCAGCTGCTCGACCGGCTGCAGGGCCGCGAAGGCGACCGTGCCGTCACCTGGCTGCCGTTCTTCCACGACATGGGTCTGGTCACGATCACGCTGTCGAGCGTGATGGGCCAGCAGATGACGTTCATGACCCCGGCGGCCTTCGTGCGCCGGCCCTACCGGTGGATCCGGGAGATGGCCCGCAAGGAGGGCGAGACCGGCGAGTGCTTCACGGTGGCGCCGAACTTCGCCTTCGAGCACGCCGCAGTGCGTGGCCTGCCCAAGGAGGGCGACCCGCCGCTGGACCTGTCCAACGTCAAGGCGATCATGAACGGCAGCGAGCCGGTCTCGGCGGCGTCGGTGCGTAAGTTCATGGACGCGTTCGGCCCCTACGGCCTGCGGGACCGCGTCATCAAGCCGTCCTACGGCCTGGCCGAGGCCACCCTGTTCGTCTCGATGATCGAGATGGACGAGGCGCCCAAGATCGTCTACGTCGACCGCGAAGAGCTCAACAACGCCAACCGGTTCGTCGAGGTCTCCGCGGACGCCCCGAACGCGGTCAGCCAGGCCTCGGCGGGCAAGGTCGGCGTGGACCAGTGGGCGGTGATCGTCGACTACGAGACCGGCGCGGAACTGCCCGACGGCCAGATCGGCGAGATCTGGCTGCAGGGCAACAACATGGGCGTCGGCTACTGGAACCGCGACGAGGAGACCGTCGACACCTTCCAGAACGTGCTGAAGTCCCGCACCAGCCCGTCCCGGGCCGAGGGCTCCAAGGACGACGGCTACTGGGTGCGCACCGGTGACTACGGCACCTACTTCCAGGGCGACCTCTACATCACCGGCCGGGTCAAGGACCTGGTGATCGTCGACGGCCGCAACCACTACCCGCAGGACCTGGAGTACTCCGCCCAGGAGGCCAGCCGGGCCCTGCGTGCCGGGTACGTCGCGGCGTTCTCGGTGCCGGCCAACCAGCTGCCGGCCGAGGTGTTCGACAACCCGCACACCGGGCTGAAGTACGACGCCGACGACTCCTCCGAGCAGTTGGTGATCGTCGCCGAGCGGGCCGTGGGCGCCCACAAACTGGATTACCAGCCGATCGCCGACGACATCCGGGCCGCGATCGCGGTGCGCCACGGCGTGACCGTGCGTGACGTGCTGCTGGTGTCGGCGGGCGCCGTGCCGCGTACCTCCAGCGGCAAGATCGGCCGGCGCGCCTGCCGGGCCGCCTACCTGGACGGCAGCCTGCGCGGCGGCACCACCGGCCCGAACGCCTACCCCGACCAGGAGTGATTCTCTAGATGAGCGAGGCAACATGAGCGACGGCGACGACGCAGCAATGCGCGGCACCAGCCGCACCGACCTGACCGTCGCCGACATGCGGGCCTGGCTGCGCAACTGGGTGGCCAATGCGACCTCGCAGGCGCCGGAGAAGATCAACGAGACGGCCCCGCTGATCGAGCTGGGGCTGTCCTCGCGTGACGCGGTCGCGATGGCCTCGGACATTGAGGACTTCGCCGGGGTGACGCTGTCGGCGACGGTGGCCTTCCGCCATCCCACCATCGAGGCGCTGGCCACGGTGATCGTCGAGGGCGAGCCGGTGGTCGAGTTCGACGCCGACGCCCAGGACTGGTCGCGGGATGCCGATGTCGCCGACATCGCGGTGGTCGGCCTGGCCACCCGCTTCCCGGGCGACATGAACACCCCGGACGAGACCTGGGCCAAGCTGCTGGCCGGGTTCGACGCGATCACCGACCTGCCCGAGGGCCGCTGGAGCGAGTTCCTGGAGGAGCCGCGGATCGCCGAGCGGGTCGCCAAGGCGCGCACCCGCGGCGGATATCTGAGTGACATCAAGGGCTTCGACGCCGAGTTCTTCGCGCTGTCGAAGATGGAAGCCGACAACATCGACCCGCAGCAGCGGATGGCGTTGGAGCTGACCTGGGAAGCGTTGGAGCACGCCAGGATTCCGGCGTCGTCGCTGCGCGGTGAAGCGGTCGCGGTGTTCATGGGCTCGTCGAATGCCGACTATCAGAACCTGGCGCTGTCGGACCCGAGCGTCACCCACCCGTATGCCATCACCGGCAACTCCAGCTCGATCATCGCCAACCGGGTCAGCTACTTCTACGACTTCCGCGGACCGTCGGTGACGGTGGACACCGCGTGCTCGTCGTCGCTGGTGGCCGCGCACTCCGGTGTGCAGGCGCTGCGCAGCGGCGAGGCCGACGTGGCCGTGGTCGGCGGCGTCAACGCGCTGATCACCCCGCTGGTGACGGTCGGCTTCGACGAGGTCGGCGGCGTGCTGTCACCGGACGGCCGGATCAAGTCGTTCTCGGCCGACGCCGACGGCTATTCGCGCGCCGAGGGCGGCGGCGTGCTGATTCTCAAGCGCGTGGACGACGCCCGCCGCGACGGTGACCAGATCCTGGCCGTGATCGCCGGTTCGGCGGTCAACCACGACGGCCGCTCCAACGGCCTGCTGGCGCCCAACCCGGACGCGCAGGCCGCCGTGCTGCGCAAGGCCTACAAGAACGCCGGCATCGACCCGCGCACCATCGACTACATCGAGGCGCACGGCACCGGCACCATCCTGGGTGACCCGATCGAGGCCGAGGCGCTGGGCCGGGTGGTGGGCCGTGGCCGTGCCGCCGACAAGCCCGCGTTGTTGGGTGCGGTGAAATCCAATGTGGGACACCTGGAGTCGGCGGCGGGGGCGGCCAGCCTGACCAAGATCGTGCTGGCCCTGCAGCACGACAAGATCCCGCCGTCGATCAACTACGCCGGCCCCAACCCCTACATCGACTTCGCCGGCACCCACCTGCAGGTCGCCTCCACTGCATGTGACTGGCCGCGTTACGGCGGCTATGCGGTGGCGGGCGTGTCGGGCTTCGGCTTCGGCGGGGCGAACGCGCACCTGGTGGTGCGCGAGGTGCTGCCGCGGGATGTGATCGCCAAAGACCCGGAGCCGGAAGAAGTTGCGGCCGAAGCGGTCTCCTCCGAGGAGCTTATCGAGCACGAGGCGTCCCGGTTCGACGAGTACGGCGAGTTCATCGCGCCCGAAGGCGGTGTTGATGAGGCCGAATACGAACTGCCCGGCCTGACCGATGAGGCGCTGCGACTGCGTGACGAGGCGCTGGCCGAGCTGGCGGCCGAAGAACCCGTGAAACCGCTCATCCCCCTGGCTGTTTCGGCGTTCCTGACATCGCGCAAGAAGACCGCCGCCGCGGCGCTGGCCGACTGGATCGACAGCGAAGAGGGCCGCGCCACCCCGTTGACGTCGATCGGCCGGGCGCTGTCCCGGCGCAACCACGGCCGCTCCCGTGCGGTGGTGCTGGCCCACGACCACGACGAGGCGATCGCCGGCCTGCGGGCCGTCGCCGAGGGCAAGCAGAAGCCGAATGTCTACTCCGCCGACGGCCCGGTGACCAACGGGCCGGTCTGGGTGATGGCCGGATTCGGTGCGCAGCACCGCAAGATGGGCAAGAGCCTCTACCTGCGTGACCCGATCTTCGCCGAGTGGATCGAGAAGGTCGACGCGCTGATCCAGGACGAGCGCGGCTACTCGGTGCTGGAGTTGATCCTCGACGACTCGCACGAGTACGGCATCGAGACCTCCAACGTCGTCATCTTCGCGATCCAGATCGCCTTGGGCGAGGTGCTCAAGGCGCACGGTGCGAAACCCACCGCCGTCATCGGCCAGTCGCTGGGCGAGCCCGCCTCGGCCTACTTCTCCGGCGGGCTGTCGCTGGCCGATGCCACCCGGGTGATCGCGTCGCGCGCGCACCTGATGGGTGAGGGCGAGGCGATGCTGTTCGGCGAGTACATCCGCTTCATGGCGCTCGTGGAGTACTCCGCCGAGGAACTCAAGGAAGTGTTCGCCGACTTCCCGGGTCTGGAGGTGTGCGTCTACGCGGCGCCCACCCAGACCGTGATCGGTGGGCCGCCCGAGCAGATCGACGCGATCGTCGCCCGCGCCGAGGCCGAGGGCCGCTTCGCCCGCAAGCTGCAGACCAAGGGCGCCGGGCACACCTCGCAGATGGACCCGCTGCTGGGCGAGTTCTCCGCCGAGCTGGCCGGCATCGAGCCGAAGACGCCGCAGATCGCGATCTTCTCCACCGTGCACGAGGGCAACTACATCAAGCCCGGCGGCGAGGCGATCCACGATGTGGAGTACTGGAAGAAGGGGATGCGCCACAGCGTCTACTTCACCCACGGGGTCCGCAACGCCGTCGACAACGGCTACACCACCTTCCTGGAGCTGGCCCCGAACCCGGTGGCGCTCATGCAGGTTGGGTTGACCACGGCCAGCGCCGGGCTGCACGACGCCCAGCTGATCGCCACCCTGGCCCGCAAGACCGACGACGTCGACGCCATGACCATGGCGATCGCCCAGCTGTACGTCTTCGGTCACGACGTCGACTTCCGCACGTTGTTCCCGCGGGAGGTGCAGGGCCCGGTCAGCCCGGCGGAGTTCGCCAACATTCCCCCCACCCCGTTCCGGCGCAAGCCGCACTGGCTCGACGCGCACTTCTCCGGCGACGCCACCGGCGTCATGCCCGGCTCGCACGTGGCGACCCCGGACGGCCGGCACGTCTTCGAGTACGCCGCCCGGAGTACGGATGTAGACCTGGCCGCTCTGGTGAAAGCCGCTGCGGCCGTGGTGCTTCCGGATGCCACAGTGGCGGCCGCCGAGCAGCGGGCGGTGCCGGCCGAGGGTTCGCGGCTGGTGACCACCCTGACCCGGCACCCCGGTGGCGCGGCGGTGCAGGTGCACTCGCGCATCGGTGAGTCCTTCACGCTGGTCTACGACGCCCTGGTCTCTCGCGGTGGCGCCGCCGGCGTCGCGTTGCCGATGGCGGTGGGTGCGGGTACCGCGGTGGTCTCCCCGGATACCGTTGCGGCGCAGGCTGAAACCGAGGCCGACGACGCCGAGATCCTGCACGACAACCTGACCGCGGGGGCCGGGCTGGCGGCGGGCTTCGCCAAGTGGTCGCCGGACTCCGGTGAGACCATCGCCGACCGGTTGGGCGCGATCGTCGGCGGCGCAATGGGTTACGAGCCCGAGGACCTGCCGTGGGAGGTGCCGCTGATCGAGCTGGGCCTGGACTCGCTGATGGCGGTGCGGATCAAGAACCGGGTCGAGTACGACTTCGACCTGCCGCCGATCCAGCTGACCGCGGTGCGCGACGCCAACCTCTACAACGTGGAGGAGATGATCCGCTACGCGGTGGAGAACCGCGACGAAGTCGAGGCGCTGCACGAGCACCAGAAGACTCAGACGGCCGACGAGATCGCCGCGGAGCAGGCCGCCATGATCGCCGCCGCCAAATCGGCGGAGACCGCTCCTGTTGAGCCTGAACCCGTTGCGGCACCTACCCCTTCAGAAATGGCACCGTCGGATATCCCGATCCCGCCCCCGCCCACCAACCCTGAGGGCCCGGGTGCAGTGAACACCAAGACCGCTGCCGCGGCGGCCGCCAAGGTGCTCACCTCCGAGGCCGTGACCGAGGCGCTGGGCGCCGACGTGCCGCCGCGTGATGCCGCCGAGCGGGTCACGTTCGCCACCTGGGCGATCGTCACCGGGAAGTCGCCGGGTGGCATCTTCAACGAGCTGCCCGCGCTCGATGACGTCGCCGTGGCCAAGATGGCCGAGCGGTTGTCCGAGCGGGCCGAGGGCATCATCACCGTCGATGACGTCAAGGCCGCCGGCACCATCGAGGCCCTGGCGAGCGTCGTCCGCGACCAGCTCGAAGACGGCGTGGTGGACGGCTTCGTCCGCACCCTGCGGGCACCCAAAGAAGGCTCGAACGCGGTGCCGCTGTTCGTGTTCCACCCCGCCGGTGGCTCGACGGTGGTCTACGAGCCGCTGATGAAGCGGCTGCCCGCCGACACCCCGATCTACGGCATCGAGCGGGTGGAGGGCTCCATCGAGGAGCGCGCCGCCGAGTACGTGCCCAAACTGCTTGAGCTGCACGACGGTCCGTTCATGCTCGCGGGCTGGTCATTGGGCGGCGCGCTGGCGTACGCGTGTGCGATCGGGCTGCAGCGGGCCGGCGCCGACGTGCGCTACGTCGGGCTGATCGACCTGGTGCTGCCGGGCGAGCCGATCGACCAGAGCAAGGCAGGCATGCGGGCCCGCTGGGACCGCTACGCCCGGTTCGCCGAGCGCACCTTCAACGTCGAGGTCCCCGAGATCCCGTACGAGGAACTGGAGAAGCTCGACGACGAAGGCCAGGTGCGCTTCGTCCTGGACGTCGTCGCGCAGAGCGGCGTGCAGATCCCCGGCGGCATCATCGAGCACCAGCGCACGTCGTACCTGGACAACCGCGCCCTGGACACCATCGAGATCCAGCCCTACGACGGGCACGTCGCGCTCTACATGGCCGACCGCTATCACGACGACGCCATCGTCTTCGAGCCCGCCTACGCCACCCGCAAGCCCGACGGCGGCTGGGGTGAGTACGTCAAGGACCTGGAGATCGTGCCCATCGGGGGCGAGCACATCCAGGCCATCGATGAGCCGTACATTGCCAAGGTGGGCGCGCACATGAGCGAGGCCATCAACCGGATCCAGGGAGAGCAGTGAGTAACAAGACCACCGCCGAACTGCTGGCCGAACTACGCGAAAAGCTGGAGCTGGCCAAGGAACCCGCCGGTGAAGCGGCTGTGGCCAAGCGGGCCAAGAAGGGCATCCCCAGCGCCCGCGAGCGCATCCACGCGCTGCTGGACCCGGGCACCTTCCTGGAGATCGGTGCGCTGTGCAAGACCCCCGGTGACCCGAACGCGCTCTACGGCGACGGCGTCGTCACCGGCCACGGCCGGATCAACGGCCGGCCGGTCGGGGTGTTCAGCCACGACCAGACGGTGTTCCAGGGCTCGGTCGGCGAGATGTTCGGCCGCAAGGTGGCCAAGCTGATGGAGTGGGTGGCCATGGTCGGCTGCCCGATCATCGGCATCAACGACTCCGCGGGCGCGCGCATCCAGGACGCGGTGACGTCGCTGGCCTGGTACGCCGAGCTGGGCCGGCGCCACGAGATGCTGCGCGGCCTGGTTCCCGAGATCTCCATCATCCTCGGCAAATGTGCTGGGGGAGCGGTGTATTCGCCGGTTCAGACCGACCTGCTGGTGGCGGTGCGGGACCAGGGCTACATGTTCATCACCGGGCCCGACGTGATCAAGGACGTCACCGGTGAGGACGTGACGTTCGACGAGCTCGGCGGTGCCGACGCCCAGGCGCAGCGCGGCAACATCCACAAGGTGGTGGCCGACGAGGCCGAGGCCTTCGCGTACGTCCGGGACTACCTGTCGTTCCTGCCGGCCAACCACTTCGACGACGCGCCGATCGTCAACCCGGGCCTGGAGCCGGAGATCACCCCGCACGACCTGGAGCTGGACTCGATCGTGCCGGACGCGGACAACACCGCCTACGACATGCACGAGATCCTGCTGCGGATGTTCGACGACGGCGACGTCTTCGAGATCTCCGAGCAGCGCGGCCGGGCGATGATCACCGCGTTCGCCCGGGTCGACGGGCATCCGGTCGGGGTGATCGCCAACCAGCCGATGTTCATGTCCGGCGCGGTGGACACCGAGGCCTCCGACAAGGCGGCCAGCTTCATCCGGTTCTGCGACTCCTTCAATCTGCCACTGGTTTTCGTCGTCGACACCCCCGGCGCCATGCCCGGGGTGGCCGAGGAGAAGAACGGGATCATCAAGCGCGGCGGCCGGTTCTTCAACGCGATCGTCGAGGCCGACGTGCCGAAGGTGACCTTCATCATCCGCAAGGCCTACGGCGGCGGCTATGCGGTGATGGGCTCCAAGCAGCTGTCGGCGGATCTGAACTTCGCGTGGCCGACGGCCCGGATCGCGGTGATCGGTGCCGACGGCGCCGCCCAGCTGCTGGTGAAGCGCTTCCCGGACCCGACCGCGCCGGAGGTCCAGAAGATCAAGGCGGACTTCATCGCCGGTTACAACGAGAACATGGCGATCCCGTGGACCGCGGCCGAGCGGGGCTACATCGACGCGGTGATCCAGCCGCACGAGACCCGGTTGCTGCTGCGTAAGTCGCTGCGGCTGCTGCGCGACAAACAGAACGCCCCCAAGGTGCAGCGCAAGCACGGCCTGCTGCCGATTTAGCGGGGTCTCACACCGGTAAGTGTTTTGTAACGCTTCGGCAACACCGGTAACTTCTGCATCTCAGCAATTATTCTGTCTCTGAGGTGATTTCACGGCTCGGGGACAATGCAGGAGGCAGCAGTGCGTCGCAGTGACGAGGCTGCATGAGTCTGCTGCTGGAGGAGCGGCGTACCGCAGCGCCTGCATCAAAGCGAAACCCGATGCTGCGCAAGGCAATCCTGGCTTCGGCTGTCGGCAATGCCACCGAGTGGTATGACTACGGCGTCTACGCCGTGGTTGCCACCTACCTGACCAATGCGTTCTTCCCGGAGTCGTTCGGCAGCCTGGGCACCATGCTCGGCTTCGCCGTCTCGTTCGTGTTGCGGCCGCTGGGCGGCATGGTGTGGGGGCCGATCGGCGACCGGTTCGGCCGAAAGTCGGTGCTGACGGCCACGATCTTGCTGATCGCGGTGGCCACCACGCTGATCGGCGTCCTGCCCACCTTCGCCAGTGTGGGTTGGTGGGCGCCGGGCCTGCTGATCGCACTGCGGGTGGTGCAGGGCTTCTCCACCGGCGGAGAATACGGCGGTGCGGCAACGTTTCTCGCCGAACATGCGCCCGATGACAAACGTGGCCGTTACGGCAGCTTCCTGGAGTTCGGTGCGCTTGCCGGCTTCATGTTCGGTAGCGCGGTGGTGCTGGGCCTGGAGTCGGTGCTGACGTCCGAGCAGATGACGGAGTGGGGCTGGCGGGTGCCGTTCCTGATCGCCCTGCCGCTGGGCATGGTCGGCCTGGCGCTGCGCAGCCAGATGGAGGAGACGCCGGTCTTCGAGGAGTGCGCAGCGGTCGAGGCGATCACCGGCTCGGCGTGGGATCGCCTGGTGGACCTGTTCACCCACTACGCCCGCCCGATCACGGTCATGTTCGTGATGGTGTCGGCGTTGGGGTTCATCGACTACACACTGACCACCTATCAGCCGACCTATCTGCACACCACCGCCGGTCTCGGGGAGCGCAGCCGCACCACCGTCATGCTGGTCGGCGAGCTGGTGATGATGGCCTGCATTCCGCTGGCCGGGGCGTGGTCGGACCGGGTCGGCCGCAAGCCGATGTGGCGAATGTCGTTGCTGGGCATGATCGTTCTGGCGGTCCCGATGTACTGGCTGATGGGGCGGGGCCTGGTGTGCGCGCTGGTCGCGTTCGGGGTGCTCAGCGTGTTGCTGGCAGCCCCGCTGGCGACGGTGCCGGCGATCTTCCCGGCGATGTTCCCCACCCAGGTGCGTTACGCGGGTTTCGCCATCGCCGACAATGCCGGCATAGCTCTGTTCGGCGGCACCGCACCGATGTTCGTCGACACCGTGATCGTGCACACCGGCTGGGGGCTGTTCCCGGCGGCCTGCCTGATCGTCGCCGCGGCCGTTGGGCTGGTAGCGCTGCGGTTCGCACCGGAGACCAACGGCTGCTCGCTGCGGGGCACCGACATCCCCGGGGTCGAGAGCGACCTGGCGCGGGAGCTTCGGGAGCTGACCGCGGGTCGCGCCGGCTTCCCGGACGGGACGTGGGCGGTGGACCGCTATGTGCGGCCGTGGGTGCGCGGCGACGACGGGCTGGTGCGGGTCCCGCAGCTGCCCGGAGTGGTCGGCCCCCGGATCAGGGTCTCTGCCTAGCCCCCCCATTTGCGCCGAGCGTGCACAAGCGTTCGGTATCCCCCCAGGTGGGGGCGGCCAATTCTGCACGGTCGCGGGGATGAGGGTGAGGGTTGTCCACAGGGTGAGTCAGGGGTGACTACGGCGGCGGGGCGTCAGCGCCGACGATAGGCGCCCATGAATACCGATCTGTATGACCTGATGCGAAGCCAGGGTGGCGTCGTCACGTCTGCCCAGGCGCTGACGTACCTGAGCCGCCGTCGCTTCCGATACGCGGTGGAAGACTGCGAGCTGTACCAGGTTTGGCACGGCATCTACGGTGCTGTCGAACCCGACACCGGGTTGCGGCTGCGCGGGCTAGATCTGCTGACCGGGCGGAAGGTAGCGACGTG
This sequence comes from [Mycobacterium] zoologicum, assembly GCF_020172665.1. GTDB lineage: Bacteria > Actinomycetota > Actinomycetes > Mycobacteriales > Mycobacteriaceae > Mycobacterium > Mycobacterium zoologicum. Next base: position 4,246,257 of record NZ_CP083985.1, on the reverse strand, counting down.
CCTGGGCACCGCGGCAGCGACGCACGGCTTCGATACCGAGGGGCGTAACGTGTTGCACGTCCTCAATCCCGAAGGGCGCCAACTGCGTCCGGTCCCCGGCCTGGTGGTGCATCGTCGCGAAGGCGCCCCACTGGTGGAGGTCGATGGGCGGCTCACCACGGCTCCGGCGTGGACGGCGATCGAAACGGCTCGCAGCCTGTGGCGGCCACGAGCCCTGGCCACGCTGGACGCAGCATTGCGCAGTGGCACCTGTACTGAACGAGAGTTGTGGCGGGCCGCGGACCAACAGGCGGGCCGGCGCGAGATCGTCACGATACGTGGCCTGCTGCCGCTGGCCGACCCCCGAGCGGAATCGGCGATGGAGAGCGAGACACGCCTGGTGATCATCGACGGCGGATTGCCGGCCCCGCAGCTGCAGTACGAGATCGTGGACCGCAACTACCAGACCTGGCGATTGGATTTCGCCTGGCCGGAGTATCGGGTGGCGCTGGAGTACGACGGCCTGGCCTGGCACAGCGGGGTGGATGCCCTGGTCCACGACCGGCGCCGGCGCGCCGCGCTGCAGGATCTGGGCTGGGTGGTGCTGACGGTGATTGTCGACGACGTGCGGCAACGGCCCTATGAGCTGCTGCGGCGGATCAGGTTCCAGCTGGCCCGCGCAGCCTGAACCCCGTCCTTCCGCTCCCGAATCCGGCCCCTCCCCTCGCCGAGAGTGCACAAGCGTCCGCCCCGACCTGGGGACATACCGGACGCTTGTGCACTCTCGGCGGAGGAAGACGCTTGTGCACGCTCGGCGGAGGAAGCAAGGCGCGTCAGGGGCTGATCCGGATCTGGCCGGGGGACCACCAGCCCGAACGCGTCGCGCTGCCCAACTCCAGCTCGGCGGGCGTCGCCGGGGTGATCACCTCGAACTGACGCAGCGAGCCCCAGTCACGGCCCCAGTCGTAGTTCAGGTAGGTGGCCATCACGTGTGCGCGCAGCAGCATGTCGGAGATGCCCAGCAGGCCACCGTTGACGCCGTCCTGCCAGGTGTCGGTGTCCTGCTTTTTGGCGTTGTAGTCCGGGGTGATCCGGAACTGCGGCACCTCGGTGACACCGTTGGCGTGCAGCATCGGGTGCTGGCACGGGAAGGCCAGGCCCACCGCCCAGTCCAGCAGCACCGGTGTATCGGAGCCGATGTACTCCTGGATGGTCTTCACCTCGGGCAGCCGCGGCGGGGTGAACGCGATCCAGTCCCGCGGGTTCAGCGACTTGTCCACGGCCACAATGCGTACCGCCGTAGCGTCAGCGGGTATCGCCGACCGCGGGTAACGCAGGTTGCGCCACATCCGGGGCCACTCGCCGAACACGTCGTAGGGCACCAGCCGTCCGGCGGCCACCGGCGCACCGTCGGGGCCGGGCACGCCGTACTCCAACTGCACGTCCTGGCCGGTGGTGTAGCCCTTGAGCACGCTGTTGCCGGCGATGGTGCCGGCGGCGGTCACCGCCAGCAGCGGATGCCCGGCGTCGGCGGCAGGCAGTTCGTACCAGGCCGAGGTCAGCCGGGACTCCTGCTGCCCGTCGGCCGAGTAGCTGCCCGCCAACGGAATCCGGGCCGGGTCCAGTCCGTAGGGCAAGGGAACGGTAGAACCGTTGATACCAGCTGCCCGCAACTTCTTGGGGGCGTCCCAGTCGTAGTCGGTGCCGGGCTGGGTGATCGGCATCCGCAGTGACTCGGCCACCACCTTCTCCGGCACGCCGCTGGCGGTGAAGCCCACCGGGTCGGCCCCGCCGAGCGGCCCGAGGTCCCCGTAGGAACCGGGCAGCGGCGTCAGGGCGCCGTCGTTGGGGTCGGGCTCGACCAGCACGTAGTCGGCCTGGCCGCAGCCCCCGAACAGGCCACGCGCATTGGCCAGGCCGTTGGAGTAGGTCGGGTATTCGCGGATGATCCCGGCCACCATCGAGGCCACGAACACGCACACCATGAACCCGGCGGCCAGCGGGACGGGGGCGAAGGTCAAAGCCCTGGCCATCCGGCCCTCGCCGGCGTCGCGCCCGGCGAAGTGCAGCCAGAACGCCCATCCCGCGGTCAAAGCGAACATCGCGAACAGGATTGTGCTGACCGTGATTCCGCCGATGCGCGGCATGTCGGCGTTGAACGGCACCCCGTAGCTGGAGACGTACCACCAGCCGTTGGTGGTGGCGAAGCACAGCGCCAGTATGAACAGCACTGCCGCCGCGAACGCCATCCGGTTCCGAGACCATCGCAGCACCTGGCGGGAGACCAGTACCGTGGTGAGCGCGGCCATCGCGCCGGCCACCGCGGCGAACAGGCCGAAGTGGTGCACCCACTTGGTGGGGGCGAACATCAGCGAGAACATGGTCGCCAGGATCACGCCCATCAACCGCCAGACCGGCCCGCTGGCCACCCCGGCAATGCGCTTGCGCCGCAACATGATGAACATCGCGGTGAATAGGCACAGCGCGCAGATCAGGAAACCGAACCGTCGCGACAGCGAGCCGTCGACGGTCGGCAGGATCAGGTAGTAGTAGCGCAGGTTCTCGGTGTACCAGGCCTGGCTGGGGCCGATGGCGGTACGAATCCGGGTGGCCTCCAACACTGCTCGCACCGTCTGGTCGGCGAACACCACGGTCAGGATCACCACGCCGGCGGCCAGCAGTGGCGCCACCAGCGGCCAGGTGCCGTGAATACGGTGACGGCGCACCAGGATTCGCAGCAGCGGACGGCCGCCGGCCAGCAGGGCGGCCACTGCGATCAATCCGGTGGGCTGGATGCCCAGGGTGAAGGCCGCGCAGATGATCGCCAGCGCCGCCGGGGTGAGCCGGCTGGAGATGATCGCCCGTTCCACCATCACCCAGGTGATCAACGCGCCCACCGCGATGATGCCCTCGGGCCGCAGGCCGTTGTTGAACGGCATCCACGCGGCCAGCAGCACCATCCCCGCGGCCCACAGTGCGGGCCGCGAAGCCGCCACCGCCGGGCCGAACCGGGGCAGCACCTCGCGCGAAAGCAGCAGCCAACACACCAGTCCCGCAACCAGATCCGGCAGCCGGATCCAGATGCTGGTGTCGGAGACGTGCGTCATCAGCGCCAGCAGGTTGTAGTACCAGCCGAACGGGTCCTCGGGGCTGCCGAACCAGCGGAAGTAGTTGCTCATGTAGCCGGCGTGGTCGGCGACTCGGGCCATGCCGAGGATGTAGCCGTCGTCGGAGGAGTTCGCGCCGATCACGTACCAGACCACGAAGCCCAGCACCACCGCGACGTCGGCCCAGCTGAAGAACCGCCAGCGCGACGGGATCAGCCGGTGCATCCGGTGGCCGTCGAGGCGGTCCAGGCGCCACAGCGCCAGCACCGCGATCACGGTGGCGATGATCGCCAGGTAGATCGCGGCCCGTTTCAGCGCCGTCGGCTTGGTGGAGAACCGGGTGTCGATGTCGGCGTTGAACGAAAGGCCTTGCGGCGCAGCTCCGGCGAGGTCGGTGAACACCCCGACGATCTGCGGGCGCAGGTTCGGGTCGGCCCAGCCGTAGCGCTGGGTGATTCCGCCGATGGTGGCGTAGGTGCCCTCGTGCGACGAGGTGACCTCGATGGTGGAGCAGCCGGGGCCTTCCACCTTGGCCCGCGGTGCGGTGGCCAGCACCACGTTGCGGTCGGTGACGTCCACCCGCTTCTCGGTGACGGTGATGAACAGCCCGTTGAGGGTGGCGTCCTTGCCTTTGGCCGGCGCGGTGGCCAGCAGCGTGCCGCCGGAGGCGGGCAGCTCGCTCGCCAGCGAGCACGGCACCTTCACCGACAGCGAGATCGGGGTCTGCGAGATCAACGGCGCTGTGACGCTGTGCAAGTCGCCGTGCTGGGGCCAATCCAGTGTCGCGGTGGTCTGCACCACCGGCAGCAGCGGCGTGGCCACCGACAGCAGGAAGCCGACGAGGCCGGCGATGGCGGCCACCCAGCGAGTGGTGCGAATGCTCATGGCAGTGCTCGAATCGGTCCGGGCCGGCTCCAGCCGGTAGCGGTGACGGTGCCCTGCTCGATGATCGCGTCGGGCGCGGTCTTGGCCGGGATCAGGCGGTGATAGGCCTCTATCGCCCCCCAGTCGCGATACCAGTCGCCCCGCAGGTAGGTGGGGACGGTGGTGGTCCACAGCATCGCCTGGGTGATCATGAACGGCCCGCCGTCCTCGGCGGACTGCCACAGGTTCGACGACGCCGCGGTCTGCTTGTGGTCGGGCATGATCCGGTACTCGGGGAGTTCGGCGACGCCCAGGTGCTCGGTGAAGGGCCGCTGGCAGGGGAAGTTCGCGGCGACGGCGATGTCCATCAGCACCGGGGTCTGCGAGCCCATCAGCTCGGTGATGGTCTGTACCACCGGAACTCGCGGCGGGGTGAACGCGATCCACTGTTCGGTGGACAGGTTCGGGTCGTTGGCGACGATCCGCACCACGTCGGTGCCCGGTGGTGCCCACGCCAGCGGGAAACGCAGGTTGCGCCAGGAGTTCTGCGGCCCGATGTCGATGGGCTCCACCTCGCCGTGGGCCTTGACCGTGCCGTCTTGGGCCGTCACACCCCACTCCAGCTTCAGCGGCTGACCGTAGTCGAGCTTGCCGTCCTCGCCGTGCGACCAGATGGCGCCGGCGGCGGTCACCACGACAATGGGAGCCCGCTCCTTCGAGGGCTCGGGCAGCCGGTACCAGACCGAGGTGGCGTGCGCGGCGACCTGCTCCTTGTAGGACCCGAGCACCGGGGTGACGGCCGGGTCCAGGCCGAACGGCAGCGCCACCCGGGAGCCGTTCACGCCGTCGGGGGCGTCGTCGGGGATCTTGCCGCCGGCGGTGCCCGCGGCGTCGCTCTGGTTGGCGCTGGGCTTGTTGGGGGAGGCGTCGGCGTTGGGCACGCCGGGTTTGGCGATGACGGCCAGCGAGGTCAGGTCGTCGTCGACGGCGTTGGGGTCGAAGCCGTACGGGTCGGAACCGCCGAGCGGGCCGAGCTCGCCGTAGGTCTGACCCGGAACCGGTTGCAGCAGACCGGCATTGACGTCGGGTTCGGTCAGCACGTCGTCAGCCATGCCGCAGCTGCTCAGGCCGGATAAAAGCGCGTCGGCGTTGGCCCGGGCGGTGGTGTAGGCCGGGTAGCGCCCCGCGGCGGCCTTGGCCATCGAGCCGACCATCAGCAGCACCATCAGGCTGGCGACCACCAGCAGCGGCGTCGACGCCAGGATGCGGTTGCGCCGGTTGGCGGTCACCTCGGTGTGCCCGGTGTAGTCCATCCGGAAGTGCTGCCAGCCGGCCAGCAGACCGGTGGCGATCGAGGCCGCCAGGAACATCGACGTCACCGGGCGGCTGGCGATCACCGGCGGGATGTCGAACCACGGCACCCCGTAGCCGCCGACGTAGAACCAGCCGTTGACGCCGGAGGTCGCCACGGCAACCAGGAACAGCAGTGCGGTGACGTAGAGGGTCATGTTGCGTCGGCTGTGCATCCCGACCCGGGCGAACGTGAACGCCGTCAGCGCCGCCAGTGCCCCGGCAAGCCCGGCGAATCCGCCGAACTGCACCGCCCACTTGGTCGGGGTGAAGGTCAGCAGCAGCAGGCCCACCGCGGTCGAGCCGATCAGCCGCCAGGCCGGGCCGGACGCAACCCCGCTGATCCGGCCGCGCCGCAGCAGCACCACCAGCATGGCGAACATGCAGAACAGCAGGACCAGCACGGCGAACCGTCGGGTCAGCGAGGCGTCGACGTTCTCCTCGACGGTCAGGAAGTAGTACCGCAGGAACTCCTGATACCAGGCGATCGTCGGGCCGACGACGTATTTGATCCGGGCCGATTCGGCGACCGCGGCCAGGGTCTGTGACCGGAACGCCACCACGGCCAGCACCGATGCCGCCGCGGCCAGCACGGCCAGCGGCGCGAACAGACCGTCGGCGGAACGGCGCCTGCGGATCACCGCCTCGATGGCCCGCGAGCCGGTGAGCAGCGGGGCCAGCGCGATCAGCCCGTGCGGGGCCAGCGTGACGGTGAAGACGGCCACCACGATCGCCCACGTGGTCGGTGCCAGCCGGCGGGTGGCGATGGTGCGCTCCACCAGCACCCAGACCACCAGGGTGCCCAGCGCGATCAGCGGTTCGGGGCGCAGGCCGTTGTTGAACGGCAGCCAGGCCGCGGTGAACATCATCGCCGCGGTGAACACCGCCACCCGATTGCCCGACAGTCGGCCCAGCCGGGGCAGGATGCGACGGCTGATGATCAGCCAGCAGGCTATCCCGGCCAGCGTCGCGGGCAGCCGCATCCACACGCCGGCGGTGCTGATGGTGCTCAGTTGGCCCAGCAGTGCCGGGTACCAGTCGAAGGGGGCCTCGCTGGCGCCGAAGAACCGGTAGTAGTTGGAGACGTAGCCCGCGTGCGCGACGTTGCGGGCCATCGTCAGGTTGTAGCCGTCGTCGCTGGAGATGGCGCCGATCACGTGCCACAGCCCCAGCGTGCCGATGACGCCCACGTCGGCGAGTCGGGTCACGGGGTGGACCTTGGATCTGCTTCGTCGACGCCGGGGGCCGTCCAGTACGCCGAGGGCGAGAATCGATGCGAGCACCGCCAGCACGCCGAGCGCCATCACCGCGGTCTTGATGGTGGTGGGGTTGGTGATGAAGCGGGTGTCGACGTCGATGCGGGCGTTCAGGCCCGGTTGGGGGCCGATTTTGAGTTCGGTGAAGATGCCGCCGATCTGCGGCTTGTTCTCCGGGGGCAGGGTTCCGGTTGCGCCGGGGATCCCGACGAAGTCAGCGCCGACCTCGCCGGCGTTGGCCCACAGGTGCAGTTCGCTGCAGTCGGCGAGCTTGGCGCGGGGGGCCGCGGCGGCCACGTGGTCGCGGTAGGCGGCGGCGACGATGGTCTTGTTGGCCAGCACGAACAGGCCGTGCGCGGTGGCGTCGACGCCGCCGGCGGGGACGGTCGAGAGCACCAGGCCGCCCTTTTCGGGCAGGTCCGCCATCGCCGAGCAGGGGATGGTGATGTCCAGGCTCTTCGGTGCGCCGGAGACCAGCGGGGCGGTGACGTCGGTGACGTGGCCTTGCGTGTCGAGGCCCTGCGGCCAGACGATGGCGGCGGTGGTCTTGTTGACCGGCAGCAGCGGGGTGACGCCGCACAGCAGCACGCCGGCGGCGCCTGCCACCACCGCGATCAGCCGGGCGATCCGATAGCGCTGCTTGGGCTGGTCCGGGGATTGATCGTGGTGGGAGGACACGAGCCCTGATGCTATGCGACGGGGTTGCTCTTGCGGGGAACCCGTCCCGGAGCCGGGACATATGTGATTGTTGCCCGCCTATGAGCGACAACCTCCGTTATGTCAGGTGGGGTGCAGCAGTGCCGCCGCTCGGGCCCGCAGTGCCATCACCCGAGTGTGAATCCGATGCTCGGTGCCGCGCGGCATCCAGGCCGGCCCGTAGCGGCCCCGGCCCCGCCGGTACACCCGGCCGTGATCTTGTTCCCAGCGCAGGGCGTCGGAGATTGCCTTCGACGGCCGTCCGCGCACGACGAAGCCCCGGGAGTCCAGCTCCGCGGCGAGTTCGCCGATGCTGCAGATTCCGTTGTGGTGCAGGTAGTGGGTCAATACGTATCGCAGTTCGGTGCCGCGCAGGGTGATTCGGTTCGTCATGCCTCACGATGGCACCGCGGTCTGACAGCCCCCGCCCGACCTGACATAACGCAGGTTGTCGCTCATAGCCGGGCACCACTCCTATGCCCACCCTCCGGTGACGGATGGGGCGAAAGAGGCGCTCGGGAACTCAGTGCCGCAGCGGCGCGGGGCTCCACAGCCCGGACCGGACCGTCGTCCCCAGATCCAGCTCCGCGACCGTCGCCGACGGGTAGTAGGGCGTCAACTGCTGCAGGGCGCCCCAGTCACGGAACCAGTCGTGGTTGAGATAGCTCGGCACGGTGGTTGCATGCACCAGCAACTCGGTGATGCCCAGCGGGCCGCCGCCGTTGTTGTCCATCACCGGCGAGTTGGCCTCGGCGCCGTAGCGGTCCGGCAGAATCCGCCACTTGGGCACCTCGGTCACCCCGTTGCGGTGGCCGAACGGCCGCTGGCACGGGAACGCCAGGCCCACCAGCCAGTCCAGCAGTACCGGGTCCGACGAGCCCACCACGTCCTGCAGGCTGCGCAGCTGCGGCACCCGCGGCGGGGTGACGGCGATCCAGTGCTGCGGGGCCAGGTCGTCGTCGCGGACCACCAGCCGGACTACGGTGGCCTCGGCTGGGATCGACGACATCGGCGTTCGCAGGTTGCGCCACGCCGGCACCGCCCCGATGTCACCGAAATCGACGGTCCCGCTGGAATTCTGCGGCGGTCCCAGCTTCGCCTCTCCTTCGTCGAGGCTCGCTGAACCGCCGGGCTTATCAGCCGCGGCCCCGGCGTCGGTGGCCCACTGCGCGGTGACCTCGCCGCGGTCGAACCGTCCCGCGGCGGCCACCACCAGCAGCGGCCCCGCGTTGGCCCGGTCGGCGGGCAGCCGGTACCAGGCCGAACGCAGCAGCGCCGGCACCTGCATCCCGGGCCGCCAGCTGCCCAGCACCGGAACCCGGGCGGGGTCGAGCTTGTAGGGCAGCCGGGCCCGCGAGCCGTTGATGCCCTCACGCGCCGTCGTACCGCCCTCGGTACCGGCCTCACCACTGGCGATCTGCGCGTCGTCGTCGGCCAGTCGGCCCAGCCCGGGCGGGCCGATCAACTGGTCGGCGGAGACGTCGGAGGGAATCCCGTTGGGGGAGAAGCCCACTGAGAACAACGCACCCAACGCCTCATCCGCCGGCTCGTCCACCGGCGCCAAAAGGCCGGCGTTGGGGTCCTGCTCGACCAGCACGTCATCGGCCAGCCCGCACGTCTTGCCGCTGACGGCGGCCAGGTTGGAGCGCCCGACTGTCCACGCCGGGTACTGGCCGATCATCGACGCGGTCAGTGAGACCACCTCGAACAGGATCAGCACCCAGGAGGCGATCGCCAGCGGATACCCGGACAGCCCCGGCCAGCGCGGCGGCCGGTCCTCGCCGTTGACGAAATGGAACCAGGCCGCGGCCAGCAGCGCGCACACCGTCAGCCCCACGCCCACGGTGGCAAAGGCCAAGTGCCACTTGGGGAATGCATTGGACCACGGCACCCCGAAGTTGGAGACGTACCACCAGCCGTTGACGCTGGCGAACGACAGCGCGGTGATGAACAGCACCAGCGCGGTGAAGAGCGTCCGGTTGCGCCGCGAATGCATCGCCGCGGCGCCGACCGCAACGGCGGCCAGCGCGCCCAGGGAACCGGCGAGCCCGGCGAACACACCGAAGTGGTGCGTCCACTTGGTGGGGGTGAACATCATCGCCATGAACGAGATGATGGTGATCCCGATGATGCGCCGGCTCGGCCCGGCCGCGGTGCCCGGAATCCGGCCCTTGCGCAACGCCATCGCCACCGAAACGGCCAGCGCCACCCCCAGCGCCAGCACCGGGAAGCGGCGCGCCACCGAGCCGTCGGGCGTGGCCAGGAACAGCCGCTCGTAGCGGACGTGCTCCTCGAACCAGGCCAGGCTGGGCCCGACCGCGGATTTCAGTGTGCTGGCCTCGATCTCACCGGCCAGGGTCTGGTCCCGGAAGATGACGATCGCGGTGATGCTGATCGCGGCGGCCAGCGGCGCCAGCAGCGGCGCCAGCCCGAACTGCTTCCACCGCCGGTGCAGGATCGTGCGCAGCGGCCCGATCGCCACCAGCAGCGCGCCGATCGAGGCGATGCCCGTCGGCCCGGAGAACAGCGTCATCGCGCCGATGATGCAGGCGATCGCCAGGGGCAGCAGCCGGCTGGTCGCCACCGCTCGTTCCACCGAGCACCAGGTCGCCAGGATGCCCAGCGCAATGATCGGCTCTGGGCGCAGCCCGTTGTTCAGCGGCAGCCAGAACGCCAGGAACATGCCGGCCGCGGTCCAGGCCGCCGCGCGGCTCTTCTTCACGGCGTGGCCCAGTCGCGGTATCACCTCGCGGCTGATCAGCCACCAGCAGGCCAGCGCCATCCCCAGGGTGGGCAGGCGCATCCAGATGCTGGAGGTGGACACGTGCGACCACACCGCCAGCAGGTCGTAGTACCAGCCGAACGGCGCCTCCGGGGTGCCGAACCAGCGGTAGAAGTTGGCCATGTAGCCGGCGTTCTCCGAGACCCGGGCCATGGTGAGGATGTAGCCGTCGTCGGAGGTGTTGGCGCCCACGAAGTGCCACCAGACCAGCACCAGCGTTACCAAGGCGTCCAGTGGCGACATCGACCACCAGCGGGCGGGCAGGAAGCGCCGGTGGCGGCTGCCGTCGGCGGTGTCGAGGATGTGCAGGGCGATCAGCGCGATGATCGTCAGCGCGACCCCGAGGATCATCGCGGCCAGCTTCAGCGGGGTGGGCGCGCTGGAGAACCGGGTGTCGACGGTGGCGGTGAAGTCCAGCCCGGCCGGCGCCGGCCCGGCCAGGTCGGTGTAGACCCCGACGATCTGCGGCCGGAAGTCGTACCCGTTGCGGGTTCCTTTGAGCGCGGAGCCGGGGTGTTCGGCGTGGGGCCCGTATTTGAGGCCGACGAATTCGGCGGTGACCTGGTCGGCGTGTGCGGTGAATGTCAGCTTCTGGCAGTTCGGGCCGAGCACCTGCGTCAGCGGCGCCACCACCACCGGCACGTTGCGCACCACCAGGACCAGGTCGTCGTTGACGCGCTCGATCAGCAGTCCGCGGTCGACGGCCTTGGGCGCCTGCTTGGGCACCGTGGACAGCAGCACGCTGCGGCCCGGGGTGAGCCCGGCGGCGGCCTGGCACGGCACGCTGATGTCGAGGTCGGTGGCGACGTAACCGATCAGCGGCGCTTGCGCGCTGGCCATGACGCCGTTCTGCGGCCAGTTCAGCTCCGCGGTGGTCTGCTTGACCGGCAGCAGCGGGGTGAGGATCGCCAGCAGTGCGCCCAGTACGCCGGCGACGACGGCGACGGTCCGGGCGATCCGGTAGTCGGAGCGCGTATCGGTCACGGGCCTAGATGCTATCGGTGTGCTCGACAGTGCCGTGGCAGACGTCAGCGGTCGGGGATCTCGTCCAGCTCTTCGATGGTGCGCTGGATGTCGCCGGTCAGGAGGTACAGGTCGAGATCGGTGTCGTTATCGGGGTTCAGCGGGGTGAATCCGAAGCGCTGCCACCACCGCGAGGCGTCGGCGTCGAGTGCGTTGACGACGACGGCGCGGCAGGCCGCGGTGGTGTTGATCTGGACCGCGACTGCGAGCACGTGGCGCACCAGCGCTGTGCCCAGGCCGTGGCCGGCAACCCGCCGATCGACTGCGAGCCGGCCGACCAGCAGGGCCGGCACCCTGGTCGGCGCGCGGTGGGCGAGTCGCTGCGGTGCGGCGGAACGGTCGATGCTCGTCATCGACAGCGAGGCATAGGCGACCACCCGGTCGTCTTCGTCCGTGACAACCCAGGTGGCGGCGGTGTTGCGGCGCCGATTCTGCCCGGCGTAGCGGCGCAGCCAGTCATCGAGCGCGGGCGCCCCGCTGTCGAACTCGTCACGTCGGTGGGTCTGAGGGTCCAACAGGCTCGGCCGGTGGAACCGCACGCCGGGTCAATCCAGCCAGGTGAACGTGGCGGACCGCTGCAGTGACCTGCGCAGATTCTCGTTGACCTGTGCCGGGCGGGCGAGCGCGGCTTCGAACGCCTCGGCCGCATCGGGGGACAGTTGGATCACCTGACGTTCGGCGATGATCTGTTCGGCGCGTTCCTCGGCTGCCTGTAGGACGAATGCCGACAGATTCAGGTGCACTTCGGTGGCGGCGTGTTCAAGCCGCCGTTTGGTCGCGGCGTCGACACGCACCTGCAGTCGCTCGTCACGAATCGTCATGCACTCACGTTGGCAGTACAAATGGCTGCCGTCAAGTGCGGATGGCGAGGACGAACGGGCCGATCTTCTCCACCGTGAAACCGTCGAACAGCGCGGAGTCCAGCTCCACGGTGTAGCGCCGCACGTTGGGCTGGTTGGGGTAGACGTCGCGGGCCAGCCGCAGCGTGTAGGTGTCCCCGGAGCCGTGGCGCATCAGGAACACCGTCGGCGCCGGCCACGGCAGGGCGTCGAGTGCGTGGGTGAACTGCTCGGACGTCTCCAGCTTGGACCAGGACTCGATGGCCGCGGCGCGCGCCGAGAACTGGGCCAGCGGGTTGGCGTAGTGCGGCGTCAGGCCCTGAAAGCCCCAGTAGGGGTAGTAGGACAGGAAGCTGTAGTCGGCGGTGAGCACCACGGTCTGGTTGCGGGGCTTGCCGGTGGCCGCCGCGACTGCTGCATCAATGGCCTCGTAGTACTTGGCCGCACTCGGCGCCCGCCGGTCGCCGCGGTCGCCGTGCCCGTCGGTGTCGGTGTAGGCGACGGTGATGTCGGGTCGCAGCTGCTCGGGGATGTCCTGGCTGAACGCCACCGCGCCGATCAGGCCCACCGCGGTGGCAGCGGGGTAGACGATCCGGTGCCAGCCCTGGGCGGCGCGGCCCAGCGCTTGGGCGCCCTCGATGAAGCCGAACACCCCCGCGGTGGCCAGCAGCACCGTCAGCGTCGGCTGCAGCCGGAAACTGAGCAGGGTGGTCTGGGCCAGGGTGGCCAGCATGGACAGCAGCGACCACAGGTAGATCGCGGCGACGCCGGTGGCCAGCGCGGCCGCCCGGGTGGAGGTCCGGGCCCGCACCACCAGCCACGCCGTACCCAGCAGGCACAACGCCCCGAGCAGGGTGAACTGCAGCATCGGGAAGCTCAGTTCGGCCCCGGCGCCGGGCAGGTAGTGGAAGGCGCCGCGGGTCTCGCCCAGCGGGCGGTGCAGCGCCTGGAGCAGGTACGGCGTCCAGGTGATCGATGCGATCACCGCGGCGATCATCCCGCTGACCAGCAGCCGCAGCAGCGGGCCCACCCGCCGCTGGATGGCCGCGTGCAGCAGCGCCATCAGCGTCACGGTGAACGCACCGTAGGCCACCAGCAGGGTGTAGAAGGTGGCGGCGAAGCCCAGGAAGACGCCGGTGCCCACGACCGCAGCCCAGCCCCGGCCGGTCGCACCCAGGCCCGACCAGGCCAGCACCAGCACCGGCGGCAGCAGCACGGTGATGATCGCCGCGTAGGGCTCCGGTGAGCTGTGGGCCAGCGTCACCGCCGCGCCGGCCAGGGTGACGGCCAGCGCGTACTCGAAGCGGATCATCTTGTTCCACAACACCATTGCGACCGCAACGGCCACCGCCATCGAGGTGATGGCCCACGGTTTGTAGATCTCCCAGGCCGGTATCCCGAGCCGGTCCGCGGCGCGTCCACCCAACCAGAACCAGCCGGGCGGGTAGTAGGGCGGCAGCCCCAGGTAGGTCATGTCGTGCAGCTGCGGGCTGTCGGCCAGGCGGGTGAGGTATTCGGTGCGGAACTGCTGATCCACCGAGATGCCGAACAGGTAGAGCTTGGTGGCGCCCAGCGGCATCGCCAGAGTCACCACGCTGAAGGCGGTGGTGAACACGATCGCGGCCAGCCAGGCCAGTGCTTGCCGGCCGCGCCGCCACAGGGCCGCGGCCACGATCAGCCCGGCTACGCAGCCCACCTGCCCGACGGTGGTCAGCGCATGCAGTTGGTTCGACGACGGATACGCCGGCCACTGCACCCGGGCGATGGCCACCAAGGCGACGACGGCGACGACGACGGCGATGACGCCCGCGAGCACCATCTGGCCGACTGTGGTCAGCGCGTTGCGCATCATCGTCACAGAGGTTACCGGCCGGGCTGATGCCCGGGGTTGACGGTGTCGATGTTGATGTTGCCGCTACGGCCGGGTCTGGTAGAACTCGGCGACGTCGAGCAGCGGTTCGGTTCCAGGTTTGATGTGGCGACTGATCCGTTCGCTCAGTTCGGCGAGGCTCGGCGTACTGGTGTGAATCAGCTCGCCGGCGTCGTCGCTGCCCGTCGTATCAGTGATGAAGCAATGATTCCAGATCAGATCGGCAGCCGGCGGAAGATCGCCCGCGGGACGTGCCGCAGCACCATCATCACGTAGCGGAACGCCCCGGGCGCCCAGACGATCTCCTTGCCCTTACCGGCGGCGGCCACCGCCAGTTCGGCGACGTCCTCTTTATCCACGGTCAGCGGCGCTTCCTTGACGTGCTCGGAGAACCGGGTGCGCACCTGGCCGGGCCGGATCACCAGCACCCGCACCCCGTCTTCGCGCAGCGCCTCGCCCAGGCCGAGGTAGAACCCGTCGAGTCCGGCTTTGGTGGAGCCGTAGACGAAGTTGGTGCGCCGCACCCGCTCGCCGGCTACCGAGCTCATTGCGATGATCTGCCCGAAGCCCTGGGCGCCCATCTTGTTGGCCAGCAGCACGCCCACCGAGACCGCGGCGGTGTAGTTGATCCCGGCGACCTGCACGGCCTTGGCCTGGTTGTGCCAGAGCTCCTCGGCGTCGGCGTCCATGCCGAAGGCAACGATGGCCACGTCTATATCGCCCTCGCTGAACGCGGCGTCGATCACCGCCGGATGCGACGCGGTGTCCAGGGCGTCGAAGTCGACGATCCGCACCGACTTGGCGCCGGCGGCCTGCATCGCGGCCACCGCGCCGTCGCGGCCGGGGTCGCCCGGCAGGCAGGCCAGCACCACGCTGGCCGAGGCGTTGCGCAGGTAGCGCGCGCAGATCGCCAGGCCGATCTCGGACGTGCCGCCCAGCACCAGAACGGACTGGGGATTACCGGTTGCGTCGAACACCATCTACAAAAGCTCCAAACGTCGGGCCATATCGGAGGCGAAGATCCCGTCGGGATCGACCTTGCGGCGCACCGCGATCCATTCGTCGATGCGCGGGTACATGGCGTGGAAGTTCTCCGCGGTGGTGCGGGAGTCCTTTGCGGTGTAGAGCCGGCCGCCGAACTCCAGCACTCGGCGGTCCAGGTCGTTGAGCAGTTCGTTGATACCGGGTTTCATCGGGAAGTCCAGGCACACGTTCCAGCCGGGCATCGGGAAGCTCAGCGGCGCTTGGTTTCCCGCCCCGAACAGCTTGAACACGTTCAGCGCCGAGTAGTGACCGCTGGCCTGGATGTCGATGATGATGCTCTTGAACTCCTCGACCGCCTCGGTGGGCACCAGGAACTGGTACTGCGCGAAGCCGGCCGGGCCGTAGCCGCGGTTCCACTCACCCAGCAGGTCCAGCGGGTGATAGAACTGCGTCAGGTTCTGCACCTTGCCGCGGTAGTGGCCGCCGCGACGGTAGTACAGCTCACCGATGGCGCTCAGGCTCAGCTTGTTCATCAGGCCGTTGGGGAACACGTCGGGAACCGTCATCAATTGCGGCGCATCGAATTTCAGTGGATCACGCGCCAGCTTCGGCGGCAGCTCGTCGCGCAGCGCCAGCCGGCCGCGGGTGATGGTGGCCCGGCCCAGCTTCGGCGGCGCACTGATCGCGTCGAACCACGCCGAGGAATAGGTGTAATCAGCCTCGCTGCCGTCGCTGTGGAAGGCGATGGTCTCATCGAGGGTGGTGGTGTTGTCGCCGTCGTTGATGAAGTACGCGGTCTCGGTCGGTGTCATCGCGATGGTCGCACGCAGGATGATCCCGGTCAGGCCGTTGCCCCCGACCGTCGCCCAGAACAACTCCGCCTCTGGGCCCTCGGGCTCGAGGTGGCGTACCGAGCCGTCGGCGGTCAGCAACTCCATCGAGAGCACGTGGTTGCCGAAGCTGCCCTCGCTGTGGTGGTTCTTGCCGTGGATGTCGCAGGCGATGGCCCCGCCGATGGTGACCTGGCGGGTGCCCGGCAGCACCGGTACCCACAGGCCGAACGGCAACGCGGCCTTCATCAGCTGGTCCAGGCTGACGCCCCCGTCGAGGTCGACGACACCGTCGGAGATCGAGTGGATCCGGTTGCACGCCGTCATGTCGATGACCAGGCCGCCGCCGTTCTGGGCGTTGTCACCGTAGGAGCGACCGAGGCCGCGGGCGATCACGCCACGATTGTTTGCCGGGGACCCGGAGTCGGCGGCGCGGGCCACCGCTTTGGCGATGACCTCTATATCGGGGGTCGACAGCACCTGCGCAACGCTCGGCGAGGTGCGGCCCCAGCCGGTGAGGCGACGCGCAGTGGTCGATAGGTCGGTGCTCAACATCGCCCATGAGGGTACCGCCAACGCACCGGTTGCCTGTTCTGCGTGACTATTGGGATTTCGACCGTTACGATCGCGCAATGTCTGAGACTCCTGCCAGCGAATCTGCTCCCACGGCCAAGGTCCCCAAGCCCACCAGCAAGTCTAAGGGCGCGGGGTTTCCGAAATCGTCCGCTCCGGCGCAGGGTTCGTCACTGCCGACGATCGCCGCTTTGGCGCTGGCCGTGATCGGCATCGTGGTGGGTGTCTTCGGGTGGTTCTACCCGTCGAGCGGTGAGAAGTTCTCGGACGGCCAGCGCGCAGAAGCCAAGGGCAAGGTCTGCGAGGCCCAGGCCGTCGTGCGGCAGGGCACCCAGTTCAACACCAACCTGCAGAACCCGGTTCCGGGTGACCTGGCCGGCGATCTGGCGGTGGGCACCAACGCTCGTCTGTCGCTGTTCGCCGGTGGTGCGTACCTGTACCAAAGTCTGGAGGCCAACCCGGCCGCGCCGGACGATCTGACTACGGCGGCCCGCGACATGGCCAACACGCTGGAGTCGCTGAGCATCAACTACCTGGCCGGACACGCGCCGGACGACGCCGTTCAGCAGCCGCTGCGCGACCAGTTGCGCGGTGAGATCGACGTGCTCGACGGGCTCTGCCAGCAGCAGTAACCCCTGCTCAACTCGATCGGCGCGGTCACGCTGAAAACAGGGTGACCGCGCCGATTTTTTCACCGTGTTAGACCGGTAACACCCTGGAAGCGCGCGTGACTGGCGTGGCCGGCGCTTCTCATATTGCCCTGAGTAAGTCTCAGCGGAGTGGACGTACCGAGCTGTTTCCTGAGAAAAGCGAAGGGCAAAAAGACGCTGTTTCGCTAGTAGCCTGCCCGGTTCTCTGAGGTCCAACCATGATTACCGGATAGAAATCCATAAAAATGGGCTGGATGACTGGCTGCCGGCCGATCACCTGGCCCGGTTCGTTGCTGATTGGGTCGATGAGCACCTGGACCTGTCCCGCATCACCGCGGCTTATACCGAGGTCCGTGGCGAGCCGCCGTATGACCCACGGTTGATGGTGCGCATCCTGCTGCACGGCTACACCACCGGGGTGCGTTCCTCGCGGAAACTGGAAGCTGCTTGCGTCGATGTGGTCGCGTTTCGGCGGCTGGCCGCAGGTTCAGCCCCGGATTACCGGGCGATCGCCCGGTTCCGTAAACGGCATCTGTCAGCCCTGGGGCACCTGTTCGTGCAGGCCTTGGCGTTGTGCCAGGCCGCCGGCATGGTCAGCCTGGGCCAGGTTGCGCTCGATGGCACCAAGGTGCGAGCGAATGCTTCCAAACGCAAGGCGATGCGCTACGCACGAATGACCGAGAAGGAGAAGGTCCTCGCCGACGAGGTCTCGGCGCTATTGCTGGAGGCTGAGCGCATCGACAAGTCCGAGGACACCAAGTTCGGCAAGAACCGCCGCGGTGATGACTTACCGGCAGAGCTGGCGCGACGCGAAACCCGGCTGGCCAAGATCCGCGAGGCCAAGGCCGCCCTGGAAGAAGAAGCACGTGAACGGGCTCGTGATCAGGCCGAGGCCAAAGCCCGCGACCGCGGCGATGATGACGACACCATCGCCGGCAAGGGCGCCGAGGCTGCTGGTGCGGCTGTCCCGAAACCGAAGGCGCAGCGCAACTTCACCGACCCGGACTCCAAGATCATGCTCACCGCCGATGGGGCGTTTCGCCAGTGCGACAACGCCCAGGCCGTCGTCGACGCCGACGTGGGCACCAACGCCTCCGATGTGGGCACGCTGATGCCGATGACCGAACAGGCCGTCACCAACACCGCTCAGGTGCTCGCCGATGCCGGGTACTGCTCTGCCCGCAACCTCGATCGCGCCGCCGACTTCACCGCCGCGTGTGGCACCGAGTTCTTCATCGCCACCGGCCGGCCCCGTCGTAGTGATCCACCGCCGGTCGCCCCGCGCGGCCGGATTCCCGACTTTGCCACCAGCAAGCAGCGCATGGCCCGCAAGCTGGCCACCAAGATTGGCCGCACGGTCTACGCCCGCCGCAAGGCCATCGTCGAGCCGGTCTTCGGGCAGATGGCCACCCTGCAAAACGCCAAACCGCTACTGCTGCGCGGGTTGGACCAAGCACGCGGCGAATGGCTATTGCTGGCCGCCTGCCACAACCTACGCAAACTCCACGGCCACATCGGCACCGCCGGACTGGTCGGCCTCGCGGCCAGTTGAGCGCAGCCCCTAGAACCGTCGACTGTGCGCCCTGAGCGTTGATACTGCATCCAGGGCGTCGACACGTCGCCAACCGTCACCGCCCTGAACGCACAATCAAACCCGAGCTGCCACTGGACCCACCCAAAGCGTTACCGACCCAGGCTCCTAGCCCATGTGCGCCGAATCCATTTCAGCGTCTCGTCGCTGATTCCTAACTGTTATGCCGCAGCCGTGCTAACGACCGATCGACCTACCTCCAGTCGGGCAGCAATCCGGCGGCCCGGACTTCGGCGAGCGTCGGTGCGTCAGCGTCCCGCTCGGAGAGCACCAGCGGGTGATCGTTCGGCCACTCGATGCCGATCGCCGGGTCGGTGGCGCAGATGGTGAGCTCGCGCTGTGGATCGTAGCCGGCCGAGCACAGGTACATCACCGTCGAATCATCTTGCAGTGCAACGAATCCATGCGCGAGCCCGGCTGCGAGGTACACCGACCGATGGTCCTGGGTATCCAGCAGGACCGCATCCCAGCTGCCGTAGGTCGGTGAGCCGACTCGGACGTCGACGACTACGTCGAAGACCGACCCTGTTACGCAGGTGACGTATTTGGCCTGACCGGGCGGCATCTGGGCGAAGTGCAGGCCGCGCAGCACACCGGCGCGCGACACCGAGCAGTTAGCCTGCCGCAGATCGAAGCGGTGCCCGGCGAATGCGGTGAACTCTTCGTCGGTGAACCATTCGAAGAACACACCGCGGGCATCGGAGTGCTGGGTCGGGGTGAGCTCCCACGCTCCCGGGATGGTCAGTTCGCGGAATGTCATGTTAGCGCCCCAGCTCGGTGTAGCGGGCTTCGGCAGCGTCTTTGATCGGCGCCCACCAGGATTCGTTATCACGGTACCAGTCGATGGTCGCGCTCAGGCCGGCTTCGAAGTCGGTGTGGCTCGGCTTCCAGTCCAGCTCGTCGCGCAGCGCCGACGCGTCGATCGCGTAGCGCAGATCGTGGCCGGGCCTATCGGCGACATGGTCGAATTCGTCGGGATCGTGACCCATCAGCGTCAGGATGGTTCGCAGCACCGTCAGGTTGTCGCGTTCCCCGTTGATGCCGATCAAGTAAGTGCGGCCGGTGAGGCCGCCCTCCAGGATTCGCCAGACCGCGCTGTTGTGGTCGTCGACGTGGATCCAGTCCCGCACGTTGGCGCCGCTACCGTATAGCTTGGCCCGGCGCCCGGTCAACAGGTTGGTGATCTGGCGTGGGATGAATTTCTCCACATGTTGATAGGGCCCGTAGTTGTTGGAGCAGTTCGAGATCGTGGCCGCTACCCCGTAGGAGCGCACCCACGCGCGCACCAGCAGGTCGGCAGCGGCCTTGGTCGATGAGTAGGGGCTCGAGGGCTGGTAGGCCGTGGCCTCGGTGAACCGTTTCGGGTCGTTGAGGTCCAGTTCGCCGTAGACCTCGTCGGTGGAGACGTAGTGGAGCTGTACCTGTTGACTGCGGACGGCCTCGAGCACCGTGTAGGTGCCAATCACGTTGGACCGCAGGAACGGCTCGGGGTCGGCCAGCGCGTTGTCCACGTGGGTTTCGGCGGCGAAGTGCACCACTGCGTCGGACTCGGCGACTAGCTTCGACATCAGCTCGGCATCGGTGATATCGCCAACTACTAGACGGATGTTGTCGGCGACCGTGGCCAGCGATTCACGGCTCCCGGCGTAGGTCAGAGCGTCGAGCACCGTCATTTCCACGTCGGGGCGCTCGGCTAGCGTGCTGCGCACAAAGTTCGCACCAATGAACCCGGCGCCGCCGGTGACCAGGAGCCGCATGGAACGAATGGTAGCGACAGGTCCGTTGGGCCGCGCGACGGCGTCGAACTTGGCCGTTCCCCTCACTCGAGCAAATCGAGCAGGTATCGGCCGTATCCCGATTTGATCAGGCTCTCGCCTCGTTCCCGGAGCTGCTCGTCGTTGATGAAGCCGTGACGCCAGGCGACTTCCTCGGGTACGCCGATCTTGAGGCCTTCGCGTAGCTCGATGGTGCGGACGTAGGTGCCGGCGTCCAGCAGCGAATCGAAGGTTCCGGTGTCGAGCCACGCGGTGCCGCGAGGCAGGACCTCGACCGACAAGGTGCCGCGGTCGAGGTAGGCGCGGTTGACGTCAGTGATCTCATACTCACCGCGATCCGACGGTCGAAGCGACGCCGCGATCTCGACGACGTCGTTGTCGTAGAAGTAGAGTCCGGGCACCGCGTAGTTCGATCGCGGACGCTTCGGCTTCTCCTCGAGGGAGATCGCGTGGCCTTCTGCGTCGAATTCGACGACACCGTAGGCTGTCGGATCAGACACCCGGTAGGCGAAAATTCTGCCCCCGCGGACGTCTCTGAGGCGGCTGAGTTGTGACCCCAGCCCGGGGCCGTAGAAGATGTTGTCGCCGAGAACCAGTGCGACGGAGTCTTTTCCGATGTGACTCTTGCCGATCGTGAATGCCCGGGCGAGTCCGTCTGCGCTCGCCTGAACCGCGTAGCTGATCGAGATACCGAACTGCGATCCGTCGCCCAGCAATCTGCCGAATGCCGCGGCGTCGGTCGGTGTGGTGATGACCAGGATGTCGCGGATCCCGGCAAGGATCAGCGTCGACAGCGGGTAGTAGATCATCGGCTTGTCGAAGACCGGTAACAATTGCTTACTCGTACCCACGGTGATGGGATGCAACCGTGTCCCGAGCCCAGCCGCAAGGATGATTCCGCGCACGCGAGGAGTGTGCCCGCCGGCGGTCAATATCCACAAGTCAACGGCTTGACTCACCGACACTTGCCCATGAAACCGGTATCGCCCATGACGCTCACCACTCCGCGTCCTGGCCGTCTCGACTGACGCAGCGGCCTGCGTTTTCACGGTGGCGTCTTTGTGCTGATCCTTGAACCAGCCACGGCTAGCCGCTATTCACAGCCCGAATTCAAGGACAGGCACTTTCGCTTATCTACACGCCTCTACCGGCAACAATCCACGAAAAATCAGGGTTAGTCCCGTTGGCCGCCGTGAGAACCGCGCTGACAGCACGCCGACCAGGATGACGGGCGCCTACGGAGTGGTACTGCGCGGCGGTCCGGGTGAAGTCTCGGACGTTCTCGGTGAGCACCGCGTAACGACTAGCCACGGAGCACGTGACTACACCAGCGTCGACGCCAAGGGCCAGGCTGAAGTCAAGAACGGCCGTTGCTTCGATACTTGCCGCTTCCAGCCCTGCGGAATACATCTCGTCGAGCAGCAGCCTCATCGTGCAGTGGCGGCCGCGGTTTCGCGTCGATGCAGATCGATCCGGACATGGATGTCTTCGGGTAGATGGCCCGACACGCCATCGATGGCGTCGGAGGCCCGGCTAGCATCGTGCCGAAACGTCGAGAAAGCTCGATCCTCCGTGGCCGTGGCAAGGCTGTCCGGGTTACCAACGGTGGCAGTGCCGGTCTTGCTACCCAGACTGCCGAGGGTGCCGCTGTTGGTGATCTTGGAGCTCTGGATGTCGGAGCTTCCACGGTTACCGCCGTGGCTACCGGTGCCCTTCGGCGTTGCTGCCGGAACCTCCGGTGGAGGCGCCGTAGGAGTTGCCGCCGGCGGCGGTCCTGGTCCGGTCACCAGACTCCAGCTCACCTCAGCTGCCGTTGCCGCCGTGGGCGATCGCGCCGCGGCCGTCACCACCGCTGACGGCGCTGGGCCGCACCACCGGTCCCACCGGTGGCGTTCGTGGCCGCGCAGAGCACCGCGACCGACATGTCATCACACGTGATCGGTACACGATCGTGATCACACCGTTGTCAGCGATCACCGGGCACTCCAGGAGCGCCCTTTTTGAGCAGGTTCTCAGGCGAGTTCGATGCGGTTGCCCGAAAAAACGCTAGTCTGTTGCCGAACGATCTCGAATCCCGTTCCACAGCTGGTGGAACGATTATGTAGTTGATCTGGCCGAAGCGGCCGACGGATGAAAGGATGTCCATGCACCTAACTTTCGAGCCTGCGCGGCTCGCCGGATTCGCGATCCTCGCCGTTGCAGCAGCAACCACACTGTCGGTGGGTGCGTGCAGTTCGTCGAAGGATGCCAGTTCGTCTAAGGATGAGAAGTCTCCAGCTACGTCGTCACCTGCAGCCGCCAAGCACCAAGGGTCGGTTCGAGGCCTGATTGCGTCGGTGTCCGGCAACTCGGTACAGGTGACCCAGAAGACCGGAGCGACCACCGTCGACATCAGCCCCTCGACCAAGGTCATCGAGTACGTCAACGCTCAGCTGACCGATGTCGCTGCCGGTAACTGCGTGAAAGTGAATTTCAAACCCGCTCCGGCCCCCGGTCGCGCTGGCACCGCCGTAGCTGTGCAGCTCAACCCGCCGGGGAGTGGCGGTAACTGTCCGCAACCGAAGGCCGAGGAAGCCGGTGCGCCCGGCACCGTCCAATCGGTGACCGGCACGGTTGCTTCTGTAGCAGGTGACACCATCAGCGTAACCGCTACCGACGCCCACGGCAGCCCCTCTCAAACCGACGTGACGGTCACCGAACAGACACACTACTCAAAGGGCGCCCCTGCAACTTCAGAGGCCATCGTGCAAGGCAAGTGCATCAACGCATGGGGAACCAAGGATGGTGGCGGGAAGGTGCAGGCGCAGGGCATCAACTTGGCCCCCGCAGAGAACGGCGAATGCCCACAGTTTGGCGTTAAGGGCTAGCCGTCACTAGTGTTGCGCGTTTCGTCGCGTTCACCTGTTGATCGGCTGGACAATCAACAGGTGAACGCGGCAAGGGCGTTGCAGTTGCGCGATCTCGTTCGCCTCGATGGCCCGGATTTGGCGCAAGTGGGGACAGATCAAGTTCAGGATGAGATCCAAAGTGCACGAACGGCCAATATCGAGAATCCTGAAGCGGCAATCGCCTACCCGGAAGCCTTCGTCAGGGATCTGCATCGGGAATGCGGCCTCGAGCTTCGGGAACCGTTGCGCTACGGTGCACGGAGTGGCCGACCGGACGGTATGAGCGGGCAAG
Organism: [Mycobacterium] zoologicum; assembly: GCF_020172665.1. GTDB lineage: Bacteria > Actinomycetota > Actinomycetes > Mycobacteriales > Mycobacteriaceae > Mycobacterium > Mycobacterium zoologicum. Next base: position 4,222,908 of record NZ_CP083985.1, on the reverse strand, counting down.
ACGTGGTGATCGCGGTCAAGTCCGCGGACAGGTATCTTTGAATCGCCTGTAAGTCTTTACCGGGCCGGCCAGGTAAAGGGCTTACAGGCGATTCACGCCGCCGGCCTCGGCCCACTCGATGTCGACGACGCTTGAAAACGAGGCCATAACGACGGTCGAAAACGAGGCCACCCAGACAGATTGGATGGGTGATCTCGATGGAGGATTGGGCTTTGATCCGGCGGCTGGTGGCCGACGGTGTTCCGCAGCGTCAGGTAGCGCGGGATCTGGGAATTGCCAGGTCGACCGTTGAGCGGGCGTTGGCCCGTGGTCAGGCGCCGAAGTACGAGCGTGCGGCGGTGCCGACGACGTTCACGCCGTTCGAGCCGTTGGTGCGGCAGATTCTGGCCGTGGCGCCGGACATGCCGGCCACGGTGATCGCCGAGCGGGTCGGCTGGACCGGCTCGATCACGTGGTTTCGCGATAACGTTCGGCGACTGCGCCCGGAGCATCGGCCGGTTGATCCGGCGGATCGGTTGGTCTGGCTGCCGGGGGATGCCGGTCAGTGCGACCTGTGGTTTCCACCGAAGAAAATCCCGCTCGAGGACGGCAGCATGGCATTGCTGCCAGTCATGGTGATCGCCGCGGCGCACTCACGGTTCACGGTCGGTCAGATGATCCCGACCCGACACACCGAGGACCTGCTGTTGGGGATGTGGCTGCTGCTGCTGTTGCTCGGCCGGGTTCCGCGAAGGCTGATCTGGGACAACGAATCCGGGATCGGCCGCGGCAAGTGCCACGCGGCAGGGGTCGCGGAGTTCGCAGGAACGTTGGCGACTGTGGTGCAGCGGCTCAAGCCCTACGATCCGGAGTCCAAGGGCATCGTGGAGCGGCGCAACGGGTTCTTCGAGACCTCCTTCATGCCCGGGCGCGACTTCACCTCACCGGCCGACTTCAACCGCCAGTTCGCCGACTGGCTGACCAAGGCGAACAACCGGGTGGTGCGCACAATCAAGGCTCGGCCTGTCGATCTGTTCGTCGCCGACCGGGCCGCGATGCTTCCGCTGCCGCCGGTCGCGCCGGTCCTCGGGTGGGTCAACCGGGTCCGGTTGGGACGCGACTACTACGTCCGCATCGACAGCAACGACTACTCGGTCGACCCGACGGTCATCGGGCGGTTCGTCGAGGTTCGAGCCGATCTGGCCCGCGTCGAAGTCCGCCACGAGGGCCGGCTCGTCGCCGCCCATGACCGGGTTTGGGCGCGTGGCATGACCATCACCGACCCCGCCCACATCGCGGCCGCCAAGGTTCTGCGTGAGCAGTTCGGGCACAACAAACCGGCATCCGATCCCGGCGATGGCCTTTTGCGGGACTTGGCCGACTACGACCGTGCCTTCGGCCTCACCGACAACAGCCTCAACGGCGGCACTAGCGATGGCGAGGTGGCCTGATGGCAACGAGCACACCGAAGACGAACAGCGACGCAGCCGCAACGCTCAAGCAGCTGACCTACCTGGCGTCGGCATTGAAGGCACCCCGGATCACCGAAGCGGCCGGCCGACTGGCCGACAACGCCCGCGACGCCGGCTGGACCCATGAGGAATACCTCGCCGCGGTGCTCGACCGTGAGGTCGCCGCCCGCAACGCCTCCGGCGCCCAGCTGCGGATCAGGGCAGCCGGGTTCGGTGCCCGCAAGACGATCGAGGATTTCGACTGGGACGCCCAGCCCGCGGTGCGCCAGCAGATCGCGGCCCTGGCATCGGGTGGGTTCCTCACTGAAGCCCGCAACGTGGTGATGCTCGGCCCACCCGGAACCGGCAAGACCCACTTGGCTATTGGCCTGGGCATTGCCGCGGCCAACCACGGCCACCGGGTCCTGTTCGCGACCGCGACCGAGTGGGTCACCCGGCTCACCGACGCACACCGCGCTGGCCGGCTCCCCAACGAACTCACGCGGTTGCGACGCTACGGACTGATCATCGTCGACGAGGTTGGCTATCTGCCCTTCGAGCAAGACGCCGCGAACCTGTTCTTCCAACTCGTCAGCAGCCGCTATGAGCATGCCTCGCTGATCCTCACCTCGAACCTGCCGTTCAGTGGCTGGGGTGGCGTCTTCGGCGACCAGGCCGTTGCTGCAGCAATGATCGACCGCGTCGTCCACCACGCCGACGTCCTCACCCTCAAAGGCGCCAGCTACCGACTCCGCAACCGCGGAATCGAGACCCTGCCCAGCATCAAAACCCAGGACGCGGCAGACTAGAAAACCGACGAACCGGTGGCCTCGTTTTCGAGCGTCGGATCGGCCTCATTTTCGAGCGTTGCCGACACTCGACCACCCGTTTGACGGTCTTGTGCGTCGTACCGCACAAATCAGCGGCACCCCGATGCGTTCCGACCTCTCGATACGTCGAGACGATGTCCATTTTCTACCTCGCAGACTTCATGGAACTCCCTGGGCGGTGAAGTGACAGTTGGCACTATCACCGTCACCGCCCAGGCCACGAGCTCCCCGGATCAACACGACAAGCAATGGAGTGGGGACTTCTACCTGGCCATCAGCGGGGACCTACACCTGGCCACCAATGGGGACATCTACATGGCCACGGACAGGCGATCATGTCGAGTCGCCGTGCCGCGCCGGTGCCGTCGATGACCGGGGTCAGATCGACCAGCACGGTCACGAAATCCGGATCACCTTGCCCGCGGCAGTGCTTCGACTTGTGTTCGTCCGCGCCGAGGTAGCGGACCCCGTCGAGATGGCGGGGTGAGCAGAAGACCAGCTCCCGGGTGAGCTCGGCGGCTACCGCGTTCACGGTGTTCCAGCCCAGCCCCAGTGCCTTGGCGACCGCCGATACCGACATCCTGTCGATCGCCAGCCGCTGCAGAATCCACCGGGCGCACCGGCGAGTGGTCGCGGCCTTCGGTGCGGCGACCCGATCGAGGCGGTGCCGGAAGATCGTCACCGAGCAGTTCGCGTCGCCGCAGGTGAAGCGTGGCACGCGCACCCGCAGCCGGGTCGGATACCCCACCACAGGCAGATCGGTAAGGACTCGCTCGACATGATCGCGCAAGCGGCCGAGCGCAGCGCATTTCGGGCAGGCCGGATCGTGCTCGACCGGGAGGCAGTCGATCCAGGAGAGTTCGTCGGTGATCGCTGCGCCGGTGATCGTCACACCCAACTCGACGGTTCGGCAGATGGTGTCGGCAACAAGGCACGTAAGCTCAGACATGGGTCCTGTGGGCGTGAGATGGGTGTGTAGGAGCTCTTATCGTCGCACCCCAGGACCCGCCTGCATCCCCAACCTCACCGCGTCAGCACCGTGCCCGCCCACGCACTCCCAATCGGGAAGAGTCGGCAAACGACGGGCTCCTCCTTGTCGATCGATAGTGACACCGCCGGCTGCGCGAAGCATGGATTGACGTGTAATGTTGCGTTTATGAAGCCAATCAGACGCATGTGCCAAACTATAGTGATCTGCGAAAAACCAAGCGCGAAGCGCGCAGTGTTGATATGAGTGTGTAATGCTGACTCAACATTACCTCGCCCGGCAGATTAGCGTGCCGGCTTTTGCCGCTCGGCTCAATTGGCTGAGGACAAACGATCTAAACGTACGCGCACTATGGCACCTTATCGGCGATGAGCGCATCTTCGAATGGGCTCACAGTGTTGGTATAACAACGGACGAGACGCTGCGATCTTTGGTGCCTCCACTGCCTCCGCTAAGTTTGCGGCGAATTGCTGGTGGCGCCCCTGAGGCGATGTACCTGCTAACCGGCCTACAGGATGCCGAGTTGTTTCTCACGGCTTTTGCGCCGCACGCTCTGCCCGGGAAAATACGTGCGCTGGACTTTGGCTGCGGCAGCGGCCGAATTCTTCGATTTTTCCGAGCCCTTGCTAACTATGAAGTGACCGGGTGCGATATTCACCCGGATTTGGTGAAGTGGTGTGCCGACAACATGAGCGGTGGCGACACGGTAGCGGCCGGCGTTATGCCTCCGCTTCCTTTTGTCGACAGTCATTTCGATCTCGTCTATGCGAAGTCGGTATTTTCGCATCTATCGCGCCAGTCAAGCGACGCCTGGATTGGCGAGCTGGCGCGGGTGACGAAGCCGGGCGGTATCGCCCTCATCACTGTAATGGGGTATGCGACCATCGATATGCTTGTCCGTCTCGAAGATCGCCGAAAAGTATTCGGCCTCTCGTTGGATGAGGTGACCTATCTGCAGACGAATCTGGAGAACGACTTGTTTTGGCAAAAACAGCTTGACGCCGATTCCATTGAGCGTGTGCAGGCCGGCGAGGATTATGGGAATGCGTTCATCCATCCAAAGTTTATCGAGACGAGGTGGGATGCCTTTGATCTGGTCAAGATATTGCCGGGACATATGTCCGGCTTTCAGGACCTCGCGATCCTGAAACGCAAGGCACCGTAAAATCTCCGGGCTTAGGCCCCGTTTATTTTCAGCGCGTCCAGTTGTGCTTCGCGACGCGCTAGCCTCGGTCGGGCTTTCGCGAGGCCACCGGCGTGGTCGACCTGACCGGCTGGCCACCGGGAATGCGAGTGATCATCCGCAAAGAAAGGCCGCATCCCGGTGCCCAGTTGCGGTTCACCGACCACGACGGGTTGCGCCTGACCGCGTTCGTCACCAACGCTGCCCGTGAGCAGATCCCCGACCTGGAACTACGCCACCGCCGCCGGGCCCGCTCCTGAGTTTGGACATTTGGCTTAGTACCCAGGCTTGAAGCCGAGATCGGTAAGGACCTTGCGCTCGGCGTCGGGGATGGCTGGCGGGAAGGTCTGGGTGGCGCCGTTGATGGTGATGGTGGCGCTGCGCAGCGGTCGCAGCGCTTTGATGGGTCTTCGCGGTTAACAGTGGCGTTGGTGCCGGCTGGGTGTGACTCGCCGTGATTGGCGGGTGCAGGCCCACCGTACGCGGCGGCGTTGGTTGTCGGGGTTGCGGAAGCCGAAGGCGATGCGGCCGACGTGTTTGACGATGCGGTTGTAGCCCTCGGTTCGGGCGTTGGTCAGGCCGGTCTGCAAGGCCGCGATGATCGGCGCCTGCCAGGTCTCGATGGTGCGGGCCAGGCGGATGACCTCTGGCACCGAGCAGTGCGCGCAGAACCGGTAGAAGCGGTCCAGTGCGGCAGCGATCTCGTAGCGCGGGCTTGTCAAGATAACTGTGTAAGTGGTTGTGGCCATTGATGTTTGGTTTAGAGTGGGAGTCGGTCGGGGAATTGGATCGCGAAGGCGTTCAGTGCGTGGGTCCATCCCCAGGTTGCGGTTCCGTTGGTTGATCCTCGTTTCTGGTTGATGTTGCGGATGGCCAGGTAGAGCAGTTTCATCGCGGCGGCATCAGAGGGGAATGAGCCGCGGGCTTTGGTGACTTTGCGCAGCTGGTAGTTCAGCGATTCGATGGCGTTGGTGGTGTAGATGATCTTGCGGATCTCCACCGGGAACGCCAGGAACGGGGTGAACTCGGCCCAGGCGCGATCCCAGACCGCGAGCGCTCCGGGGGACTTGGTGCCCCACTGGGCCCGAAAGTCCTCCAGGGCCAGCTTGGCGGCGTCTTCGGTGGCCGCGGTGTAGATCGGTCGCATCGCGGCGGCCATCGTGCGGCGATCGGCGTAGGAGGCATAACGCATCGATGCCCGCAGTAGATGCACCACGCAGGTTTGCACGATGGCTTGGGGCCAGACCGCGGTGATCGATTCGGGCAGGCCAGTGAGTCCATCGCAGCAGACGAACAGCACGTCACGACAGCCCCGATTACGTAGTTCGGTGAGCACCCCGTGCCAGAATTTGGCGCCCTCGCTCTGCTGGATCCAGATCCCCAGGACCTGCTTGATCCCCTCGACGTCGACGCCGATCACCACGTGGGCGGCCTTGTTGGCGACGACCCCGCCGTCGCGGATCTTGATGCGGATCGCATCGACGTAGAGGATCGGATACACCGAATCGACCGGTCGGGCCTGTCAGGCGGCGATCTCGTCGACGACGACGTCGGTGACCCGCGAGATCGTGGCCGCCGAGACGCTCGCGCCGTAGACCTCGGCCAGGTGCTCGGTGATGTCGCGGGTGGACATGCCCCGGGCGTAGAGCGACAAGATCATGTCCTCGACTCCGCCGAGGCGGCGTTTGCGTTTGGGCACGATCACCGGCTCGAAGCTGCCGTTGCGGTCGCGGGGAACCTCCAGCTCGACCGGGCCGGCGGTGGTCAGCACGGTTTTGCGGCCATGGCCGTTGCGGGAATTGCCCGACCCGGCGCCGGCCGGGTCACCGGCCTAATAGCCCAGGTGATCGGCGATTTCGACATCCAGGGCCCGTTCCAACACCGATTTGGTGATCGCCGCCAGCAACCCGTCGGGGCCGTCAATCGGCGTCCCCGAGGCCTCAGCATCGGCCAGCAGCGCATCCACCGCTGCCGGGGGCAACAGCTGGGCCAGCTTCTCAGCAGCGGAATTCGAATCAGACTTCGGCAAGATGATCTCTCCTGTCCGGTAGTAGCAGCCTGCCACCACCATTCAGGCCAAACCACTTACACAGTCAATGAGACACGCCCCGTAGCGCAGCCCGCCACGATCGGCGCACGAAAGCAGTTCCCGCAACAGTTCTTTGGCGATCCAGGCCGCGGCGATGTCCTCCTTGGGATCGGCGGCGAGCAGCTTGGCGAACAGTGTGTCGCGCTGGACGTCGGTGAGCCGTTCGGCCCCGCGCAACAACCGCCGCCGGTTGATCCATTCGATGTCGGCTTTGCGTCCGCGGCGGCCCCGATGCGTCCAGGTGATGCGGCGGCGTACCGCGTCGACCATCTCGTTGGCCTTCTTGACCAGATGGAACCGATCAGCGACGACCACGGCGTGCGGTAGTGCTTCGCGGGTCACTCGTGCGTAGACGACCGACAGGTCGATCGCCACATGGGTGATCTGATTGGTCCACTGTGGGTCACGCTGGGCCAGCCAGTCGATCACCGCCGCCGAGTTTCGACCGTTGACCTGCACCAGCAGGCCCTGGTCGCCGGTGATGTCAACCAGGCCGGTGTCCCAGCGGTCGACCCACACTCGCCGCCCGGTCGCCAGGTCGTGTTCCCAGCGGGCCTTGTCTCGTCGATACCGAGCACCCGCACCGGGGCAGGTTCACCGTCCAGGGCCGCATCAGCGACCGTGATGACTTCGTCGTGCACGGTGTGCCAGCCGCAGCGGTACTGCCCGGCCACCGCAGCCACCGAACGATCCTCGTCAAGGACTGCAGCAGCCATCATCGCCTTGGCCCGGGGAGTGACCCGCGCCCGCGCCGGAATACCGGGCACCGACTCGGTCAACACCTTGCGGGTGCACAAGCCGTTGTTGCACAACCACTTCCGCTTGTCCCACCGCAGTGCGGGGCGGTCGGGACCGACCTGGACATCACGCGGACTGGTGCGCACCCAGCCTTTCGATCGCGTCGACCGCTGCCGGCACTGCGGACAGATCCCCACCCATTGCGCAGCGGTCTGCAACCGCACCAGCCGGCTGCCATCATCGCGACGCTGCACCGACTCGACCACTACACCGTCGAGATCGAGCAGCAGTGAACTACCGTCAACCATGCCCGCGTTCCTTGCTGTCCTGGATGCCTGAAGAACACCCAGCTCACAAGGGCGCGGGCCCTCAATCAATCACCGACACGACACAATGTCGGACAACACAAGACCCCCATCAACTGCGGAGAGCCTGTTTTCACCGATGGGCAGATCGTCGACACAGTGACACCTCGGCACGCCAACAGCACCGTCAACGACTGCAACAAACGCGCCGAGCCGGTCTGGGACCCCGAGGCCCATCCCGGTGCCTGGCGAGCGGTCTGGGCGTACTCGGCCAAACGTGCCCGCCGTGATCAGAAGACCCTGGCCGCCCAGGAAGCCCGCGCCCGAGCCATTGTCGACGGTAGCAAGCCAGCCAAGAGCGCCCGGTTCGTGAAAGTTCGCGGCGATGACCGCACCATCGATGAGGCCAGCCTGGCGCGTGCCCAATCGTTGGTGGGACTGAAAGGCTACGTGACCAATGTGCCGGTCACGGTGATGCCGGCCACCGAAGTCATCGCGAAATACCACGACCTCTGGCATGCGGAGAAGTCGTTTCGGATGTCCAAGAAACATGGCGGTCGACCGTCTTGTATGACACCAACGAGACCCCGAGATCGGCCAACACCCGCAACGCGTCGATCTTGCTGGTCGGCTCCACGATCCGAGCAATCACCAGATCGCGGAACACCGCATCACCGACCTCGTTGAAACCCAGCCAGTCATACACATGGGCAAGCACGTCATAGAGCAACCGCGAACTGGTGCCCACCGTGCGCCCTGGCGGCACCACCGGCGCTGGGGCCGTAGACCCGGGCGACTCTGCGATGAGCTCCTGCGCCCGGAAGTCGGCCACAACGGCCATCGACTGAGCGCGAGCACCGACCTCGAAATCGAGTGCGGCCTGCCCATCGAGTACTACCTGCTGGGCCGCGTCGAGCAGAACGCCCAGCTCAGCATCGGTATGCGCGGAGCCCAGATGGGCCAGGAGCACCACCTGGCCGTGGCCCTTGTGCGCAACTTGCACCGTGACGGCGCCCGAAGCAGTGCGCACCTTCCGCACGTACGCCACCGCCCGAACCTACCCGGTTAGTACCCCAAAACACCCACCCACCGGACAGAAACAGCAGGTCAAGAAACTACGCAACGTCAGAATCGCCGAGGGTGTGGGGTTGACCCCTGATGGTGGACACCTGCCTGGTGGGACTGCTGGTCCCGCGGGAAGGATGTCCGTATGTCGGGCAAGCGTAAGAAGTACACCCCGGAGTTTCGGGAGCAGGCTGCCCGCCTGGTGATCGAGACCGGTCGGCCGGTGGCTCACGTGGCCGCCGAGATCGGTGTGGGTGAGCAATTGCTAGGCCGCTGGGTGCGCCTGGCCCGCGAAGCAGCCGGCGCCGATGATAATGGCGCGGTGCTTGATGCTGATGAGCGTGCCGAGCTGGAGCGACTGCGCAAGGAGAACGCCGAATTACGTTTGGGCCGGCAGTTTTTAAAAAACGTCGCGGCATTCTTCACCTCCGAGCAGAACCCGTAGACGCCTACGGTCTGATCGAAGCGGAGAAGGCCAACTACCCGATCACGCGGATGTGTGCACTACTGGAGGTGTCGCGCTCGGGGTTCTACAAGTGGCGCGCCACGCAGGGACGTGGTCCCACACCTACCCAGCAGCGACGCACCGAGTTGGACGCCAAGGTCGCGGCCTTCCACAAGGCCTCTGACGGGGTCTATGGGGCGCCGAGAATCCTGGCCGATCTGCGCGATGACGGCGAGATGGTGTCGGCAACGCTCGAAAATGAGGCCGATCCGACGCTCGAAAACGAGGCCACCGTTTCGCTCGGCTACCGCTTCGGCCAGCCGCAGCCATGGTAGGTTCGCTGCACTTGTTCAGCGTCTTTCTGATGAGAGGAACGTCATGGACGCCGCTCGGCTGCTGTTAAGAAACCGGCCATCCGCTCGTCCGTGCTGTCGGATGGAAAGAAAACCGTCTGAAGGTCAACTACCCCTGCAAGGGGTTGTCTTTTCCACCCTTCATGCCTGAACTGCAGCTGTAAAACTCCAAGACCGACTCTGACGCTCAGCACGAGACACCTACGTGTGGGTGCAAGAACCCTTCCTAACCTGTCTTGCGTAAGCTATGAACCATCCAACCACACATGACCAGTAGAGGACCTGAAGAGTGTTGGGAATGAGCACGGCCGCCGCCGAAGAATACGTCGCTAGCCTTTACACCACCATCTTGAAGCGAGATCCTCGACCGGAGGAGTTGGACAACTGGGTGAATGTTGCAATGCGACCCGAGCAAGTCTATTTCTCTCTCGTCGAATCGAAAGAATACCAACTTCAGCAGGATAAGTTGGTTCCAACCGAATTCCTTCCCGGTCACTTCCATTCGCCTATCGTGGATCCATCGACTATCGTCGAATACGTTGAGAAACAATATGCCCAGGAACCTGATGACATCAAGGGGATCGATCTAAATGAGAGCGGCATGGTGCGCTTCTGGAATGAGAATATAGAAATCATAAAGAACATATCTTTTAGCGAGCACGATGACGGAAAAAACCGCTACTACCACGACAATGGCTGCTATCCGTACAGCGATGCCGTAACGTTGTACGCGATGATTACTAATTTCAAACCGAAGAATATCATCGAGGTCGGATCAGGATTCTCTACAGCCTGCATGCTCGACGTCGCCGATGATGCCGGTCTCAGTGATCTCACTATAACCTGCATCGATCCAAGTGCCAATCGCCTTCGCGGTAGGCTTCGCGAGAAAGACTACTCCCGAGTCGATATCATCGAGGGGTTAGTTCAGAATGTGCCGGTATCGATGTTCTCTAAACTAAATAAGAATGACATATTGTTCATCGATTCCACTCACGTCCTGAAGACTGGCAGCGATGTACACTATGAGTTATTTTCTATCCTACCCAGCCTTAACGAAGGCGTGTTGATACATTTTCACGATATAGGATATCCATTCGAGTACTCACGGCCATGGCTGTTTAAGGACAACAAATCGTGGAACGAAGCATATGCCCTGCAGGCGTTCCTAATGTATAACCCGGCGTTCGAGGTGGTGTTCTGGAACGGCCTCCTCGCACAGCGGCAGCGCAAATTAATTCTCGAAACCCTCCCTTTATTCCTGAAGAATCCAGGGGGCTCGATTTGGCTGCGCGCAGGCTCCGTTGGTACTCCGCAGGCACGAAAAGCTGAGGGGTGGTATCGCGGGCGGCACGCAGTTCGGCAATCGGATGATTAATGGAGTCATCCGAAATTTGCGGCTGAATCTCGGGTGACGAGACTATGTATAAGTTGCATTCAATGCGCTCAACCTCCAGGCGATCTACCCGGGGGTGATGCGGAGATCAGGGTATCCTCGATTTTGGCTACAGTCACGGACGAGCCACTCGTTGGTATCGGGCCATCGTTTCGGAAGCAGTGATCTGGGCGAGCGATACCGACCAAGCGCTTACCGCTGCGATTAGCGACTGGTTGATAGGCGGTAGAGCGTGGTCTGCTCCCCTGTGGCTGTAGGGCCACCGCTCTACTACGCGCTGGTCAGGAGTGTCTTGGTCGACTAGGTTGGCGGTCACAGGGGCTCGGACCGCAACGACTCACGGGGAGATGCTCTCAAAAATGCCTACGGACTCCACCCTGATCGACGATATCCTGGTAGCCGCGTGTTTGCCCGACAGGGGGATTTCCGCCTGTGTTGCCGACATCGGCCCGAGAATCGTGGGTGAAGCGATACTGGCCGAAGTAGCCTGCCGAGCCTCTCTGCTCGACGGTCCAATAGATGAGGTGGCGGTTCAGTGCGATCTCGGCTTCGATGGCGAGCGGCTGGGTTATATCCTCACGCTTGGTAATTACTGCGCATACGCCGAAACCGGTTGGCATAGAGAGGCTCCGGTAACTATCCGGCAGGAACTGGTGGATCTACTGCGCGAGCTTTTCGGTCCACCCGGACCGTACGGTGCTACTCGGGAGCTGTTCAAGAAGAATCCGAGCGTAGGTTTGCGTACTCCAGCAGACGCAGCGACTGTTGCCGCGATCTCGCAGGTGGTTGGCGCGGTGTCGCAGCGTCCGAAGAGTTTGTCCGACCTCGCCGTACTATTCGGCTCGGATAAATGGGGTGGGCACTGGTACACGCCCCACTATCAAAGGTATTTCGAGCCGTACCGCGACCTAATGGTGAAGGTACTGGAGATCGGCGTGGGAGGCTATCACTCGCCCAATCTTGGTGGTGAGTCCTTGCGCATGTGGAAGCACTATTTCCGTCGGGGGCTGATCTACGGATTGGACGTGTTTGCAAAGCCTGACGTTGCAGAAAGCAGGCTGTCTGTCTTGCAGGGCGACCAAGGTGATGAGCAGTTCCTCGATTCGATGGCTTGTCAAATCGGCCCATTCGACATCGTTATCGACGACGGTAGCCACTTCAACCACCACGTCATCACTTCTTTTCACGCTCTCTTCCCACACGTGCGGCCAGGCGGCCTCTACGTCATAGAGGATCTGCAAACCTCGTACTGGCCGGGCTGGGGCGGGAACGCCGATCCGTCAGCTCAAGGTACGTCCATGGCCATGATCAAGAGCTTGCTGGACGGCCTGAACCACCAGGAGCAGATGCGCGAAAGCGATCACGAGCCATCGACGACAGAGTTGACGGTCACCGGCGTCCACGTACACCACAATCTTGCCGTCATCGAAAAGGGACTGAACACCGAACAGGGAGCCCCCGCGTCGGTTCCACGAACTGGCGAGGAGCCATCGCGCGTATACGCCGACAATTAGCGACAGACGAGGGTGTAGGTCGCAGGAAGAAGTCCGCCACTCGCCACCCCGAAGGTGTGGCGGTGGTCGGCAACGAACTCGAAGCGGCTAACCGGTTCATCTCCCAGGCGAATTACTTGGCCGCCGAACGAAGGATGTCACTGGAGCCACCGCGACGGGTCAACCACTGCGCGGCCCAAATTGGGTGAGGCATGTCGGAAGGGTCGAACTCCTGTACATGGCCGGGTACCATGCGTTGGTGATCGACCGCGCCGGTCTTGTCGAAGTTCACGAGCAGCTGAGCTTTGCGAGCCATACCTGAATCGTGAATATGACCACACGACAGGGGCTTCGTAGCCAGCTGATGCGACTTGAGCGCGGTGAAGTGACGGTTCCCGTCGCCTCGCCCGAGCGCAGCTTTCGCCGACCGGCCGATCATGCTGAGGCGTTGGTGTCGCTGTACCAGAGCCTCATCGGCACACCATGTTCGGAGGACGTCCACCGAACCCGTCGGTCGGCAGACCTACGCGCCCATGCTCGCCATCGTCCCAAATGGGGCGGCTGGACAGGCCGGGCCGCGAAATGAGAATTGTTCTTCACATCGGACCCCACAAGACCGGCACCACGTCGATACAGACACATCTTGGCGGCCTTCTCCGCGAGCCGAAGCCCGGCGGCTACTGGTACCCGGTCCCGGCCGGAAATGGCCCTGGCCATTCGGACCTCGCCCGGGCATGTCTGAGGGATGCGTGGCCAGTCGCCGAGGTAGACCGAGTGATCGCTGCTGCCCAGGAGGCAAACGTCGACACGCTCGTCCTCAGCTCTGAGACCTTCGCCCACGCATTTCCGGTGCATCTCGCTCGACTCAAGAAGGTCCTGACAGGACACGCGATCCACCTCGTTGTCACCCTCAACGACATCGAGCGCCGCGCCGGCTCGATCTGGCAGGAACTCGTCAAGGGTGGGGGCGTCCTCGATCTCGAGAAGGGAATGGAGCATATCCTCTCCCGCGAGCCCGCCATGCAACCACAGCTGACCCGTGCCTTCATTGATGCGCTGGCGCCGTATCAGACCTCGGTGGTGCTGTCCCACCACCGAGCACCGGCCGCCGAATTGCTGACCAATTTGTGCGGGGCGATCGGCCTGTTCGAGGCGGTACCCGAGACCGAGGCGGCTGCTCGTGCGTCGACGCTTCTCCTCAACCAGTCCCTGGGCGTCACCGAAACGGAGATACTCCGGTCAGTCAACAGCTGGGTTCGCGAGGCTGTCGGGGACCTCAGCGAAATTTCTTATCTAGAGATCAGGAATCTGTATCTGAACCTGTTCAATACTCAAATCTGGCGCGACTCGGTTCCCCTCCAACTCATCACAGTTCCGCCTGCCCATGTGGCGGAAGTTCTCGACCGTGGGCGGCGCGAGCTCAATGACTTGAAGAACCTCGCGGGCAGTGGGCGGGCCAGAATCTTCGGCGACCTCGACACCGTAGAGAGCATCCTGGCCGAAAGGACCGCTGGGGGAGCGACACGGTGATCTGTAGCGGTCGCGGTTCTGGTCTCGACGCCGGACAACTCATGCTTGAAGGTATCTGCCTCCGCCAGTTCGGCGAGCATCTTCGTGAACTCGCGTCGACGCGTCCCTCGTGCTGGTTCCCTCCAACGCCGCGAGTTAACGCATTACCATGCCAGCATGGAGCCAAGCCGCGCGAGTGTTCCACCTGAGTCAAGTCGCACCTCGATGCCAAACGGCGGTTCGCTCGATGAGCTGCTGCCCCCTCCAGCACTTCAGGCTTGGGTGGGTGCCGGTGGACCTCGTGCGTACAAGGCGATCGGTGTTGAATTCCTTGGTTATTTGGTGAACCTGTGTGGACTACAACCTGATGATGCAGTGCTTGATGTCGGTTGTGGCTCGGGAAGGATGGCGATGCCGCTCACCGGCTACCTGAACCACAAGGGCCGTTATGCTGGTTTCGATGTCTCACGTGAGGCAATTGGGTGGTGCACAGAGAATATCTCGGGGTTATACCCCAACTTCGACTTCACAGTTGTAGATATTCAGACCGGGAGGTACAACCCAAACGGGAAATACAAGGCATCGGAGTTTTGCTTTCCCTATGCCGACGGGTCATTCGACGTAGTACTCCTGGCATCGGTGTTCACGCACATGCTACCACCAGACGTGGAGCGCTATATTAACGAGATCGTCCGTGTGCTGAAGCCTGGCGGGCGAAGTTTGATTACATTTTTCCTGCTTAATGACGAATCGTCAGCCCTCAGTAAGGAAGGAAAGGGGGTGATCAAATTTGAGCATCAGATGCAAGGTTGCCGAACGGCCAACGTCGGGAAGCCTGAAGCTGCGATCGCCTACCCGGAAGTTTTCGTCACGGATCTGTATCGGAAATGCGGCCTCGAGATTCAGGAGCCGCTGCACTACGGCAGGTGGTGCGGCCGGTCGAACGGTATGAGCGGGCAAGACGTCGTGATTGCGGTAAATCGGCGAGCAGGAACAGGCTCGGCGACGGACACATCGCTGGGGTTTCCACCGCCGAGCGCAGCGAGCCAACGCACTTGAGCAGCGGAGCCGAGAACTCCAGCCCGCGACCGCACTGCGAGTGGCCCTGCGAGGTGACGCTCAACGATAGGGCATGTCTCCCATATGGCGGGTCTAGGTGATGCAGGCGTCGAGGACGACGGTGCGGTAGACGATGGCGAGTCGGTCGTGCGGGTGGCCAGGCCGCGCCAGTGTTTGAGCAGTGCGAATGAGCGTTTGACGAGATTGCGCTGGCCGATTCAGCGTGATGTCCTCAAGCGGGTGGTCCTATGAGGGAGGCGACGAAGTGAGTGTGGCCACGCTTCATCGCGGACCGGAGGACCGTAATGCCGGGTGCGTCATACGATTACGTTCATCATCGTGTCGGCAACAACAGGCGGCAGACCGACAGTAGCAGCAGACAACCCGTCACCTCGGTGCGGTCGTGGGCGAGTGTAGGAACCCGCATCGTGACCCACCGCGGCCCCACCTCAGCTCAATGACACCGTCCCGGGGCGCGGATACCCGCCAAGCGCCGGTGCGCCCTCAATTTACGGGCTCTACGCCACCAAGTTGGGACGGCGGGTTCGGATTCGTGATACCTGGTGATTGTCGTGGATTCTGCCGTGGTTGAAAAGCAGTCGGAGCCGGTAGTTGCGGAATCCGCCAGTGATCTGCTGATTGGTGAGCCGCTGTTCCGTGTGATCCGTGTTGCCGGGGAGTTCGGCGGTGAACGTCTTCAGGATTTGCACTGTCTGCCGGTCCAGGGGTGTGGCCCGGTTCTCGCGGCCCTTGCCGTGGCAGAGCACGTGCGCGCCGGTGTCGAGGTGGATATCGCCGACCCGGAGTCCGGTGAGCTCACTGACCCGCAGCCCGGCAGTGACGGCGAGTTGAAACATCGAATGGTCGCGTCGTCCAGCTCGGGTTGTCGGGTCGGGCGCTGCCAGCAGTGCGGTGACCTCGGTGGCGGTGAGGTAGCAGATCTCGTTGCGGGGCCTGCGTTTTGGTGGGATCGCCAAGACTCGACCGATGGTGGCCAAGTGTTCTGGATGGTAGCGCGATGCGTAGGTGAGAAACGAATGCACCGCAGCCAGCCGGGCATTGCGGGTGGAGATGCTGTTGCCGCGCCGAGTTTCCAGGTCGGTGAGGAATCCGTTGACCAGGTTGGCGTCGAGCTGAGACAGGTCCAGCTGGGCCGGTGCGGTTCCGGTCGACTGTGCGGCGTAACCGGGCTCTTCCCGATTCAGAGTGCGTTGATCCGGTCTTGAAGCTGGCCGGAGTGGATCAGGGATCGCAGGATGTAGTGGTTGAGGTTGCGGAATCCCAGGGCGATGCCGCGTAGGTGTTCCAGGCGGCCGTTGATGGCTTCGACGGGCCCGTTGGAGGCGCCGACGTCGAAGTAGGCCAGGATTTCGCGGCGGCGTTTCCATAGGCTGCGGCCCAGTTGCGCCAACTCCTCCAATCCCTTCGGGACGCCCGTACGGATTCGTTTGAGGCACTTGAACATCGCCAGCTTGCCTGCCCGCCGATCTGGGTTGGCGTAGGCGCCGATCAGGTCCTGGTAGTAGCAGGCGGTGACCTCGACTGCCGCATGCGCGTCATGGGCCGCGAGAGCCTTGTTCAGCTTGGCTTTCGCCTTGTCGGTCAGCAGGTCGGTGCGGGTGAGCAGGATGCGGCGGATCCCGTACAGCGGGTCACCGGTGCGGCCGCGATGCCCGCAGGTGTCTTGCTGAATGCGTTGGCGGCAGGCGGTGAGCTTGTCGGCGGCCAGGTGAGGTCGGCTCGGGGCGCGGTGTCGGTCGTTTCGACCGGTCCGTTTCCCCGAGCCGCCTCCCGAACCGGACGTGCGACTTTCACCGCATCCGGCTCTCCACGAGATCATGCCGATTGGGCAGCGGGTTCCGGTTGTGCCCACGGGGTCGCGATGTTGCCCCGGTAGCGGTAGCGGGTGACCGGCACCGCGGCGGGGTCGAACAAAGCGAGTCCTGCGTGTTGTGGCCACCACCCCTGGGTGGAGTAGCGGCGTTGCAGGGCCCTCCAGCCGGTTTTGCGGTGCTTGTTTCGCAGCCAGATGACCACCCGCGACCACGTGTAGTAGCGCAGATAGCCGAAGGCCCGTTTGGACACCCCGTGCTGGAAGTACCGTGTCCAGCCGCGCAGCGGCAGGTTGAGTTGCCGGAGCACCTCGCTGAGGGGCTGGTTCGTGCCTTGCTTGGTGATCGCCTTGATCTTCCGGCACACCGATGTCATCGACTTTCGGGCGGGGAAGGTATAGACGAACGACTTCGACGTCCCCGGTTTCGGGTGCCGCTGGATGCGGAACCCCAGGAAGTCGAATCCGTCGTCTATGTGGACGACCTGGGTTTTCTCCACCGACAGACGCAACCCCAGCGGGGAAAGAATGTCGGCGGTCTGCTGCCAAAGCGCTTCGGCGTGCTCCCGTTTCCCGGACACCAGGATGACGAAATCGTCGGCGTAGCGAACCAGTCGAAAGATCGGCTCGCCACGGCGGCGTCGTCGGGAGCGATCGACCCGGGTCGCGCTGGATGCGTTCCAGACCTGGGCGAAGTGCTCGTCGAGCGCTTCCAAAGCGATGTTGGCCAGCAGCGGTGAGAGAATCCCACCTTGTGGTGTTCCGGTGTCGGTGCGCCTGAGGATTTGGTCCTCACTGAGAGCCCCGGCCTTGAGGAAAGCCTTGACAAGCGTCAAGACCTTCTTGTCCCCGACGCGCCGCCGCACCCTTCCCATCAGGGCGGTGTGGTCAATCTCGTCGAAGCACGCCGTGATGTCAGCCTCGAAGACCCACTCATAGGAGCGGGAGGCGAACATCTGAATCTCGGTGACCGCATCCTGCGCCCGCCGCCGGGGCCTAAACCCGTAGGAGGAGGGATGGAAATCGGCCTCGAAGATCGGCTCCAACACCAGCACCAGACTTGCCTGCACCACCCGATCGGCAACGGTCGGTATCCCCAAGGTCCGGTACTTGCCCGGCGATTTGGGGATCTTGCGTTGCTTGACCGGTGATGGCGTGAATGTTCCCGATTTGATCTGCTGACGCAGATCGGTGAGAAAGTCCAGCCATCCCAGGCGCGCTTCGATCGTGCGGGCGGTCAGCCCGTCGATCCCGGCTGAGCGAGCCCCGGTGTTGCTGGCAACCCGCTCCCACGCAACGCGCAGGAAAGCCGGGTCCACCACGAGATTGAACAAGTCATCGAATCGGGCCGTGGCGTCCCGTCTCGACCATCGGTGCAGCTTGGTCTGCATCCCCAGTACCCGCTGCCGGGCCTCAGCGAGGTCCGGCCACGGTGCGCCGGTCTTCACCGGCGGCCTCCTGGCATTGCGTATCCAGCGCTGCGATCTCGCTGCCGCCCTTGGCCATGTGGACGGCTTTCCCGTCCTCGGACTACTACGGCGGCTCCGCCCCTGGCCACGTCCATCAGGTGACGGTGCCCCTGCCCGCCGGATTGCTGGCAGCGATCCGGGGAGGGCGGACGTGGCGAGGTTCCCATGTTCACTGTGTTGCGGTCGGCGGGGGCGGTGCCCAGCTCTGCTCCGACAGCATCGCTGTGAGTACGCCGCAGGCTTTCCTCACAGCCTCCTGGACCGGCGTAACCATCCAGCCCGAAAGTCGTCGCCTCGTCCATCCAGTCGACGCCCACTGCATCCCGGCCCGTATCCGCCAGGTTTGAGCCGGTTCCACGATTACGGAGGTTCAACCACTGGTTCACTGTCGTTACACCTTCCCGCCTCGTTGGCCGGGCCCGACCCATCTGGCAGTATCAGGCCGTCCCGGCTTCGTCAGGGCTGCTTGCCACCCTCACCAGCACCTCCTGGATCAGGCTGCCCTCAACTTCAACCCGGCCGCTGCGACGACCAGGCGATGGAGGTCTCTCACCTCCATCCGCAAACACAGCGCCTCATGGCGCACATGCACGACATGGAACGGGTCCATCACCGCTCGCGCCGCAGGTAGGGCATCAGCGGTTGCGGTGCGGTAGCCGGCGAACCCGTCCATCGCCACTACCTTGACCCGGCTGCGAAAGTTCGCATCCTGCTTATCAATCCACGACTTGAGCACTGCGGCTGACCGGCCGGGCACCATGTCCAGTAGCCGTGACGGGCCGGTGCCGTCGATGACCGGAGTCAGATCGACCAGCACGGTCACGAAGTCGGCCTCGCCCTGGCCGCGGCAGTGCTTCCACTTGTGCTCATCCACGCCGAGGTAGCGCACCCCCTCGAGGTGGCCCGGTGAGCCGAAGACCAGTTCACGGGTGAGCTCGGCGGCGACGGTGTTCACGGTGTTCCAGCCCAGCCCCAGGGACTTGGCGACTGCCGAGACCGACATCTTGTCGATCGCCAACCGCTGCAGAATCCATTGGCACACCGGCGGGTGGTGGCGGCCTTCGGTGCGGCCACTCGGTTCACGCGCTGGCGGAAGATCGTCACCGCGCAGTAGTCATTGCCGCAGGTGAAGCGCGGCACACGCACCCGCAGCCGAGTCGGATGCCCCACCACCGGCAGATCAGTCAGGACCCGCTCGACGTGATCCCGCACCCGCCCGGGCGCACCACACGTCGGGCAGGTCGGATCGTGTTCCACCGGGCGACAGTCGATCCAGGTCAGCTCGTCGGCGATCGCCGCGCCGGTGATTGTCACCCCCAACTCGACGGTTCGGCAGATGGTGTCGGCAACAAGGCACGTAGGCTCAGACATTGGGTCCTGTGGTCGTGAGATGTGTGTGTAGGAGCTCTCATCTTCACACCCAGGGCCCGTCTACATTCCCAGCCTCACCCCGTCAGCACCGCACCCTCCCACGCACTCCCGATCGGGAAGAGCCCGTAACCGAGCAACAGTCGCCAGGTATCGCGGTAGGCGGCAACGGTGTGCTGCTGGAATCTAAGTGGGTGAGGGGGACCTCGACCTCTGCTCCGGCACCGACCTGCCAACCACTACACCATCACCTGCGGAGAGCCGGTTTACTTCCTCGAAGGTAGCCGCCGAGAAACAACAGGTAAGCTGACGCGCGGGCGAGTCGCGGAGGCAACGCCCTAGCTTTTCCATGAAGAACGCGCACTGGACGTGAAAGGCTGGGAATCTGATGCCTGAAGGCGTATTCGGACGTAGCGACGCCGAACTCGACTTCCTAGTGCGCAGCAGGCGCACGGGGATCGCCATCGTGGGCTTCGGCTATATCGGCACGGTGATCGGTGCGGTACTGGCTGATCGCGGCTGGCCGGTGACGGGGATCGACGTGCGGTCGAACATCGTCGACGAATTCAACCTGGGCAAGACCACGGTGCCCGAGCCGGGCCTGCAGGAGATGGTGGCCACCAATGTGCGGGTCGGCCGCCTTGGCGCCACCACCGATTTCGCCGCCATCGCTGACAACCACTTCATCATCGTCACCGTCGGCACTCCGTTGGGCTCGGACTTTGAGCCCATCGTCGATGACATCACCGCGGCCGCCCGTGCCGTGGGTGAGCACTTGCGCGCTGGTCATATGGTCATTCTGAAAAGCACCGTGCCGCCTGATGCCACTGAAAAGCTGGTCAAACCGATCCTTGAACAGACCTCCGGGCTGACCGCCGGGGTCGACTTCGGGTTGGCGTTTAGCCCCGAACGGCTTGCCGAAGGCCAAGCCATTGGGGAGCTGACATCGATTCCGATGGTTGTCGGCGCTATCGATGAGCACAGCGCCCGAGCTTGTTCCACGCTGTGGCGGCACGCTCTGGGGGTGGATTCCATCGTGGTCGACGATCCGCGAACCGCCGAGTTGGCCAAACTGGCCGACAACGTCTGGATCGACCTCAATGTCGCGCTCGCGAATGAACTGGCCAAGGTGTGTGACCGACTCGGTATGGACGTCCTGCAGGTCATCGCGGCGGCCAACAGCATGCCCAAGGGCGATCACAATGTGAACATCCTGCGGCCGAGCATGGGCGTCGGTGGCTACTGCCTGACTAAGGATCCGTGGTTCGTCAACTACCTGGGCCAGTCCCTCGGGTTGGACCTGGCGATTCCACGGACCTCGCGGACCGTCAACGACACCATGCCCGACTACACCTGCCGGCTGCTCGAGCAACTCCTAGCCGATCAAGGCAAGACACTGAAGGGCAGCACGATCGCAGTACTGGGCATCGCGTTCAAGAACAATACCGGTGATTGTCGGTTCACGCCGACCAAGCCCGTCCTCGCCTTGCTTGAGGAGTCCGGCTGCGACCTCTCGGTCCACGATCCGTGGGTGTCCGATGAGGAGGCCCACACCGTCACAAAGATCCCGCTGACCCCAGACATAGAGGCCGCGGTCAAGGATGCCGATGCCCTGGTGGTGCTGGCGGGCCATCGACAGTTCCACCAGATCCCGCTGGACTGGCTCGCGGAGCTCGCGGTGCCCCGGTGTGTGTTCCTCGATGGCCGGAACAGCTTCGACCCGGCCGCGGTGCGCGCCGCCGGTTTCACCTATAAGGGCATTGGCCGCTAAGCGGTCGGGAACCCCTACCTTCAGATGAGGGAGCACTCATGCCCAATGTCGTTGTAACAGGCGGTTATGGCCTGATCGGATCGCACCTGGTCTCGGCTTTGCTCAACCGCGGCGATTCCGTCACGGTAGTCGACCTGGCCAAGGACACCCGCGATAGCGCCATCGACTTCGATTCGCACCCCAACTTCCGGTTCGTGCCGGGCGACGTCACCGATCTGGCCGCACTCGAACAAGCCATCACCCCCGACGTCGACACGGTCTTTCACCTTGCCGCAGTCGTCGGAGTCAAGAACTACATCCAAGACCCGCTGCGGGTTCTCGACGTCAACGTGACCGGCACCCGCAATGTCCTGGAGCTGAGCCGCCGGCACGGGACCCGTGTGCTGTTCGCCAGCACATCGGAGGTGTTCGGTAAGAACCCGAACCCGCCGTTCGCCGAGGACGACGATCGCGTCCTGGGTTCGACCCGGACCGCGCGTTGGAGCTACAGCACCAGCAAGGCCATGGCCGAACATCTCGTGTTCGCGATGCACACGGCCTACGGGTTGCCGGTGACGGTGGTCCGCTACTTCAACGTCTACGGCCCACGGCAGAACCCGATCTTCGTGATCTCGCAAAGCATTCACCGAATCCTCAACGGCCGCCAGCCGTTGATCTACGACTCCGGTGAGCAGACCCGGTGTTTCACCTACGTCGACGACGCCATCGCCGGCACTTTGCTCGCGGCCGAGAGCAGCGCGGCGATCGGTGAGGCCTTCAACATCGGAAGTATGACCGAGACGACGATGCGTGACGCCGTCGCGCTGGCGATCAAGGTGGCCAATGTCGACTCGGTGACGGAGGCCGCGACGGTTGACTCCGCAGCACGTTACGGCGGGAGCTACGAAGACATCCCGCATCGCATCCCCGACTCGACCAAGGCACAGCACAAACTGGGCTGGAGCCTGCAGGTCGACCTCGAAGAAGGGCTGCGCCGCACCATTGATTGGGCACGAGCCAACCCGTGGTATCTGGAGAGTCCTGCTGGGGAGTAAGGGTACTGCTGCTCAGTCAGCAAGACCAGCTTGACCTTGCGTCGCACCAGGGCGAGGTCGGCCTCGTAGCTGTTGGAGTGCAGCGAGACGGTTGCGGTTTTGGACACTCTGCGGTGTCCTTCCCACAAGAACGCTTCGGTCAGCATCTGTGCCGTCGGTAGGGGCGTCGGTCACCGGTGTGCACCAGCAGTGTCGGAACCGGTCTCAGAATGTGTCCCTCTCGCCCGGTCGCCGGTGGTATTGGGTTTCGACCCAGGCCGCGAAGAGCGGTTCAACTCGGCTAGGTGTTGACCGTCACTGAGGATGCAGACGTTGTCGTCATGGCCAGTGCCGATGGTTACTGATGTAACGAAGACCCTGTCCGCGTAGCGGGCAGGGTCTTCGTTGGTGTGGTGACGGCGTCGGTGTGATGACGTCGCGGTGTGTCCGTGGCCACACTTTCGGTGACGGCGATGCGGGCGGATTTCTCGTCGACGATCGTGGATTTCGCGGCGAACGCCGCAGTCAACGCATGCACCGCAAGGTTGCTCACCGCCCGCGGGTAGCCGCGGGCAGCGTTGTGGATCAACGTGATTGGGTCGTCGGCAACAACATTGGACAGGCAGGCAGTAACCTCAGGCGCGGGCAGCCTCGGTGGTGTGACGGTCGAGTGTAGGGACCCGAGCCGTCACCCACCGAGGCCCGAACCCAACCCAGCGACAGGCAACCACCGTGATCGCTCATTTCTGAAGAAGCTGGCATGAGGTTCCGGGAGCTCCTGGAACCTCATGCCAACCCTGACTCTTTCAGCGGAGTCCAGTCATCAAGTCCTTCCCGCAACTACGAGCCTGTATCCGCAAGAATTTTTCCACGCTTGCTTCTGCACACGAGGGGTCACGGTGTTATGCTGTAATGCTCATCCATGGTGTAGCCGAATTCCTTCATTTCACTCTCGCAATGTTTGAGAAACGTCTCCGTCTGTTCTACCGTCCAGCCGGATTCAGCGAGCGACAATGTTCTGGAGGCGCTTCCTTTTTCGCTCTCCTGCGAGCCGGGCGTACTCATGACTCTGCAAGCACCCGGAACCGCGCTTTCGTCCACCTGCAGAAATGCACACAAATTTCGAGCAGTGCGCTCTGGTTGCTGGATCATGTCGCGTTGCTCGACCTCAATGAAACATTCCGGCGGCAACTGCGGACGAATGGTCCGCCATGCGGTCATGTTCCCGGCCCAATCGGCACAGTGGTTTTCGAACGGCATACCGGGAAATTTTTTTGTACGCGATATTACATTTTCAATACCGCGCCGCTTAGCGAACACAAAAACTGAGCTCGGCCACAGCTCCCGGAGGATAGGGATCACCCAAATCATCTCCAGATTCGGCGTTTTGTCGAACCACGGCTTTTTCGGATTTAAGTCGTTCATCACTGTTCGAAACGTCTCGAAAAGTTTGCGCTTCAAATCGCTCTTGTCGATGTTTCCCAGCGTCACGCCCGGATCGGTGGCTGGAACCCGAGCATAGTGCTGATCTACTACTGTATCGATACCGCGAAGTAAGGTGAGGAAGTGACCCTCCCCTTTGCCGTGGTAGCCGATATCCCACAGCACGTGGGCAAGCGCACTGGTGCCGGAGCGCGCAGACCCCACAATAAACACGGGAGAGTCTTTTGAATCAGATTGCTGGACTAATCCGCTCTGGTCGGATTCTTTTCCGTATGCAGGTTTAATCTCGTTCTTATCCCGATATTCGCTCGAGTTATAGAAGGCAGCGGCGACAGCAGCCGGTGATTTCCCCGATTCCAATACCTCAACCCAGTCTTTGAATTCCTTCTCGGACGGCGCGCGTTTCAGCATACCATTATAAAGTACCCTAATCAGCTCTTCGTTTTCGTTCAACGATTCCTCCAAACATTGCGCATTGCCAATATCATCAAATTATACTCCGCCTAAACTGGCTCTTCCCGGTTGGGAGTGCGTAGATCCGGGTAGCTGATCGCGGCGGCTGCGTGTCGGTCGGGTGGGTTGGGGCCTCGGTCGGTGACGATTCGGGTTCGACCGTCACACCACCGAGGCTGCCCGCGCCTGAGGTTACTGCCTGCCCGTCCAAGGTTGTTGCCGACTCGATCATGCGCACGATCGAGTTGGGGATGACGATCACCGGTGCTGCGATCGCCGACGAGCTCACCTGGATCGGTTGTCTCCCGGCCGCCCACGATGCGACGTGCCCGAAATGCGGTACACCGGACCGCCTGCGAGATCACGTGGAAGGGATTATGGCGATATCCGCATAATCCCTTCCACGTCGTACACCTGGCGGCGGCCAAGCTCACCGTGTGCCGTCAACGCGTCCAGCAGGACACCTGCGGGCATCGCGTCCGCACCGGTGTTGCGCTGTTCGGAAACCGCCGAACCTTGCTGACCCGCACCGACTTGCTCACCGACAAGCAGAAAGCCAAGCTCGACACCGCTCTTGCCGCCCATAATGCGCACGTGGCGGTGGGGGTCACCGCCTGCTACTACCAAGACTTGGTCGCCGCCCGCGCCAACCCGGACCGCAGGGCGGGCAAGCTAGCGAAATTCAAGTGCCTCAAGCGAATTCGAACCGGGCTACCCAAGGGACTGGAAGAACTGGCGCAACTGGGCCGCAGTCTATGGAAACGGCGCCGCGAAATCCTGGCCTACTTCGACGTCAGCTTCTCCAACGGCCCCGTCGAAGCCATCAACGGCCGCCTGGAACACCTACGCGGCATCGCCCTGGGATTCCGCAACCTCAACCACGACATCCTGCGAGCCCTGATCCACTCCGGCTAACTCCAAGACCGGATCAACGCACCCTGAAACCGGAAAGGCTCGTTTGCCGCGATCGGCCGTGCCTCGTGGAACGAGGCATTCCTCTTCCAGTACGCTTCGCCTATGCTGTTCGCCGTCGCGGTTGTGGCACCTCCGAGCAATCCGACCATCGGCGGAGGTTTTCGCGAGATCGCTGAGGCAGTGCACCATGGGCTGTTGGCGCTTGGCCATGATTCGGTGCTGACCAATCGGCTCGACCTTGATGACCGCCGGACCATTGTGTTCGGAGCGAACCACCTTCTCCACTACGGTCTGGAGCTGCCCAAAGACCCGATCTTCTACAACCTTGAGCAATTGGGGGACGATTCACCGTGGATGGCGACGTCAGAATTCGTTGACCTTTTCCGCCGCTACCCGAATTGGGATTACAGTCAGGCCAACATCGAGTACCTCGCCGCTAGGGGACTGCCCCGGCCGACCCACGTTCCGATCGGATACGTCCCCGAGCTGACTCGGATCACACCAGCCACCGAGGACATCGACGTACTTTTGTACGGCATGCTCAGTGTGCGCCGATATGGCGTTCTCCGGGATCTGCATGATCTAGGTTTTCGTGTCAAATGGTTATCGGGCGCCCTCGGTGCGAGCCGTGACGCCTGGATCGCACGATCGAAGATCGTGCTGAACGTCCACTACTGGGATGCGAAAATCTTCGAGATCGCGCGGGTGTCCTATCTGCTCGCCAATAGGCGCGCGGTGGTCTCCGAAGACGGCACCGACCCGGCATTGGAGCACGGTCTGGAGTCGGGTGTGGCGTTCGCCGACTACGACGGCCTGGTCGATCGCTGTGTGGAGCTGCTGGCCGATGAGCCCGCGCGACGCGAGCTTGCCGAGCGCGGCTACCAGGCTTTCTCCGCTCGTAGCCAGGTCGACATCGTGGACCGGGCGCTGTCGGGTCTTGAGGATGCCACCGGAATGCCCGCTGAGCCAATCGTCCCTTACCTCGACATCCGCCTCGAAAACAAAGAAGATGACGCAGATCGTCAGCTCCTTAACCGCGACCTGCTCAAGCACAAGTCTGAGCAGGAGCGAGACCAGTTGTTGGCCGCGGCCGAGCTCAATCCCGAGGATGCGCGGTCGGTCTTATTCCTAGCTGAGACCTGCTTGCAATTAGGCTATTTTGCCGACGCGCGCAAGTGGTATGCGCGACGGGCCGAGATGGGTGGCAGCGATGAAGAGGTTTACTACGCGATGTACCGGTTCGCGCAGTCGATGCAGCAACTCGGTGAACCGTGGCCAGACGTTGAAGACGCCTACCTGCGCGCCTGGCACTTTCGACCGACCCGCGCCGAGCCCTTGCTTTCTATCGCCGCTGGGTACCGCGAAATGCAGCGCTATCGGCTGGGTTACCTGCTTGCCCAGCGGGCTGCTGCGATCCCCATTCCCGAAGAGGACCTACTTATTCCCGCAGAGATCGCAAACGTCTATACCTGGCGCGCCGTAGACGAACAGGCGATTTGTGCATCCCGGATCGGTCGGCACGCCGAGGCGTTCGCGCTGTGTCAGGGCCTGCTGGCGCGCCCCGATATCCCCGACCCCGATCGACGACGTATTGTCAGCAACCGCGACTTCTCAGTGCCTGCCATGATCGAAGTAGTCACAGCCTACCCTGAAACCCTGACGCAGTCGGTGACGACCAGCCCTGGCAAACCCCGCGTCACCGTCACCGTGATCGCCGGCCCAGACCCGAAGACCACCGAGCAGACACTGAATTCATTCCTCACGTGCTGCTTGGACGTGTCACGAATCGGACGCTTCCTGGTACTCGACACCGGCCTGTCTATTCCCGACCGAGCCAGCCTGCGGAAGCGGTACAAGTTTCTAGAGTTCATCCGGCACAAGTCCGGCAATGGACCGGGCTTCCAACTCGCCCAGCTTCGGGCTCAGATCACCGGACCGTACTGGCTGCACCTGGGGCAGGGCTGGCAGTTTTTTGCCCCCGAGAACTACATCACCCGCCTCACCGCAGTGCTCAAAGCCGAATCCAAGGTGTTCCAGGTCGGTATCAACTTCTCCGATGCCACCAAACTCACTGACACCATCGCAGCCGAGCACGCGGTACACCGAACACCCGAAGCCGGCCGCTATCTCCTCACCGAAACCGTGGCCCGCGGCCCAGCGCTGTTCCATACGACACGTCTAGACCGCGCTGGCCGCCTGCAGGAGGTCGATGCCGACCGGGCCGTAGAAGACAGGTACCCGGCGACCCGCGCTAGGCTGCGCACAGCCAGCCTCGACGAAGTGTTCTGTATCGCCACCGTCTGATACGGAAATTGACGTAATAACAGCCTGGTGAGCACGGCTTCTAAACCCTCGGTGTCGCGCAGCTGCCCTCGGCCGGTCCCGGGGATCAGGCACCGCTGCCAGGGTGTCGAACAGGTGCTGGCGGCGCGTCGGGCGTGCATCAGGGGGTGGTGTCGGGGACGATGACATGCGGGTGTAACCACGGGACTGGACCGTTGGCTTCGCAACCTCCATCCAAACTCGTAGTTGTCGCACCTGCCACGCCAGCCGCAAGCCCATAGCTACGTAGGCCACGGATTCACACGCCGACTTTTCCGGGACCCGACCCTGGGTATCCGATACAGTACTGATCTTATAGAGTACCGGTCCTATAAGGTGTAGCCGGGCGACTACTCCACGAAGAAGGGACAGATGTCGCGTGCTTATCTCGAGTACGATGCGAAGTTCGGGTACTGGTGATGCCGCCACTTCGCGTGACGCTCACGGCGCCGTACAAAATTACGGTATTACCGTCGCGGCTGGTGCCAGCAATATGGCTTCGAAAGATCAGAGCTTCCGAAGGTGAGCGAGACGCTGTCAAGTGGGGATCGGCCTGAGGAGGTCAGCGCGGCCTTTTCGTCAGCGCGTGCCCCAGAAGACTTTGATGAATCAGCCTATCTTGCAGCATTTCCAGACGTAGCCAAATCTATCGAATCTGGACATTTTCGGTCGGCACTACAACATTTCAACACCTACGGCAAGCGCGAACGTCGTCTTATCGACTCTCGCTATGAAGCGATCGTTTATGCCGACACGGCAGGATTTCCCCCAGCAAACGTGGATCGGATTTTCGTTTCCAAAGGCGGGCAATGCTTGGTATTGGGTTGGGTAAACGACGACGGAGGGCGCTCGATCAGCAAACTGATAGTGCGAGACGCTCATGGTTTGCGTGGCTCAACGACCAAAGTTTACCGGCATCATCGCGAGGATGTCACAGCAGTCCTGAACCTGCCAGAGAACAGACATGTCGGCTTCTGGACGATTTTCACCATCGAAAACCCAGAGATTTTTGGTGGATCGACGAAAGTGACGCTCTTGATAGGTGCTGAGCGTAGGACATTGAATTGCGAAATTCACCAAATCGACGGAGAAAATCTCAGGGATATCGCTCTTGAATATATGGCTAAGGCTCAGGCCCTCAGGTCTCCCGTGGAAACATTTATTGATTTGGACGCAGGACTGGGAAGCTCGCTAATCGCTCTAAATATCGAAGTTTCAAGACAGATGGCCTTGGGTGCACAGACGGTTCAAATTGGTGTGCCCCTGGCTCGCCCGGAGGCATCGATCATTGTATGCCTGTTCGGCAAACCGGAAATGCTGATGATCCAGTGTGCACTCTTCTCGAAGTGCCGTGGTATCGAGAACTACGAATTCATCTACGTCTCCAACAGTCCCGAGATGGCGGATTTGCTGATCAAGGACGCGACTATCGCGAACCGGATTTATGGGACTCCGATCACGCTGGTTATCATGCCGGGTAACGCAGGCTTTGGCGTTGCAAATAACGCTGGTGCCGAGGCCGCGCGCAGTGATCGACTTCTGCTAATGAATCCAGATGTCTTCCCGATGGATTTAGAATGGCCGTTGCAGCATCACCGGCTTGTGAATGATCTGCCTGCGGAACAAGTTGCGTTGTTTGGCGCGCCCTTGTACTACGACGACGGATCATTGATGCATGGGGGTATGTATTTTGAAGTGGATGTAGGATTCGCCTTTCGGGATCAGCAAGCCATGCGCTATGACATGCTCAGAGTGGAACACTACGGCAAGGGTGCGCCGCCGCATACGAATCCCTTTCTTGTCTCGCGCCCGGTCCCGGCCGTCAGCGGCGCTTTTATGGCCTTCGAACGCGAGTGGTTCGAGACGTTGGGAGGATTTTCGCCGGAATATATTTACACACACTACGAGGATGCGGACCTTTGCCTGAAGAGCTTTAGCGCCGGAAAGCCCGCATGGCTCCATCACCTCCCGTTCTTGCATCTGGAGAGCAAGGGATCTATATACCGTCCCCTCCACGGAGGCGGTCGCTTGGTGAATCGATGGCATTTCACTAAGCTCTGGGGCGAAGTCGTGAAAAAAAGCATCCACGGCCCTGCGCCCCAAGAGTTCTCGACTACGACGGGCCATTGAGGATTCAGCGGGAACAACTTTTGGAGCGGAGAGAAATGACCGAAACGGATGGCAACGCCAAAGTTCTCGTTGTCAGTCTGCACCATCCCGAATTGATCCGCGGCGGTGCGCAACAGGTCGCATACGAGCTGTTCAAAGGATTGCAGGTCGAACCAGGTATTCAACCAGTGCTTCTGGCGTCAACCGATTCGGAGTATCCGGCATTGCATAAGCCCGGAGCCTGTATCACGGGCTTCGACCAGCGACCTGACGAATATTTATTTATATCGCAAGAGTACAACGGGCTCTGGCATCGGACCTCCTCAGTCCGCCTCGTCGACGCCTACCGCGAATTTCTTGAGACTATCCGGCCCGATATTGTCCATTTTCATCATTTTCTGACCTACGGTATCGACTTGCTCAGTTTGACCAAGCGGGTTCTGCCCGACGCACGTCTTGTCTTTACGTTCCATGAATTTCTCAGTATTTGCATGGCAAACGGACACATGGTGCGAACTTTCGATAAATCACTATGTTCGGGAGCCAGCCCCGTTCGTTGTCATCAGTGCTTCCCCGACCTCCCGCCTGAACACTTTGCCTTGCGAAAGATGTGGTTCATGCGCCACCTGGGGGAAGTAGATGTTTTCACCTGTCCCAGCAGCTTCATGGTCGACCGTTACGTAGCGTGGGGGATCGATCCGGACAAGATTCGCCACGTATCGAACGGACAAGCAGACTGTACACACGGCTTAGCGCTCCCAGTATCTGACGGTCCGAAGAACCGTTTTGGATTTTTTGGGCAGATGGTCGATATCAAGGGTGTTCGAATCATCCTCGAAGCGGTGGCAATCCTTCGGGAACAAGGTTTCACAGATCTCACGGTTGAGGTGAATGGCGATAATCTTCGCTATGCCACGCCGGCGGCAGCAAAGGAAATCCAAGATTTCCTCGCCGAAGAAAACGAACGCCCTTTCGGGGAGCGAATCGTGCGAAGCAATGGGCCCTACCAGGTGGATCAATTGGCTAGCCGAATGGCACGCGTTGATTGGTGCATCGTACCGTCTCTCTGGGATGAGGCTTTTGCCCTAGTGGTGTCGGAAGCGTGGGCGTTCCGCCGGCCGGTCATCTGTTCCGATGTTGGAGCGTTGGCCGAACGCGTTAACGACAACATCAACGGGATCCACTTTACCCGGGGTGACCCGCATGCTCTGGCCACAGTCATGCGGAGAGCCGCTACGGAAGCCGGCCTTTGGGAACGTTTCTGCGCCGCGCTCCCTGAACCGCCAGCTCTTGACACAATGGTAGCGGGGTTCCTCGATGTTTATGGTCTTAAACAAACGTCAAGTCGCTCATCGGTACAGCGGCTGGTTAGCCCTGGCAGGGCTACAATTGGCAGTGATGCGACGGCGAAGACGCAGAGACCATCCCGACGACCGCAGCGGACATCGAATTTGACCGGCGGCAGTGAGTGAGTTAGGAGAGGACCGCCGAGGGAATTTCTCTCGGACTTTCGCGCCCGTGGGGCGGTGGCCCAGGTGACTATCGCAGGGCGCAAGGCCGGGACGATGGCGATCACTGCCCGCCACAAGCGGGCGGACAAGGCCGGTGATACCGATTATTTTCGGCGAGTTGTTCGTCACGAAGAGCTAGCGCCGCGACGATGCACGCAAAATATCCGTGTACTACGATGCACCTATGCGCTTCGCCGTCGCGGTTGTATCACCTCCGAATTTCGATCACAGCAGGGCATTTAACGAAGTTGCCGAAGGTCTGCACTATGCACTTTTGGCGCTCGGCCATGATTCAGTGCTGACCGATCGTCTGGACCTCGATGACCGCCGCACCATTGTGCTCGGCGGAAATATCCTCGTCCGACACGGTTTAACACCGCCCAAAGACCCCATCTTCTACAACCTTGAGCAACTGGGGGACGACTTGCCCTCGGCAACATTGCCGACGTTTTTCGACCTTTTCCGACGCTATCCGACGTGGGATTACAGTCAGGCTAATATCGAGTATCTTGCCGCGCGGGGAATTCCTCGGCCTACTTATGTCCCGATTGGATATGTCCCCGAGCTGACCCGGATCGTGCCAGCTGTTGAGGATATCGACGTACTTTTCTATGGGGCGCCCTACGAGCGCCGATATGCCGTTCTGCGGGACTTGCACGATCGAGGTCTTCGGGTCAAATGGCTATCGGGCGTCTACGGTGCCAGCCGCGACGCCTGGATCGCACGTTCGAAAATCGTGCTCAATATGCATTACTGGAATGCGAAGATATTCGAGATTGCCCGGGTGTCCTATTTGCTCGCCAACAAACGCGCGGTGGTCTCCGAATGCGGTGCTGATCCTGCGTTAGAGCACGAGTTCGGGTCGGGTGTGGCATTCGCCGACTACGACGACCTGGTCGATCGCTGTGTGGAGCTGCTTGCCGACGAGTCTGCGCGGCGCGAGCTCGCCGAGCGCGGCTACCAGCTGTTCTCTGCCCGCGACCAGATCGCCATCGTGGACCGCGCACTGTCGGTAACCTTCGCGGGGCTCCCTGAAGAGGCCGATGTTCCAGACGGCCCTTACGCCGACGTGCACTTCGACGCCGAACTTGACAGCGCAGCCCAGCAAGTCCGCGAGCGTCAGCTGTTCACCCATAAGTTCGCACCCGATCGCGATCGGTGGCTGGCCGAGGTCGAACGTAATCCCGAAGATGCGCGGTCGGTCTTTTTCCTTGCCGAGACCTGCTTCCAACTGGGG
This sequence comes from [Mycobacterium] zoologicum, assembly GCF_020172665.1. Lineage (GTDB taxonomy): Bacteria > Actinomycetota > Actinomycetes > Mycobacteriales > Mycobacteriaceae > Mycobacterium > Mycobacterium zoologicum. Next base: position 4,190,583 of record NZ_CP083985.1, on the reverse strand, counting down.
GATTTCGACGCCGCACGCACCTGGTATGCGCAGCGGGTCGACATGGCCGGTTGTGACGAGGAAGTCTATTGGGCGATGTATCGGCTCGCCGCCTCGATGCAGCAGGTTGGTGAACCGTGGCACGACGTTGAAGACGCCTACCTGCGCGCATGGTTTTTTCGACCAACCCGCGCCGAGGCGTTGCATGCCCTCGCCGTTGAGTACCGTAATGCGCAACGCTACGGGCTCGGTTACCTATTCGCCGAGTGTGCCGCCGAAACCGTTTTCCCCGAGCAGGACCTCTTTGTCCTCGGATATTTCGCTGAGATTTACGCTTGGCGAGCGGTCGATGAGCAGGCGGTGTGTGCGTCTTGGACACATCGGCACGCGGAAGCGTTCACGCTGGGTCGGCAGCTGCTGGCCCGTGTCGATATTCCGGAATCGGATCGGCAACGGATTGCGGCTAACCGCGACTTCTCGGTGCCGGCCATGATCGATGCGGCCTCCCTGTACCCCGAAGCCGTAGTGCAGTCCCTGACCGCAAACCGCAGGCAGGGCGAGGTCACCGTCAGCCTGATCACCGGAGCCGACCGGCAGGCCATTGAGCAGACCCTGAACTCATTTCTCAATTGCTGCCTCGATTCCTCACGCATCGGGCATTTCCTAGTACTCGATACCGGCCTATCGACCGCCGACCGCGCACAGTTGCGCAAACGCTACGGGTTCCTCACCCTGATCCGGGACAGATCCGGTGGTAGACCGGGAGCCCAGCTCGCACAGCTGCACGCGCAGATCAAGGGACGGCTCTGGCTGCACCTGGGCCAAGGCTGGCGGTTCTTCGCCCCCGAGAACTACCTCACCCGCCTGACCGCAGTGCTCGACGCCGACCCCCGGGTCTTCCAGGTCGGCATCAACTTCAACGACGCAACCGCACTCACCGGCACCACCGCAGCCGAAGAGGCGATTCAGCGCGCCGCTGACACCGGCCGCTACATCCTGACCAACGTCATGGCCCGTGGCCCAGCCATGTACGACACTGCACGCTTAGGCCAGGCCCTCCGCGTCAAAAACACCAACCCCGACCCGGCCACCGGCCCACGCACCGCCAGCCTCGACGAAGTCCTGTGCATCGCAGACCGACAAGCCTAGACGCCATGCCCAATCGGCGCGGTGGTCGAGTTCAGCCGTTACCTGTGTCGAGCAGTTCAAGCAGGTATTGGCCGTATCCCGATTTGATCAGGCTCTCGCCTCGTTCCCGGAGCTGGTCATCGTTGATGAAGCCGCGGCGCCAGGCGACTTCCTCGGGCACGCCGATCTTCAAGCCCGCACGTAGTTCGATGGTGCGGACATAGTTGCCGGCGTCCAGCAGCGAATCGAACGTTCCGGTGTCGAGCCACGCGGTGCCGCGAGGCAGGACCTCTACCGACAAGGTGCCGCGGTCGAGGTAGGCGCGGTTGACGTCAGTGATCTCATACTCACCGCGATCCGATGGCCGAAGCGACGCTGCGATCTCGACGACGTCGTTGTCGTAGAAGTACAGCCCCGGGACCGCGTAGTTCGATCGCGGACGCTTCGGCTTCTCCTCGAGGGAGATCGCGTGGCCTTCCGCGTCGAATTCGACGACACCGTATGCCGTCGGATCCGACACCCGGTAGGCGAAAATTCTGCCCCCGCGGACGTCTCTGAGTCGGCTGAGTTGTGACCCCAGCCCGGGGCCGTAGAAGATGTTGTCGCCGAGAACCAGTGCGACAGAGTCTTTTCCGATGTGACTCTTGCCGATCGTGAATGCCCGGGCGAGTCCGTCTGCGCTCGCCTGAACCGCGTAGCTGATCGAGATACCGAACTGCGATCCGTCGCCCAGCAGTCGTTCGAATGCCGCGGCATCGGTCGGTGTGGTGATGACCAGGATGTCGCGGATCCCGGCAAGGATCAGCGTCGTTAGCGGGTAGTAGATCATCGGCTTGTCGAAGACCGGCAGCAATTGCTTGCTGGTGCCCACGGTGATCGGGTGCAGCCGAGAGCCGACTCCGCCGGCCAAGATGATTCCGCGCACGCGAGGAGTGTGCCAGCCGCGGATCAATACTCACAAGTCGCCGCCGTGACTGACGGAAACCCTCCCCCGCGACAGGTTTTTGGTAGGCCGGCCGCAGAGTCGGCTGATTGAGCCTTAGTCGGATTGGGACTGAGGATCTCAAAACCGCAGGTCAGAGTATGGGGTATCAAATTACTGAGCAGTAACATAGAAAAATTTGAGCTTTTGGCTTCCGCTCAGTTAACTTACGGTCTAATCTCGATCTCGTATCATCCCAGGTGAAAGCGAGCGGAGCCAGGCAGCAGGACCATCGGACACCGGACGCGGAAGCGTTCCACCGCTGGTAGAAGCACTTTTTCTGCTGAAGGCGCAGTTTCACTTACGGTGATCGCAACTAGCTGAGCGTGCATATGAGACGCGTATTGGGAGGGCAAAGAGATGATAGGTCGGGGTTCGAAGAGGCAGGACCGTAAACCGCAAAAGGGCGCTTCGGCCCGCCAGCGGGTTATCAGCATCAGTGCTGCGGCTGGCGCGTTCCTCACCTTCGGCTTGTCGCCGATAGCGGGGGCGCCGGTGGCAAGGGCGGACGGCGACGACTTCGGCTTCAACTTCGACGAGTTCTTCGATGCGCTGTTCGCGGTCGACCCCGCGCAGAGTCACGACTGGGACAGCTGGATCGACAACCTCAATGACGCGCTGCAGGGTTCGTGGAACGTTAACAGCTCAGACGACTGGCTGGCCGGGGCTGCGCCCGCTGACCCGTTCAACCTGACGCAGTGGTTCCAGGACAACATCTGGGAACCCCACTATCAGTGGGATCAGGACTGGATCGCCGGTGAGACGTGGTTGGGCAACCTGACGGTTCAGTGGGATGACGCGCTGAATGGCTTCTGGACCGCGATCGGCGGCCAGGGCATGTTGATCGGCAACGGTATCGATGGAACCGCGGACCATCCCGACGGCGGAGCCGGTGGGCTTTGGTTCGGTGACGGCGGTGACGGTTGGAACAGCACGGTGGCCGGCCAGGCCGGTGGCGTTGGCGGCATGTCTTACGACGGTATCGCTGGTAACGGCGGTGACGGTGGCATCGGCGCTGCTGGCGGTATGGGTGGTGCCGCCAACTACGGCTTCGCAGGCAATGGCGGTGATGGCGGCGCCGCCGCGGCGGCCGGCGCTACCGGCGGCGCCGGCGGTGCTGGTGGCAATGCGACCGGTTTCTTGTTCGGTATCGGCGGTGACGGCGGCGAGGGCGGATCCGGGGCCACGGGCAGCGACGGTGGCGGAGATGGCTTGGCCGGCGGTGTCGGCGGTGCCGGTGGCGCCGGTGGTAGCGGCGCAATCTGGATGGGCAACGGCGGCGACGGTGGTATGGGCGGCCAGGGCGGCAACGGTGGCGACGGTGGCCCCCTCGGTGGTGCCGGCGGTGCGGGCGGCGCCGGCGGCGCGGGCGGAGCGCCCGGCGCACGCGGGATTTTCGGCGTGGTCGGGGCGGCTGGCGCCGCGGGACCGAGCGGCTTGGCGGGACACGCCTCCGGCTAACCTCTCCACACTTGCTCACCAGATTCGGTCGGCCGGCTGCGGTCGGCCGAATCTGTCTGTGCGGACGGATGCGCGAACGGCAGCATCACCGGTTCGGTCTTGCGGCGCTCAAAGATGCAGCTCAGAGCGGTGATGTCGAATTATTTGGCAGCAACGTACAAGATTTCGCACTTTTGGCTTCCGCTTGGTTAACTTTCCGTCTAAGGTCAATCTCGGATCATCTCAGGTGAGAGAGATTGCGCGTAGTCAGCAGTACTGCCGGACATGAGACGTAGGAGCGTTTCGTTGCTGGTAGAGCATTGATTTGGCTGAGAACCCAGTTTCACTTAGGATGATCGGAACTAGCTGAGCGTGCATATGAGAAGCACATGGGAGGGGCGCAGATGACGGATCGGCATTTGAAGAAGCGGGACGGTCAACCGCAAAAGGGCACTACAGCCCGCCAGCGGGTTATCAGCATCAGTGCTGCGGCTGGAGCCTTCCTTACCTTCGGTTTGTCGCCGGTGCTGGGGGCGCCGGTGGCAAGGGCTGACGGCGAAGACTTCGGCTTCGAAGCATTTCTGGATGCGCTGTTCGCGGTGGACCCGGCGCAGAGTCACGACTTGGACACCTGGATCGACAACCTCAATGACGCGCTGCAGGGTTCGTGGAACGTTAACAGCTCAGACGACTGGCTGTCCGGGGCTGCGCCCGCCGACCCGTTCAACCTCACGCAGTGGTACCAGGAGAACATCTGGGAGCCCCACTACCAGTGGAACCAGGACTGGATCAACGGTGACACGTGGCTGGGCAACCTGACGGTTCAGTGGGACGACGCGCTGAATGGCTTCTGGACCACGATCGGCGGCCAGGGCATGTTGATCGGCAACGGCATCGACGGAACCGTGGACCATCCCGACGGCGGAGCCGGTGGGCTCTGGTTCGGTGACGGCGGTGACGGTTGGAACAGCGCTGTGGCCGGCCAGGCCGGTGGCAACGGGGGTATGTCCTACGACGGCATCGGTGGTAACGGCGGCGACGGTGGTGCCGGCGCTGCCGGCGGTGTCGGCGGTCTCTCCCAGTACGGCATAGCCGGCAATGGCGGTGACGGTGGCGCCGCGTCCGTGGCCGGCGGTGCTGGTGGCGCCGGCGGTGCTGGCGGCAATGCGACCAATTTCTTGTTCGGAATCGGCGGCAACGGCGGAGACGGCGGGGTCGGGGCCGTGGGCGTCACCGGAACCGGCAATGGACCTGGCGGTGCCGGCGGTGCCGGAGGTGCCGGCGGTAACGGTGCGACCTGGATGGGTAACGGCGGCGACGGCGGTACGGGCGGTCGCGGCGGTGATGGCGGAACCGGTGGCCCGCTGGGTGGTATCGGTGGTGAAGGCGCAGCCGGTGGTGCCGGCGGTTCCGGCGGCGCAGCCGGGATCTACGGCGCGGCCGGGGCGGCCGGCGCACCGGGACCGAGCGGCTTGGCGGGAGCCTCCGGCTAACCTCTCCATAACTTGTTCACCAGATTCGGCCGGCCAGTAGGCCGGCCGAATCTGTCTGTGCGGAGAGCTACGTGAGCGCAGCTCAGCGTGCCCGGAAGATCAGCGTCCGCTGTACCACGAAGTTGATGACGGTCGCGGTGCCCTGCGCGGCCACGACACCTGCCGCGCACGCCGACCTCGACTACCTGTTCGACATCCTCGCAGCTCGGGCGTCTTCGGTGGTCCGGGCAGCGCCGGCGCCAAAGGCGACCGGAGCGTCACACCGGCGCCATAACCCCGCTAGCCGTTGTCAGCCGCGAGCGCCCGGACCTGAAAACCCGGCCGCACCTCGGTGATTCGCCGGTAGTCCCGGTCGTGATGTAAGACGCCGGCCCGATGGTACAGCGCGGTCTCGGCGATGAATAAGTCGGGCAGCGCAGTTCGATGCCACATCCCGCGGTGGTGTGCCAGGTCCCGCTGAAGGCGGCGGACCCGGCTGAAGATGTCGGTGGGTGCGGCCATCACCGGGTAGGCGTCATGCAGCGACGCGGACTGGCCGTCGTAGTCGGCCGCTGAGCGCGCCGAGTACAGCCATTCGAGTTCACTCATCTCGCAGATGGCCAGGTCGGTCAGGTCGATGCCGTCCGGCAATGGCGCCCCGGCGACCAGCCGTACGTGCGCGCTTTTGTCGAGCAGCCACAGCGTCATTGCCACGCCTGATCGGACAGCAGTATCGCGGTGTCGACCTGTGTGCCGGCGCGGGCGAGATGCTCGGTGATCCGCCGCCGGCGCTCATTGGCCTCGTCCTGGGCCTCGGCTACCAGCCGGCGCAGCGCGGATTCCACCGTCGACCGCAGTGTCTGGCCTGTCACCGACTGGGCTGTGCGCACCAGATCCTCGTCGAGTTCGATCGTCGTCCGCTTCACCGCCATGCGTACATATTACTGACAGATACGTACATATGAAGCTGACCAGCGCTGGTATCGCCGGCGCCGTAGGTCGTCCTCGCCTGAGCTCAGCGTGCCCGGAAGATCAGCGTCCGCTGCACCACGAAGTTGATGACGGTCGCGGTGCCCTGCGCGGCCACGAACGCCACCGGCAGCGCCCACCGCTGGTAGTCCAGCAGGTCCAGAACAAGGTGGTTGATCCCCACCTGCACCCCGAACGTCAACGCGTACAACGCCATCACCGCGACGAAGCGCCCGGTGTGCGCTGAGGATTGGAATGTCCAGCGCCGGTTGATCACATAGGCGGTCAGGGTGCCGGCGACGAAGCTGCACGCCTTGGCCAGGTCGACCTTGACCCCGAAACCGAGATACAGCAGCAGGTACAGCCCGAAGTCCACCACCGCCGACAGCACCCCGGTGACCAGGAAACGCAGCATCTGCGTGGGCAGGTGCTGATGATGCTGCGGCGTCTCGGTCACCTGAGGAAGCTTAAGTCCTACCCTGAAAACCATGCCCACCGTCATCGATGTCATCGAAGCGATTCCGCTGCGCATCCCGCTCAAGCCAGACCTGCCGGGTGCCGCGCTGTGGGGCAAACCGATCGACGCCGTGGACTCACTGCTGGTGAAGGTGACCGCCGACGACGGCACCGTGGGTTGGGGCGAGGCGTTCGGGTTGTACGGCACCGACCTGGCCGCCCGTGCGCTCGACGAACTCGTCGCGCCGCTGTGCCTGGGCCGCGACGCAGGCGACATCGCCGCGCTCATGGAGCAGGTGCAACGCAAACTGCACGTCTTCGGCCGCGGCGGCGCCATCACCTACGCGCTGTCGGCAGTGGACATCGCGCTGTGGGACATCGCCGGAAAACGCGCCGGGGTCCCGGTCGCGGCGCTGCTCGGCGGCACGACCGGGGCCCACGTCCTGCCCTGCTATGCGAGCCTGGCCTGTTACACCGAGCCGGATCGGGTTCGTGCCGCGGTGCGCCGCGTCGTCGACGACGGATTCGGCGCGATCAAGCTGCACGAATCGACGCTGCCCGCCATGCAGGCCGCCCGTGACCAAGCCGGGGCCGATATCGCGCTGATCGTGGATGCCGGCTGCTCCTGGAGCCTGCCGCAGGCTCAAGCGCTCGCCACCGACCTGCACGCCCTGGGGCTGACGTTTTTGGAGGAACCGCTGTGGCCGCCGGAGAACTTCGGCGGACTGGCCGAACTACGCCGCAGCACGGGTCTGCCGGTGTCGTCGGGCGAAAACGTCGGCACCCTCATGGAGTTCGAGCGGTTGCTGGCCGCCGGCGCGGTGGACTTCGTGCAGCCCAGCCCAGCGAAGATGGGCGGAATCACCGAGTTGTGCAAGGTGTTTCCGCTGGCGGCGGTCCACAACGTCGCGGTGATGACGCACTCCTTCTATGACGGGCCGGGTCTGCTGGCCGCGATGCACGCCGCCGCCGCACGGGGTGGCGCCGGTGCGATGGTCGAGTGGCGCTGGTTCGACCTGGAAGCCTCGATCTACGGCGAAGCCCTGGTGCCGGTGAACGGCCGGATCGCGGTGCCGGACGGACCCGGCCTGGGGCTGGATCCCGATCCCGATGTGATCAGTGCGTACCGCTTCGTTCTTGATTCCTGACATCGGCAACGCCACACCCCGCAAACGCCGAAGGTTAACTACCCTGTCGGGAATTCAGCGAGCAAGGCGGTGGGGTAGGGCCGCGTGACCGGCTGGGTGGCGAGCCGCTGAGCTGGTGGTTCGCTGCCGCAGTAAATTGTTCGACCACCTATGGTGCTCCCCGGCAGCTATCTCCGCGTAGCCGGAAGTGTGCCGTCACAGAGGTTTTCGGTACGCCCCAGATAATCAACCAGCCCGCTGTTTCTGATGGGTCAGCAAAGAAATTGCTGGATCCGCATAAGCAGCGGCCCGTCGACTATCAGGGTTACAAATCTGCTCTCTGTTGCCCGAATTTGTGAAAGTTACCCGGCAAACATCACGTCGAAACCCCACTTGACCGGTGCAATCGCATGCTCGTAATGTGCCGAAAACAAAGTTCGGATAAGGCATCACGCTCGACTCGCGTTTTTGTTAGCTTACGTTTACTTAAGTTTTTTACGTCATCGTCAACGCGCACCATCGCCTGGAGGAGGGGATCATGTCGTCGAGGTCTATCGCTGGAAAGGGCAGGCGTCGGGCCGGCCGCGTGGTCGGCGCTACGAGTGCGGTCGGGGCTTTCCTCGCATTCGGGATGATGCCGCTGAGTGCGGCACCCGCACGGGCCGACGGGTTCGACGACATGTTCGATGCCCTGTGGAGCCAGATGTCGACGTGGTTCGACTCGTCGTCCATGGAGTCCTCGCTCGTCGACTACAGCGCGCTGTTCGGTGGCGACGTCCCAGGCTCGGCCGCCGACCAGATGGTCGACCCGCTGCAGGGGCTGGATGACTTCGTCGCCAACGCGATCAACATGGTGATCTACCAGCCGCTGCACAGCCTCGGTGAATCGCTGATCAGCGGCGGGTTCACCGTCGACGGTGTCTTCGCCAACGGCGCCAACGCCTACGTCAGCCTCTCCGACGACGGCGACCTGATGTACCACGCCGCCACCGCGGGCGGCTTCCTGTTCGGTGACGGTGGTAGCGGCACGTTCACCAACGCCGACGGTGACCTGATCGGTGCGGGTGGCGCGGCCCTGACCGACGCCGACGGCAATGTGATCACCCTGGCCGACGTTCAGGACGGCACCTACTCCTTCGCAAACGCCAGCTCGATTGACCTCGACGGTGGTGCCGGTGGCATGCTCGGCGATGGTGGTGCCGGCGGCAGCGGTGTCGGCATCAACATGGCCGGCGGCGACGGTGGTGCCGGTGGCTTCCTGCTGGGCAACGGCGGCGACGGTGGCGCGGGCGCATTCGGCGCCGACGGTGTCGCCGCGGCGGGCTTGGCCGGCCTGACCGGCGGCAACGGCGGTGTCGCCGGCTTCCTGTTCGGCAACGGCGGCAGCGGCGGCGCCGGCGGCGCCGGCGGAAACGGCGCGGCCGGGACCAACGGCAACCGCGGCATGGACGCGTTGAGCTTCCCCGGCGGCGCCGACGGTGCGGCCGGCATCGCCGGCACCAATGGCGGTGCCGGTGTCGACGGCTTGGCCGGCGGTGCCGGAGGCGTCGGCGGAAACGGTGGCGCGGCAGGACTGTTCGGCACGTCCGGCGCCGGTGGTACCGGGGGCGCCGGAGGTAACGGTGGTGTCGGCGGTAACGGTGGCGACGGTGGTGTCGGCGGCAACGGCAACGACAACACGCAGCCCGTGAACGAAGGCATCACCGCACTTGCCGCCGACCCGACCGGCCCCGGCGGCGTCGGTGGTCTGGGCGGCAACGGTGGTAACGCCGGATCCGGTGGTGCCGGTGGCGTGGGTGGCGCCGGCGGTAACGGTGGTGCCGGAGGCTTCTTCGGCATTCACACCGCGGGTGCGGCCGGTAACGGCGGCGCCGGAGGTAACGGTGGTGGTTCCGGTCTGGCCGGCAACGGCGGCGACGGCGGCGACGGTGGATCGGGCGGTGGGGCCGCACCGGCCGGCGGCGACGGAATCAACGCCGCCGCGGCCCCGGCCGGCCTTGTCGGTGGTGGCAACGGCGGTGCCGGCGGTAACGGCGGCAACCTCGGCGCGGTCGGTCTCGGTGGTAAGGGCGGCGCGGCGGGCCTCGCCACCGGGCTGCTGTTCGGTGGCACGCCGGGCACCGCGGGTGCCGACGGCAGCGACGGCACTTTGCCGACGACCGTCTCGGGTAACGGCGGTAACGGCGGCGTCGGTGGCACGGGCAACGGCCTCAACCCCGACAGCACCGGCGTGGCCGGCGGCGCCGGCGGCAACGGTGGTGCCGGTGGCGACCACGGCAACGGCGGTAACGGTGGTGTCGGTGGCACCGGCTCGCAGGGCGGCGACGGCTCGAATGGTGTCCTGCAGGAGGACGGCACGCCCGGTGCCGGCGGCAACGGCTTCGCCGGTGGTGCAGGTGGCGCGGGCGGTGTCGGCGGCAATGGCGGCTCGGTGTCGGGCAACGCCGGTAACGGTGGCGCGGGTGGTGTCGGCGGCAAGGGCGGCACCGGCGGTACCGGTGCCGACTCCATCGATCCGTCCATGGCCGGTGGAGCCGGTGGCAACGCCGGCAACGGTGGCGTAGGCGGCGCCGGTGGCAACGGCGGTAACGCGACCAACGGCAACGGCGGTAACGGCGGCGACACCGGCAACGGCGGCGATGCCGGTGTCGGCGGTGTCGGCGGCAAGGGCGCCAACGGCCAGCTGATCATGGAATTGGTGCCCACTGACCAGAACGGCAGCGGCGGCTCCGGTGGCATCGGCGGCAACGGTGGTGACGGCGGCGCGGCCGGCGCCACGGTGGGTGTGGGCGGCACCGGTGGCGGCGACGGCCACAGCGACGGCACCGACGGCAACCTGGGCCGGATCGGCAACGGCGGCGACGGCGGCGCCGGCGGGCTCGGCGGCGACGCATTCACCGATGACAACGGCAACTTCGTCGGCAACGGCTTGAGCCCGGCGCACGACGACGCGACCGGGGTCGGCGGTTCCGGCGGCAACGGCGGCAGTGGTGGATCCGGCTACGCGGCAGGCACCGGTGGTGCCGGCGGCGGCGGTGGCCAGGGCGTCTACGGCGGCACCGGCGGTAACGGTGGAACCGGTGGCGCGGTCACGTCGGCGGCCGACCGCGGCAACGGCATCGGCGGTAACGGTGGCGTCGGCGGTGTCGGTGGCGACGGTTCCGGCCACGGCGGCTACGGCGGCTCCGGTGGCGCCGGTGCCAACGCCACCGGTGACGACACCGCGGGCAACGGTGGCGATGGCGGCGCAGGTGGCAACACCACCGGTGCCGCGGACCCCGAGTTCATCCCGATGGCCACCATGGCCGGTGGGCACGGCGGCAACGGTGGCGTCGGCGGCTCCTCCGAGAACGGCACGGCCGGCACCGGCGGCAAGGGTGGCGGAGGCGGAACGGGCGCACCCGTGGGCGCCGACCTGACCAACCCGGTGCTGAGCACCGGCGGCTCGGGCGGTACCGGCGGTGACGGCGGCACCACCGTCGATGGCACCGCAGGTGCCGGTGGCAACGGTGGCGATGGTGGAACGGGCAGCTTCACCGGTGGCCACGGCGGCGCCGGGGGTAACGGCGGTGCGGTGGCCCTGGACAGCGACGGCAATGTCGGAACCGGCACTGCCGGCAACGGCGGCGACGGCGGTGCCGGCGCCAGCGGCGGCGCCATCAACGGCGGCGACAACACCAACACCGCGACCGGCGGCAACGGCGGCAACGGCGGCAGCGGTGCCGCCGCGACCGGCACGACCGCCGGCCAGGGCGGCGGTGGCGGTGGCGGCGGCGGTGGCGCCATCATCAGCCAGATCGATGGCGGCATCGTCACCAACAGCGCCGCGACCGGCGGTAACGGCGGCGACGGCGGTGCGGGCAGCATCACCGGCGTCGGCGGCCAGGGCGGCACCGGTGGCTACGCCGGTATCCAGGCCGACGGCCAGGGCAGCACCATCGACGGCGCCAACGCGGTCGGTGGCAACGCCACCAACGGCGGCGCCAACGGTGTGAACGGTCAGGACGGCACCAACAACGCGATGGTCAACAAGGGCGGCGGTACCGTCAGCGACGTCACCGTGCGCAGCGGCGACAACGTCGGCGACCATGTCGGCGGCGGCGCCGCGGTGAACGTCAGCGACGGTGGCAGCATCTCCGGCACCACGGTGACCGGTGGTAACGCCAGTGCGACCGCCGACGGCGGGGCCGCGAGCCTGACCGCCATCGGCAAGGGCAGCGCCATCACCGGCAGCAGCGCAACCGGTGGCAACGCCGGTACCGGAACCAACGGCGGTAGCGGCGGCGCGGGCGGAACGGCCGACATCACGGCCACCGATGGCGCCGTCATCGACCAGACCACCGTCACCGGTGGTGACGGCGGCGCCGGTGACAACACCGGCACGGGCGGCACGGGCGGCGCGGCCGCTGTTTCGGCAACCGGCATCGACAGCAGCGTCACCGGCAGCGCCACCGGCGGCAAGGGTGGTCTCGGCGACAACGGCACCGGTGGCGACGGCGGCGCCGGCTACCTCGTGGTCGACGCACCCGGCGGCGGCTCGGTCGGTGCGGGAGGCGACGCGGTGGCCCAGGGCGGCAACGGCGGCACCGGTACCGACGGCGGCACCGGTGGCAACGGCGGCTTCGGTGAACTGGAATCCGGTGAGGCCGGCTACAGCTCCACCGGCGGTGACTCCTACGGCACCTCCACCGGCGGCGACGGCGGCAGCGCCACCGGCGCGGGCAGCCACGGCGGCAACGGCGGAAGCTCGGACATCCAGAGCTCCAAGACCACCAACGGCGGATCTCTGGGTGGCCCCGGTGGCACGGCCAGCGGCACCGCGCACGGCGGTACCGGCGGCAACGCCACATCCGATGACGCGGGCAACGGTGGCACCGGTGGCAACGGCGGCAAGGCCAGCATCGCGACCGGCGGTGACGCGGGCAACCTGGCCAACGGGACGTCGACCGGCGGCAACGGCGGTGACGGCCGCGACGGTGGCGCCGGCGGCCTCGGCGGGTCGAGCCGGCTCGACGCCTTCGGCAACGACGGCGCTGTCACGCCGACTCCGTCCACCGCCACCGGCGGCACCGCCACCGGCGGCAGCGGCGGCAGCGGCACCGGGGCCGGCAACACCGGCGGCAGTGGCGGCGACGGCGACATCGTCAACACCGGTGGCACCCAGTCGGAAGGCGCGACGGCGAGTGGCACCAACGGGACGAACAACCCGGTCACTCCGTAGCGAAACCGTGATGGCATTTTGACCAAACATCAAGCGTGCGTGGGGAAGTTCTCGTCGAAAATCCCATAATCTCCTATGCGACTTAGGTTATTTCGCACTCGCGTAGTCGCGTATTGGAGGAGGCTCATGCCGCCGCTCGAGACGATGGATCACGCGCCGTCAAGAACCGTTGTACGCCAACGGCACCCGCACCCGGGCGAGTCGATACCCGATGTTGCCTGGCCCACCCTGACGCTGGGTGCGGTTGCCTTGGTGGTCTTCGTTCTCTCCACGGCCGCCGCGATCGGCGGTCATGCGCCGATCTGGCTGACCATCACGGTCAACACCGCGGTGGTCTACGCGATGTTCATGGTGGCCCACGATGCGCTGCACCACTCGCTGTCTTCGGCGAGCTGGGTGAACTCGGTGTTCGGTCGCGCGGCGTGGCTCTTTGTGGGGCCGATGTTTTCGCTGCCGGCGTTCAGCTACGTCCACCTTCAGCACCACCGCAACGCCAACGACGGCGACAACGATCCGGACCTGTTCGCCAGCCACGCGCCGGCCTGGCAGTTGCCGTTCCGCTGGGCGCTGATGGATGCCTTCTATGCGGTCTGGTACTGCCGACAGCTCAAGCGGAGGCTGCAGCGTGGCCGACGCCGCCCGCTGGCCGAGGTCGCCGAAACGGTAGTGGTGTTCTCGTTGAGTGCTGTGGGCCTCGGCGCCGCGACCCTCACCGGGAACTTTTGGACCATCGTGATCGTGTTGCTGATCCCGCAGCGCATCGGGATGGCGATCCTGGGCTGGTGGTTCGACTGGTTGCCGCACCACGGCTTGGAGCAGACGCAGCAGGAGAACCGCTACCGGGCCACCCGGAACCGGGTCGGAATGGAGTGGCTGCTGATGCCGGTCATGCTGTCGCAGACCTATCACCTGGTGCACCACCTGCACCCGTGGTTGCCGTTCTATCGGTATGGGCAGGCCTGGCGAAGCAACGAGGACGCCTACCTCGCTCAGAATCCGGCTCTGTCAACCGTATTCGGCCGAGAGCTGACACCCCAGGAGTACCGGGAATGGAAGGCGGGGTAGATCGCCTCAGCGGTAGGCGTATCCGATTCGTCAACATCTCTGTGGTTCCCCCGAGGTGCGCATCGGGCGAATGTGACTCGGGTCGGGGCGGGCTACACCCAGTAGGCTACCCGCGCCCGGAACTGGCGCAGCACCAAAGCGGCCACCGACCAGCCGAGGACGGTCAGCCCCAGCACCACCGCCCAGTGCCGCAGCGGCTGGTGCGCACCGAGCAGCGGTGCCCGCACGATCTCCAGGTAGTGCATCAGCGGGTTGAGCTCGACGACGTTCATCCACCGGGTCGCGCCCTGGGCCTTCAACGTCTCGTAGTTCCAGATGATCGGCGTCATCAGAAACAGCAACTGCACCACACTGAACAGCAGCGGCGCGATGTCGCGGTAACGGGTGGCCAGGATCCCGAAGCACAGCGACACCCACACACAGTTCAGCGCGATCAGCGCCAGCGCCGGGATCACCGAAAGATCCGCCCACGACCAGGGTTTCGGGAAGATCAGTGCGATCGGCAGATAGATGACGATGTTGTGGGCGAACAGGATCATCTGCCGCCACACCAGCCGGTAGACGTGCACCGAAAGCGGCGTCGGCAACTGCTTGATCAGCCCCTCGTTGGCGACGAACACGTCGGCGCCCTCCAAGATGGCCGCGTTCAACAGGTTCCAGACGATGAGCCCGAGCGTCACGTACGGCAGGTGTACCGCCAGATCGAGGTGAAACAGCTTGGAGTACAGCCCGCCCATCGCCACCGCGGTGGTGGCGGTGCCGATGGTGATCCAGAACGGGCCCAGCACACTGCGCCGGTAGCGCTGCTTGATGTCCTGCCAGCCCAGGTGCAGCCACAGCTCGCGGCGGCCGAAGCCGTCGGCCAGGTCGGCCCGGGCCCGCGCGAAGGTGCGCGACTCGACCGCTATATCGGTGAAACTCATTGCTGCCCCTCGGGTTTGCCGAACTGTTCCCGACGCCCCAGCCGGCGCAGCCGAATCCACTCGGCCAGCCCCGCCGGATCGCGCCGCGACACCAGGAAGAACCAGCCGAACCGCAGCCACTCCTGCGCCAGCAGCCTGCGCATGCCGGGCTGAGCCATCAGGTAGCCGCGGTTGCGGTAGGTATAAAACCGCTTCGCCGCGTTGTCGGGGTACTGGGTGTGCATCCGACCGCCCAGAATCGGCTTGAATTCCTCAGTGCCACTGGGATGCAGGTACGCCGCGGTCAGGCAGGTGCCGAACGGCAGGCCGGAACGCACCAGCCGCCGGTGCATCTCCACCTCGTCGCCGCGGATGAACAACCGCAGATCCGGCACGCCGACCGCCTCGCAGGCGGATGCGGCGAACAGCGCCCCGTTGAACAACGACGCGATGCCCGGCAGCAGATCGCCTCCGTCACGAACCAATTCGTCGACCCGCCGCCGCCACACCAGGCCGCGCCGCAGCGGAAAGGCCAACCGTTCCGGCTCGTCGATGTTGCACACCATCGGTGACACCTCGGCCAGGCCGTAGCGGGTCGCGCAGTCCAGCAGCCGGTCCAGCACCGCGGAATCGGCCGGCCGTCCGTCGTCGTCGGCCAGCCACAGCCAGTCCGCGCCGGCCGCCAGGGCGTGCAGCATGCCCAGCGCGAAACCGCCTGCGCCACCGAGGTTCCGGCGTGAACCCAGATAGGTCGTCGGCACCGGTTGGGACGCCACCAACTCGGCTACTTCAGGGTCGCCGGCGGCGAAGTCATTGTCGACGACGATCAGGTGATCCGGCACCCGGGACTGGGTCACCACCGCCTTCAGCGACTCCGCCAACTGTTCGACCCGGCGATGGGTGACGACGACGGCGTAGACGGTCGCACTCACGCTATGCCCTCGGACTGTGTCTCGGCCAGCACCTCACGCACGTGCCGGGCGGCCTCAGGGCCCTCGTAGGCGCCGACGACCTCTTCGATTCCACCGGTCATCTTGATGGTGCCGTGGTCGATCCACATCGCGGTCTTGCACAGCCGCGCCAGGAATTCGTTGGAATGGCTGGCGAACACCAGGATTCCGGAGCGCTCCACCAGTTTCTGCAGCCGGGTCTGGGCCTTCTTCAAGAACTCGGCGTCCACCGCGCCGATACCCTCGTCGAGCAGCAGGATCTCCGGGTCGATGCTGGTGACCACACCCATCGCCAGGCGCACCCGCATGCCGGTGGAGTAGGTGCGCAGCGGCATCGCCAGATAGTCGCCCAGTTCGGTGAATTCGGCGATCTCGTCGACCTTGGCGGCCATCTGCTTGCGGGTCTGACCGAGGAACAGCCCGCGGATGATGATGTTCTCGAATCCGGAGATCTCCGGGTCCATGCCCACCCCGAGGTCGAACACCGGCGCCACCCGGCCCACCACCGTCGCCGACCCGCGCGTCGGCTCGTAGATACCCGAAAGTAGGCGCAGCAGTGTAGATTTGCCGGCGCCGTTGTGGCCGACCAAGCCCACCCGGTCTCCGAGCTCGAGTGACATGGTGATGTCGCGCAGTGCCTCGACCACCACCACGTTGGAGTTGTTGCGGCCGATCGCCCCGCCGGCCTTGCCCAGGAACGCCTTCTTCAGCGACCGGGACTTGGCGTCGAAGATGGGGAACTCGACCCAGGCGTCCCGGGTCTCGATGTGCGGATCGGTGCCGGCCACGATCAGCTACAGGTACTGACCGGAGTCGTGGCCGTGCCCGATCTGGCCTCCCTGGCCGGCACCGGGCGGCAGTGCGCCGTGACGCATCTGCTCCAGCTGCGCGCGGGCCGCCATCTGCTGGGCGAACAGCGCGGTCTGGATGCCGTGGAACAGCCCCTCCAGCCAGCCGACCAGCTGAGCCTGGGCGATCCGCAACTCGGCGTCGGACGGGGTGGCGTCCTCGCGCAGCGGCAGCGTCAGGCGCTCCAGTTCCTCGCGCAGTTCCGGGGCCAGGCCGTCCTCGAGCTCACGGATGCTGGCGGCGTGCACCTCACGCAGCCGGACCCGGCTGGCGTCGTCCAGCGGCGCCGAGCGCACCTCCTCCAGCAGTTGTTTGATCATGGTGCCGATCCGCATCACCTTGGCGGGCTGCTCGATCAAGTCGGTCACCGACTGCTCGCCGCCATCGGAGTCGGAGCCGGAGATGACCTCCACCCCGTCCAGATCGTCCCTGTCACCCGGGTCAACACTCAATGCCCCGCGCCTCCCTGCCATTGGTAGATAGTGGCCCCGCCGTTGTCGTAGATCTTGGCCCATGACCGCGATTTATCCAGTGAGACTAGTCCGTCGGGCAGGGTGAACCCGCGCACTATCGGGCTGCTGATCAGCACATAGCGGATGTTGAGGTCATGCACGGCCTGCGCCACCCGCGGATCGGTGTCGGCGTCGTCGGCATACGCCCAGAAGATGAACCGCTGCGGGCCGGGGCCCTCCTGCTGCGGATAGTCGTAGTGCGTCCACAGCGGGTGCAGGTCGGCGACGGCGTACATCCAGGAGCTGCCGTCGACGTTGGCGTTGCCGATCACGCTGTCGCGCGCCCCGGGCAGCGCCGCCAGATGCGCGAAGGCCTCCAGGTCGCGGGCGTCGACCATCACCGAGTCGTACTTGTCGCCCAGCAGGAACGCGTGCCGCGGCAGGTAGTGCCAGGCCAGCCCGACCGTCACCGCCACCAGCAGCACCCCGGTCAGCACCGGACGCAGCCGAGCACCCACCGGCCTGGCCGCAAACCCGGCCAGAAACGCCAGCCCGACACCGGCCATCGGGATCAGCAGCAGTGTCATCGCCGCCATGATCCGGCGCGGGTCGCTGTAGAACAGGTCGGTGAACATTCCGAGCGTCCGGCCCACCGGCCCGCCGAGCGGCGCCGAGGACTGCACCACGCCCACCACCAGCACCGCCCACAGCGCCAGCGGCCAGTACACCTTCTTATAGAGCAATACCGCCGCGCCCACCGCGCACAGGCCCACCAGCGCGTACTGAATTCCGAAATCATTGAGGTGGCGGGTGTGCAGCAGCAGCGCGTCGCGCAGCCCGGACTTGCGGCCCTCATGGGTCAGAAACGAATGCCCGGCGATGATCTCGGCCTGCCGGCGCACACTCAACAGCTGCGGCAGCAGCAGCAACCCGGCCGGCACCACCGCTGAGGCCAGCGCCAGAGTGTCACGTCGTTTGCCGCGCAACGGGTTCCACAGCGCGCCGTCGCGGGGGCACAGCCACCAGGCCGCCGCCAAGAGCACGGTCACCACACCGGCGGTCAGGTGCACCGAGAACGTCCCGAGCAGTGCCAGCACCGCCAACGGAATCCGGTCGCGCATGGTGCGCACGCTGGTCAGCAGCGTGAACGTCGGCACCACCAGCCCGTAGCCCACCAGGTTGGGCAGCGCCGCGGTGCCGAACTCGACGTAAGGCAGCGCGGTGAACGATGCCGACAACGCCGCCGCCGCAGCCGCCGACAAGGCCGTCACCGCCGTGCTGGAAACCCGTTGCAGCAGGCCCCACGTCAACAGCGCAGCGCTGATCGGGAACAGCCATATCGAGGCGGCCACCCCGGCCAGCGTGGCGGCCGAGGTGGGTGCGGCACCGGTCAGCTGGCACAGCACCGCCGTCAGCGCGTGAAACGCCGACGGGTAGTACAGCGGGGCGTGGGTCTCGACGTTGCGCAGCTCGCCCATGTGGGTGGGGGAGGCCTGGCCCGTGTCGAGAATGAAGCGCACGGTGTTGGCGTGCCAGACCGCGTCCCAGGTGCTCGGGATCGACTGCCAATGGCCCAGCCCGCGCACCGCCGCCCAGCCGATCAGGACCATGCCGATCAGCGCCCCGGCGGCCACCAGCAGCGTCGGCCCGCCCGACGATCCCGGCGCGGCCACGTGAATACCGGGGCGACGGTCCAGCAGCGACCGGAACCCGCGCGCAAGCCCGGCCACCAAAGCGCCGCCCACCACCAGCGTCGCGCCGGCGGTGCCCGCGTTCCAGGGGATTCCCCACGCGCCGAACGGCACGATCGCCAGGCCCACCAGGCCGTAGGTCAGGGCCGGCCCGACCGTCACCGCCAACGGCCAAGACAGTCGCGCACCGGCCGCCACCAGGGTTCCGGGTACGACAAGGAGCGCCAAGGCGGCAATCAATCCGGGGCCCACAAGCACTGCACTAGTATGTCTGCCTAGGTGAGGCGGCTGAGCGTGGCGGGGGAGCTATCCGTTCTCAGGTACCTGTGTATTTGAAGGTGGCTGCCATGGCGTACGACGTCGCCCGGGTGCGAGGACTGCACCCGACGTTGGGTGACGGCTGGGTGCATTTCGACGCTCCGACCGGCATGTTGATCCCGGATTCGGTGGCGACCACGGTGTCCACCGCCTTCCGCGGATCACTGGCGACGGCGGCTGGTCCGCACCCGGCGGCGCGGCGCAGTGCGGCGGTGCTGGTGGCGGCCCGCCAGGCGGTGGCCGACCTGTTCGGGGCCGATCCCGACGCGGTGGTGCTGGGCCCGGATCGTGCGGTGCTGTTGAGCGCGCTGGCCGATGCCGCGTCGTCGCGGGTCAGCCTGGGCTACGAGACCGTGGTCACCCGGCTCGACGACGAGGCGAACATCGCGCCCTGGGTGCGTTCGGCCAACCGTTACGGCGCCAAGCTGCGCTGGGCCGAGGTGGACATCGAGACCGGGGAGCTGCCGAGCTGGCAGTGGGCGAACCTGATCAACCAGTCGACCCGGCTGGTGGCCCTGACGTCGGCGTCGGGGGTGCTGGGCACCATCACCGACCTGCGGCCGGTCACCAAGTTGATCCACGACGTGGGCGGAGTCGCGGTTGTCGACCATTCCGCGGCCGCGCCGTATCAGCTGATGGACATCAACGACATCGGTGCCGACGTGGTGGCCGTCAACGCCGCCAGTTGGGGCGGCCCACCGGTGGGTGCGCTGGTGTTCCGCGACCCGGCGTTGATCGACACCTTCGCGTCGGTGTCGCTCGATCCGGTGGCTACCGGCCCGGCCCGCCTGGAGGTGGGACTGCACCAGTTCGGCCTGCTGGCCGGGGTCGTTGCCAGCGTCGAATACCTGGCGTCGCTGGATGAGTCGGCCCGCGGCAGCCGGCCGGAGCGGCTGGCCATCTCGATGCGCTCGGTCACCGAGTACCTGAACCGGCTGTTCGACTACCTGCTGCACTCACTGCGGTCGCTGCCGTTGGTGATGATGATCGGCCAGCCCGAGGCACGCATCCCGGTGGTGAGCTTCGCGGTGCGTAACGTGCCGGCCGAGCGGGTGGTGCAGCGCCTGGCCGACAATGGCGTGCTGGCGATCGCCAACGCCGGGTCGCGGGTGCTTGAGGCGATCGGGGTGGACGACATCGGGGGAGCGGTCACCATCGGGTTGAGTCACTACTCGACCATGTCCGAGGTCGATCAGTTGGTTCGGGCGCTGGCGTCGCTGGGCTGACGCCTTTCCCTTGCGCCGAGCGTGCAGAAAGTTCCGGTATCTCCCCAGGTGGGGGTGGACGTTTGTGCGCGCTCGGCGCAGGAGGGGTCAGACGGTCAGCACGACCTTCCCGGCCACCTCACCGGAGGCCAACAATCGGTGCGCCTCAGCGGCCTGAGCGATCGGCAGGCTGGCCCCGATCACCGGTTTGATCCGGCCGTCGGCCAGCATCGGCCAGACCTTCTCGGCCACGGCCGCGACCACGGCGCCCTTGCCGTGTGGGCCCTCCACCGGCCGGCCGCGCAACGTCGTGCCGATCACCCCGGCTCGCTTGGCGAGCAGTTTGCCGATGTTCAGCTCGCCCTTGACCCCGCCCTGCATCCCGATCACCACCAGGCGCCCGTCGACTGCCAGGGCGTCGATATTGCGGTCCAGATAGGCGGCGCCCATGATGTCCAGGATCACGTCGGCGCCGCCGGCCTCGCGGACGCGCTCGACGAAGTCCTCGTCGTGGTAGTTGACGGTGATCTCCGCGCCCAGTTCACGGCAGAGCTGCAACTTCGTATCGGACCCGGCGGTGACGGCCACCCACGCGCCGAGTTGGCGGGCCACCTGAATGGCGTGGCTGCCCACCCCGCTCGCGCCGCCGTGCGCCAGAAGTAGTTGGCCCTCGGACAGGCCGGCGGTCTGCACCAGGTTCGACCACACCGTGCAGGCCACCTCCGGCAACGCCGCGGCGTCCACCAGGTCCACACCGGCGGGAATCGGCAGTACCTGCGGGGCGGGCACCGCCACGTACTCGGCGTAGCCGCCGCCGGTCAACAGTGCGCACACCTCCTGGCCGATGCTCCACTGCTCGACCCCGTCACCGAGCGCGGCGATCACACCGGACACCTCCAAGCCGATGGTTTCGCTGGCTCCCGGGGGTGGCGGATACTTTCCGGCCGCCTGCAACAGGTCGGCGCGGTTCACCCCGGCTGCGGCGACCTGGATCAGAACTTCGCCCGGATCGGGCTGGATGTCTGCGACGTCCTTCCAGGACAGCACTTCGGGGGAGTCGGCGATGATGGCACGCATGACGGCCAGGGTACGATTTTCCGCGGTGGCGTGGCAGAGCGGCCTAATGCACTCGCCTTGAAAGCGAGAGACGGCCAAAACCGTCCGGGGGTTCAAATCCCTCCGCCACCGCAATTTTTTACCCCACCAGGGTCGCGTCCTGATCGCCGGCCTGCTTCGACATCAACTGGACTGCCGACCAGTTTCTGTCGATGGAAATCTGCTCGATGACGTGGACGCCGTACTGACGTAGCGCCGCCAGGAACCAGTCCCAGCGCAGGTCTGTTCCGGGGCGGGTCGGCTCGGGATAGACGAGCCAACTCGTCCGACGCGCATAGGCGGCCCGATAGGCCGGCTTCAACCAGGCCAGATCTACTCGTCGCATCGCGAACGCGATGACTACGTCGGAGCCGTAGGGGTTCTCGCGACTGACCGGCAGTTGGCGCAACGCTGAATGCAGCGGTGCATTGATGACCGCGATACGGCGGTCGTGTCCGAGCTTCAGTCGCTCCACCAGTTGGGCAAAACCGGGTGGGTCGACGATCTCGAGCTCGTAATCCAGGGCAGTTGTCATTGTTAGGAAATCCAGCCTCTCTCGCGATCGTCGGCCATGCGGAGCATCTCGGCGATCTCGTTGGTGTGTTGTGAGACGTAGTGCTTGTCACCGGTCTTGGTCGTGATGATCGCGCCGATTTCGTGATGGGACAGGATGTGGTCGGTGTGTATGAAGGAGCGCGCCGACTCGATCTCGGACGGGGCGATCAACACCTCGCCACGTTGGTCAGAGACCCCGTGCTTGTTGATCAGGTTGAACCTCAGATATTGCATCGCCGCCCCCATCTGTTTGAAAAGTGTTCACTCAGACGACATTCAGCATGGGAGCCGACGTAATCGATGTCCAATACTTAGATCCACCGGGAGCTATTGATATGACCAATACTTGCCCGAGGGGCACCGCCGTTCGGCCACCACCGTGTCCAAGGTGCTGCTGAATGCGCGTGCCGCGGCAGTTTGGTAGATGCCGCCACGCTGCAGCAGTTGTACGGTGCGGATCGGCAGTGACGGCTCCAAGACCACCGGGTGCAGGTCGGCCTGCTCGCTGGTGATCGCGGCCGGCAACACGGTTGTGACGACGTTGCGCCGCACCAACTCCAATAGCGCGCTCATCGAGTTCGACTCGATCGCAACATAGTGCGGCGCTTTGTATTCCGCGAAATAGGAGTTCACGTGCAGCCGAGTGGCGAAGTCCGAGCTGAGCAGGCCCATCGGCATGTCGCAACTCCATCGATCAACTATAGAAATGATCGGCAGGACTGAGAAGATGGCTATATGTCCAGACTGACCACATTCGAACGACAGGGTCTCGTTTTCGCCGTCCGCGACTCCGGCCCGCAGGACGGCGTCCCGGTCGTGCTGCTGCACGGCTTTCCGCAGACCTCGTCGTCCTGGGTGGAGGTGGCCGAACTGCTGAACGATCAAGGGTTCCGGACGCTGACGCCGGATCAGCGCGGCTACACACCCGGCGCGCTGCCGACGCGGCGCCGCGACTACCGGCTGACCGAGCTGGTCGCCGACGCCGTCGCCCTGATCGACGCCGCCGGTGTCGGTCCGGTGCACGTTGTCGGCCACGACTGGGGAGCCGCCGTCGCGTGGGGCGTCGCGGCCGAGCGCCCTGACCTGGTCAAGACCCTGAGTGCGGTATCGGTTCCGCATCCGCTGGCCTTCATCAAGTCGATGGCCCGCAGCGGCCAGGCCCTCAAGTCCTGGTACATGCTGTTCTTCCAGCTGCCGTGGCTGCCGGAGATGTTGTTGGGCAACGAATCCCGCTTCATCGCCAACCTGCACGGAACCGGCCAGAGCAAGGCGAACGCCGCCAGGGATTTCGCCGAACTGCAGCGGCTCGGCAGCGCCCGAACCGCGCTGAACTGGTATCGGGGCATGCCGCTGACGCCGCCGGCCATTCTGCGGCGCAAGGTGCCGGTTCCCACCCTGCAGGTGTGGAGCGACGGCGACACCGCCGTCGGCCGCAAGGGCCATGAGCTGTCCCAGCGGCGCGTCACCGGTCCGTGGGAGTTGCAGACGCTGGAAGGGATCAGTCACTGGATTCCGGACGAGGCGCCGCAGCGGCTGACCAAGCTGCTCACCGAGCACTTCGGAAGGCATGCGACCGCCCGCTGACGCCGTTATGGCTGACGAACTGTATGCCGTACGAAACGGGGCGCGAGGCTCCGACGTCGTCGAGCCGGCCGTCGGCGGAGATCATCGCCGGAAACGGGGCGTCAGCACGTGCCGCGGCGTGCGAGTAGCAGGGTGAAATGGCGCTGACGATCGGCGAGTATCCGGGCGGGTCGGATACCTGGATCTGGAAGGCGTAACCGTCCGGGGCGTAGCCGAATCTGTTGGGCTTGGCAAGACCGTCTCGCTCGAATACCCACCAGCCCCAACTCCTCCAGGTGTCGCCGACGGCGACGACGGTGCGGTCCGACCCCGGTCCGGGCGTCTCGAGTTGACCGATGGCCGAGAACTCCTGCGGCGGGTCGGTGCCGGCGACCGCGCCGTTGCACGGTCCGGTGGTTTCGGCTCCGCCGTAGTCGGTGGCGACGATGACGGCTCCCGGTGGAAGGGCCTGGAGCGTCATCTCGAAGTAGCCCAACACGGTGTCCTGGGCCTCTTGCTGACTGATCGGAGTGACGACATGGGGTTGCCATCCCGGTGGCATCGCTGCCATCGCGGCATCTTCCAAAGTGATTGCCCCAGAACGGGTTGACGAACCCGGAGGCTGGTGGTGGTGACAGCCGAGAACGAGCAGCCCAATGGCCACGGGCGTCATCAGCCACAGGCGCGGGGTGGTAGGCATCGGCTAGGAAGAACCCGGATGGCCCACCAGTTCCTCGCCCGGATGGGCGTCGTGGATCGGCTGCAACAGCACCGCCGACCAGAGCCGGCCGATCGGAACCTGTTGCACCGCGTTGACGCCGTACTGGCGTAGCGCGGCTATGAGCCACTGCCAGCGCAGGTCCGTCCCGGGCCGGTCCGGATCGGGGTGAACAATCCACGTCGGCCGGCTCGCGGAGGCGGTACGGTAGGCCGCCTTCAGCCGGGCAAGTTCCTTGCGCCGCGTCGCGAAAGCGATTATCACGTCGGCGTCGTAGGGGTTCCTGCGGCTGACGGCCAACAGTCGCAGTGCCGAATCGACGGGTGCGTTGATCAACGCGATACGGTGCCCGCGGGGGACGTGCAGCCATCGTTCGAGTTGGGCCAGCTCGGGCACGCCCAGGGCCTCGTCGTCGTATACCGCGATCGTCATCGGATGGCCACCCAGTCTTGTTCGTGATCGGCCGCTGACCGCAGCATGTCGGCGATCTCATTGGTGTGTTGCGAGACATGGTGTTTGTCACCGGTCTTGGTGGTGATGATCGAACCGACCTCGTGGTGCGAC
This sequence comes from [Mycobacterium] zoologicum, assembly GCF_020172665.1. Taxonomy (GTDB): domain Bacteria; phylum Actinomycetota; class Actinomycetes; order Mycobacteriales; family Mycobacteriaceae; genus Mycobacterium; species Mycobacterium zoologicum. Next base: position 4,165,882 of record NZ_CP083985.1, on the reverse strand, counting down.
AGCATGTGATCGGCATGGATGAACGAGCGCACCGACTCGATTTCAGACGTGGCGATCAGCACCTCGCCGTGTCGGTCGGAGACCCCGTGCTTGTTGATCAAGTTCAACTTCAAAAATTGCATACCATGTTCCATCTGTTTGAAAAGTGTTCACTCAGATGACATTCAGCATGGAAGGCAACGGGCGCACTGTCCAATACGCAGATCCACGTGGAACTATTGGTACGACCAATACTTGCCTGATGGGCACCGCCGCTCGGCTACCACCGCGTCGACGGTCTCGGCGAATGCCCGCGCCGCGGCGGACCGGTAGACGCCGGCGCGCTGCAGCAGTGCCACGGTGCGGGTCGGCAGCGGCGGGTCCAGGGGAACCGGGTGCAGGTCGGGGCGTTCGCTGGTGATCGCATCCGGTAATACGGTGGCGACGACGTTGTGGCGTACCAGCTCCAGTAGCGCGCTGATCGAGTTCGCGTTGATCGCAATGTTTTGCGGCACTTTACAGTCCGCAAAGTAGTCGTCTACGTGTAACCGGGTGGCGAAGTCGGCGCTGAGCAGCCCCAGCGGTGTGTCGGCCAGCTGCGAGACCGGCACCCGGGCGGGGGTCGCCGCGAGTGGATGGCCCGATCCGACGACCAGGCCGAGCGTCTCGGTGAACAACGTCTGCGCGTCGATTCCGGCGGCGTGTGGACCGGCGAAGCCGATGCCGAGGTCGAGTCGGTCCGCCAACAGGTCGGCCTCGATGCGATCCTGGCTGGTGTCCAGCACGGTCAGTCGAATGCCTGGGTAGGCCGACCGGAACCGGTGAATCAGCGGCCCGAGCAGATATGCGGTGAAGGTGGGAGTCATCGCGATCCGCAGGTTGCCGCGGGACAGATCGCGCACGTCGTGCACGGCCCGCTCGGCGGCCTGCAGGTCGCGCAGCGCCAGTCGGGCATGGTGTGCGTAGGCAGACCCGGCGTCGGTGAGCCGGACAGTACGGCCGGAGCGATCGAACAGTTCGACCCCGAGCGTGTGCTCGAGTTGTTTGATCTGTTGGGACAGTGTCGGTTGGGAGACGTGCAGTGCCTCGGCCGCCCGGGTGAAGTTCTGATGATCGGCGACCGCCAACAGGTACCTGATATGCCGCAGTTCCATCGATTCACTATAGGAATCATCGAGCGCGGAGGTGCGATAACGTAACCGAATGCAGCTCGCACAGCCCAACACGCTGTTTGCCGATGTCTCCGAATTTCAAGTCCCGGTCAATGATTCCTACCCCTACCGGGTGCTGTCGATCCGGGTCTGCGACGGCACCTACCGCGACCGCAATTTCGCCCGAAATTACGCCTGGATGCACAACGCGCTCGATGACGGCCGCCTGACGTTCGGGATCGTCTACACCTACGTGCGGCCGGCGACCTGGCAGTCCAATGCCGCCACGGTGCAGGCGATGTTCGCCGAGAACGGCGGCCTGCACCCGCGGGTGTCATTGATGCTCGATGTCGAGTCCGGCGGCAATCCGGGCGGCGACCAATCCGATCCGATCAATCGGCTGTACTGGAATCTGGCCGAGTGGTGTGGAAACCGTTCCCGGATAATCGGTTACGGCAACGTCTACGATCTCAACCGGCTCTGGCCCACCAAGCCCGACGACATCCGGCTGATCATCGCCGCCTACGGCTCCAACCCGCCGTATCCGGGCAAGGTGGCCCACCAGTACACCGACGGGAACGGTTACGGCGGAGGGCTGCCGGAGGGCTGCCCGCCCTTCGGGCGGTGCGACATGAATTCCGCCGACGGACTGACCCCGCAGCAGTTCGCGTCGGCCTGCGGCATCGGTCCGCGTCCGGCTCAGCCGCCGTCGCCGCTGTAGCCGCCCCGTCGGGTAGCGGGGATCTCGGCCGCGATCCGATCCATCAACGCGGTGTAGCGCTTGGCCTCCGGGTCGCTGCCCGGTTTGCCGCTGGAGATCAGCCCGGCCGACAGTCCGCGCGCCGGGTCCGCCCAGATCGCGACGTTGACCAGACCCAGGTGCCCGAACGCCGCCGGCGCGCCCCGCCCGAACGGGCCGAATCGGTTGGAGCCCAGCATGAATCCGGTGCCCCAGCGCAGCGGCACCAGCCCGGTCGCCACATCCGGGCGCAGCCTGCGGCACTGGGCCGTCGCGGCGGCCATGGTCTCCGGTGAGACCACCCGCACGCCGTCGAGTTCGCCTCCGCGTCGCCAGATCTCGGCGAACCGGGACAGCTCGAATGCCGTCGAGACGGTGTTGGACGACGGGATGACGCTGGTCAGATACAGCGGGGTGTTGGTGAACGGGATGATCTGATGCATGGTCCCGCCGATAGCCTTGCGGAACACCGCGGCGATCGGCCCGGGCAGCGGGCGGCCGGTGGCGTGGCTGGGCGCCACCAGTGGCACGTCCTCTTCGGCCACACCGAAATTCGTCCACCGGAAGCCCAGGGGCGCAAGGATCTCGGTGGCCAGGATGTCGCGGATGTTGCGGCCGGTGGCCGCCGAGACGATCTCGCGGACCAGCGGCCCCCAGGTCAGCGCGTGATACATGTGCGCCCACCCCGGCGGGTAGATGGCCCGCAGGTTGGCCAACTGCTCACGGGTGTAGTCGCTGTCGTCGACGCGCTGCACGTCCGGGCGCGGCCCGGTGGCGAACGGCACCCCGGCGCTGTGGGTGATCACCTGGCGGATCGTGGTGCGCGCCTTGCCGTTACGGCCGTAATCGGGAAGGTAATCGGTCACCCGATCGTCCAGCGAGAAGTGACCCTGTTCGGCGAGCCGGTGCACCACGGTCGAGCTGATCGCCTTGGCCGCCGAATACGCGCAGAACGGGGTGTCGGTGGTGACGGGCACCTGCTCGGCGTCGGCGGGGTCGGACGGGGCGTTGCCCCAGGCGTGCCCGATCGCGCGGTTGAGAATCACCCGGCCGTTGTGGCGCAGGCACAACTGGATCGCCGGGTGCATGCCGGCTGAGTACCAGTGCCGTACCGCCTGCCAGATCCGTTCCACCGCAGCGGAATCGAAGGGCTCCTCCTCGGCGCCGACGTCGGTGACCGCATCCAGGTCGGCCGGGAGCCGAATCTTGCCGTCGGGAGTCAAGATCTCTGGAATCATTGTCGTCCCCGCCCGAAATAGAGTTCCTGGGTGGCGACGCACACCAGCTGCCCCGCCCGGTTGTACATCGTGGCGCTTCCCAGGCCGCGCCCGGCGACGCCGCTGGGTGAGACCTGATCGGACAGCACCCAATCCGACAGATCCACCGGCCGCTGAAACCACAGCGCATGGTCGATCAGCGCGTTGAACGCGCTGGCCTGCGTAGCCCCCCGCATGGCTACCGCCGTCTCGACCATCTTGGTGCCGGTCAGGTAGGTCAGCAGCGCGCTGTGCAGCGCGGCGTCAACCGGAACCGCCTCACAGGGCTTCCACCACAAGCGGATTCGCGGTGACGGCTCGCCGAGATCGAGGGCCGCCCGCGGCGGTGGGTCGATGTAGCGCTGGTTGAACGGGTGCGGCTGAACCCAGTAGCCGCCCAGCTCGTCGGCGTAGGCAGCGAGCTGAGCTTGGACCGGCTGCACCGAATCCGGTTCGGGCACATCGGGCATCGGCAGCTGGTGCTCGGGTGCCTCGACGGCCGTGGTGAACGACGACAGCATCTCCAGCAGGACATGGCCGTCCTGGCGGGCGGTGACCTGCCGTGTCGACAGCGTGCCGCCGTCGCGGGCCACCTCCACCTGCAGATCGACCGGGCGGCTGGCGTCCCCGGCCCGCAGGTAATAGGCGTGCATGCTGTGCGGCACCCGGCCCGGGGCGGTGCGGCTGGCCGCCATCAGAGCCTGGCCCGCGATGTGCCCGCCGACGATGTGGTGGTGCGGATTGTCCAGCTGCGTGGCGGCGAAGTGACGCTCGTCGGTCTGCTCGACGTTCAGGGTGGCGACCAGGTCAGCCAGGGTCGGTTGCGGGAAAGACGGCTCGCTCACGCGTGCGCCCCGATCTCCATCAGGTACACGCCCGCCCCGATCAGCACCACCCCGGCGGCCATCACCGGCGTGAACGGATCGTCGAACAGGAACCGGGCCAGCGCCGCCGTCAGCGCCACCCCGATCCCCGACCAGACCCCGTAGGCCACCCCGACCGGCATGCCCCGCTTGAGCACCATCGCCAGCAGCACGAAGGACACCAGGTAGCCGACGGCCACCGGAACCGCCCAGCCGAGCCGGGAAAACCCGTCGGAGGCCCGCAGCGACAGCGTTCCGGCGACCTCGAAACCAATGGCCCCGAGCAGCAGTATCCAGGCCATCACTCGCCGGTGAACTCGGGCTTCCGTTTGCCCATCATCGCGCCGATGCCCTCCATCAGGTCCTTGGACGCCAAAAACGCCGCGTTCCAGGTGGCGACATAGCGCAGGCTGGCCGACACCGCATCGATGCGCTGCTGATCCAGCACGTCCTTGACGCCCTCGACGGTCAGCGGCGGGTTGGCCGCGATCTCGGCGGCGGTGGCGTGCGCAGCGGCCAGGCAGGCCTCGGCGTCGTCGAAGACGTCGTTGACCAGGTTGATCTTCTCGGCCCGGGCGGCGTCGATGTCCTTACCGGTCAGTACCAGCTCCCGCAGGTGCCCGTCGGACAGGATCATCGGCAGCCGGGCCAGGCTGCCCATGTCGGCGACGATGGCCAGCTTGACCTCGCGCACGCTGAACTTGGCGTCGGCGGAGGCGTAGCGGATGTCGACGGCCGCGATCAGGTCCACCCCGCCGCCGATGCACCAGCCGTGAATCGCCGCGATGGTGGGGGTGCGGCAGTCGGCGACGGCGTTGGTGGCCTTCTGCATCCGCAGGATCTCGGCGTGGAACTCCGAACGCGGGCGGGCCTGGGCGCCTTCGGCCAGCACCGGGGCCATGGTGCCGCCCATCGCGGCCACATCCAGGCCGTAGCTGAAGTTGCGGCCGGAGCCGGTCAGCACGATCGCGCGCACGTCGCGGTCGGCGTCGAGCGCGGCGAACACCTCCGGCAGTTCCGACCAGAACGCCGGGCCCATCGCGTTGCCTTTACCGGGCCCGATCAGGGTGACCTGGGCTACGTGGTCTTTGATCTCGACGGTGACGGATTCATAGGTCGCGGTCATAGCTGAAACCGTAGCCTGGGCACCCGTTACCCGATCGGCGACCCGGCCATTCACCGGCAGGTCATGGCCCCGCAACCTGCGCGTCGTCCCAGCGACCTACCGTGGGCGATACATGGACATCAACGGGTGGTTATGGAGCCTGACGATCGTCGGGCTGGTGGGATTGCTGGCCTTCGACTACTTCTTCCACGTCCGCAAGGCACACATTCCGACGCTGGCCGAATCGGCGGTCTGGTCCGCCGGATATGTCGGTGTCGCGGTGGCATTCGGGCTGGGCCTGCTCGTCTTCGGCGGCGCCGACGTCGGGGCGCAATACTTCGCCGGCTACCTCACCGAGAAGGCGCTGTCGGTGGACAACCTGTTCGTCTTCCTGGTGATCATGGCCGGATTCGGGGTGCCCCGCGCCGAGCAGCAGAAGGTGCTGCTGTTCGGGATCGCCGTCGCGCTGGTCGCCCGGACCGGCTTCATCCTGGTCGGCGCGGCACTGATCAACACCTTCGCCTGGGTGTTCTACTTCTTCGGCCTGCTGCTGCTCCTGACGGCGGGCAACATGCTGCGGTCGGAGAGCAGAGATGCGGCTCCCAAGGCCCCGAACGGCGTCATCCGGTTCGCGAAGAAGTTCGTTCACACCCCGACGCCGCTGGTGATGATCGCGATCGCCGGCACCGACGTGCTCTTCGCGTTCGACTCGATCCCGGCGATCTTCGGCCTGACCCAGAACCCCTACCTGGTGTTCACCGCGACGGCCTTCTCGCTGCTGGGGCTGCGGCAGCTCTACTTCCTGCTCGACGGCCTGCTCGACCGGCTGGTCTACCTGTCCTACGGACTGTCGGTGATCCTGGGCTTCATCGGCGTGAAGCTGATCATGCACGCGATGCATGAAGGGGGCGTCGGCGGGATCGAGATCGGCACCGGGCCGTCGCTGCTGGTGATCGTCGGCGTGCTCGCGGTCACCGTCATCGCCTCACTGTGGCACCGCCGCACCACCAGCGAGAGCGAGACCGAGCCGATCCGCGAACTCGTGCTGCGGCCCTGACCGCGACTACACCCGCTGCAGGTAGAAGTAGAAGTACCGGCCGTCGTCGAGCACGCCCTTGCCGTTCATGATGCCCATCACGGTGTCGTCGTCGACCTTCTTGAAGTGGTCGTGGGTGGGCTGGCCGTCGTAGACCATGGTGGCCACCACCTCGCCGCGGAACTCCTCAGACCACAGGCTGGCCTCGCCCTTGCCGAGCTTGATGTTGGAGAACTTGTTGCCGTCGTCGTCCAGGCAGACCAGCGGTTGGACGTCGGTGGCCGAGCGGAAGCTCTTGCCGAACCAGCGTGCCTTCTCCAACAGGCCGTTCATCTTGTGGCCGGTGACGAACTCCCCGCCGCGCCAGTCGCCGATCATGCCGTCGACGGTGGCCGGCGGCAGCGCCGCCCAGAACGCGTCGAGCTCGGCGTCGGGGATCTGCCCGGTGCGTTCGGTGAACGCGGCGAACTTCTCGCGGATCGGATCGCTCATCGCTCAGCCCGCCTTCTTGACGGCCCGCTTGAGGGCGAACAGCAAGCCGTTGGCCAGTACCGCGGCCACCCCGGGCACCGGGTTGTCGGCGCTGACGGTGTAGGTGATCGCGGTGCCCGATCCGCTGGGCCGCAACACCACGTCGCCGACGTAGTTGCGGAACGGCATGCCCGAGACGCCGCGGTAGCTCATCCGCTGATCCGGCTCGAAGGCGATGACCTCCTCCACGATCGGCGGTACTCCCGGGATCGCCTTGATGCGCCGCTGGGCGCCGACGCCGTTGGGCTCGGGGGCGCCGGGCCGGATCAGGGTGATCTTCAGGCCGGGGGCCCAGCTGGACATGCCCTCGTGATCGGAGAGCACCGCCCACACCCGGGACGCGGGTGCTGCGACGGTGGCGGTGGCGGTGGCGTGCATAGAACTCCTCCTCAGATCCAGCTTTGAGCGAACCGTAACAGCGCGTCGTTCTCCTCCGGTGCGCCGATGGTCACCCGGACCCCGTCGGTGCCGTACGGGCGGACGACGATCCGGGCGTCCGCGGCGGCCGCCACAAAGTCGGCGGTGCGCTGAGCCAGCGGCAGCCAGACGAAGTTGGCCTGCGACGCCGGCAGCTCGAAGCCGGCTTTGCGCAGTGCGCCGGCGACTCGGGAGCGTTCGGCGACCACCGCGTCGGTGCGGGCCATCAGCTCGTCGGCGGCGTCCATCGAGGCGATCCCGGCGACCTGCGCCGCGGTGGACACCGTGAACGGCACGTAGACCTTGCCCAGTGCGGTGATGATCTCCGGGTCGCCCACGGCGTAGCCCAGCCGCAGCCCGGCCAGCCCGTATGCCTTGGAAAACGTCCGCAGCACAACAACATTCGGGTACTTTCGCGCCAGCCCCAGGCTGTCGGGCGCCATGCCGTCGCGGATGTACTCCACGTAGGCCTCGTCGATGGCGACCAGGATGTGCGACGGCACCGCGGCCACGAACCGCTCCAGCGCATCGGGGTGTACGACGGTGGAGGTGGGATTGTTCGGGTTGCACACGAAGATCAGCCGGGTGCGCTCGGTGATCGCGGCCAGCATGGCGTCCAGGTCATAGGTGTGCGCCCGCAGCGGCACCTGCACCGGGACGGCGCCGGCGGTGCGGACCTGCAGCGGGTAGATCTCGAAGCTGCGCCAGCCGAACACCACCTCGTCGCCGGCCCCGGCGCTGATCTGGATGAGCTGCTGACAAAGGCTCACCGACCCGGCGCCCGCGGCCACGTGCCGGGGCTCGAATCCGACGTGCTCGGCCAGTCGGGCCCGCAGTGCGGCGTAACCGTTGTCCGGGTAGCGGTTGATACCCGTGAGGGCTTGTTCGACGGCCTTGAGCACGCTGGGCAGCGGGGCTCCGACGGTCTCGTTGCTGGCCAGTTTGATCGAGCCCGGCACCGTCTTGCCCTCGACGTAGGCCGGCAGTGCGGCGATCTCCGGGCGCAGGCGGGGGGTCACGGACCACAGCATATGTGGGCCTGGACGCCTATCGAACCCGCGGTTTCGGAGCTGGCGCATTGATCCGGTACCCTCAACGAGTTCGAGGAGGCGTGCCAGAGCGGCCGAATGGGACTCACTGCTAATGAGTTGTCCCCTTTACGGGGGACCGGAGGTTCAAATCCTCTCGCCTCCGCCACGGCTGAGCTTGCTCGGCCGATGCAGTACAACTGAAGACACGCGCCCGTAGCTCAACGGATAGAGCATCTGACTACGGATCAGAAGGTTGGGGGTTCGAATCCCTTCGGGCGCACTTAGTTTCCCTTTCACTCTGCGTGTACCAGGCAGAAGTGCGAGTAGCTCGCCTGGTGGACGCAGAGTCAACGTTCCGCGCGTCAGTGTTGCGGGATGAACCAAGCCTGCTTGGCCTGCCAGGACCGCGCCAGCCCGTAGGCGAAGATGCCCACCGATAGGCAGATGCAGCCCCAGATCGCCGGGCCCAGATAACTGCGGATCCAGATCGAGATGGCCACCAGCACGCATGCCGCCAGCGCGAACACGAACGACGCCAGGTACAGCGCGACGGTCGTGCGGGCCCGCGGATCATGCCGCAGCAGCAGCATCAGTCGGCCTATGTAGCTGCCCAGATACACCGATATGGCGGCGATCGCCAGCTCGTACGCGCTCACCCAGCGGTCGCCCGTCATGCTCGCGAACATGTCCGGCTGGTGGCCGTAGTCGGCCTCGACGAACGCCACCAGCATCACCGCAATACCCAGGCTCAACGGCACCAGCAGGTGCTTGCGCATCAGCGGCCGCACCAGGTCGGGCTGCACTAGCCGGACCAGCATGTGGTTGATGTTCGCGACGATCGCGATGATCATGCACAGGCCGCCGATCAGCTGCTGGACATTCCACACACCCAGGAAGCTGTGCAGCAGCGGGCTGAGCTCATGGCCGGCCCACGGCGAGAGCAGCAGCAGCGCGCAGCCCTCCATCGCGATAGCGAACGTGGCGGCGGACTCCCAGCGCGACCACCAGGTGTCGCGGCGAACCCACAGGCAGTAACAGACCACGGCCAGTGCGGCCGTGATGAATACAGCCGACATGCCCGACTATCGGGCCGTCGCCGGCGAGAACCACGCGCTCTTCGCCCGCCAGGAGCGTGCCGAGCCGTAGGCGAAGATCCCGATCGACAGGCAGATACAGACCCAGATCACCGGGCTGGCGTCGTCGCCGTCGACCCAGGCCGAGGCGATCACCGCCGCCGTGGCGGCCGCCGCGAACCCCATCGACACCAGGTACAGGTCGATGGTGGTCTTGGCCCGCGGGTCCTGGCGCAGGGTCAGCATCAGCCGGCTGACGTAGGCGCTGAGGTAGAGCACCACCGCACTGCCCGTCACCGCGTAGACGATCATCCAGGAATTGGCGGACGGGGCGGAGAAGAAGTCGGGGACGTAGTCCTGGTCGGCGAGCACGAAGGCCGGCACCATGATCGCGACGCCCAGCCAGATCGGCACCATGAGCTGACGCCGCATCAAGACCCTCACCTGTTCGGGGTCAGCCAGGCGCACCAACATGTGGTAGATGTTGCCCGACACCGCCGCGATCAAGCACAGGTGGCCGAGCATCTGCTGCACGTTCCACACGCCGAGCGCCTGGTGCAGCATCACTCCGACGGTGGGCGCGGCCCACGGCGACATCAACAGCAGCGCGCAGCCCTCCATCGCGACGGCGAAGGTGGCGGTGACCTCCCAGCGGGTCCACCACGTGTCGCGGCGAACCCACAGGCTATAGACGATGATCGCCAATGTGGCGATGATGAACCCCGACGTCATCCGGCGCACTCACGCCAACGGTTGCGGGGGATTGTTCTCGCTGACCGGAAGCCTGCCGGTGTGGAACCAGGCCGCCTTGGCCTGCCACGAACGTGCCGAGCCGTAGGCGAAGATCGTCACCGACACGCACGCGCAAAACCAGACCAGCGTGCTGGCGTCGTTTTTGGACCAGGTGGTGCTCAACTGCGCCATCATGGCGGCCAGCGCGAATGCCGACGAGGCGGTGTAGAGCTCGACGGTCTCCTTGGCGCGTGGATCGTCGCGCACCGCCAGCAGCAGTCGCGTAGCGCAGCCGGACAGGTAGATCAGCAGGCCGCACCACAGCACCCAGTAGACGTTGGCCCAGACTTCGCCGCTGGTCGACAATCCGTCCGGCCGGTAACCCGCGTCGGCGACGACGAACACCACCACCAATGCCAGCAGCCCGATTCGCACCGGCCACACCACGTGCCGGCGAAACAGCGGCCGAATCCGCTCGTGGTCAGCCAGGCGCAACAGCACGTGGTGCGAGTTGGCCGCGATGGCGACCACCAGGAACAGGTGGCCGACCAACTGCTGCAGGTTCCAGATGTGGGCGGCCCGATGCAGTGGCGAGCCGATGGTCTCGGCCGCCCACGGCGACATCAGCACCAATGCGGCGCACTCCAGCGCGATGGCTGTGCTGACGCCGATCTCCCAGCGGGACCACCAGGTGTCGCGACGCACCCACAGGCTGTATAGCGCCACCAGCACGGTGACGCCTATGAAGGCCGACGTCATGCGTCGACGGTACTTCCCGAATGCCCCGTCAGACCGGTGGTTTGTCCAGATCGGCCTTGAGATCGCCGATGCGCAACGGCCTCGACGAATCCTGCAGGTATTCCGCGACGGCGTCGTGTTCGATCAGCCCGAAACGAACCTGCAGGTCGACCGGGTTCAAGCCGAAATACCGGGCGACTCGAATGAGATTGTCCGCACTGATCAGCCGACCCTCGTGCGCCGCCTTGTAATACGCGGACTTGCGATAGCCGAATGCCTCGTAGACCTCGGTGGCACCGAGTGGCCTCCCGACCAAGTAGGGCAGTACAACGGTTGGGTCCTTGTGACGATCGTCCACACCAATCAACCTTAGCTCGTCTAGGTAGACAACACAACATTTTCGTCATAAGCGCGGCGCGAAAATCGACGCCGTCCCTCGTGATCCGAGATTTTTCCGAATCTCGGCGAATCTTTCCCGCTGTGCGGTCAGCCCGATATCAAGCCCTGCGCGCGCTCGAACAACCAGACCGCGGCGTCGTGCAGTTGCTCGCCCACTTCCTGCTGCGCCATCCCGGCGGACGCCCGGGCCAGGGTCCCCTCGATCACGATCGCCAGCTTGAAACTGGCCAGCACGGTGTACCAGCCGATGTTCGACAGGTCGCGGGAGCTGCCGGCGGCATAGCACTCCACCAGCTCGCCGGTCGAGGCCAATCCGTCCATACCGGTCAGGGTGTGGCTGAACACGCTGGAGCCGTCGTCCTGGCGCCAGGTGGCCAGCAGCCAGCCCAGGTCCAGCAGCGGGTCCCCGATGGTCGACATCTCCCAGTCCACGATCGCCGCCAGCTCCGGTCCGGTGCGGGAGAACATCACGTTGGCGGCGTGATAGTCGCCGTGCATGATGCCCGGCTGCCACGACGACGGGGTGGTGGCCTGCAGCCAGGCGGCGACGTCGTCGACGCCGGGCAGATCCGGGCCGGGGTAGTTCTCGAACTGCCGGTAGGAGTCCAGCTCGGCCAGCCAGCGCGGCACCTGCCGCTCCAGGAAACCGTCCGGCTTGCCGTAGTCGGCCAGCCCCACCGCGACATGGTCGACGGCGCCGAGTTTGGCCAGCGACTCGGCCATCGACAGGCCCATCTCGTGGCGCACCGCGGGGTCGCCGGCGTGCAGGGCGGGCAGCTCGCCACTGGCGTTGAACCCGTCCACCGGCTCCATCAGGTAGAACACCGCGTCACCGAGCACGTCCGGGTCGTCGCAGGTGGCGATCAGCCGCGGGTGCGGTACGTCGGTGCCGGCCAGCGCGGCCAGCACCCGGGTCTCGCGCAGCATCACCGCGTTGCTGCGCGGACGCAGGTGCCGCGGTCCGCGGCGCAGCACGTAGCCGCGGCCCGACCGGGTGAATCGCAGCATGATGTTCTGGGTGCCGCCGGACAGCTCCGTGACGTCTTCCAGTGGTCCGTCGCCCAAACCTCGGCTCGACATCCACTGCGCTACCGGTTCCAGATCCATGAGTCAGCCCTTGGGAGTGGCCGACTGGGAGATGGTCTGCACTCGGATCGAGTCGGCGTCGAACAGGAAGGTGTCCACGCCCCGCACCGTGAACGCCGGCGCGTCCAGCGTCCACTCCAGCAGCAGGACGTCGTTGTGGTGGGTCTGGGAGCCGATGGTGAACTCCGCGCCGGCCAGCGCGTCGGCCAGTTGGCCGAACGCGGCCCGGATTCCGGTCAGGCCCGCCGCCACACCGGCGGGGGTGATCAGCACCGACTCCTCGGTGTAGTCGGTGAGCAGCGCCTCGACGTCGCGAGCGAGCAGGGCGCGGATGTGGTGGTCGAAGATCTCCTGCGGGGTGCGTGCCATGCGATGACGATATCGGCGCGGACGTTCAAAGCGGGCGCACAGTGTCGATACAGGCCCGGCCCATCGGCGCAGAGATACTGGAATGCGATGACTGGGCCGCGGGGATCGGTGGAACGTGTGGTGATGGCACGCGCCGACGGCAAGCCGATCACCGTGCTGGTGGTCGATGACGAGGCGGTGCTCGCCGAGATGGTGGCGATGGCGCTGCGCTACGAGGGCTGGAGTGCCGCGACCGCCGGCGACGGCGCCTCGGCCATCGCGGCGGCCAAGGCCGAACGCCCCGACGTGGTGGTGCTCGACGTGATGCTGCCCGACATGAGCGGCCTGGACGTGCTGCCGCGACTGCGCGAGACCAACCCGCGGCTGCCGGTACTGTTCCTGACCGCCAAGGACGCGCTGGAGGATCGCATCGCCGGGCTGACCGCGGGCGGCGACGACTACGTCACCAAGCCGTTCAGCATCGAGGAGGTGGTGCTGCGGCTGCGCGCCCTGCTGCGCCGGTCGGGGGTGAGCACCGCCGACAGCGGGGCTCAGATCGTGGTGGGCGACCTGGTTCTCGACGAGGACTCCCACGAGGTGACTCGCGGCGGTGACCCGATCACGTTGACCTCCACCGAATTCGAGCTGCTGCGCTATCTGATGCACAATGCCAAGCGGGTGCTGTCCAAGGCGCAGATCCTGGATCGGGTGTGGGAGTACGACTTCGGCGGAAAGGCCAACATCGTCGAGCTCTACATCTCGTATCTGCGTAAGAAGATCGACAACGGCCGCCCGCCGATGATCCACACTCTGCGCGGTGCCGGATATGTGCTCAAACCGGCTGGGTGACAAGCTGACCGGCGAGCGAAGCTGGTCGCTGCGGGCGCGGCTGCTCGCCGGACAGATCGCGCTGCTGACGGTGGCCTGCCTGGGCATAGGCGCGGTGACGGAGCTGGCGCTGTACCAATACCTGGTCGGCCAGGTCGACCACCAGCTCTACGACGCCGCGCGCCGCTCGGCGCGGCTGCACGGCCAGCCCCCGCCGCCGATGGGGCACCGTCGCCACCGCCCCCGGCCCGGCCCGGGACCGGATTTCCTCGACGCCCCGGGGCAACCGCCCGGCATGGTCGGCGTGGTGATCGGCGATGCTGGTGACTCGGATGTTGAGGCCGGCTACCTGAGCACCCCCGGCTTCCGTGAGGTCCTGAGCCCCTCGGCCACAATGGAATTGATCGAATGCAATGACGCCCGGGCTCCGGTCACCCGGCGCCTGGAGGGGGTTGGTCGCTACCGGGTGATCGCGACACCGGCCCACCACAGTGGCGGGATGATCGTCACCGGGCTGCCGCTGGCGGCGGTGGACGCCACCATGGTGCGGGTGCTGCTGATCTTCGGCCTGGTGACCCTGGTCGCGGTGGCCGCCGCGGCGAGCGCCGGCAGTGTGGTGATCCGGCGGGCGCTGACCCCGCTGCGCCGGGTGGCCCAGACCGCGGGTGAGGTGGCGGGCCTGCCGTTGGACCGCGGCGACGCGACGCTGCCGGTGCGGGTCGCCGAAGCCGACACCAATCCCCGTACCGAGGTCGGCCAGCTCGGTGCGGCGGTCAACCGGATGCTCGACCACATCGCGGCCGCCTTGGCGACGCGTCAGGCCAGCGAGATCCGGGTGCGCCAGTTCGTCGCCGACGCCAGCCACGAGTTGCGTACGCCGCTGACCGCGATTCGCGGGTATACCGAACTGGCGCAACGGGTTCCGGATGACGTCGAGGCCGTGGCGCACGCCCTGGGGCGGGTGCAGTCCGAGGCTGCCCGGATGACCAGTCTGGTCGAAGACCTGCTGCTGCTGGCCCGGTTGGACTCCGGCCGGCCGCTGGAACACCAACCGGTGGATCTGTCGCGGCTGGCGGTCGACGCCGTCAGCGACGCCCACGTCGGCGGCCCCGACCACCGCTGGCGCCTCGACCTGCCCGACGAGCCGGTGACGGTTCCCGGCGACGCGGCCCGGCTGCATCAGGTGTTGACCAACCTGCTGACCAATGCCCGCGTCCACACCGGCCCGGGCACCGAGGTGACGGTGCGGTTGGGTGTCGAGGCCGGTGCCGCCGTGTTGAGCGTGACCGACGACGGGCCGGGGATCGCCGAGGAGTTCCAGCCGGAGATCTTCCAGCGCTTCGCCCGCGGCGACACCTCCCGGTCCCGCAAGGGCGGCAGCACCGGATTGGGTCTGGCGATCGCTGCCGCAGTGGTCCGGGCGCACGACGGCACGATCGCGGTGACCAGCGTCCCGGGGCGGACCGAGTTCACCGTCCGGCTGCCCACCACCTAGCGCGAGCGTGCGCGTCTGTACGCCGACACGCCGGGCACGAGGGACAACTGCGCACGCTCGCGCCAGAGGAGAACGGCGGCACGCTGGACGCACAAGGGATTTCGCCGACGCCGCCGACCCGAACTTCAACATCGTCACCCCCTGACGCCCCCTTGCCCCGACCGTGCACAAATGTTCGGCAAACCCGCAGGTGGGCCCTGACGTTTGTGCACGCTCGCGCCAGGGGGAAACCGCAGCGAAGTAGGGTGACCCCCGTGCAGGTGCTGTTGATCCGCCATGCGCTGCCGCTGCGCAGCGAATACGGCCAGGGCTCCGACCCCGAACTGTCCGAGACCGGCCTGGAGCAGGCGCAGCGTCTGCCCGCCGCGCTAAAACGCTTCCCGATCACCCGGCTGGTGAGCAGCCCGCAGCGCCGTGCCGTCCAGACCGCCGGACCGCTGGCCGCCGAGCGTGCCCTGGCTGTCGAGGTCGACGAACGGTTCGCCGAATACGACCGTGAGCTGGCCGGCTACCTGCCCGTCGAGCAGTTGCGCAACGAGCGGCCGCAGGACTGGGATCGGATGGCCCAAGGCCTGCTGCCCGCCGGTGTCGATGAGGAGGCGTTCTGCGCCCGCGTGGCCGCCGCGCTGGCCGACGTGGTGGCCGCCGCCGAAGCCGACGAGACGGTCGCGGTGTTCAGCCACGGCGGCGTGATCAACGTGGCGCTGCACCAGCTGCTGGGCACCCGGCGGCTGCTGTCGTTTCCGGTCGACTACGTCTCGGTCACCCGGCTTCTGTACTCACGATCAGGGCAGGGTGCGGTGGCCTCGACCAACGGCACCGAGCACGTCTGGGACCTGTTGCCGCGCAACCAGCAGCGGATGCCCGGAGACGGCTAGCGCAGGGCCTTCTTGGCGGCGCGGCGCAGCTGGAAGATCCGGGCGGTGCCGACCAGGGCGGTGATCAGCCCGCCGCAGATCGCCGCCAGCAGGATCGCCACCCCCAACGGCAGGCTCCACTGCCAGACCAGGAACGTCAACGCCACCTGAGCGGTGTTCTGCGTGACGAACACCAGCAGCACGATCAGGACCAGGAACCCGCCGATCAGTGCACTCCACAGCGCGCCGGCGCGGGTCAGCGGCATGGCCGGCGCCGGCGCCGACGGTGCGGCGGCCTTGTCCTGTTGCGGGTCGACGGGCTCGGAGAGGTCGCTGCTCATGGAGGATATCTTGCCGGTTTCCGGATGTGTTCCGGGCAGTTTCTGCGGATCACCGACCCGTCGCTTACGGTGGTCCGGTGAACGCAGCCCCGTCCGGCACGTGGCCGGCGATCCTGACCTGGCGGGCGCCGGACGCCTCCCGGATGGAATCGGTGCGCGTGCAGCTGTCCGGCAACCGGATCCGGGCCAACGGCCGGCTGGTGGCCTCGGCCACCGGAGAACACCCCGCGTTCGGCGTCTACTACGACCTGCAGACCGACGAATCCGGGGCCACCAAGCGGCTGGGCCTGACCATCACGACGGCCGAACGCGAACGCCAGCTGGTGGTGGCCCGCGACGAAGAGAACATGTGGCTGGTCACCGACGCCCGCGGCCAGACCCGGACCGGCTACGACGGCGCCCTGGACATCGACATGGTCTACAGCCCGTTCTTCAACACGCTGCCGATCCGCCGCGCCCGCCTGCACCAGCGGGCCGCCTCGATAACGCTGCCGACCATCTATCTGATGGTCCCGGAGATGGAGTTGAGCGCGGCGGAAGCCAGCTACTGCAGCGCCGGCCCCGGCGAGGGCATCACGGTGCTTACCCCGGGCACCGACCCGGCCGGCACCACCTTGCTGGTCGACGACGACGGATTCGTCATCGACTATCCCGGACTGGCAGCGCGGATCTGATCACCCCGCCGGCCCGGCCGGCTGCGGCCAGCTCGCGGCGCCAATCCTCTTCGCCGACCACGACGGTGACGATCTCGTTGCGCGGGAAGTTGTCGTAGCGGGTCCGGGCGGCATGGCCGGTGTTGGCCAGTTCGGCCACCGATCCGTCCGCGGTCAGCGATTCGCGTGCCGCGGCCAGCAGTTCCATCGCACGATCCAGCGTCGGCACCAGTTGCGGGGCGTTGGCCTCGCACATCGCCCGGACCAGATCCGGTGCGGTCCCGGCCACCCGGGTGCCGTCCCGGAAGGATCCGGCGGCCAGCGCGAACGCCAGCGGCACGTCGGCGGCGGTGACGGCCAGCGCCTCGGCCAGAAGGTGCGGCAGGTGCGAGATCGCCGCAGCGGCTGCGTCGTGTTCCTCGGAGCGGGCCGGCACCGCCACCGATCCGCAGTCCAGGATCAGGTCCAGCACGGCGGCGAACACCGTCGGATCCACGTGGTCGTCGACGCTGATCACCCAGGGTGCGCCCACGAACAGCTCGGCGTGACCGGCCGGCCAGCCCGAATGCGCCGTGCCGGCCATGGGGTGCCCGCCCACGAACTTCTCGGCCAGCCCGGCGGCGGTGACGTCGTCGAGCACGGCGCTCTTGACGCTGGTCACGTCGGTCAGCGGGCAATTCGGGGCCAGCCGGCGGACATGGTCGAGCAGCGTCGGCAGGGCCGGCACCGGGACGGCGAGGACGATCAGCGCGCCGGTCTCCGCGGCCCGCTGCAGCACGGTGTCCAGTTCGGCGGTGGCGTCGAATCCGTCGGTGATCGCGGCGTTGACCCCGTCTGCGGAACGGTTGTAGCCGAACGCCACCCGCCCCGCGGCTGCGGCCGCGCGCAGCACCGAACCGCCAATCAGGCCGAGCCCCAATACACAAACCGGTGTTTTCGCTGCGTGTCCCGCCACCTGTCCAGGTTGGCACACGCTGGTCAACGACGTAAACGGCGACTACCGTTGGCGGCGATGGGAGCACAGGGCGCGTCCGCACAGGGCCGGCCGGCGGAGACGCCGGCCGGTTTTGGGATGGCTGTTGTGCGCGAAGACGGCAAGTGGCGCTGCACGCCCATGCGTGACGAGGCGCTCACCAGTCTGCAGGCCGCCGAGACCGAACTGCGTGAATTGCGCAGTGCGGGCGCGGTTTTCGGGCTGCTCAATGTCGACGACGAGTTCTTCCTGATCGTCCGCCCCGGCCCCGCGGGCACCCGGTTGCTTATCTCGGACGCGACGGCCGCACTGGACTATGACATTGCCGACGAGGTGCTCGAGGAGCTGGATTCCGACATCGACGCCGACGAGCTGGAGGACTCCGAGCCTTTCGAGGAGGGCGACCTGGGCCTGCTGTCCGACATCGGTCTGCCCGCCGCGGTGCTCGGCGTGATCCTCGACGAGTCCGACGTTGCCGTCGACGAGCAACTGCACCGGATCGCCGGAGAGATGGGCTTCGACGAGCAGCTCAGTGCGGCACTGCCGCGACGCCATAAGTGATCCCTACCGATGAGGACCTGATCCGCGCTGCGCTTTCCGCTGCCGCCGCGGCCGGGTCCGACGACGTGCCGGTGGGAGCGGTGGTGGTGGGCCCCGACGGCACCGTGCTGGCCCGGGCCGCCAACGCCCGCGAAGCCCTCGGAGACCCGACCGCGCACGCCGAGCTGCTGGCGATCCGGGCCGCAGCCGCTGTGCTCGGCGACGGCTGGCGGCTGACCGGCGCCACCCTGGCCGTCACCCTGGAGCCCTGCACCATGTGTGCGGGGGCGCTGGTGGCCGCCCGGGTGTCGCGGCTGGTGTTCGGGGCGTTCGAGCCCAAGACCGGCGCGGTGGGCTCACTGTGGGACGTCGTGCGCGATCGGCGGGTCAATCACCGGCCGCAAGTTCGCGGCGGAGTGCTGGCCGATGAGTGCGCCGCGCCCCTGGAGGAGTTCTTCGCCCGGCAGCGATTGGGATGACGGGCCAGTCGTTGGGTACGCTGTCCCGCGGTGGCGTGTCCGAGCGGCCTAAGGAGCACGCCTCGAAAGCGTGTGACGGGTAACCCCCGTCCGAGGGTTCAAATCCCTCCGCCACCGCCAAGCGAAACCCGTGCCGAGTGTGCGGTTTGGTACGCGACCCACCGGAGTCGGCGTATCAAACCGCACACCCGACGTCAGACGCCGGCCGCCACTTCCTTCTGCACCACCGCAGCGTTGCGCTTGGGCGCGGTCCGCGAATGCGTCGCGTACATCGCCAGCCCGGTGAACGCCAGTCCGCCCACCAGATTGCCCAGCGCGGTGGGGATCTCGTTCCACTCGAGGTAGTCCATGATCGTGAAGTTCCCGCCGAGCATCAGGCCGGAGGGGAACAGGAACATGTTGACCACCGAGTGCTCGAAACCCATTGCGAAGAACAGCATCACCGGCAGCCACATGGCGATCACCTTGCCGGTGACATCGGTGGCCATCATGGCCCCGACCACCCCGGTGGACACCATCCAGTTGCACAGCATGCCGCGCACGAACAGCGTCAGCATGCCCTGGAAGCCGTGTGCGGCATAGCCCAGCGTGCGAGCCTCGCCGATGTGCCCGATCATCTGACCGACTTCGTTGGGCGCGGTGGAGAACCCGTAGGTGAACACGATCGCCATCAGCACCGCGACGGTGAACGCGCCGGCGAAGTTACCGACGAACACCAGTCCCCAGTTCCGCAGCACCCCGCCGATGGTGACACCCGGGCGCTTGTCCAGCCAGGCCAGCGGCGCCAGCACGAACACACCCGTCAAAAGGTCGTACCCGAGCAGGTAGAGGATGCAGAACCCGGACGGGAACAGCAGTGCCCCGATGAGCGCCTGACCGGTCTGCACCGTCATGGCCACCGCGAACACCGCCCCCAGGGCCAGCGTCGCGCCGGCCATGAATGCGCGGATCAAGGTGTCGCGGGTGGACATGAAAATCTTGGACTGCCCGGCGTCGATCATCGTGTTGATCAACTCGGGCGGCTTGACGTAGGTCATCGAACTCCTCGGGAACCACGGGTAGTTGGCGCGTGTGACCCTACGGCGGCGCGGCCCGCTGCAAGCAAGCTCGTCAGCTAACTCCTAGCCAGCCCACAGACATTGCCCACCAGTGCATTTGGGCGCTTTTATCTATGTTTGACCAGCTAAAACGTCACCGCGGACGGTCGACCTCGTAGGTTCCGTCGTCGTCGGCGAACTCCACCAGAACCTGGCGCTGGGCGCCGTCGACAGCGACCACACAGGTGAAACTGCGGCCCCGGTGCACCTTCGGGTTGACCCCGTCGTTGCAACGGACGTCGCCGACGTTCTCGCGTCCGTAGCCGTCGATCGGGTCGGTGAGCACCTGGCGAACCCCGTCCTGGGCGTGGGTCACGTCGAGTTCGACCGGACCGGACCCGCCGATCAGGCCGCTGAGCATCAGGGTCGCCAGTACCGCAAACACCAACACGACGCTGACACCGGCGCCGATCAGCAGTCCCCGATTCGATTGGGGTTGCGGCGCAGCGGATTTCGGGGGAGCAGCTGGGGGGACCCTTGGTGGTGGTGGCGGCGGTGGTGGTGGACTCGGGGGAGCAGGGGGGACCGGCGGCCGTCGGAACTCCAGGTACCAGGGCTGGGCCGGTGGTCGAGCGGGCGGGCGCGGCGGCGGAATCGGGCGCCGCGGCCCGGGCTGGGTGCGTCCCCAGTCCTGCCTCGGCTGCATCGGTGGGGTGTTACGCCGGTCCGGCTGATCGGGCGGTTCCGGCCGGCGATTCACGGAAACCGCCCGAAGCAGCCGTCGATATCGCCGTGCAGGCCGGACCGGAACGCCAGGATCCGGGTGAAGCCGGCCGGCACGGTGTGCGCGGCGACGTCGCTGGCGGCCACGCCGTTCATCAGCAGGCCGGTGATGGCCTCGTCCAGATCGCCGCCGGCCAGCGTCAGGCCGGTACCGGACGGCCCGGAAGGCACCGTCATCGGAGAGGCCATCGCCCGCTGCGCCACCCCGGTCAGGCATGCGGTGCGCAGCGCGGCGGTGGCACCGTCCAGGCCGGCCCCGCGCTCGCGCGCAACGGCCAGCGCATAGCGCGAGGTGACGGCCGACAGCCCGGTGTTGTCGCCCTGCGGCAGCGCCAGCGTCGACTGATCCGACGGCGTGCTCATCGCCTGCAGCCCGGGCAGGTCGACGACGATCGTGTTGGATCCGGGGCAGTACGCCACCGGATCGGGCTTACCCCCGCCGCAGTCACCGGTGACCGACAGCGACGGCGGGGCGGCCGGGACGAAGATCTGACCCAGCTGCGCCATCAGGGTGCCCAGCACCGACTCGTCGATCAGCAGATCGCTCTGCGGAGTCTCCGAATCAAAAAGGGAGCGTGGCAGATTGCCGCGCCGTTTGCGGATCTCGTCGGAGTCGATGCGCGCGCACATGTCCGCGCCACCGTCGAAGCCGGTCTGAAACGCGCCGACCCGGTCCAGCGCGGTGCCGTGCGCATCGGAGACCGAGACCGGGTTGTCGGACGTCGAGACGGGGTCGCGGATCACGATCAGCCCGGCCAGCACATGGTTGAGCCCGTCGCCGGTGCTCAACGACGCGCGTGACGAACTGCCCGCGGCCACCCACTGCAGGTACACCCCCGCGAAGCAGTCGGCCTGCTGTTCGCGCACCAGGGTTCGGGTGAACAGGTTGACCAAGCCGGCCATGTTCTGCAGGGCGTGCCCGTACTCATGCGCCAGTGTCCCGTTGATCGCCATGTCTCCGAAGTACTTTCGCGCGGTCGGCATGAACTTGGCCCGGTCCCAGGCCATGGTGTCCATCCGCTTGCAGTACATCGCGTTCGGCACGTGGTAGAAGTCGCCGCCGCACACCGAGGAGTCGTTCGGGTCGGTGGAGGAATACGAGACCAGCGACGACACCGGTGCGAAACTGCCACTTAAAGACTCCGCGTAGTGCTGGGTCCAGAACGCCTCGATGTCGTCGATCGCCAGCTGCGACAGCCGGTCGACATCCCCGCCGTCGCTGCCGCTCACCCTGGCGGTGACGGCCGGGAGCTCACCACGCGGGCCGCTGGGTCCTTCCGACACCGGCAGTCCGCCGACCCGGCCCGGGTTGTACAGCATCGAGACCGCGTGGCCGGTCACCACGGTGGGGATGTCGTTGGAGCAGCCGGCCAGAGCCAACATGACGCAGGCTGCAACGAAAACCAGTCGCGCCATGGGTTACCCGCCGAGGAAAGCGAGAATCCCACGGGTGACGGCGGCAGCGTAGCGGTCCCGGCCCTCAGGGCTCTCCAACAGCGCCGCGTCCTCGGCGTTGCGCATATTGCCCAATTCGACCAGCACGGCCGGATATTCAGCGAGGTTCAGCCCGGCCAGATCCGCACGTCCGAACAATCCGTTCGAACCCAGGTAACTGGATTCGGGAAAACCTCCGGCCGCCAACGAGTCTCGGATATCGCCGGCCAGCCGGACGGCCGGGCCGGACTGGGCGTCGTTGAGCGCCGGGCTGGAGTAGTTGACGTGAAACCCGCGGCCGGAGGCCGGCCCGCCGTCGGCGTGGATCGACACGATCGCATCCGGATGCGCGGCGTTGGCGGCGGCCGCCCGGGCGTCGATGCACGGACCCACCGAGGCGTCGTCGGCACGCGAGAGCTCGGTGTGCACGCCCGCGTCTTCCAGTGCGGCGCGGATCCGGTTGGTCACATCCCAGTTCAGGCTGTGCTCGGGGTAGCCGGCGTTCGAGGAGGTCCCACTGGTCTGGCACGGCTTGGTGCCGCCGCGCCCGTTGGGCACCTGGCGGTTGATGGATGAGTCGCTGGCACCGCTGTGCCCGGCATCGAGGAACACCGTCTTGCCGGTGGCGCCGGGGGACGGCGGGGCGCCCAGTCCTGCCACCGCCAGGCACCCAACCGAGGCAAGGGCGGCAATGTTCCGGCGACGCACTGCAAAAGACTAGCAACCACGGCCTTGCCCGCCGGGGTCTAATAGACCGATGGAGCTCATCTCACTGCTCGATTCGGTCTTCCTGCTGGGCGAAACGCGGGAACATCCCATGCACGTCGGCGGCCTGATGCTGTTCGAGCCGCCCGAGGGTGCCGGGCGAGAGTTCGTCGGCGAGATCTACCACGAGTTGCTGACTGCCGGGGACCTGCAGCCGGCCTTCCGCAAGCGTCCCGCGACCCTGCTCGGCGGGATCGCCAACGTGGGCTGGGCCTTCGACAACGAAGCCGACATCGAGATGGAGTACCACCTGCGGCGCTCAGCGCTGCCGGTGCCGGGCCGGGTGCGCGACCTGTTGGAGCTGACCTCGCTGCTACACGGCAGCCTGCTCGACCGGCACCGCCCGCTGTGGGAGGCCCACCTGGTGGAGGGCCTGGCCGACGGCCGGTTCGCGGTGTACGTCAAGATCCATCACGCCCTGGTCGACGGCGTCTCGCTGCTGCGACTTCTGGGCCGTGCGCTGTCGACTGATCCGCGCGAGGCAGAACTGCGCGCCCCGTGGTCGCTGCCGGCGCGCACCCGGCCGCCCACCGAGTCTCCGTCGCCGTTGAGCCAGCTGACCGGAGCAGTGAAAGGCCTTGCGGCGCTGGGCCCATCAACGATCAAGCTGGCACGCTCGGCACTGCTGGAGCAGCAGCTGACCCTGCCGTTCGAGGCGCCGCGCACCATGTTCAACGTCAAGATCGGTGGGGCCCGCCGGTGCGCGGCGCAGTCCTGGCCGGTGGAACGCATCGTCGCGATCAAGCGTGCCGCCGGGGTGACCGTCAACGACGTCGTACTCGCCATGTGCTCCGGGGCGCTTCGCGCCTACCTCGACGAGCAGAACGCACTGCCGGACACCCCGCTGGTGTCGATGGTCCCGGTGAGCCTGCGCACCGAGGCCGACGCCGACGCCGGCGGCAACATGGTCGGCACCATCTTGTGCAACCTGGCCACCGACCTCGCCGACCCCGCGCAGCGGCTGGCGACAATCAGCGAGTCGATGTGCCGCAACAAGAAGGTGTTCGCCGAGCTGCCGCGCGCTCAGGCGCTGGCCCTGTCGGCGGCCAACATGGCGCCGCTGGCCATGTCGGCCGTCCCCGGGTTCGTCTCCGCGGCCCGCCCGCCATTCAACATCGTCATCTCCAACGTGCCCGGTCCGGCCGAGCCGATGTACTGGCGCGGTGCCCGCCTGGACGGCAACTATCCGCTGTCGATCGCCCTCGACGGGCAGGCGCTGAACATGACCGTGGTCAGCAATGCCGGAAACCTCGACTTCGGGCTGGTGGGTTGCCGGCGTTCGGTGCCGCACCTGCAGCGGCTACTCGGCCACCTCGACACCTCGCTGGAGGAGTTGGAACGCGCCGTCGGGGTGTGACCCCGCGGATCGTCACATCGGACAGAGGTTGTCGATGACGTCGATGGTCGCTGTCAGCCGATCGCGGAGCGGCTGTTGCACCGAGTCGTCCGCCGAGTGACCGGTCAGATAACCCAGCGCCAACTCACTGAGTGTGTCGGCGTAGTTGCCGACAGCGGTGGCCAGCTCGGGTGGTGTGGCCGGCTCCTTCGACAGCAGGTTGTGCAGGTACTGGGCGCTGTGCGACAGCGCCAGGCGGGCATTGGTGCCGACCGCCAGGTCGCCGGCCGGGTCGCCCGGTACCGGGTTCTCCATATTCGTGTTGAACTGCACCGCCGAGCGGGTCAGCCGGGACGCGTCGCACACCTTCAGCTTGGCGTCGGCCGACTGCTGCGCGCTGAACACACCCCCGGTGCTGGGCACTGCCAGTGCCGGCACGGCGTCCTCAGCCGGTGACACTGCCGTCGCCGGGCGGAACAACGCGGCCGCCGCTACCGCCAGGGCTACCAGCGCCACCGCTAGCGCCGCATACGTCGACCAGTTGGTGGGCCGCGGTGCGGGGTAAGCCGGAAACGGTGTCTGCGGGGTGCCGACGAATGCCGGCGCCGTCGGCGCCGCCTCGGGACCGTGTCCTTGACACCACTGCTCCGGGGGTACCTGGGCGCGCAACTCGGCGATGTGTTCACCACAGCCGGCCCAGGTGGTCTTGCCGCAGACCCGACACGGCACGGGGTAGCACATCGGCGGTTCCTCTCTCAGTCGGTGCGCGGGGATCGGTACGCGGGGAGTGGCGCGTCAGCCGGGCCGGCGCTCCGACTCCGGGTGGCCGCCGCACCACTGCTCCGGCGGCACCGAGGCCTTCACGTCGGCGACGTGCTCACCGCAGCCGTCCCAGGTGGTCTTGCCGCAGATCCGACAGGTCACGGGGTAGCACATCGGTGGTTCCTCTCAACTGGTGCGAAGCGCGGAAACCAGCCTATCGGGCTGGGTATCGTCACCTCATGCAGATACTGCGCACCCCCGACGACAGGTTCACCGGCCTTCCGGACTTCGACTACCCGCCGCAGTATTGCGATCTGAGTGACGACGACGGCGGGACGCTGCGGGTGGCCTGGGTGCAGGACGGCCCGGACGACGGCGAGCCCATCCTGATGCTGCACGGCGAGCCCTCGTGGTCGTATCTGTACCGCAAGATGATGCCGATCCTGGCCGAGGCCGGCTACCGGGTGATCTGCCCGGACCTGGTCGGGTTCGGCCGCTCGGACAAGCCGACCCGCGCGGACGACCACACCTACGCCCGGCACGTGGAGTGGATGCGGGCACTGGCGTTCGACGTCCTCGACCTGCAAGGCGTGACGCTGGTCTGCCAGGACTGGGGTGGCCTGATCGGGCTGCGGATGCTGACCGAGAACCCCGACCGCTTCGCCCGGGTGGTGGTGGCCAACACCGGGCTGCCCACCGGTGATGTCCCGATGCCGAAGGTCTGGTGGCGTTTCCGCGAGACGATCGAGACTGCGCCGACGCTCGAAATCGGCTGGGGCGTGCAGGCCGCGTGCCGCCGGCCGATGAGCGATGCGGTGCGCGCGGGCTACGACGCGCCGTTCCCCGACGACAGCTACTGCGTCGGACCGCGGACCATGCCGTCGCTGATCCCCACCACCCCCGACGACGTCTCCGCGGCGGCCAACCGGGCGGCGTGGGCCGCACTGTGCGCCTCGGAGATCCCGATGCTGGTGGCGTTCAGCGACAATGATCCGTTCACCGGGGCCATGGCGCCGATCTTCCAGCGTGAGATGCGCGGCGCCCGCGGCCGCGCCCACCCGGTGATCCACGATGCCGGCCACTTCCTTCAGGAGGACGCCGGCGAGGAGTTGGCCCGCCACGTGCTGGAGTTCCTGCGCCACTGAGCCGCAGCGTCCATCATGGACACCATGGATCTGCCCGTGGCGCCGCCGGTGGATCCGATGCTCGCCAAGGCGGCGGCCACGGTTCCCAGCGGTTCCTGGTCCTATGAACCCAAGTGGGACGGCTTTCGCGCCATCGTGTTCCGCGACGGCGACGACGTGCTGCTGCAGTCGCGCACCGGAAAACCGCTGGGCCGCTACTTCCCCGAGCTGCTGGCCGCGCTGCGCGCCGAGACCGCCCCGCGCTGCGTGCTCGACGGTGAGGTGGTGGTGCCGCGCCAGGTCGGCGGGCGGACCCGGCTGGACTGGGAGTCGCTGAGCCAGCGGATTCATCCCGCGGCAAGCCGGGTCGCACTGTTGGCCGAGCAGACGCCGGCGCGGTTCATCGGATTCGACGCGCTGGCCACCGGGTCCAAGGCACTGCTCGGCGAGCCGTTCCGGGTGCGCCGGCAGGCGCTAGCCGAGCTGGTCATCGGCGGCGGCAGTTGCCATGTCACCCGCGCCACCGCCGATCCCGAGCAGGCCACCCGCTGGCTGACCACGTTCGAGGGGGCCGGGCTCGACGGCGTCGTCGCCAAGCGCACGGACGGGCCGTATCTGCCCGGCAAACGCGACATGGTCAAGGTCAAACACCAACGTGACGCCGACTGCGTGGTGATGGGCTACCGGATTCACAAGAGCGGCAACGGTATCGGCTCGCTACTGCTGGGCCTGTACACCCCCGACGGTGAGTTGGCGATGGTGGGCGGGTCCTCGGCGTTCACCGATGCCGACCGGCTCACCCTGCTGGCCGAGCTGGAACCGCTGCGCCTGGGTGATGTCCGCGAGGGTGAGGCCAGCCGGTGGAACTCAGCCGCCGACAAGCAGTGGGTGCCGATCCGGCCCGAGCGCGTCGTCGAGGTCGCCTATGACCAGATGGAGGGCAGCCGGTTCCGGCACACCGTGAAGCTGCTGCGCTGGCGTCCCGACCGTGATCCGACCAGCTGCACCTTCGACCAGCTCGACGTCCCGCTGAACTACGACCTCGCCGATGTGCTGGAGGCCTGAGGGTGGCCGGTCCCGAAGAACTCGACGTCCACGGCACGGCCGTCCGATTCACCAGCGGCGACAAGGTCTACTTCCCCCGGCTGGGCACGGCCGGCACCAAACGGGCACTGGCCGACTACTACCTGGCCGTCACCGAACCGGCCGACGGGCCGCTGCTACATGCCCTGCGCGACCGGCCCACCCACCTGCAGCGCTTCCCCGACGGCATCGAGGGGACCGAGGTCTACTCCAAGCGGCTGCCGCGCGGGCATCCCGAAGACCTGCAGTCCTGCCGGGTGACGTTCCCGTCCGGGCGCAGCGCCGATGTCCTCAAGGTGGTCCGGCCCGCCGACGTGCTGTGGGCCGTGCAGATGAGCACCGTCACCTTCCACCCCTGGCCGGTGCGCTGCGGCGACACCGACCACCCCGACGAGCTGCGCATCGACCTGGACCCGCAGCCCGGCACCGGCTTCGCCGAGGCCCGCGCGGTCGCCCTCGATGTGGTGCGCCCGCTGCTCGACGAGCTCGGCCTGCTCGGCTACGTCAAGACCTCCGGTGGCCGCGGCCTGCACATCTACCTGCGGATCGCCACCGACTGGGACTTCATCGAAGTGCGCCGGGCCGGGATCGCGCTGGCGCGTGAGATCGAACGGCGCGCACCGGACGCGGTCACCTCGGCGTGGTGGAAGGAGCAGCGGGGACGGCGGATCTTCGTCGACTTCAACCAGAACGCCCGCGACCGCACCATGGCGTCGGCGTATTCGGTGCGGGCCACCCCGATCGCGACCGTCTCGACACCGCTGACCTGGGAGGAGCTGGCCGGCTCGGTGGGCCCCGACGACTTCACCATCAGCACCGTTCCCGACCTGATCGCCCGTCGCGGTGATCCCTGGCGCACCATCGGGGACCGCGAGCAGTCGCTGCAGTCGCTGCTCGAGCTGGCAGCCGCCGACGAGGCCCGCGGCCTGGGGGACATGCCCTACCCGCCGAATTATCCGAAGATGCCCGGCGAGCCCAAGCGGGTGCAGCCCAGCCGGGAGAAGTCAGACTGATCGCGCCAGCAGCCCGACGCAGGTGGCGGTCAGCAGGCGCGTCAACGCGGTGGTGAAATCCAGATTCCAGTCCGGCGGCACCTGTGACTCCATGGCATAGGCGTCGGTGAGGTCGGGCGAGGGATGCGAGATCTGCCACAGTGGCGCGGCCAGCGAATAGGAGGCCAGCAGCAGGTCCAGCGCCCCCTGCTTGCCCAGCCCGGGCAGGGCCCGCTCGATGGCGTCGGCGATGGCCAGTCCCGCCGCGGTGCTGTCGCGACGCACCTCGATCACCCGGCCGGCGTCCACCTCGTGCTCCAGGTGCAGGTGCAGGTTGGCCAGCATGTCGCAGAACAGCGGATCGGCGGCCAGTCCGGAGGTCAGCGTGGTGGCCACCCGCTCCGGTGACATCGGCCCGGGCTCGCTCAGCGCCGCGCAGACCGTGTCCGACCAGCGCTGCCAGCTCTCCGCGGCCAGCCGCAGCAGCACCTCCTTGTGCGAGCTGAAATAGCGCCGCACCGCCGAGTAGTGCACCCCGGCCCGACCGGCGACTTTGGTCAACGTGACCGATGCCACACCGGCCTCCAGGGCCACCGAGCGAGCCGCTTCCATCAGGGCTTCGGCCCGCTGGCGCTTCTTCTCGTCGCTGCGGGCGCGCTGGAAGGTTGCCGGACGCACAGGTGGAGGATAACGCACATATTGTGCGTTGCTACCGCGGTCGGGAGTGCTGTAGCGTGCGTTTACGCACGTGGAACTTGGGTTAGGGTACCCAAAGGTGCGAGGTGAAGGGGACTCCGATTTTCAAGGTGCTGAGCCGGGTGTGGATACCCGTCGTGATACTGGCAGTGGTCGGCGTCGCCGGCTTCACGGTGACACGCATCCACGGCCTGTTCGGTGCCGAGAAGCGCCCCTCCTACTCCGACGGCCAGGTCGACGAGACCAAGCCGTTCAACCCCAAGCGGATGACGTATGAGATCTTCGGCCCGCCCGGAACCGTCGCCGACATCAGCTACTTCGACGTCAACTCCGAACCGCAGCGCGTGGAGAACGCCACCCTGCCCTGGCAGCTGGAGATCGTCACCACCCTGCCGGCGGTGGTGGGCAGCATCATGGCCCAAGGTGACAGCAACAGCATCGGCTGCCGGATCATCGTGGACGGCGAGGTCAAGTCCGAACGCATCTCCAACGAGGTGAACGCTTACACGTTCTGCCTGCTGAAGGCGGCATGAGTCCGTCCAAACACAAAGTCGCCGGCGGGCCTCCTGAGCGGACGTTCATCGCGCGGACCATTCGCCGGCTGTCGGTGCCGATCATTCTGGGGTGGCTCGCGCTGATCGTGGCATTGACCACGCTGCTGCCGACGCTGGAGCAGATCGGCCAGGAGAACGCCGTCTCGGCCAGTCCCACCGACGCACCCGCAATGGTGGCCATGACCCGGATGGGCAAGGTATTCAAGGAGTCTGACTCCGACAGCACCGCGATGATCGTGCTGGAAGCCGATCACGAACTCGGTGACGCCGAGCACGAGTACTACGCCGAGCTGGTCGCCAAGTTCAAGGCCGACACCGCTCACGTGCAGCACGTCCAGGACTTCTGGGGCGACCCGCTGACCGCGGTCGGCGCTCAAAGTGCCGACGGCAGAGCGACTTACGTGCAGCTGAACCTGGTCGGCAACATCGGCCAGGCTGCGGCCAACGAATCCATCGAATCCGTTCGCCAAGCGGTGGACTCGATTCAGAAACCGCCCGGGCTGACCGTCTACGTCACCGGCACCGCCGCGCTGGCCAAGGACATGAACCACGCCGGCGACAAGTCCATGCTGAAGATGATGGCCGTCACCATTGTGGTCATCCTCACCATGCTGCTGGCCGTCTACCGGTCGATCACCACGGTGGTTCTGCTGCTGACCATGGTCTACCTGGAACTGAACGCCGCACGCGGCGTGGTGGCGTTCCTGGGCTACCACCACCTGGTCGGGATGACGACGTTCGCCGTCAACCTGCTGGTCTCACTGTCGATCGCCGCCGGCACCGACTACGCGATCTTCCTGATCGGCCGCTATCACGAGGCGCGTTCCAAGGGAGAAGACCGAGAAACCGCCTACTACACGGCCTTTAACGGCGTCGCGCACGTCATCCTGGGCTCCGGGCTGACCATCGCGGGCGCGCTGTTCTGCCTGCACTTCACCCGGATGCCCTACTTCATCACCCTGGGCATCCCTTGTGCGGTAGGAATGCTCGTCTCGGTCGCCGCGGCGCTGACCCTGGGCCCGGCGATCATCACCGTGGGCAGCAGGTTCGGCCTGCTGGAGCCCAAGCGCAAGATGAGCACCCGCGGCTGGCGCCAGCTGGGGACCGCGATCGTCCGCTGGCCGGGGCCGATTCTGGTTGCCTCACTGATCGTTGCGGCCGTCGGACTGCTGGCGCTGCCGGGCTATGCGCCCGCCTACGATGACCGCAAGTACATTCCCACCGACATTCCGGCCAACGAGGGTTTCGCCGCGGCGGACCGACATTTCTCGCAGTCGCGGATGATGCCGGAAGTGCTGATGATCGAGTCCGATCACGACCTGCGTAATCCGTCGGACTTCCTGGTCATCGACAAGCTGGCCAAGGCGGTGTTCAAGGTCGTCGGGATCTCCCGCGTGCAGGCGATCACCCGCCCGCAGGGAACACCGTTGGAGCACACGTCGATTCCGTTCCAGATCAGCATGCAGAACGCCGGCCAGATGCAGAGCCTGCAGTTCCAGAAGAAGCGCATGGACGACATGCTCACCCAGGCCGAGGCGATGGAACAGACGATCGCCACCATGCGCCAAATGCTCGGCTACATGGGCCAATTGGCCGGCACCACCCACGAGATGGTGGCCGACATGGACGTCCTGCAGGGCCAGATCTACGACATCCGCGACCACATGGCCGACTTCGAGGACTTCTGGCGGCCGATCCGCAGCTACTTCTACTGGGAACCGCACTGCTACGACATCCCGATCTGTTTCTCGCTGCGCTCGGCGTTCGACATGGTCGACAGCATCGACCCGATGAGTCAGAGCATGGACAAGATGATCGCGCACATGGGCGACATGGACGCACTCATGCCGCAGATGCTGACCACCTTCCCGCCGATGATCGACACCATGGAGACCATGCGGACCATGATGCTGACCATGCACAGCACCATGTCCGGACTGTTCTCGCAGATGGACGATATGGCCGGCAACGCCACGGCCATGGGTAAGGCGTTCGACGAGTCCAAGAACGACGACTCGTTCTACCTGCCGCCGGAGGTGTTCGAAAACCCGGACTTCAAGCGGGCGATGAACATGTTCATCTCACCGGACGGCAAGGCGGTCCGGATGATGATCTCGCACCGGGGCAATCCAGCTACGGCGGAAGGGATCTCCCATATCGACAAGATCCGGGTCGCGGCGGAGGAGGCGCTCAAGGGAACTCCGCTCGAGGACGCCACCATCTACCTCGGCGGTACCGCCGCGCTGTTCAAGGACATGCACGACGGCTCCCAGTTCGACCTGCTGATCGCCGGAATCTCTTCGCTGTGCCTGATTTTCGTCATCATGCTGCTGATCACCAGGGCGCTGGTGGCCGCGGCGGTGATCGTCGGCACCGTCGCGCTGTCGCTGGGTGCCTCCTTCGGGCTGTCGGTGTTGTTGTGGCAGTACCTGATCGGGATGCAGCTGCACTGGCTGGTGGTGGTGATGTCGGTGATCGTGCTACTGGCGGTGGGGTCGGACTACAACCTGATGCTGGTCGCCCGACTCAAAGAGGAGATCCACGCCGGGCTCAACACCGGCATCATCCGGGCGATGGGCGGCACCGGCAAGGTGGTGACCGCCGCCGGTCTGGTGTTCGCCCTGACCATGACCTCGATGGCCGTCAGCGACCTGCGCATCATCGGGCAGATCGGCACCACCATCGGCCTGGGGCTGCTGTTCGACACGCTGATCGTGCGGGCGTTCATGACGCCCTCGATCGCCGCGTTGTTGGGCCGCTGGTTCTGGTGGCCGATCAACGTGCTGCCACACGTCGGCGGCAAAGCCGAGCGGCATCGTGAGGCGGCCGCCGCGGCGCGGGCCGCCGCATTGGAACCGGCGACTCAGGAGTTCGCCCACCGGGGCAGCTGAGGCGCTGGGTCTGCCACACCGCCGCCCGACTGTGAGCGATTCCATGCTCGCAGCAGCTCAGACCAATTGGGTAGCTCGGCTAAAGTTATGTAGCATTGCTGCTCAGTGGCTGGGTTAGATGTCAGAGAACTGACATAGGGAAAGGTCTGCGGCAATGGCTAAAGTGGGATTCATGCGTAAGCACCGCACGATTCGCCGAGGGGCTGCGGTTGCCTTGAGGGCAGGAATAGCCGCCGGTATGGCCGCCGCCGTCTTCCCCGCCGTCGCCTCCGCCGACGCCACCGATGACTTCCCGATCCCGCGCCGGGTGATCGCGACCAACTGCACCGCCGAGCAGATGCTGGCGGCCAGCCGCGACCTGTCGCCGGTCTACTACGAGCGCTACATGATCGACATGCACAACAAGCCGGTGCAGGTCCAGCAGGCCGCCATCGACAAGATGCACTGGTTCTTCTCGCTGGACGCCGCGCAGCGCCGGGCCTACTCCGAGGAGCTGGCGACCAACTTCGCCGACCCGCTGACGGTGTCGTGGCCCAACCACGCCAAGATCTTCTTCAACAACAAGGGCGTCGTCGCCAAGTCGACCGAGGCCTGTGCCCAGTACCCAGCCGACGACATGTCGGTGTGGGACTGGGCGCCCAAGCCCTGATCGGCCAGCCGCTATTCGGCGGACTTGGCCTGCCGCTTGCCTGACGGACGCGGCTTCTCGTCCTCGACGGTCTTCTCGTCCTCGACGGTCTGCGCCTGGACGGTCTCGTCGGCTTCAGCGCCGTCGGTGTCGTCAGGGTCAGCGTCTTCGGTCTCTTCGATGTCGGCTTCGTCGGTCTCATCGACGTCGGTCTCATCGACCTCGTCAACCGCGTCAACCTCGTCAGACGCCTTCGCCTTCCGCTTACCCCTCCAGGGCAGCTTCTTGGGCTGCTTGTCGACCTTGAGCTTGATCGGTTTCGGCGGCGGCGGCGGCATCTCGGCGACGAACGACAGGTAGTACGCGCCCACGCCCAGCAGCGCGATCGCCGCAGCGGCGCCGTAACTGCCGAACTGCCAGATGCCGGCGGTGTCCAGCGACAGCCAGATCTCGGTGAGCGCGGTCAGGACGATCAGTGAGCCCGCCACCACGTGAGCCACGATCGAGCCCGTCAGCAGCGTCAGCGCCAGCTGCGGGGTGCCGTACTCCGGCTTGCGGGCCTGCTTGAGCGCGGCCGCCACCGGCAGCGCGAGCATGCCGGTCAGCACCCCGAGGATGATCCGGAAGACCGTGCCCACCACGTGCGGGGCATAACCGGTCAGTTCCCACCAACGCGGCAGCACGAACAAGAAATACAAAATGGCGGCGAGAGTCGAGAGCGACGCGTGCCAAACCGTGGCGACGGTACGACTCACGCCACCTCCCTTGCTGGTCAGTTGATGATTCGGGTGCGACCGGCGCCGCGCGACGGCGGATCGGTCGCACCCGAATCGGGTGCGGAGGATAGGGGATTTGAACCCCTGAGGGCTATTAACCCAACCCGCGTTCCAGGCGAGCGCCATAGGCCACTAGGCGAATCCTCCGTCGGCAATGGTAGCCGAGACCCCGACTGCGGCCGCGCGCCACTCATCCCAGCGGCCCGCTAGACTGCAACCCGGACCCCGCGCGGCGTCTATCCTGTGAACTCCCCCAGGGCCGGAAGGCAGCAAGGGTCAATGGGCTCTGGCGGGTGCGCGGGGTCCCCTTATGTATGAGCCTTCGATGGTGAAAGGCGCACCCGTGTCGTTGCAGAACCTCAGCCGTGCCGACCTGGTCGCTCAACATGAGCGCTACCAGCGTGACTACGCCGAGCTCCAGGGCAAGAAGCTGTCCCTGGACCTCACCCGCGGCAAACCCGCGCCCGAACAGCTCGACCTGGCCAACGGCCTGTTGGGCCTGCCGGGAGCCGCCGACTACCGCGACGACGACGGCACCGATACCCGCAACTACGGCGGCCTCCACGGCCTGCCGGAGCTGCGCGCGATCTTCGGCGAGCTGCTCGGCATCGCGGTGCCCAACCTGATCGCCGGCAACAACGCCAGCCTGGAGTTCATGCACGACGTCATCGTGTTCTCGATGCTGCACGGCGGTGTGGACTCGCCGCGGCCCTGGGGGCAGGAACCGGTCGTGAAGTTCCTGTGCCCGGTCCCCGGCTACGACCGGCACTTCGCGATCACCGAGACCATGGGCATCGAGATGATCCCGATCCCCATGCGCGAGGACGGCCCGGACGTCGACCTGATCGAGGAACTCGTCGCCGCCGACCCCGCGATCAAGGGCATGTGGACGGTGCCGGTGTTCGGCAACCCGACCGGCATCACCTACTCCTGGGAGACGGTGCGCCGGCTGGTGCAGATGAAGACCGCCGCCCCCGACTTCCGGCTGTTCTGGGACAACGCCTATGCGGTGCACACCCTGACCGAGGAGTTCCCGCACCAGATCGACGTGCTCGGGCTGGCCGCCGCCGCTGGAAACCCGAACCGGCCGTACGTGTTCGCCTCCACCTCGAAGATCACCTTCGCCGGTGCGGGCGTCAGCTTCTTCGGCGGCTCGCTGGGCAATATCGCCTGGTACCTGCAGTACGCCGGAAAACGCTCGATCGGCCCGGACAAGGTCAACCAGCTCCGGCACCTGCGCTTCTTCGGCGACGCCGACGGGGTGCGGCTGCACATGCGCCGCCACCAGCGGATCCTGGCGCCCAAGTTCGAGCTGGCCGCCCGGATCCTGGCCGAGAAGTTCGGCGACACCAAGATCGCGTCGTGGACGGACCCCAAGGGCGGCTACTTCATCAGCCTGGACGTACTCCCGGGTACCGCGCGCCGCACCGTCGCACTGGCCAAGGACGCCGGGATCGCGGTCACCGAGGCGGGCGCGTCGTTCCCGTACCGCAAGGACCCCGAGGACACCAACATCCGGATCGCGCCGTCGTTCCCCTCGACCGACGACCTGCGCGACGCCGTCGACGGTCTGGCCACCTGCGCGCTGCTGGCGGCCGCCGAATCGATGCTGGCCTGACGCACGCCATGATGCTCAAGGTCGCCGGTTGGGTTGCCGCGCTGGTCGCGGTGCTGCTGACGTGGCCGGGCGGCAACGTCCCGGCGTCCGCGGCCCCACCGATTGACCCGACGCCGATTGCGGCCAGGATTGCCGACCAGGTCGACGGATTCCGCCAGGAGGCCGCCGACGCAGCGCTGGGCAACCCGGTGGTCTACGGCGACGGCCAGTGCTACCCGCTGATCGCGCACTACATCTCCGGGCTGGGCTACCCCTGGCAGAACCACGACCCAAGCGGCAATGCCTTCGACCTCTACCACCATTTCGCCACCAACGGCCTGGCACAGTACTTCGACCAGATCCCATTCGCCGGCGGAGCCAACGAACCGCACGTCGGCGACGTCGTCGTCTACGGCCCGGGCGGGTTCGTCAGCGAACACGGGCACGCCGCGGTCGTCACGGCTATCGAGCGCACCGCCACCGCGTTCCGCTACGAGACGGCCGACCAGAACTCCAGCGGCCGACTGTTCGTGACGGTGAACTGGCGGGACTTCGACCCCGCCTACAACACACTGGGGTATCTGCGGCCGAAGGTGTAGCGCCGCCGGGCGTGCACCGTCGTCGGCCCGAGCAAGTAACCTCCCTTGCGTGGCGCTCTACCGCAAGTACCGGCCGGCAACCTTCGCCGAAGTGGTGGGGCAGGAGCACGTCACCGAACCGCTGTGCACCGCGTTGTCGGCGGGCCGGATCAACCACGCCTACCTGTTCTCCGGTCCGCGGGGCTGCGGCAAGACGTCCTCGGCCCGCATCCTGGCCCGCTCGCTGAACTGCGAGCAGGGGCCCACTCCCACCCCGTGCGGGACCTGCGATTCGTGCGTGGCGCTGGCGCCCAACGGGCCGGGCAGCATCGACGTCGTCGAACTCGACGCCGCCAGCCACGGTGGCGTCGACGACACCCGCGATCTGCGGGACCGGGCGTTCTACGCACCGGCGCAGTCGCGGTACCGGATCTTCATCATCGACGAAGCGCACATGGTGACCACCGCGGGCTTCAATGCGCTGCTCAAGATCGTCGAGGAGCCGCCGGACCACCTGATCTTCGTGTTCGCCACCACCGAGCCGGAGAAGGTGCTGACCACCATCCGGTCCCGCACCCACCACTATCCGTTCCGGTTGCTGGCGCCGCGGACCATGCGGGAGCTGATCGGGCGGATCTGCGAGCAGGAGCACGTCGCCGTCGACGACGCGGTGTACCCGCTGGTGATCCGCGCCGGCGGCGGTTCGCCGCGCGACACCCTGTCGGTGCTCGACCAGTTACTGGCCGGCTCCGAGCAGGACGCCGACGGAGTCAACCATGTGCACTACCAGCGGGCGCTGGGCCTGCTGGGGGCCACCGACGTCGCACTGATCGACGAGGCGGTCGACGCGCTGGCCGCCGGGGACGCGGCGTCGGTGTTCGGCGCGGTGGAGGCGGTGGTCGACGCCGGGCATGATCCGCGACGGTTCGCCATCGACCTGCTGGAGCGGTTCCGCGATCTCATTGTGCTGCAAGCAGTTCCGGACGCGGTGGCCAAAGGCGTGGTCGACGCTCCGGAGGACATGCTGGAGCGGATGTATGACCAGGCCGCCCGGATCGGCTCGGCCACCCTGGCCCGCTACGCCGAGGTGGTGCACGCCGGCCTCGGCGAGATGCGTGGCGCGACGGCCCCGCGGCTGCTGCTGGAGGTGGTGTGCGCCCGACTGCTGCTGCCGTCGGCCGCCGACACCGAAGCCGCGCTGCTGCAACGGGTGGAGCGCATCGAGGGCCGGCTGGACATGTCGATCCCGGGTGGTGCCCCGGCGGCGGGCGCACCGGCTGCGTCTGTGGCTTCGGGCAAGCAGTTCACCCGTCGTTCCCAGGCGCCCGAGCCCAAGCCCGAGCCTGAGCCCGCGGTGGCACAAGAGCCGTCGCCGCCGCCGGCTGCCGAACCGGCGCCGGAGCCCGAACCCGAACCCGAACCCTGTCTCTTATACACATCTC
>NZ_CP083985.1:4128616-4128726 GCF_020172665.1 [Mycobacterium] zoologicum | reverse complement strand
TATGCCGTCTTCTGCTTGAAAAAAAAAAAAAAAAAAGACTGACTAGCATCGATATTCGTGTAATTCTGAAGAAACACATTGTCATGAATCACAGATTAATATGCATAACG
>NZ_CP083985.1:4128449-4128516 GCF_020172665.1 [Mycobacterium] zoologicum | reverse complement strand
AGCGCCGACGTCGAGGGTGCGTCGGTGGGCGATGTGTTTTTTTTTTTTTCAAGCAGAAGACGGCATA
>NZ_CP083985.1:4085776-4128421 GCF_020172665.1 [Mycobacterium] zoologicum | reverse complement strand
GAGATGTGTATAAGAGACAGGCCTCCGCCCGCTGCGGCCGCAGCCCAGGGCGAGCCCGACGCCGCCGCGGTACGCGCGATGTGGCCCACGGTGCGCGACAAGGTGCGCCAGCGCAGCCGTACCACCGAGGTGATGCTGGCCGGGGCGACCGTGCGCACGGTGGACGGCAACACCCTGGTGCTGACCCACGAGTCGGCGCCGCTGGCCAAGCGACTCTCCGAACAGCGCAACGCCGACGTCATCACCGAGGCGCTCAAGGATGCGCTCGGGGTGAACTGGCGGGTGCGTTGCGAACCCGGCGGCCCCGCACCGGAAGCCGCGTCGCCCACCGCGCCCGCCGTCGACCCGGTCTCGGCTCAGCGGGCCGACGAGGAAGCCATGCTGGCTGAGGCCGCTGTGGACGCCGCCGATGCCGCGCCGCGCCGCGACCCCGAAGAAGTGGCGCTGGAGTTGTTGCAGAACGAGCTGGGTGCCCGACGGATCGGCGGCGACTGACGGGTTAGGGAGTCCACCAGGGCCGCATCGGCAAGTCGCCGTCGTCACCCCGCTCGTCGACGTTGCCGGCCAGCACATGGTGCAGCTGGCATAGGTTGCGCTCGAAGCCGAGTACCGCCGCCGCCATGTACATGCCCCACACCTTGGCCCGGCCCAGCCCGACCTCGGCGACGGCCTCGTCCCAGTGGTCGACCAGGTTCTGACACCAGGCGCGCAGCGTCTTGGCGTAGTGCAGCCGGAAGTCCTCCTCGTGCAGCACCTCGAAACCGGTCCGCTGGATCTGCGTGACGATGCTCCCCACACCGGTGAGCTCCCCGTCCGGGAAGACGTACCGGTCGCTGAAGGCATCGCCCTTGTATACCGAGTTGTCCGCCGTCGTGATGCAGTGGTTGAGCAGCAGGCCGCCACTGCGCAGTTTCGACTTGAGAAAGCCGAAGTACGCC
Organism: [Mycobacterium] zoologicum; assembly: GCF_020172665.1. Lineage (GTDB taxonomy): Bacteria > Actinomycetota > Actinomycetes > Mycobacteriales > Mycobacteriaceae > Mycobacterium > Mycobacterium zoologicum. The sequence goes on along the minus strand of NZ_CP083985.1, from coordinate 4,127,483 downwards.
GGGTAGTTCTTCACCCCGATGTGCTCGGTCATCCCGATCGACGAGACGGCGTCGAACCCGGTCTCGCGCACATCGCGGTAGTCGCAGTGCCGAACTTCGGCGAATTCGGACAGGCCCTCGTCGGCGATCGCCTGCCGCGCCCAGGCCACCTGCTCTGCCGCCAGGGTGGCACCGACCGCGTGAACCCCACGGCGGGCGGCGTAACGCACCATGCCGCCCCAGCCGCAGCCCACGTCGAGCAGCCGATCGCCCGGCTGCAGCCGCAGCTTTTCGAAGATCAGCCGGTACTTGTTCTCCTGGGCTTCCTCCAGCGTCGCGTTCGCGCTCGGGTAGACCGCGCAGGTGTAGGTCATCGACGGGCCCAGCACCCATTCGTAGAAGGTGTTGGACACGTCGTAGTGGTGGTGGATGGCGTCAGCGTCACGGGCTTTCGAGTGGCGCAATCCGGCCGAGAGGCGGCGGCGCCATTTGGCCGGTGCCTCCTCGGCCGGCGGCGCGATCGGCCGCAGATTGCGCAAACCGATCGAGCGGACGATGTTGACCAGCGTCTGTGGCGACGGCTGCTTGAATTCCAGATCCGCCAGGGCCTTGAGCATCTCGTAGGGGTTTCCCGGGTGCACGCCGCGCAGTTCCAGATCGCCGGCGATGTAGGACCGGGCGATCCCGAGTTGACCCAGCGAGGTGGCCAGGTAGGTGGTGGCGCGCGGATTCAGTAGATTCACAGCCAGGTCGGCGTCGTCAGGGCCGACACTGCTGCCGTCGTAGGCGGTGACCTTGACCGGCGGTTGCCCGCCACCGGAGAGCAGCACCAGAATCTCGGCCAACCCCAGCTTGCCGTTCGTGGTGATCGACGTGTCCTTCGTCAGTGTCTTCGCAGTCATGGTGTGCCCTCCTCAGCCCAGATGCGGATAACCACCCGGACGGCATCTCAAACACGCGTAACCTTGCGATCCGATGGGCGATATGGCTGAAACGACCACCTGTGCGATCGTCGGCGGTGGCCCCGCGGGAATGGTGCTGGGTCTGCTGCTGGCCCGAGCGGGCGTCGAGGTGACGCTGTTGGAGAAGCACCCCGACTTCCTGCGTGACTTCCGCGGCGACACCGTGCATCCCACCACGCTGCGGCTGATCGACGAACTCGGGCTCTGGGATCGGTTTACGACGTTGTCGCACAGCGAGATCCACCAGGTCACCCTCGATGTGGCCGGACAGGGCGTCACCGTGGTCGACTTCGGGCGGCTACGGCGACAGCCCCATCCCTATATCGCGATGGTGCCGCAATGGGATCTGTTGAATCTGCTCGCCGAGGCCGCGCAGGCCGAGCCGACTTTCACGCTGCGGATGCAGACCGAAGTCACCGGACTGCTGCACGAGAACGGCCGGGTCGTCGGCGTGCGCTACCAAAGCCCGGACGGCCCCGGCGAACTGCGTGCCGGGCTGACGGTGGCCTGCGACGGCCGGTGGTCGATCGCACGGCAGGAGGCCGGCCTGAGCGCACGCGAGTTCGGCGTGAACTTCGACGTGTGGTGGTTCCGGCTGCCCAGAGACGGCGCAGGGCAACCCACGCTGCTGCCGCGCCTCGGCCCGGGCAGGGCCGCGATCATGATTCCGCGCGAGGGCTACTTTCAAGTCGCCTATCTGGGAGCCAAGAGCGATGCGGCGGCGTTGCGGGCGCGCGGCATCGAAGCCTTCCGCAACGACGTCCTCGAACTCATCCCGGAGGCTGATGTGTCGGCACTGGGCTCGATGGACGACGTCAAACATCTTGACGTGAAGGTGAATCGACTGCGGCGCTGGAACGTCGACGGCCTGTTGTGCATCGGCGACGCGGCGCATGCCATGTCACCGGCGGGCGGTGTCGGCATCAACCTCGCGGTGCAGGACGCGGTGGCCGCGGCGAGGATTCTGGCCGAACCGTTGCGACGAGGCCACGTCACCGGCCGTGATCTGGCCGCGGTGCACCGGCGCCGGATCGTGCCCACCGTTGTCACCCAGACCGTCCAGCGGGTGCTGCACCTGGGACTCGACGGGGTCCTGCGCGGCGGAAACCTGAACCCACCGGCCGCCTTCGGCGTCGTGCTCAGGCGGCTGCCGTGGCTCTCGGGGATCCCCGCCTTCCTGGTGGGGGTCGGGGTGCGCCCCGAGCGGGCACCGGTCTTCGCGCGCCGGCCGGATTCAAACGAAACGGCCGCCGGCTGACCCAGGGTCAGCCGGCGGCCGTTGCGATTCGGTATCAGCCCGCGGTGCCGTTGGCCCCGGCCGTGCCGTTACCGGCTGCGGTCCCGTTATCGCCGGTCCCGAGCAGACCGCCGGGCCCGAGCACGCCCAGACCGCCGCTGCCCGCCGTGCCGCCGTCGCCGGCCGCACCGCCCGCACCGGCCGCGCCGCCGCCTGTGCCGCCGTCACCACCGTCGCCGCCGTCGCCGCCGACCGGACTGTCGCCTCCGTCGCCACCGGCTTGGCCGTCAACGCTGACCACACCGAGCCCGCCGTTGCCGCCACTGCCGCTCTCGCCGCCGGTGCCGCCGCGGCCGCCGGCTCCGCCGGTGCCGTCGCCGGACGAGCCGGCCCCTCCGGCGCCGCCGTTACCGCCCTCGCCGCCGTCCCCGGCCGCGCCGCCGTTACCGCCGTCGCCTCCGGCTCCGGTGGTACCGATCCCGAGGACTCCGATGGCGCCTTGCCCGCCGGCGCCGCCCTTGCCGCCGCCACCGCCGAGGCCGCCGGCCCCGCCGTCGCCGCCCAGACCGGCCGACGCGGTGCCACCAGCACCGCCGACACCGGCCGCACCGCCGAGGCCGCCGGCGCCGCCGTTGCCGCCGTCACCGTTGATCAGACCCGGCTGGTTGAGCAAGCCCAGGAACCCGAAACCGCCGGTGCCACCCACGCCGCCGTTACCGCCGACGCCCCCGGTTCCGCCGTTGCCGTAGAGCGAGCCGCCGGCCCCACCGATACCACCGTCACCGGCCGCGCCACCGGCACCGCCGGCGAACCCGTCGGCCGGCAGCACACCTGGACCGCCGATTCCACCTTCACCGCCGTTGCCACCGGCCCCGCCGATCCCGCCGTCGCCGAAGCGGGCGGCGTCGCCGCCGTTTCCACCCAGGCCGGCGTCGCCGCCGGCACCGCCGGCCGAGCCGATCAGGCCCAGCGCACCGGGCGCCCCGGACAGCCCGGCCCCACCGTCGCCGCCGACGCCGCCAACGCCACCGTTGCCGAAGAACAGACCACGCGCGTCGCCGCCGTTGCCGCCGGCTCCGCCGTCGTTTCCGGCGCCGAGCAGTACGTTCGTCAGGCCCGCGGCGCCGTTGCCGCCGGCGCCGCCCGTCCCGCCGTTGCCCAGGAAGGTTCCGCCGGACCCGCCGTCGCCGCCCGCGCCGCCCGCGCCGCCCAGCAGCGGCAGGCCGCTGGCGCCCGCGCCGCCGTCACCGCCGTTGCCGAAGCTTCCGGCGTTGCCGCCGACACCGCCGACCCCTTCGGCGGAGGTGCCGCCGTCGCCGCCGTCACCGAACCACAGTCCGCCGTTGCCGCCCGCCGCCTGCTCCAGGGTGCCACCGTCGATGCCGTCGGCGCCGTTGCCGATCAGGGTCTGGCCGGCCATCTGATTCAGGGCGGTGTCGAACATGATGCCCATCGGGCTGGTGATCCAAGCCTGCTGCATGTCGTGCATCGGCGAGTAGAAGAACTGGTCGAACAGCTGGGCGTAGTCGATCGGACCGCCGAACACGCCGCCTTCGGCGGGCAGTGCGAAGGCAGTGGGGGCGAAGCCCGTGCCTAGGCTCGCCAGATCCGATTCGCCACCGTTGAAGATGCCCGTGCCGAGCAGATCGAAAATCGCGTCCAGCTCGCCGTCGGCGTGCGCGGCCGGCGTCACGCCGAACGCCATGAACGCGCCGGCCGCGGCAGTTACCCCGAGCATCGTGCGGGCGCCGCGTTGTCGTGCGCCCCGACGAATTTCAGACATGACAAAATCCCCCCGTCCCCGATTGCATTGATATGCCGCTTTGCCCCCCCTGAGCAAAGCAGAGCCTAACCTAAATATCACGTGGGGCGATGTCAACCTGGACGCCCAGAATTCACCCGGCCGTAAGGCGCCGTCAGGGGCGCCACCAGGGCCGTAGCGGCAGGCCGGTGTCGCCGCCGTTACGTGCCAGCACATGGTGCAGCTGAATCACGTTGTGCTCGAAACCCAGCCGCGAACCGGCCATGTACAGTCCCCACACCTTGGCGGTGGCCAGACCGACCTCGGCGACGGCGGAATCCCAGTGCTCCACCAGGTTGGCGCACCAGTCGCGCAGGGTCAGCTCGTAATGGTTGCGGAGGTTCTCGGTGTGCAGCACCTCCAGCCCGGCGTCCTGGATCTCGCTGACGACCCGACCCGACCCGGTCAGCTCGCCGTCCGGGAACACATAGCGGTCGATGAAGTCGCCTGCCGTCGCGCTGGACTTGTTGTCCGCCCGGGTGATGCAGTGGTTGAGCAGCAGCCCGCCGGTGCGCAGTCTGGACTTGAGGAAGCCGAAGTAGTCGTGGTAGTTGGCGACGCCGATGTGCTCGGTCATCCCGATCGAGGAGACCGCGTCGAAGCCCGTTTCCCGCACGTCGCGGTAGTCGCAGTGACGTACCTCGGCCAGGTCGGTCAGGCCGTCATCGGCGATCGCGCGCTGCGCCCAGCCGGCCTGCTCAGCCGACAGCGTCGCACCGATGGTGCGCACCCCGTGCCGCGCCGCGTGGCGCACCATGCCGCCCCAGCCGCAACCCACATCGAGCAGCGTGTCGCCGGGGCGCAGCCGCAGCTTGTCGAAGACCAGCCGATACTTGTTCTCCTGGGCTTCCTCCAGGGACGCCTCCGGGTGCGGGTAGACCGCACAGGTGTAGGTCATCGACGGGCCGAGTACCCACTCGTAGAAGGTGTTGGACACGTCGTAGTGATGGTGGATCGATTCCGCGTCCCGGGACCTGCTGTGCCGCAAGCCTTCGACGATGCGTCGCCACCGGGGGAGGGCCTCTTGCGGCGGCGGCGCGATCGGTACCAGGTGCTCGATCCCGATCGAACGGATGATCTGCGTCAGCATCCGTGGCGACGGCCGTTTGAAGTGCAGTTCGTCGGCGAGGGCCTTGAGCAGCCGGTACGGATCACCGGGATGCACGCCGTGCGCCTGAAGGTCCCCGGCGACATACGCGCGGGCCATGCCCAGATCGCCCGGCGCGGTGGCCAGATACGTTGTGCCGCGCGGGTTCAGCAACTCCAGGCCCAGCGGCGCGTCCTCCGGGCCGGCGATGCTGCCGTCGTAGGCGGTGAAGCGCAGTGGCAGGTGACCGTCGGTGGCCAGAACCTCCAGCACCTCGGCCAGGCTCAGCCGGCCGGTGTGGACCTGCTCTTTGTAGGTCGTCATCGTCGTCGCACCGCCTTGTCGTAGAGGCCCAGCAGTCGAGCATCGGGGTCGTAGGCCTGTTTGGCCGCTCGATAGGCATCCCCGCCATAGAGCGCATCGAATTCCGCTGTGGTGTAGTAGGAGTCGGAATACAGCGACTTGTGCCCGTCGAGTTCGCCGACCTTCGCCTCGATCAGGCGGTTGGTGATTCCCTCGGTGGCGCCGGCCGGGACCGAGGACCAGAACCCGACATTGACGTAGGTGTGGTTGGGCCGGATCGGGTACAGCGGCCAGTCCTCCTCGGTGCGTAGTCGCAACGGGCACAGCCACACCGGCTCGATCTGCACGTGGGCGAAGAACCAGTCCAGGAACTCCCGGCAGTGCTCCAGCGGCACCTCGATGTCCTGCACCACCCGTTCGCGGGGTGGCCGGTGATGCAGCTTCTCGACCCGGTCGGCGATGGAGAACCGTCGGTCATAGCCGATCAGCTTCCAGTAGAAGCTGCTGCGCCGGTAGCGCCGAGGCCAGATGCGCCGCACCAGTGGGCGCTGCGTCCCGAACGCACGCGAGCACCAGAACCAGTCGGTGTCCCACCGCCACAGGTAGTCGTGGATGGTCAGCCGGTCGTCCTTGATGCCGCGGGCGTGCTGGATCGAGCGGTAGTAGATGTCGCGGCCGGTGTAGTCGCTGACGGCACCGGGGATGTCGGTCTGGAATCCCAGGCACAGGTAGCTCTCGGCGGGGGAGAACACCACCCCGTCGAGGTAGTCCACCGCAACCCCGTCGAGCCCACCGGTGTCGATGATCCGATCCATGGTCGCCACCAGGTCATCAAGGTCGTCGAACCGGATGTGCCGCAACGCGACGAACGGCTTGACCGGTTCCAGCTCGATCCGCAATCGCGTCGAATAGCCCAGCGTGCCATAGGAATTCGGGAAGGCGCGAAACATATCCCCATGCTGGTGACGTGAGACGGTCAGCAACTCCCCGGCGCCGGTCAGAACGTCCATCTCGAGTACGGATTCATGCGGCAGGCCGTTGCGGAACGACGTCGACTCGATCCCCAGACCGGACACCGCCCCGCCGACGGTGATCGTCTTGAGCTGCGGAACCACCAGCGGCGCCAGGCCGAACGGCAGGGTGGCGGCGACCAGATCCTCGTAGGTGCACATGCCGGCGACCTCGGCGGTGCGGGTCTGTGGGTCGACGGCGAGAACCCCGGTCAGCCCGGAGGTGTCCAGACCGGGCACCTGACGTTTGGCGCGGGCACGAAACAGGTTCGAGGTGGGCTTGGCCAGCCGGACCGACGCGGTGGCGGGGATCGACCGGTAGCTGGACAGCAGTCGCTGCACCCCCTGCGAGTGGGATGTCGGAGTTTCGGCCGGCCGAACGGACATCACCTTCCACGCTAGCGGCGGATCCGTGGCCGTGCACCTCGCTGCCGAGCCGGCGCCGGGATCAGCCCAGGTACGCGGCGATACCTCGGGCGACGGCGTCGGCGTAGCGCTGCCGTCCCGCCGGGCTCTCCATCAGGGCGGCGTCGGTCGGGTTCTTCATGTTGCCCAGCTCGACCAGGATCGACGGGTATTCGGCCAGGTTCAGCCCGGCCAGATCCGCGCGTCCCTTCAGTCCGTCGGCGCCGATGTAGTTGGCCGGCGGGATACCGGAGGCCTGCAGTTGGCTGCGCATGATCTGGGCGAATCGCACCGCCGGGCCCTCCTGCGCCGGGTTGAGTGCGGGTGCCGAGTAGTTGACGTGGAACCCGCGCCCGGCGGGCGGCCCGCCGTCGGCGTGGATGGACACGATGGCGTCGGGATGCAGGGTGTTGGCCATGGCGGCGCGGGCGTCCACGCACGGCCCCGGCCCGTTGTCGTCACCGCGGGACATCGCGGTGCGCACGCCGGCGGAGTTGAGGGCCGCGCGGATACGCAACGTGGTGTCCCAGGCGAAGCTGTGCTCGGGATAGCCGCTGTTAGTGGCGGTGCCGCTGGTCTGGCAGTTCTTCGTGCCGCCCCGGCCGTTGGTGACCTGGCGGCCGATGGCCGAGGGGTCGCTGATGCCGCTGTGCCCGGGGTCGAGGAACACGATCCTGCCGGCCGGAGCCGCCGCGGCCGTCGGGACCAGCGGGGTGCCGGGCAGCGCGGCTGCCACCACCACGCCGGTGGTGATCGCGATGCCGACACGCCAGGAAACAGGTACGCGCACGCCGCCAAGGTAGGCGCGCGCCGACTACGCTGGGAATCTCACACGCACCGGGCCCCCAGCTGGGACCAAGCCGCAACCAACTCGAGACCACCGACCCAAGGGGAATGTCATGCAACCAGGAGGCCCGCCCGACATGTCGGCGCTGCTGGCCCAGGCCCAGAAGATGCAGCAGCAGCTGCTGCAGGCGCAGCAGGAGCTGGCCGTCACCGAGGTCCAGGGCGAAGCCGGCAACGGCCTGGTCAAGGTCACCTCGAACGGCAGCGGTGAGGTGCTCGCCGTGCACATCGACCCCCAGGTCGTCGACCCGTCGGACATCGACACGCTGCAGGACCTGATCGTCGGCGCGCTCGCCGATGCGTCGAAGAAGGCGCAGACGCTGGCCCAGCAGCGGCTCTCCCCGCTGGCGGGCGGGATGGGCGGCGCGCTCGGCATGCCGGGGGCCTAGGTGTTTGAGGGTCCGGTCCAGGACCTGATCGACGAGCTCGGCAAGCTGCCGGGCATCGGCCCCAAGAGCGCCCAGCGCATCGCGTTTCACCTGCTCTCGGTGGAGCCGGTTGAGATCGACCGGCTCAGCGCGGTGCTGGCGAAGGTCCGCGATGGGGTGAAGTTCTGCGAGGTCTGCGGCAACGTCTCCGATGCCCAGCGCTGCCGGATCTGCGGGGACCCGCGGCGCGATCTGGCCCAGATCTGCGTCGTCGAGGAACCCAAGGACGTCGCCGCCATCGAGCGCACCCGCGAGTTCCGGGGCCGCTACCACGTGCTCGGCGGCGCTCTGGATCCGCTGTCCGGGATCGGCCCCGACCAGCTGCGGGTGCGTGAGCTGCTGAATCGGGTGGGGGAGCGGGTCGACGGCATCGACGTCAACGAGGTGATCATCGCCACCGACCCCAATACCGAGGGCGAGGCCACCGCCACCTATCTGGTGCGGATGCTGCGCGACATCCCCGGGCTGTCGGTGACCAGGCTGGCGTCCGGGCTGCCGATGGGCGGTGACCTGGAGTTCGCCGACGAGCTGACCCTGGGCCGGGCGTTCACCGGCCGCCGCGCCATGGCCTGACCCATCCCTTTCCCCGCGCGCCGCGCCCGCCACCCCACCTCCCGAGCCTGTAGTTACCGTGCTCCCCACTCGCATTTTCTCTCGCTAACTACAGGCTCGCGGACCATGTCGGTCCCCGTTGGCAATATCTGGCCATGGGAGTGGTCTTCATCGGCAGCGAGGCGCTGGCGCAAGGGCGCCTCACCGAGTACGAGTTGCGGCGGTGGCACCGGGCGATCTTCCGCGACGTCTACGTGCCCGTCGGGCATAAACTCACCCTCCGCGACCGGATCGAGGGGGCCTGGCTGCGGTCCGGGCGCCACGGGGTGATCGCCGGGGTCGCCGCATCCGCGCTGCACGGGGCCGAGTGGGTTGACATCGATATCCCCATCGAGCTGATCTGGAAAAACACCCGCCCACCGCGAAGCCTGATCGTCCGCGACGAGACCCTGGCCGCCGACGAGATCACCAAAGTCGCCGGCATCCCGGTCACCACACCCGCCCGCACCGCCTACGACCTGGGGCGCCACCTGCCCCGCGACAGGGCGGTGGCCCGGATGGACGCGCTGGGCCGGGCCACCCCGTTCAGCACCGAGGACGTGCTGCTGATCGCCAAGCACCACAAAGGTGCGCGGCACCTACGACGGCTGCGCGTGGCCCTTCCGCTCGTCGACTTCGGCGCGGCCTCACCGAAGGAGAGCTGGCTGCGGCTAAGGCTCATCGATGCCGGCCTGCCTGCCCCGACCACCCAGATCCCGGTGATCGAGCGCGGCTATTGGCCGTTCGCCTGGCTCGATATGGGGTGGGAGGACTACAAAGTCTCCGCCGAGTACGACGGGAAGCATCACCAGAGCGATCGCCCGCAATACGTCCGGGACCACAACCGTCAGCGCAGGCTGGAAACCCTGGGCTGGATCAACATCCGAGTGATCAACGAGGACGACGCGAACGACGTCATCGCGCGCGTGAGAGACGCCCTGCGCTCCCGCGGCTGGCGGCCCGGAAAGCCTTAAGCCGGCTGCAGCACCTCGGTGATCGCCGCACCCGCGGCGATCTTGCCGCGCGCGGTCCGGACCAGCTCCGGGATGCCCGCACCCACCGCGGCGACCACGACACCGTCGCGCTCGTAGTACCCGGCGAAGCACCGGCCGTCATCGCGCACCAGGTGCACGGTGTCGCCCGGCATCGGGTGGCCCAGGCACTGGATCTTGACGTCGTACTGGTCGCTCCAGAAGTACGCCACCCCCGCGGCGGGCACGGCCTCCAGGTCCAGCATCGCGGCCGCCAACAACTTCGCCTGCTCGGCGACATTGCTCCAGTGCTCCACGCGCACACCGTCCCAGCACGCCACGTCACCGATCGCCCACACATCCGGTGCGCTGGTGCGGCCCACCGCGGAGCAGACGATGCCATTGTCCACCTCGATGTCGCTGTCGGCCAGCCAATCGCAGGCCGGGTGCGAACCGATCCCGACCACCACCAGATCGGCGGGGATCACCGAGCCGTCGGACAGCGTCACCGACTCGACGCGGCCCGACCCGGCGACCGAGGCCACGCCCACGCCGGTGCGCACGTCGACGCCCTCGGCCTGGTGCAGCCGGGTGACCAACGCCCCGACCTGCTCGCCGAGCACCGAAGCCAGCGGCGTGGCCTGCGGCTCGACCAGCACCACCGCCACCCCGGCAGCTCGCAGGGCGGCAGTGACCTCGCAGCCGATGAAACCCGCGCCGACCACCACGGCCCGGCGCGCACCGGCGGCTCGGGACCGCAGCGCCACGCAGTCGTCGAACGTCCGCAGCACACAGATGCCGCCCAACTCACCGAACGACGGAATCTGTTTGGGCGCAACACCGGTGGCGATCACCAGCTGGTCGTATCCGAGCACCTCCCCGTCGGCCAGCGTCACGGTGTGGGCTGAAACGTCGACACCCAGCGCCCGGCACCCGAGCCGTAACCCGATGCCGTTGTCCTCGTAGAACCCGGCCGGCTTCAAAGCAACATCGTCGACCTCGCCGCGCAGCATCTGTTTGGACAGCGGCGGCCGGTCATACGGCGGGCGGTCCTCCGCGCCGATGATGGTGATCGCGGCGGCGTAACCGTTGCGCCGGAGTTGCTCGGCGGTGCGGACCGCGGCCAGCCCGCCACCGACGATCACCGTCCCCGTCATGACCGGGCCACCTCCGCCATCTCGAAGTCGGCCTTCGCCGCGCCGCAGTCCGGGCAGCTCCAGTCCTCGGGGATGTCGGCCCAGCGGGTGCCGGGGCTGATGCCGTCTTCCGGCCAGCCCAGCGCCTCGTCGTATTCGAAGCCGCACTGCAGGCACCGGAACAGTTTGTAGTCGTTCATCAGTTCGCTCCCATCGGTTCGAAATCGAATTTCTCGCGTACCGCACAGTCCGGGCAGCACCACTCGTCGGGGATCTGGCCCCAGGCGGTGCCGGCGGGGTAACCCTCCCGGGGCGCCCCGACCGCCTCGTCGTAGACGTACCCGCAGCCGGGGCATCCGTAGCTGGCCATCAGGCGGCCACCTGCTCAGTACCGGTCGCGCCATAGCGGGCCAGGATCTTCGCCCGGCGGCGCGGCGAGATGTTGGCTCGGGTGATGTCGCCGCTGTAGTGCTCCAGCACCCGGTGGTCCATCAGCTTGCGCCACACCGGCGGGAAGTAGGTCACCCCGATCAGGGCACCGTAGCCGGCCGGCAGGTTCGGCGAGTCGTCGAAGCTGCGCAGCGTCTGGTAGCGCCGGGTGGGGTTGGCGTGGTGGTCGCTGTGCCGCTGCAGGTGGTACAGGAACAGGTTGGTCACGATGTGGTCAGAGTTCCAGCTGTGCTGCGGGGTGCAGCGCTCGTACCGGCCGCTGGCCTGCTTCTGGCGTACCAGCCCGTAGTGCTCCAGGTAGTTCACCGACTCCAGCAGCGACGAGCCGTAGAAGGCGTTGATCAGCACGTAGGGCACCAGTGCCACACCGAACACCGCGATCAGCACGCCCCAGAACACGATCGACATGGCCAGCGCGTTGATCGCGTCGTTGCCCCACCAGGTCCGCGGGTCCCACGGGCTCTTGCCGGTGCGGCGGATGCGCTGCGCTTCCAGCTCCCACGCCGAGCGGATGCCGCCGGCGGTGCTGCGCGGCAGGAACTCCCAGAACGTCTCACCGAACCGCGACGACGCCGGGTCCTCCGGAGTGGCCACCCGCACGTGGTGGCCGCGGTTGTGCTCGACGTAGAAGTGGCCGTAGCAGACCTGGGCCAGGGTGATCTTGGCCAGCCAGCGCTCCAGCGACTCCCGCTTGTGGCCCAGCTCGTGGGCGGTGTTGATGCCGACCCCGGCCACGGTGGCCGTGGTCATCGCGACACCGATCTTGCCCAACCAGCCCAGCGAGCCGTCGAAGCCGAGCCAGCCCAGGTCCGAGGCGGTGAACAGGTAGGCGCCGAAGATGGCGCTGGCGTACTGGAACGGGATGTAGGCGTAGGTGGCATAGCGGTAGTACCTGTCGTTCTCCAGGGCTTCCATCACCTCATCGGGCGGGTTCTGCCCGTCGGACCCGATCCAGAGGTCCAGTGCCGGCAGGATCACGTAGAGCAGGATCGGCCCGATGTAGAGCGGCAGCTGCGCCGCGGTGGGCAGTCCGGCCTTGTTCAGCGCCCACACCAGTGGCAGGACCAGGAACAACATGGTGGGCACGACCAGGCCCAACAGCCACAGATGCCGCTTCTTGTCCTGCCAGATCTTCGGCCCGCCGGCCACTTCGGTGCTCATCGATTTCTGCCTTTCGCCTGGTCATACCTGTTGATGACCACGACGTTAGGTTTTTTGGCGGGGAAATCACTCGTCCCGGGCAGCCGGAATTCGCGTTGCTATTCGTCTCCGGGAGACAACGGAGTCAACACCGCCTCGCCGTACCACTGACACAGCAGCAGGGCGATCTCGACGTCGAGGCGGTCCTCGGCGATCGGGCGGCCGCGGCGTTCGATCGCCCGCTGGATGCGGTACTTCATGGTGTTGACGTGCAGATGCAGCAGCTCGCCGGCCGCCTTGAAGCTGGACCCGCTGCGCAGGAACACCCGCAGCGTTTCGCGCAGCCGCTCGTCGCCTGCGGTGGCGCGGGCCAACGGGCCGAGCACTTCGCCGACCCAGGCGCGGGCGGCCGGCAGGTTGTCGCCGCCGAGAAGGGCGGCGGCGGACAGTCCCGGATCGCCGGCCACGCTGACCCGGCACGTTCCGGAGGCCACCGCCAGGCGGTGTGCCGCCAGCGCCTGCTGGTGTGACCGGCGGAAGCCCGCCAGCCCGGGCAGCGGATCACCGATGGCCACCCACGGTTCGTCGGAGGCGGCCTGCGCGTAGCCGCGGATCTGTTCCACCACCTCGCGAATATCACTGGACGGCAGCGGAATCCACGCCCACCCGGTGGTGTTGTCGGCCGGGATGAACAGCGGAGCCCCGTGTACTCCGATCGAATCCATGAGATGTTTGGTGAATCCCTCTGCCGCGGAGAGTTTGTCGCCGCCGGACTCCGGATACCACACCACCAGGGCGACGTGGGTTCGGCGTAGCGGGTAGTGGATCGCAGTCGTCATCGCGTCGACGTCCAGGTCGTCCCCGGACAGGATCTCGCGGACCCGCAACGCGCGCAACGCATTCCGGCTCTCCAGCCAGCGTTCGCGCTCGGCCTGATAGACAGCGACCACCTGCTGGGACATCTCGTCGATGTAGCCGAACATCAGCGTCGACATCTGGCCGAGCACGCTCAGGCTCAGGTCCGGCTCGAGGTGGGCGGCGCGTATCTCCTCCAGCACCAGTTGCAGCGCGATCGAGTGGCCCAGTCGGTAGCCGCGCACCAGGGCGTTCACCGGAACGCCGCGCTGGGCCAGCCGGCGGGCGTGTTCGAGTGCCACCGCGGGCGCGGCGATGTCGGCCACCGGGATGTTGTGCCGGATCGCCGAGAAGTAGGTGTCGACGTTGGCCGCGACGGTCTCGTGCAACAGCCCCAGCAGCGCCGGGTCGCCGGTCAGCTCCGGTGACTGGCTGGCCACCAGCCCCTCGATCACCCGGGTGGTGTCGGCCAGCCGGTCGTAGAGCTTCTGCGAGACTCCGATCGCGGCGTCGGCGACGGTGCTCGGATCGGTCATAGCCGCAAACGTAGCGTCAGACTCGTCGCGGCGCGGCCAGTCGTTCGGAGCGCAGCAACTCCACCTCGGGCAGCTCCAGCGGCGCCAGCTCGCCGACCACCTTCGACAGCAGCAGGTCGGCCAGCTCCGGGTTGCGGGCCAGGCACGGCCCGTGCAGGTAGGTGGCGACGACGCTGCCCTGCACCGCGCCGTCGAAGCCGTCGCCGGCCCGGTTGCCGGCGCCCTTGGTCACCTTGCTCAACGGCGAGGCGGCAGGACCCAGTACGGTGCCGCCGCGATGGTTCTCGAAACCGGTCAGCGGCGCTGTCAGCCCCGCCAGCAGCGGAGCGGCGACCACTTCGCCGATGGTGCGCTCGTCCTGAGGCGAGGTGGTCAGATCCAGCAGGCCCACCCCGTCGACGCGCTCCCCGGCCGAGGTCTCATACCAGTGCCCCAGCACCTGGATGGCCGCGCAGATCGCCAGCACCGGCGCGCCCCGCTCGGCGGCGCGCTGCAAACCCGGATACCGGAGCAGATGCCGGGTGGCCAGCCGTTGCGCGTAGTCCTCGGCGCCGCCGAGGGTGTACAGGTCCAGGGATTCGGGCACCGGATCACTCAGGGTGATCTCGACGATCTCGGCGTCGATACCGCGCAGCAACAGCCGCCGGGCCAGCACCACCGCGTTGCCGCCGTCGCCGTAGGTGCCCATGACGTCGGGCAGCACCAGCCCGATCCGCACCGTCATGCCAACCTCCGCTGCAGTGCCAAGAACGCGGTGTAGTTGGCGACCACCTCGACCCGTCCGGGCGGGCAGGACGCGATGGCGGCGACGGTGTCGTGCACCAGGGTGTGCTGCACGCCGGCGTAGCCCAGTCGCACCGCCAGGTCGGTGCCGCGCTCCCCGGCGGCGACCACCGGCACACCTTCGAAGTGCTCGAAGCGCACATCCCACAGCCAGGACAGATCCTCACCGTCGGGCACCTGGCCGTTGACCGAGATCACCACCGCCGCATCACGATCCACCATCGACAGCGCCTCGGACCAGCCGGCAGGGTTCTTGGCCAGCAGCATCCGCACGGTGTGCTCGCCGGCCTGCACCGACTTGTACCTGCCGGCCACCTCGTCGACGGCCGACACCGCCGCTACGGCCGCAGCCGGATCGGCGCCCAGCACGACCGCGGCGGCCACGGCCTGGGCGGCGTTGCCACGGTTGACCGCGCCCGGCAGCGACAGCCGCATCGGCAGCACCAGCCCGTCCGGGCCGTAGAGCGCGTCGTCGTCGTACCACCACTGCGGCTGCGGCCGGGCGAAGCCGGCGCCGGTGGAGCGCCAGTGCGCCCCGTCGCGCTCGATCACCTCGCCGCTACGCGGGCAGCTCACCGAGTCGCCGTGCCAGGAACCCCCGGCGGCCACCCACACCACGTCGGGGCTGTCGTAGGCGGCCGAGGTCATCAGCACGTCGTCGCAGTTGGCCACCACCACCGCCCGCGGGTGCCGGGCCAGCCCCCCGCGCAGCGCCTGTTCGACGGCGTTGATCTCACCGACCCGGTCCAGCTGGTCGCGGGACAGGTTGAGCAGCACGAAGACGCTCGGTGACACCGCGTCGGCCACGTGCGGGACGTGCATCTCGTCGACTTCGAGGGCCGCCAGCGCCGCACCGCGGTCGGCGGCCAGTGCGGCCACCAGCCCGGCGTCCATGTTGGCGCCCTCGGCGTTGGTGGCCACCGGCCCCAGGGTGCGCAGCGCGGCGGCGACCATCCGGGTGGTGGTCGACTTGCCGTTGGTGCCGGTGACGACGACGCTGCGCCGCCCGGTTCCCAGCTGACGCAGGATCGAGCGGTCCAGGGTCATCGCCACCAGGCCGCCGATCATGGCGCCCGCACCGCGGCCGGTGACGCGCGACGCCCAGCGGGCGCCGGCTCCGGCGGCCAGGGCGAGTCGTCCACGGGCGGTGATCACGGGCGTGAGTTTAAATGCCGCCGACACGAGCCACCGCGGCCCGGCTCGGTCAGACCGGCGTGCCATCCTCAGTGACATGAGCACGACGTGGGGCCGCCCGGCCCGCGACCCCGGCGACGGCTGGGTCGTCGTCGACGTCGAGACGTCCGGGTTCCGGCCCGGGCAGGCCCGCGTGCTCAGCGTCGCCGCGCTGGCACTCGACGCCGACGGCCAGATCGAGAAGTCGGTGTCGCACCTGGTGAACCCGGGTACCGACCCCGGGCCGACGCACGTGCACGGGCTGACCGCCGAGATGCTGGCCGGCCAACCGCAGTTCGCCGACGTGATGGACGAGGTCACCGCACTGCTGGCCGGCCGCACCCTGGTGGCGCACAACGTCGCGTTCGACTACACGTTCTTGGCCGCCGAAGCCGAGATGGCCGGCGCGGAGCTTCCCGTCGACTCGGTGATGTGCACCCTGGAGCTGGCCCGGCGCCTCGACCTGGGCCTGGACAACCTGCGGCTACAGACCCTGGCCGCGCACTGGGGCGTCACCCAGACCCGGGCGCATGACGCACTCGATGACGCCCGGGTGCTGGCCGGGGTGCTTCAGCCCGCACTGGAGCGGGCCCGCGAACGCGACGTGTGGCTGCCGGTGCGGCCGGTGACCCGGCGCCGCTGGCCCAACGGCCGGATCACCCACGACGAACTGCGCCCGCTCAAGGCGCTGGCGGCGCGGATGCCGTGCGCCTACCTCAACCCCGGGCGCTACCAACGTGGCCGCCCGCTGGTGCAGGGCATGCGGGTGGCGCTGTCGGCCGAATGCACCCGCACCCACGAGGAACTCGTCGAACGGATCCTGCACGCCGGGCTGGCCTACAGCGACGTCGTCGACACCAACACCTCGCTGGTGATCTGTAACGACGACCAGGCTGAGCACGGCAAGGGCTACCAGGCGCGGGAACTGGGCGTGCCGACCGTCACCGACACCCTGTTCATGGCCAGCGTCGGCGGGGTAGTGAGCGGCACCGGCATCGAGGCGTTCCTGGACGCCGGGCCGGCCGGCGAGCAGATCTCGCTGTTCTGACTACCCTCAGGTCGGGATGTCGAAGAGCAGGATGGGGTCGGGGCCGAACACGTACAGGTAGTCGGTGATGCCGTCGGATGTCGTCACCACTTCGTTGGCGACGCCGAAGAAATTGACCCAGTCGACGGTCATGCCGTCGGGCACGCTGATCGATTGCGTGCCGAACAGTTCGACGGAGGCGAACGCGGCCACACGGAAACTCGTGGAGTCCCACGTCGTCCCGTCCGGCAGGCCGGTGCCTTCACTGTCGCTGACCACGTTGGAGTTGGTCACGTAGGCGAACGGGAAGGGTGGGAATATGCCGTACTGGTAACGAGTCCCGGTGACGTCGAATGCGCCGGTGACGTCGCCGTCGGAGCCGAAGAGCTGATAGTTCGTCGTGGTTTGTGAGCCGCTGTAGATGTACGGAATCGACGGGAGAGTTTCCGAGGTCCAGGTCGTGTCGTAGTCCGTGCCATACTGCGCGCCGACTGGCATCGGCCAACTGGAGAGCTCATTGGGGGTGAACGGTGGATTCGACGGTTCGGCGTTGGCGACCGCGCCGGCGAGCGCCGCACCGCCCAGGGCAGCGCCGAGGAACATGGTTGGCAGGAGTGCGATCTGACGAATGTTCATGGTGCCCCCGATCTGTCTTGCCGGACGTCTGACCCAAGACGATGCGAGTTAGTATTCACTGATACCAAGCTGAGCGCAACCTGTGATTGCGGGGCGCATGTGCCCGCGGGCTACGCGCGGGCAGCTCGGTTCACCGCCGAGACCACCGCCCGCAGTGACGCCGTGGTGATCGACGGCGCCGTGCCCACGCCCCACACTGTCCGGTCGCCGATCTGCGCCTCCACGTACGCCGCGGCCTGCGCTTCCTCGCCTGCGCTCATCGCGTGCTCGGAGTAGTCCAGCACGTGCACCTGGAACCCGACACGGCTCAGCGCGTCGACGAACGCCGCCAGCGGCCCGTTGCCGGAACCGCTGATCTCGGTCTCGACCCCGTCGACCAACACCGTGGCCTCGATGCGGTCGGTGCCGTCGTCGGTCTCGGCGGCGATCAGCTTCTGGTGCATGCGCTCCAGCGGCCGGATCGGGTTCAGGTACTCCTCGGCGAACGCATCCCACATCTGCTTCGGGGTGACCTCGCCGCCCTCACCGTCGGTGAGCTGCTGGATCACCCGGGAGAACTCGATCTGCAGCCGGCGCGGTAGCACCAGCCCGTGATCGGTCTTCATCACATAGGCCACGCCGCCCTTGCCGGACTGCGAGTTGACCCGGATCACCGCCTCATAGGTGCGGCCCACGTCGCGGGGGTCGATCGGCAGATACGGGACTTGCCACAGCATTTCATCAACATCCGAGCCGACGTCATCCGCGTCGAACTTCATCTGATCCAGGCCCTTGTTGATGGCGTCCTGGTGGCTACCGGAGAACGCGGTGTAGACCAGATCACCGCCGTAGGGGTGCCGTTCGGGCACGTTGAGCTGGTTGCAGTACTCGACGGTGCGACGGATCTCGTCGATGTCGGAGAAGTCGATCTGCGGGTCCACACCGCGGGAGAACATGTTCAGCCCCAGCGTCACCAGACAGACGTTGCCGGTGCGCTCGCCGTTACCGAACAGGCAGCCCTCGATCCGGTCCGCCCCGGCCTGAAAACCCAGTTCGGCCGCGGCCACCGCGGTCCCGCGGTCGTTGTGCGGGTGCAGGCTCAGGATCACCGAGTCGCGTCGGGCCAGGTTGCGGTGCATCCACTCGATCGAGTCGGCGTAGACGTTCGGAGTGGCCATCTCCACGGTGGCCGGCAGGTTGAAGATGATCGGGTTGTCCGGCGTCGGCTCGATGACATCGGCCACCGCGTCGCAGACCGCCTTGGCGTACTCCAGTTCGGTTCCGGTGTAGGACTCCGGCGAGTACTCGTAGCGCCACCGGGTGCCCGGATACTTGGCCTGCTCCTGCAGACACTTGCGCGCCCCGGCCACCGCGATGGCCTGCACCGCCGCCTGATCGGCGCGGAACACCACCCGGCGCTGCAGGATCGAGGTGGAGTTGTAGAAGTGCACGATCACGTTCTTCGCGCCCGCGCAGGCCTCGAAGGTGCGCTCGATCAGCTCGTCGCGGCACTGCGTCAGCACCTGCAGGGTCACGTCGTCGGGCACGGCGCCCTCGGTGATGATGCTGCGGACGAAGTCGAAGTCGGTCTGGCTGGCCGAGGGGAACCCGACCTCGATCTCCTTGTAGCCCATGGTCACCAGCAGGTCGAACATCCGGCGCTTGCGGGCCGGGCTCATAGGGTCGATCAGCGCCTGGTTGCCGTCGCGCAGGTCCACCGCGCACCACAGCGGGGCGCGGTCGATCACGGTGTCCGGCCAGGTGCGGTCTTTGACGGTGACGGGCTCCACCTCTTCGGCGAAGCTGCGGTAGCGGTTGACGGGCATGGCCGAGCCGCGCTGGGGGTTCCAGACGGGCTGGTCGGGGTTGGGTGGGCCGGCGGGCTTGGTGATGCCGCGGCCCGAGCGGAATGCGTCAGGGGAATTACTGGTCACGGTGATTGCTCCGGGGTTCTCGGATGGACTTCAGACCGGCGCATCGCGAACACCCGCGACGGGAGGCCGGTCTGGATCAGGCCCCGCCGCGGCGTCCGAGAAGGAGCACCCGCTGCACATCGTGCAGTTTACGCCCTCCCAGCAGCTTCCCCTATCCTGGGACGGGCCCACCCACGGAAGGGACGAAAAGTGGCGCTCGTCGTGCAGAAATACGGCGGATCCTCGGTAGCTGACGCCGAGCGGGTCCGCCGCGTCGCCGAGCGCATCGTCGAGTCCAAGAAGGCCGGCGACGACGTCGTCGTGGTCTGCTCGGCGATGGGCGACACCACCGATGACCTGCTGGACCTGGCTCAACAGGTCTGCTCGTCCCCGCCGGCCCGCGAGCTGGACATGCTGCTCACGGCCGGGGAGCGGATCTCGAACGCCCTGGTGGCGATGGCCGTCGAGGAGCTGGGCTGTCAGGCCCGCTCGTTCACCGGGTCGCAGGCCGGGGTGATCACCACCGGCGTGCACGGCAAGGCCAAGATCATCGACGTCACCCCGGGCCGGCTGCAGGCCGCGCTCGGCGAGGACCAGGTGGTGCTGGTGGCCGGCTTCCAGGGCGTCAGTCAGGACACCAAGGACGTCACCACGCTGGGCCGTGGCGGCTCCGACACCACCGCGGTGGCGCTGGCCGCGGCGCTGAACGCCGACGTCTGCGAGATCTACACCGACGTCGACGGCATCTACAGTGCCGACCCGCGCATCGTGCCCAATGCCCGCAAGCTGGACACCGTGTCCTTCGAGGAGATGCTCGAGCTGGCCGCGTGCGGCGCCAAGGTGCTGATGCTGCGCTGCGTGGAGTACGCCCGCCGCTACCACCTGCCCATTCACGTCCGGTCGTCGTACTCGGACAAGCCCGGCACCATCGTTTCCGGATCGATCAAGGACATCCCCATGGAAGACGCCCTCCTGACCGGAGTCGCCCACGACAAGAGTGAAGCCAAGGTGACCGTGGTCGGCATCCCCGACCTGCCCGGCTACGCGGCCAAGATCTTCCGGGCGGTCGCCGACGCCGACATCAACATCGACATGGTGTTGCAGAACGTCTCCAAGGTCGAGGGCGGCAAGACCGACATCACCTTCACCTGCCCGCACGACAGCGGGCCCGCCGCGGTGGCCAAGCTCGAGTCGCTGAAGGGCGAGATCGGATTCACCGAGGTCCTCTACGACGACAAGGTCGGCAAGGTGTCGCTGAT
The DNA here is from genome assembly GCF_020172665.1 of [Mycobacterium] zoologicum. Lineage (GTDB taxonomy): Bacteria > Actinomycetota > Actinomycetes > Mycobacteriales > Mycobacteriaceae > Mycobacterium > Mycobacterium zoologicum. Next base: position 4,106,976 of record NZ_CP083985.1, on the reverse strand, counting down.
CGGTGCCGGGATGCGCAGCCACCCCGGTGTCACGGCCACCTTCTGCGAGACGCTGGCCGACAACGGCGTCAACATCGACCTGATCTCCACCTCGGAGATCCGGATCTCGGTGCTGGTGCACGAAACCGACCTGGACAAGGCGGTGCGCTCCCTGCACGAGGCGTTCAACCTCGGCAGCGACGAGGAAGCCACCGTATACGGCGGGACGGGGCGCTGACATGGTTTCCATCGGCGTAATCGGTGCCACCGGCCAGGTCGGCCAGGTGATGCGCACCCTGCTCGAAGAGCGTGACTTCCCCGCGGACGAGATACGGTTCTTCGCCTCGTCGCGATCGGCCGGGCGCAAATTGCCGTTCCGCGGCGCCGAGATCGAGGTCGAGGACGCCGAGACCGCCGACCCGGCCGGCCTGGACATCGCGCTGTTCTCCGCGGGCGCGACCATGTCGAAGGTGCAGGCACCGCGGTTCGCCGCCGCCGGTGCCACTGTGATCGACAACTCCTCGGCGTGGCGCAAAGACCCGGACGTGCCACTGGTGGTCTCGGAGGTCAACTTCGATCGCGATGTGCGGAATACCAAGTTGCCCAAGGGGATCATCGCCAACCCGAACTGCACCACCATGGCCGCGATGCCGGTGCTCAAGCCGCTGCACGACGAGGCCGGCCTGACCAGGCTGATCGTCTCGACCTACCAGGCGGTGTCCGGCAGCGGGCTGGCCGGTGTGCAGGAGCTGGCCGAGCAGGTGCGGGCGGTCTCCGACGGCGCCGAAGGACTGGTGCACTCCGGTTCAGCAGTCGATTTTCCGGCGCCCAACAAATACGTCGCGCCGATCGCCTTCAACGTGGTGGCGCTGGCCGGTTCACTGGTCGACGACGGCTCCGGCGAGACCGACGAAGACCAGAAGCTGCGGTATGAGAGCCGCAAGATCCTCGGCGTACCAGAGCTTTTGGTGAGTGGCACCTGTGTTCGGGTGCCGGTGTTCACCGGCCACTCGCTGTCGATCAACGCCGAATTCGCCCGGCCCCTCTCACCGGAGCGCGCCACCGAGTTGCTGCGTGGCGCACCGGGAGTGACCCTGGTCGACGTGCCCACCCCGCTGGCCGCCGCCGGCGCCGACGACTCCCTGGTGGGCCGGATCCGGGTCGACCCCGGGGCCCCGGACGGGCGCGGCCTCGCGCTGTTCGTCTCCGGGGACAACCTGCGTAAGGGCGCCGCGCTCAACACGATTCAGATCGCCGAGCTGCTGGCTGCGGGATGATCCGCGGGTGAGCCTGCGCCGGTTGTTGGCTGCCTCGGCGCTGCTGCTGACCCCGGCCTGGACGGTGCACGCCGACCCGCCCGCGCCCATCCCTCGTCCGGTGCTGTGGCCGCTGGCCGAAGGTCAGGTGGTCCGGATCGGGCCCAGTGCCGGAACCGGAACGCTCACCGGCGATTACGGTATCGGTGCCACCGATCTGTGCGAGTTCATGGAATTCCCCAGCGCGGTCCTGCAGATCTGCGGGGACAGCTTCGCCGGCCAGGGCGTCGGATACGGCGGCTGGTATTCGCCGATCGCGTTGCGGGTCGACTTGGACTCGGTCGACGACTCCGACGGGGTGCGCTACACCGGGGTGCTCGGGGTGGACAAGCCGTTGCTGGCCGACCCGGCACCGGCCGGCTGTACGCAGCTGCCGGCCGGGATCGTCTCGATCAACCGGACCAACTATCTGATGGTCACCACCGCCAAGATGCTGGTGCCCCAGGCATCGCGTCTAGTGAAAGCCGATGCGGCACAACCGGGTTGGCAGACAGTTCCGGGGTCGGTCCGGGCGGCGTCCTACCAGGACTCCGGTCAGTCCCAGATCAGCGGCTACTACGATCCGATCCCGACGCCGGACTCGGTCACCGGCTGGGTGTACCTGGTCACCAACAACTTCGACCGCAGCTCCCCGGTGACGCTCTACCGGGTCACCCCGGCCAAGTTCACCGACCGGTCGGCCTGGCAGGGCTGGGCGGCCGGAGCGGGTTGGGGACACAAGCCCACACCGCTGTGGAACGACCAGATCGGCGAGCTCAGCCTGCGCCAGGTCGACGGCAAACCGGTGCTGTCCTACTTCAACGGCACCACCGGCAACATGGAGGTGCGGGTGGCCTACGAGCCGACCGGCCTGGGCACCGCGCCGGTGACCACGGTGGTGCAGCACGCCGAATGGCCCGACCCCCCGGAGCCCGTGGAGGCCCTGCCGTCGCCGTATGACAACCGGCTGGCCCAGCCCTACGGCGGCTACATCTCACCCGGATCCACCCTCGACGAACTGCGAGTGTTCGTCAGTCAGTGGAACACCCAGCCACGGGACCGCGCTCCCTACCGGGTGATCCAGTTCGCGGTCAACCCGTACAAGCCCTGGTCGCTCAGCTGAACAGAAACACACGGCTGCGATACAGGGTCTCCCTAGAATCTCCGGGGCCCTCCGGCTGGTCGCGGGTGCCGGCTGGGCTTGTATCGCCTGGTGTCTCATTCTCCTGAACTGCGCGTTTAACCCTGTCGGTGCATTTTGGTGGATTCCGCTCCGCCGGTACGTACGCTGAGCGGCAGGCAAGAAGCACATACCGCGCTGCGGAAGTGGTTCTGGACGGCAGGGAACGGCGAGGAACGGCAAGGACAGGACGGCGGCACACCCCAACTCGGGCGGACCAGACGCGAGGGGCATCGGAGATGGCCGTTAGGCAGCGCATCGGCAAGCGCCGGGGTGGGCTGCCCGGGGTGAGCGCGTTCCTGGCGTTCGGCATGGCTCAAGCGGTGTCCCCGGTCGTCACCGCGCCGGCCCGCGCCGACGAGTTCGACTGGATGCCGGACTATTTCAGCGCCGCAGCGGAGCCCGGCCCGGCGTCGGCGTTCGGTGGCTGGTTCGCCGAGGCCTGGCAGACCTACATCTACCTGCCGGTGCATGCCGTGCTCGAAGACTGGATCCACAGCCCGTTCGGTTCGCAGGTCAACGACCAGATCAACGAGTGGTTTTCCTGGGTGACCGCGCTCGCGCTCACCAGTGGCTGCGGCCTGATCTGCGACGGCGCCGACGGCACGTCGGCGAGCAACCCCGACGGCGAGATGGGTGGCCTGATCTTCGGCGACGGCGGCAACGGGTGGAACTCCGACATCCCCGGCGTGGCCGGTGGCAACGGCGGCGGCACCGGTGGGATCGGCAACGGCGGCAACGGCGGCGACGGCGGCCCGGGCGCGGACGGCGGCAAGGGCGGCTTCGGCGGCGAGATGTGGGGCAACGGCGGCGATGGTGGTGCCGGAGGCAACGGCATCCTCACCTTCAACGGCGGAGCCGGCGGTAACGGCGGTGACGGCGGCAGCAGCTCCAGCAATCCCCTGCAGGACTGGCTCGCCATGGGCGGGGCCGGCAACGGCGGCAACGGCGGGCGTGGCGGAAACGGCGCGACCGGCACCGCCGGTGATGCGGCCCTGGCGGCGGGCGGCATCGGCGGGGACGGCACCGCCGGCGGCGTAGCGGGCAACGGCGGTGCCGGCGGCAACGGCGGCATCACCTTCGGGTCCGGCGGAACCGGCGGCAGGGGCGGTCTGGGCGGCGACGGGGGTACCGGCGGCACCGGAGGCGCCGGAATAGCTGGGCAGATCGGCGTCGACGCCGGCGTGGGCGGGAACGGCGGATCAGGCGGCGACGGAGGGGCCGGCGCGAAGGGTGGCCGGGGCGGTGCTGGCGGAGCAGACGGGTGGTTGTTCGGTGCGCCCGGCGCCAACGGTGACGGGGGTGCCGGGGGTGCCGGCGGCAAGGCCGGATCAGGCGGCGACGGTGGCACCGGCGCCGCCGGTGATGCGACGACTCCGACCGGCGGAACCGGCGGGAACGGTGGGGATTCCGGCGCGGCCGGTGACGGTGGGGGCGGTGGCGCGGCCGGCTCCGGCGGGAGGGCCGGGTCCGGAGCCGACGGCACGGACGGCGCGCACGGCGCCTCACCTGTCGGCGGCAACGGCGGCGATGGCGGCACCGGCTACAACTCCACCACCGTGAACACCGTCGGTGGGTCCGGCGGCGCAGGCGGCAACGGCGGCGACCACGGCAACGGCGGCAACGGCGGAACCGGTGGCAGCGGCGGACCGGGATCTGACGGCGGCCCCGCCACCGGTGTGGGCGGGGCCGGGCAGACCGGCTCGATCGGCGCCACCGGCGGCGCCGGCGGGGCCGGGGGCCTGGGCGGGTCGATCGCCGGCAACGGTGGCACCGGCGGGACGGGCGGCGTCGGCGGAACCGGCGGCAACGGCGGGGCCGGCGCAGACGGCGCGAACACCACCGCCCCCGGCGGGCGAGGCCAGGACGGTGGCAACGCCGGCAGCGGCGGTCGGGGCGGCACCGGCGGAGCGGGCGGCGCCGGCGGCGGGGTGGCCGCCGGCGGGACGGGCGGCGCCGGCGTGAACGGCACTGGCGGCGCCGGTGGTACCGGCGGCACCGGCGGTACACCCGGCGACGGCGGTGACGGTGGCAGCGGCGACGCCGCCCACCCGACCGGAGGCGCGGGCGGAGACGGCGGTGACACGGCAGCGGGCGCCGGCGGTGCCGGTGGCGCGGCGGGCGTCGGCGGTGCGCCCGGGACCGGCACTTCCGGGGCCGGCGGCCAGGCCGGTGGCGTTCCGGTAGGTCCGGTCGGCAACGGCGGCACCGGCGGGCATGGCTACGACGCGTCCGCCGACCCGGCTGCCCCGCCCGGAACCGATGGGGGAGCAGGCGGAAACGGCGGAAACGGCGGCACCTACGGCAACGGCGGCGCAGCAGGTGACGGAGGCGACGGGGCCGATGCCGAGGCGGGAACCAATGGCGCGAACGGAGTCTCGGGGATCGCTGACGGGGCGGGCGACAATGGCACCGATGCGCGGGCAGCCGGGACCGGGGGCAACGGGGGTCGAGGCGGCGCCGGCGGCACAGCGCTGGGTGCCGGCGGTGCCGGGGGTGCGGGCGGTACCGGCGGCGACGGGGCGCTGGGCGGCAACGGCGGCGACGGCGCAGCCGGTGTGGTGGGTGCGGCCGGCTCGGGCGGTGCTTCGGGTGCCGGTGGGGACGGCGGCGACGGCGGCGAATCCAGCCTCGGGGGCGCCGGTGGTAAGGCCGGTGCCAACGGCGACGGCACCGTCACCGCAGCCGACGGCGCCCAGGGAAACCCCCCGTACGGGCCCGGCGGCAACGGCGGCAACGGCGGTCGCGGTGCGGACAACCCCACCGGCGCCGGGGGCAACGGCGGCAACGGGGGTGAGGGCGGCAACCTGGGCATCGGCGGTGACGGCGCCCCGGGCGGCAACGGCGCCACCGGGGTGGGAGCGTCCGGCGTCAGCCCCTGATCAGGCCGCACGCTCATAGCTGACGCATAGTCAACACCTAGCGACGCCCGGTGTTTCGCCCCGCAGGATGTCAACCATGAGCGAAACACCTGAAACCACAGTCACCGCACCGATGGGCGAGCCCAAGCCGTACTGGCTCTACCGGCTCACCGCCTGGGTCGCGATCGTCGCCGGCGCCGTCTTCATCGTGTCGTCGGTGTTCGTCGCCGGCGTCTGGGCCAGCGGCGGAATGCGCGGCCACTGCCACCACGGACATCACGGACCCCATCACGGCGCGATGTTCCACCCGGGTCATCACCACGGTCCGGGCCCGATGATGCGCGGCGGTCCGGACGGCCCGGGCTGGCCGGACGGTCCCGGTCCCGACGAGGTGCCGCCTTCGATCACCCAGCCCCCGGCGCGCACCCCCGGCCGCTGACCCCGTTCCGGCCGCCGGCACCAGGCCGCCGCCCTCGGAGAAGGGCGGCGGCCGGCGTCGTTGTGGGGCATGATGGGACGATATGAGCGAGTCACCAGCCCCCACTGTTCCTGCTCCTCCACCACCACCGGCCAAACCGAACCGGCTCTACCAGGCCGCGGCGTGGGTCGTGATCGTCGCCGGCACCGTTTTCGTCGGCGCGGTGATCTTCTGCACCGGTGCGTATCTCAGCGACGGTGGTGGGCGCGGAAACCCCCATGGGCCATGCATGATGCATGGCGGTCCGTCGCCGATGGCGCCCGATTCCGGTCCGGGCTGGCCGGGCTTCCGGCCTGCCGGACCCGGCAACGGCCCGGGTGGCCCGGGCGGACCGCCCCCGTCCCCGCCGCACCGCTAGGAGGCCCGGATGTCTGAACGCCACACCACCACCGATTTCGGCATTCCCGCACCCAGCGATGGCGAATCGCTGACGGTCGGCCCCGATGGGCCCATCCTGCTGCAGGACCACTACCTGATCGAGCAGATGGCGATGTTCAACCGGGAGCGCACCCCGGAACGTCAGCCGCATGCCAAGGGCGGCGGCGCATTCGGGCACTTCGAGGTCACCGCGGATGTCAGCGCCTACACCAGGGCGGCGGTATTCCAGCCGGGCGTCAAGACCGAGACTCTGACGCGGTTCTCGACCGTCGCGGGTGAGCGGGGCAGTCCGGACACCTGGCGAGACCCTCGCGGCTTCGCGACGAAGTTCTACACCTCCGAGGGCAACTTCGACATGGTCGGGAACAACACCCCGGTCTTCTTCATGCGTGACCCGCTGAAGTTCCAGCACTTCATCCGCTCCCAGAAGCGCCGCGCGGCCAGCAACCTGCGTGACAACAACATGCAGTGGGACTTCTGGAGTCTCACGCCGGAGTCGGCGCACCAGGTCACCTGGTTGATGGGGGATCGGGGCATTCCGAAGAGCTGGCGTCATATGAACGGCTACTCCAGTCATACCTACAGCTGGATCAACGCCGCCGGTGAGATCTTCTGGGTCAAGTACCACTTCATCAGTGACCAGGGCGTCGAGTTCCTCACCCAGGCCGAGGCCGACCGGCTGGCCGGCACCGACGGCGACTACCACCAGCGGGACCTGTATGAGGCGATCGAGCGCGGCGAATTTCCGAGCTGGACGCTCAAGATGCAGATCATGCCGTTCGAGGAGGCGAAGACCTACCGGTACAACCCGTTCGACCTCACCAAAGTGTGGCCGCACGCCGACTACCCGCTGATCGATGTCGGCACGCTGAGGCTGGACCGCAACGTCAGCGACTATCACAGCGAGATCGAGCAGGCCGCGTTCCAGCCCAACAACATGGTGCCCGGGACCGGGTTGAGCCCGGACAAGATGCTGCTGGCGCGCGGATTCTCCTACGCCGACGCACACCGGGCCCGGATCGGGACGAACTACAGCCAACTGCCGGTCAACGCGCCCAAAGTCGACGTGCACAGCTATTCCAAGGACGGCGCCATGCGGTTCCGGCCGGCGAGCGACCCGGTGTACGCGCCGAACTCGATGGGCGGCCCCAAAGCCGACCCGGCCCGCGCCGCCGAGGTCCGCTGGCACACCGACGGGGACATGGTCCGCGCCGCCTACACCCTGCGTGAAGCCGACGACGACTTCGGCCAGGCCGGAACCCTGGTTCGTGACGTCCTCGACGCCGATCAGCGGAAACGTCTGGCCGACAACATCATCGGCCACGTCTCTGCCGGCGTCACCGAGCCGGTGCTGTCCCGGGTGTTCGCCTACTGGCACAGCGTCGACAAGGATCTCGGCCGTGCCGTGGAGGACGGAGTGCGGGCCAATCTTGCCTGACGGGCAGCTTGCCGGCCTGGCATGATCGACCCATGACCATCAAAGTCGTCTTCGCCGCCGATTCCACCGCGACCGGTGGCGGCCGGGACGGCCACGTCCGTTCGGCATCCGGTCGCATCGACCTGGACACCCGCCCGCCGCGCGAGCTGGGTGGCACGGGTGACGGCACAAACCCCGAGGAGTTGTTCTCCGCGGGCTACGCCGCCTGCTTCCTCGGCGCGCTGCGACTGGTGGCGCGCCGCTCGGCCGTCATGCTCGACGACGCCACGAACGTGACGGTCGAGGCCGCCCTGGGTAAGGACCTGGCCACCGAGCAGTTCGGTCTCACCGGCACCATCACCGGTCACCTGCCGGGGCTGTCGCAGGCCGTTGCCGACGACCTGATGGCCGAGGCCCACGAGGTGTGCCCGTATTCGCGGGCCACCCGCGGCAACGTGGACTTCACCGTCGTAGCGAAGGTCTAGCGTGCGGTTCGCGCTGATGCTGATGGCGGGCTGCCTGGGGCTGGCGATGCCGGTGGTCGCTTCCGCGCGCCCGTCGGATCCGGGCGTGGTGTCCTACGCGGTGTTGGCCAAGGGATCGGTCGGCAATATCGTCGGCGCCCCGATGGGGTGGGAGTCCGTGTCCGGCGTGCCCGTTCAGTCGTTCGGCGTCGACGACCCGGTCTGCAACAACTGGGCCGACATCGGCCTGCCCGAAGTCTTCAACGACCCCGACCTGGCGTCGTTCAACAGCGCGGTGGCCCAGACCTCGGCCACCGACCAGAGCCACTTCGTCAAACAGGCGGTGGGGGTGTTCGCCACCGAGGCGGCCGCCGGCCGGGCGTTCCACCGGATCACCGACCGGACCGTGGGCTGCTCGGGCCGCACCACCGCCATGCACCTGGACAACGGCATCACCCAGGTCTGGACGTTCGACGGTGGGCCTGCTGCGGCTGCCGATGCGGCCTGGGTCAAGCAGGAAGCCGACACCGACCGGCGCTGCTTCAACCAGACCCGGTTGCGGTCCAATGTGCTGTTGCAGGCCAAGGTCTGCCAGTCCGGAAACGCCGGTCCAGCGGTGAATGTGCTGGCCGGGGCGATGCAGAACACCCTGGGCCAGTAATCGCCGGCCCGGTTGTCGGCGGCCTCCGGTAGCGTCGGGCAGATGCGACTGGGTCGCTCCGATCAGGCCTGCCTCGTGGAACTGTCCGCCGCCGAGGCCGCGGACTACCTCGCCGAGCGGTGTCTTACTGATGCGCCGCTGGGCCGGGTGGGCCTGGAGATCGAGGCGCACTGCTTCGACCCGGCGGACCCGTACCGGCGTCCCGGCTGGGCCGAGATCAGCCGGGTGCTGCAGTCGCTGCCGGCGCTGCCCGGCGGCAGCGCGGTCACCGTCGAACCCGGCGGGGCGGTGGAGTTGTCCAGTCCGCCGCTGGCCGGTGCGGCGGCCGCCATCGAGGCGATGGCCGCCGACCAGGCGGTGCTGCGTTCGGCGTTCGCCGCCGCGGGCCTGGGCCTGGTTGCCCTCGGCGCTGACCCGTTGCGGCCCACGCAGCGGATCAACCCCGGTGAGCGCTACGCGGCCATGGAGCGGTTCTTCGCCGCCAGCCATACCGGTACCGCAGGCGCGGCGATGATGACGGCGACGGCGTCGGTTCAGCTCAACGTGGATGCCGGTCCACGATCGGGCTGGGCGGACCGGGTGCGACTGGCGCACGCGCTCGGCCCGACGATGGTCGCGATCACGGCGAACTCGCCGATGCTGGGCGGTGAGTTCTCCGGCTGGCGCTCCACCCGCCAGCGGGTGTGGAGCAGGCTGGACTCGGCGCGCTGCGGCCCGGTGCTGGGCCTGGACGGCACCGACCCGGCAGCCGACTGGGCGCGGTATACGTTGAAGGCGCCGGTCATGCTGGTGCACGCCCCGGAGGCCATTCCCGTCACCCGCTACGTGCCGTTCGCGGACTGGGCTGACGGGCGGGTGCTGTTGGGCGGGCGTCGCGCCGATGTCGACGACCTCGACTACCACCTGACCACGCTGTTCCCGCCGGTGCGCCCGCGCGGCTGGCTGGAGATCCGCTACCTCGACAGCGTGGACGACACGCTGTGGCCGGCGATCGTGTACACCCTGGCGACCCTGCTCGACGATCCGGCGGCGGCCGATGGTGCCGCCGAGGCCGTCGAATCCGTTGCGACCGCCTGGGATATGGCCGCCCGGATCGGCCTGGCCGACCCGCGCCTACACACGGCCGCCCGGCGGTGCCTGGGTCTGGTGGCAGATCGGGCCCCGGCGTCGTTGCGGGACAGAATGGCCCGGCTGGTCGCGATGGTCGAGCGGGGCCGGTGCCCGGCCGACGAGGTGTCCGAGGAGGTGGTCGCCACCGGCGTCGCTGAGACGGTGGCCCGGCTGGCGCGGAGGCATTGGTGAGCACCGCCGAGACGCTGGCGCGCGCGTTGACCCGGGCCCGGGACCGCACGCTGGCCCTGGTCGACTTCGACGACGCGGAGCTGCACCGCCAGTACGACCCGCTGATGAGCCCGCTGGTGTGGGACCTGGCGCACATCGGTCAGCAGGAGGAACTGTGGCTGCTGCGGGGCGGGAACCCGGCGCGTCCGGGGTTGTTGCCGGCGGACGTCGAGGGCCTCTACGACGCATTCACCCACTCGCGGGCCAGCCGCGTCAGCCTGCCGCTGTTGGCGCCCGATGAGGCCCGGAAGTATTGCGCCACAGTCCGATCCAAGGTATTTGATGCGCTGGAAGGGCTGCCAGATGAGGCCGGCTTCGAGCATGCGCTGGTGCTCAGCCACGAACACCAGCATGACGAGACCATGCTGCAGGCACTCAACCTGCGCACCGGTGCGCCGCTGCTCGGCCGGGGTACGTCGCTGCCCGCAGGGCGGCCCGGCCTGGCCGGCACCTCGGCGCTGGTGCCGGGAGGCGAATTCGTGCTCGGCGTCGATGTGACCGATGAGCCTTACGCGCTGGACAACGAACGGCCCGCGCATCGCGTCGACGTGCCGGCGTTCCGGATCGGCCGGGTACCGGTGACCAACCGCGAGTGGCGGGAGTTCATCGACGACGGCGGCTACCGGCAGCCGGCGTGGTGGACCGAACGCGGCTGGGAACACGCGGTGGCGGCCGGGCTCAGTGCGCCCCAGTTCTGGAATCCTGACCACACGTCGCGAATCCGGTTCGGCCGCAACGAAGACCTGCTCGACGACGAGCCGGTCCAGCACATCAGCTACTTCGAGGCGCAGGCCTACGCACGCTGGGCGGGCGCGCGGTTACCCACCGAGATCGAATGGGAGAAGGCCTGTGCCTGGGATCCAGCGACCGGCCTGCGTCGCCGCTACCCCTGGGGCGGTCGCGAACCTACTGCCGAGTTGGCGAATCTCGGTGGTGCCGCGCTGCGTCCGGCGCCGGTGGGGGCCTACCCGGCCGGGGCGTCGGCCTTTCGCGTCGAGCAGATGCTCGGCGACGTCTGGGAGTGGACGAGTTCGCCCTTGCGGCCGTGGCCGGGTTTTGCCCCGATGATCTACCAACGGTATTCGGAGCCGTTCTTCGGCGGCGACTACCGGGTGCTGCGCGGCGGATCGTGGGCGGTCGCGGGCGAGATCCTGCGGCCCAGCTTCCGTAATTGGGACCACCCCTACCGGCGGCAGATATTCGCCGGTGTCCGATTGGCCTGGGACGTCTGATGTGCCGGCACCTGGCCTGGTTGGGCGCGCCGCGGTCTTTGGCCGCGTTGATATTGGAGCCACCAAACGGTCTCTTGGTGCAGTCCTATGCGCCGCGCCGTCAGCGGCACGGGCTGATCAACGCCGACGGTTGGGGCGCAGGGTTTTTCGACGATTTTGGGGGTGACCCGCCGCGGCGGTGGCGCAGTGCTGGCCCGTTGTGGGGTGATTCGTCTTTCGCCTCGGTGGCGCCGGTGCTGAGCAGTCACTGCGTGGTGGCCGCGGTGCGCTCGGCTACCGTCGGCATGCCGATCGAGGCATCGGCGACGGCGCCCTTCACCGACGGTGCTTGGCTGTTGTCCCACAACGGAGTGGTGAACACCGCGGTCTTGCCCACCTGCGCCGGAGCGGAATCCGTCTGTGACAGCGCGATACTGGCCGCGTCTGTCTTCGCCCGCGGCGCGGAATCGCTGGGCGAGACGGTTGTCGAGATCGGTGCCGCGGATCCCGCTGCGCGCCTGAACGTACTGGCCGCCAACGGCTCCCGGCTGTTGGCAACGACCTGGGGGGACACCTTGTCTATGCTGCACGGAGCAGACGGAGTGGTGCTGGCCAGTGAACCCTACGACGATGACCCGCGCTGGGTCGACATCCCCGACCGGCACCTGGTGGATGTACACGGCGGCGAGGTCCGCGTCAGCGCGCTGGACCGGGTCCGATGAGCGTCTCAATAGCCAATCATCTGGCCGCCGACGCCGCGTTGAGCGCCTTGCGTGCCGACGTGCTCCACGGCCTGCGTCAACAACCGAAGGCGTTACCCCCCAAATGGTTCTACGATGACGTCGGCAGCGAACTGTTCGATCAGATCACCCGACTGCCCGAGTACTATCCCACCCGCACCGAAGCGGACATCCTGCGCGCCCACTCCGGGGAGGTGGCGTCGCTGTCGGGTGCGGACACCCTGGTCGAGTTGGGCAGCGGTACCTCGGCCAAGACCCGGATGCTGCTGAACGCACTGCGTGACGCCGGAACGCTGCGTCGGTTCATCCCGTTCGATGTCGACGCCGGGGTGCTGGAGACGGCGGGGGCGGCGATCTCCCGCGACTATCCCGGGGTGCAGGTGCAAGCCGTCTGCGGTGATTTCGAGCACCACCTGGCCGAAATCCCCTCTGGCGGAAGGCGACTGTTTGTTTTCCTGGGCTCCACGATCGGCAACCTGACCGCCGCGCCGCGGGCGGCGTTCCTGGCGGCGCTGGCCGCTGTGATGCGCGACGGCGATCACCTGTTGCTGGGCACCGATCTGGTCAAGGACGCCGGGCGACTGGTGCGCGCTTACGACGACGCAGCGGGGGTGACGGCGGCATTCAACCGCAACGTACTCGCGGTGGTGAACCGTGAGCTCGATGCCGACTTCGACCCGGACGCATTCACTCACGTCGCGCGCTGGAACGCCGGCGAGCAGCGCATGGAGATGTGGCTGCGGGCGCGGGGCGATCAGCACGTCGTCATCGGCGAACTGGGCATGACCGTCGACTTCGCCGACGGCGAGAAGATGCTGACCGAGGTGTCCTGCAAGTTCCGGGCCGAGCAGGTGGTCGAGGAATTGGCCGCCGCCGGACTGCATCGCCGGCGATGGTGGACCGACCCGGCAGGCGATTTCGGCTTGTCACTCGCAGTGAAGTGAGCGCATCGCCGAACGCAACAAGCCGCCGCCGCGACCTACGGCTTATGTGCGGTCAACAGGAAAGCCGGCAGTTTGGTACGCCCCTGCTCATCGAGGTCGAACGGCAGTGGCTGTTCCGGCGAGTCCGCCATCGTCGGCATCCGCGCGTGGCTGAACGCCGGGCGGACCTCGTCGATCGTCCAGTACCGGCCGACCGCGACCCGAAGTTCTTCTTCGTCAACCGGATTCGGCATACCGTCGCCCTCGGGTGGGAACGCGCCCTTGGCGAATACCAGCATGTAGTACGACGCTCCCGAGGCCGCAGCCTTGTGCACCGACCGCAGGTAGCCGCCGCGGCCCTCGACCGGCAGTGAGTGGAACAGAGTCGAGTCGACGATCGTGGTGAATCGGCCCTCGGAACCAGGTGGGTAGTCGTCGAACGAGGTGATGTCGGCCTGATAGAAGGTCGCGGTGCTCAGTCCGCGATCCTGGGCGGCCTGTGTGGCTGCGGCGACGGCCGTGGGGCTCAGGTCCAAGCCGACCACCGTGATCCCCTGCGCAGCCAGGGTCAGCGACAGTTCGGCTACGCCACAACCGGCGTCGAGCACCTCGCCGCCGACCTTGCCGGCCGCGATCAGCGCCGCCAACTCCGGCTGCGGCTCACCGAGATTCCACGGGGGCGGCCCCTCGAAGGCTCCCTCCCCGCGGTAGATGCTGTCCCAATCCATCAACTCTGAGGCCATGGTCGCCAACCTACGCCACTGGTGTGGGACCGGATCACTTGCCGAACAGGCCGCCGCCTCCGCCACCGCCGAACAGGCCGCCACCGCCGCCGCCACCAAACAGGCCGCCACCGCCGCCGAAGAGGCCGCCGCCGTGGTTGCCGCCGCCGAAGAGGCCGCCGCCCGGGTTGCCGCCGCCGAAGAGGCCGCCGCCCGGGTTGCCCCCGCCGAAGAGCCCTCCGCCCGGGTTGCCCCCGCCGCCGAACAGCCCTCCGCCGCCGAACTTGGGCATCGACGGAGCACTGGGAGCGGGCATCGAAGGCAGTGCGGGCATGGCCGGCGCGGCCGGCATGGCCGGCGCCTTGGGTGCCTGGAATGCGGGCAGTGAAGGCATGGCGGGCAATGCTGGCGCCTTGGGTGCGGGCATCACGGGTGCCTGGGGTGCGGGAAGCCCGGCCGGCGGACCGGAATTCGGCAGCTGGATAGGCAGATTCGGCAGCTGAATACCCGGGCTGGGGTTGACGGCCGGCGGGTCAGGGAGCTTCACCACCGGTGGGCTCGGGTTGAACGCCGGCAGATCGGGCTTGACCACCGGCGGAGTCGGGTTGACCACGGGCAGATCGGGCTTGACCACCGGCGGAGCCGGTTTAACCACGGGGGGCAGTGGCTTGATCACCGGTGGGATCGGCTTGACCACGGGGGGTTGAGGCTTGATCGCCGGTGGTGTCGGAACCACGATCGGGGGCTGGGGCTTGACCACCGGCGGTATCGGCTTGACCACGGGAGGCTGGGGCTTGACCACCGGCGGTGTCGGAACCTCGACGGGGGGCTGGGGCTTGACCACCGGCGGTGTCGGAACCTCGACCGGGGGCTGGGGCTTGACCACCGGCGAATGGGGCATCGTGGCGGGCGGGGCGGGCTTGGTTGCCGGAATCCTCAGTAAGAACGACAGATCCGGCAGGCTGCCGGTCTGGTGAATCGGGTGCGGACGCAGCGCGGGAAGCAGCGACGGCAACTGCGGTCCGACCACCGGTGCCGGGGCGAGTACCGGTGCGGCAACCGGCACGGCGGCGGGCAGCGACGCCCGCATGTCCGGCGCCGCCGGGACGTCCAGTGGTGCCGGCGCCGGCAGGTTGAGCCCCGGCGGCATGGCAACCGGCGGGAGGTTCACCGGCGGCAGCGAATCGGTCGGGGTTTGACCCAGCAGCGGGTGCGCTTGGGCGTCAGGCTGCCCGGCCGGAACCTGCAGGCTCGGTGCCGAGAACGGAAGGGCAAGGGCCCGGCCGAAATCTGGCCGCAGCGAGATCAGGTTGGGAGTGATGTCCAGGGCCAACGAGACCATCAGCGCCGACGCCGCGGCAAACGCCGTCGATGCCAGCACCGCACCCGCCACCAGCAGCGGGCGCCGAGCCGGCTGGGGCATGGTGAACAAGATCTCGGTGGCCGCGTCGTCCTGCTCGTCAGGAACGGCGCTGTAGGCCAGGTCGTCGGCCCCCGCGCCGGGGATGTCGTAATACCCGGGAGTGAACGCGCCGGAGTCGGCCTCCTGGGTGTAGGCCAGGGCCGCCGTCGACGACTGGGCGGCTTCGGTCAGCCGGGCGGTGGCCAGCGCCGCGCCGTGGGCCAGCGCCGCCTGGGGGTCGCGCGGAGCGCTCACCACCTGCGGGACCGACGCCTCCAGCCGCGGCCTGATCGCGGCGGCGGCGTCCACGCCGGTGCAGACCAGAACGAGGTCGCCCGGGCTTGTCTGGTCGGCGCCCAGCCGCGCGGCGACGGCGTCCACCGCAGCGGTGGCGTCGCCGTCGTGCAGCGGCTGGCGGAAGATCCGGGTGACGGAGCCGTCGCCGCAGTCGACCATGGCCAGCGTCACGTCGGCCATGTCCACCGACAGCAGCCCGATGGTGTCGCAGCTGGTGGCCCGGCCCATCTTGCAGGCCAGGCTCGCCGCCGCCAACGACGGTGAGATGAACGCGATATCGCTGAGGTCACCGAGACCGCTTGCCGCCAGTCTCGACGCCAGCGCATCGGCGTCGATCGGGTCGGTCACGGTCACCCCGGTCGACACCACGTGGTGCCCAGCGGTGCCGGCGTCGTCGCGGGCCTGCAGGATGGCCGCGATCGCGGCATCGACGGCCGCGAAATCGGCACCCAGAGAATCGGAGTCGCCCGGCACGTCGACGGTGCGCTCGTCGAGGATGATTCCGTCGCCGTTCGTACCGCCGACCAGCACGGTGTGGATGGTGGCGGGTGCGCTTGACTCAAAAGCCACGCCGAGAACGACGTCCATAGCTCCTCCGATTCACGTCGGGCCGGTCAACCAGCCGACACCGTTTGTTCACCATTACGAGATGTACCGGTGACACATGCAAATATGCGATCTACCGCATAAACGCTGTCTGATGGCTTCACAAGAATGTCTAACTATCCAGTTGCGCGTCCTGCACGGATCGGGTGGGACATGATGGACCTGCAGCAACGCTGCAGGCCGCATCGGTTACGGACAGGAGTCAGACTTGGCCGATTTCGTCGCGTCAATCGACCAGGGAACCACCAGCACCCGTTGCCTCATCTTCGACCACGACGGCACCGAAGTCGGCCGTCATCAGCTGGAACATGAGCAGATTCTCCCGCGGGCCGGCTGGGTGGAGCATGACCCGTTCGAGCTGTGGAACCACACCGCGGCCGTGCTGGTCTCGGCGCTCAACACCGCGAAACTGCAGGCCTCCGATCTGGCCGCGCTGGGCATCGCCAACCAGCGGGAGACCACCGTGGTGTGGAACCGCAAGACCGGCCAGCCGTACCACAACGCGATCGTCTGGCAGGACACCCGCACCGACGCCATCGCCGCCGCCCTCGAGCGCGACGGGCACGGTGAGGTGATCCGGCGCAAGGCGGGCCTGCCGCCGGCCACCTATTTCTCCGGCGGCAAGCTGCAGTGGATCCTCGACAACGTCGACGGGGTGCGCGCCGACGCCGAGCGCGGCGACGCCCTGTTCGGCACCTGCGATAGCTGGGTGCTGTGGAACCTCACCGGCGGCCCGCGCGGTGGCGTGCACCTCACCGACGTCACCAACGCCAGCCGGACCATGCTGATGAACCTGGAGACCCTGGACTGGGACGACGAGCTTCTGGCGCTGTTCTCGATCCCGCGGACGATGCTGCCGCGCATCACCTCATCCTCGATGCGCCGCCGGCGCGTGGTCACCGCGAGCACCGGGCCGCTGCGCGGTGAGGTGCCGATCGCCGGAATCCTGGGAGATCAGCAGAGCGCGATGGTCGGCCAGGTGTGCCTGTCTGCGGGCGAGGCCAAGAACACCTACGGCACCGGAAACTTCTTGCTGCTCAACACCGGAGAACAGATCGTGCGCTCCGACAACGGGCTGTTGACCACGGTGTGCTACCAGTTCGGTGACGCCAAGCCGGTCTACGCGCTGGAGGGTTCGATCGCGGTCACCGGTTCGGCGGTGCAGTGGTTGCGTGATCAGTTGGGCATCATCAGCGGCGCCACGCAGGTCGAGACGCTGGCCCGCCAGGTCTCCGACAACGGCGGGATGTACTTCGTCCCGGCTTTCTCGGGTTTATTTGCGCCGTACTGGCGTTCGGATGCCCGCGGCGCGATCGTCGGACTGTCTCGCTTCAACACCAACGCGCATCTGGCCCGGGCCACGCTGGAGGCGATCTGCTATCAGAGTCGTGACGTGGCAGAAGCCATGGAAGCCGATTCCGGTGTGCACCTGGGGGTTTTGAAGGTCGATGGCGGTATCACCGCCAATGATCTGTGCATGCAGATCCAGGCCGACGTACTCGGTGTCGACGTGGTCAAGCCGGTGGTGGCCGAAACCACCGCGCTGGGTGCGGCATACGCGGCCGGGCTGGGCGTCGGGTTCTGGAAGGACCCCGAGGACCTTCGCGCCAACTGGCGGGAACACAAGCGCTGGACGCCGAACTGGTCCGATGACCAGCGCGCCGCAGGTCATGCCGGATGGCGAAAAGCAGTGCAGCGCACCCTGGACTGGGTCGAGCTGCCCTGAATGCGATCGCTGCGGGGCACCGGGGTGATCGTGCTGATCGTTGCGGTGGTCCTCGGCTGGGCCTGGTGGAATAACCGGCCCCAGCGATCCGAAGGCCCAACTCCAGCCTGGACTCCGACCGCGCCGCTGGACCCGGGTTACGACGCCGCCCGCCGCAAGCTCGACGCGCTGCCGGTCAAAGGATGGGATCGCCTGCAGGACTTCAAGCGGTACCGGTTCGGTGAACGCTGGAGCGACGACGTCGACGTCGAGTTCGGCCACAACGGGTGCAACACCCGCGACGACATCCTGCGTCGAGACCTCACGCAGGTCGAACTGCGCCGGGGCACCTGCCTGGTGCAGCGCGGCGTCCTGCACGACCCGTACTCCGGTGAGACCATCGAATTCGTCCGTGGCCCAGAGACTTCCGAGACGGTGCAGATTGATCACGTGGTGGCGCTGGCCGACGCCTGGTACAAGGGCGCGCAATCCTGGGACGACGCCCGCCGTCGTGACTTCGCCAACGATCCACGGAACCTGCTGGCCACCGGCGCACAGGCCAACTTCGATAAGGCCTTCCGTGACGCCGCAGGCTGGCTGCCGGCGAACGCCGCGTTCGAATGCGATTTCGTCGCCCGTCAGGTCGAGGTCAAAACCGTTTACGGACTGTGGGTTTCGTCCAACGAGAAGACCGCGATGCGACGGGTGCTACGGAACTGCTGACCGTTACCGGCGATTTCGGCGCGATAATCGCCGCTGAGCGGGCGTTATCGCGCCGAAATCGCGCTAGTCGGTTTCGCCGAGAATGCCGTAGATCTCCTTGCGGGCACGGTTGACGATGTCGACGACGCGCTGTTGCTGCTCCGGGGTGGCGGCCTGACCGGCTTGGGCCACCGCGCCGAACAGCTGGCCGATCGCGGCGCGCAGACTGACCTGTCCGGGGTCGGCGCCGTCGGCGATCGTCTCCCAGGGCGGGACCTCGATCTCCTGGGCGGCCGTGCGACCGTCCTCGGTCAGATCGAAAAGACGTTTCTTGCCGTCGGTTTCGCTGCCGGTGATCAATCCCTCGTCGACCAGCATCTGCAGGGTCGGGTAGACCGATCCGGGGCTGGGCCGCCACAGCCCCTGGCTGCGCTCGGCGATCTGGTGGATGATCTCGTAGCCGTGCATCGGGCGCTCGTTCAGCAGCGCCAGGATGCCTAGCCGCACGTCACCGCGTCTGCTGCGATTGCCCCGCCGATGGCCGCGGTGGCCGCCCGGGCCGAATCCGAAACCGGGACCGCCGAAGTCGGGGCCGAAACCCGGGCCGAAGCCGGGGCCGAAACCATGCCGGAAGTCGGGACCGGATCCCGGGCCGAAGCCGAAGGGGGCGCAGTGTTCGCCGACCGCGTGATCGCGCAACTGCCGGCGGAACTCGCGCCGGGCCTGCCGGCGTGCCGGGCCGAATCCGAAACCGCCGGGATGTCCGGGGTGCTCTGTAAAGGGGGTGTTCATGGGGTACCTCTCGTTCTCGAAAACAGCAACGCACGTCGCTACCGATACGTTGACGATATATCGAGAACTATCGATACGCAATGGGCGGGCCGGGGTTATACGGATCTCTGGTCTGTAGCCGGGCCAGCTCACGTCGGTGCCGCTCGGCGAGTACCGCGGCCAGCACCAGCTCCGGTGGGGCATCCGGCGGAGGCGGCGGCGAGACATGCGCCAGCACCTCGCCGGAGATCCGGTAGGCCATCATCTGGCGGGTGTGCGGGTCGAGCTGCGCCGCGCGGCTCAGGAATTGCCTTGCCACCTCAGCGGATTCGGCGCGCAGGCCAGACAGTTGCAATGCCGATGCCCACCAGGCCAACCCCGGCGGCATCTGCGGCGGCGGCGCGAGGGCGGGTCCACGCTCGCTGATCACCACCGTGCCGGCGAAGATGTCCCCCAGCCGCTTACCGCGTGGCGACAGTAGGCTGCAGATCACCGCGGGGCTGCCGGTCAGCGTCCAGATCTCCACCACCGCGGCCAGCGCCCGAACCAGGGCCTGGCGGAATCGTTCCGGGCCACCGTCGTCAGAGACCACTCGCAGCCCCATTGCCATCTTTCCCAGCGAACGGCCGCGGGTGGTGGCCTCCATGGCGACCGGATAGCCGACCAGCAGCAGCACCGCGAAGATGATCGCGATCGCGCCGGTGAGGGAGTCATCGAAGTGGCCCAGGGTCATCGCCCACAGCACCATCGTGGCGATGTAGGCCACCCCCACCACCGCGATGTCGATCAGCGCGCTGACCGCGCGCGCCGGCAGCTGTGCGATCGCGATGTCGAGGACGACGGCGTCGCCGGTCACCAGCTCATGGTTGGGCATGGTGCCGACGGTAGTCCTCGCTGTGCCTGATGGCGTCGACCCGCTGCGCCCGACTTCGTCGCGCTGGCGATCGCCGCTGTGCCTGATGGCGTCGACCCGCTGCGCCCGACTTCGTCGCGCTGGCGATCGCCGCTGCGCCCGACTTCGTCGCACTGGCGATCGCCGCTACGCTCGGCGACGTGGATGTCGACGCCTTCGTGCTGACCCATCGCCCGGCCTGGAATCGACTGGAGTCACTGGTCAAGAGCCGCCGCCGGCTGACCGGTGCCGAGGTCGACCAGCTTGCCGATCTATACCAGCGGGTCTCCACCCACCTGTCGGTGGTGCGATCGTCGTCCTCGGACCCTGCGCTGATCGGTCGACTGTCCAGCCTGGTGGCTCGTTCGCGCGCCGCCGTCACCGGGGCGCACGCCCCGCTGGCCTCGGAGTTCGTCCGCTTTGCGACGGTGTCGTTCCCGGTGGTGGCCTACCGGGCGTGGCGATGGTGGCTGGGTACCGCCGTGGTGTTCCTGGCGGTCGCGGCGGTGATCGCCTGCTGGGTGGCCGGCAGTCCCGACGTGCAGGCGGTGATCGGCACGCCCGCCGAGATCGACCGGTTGGTCGACCATGACTTCGAGGCGTACTACAGCGCGCATCCCGCCGGGTCGTTCGCGCTGCAGGTCTGGGTGAACAACGCCTGGGTCGCGGCCCGCGCGATCGCGTCCGCGGTGCTGCTCGGCCTGCCGATCCCGCTGATGCTGCTGTCCAACGCCGTCAACCTCGGGGTGGGGCTCGGTCTGATGTTCGACGCCGGCCGCGGTGCGTTCATGCTCGGACTGCTCATCCCGCACGGTTTGCTGGAGCTGACGGCGGTGTTCCTGGCCGGTGCGGTGGGCATGCGGCTGGGCTGGATGGTGATCGCGCCGGGCGACCGGCCGCGCGGTCAGGTGCTCGCCGAGCAGGGCCGCGCCGTGGTCGCGGTCGCGGTCGGGCTGGTGGTGGTGTTTGCCGTGGCAGGCCTGGTCGAAGCGCTGGTGACCCCGTCGGGGTTGCCGACCTGGTTGCGGATCGGGATCGGGATCGCCGCTGAGGCAGGGTTTCTGGCCTACGTGGTGCATTTCGGCCGCCGGGCCGTCGCCGCCGACGAGACCGGTGACATCGACAGCGCCCCCGACGTGGTGCCCACCGGCTAGACCTGTCTCTTATACACATCT
>NZ_CP083985.1:4080561-4085581 GCF_020172665.1 [Mycobacterium] zoologicum | reverse complement strand
AGATGTGTATAAGAGACAGGAAGTGTTCACCCCGACCTGGGGAAATGCCGGACGTTTGTGCACGCTTGCGGGAAAGATGTCAGAGCCGGCCGGCGGCCTTCATCGCCAGATAGGCATCGGCCAAGGCCGGCGCCAACTCCTCCGGCGGAGCGTCGATCACCTCCACGCCGGCGCGGCGTAACCGGCCCGCGATCGCCTGACGCTGATTGTTGGCGCGTTCCGCGGCACCCGCGTCATACACCGCGGCGGCGTCGGAGCGACCCTGCGCCAACGCCTGCACCCGCGGATCGGCCACCGCGGCCAGAATCACCTGGTGCTCGGCGGTCAGCTTCGGCAGCACCGGCAGCAGTCCCTCCTCCAGGGCGGAGGGATTCAGATCGGTCAGTAGCACCACCAGATGATCGCGGCGCGCCCGCCGGGACAGGGTGGCCAGCATCGCCGCGGCGTCGGACTCGACCAGTGCCGGCTGCAGCGGCGCCATCGCCTCCACCAGCTGGACGAACAGACGGGTCCGCGACGCGCCGAACACGCTTGCCCGGGTCACAGAGTCGTGGGCCAGCAGGTCCACGTGATCGCCGGCGCGGATCGCCAACGCCGCCAACAGCAATGCCGCATCCATCGACCAATCCAGCCGGGGCCAGCCCGCCGGGTCGCGCGACGTCGGGTCGACGCCGATCCGGCCCGCCGCGGTCCGGCCGGTGTCCAGCACGATCACCACCCGCCGGTCGCGTTCGGGCCGCCAGGTCCGCACCACCACCTCGGAGCGCCGAGCGGTGGCCCGCCAGTCGATCGAGCGGACGTCGTCGCCGGGCACGTATTCGCGCAGCGAGTCG
The DNA here is from genome assembly GCF_020172665.1 of [Mycobacterium] zoologicum. Taxonomy (GTDB): domain Bacteria; phylum Actinomycetota; class Actinomycetes; order Mycobacteriales; family Mycobacteriaceae; genus Mycobacterium; species Mycobacterium zoologicum. The sequence goes on along the minus strand of NZ_CP083985.1, from coordinate 4,084,748 downwards.
AACTCACTGCCCTGACCGCGCACCAGCGCCGGCAGGTTCCCGTCGATCTCGCGCAGTCGGGCCAATCGGGCCGGCAGGTGCCGACGCGACAGGAACGGCGGCAGGACCCGGACCCGACCGGGCACGGTTCGGGATCGTTGCCGCCCGGCCAGGCCCAGCGGCCCGACTGATCGCACCGTGACCCGGGCGGCCTGCTGATCACCGCGCCGGTTTGGCCGCAGCTCGGTCACCACCCGGTGCTCGCGCTGCGCCGCCAGCTCCAGCGGGTGCTCGCGCGGCACCGCGCACGCACTGGGCGGCCACGCGTCCCGCAGCCGGCCCCGAAACCGGCGGCCGCCGTTGACGATCGACATGGTGGTCGGCACCGACTGGCCGAGCCGAACGGAGGCATCCACCGAGCGGTTGATGCGCAACCCGTGCGGATCGGCGGCCAGTGCCACATCGAGCACCACCGCGACCGCCAGCCCGGCCAGCAGCACCGCGAACGCGGTCGCCGGCCACGGTGCCAGCGCCACGGGCAGGCCGCAGATCAGTGCGATCAGCGCGGTGCGTCCGGTCAGGATCACCAGCGCGGCACCGGAACCGACGCCAGGATGCCGTCGAGCACACCGTCGGTGCTGGCGCCCTCCAGCTCGGCCTCCGGGCGCAGCATCACCCGGTGTCGCAATGTGGAGCGGGCCATCGCCTTGACGTCGTCGGGGGTGACGTAGTTGCGCCCGGACAGCCACGCCCACGACCGCGAGCTGGCCAGCAGCGCGGTCGCCCCGCGCGGTGACACACCCAGTTGCAGTGCGGGGGAGTGCCGGGTGGCCGCCACCACGTCGACGATGTAGCCCAGCACCTGGTCGGCCACCAGCACCTGGCGCACCGCGTCGCGTCCCGCAGCCAGGTCCGCGGCACCGGCCACCGCGCTGACCGTGGACAGGTCGTGCGGGTCGAATCCGCGGGCGTGCCGGGCCAGGATGTCGATCTCTGCTTCGCGCACCGGCAGCGGCACATTCAGTTTCAGCAGGAAACGATCGAGTTGGGCCTCCGGCAACCGGTAAGTGCCCTCGTACTCGATCGGGTTCGCGGTGGCCGCCACGATGAACGGGTCGGGCAGCGGCTTGGCGGAACCGTCGACGCTGACCTGGCGCTCCTCCATCGCCTCCAGCAGCGCCGCTTGGGTTTTCGGCGGTGTGCGGTTGATCTCGTCGGCCAGCAGCAGGTTGGTGAAGACCGGGCCGGGCCGGAAGGCGAACGCCGCGGTGTGCGTGTCATAGACCAGCGAGCCGGTGATGTCGCCCGGCATGAGGTCGGGGGTGAACTGGATGCGTTTGAAGTCCAGGCGCAGTGCCGCGCCCAACGTGCGGACCAACAATGTCTTGGCGACACCCGGAACACCTTCGAGCAGCACATGGCCGCGACACAACAGGGCGATCATCAGCCCGCTGACCACCGCGTCCTGGCCGACCACCACTTTGGCGACTTCGCTGCGCACCGCCAGCAGGGCTTCGCGCGCTGCGGTGGCCGCCGGATTCTCCTGGGGATTCTGTGTCACGAGGTGGTGACCTGCCTTTCGATGTCGTCGAGTGTGCGGGCAAGCGAGACCAGTGCGTCGTCGGAGTCCGGCGCGGGACCGAACAGGATGTGCCACAGCAGGTTCGGGTTTCCACCGATGCGCCCAGTGACCGTTGCGATCAGTGCTTCGGGATCCGGTGCGGGCCCCATTCCCAGTCGGGGGGCGAGCCGACGCAGGGTCGCGGTGCGCAGCGCGAGGGCGGCCCGATCGCGGGCCCGGCGCGAACGATAGAGCCGACCGAGTCCCTCAACGGTCTCAGAGGCGCGCACCACCACCGGCAGCAGCTCGGCGACCAGGGGTCCGAGCCGGCGTCCCTTCCACACGGCCGCCAGCGTCAGCGCGACGCACAACTGCCAGAACAGCCAACGCACGCCGTTCGGAATCAGATCGGAAATCTTTGCCGCTGCGTGTTTTCCACCTTCGACGTGTTGTGGCGCGTACCAGATGAGGCGATCCCGTGCGCCCGCGAGGTTCAATGCCAGTGCGGCATTGCCCTCGCGAGCCAGGTCCGCGTTGGTCATAAAGGATTCACTGCCGACCACCGTGACGGTCTGATCGCCGCGGTGGAAGCGCACCAGCGCACCGGCGTAGCAACTACGCACCGCCTCACCCTGTTTGCCGACATAGGTTGCGGTGGACCGCAGATCGACTGTTCCGGCGCGTTCCGCCGCGCGCATCCGGCAGTCGGGCTCGGCGGTGAAAGCCCGCATCGGGCCGGCCTGGATCGCCGGCGCAAGCGCGTCGCGCGCCCGGGGGTTGGGTGCGATCAGCAGCCGATCGCCGGGCACCTTCGCCAACCGCTCCAACAGTTCTTCGTCGGTGATGCGCATGGTTTCGGCGACCAGCACCAGGGTGTCCGGGCGAGCGTGGCGTTCGACGTCGGCGACGGAGCCGGCCACCATCACGTCAACACCGCGGTCGCGCAACAGTGTCACCAGCGCGTGTGCGCCGTCGGGTCCGGTGGCGTGCGGATCCATTCGGCCGCCCGGCCGGGGGCTGGTCAGATACGTGCCCACGGCGGCCGCCGCGACGATCGCCGCCAGCGCCGCGGCGATCCACAGCCACGTCCGCCGGGTCGCCATCACCGGAGTTGCCGCCGCTGCGCTGCGCCGCGCACCTGGTCGTCGAGCCCGGCGATACTCTGGTAGCCGTCCGCGGTGGCCGGCAGATCGCCATAGTTGACGTCGTTGAATATCTCAGCGGCACGGGATAATTCACCCGCCAGACCGGGAAGGACCGCGCCGGCGTCGCGGCTCAGCTCGGTGGCGGTGCGCGCCGGGGCAGCCGGAATCACCCCGGCCTCTTCGAGTTCGCGGGCCACCGCCCGCAGCCGGTGCCGGATGGCCTGCGCCCAATCCCCGGCGGCGGCGCAGCGCAGTGCGGTCGCGCGGTGTTCGGCGGCACTGAGCCGGGCGGTACCGAACACCGGTCGATACCGGCGGCCGTCACGCAGGGTGCGCCGGGCGACCCGCACGGCGACCAGCACCGCCACCACGAGCAGGATCAGCAGCAGGCTGATCGTGAACCAACCGCCGGGCAGTTCGGTTCCTTTGAGCACCAGCCGCCGCACCAAGGTCTCGATGTAGTCGAGGAACTGTTGCTTGGGCGACGGCCGCGGGTAGATCGGTTTGCTCAGTTCGCGTTCCGCGGCCTCGCGTGCGGTTTCGCTGTCGATGTCGACGCCAGTCACGACGCTGCCGTCACCTACGAGTCAGCCACAGGCCGTCCGTCGACCCGGGGTACGGCCCGCCCATCGCGCCGGTTCGCAGCACCAGATCGAACGCCTCGGCCCGGATGCGGCGGTCGGTGTAGAGCAGCACCGCTACGCCGGCGCTGAACGGCAGCACGATGATCTGGCCGATCGTCGCACCGACCCGGCCGAATACGCTCAGCTGCGCGAGGCCGGACGTGGCGTCGGCGCCGTGGGTGAAGATCATGCCGAGCATCTCGAACGGGAACGCCACCGCGCTGCTGATCACCGAAGCGATCAGCCCGGTCAGGGCCATGATTCCCAGTACCCGCCAGAAGCTGTTGCGCACCAAGGCATATGAACGGCGGATCGCCTCGAACACCGGTTGACGTTCCAGCACGATCACCGTCGGCGCGAACACCAGCGCCGCGTAGCCGAACCCCAGTGCACCGATCAGCCCCAGCATCAGCGGCAGACCGATCAGCACGGCGGTGCCCACTCCTGCGGTCGCCCCGGCGGAGACGATCGCCGCGACCACCACCGCCAACAACAACATCGCGGCCACACCGAAGAGTGCGGCCACGCCGATCAGTGCCGCGAACCGGTTCCGTGCGATCGCCCAGGCCTCGCCGATGGTGATCGGCGACCCGAACACCGCACGCCCGACCACGGCGGTGAGCATGCCGGTAAGCACGATCGTGCCCAGTGCGGTCACGAGGCCGGCGCCGATGATCACGGTCAGCCATGGCACCACATCGCCCAATGACGGCTCCGTCGATTCGTGAGACGGGCCGAGGGCCGACAACAGGCCGACCTGGGCGAACCCGTTGAGGATCTGGGTGGTCACCACCACGATCGCGGTCAGGCCGAGCACCACCTTGGGGTTGGCCCGGACGTAGCCGACCGCCCCGTTGTAGCTGTCTCTTATACACATCT
>NZ_CP083985.1:4080434-4080510 GCF_020172665.1 [Mycobacterium] zoologicum | reverse complement strand
AAAAAAAAAAAAAAATGATGAAAGGTAGGTTGACGTAGTCGTGGAGCTTGTAGAAGGCGTGATAGATGACAGACGA
>NZ_CP083985.1:4080222-4080334 GCF_020172665.1 [Mycobacterium] zoologicum | reverse complement strand
TATCACAACAATTACACACTCTATACTATCTCTCTATCTTTTCTCAATATATGATCACCACTCTATTCCTTATCTATATTTTTTACTCTTTTTTTTTTTTAATGATACGGCG
>NZ_CP083985.1:3738710-4080183 GCF_020172665.1 [Mycobacterium] zoologicum | reverse complement strand
AGATGTGTATAAGAGACAGGCGTAGCGTTATGCGGCATGGCGGAACTCAAGTCGCAGTTGCGGACGGACCTGACCACGGCGATGAAGGCGCAGGACAAACTGCGTACCGCGACCCTGCGGATGTTGCTGGCAGCGATCCAGACCGAAGAGGTCTCCGGAAAGCAGGCTCGGGAGCTGACCGACGAAGACGTGCTCAAGGTGCTGGCGCGCGAGGCCCGCAAACGTACCGAGGCGGCCGAGATCTACACCGAGAACGGCCGCGGCGAACTGGCCGCTGAAGAGCACGCCGAGGCACGCATCATCGAGGAGTACCTGCCCACGCCGCTCAGCGATGCCGAACTGGTCGACGTCGTCGACACCGCCCTCGCGCAGGTGGCCGAGGAGATCGGGGAGCGGCCGCACATGAAGCACATGGGCCAGGTGATGAAGGCCGCCACCGCGATCGCCGCCGGCAAGGCCGATGGGTCCCGGCTGTCGGCCGCGGTCAGGGAACGCCTGTAATTCTGGGCTGATGGCACGCATCGAGGACTACGCGCTACTCGGTGACCTGCATACTGCGGCGCTGCTGGGTCGCGACGGCAGCATCGACTGGCTGTGCCTGCCCCGGTTCGACTCCCCGGCGTGTTTCGCCGCGCTGCTGCACGACGAATCCGCCGGGTTCTGGCGTATCGCCCCGGCCGGCGGCGGGCCGGCCACCCGACGCGGCTACCGCGGCGACACCCTGATCGTCGACAGCGAGTGGGACACTCCGACCGGCACCGTGCGGATCACCGACTTCATGCCGCCGCGCGGGAAGGCCGCCGACGTCGTCCGAATCGTCGAAGGGATGACCGGTCGGGTGTCGATGCGGATGGATCTGGTGATCCGGTTCGACTACGGCAATGTGGTGCCCTGGATACGACGCAGTGACTACGGGCTGATCGCGGTCGCCGGCCCGGACACGGTGTGTCTGACCACTCAGATCGAGATCCGGGGCGAGAACCTGACGACGGTCGGTGAGTTCGAGGTGTCCGCCGGCGAAAAGGTGCCCTTCGTTCTCACCCACACGCCGTCGCATCTGCTGCCGGATGCCGTACGTGCGGAAGCGCAGCGCGCGCTGGCGAAGACCGAGTCGTTCTGGCGCAACTGGATCGACCGGTGCAGCTATCGGGGTCAGTGGGATGATGCCGTGCGCCGGGCGGTGATCACCCTCAAGGCGCTCACCTACGCCCCAACCGGCGGGATCGTCGCCGCTGCCACCACATCACTTCCGGAATGCATTGGGGGCGCTCGTAATTGGGACTACCGATACTGCTGGCTGCGTGATGCCACCTTCACCCTGCAGGCGCTGATCGGCACCGGCTACGTCGACGAGGCCAAGGCCTGGCGGGAGTGGCTGGTGCGTGCGGTGGCCGGCGACCCGGCCAAACTGCAGATCATGTACGGCCTCGACGGTACCCGCCGGCTGCCGGAGCAGACGCTCGATTGGCTGCCGGGGTACGAGGGTTCGGCGCCGGTGCGGATCGGCAACGAGGCCGCGGGACAGTTCCAGCTCGACGTCTGGGGTGAGGTGCTCGACGGGCTGAACCTGGTGCTGGATTCCGGATTGGAGTGCGAAGACACCGCCTGGGACATCCAGTGCGCCCTGCTGGACTTCCTCGAGGGCCACTGGGACAAACCCGACGCCAGCCTGTGGGAAGTGCGTGGCCCGCAACGACATTTCGTGCATTCGAAGGTGATGGCCTGGGCCGGGGTGGACCGTGCGGTGCACGCCATCGAGGCCCACGGCCGCCAGGGCCCGGCAGCCAAGTGGCGGGCACTGGCCGATACCATCCACGCCGACGTCTGCGAGCACGGCTTCGACGCCGAGCGGGGCACGTTCACCCAGTCCTACGGGTCGCCCGGTCTGGATTCGGCGTTGCTGCTGATTCCGCGGGTAGGTTTCCTGCCGTGGGACGACCCGCGGGTGGCCGGGACCGTCGACGCGGTGCAGCGTGAGCTGTCTTGTGACGGCTTCCTGAAGCGTTACCAGACCGACGAGGGCTCGGTGGACGGCCTGCCCGGCACCGAGGGCGCGTTTCTGGTGTGCACCTTCTGGCTGGCCGACGCGCTGCACGGCATCGGCCGCCGTGACGAGGCCCGCGAACTGTTCGAACGGCTACTGGGCCTGCGCAACGACGTGGGGCTGCTCAGCGAGGAGTACGACACCCTCGCCGGCCGACAGGTCGGCAATACGCCGCAGGCGTTTTCGATGGTGGGGCTGGTCAACACCGCGCGGGCGTTGAGCGGCGAGTCGACCCGGACCCGGGCTCGGTGAGCCGGGGCGCCGGTCCGGCCAACCCACACGGCTAACATCGCCGGGTGGGTCCAGTTTCGCGCGAGGTTCGACGCCTGGCCGCTCCCGACATGGCCACCCGGTGGGCGTGGATACCCGCCCTGCTCGCCGCCGCGCTCACAAGCGCCGGCGTGGTGTTCGCCGGACCGGCGCCGGCCAGCCCGACGGCAGGCATGGAAGTCGGCGACGACAGCAGCGTGTGCACCGCCGGATTTGCCGCCCAGGACCGCTTCGGCGACTACTACCTGCTGACCAGTGGGCATTGCGACGCCGGCGACTACTCGGAATGGACCGATGCCGATGCGGCCCCACTGGGCCGGATCTTCGCCAGTGAGAACAACGGCGACGACCGCGACGCGGCCATCATCCGGCTGCGCCCGGGAACGCCAGCGCCCAACGGCGGCGTCGACGGGCGGTATCACATCCGGGATGTGTTGCGGCCCGACCAGATTCAGGTCGGCATGCCGTTCTGCAAGGTGGGTTCGCAGTCCGGGGAGACCTGTGGTGAGGTGACCGAGATCGCCGGCAACGTGTTCACGACGAACCTGTACAGTATCGAAGGCGACAGCGGCAGTCCGGGTTTCGTGAAGAACCCGGACGGCACGATCAATGCGGCCGGAATCCTGATGGGCGGTCCCGAAGACGACGACAACATCACCACGTTCGTGATGGTCGAGCCGCTGCTGGGTCGCTGGCGGCTGCACATCCTGAACTGAGGATGGCCGGCGTGCCCAAGTGCGTCCGCTATTCCGCTACGCGGAAATACGGTTCGACCGTGCCGTTCAGCTTGACGACCATCGGATTTCCGCGGCGGTCCTTGGCGGTGGGGACTTCCACACGCACCCACCCCTCGGCCACGTCGTATTCGTACACATTGGTCTTCTCGGCGCCGTTGAAGCGAATACCCACGCCGCGGCGGAGCACCTCTTCGCTGTAGAAGGCGCTGCGTGGATCGACGGAGAGGTGATTCGGTGGAACGTCGGTGTTCTGGTCCTCGGACATGATGGCCTTCGTTGAATGCGCGGAATACAACTGCAACAACCTAAGTCGGGGTGACAGGATTTGAACCTGCGACCTCTTCGTCCCGAACGAAGCACGCTACCAAGCTGCGCCACACCCCGTGTGAAGCCACGACAGCGTATCGCACCGGCCCCATCGGTCACCAAATGCCCAGCCCACACTGACCGCGGCGCAGGTCACTGGGTCCGCGACGGCATGAGAAGGCCCACATTTCGGTGTGGAGAGATGCATTCGCAAACCGGGTTGGGCAGACTGGCTAACAACTGTAGTGCGAGGGAGTCAGATCATGACGCTGTTGGGTGGCGCGGTGTATGCCGGGTTCTTCACTCTGGCCGCGCTGTGGCTGGTGGCGACCAATCCTGATACCGCTGAGCAGGACCGCGCCAACCCGGCCATGGCCGAGTCCGGCGCACGCAAGCCTTAGATCAGCTGGCCGACACCGACGGCTGCGTCCAGTCGCGGCTGAGCCGGGCGTCGTCGCCGCCGGTGGGCGCCGGAACCAATGTGAGCAGGGTGGCCTCCGGGCGGCAGGCGAATCGCACCGGCGCAAAAGGTGAGGTCCCGATCCCGGCCGAGACGTGCAGGCGCATGTGGGAACCCCACTGCGACGGCCCCTTGACCCGCGAGCGATCCAGGCCGCAGTTGGTGACCAGCGCGCCATAGCCCGGCACACACAGCTGCCCGCCGTGGGTGTGGCCGGCCATCACCAGCTGGTAGCCGTCGCCCGCGAAGCGGTCCAGCACCCGCGGTTCCGGGGAGTGAGTCAGCCCCAGCCGCAGATTGGCGCCTGCGTCGGCCGGCCCGGCGATGGTGTCGTAGCGGTCCCGCTCGATGTGCGGGTCGTCGACGCCGGCTGCGGCGATGCGCTGACCGGCCACCTCGAACTCGCGCCGGGTGTGGGTCAGATCAAGCCAGCCCCGCTCGGTGAATGCCGCCCGCAGGTCCTGCCACGGCAGCGCGGTGCCATAGACCCGATGCGTCGGCTTGGTCAGGTACTTGGCCGGGTTCTTCAGTCGCGGCCCGAAGTAGTCGTTGCTGCCGAAGACGAAGACGCCCGGCACCGACAACAGGTCGCCAAGCGCCTGCACCACCGCCGGGACGGCCTTGGGGTGCGCCAGGTTGTCGCCGGTGTTGACCACCAGGTCCGGCTCCAGGCGGACCAGATCCCGCAGCCAGGCCTGTTTGCGGCGCTGCCCGGGACGCATGTGGATGTCGCTGATGTGCAGTACCCGCAGCGGCGACGAGCCCGGATCCAGCACCGGCATGGTCGCCTCGCGGACCACGAAGGCGTTGCGCTCGATGATCGCGCCGTAGCCGATGGCCAGTGCGGCCGGACCGAGTGCCGCCGAAGCGGCGATGACGGACCGGGTGAGGGCAGGTGATGCAGCCATAGGGTTCAGAGTACTGTGCCCGCAGCCGCTGCCCGACGGTTCAGCGGGGCTCGGCGAAGGAGAGGCGAAGCTGGAACCGGCGCATGAACCGGTTACGGCGGCGGGGCCGGCGGCGGCAGCAGCGGAATGGTGATCGGCGGAAGCCCCGGGATCTCCACCACCGTCGAACCCACCGGCGGCGGAAGGCCCTCCGGCGGTGGTGGTGGCGGCGGCGGAATGCCGTTGCTGACGTCGATGGTGATGATCGAGCCGGGAATGGTCTGCCCACTCGGCGAGGTGCCCACCACCGCCCCCGAACGCGCACTGCTGTTGACCCAGTTCGGCTGCTCGGCGACCTGGAATCCGCTCTCCTTGAGCCGCGTGCGGGCCGCGTCGATGTCCATGCCCGCCACCGGTGGCACCCGCGAGTTGGGTCCGCCGTCGACGTAGCGCGGGTCGGTCGGGGGCATGATCACGTCACCGAACTCGGTGGCGATCGGCTTCATCGCCGCGAACCAGGTCCGGGCCGGCTCGTTGCCGCCGTACAGATCGCCGTCACCGCAGTGCCGCAGCGGGAACGAACACAGGTCCGACGGTGAGCTGGAGTCGTCGAAGATGTAGTTGGCCGCCGCGTAGCGGTTGGTGAAACCCATGAAGCCCGAGGACCGGTGCGCCTCCGTGGTGCCGGTCTTGCCGGACATCGGCAGGTCCCAGCCCACCGAACCCGCGGCGGGCGCCGCGGTGCCGCCGCCCTGGATGTCCTTGCTCAGCGCGTTGGCCAACGTGTTCGCCAGGCCTTCGGGAACCACCCGGTCACACGCCTCGACCGCGACGGGCACCTCGTTGCCGTTGCGGTCGAAGACCTTGTCGATCGGGCTCGGCGGGCACCAGACGCCGCCGGAGGCCAGGGTGGCGGCGACGTTGGACAGCTCCAGAGCGTTGACCTCGATCGGGCCGAGGGTGAACGAACCCAGATTCTGCCGTTTGACGAAGTCGGCCAGGCTCTCGTTGCTGTCCGGGTCGTAGTCGCGGGCCGTGCCCGGTTCGGCGTAGGAACGCAGACCCAGCTTGATCGCCATGTCGACGGTGCGGCTCACCCCGACCTGCGAGATCAGCTTGGCGAACGCGGTGTTGGGCGAGGTGGCCAGTGCGGTGGAGACGTTCATCGAGGGCCGGTAGGGCGCGACGTTGACAACGCACCAGGTCTCCTTGGGGCAGCCCTTGGCGCCGCCGCTGCCCATGCCCTTGGTCTGGAAGCGGCCCGGCACCTCCAATTCGGCGCTGATGCCCATGCCCATCTCCAGGGCGGCGGCCACCGTGAACGTCTTGAAGATCGACCCGGCGCCATCGCCGACCAGTGAGAACGGTTGCGGCCGCATGGTTTCGCCGATCTCACCGTTGAGGCCGTAGGTGCGATTGCTGGCCATCGCCAGCACCGGGTGCGCATCAGCGCCGGGCTTGATGACGCTCATCACGCTGGCGATGCCCTGGACGTTCGGGTTGGCGAAGTTGTCGATCGCCGACTTGATCGAGCCCTGCACGTCGGGGTCCAGCGTCGTGTGGATGACGTAGCCGCCGCGGGCCACCTGTTCCTTGCCGATGCCGGCCCGGGTCAGGTACTCCTGCACGTAGTCGCAGAAGAACGCCCGGTCGCCGGCGGCGATGCAGCCTCTCGGCAGTTCGTTGGGTTGCGGCAGGATGCCCAGCGGCGTCTCCTTGGCGGCCCGCAGCGCGTCGGCTTCGTTCGGAATGTTCTCGATCATGGTGTCCAGCACCAGGTTTCGCCGGGCCAGTGCGCCTTCGGGATTGTCATACGGGTTCAGCGTGCTGGTCGACTGGACCATACCGGCCAGCAGTGCGGACTGCTGCCAGTTCAGGTTCACGGCGTCGACACCGAAGTACGTCTGTGCCGCGTCCTGGATGCCGAACGAGTTGTTGCCGAACGACACCAGGTTCAGATAGCGGGTCAGCAGCTGCGGCTTGGTGAAGGTGCGGTCCAGGGTGAGCGCCATCCGGATCTCACGTAGCTTGCGCGCCGGGGTGGTCTCGATCGCCGCACGCTTCTCGGCATCGGTCTGTGCCAGCACCAAAAGCTGATAATTCTTGATGTACTGCTGCTCGAGAGTGGACCCGCCACGGGTGTCGACGTCGCCCGAGGCATAGCCCGCCAGACCGGTCAGCGTGCCCTTCCAGTCCACCCCGCTGTGTTCGGCGAAGCGCTTGTCCTCGATGGAGACGATCGCCAGCTTCATCGTGTCGGCGATCTTGTCGCTGGGAACCTCGAACCGGCGCTGGGAGTACAGCCACGCGATGGTGTTGCCCTTGGCGTCGACCATGGTCGTCACCGCGGGCACGTCGCCGCTGACCAGCTGGGCCGAACCATTGGCCACCACGTCGGACGCGCGGTTGGAGATCAGCCCGATGCCACCGGCGATCGGGAACAGCAGTGCCGCGAGCAGCACAGCGGCGAGCAGGCAACACCCGGCCAGTTTGAACACAGTTGGGCCGGTCGGGGGACGCTCCGACATGGCTAACACACTAACCCCGGCGCCTGACGCTGCTTGTCGGAAGACCCCGAACCCGCCCCGGATAGCTCCAGATCATGATCGGACTGCACGGTTGTCCCAAAAAAGGGGCCGCCTACCGGTTGCGCAGACGCCACCTGACCACCTAACTTGGACAACAAGTGCGATTCAGGTAACACTGATGACACGATGTGGCGTAGATCGCAGTAGTGGTCGGCGTTGATGTGTTGAACAGGTGGCTGCGGGGGCGGCCGGGATGGAGGATCGTCAGTGTCTGTTGTTACGCAGCCCGCGGTTCGCAGCACCACCATGCCGGCGAGCCCAGACGTAAGACCCGTCCTGCGCGGCGTGCAGGACGAGGGTCGCATCGCCTGGGTCTCCAAGGCACTCTGCCGGACCGCAGACCCCGACGAGCTCTTCGTCCGCGGCGCCGCCCAGCGCAAGGCCGCGGTGATCTGTCGGCACTGCCCGGTCGTCCTCGACTGCCTGGCCGACGCCCTGGACAACCGCGTCGAATTCGGCGTGTGGGGCGGCATGACCGAACGGCAGCGCCGCGCACTGCTCAAGCAACACCCCGAGGTGACCTCCTGGCGGGAGTACTTCGCCGCCCAGCGCAAGCAGCGCGACGCGGGCTGATATCCCGCTGAGACGTTCTTCGCGGTTACTTGGCCGTCAGCTGGTCGGCGATCGCGGTCAGCGCGTCCAGATCTGACACATCGAACGGTAGCGACGGCACCCCGACGATCGCGACCCGCGGGTTGGCCCGGGTGAAGCGCGACAGCAACCGGATCTCACGCTTGGCGGTGGCACCGCGCTCGGCGTGAATCCGCAGCGCCGCGACGGTGAGGTCGTCGGTTCCGTCCAGGGTCTCGATGGCGTCGATGGCGCGCTCGACGGGCAGCGCGCAAAGCATCGGATGGGTGCGGTTGAGAACCAGCCCGGCCAACGGCATGTGCTCACTGGAGAGCCGGTCGACGAAGAACGACGCCTCGCGCAATGCGTCGGGTTCGGCCGCCGAGACCACCACGAACTGGGTGCCGCGGCGCTTGAGCAGCTCGTAGGTGCGGTCCGCCTTCTCCCGGAAGCCGCCGAAGGTGGCGTCCAGTGACTGAACGAAACCCGCTGCGTCGGAAAGCATCTGAGATCCGAGCACGGTCGACAGGGCCTTCATCGCCAGGCCGACGGCGCCGGCCACCAGCTTGCCGATGCCGCGGCCCGGCCCCAGCAGCAGCTTCCACAGCCGACTGTCCATGAAGCTGCCGAGCCGCCGCGGCGCGTCCAGGAAGTCCAGGGCGTTACGCGACGGCGGGGTGTCCACCACCACCAGATCCCAACGGTCCTCGGCCAGCAACTGGCCGAGTTTCTCCATCGCCATGTACTCCTGCGTGCCGGACAGCGAGGTGGCGACCGTTTGGTAGAACTGGTTGTTCAGGATCGCCTCCGCCCGCTCCGGGCCGGAGTACTGCGTCACCATCTCGTCGAACGTGCGGCGCATGTCGAGCATCATCGCGTAGAGCTGGCCGGGGACCTCCGGGCCCAACGGCACCCGCTGCGGGGTGTTGCCCAGATCGTCGATGCCCAGGGCCTGTGCCAGCCGGCGCGCCGGGTCGATGGTCAGCACTACCACGGTGCGGCCGTACTCGGCGGCGCGCAGCGCCATCGCGGCGGCCGTGGTGGTCTTGCCGACGCCACCGGCGCCGCAGCACACCACCACGCGGTTGGAGGTGTCGGCCAGGATGGCGGCCATATCCAGTGCCGGCGGGTGGCCGGCCGGTTCGGGTGTCATCGAACCCCCTGTCGGGCGAGAATCTCGGAGAGCTCATAGAGGCTGCCCAGGTCGACCCCATCAGCGATCGTCGGCAGGTGCAGGCGTGGCACGTCGAGGCGTTCAAGCTGTTCGGCCGTCTCGGTCCGGGAGCTGACCCGGGTGGCGTGCTGAATGGTCTCGGTCAGCAGGCCGGCGAAATCGTCGTCGTCCAGGGTGATCCCTGCTTTGGCCAGGCCGGCCCGGACCGCGTCGGCGTCGACGACGCCCTCGGCTGCCTTGGCCAGGTCGGCGGAGGACAGGTGCGCGGGGATATCGCGGTTGACGATCACACTGCCGATCGGCAGGTCCAGTTCCCGCAGCTCCTCGATGGCCTCCAGCGTCTCCTGCATCGGCAGTGACTCCAGCAGCGTCACCAGGTGGATCGCGGTCTGGTCCGAATGCAGCAGTTTGACCACGCCGTCGGCCTGCGAGTGCACCGGGCCGCCCTTGGCCAGCTGCGACACCGCCTTGGTGACGTCGAGGAAGCGTGCGATCCGGCCGGTCGGCGGTGCGTCGACCACGACCGCGTCGTAGACGTGCTTCTTGTTCTTGTCGACCTGGATGACGTGGTATTTGATCTTGCCGGTGAGGATCACGTCACGCAGGCCCGGCGCGATCGTGGTGGCGAATTCGACGGCCCCGACGCGGCGCATCGCCCGCCCGGCGATGCCCAGGTTGTAGAACAGGTCGAGGTACTCCAGGAATGCGGCCTCGATGTCCATCGCCAGCGCGTCGACCTGGCCGCCGTCCTCGGCGGTCGCGACCTTCAGTGGGGCAATGGGCAGCGGCGGCACGTCGAAGAGTTGCGCGATGCCTTGACGCTCTTCGACTTCCACCAGCAGGACCCGGCGTCCGCCTGCCGCCAGCGACAAGGCCAGCGCGGCCGCCACCGTCGTTTTGCCGGTTCCGCCCTTACCGGTCACGAAATGCAGCCTGGCCTTCGTCAAGCGCGAAGGCCAGCCGATGGCGGGCTCGGGTGTGGCAATCACCACTGCATGCTAACCAAGTGCCCGCACGGGCTAGCGATAAGCTCGCCCACATGAGCCAGCGCACGGTATGGGAGTACGTCACCGTCCCTTTGATCACGCACGCCACCAAGCAGATTCTCGACCAGTGGGGCGAGGACGGCTGGGAACTGGTGTCGGTGATGCCGGGGCCGTCCGGCGAACAGCTCATCGCCTTCATGAAACGCCCGAAATGAGCTGGCGGGCCCGGCTGAGCGAGCTGGGGATCGAATTGCCGCAGACGGCGGCGCCGCTGGCGGCCTATGTGCCGGCGGTCCGCACCGGCGACCTGGTCTACACCTCCGGTCAGCTGCCCATCGCCGACGGCAAGCTGGTCCGCACCGGCAAGGTCGGCGCGGATGTCAGCCCCGAGGATGCCTACGCACTGGCCCGGACCTGCGCGCTCAACGCGCTGGCCGCCGTCGACGCCCTGGTTGGGCTCGACGCGGTGACCCGGGTGGTCAAGGTGGTCGGCTTCGTGGCCTCCGCAGCAAACTTCAACGGCCAGCCCGCCGTGGTCAACGGCGCCTCCGAGCTGCTGGGCCAGATCTTCGGCGAGGCCGGCGCCCATGCCCGCTCGGCCGTCGGGGTCTCCGAACTGCCGCTGGATGCGCCGGTGGAAGTGGAACTCATAGTCGAGTGTCACTGAGTCATCCCGCGTACGGGCAGCTGCGGCCGGTCACCGAGACCGCGTCGGTGCTGCTGGCCGACAACCCCGGCCTGATGACGCTGGACGGCACCAACACCTGGGTGCTGCGCGGGCGCCGCAGCGACGAGGTGGTGATCGTCGACCCCGGGCCCGACGACGACGAGCACATCGGCCGGCTCGCCGATCTCGGCAGGATCGCGCTGGTGCTGATCAGCCACCGGCATTTCGACCACACCGACGGCATCGACAAGCTGGCCGAGGCGACCGGAGCGCCGGTGTACTCGGCCGGCAGCGGATTTCAGCGCCGGATGGGCGGCGGCCTGATCGACGGTCAGGTGATCGACGCGGCCGGGCTGCGCATCACGGTGCTGGCCACCCCCGGCCACACCGCGGACTCACTGTCGTTCCTGCTCGATGACGCCGTGCTGACCGCCGACACGGTGCTGGGTCGCGGCACCACCGTGATCGACAGCGAAGACGGCGACCTGGCGCGCTACCTGGACTCGCTGCAGCGGCTGCGGGGGCTGGGCGGGCGGACGGTGCTGCCCGGGCACGGACCGGAGCTGGCGAACATCGACGCGGTGGCCGCCGGATATCTGGCACATCGCGAGCAGCGCCTGGACCAGGTGCGCTCGGCGCTGGCCGCGCTGGGTGAGAACGCCACCGCCCGGCAGGTGGTCGAACACGTCTACACCGATGTGGCCGAGGAGCTGTGGGGCGCCGCCGAGTTCTCGGTGCAGGCCCAGCTGGACTATCTGCGGGCCACCTAACCTAACCCGCCGAGCGTGCAGAACGGTCCACTAAAACGCCAGGTGGGTGCGGACATTTCTGCACGGCGGGAGATTAGCGGGCTCGGCGCGCCAGCCGCTCGGAGTCGGAGATCAGCACGCTCTTGCCCTCCAGCCGGATCCAGCCGCGGTGGGCGAAGTCGGCCAGCGCCTTGTTCACCGTCTCCCGCGACGCCCCCACCAGCTGAGCGATCTCTTCCTGGGTCAGGTCGTGGGTGACCCGCAAGGCGCCGCCCTCCTGGGTACCGAACCGCTGGGCCAGCTGCAGCAGCTGCTTGGCCACCCGGCCGGGCACGTCGGTGAAGATCAGGTCGGCCAGGTTGTTGTTGGTCCGCCGCAGCCGACGGGCCAGTACCCGCAGCAGCTGCTCGGCGATCTCGGGCCGATCGGAGATCCACGACCGCAGTGCGTCGCGATCCATCGAGACCGCCCGAACCTCGGTGATGGTGGTCGCGCTGGAGGTCCGCGGGCCGGGGTCGAAGATCGACAGCTCACCGAACATGTCCGACGGGCCCATGATCGTCAGCAGGTTCTCCCGGCCGTCCGGCGAGCGCCGGCCGATCTTCACCTTCCCGGTGACGATGATGTAGAGCCGATCGCCGGGCTCGCCTTCGGCGAACACGGTGTGTCCGCGCGGAAAGTCCACGGGCTGAAGCTGCTTGGTCAGCGCGGCGACGGCGCTGGGCTCAACTCCCTGGAAGATTCCGGCCCTGGCCAGGATCTCGTCCACGTTGCCCCTTAGATGTCTAGGTAACGGTCTGAAAAGCGCAAGCGCCAGCCTCTACCGGACTGGCTATGTGAGTCTAGAGCCAGGCGTCGAGTGGTCTGTCAACGCTACACACGATTGGTGCCGTGAGTCTGGGGAAACTGCGGATTCGCAGTCTCCACCTGGCTCAACCCGGTTTCGATACGCTCCAGCCCGACGGCTGCCAGCATCAGCAGCGTCGGGATGGCGGTGATCAGCAGCCAGGACACAAGGTGACAGTAAACATGGGCAAGGTCTCATTGGGGTCACGAATTAGTACCCTGTCGGAGGTGACAGTGGACAAGGCGTTGCGGGCCACCCGGACGGAGACGAAGACCGGGCTGGTGCGGCGCGCCCGGCGGATGAATCGCACTCTGGCGCAGGCATTTCCGGATGCCCACTGCGAATTGGACTTCACCACACCGCTGGAGCTGGCCGTCGCCACGGTGCTCTCGGCGCAGTGCACCGACGTGCGGGTGAACCTCACGACGCCGGCGCTGTTCGCCCGGTACCCGGCGGCGATCGACTACGCCCAGGCGGATCGCGTCGAGCTGGAGGAGATGATCCGGCCGACCGGCTTCTACCGCAACAAGACGACGTCGTTGATCAAGCTGGGCCAGGCACTCGTCGAGCGGTTCGACGGGGAACTGCCCGACACCATGGACGAGCTGGTGCGACTGCCCGGCGTCGGCCGCAAGACCGCCAACGTGATCCTGGGCAATGCGTTCGGGGTACCGGGCATCACCGTCGACACCCACTTCGGCCGGCTGGTGCGGCGCTGGGCCTGGACCGCCGAGGAGGACCCGGTCAAGGTCGAGCACGCCGTCGGTGAGCTGATCGAGCGCAAGGAGTGGACGCTGCTGTCGCACCGGGTGATCTTCCACGGCCGCCGGGTCTGCCACGCCCGCAAACCCGCCTGCGGGGTGTGCCTGCTGGCCAAGGACTGCCCGTCATTCGGGCTGGGGCCCACCGCACCGGCCGAGGCCGCGGCCCTGGTCAAAGGCCCCGAGACCGAGCATCTGCTGGCCCTGGCCGGGCTGTAGGGCGATGAGCAGGCGGACCGGGTGGACCCTCGCGGTATTGGCGGTGGCGGCGGCCCTGGTCGTGGGTCTGCTCGCGCAGTTGCGCCATCACCCGACGGCGTCGCCGGTGCCCGGTGTCGCCGCCGGGCAGGACCTGACAGTGCTTCGTGAAGGTGCCGCACTGCCGGCCTGCGCGGCCGACGCACCCGGGGCGGGTCCCGCCGCCCTGCGCCAGGTCAGCGTCGAATGCGCCGCCGACGGCGAGCCCGTGCACGTGGCCGGCATGTTCGCGGGCCGCCCTGCGGTGATCAACCTGTGGGCGTACTGGTGCGGGCCGTGCCGTGACGAACTGCCCGCCCTGGCCGAGTATCAGCGCCGCGCCGGCCCGGGCGTGACGGTGGTGACCGTCCACCAGGACGACAACGAGGCGGCGGCCCTGGCTCTGCTCGCCGAGCTCGGGGTGCGGCTGCCCACGCTGCAGGACCCCCGGCGACAGATCGCGGCGGCGTTGCGGGTGCCCAACGTGATGCCAGCGACCGTGGTGCTGGCCGCCGACGGTAGCGTTGCCCGCATCCTGCCGCAGCCCTTCGCCACCCCCGAGGCGATCGCCACCGCCGTCGAGGAGGCGCTATGACCGCCCCGACCTGGCTGCGGCCGCTGGTCGACAACGCCGCGAAGATGTCCGAGGCGTATGTGCACCGGCTGCCGGTCGACGTGCGCGCGATGATCAAGGCGGCCAACGCCCAGGCCACCCTCACCGGGGCCCGGCGCGACGCCGCGGTGCTGGTGCTGTTCTCCGGTCCGCAGTCGGGCGAGAACCCGGACTCCGCCGACCTGTTGGTGACGGTGCGAGCCTCGACGCTGCGCCATCATGCCGGCCAGGCGGCGTTCCCCGGCGGTGCGGTTGATCTCGGCGATGCGGGGCCGGTAGCCACCGCGCTGCGGGAGGCCAACGAGGAGACCGGAATCGACCCGAGCCGGGTGCACCCGCTGGTGACGCTGGACAAGGTGTTCATCGCGCCGTCGGCCTTCGAGGTGGTGCCGGTGCTGGCCTACTCGCCGGACCCCGGACCGGTGAGCGTGGTGGACCACGCCGAGACCGCCGCGGTGGCCAGGGTCCCGCTGCGGGCATTCATCAATCCGGAGAACCGGTTGATGGTCTACCGTGATGCGCGCAGCCGGCGTTGGGCGATGCCCGCGTTTCGCCTCAACGAGATGTTGGTCTGGGGATTCACCGCCCAGGTGATCTCGGCGATGCTGGACGTCGCGGGCTGGGCACAGCCCTGGGACACCAGCGAGGTGCGCGGGCTGGACGAGGCCATGGCGATGGTTGGAGGAGAAGAGCGGAGATGACCGGAATATGACGTCGTCGCAGTGGCTCGACATCGCCGTGCTGGCGATCGCCTTTGTTGCCGCGGTATCCGGCTGGCGCTCCGGCGCACTCGGCTCGTTGCTGTCCTTCGTCGGCGTCGCGCTGGGCGCCATGGCCGGCGTGCTGCTGGCGCCGCACCTGATCGAGCACCTCGACGGCGCCCGGCTGAAGCTGTTCGCCGCGCTGTTCCTGATCCTGGCCATGGTGGTCATCGGCGAGGTCGCCGGTGTGGTCCTCGGCCGGGCGGTGCGGGGAGCGATCCGCAGTCCTGGTGTGCGCGCAGCAGATTCGATCGTCGGCGTGGTGCTGCAACTGGTGGTGGTACTGGTGGCCTCCTGGCTGCTGGCCACCCCGCTGACCGCCTCCGATCAACCGAACCTGGCCGCCGCTGTCAACGACTCGCAGGTGTTGCGCAAGGTCGACGACTTCGCTCCGCAGTGGCTCAAGAACGTGCCACGGCGTCTGTCGACGGTTCTCGACGGCTCCGGCTTGCCGGCGGTGCTCGAGCCGTTCAACCGCACTCCGATCGCGGCGGTGGACGCTCCGGACCCCGAGCTGGCCGCCAATCCGGTGGTGGAGGCCACCGCGCCGAGTGTGCTGCGGATCCGCGGCGTGGCGCCCAACTGTCAGAAGGTGTTGGAAGGCACCGGATTCGTGATCGCACCCAACCGGGTGATGACGAACGCGCACGTGGTCGCCGGCTCGGACAGCGTCACGGTGGAGAGCGGCGCCAAGTTCTTCGACGCCACCGTGATCTCCTTCGATCCCCATGAGGACATCTCGATCCTGGCCGTTCCGGACCTGCCGTTGCCGCCGTTGGCGTTCGCGTCCAAGTCGGCGCAGCCCGACACCGACGCACTGGTGCTGGGCTACCCCGGCGGCGGGGTGTTCGAGGCGACCCCGGCCCGGATCCGTGACACGATCAACCTCGAGGGACCCGACATCTACCGCAATACGACCGTCACCCGCCGGGTCTACACGATCAGAGGCACTGTGCAGCAGGGTAATTCCGGCGGCCCCATGATCGACATGAACGGCCGGGTGCTCGGCGTGGTGTTCGGTGCGGCTGTCGACGACGCCGACACCGGCTTCGTGATGACCGCTGAAGAGGTGGCCAACCAGCTCGTCAAGGCCGGCGACACCCAGCCGGTGTCCACCCAGACCTGCGTCGGCGGTGAATGAGTCAGACCTGCTGGAGGAACTTCATCAGGTGGTCGTTGAACTCGTCGGGGGCTTCCTCATGGGCGAAATGCCCTACGCCGCTCAGCGATACGTATCGGCCGTGCGGAGCGTAGCGCCGGGTCCGGTCGACCGGATCGGCCAGGACGTAGGGGTCGTCGACGCCGCGGACGTGTAGCAGCGGGATGTTCAGCGTGCGAAGGTCCAAGGCCTTCATGAAACGCCTTCCCTCGGAACGTAATTGGCTGCGCACCGCCCAGCGCTGATACTCCAGCGCGGAATGCGCCGCCGACGGAATCCGGATCGCGGTGCGCAGGTGCGCAAGGGTCTCGGAGAAGTCCTGGGTGGCTTGCCAACCCGCTCCGGCCCTGGCGCGTACCAGGTGTTCGATCTCAGCGCCGTCGTGGCGGGTCAGCGTGTGCTCCGGCCAGAACGGCACCTGGTAGCGCATCAGCCAGGGCAGCAGTGCCCGACGCTGATCGGCCTGCGTCAGTGCGGATCTGCGCAACGCCGCCGGATGCGGTGAGCTGACCAGCGCGATGGCGCTGACCATGCGTGGGTGCAGCAGCGCCGTCGCCCAGCACACCAGGCCCCCGTCGGCGTGCCCGACCAGGATCGCGCAGGAGTGCCCCAGTGCCCGGACCAGGCCGGCGGTGTCGCCGGCCAGCGTCCAGCCGTCATAGCCCCGTGGTGGCTTGTCGCTGCCGCCGTAGCCGCGCAGATCGACTGCGACAACCCGGAATCCGGCAAGCCCGCGCAATTGGTGGCGCCAGGTCCACCAGAACGAGCCGAACCCGTGCAGCAGAATCACCAGCGGCCGCGCCGTCGGCGGGCCGTCGGCACCGAGAAGATCGGCCGGGATCGCCTCGACGACGTGGAAGCGGATGCCGTTGGCGTGGATGTCCCAGTGGCGCCACGGCCCGTCGATCCGGGTGATCGACGGATCCGGTGGCGGCACTACCAGCCCGAGGGGTCGGTCGTCGGCGTCCCCAGCTGTTGCGGACCCGACGATGGAAGACGATCATGGCCGGGGCGCAACGCATCTCGGGTCTCGCGCACCGATTCGATGGTCTGGCGCGGCCCCCGGATCCGCCGGACCCGCAGGAATCCCAGCACGGCCAGCGCGGCCGTGGTGGCCAGCATGATCCCGAACACGATCAGGTAGGCGGCCCAGGTCTGCAGCCAGGTGTCGAGCACCTCGGCGACGAAGAAGAAGAAAAAGAAAGTCGAGTAGAACAGCACGACCAGGGCGGCGATGAAGAACACGCTGCCGGTCAGGCCCTTCTTGACGTCCTGGGTGATCTCGGCGCGGGCCAGTTCGACCTCCGCGCGCACCAGCGTCGACAGCTGCGCGGTGGCATCCTTGACCAGCTCGCCCAGCGACGGGTCGGGGGACAGCGCGTGCGGATCGGACAGCGGGATGGATGTCAGCGTATTGGGCACCCCGTTGCGGTCCGCCTTGCGTGTGTGCCCGCGATCGGCCTTGCTCACTGGCTGTCCTCCCGTTCGGCGTCGTCGCGGCCTAATGTTGCCATGCGTTTGCCGTCCCGACACGTGAGCCCGGTAAAGCCGTCGGCGGACCGCACCACCTGGGATCACCGCTACGCTGTGGTTTCAGAGGTCGAGGGAGGGGGTGCCGCTGTGCAGACCGCACACCGCTGGATGCCACGCAGCATGATGACGCTGCTGACGTGGGCGATCTGCGCCACCCTGGCCACCCTGGCCGGGCCGGCCGGCCCGGTGGCCGCCGACGACAAGCTGCCGATGGGCGGTGGCGCCGGCATCGTCGTCGACGGCGACACGCTGTGCACGCTGACCACCATCGGCCACGACAGGACCGGCGCGCTGATCGGTTTCACCTCCGCGCACTGCGGTGGTCCCGGTGCCGAGGTGGCCGCGGAGGGTGCGGAGGGCAACGGCATCATCGGCCGCATGGTCGCCGGCAACGACGGGATGGACTACGCAGTGATCGAGTTCGACGCCGCCAAGGTGACGCCGGTGTCCAATTTCGGTGGTTTCGTCATCGACGGAATCGGCCCGGACCCGAGCTTCGGCCAGATCGCCTGCAAGCAGGGTCGCACCACCGGCAACTCCTGCGGCCTCACCTGGGGTCCGGGTCAGGATCCCGGCACCATCGTGATGCAGGTCTGCGGCCGGCCGGGCGACTCCGGCGGGCCCGTGGTGGTGAACAACCTGCTGGTCGGCATGATCCACGGCGCGTTCAGCGACGCGCTGCCGACTTGCGTGGTCAAGTACATTCCGCTGCACACGCCGGCGGTGGTGGTGTCGATCAACGCTGTGCTGGGCGACCTCGACAGCAAGAACCGGCCAGGCGCCGGATTCGTACCGATCAGCTAATCCGCTGCCCGGATCGCGTCGAACACGCCGGGGTCCACCAGGGTTGAGGTGTCGCCCAGTTCGCGGCCGTCGGCGACGTCGCGCAGCAACCGCCGCATGATCTTGCCGCTGCGGGTCTTGGGCAGCTCCGGCACGATGTGGACGTTGCGGGGCTTGGCGATGGGCGAGATCTCCACCGAGACCCGCTCACGCAGGTCGTCGACGATGCTGACGCCGACGGCGACGTGCGACGCAGCGAGCACCACGAACGCGCAGATCCGCTGGCCGGTCTGCTCGTCGATCGCCCCGACCACGGCGGCCTCTGCCACCGCGTCATGGCCGACCAGAGCGGATTCCACCTCGGCGGTGGAGATGCGGTGCCCGGACACGTTCATCACGTCATCGATGCGGCCCAGCACCCAGATGTCGCCGTCGGCGTCGTAGCGGGCGCCGTCACCGGCGAAGTACCAGCCCTGCTCGGCGAAGCGCGACCAGTAGGTGTCGATGAATCGCTGGTCGTCGCCCCAGATTCCGCGGGCCATCGCCGGCCAGGGCTCATCGATCACCAGGTATCCGGTGACCGGTTCGCTCGTGGCGTCGGCGGGTGCGATGCGGTCGCCGTGGTCGTCGACGATGCGCGCCGAGATCCCCGGCAGCGGGGTCATGGCCGAACCCGGCTTGGCCGCGGCCACCCCGGGCAGCGGGCAGATCATGGTCGCGCCCGTCTCGGTCTGCCACCAGGTGTCGACGATGGGCAGCGTGTCCGCGCCGATCACCCGCCGGTACCAGCGCCAGGCCTCCGGGTTGATCGGCTCGCCGACCGAACCCAACAGCCGCAGGCTGGACAGATCATGCGCGTCGGGAATCTCGCGGCCCCACTTCATGAACGTGCGGATCAGGGTCGGTGCGGTGTAATAGATTGTCACACCGTACTTTTCGATGATCTGGAAGTGCCGGTGCTGGTCCGGGTACTCCGGGGTGCCCTCGTAGATGACCTCGGTGGTGCCGTTGGCCAGCGGCCCGTACACCGCGTAGGTGTGGCCGGTGACCCACCCGACGTCGGCGGTGCACCAGAACACGTCGGTCTCGGGCTTGAGGTCGAAGACGTAGCGGTGCGTGTAGGCCGCTTGCGTGAGGTAGCCGCCGCTGGTGTGCACGATGCCCTTGGGCTTGCCGGTGGTGCCGGATGTGTAGAGCAAGAACAGCGGCTGCTCGGCCTCGAACGCCTCGCAGGTGTGCTCGGGTGCGGCCGAGTCGACCACGTCGTGCCACCACAGGTCGCGCCCGGGCGTCCACTCCACCTCGCCGCCGGTGCGGCGCACCACCACCACGTGCTGGACCGATGGGGCGTCGGCTACCGCTTCGTCGACGGCAGGCTTGAGTGCGGCGGGCGCACCGCGGCGGAATTGCCCGTCGGAGGTGATCACGACCTTCGCCTGCGCGTCATCGATGCGGGACCGCAATGCGTGCGCGGAGAATCCGGCGAACACCACGGTGTGCAGCACGCCCAGCCGCGCGCAGGCCAGCATCGCTATGACGGCCTCGGGGATCATCGGCAGGTAGATCGCCACCCGGTCGCCGGCGGTCAATCCCAGCCCGGTCAGCGCATTGGCGGCCCGGCTCACCTCGGCGAGCAGCTCGGCGTAGGTGATGGTGCGGCAGTCCCCGTGCTCATGCGCCGGTCCCAGCTTCGCCTCTCCTTCGTCGAGGCTCGCTGAACCGCCGACGGGCTCGCCCTCCCAGAAGATCGCCACCCGATCCCCGTTGCCGGCCTCGACATGGCGGTCGACGCAGTTGTAGGCGACGTTGAGCCGGCCGTCGGCGAACCACCGCGCGAACGGCGCCCGCGAGTAGTCCAGCACCTCGGTGAACGGCGTTGCCCAATTGAGCTGATTGGCCTGCTGCGCCCAGAATCCGAGGCGATCGGCCTCGGCCGCCCGGTACAGCTCGGGCCCCGCATTGGCCTGCGCGACGAAGGCAGGGGAGGGCGGGTACGACGATGGTGTCGCGGCGTGGGTCTCGGGCACGTATGGAGCCTAATCTTCTCGGCGGTAGTGTCCAGCCCGTGATTTCCGCAGACGATCCACTGGCCCCGCTGCTGCAGTTGCCCGGTGTCGCCGAGGCCAGCGAGAAGGTTCGTGACGAGCTGGCCCGCGCACTGCGTCACAAGACAAATGTTCGCGGCTGGCCGGTCAGCGCAGCGGAGGCGTCGTTGCGGGCGGCGCGGGCGTCGTCGGTGCTCGACGGTGGTCCCACCAATGTGGATGCCTCCGCCGCGGCGAATCCGGTGTTCGCCGGTGCGCTGCGGGTGGCCCAGGCACTCGAGGGCGGGCAGGGCTCGCTGGTCGAGGTCTGGCGCCGTGCCCCGCTGCAGGCGCTGGCCCGGCTGCATGTGCTGGCCGCCGCTGACCTGGTCGACGAAGACCACCTCGGCCGGCCGGAGGGTGGCGAGGCCGTCGGCCGCCGGCTGGAGATGCTCGCCGACCTGGCCGCCGGCGGCACCGAAGTGGCAGCACCGGTGTTTGCCGCGGTGGTGCACGGAGAGCTGCTGACCATGGCGCCGTTCGGCAGTGCCGACGGAGTGGTCGCGCGGGGAGCGGCCCGGCTGGTGACCATCGCCAGCGGGCTGGACCGCCGCGGACTGGGCGTTCCGGAGGTCACCTGGATGCGCAAATCCGGTGAGTACCGCCAAGCGGCGCGCGATTTCGCGGGAGGGACGCCCAAGGGTGTCACCCGATGGCTGCTGGGGTGCTGCGGTGCGATGCACGCCGGCGCGATGGACGCGCTGGGGATTGCTGAGGCCGGCGCCAAGCGTTGAGTCGACAGGCCGATCCGGACAGACGAAGCGGGCGGCGTTCCGAATGAATCGGCTCGCCGCCCGCTAGTGCGGTACACGGTTACCAAGCGTCCAACGTGGGTTGCGTGGGTGGCCTCGGCGCTCCTGCGGTGTTCTTCGGGAGCAACCCCACCCAAGAGGTTGACAAATCCGAACACGTTCCGCAATTACGCAGGCCCGCAACACTTCTGCCATCTTCGCGGCTATGGCTCCGCGTGGGTACCGCTATCCGCACTGGGAAGCGTGGTTCGGGAGATCGATCCTTCTCTTCCGAGTCGACCCTGGCCTTACCGGGCTTCCGTGCTTCCTTTGTACTACGTGATGCAGGCCACAGCAAGGGTGAATCTCAATCGGCGTGCCCGGTGTCATCGGATTGTGACCGCCGAGGTTTGCTGGAGGCTCAGGTGGTGAGCCGGCGCAGCAGCGAATACGTCAGCGCCCCGGCCGCGATCGCGCTGATCCCGACTGCTGCGGTGGTGGCCACCGCAGCGCCGGACGGGGCAGGAAGGCGGTCGCGCAGCGACACCGGCCGGGAGAAAGTGAGCACCGGCCACCCGTTGGCGAGCGCCTCCTTGCGCAGCCCGCGGTCCGGATTCACCGCCGAGGGGTGGCCCACCGCCTGCAGCATCGGCAGGTCGGTGATCGAGTCGGAGTAGGCGTAGCAGTGCTCCAGCGGGTAGCCCTCGCGGGCGGCCAACTCCTGGATTGCCTGCACCTTGCCCTCGCCGTAGCAGTAGAACGCGATCTCGCCGGTGTACTTGCCGTCGGCGACGACCATCCGGGTGGCCATGGCGTGAGTGGCGCCCAGGGCGCGGGCGATGGGCGCCACGATCTCCTCACCGGAGGCCGAGACGACCACCACGTCTCGGCCGCAGAGCTTGTGATCGGCAATCAGCTGGGCTGCCTCGGCGAAGACCAGGGGTGTGACGACATCGTGCATCGTCTCGTTGACGATCGCCTTCACCTGCTCGGCGTCCCACCCCTTGCACATGTTCGTCAGATGGGTGCGCATCCGCTCCATCTGGTCGTGGTCGGCACCGGACAACAGCATGAGGAATTGGGCGTAGCTCGACTTCAGAACCGTACGACGGTTGATCAGTCCCTGATCCATAAAAGGTTTGCTGAAGGCCAGCGCGCTGGACTTGGCGATCACCGTGTGGTCGAGGTCCAGGAAGGCGGCGGTACGGGTCCGCGTGTCCGGTGGCACCGGCTCCGCCGATGGTCGCGGGGACTGCGGATTCGGGGTGCCCGGGTCGGAAGCCGTCACCGGTACAGCATAGGTCCGCCGCCGCCATTCGTCCCGGCAATATCCGGGAAAGTGCACTTCAGGACAGGCGCAACGAACCGAGTCCATTTGGTGTGGACACTTGCGCCAGACCGCCCTCTCGTGTGTATAGTGGCATCACTCGGCTTATGCTGAGGGTGTATCGGCCCGACCCCCCGGGGTTGATGCACGACGACCTCCGCCTCCTCCCCCCCTGGCGGGGGTCGTCCTTTTTCCGGGCTAACTATTCTTCGCTGGAACCGAATTCTTCCAAGTGGAACGTGTTCCAATCCGAGGCATAGACATCTGAATCGGATGATTTGTTGTCCTGCACAAACCGCAGGCCCATCCACAGTGGATCTTTTCATCCACAATTGGCCAAGTCCGGCTGGCACGGGCGAATGCGCCCCACCACCGTGACGGGGTGAGCAACACCCCCGGACTGTTGGCCCTGGTCGCCCAACCCGCCCTGCGCGACGAGGTCGACCGGGTGGCCGCGGCCGCCGGGCTGCGGGTGATCCACCTGGGTGCCACTGTGCCCACTCGCACCGCGTGGGCGGCCGCCACCGCGGTGGTGCTCGACGAGGACGGTGCCGCGCGCTGTTCGACCGCCGGGCTGCCGCGCCGCGTGCACGTCCTGGTGCTCACCGAGGATCCCACCGGAACGCCCGCGTGGCAGGCCGCCGTAGCGATCGGGGCGCAGCGGGTGCTGACACTGCCCACCGACGGTGACGCTCTGGTGACTGAGCTGGCCGAGGCGGCTGAGGCAACACCGGACGGTGCTCACCGCGGCGCGGTCATCGCGGTGATCGGCGCGCGCGGCGGGGCCGGGGCATCACTGATGGCGACGGCACTGGCGCAGCGCGCCGGAGAGGCCCTGCTGGTCGATCTGGACGCCTGGGGCGGAGGCATCGACCTGTTGGCCGGCACCGAGAACGTCGCCGGTCTGCGCTGGGGCGACCTGACCCGTCGCAGTGGACGGCTGACGTGGCCCGCGCTGCGAGCGGCGTTGCCCCGCCACGGCGATGTCAGCGTGCTCTCCGGCATCCGGCAGCGGGACCACCAGGTGGCCGCGCCGACCGTGGACGCGGTCTTGGACGCGGGCCGACGCGGCGGAGTCACCGTGGTCTGCGACTTGCCCCGGGCATGGGCCGATCCGGTCGAGACCGCGCTGAGCCTCGCCGATCTCGTGGTGGTGGTCTGCCCGTGCGACGTTCGGGCCTGCGCGGCCGGCGCGGTGATCGCACCGCGGCTGCGTTCGGTCACCCCCAACGTCGGCCTGGTGGTCCGCGGGCCGGCCCCGGGCGGGCTGCGTGCCACCGAGGTGGCCCAGATCGTCGGGCTGCCGCTGCTGGCGGCGGTGCGGGCCGAGCCGCAGCTGGCCGAGCGGCTCGAACATGCCGGCCTGCGGCTCGGTCGCCGGTCCGCGCTGGCGCAAGCGGCCACCCGGGTCCTGGAACTGGTCGCCGGCCGAAAGGCTCAGGCGGCATGAAGGATTCGATGATCGACCGGGTCCGTGAACGGCTGGCTGCCGGATACTCCGCGGAGCTGCGGCCCGAAGCGGTGGCCGCGGCGATCCGCGCCGAATCCGGTGGCGTGCTCGGCGAGACCGAGATGCTGTCGAGCCTGCGGGTGCTGCAGACCGAGTTGACCGGCGCCGGACCACTCGAGCCGCTGCTGGGTGCCCCCGGTACCACCGATGTGCTGGTCACCGCTCCCGATGCGGTCTGGGTCGACGACGGAGCCGGACTGCGGCGCACCGAGATCCGATTCGCCGACGAGGCGTCCGTACGCCGGCTGGCCCAGCGGCTGGCGGTGGCCGCCGGACGTCGGCTGGACGACGCGCAACCGTGGGTGGACGGGCAGCTCGATGGTTTCAGTGGCGGCGCCGCGGGCGAATTCAGCGTCCGGCTGCACGCCATACTGCCGCCGGTAGCCGCCGGCGGGACGTGCCTGTCGCTGCGGGTGCTGCGGCCGGCCACCCAGGACATCGCCGCGCTGCGTGCGGTCGGCGCCATCGCCCCGGTGGCGGCTGAGTTGCTGGCTGAGGTGATCGCCGCCCGGCTGGCATTCCTGGTCTCCGGAGGCACCGGCGCCGGAAAGACCACGCTGCTGGCGGCCATGCTGGGAGCCGTCGACGCGCACGAGCGCCTGGTCTGCGTCGAGGATGCACCGGAACTGCAACCACGCCACCCGCATCTGGTTCGGCTGGTGGCCCGCGCGGCCAACGTCGAGGGCGCCGGTGCGGTCGGGCTGCGCGACCTGGTCCGGCAGGCACTGCGGATGCGACCGGACCGGCTGGTGGTCGGTGAGGTCCGTGGCGCCGAAGTGGTCGACCTGCTGGCCGCGCTGAACACCGGGCACGACGGCGGCGCCGGCACGGTGCATGCCAACAGCCCCGCCGAGGTGCCGGCCCGGCTCGAAGCGCTGGCCGCGCTAGGCGGGCTGGACCGTGCCGGACTGCACAGCCAACTCGCGGCGGCCGTCCAGGTGCTGCTGCACGTCGGGCGCGATCGCACCGGCCGCCGGCGACTCACCGAGATCGCGCTGCTGCGCCGCGGGGCCGCCGGGCGGGTACAGGCCGCGTCGGTGTGGCAGCTGGAGCGGGGTTTGAGCGAACACGCCGCGGAATTCGAAGCGCTGCTTCGGGATCGGATGCCGTCGTGAGCGGCGCGACGGTCGCGGCGCTTGCGCTGGCGGCAGCGGTCCTGCTGGGTGCCGCGCCGCGCCGCCGGCTGCGGCCCGTCGACCGCTCGGCCGGCGGTGGGCGGGCGGTTCTGGTGATGCTCGCGGGCTGCGGCGTGCTGGCGGCCGCGGTGTGTCTGCCGGGCAGTACCTGCGTGGCCGCTGCGGTGCTCGCCGTCACCACTGCCCTGCGGTACCGCCGCCGGATACGTGAGCGCCGCGCCCGGGCGGAGTCCGACGCCCTGGAAGCCGCGCTGGACATCCTGGTTGCAGAGCTGCGGGTCGGAGCGCATCCGGTGCGCGCCTTCGCCGTTGCCGCCGCCGAGACCGGCCATGCCGCGGTGGCCGCGGGTCTGCACGGGGTGGTTGCGCGGGCGCGGCTGGGCGCCGACGTGGCGACGGGCCTGCGGTACGCGGCCGGCTCGTCGGCCCTGCCCGCGAACTGGGAGCGCCTCGCCGTCTACTGGGGCCTGGCCGGTGATCACGGCCTGGCGGTGGCCACCCTGATGCAGGCTGCGCAGCGCGATATCACCGCACGGCAACGGTTTTCAGCGCGTGCGGATGCCGGTATGGCGGGTGCGCGGGCGTCGGCGACCATCTTGGGCTGCCTGCCGGTGCTGGGTGTGCTGCTCGGCCAGCTGGTGGGAGCGCGGCCGCTGGCCTTCCTGCTCGGGGGCTCGGGCGGGGTGCTGGCGGTGGTGGGCGTGAGCCTGGTCTGCGCCGGGATGCTGTGGGCGGACCGGATCACCGGAGTCGGCCGATGATGCTCGCGACGGTACTGCTGGCGGGCGCGGTGCTGGCCGCGGCCGGACCTTCGGTCGTGCGGGTGCGCGCCGGTATGTCCCCGCCGGTGCGGGTGGCCGCATCGCCGGCGGCACCGGGCACCGACGCACTGGCGCTGGCGGCCGGCCTGGACGTGTTCGCGCTCTGCCTGACCGCGGGCATGCCGGTGTCGGGTGCGGCCTCTGCCACCGCCCGATCAGCGCCCCCTCAGTTGGCGGCGGTGTTGCGTCGCGGCGCGGACCTGTTGGCGCTGGGCGCTGATCCTGCTGTCGCATGGTCGCCGCCGGAGTCTGCGACCGATGCGCTGGAACCCTCGACGACCGCGGTGCTGCGGCTGGCCCGCCGGTCCGGAACCTCGGGGGCGGCGCTGGCCGCCGGTCTCGGCGAGCTCGCCAAGGCGAGCCGCGACGACGCCGGGCATGCCGCCACGGCTGCGGCCGAACGGGCGGGCGTGCTGATCGCCGGCCCGCTCGGGCTGTGCTTCCTGCCGGCGTTCGTGTGCCTGGGCATCGTGCCGGTGGTGGCGGGCCTGGCCGGCGAGGTGCTGCAGTCGGGCCTGCTGTGAGGAGAAGCTTCGCGGACGGACCGCGAGAACCCTGACGGGTGATGCACAAGGAGGACCAGTGAGGACTCAAATATCGCAGGCACGCAATACGTTTCGCTTCCTTCAAGTCAGATTGCTGCTGCTGGCATCCGATGAGTCCGGGATGTCCACCGTGGAATACGCCATCGGCACGATCGCGGCGGCCGCCTTCGGCGCGATCCTCTACACGGTGGTCACCGGCGACTCGATCGTCTCGGCGCTCAACCGGGTCATCGGGCGTGCGCTGAACACCAAGGTGTGATGGGAGTTCATCGCCGGCTCGCCGACGACACCGGCGCCAGCACGGTCGAGGCGGCGTTCGCGCTGGCGGCCCTCACGGTGGTGTTGATGCTGTGCCTGGCCGGTCTGACCGCGGTCACCACCCAGGTTCGCTGCATCGATGCTGCTCGAGAGGTGGCCCGCGCCGCGGCCCGCGGAGACACCCCGGCCGGGATCGCGGCGGGCCGGCGCATTGCACCGCAGGGCGCCGGGCTTGCGGTGCGCTCGGACGCCGGCTTGGTGGTCGCCACCGTCACCGCCCGGCTCGCCCTGCTGCCGGGGCTGGTGATCCGGGGCGAGGCGGTCTCGGCCGCCGAGCCGTCGTGAGGGGAGAGGCCGGGGCGGCCAGTGTGGCCGCCGCCGCCATGGTCGCGGTGCTGCTGACCGTCACCGGTGGGGGCTTCCTGCTGGGGTCGGTGGTGATCGCTCGGCACCGGGCGCAGTCGGTCGCCGATCTGGCCGCACTCGCCGGTGCGGCTGCGATCCCCGCCGGGCCGCAGGCGGCGTGTACGGCATCGGAACGGCTGGCCGCCGCGATGACCCGTGCCGACGGCGTGGGCTGCGCGGTGGACGGACTCGATGTGGTGGTCACCGTCACCGTGGCACTGCCCGGCCGGCGGTTGGGGCAGGTGCGCGCGACGGCGCGGGCCGGGCCCTCTGGTTAGCGCGGGCAGTCCTCGCCGGCCACGGATTCCAAGGGTTCCGCGGGTCCACCGGCCGCCGACGCGGTGGCCTTCTGCAGCAGCTGATACAGCATGGTCGACTCGTGGGCGGTGAGGCCGAATATCCGCTGTTCCAGGCCGGCGATGGCACGGTGGACCTCGGCGAGGCGGCGGCATCCCGCGTCGGTGATCACCACGTTGTGGCGGCGCCGATCCCGGGCTGCGCGGCGGCGTTCGATCAGGCCCTGGGACTCGAGGTCGTTGAGCAGTGCCACGATCCCGGTAGCATCCATTCCGAGCGCTTCGGACATCTGGGACTGGGCGCGCTCACCGAGGTCGCGCAGCACCGTCAACGCGACCACGTGGCGGATCTTCACGCCGAACGGCCGTAGATCGGCTTCGGTCTCGGCACGCAGCCGTCGGGCCAGGTAATCGAGCAGGGGGCTCAGCAATTCGTCCATAGCGGACGAATCGTTGAGTGTTGTCTGATCGTTCACACTTTGCAGCCTACGGGAATATTTCGACGGTCTATACAATTCTGATAGTTTGCAACCCGCAAACGATCTTGAGGGGAAGTTCATGAGCAACCTCCGAAGGCTGCTGTTCGCGGCGATGGCGGCCGCCGCCTTGAGTGCCGCCTCGCTACTCGGTGTGGGTACGGCCTCGGCCGCCCCGAACGCCGTCACGCCCAGCGATTGCCCCGACGTCGAGGTGGTCTTCGCCCGGGGAACCTTCGAAGGCCCCGGCATCGGCAAGGTCGGAACCCCGTTCGTCGACGCCCTGCGCGGCCGGTTGCCCGGCCAGGTCGTCGACGTCTACGCGGTCAACTATCCCGCCTCGGTGGACTTCGCCCGGGCCGTCGACGGCGTCGCCGACGTCAGCAACCACCTCAACGACATGGCCGCCCGCTGCGCGGCCACCGACATCGTGCTCGGCGGCTATTCGCAGGGCGCCGCGGTGAGCGCCTATGCCACCAGCGACACCGTCCCCGCGGGCTACGCGCTGCCGGCCGGGCTGACCGGGCCCCTGGCGCCGGCGGTGGCCGACCACGTGGCCGCCGTCGCCCTGTTCGGCAAGCCGTCGGCCAACGTCGTCAGCGTGCTGCAGCGTGGCGCCCCGCCGATCGTCATCGGTCCCGCCTTCGTCGGCAAGACCATCGACCTGTGCGCTCCGGAGGACCCGATCTGCCAGCCCGGCGCCCTCAACCGCGGCGCGCACAGTGCGTACGTGACCAACGGGATGGCCGATCAGGCCGCCGACTTCGCTGCCCGCCAGATCGCCGGGCGTCACGGCGCCTGAGCTGAGCCCGGTACGCCGTCCGTGTCTCCTGGCCGGCATCGCCCCGAACGTGCTCGAGCGATCCGCACGTGGGCGGTATCGCAGATGGTTCGGCCGAAGGTCGTCTAGCTGCGTCGACAGCGACGGCTCCACCGATTTGAGTTGCCCGGGGCCCGGTTTCGAAGTTGCACTGATTCGGAATTACCGGTAACTTACGGCCGCGTCCGGACTAGGGCCGGGTCTGTCGAACGGATCGCTTTTCGGCCGTTCGCTCGCCGCTCCGCGGCATTGTGTGGAGTCGGCCGTTCGGGGGGTCGGCCGACTCCTGCCGCGGGTCAGTTTCTGCCGGCGGCGTCGAGTTCGGCGAGCACTAATCGCAGCACCTGCACCGCGCCTTCTTTGTCCAACGGATCGTTACCGTTGCCGCACTTGGGTGACTGCACGCACGACGGGCAGCCGTGTGGGCATTCGCAGGACTCGATCGTCGCCGCAGTGGCCTCCAACCAGGTTGCCGCCGAACGGAATCCACGCTCAGAGAATCCGGCTCCGCCCGGATGGCCGTCGTAGACGAAGACGCTCGGCAGCCCGCCGAGCGCTGCCGGCCCCAACGCGGTGGACAATCCGCCGATATCGCCGCGATCACAGCTGGCCACCAGAGGAAGCAGTCCGATCGCCGCGTGCTCAGCGGCATGCAGCGCCCCCGGAATCCGCGTCTCGGTGATCCCGCGGCCGATCAGCGCCTCGGGAGCGACCGTGTAGACCACCGCGGTGGTGGACAGCGTCGCCGGCGCCATGTCCAACTCGACGAAGTCCAGCACCTCGCCGGTCGGCAGCCGGCGCAGGTAACCGACGATCTGGTGGGTCACCGTCACCGGCACCAGGCCCAGGCTCACCGAACCGAACCAGGAGCGTTCACCCGGGCCCGTCACATCGATGTCGGTGATCTCGCGGGCAAACGTCGCATAACCCGGGTCCGCGGCGTGCACGAACGCGATCTGGCGCTCGGTGTCCAGCGAATCGACCAGATAGCTCTCGCCCTGATGCAGATACACCGCGCCGGTGTGCACCGTGGCCGGCGCCCGCCCGGCATCGACGCTGCCCAGCGCCCGGCCGGTGTCGGTTTCCAGGATCACCACCTGCCCGCCGGCCGACCCCCGGATATCCACGCCCGCATGCGGGTCCAGGCCCGGCGCCGGGAAGTACTTCTCGGCCCGCGGGCGCAGCATTCCCTCGCCGACCAGGTCGTCGGCCACCTGCTCGGCCCCCAGTTGCCGCACCTCGGTGACCGTCAGCGGAAGTTCGGTGGCTGCGCAAAGCAGCTGCGGGCCCAGCACGTAGGGGTTGGCTGGGTCGATCACAACCTGCTCGATCGGCTTGTCCAGCAGTGCGGCGGGATGGTGCACCAGATAGGTGTCCAGCGGGTCGTCGCGAGCGATCAGCACGATCAGCGCCGTCTGGCCGCGGCGGCCCGACCGGCCGGCCTGCTGCCAGAACGAGCTCACCGTGCCGGGGAAGCCGGCGATCACCACCGCGTCCAGCCCGGCGATGTCCACCCCGAGCTCGAGGGCGTTGGTGGTGGCCAGGCCGTACAGCTCGCCGTCGGCCAGCGACCGTTCCAGGGCCCGGCGGTCCTCGGCCAGATAACCCGCCCGGTACGACGCGACCTTGTCGACCAGATCCGGCGCGATGGACTCCAGCCGGGTGCGGGCCGCCAGCGCGGTGACCTCGGCACCGCGACGTGATCGGACGAAGGTCAGGGTGCGCGCCCCCTCGGCGATCAGATCGGCCATCACCCGGGCCGCCTCGGTGCCGGCGGCGCGGCGCACCGGAGCCCCGTGTTCCCCGGTCACGTCGGTGCGCAGCGCCGGCTCCCACAGCGCCACCGTCCGCGCACCGTGCGGCGAGCCGTCCTCGGTCACCTCGGCGACCGGCCGGCCGATCAACCTCGACGCGCTGGCACCCGGGGCGGCGGTGGTGGCGCTGGCGAAGATCACCGTCGGCCCTGTCCCGGATCCCGAGTAGCGGGCGCACAACCGCAGCAGCCGGCGCAGCACCATCGCCACATGTGATCCGAAAATGCCTCGGTAGTAATGACATTCGTCGACGACCACGAAACGCAGTCCCCGCAGGAACACCGCCCAGCGGGCATGGTTGCGCAGCATCGACAGGTGGATCATGTCCGGGTTGGAGAACACCCAGCGAGACCGTTCCCGAGCGAACCGGCGGATCTCGGCGGGTGTGTCGCCGTCGTAGGCGGCGGGTGCCACCGCGCTCGCCGGGGTGGCCAGGCCCGGCACCGCCGCGCACAGTTCACCGGCGGCGCGCAGTTGGTCATGGCCGAGCGCCTTGGTCGGTGACAGGTACAGCACCCGGGCACGGGGATCGGCGACCAGGGCGTTCAGGCTGGGCAGTTGATAGGCCAACGACTTGCCCGACGCCGTGCCGGTGCTGATCACCACGTCGCGCCCGGCGTGGGCGTGCTCGGCGGCGGCGAGTTGGTGCGACCACGGCAGCTCGATTCCGCGGCCGGTGAACGCGCCGATCACCGCGGGTGCGGCCCAGTCCGGCCAGGAGTCCACCGCGCCGGCGGAAGCGGGCAGGTCAGCGACGTGGCGCAGCGGATGTTCGCCCGGTTCGGTGCCGGCCAGCGCGGCGGCCAGCAATTCACCGCCGAAATTCGCTGCCATCGGTTTTCGTCTCCACATCGCCCGCACAGAACTTCGCCGCAGTATTGCGTATCGCTCACTCAAGGACTTTGTGCACCGCAGTCTGTCCTCGGGGAGCTGAACATGGTTGACTGATGGACGGTCGTCGCTGCGGCCGCGGTGTCCGCGAGGGCAGTGCGGCCGGAACAGGCCCGGGGCAGCGAAATGCGGTGCCCCGACAACGGTGCTGTGCACCGAGCAAGAAGAGTAAGGAAAGATCGACAGATGCCACAGGGAACTGTGAAGTGGTTCAACGCGGAAAAGGGCTTCGGCTTCATCGCACCAGAGGACGGCTCGGCTGACGTGTTTGTCCACTACACGGAGATCCAGGGAAGCGGCTTTCGCACCCTCGAGGAGAACCAGCGGGTGGAGTTCGAGGTCGGGCAGAGCCCCAAGGGCCCCCAGGCCACGGGCGTCCGCGCCGTCTGAGCCACGGAATTTGACGACACCCCCCGGGCAGCTCCCATCAGCGGAGCACGGCCGGGGGGTTTCGTTTAGGTCGACCGGCCTACGGTCGGTGATGTGAGTCAGCTTTCCTTCTTTTCTGCGGAGTCGGTACCGCCCAGCGTCGCCGACCTCACCGGAGTGCTGGCGGCTCCGGGGCAGATCGTGGTGACTGGAGGCGGTGCGCGGCTGTCGGTCGTCGTCGATGCGCAGTGGCGTGCCGTTGCGCTGGCCGAGTTGATCGCCGAAGCGGGCCTTCAGCCTGAGATCACCCGCACCGAAGAGGACACCCCGTTGGTGCGCACCGCGGTGGATTCGGGGCTTCGGCGACTGGCCGAGCAGTGGACCCGCGGTGCGGTGAAGACCGTGCCGGCCAACTGGCTGCCCGGACCCCGTGAATTGCGGGCCTGGACGCTGGCGGCCGGCGCCGTGGACTCCGACCGGTACCTGCTAGGGCTGGACCCGCATGCCCCGGACACCTTCGAGCCGTTGGCTTCGGCGTTGATGAGGGTGGGTATCGCGCCCACCCTGATCGGCACCCGCGGCAGCCATCCCGCACTGCGGATCAGCGGCCGCCGTAGGCTGTCGCGGCTGGTGGAGAACGTCGGGGAATCACCCGATGGTCCCGACGCGTTGACCCAGTGGCCGCGTGTCTGGACACCAATGGCGGGTCACCAGGGGTAACTCTGAGACAATTTCTCCGCTGAATGCCGGTTTGCATCTGCACGGCCGCGGGTGCGAGATTGTCAGTTGTCCACCCGCGGCGTGACCAGCGGGTGCGGACAGAAGTGGAGCGTAAGCGCAGTTGGCTGACCTTGATCGCGATAGCGGCCCCAATAGGGACGTTCGGCGACTCGTCATAGTCGAGTCGCCCACCAAGGCACGGAAAATCGCCGGTTACCTGGGCCGTAACTACGTCGTGGAGTCGTCCCGCGGACACATCCGGGACCTGCCTCGCAACGCCGCCGACGTACCGGCCAAGTACAAGACCGAGCCGTGGGCGCGCCTGGGCGTCAACGTCGACGCAGACTTCGAGCCGCTTTATATCGTCAGCCCGGAAAAGAAGAGCACGGTCACCGAGCTCAAGGGACTGCTCAAGGACGTCGACGAGCTCTATCTGGCCACAGATGGTGACCGGGAGGGCGAGGCGATCGCCTGGCATCTGCTGGAGACCCTCAAACCCCGCGTCCCGGTGAAGCGGATGGTGTTCCACGAGATCACCGAGCCGGCGATTCGGGCCGCCGCCGAGAACCCGCGGGACCTGGACAACGACCTGGTGGACGCGCAGGAGACCCGGCGCATCCTGGACCGGCTGTACGGTTACGAGGTCTCGCCGGTGCTGTGGAAGAAGGTCGCACCGAAGCTGTCGGCCGGCCGGGTCCAGTCGGTGGCGACCCGTATCATCGTCGACCGCGAACGCGAACGGATGGCGTTTCGCAGCGCCTCCTACTGGGACGTGGTGGCCCAGCTCGACGCCAGCGTCTCCGACCCGACGGCATCGCCACCAACCTTCAGCGCGCGGTTGGTCTCGGTGGACAACCTGCGGGTGGCCACCGGCCGGGACTTCGACTCGCTGGGTGCGCTGAAGAAGCCGGCTGAAGTCACCGTGCTCGACGAGGGCGCGGCCACCGCGCTGGCGGCCGGGTTGCGCGGCTCGTCGCTGTCGGTGACCTCGGTTGAGGAGAAGCCCTACACCCGTAAGCCCTATGCACCGTTCATGACCTCGACGCTGCAGCAGGAGGCCGGCCGCAAGCTGCGGTTCTCCGCCGAGCGGACGATGAGCATCGCCCAGCGGCTCTACGAGAACGGCTACATCACCTACATGCGTACCGACTCGACGACGCTGTCGCAGTCGGCCATTGATGCCGCCCGCACCCAGGCCCGTCAGCTCTACGGCGAGGAGTACGTCTCGCCGACGCCCCGGCAGTACACCCGCAAGGTCAAGAACGCCCAGGAAGCCCACGAGGCCATCCGCCCGGCCGGCGAGACCTTCGCCACCCCCGACGCGGTGCGCAACGAGCTGGGCAGCGACGAGTTCCGGCTTTACGAGCTGATCTGGCAGCGCACGGTCGCCTCGCAGATGGCCGATGCGCGCGGCACCACGTTGAGCCTGCGGATCGGCGGAGCAGCCGAGCGCCTTGGTCAAACAAGCGAAGTGACGTTCGCCGCCAGCGGGCGCACCATCACCTTCGCCGGCTTCCTCAAGGCCTACGTGGAGACCGTCGACGAGCTGGCCGGCGGCGAGGCCGACGACGCCGAGCGGCGGCTGCCGCAGCTGACCCAGGGCCAGCGGGTGGACGCCACCGAGCTCACCCCGGACGGCCACGCCACCAACCCGCCGGCCCGCTACACCGAGGCCTCGCTGGTCAAGGCGCTCGAAGAGCTGGGCATCGGACGGCCCTCGACGTACTCCTCGATCATCAAGACCATCCAGGACCGCGGCTACGTCTACAAGAAGGGCAGCGCGCTGGTCCCGACCTGGGTGGCGTTCGCGGTGATCGGGCTGTTGGAGCAGCACTTCGGCCGGCTGGTGGACTACGACTTCACCGCGGCCATGGAGGACGAGCTCGACGGGATCGCCGCCGGCCGTCAGCGCCGCACTGACTGGCTGCACAACTTCTACTTCGGCGGCGACTACGGCGTGGAGGGCTCGATCTCGCGCGCCGGGGGCCTGAAGAAGTTGGTCGGGGTCAATCTGGAGGGCATCGACGCCCGCGAGATCAACTCGATCCGGCTGTTCGAGGATGCCGAGGGCCGGCCGGTCTATGTGCGGGTGGGCAAGAACGGTCCGTACCTGGAGCGCATGATCACCGGCGATGACGGTGAGCCGACTCCCCAGCGGGCCAACCTGGACGACTCGCTGCCGCCCGACGAGCTGACCCTGGCGTTGGCCGAGGAACGCTTCGCCACCCCGCAGGAGGGCCGCCCGCTGGGCGTGGACCCCGAGACCGGGCATGAGATCGTCGCCAAGGACGGCCGGTACGGCCCGTACGTCACCGAGGTGCTGCCGCCACCGCCTGACGACGACCCTGGGGTAACCGCCAAAAAGGGCAAGAAACCGACCGGCCCCAAGCCGCGCACTGGCTCCCTGCTGCGCAGCATGGACCTGCAGACCGTCACCCTCGACGACGCTTTGAAGCTGCTGTCGCTGCCGCGGGTGGTCGGTGTGGACCCGGCTACCGGAGAAGAGATCACCTCGCAGAACGGCCGCTACGGTCCATACCTGAAGCGCGGCACCGACTCTCGGTCGCTGGCCACCGAGGAACAGATCTTCGAGATCACCCTCGACGAGGCACTCAAGATCTACGCCGAGCCGAAACGCCGTGGCCGCCAGTCGGCTTCGGCTCCGCCGCTGCGCGAATTGGGCGCCGACCCGGCGTCCGGCAAGCCGATGGTGATCAAGGACGGCCGGTTCGGGCCGTACGTGACCGACGGTGAGACCAACGCCAGCTTGCGCAAGGGTGACGAGGTGGCCTCGATCACCGACGAGCGTGCTGCCGAACTGCTCGCCGACCGGCGGGCGCGGGGTCCGGTCAAGAAGGCCGCGAAGAAGACCGCGGCAAAGAAGACCGCGGCGAAGAAAACCACCCGCAAGGCGCCGGCCAAGAAGGCCGCCAAGAGCTGACTCAGTCTGCGATGGCCGGAACTGGTTCGGCCGCAGCGAGTTTCAATGGTCGCGCCAGCTGGGTAGGGGCGGTGCGCCCGCGTAGCTCGACGATCTCGCCGACCTCCCAGCATAACGCCTCGGCGTCGACGGCGCCGCTGACCGTGACCGCTGAAGCCAGCACGTGGCCGTCCTCCATCTTGGCCAGTTCGGTCAACCGGGCGGCCTCGTTGACCGGGTCGCCGATAACGGTGTACTCGAAGCGAGCCCGGGCGCCGATGTGGCCGGCGATGGCGCGCCCGGTCGACACCCCGATACCGAACTCTTCGGAGCCCAGCACGGGCACCAGGCCGTCGTGCAGTTCGCGGGCTGCGGCCAGCGCCGCGCTGGAGGCGTCCGGATGCTCGATCGGGGCGCCGAAGATCGCCAGCGCGGCGTCACCCTGGAACTTGTTGACGAATCCGCCGTGCCGGCCGACGGCCTCGACGACCACCCGGAAGAACTCGTTGAGCAGGTTGACCACTTCGCTCGGCGGCCGGGTCGCGGCCAGCTCGGTGGAACCCACGAGGTCGACGAAGAGCACCGCGACGTCGCGCTCTTGGCCGCCCAGTTCGGTGCCGCGTTCCAGGGCGCGGCGGGCGACGTCCTCGCCGACGTAGCGTCCGAACAGGTCGCGCAGCCGTTGCCGCTCGGCCAGGTCGCGCACCATGTCGTTGAACCCGGCCTGCAGCAGACCGAGCTCGCTGGCGTCGTAGATCTGCATGTGCGCGTTGTAGTTTCCGCGCTGCACCTCGCCGAGCGCCCAGCGCAGTTGGCGCAGCGGGTCGGCGATCGACATTGACACCAGCACGGTCCCGGACAGTCCGATGATCAGCGCGGCCAGCGCCATCAACAGGATCGGGGTGAACAGCTTGTCCGGTGAGGCATTCAGCAGCGACGCCTTGCCGGCCAGCACCGACACCACGATCGCCACCAACGGCACCCCGGTAGACAGCAGCCAGGTCAGCAGTTGGCGCAGGATCACCCCGGGCGCGCGCAGGTTCTCCGGTGCGCCGCCGCGCAGTGCGGCCACAGCCACCGGGCGCAGTACCCGCTCGGATTGCAGATAGCCGATGATGGCGGTGGCCGCCGCGCCGAGTGCGGTGGCGGTGATCACCACCGGCACAACGTCATTGACCACCGGCCAGCTGATGATGACGAACACCACCCCACCCACCGCCCAGTAGCCGATGCTGATCAGCGACCGGTAGAACGGCATCCGCAACGCGCGTGACCGCGCCAGCTCGGTGGCCTCGGGCTCGGGGTCGGGCCCGGCCAGCATCGACTCCCGGCGCTGCCAGCGGAACACCGGCATCAGCAGGGAGGTGCTCACCGTGAAGCCGATGCCGAACAGGAACAGCAGGGTGAGGCCGAAGATGATCAGGTTGGATCGCGGCAGATCCTGCAGGTTGATGCGGTCCTCTTCGGGCAGACCGAAGCGCAGGAAGCCGAACACGAACAGCGAACCGATGATGTCGGCCTGCAACATGCTCAGCGTGAACACCGGCCACGGTGTCCTGACCACCCAGCGGACGAATCGGCTGATTCGCCCGCCCAGGGTCCTGGTGGTGCTCACCTGAACACCGTATCCGGCGGGCCGACAAAAGCCGGAGTCCTTATTCGCTGTGATGTCGGGGCCACCGGTTACTGTGGCCGGTGATGACCGGGGTTTTCGCGCGATTGGTGGGCCAACAGGCGGTAGAAGCGGAACTGTTGGCCGCCGCCCGTGCGTCCCGGCATGATTCAGCTCACAGCGGCATGACCGCCGGCGGTATGTCACACGCCTGGCTGATCACCGGCCCGCCCGGCTCGGGCCGATCCATCGCGGCGCTGTGTTTTGCCGCGGCGCTGCAGTGCACCACCGACGACGCCGACGGCGGACCCGGCTGCGGGTGGTGCCGGGCCTGCACCACGGCGATGGCCGGCACGCACGCCGACGTGCGGCGGGTGGTGCCGGACGGCCTGTCCATCGGGGTCGATGAGATGCGTGCCATCGTGCAGATGGCGTCGCGGCGACCGGGGACCGGCCGCTGGCAGATCGTGGTGGTCGAGGATGCCGACCGGCTCACCGAGGGTGCGGGCAACGCTCTGCTCAAGGTCGTCGAGGAGCCTCCGCCGTCGACGGTGTTCCTGCTGTGCGCCCCCTCGGTGGACCCGGAGGACATCGCGATCACGCTGCGGTCCCGGTGCCGGCACGTGGCTCTGGTGACACCGCCG
Source organism: [Mycobacterium] zoologicum (assembly GCF_020172665.1). Taxonomy (GTDB): domain Bacteria; phylum Actinomycetota; class Actinomycetes; order Mycobacteriales; family Mycobacteriaceae; genus Mycobacterium; species Mycobacterium zoologicum. The sequence goes on along the minus strand of NZ_CP083985.1, from coordinate 4,042,672 downwards.
CCGGGGGCCATCGCCCAGGTGCTGGTCGACACCGACGGTCTGGACGCCGAGACCGCCGACTGGGCGGCCGCGATCAGCGGCGGGCATGTGGGGCGGGCCCGGCGGTTGGCCACCGACGCCGACGCTCGCCAACGCCGCCAGCGGGCGCTGGCGCTCGCGCGTGACGCGGCCACCCCGGCGCGGGCCTTCACCGCCGCCGACGAGCTGGTGGCCGCCGCGGAGTCCGAGGCCCGCGAGCTGACGGCCGATCGTGCCGAGGCCGAGACCGAGGAACTGCGCACCGCGTTGGGCGCCGGCGGCACCGGCAAGGGCACCGCCGGGACGCTGCGCGGCACCGCCGGGGTGATCAAGGGCCTGGAGCGCCGGCAGAAGTCGCGGCAGACCCGGGCATCGCGTGATGCCATGGACCGGGCCCTGATCGACCTGGCCACTTACTTCCGGGACGCCCTGATGGTGGCGTCGGGGGCGGGCGCGGCCAGGCCCAACCATCCGGATATGGCCGACGCGGTGGCCTCGATGGCGGCCTACGCCCCGCCGGATCGGCTGTTGCGCTGCATCGAGGCGGTGCTCGAATGCCGCGAGGCGCTGGCGACCAATGTCAAGCCGCGCTTCGCGGTGGGGGCCATGGTCGCCACCATCGGGCAGGCGCTGCGGGCGGACCTGTAGACTGATCCGGCCCGGTTTGCGCCGGGCGCGCCACCTTAGCTCAGTCGGTAGAGCAATTCACTCGTAATGAATAGGTCAGGAGTTCGATTCTCCTAGGTGGCTCCATTTTCGCTGTATGACCTCGGTTGATGCTTGACATTTCGGTGTCGGTTGATGCTTGACGGTGTTTCGGCTGATGCTTGACAGTTGCTTCGGTTGATCCTTGACACTCCCTTCATGAGGGAGTTGAGCGTGGCTGAGCAGCGGTATCAAGCGGTGTTGGTGATCGCCGACGGGCTTGCGGTGACGCAGGCCGCCGAGAAGGCGGGTGTCTCGCGGCAGACGATGCCCCGGTGGTGGTGGCGATTTGTTGGCGCTTTCACCGTCACCTGCTCGCCCTCGGCGCCGCCCACGGCCAGGACGCATGCCCGTCCGTGGTGGTGTCATAGACCTGACTTTTATCACCAACCGGAGGTTCGTGACCCCGTAGAGCTGTGAGCTGCGGTGTTGGTCGGTGGTGAAGCGAAATTTGCGCACTAATTTTGGGTCGTAGGCTGCCCGGATGGCCTATATCCGCACCGTGAAGACCGCCTCGGGGGCCACCGCGGTGCAGATCGTGTGGTCGTCTCGAGGCGGTGCCCGCAAGATCGAGCACCTGGGATCGGCCCATGATGCGGTCGGTGTCGCAGCACTGAAGGCGGCCGGGGCGCAGAAGATCGCTGCAGGCCAAGACCAACTTGATCTCGGACTGGACACCCCGGTCGATGCTGAGCCGTTGCCGATCACCTCCTCTCGGGCCGCGCACCTGTGGGGTGCGCTGTGCAGCGTCTATGACGCGCTCGGTTTCGACGAGGCGGCCGGTGGCGATGAGGTGTTCCGCCAGTTGGTGGCAGCCCGGATCATCGAACCGACCAGCAAAGCCGACTCGCTGCGGGTCATCGAGGAAGCCGGAATCACCCCGGTGACCTACCCGACGTTGAATCGTCGGCTTCCGGAGTTCGCTAAACCCGGTTTCCGGCAGGGTATTTCGAGTGCGTGTGCCGCCCATGCGCAACTTGGCCCCACCAGCCTCGTGTTGTTCGACGTCTCAACCCTGTATTTCGAGACTGACGCCGGCGACGGATTTCGCGAGCCGGGCTTTTCCAAGGAACGGCGGTTGGAGCCTCAAATCACGCTCGGGCTGCTCACCGACGCTTTCGGGATGCCACTGATGGTGCAGGCCTTTGAGGGCAACAAGGCCGAGGCCGCGACGATGCTGCCGGTCATCACCGCCTTCAAGACCGCCCATCAACTGTCCGATGTCACCGTGGTCGCCGATGCCGGGATGATCTCCGAGGCCAACCAGGTCGCATTGCAGGCCGCCGGGCTGACCTATGTGCTTGGCTCCCGGATACCACAGCTGCCGTCTGTGGTGTCTGAATGGTTGAAAAAGCGTCCCGGGCAGGAGATTCCAGATGGGCTGATCCTCACCCAGCCGTGGCCGTCGAGCATCTCGGAGAAAACCCGGGGAGTCCCGGATCGGATGATCCACTACCAATACCGCGCCGATCGGGCCCGGCGCACGCTGCGCGGCATTGACGAGCAGGTCGCCAAGGCCCAGTGCGCTGTCGACGGCAAAGCCCCAGTCAAACGCAACCGTTACATCCAACTGACCGGCGCCACGAAATCGGTGAACCGCAGTCTGGAGGCCAAGACCCGAGCGTTGGCCGGATGGAAGGGCTACACGACCAACCTGACCAGCAAGCCCGCCACCTTCATCATCGAGGCCTACCACCGACTCTGGCGCATCGAGAAGGCGTTTCGGATGTCCAAACACGACCTGGCCGCCCGCCCGATCTACCACCGGACCCGAGAATCCATCGACGCGCACCTGACGATCGTGTTCGCCGCGATGGCCATCAGCCACTACATCGAGACCCAAACCGGCTGGAGTATCAAGCGATTCGTGCGCACCGCACGCCGCTACCGCACCGTCACCATCGCCGTCGGCGACCAAACACTCGCCGCCGCCGACCCCATACCCGCCGACCTTGCCACCGCACTGGCCACAATCCGCTCAAGCGGTGCGCACTAATTTGATAAAAGTCGGGTTTCGGGCGTTGAGAAAGTCGGTCTGTTCATAGCATGTCCGTTCCTGGGGACGCTGGGTATCCAGTTCGCAGGGCGCCACCGGGCAACGAACCTCCATCCCCCCGAACCGCATCAGGTTATGGGGCTCTTCCCGATTCAGAGTGCGTTGATCCGGTCTTGAAGCTGGCCGGAGTGGATCAGGGACCGCAGGATGTAGTGGTTGAGGTTGCGGAATCCCAGGGCGATGCCGCGTAGGTGTTCCAGGCGGCCGTTGATGGCTTCGACGGGCCCGTTGGAGACACCGACATCGAAGTAGGCCAGGATCTCGCGGCGGCGTTTCCATAGGCTGCGGCCCAGCTGCGCCAACTCCTCCAGCCCCTTCGGTAGTCCAGATCGGATTCGTTTGAGGCACTTGAACATCGCCAGCTTGCCCGCCCGTCGATCCGGGTTGGCGTAGGCGCCGATCAGGTCCTGGTAGTAGCAGGCAGTGACCTCCACGGCCGCATGCGCATCATGGGCCACGAGAGCCTTGTTCAGCTTGGCCTTCTGCTTGTCGGTCAGCAGGTCGGTGCGGGTGAGCAGGATGCGGCGGATCCCGTAGAGCGCATCACCGGTGCGGCCGCGATGCCCGCAGGTGTCCTGCTGGATGCGCTGGCGGCAGGCGGTGAGCTTGTCGGCGGCCAGATGCACGACATGGAACGGATCCATCACCGCCCGGGCCGCAGGTAGGGCATCAGCGGTGGCGGTGCGGTAGCCGGCGAACCCGTCCATCGCCACCACCTTGACCCGGCTGCGAAAGTTCGCATCCTGCTTATCAATCCACGCCTTGAGCACTGCGGCTGATCGGCCGGGCACCATGTCCAGTAGCCGTGACGGGCCGGTGCCGTCGATGACAGGAGTCAGATCGACCAGCACGGTCACGAAGTCGGCCTCGCCCTGGCCGCGGCAGTGCTTCCACTTGTGCTCATCGACGCCCAGGTAGCGCACCCCCTCGAGGTGGCCCGGTGAGCCGAAGACCAGCTCACGGGTCAGCTCGGCCGCCACGGTGTTCACCGTCTCCCAGCCCAATCCGAGGGCTTTGGCGACTGCCGAGACCGACATCTTGTCGATGGCCAACCGCTGCAGAATCCAGCGGGCACACCGGCGAGTGGTCGATGCCTTCGGTACCGCGACCCGGTCCATGCGTTGCCTGAAGATCGTCACCGTGCAGTCCCCATTGCCGCAGGTGAAGCGCGGCACGCGCACCCGCAGCCGCGTCGGATGCCCCACCACCGGCAGATCGGTCAGGACCCGCTCGACGTGATCACGCAGACGCCCAGTCCCACCGCATTTCGGGCAGGTCGGATCGTGTTCGACCGGGCCGCAGTCGATCCAGGTCAGCTCGTCGGCGATCGCCGCGCCGGTGATCGTCACCCCCAACTCGACGGTTCGGCAGATGGTGTCGGCAACAAGGCACGTAGGCTCAGACATTGGGTCCTGTGGTCGTGAGATGTGTGTGTAGGAGCTCTCATCTTCACACCCAGGGCCCGCCTACATCCCCAGCCTCACCCCGTCAGCACCGCACCCGCCCACGCACTCCCGATCGGGAAGAGCCGGTTATGGTTCTTGGCACGCGCAATGGAGAGCGTTGCTCGCGTTACGAGTCGTCGAGGATTGAGCGCAGTTCGCGGGCGAATTTCGGTACCGTTGCGCGCCCCAACGCGGCAATGAGGTCATCGACTGTTATCGGCGGATTCCTTCGCCTGCCGGACATTTCGATAAGGCAACCCAGCATTCCGCTCGGGTTCAGATCGAGTAAATCGAGTAGGAAGTCGTCGGAGCTGACGGCGTGCAGTCCCCATGCGCGAAGAGCCTCGTCGGGGAAGTGCTTGGTGTTGTCGGTGACGATTGCTGCTGCGTTGCCGCGGACTGCGGCGGCAACCACATGACGATCGTCGAAGTCGGGCATCCCTGAGACGCAGTCCTCGATGGGTTCCCAACCCTCGATCAAGGCGTCCTCGAACGCGGCGTTCATGTCCGCGATGCGTGCGGTGGCACGCTCCTCAGTCATTGCCGGGTTGGCGATCACGATAGCTCGCGACAACTCGCCCAAGATGGCGTTGCTCCAAAGCGGATGGAATGCTTGGCGTCCCGCGAGTGTGAGCAGCAGGTCCGCTTTGACGATGGGGACCAGGACACAGGTGTCCAGCACTACCCGGAAGCCGGACATCAGGACTCTGTGCGGCGTTCCGCTCGTGCTCGCCGGATGGCGTCTTGGTAGCGCTCGGCGGGGATGTCGTAGAGCCCGTCGTCCTCGGCGTCGTGAACGAGCTTGGCCAACAACTCATCTCGCTTCGCGCCGCGGCGGATCTGGTAATCGAGCACATCGCTGAGCAGCACTCGCCGGTGACGGCTCCCACTCGGCTTCTCGCAGGGCAGCTCTTCCTTGTCGATGAGCTTGATCAGGGTGGGTCGGCTGATGCCGAGCAGGTCGGCGGCCTCCTGGGTTGTCAGGCGCTGCTCGATGGGGGCAAGGGTGACCGCCTGTTGCCTGCCCATGGCGGTGACGACACGGACCAGTACGTCGTAGACCTCGATAGGCAGCGGGATCTGCTCACCGTCGGGTCCCAGTAGTGCTGCGGGCTCGGTGTGTTGGTCCAGGAACTTCGAGAGGTCCGACAGCTCCCGCAGGTCCGCCGGAGGAAGGACCGTCCTCTTCCTCGACAGCTTCTTCGGGGTGGCGACCATGCTCTCCAGGGTAGCCATAATCGAAAAAATCGCAATGGCGAGGGCGGGGTGATGAGCCTATTCGCCGACGAGCGGGCGCAGGGTGGCCCGCCATACTGGGCTGATGACGTCCACGAAGTCGTTGATCATCGCGGTACTCGGCGCCGCGGCCCTGGGTGCCGCCCCGGCGTCCGCCGATCCCGCCCCGGACCTGCGGGCGCTGCAACCGGTGGATTCGGATGCTTACTACACCTACGCCACCTACGGTGCCGGCGGCTGGCAGTTCGTCACACCGGACGGGGTGCGCTGCCGGATCATGACCGTCACCCGGTGGGGAAGTGCCTCCCAAGCCACCTGCTGGGGTGCGAAGCTTCCCGGGGTCGACTCGAATATCAACTACGCCAACGCCAAAGGCGCCTATGTCGCCGACCCGGCGCAGTCGACCTTCGGTGACGGCGACCTGGACAAGTTCGAGACTTATCGCAGCTACGAACACCGCAGCACCGAGGAGGTCGACCATGTCGACCCCGCCTCCTACCACCTGCTGCCGGCCGGCAAGAAGCTGACGGCGCAGGGCACCGGGACGACGGTCACCTGCGGAGTGCTCACCGCGGACAGCGTGAGCTGCACCGTCGACGCCACCGGTGCGCCGGCATGGACCACCGGCTTCGTACTGTCTCCGGAGGGCAGTCACACCTTCTAGGACTGCGGCGCCGCCACCGGCAGCCGCACCCGGAACACGGTCCGCCCGTCGCGGGACTCCACCCCCACGCTCCCGCTGTGCGCGCCGACGATCGAGGCGACGATCGCCAGCCCCAGCCCGGTGCTGCCCAGCTCGCTGGAGCGGGCCTTGTCGGCGCGGACGAACCGCTCGAACAGGTGCGGCACCATCTCCGGGTCGATGCCGGGCCCGTCGTTGGCCACCGTCAGCTCCGCGACCGGTCCGCCCACCGGCGAGCGGTCCACGGTCAGGGCGGTCGTGACGGTCACCCCGGGCGGGGTGTGCACCCAGGCGTTCTTGAGCAGGTTGGTCAGCACTTGGTGCAGCCGGGCGCGGTCGCCGCGCACCCACACCGGGGCCTCGGGCAGCTGCTTGACCCAGTGGTGGCCCGGCGCCGCGGCCGCGGCGTCGTTGACGGCGTCCAGCGCCAGCTCGGACAGGTCGACGCGTTCGATGTGCAGATCCTGGCCTTCGCCGAGCCGCGACAGCAGCAGCAGCTCCTCGACCAGTGACGCCATCCGCTGCGCCTCGGATTCGATGCGGGCCAGCGCGTACTCGGTGGTCGGAGGCAGCGTCGAGGCGTCCTGGCGGGTCAGTTCGGCATACCCGCGGATGGCCGCGAGCGGGGTGCGCAGCTCATGGCTGGCGTCGGTGATGAACTGCCGCATCCGCCGGTCGGCGGCACTGCGATAGGCCAGGGCGCTGTCGACGTTGTCCAGCAGGCGATTCAGTGCGCCGGCGACAATACCGACCTCGTTTTCGGGGTCGACGTCCTCGGGGGCCACCCGGACGGTGATGCGCTCGTCGGTGTCGGTGAGCGGCATCGCGGCCACCGCGGCGGCGGTGGTCGCGACTCGGCGCAGCGGGCGCAAGGCGTAACTGACCACCGTTATCGTCAATCCCGCGGTGAGCAGCAGTGCCAGCGCGTAAAATTCTGCGGCAGAACGCATTCGGCTAACAACAGTGCGGTCGGCCAGTCGCAGCGAGCCACCGATGAACAGGGTGTCGTGAGCATCGACGACGCGGCTCTCCACCCGGTAGGAACCCAGGCTGCCCATCTGCATGGTCTCCGGCGTGCCGTTGCGCCGATGGTGTGCGGTGATCGCGTCGATGACGTCGGGGGGTGCGGGATAGGGATCCTCCACGGTGAACACCGCCGAGGCGATCACCTCGCCGTCGCGCAGCACCGCGAGCACGTTGCCCGGTGTCTGATCGCTGAAACCGAGGATTGCCTGCCCGATGTCCGACCCGCCGGTGCGGCCGACGACGCTGTCGACCTGGCGATATTTGGCGTAGGAGTGGCTGAATGCGTTGAGCGACTCGGAGACGTCGGCGTCACTGGTGGCGGTCACGAACGTGCGCACGCTCAGCACCGAGACCACGCCGACCGCCAAGAACACCACCGTCACCACCGCCGACACCCCGAGCACCAACCTGCGGCGCAGGGTCCGCGGCCGCCAGGTCACGGGTGCGGCTTCAGCAGGTAACCGACCCCGCGCACGGTGTGGATCATCGGACGGTCGCCGTCGATCTTCTTGCGCAGGTAGGAGATATAGAGATCGACGATGCTGGTGCGCCCGGCGAAGTCGTAGTTCCACACCCGGTCCAGGATCTCGGCGCGGGTCAGCGCCCGGTCCGGGTGGCGCATCAGGAACCGCAGCAGCTCGAATTCGGTGGTGCTCAACGAGACCGGGACGCCGTCGCGGGTGACCTGGCGGCTGGCGCTGTCGAGGATCAGATCACCGACGGTGAGCACCTCGTCCACCGGCGGCATCAGCGCACTGCCACGCCGCAGCAGCCCGCGCAGCCGGGCCACCAACTCCTCCAGGCTGAACGGCTTGGTCATGTAATCGTCTGCGCCGGAGGTCAGCCCGATCACCCGGTCGGTGACCGAGTCGCGGGCGGTCAGGAACAACGTCGGAGTGTAGGGGTCGGATTCGCGGATCCGCTGCAGGATCTGCAGGCCGTCGATGTCGGGCAGCATGATGTCGAGCACCAGCAGATCGGGTTCGCCGCTGTGGAACTTGGCCACCGCGTCGCGTCCGTTGTGGGCGACGTCGACGGCCCAGCCCTCGTAGTGCAGGGCCATCGTCACCAGGTTTGTCAGGGCCGGCTCGTCGTCGACCAGCAGCACCCGAATCGGTGAGCCGTCGGGCCGGTTGATCCGCGGCAGCTGCCCGAGGATCGCTTTGCGGGGACTGCGGGTGTCCGTCTTATCGGCCATCGGTCACCATCATCCCCCGCGGCCACGTTCACTCACCGAGGAGCCGTTCCTTGCGCTCGATGAATTTCTCCTGGGTCAGCACGCCGGAGTCCCGCAGCTCGACCAGCGCACGCAGTTCGGCGACGACGCCGATCGCCTTCGGCCGGGCGGGAGCGTCTTCGGATTCTTGGGATTCCTGGGCCGGCTTGGGTGGGCGCGGAGCCGCGATGGGCTTGGGTTGGGTCTGCTGCGGCCGGGATCCGGGGCCGACGGTGCCGGCCAGAGCACGTCCGGCGGCCCCGGACAGTGCCATCTCGGCGTAGGGGATCTCAGCGCCGGCCGCCGCGGCGGCGGCACTGGCGGTGCCGGATTGCGCTGTCACCAAGGTGATTTGGCGTATCGCGGCCGACGGGGTGGCTGCGGCCCAGGCCTGCGGCACCGACAGTCCGTTCAGCGGCACGGCCCGGCCCATGGAAGCCCAAGTAGCCCCGGTGGCACCAGTCGATGCCCCGATCGAAGCGGTCGGCGTGGCCGTGCCGATCAGGTCCAGGGCGCCCAGCGCGCCCAGCCCCAGGGCGCCCTCTTCCGGGAAGGCGAGTTCTCCCAGGGTGATCGCCAGGCCGCCGAACGCGCCGCCCAGGCCGATGCCACCGAACGGACCGACGCTGCCGACCTCGAAAACCGCGCCGATCAGGTCGAATGCCAGACCGGGTGAGATCCCTCCGTCGGAGGCCGCTTCGGCGGTGGCGGCGGTGGCTTCGGCGGGGTTGGCGGTGGTTTCCGGTGGGGTGAAGGTGGGGAGTTGGGTGGCTGCGGCGGCGCCGGTGGCGTAGCTGTACATGGCGGTGGCGTCTTGGGCCCACATGGTGGCGTAGTGGGCTTCGTTGGCGGCGATGGCGGCGGTGTTCTGGCCGAGGAGGTTGGTGGCGGTCAGGGTGGCCAGTTGGGTGCGGTTGGCGGTGATGACGGCCGGGGGCACGGTCATGGCGAAGGCGGTTTCGTAGGCGGCTGCTGCGGCGGCTGCCTGGGTGCCGGCGTGGGCGGCTTGGGTGGCGGTGGTGTGCATCCAGGTGGCGTAGGGGGCTGCGGCGGTGGCCATGGCGACCGCGGCGGGGCCTTGCCAGGTCTGGTCGGTGAGTCCGGTGATCAGGGTGCGGTAGGAGTTGGCGGCGGTTTCGAGTTCGGCGGCCATGGTTTTCCAGGCGGTGGCTGCGGCTCGGATGGGGCCGGATCCGGGTCCGGCGTACATGAGCGCGGAGTTGACCTCCGGCGGCAACGCGGCAAAGTTCATTGGGCGGCGAGCACGTTCGCGGCTTCGGCGGTCGCATATGCGGTGCCGCTGCCGTCGAGGGTGCTGACGAACATCTGGTGGATGGCGGCGGCCTGGGCCGCCACGCTCTGGAACAGCGCGCCGTTGGCGTTGAACATCGTGGCGACCGACACCGACACCGCGTCGGAGGCCGGGGCCGCCATCGTAGTGGTCGGGGCGGCCACGGCGGCACTCTGGGCCTGCAGCGCCGAGCCGATACCCTGCAGGTCGATGGCGGCACCGGACAGCGATTCCGGCTGCGCGACAACGAAAGACATCTCTTCAACCCTCCTAATCAGTACTCACTCGTCGATGAAATCCGCGATGACGCGTTCGCGTTGCCGATCGAATTCCTGGGCGGTCAGTACCCCGGCGTCGCGCAGCTCGGCCAGACCGCGCAGTTCGGCGAGGATCTCCACGCCGGTCACCGGTTCCAGCGGCGCCTGGGGCTCTTCGGCCGATTCGGCCGGGCCGGCAGGCCGCCGTGCCGCGCCGGCGTTGGGCTGGGTCTGCTGCGGCCGGGATCCGGGGCCGACGGTGCCGGCCAGAGCGCGTCCGGCCACCCCGGACAGCGCCATCTCGGCGTAGGGGACCTCGGCTCCGGCGGCCGCGGCAGCTGCACTGGCGGTGCCGGATTGCGCTGTCACCAAGGTGATTTCACGCATCACCACCGAGGGCGTGGCCGCGACCCAAGCCTGTGGCACCGACAGTCCGTTCAGCGGCACCGCTTTGCCCATCGAAGCCCAGGCCGCCCCGACCCGGCCGGCCGAAGAGCGCAACCCGGCGGCCGGCATCAGACCCCCGACCGGCGGCACGGTCTGGCTGATCAGGCCCAGGCTGCCGGCCGCGCCGAGGTCACCGGTGAAGCCCAGCCCGGCGAACGGCCCGAGGCTGGCCGCCTCGATGGCCAGGCCGCCGAACTCCAGCCCTGCGCCGCCGCCCTCGAACGGCGCGATGCTGTCCACCTCGACCAGCGAGACCAGGATGTCGAGCAGCAAGCCCTCCTCGCCCGCGCCGGCGTAGGAGCCGGAGCCGTCGTCGGCGGGTCCGGCGGGGTTGGCGGTGGTTTCCGGTGGGGTGAAGGTGGGGAGTTGGGTGGCTGCGGCGGCGCCGGTGGCGTAGCTGTACATGGCGGTGGCGTCTTGGGCCCACATGGTGGCGTAGTGGGCTTCGTTGGCGGCGATGGCGGCGGTGTTCTGGCCGAGGAGGTTGGTGGCGGTCAGGGTGGCCAGTTGGGTGCGGTTGGCGGTGATGACGGCCGGGGGCACGGTCATGGCGAAGGCGGTTTCGTAGGCGGCTGCTGCGGCGGCTGCCTGGGTGCCGGCGTGGGCGGCTTGGGTGGCGGTGGTGTGCATCCAGGTGGCGTAGGGGGCTGCGGCGGTGGCCATGGCGACCGCGGCGGGGCCTTGCCAGGTCTGGTCGGTGAGTCCGGTGATCAGGGTGCGGTAGGAGTTGGCGGCGGTTTCGAGTTCGGCGGCCATGGTTTTCCAGGCGGTGGCTGCGGCTCGGATGGGGCCGGATCCGGGTCCGGCGTACATGAGCGCGGAGTTGACCTCCGGCGGCAACGCGGCAAAGTTCATCGTCTTACGACGGTATTTTCGACCCGGCGGACCCGGCAACTCTGCAGAGCGGACTCATACGAAACGCATATCTGCCGGCGCCGGCAGGTCGCGCTACAGCGGCGGCAGCGCTCTGGAGTACAGCCAGGCCTGCCACAGCGGCTGCAGCGACACCTTGGCGTAATTGGCGGCCAGGCCGGTGAAGTCGTCGGTACTGGCGTTGCCGTGCCGGTGGCGCGTCGTCCAGCCTCGCAGCAGCGCGAAGAAGTCGGCGTCACCGATCAGGACGCGCAGCCGGTGCAGGGTGAGCGCGCCGCGCTTGTAGAGCCGGTCATCGAACATGTCGGCCGGGCCCGGATCGGCCAACAGCAGATCCTGCGGCAGCGCCGCCAGCTGCCGGTGGTAGTGCCGGGCCCATTCGTCGGCGCTGCGTCCGCCGGCATGCTCCGACCACAGCCATTCGGCATAGCAGGCGAAACCCTCGTGCAGCCAGATGTCGCGCCAGTGGCGCACCGTCACGCTGTTGCCGAACCACTGATGCGCCAGCTCGTGGGCGATCAGCCGCTCTGAGCCGCCGGTGCCGTCGCAGTGGTTGGCGCCGAAGATCGAAATGCCCTGTGCTTCAAGGGGAATGTCCAGGTTGTCGTCGGTGACCACCACCGTGTAGCCGGCGGCCAGCGGGTAGGGGCCGAACAATCGTACGAACAATGACATCATTTCGGGCTGGCCGGCGAAGTCGTGGTCGAACTCGGTGCGCAGCCGGGCGGGCAGCACCGCGTTGATCGGCACTTCGGACCCGGCCAGCCGGTGCGTCACGTACTGGCCGATCTGCAGGGTGACCAGATAGGTGGGTGTCGGCTCGGGCTGCTCGTAGACCCAGGTGGTGCGCCCCGCCCGGACCCGCCGCGACAGCAGTTCGCCGTTGGCCACCGCGCGATACGGGCTGTCGGTGCTGATCTGGACCAGGTAGCTCGCCTTGGCGGCGGGGTGGTCATCGCAGGGGAACCAGGTCGGGGCGCCGTTGGGCTGTCCGGAGACCAGGGCGCCGTCCGTAAGTTCCTCGAAGCCGACTTCCCCCCAAACGGTGTCGCGTGGCCGCGGGGATCCCGAGTAGCGGACGGTGACCACCAGGGCGGCCCCGGCGGGTAACGGGTCGGCCAGCGTGATCCGCAGCTTGGCGCCTGCGGTGGCGAACCGGGTGGGGGCGCGGCCGTTGACCCGCACCTTGGACACCGACATCGGCTCGGCGAGGTCCAGGGTGAACACCCGCAGTGCGGTGGTCGCGGCCGCGGTGATGGTCACCGTCCCCGACAACCGGTTGCTGGCGACCTTGTACTCCAGGTCCAGCTCGTAGCGCGACACCCGGTAGCCGGCGTTGCCGCTGCCGGGCAGATACGGGTCGATGACGGGCGGCTCGGCTTTGGGTTTCACGGTGCTCTTCTTGACGGGTTTGCTCACCGTGTTGCTCCGGCCGCCGGTGCGATCGGGTTGCCCTGCCAGCGTGTTGCGGGCGGCACCTGGTCGCCGCGCATCACCAGTGAAGCGGGGCCGACGCTGGTGCCCGCGCCCAGGCGTGCGGCCGGCAGTGCCACACAGTGCGGCCCCAGGGTGGCGCCGGCTTCCAGCGTGACGGTGTCGAGCTGCATGATCCGGTCGTGGAACAGGTGGGTCTGCACCACGCAGCCGCGGTTGACGGTGGCGCCGGGGCCCAGCGTCACCAGGTCGGCTTCGGGTAGCCAGTAGGTCTCACACCACACGCCTCGCCCGATATCGGCGCCCAGCGCCCGCAGCCACAGGTTGATCACCGGGGTACCGGTGGCGGCGCGGGCGAACCACGGGGCGGCCACGGTCTCGACGAAGGTGTCGGACACCTCATTGCGCCACACGAACGACGACCACAGCGGATGCTCGGTCGCCTGAATCCGGCCCACCAAAAGCCATTTCGCCACCACCGCGGCACCGCCGGCAACCGCCCCGGCGGTCAGCAGCACCACGCCGCTGCCCAGGGCTGCCCACTTGTAGCCGTAATGCATTGCACCCCAATGTAATGTCCCGAGTACGGCGACGCCGATCGCAAAGGTCGCCACGACCGGGATCAGCCGGAAGGTCTCCATGACGGCGCGCATCAGCTTGAGTCGCACCGGTGGGGCGAAGGTGCGCTCGGCATCGGAGTCGGCGGCCTTGCGGCGCAGCCGAACCGGCGGGCTGCCCAGCCACGACGAGCCGTTCTTGGCCTTGTGCGGCGCGGTCGACAGCACGGCCACCAGAGCCTTGTCGGGTACCCGCCGGCCCGGCCGGGTGATCCCGGAGTTGCCCAGGAAAGCGCGCTTGCCGATGGTGGCCGGTGCGACGTGAATCCAGCCGCCGCCCAGCTCATAGGAGGCGACCATGGTGTCGTCGGCCAGGAACGCGCCGTCGGCGATCACGGTGAACTTCGGGATCAACAACGCGGTGGAGATCTCGGTGCCCTCGCCGACCTTCGCCCCCAGCAGTCGCAGCCACCACGGGGTGATCAGGCTGGCGTACAACGGAAACAGGTAATCGCGGGCGGCGTCCATCAGCCGTTCGGTGGCCCACAGCTGCCAGCCCACCCGGCTGCGCACCGGGTGATGGCCCTCGGTCAGCCCGATCGACAGCAGCCGCACCCCGATGATCGTCAGCGCGGCATAGCAGCCCAGCGCGGTCAGTGCGGCCACCGGTGTCCACACCGCCACCGGGCGGATCGCCGCACCGAGGGTGGTGGCCTCGCGCACCGACCAGCCCAGCACGGCCAGCCCGGCGCCCAGTGCCAGCAGTGGCAGGCCGCCCAGCAGCAGCGACGTCAGCCCGTAGACCGCCACCCACGCCGGGCGGGCCGGTGGCCGATGATCGGGCCATGGATGGCGTGCCTTGCCGGATTTCACCGCCGGCGAGCCCGTCCAGTACTGGCCCTTGCGCACCTCCCAGACCACCCCGGAACCGGGGCCGACGTCGGCGTCCTTGCCGACCGAGGCGCCCGGCAGCAACGTGGTGCGAGCGCCGATGGTGGCGTCGTTGCCGATCGTGATGGGGCCGACGTGGAAGTCCTCGCCGTCCACCCAGTACCCGGTCAGGTCGACCTCCGGCTCGATCGAGCAGCGGTGCCCCAGCGTCAGCATCCCGGTCACCGGCGGGGCGGAGTGCAGGTCGACGCCCTTGCCGATCGTGTTGCCGAGCGCCCTGGCGTAATACACCAACCACGGTGCGCCGGCGAGGTTTTCGGCGCCGCTGGCCGCCGCCAGCCGCTCGGCGATCCAGATCCGCAGATGCTCGGGCCCGCCGCGCCGGTAGGTGCCGGGCTGTAGACCGACCAGCAGCACTCGGGCCCCGAGCGCGGCGATGCCCATCCGGCCCAGCGGGGTGACGAACAGCACGAACGCGGCGAGCACCCACCACCAGTTCAGCCGCATCTGCCAGGGCAGCGGGTGCCACATCGACGTCAGGTTGTTGATCAGCGCCAGCCAGGCCACCCATTGCAGGCCGGCCAGGGTGGCCAACGGCACCGACAGCAGCACTTGAGCGGCCTGGGTCAGCCGGGGCGTGAGCGCTACCGGCGGTGCCTCGGTGCCGTCCGCCGGATCGACTGCCCCCATGTCCTCGAGGAACCCGGCCAGCGAACCGAGCCGCGGCCGGTCGTAGAGCTGCGCGACGGTGAGCTTCGGGTAGCGCCGGCGCACCGCGGCCACCAGCTGCGCGGCCGCCAGCGATCCACCGCCCAGGGCGAAGAAGTCGGCCCGCTCGTCCTCCACCGGGGTGCCCAGCACGTCGCGCCACAACCCGGCCAGCCAGCCCAGGGTGCCGTCGACGCCGTCCAGGGCCGAGGACTCGTCGGCACCGGGCACCGGCCACGGCAGTGCGTCACGGTCGACCTTGCCTGAGGTCCGGGTGGGCAGCTCACCGACCAGCACCAGCCGCGGAACCAGCGCGGCCGGCAGTTGCCGGCACAGCAGTTCGCGTGCAGCGACCAGGTCGAAGTCCGGGTCGGTGCTGGCCAGATACCCGACCAACAGCGGTGTGCCGCCGGCGCTTTCCCGCACCGCGGCGGCGCCCCCGCTGACCCCGGGCAGCGCCATCAGCGCGGTGTCCACCTCACCCAGCTCGATGCGCCGGCCGCCGACCTTGACCTGGTCGTCGGCCCGGCCGCAGAACACCAGACCGTCGGTCTCCAACCGGACCAGATCCCCGCTGCGGTAGGCCCGAGGCCAGTCCAGGACGGGCAGCGGTGCGTACTTCTCGGCGTCCCGGGCGTCGTCGAGATAGCGGCCCAGCCCCACCCCGCCGATCACCAGCTCGCCGACTTCACCGACGTCCACCGGCGCCCCGTCGGCGCCGATCACCGCCAGATCCCAGCCCGCCAGCGGCAGGCCGATCCGCACCGCGTCGGAGCCGTCCAGCGGCGCGGCGCAGGCCACCACCGTGGCCTCGGTGGGCCCGTAGGTGTTCCAGACCTCGCGGCCGTCGGTCGCCAGCCGGGCCGCCAGCTCCGGCGGGCAGGCCTCGCCGCCGAAGATCAGCAGCCGCACCGCCTCCAGCGCCTCGGCCGGCCACATCGCGGCCAGCGTCGGCACGGTCGACACCACGGTCACGTCGCGCGCCACCAGCCACGGACCCAGGTCCATGCCGCTGCGCACCAGCGACCGCGGGGCCGGCACCAGGCAGGCGCCGTAGCGCCACGCCAGCCACATCTCCTCACACGACGCGTCGAACGCCACCGACAGTCCGGCCAGCACCCGGTCGCCCGGCCCGATCGGCTGATCCTGGCAGAACAACCGGGCCTCGGCGTCGACGAAGGCCGCCGCGTTGCGGTGGGTGATCGCCACGCCCTTGGGGGTGCCGGTCGATCCCGAGGTGAAGATGATCCAGGCGTCGTCGTCGGCTGTCGGCGACGATGCCGGCATACCGCCGGGCGTACCGGGGCCGCGGGCCAGGCCCTTCTCGGTGATCACCCCGGCGACCTGTGCCTCGCCGAACACCAGCTCGGCGCGCTCGTCGGGATCGTCGGCGTCGACGGGCACATAGGCCGCACCGGCGGCCAGCACCGCCAGAATCGCGGTGTAGAGCGAATAACTGCCCGAGGGCATCCGGATGCCGACCCGGTCACCGCGTCCGATACCGCGCTCGGCCAGCCACCCGACGCTGTCGGAGATGTCGGTGACCAGCTCGGCGTAGGTCAGCACCACATGGCCGTCGTCGATAGCGGAGGCCTCGGGGAAGCGCTCGGCGGTCTCTCGCAGGATGTCGATCAGGGTGCGGGGCGCCGGCGCAGCCGAGGCGCGCAGAAACTGCTTGGGGACTTGCAGTGCGGGCACGACTGTAGAACGTACCGAGCACGGACCGGTAGCGCAGTGACTAGGGTTCGTGCATGGTTCGCCGAGGGCAGCAGCGGCGAAAACATGTGGAACGAGCGCGCCGCGACCTTGAACGACAACTCGATTCCAAGCACGGGACGTACCGGCCGCCACCGCGCGGAGATTGCTTTCGACGGCAGTGGGAAACGGCTTACGACGACGTCA
Organism: [Mycobacterium] zoologicum; assembly: GCF_020172665.1. Taxonomy (GTDB): domain Bacteria; phylum Actinomycetota; class Actinomycetes; order Mycobacteriales; family Mycobacteriaceae; genus Mycobacterium; species Mycobacterium zoologicum. The sequence continues at coordinate 4,025,928 of NZ_CP083985.1, read as the reverse complement.
GCGCCATTCGGGTCCAGTTCATCATCTGGCGGGATGGCGGGCGCCTTGTCGATTTCGTCGTCAATGTCCAGGTCCTCGGCTCGGGTGGTTGGGAAACCGTTGAGCGCTTCGACTGTTGTCATGGCCACTGTCACCTACATCCCCAGAACGAGGAGCTGCCGCCCGAGAGCATCCAGCGCCTGGATGCCGTCGGTGACGTTCAACGAGCATTCGCGCAGGTTAACGGCATAGCGCACGAGCGAGCGCGTATCATCCGAGACGGAGCGCAATGATGGACAAACAAGAGCAACTGGACGATTTCCGGCGTGAGGTGAATTGGAACCTCGCGATGGGACCGCTTGCTGACGTCGATCTTCCGGTCACCAGCGATGAGGGCGGATGTCCGGTGGTGGTCGCTCTGGCCGGTGAGCGCCTGGCTGTGGTCTTCGGTCGGGTGCGTGCCGCTGGGGGGTTCGTGAATCTGTTCGTCCGCGAGGACGACGGCGGTGTGCGGATGGCGTCCATCATCGGTGACAACTGCGCGGTCTCGGAGCCCGGAGACGCGATGACCGGGCCCGACGTGCCGGCGGCTACTGCGACCATCGGAATGTTCCTCGACTACGTGGCGCTGCATCCGCAGGGCATCGTTGTTTCAGCGGCTGTTGGCCAGCAGGCACGCGCGCGTGACGCTAAGCCGGTGGAGTTCGCGCACGCCGTCTAAGCCGGCGCCAGGAAGCCCACCGGGCCGACCGCGATGCACACCGACAGCGCGGCGGTCTCGGCGCGCGCGGTGATGCTGTTGCCGGCCCCGGGAAGGCGCACGAAGACCCGGTTGAGGCCCGGGCGCACCCGCACCCGCACCGGCGGCCCGTCGGACAGCCACAGCGTCATCGCCCCGTCGACGTTGGCCAGGTAGTTGAGCTCGGCGGTCCAATCGGACGGCAGCAACGGGCCGTCCAGTCGCAGTTCGGCCGGCTGCTCCGGCTGTACCAGATAGCCGCACTGCGGCACCGGCCCGGCGACCAGGGACCGCACCCAGGTCACCTGCGCGTCGGTCAACCTCCCCGCGCTGGTGAACATCCGCAGACGCGTTGTCGCCGAAGCGAATTCGGGACGATCGCGAACCAGCGCGAACAGATGGCTGGCCATGTTCTCCGGGTAGACCACCCGTTGCAGCACCAGCGGGTCCACCTCTTGGTCCAGCAGCGGCGCATCGGAGTCGGCGTGCGCGGCGGCCAGGTCGTGGCGGGCATTGATCAGATACGCCCGCGCCGGGTCCAGTCGCCAGCTGGCCAGGAAGGTCCATGTCGAATACAGGCTGCTGGCAGTGAATGCGACGGCCAGGCCGGCCACCGCCACGGTGCGCAGCCGCGAGGTGTCCAGCCACCGCGACGACGCCCGATTCGGCGCGCACAGCCCGATGGCCGCCGCGATCGCCAGCACCACCACCAGGTCGGCCAGATACCGCAGGGTCTGGGCCAGCTCCAGCGCGGTGAACGCCGACGACCGCATCAGATAGATCGGAACCTGACAGGCCACCGCGTAGCCGGCCACCACCAGCCACACCGGCACCAGCCGGCGTTTGCGCAGCAGCGACACCACCAGCAGGCCCGCCAGAACCAGCCAGCCCAGCGTCATCACCAGCGGCCCCGGCAGCGCCCACGGTGAGGCCGGCGCCCAGCGCGCCCACGTCCAGGGGCCACCGGCCAGGCTCGGCACGATGCCGTGGGTGACCGAACGCCAGAGCAGCGCACGCGTCATTTCCAGGTCGAAACTCCAGCGCTTCTGGTTGACCACCGCCAGGTAGACCCCGGTCCAGCCGGCGGTCAGTGCCAACAGTGCCGTCCACAACCGGACACCGCCCCGCCACGTCCCGCTCAGCACGGCACGCTCGCCGGCCACATAGCGCAGCAGCGCCACCGCCGTGAACGCCACGAACGGAATCACCGCGGCCTTCTCGAAGAACAGCAGACCGCCCGCGTAGGCCAGCGCGCCGCTCACCGCATAGTGCTGATTACCGGTGCGCGCCAACAGGATCGCGTCACCGCATACCCAGGCCAGCGCGGCGCACATCGGCAGCGAGTTCAACCCCGCCGCCCACCACGCGAACGCCGGCAGGCCCAGCGGGGTCCACAGCGCGAAGGTCAACGGCAGCAGCAGCACCGGCCGCCAGCCCAGAATCGCCCACAGCACCCGCAGCAGCGCGAGCGAGGCCAGCAGCTGCAGCACCACCAGGCTGGCCGCCGGAGCCGCCCACTGCAGCGGCCACAGCCGGCTCAGTGCGCCGGCCACCAGGAACGCCCCCGGCATCACATGGCCGTCGTGATCGTCGAACAGGTACGACGCCGACAGGAGATCGTGGGTGCCGGCCCGGCCGATCAGGATCAGGTCGTCCCAATAGAAGTAGCCGCCGAACGCCACCACCGCCCGGACCGCCAGCTGCGCGGCGATCAGCGCCATCGCCGCCCACGCCACCCAAGGCAGGGCGAAGATCCGTGGGCGCATCCGTCTTTCTTACCTGTCGGTATGGTGGGCCGGTGCGAGCACTGGTCACCGGAGCAGCCGGATTCATCGGATCGACCCTGGTCGACCGCCTGCGGGCAGACGGGCACGTGGTGGTCGGCCTGGACAACTTCGCGACCGGCCGGGCGACCAACATCGAGCATCTGGCTGATGACCCCGACTTCAGCTTCGTCGAGGCCGACATCGTCACCGCCGACCTGGCCGACGTATTGGCACGCTGCCGGCCCGAGGTGATCTTCCACCTCGCCGCCCAGATCGACGTGCGGCATTCGGTGGCCGACCCGCAGCACGACGCCTCGGTCAACGTCGTCGGGACCATCCGGCTCGCCGACGCGGCGCGGGTGGCCGGCGTGCGCAAGATCGTGCACACCTCCTCGGGCGGGTCCATCTACGGCATCCCGCCGCGGTATCCGACCACAGAGGACGATCCCACTGATCCGGCTTCGCCCTACGCCGCCGGGAAGGTGGCCGGCGAGATCTACCTCAACACCTTCCGGCACCTCTACGGGTTGCAGTGCTCCCATATCGCGCCGGCCAACGTCTACGGCCCCCGCCAGGACCCGCACGGCGAGGCCGGGGTGGTGGCGATCTTCGCCCAGGCACTGCTGAAGGGCAGCCCCACCAAGGTATTCGGGGACGGCTCCAACACCCGCGACTACGTGTTCGTCGACGACGTGGTGGACGCCTTCGTGCGCGCGTCCGGCCCGGACGGCGACGGGCAGCGGTTCAATATCGGCACCGGGGTGGAAACCTCTGACCGGCAGCTGCATTCGGCGGTGGCCGTCGCCGCGGGGGCACCCGATGACCCGGAGTTCCACCCGCCGCGGCTGGGAGACCTCAAGCGGTCCTGTCTGGATATCTCCCGGGCGGCCTCGGTGCTGGGCTGGCGCCCACAGGTGGAGCTGGCCGACGGCGTGACACGCACCGTGGAGTACTTCCGGCAGATGAAGTCCATCTGAACTTCTGTGGCATACTGGCCGGTCGGAGGGGAGTATTCCCCAATTCGCAGTGTCGTCATCACGTCGTCCGTCTATCGGGTGACCGGTGCTGTGGGCCGGATCATTCGGCGGAAGAGACCTCCAGCGCTGCTATGACGCTGGAGGCAATCCATGGACGTTTTCTCACTCGGCCGGCTCGGGCTGGATGCCGTCGGCGCAGTGGCGTCTGCGAGCCTGGACCTTGCCGCCATCCCGCTGCGCGAGGGCGCCAAGATCCTCTCCGGTGAACGCTCGGATCTGACCAGCCGGCGCAGCTGGCGCGGCGCCGGACGGGCCTGGATCGAGGTCCGCGGGCTGGACGAGGCCGATGGCGACGACGTCGGCACCGCCGTGCTGGAGGCCCTGCGGGCTCAGCCGGGCGTCACCTCGGTGCGGCTGAACCGCCCGTTGTCGCGGGTGGTGGTCGAGGTCGGCGAGCAGACGGCGCTGTCGGACCTGTGCGCGGCGGTCGAAGCTGTGGAAAAGGGTGCCGAGCTGACCGCGAACGTGCCGGCGGCCCTGCCGGGCGACGGACTGCTGCTGGCCACCAAGGGCGCGATGGTGGGCGCCAACGCCGTGGGCCTGGCGATCGCCACCGCGGGCAGCGTGCTGCGCTGGCCGGCCGCGCCGAAGATCTTCGACGCCGCGGCGTCGGTGGCCCGCTACCAGCCGCTGGTCCGCAGCGCGCTGGAAAGTCGGATCGGGCCGGCCCGCACCGAAGCGGTGCTCTCACTGGCCTCGCTCGGCTCGCACATCATCACCATGTCCCCGGCGATCCTGGCGGTGGACATGATGGTGGAGGGGCTGAAGGCGTCCGAGACCCGCGCCGGGGCGCTGGCCTGGAACCGCTACGAGCCGGAGCTGGCGCGATACGCCGATCACCCAGAGGTGTGTGACGCGGCGCGCCCGGTTCCCCGCCCGGACGGGCCGGCCGAGCGGCACCTGAAGCGCACCGCGCTGGTGCAGGTCGTCGGGGCCGGCGTGGTGGGCGGACTCACCCGCAACCTGGACATGACCTCGAACGCGATCCTGGCCGCGTCGCCCAAGGCGGTGCGCACCAGTTGTGAATCCTTCGCCGCGGCCCTGGGCCAGGGGCTGGCGGATCAGCACGGGGTGCTGCCGCTGCGGCCGGGCAGCCTGCGTCGCCTCGACAAGATCGACACCGTGGTCATCGACCCGCGCGCGCTGACCGGTGCGCAAAGCCGAGTGGTGCAGATCCGCGGCGCCGGGGAACACGAGTTGCCGAAGGCCTGGAGCAACGCGCAGGACCTGCTCGATAAGGCCGGACTGCGACCGGGCTGGCACCGGGTGCCTCGGATGACCGTCCGCGGGTCGACCCGCAAGGTGCCGGTGGAGGCGCTGATCCTGCCCGCGCACCACGCGCTGGCCTCGGCGGTGGTGCTCGAAGGGCGTGCCTCCGGCGCGGAGCTGGTCACGGTCGACACCGAGATCCTCGGCGAGCTGCGCCCCGGCTTCGACGACATCCGCCCGGTACCCGGCGACGATCTCGACGCAGCCCTGGCTGCGGCCGTCACCGATCTGCAGCGGGCCGGCCGCACCGTCGCGGTGCTGTCGACCTCGGCTGCGCAGGCCCTGGCGTCGGCGGATCTGGGGCTGGGTGTCATGCCCGACGGCGGAGACGACGCACCGCCGTTTTATGCCGATCTGCTGCTGACCGACCTGACCGGTGCCTGGCAGGTGCTGCGGGCGCTGCCGGCCGCCCGGACGGCCAGCGAGCGCGGAGTCGCGATCTCGATCGGGGCCTCGTCCATCGCCGGGCTGCTGCTGGTCCGCGGGGTCCGGGCGACCATCCCCGGTGTCGGGCCGGGCCCGAGCCGCGGACCGGGCCCGGTGACCGTCGGTGCCGGCGCAGGCATGCTGTCGGGATATCTGCTGGCCCGCCGGGTGCTGCGGGCGCGCGCGCCGAAGCCGGCACCGGCCTACGAGTGGCACGCCATGACGGTCGAGCAGGCCCGCGAGCTGCTGGCTCCCGACGCGGTGACACCGCTGGCCGAACGCGCCCCGGTCGACGCGGAATCCCAAGGCATGTTCTGGCCGTACTTCCACGCCGTGCGTGAGGAGTTGTCCGACCCGATGACGCCGATCCTGGCGCTGTGCTCGGCGGCGACCGCCATGCTGGGTTCGCCGATCGACGCGGTGATGGTGGGCACGGTGCTCACCGGCAACGCCATGCTGGCCGCCTACCAGCGGTTGCGGGCCGAGAGCCGGCTGAACACGCTGCTGGCCCAGCAGGCCCCACCGGCCCGGGTGCTGGTGGTCGGCGGGGACAACCCCACCTATCACGAAATCCCTGCCGAGCAACTGCTGCCCGGTGACCTGATCGAGGTGCACAGCAACGAGGTGGTGCCCGCCGACGCCCGGGTCCTCGAGGTCTCCGATGTCGAGGTCGACGAGTCCTCGCTGACCGGTGAATCGCTGTCGGTCGGCAAGCAGCTGGACCCGACTCCCGGTGCCGAACTGGCCGAACGCAGCTCCATGCTCTACGCGGGCACCACGGTGATCGCCGGCAAGGTGCTGGCGATGGTGACCGCCGTGGGCGCCGACACCCAGGCCCGGCGGGCCTCCGAATTGGCCTCCGGTGAGCTGGCCGAGGTCGGCCTGCAGCACCACCTGTCGCAGCTGATGTACCGGACCTTCCCGTACAGCGCCGCCGGCGGTGTGGCGGTCGGTGCGCTCGGGCTGCTGCGCCAGGGCGGGCTGCGGGTCGCGCTCGGTAACGCGATCGCGGTCGCGATCGCCGCCGTCCCGGAGGGCATGCCGCTGATGGCCACCCTGGCCCAGCACGCGTCGTCGCAGCGGTTGACGAAATCCGGTGCGCTGGTGCGAATCCCGCGGTCGGTGGAGGCGCTCGGCCGGGTTGACGTGGTCTGCTTCGACAAGACCGGAACGCTGTCCGAGAACCGGCTGCGGGTCACCACGGTGCGCCCGCTGGCGGGCTTTTCCGACGACGACGTGCTCGGTTCTGCCGCGCAGGCGGCCCCGGCTCCCGACGGCGCCGCGCACGCGCACGCCACCGACCAGGCCATCGTCGAGGGTGCGGCGGCCGCAACCGGCGCCAGGGCTTGGATCGAGCCGGACGCGCACCTGCCGTTCCGTTCCGGCCGGGCCTTCTCGGCGTCGGTGCTGGGAACGGAGCTGCTGGTCAAGGGCGCACCGGAAGTGGTGCTGGGGGCTTGCACGAACGCCGGCGCCAAGGTCGAACAGCAGGTGGACGCGATGGCGGCCCAGGGGCTGCGGGTGATCGCGGTGGCGCAGGGCAAGCTGACCGCCGCCCAGGTGCGGGCCGTGCGGGATGATTCCGAACGCCTCACGGAGGTCAGCGCGGCCGGGCTGACGCTGATCGGTTTCCTCGGCCTGGCCGACACGCCCCGGGCCGACGCTCCGCAGCTGCTGGCCGATCTGGCCACCCGCGGCGTCGACATCCGGATGATCACCGGCGACCACCCGATCACGGCCACCGCGATCGCCGCCGAAATGGGCGTGAACGTCGCCCCCGAGCAGGTCATCACCGGCTCGGAGTGGAATGCCTTGAACCGCAAGGAACAAGAGCGGGTGGTCTGCGAACGGGTGATCTTCGCCCGGATGTCGCCGGAGAACAAGGTGCAGATCGTCCAGACCCTGGAGCGCGCCGGCCGGGTCTCGGCGATGGTCGGAGACGGTGCCAACGACGCCGCCGCGATTCGCGCCGCCACCGTGGGCCTCGGGGTGGTCGCGCACGGCAGCGACTCGGCGCACGCCACCGCCGACGTCGTGCTGACCGACGGGAAGATCGGGGCGCTCGTCGACGCGATCGACGAGGGCCGGAGGCTGTGGCGCGGTGTGCAACTGGCCATCTCCGGGCTGCTGGGTGGCAACGCCGGTGAGGTGATGTTCTCCGTCATCGGCACCGCGATCACCGGCAACTCGCCGCTGAACACCCGCCAGCTGCTGCTGATGAACACCCTGACCGACGCGCTGCCGGCCACCGCGGTGGCGGTGAGCACGCCGGCCGGCCCGATCGGTGACGCGGTGCCCGGACTCGACGAGCGCAAACTGTGGCGCGCCGTGGCGTTCCGGGGCGGGGTCACCGGCGCGGCGGGCACCGCCGCCTGGGCGATGGCCTCGGTGACCGGCACCCCGCAGCGGGCGTCGACGGTGGCACTGATCTCGCTGGTGACCACCGAACTCGGTCAGACCGTGGTCGACTCGCGGGCGCCGCTGGTGCTGGCGACCGCGGCCGGGTCCTTCGTGCTGTTCGCCGCGATGGTCTCCACGCCCGGCGTCAGCCAGTTGCTGGGCTGCACTCCGGTCGGCCCGGTCGGCTGGGCGCAGGCGGTTGGCACGGCCGCGGCGGCCACCGCCGCGGTGGCCGTGGCGAGCCGATTCTCGGCCCCGGCCAAGGAGATTGAGGCGGCCCCCAAAGAGGTCGCGAAGGCCGTAGCTGAGGTGGCTCCTGTCAAGAAGGCGCCGGCGAAGAAGGCCGTCGCCAAGAAGGCCCCGGTGCAGAAGGTTGCGGTGGCCAAGAAGGCCCCGGCGAAGAAAGTCGCGGTGGCCAAGAAGGCCCCGGTGAAGAAAGCTTCGGCGGCCAAGAAGACGGCCGCCAAGAAGGCGCCGGCCAAAAAGGCCGCCGCGAAGAAGTCGTCCGCGAAACTCGAGTTGGTGCGCTGAGGCACCTCCAATGCGGCCGGTTCATCCGGCGGGTCGGAGCGCCAGTACTTCGGACGCCGGGCGCTTCGATGCGGGATGCGTCACCTCGATGACACCGGCACGCCAGAGCAGCGCGTACAACTCGACGGCCGGCACTGTCAGGATTACCGCTACGGCGTCGATCAGGGGATCTGCCAGGACCTCGGTTGTCCTCATGAGCTTCAGGGTGACGGCCGCAGCAGGACAGACGGCAAACCGACTGTGACGGGCCGGCCAATTGTCGCCTAATTACTGGATGTCCGGCGGTTGCGCGTCGGCCAGTGCGACCACTCTGGCCAATCGGGCGTAGCGCAGTTCCAGGTCGCGAAAACGCATGTAGGTGCTCAGTGTGGTGAACGCGAACGCGATGATCAGGATGTAGAGCATCAGGTCGGTGCCACGGCGCACCCCGACCCAATTCGCCACCACCGTGGTGTCATCCGGGCGCAGCACCGCGTAGATGCCCGCCACCACGAACACCAGGTAGCCGACCTTCACCCAGGCGCGGGACTGCGCGGAACGCCGCGAGAGCAACAGGTAGATCAGCAGCGACACCACCGACGCGATCAGCAGTATTTTGATCCAGTTCATCGTGACATCCTCTTGCGCAGCATCCCGTCGAACAGGATGTTGACCCCGTTGAGCAGTGGCTGCCCCTTCGACTTGGAGTAGTCGGTGTAGAGCACCTCGATGGGTTCTTCGGCCACCCGCCAATGGTTTTCGGCGATCAGCGCGATGAACTCTCCGGCGTGGCTCATGCCGGTCATGGTGAGGTCGAGACTGTCGGCGACCCGCCGGTTGAAGACCCGCAGTCCGTTGTGCGCATCGGTGAGCCCCAGCCGGCGGATCCGTGGGTTGAGCCAGACCGCGGTCCGCAGCACCAGTCGCTTGAGCGGTGGCACGGCCGCGGCGGCCGCGGGGGCGGCGAAACGCGTGCCGATGACGATATCCAGATCCGAGTCGTCGAGCCGCTCGACCATCCGCACCACGTCGGCCACCCGGTGCTGGCCGTCGGCGTCGAAGGTGGCGAACAGCCGGGCCCCGGGCCGGCGGCGGGCGAACTCGACCCCGGTCTGAATCGCTGCCCCCTGGCCGAGGTTCACCGGATGGCGCACCACAAAGGCGCCGGCGCGCCGGGCGATCGCGGCGGTGTCATCAGCGCTGCCGTCGTCCACGCAGACGACGTTGTCGAACTCCGACCGGATACCGGCGATCACCTCGCCGATGACAGCCGCCTCGCCGAAGGCCGGAACGATGATCCAGACGTCCGGGTAACGGCTCTTTGACCTGGTATTGATCCCTAAAAAATACACGCCCAGGCGCTACGGGGCCGCGCGTAACGCGGTCAGGTGCACGGCGATTCCCACCAATGGCCCGCACAGCAGAGCCACCACGGTCCGCATCGGCAGGTCCAGCGGCAGCAGCAACAGCAGGGTCGAGGCGGCCGTGGCGCCCACCCAGCCCAGCGCGTAGGCGCGGTGCAGCGCCGCTGCCACCGTGGCCGCACCGGTCAGCGTCAGCAGCGCGATCGTCGTCGCGGCGGTGGTCAGCGCGGCCAGCAGCAGCCCATCGGCGTGGTAGTCCGGCCCGAACACCGTGCGCAGCAGCCACGGGCCGAGCAGCCCCGCCGCTGCGGCTCCCGCAGCGCCCACCAGGGCAACCGACACCGCCGGGGTGATCAGGGCCCGCAGCCGCCGCGCGCGCTGGTCGACGAAGTGGGCGATCAGGTTGCCCTGCATGGCGGTCAGCGGCACCAGCAGCGGAGCCCGGGTCACGGTGACGGCCAGGATCACCACCCCGCCCTCGGCGCCCAGGTCGCCGTAGGTGGCCTGCAGCAGCACCGGGAAGCCCATCACCAGGATCGCGCTGGCCCCAGCCGCGGTGATCGAATGTGCGGCGCCGCGCAGGAACGTCGCGGTGTCCACCGGGGTCACCAGCCGCGCCGCTGATCGGGTGGCCGGTGATGCGGCCAGCAGCGCCAGCCAGGCCATCGCACCGGCGACGGTGGCCCACAGATAGCCGACCAGTCCCCAGCCGATCACGAACGCGGCGCCGGCCACGGCCACCCTGGTGCCGGCGTCGGTGACCATCAGTGCCCCGTACTGCGTCCACCGGTTGGTGCCGGCCAGCATGCCCAGCAGGGTGGCGTGTACGGCGAAGTTGGCCAGCCCGAAGCACAGCAACCCCACCGAGAGCCAGCGCGCGTCGACGAACACGTGTCCGCTCCACAGTGGCGAACAGGCGGCCACCAGCACCGCCGCCGCCACCCCGGCCAGCCCGGCCACCCACAGCGGCCGGGTGTGCGCCGGCTCGAGGCCCGTCCCGGCGTCGCGGGCGAAGCGGACTTCCCGGGTGGTCTCCTGCAGCAGCCCGTTGGCGGCACCGGTGACCAGCCCGAATGCTCCCCAGAACACGCTGAACACCGAGAATCCGGCCGGTGCCAGGTCGCGGGCCGCCAGGTAGAGCACCGCGTAGCCGCAGAGCGCGCTGAGCAGGGTCGCGGTACCGACCCGGGCGACACTGGCCCGGGTTACGGGGCCACCTGCCAGCCCTCTATCGGTCACCACGGCGAAAATACTAAGCGGGTCGCAGGGTACCGTCGGGCGGCCCAGTGAACTCGACGACCGGAGGCCGGTGTTGGACCCCTCGCTGTTGGAGTGGCTGGTGACGGTCGGGGGACTGGCCGCGGTCCTCGGATTCGACCTTTTCATCGTGGCCCGCCGGCCGCACGAGCCGTCGATCCGGGAGGTCGCGACCCGGCTGTCGTTCTACCTCAGCCTTGCTGTGGCATTCGGTGTCTGGGTGTGGTGGTTTCACGGCGCGCGCTACGGCATGCAGTTCTTCGCCGGCTGGCTCACCGAGTACAGCCTGTCGGTGGACAACCTGTTCGTCTTCGTGATCATCATGAACAGCTTCAACGTGCCCCGGCGCTATCGCCAGGAGGCGCTGTTCGTCGGGATCGTCATGGCGCTGTTGTTCCGTACGGTGTTCATCGCATTGGGCGGCATTGCCGCGCAACGACTTTCGTGGACATTCTACCTGTTCGGCGCGTTCATGGCCTACACCGCGGTGAAGCTGCTCCGGCACGGCGACGTCGCCGACGCCGGCGGCGAGAGTTCCGGGGGCAACAACGCCGTGGTGCGGTTCGCCCGCACGCATTTCAACGTCACAGATCGTTGGGCGGGCGCTCGGCTCATCGTGCGGGAGCCCTCGGGAGCCTGGGCCATCACACCGATGTTCCTGGTGGCTCTGGCATTGGGCACCACCGACCTGGTGTTCGCGATGGACTCCATCCCGGCCATCTACGGGCTGACCCGCCAGCCCTACCTGGTCTTCGCCTCAACGGTGTTCGCCCTGATGGGCCTGCGCCAGCTCTACTTCATCCTGGGCAAGCTGCTGAACCGATTCGTCTACCTGTCCCATGGACTGGCCGTGATCCTGGGATTCATCGGGGTGCGGATGGTGCTGCACGCCCTACACACCAACGACGTGTGGTTCATCAACTCCGGCCGCAACGTCAATGTCCCGGAGATCCCCACCCCGATCAGCCTGACGGTGGTGGTGGGGGTGCTGGCCCTGACCACCGCGGTCAGCCTCTACCGGACCCGGGACGCGCCGTCAGCGCAGTGAGAAGACCGGGAACGACGGTGCCGCGCTGCGCAGTTCGTCGTCGGTGGAGTCCGGCGTAAGCCCCGCCACGTAGCCCTTGACCTGCCAGTGCCACTTCTGTAGATAGCGGCGCAGCAACTCCGGCTTGGCGTCGTCGGGCAGCTCGACGGCCCGGGCCGCTCGGCGACGCCACCGCGGTCCCAGCTGGACCTGCCCGGCGGCGCGGACGTTGCGGACCCACTCGGTGTTGCCGCGCGGCGCCACCAGGTAGTCGGCACCGTCGACGGTCAGCAGGTTGACCACGACACCGCGGTCCTTGCCGGACTTGCGGCCGCGCACGGTCAGCGCGCGGGTGCCGGCGATGCTGATGCCGGCCTCGGCCAGCCGGCGGATCAGGGCGTTGCCCAATTTCTCCGCCGTGTTCGGCGGCTCGTAGTGCGCCATGGTCAGATCGTGGCACGGCACATCCAGAAAAACAAGAGCAGTGCTCACAATTCTGCGATACTGGCTCGATGGGCAAACGGCAGGAGACCCGGGAACGCATCGAGGCGCAGATCATCGAGGTCGGCCGCCGTCACCTGCTCAGCCACGGGGCGGCCGGGCTGTCGCTGCGGGCCGTCGCCCGCGACATGGGCATGGTGTCCTCGGCGGTCTATCGGTACGTGGCCAGCCGCGACGAATTACTCACCCTGCTGCTGGTCGACGCCTACACCGATCTGGCCGACGCCGCCGAGGCGGCCCGCGCGGCGGCGCAGCCCGCAACGTGGCGCGCGGACATCGCGACCATCGCCCATGCGGTGCGGGATTGGGCGATCGCACATCCGGCCGGTTGGGCGCTGCTGTACGGCAGCCCGGTCCCGGGCTACCACGCGCCCGCCGAACAGACCGTCGTCCCGGGCACCCGCGTCGTCGCGGCGTTCTTCGGAGCGGTCGCCGACGGAATCGCCGCCGGCGACATCCCGCCCGCGACCAACGTCACCGTGTTGTCGGACGACTTCGACCGGCTCCGTGCCGAATTCGGCTTCACCGGCGACGACACCGCCGTCGCGAAATGCTTCCTGCTGTGGTCGGCGCTGGTCGGCGCGATCAGCCTGGACGTGTTCGGCGGCTACGGCCCCGACACCCTGACGCGGCCGGATGCGTTGTTCGAGCTGCAGCTCGGCCTGCTGCTCGACATATTGTCCGACGCCGGTCAGTGACCGGAGGTCATGAACCGCTCGATCGACGCCTGGATCTCGGCCTCTGCCGCGGCGCGGTCCACCCAATCGGCGGCCTGCACGAACTTGCCGGGCTCCAGGTCCTTGTAGTGCACGAAGAAGTGTTTGATCGCGTCCAGCTCATAGGCGGGCACGTCACCGATGTCCTGGATGTGGTCCCAGCGGTGATCGCCGGCCGGCACACACAGCACCTTCGCGTCGCCGCCGGCCTCGTCGGTCATCTGGAACATCCCGACCGGCCGCGCCTCCACCAGCACACCGGGGAACACCGACTGCGGCAGCAGCACCATCGCGTCCAGCGGGTCGCCGTCCTCACCGAGGGTGTCCTCGATGAAGCCGTAGTCGGCGGGGTAGCCCATCGGCGTGTACAGGTACCGGTCGAGCTTGACCCTGCCGGTGGCGTGGTCGATCTCGTACTTGTTGCGCTGGCCCTTGGGGATTTCGATGGTCACGTCGAATTGCACGCGCACAGTCTAAGCGGGCCGGATCAGCGCCCGGACCCCGCCCGTCCGGCACAATTGGCCCCGACAGTCAGGAGAGACATGCGACCCGATCGGTGGCGACAAAGCGGCACTCATCTGGGCATTGCGGCCGGCGTCCTGGCGCTGGCCGCCGCGGCCGTGGTGGTGGCGGCGGTTGTGCTCCCGGACAGCGCGGATGCCGGTAGGCGCGCGGTGCCGCCGGCACCGGTGGCGACTGCCAACCCCGGAGTGATCCCGGTACCCGACGACGCACCGATCCCGCAGGTCAGTGCGCTGGCGGCCGCGATGGCCGGCGCGCTGGCCGACCCGAATCTGGGCAAGCTCACCGGCCGGATCACCGATGCGCTGACCGGCAAGACGCTGTGGACCCAGCAGGAAGACTCACCGATGCAACCGGCGTCCACGAACAAGGTGCTCACCGCGGCCGCCGCGCTGCTGGCGCTGGACCCGAGCACGCGGGTGGCCACCAAGGTGATCTCCGGCGACCAGCCGGGGGTGGTGGTGCTGGTCGGCGGCGGCGACCCCACGTTGTCGAGCGCCGAAGTCGGACAGGACACCTGGTACCGCGACGCCGCCCGGATCGGCGACCTGGCCGACCAGGTCCGGCGCAGCGGGGTGACGCCCACCGAGATCCAGGTCGACGTGTCGGCTTTCAGCGGGCCGAGCCTGGCGCCCGGCTGGGACCCGCTGGACATCGAGGGTGGCGACATCGCCCCGATCGAGGCGGTGATGGTCGACGGCGGCCGCATCCAGCCGACCACGCCCGAATCCCGCCGGTCACTGACACCGGCGCTGGACGCCGGGCGGGCGCTGGCGGCGGAACTGGGGGTCGACGCCGAGAACGTCACCATCGCGACCGCCTCGGTGACCGGCCGCGAACTGGGCTCGGTCTCCTCGGCGCCGCTGGGGGTGCGACTGGGCGAGATGATGAACGCCTCCGACAACGTGATGGCCGAATGCATCGCCCGGGAGGTGGCCGCGGCGATGGGCCGTCCGCGGTCCTTCGCCGGCGCGGTGGACGCGATCACCAATCGGCTGGCCACCGAGCACATCTCGCTGAGCGGGACCACCCTGATGGACTCCAGCGGCCTGTCCGAGGATGACCGGCTGACGGCCAGGACGCTCGAAGCGGTGGTGCAGGCGGCGGCCGGACCCGACAACCCGCAACTGCGGCCGCTACTGGACATGTTGCCGGTGGCCGGGGGCAGCGGGACGCTGTCCGAGCGCTTCCTCAACCCGAAGACCGGCCGGGGTGCGGCCGGCTGGCTGCGTGCCAAGACCGGCTCGCTGACCCACACCAACGCGCTGGCCGGCGTCGTCACCGACCGGGACCAGCGGGTGCTGACGTTCGCGTTCATCGCCAACGACGCCGGGCCCACCGGGCGAACGGCGATCGACTCGGTGGCCGCGGTGCTGCGGACCTGCGGCTGCACATGAGCGACCTCGACGTCGGGCGGGCGGTGGACTGGGGATTCGCCGCGACGGTCGGTGGCTGGCTGGCGCGCCCCGCCCCGCCGATGACCGACTACACCCGAGGCCAGGTGATCGACGAGTTGTACCGGTGTGCCCGCGCCGCCGAGCCGCTGGTGCGGGAGACGACAGGACTGGGCGCTGACGGCCCGGTACCCGAGGCCCGGGTCATCGACCGGCCCCAGTGGATCGCCGCGGCCGCCGAGTCGATGCGCGTCATGACCGGTGGCACCGACCGGCCCAGCGGGTTCGTCAGCGGGCACCTGGCCGGGGCGCAGACCGGGGCGGTGCTGGCGTTCGTCTCCTCGGGCATCCTCGGCCAGTACGACCCGTTCTGTGTCGATACCACCGGCGGGGCGGGCCAGCTGCTGCTGGTCTTCCCCAACGTGGTCGCCGTCGAACGACAGCTGCGGGTCACACCGGCCGACTTCCGGCTGTGGGTGTGCCTGCACGAGGTCACCCATCGGGTGCAGTTCAGCGTCAATCCGTGGCTGGCCGGCTACATGTCGGACACGCTGGCGGTGTTGACCAACGACAGCGGCCCGGACGTCACCCAGATGGTGAGCCGGCTGGCCGAGTATCTGCGGGGAGGCCAGGGGGATTCCGGACCGTCGGGAATCATGGGCCTGGTGCGTGCGGTGCAGTCCGAGCCGCAACGCACCGCGCTGGACCAGTTGCTCACCCTGGGGACCCTGTTGGAGGGCCACGCCGACCACGTGATGGACGCCGTCGGGCCCGCCGCGGTGCCGTCGGTGGCCACCATCCGCGAACGGTTCGAACAGCGCCGTGCGCGCAGTCAGCCGCCGCTGCAGCGGTTGCTGCGGGCACTGCTTGGGCTGGACGCGAAACTCAGCCAGTACACCCGCGGTAAGGCCTTCGTCGACGCCGTCGTCGGCCGGGTCGGGATGGACCGGTTCAACGCGGTGTGGACGGGCCCGCAGACACTGCCCCTGCCCGCCGAGATCGAAGAGCCGCAGCGGTGGATCGACCGGGTGCTGTAGCCGCGCTGCGTGCCGCGCTGCTGGCGTTCGCGCAGCAGCAGTTGCCCGAGGCGCTGCCGTGGACGGTGGCGCTCTCCGGCGGGCCGGACTCGCTGGCGCTGACCGCCGTGGCGGCCGGAATGCGGCCGACCACGGCGCTGATCGTCGACCACGGTCTGCAGGCCGGCTCGGCGCAGGTGGCCGAGAACGCCCGCCGGCAGGCGCTGGATCTGGGATGCGTTGACGCACAGGTTATTCCGGTACAGGTCGGGAGTGTGGGCGGCCCGGAGGCGGCGGCCCGCACCGCACGCTACGCCGCCCTGGCCGCCGCCCGCGGCCAGCGCCCGGTGCTGCTCGGCCACACCCTCGACGATCAGGCCGAGACGGTGCTGCTCGGGCTGGGCCGCGGCTCGGGTCCGCGATCGATGGCCGGGATGCGCGACTGCGACCCGCCGTGGTGCCGGCCGCTGCTGGGGGTACGACGCGAGCTGACCGTCGCCGCCTGTGCGGAGCTGGGTGTGACGCCGTGGCGCGACCCGCACAACCACGATCCGCGCTTCACCCGGGTGCGACTGCGCGCCGAGGTGCTGCCGCTGCTGGAGGACGTGCTCGGCGGTGGGGTGACCCAGGCGCTGGCCCGCACCGCGACCGCGTTGCGGGAGAACACCGAACTGATCGACGCGCTGGCCGATCAGGCCCTGCCCGACGCCACGGTCGACCCGGACACGGCCACCCTGGCGGCGCTGCCCGGGCCGGTGCGGCGGGCGGCGATCCGGCGCTGGCTGCTGGCCGGGGGCGGCCGGGGGCTGACCGACCTGCAGATCCGCGCGGTGGACCGGCTGGTCACCGCCTGGACCGGGCAGGGCGGGGTGGCGATCGGATCGGATCTGCGCGGCCAGCGGCTGTTCGCCGAGCGATCCGCGGGCCTGCTGCGGCTGCGCCGGGAGCCCGTCTGAGCATCGGACGTGATTTTGCGGTGGGTTGATTCGGCGGTCCAGCTTCGCCTCTCCTGCGTCGAGGCTTGCTGACCGCCGGTGGGAGTTGGTTGTCGGCCGTCGCGCATGGCACGCTGTGCTGGTGGCTGCGATCTCGCCGGGGGAGACGCCCGCGTCGTACGCGGGGGACATCAAATCGGTGCTGCTGACCGAGGAGCAGATCCGGGCTCGGACCGCCGAACTCGGTGCGCAGATCGCCGCTGACTATGCCGAGGGGCGCGACCTCGACGATGCCGGCGACCTACTGCTGATCACCGTGCTCAAGGGCGCGGTGCTGTTCGTCACCGACCTGGCCCGGGCGATCCCACTGCCCACCCAGTTCGAGTTCATGGCGGTCAGCTCCTACGGCTCGTCGACCTCGTCGTCGGGAGTGGTGCGCATCCTCAAGGACCTGGACCGCGATATCAGTGACCGTGACGTGCTGATCGTCGAGGACGTGGTGGACTCCGGCCTGACGCTGTCCTGGCTGCTGCGCAACCTGGCCACCCGCCGGCCCCGGTCCCTGCGGGTCTGCACGCTGCTGCGCAAGCCCGAGGCGGTGGGCCTCGGCGTCGACATCACCTACGTGGGCTTCGACATCCCCAACGACTTCGTGGTCGGCTACGGCCTGGACTACATCGAGCGTTACCGCGACCTGCCCTACATCGGCACCCTGGATCCCCGGGTCTATCAGGGCTGAAGCTTTTAGCCGAGTTCCCAGGTCGCGGTCACCGAGAAGCTCACGGTCTGCTGGCCGGGCTCCATCGGAGGCGCGGCGGCCATCGCGCGGGGCATCGGCATACCCACCGGCATGGGCGGCGGAGTCGCCCCGGCCACCTCGGAGATCGCGATCACCTTGCCCAGTCGCAGGCCGGACAGGTTCGCGTACTGCTCGGCGCGGTCCTTGGCGTCGTTGAAGGCCCGCTCGCGGGCACCCTTGACGAGCTGTGAATCGTCTTCGATGGAGTAGCTGACGGTGTTGATCCGAGTGGCGTCCCCGCCGGCTCGCACGATGACGGCCAGCACCTGCGACGCAGAATCCCGCTCCACCTTGACCCGGATCGTGTTGCTTGCGCGGTAGCCGGTGATGTTCGATGAGCCGCCCGGCTCGGGGCTGCTGCCGTACTGCGGCTGCAGGCTGACCTGGGTGGTGCTGATGTCCTTGCGGTCCACCCCGGCGTCGATCAGGGCGTCGATCACGGCCTGCTGGCGCTCGCCGGTCTGGTTCATCGCACTGGTGACGTCACCGGCGACGAACTCGATACCGGCCTCGGCGGTCAGCGTGTCCGGAACACCCTGCACTTCACCCTCGCCGACAACGGTGACCTGGCGGGCCGCCTCCACGGCACCGCCGGGTTGCGAGTCGCACCCGGCTATTGCGACGGTTGTCAGACCGGCCAGAGCCAACGTCGTCGACCAGCGGAGAAGCTTCTGCGCGCTGCATGTGGGCATGCCTGGCACCCTAGCGGAGCCGACCGGCGACGCCGGGGAAGATCGGTGCGGCACACTGGTCGGATGAGCGCCGCAGCGTCGAGAGAACTGTCCCGTGCCATCGAGGCCTTCGCCGGGCAGGTGTACTTCGCCCCGGAGTGTCACAGCGGTTACGCCGCGTTGGGGTTTCGGCCCAGCCCCGGCAAGTCCGGTGACGTCGAACTGCCGGATGGTCCGGCCTACTTCTGCAGTCGCGGTGCGGCCCTGGGCCAGGCGCCCGGCGAGGTGATCGCGGCGACGTTCGGGGTGTTCAACCCCGCCGTCGTGGTGCCGGCGGTCCAGTACGGCTGGACGCTCACCGACGCGGCGAGCCTGCGGGCGGCCCGCGCGCAGGGCTCGCTGGCCCAGCTGCGCCGGGTTCTCGGCGCCGCCCCGGACGGCCTGGACCGCGCGCTGGTGCTGCTGCACCGCGCCGTCGACGGTCTGGCGGTGGCCGGCAAGCCGCTGTTCGCCGGACTGGTCGCCGAGGGGCTGCCCGACGACCCGCTGGCCCAGGCCTGGCAACTGGCCGACCAGCTGCGGGAGTATCGCGGAGACGGGCACGTGAACGCTTGGGCCTCAGCGGGTTTCGACGGGCCACAGATCGGTTTGCTCACCGAGCTCTACCGGGGGCTGGCGCCACGCAGCTACGTGCGGTCCCGAGCGTTCAGCGATGAGGATCTGGACGCCGGTGAGGCGCGACTGGCCGAACGGGGCCTGGCGCGCGGCGGCGTGATCACCGAGGCCGGACAGGCCGCCCGCGAGGCGATCGAGGTGGCCACCGACACGGTCTGTGCCCCGATCGTGGCCAACCTCGGCGACGACCTGGTTGAACTGGTCGAGCTGGTGGGCGGATGGTCGCAACAGCTCTACGACGCCGGCGCGTTCCCCAAGCCCTGAGCCGGCACTACGGTTTGCGGTCCTGCTCTGAGATGTGCTCGACGATGACGTTCTGGATCGCCTGACCGGCGCGGCCGAAGAGCGTGTCGCGCATTCCCCTGGCCCATTCGTGTGATGCCCGGGGCGCGGTGAGCTGACCCTTGAAGTGCGGAATAACCTTGCGGGCCAACAGTTCATAGCTGTGATAGGTGGCCTCCGGCGAGGCCCAGTCGTGGCCCAGGAACAGCAGGGTGCCGAACCCGCCGGAGCGCTCGAGCAGGTCGGCGATGTGGGCGATCGCGTCGTCGGGGGTGCCGATGCAGGCGCTGCCGGCGGCGGCGTAGGCCTCCACGAACTCGGCGGGCGTCTGCGGTGAGCCTTCGACTTCGCTGGCCAAGGGGACGAATCCGGCCGCCCCGAAATAGTTCGCGAAATCCTGCAGGCCGTAGGTGCAGTCGGCGATCGCCTGCTCGCGGGTGTCGGCGACGTGCATGATGCTCAGCACCCGCCAGTCGCCCCGGTCCGGTTCGTCACGCCCGGCCTTGGCGGCCTGATCGCGCACCACCTCCCAAGCCGTCTCCACCGCGGCGAAACCGCCGGGCACCGACATCGACAGCGACAGCAGCGATGTGCCCAGCGCGCCGGCCAGTCGTGGGCCGGACGGGGAAACCATTGCCGCGCAGGAGATCTCCGGATACGGCCAGGTGTAGGGTCGGATGTGCAGCGCCGCATCACGCAGGGTGAACCAATCCGAGTACCGGGTGACGAGTTCACCCGGTTCGGCCCGGAACAGCGCCAGGATCGCCTCCAAGGACTCCTGCATCATCCGGCGCTGCTCGACCGGGTCGATACCCATCATGTGGGCGTCGGTGGGCAGTGCACCCGGGCCGGCGCCGAACATCACCCGGCCCCGGGTCAGATGATCCAGCAGCACCCAGCGGTCGGCCACCATCAGCGGGTGGTGATAGGGCAGCGAGACCACCCCGGTGCCCAGCCGGATGTGCTTGGTGCGCTCGGCGGCCGCCGCGATGAACACCTCGGGGCAGGCGATCAGCTCGTACCCTCCGGAGTGGTGTTCGCCGAACCAGGCCTCGTCGAACCCGAGCCGATCCAGCGCGACGACCCGTTCCAGGTCGTATTCCAGTGCGACGGTGGGTGATTGGCCCAACGCGTGGAACGGGGTGATGAACACCCCGAACCGCAGCGGCTTCACAGCCGAACCCCGCTGAGGAACTCCAGCAGTTCCGCGTTCACCTCGTCGGGACGTTCCTGTTGCAGCCAATGACCCGCTCCTTCGATGAGCACTTCGCGGTACGGCCCTCCTGCCACCTCGGTGGCCCGATCGCGGCGGGTGAACGACAGCACCGGATCGGCGGTTCCGGCAATGAACAACGCCGGCACATCGATGGTCGCACCGGCCAGGTGCGCGGTGGTCTCCCAGTTGCGGTCGAAGTTGCGATACCAGTTCAGTCCCCCGGTGAAGCCGGTCCGGGCGAAGGTGTCGACGTAGTGGTCCACCTCTGCCTGGCTGATCCAGCCCGGCAGCCGGTCGGGCTCGGCCAGCCGATCGATGAAGCCCTCCGGTCCGGGGGCCACCATCCGCAGCGCCGCGGCCTTGTCGGTGGGGCTCAGGCTGCCCAGCATGCGGCGCATGGTGCGGGCCGGGTCTGCGTCGAGTTCGGCGTCGGCGACACCTGGCTGCTGGAAGTACAGGATGTAGAAGAAGTTGTCGCCGAACAGCTGCCGCCACGCCTGGGTCGGCCGCTGCTGAGGCCGCGGTGTCGGGGGCACGCTCAGTGCCGCGACCGCTGCCACCCGGTCGGGGTGCAGCAGAGCGGCGTTCCACACCACCGGCGCTCCCCAGTCGTGGCCGATCCAGATGGCACGGTCGGCCCCGACGTCGTCGAGCAGGCCGACCAGATCCCCGGTCAGCGCGTGGATGTCGTAGGCGGCGATGTCCTCCGGCCGCGACGAACCGCCGTAGCCCCGCTGATCGGGGGCCAGCACATGGAAGCCGGCGTCGGCCAGCACCGGGATCTGATGCCGCCACGAGTAGGCCAGCTCCGGGAATCCGTGTGCCAACAGGACGACCGGAGCACTGGGCCCGTTGCGTTCACCGGCCTCGGTGACCCGCAGGGTCACGCCGTTGGTTTCCACAAGACGCTGGGTCACGGTGGCCACCGTCTCACCGAATCCACCCGCTGTCGAGGGTGGACGGTAACCTGAACTTGCCCAGCTGCATGTATTGGAAGGATTTGGCCGCTAACGGCCGATGTCTGATGAATCGCAAAAACGTCATCCGCACCATCACCGCGATCGCAGTGGTCCTGCTGCTCGGCTGGTCCTTCTTCTATTTCAGTGACGACACCCGCGGATACAAGCCCGTCGACACCTCCGTCGCGGTGTCCCAGATCCACCAGGGCAACGTCAAAAGCGCCCAGATCGACGACCGGGAACAGCAGCTGCGGCTGACCCTGAAGGATCCGATCACCAGCGTGGACGTGTCCTCCGGTGCGTCGAAGTCCGGCCGGGCGGAGAAGTCCGAGCAGGTCGACAAGCTGATCACCAAGTACCCGACCGGGTACGCCGTACCGCTCTACACCGCGCTGATGAGCAAGAAAGCCGAGATCAACACCGTCGTCAACCAGGGCAGCGTGCTCGGTTCACTGCTGATCTACATGCTGCCGATGCTGCTGCTGATCGGGCTGTTCGTGATGTTCTCCCGGATGCAGGGCGGCGCCCGAATGGGATTCGGGATGGGCAAGTCCAAGGCCAAGCAACTCGGCAAGGACATGCCCAAGACCACCTTCGCCGACGTCGCCGGCGTCGACGAGGCGGTCGAGGAGCTCTACGAGATCAAGGACTTCCTGCAGAACCCCAGCCGGTACCAGGCGCTGGGCGCCAAGATCCCCAAGGGCGTGCTGCTCTACGGTCCGCCCGGCACCGGTAAGACGTTGCTGGCCCGTGCGGTGGCCGGTGAGGCCGGGGTGCCGTTCTTCACCATCTCCGGCTCGGACTTCGTCGAGATGTTCGTCGGGGTCGGCGCCTCCCGGGTGCGCGACCTGTTCGAACAGGCCAAACAGAACAGTCCGTGCATCATCTTCGTCGACGAGATCGACGCCGTGGGCCGGCAGCGCGGCGCCGGAATGGGCGGCGGCCACGACGAGCGCGAGCAGACGCTCAACCAGCTGCTGGTGGAGATGGACGGCTTCGGTGAGCGAGCCGGGGTCATCCTCATCGCGGCCACCAACCGGCCGGACATCCTCGACCCGGCGCTGCTGCGGCCCGGTCGTTTCGATCGCCAGATCCCGGTCACCAACCCCGACATCGCCGGCCGTCGCGCCGTGCTGCGGGTGCATTCGGCCGGCAAGCCGATCGGGCCGGACGCCGACCTGGACGGGCTGGCCAAGCGCACCGTCGGTATGTCCGGTGCGGATCTGGCCAACGTCATCAACGAGGCGGCGCTGCTCACCGCGCGGGAGAACGGCACCGTGATCACCGCTGCCGCGCTGGAAGAGGCCGTCGACCGGGTGATCGGCGGGCCCCGGCGCAAGGGCCGGATCATCAGCGAGCACGAGAAGAAGATCACCGCCTATCACGAGGGCGGCCACACCCTGGCGGCGTGGGCGATGCCCGACATCGATCCGGTCTACAAGGTGACGATCCTGGCCCGCGGCCGCACCGGCGGGCACGCGGTGGCCGTGCCCGAGGAGGACAAGGGCCTGCGCACCCGTTCGGAGATGATCGCCCAGCTGGTCTTCGCGATGGGTGGGCGCGCGGCCGAGGAGTTGGTGTTCCGCGAGCCGACCACCGGCGCGGTCTCCGACATCGAGAAGGCCACCGCGGTGGCGCGCGCCATGGTCACCGAATACGGCATGAGCGCGAAGCTCGGTGCGGTGCGCTACGGCAGCGACCACGGCGATCCGTTCGTCGGGCGCGCGATGGGCACCCAGCCCGACTACTCCCACGAGGTGGCCCGCGACATCGACGACGAAGTGCGCAAGCTGATCGAGGCCGCGCACACCGAGGCCTGGGAGATCCTCACCGAGTACCGCGACGTCCTCGACGTGCTGGCGGGCGAACTGCTGGAGAAGGAGACGCTGCACCGCGCCGACCTGGAGAGGATCTTCGGAGAGGTGACCAAGCGGCCTCGACTGACCGCGTTCGACGACTTCGGTGGCCGGGTGCCGTCCGACAAGCCGCCGATCAAGACCCCCGGCGAGCTGGCCATCGAGCGCGGTGAGCCCTGGCCGCAGCAGCAGCCCGAGCCGGCGTTCAAGGCCGCCATCGCCCAGGCCTCTCGTGACGCGGTGTCGACTCAGGCCAACGGCTCGCCCAACGGGGGCGGCAACGGCGCTGCGCCCGGCCCCGACTACGGTGCCCCGGCGGGCTGGCATGCACCCGGCTGGCCGCCGCCACAGCAGCCGCCACAGCAGCAGCCACCGCAGCAGGGCGGTTACTGGTATCCGCCGCAGCACTGGCCGCCCAGTGGTTACCCGCCCGCCCAGCACTATCCGCCGTATCAGCCGCAGCCCTACCCCGGCCCGTCCGGTGAACCGGAGAAGCCCTCCGGTGACTGAGAACGTGATGTCGACGCCGACGTCGACGGTCTTCGATCAGGCGCGCGCCGAGGCCGCCGTGCGTGAGCTGCTGTTCGCCGTCGGCGAGAATCCGGATCGGCCGGGCCTGCTCGACACCCCGGCGCGGGTCGCCCGGGCCTACCGGGAGATGTTCGCCGGGCTCTACACCGACCCGGACACCGTGCTGGAGACGACGTTCGACGAACAGCACGAAGAGCTGGTGATCGTCAAAGACATCCCGATGTACTCGACCTGTGAGCACCACCTGGTGGCGTTCCACGGTGTCGCGCACGTCGGCTACATCCCCGGCTACGACGGCCGGATCACCGGTCTGTCCAAACTGGCGCGGGTCGTCGACATGTACGCCAAGCGGCCGCAGGTGCAGGAGCGGCTGACCGCGCAGGTCGCCGACGCCCTGATGCGCAAACTCAACCCGCGCGGAGTGATCGTGGTGGTCGAGGCCGAGCACCTGTGCATGGCGATGCGCGGGGTGCGCAAACCCGGTGCGGTCACCACGACTTCGGCGGTTCGGGGCCAGTTCAAAACCGACAGCGCATCGCGCGCCGAAGCCCTGGAACTCATTCGGCGCAGGTGAGCCCGACCCGCGTCCAGATCGTCGGGGTGGTCAACGTCACCGCCGACTCGTTCTCCGATGGCGGGAGTTATCTCAGCGCTGATCGTGCCGTCGAGCACGGTGCGGCACTGGCGGCGGCGGGCGCGGCGATCATCGATGTCGGCGGTGAGTCGACCCGGCCCGGTGCCGTGCGTGTCGATCCGCAGGCCGAAGCCCAGCGGGTGGTTCCGGTCGTCAAAGCCCTTGCTGCCCAAGGGATAACTGTCAGCATCGACACGATGAACGCCGACGTGGCCCGGGCTGCGCTGGACTGCGGCGCCCGGATCGTCAATGACGTCTCCGGCGGCCGGGCCGACCCGGCGATGGCGCCACTGCTGGCCTCCTCGGGTGCCCGGTGGGTGCTGATGCACTGGCGGCCGGTGGATCCCGGGGACCCGCATCGGGTACCCGACTACCGCGACGTCGCCACCGAGGTCCGGGCGGACCTGCTGGCCGCCGTCGACGCCGCGGTGGCCGCCGGAGTGGACCCGGCGAACCTGATTCTCGATCCCGGTCTGGGTTTTGCCAAGACAGCGCAACACAATTGGACCCTGCTACACGCGCTGCCGCAACTGGTGGGCACCGGCATTCCGGTGCTTGTCGGGGCCTCCCGCAAGCGGTTCCTCGGTACGCTGCTGTCCGGGGCCGACGGCGCGCCCCGGCCCCCGGCCGAGCGCGAGACCGCCACCGCGGTGATCTCGGCGCTGGCCGGATTGCACGGCGCCTGGGGTGTGCGCGTGCACGACGTGCGGGCCTCGGTCGACGCATTGCGGGTCCTGGAGGCTTGGAGTCAAGGAGGCGTCAGCGATGACTGACCGGATCGAGTTGCGCGGCTTGAAGGTTCGTGGCAACCACGGCGTCTTCGGCCACGAGCGGGCCGACGGCCAGGACTTCGTCGTCGACATCACCGTCTGGATGGATCTGGCACCGGCCGCCGCCAGCGACGCTCTGGCCGACACCTATGACTACGGGGTGCTGGCCCAGCGTGCCGCGGACATCATCGCCGGCCCGGCACGCGATCTCATCGAGACCGTCGCCGCCGAGATCGCCGAGGAGGTGATGGCCGATGACCGGGTGCAGGCCGTGGAGGTCACGCTGCACAAACCACACGCCCCGATCCCGCTCACCTTCGACGACGTCGCGGTGGTGGCGCGGCGCTCCCGGCGTGACCGGCGCGGCACGGTGATCCCGGCATGACGCAAGCGGTGCTGTCCATCGGCTCCAATCTCGGCGACCGGCTGGCCCGGCTGCAGTCCGCGGTCGACGGCTTCGGAGCGGCGGTGCGCGCGGTGTCGCCGGTGTATGAGACCGAGGCCTGGGGCGTGGTCGATCAGGGCCGCTTCCTCAACGCGGCACTGGTCGTCGAAGATTCCGCCACCGACGGTCCCGGCTGGCTGCGCCGGGCCCACGAACTCGAGCAGGCGGCCGACCGGGTGCGCGGCGAACGCTGGGGCCCGCGCACCCTGGACATCGACGTGATCAGCTGCCGCGAGCCCGGCGAACCGGAACTGCTGTCCCGGGACAGCACGCTGACCCTGCCGCATCCGCTGGCGCACCTGCGCGCGTTCGTGATGGTGCCGTGGCTGCAGATCGAGCCGGACGCCGAACTGACGGTGGCGGGACGACGATGCCCGGTGGCCGGTCTGCTGGCCGAGCTGGAACCCGCCGACCGCGACTCGCTGCGGCTGACCGAGCTGGTGCTGCACCCGGCCGGTGACCGCTGATGGGCCCGACTCGCGGCCGCGACGTCGCCGCCGCCGCGGCCGTGGTGGCCGTGATCAGCTACCTGGCGGTCGAGCAGGTGTATCGATGGTTCCCGCCGATCACCGTCTGGACCGGGATTTCGCTGCTGGTGGCAGCGGTCGCCGAGGTCGGCTGGGGCCGCTACGTGCGGACCAGGATCGACGACGGCGACATCGGCTACGGGCCGGGGCGGCTGCATCCGCTGGCAGTTGCGCGCACCGTGGTGGTCGCCAAGGCGTCGGCCTGGGTGGGGGCGCTGGTGCTGGGTTTCTGGGCCGGGGTGCTGTGCTTCCTGCTGCGGCAGCGGTCCGTGCTACGTGTCGCCGCCGAGGACACCGGCGGTGCTGTGGTCGCCGCGGCCAGCGCGCTGGCTTTGCTCGCGGCCGCGCTGTGGCTGCAGAACTGTTGCAAGTCCCCCGAGGATTCCGGCACCTCGGGGCCGGTGAACGGAAATCAAACCGGGTGAGAATCGCCGGAGTCAGGCGACACGCGGATTGACTTTGTCCAGGTACAGTCGGGCAATGCGGGCCGGTGGCGTGACGCGACGAAGCGACGAGGTGGGGCGGCGCAGATGAATTCGGTCCTGTCCCGCGCCCCGGGTCGGCGTGGTGGTCGCAGGCCGGGCTGGACGTTGTTGACCGCGTTGCTGATACTCGCGATCGCGGCGAGTTCGGCACTGGTGTTCACCAGTCGGGTGGAGCTGCTCAAGCTCGCGGTCATCGTGGCACTGTGGGCGGCGGTCGCCTCCGCGTTCGTGTCGGTGATCTATCGACGGCAAAGCGATGTGGACCAGGCCCGGGCGCGTGATCTCAAGCTGGTCTACGACCTGCAGCTCGACCGTGAGATCTCGGCGCGCCGGGAGTATGAGCTGACGGTGGAGTCGCAACTGCGCCGCGAACTGGCGTCGGAGTTGCGGGCCCAGGCCGCCGACGAGGTTGCGGCGTTGCGGACCGAATTGTCGGCGTTGCGGACGAATCTGGAGATCCTCTTCGACGCCGACCTGAGTCACCGGCCGGCGCTGGAGACCGAGTCTTCTGGGCGCACGACCATTCGCGCCTACAGCGACTGGGCGCGCACCGGCTCCGAGGCGGTCACCGGTGCCCGACCGGCGCCGGCCACCGCGTCGTTCTACCCCGAGGACGCGGTCACCAAGACGTCCGAGCACCCGATCATCGACGTTCCGGAAGTGCGGATACCGACCGGGGCGATCCCGATGCCCTCAACACCCCAGCCCCACCAGCCCCACCAGCCGCCCCAGCAGCCACCGACACCGCGAGGGGCGCATCACCGGGCTGCGGACGAGCCTCAGATGCCCTCCCAGAAACCGCCGCATCCTCAACAGCCGCAACCCAACGCAGGCCGCTGGGCACAACCGGCGCAACCGTTCGTCGCCCCGGAGCAGCACCGCGAGCCCGAACCGCCGCCGCCACCGCCGCAGCAGCCGCCACCGCCGCAGCCGTGGGCCGCACCGGCAGCGCCGGTGCCCACACCGACTGCCGCGCCAGCGCCCAAGTCGGAGCCGTCCTGGAAACCCGTTGGCGCGGAAGGGGAGTGGCTTCCACCTGGCACGCCGGGCAGCAATTGGTCCTCGGCCACACCGGTGGAGTCCAGTCGGCACGGGGACTCCGGTCGGCACGGCGCCAAAGAACCGGACGCCGAGACCCCGTCGCGGCACGGTCGTCACTCGGGTCCGTCTGCAGCGGAAGGGACGGGCGGTCGCCGTCGGGCCGAATCCCGGCACTCGGCCGAGTCGGTCGAGTCGCCCGGCAGCCACGCCGCACCCGAGCCCACACCGGCGCCCGTAGCGGAGCCGGCCCCCGAACCCGTTCCCGCGCCCCGACTCGCCAGCCCCCCGCCCGCGTCGGCGCGGCATTCCACCGGTGCCGAGGCGGTCACCGATGGCGAGCCCAGCACCGGCGGTCAGTCGGTCGCCGAGTTGCTGGCCCGGCTGCAGACCGTACCCGGCGAGGGCCGCCGGCGGCGCCGCCGCGAGGACTGACTCGCCTACCTGCGATCAACGTCACTCGCCGGACCCGGGTTGATCGGGATAGACTCTCCGGCGACCGTCCGGTACCCGCAACGCGGGACTGGAACGAAACCAAGAGAACCTGTGAGGTCGTCTGCATGGCGCAGTTCGACGGGTTGCGGCCCGCCCGGCTCAAGGTGGGCGTCGTCTCAGCCGGCCGCGTCGGCACCGCGCTTGGCGTCGCGTTGGAGCGCGCCGAGCATGTGGTGGTGGCGTGCAGTGCCATCTCCGAGGAATCGCGGGAGCGCGCTCGTCGGCGGCTGCCCGACACCGTCGTGCGACCGGCCCCCGACGTCGCCGGCGACTCCGAACTGTTGCTGCTGGCCGTGCCGGACACCGAACTGGCCGGCATCGTCTGCGGCCTGGCGGCCACCGGTGCGGTACGCGCCGGAACCATCGTCGTGCACACCTCCGGTGCCGCGGGTATCGGCGTGCTGGCGCCGCTGACCGAGCAGGGCTGCCTCCCGCTGGCCATCCACCCGGCGATGACGTTCACCGGCTCCGACGAAGACATCGCCCGGCTGTCGGAGAGCTGCTTCGGCATCACCGCCGCCGACGAGATCGGCTACACCATCGCCGAAGCGCTGACCTGCGAGATCGGCGGCGAGCCGTTCCGCGTCGACGAATCCGCCCGCACCCGCTACCACGCGGCGCTCTGCCACGGCGGAAACCACGTGGTCACCGTGATCGACGACGCGCTGACGGCGTTGCGGGCGGCGCTGCCGACCAGCCTGGGAATCGAGGACCCGGACGGCATCGCCGAGCGGGTGCTGGGGCCGCTGGTGGCTGCCGCGCTGGCCAATACCCTGCGCGATGGGCACGCTGCGCTCACCGGCCCGGTGGCCCGCGGAGATTCGGCCACCCTGGCCCGGCACCTGCAAGCGCTGGCCGGCGTCGACCCGGATCTGGCCGAGGCTTACCGCAGCAATGCGCTGCGCACCGCACACCGCGCCGGTGCCGCCGACGACGTATTGACGGTGCTGGCCCGGTGAAGCCCGATGCGCCTAAGTTCACCCCCGGTGGGCTCAACGTCTACGCAAGGCCCGAGGAGATCACCCGGGTCTCTCGCGCGCTGCGATCCACCGGCCGCCGGGTGATGCTGGTGCCCACCATGGGCGCCCTGCACGACGGGCACCTGTCGCTGATCCGCGCCGCCCGCAAGGTGCCCGGCGCGGTGGTGGTGGTGTCGATCTTCGTCAATCCCCTGCAGTTCGGTGCCGGCGAGGACCTCGACGCCTACCCGCGCACCCTCGACGACGACCTGGCGTTGCTGCGCGACGCCGGTGTCGATGTTGCTTTCACGCCGACTGCCGCGGCGATGTACGGGTGCGGTCAGCGGACCATGGTGCACCCCGGACCGCTCGGCTCTGATCTCGAAGGTGCTGCGCGCCCAACGCATTTCGCGGGAATGCTCACCGTGGTGTGCAAACTGCTCTCGATCGTGCATCCCGACCGGGTGTTCTTCGGCGAGAAGGACTACCAGCAGCTGGTGCTGGTGCGCCAGATGGTCGACGACCTCAACCTGAACGTGACCGTGGTGGGCGTTCCCACCGTGCGCGAATCCGACGGGCTGGCGATGTCATCGCGCAACCGCTACCTCGATGACGCGCAACGCGAGGCCGCGACCGTGCTGTCGGCGGCGCTGGCCGCCGGTGAGCACGCCGCACCGGCCGGGGCCGCCGCGGTGATCGAGGCCGCCACCGCGGTACTGGACGCGTCCCCCGCGGTTGAGGTCGACTACCTGCAGGTGCGAGGCCCCGGCCTGGAGCCGGCGCCCGCCGACGGGCCCGGCCGCCTGCTGGTCGCCGCCCGCGTCGGCGCGACCCGGCTGCTCGACAACGCGGCCATCACACTCGGAGTTCCCGACGAATCAACCCGGAGGAATTGATGTTTCGGACGATGCTCAAGTCGAAGATCCACCGTGCCACGGTCACTCAGGCCGACCTGCACTACGTCGGCTCGGTGACCATCGACGCCGACCTGATGGAAGCCGCCGACCTGATCGAGGGCGAGCAGGTGACCATCGTCGACATCGACAACGGCAACCGGCTGGTCACCTACGTCATCACCGGGGACCGGGGCACCGGGATCATCGGGATCAACGGTGCCGCAGCACATCTGGTACACCCCGGTGACCTGGTCATCCTGATCGCCTACGGCAGCATGGACGATGCCGAGGCGCGCCGCTACCAGCCCCGCATCGTGTTCGTCGACGCCGACAACAAGCAGGTCGACCTCGGCACCGACCCGGCGTTCGTACCCGACACCGCTGCCGAGTTGTTGTCGCCCAGAAGCGTGCGGTAGCCGTGCTGCTGGCGATCGACGTTCGCAACACCCACACCGTGATCGGCCTGCTGGCCGGGTCCGGTGATAATGCAAACGTCGTGCAGCAGTGGCGGATTCGTACCGAGGCGGAGATCACGGCCGATGAATTGGCGCTCACCCTGGACGGTCTGATCGGCGACGACGGCGAACAGCTGACCGGCGCGGCCGCGTTGTCGACGGTGCCCTCGGTGCTGCACGAAGTGCGGCTGATGCTCGACCAGTACTGGCCGTCGGTGCCCGCGGTGCTGATCGAACCCGGCGTTCGTACCGGTGTGCCGTTGCTGGTGGACAACCCCAAAGAAGTGGGTGCCGACCGGATCGTCAACGGCCTGGCGGCCTTTCAGAAGTACAAGACGGCGGCCATCGTCATCGACTTCGGCTCGGCGATCTGCGTCGACGCCGTCTCGGCCAAAGGCGAGTTCCTCGGCGGGGCCATCGCGCCCGGCATCCAGATCTCCTCGGACGCCGCAGCGGCCCGCTCCGCCGGGCTGCGCCGGGTCGAACTCACCCGGCCGCGCTCGGTGATCGGCAAGAACACCGTCGAGTGCATGCAGTCCGGTGCGGTGTTCGGCTTCGCCGGCCTGGTCGACGGCCTGGTGCGGCGCGTGCGTGACGAGGTGCCCGGCTTCGCCGACAACGGGACGGTGGTGGCCACCGGGCACGCCGCGCCGCTGCTGCTGCCCGACCTGGAAACGGTGGACCGCCACGACCCCAACCTCACCCTGGACGGGTTGCGGTTGGTGTTCGAGCGCAATCGGGACGGGCAGCGGGGCAGGCTGCGCCCGGCGCGCTGAGCCGTCGCAGGGTATTCATCTAAAGGGTGTCGAACAACTGGGTGCGGTCGAGCCTGGGTAGGATCGCCGCTGGCGAGCAGAGAGGGCACATGACCGCTGATCCTGCCGCCGGCCTCTGACACCCAGCGCCTGGTCGGCGTTGTTTGTCGGTGGCCTATGTGAGGCTGCTGTAGATGGCCCGGCACACGACTTTCAAGTTCTGCCTCGACCCCACTGTTGAGCAGGGAGCCGTGCTGTCCCGGCATGCCGGGGCCGCCCGCTTCGCGTTCAACCAGTGCCTACGCCTGGTCAAGACGGGACTCACCGACCGGAAGACCGACCCGGACACCGCGGTGCCGTGGACCGGTTTCGATCTGATCAACGCCTTCAACGGGTGGAAGAAGACCGAGGCCGCCGGGCGGGTCTTCACCGTTGATACCGACGGTGTGGCCGAGACGGTTGTGACCGGCTTGGCGTGGCGCACCGAGGTGTGTCAGCAGGTATTCGAGGAAGCCGCCGTCGACCTCGGCAGGGGCTTGAAAGCCTGGTCGGACTCCCGATCCGGGAAACGTAAAGGCAGGAGCGTCGGCTTCCCGCGGTTCAAGAAGAAGACCACGTCGGTGCCGTCGTTTCGGCTGCGCAACAAGCACTCCAAGGTCGGGTCGCCGGCGATCCGCATCGGCGGCGGTGACCGGCCGCGGTCGATCATCCTGCCCGGCATCGGCCGCATCGCCGTACACGATGACACCCGCCGGCTGCGCCGCATGCTCGCCACCGACCGGGCCAAGATCCTATTCACCACCGTCACCGAGCGTGCAGGCCGTTGGCGGGTATCGCTGAACATCGAAGCCGCTGACCTACACCCCGCCCTTCGGCACCGGCCCCGGCCCGCTGATGGTGGTGGTTGGGTCGGAGTGGATCGAGGCCTGGCCGCATTTGTTGTCGCCGCCACGGCCGGCGGCGTAGAGGTCGCCCGGATCGCGGATGCCCCCAAAGCCCTCGCCGCCGGTATCGCTCGACAGCGCCGCCTGGCGAAATCGTTGTCCCGCAAGCAGAAAGGATCACGCAACCGCCGCGATGCCGCCGCCCGCCTGGCCCGGCATCATCACCGCGTCGCCACTGTGCGTCGGCATTTCGCGCACCAGGTCTCCAACCAGCTGGTCAAGACTCACGACCGGCTCGTCATTGAGAACCTGCATGTGGCCGGGATGCTGCGCAACCATCGGCTCGCCCGCGCCATCTCGGATGCAGGCTGGGCCGAGTTCGCCCGCCAACTGCACTACAAACAGGGCTGGCGCGGCGGGCAGGTCATCGAAGCTGACCGCTGGTATCCCTCCAGCCAGCTCTGCTCGACCTGCGCCGACCGCCGCACTGATCTGAGCCTGGCCGAGCGGGTATTCACCTGCCCACGAGGTCACCGCTTGGATCGTGACCTCAACGCTGCGGTCAACCTAGCCCGCTGGGGCCAAACCCATCACGACTCACACCGAACCCCGGACCCCCAAGCAGGAGGCCGGGCCACCAACGCCCGCCGACAGGACGGCTCTGACCAGCACCCAACGAGTGCCGGTGAAACCAGCCTGGAAGACGCGGGAACCAACGTTCACACCGCGCCAGCGGCCTGAGAACCAAGGAACGCCCGAGAAGGGCGGTGCCGAACACCCAGAGTTGTTCGACACGCTTTAAGCTGGCACGTCGTGAGCTCTGCCGATACACCCCAACCGCAGGACGATTCCGACCTCCCCGAGCAGTTCCGGATCCGCCGCGACAAGCGGATGCGTCTGCTCGCCGAGGGCCGTGACCCCTACCCGGTGGAGGTGCAGCGCACCCACACCCTCGCTGAGATCCGGGCCAACTACCCGGAGCTGGCCGCCGACACCTCCACCGGCGACATCGTGGGCGTGGCCGGGCGGGTGGTGTTCGCCCGCAACTCGGGCAAACTCTGTTTCGCCACCCTGCAGGAGGGCGACGGGACTCAACTGCAGGTGATGATCAGCCTGGCCAGTGTGGGCGAGGACGTGCTGGAGGCGTGGAAGTCCGACGTCGACCTCGGCGACATCGTCTTCGTGCGCGGCGAGGTGATCAGCTCACGCCGCGGCGAACTGTCGGTGCTCGCCGACTCCTGGCAGATGGCGTCGAAGTCGCTGCGGCCGTTGCCGGTCGCGCACAAGGACATGAGCGAGGAATCCCGGGTCCGGCAGCGCTACGTAGACCTGATCGTCCGCCCGGAGGCGCGCACCGTGGCGCGTCAACGGATCTTTGTGATTAGAGCCATTCGCTCCGCATTGGAGCGGCGTGGATTCCTCGAAGTCGAAACGCCGATGTTGCAGACTTTGGCCGGCGGTGCGGCGGCCCGGCCGTTCGTCACCCATTCGAACGCCCTAGACACGGACCTTTACCTGCGAATCGCCCCCGAGCTGTTCTTGAAGCGGTGTGTGGTCGGTGGTTTCGATCGCGTCTTCGAGCTCAATCGGGTGTTCCGAAACGAGGGTGTCGATTCGACCCATTCGCCGGAGTTCTCGATGTTGGAGACCTACCAGGCCTATGGCACCTATGATGACTCGGCCGTGGCGACTCGCGAAATTATTCAAGAAGTCGCCGACGAGGTGATCGGGACAAGGCAACTGCCCCTGCCCGACGGCAGTATCTACGACATTGGCGGTGAATGGGCGACGGTCGAAATGTATCCGTCGCTGTCGGCCGCGCTCGGTGAGCAGATCACGCCGGCGACTTCGGTGGCCGACCTGTGGGCGGTGGCCGACCGCCTGGGCGTGGAGATTCCCACAGATCGCGGCTACGGCCACGGCAAGCTGGTCGAGGAGCTGTGGGAACACACCGTCGGCAATCACCTCAGCGCCCCGACATTCGTTCGGGACTTCCCGGTGGAGACCACGCCGCTGACGCGTCAGCACCGCAGTATCGAAGGGGTCACCGAGAAATGGGACCTTTATATGCGCGGTGTCGAACTGGCCACTGGTTACTCCGAGCTCGTCGACCCGGTGGTGCAACGTGAGCGCTTTGCCGCCCAGGCCCGCGCGGCGGCGGCCGGCGACGACGAGGCAATGGCACTTGACGAGGACTTTCTGGCCGCTATGGAACACGCCATGCCGCCGTGTACCGGAACCGGAATGGGCATTGATCGGTTGCTGATGGTGCTCACCGGGCTGTCAATTCGAGATACGGTATTGTTCCCGATTGTTCGTCGACAGGGCAACTGAACGCTGCCTCGGCACGCGGTGTTGAAGCCGCCGTATTTTTATGGCACATTAGTCGTCAGGGTCGATTACGACTGGTGTTCAGTTACCGCACAGGAAAGCTAACCGAGGGGTACCAATGGCGAAAAAAGTGACCGTCACCTTGATCGATGATTTCGATGGTGAGGGTGCCGCCGACGAAACAGTCGAATTCGGACTGGACGGTGTTTCCTACGAGATTGATCTTTCCAGCAAGAATGCCGGAAAGCTGCGCGCCGATTTGAAGAAGTGGGCCGAGGCGGGCCGTCGGGTCGGCGGTCGGCGCCGGGGCCGCGCCAGCGGTGGCCGCCGCGGAACCATTGACCGTGAACAAAGCGCCGCCATTCGGGACTGGGCGCGCCGCAACGGTCACAACGTCTCCACCCGCGGCCGTATCCCGGCCGACATCATCGACGCGTTTCACGCCGCTACCTAGAGAGGCGGCCCGGCCGGGTTTTCGCTTCTGGCGAACCCGCTGATCGTCCGGAATCACACTCCGGGGTCTCACCGTTGGTCTCTTGCATCCGGTGCCAGGTCTTTCGGGGCCCGGCGCTGGTGCGGGTCTGTGCAGTAAGCACTGCAAGCCAGCTCACAGCGCGCTGCGCCGCCCACTAGAGTGGACGGCAGGTACGCGGGGCCGAGCCGAGGCCCAGCGAGTGCCGATCGTGAGGGAGAGCAGGTAGCCGCCGATGTTCGAGAGATTTACTGACCGTGCCCGCAGGGTTGTCGTCCTGGCCCAGGAAGAGGCCCGGATGCTCAACCACAACTACATCGGGACCGAACACATCCTGTTGGGCCTGATCCACGAGGGTGAGGGCGTCGCCGCCAAGTCCCTGGAATCGCTGGGTATCTCCCTGGAAGGGGTGCGCAGCCAGGTCGAGGAGATCATCGGCCAGGGCCAGCAGGCGCCGTCCGGGCACATCCCGTTCACGCCGCGCGCCAAGAAGGTTCTGGAGCTGAGCCTGCGCGAGGCACTGCAGCTCGGCCACAACTACATCGGCACCGAGCACATCCTGCTCGGCCTGATCCGTGAGGGTGAGGGTGTCGCCGCCCAGGTGCTGGTCAAGCTGGGCGCGGACCTGACCCGGGTACGTCAGCAGGTCATCCAGCTGCTCAGCGGCTACCAGGGCAAGGAGACCGCCGAGGCCGGCACCGGTGGCCGGGGTGGCGAGTCCGGCTCGCCGTCGACGTCGCTGGTGCTCGACCAGTTCGGCCGCAACCTCACCGCGGCCGCTGCCGAGGGCAAGCTCGACCCGGTGATCGGCCGGGAGAAGGAAATCGAGCGGGTCATGCAGGTGCTGAGCCGGCGCACCAAGAACAACCCGGTGCTCATCGGTGAGCCCGGCGTCGGCAAGACGGCCGTCGTCGAGGGCCTGGCGCAGGCCATCGTGGCCGGTGAGGTTCCCGAGACGCTCAAGGACAAGCAGCTCTACACCCTGGACCTGGGTTCGCTGGTGGCCGGCAGCCGTTACCGCGGTGACTTCGAGGAGCGGCTGAAGAAGGTCCTCAAGGAAATCAACACCCGCGGCGACATCATCTTGTTCATCGACGAGCTGCACACGCTGGTCGGTGCCGGGGCGGCCGAGGGCGCTATCGACGCGGCCTCGATCCTCAAACCGAAGCTGGCTCGCGGTGAGCTGCAGACGATCGGCGCCACCACCCTCGACGAGTACCGCAAGTACATCGAGAAGGACGCCGCCCTGGAGCGTCGGTTCCAGCCGGTGCAGGTCGGTGAACCCACCGTCGAGCACACCATCGAGATCCTCAAGGGCCTGCGGGATCGTTACGAGGCACACCACCGGGTGTCGATCTCGGACTCGGCGCTGGTGGCCGCGGCCACGCTGGCCGACCGCTACATCAACGACCGGTTCCTGCCGGACAAGGCGATCGACCTGATCGATGAGGCCGGCGCGCGGATGCGGATCCGCCGGATGACCGCGCCGCCGGACCTGCGCGAGTTCGACGAGAAGATCGCCGACGCCCGCCGGGAGAAGGAGTCCGCGATCGACGCGCAGGACTTCGAGAAGGCCGCGAGCCTCCGCGACCGGGAGAAGCAGCTGGTGGCGCAGCGGGCTGAGCGCGAAAAGCAGTGGCGCGCAGGTGATCTCGATGTGGTTGCCGAGGTCGATGATGAGCAGATCGCCGAGGTGCTGGGCAACTGGACCGGCATCCCGGTGTTCAAGTTGACCGAGGCCGAGACCACCCGGTTGCTGCGGATGGAAGACGAACTGCACAAGCGGATCATCGGCCAGAAGGACGCCGTCGCCGCGGTTTCCAAGGCCATCCGGCGCACCCGCGCCGGCCTGAAGGACCCGAAGCGGCCGTCCGGTTCGTTCATCTTCGCCGGCCCGTCCGGAGTCGGTAAGACCGAGCTGTCCAAGGCACTGGCCGAGTTCCTGTTCGGTGACGACGACGCGCTCATCCAGATCGACATGGGTGAGTTCCACGACCGGTTCACCGCGTCGCGGCTGTTCGGCGCTCCTCCGGGATACGTCGGCTACGAGGAAGGCGGTCAGCTAACCGAGAAGGTGCGGCGCAAGCCGTTCTCGGTGGTGCTGTTCGACGAGATCGAGAAGGCGCACCAGGAGATCTACAACACGCTGCTGCAGGTGCTTGAGGACGGTCGGCTCACCGATGGTCAGGGCCGCACCGTCGACTTCAAGAACACCGTGTTGATCTTCACGTCCAACCTGGGCACCTCCGACATCTCCAAGGCCGTGGGGCTCGGGTTCACCCAGGGCGGCGGAGAGAACGACTACGAGCGGATGAAGCAGAAGGTCAACGACGAGCTCAAGAAGCACTTCCGGCCGGAGTTCCTCAACCGCATCGACGACATCATCGTCTTCCACCAGTTGAGTCAGGACGAGATCATCTCGATGGTCGACCTGATGATCGGCCGGGTGGCAAAGCAGCTGCGGGCCAAGGACATGGACATCGCGCTGACCGACAAGGCGAAGGCGCTGTTGGCCAAGCGCGGCTTCGACCCGGTGCTCGGTGCCCGTCCGCTGCGTCGCACCATCCAGCGCGAGATCGAGGACCAGCTCTCCGAGAAGATCCTCTTCGAGGAGATCGGGCCCGGTCAGCTGGTCACCGTCGACGTGGACAACTGGGACGGGGAGGGCGCGACCGAAGACGCGGTCTTCACCTTCGCCGGCAGCCCGAAGCCGACGGCGGAGTCCGCCGATCTGGCCAAGGCCGGCGCCGAGTAGCTGCTCGCCGGGTCAGCGCTGCGCGGGCAGCAGGCGGAACGCCTGCTGCGCGATCTGCAGCATCCAGCTGCCGACGCTCTTGCCGTGGTCGCGCGGCCAGTTCAGCTGGAAGCTGACCACCCACGGCTGCCCGGCCCGGTCCAGCGCGTACCAGCTGAACGTCAGGTCACCGGGCAGGCCGCCGGCCTTGGACCCGATATAGGGCCAGTCGCTGCGAGGTAGGTCGATACCGCGGACCGCGGACATGATCTCGCGGACCGGTGCGGCCTTGCCCACCGCGCCTGCCTGCAGCGCGACGTGTACCCGGCAGATGTCCTCGGCGCTGCCGTACCACTCCGCCCCGTAGGCCGAGGCCGGGTCGTGCGCGCGGAACGGATCGGGCTCATACGGCCGGGACTCGGCCTGCCGCAGCAACTTTGCCCGCTCCTGCGACGAACCGTGCTGCCACTGCTCACGCAGGTCCGGCTTGCCCCAACCCACCGAGAACAGTTCGTACATGGTGGGAAACGGCGTCATGCTGGCCGGGTCGTGATGACCGGCGGCGATCAGCGCCTGCTCCACGGCGCGGGTGCCGACTTTGCCGATCAGCAGATCGGTGGCCATGTTGTCGCTGGTGGCGATCATCTTCTCGGCTGCTCGGCGAACCGACACGTGCGCGCCGTCGGGCAGTTCCTCCAGGCCGGATGAGCCGACGGCCTTGGCCCGGCCGGTGATGGTCAGCGGGTCGTCCCAGGACACGTTTCCGGCCTTGACCTCATTGGCGACCGCCAACAGCACATACAGCTTGAAAATCGATGCCAGCGGCAGTGATTGGCCGGTGTTGGTGCCGGCGACCCGCTCGCAATGCCCACCCTCGATGCGCGACGCCTGGTACGAGTAGCGCGCGCCGGTGCGCTTCAGCACGGCGTCGACGTCACGCCAGGACCGGATCGGCGGTGCCTCGGTGCTCGGCTTGAACAGGTTCACCATGCCGTTGTCGTCGGTGCGCAGCCGAATGTCCTGCCGGGCACCGTAGGAGGTGGTCAGGTGCAAGGTGGCCGCGCCGGCCCGGATGTCGACGTCGTCGAGCTGGAACGGGCGGTCCCACCACAGCGATTCCATGGTCGTGACCACCAGGTCGACCTTGTCCGGTGCGGCCAGGGTCGCCACCCCGACCGGGCCGATCGGCCAGTCGGAGTTGAGCATGTCCATGGTCTGCTTGGCCCGCAGACCGGGTGGGGTGGTGGTGGAGATCGTCACCCCGCCCGGGTCCGCCGGTGAGGCAGGGGAGGGGGCGCAGCCGGCTGCAAGCACAACTGCGGTCGTCCAGGCCGCCAGGTGGCGCCGCACGGCCTAGGTCCGGGTGGCGGTTCCCGCGGTGCCGCCTACGTCCAATGCGACCTCGAACTCCAGGTTGGCGGCGCCTTTGGACAGCGGAGCCCCGTATCCGGCGTGCGCGGCCTCCGAGCGGTCACGCACCCACGCTTCGTAGGCCGCGTCGGACTCCCACTGGGTGACCACGAAGTAGCGGTTGTCGCCGCGGACCGGCCGCAGCAGCTGAAAGCCCTGGAAGCCGGGGGTGTCGGCCACGGTGTCGGCCCGCTCGGCGAACCGCTTCTCCACCTCGGGACCGGCCCCCTCGGGCACCTCAATGACGTTGATCTTCACCACTGACATGCGGCTAGGTTACCGTGCCCCGGGTGGAGACCGCGTCGAGCGAGCTGTTGACCTATCGCGGTGGACACGGCGCGCCGCTGGTGCTGGTGCACGGGTTGATGGGCCGCGGCAGCACCTGGCCGCGGCAATGGGAATGGCTGTCCCGGCTGGGGGCGGTCTATACCTACGACGCGCCGTGGCACCGCGGCCGTGACGTCGCAGACTCGCACCCGATCTGCACCGAACGCTTCGTCGGTGACCTGGCCGCCGCGGTGGAGCCGCTGGGCGAACCGGTGCGGCTGGTCGGGCATTCGATGGGTGGCCTGCACTCCTGGTGCCTGGCAGCGCAGCGCCCCGAGCTCGTCACGGCGGTGGTGGTGGAGGACATGGCCCCGGACTTCCGCGGGATGACCACCGGCGCATGGGAGCCGTGGGCGCACGCCCTGCCGGTGGAGTTCACCCGCGCCGACGACGTCATCGCCGAATTCGGGGAGGTGGCCGGCCGGTACTTCCTGGAGGCCTTCGATCGGACCGCCACGGGCTGGCGGCTGCACGGTCGGCCCGCTCAGTGGGTGCAGATCGCCGCGGAGTGGGGTACCCGGGACTATTGGGCCCAGTGGCGCGCGGTGCGGGCGCCGGCGTTGCTGATCGAGGCGGGCAACTCGGTGACCCCGCCCGGGCAGATGCTCAAGATGCACCGCATCGGCTTCAACAGCACCTACCTGCACGTCCCGAACGCTGGGCACCTGGTGCACGACGACGCCCCGCAGGTCTACCGCGAAGCCGTCGAGTCGTTCCTGTCCTGACCGGGCAGCGCGAAGCGTCCGCCGGCGTCTTGTTCGACCAGCCCGTCGCTCAACAGCGATGCCAGCGCGCGCTCACGCTGGACCGCATCCGCCGGCCAAGCCACGTCGAGTTGGGCCTTGGTGACGGGAAAATCGTTGTCCCGCAGGATGTCCAACAGGCGACCGCGCACCTGTCGGTCGGTGCCGGCGTAACGCTGGGCGGGACGCTTCGGCGCTGATCCGGCCGGGTAGTCGGCGTCGCGCCACGCACATGATCGCAGCGGGCACTTGGCACAGTTCGGTGCTCTGGCCGTGCACACCACGGCACCGAGCTCCATCAGCGCCGCGGAGAACCGGGCGGCCCGGTCGGCTTTCGGGATCACGGCCAGGAGGGCGTCGACGTCGGCGTGATCGCGCTTCGTCGACGGCGCGGCCGGCTCGGCGTGCCCGTGCACCGCGCGAGCCACCACCCGCCGAACGTTGATGTCCACCACCGGAACCCGTTTGCGGTAGGCGAAGGCGGCCATCGCCCGGGCGGTGTAGCTGCCGACCCCGGGCAGCTGCTGCAGGGCCTCGACATCGTCGGGGACCACATCGTCGAAGTCCCGGGCGATCACGGCCGCGCATTCGTGCAGCCGCTTGGCCCGGCGCGGGTAGCCCAGTTTTCCCCAGGCTCGCAGCACATCTGCCGGGGTAGCGGCCGCCGTCGCCGACGGTGTCGGCCAGCGCGCGACCCAGTCCGGCCAGATCGGTAACACCCGCGACACCGGGGTCTGCTGCAGCATGAACTCGCTGACCAGGATCTGCCACGGTGTGACACCGGGCGCCCGCCACGGCAGGTCCCGCCCGCACGAGTCGAACCAGTGCAGCAGGTCGCCCGGATCGATGCTCATCGTGCGGCCGGACCCGCCGCCAGGCACAATATCGGGCATGCCCAATACGAACCCGGTATCAGCGTGGAAAGCACTCAAGGAGGGTAACGAGCGCTTCGTCGCGGGCGAGCCCGCCCATCCAAGTCAGAGCATCGAACGCCGCGCCAGTCTGGCTGCGGGCCAGAAGCCGACGGCGGTGGTGTTCGGTTGCGGCGATAGCAGAGTGGCTGCCGAGATCATCTTCGATCAGGGACTGGGCGACATGTTCGTGGTCCGCACCGCCGGCCATGTCATCGATGCGGCCGTGCTGGGATCGATCGAGTTCGGGGTGGCGGTGCTCGACGTGCCGCTGATCGTCGTGCTCGGCCACGACAGCTGCGGGGCGGTCAAAGCCGCGCTGGCGGCTCTCGACGACGGTTCCGTACCAGGCGGCTACCTGCGTGATATCACCGAACGGGTGTCTTCGTCGATCCTGGTGGGCCGGCGAGAAGGCCTGAGCAGCATCGACGAGTTCGAAGCTTGCCACGTCAACGAGACGGTGCGGCAACTGGCGAGCCGGTCCACCGTCATCGCCGACCAGATCGAGGCCGGCAGGCTGGCGATCGTCGGTGCCACCTATCACCTGTCCGACGGGCGGGTGCAGGCTCGCGAGCATCTCGGCGACATCGGGGAATAAGGCGGTTCCAGCTTCGCCTCTCCTTCGTCGAGCCTCGCTGAACCGCCGGAATAGTCTCCGAAGGTCACAACGCGGCAACGACACGCCGAGACACGTCGGACAACTCTCGGTGAGCTCGTCCTACCGTGAGAATGTGATCGATTTGGAACCGCAGGGTCCGCTGCCTTCGCAGATCTACTGGCGACGCCGTGGCTTGGCGTTGGGTGTTGCGGCCGCCGTGATTGCAATGGTGTCGCTCATCGTCTTCGCTGTCGTACGAGGCAGCGCCGGCGCCGACAGTGTCGCCGCCGACAAGAACTCCAACGCCCAGCACGCCAAGCCACCAGGTCCCGCGCCAGAAGGCGTCAAGACGCCGGTGGTGGCGCCCGCCGAGGAGGTGCCGCCGCCGTCGGCGACGCCGACCGCCGCGGTGATTCCGCCCCCGGTGCTCAAGGAGGGCGACGACTGCCCCGATTCCACGCTGGCCGTCAAGGGCATCACCGGCCCGCAGTACGCGGTGGGTGAGCAGCCTCAGTTCACCATGGTGGTCACCAACATCGGCCTGGTCGCCTGCAAGCGGGACGTGGGTGCGGCGGTCCTGGCCGCCTACGTCTACTCGCTGGACAACCAGCGGCTGTGGTCGAACCTGGACTGCGCGCCGTCGAACGAGACCCTGGTCAAGACCTTCGATCCGGGGGAGCAGGTGACCACCACGGTGACCTGGACCGGGATGGGTTCGGCCCCGCAGTGCCCGCTGCCGCGGCAGCCGATCGGGCCGGGCACCTACAACCTCGTCGTCCAATTGGGCAATCTGCGTTCGGCGACCGTGCCGTTCATGCTGACCGAGCCTTCGCCGGATGCACCTCCTCCGCCGCCGGCCGACGTCCCGGCGCCCGACGCGCCGCCGCCGGGCAACTAGGAGCCACGCACCAGCCGCGGCGGTGTCGGCCGGCTGCGATTGTCGGCGATGGCCTTCAGGTGTTGCAGCGCGGCAACGATATTGGGCGCCTCCACTGTGCGCAGACCGCCGACGATCCCCGGGGCGCCCGGAGGTGTCAGCGCGATGGTGAACCCGAGCCGGGCAGCCTCGGACAGCCGCCGGTCGATCCCGGCGACCGGGCGCAGGTCGCCGGCCAGGCCCACCTCGCCGAGAACCACGGTGGTCGGCGGCAGCGGGAGGTCGGCGTAGGCCGAGGCCAGCGCTATGGCGACGGCCAGATCCGTTGAGGGATCGGTCAATCGCATTCCGCCCACGGTCGACAGGTAGATGTCGCCTGCGGAGATGGGAATGCCGGCATGCTTGTCCAGCACCGCGGTGATCATTGCGGCCCGGGCGTGGTCGATACCGCTGACCGCCCGGCGCGGCGACCCGCTCGCCGGGGTGGCCAGCAGCGCCTGCACCTCGCCGATCATCGGGCGCTTGCCGTCGAGTGCGACGGTGATCGAGGTGCCCGGCACCGGCATGCTGCGCTGCTCGAGGAACAGCCCGGACGGATCGGCGATCCCCTCGATACCGCCGTCGCGCAACAGGAAACAACCCACCTCGTCGGTGGCGCCGTAGCGGTTCTTCACCGCACGCACCATCCGCAGCACCGAATGACGCTCGCCGTCGAAATGCAGCACGACATCCACGAGGTGTTCCAAGGACCGCGGGCCGGCGATCGCGCCGTCCTTGGTGACGTGACCGACCAGGATCAGCGCCACATCGGCGGCCTTGGCGGCCGCGGTCAGCGCGGCTGTCACGGCCCGCACCTGGGTGACCCCGCCGGCCACCCCGTCGGTGTCGGCGGCGGCGATGGTCTGCACCGAGTCCACCACCACCAGCGTGGGCCGCACCGCCTCGATATGGCCGAGCACGGTCTGCAGGTCCGACTCGGCGGCCAGGTAGATCTCGTCATGGCTGCAACCGGTGCGCTCGGCGCGCAATCGGATCTGCCCGCCGGACTCCTCACCGGAGATGTAGAGCGCCCGCCGGCCCGCCAGCGCCCAGCGATGCGCGACCTCCAGCAGCAGCGTGGATTTGCCGACGCCGGGGTCTCCGGCCAGCAGCGTGACCGAGCCGGGGACGATCCCGCCGCCCAGTACGCGGTCCAATTCGTCGACCCCGGTCGGTCCGGGGCGGGCGCGGCCGACGGTGATGGAGCTGATCGGAACCGCGGGCCGCGCCGGCGCTGACGCACGCACCCCGCCTGGTGATACCGGCGCCTCAGCGACGGGATCTATCCCGCCCCAGCCGCCGCACTCCGGGCAGCGGCCGACCCATTTCGCGGTGGTGTTTCCGCACTCCGAACAGCGGTACAGCGCACGAGCCTTGGCCATGCGCGAAACGGTATCCGGTGGGGCCGACAGCTAAGGCTTACGACGCGTCGGTCAGTACCGCGTCGGCACGCCCGCCGCGATCGGCACGTCCACCCGGATCTGGCCGGCGTTTTTGAAGTCGAAGGTGAACTCGTAGGTCATGCCGTTGCGGATGGGCTCGTCCAGCGTCACGGTGGCGGCCCCATTGCCCGAATCGGTTACTTCCGGCAGTGCCTTGGAGAGCGGTGCGGTCGGCAGGTCCGGGCCGGCCGGGGCGGTGACGATCAGGGTGCCGCTGGGCGGCACGGACTTGTTGCCGGTCACCGAGACCTTGCCGACCGCGGTGGTGATCCCGGTCAGCTCGTCCGCGCGCTCCGGTGACTGGTTGGTGGCCACGAAGACCAGGTCGACAGTGGTGCCACGCTCCAGCTCGTCGCTGTTCTGCACTGCCTGGATGTGCACGTCGCGCAACGCGAGGTCACCGGCGGTGGCCTCGGAGCCGTTGACCGCGGACGCCTGGTCGGCGGTCTGCGAGATC
Organism: [Mycobacterium] zoologicum; assembly: GCF_020172665.1. GTDB lineage: Bacteria > Actinomycetota > Actinomycetes > Mycobacteriales > Mycobacteriaceae > Mycobacterium > Mycobacterium zoologicum. Next base: position 3,981,397 of record NZ_CP083985.1, on the reverse strand, counting down.
TGCCCGGTGCCGCATCCGGCGAGCGCCACGGCCGCGATCAGGCCGACGGCAGCCTTGTTGAAGGTCCTGTTGAACCGGTTCACGTGAGGTCTCCTGCTCGGCGGTCGGGACAGCTGGCACGGCTAGTGACTATGCACTGTAGTAGCAACTTCGTCGGGGCGGTAGCTCAGGGCCCGCGGCCGCCCGCGGCCGTCTCAGAACCGTCGGCGCGGCCGCTCGACCCGGTCCCGGGATGCACGCTTCTGCCGTGCTGTCAACCCCCCTTCGGGGCCGTGACTGCCCCTGACCTGCACCGTTGTTAGTCCGGTGTTTGGGCGACGTGTTAGTATGGGAGTAGCGAAAGGGGCTCACATCAGATGATCTTTAAGGTCGGAGACACCGTCGTATACCCACACCACGGTGCAGCGTTGATCGAGGCTATCGAAACCCGGACCATCAAAGGCGAGCAAAAGGACTATCTGGTTCTCAAGGTGGCGCAGGGTGACCTCACTGTTCGAGTTCCCGCTGAGAATGCCGAATACGTAGGCGTGCGTGACGTTGTGGGCCAGGAAGGCCTCGACAAGGTATTCCAGGTGTTGCGCGCCCCCCACACCGAGGAGCCGACCAACTGGTCGCGCCGCTACAAGGCAAACCTGGAGAAGCTGGCCTCCGGTGACGTGCACAAGGTCGCCGAGGTCGTTCGTGACCTGTGGCGCCGCGACCAGGAGCGCGGCCTGTCGGCAGGCGAGAAGCGGATGCTGGCCAAGGCGCGTCAGATCCTGGTCGGCGAACTCGCGCTGGCCGAGAACACCGATGACGCCAAGGCGGAGACCATCCTCGACGAGGTTCTGGCCGCTGCGTCGTGACCGCGTCGTCCTGAGCAGTCGGGATAAAATCCGTGGCCAAGACGGTAGCCGTGGTTCCGGCGGCCGGATCGGGCGTGCGGCTCGGGGCGGGCCTACCGAAAGCATTCTTTCTGCTCGGCGGGATGACCCTGGTCGAGCGCGCCGTCGCCGGCCTGCGTGACTCCGGCGTCGTCGACGAGGTCGTGGTCGCGGTGCCACCGGACCGCACCGATGAGGCCAAGCTGATCCTCGCCGAGACGGCCACCATCGTCGCAGGTGGGGCCGACCGCGTCGAATCGGTCCGGTTGGCCCTGCAAAGCGCCGGAGACCCTGAATTTGTTCTGGTCCACGATGCCGCACGGCCGTTGACTCCGCCGGACTTGGTGGTTCGCGTGGTCGAGGCGCTGCGCGGCGGTCACCGTGCCGTGGTGCCCGCCTTGCCGGTGTCCGACACCATCAAGGCGGTCGACGCCAACGGGGTGGTGCTGGGCACGCCGGAGCGGGCCGGCCTGCGGGCGGTACAGACCCCGCAGGGGTTCGCCACCGAACTGCTACTGCGGGCCTACCAGCAGGCCGGATCGGGCACCGGGTTCACCGACGACGCGTCGCTGGTCGAGCACGTCGGAGGCCAGGTCCAGGTCGTCGAGGGCGACCCGCTGGCCTTCAAGATCACCACCGCGCTGGATGCGGTGCTCGCCGAGGCGATGCTGAACCGGTGACGCCGCTGCCACGGGTCGGTCTGGGCACCGACGTACATCCGATCGAGTCTGGGCGGCCCTGTTGGCTGTTGGGGCTGTTGTTCGACGACGCCGACGGCTGCGCGGGGCATTCCGACGGCGACGTGGCGGTGCATGCGTTGTGCGACGCGCTGTTGTCGGCGGCCGGGCTGGGGGACCTGGGCACCGTGTTCGGTGTCGATGATCCACGCTGGGCGCAGGTCAGCGGTGCCGTGATGCTCTCCCATGTGCGCGGCCTGCTGACCGAGAGCGGTTTCACAATCGGCAATACCGCGGTACAGGTCATCGGAGACCGGCCCAAGGTGGGGCCGCGCCGAGTTGAGGCTCAGCGACTGCTGTCAGAACTGCTGGGGGCACCCGTCTCGGTGTCTGCGACGACCACCGACGGACTCGGATTGACCGGCCGGGGTGAAGGGCTGGCAGCCGTTGCTACCGCATTGGTGGTGCCCAGCTAATTAGCGGGACGGCGTTCTAGCAGGCGCCGAAGATGACGCCGACGATGCCGCACGCGACCTCGGTTCCGACGTTCACACCGGCGTCGGCAGCGCCGGCGGTGACGGCGTCGGCTGTGTCGGCGCCGAGGTTCAAGCCGAGGTCGCTCGTGTCGCCGAGGAGGTTCGTGCTGAGGTCGCTGGCGTCGCCGAAGAGGTTTGTGCCGGCGTCGCCGGCACCGCTGAAGAGGTCAGTGGCCGCGGCCGAACCGGTCTGCGCTGCGCCTTCGGCGGCGGTGGTGGCGGTTTCGGTGCCGACGTTGGCGCCACTGGAAGCCAGGCCGCTCACCAGCGGCATACCCAGCATCGGGGCGTACATCGCCAGCATCGGGGCCATCATCGCCATCTGCATACCGATCTGGGGACCCATCGCAGCCATGCTGGCGGTGCTGGCGCTGGCGCCGGCGGTAGATGCGGTCTGACCCATCTGGCCCATCTGGTCGGCCTGCTGGCGCTGCTGCTCTTCTTGCTGCTCCTGCTGGACCTGCGCCATCTGCTCGGCGGGGGTGGCCTCGGCAGGGGCGGCCTCGGTCTGGCCCGGCTGCTGCTGGTTCGGCTCATCGGCATATGCCATGCCGGACGACGCGATTGCGGCCGCAGCCAGAAGTGCTCCGGATACTGCCACCAGACGATTGCTCACTGCCGCAATATATGCCACCGGTGACCGCCTGTCCACCGATACGGCAACTGGTGCCCATGCCTGGTAATTGCCTGATAGAAGCTGGTGTTGGCGCCGTGGTGCCGCCGTGTGGACAGCCACCCGCGAACCGCCCGGTAAGCTGGCCCGTCGTGACCGATCGCCCCAGCCTGCGGCTGCACGACACGGCAACCGGCGCCGTTCGTGACTTCGTTCCGCTGCGGCCCGGCCATGCGTCCATCTATCTCTGCGGTGCGACCGTGCAGGCGGCACCGCACATCGGCCACGTTCGCAGCGGAGTCGCCTTCGATGTGCTGCGTCGCTGGCTGAGCGCCCGTGGCTACGACGTCGCCTTTGTGCGCAACGTGACCGACATCGACGACAAGATCCTGACCAAGGCCGCCGCGGCCGGCCGGCCCTGGTGGGAGTGGGCCGCCACCTACGAACGGGAGTTCACCGCCGCCTATGAGGCACTGGGTGTGTTGCCGCCGTCGGTCGAGCCCCGCGCCACCGGGCACATCACCCAGATGGTCGAACTCATCCAGCGGCTGATCGAGGCGGGTCACGCCTATACCGGCGGCGGCGACGTCTATTTCGACGTGCTCAGCTACCCCGAATACGGTCAGCTCTCCGGTCACAAGATCGACGACGTGCACCAGGGCGAGGGCGCGGCCACCGGCAAGCGCGATCCCCGTGACTTCACCTTGTGGAAGGGCGCCAAACCCGGCGAGCCCAGTTGGCCGACGCCGTGGGGGCCGGGCCGCCCGGGCTGGCATCTGGAGTGCTCGGCGATGGCCGGCGCCTATCTCGGCCCCGCCTTCGACATCCACTGCGGCGGGATGGACCTGGTCTTCCCGCATCACGAGAACGAGATCGCCCAGAGCCGCGCCGCCGGCGACGGATTCGCCAACTACTGGCTGCACAACGGGTGGGTCACCCTGGGCGGCGAGAAGATGAGCAAGTCGCTGGGCAACGTGCTGTCGATGTCGGCGGTGCTGCAGCGGGTCCGGCCCGCCGAACTGCGCTACTACCTGGGCAGTGCCCATTACCGGTCGATGCTGGAGTTCTCCGAGAACGCCCTGCGCGACGCCGTCAACGCCTACGTCGGCATCGAGGAGTTCCTGCACCGGGTCCGCAGCCGGGTGGGTGCGGTGGTCCCCACCACCTGGACCGAGCGTTTCGCGGCCGCCCTCGACGACGATCTGGCGGTGCCCATTGCACTGGCCGAGGTGCACCGGACGCGCGCCGAGGGCAACCGGGCGCTGGATTCCGGCGACCACGACGGCGCGCTGGCCGCTGCCGGAGCCATCCGGGCCATGATGGGCGTGCTGGGCTGCGATCCGCTCGATGAGCGCTGGGAGTCGCGCGACGAGACGTCGGCGGCGCTGGCGGCGGTCGATGTGTTGGTGCGCGCGGAACTCGAGCGCCGGGCGGCCGCCCGCGCCGAACAGGACTGGGCGCTGGCCGACGAGATCCGGGGCCGGCTCAAGGATGCCGGTATCGACGTCACCGACACCGGGGACGGTCCGCAGTGGTCGCTGTTGGTGGAGGGAACCGCATAGATGGCCGGCAACTCCAAACGCAAAGGCGCAGTGCGCAAACCCGGAACCAAGAAGGGCCCGACCGTCGGCTCCGGCGGTCAGCGGCGCCGCGGGCTCGAGGGCCGCGGTGCCACTCCGCCCGCGCACAAGCGTGAGTATCACCCGGCGGCCAAGGCGGCCAAGCGGGTGGCCAAGCAGCGGTCCTACCGGACCACCAAGCGCACCGACGAGAGTGAAACCGTCCTGGGCCGCAATCCGGTATTGGAATGCCTGCGCGCCGGCATCCCCGCCACTGCGCTGTACGTGGCGCTCGGCGCCGAGGCCGACGAACGTCTGACCGAATCCGTAACCCGCGCAGCCGATTCGGGCCTGCCGATCCTGGAAGTGCCGCGGTCGGATCTGGACAAGATGACCACCAACGGCCTGCACCAGGGCATCGCGCTGCAGGTTCCGCCGTACAACTATGCCCACCCCGACGACCTGCTGGCCGCTGCGCGGCAGGACGTTTCGCCGCCCTTGCTGGTCGCGTTGGACAACATCTCCGATCCGCGCAACCTGGGCGCCATCGTGCGTTCGGTGGCGGCCTTCGGCGGCCACGGCGTGCTCATCCCGCAGCGCCGCTCGGCGTCGGTCACCGCGGTGGCCTGGCGCACCAGTGCCGGTGCGGCAGCACGCCTTCCGGTCGCGCGTGCGTCCAATCTCAACCAGACCCTCAAGGCGTGGGCCGATCGCGGCCTGCAGGTGGTCGGCCTGGATGCCGGCGGTGACACCGTCGTCGACGAGCTGGACGGCACCGGTCCGATGGTGTTGGTGGTCGGTTCCGAGGGTAAGGGCCTGTCCCGGCTGGTCCGGCAGAACTGCGACGCCATCGTGTCGATTCCTATGGCCGGGCCCACCGAGTCGCTCAACGCGTCGGTGGCCGCCGGCGTGGTGCTCGCCGAGATCGCCCGCCAGCGAAGGTGATTCGCGGTGTCGCTGTTGCCCTGGTGCTGGCGGCTGCGATGGCCAGCGCTGTGACACCGGCTGAGGCCTCAGGCGCGGCCTTCGATCTGCAGTCGCATCGCGGCGGCCGCGGGGAAACCACCGAGAGTTCGCTGCGTGCCTTCGCCAAGTCTCTTGAACTAGGTGTCAGCACACTGGAATTGGACATAGTGCTGACCCGCGACGTTCAGCCGCTGGTGTGGCATGACTCGGTGATCGAGCCGGAGAAGTGCACCGACACCGGCCCGGTGTTCGCCGGTGACCCGCAGTACCCCTACGTCGGCAAGCGTGTCGCAGAGCTGACCCTGGCCCAGGTACGCACGCTGGACTGCGGAAAGCTGTTGCCGGCGTTCCCGGATGCGGAAGTGGTTCGGGGCAACGTGATCGCGACACTGCCCGAGGTCTTCGCGCTCGCCGGTCACACGGGGGTCCGCTACAACATCGAGACCAAGGTCGACGCCGACAATCAGCGCCAGATCGTCGAGGTGATCCTGGCCGCGGTGCGCGCCGCCGGAAAGCTCGATTCCGTCGAGATCCAGAGCTTCGACTGGACGACCCTGCCTCTGGTACGCGCCGCCGAACCGGCGATTCCCCTTGTCGCACTGTGGGAAGAGGGTGCCGACCCGATCGTCGGCGCCGTGGGGGCCGGCGCTGACATCGTGTCCCCGGAGTATTCGCCGGTGGACCGAGCATTCGTGGACCGCGCGCACGCCGCGGGGCTGCGGGTGATCCCGTGGACGGTCAACGACGCCGACGCCATCCGGCAGCAGATCGCCGCCGGCGTTGACGGCCTGATCACCGACTATCCGTCGCGGGCACGCCAGGTTCTGGCCGAGTTGGGCATGCCGCTGCCGCCGGCCTACCCCGCAGGCTAGACGCCCAGCAGTCGCGCACCGCCCCACAGTGCGAGCACCGCCACCAGCAGCGTCGCCGGAACCGTACACAAACCCAGCCGGGTGTATTCGCCAACGCCGGCCGGAACGTCATAGCGGCGTAAGACCCTGCGCCACAGCAGATTCGACAGCGATCCGACGTAGGTCAGATTGGGGCCGATGTTGACACCGATCAGCACCGCCAACACCGCGACCGGGCCACTGGGTACCACCAGCGGCACCAGCACCAGCGTCGCCGGCAGGTTGTTGACCACGTTGGCCAGCACGGCGGCGACTGCGGCGACGCCCAGCAGCGCCGCCAGGCCGGATCCCGACGGCAGCACCGCGCCCATCCGATCGCCCAGCCCGTTGTCGACGACGGCGCGGACCACCACACCCAGGGCCAGTACGAACACCAGAAAGCCCAGGTTGGCCGATCGCAGGATCCCGGCCGGGGTCGCGCGCCGCTGCGCCAGCGCGCGGACTGCCAGGACTGCCGCACCGGCAAACGCCGCCCAGGCCGGGGTGATGCCGATCGTCTCGGCGACCACGAAACCGATCAGCGTCAGGCCCAGCATCACCAGCACGAACACCGGAACCGCCGGCGGCGGGCCGGCCTGGTGGTGCGCAGGTGTCGCACGCAGATCGGCGTGGAAGAACCACCGGAAGATCAGGTACACGACCGCGGTGGCGGCCAGCCACGGGGCCGCCATCAGCGCGGTGAACTTCACGAAGGACAGTCCGGCCTGCTGGAAAGCCAGCAGGTTGGTCAGGTTGGACACCGGAAGCAGCAGCGAAGCGGTGTTGGCCAGGTGCGCGGTCGCATACGCGTGCGGGCGGATCGGCGCCCGGCGACGACGGGCCATCATCAGCACCACCGGGGTCAGCAACAGCACCGTCGCATCCAAACTCAGCACCGCGGTCAAGGCGGCGGCGATCACGAAGACGCGGCGCAGCAGATGTTGTGGCGGGCCGACGTCGCCGCGGGCCATCGCCGCGCCGGCCGCCTCGAACAGGCCCTCATCGTCGCAGAGTTGTGCCAGCACCAGCACCGCACCCAGGAAAGCCACCACCTGCAGCAGCCCGGCGGCTTCGGCGGCCGCGTCGTGCATGGAGATGGCTCCGGTGGCAACCACGATCCCGGCGGCCGGCACCGCGGCGAAGACCTCCGGCCAGCCCCGCGGCCGGGCCACCGCGAACCCCAGTACCAGGGCGAGCAGCAGCAGGGCAAGCGCCAGGGTCAGGCCCACGGATCCTCGCGGCGCCACACCGTGGGCAGGTGCAGTCCGACTCCGTCGGCCTCGGCCAGCTCGCCGAGAACCCGCATTGTGACGTTCAGGTCGTCGCCGGCATAGGGCAAGGCGCGCAACGGTTTCGACAGGGGTTGAAAGAAGTCGTCCCAGTGCGTCAGCACGACGGTGGAAGCCCCGACCGCGCGGACGGTCTCAGCCCAGTAGTCGACCAGATATTGCCGGGGCTGGATGCCGAGCTGGCCGATGCCCAGATAGACCACTTCGGCGCTGCGGCCGGCCAACGCCCCCGGGATGAACCCCGCGCTGCCCATGATCAGCAGGCTGCGGCCCGAGGGGCGGTGGTCCACCAGCGCCGACCATGCCTCACCGCACTTGTAGGCCGACGCCCGCACCGGCGGCACGACGACGGTCGTGATGACGCCGGGGAAACGATCCGGCGGACAGTGCCGCGATTCGATCAGGGTGACGTCATAGCCGCCGAGCGTGATGGGCGCTCCTGGAGTGACGATGATCAGGCTGTCGTCCGAGAGCCCCTGCCCCCGACCGACATTGGCCGTCGACTCGCCGCCCACCAGTGCCGCGCCGGTGCGTTCGGCCACCACCGCGGAGTCCAGCGCGTGATCGATGTGTGAGTGCAGGGGGATCACCGCAGCCAGCTCACGCACGCCTGCCCGGGCCAGGCAGCCGTCTATGCGTGCGGCCGACGGCGCCACCTTGCGCAGTGCCACCCGAGCCAGACTGGGGCGGGAGAAGTAGCCGTCGGTCATCAGCGCCGATGACCCGTCGTCGATCAGCATGCTGGTCACGCCGAGCCACGTCACCGACAACGGCGCGCCCGGTTCCGCGGGTGCGACGTCGAACCGGTCGGCGTACCGGCCGATGTCGGGTCGACCGAGCTTGAGGCGCATCCGCTCAGGCTAACGGGGGTTCGGTCCGGCCGCTGATTCCGGCGGTCTCGGGCATAGCGGTCAGGTAGAGCATGAAACCGGCGCCGGCTACCGCAGCCAGTGTGAGAAATGCCGTGTTGTAGCCCGAGGTCGACACGATTTGGCCGGCGACGAAGTTCGACAATGCGGCGCCCACACCCCAGGCGGTGGTGATCGCCCCCAGGCTCACGTTGAAACGGCCGGTTCCGTGCGTGACGTCTTGTACGACCAGCGGGAACAGTGCACCGAAGATGCCCGCTCCCACCCCGTCGAGCAACTGCACCCCGACCAGCCAGTAGGAGTTGTCCCAAACCGGGTAGAGCAGCCCTCGGACGGTCAGGACCGCGAACCCCACCAGGAAGATCGGCTTGCGGCCCCAGGTATCGGCTTTGGCGCCGGCCAGATAGGCCACCGGCACCATCACCAGCTGGGCGGCCACGATGCACACCGCCATCAGCGCGGTGCCTATTTCGGTGTTGACCAGCGCCAGTTCCTGGCCGACCAACGGCAGCATCGCCGCATTGGCGAAGTGGAACATCACCACCGTCGCGGCGAACACCAGCAGTCGCCGGTTGCGCAGCAGCGCCGCGAATCCCGATGGCTGCCGATGGGGCTCACCGGCCAGATGATCCATGCCCCGCGCTACGTCGTGATCGATCGCGGACTCGGGTACGCCCAGCGTGGCCGCGACACTGAGCGCGGCCATGGCGGCCAGCATCCAGAACACCACGATCGGGCCGTAGAAGTAAGCCAGGGCACCGGTCGCGGCCGCGGTCACGGCATTGCCGGCATGGTTGAACGATTCGTTGCGGCCGATGCGTTTCGCGAACAGCCGTGGACCGACCACGCCCAGGGTGATCGCGGCCAGTGCGGGTGCGAACACCGAGCCCGCGACGCCGGTGAGCAGCTGCAATGCCGCGACGCTGTAGAAGCCGGGGAACAGCGGCATCGCCAATGCCGCAGCCGTGACGGCCAGCGCACCGACGACGAGCAATGCGCGTTTGGCGGTGGTTCGGTCGACCAGCGCGCCCACCGGGGTCTGCGCCACGACCGCGGCGACGCCGCCGATCGCCATGACGAGGCCGATCGACGCCTGGTCCCAATGGTGGGTCACCAGCAGGTAGATCGACAGGTAGGGCCCGAGGCCGTCGCGCACGTCGGCCAGGGTGAAGTTCAACAGGTCCAGCGCGTGCGCCAGCCGGCGCGGGATCGGGTCGGTTGCGGAGGCGGTCACCGGTTCCGAATCTCGTGAACCGGTAGGCACTCTCCTGAGAACCTGGGGCTAGACCTTGGGGCGGTCGTCGTCGCCGATCAGCAGCCGCACCGCCAGATCCAGCCGGGTGCTGAAGTCGGTGGCCGAGGCCCGTCGGGTCAGCCAGGCGAGCAGGTTCGACAGCCACACATCCGAGATCACCCGGGAGATGTGGTACTGCTCCTCCGTCGGCTCGCCGTCGCTCATCGCCCCGGCGAACATCGAGTCGATCAGCTTCTGAACGTGGTCGACCTCGCCGGCGGCCGACGCGTCGGCGAAGACGTACGCCCTGGTCATGGCCTCGGTGAGCAGGGGGTTGCGCTGCATGGCGCGGTTGAGCTTGTTGACCACCAGGTTCAGCCGCTGGTGCCGGGTGGTTTCTGCGAACGTCGCCGGGTCGGTCTTGGTGTCCACCCGTGCGATCTCCCGGCCCATCGCCGAGACCAGCAGGTGGACCTTCGATGGGAAGTACCGATACAGGGTGCCGACCGCGACGTCGGCGCGGTCGGCGACCGCACGCATCTGCACGGCGTCGTATCCGCCCTTGGAAGCAATCGCCAGGGTCGCATCAAGGATGCGTTTGCGGCGTTCGCGCTGTGCCTCGGAGCCGAGGTCGGCCTCGTTCAGCACAGCCACGCTGATGACGTCGCGGGGTTGTGTGCCCGATCCGCGGCCCGGGTTGCTGTCGACTGGTGACGGCATGTGGTGGGCGGCTCCTTCAGTTGACTTACTCGCCAGTAACGATACGCATCGCGTAGGGGAATCTCCCACCTCCAACACCCTCGGGACGCTATGTGTCCTGCCGCAACGGTTCGACTTGACGCATCGACGCTGGCACTATTAGAACACGTTCTAGTGACCTGACGTATCTGTTCGCCATGACCCAGAGGAGCCCAGCGTGTCAGTGAGTACCACGGAGACCCGTGCCGCCGACCAGCTCGCCGCCCGTGAGCTGGTCCGCGACTGGGCCGCCGGATCGGGCAGCGCCGAGGCGATTCGGGCCGTGGAGCTGGGCGAACCCGATGCGTGGCAACCGGTCTTCGCCCGGTTGGCGGAGCTGGGCCTGTTCGGGGTGGCGGTCGCCGAGGAGCACGGTGGCGCCGGCGGCCGGATCGAAGACCTGTGCGCCATGGTCGACGAGGCCGCCAAGGCATTGGTCCCGGGGCCGGTGGCAAGCACCGCGCTGGCCACCCTGGTGATTGCCGACCCGGCCCTGGCCGAGGCGCTGGCCAACGGCGAACGTGTTGCGGGCGTGGCCATTACCGACGCCGCGCTGAACTTCGACGCCGCGGCCGGGATGGTCTCGGGCACCGCCGAGCGCGTGCTGGGCGCCACCGCCGACGGGTTGCTGCTGTTGCCGGCCGGCGAGAGCTGGGTGCTGGTCGACGCACACGCCGATGGGGTGCAGGTCGAGCCGCTGACCGCCACCGACTTCTCCCGGCCACTGGCCAAGGTGACGCTGTCGGACGCACCGGCGACGGTCCTCGACGGCCCGGTGCAGAACCTGGCGGTCACGGTGCTGTCCGCGGAGGCCGCCGGGGTGGCCCGGTGGGCGCTGGACACCGCCGTCGAGTACGCGAAGGTGCGCGAGCAGTTCGGCAAGCCGATCGGCAGCTTCCAGGCCATTAAGCACCTGTGCGCGGAGATGCTGTGCCGGGCCGAACAGGCCGCCGTGGCCGCCGCCGATGTGGCTCGCGCCGCCGCTGACCCCGACGACCAGCAGTTCTCGATCGCCGCTGCGGTCGCTGCCGCCATCTGTATCGACGCCGCCAAGGCCAACGCCAAGGACTGCATCCAGGTCCTCGGCGGCATCGGCATCACCTGGGAGCACGATGCGCACCTGTACCTGCGCCGGGCCTACGGCATCGGGCAGGCGCTGGGTGGCGCCGAGCACTGGCTGCGCCGCGTCGCCGCACTGACCCGGGCCGGGGTGCGGCGCCGGCTCGAGGTCGACCTCGGCGATGACGCCGCGACCGCCGACCTGCGTCCCGCGATCGCCACGGAGGCAGCCCGGATAGCCGGGCTTCCCGCCGAACAGCGCCAGCCGGCGCTGGCCGAATCGGGTCTGCTGGCGCCGCACTGGCCGGTGCCCTACGGGCGCGCCGCCAGCGCGGGGGAACAGCTGGTGATCGACCAGGAACTGGCCGCGGCCGGTGTCGAACGCCCCGACCTGGTGATCGGTTGGTGGGCGGCGCCGACGATCCTCGAGCACGGCACGCCCGCGCAGATCGAGCGGTTCATCCCGGCCACCCTGACCGGCGAGATCTTCTGGTGCCAGCTGTTCTCCGAGCCGGGCGCCGGTTCGGATCTGGCCGCGCTGCGCACCAAGGCGGTCAAGGTCGACGGCGGCTGGCGACTGACCGGGCAGAAGGTGTGGACGTCGCGGGCCGACGATTCGCAGTGGGGAATCTGCCTGGCCCGCACCGATGCCGACGCGCCGAAACACAAGGGCATCACCTACTTCCTGCTCGACATGACCGCCGACGGCATCGACATCCGGCCGCTGCGTGAGATCACTGGTGATGCGCTGTTCAACGAGGTCTTCCTCGACGACGTCTTCGTGCCCGACGAGATGGTGGTCGGCAACGTCAACGACGGCTGGCGGCTGGCCCGCACCACGCTGGCCAACGAGCGCGTCGCGATCGCCGGCGGTACCGCGCTGGGCAACCCGATGGAGGAACTGCTCAAAGCCCTGGCGAATCGGGAGTCCGACACCGCCGCCGACGACCGGCTGGCCCGGCTGATCATCGCCGCCCAGGCCGGGTCGCTGCTGGATCAGCGCATCGCCCAGCTCGCCGTCGGCGGGCAGGACCCCGGCTCGGAGTCCTCGGTGCGCAAGCTGATCGGGGTGCGCTACCGCCAGGAGCTGGCCGAGTACCGGATGGACGTCACCGCCGGTGCGGGTGCGGTGGCCGGGCGTGAGGTGCACGACTTCCTCAACACCCGCTGCCTGTCGATCGCCGGCGGCACCGAGCAGATCCTGCTGACGCTGGCCGCCGAGCGGCTGCTGGGGCTGCCGCGCGGGTAGGCCCGGCTGGATTCGCGCCTCAGAACACCGTCTGGGCGCAGGTGGGCGGCGTGGTCAGGTTGATCCCGCCATAGACGACCTGTACGTGGGCGCAGACGATCACGTTGACATCGGTCTTGGGCCGACCGGTGGCGATGTCCAACACGTCGATGCTGCCGTTGGTCTGGTACTTCTCCGGCGGTCCTTCGCCGTAGTACATCGACTGGATCACCGCTCCGGTGCCGTCCTTGAACACCTTCGTGCCCGGCCCGCCGCGGTCTTTGAACCAGCCTTCGCCGCCGTCGGTGTGCACATCGAGATAGGCCGTGCGTTTAGAGGGGCGGATCTCGGTGGTCTGACGCGCCCACAGGTCCGGCGGGAAACCGGTTATGCCCTCCGGGGTCTGCAGTTGGACACCGGCGGTGAACCGGCACAGCGGCGGTGCGCTGCATTCGACCCAGCTGTGGGTCTGCAATTGGTCGAACTCGTTCACCGGGAACAACGAGGTCTTGGTATCACTGGCCGCCGACGCCGTCGCGGCGGGGATCAGCGCCGCCAACAGCGTGAGTGTCGCCGGGACCGTCAGCAACCGCTTCATGTCGCACCAACCTAGCCTTGAGTTCACTCGTCGTAGGTAACTTCTACCGAATCGGTCTCGGGATGGGCCTGGCAGGCCAGGATCAGCCCCTCGGAGAGGTCCTGCGGCTCCAGGACGTCGTTGACCTCCATGGTGACGTCACCCTTCTTCAGCACGCAGGCGCAGGCGCCGCAGTGCCCCTCGCGGCAGGAGAACGGCGCGTCGAGGCCCTTGTCCAGCAGCAGATCCAGCAGCTTGACGTGGCGCGGCCAGGCCAGTTCGTGTTTTTCGCCGTCCAATTCGACGGTGACCGTGGCTGGGGGAGCGGCGCCGTCGGCGGACTCGGGGGCGTCCTCGATCTGGATCGCGGCGAACGGGTCGCTGTCCAGTGACTTGAACACCTCCAGGTGCACCTGCTCGGCCGGAAACTTGCAGTTCTCCAGGGCGTCGCGGGAGGCCTGCATGAACGGCCCCGGGCCGCAGATGAAGACCTGGCGGTCGGTGTAGGGCGCGGCCAGCTGGGCCAGCGCCGCCGGGGTGGGCAGGCCCTGTACCGACTCCAGCCAGTGCACGACGGTCAACCGGTCGGCGTACTCGGCGGCCAGCTCACGCAGCGCGGCGGCGAAGATCACCGAGCGCTCGTCGCGGTTGGCGTAGATCAGCGTCACCTTCCCGGTGCCCTGCGACAGTGCCGATTTGCAGATCGCCATCATCGGGGTGATCCCGCTGCCGGCGGCCAGCAGCAGGAAATCGGTGTCCAGTGACTTCGGCACGAAGTTGCCCGATGGTGCCAGCACATGCACCCGCATGCCGGCTTTGGCGTGGTCGCACAGCCAGTTCGACGCGTAGCCGTCCGCGGTCCGCTTGACGGTGACCGTCAGCGAGTCGTCGGAGAACGGCGAGCTGCACAGCGAGTAGCATCGGGCCACCGAACCGGTTCGGTCGCTGGGGATACGCAGGGTCAGGAACTGTCCGGGCGAGTACTTCAGCCGCGAGGCGGGGATCTCCGGATCGTCGGGCCCATCGGGCACGCCGAACACCAGCGAGCGCGCATCGTCGGTCTCGGCGATGACGTCGGTGATCTGCAGTTCCAGGACGTGGCTGCCGAGCGGTTCGTCCGGAATGGTCTCCGTCACAGCCTGCCCCTCATCGTCGGTCATAACTAGAACAGGTTACAGAAAACCGGTCCAGTATCGCTACCAGACGCAGGAACACCGCACTCGACACAAATCGGAACGTGTTCTAGTCTCACACTTGACTGGTTGGATAACCGGGCCTGTACCTGATCACTCCTGGGAGGCAATCTAGTGACGTCCATTCAACAGCGCGACGCGCAGGCAGTGCTCGACGCCATCGACGGGCTTCTCCCGCAGTTGCGCGAGCGCGCTCAGGAGACCGAGGACCTGCGTCGCCTGCCTGACGCCAACGTCAAGGCGCTCGAGGACGTCGGCTTCTTCCGGCTGCTGCAGCCCGAGCAGTGGGGCGGCCTGCAGTGCGACCCGACGATCTTCTACGAGGCGGTGCGCCGGCTGGCCAGCGCGTGCGGCTCCACCGGCTGGGTCGCCGGCATCATCGGCGTGCACAACTGGCACCTGGCGCTCTTCGACCAGCAGGCCCAGGAAGACGTCTGGGGCGAGGACACCAGCGTCCGGATCTCGTCGTCGTACGCCCCGATGGGCGCCGGCGTCGTCACCGAGAACGCCGACGGTTACATCGTCAACGGCGCCTGGAACTGGTCGTCGGGCTGTGACCACGCCTCCTGGGCATTCCTGGGCGGCCCGGTGATCAAGGACGGCAAGCCCGTCGACTTCGGCAGCTTCCTGATCCCGATCTCCGACTACCGCATCGACGACGTCTGGCACGTGGTCGGACTGCGCGGCACCGGCAGCAACACCGTCGTGGTCAAGGACGCGTTCGTGCCGCGGCACCGCTTCCTGTCCTACAAGGCGATGAACGACCACAGCGCCGGCGGTTACGCGACCAACACCGCGCCGGTCTACAAGATGCCGTGGGGCACCATCCACCCCACCACCATCTCGGCCCCGATCATGGGCATGGCCTACGGCGCCTACGACGCGCACGTCGAGCACCAGGGCAAGCGGGTCCGGGCGGCGTTCGCCGGCGAGAAGGCCAAGGACGACCCGTTCGCCAAGGTCCGGATCGCCGAGGCGGCCAGCGACATCGACGCCGGCTGGAAGCAGCTGATCGGCAACGTCGGCGACGAGTACGCGCTGCTGGCGGCCGGCGAAGAGGTGCCGTTCGACCTGCGCGCCCGCGCCCGGCGTGACCAGGTGCGCGCCACCGGCCGGGCCATCGCCTCGATCGACCGGCTGTTCGAGGCGGCCGGTGCCACCGCGCTGGCCAACGACGCTCCGGTGCAACGGTTCTGGCGTGACGCGCACGCCGGCCGGGTGCACGCGGCCAACGACCCGGAGCGGGCGTACATGATCTTCGGCAACCACGAGTTCGGGTTGCCGCCCGGCGACACCATGGTCTGAGCCTGATGAGTATCCGTTCACTGGGGTATCTGCGGATCGAGGCCACCGACATGGTGGCCTGGCGTGACTTCGGGTGCAAGGTCCTCGGCATGGTCGAGGGCTCCGGCGCTACCGAGGGTGCGTTGTACCTGCGCATGGATGAGTTCCCGGCCCGCCTGGTGATCGTGCCCGGTGACACCGACCGGTTGTTGGTGTCGGGCTGGGAGTGTGCCAACGCCGCAGGGCTGCAAGAGATCCGGCAGCGCCTGGAGGCCGAGGGCACGCCCTACAAGGAGGCCACCAAGGCCGAGCTGGCCGAGCGGTGCGTAGACGAGATGATCAGCTTCGACGACCCGTCGGGCAACCACCTGGAGGTATTCCACGGGGTGGCCCTGCAGCACCGCCGGGTGGTCAGCCCCTACGGGCACAAGTTCGTCACCGAGGAGCAGGGCCTGGGGCACGTGGTGCTCTCGACCAAGGACGACGCCGAGGCGCTGCACTTCTACCGCGACGTACTGGGTTTCCGGCTGCGTGACTCGATGAAGCTGCCCCCGCAGATGGTGGGCCGTCCGGCTGATGGTGACCCGGCATGGCTGCGGTTCTTCGGCTGCAACCCGCGCCACCACAGCCTGGCGTTCCTGCCGATGCCCACCCCGACCGGCATCGTGCACCTGATGGTCGAGGTCGGCGAGGCCGACGACGTCGGTCTGTGCCTGGACCGCGCCTACCGGCGCAAGGTGCCGATGGCCGCGACCCTGGGCCGGCACGTCAACGACAAGATGCTGAGCTTCTACATGAAGGCGCCCAGCGGGTTTCAGATCGAGTTCGGTTGTGAGGGCCTCGAAGTCGACGACGACGACTGGATCGCCCGGGAGAGCACCGCGGTCAGCCTGTGGGGCCACGACTTCACGGTGGGCTTCAAAGACCAGTGAGTTCCGAATCAAAGGCAGGTGACCTGCCGATCGACCCGCGCGCATTCCGCAACGCGCTCGGCCAGTTCTGCACCGGCATCACGATCATCACCACCACCGATGACGGTTTGCCGGTGGGTTTCGCCTGCCAGTCGTTCGCCGCGCTGTCGCTGGACCCGCCGCTGGTGCTGTTCTGCCCGACCAAGCAGTCGCGGTCCTGGCAGGCGATCGAGTCCAGCGGAAAGTTCTGCGTCAACATCCTCGCCGAGGAGCAGAAGGACGTCTGCGCGCGCTTCGGTTCGCGTGAGCCGGACAAGTTCGCCGGCGTGGACTGGAAGCCGTCGCCGCTGGGGTCGCCGATCCTGGCCCGGTCGCTGGCCCACATCGACTGCACCGTGGCCTCGGTGCACGACGGGGGCGACCACTTCGTGGTATTCGGTGCGGTGCAGTCGCTTTCGGACGTTCCCGAGGTCAAGCCGCGGCCGCTGCTGTTCTATCGCGGCGACTACACCGGCATCGAGCCGGACAAGACCACCCCGGCGCAGTGGCGCGACGACCTGGAGGCGTTCCTCACCGCCACCACCGACGACACCTGGCTGTAGGTCTTTCCCGCGCCGAGCCGGAATCCGGCGACGCTGACGCGGCGTGTCGCGTCGTGAGTTTCAGTCTCGCGGTCGCTGGCCGACGTCGGAATTCGTTCAGTGCAACGGGTTTCGCCAGCGCAGTCCGGGAAAGCGGGCGAAACCGCGGTCAGTGGTGATCCAGGTTGCGCCGTTTTCGATGGCCAAGGCAGCGTGATAGGCATCGGGAACGGAGTTGCCTTTGGCGTTCGTCTGCCGGCACAGCGAGTCGAAGATCTCCCAGTGTCGCGTGCCCGGTTGTAGCGGGACTGCGGTCGGACCTGAGCGAAGCGCTCGGCAAGAGTCCAGCGCTTGCTGCGTGGTGCTGGGCTGTTCGAATATCCGGTGGTTGGTGATTATTCGGGCCACGCCCGAAAGTACGAGCTCACTTATCCCGACGGGTTCGTCGCCGTTGAGCGCGTCATTGACCCAGACACGGAATCTGTCGTGGTCGGGGCTGTCCTGGCGGATTGCGTAGACACAGACGTTGACGTCAAGGAGCAGCATTGTCGCCCAGCAACTCGGCGAGGGCGTCCTTGTCGTCGAGGTCGACGCCGGGTAGTAGGCCGCCGTGACCGTGCGTCGGAAGTTCGAATGTATGGCGGATCGTCGAACCGGTGCCGCGGTGGAGCATGGCGCGCAATGCGTCGTCCAGGATGGCACCGAGCGGCCTCGACGTCCTTGCGGCTAAAACCTTCGCTTCAGCAAGGAGATGGTCGTCGATATTGACCGTGGTACGCACGTGCGCATCATATCATCAACTCGACGCATCATGATGCATGCCAGCGCTGCTGGTGCTCGGCATGGGTTTGCAGGTACGCGCCGGGGCCGTAGAACTCGTCGTAGAAGTCGGTGTCGAGGTGCTGGGCCTGCAGGTACATCAGCGCGTGCACGGTCGGCACCGTGCCGGGCAGCTTGCCGAAGGTGTCGTAGATATACGACGCCTGCAGCGTGACCAACTCGGCGATGCCGTCCGGTGGCAGCGCGCAGGCCCGCACCCGGCGGGTATCGCGCCACGGCCCGCCGGTATCGGGGTGAGACGGCCCGCCGGGGCCGAACTTTCGGTCCACCAGCTTGGCCACGCCGTCGGCCACCGACGCCACATGCGGCGGGCTGAGGGTTTCGAAATGGCCGGGTAGGCCGGTGACGTTCGGGAACGACCAGCGCGGGTCGTCGTCGGCGACGAAGCCGAACCCGCCCAGCACCGACGGCCGGTCCAGTCCGTCGAAGATCCAGCCGCCCAGGCCCATCGCCTGCAAACCGAGGGCGCCGTTGTGGGCGGCGATGGACAGCTCGGCGCTGGCCTCGGTCAGGCTGTACTGCTCGACGAACGACAGCGGGATCGGGTCATCGGCGTGCGCCAGATGGGAAAACCCATGCAGCCCAGGGATTTCCCGACCATTGGTGTCGTCGGTGATCCGATAGCCGTTGGCTGCGAAGAACCACAGGTTCTCCAGCAGGTGCTCGGCCAGGTCGGCGACCGCGAACGCCAGCAGGCTGCCCGGGTGGTTGCCGATCCAGGTGTTGTGGCCCTCCATGTAGGGCTCTTCGCGGGGCAGCTCCAGTCGTGAATCCGACAGCCGCACATAGGAATCCGCTGTGTGGCTGATCCAGTCCTCGATGGTGTCGAACGCTCGCGGTGGCTGATCGCGGGTGGGCAGCAGGTAGCAGCCGGTGTCGTCGGTGAAGAACACCTGGCTGGTGTGAAAACCCGCCGCCGACGGCGTTGCTCGCCCGGTGGCGCTGCCGGGATAGTTCGGCAGCGCCGGCGCGTACCCGGGGTGGTGCGCGATGCCGTCGTGCCAACCGGTCACCCCGGCCATCAGCGACAGCAGCAGTGCCCGCTCGACCTCGGAGAGCGGCTGCACCGGCCGGCGGCTGGTGTAGGCCAGCGCACCGGCCGGGATCGCACCGCCGACCGGGAACCGGCGGGATCGTCGCCCGGTGATCGCGGCGAACAGGCCGAAGCCGGCCGCGTCGGCCAGCGCGGCCCGCTCGCGCTCGCTGATCGCAAGGCCCATCGGCGGGACCTACTTGCTGACGGTCTCCAGCAGCATGGCCAGCTGGGTCGGGGAGACCGCGATGCCGCACTGGTTCTTCAGGTCGGTGAGCGGCTGGGCGATGCCCTGCAGGGTCGACAGCTGGTCGAGGTGGCCGATGAAGTAGCCCTGCACCGAGGAGCGGGCCTGGTCCGCGGGCATGGTGGCCGCGGCGGTCAGCACGTCGTTGGCCTCGGGGTACTCGTTGAGGAATCCACCGGCCTGGCTCAGCACGCCGCTGGCCGTGGTGGACAGCCCGGCGGCCGTGCAGTTGCCGGGTGCGGCGTCGGCGGGCGCAGTGCTGGTGGTCATCGTCGATGCGGCCACCGCACCGAGGATGCCGACCGCTGCCGCGCCGAGCGCCAGGCGAGTAGTCGTGGTTGTGCGCATGGGTGTGGTCCCTTCGATCGATTCGAGCTTGTAGCCAACCTACCGGAGCGGCAGCCACCCGCCGAGACGGTGCAGGGCTTCGGAGATATCGGAGGCCGGGCCGGCGAACGACAGTCGGACGAAGGTGTTGCCGCGTTCGGTGTCGAAATCGATGCCCGGGGCCAGCGCCAGACCCGTTTCGGCCAGCAGCTGCGCGCAGAACGCCAGCGAGTCGTCGGTGTGATCGGCAAGGTCTGCGTAGACGTAGAACGCCCCGTCGGTGGGCGCCAGCCGGTCGATACCGAGGTCGCGCAGGCCGCGCAGCAGCAATTCCCGGTTGGCCGCGTAATGCTGCAGGTGGCCGTCCGATTCGGCGATGGCCTCCGGCGTGAAGGCCGCGACCGCCGCGTACTGGGACAGCACCGGCGGGCAGATGGTGAAGTTGCCGGTGAGCCGGTCCACCGCCCGTCGCAGCGCCGGCGGCACCAGCAGCCAGCCCAGCCGCCAGCCCGTCATCGCGTAGTACTTCGAGAAGCTGTTGGCCACCACCGCGTTGCGTGATGTCTGCCAGGCGCAGCTGGTCGCCGGGGCGCCGTCGTAGACCAGCCCGTGGTAGACCTCATCGCTGATCAGCCGCACCCCGGACTCGTCACACCAGGTGGCGATCGCGGCCAGCTCCGCGGGTTCCAGCACGGTTCCGGTCGGATTGGCGGGGCTGGCGACGATCACCCCGGCCAACGGCCCCTCGATCTCGGCCAGCATGGCAGCGGTGGGCTGAAAGCGGGTCGCCGGACCGCACGGGATCTCCACCACCTCGCAGCCCAACGCGGTCAGGATATTGCGGTAGCACGGATAGCCGGGGCTGGCGATCGCCACCCGGTCACCGGCGTCGAAGCAGGCCAGGAATGCCAGCAGGAAACCGCCCGAGGAACCCGTGGTCACCACCACGTCGTCGGGGTCCACGCTCACGCGATAGCGCTCGGCATACGAGCCGGCGATGGCCGTACGCAGCTCCGGGATGCCCAGCGCGACGGTGTATCCCAACTGGTTGCGCCGCAGGGCGTCCGCGGCGGCGGCGCGCACCGGCGCGGGTGCGCCCACGCTGGGCTGGCCCGCAGACAGGTTCACCAGGTCGCCGTGGCTGCGCTGGCGTTCGGCGGCGGCCAGCCACACATCCATCACGTGGAACGGCGGGATGCCGGCGCGCAGCGCCGAGCGGTCGAGACGACCGGTCATGTGCCCGCGCCCAGGAAGGTGAACGGTTCGGCGGGCTCGAAGTCCGCCGACGTCTCACCGGCGAAGATATTGCTGTCGTCGGAGCCGAGATCGAGCTTGCGCACAGCGGCGCCTTCCTGCAGGTCGAGCTTGGTCAGGTCCACCCAGAACACGTTGGGTGTCAGCGCCGATTCGAAGCAGTACAGCTTGCGGGTGTGGTGGGCGACGGTGCGCCAGCGCGTGGACGAGATGTTCGGCTCGTCGGGCGTGGAGATGCCGAACGGCACCGAGACGTTGCGCATCACGCTCAGCACCGAGGCCAGCGCGATCTTCGGGTCATCGACCTTCGGTATCGCGTTGACGTAGAACGACGCCCGGGCGAACCGGTCGGCGGCACGGTTGGTGCCGGGAAGCATCACGGTGCCGCCGAGCTGTTCCCAGTAGGCGTTGATCGCCAGTTGCTGGTCGAAGATCGGCGAGTTCGTCATCACCTGGTAGTCGCGATGGTGGTGGATGACCTGTTTGCCGCCAATGTATTCCACGATCGCGCTGTCGCCGGTGGCGTCCGATATCGACAGGTGCAGGGTGGCCAGCCGGTCCTCGCCGGGAACTCCGTCGGTGACGACGGCGAAGGGTTCGGTGCTCAGGGCCGCAACGGCTTCGGCCACCGTGCCGAAGTTGTCGAGCACGTACTGCGCCCAGACCGAGATGCACAGCCCGGGCCGGCCGCCGTCGTAGTGCGGATACTCCGATTCGGCCAGCCAGAGCAGGTTGGCGGACAGTCCTGCCTCGTTCAAACCGTCGGTTGTGCAGATGTCGTAGCCGGTGGCCACCACGCTGCCGTACTTGGCAGTCCATTCAATGGAGTTCGCCCCGGCCCGGCCGTCGCGCTTCACCCCGCGCGGTAGCGACCACAGGTTGGTCGCCAGATCCAGCTTCCAGTCCATGGAACGGCCGGTGATGATGTTGCCGTTTGGGCCGAGATAAACCACGCGAGTGCACATGCGGCTACCGTACTGGCTCTACAGCACCTCGGCCTGTAACCGGCGAAGATGCTGCGCCGGCAGACCCAACAGCTGTGAACTGCCGTGTGCGCGTTTGAAGTACAGCTGGATGTCGCTCTCCCAGGTGATCGCGATACCGCCGTGCAGCTGCACGGCCTCGCCCGCCACCTTGCTCAGTGCCTCGCTGGCGACCACCCGGGCCAGCGCCGCCGACGTCGGCGACGGCTCGGCGATCGCGTCCTCGACGACGGCTCGGGCGGCCGAGACCGCGACAAACAGGTCAGCCATCCGGTGCTTGAGCGCCTGGAAGCTGCCGATCGGCCGACCGAACTGCACCCGGCTCTTGGTGTATTCCACGGTCAGGTCCAAACAGCGGGCTGCCGTGCCGATCTGCTCGGCGGCCAGCAGGATCGCCGCGTAGTCCGCGATGCCCGGGTCGGCCCCGATCGGTGTGCTCGCCTCGGCGGTGATCCGGCCCAGCCGCCGGGTCGGGTCCATGGTGGCCACCGGCTCGGCGCTGAACGCGGTCCAGCGCTGCAATTGGCCGTCCCGGGCGCCGATGACGACGTCCGCGATATCACCGTTCACCGCGTAGTCGTCGCCGAAGACAACGGCTCCGATCGCGCTGCCCTCGGCCAACTGCTCCAGCGTTGCCGCCTCGGGCTCCTGCGCGGCCAGCAGGGCCAGCTCGGCGAGGATGGTGCCCAGCAGCGGCGTGGGCACCAGCGCCTTGCCCAGTTCCTCGAGAACGACTGCGGCGTCGCCCAATTCGCCACCGGCGCCGCCAAGCTCCTCGGGCACCACCAGGGCCGCGGCACCGACCTGCTCGCACAGCAGCTGCCACAGGCTCTCGTCGTAGCCGCGCTCGGATTCCATCGCCACCCGCACCGCCTCGGGCGTGGCGTGCTTGTCGACCAGTGCGGCCACGGTCTGGCGTAGCAGGTCGCGTTCTTCGTTACGGGCCACTTAGATCGCCTCCAACACTCGACGCCGGTGGGCGGTGGGATCGCCCCAGGCCGGGCGCAGCGCCTGCACCCGCAGCAACCACAGTGACAGGTCGCATTCGCTGGTGAAGCCGATGGCGCCGTGGGTCTGCAGCGCCGAGTGCGCGGCCAGCAGCGCGGCATCCGAGGCCGCTACCTTGGCGGCGCTGACATCGCGTGCGGTGTCGGCGGAGCCCTCAGCGAGCGAGAGCGCTGCGCCGTACACCAGCGGGCGGGCCAACTCCAGGGCGATGTGCACGTCGGCCAGCTTGTGCTTGATGGCCTGGTAGCCGCCGATCACCCGGCCGAACTGGGTGCGCTGCTTGGCGTAGTCGACCGCGGTGTCCAGCATCGCCTGCCCGGCGCCGATCAGCTGCGCGGCAGTTGCCAGGGCACCCAGCTCGTAGGCCCGCGCGGTGTCGGCGTCCCAGGACTCGCCGGCCGCGGTGACGTCGAAGACGCTGCGGCTGGGGTCCACCGAAGCGTGCCGGGTGCCGGCCTGTGCTACCGACGCTGTCCCGTTCTGGCCCAGCAGAACGAGGTCGGCGACCTGAGCGTCCACGGCCCGCGGGGTGTGCGGCGGCAGCGCCACGCTGGCGATCAGCTCACCGGCGGCCAGCCCGGCCAAGCGTTCGCCCTGCCCGGCCAGCAGAATCGGTGCCACCGCAATCGACTCCACCACCGGCCCGGGCACGCACCAGCGGCCCAGCGCCTCGATGGCCACCACCAGGTCCACCGGGTGGGCGCCGATGCCGTCGAACTCCTCCGGTACGGCCAGCGCGGTGACGCCCAGCTCGGACAGCTGGTTCCACACCCGCCGGCCCGGCTCGAGGTCGCCCTGCGACCAAGCGCGCACCGCACCGGGGGTGTCGGCGGCGCCCAGCGCGGCGTCGATGCTGGCCGCGAAGTCGCGCTGCTCTTGGTCTAGATCGAATTTCACTTCTTCTCCCGGGGCAGGCCCAGCAGCCGCTCGGCGATGATGTTGCGCTGGATCTCGTTGGTGCCGGCGTAGATCGGGCCGCCGAGCGAGAACAGGTAGCCGTGGGTCCAGGCGCCGGCGAGTTCGCCGTCGGCGCCACGGATGTCCAGGCCGGTCTGGTGCAGCGCAACGTCGAGGTCCGACCAGAACACCTTGGTGACCGAGGATTCCGCGCCCAGCTCACCGCCGGCGGCCAGCCGGGTCACGGTGCCGAACGTCTGCAACCGGTAGGCCTGCGCGGCGATCCAGGCGTCGGCGACGCGGTCGGTGAACACCGGGTCGGCGCCGCGCTCTTTCCACATCGCCGCCAGCTTCTCCGCACCCACCACGAAGCGAGCCGGGCTGCGCAGGCTCATACCGCGCTCATTGCTCGACGTGCTCATGGCCGCGCGCCAGCCCTCATTCGGTTCGCCGATCACGTCCTCGTCTCCGACGAACACGTCGTCGAGGAAGATCTCGCCGAAACCGGTCTCGCCGCCGAGCTGTTCGATGGCGCGCACGGTGATCCCGTCGGCTTTCAGGTCGAACATGAAGTAGGTCAGGCCGTGGTGACGCTGGGCTTCGGGGTCTGAGCGGAACAGTCCGAAGCCGCGTTCGCCGAACGGTGCCCGCGAGCTCCAGATCTTCTGCCCGTTGAGTTTCCAGCCGCCGTCGACCTTGGTGGCCGTCGAGCGCAGCGAGGCCAGGTCACTGCCGGATTCCGGCTCCGACCACGCTTGGGCCCAAATCTCCTCGCCGGAGGCCATTTTCGGCAGGATACGGTCGAGCTGCTCTTGGGTGCCGTGAGCGAACAGCGTCGGCGCCAGCATCGAGGTGCCGTTGGCGCTGGCCCGGCCGGGCGCACCCGCGCGGAAGTACTCCTCTTCGTAGACCACCCACTGCAGCATGCTGGCGTCGCGCCCGCCGTAGCGCTTCGGCCAGGCGATCACCGACAGGCCGGCGTCGAAGAGCACCTTGTCCCAGCGGCGGTGCTGCTCGAAACCCTCTGCAGTGTCGTAGGAGTCGGTCGGGAACGATGCCCGATTGTCCTCCAGGAACGTTCGGACCTCGGCCCGGAAGGCCTCGGTCTCGTCGTCGAAGTTCAGGTCCATCAGGCCCACTCTCTCAACTGCGGTTTAACCACCTTGCCGCCGGGATTGCGCGGAAGGGAGTCGGTGAAGGTCACCACTCGGGGTGCCTTGAAGTTAGCCAAATGCTCACGGGCGTAGGCGATCACGGTTTCAGAGTCCAGCTCGGCACCGGGCCGGCGGACGATGAAGGCACGTCCCACCTCGCCCAGTCGCTCGTCGGGGATCCCGATCACCGCGGCGTCAGCCACCCCGTCGAGGCGGGCGAGCACCTGCTCGATCTCGGCGGGGTAGACGTTGAAGCCGCCGCAGATGTACATGTCCTTGAGCCGGTCGGTGATCCGCAGGTTTCCGGCGGCATCCACGGTGCCGACGTCGCCGGTGTGCAGCCAACCGTCGGCGTCGATCGCCGCCGCGGTGGCCTCGGAGTCGTCGAGGTAGCCGAGCATGATGTTGTCGCTGCGCAGCAGCACCTCACCGGAGTCGGGTCCATCGATTCGCAGCTCGAAGTCGCCGATCGGGCGCCCGCAGGTGGTGGCGACGGTGACGGCGTCGTCGTCGGCCCGGCACATG
Source organism: [Mycobacterium] zoologicum (assembly GCF_020172665.1). Lineage (GTDB taxonomy): Bacteria > Actinomycetota > Actinomycetes > Mycobacteriales > Mycobacteriaceae > Mycobacterium > Mycobacterium zoologicum. The sequence continues at coordinate 3,956,062 of NZ_CP083985.1, read as the reverse complement.
GTGCCGAACCCGCCGGACTCGGTGAGGCCGTACGCGGTCAGGACGATGTCGATGTCGAGCTCGGTCTGCATCCGCTCGATCAGCACCACCGGCACGGTGGCCGCCCCGGTCACCGCGAAGCGCAGCGAGGAAAGGTCGTGATTGTCGCGTTCGGGGTGATCGAGCAGGGTCTGGTAGATGGTCGGCGGTCCAGGCAGCACGGTGATCTTGTGCTGCTCGATGGCGCGCAGCGCCCCGGCCGGGTCGAAGGTCAGCTGCGGGATCAGGGTGGCCCCGGTCTGCAGGCAGGCCAGGATGCCGGCCTTGTAGCCGAAGTTGTGGAAGAACGGGTTGATGCACAGGTAGCGGTCGTCGGCGGTCATCTGCCCGCACGCGGCCCAGGCCGCCGGCCCGGCCAGCGACTGCCGGTGCGCGCACAGCACACCTTTGCTGCGGCCGGTGGTGCCGGAGGTGAACAGGATGTCGGACAGGTCGTCGGGGCCGACCGCGGCAGCGCGCGCATCGATTTCGGCGGCCGGCACCGCGGCCCCTGCGGCGACGAAGTCGTCCCAGTTACCGTCTTCGGCTTCGATGGGCACCCGGACGACGTGCTGCAGGTCGGGCAGTTCGGCGCGGTCCAGCTCGGCCAGCCGGTCGGCTTTGAGGAACCGGCCCATACCGACCAGCACCTTGGCTTTGCTGCGGGCCAGGATGTCGGTGGCCTCCGATGCGGTGTAGCGGGTGTTCAGTGGCACCAGCACGCCGCCGGCGTAGTGGGTTCCCAGGCAGGTGACGACCCAGTGCCAGGTGTTCGGCGACCACAGCGCGACCCGGTCGCCGGGCTGGACTCCGAGGGCGATCAGTGCGGCGGCGACCCGGCGCACCTCGTCGCGCAGCTGGCCGTAGGTGAGGCCGATTTCGTCGGTGAGCAGCGCAGCATGGTCGGGGAGCTCACGCGCGATGTGGTCCAGGGCCGCAGGCGTGGTCCGCGGGTGGCTGAACATTCGGGACTCCCAGGGTTCGCGGGCTCGTAGCCGAGCAAGTGCTTGGTAGGTTAGCCTACAGGGGTGCAAGCAGTCGAGGAGTTCCGGGCCGAGGTCCGCGCATGGCTGGCAGACAACCTGGTCGGCGAGTTCGCCAAGCTCAAGGGCCTCGGCGGCCCGGGCCGCGAACACGAGGCGTTCGAGGAACGCGCCGCGTGGAACCGCCATCTGGCCGACGCCGGGCTGACCTGCCTGGGCTGGCCGGTCGAACACGGCGGGCGCGGTCTGTCGGTGGCGCACCGGGTGGCGTTCTACGAGGAATACGCCCGCGCCGACGCGCCGGACAAGGTCAACCACCTCGGCGAGGAGTTGCTCGGCCCGACGCTGATCGCGTTCGGCACCCCCGAACAGCAGCAGCGCTTCCTGCCGGGCATTCGCAATGTCACCGAGTTGTGGTGCCAGGGCTATTCCGAGCCCGGCGCCGGCAGCGACCTGGCCAACGTCGCCACCACCGCGGTGCTCGACGGCGATGCCTGGGTGATCAACGGCCAGAAGGTCTGGACGTCACTGGCGCACCTGTCGCAGTGGTGCTTCGTGGTGGCCCGCACCGAGAAGGGCTCCAAGCGGCACAACGGGCTGTCCTATCTGCTGGTGCCGCTGGACCAGCCGGGTGTCGAGATCCGCCCCATCGTGCAGCTCACCGGCACCTCGGAGTTCAACGAGGTGTTCTTCGACGACGCGCGCACCGACGCCGACCTGGTGGTGGGCGAGCCCGGCGACGGCTGGAAGGTCGCGATGGGCACGCTCACCTTCGAGCGCGGCGTGTCCACCCTGGGTCAGCAGATCCGTTACGCGCGTGAGCTTTCCGCGCTGGCCGAGCTCGCGGCGCGCAACGGCGCCGCGCAGGACCCGCTCATCGCCGAACGGCTGACCCGGTCCTGGGTGGGCCTTCGGTCGATGCGGTCTTATGCGATGGCCACCATGGACGTCGAACAACCCGGCCAGGACAATGTGTCAAAACTGTTGTGGGCCAACTGGCATCGCGACCTGGGTGAGCTCGCCATGGACGTGATCGGGCGGGACTCGATGGTGCTGGCCGACGGCGAGTTCGACGAGTGGCAGCGGCTCTACCTGTTCACCCGCAGCGACACCATCTACGGCGGGTCCAACGAGATTCAGCGCAACATCATCGCCGAGCGGGTTCTCGGCCTACCCCGAGAGGCAAAGGGATGAACCTGACGCAAGCGCCGGAGGAGATCGCCGGCCACGGACTGCTCAAGGGCAAGACCGTGCTGGTCACCGCCGCCGCCGGCACCGGCATCGGCTCCACCACCGCGCGGCGTGCGCTGCTCGAGGGCGCCGACGTCGTCGTCTCCGACTACCACGAGCGCCGCCTGACCGAGACCCGCGACGAACTGGCCGCCCTCGGACTGGGCCGGGTGGAGGCGGTCGTCTGCGACGTCACCTCCACCGCTGCGGTGGACGCGCTGTTCGACGAGGCCGTGGCGAAGATGGGCCGGCTCGACGTGCTGGTCAACAACGCCGGCCTGGGCGGGCAGACCCCGGTCATCGACATGACCGACGACGAGTGGGACCGCGTCCTGGACGTCACGCTCACCTCGGTGATGCGGGCGACCCGCGCCGCGCTGCGGTACTTCCGGGGCGCGGACCACGGCGGAGTGATCGTCAACAACGCCAGTGTGTTGGGTTGGCGTGCACAGCATTCCCAGTCGCACTACGCCGCAGCCAAGGCCGGCGTGATGGCGCTGACCCGCTGCAGCGCGATCGAGGCCGTCGACTACGGCGTGCGTATCAACGCCGTCTCGCCGTCGATCGCCCGGCACAAGTTCCTGGAGAAGACCAGCTCCGCCGAACTGCTGGACCGGTTGGCCGAGGGCGAGGCCTTCGGCCGGGCCGCCGAGCCGTGGGAGATCGCCACCACCATCGCGTTCCTTGCCAGCGACTACTCCAGTTACCTGACCGGCGAGGTCATCTCGGTTTCCAGCCAGCGGGCCTGATGCCATGACGCGTCGTGACGAACTCCTGAACCTGGCCGCGGAGATGATCGCCGAGCGTGGCCTTCACGCCACCACGGTGCGCGACATCGCCGACGCCGCAGGGATTCTGTCCGGCAGCCTGTATCACCACTTCGCCTCCAAGGAGGCGATGGTCGACGAGGTGTTGCGCGACTTCCTGGACTGGTTGTTCGACCGCTATCAGCAGATCATCGACACTCACGCCAATCCGCTGGACCGGCTCACCGGGTTGTTCTTGGCCTCGTTCGACGCGATCGAGCACCGGCACGCCCAGGTCGTCATCTACCAGGACGAAGCCAAGCGGTTGTCGGACCAGGAGCGCTTCTCCTACGTCGACGAACGCAACCGCCAGCAACGCAAGATGTGGGTCGACGTGCTGCAGCAGGGTGTTGCCGAGGGCTACTTCCGGCCCGACCTCGACGTCGACCTGGTCTATCGCTTCATCCGTGACACCACCTGGGTGTCGGTGCGCTGGTACCGGCCCGGGGGAACCCTCACCGCCGAACAAGTCGGCAAACAGTACCTCGCCATCGTTCTCGGCGGAATCACCACAGAAGGAGTCTGAAATGGCCGCACAGGTTTCGCAAGCGTATGTCATCGACGCCGTTCGCACCGCCGTCGGCAAGCGCAACGGATCGCTGGCCGGCATTCACCCGATCGACTTGGGCGCGTTGGCATTCCGCGGCCTGCTGGACCGAGTCGGCGTCGACCCGGCCGCGGTCGACGACGTCATCACCGGTTGCGTGGACGCCATCGGCGGCCAGGCCGGCAACATCGGCCGGTTGGCCTGGCTGGCCGCCGGTTACCCCGAGGGCGTTCCGGGTGTCACCGTCGACCGGCAGTGCGGTTCCAGCCAGCAGGCGATCTCCTTTGGCGCGCAGGCCATCATGAGCCGCACCGCGGACCTGATCGTCGCCGGCGGCGTGCAGAACATGAGCTGGATCCCGATCTCCTCGGCGATGGTCGTCGGCGAGCAGTTCGGCTTCACCTCGCCCACCAACGAGTCGAAGAAGTGGCTGGAGCGTTACGGCGACGAGGAGGTCTCGCAGTTCCGCGGCGCCGAGATGATCGCCGAACGCTGGGACATCTCCCGCGAGGACATGGAGCGTTTCGCCCTACAGAGCCACCAGCGGGCGTTCGCCGCGATCGCCGAGGGCCGTTTCGACAACGAGATCATCCCGGTCGACGGTTTCCGGGTCGACGAGTGCCCGCGTGAGTCCACGCTGGAGAAGATGGCCTCGCTCAAGACGCTGGTCGAGGGCGGCCGGCTGACCGCCGCGGTCTCCAGTCAGATCTGTGACGGGTCGGCGGCGGTGCTGCTCGCCTCAGAAAGCGCAGTGCGGGACCACGGCCTCAAACCCCGCGCCCGTATCCACCACATCAGCGCCCGCGGTGATGACCCGGTGATCATGCTGACCGGTCCGATCCCGGCCACCCGGTACGCGCTGGAGAAGACCGGCCTGAGCATCGACGACATCGACGTCGTGGAGATCAACGAGGCCTTCGCGTCGGTGGTGCAGGCGTGGATGAAGGAATTCCCGATTGACCCGGCGAAGGTCAACCCGAACGGCGGTGCGATCGCTTTGGGACACCCGTTGGGTGCGACCGGTGCAAAACTGTTCACCACCATGCTCAACGAACTGGAGCGCACCGGCGGCCGCTACGGACTTCAGACGATGTGCGAGGGCGGCGGAACGGCCAACGTCACCATCATTGAGCGCCTCGGCGATTAAGCTTCCGGCCTATGGGAGTTACCGCGACGGCCAATGGTGGGCGCCGGATCCGTGGTTTGGACGCCGACCAGCGACGTGCCCAGCGCCGCGACCAGCTCTTGACCGCGGCGTTCGAGCTGTTTGCGCAGTTGGGCTACGTCAACACCTCGATTGAGCAGATCTGCCAGACGGCATACGTGGGCAACAAGGCGTTCTACGAGCTGTTCGAGAGCAAGGAAGACTGTTACCTCGCGCTGATGCAGGAGACCGCCGCTCGTATCGAGGGACTGGTCGAGGACGAGTTGGCGGCGGTTCCCACCGGCGAGCCGCAATCGACAACCGTCCAGCGGGTCTTGTCGGCGATGACCCACGCCTTCGTCGATGATGCCCGGGTGGGTGTGGTGGCGTTCCGGGAATGCACCGGCATCTCGCCACGGGTCGAATCCCAGCGGCGGGCGAACCGCGGGTGGGCCGCCAGGTTCGTTGAGTCGTACTGGCGCAGCATCGCGCCGGCCGGTGCGAACGTCGACTATCGCGTGATGGCGGTTGCGGCGGTCGGAGGTGTGTTCGAGCTGATCGTGGACTTCCTGGAATCCGGTGACACGTCGCGGTCGATCGAGGACCTCATTGATGACATGACCGCATTCGTGCTTGCGGTCGGCAACGGACTCCACCTGCCTCTCGGCACCGACTGATCACTGCGCCAGCCCGGCGATGACGCAGTCGACCGTGCTGTGCGCCAGTGCCTGTAGGTCCTGGCGGGGGGTGCCGTGCAACGGCCCGCGCAGGGCCAGTTCGGCGAAACCGTGCACCGCTGACCAGCACGGCCATTCGGCTCCGGCACGCTGATCTGGCTGCAGGACACCGGCTTCCGCCATTGCATCGAGGGCATCCACCAGAGCGCGAAACGGCGGCGCGACACTGTCGTTCGCGGTTCCTGTGTCGAGGTTCGCTGAACCGATGAAGAACGCCACGGTGAACCAGCCGGGCTCTTCCAGGGCGAAGTCGATGTAGCCCAGGCCGACCGCGCGTAACCGCTTGCGAGCCCGCGACTGTGCGGAACCGCGTTGCTGGGCCGGTGCGAGCATGCGAGCGGCCATCATCTCCTGGATGGCCAGCGCCACCGCTCCCAACAGCGCTTCGCGATCGGCGAAGTGGCGGTACGCGGCGTTGGGTGACACCCCGGCGCGGCGGGTGGCCGCTCGGATGGTCAGGGCGTCCGGGCCGCCGGTGCGGGTCAGCTGTAGGCCGGCTTCGATCAGCGCGGCCCGCAGATCGCCGTGGTGATAACCGGTCTTCGTCATGGGTTGACAGCTCCCTGAGGTGTAAGTGTACGGTGTGAACATATCCAATGTGTACGCCGTGCACATATGAATGGGGAGTTTGTCATGACGCTGATCTCGGGTATGCCGCCGATCGTGGACGAGACGACCTGGCGAGAAGAATTGGACGCGCTGCGCGTTCGTGAGAAGGCCGCCACCGCTGAACTCGATGCGATCGCCGCGCAGCGCCGCCGTCTGCCGATGGTCGAACTGCCCGACTACGTGCTCGAAGGCGAGGGCGGGCCGATCCGGCTGACCGACGTCTTCGACGGGAAGCGTCAGCTGATCGTCTACCACCACATGTGGACCCCGGGCCAGGAGTGGCAGTGCCCGGGATGCACCGGGTTCAGCTCGCAATTCACCCGGCTGGAGTTCCTGGATGCCTACGACGCGCGATTCGTGATCGTCACCCAGGGATCGATGTCCGAAGCGGCCGACTATAAGCGCCGGGTCGGCAACAAGATGACCTGGTACTCCACTGCCGACAGTCCGTTCGGCGCTGACATGGACGCCCCGCCGGGAGGCGGCTTCGGCTTGAGTGTCTTTCTGCGCCGGGGCGACAAGGTCTACCGCACCTGGCACACCACCGGCCGTGGAATCGAACAGCTCAGCCACTCGTTCCCGCTGCTCGACGTGCTGCCCTACGGCCGCCAAGAGGAATGGCAGGACTCGCCCGACGGCTGGCCGCAGCGCCCCACCTACAGCGGCTGGGCGACCTCGCAGGAGATCGCCCAGGCGTACGGAACCTAGAAAACCCCAACCGCGAAGGAGAGAGATGATCACCACCAAGACCGGCCTGTCCACCATCAGCCTGGTGTGCGTGCCGACGCCCGACCAGGACACCGCGGTGGCGTTCTATGAGTCGCTCGGCTTCGAGAAGCGCACCGACACGCCGTTCCACGGCGGCCACCGCTGGATCGAGGTCTACCCGCCGACCGGCAACACCGGCATCGCGCTCGCGCCGCCGCCGCCGGACAGTGGCCCGGTGGTTCCGGCCGTCACCGGCATCACGCTGACCACTTCCGACATCGACGCCACCCATGCCGCGATGCGCGACCTCGGAATCGACGTCGACGCCCAGGTGGCGCGGATGGGCGAGCCCGTCCCGCCGATGTTCTGGTTCCGCGACCCGACCGGGCACACCCTGATGGTCGTGGAGGCGTAACCCCCGCGCCGAGAAGGAATCTCACGACGGTGGCCCCGCGTGTCGCGTCGTGAGATTCCGTCTCGGCGCCCTGTGGATAGGCGAACGCGCGTATCGGATGTCTCCGGCACGCTTCGGCCATGGACGAATTGGCATGGCCATTTCTGGGGCAGGAGGCGCTGGCCGCCAAGATGATTCCAGAGCGGACCATGCGGACGCTTTACCAGCCGGTCTACCCAGGCGTCTACGCCCCGTGGGGCATCGAGCTCAGCGCGGGACAGCGGGCGAAGGCGGCGTGGCTCTGGTCGCGGCGCCGCGGCATAGTCGCCGGGAACTCCGCAGCGGCGGTGCTGGGTGCCAAGTGGGTGAGCCCCGTCCTGGACGCTGAGTTGGTGTTCGGCAACCACAAGACACCGCCGAAGCTTGTGGTGTACGACGACACGTTGACGCCGGATGAGGCGATGACCATCGACGGGATCAGGGTCACCAGCCCGGCCCGGACGGCGTTCGACATCGGACGGCGAACCCGGTCGCGACTGGCCGGCGTACAGCGGCTTGACGCGTTGGCCAACACCACCGGCATTTCCGTCGATGACGTCGAAGCCGTCATGGCCGCACACTCCGGCGCACGTGACCTGAACCGGTTGCGGCGAATCCTGCCGCTGATGGACGCCGGGGCCGAATCGCCCCAGGAGAGTGGCACCCGGTTGGCGCTGATCGACGCAGGGCTGCCGCGGCCGGAGACCCAGATCGTGGTGCGCGACAGCTACGGAGAATTCGTGGCGCGACTCGACATGGGATACCCGCAATTCAAGGTCGGGATCGAATACGACGGTTCGCAACACTGGGCAGATCCGAAACAGCGCCAACACGACATCGACCGTCAGGTGGCGCTCGCCGAGCAGGGCTGGGTGATCATCCGGGTCAGCGCCGAGATGCTGCGTTATCGGAGAGCGACGCTGATCGGCCGGGTGGAGGATGCGATGTACGCCGCCGGCTGGCCTGGTCGCCGCACGAGACGGAATCTCACGACGGTGGCCCCGCGTGTCGCGTCGTGAAATTCCGTCTCGGGGTTAGATGACGAAGGAGTTGGCGCTGCGCAGGTGCTCGACCGCTTCGTCGACGATCGAGGTGATCAGCTCGGCACACGACGGCAGGCTGTCCAGGATGCCGGCCACCTGGCCCGACGCGAGTACACCCGCTTCGGTGTTGCCCTCCACCAGACCGGCTTTCAGCAGCATCGGGGTGTTGGCGGCCATCAGCACCTGCGACCAGGTGAGCTCCTTGCCGTGCCGCATCGCCAGACCGTCACGCACCATGGTCGGCCAACTCATGCCAGACATCTTCTTGAACTTGGCGGCGTTGCGGATGGCGGCGCTGAAACCGCGTGCCCGCGAACCACTTTCCAGCTTGTTCACCAGTTCGGTGCGCAGCACCCGGTGCGGCATGCCGTCGACCCGGGTGGACACCACGGTGCCACTGAGGTCGGCGGCCAGGTAGCGCTGCTTGACCGAGTCGGGAACGGTGGAATCGCTGGTCAGCAGGAACCGGGTGCCCATCGCAACACCGGTGGCGCCGTAGGACAGCGCTGCGGCCAGGCCGCGGCCGTCGAAGAAGCCACCGGCGGCGATCACCTGCACGCCGGCACCGGCGACCGCATCGAGCACCGACGGTAGCAGCAGCGTGGTGGCCACCGGGCCGGTGTGTCCGCCACCCTCGCCGCCCTGCACGATCACCGCGTCGGCGCCCCAGGACGCCACCTTCTTGGCGTGCTTGGCCGCGCCGACCGACGGGATCACCACCGAGCCGGCCTCTTTGAGCTTGGCGATCAGCTCGGCCTTGGGGGCCAGTGCGAACGACGCCACCTTGACGCCTTCGCGGATCATCAGGTCCACCCGGTCGCCGGCGTCGGCGCCGTCGGCGCGGATGTTCACCCCGAACGGCTTGTCGGTGGCCGCCTTCACCTTGGAGATCGCGGTGGCCAACTCGTCGATGGTCATGGTCGCCGACGCCAGGATGCCCAAGCCCCCGGCGTTGGCGGTGGCCGACACCAGCCGGGCGCCCGCGACCCAGCCCATCCCGGTCTGCACCACCGGATGCTCGATACCGACCAGCTCGGTCAGCGGGGTCTTGATGCGGCTCACGCCCGTACCTCTTTGTCCCGCAATGACTTCGGGTCGATGACCTCGCGGATCAGCCGCAGCTCCTCGACCTCGGGCAGCCGGGTCACGGCGGCGTCGGCCAGCCCGTGAATCTCGAACGTGGTGTTCTCGGTGACCTCAGCAGCCGAAACTCCCGGGTGCAGCGAGACCGCACGCATCTGATGCGAGGGGCCGCCGAAGTCGAACACGCCGAGGTTGGTCACCACCCCGCCCAGGTTGAAGAACCGGAACGCCGGGTTGGCCGGGTCCACCTTGTCGTAGCCGATGCCGCAGACGATGTCGACGGCCTCGCAGAACACCCGCGACGAATGTGCGCCCACCCAGTAACTGGTGGTGTGGTTGATGGTGTTGCCCGGCGCCCCGCGGACCCCGAACATCTGCCGGGTCGGCTGCTGCAGCGCACCGAACGCCGACAGGTTCTGGTTGCCGTAGCGGTCGATCTGGTTGGCACCCATGATCACATGGCGCCGGCCCCACGACAGGGTCTCGAAGACCCGGTTGAACGGCATCCAGCCCTCCAGCGCTCCGACCTTGCCGATCGCCGGGGTGTCGGCCAGGATGCGGGCTTCCCCGTCGGTGAGCACCAGGTCGGGGGAGAAGGTCAGCTTGGCAAGGCGGGCGCCCACCGACGGCACCGTGGCCATCGGTGAGGCCATGATCTCGCCGGCGTCGCGGAACAACTCGGCGCAGGCGACGGCGCAGATCTCCGCGCGAGTGGGTGAGTCGGTCATGCTTGCGCCTCCGCTTCGAACTTCTTGACCGCAGCCTGGTAGTCGTCTTCGCTGCCGGACAGGTAGGTGGCCTTGAACTCCGCCCAGGTCTCATCGGAGCGGGCGGCTTCGGCGTAGTGCCGCTGGAATTTCTCGTCGCGCCCGTAATCGGCTGCGCCGATGGTGAAGTGGGCTCCGTTCGGGGCCTTCACCACCTTGTCCACCATCATCCGGTTGATCACCTGAGTCTGCGGCGACGCCGTGGCGACCAGTTCCTCGGTGGACACGATCTTCTCCACCGACAGGAACCGGCGCTGCGCCGACATCAGGAACAGGTCGTCGAAGTACGGGTCGATCCCGGTGTAGGCGGCGTTGCCGCGCTCGTCGCCGAGGTTCATGTGCACGAACGCGGCGTCCAGGTTCAGCGCCGGCATCGCGACCAGGGTTTCATGGCCTCCCTCAACGGGATACGGCGACACCACCGTCTTGAGTTCGCCCTCCCAGAAGTCGATCACCGAGCTGCCCAGCCCGGCGCGGATCGGCAGGAACGGCAGCCGCTGAGCAGCGGCCTGCAGCCCGCAGCGCAGCATCCCCTCGTCCATCTCGCGGGCCTCGATCGCGCCGGTGGTGCGGGCCTTGGAGAACCACGGGTCGTAGAACGGCGGGGAGTCCAGCGAGACGAAGCCGTAGTAGGCCCGCCGCACCTTGCCCGCAGAGCACAGCAGTCCCAGGTCCGGTCCGCCGTAGCTGACCACGGTCAGGTCCTTGACTCCGGTGCGCAGGATGGCGCGGACGAACGCCATCGGCTTACGCCGGGAGCCCCAGCCGCCGATGCCGATCGTCATGCCGTCGCGCAGCTCGGCGACGGCCTCATCCAGGGTGGTCAGCTTGCTCATTTCTTGGCGCCCTTCTCGGTACCGGCGAAGGAGTCGCGGTGCTCGTCGGCCACACCGGAGAGGTTGAGTTCGAAGGTGAAGCCCTGCTCCATCCGGTAGCTGGAGTTGACCTTCTGTACGTCAATGAGGTTCAGCGCCTCCTTGGCGGCCCGGATCACCCGGGTGTCCTTGGACGCGATGTCGCGGGCCACCCGCAGCGCGGCCTCGTCCAGCTCGGCGCGCGGCACAACCTCGTGCACCGACCCGTAGTCGGCCAGGACCGAGGCGGGGACCGTGGCTGCGGTGTAGAACAGCCGGCGCATCATGTGCTGCGGCACCAGCCGGGACAGGTGGGTGGCCGCGCCCAGGGCGCCGCGCTCCACCTCCGGCAGGCCGAACTTGGCGTCGTCGGAGGCGACGATGACGTCGGCGTTGCCGACCAGGCCGATGCCCCCGCCCACGCAGAAGCCGTTGACTGCGGCGATCACCGGCACCGCGCACTCGTAGACGGCCTTGAACGCGGCGAAGCAGCCGCGGTTGGCGTCGATCAGTGCGGTGAAGCCCTCGGTGTTCTGCATCTCCTTGATGTCGACGCCGGCGTTGAAGCCGCGACCTTCGGCCCGCAGGATCACCACGTGGGTGGACATGTCGTTGCCGGCGGCGGTGATGACCTCGCCCAGTTCGAACCAGGCCCGCGAGGGCAGGGCGTTGACCGGCGGGAAGTCGACGGTGACCGCGACGATCCCCGGCTCGACGGTGTTTTGAGCGATTGGCATTTTAAAAATCCTGCGCTTTCCCTGTCGTTTCGGGGCCGTGGTTCCTGAGCAAGCACTTGCTTGGTACGCTAGCACAGTGCATGAGGCGATCAACCTGGGATTGACCGGCAAGGTGGTCCTGGTGACCGGTGGCGTTCGAGGGGTCGGTGCCGGCATCAGCAAGGTGTTCGCCGATCAGGGCGCAACGGTCGTGACGTGCGCACGACGGCCCGCCCCAAACCCAGCGGGCCTGCCGTACGAGTTCCATTCCTGCGACGTCCGCGACGACGACGCGGTCCGCGGCATGGTCGAGGCGATCGTGGCCACGCACGGCCGGATCGACACGGTGGTCAACAACGCCGGTGGCTCGCCGTTCGCGTTGGCCGCCGACGCCTCGGCCAACTTCAGCCGCAAGATCATCGAACTGAATCTGCTCAGCGCCCTGTACGTGTCGACGCACGCCAACGCGGCCATGCAGACCCAGGACACCGGCGGCTCGATCGTCAACATCACCAGCGTCAGCGGCCGGCGCCCGTCGCCGGGCACCGCTGCCTACGGCGCGGCCAAGGCCGGGGTGGACAGCCTCACCACGTCACTGGCCGTCGAATGGGCGCCGAAGGTACGGGTGAACTCGATCGTGGTCGGCATGGTCGAGACCGAGCAGTCCGAACTGTTCTACGGTGACGCCGAATCGGTGGCCGCCGTCGGTGCCACCGTCCCGCTGGGCCGGCTGGCCAAGCCGTCCGAAATCGGTTGGACGGCAGCATTTCTGGCCTCCGATCTGGCGTCGTATGTCAGTGGCGCCAGCCTTACCGTGCACGGCGGCGGCGAGAACCCCGCCTACCTCAACGCATCCAGCGCTAACAAGTAGGTCGACCCCAAAAAAAGGAGACAGCACTCATGGGACTTCTTGACGGCCGCGTGGTCATCGTCACCGGAGCGGGCGGTGGAATCGGCCGGGAGCATGCGCTGGCCTTCGCCGCCGAGGGCGCCCGAGTGGTGGTCAACGACATCGGCGTCGGGCTGGACGGCTCGCCGGCCGGCGGCGGCAGCGCCGCCCAGAACGTGGTCGACGAGATCGTCGCCGCCGGCGGCGAAGCCGTCGCCAACGGCTCGAACGTAGCCGACTGGGGCCAGGCCGAAGCTCTGATCAAGCAGGCTGTCGACACCTACGGCACGCTCGACGTGCTGGTGAACAACGCCGGCATCGTTCGCGACCGGATGTTCGCCAACGCCACCGAAGACGAATTCGACGCCGTCACCGCGGTGCACCTCAAGGGCCACTTCGCCACCATGAAGCACGCCGCGGCATACTGGCGGGCCAAGTCCAAGGCCGGCGAGACCGTCGATGCGCGCATCATCAACACCAGCTCGGGCGCCGGCCTGCAGGGCAGCGTCGGGCAGGCCACCTACAGCGCCTCCAAGGCCGGCATCGCCGCGCTGACCCTGGTCGCCGCCGCCGAGATGGGCCGCTACGGCGTCACCGCCAACGCCATCGCGCCGTCGGCCCGTACCCGCATGACCGAGACCGTCTTCGCCGAGATGATGGCCACCCAGGACGCGGCGTTCGACACCATGGCCGCGGAGAACGTCAGCCCGCTGGTGGTCTGGCTGGGCAGCGTGGAGTCAAAAGAGGTCACCGGCAAGGTGTTCGAGGTCGAGGGCGGCAAGATCCGCGTCGCCGAGGGCTGGGCGCACGGGCCGGAGATCGACAAGGGCGCCAAGTGGGACCCGGCCGAGTTGGGGCCCGTCGTCACCGACCTGCTGGCCAAGTCCCGGACGCCGGTGCCGGTCTACGGGGCCTGACCCCGACCGGCACCACGGCCCGGGCGCCTAGGGGTCGCAGATGATGATCGCGATCTCCCGGTCGGCCCAGGCACGGTAGTTGGCGAAGTCCGGGTACATCGCGTCGAGCTTCGGCCAGTAGTCGGCGCGCTCGGCCTCGGTCGCGTCCCGGCTCCGCAGGGCCAGCACCTCGTTGCGGATCCGGAAGGTCACCTTCGGGTTGGCCCGCAGGTTCAGGTACCACATCGGGTGGCCGGACCGCCCGCCCTGGGAGGCCACCAGGATCACCCGGTCACCTTCCCGCAGGAACAGCAGCGGGGTCTCACGCGGTTCGCCGGTCTTGCGCCCGATGGTGGTGAGGATCCCGACGTCGGGAACGTCGTCGCCGAATCGCTTGGTGCCCATCCGCCACTTGCCGCCGATCCGGCCGCCGGTCACCTTGTAGGCCGCGGTGTTGGCCCGCGACATCCACTTGATGATGGTGCCGGTGATCGGCGAGTCGAGTGCCTTCGGCTTCTCTGGCGTGGTCACGTCGGCAACTCTAACGCTGGATGAAGGGACGGATGCCGGCGCGGATGTGGTGGATGACGGCGGTGCCGTCCGGGCTGTCGGCCGGGATCCGGAAGACCTCGTCGACATGCGAGCAGACGCGCATCCCGAACAGCGACGGCTTGGTGATGATGTCGTAGACCGCCCGCACCTCGTCGCCGTCGATGCTGTACTTCGGCAGCGTGGCCGCCGAGATCAGCTTGAACTGCGGCCCGCGATTCAGGCTGCGGTGCAGGTGTTTACCGGAGAAGCCTGTCTTGAGGCCGACCTCGATGCGGGTGCAGTCGTCGGTGAACCGGACCGCGGAGGAGTCGTGACTGACCAGCGCGTCGATGTAGGCCTGGGCGGCCGCGATGCGGTCGGCTTCTGATACGGCTGCCACTAGATGCGCTCGATGATGGTGCCGGTGGACAGCGCCCCGCCGGCACACATGGTGATCAGTGCGGTCGACTTGTCGCTGCGCTCGAGTTCGTGCAGCGCGGTGGTGATCAGCCGGCTGCCGGTGGAACCCACCGGGTGACCCAGCGCGATCGCCCCGCCGTTGACGTTGACCCGGTCCATGTCCGGCTTGTGCACCGCCGCCCAGGACAGCACCACCGAGGCGAACGCCTCGTTGATCTCGACCAGGTCGATGTCGCCCATCTTCATCCCGGCCTTCTCGAGCACCTTGGCGGTGGACTGCACCGGGCCGTCCAGGTGGTAGTAGGGCTCGGCGCCGACGTTGGCCTGGCTGATGATCCGGGCCCGCGGTCGCAAACCGAGGGCTTTGGCCTTGTCCTCGTCCATCCAGAGCACCGCGGCCGCGCCGTCGGAGATCTGCGAGGAGGTGCCGGCGGTGTGGATGCCGCCCTCGATCACCGGATTCAGCTTGGCCAGGCCTTCGATCGTGGTGTCGCGCAGGCCCTGGTCCCGGCTGACCATGTGCAGCTCGGCGGTGGGCTGCTTGTTCTCGTCGATCACCGGGGCCGAGATGGCGGAGATCTCCCGGTCGAACCGCCCTTCGGCCCAGGCCTGCTTGGCCCGCTCCTGGGACCGCAGCCCGAGCGCGTCCACGTCGGCGCGGGTGATGCCGCGGCGCTTGGCGATCCGCTCGGCGGCGGTGAACTGGTCGGGCAGGTCGATGTCCCACGACGCCGCGCGGGCGCCGCCGCCGTTTGCGCCCAGCGGGACGCGGCTCATCGCCTCGATACCGCAGGCGATGCCGACGTCGATGGCGCCAACGGAGATCAGCCCGGCGATCAGATGGTTGGCCTGCTGCGCGCTGCCGCACTGGCAGTCGACACTGGTGGCGCCGACATGCTCGGGCAGCCCGGCGACCAGCCAGGACTGCCGGGTGACGTTGTTGCCCTGCTCCCCGAACTGGGTGACGCAGCCGCCGATGACCTGCTCCACCTCGCCGGCGTCGATCCCGGCCTTGGCGATCAAGGCCTTCTGCACCGCCCCGAGAAGTTCGGTGGCGTGCAGGCCGGACAACCAGCCGTTACGTTTGCCGATGGGGCTGCGAGTGGCTTCGACGATGACAGGATTACCCATGCGGCCAGGCTAGAACACGTTTCATTAGTCTGACAAGCGACGATGGCTGGGGGCCTTTGTTCTATGGTGAGGCCATGTTCTACTGCTACTAGAACGCGTTGCAATTAGGAGACTGCCGATGTCGAATGTGAAGCTGCCGCCCGGGTTCGACCTCACCGACCCGGCGATCTACGCCGAGCGACTCCCGGACGCGGAGTTCGCCGAACTGCGGGCCGGCGCACCGATCAGCTGGATCGAGCAGCCGGACGACCGCAGCGGCGGTTTCAAAGACGGCGGCTACTGGGCGATCACCAGCCATCACGACGTCAAAGAAGTGTCCCGTCTCGACGATGTCTTCTCCAGCGAGATCAACGGGGCCATCCCGCGCTACAACGACGACATCGAGCGGGAGAACATCGACGTCGGCCGGCTGCTGATGCTCAACCAGGACGCGCCGCGGCATACCCGGCTGCGCCGGATCGTCTCGCGCGGTTTCACCCCGCGCCACATCCTGCCGCTGCGCGACGAGCTGGAGCAGCGCGCGCAGGGCATCGCGAAAGAGGCGCTGGCCCGCGGCTCGGGTGACTTCGTGGTGGAGGTGGCCTCCGAGTTGCCGCTGCAGGCCATCGCCGGGCTGATGGGGGTGCCGCAGGAGGACCGCGGCAAGCTCTTCAACTGGACCAACCAGATGACCTCGTACGACGACCCGGAGTACGCCCACTACGACCCGGCCACCTCGTCGATGGAGATCATCGCCTACGGCCTGCAACTGGCTGAGGGCAAGCGGCAGAACCCGGGCAAAGACATCGTCACCACGCTGATCGAGGCGGACATCGACGGCGAGAAGCTCAACGACGACGAGCTCGGCTTCTTCATCATCCTGCTGGCGGTGGCCGGCAGCGAGACCACTCGCAATTCGATCACCCAGGGCATGATGGCGTTCACCGAGAACCCTGAGCAGTGGGAGATCTTCAAGGCCCAGCGCCCCGAGACCACCGCCGACGAGGTGGTCCGCTGGGCCACCCCGGTGACCTCGTTCCAGCGCACCGCCACCCGCGACCACGAGCTGTCCGGGGTGAACATCAAAGCGGGGCAGCGAGTGGTGATGTTCTACCGTTCGGCCAACTTCGATCCCGAGGTGTTCGACAACCCGCAGCAGTTCAACATCTTGCGTGACCCCAACCCGCACGTCGGCTTCGGCGGAACCGGGGCGCACTACTGCATCGGCACCCACTTGGCCCGCATGACCGTCGGCCTGATGTTCAACGCCATCGCCGACCACATCCCCGATCTCACGCCGCTGAGCAAGCCGGAGCGCCTGCGGTCGGGCTGGCTCAACGGGATCAAGCACTGGCAGGTCGACTACACCGGCAAGTCTGCCGCGGTCTGAGCACTCCAATCGAGAAGAAGGTGAGTTCGTCTATGTCCAGTGCGCCCCTGCCGCCCGGGTTCGACTTCCTCAACCCGGACCTGATCGCCAAGGGCATCCCCGAGCAGGAGTTCGCGCAACTGCGCAAATCGGCCCCCGTCTGCTGGATCGAACAGGCCCCCGGCAAGGGCGGCGGATTCAACGACGGCGGCTACTGGGCCGTCACCAAACTCGCTGACGTCAAAGAGGTTTCGCTGCGCAGCGACGTCTTCTCCAGCTTCGAGAACTGCGTGATCCCCAGGTTCCCCGACGACATGGCCCGGGAGAACATCGAGGTTCAGCGGTTCGTGATGCTCAACATGGACGCACCGCACCACACCCGGCTCCGCCGGATCATCTCGCGCGGCTTCACGCCGCGGGCCATCGGCCGGTTGCAAGAGGAACTTCACCAGCGGGCCCAGTCGATCGTCAAGGAGGCCGCCGCTGCCGGGTCCGGCGACTTCGTCGAGCAGGTGTCCTGCGAGCTGCCGCTGCAGGCGATCGCCGGACTGCTCGGGGTGCCGCAGGAGGACCGCGACAAGCTGTTCCAGTGGTCGAACGAGATGACCGGCAGCGAGGACCCGGAGTACGCCGACATCGACCCGCAGATGTCGTCGGTGGAATTGATCCAGTACGCCATGCAGCTGGCCGCGGCCAAGGCGGAGAACCCGGGTGAGGACATCGTCACCACGCTGATCAACGCCGACATCGACGGCGAGAAACTCTCCGACGACGAGTTCGGCTTCTTCGTGGTGATGCTGGCGGTGGCCGGCAACGAGACCACTCGCAACTCGATCACCCATGGCATGATCGCCTTCTCCGAGCACCCCGACCAGTGGGAGCTGTTCAAGAAAGAGCGCCCCAAGACCACCGCGGACGAGATCGTGCGGTGGGCCTCCCCGGTGATCTGCTTCCAGCGCACCGCCCTGGAGGACTACGAGTTGTCCGGTGCGCAGATCAAGAAGGGGCAGCGGGTGGTGATGTTCTACCGCTCGGCCAACTTCGACGAGGAGGCGTTCGACGAGCCGCAGCGTTTCAACATCCTGCGCGACCCCAACCCGCACGTCGGCTTCGGCGGCACCGGGGCGCACTACTGCATCGGCACTCACCTGGCCCGGCTGACGATCGACCTGATCTTCAACGCGGTGGCCGACCACGTCCCGGACCTGGGGCCGCTGGCCGCACCGGAGCGGTTGCGGTCGGGATGGCTCAACGGCATCAAGCACTGGCAGATGGACTACACCGGCAAATGTCCGGTGGCTCACTAGATTCAAGGAGATTTTGGGGTGGACTTCAGTCCCGATCCGGAACAGCAGGCCGTCGCCGACGTAGTCACGTCGGTGCTCGACCGCGACAACAGTTGGGAGGCGCTGGTCGCCGGGGGAGTGACCGCGCTGGCGGTGCCCGAGCGGCTCGGTGGTGACGGCGTCGGACTGTCCGAGGTGGCCACGGCGCTCACCGAGATCGGCCGGCACGGGACCATCAGCCCCGCACTGGCCACGCTCGGTCTCGGGCTGGTTCCGCTGCTGGACCTGGCCTCTGACGCCCAGCAGGACCGCTACCTGGCCGGGGTGGCCAAGGGTGCGGTGCTTACGGCCGCGCTCGACGAGCCCGCCGCGGCACTGCCTGAGCGGCCCGCGGTCACGTTGGCCAGTAACCGGTTGTCCGGCACCAAGATCGGCGTGGCCTACGCAGAGCAGGCCGAGTGGATCCTGGTCACCGCCGACACCGGGGTGGCAGTCATCTCGGCCAAGGCCGACGGCGTGCAGCTGACCAAGACGCCGACCGCCAACCACAGCGACGAGTACGTGGTGGTCTTCACCGACGCCGAGGTCGACTCGGTGCTCGACGGCGCGACCGTGTCCCGGGTCAACGAACTGGCGCTGGCCATGATCGGGGCGTTCGCGTCCGGCCTGGTGGCCGGAGCGCTGCGGCTCACCGCCGACTACGTCGGCAGCCGCGAGCAGTTCGGCCGGCCACTGTCCACCTTCCAGACGGTGGCCGCCCAGCTGTCGGAGGTCTACATCGTCTCGCGCACACTCACTTTGGCGGCGACGTCGGTGGTGTGGCGGCTGGCCAACGGACTGGACACCGAAGACGACCTCGCGGTCCTCGGTTACTGGGTCACCTCGCAGGCGCCGCCGGTGATGCAGCTCTGCCACCACCTGCACGGCGGGATGGGGATGGACGTGGACTACCCGATGGACCGCTACTACTCCTCGATCAAGGACCTGAACCGCCTACTGGGTGGCCGGTCAAATCGTCTCGAAACCCTTGGAGCGCAATGTTCGTCGATCTGACCCCCGAGCAGCGCAAGCTGCAAATCGAGTTGCGCGAATACTTCGCCACCCTCATCAAGCCCGACGAGGCCAAGTCGATGGACTCCGACCGGCACAGCAACGCGTACCGGGACGTGATCCGGCGGATGGGCCGTGACGGCAAGCTCGGTGTCGGCTGGCCCAAGGAGTTCGGCGGTCTGGGCTTCGGACCGATCGAGCAGCAGATCTTCGTCAACGAGGCGCAGCGCGCCGACATCCCGCTGCCGGCGGTGACGCTGCAGACCGTCGGCCCGACCCTGCAGGTGTACGGCAACGAGGCGCAGAAGAAGAAGTTCCTGCCCGCGATCCTCGCCGGCGAAGTGCATTTCGCGATCGGCTACACCGAACCTGAGGCCGGCACCGACCTGGCGTCGTTGCGCACTACCGCGGTTCGCGACGGCGACCACTACATCATCAATGGGCAGAAGGTGTTCACCACCGGTGCGCACGACGCCGACTACATCTGGCTGGCGGCCCGCACCGACCCGACCGCGGTGAAGCACAAGGGAATCTCGATCTTCATCGTCGACACCAAGGACCCGGGCTACTCGTGGACCCCGATGATCCTGTCCGACGGCGCGCACCACACCAACGCGACTTATTACAACGACGTCCGGGTGCCCGCCGACATGCTGGTCGGCGAGGAGAACGGTGGCTGGCGGCTGATCACCACCCAGCTCAACAACGAGCGGGTCATGCTCGGTCCGGCCGGCCGGTTCGGCGCCATCTACGACAAGGTGCACGCCTGGGCCACCACACCCGGCGGCGACGGCGTCAGGCCGATCAGCCATGACGCGGTCAAGCGCGGCCTCGGCGAGATCCATGCCATGTTCCGCATCAACGAGTTGCTGAACTGGCAGGTAGCCGCGGCAGGCGAGATCATCGAGGTCGCCGACGCCGCGGCCACCAAGGTGTTCGGCACCGAACGCATCCAGTACGCCGGCCGGCTGGCCGAGGAGATCGTCGGCTGCCACGGCAACCCGGCCGACCCGGCGACCGCGGAGTTGTTGCGCTGGCTGGACGTGCAGACCAAGCGCAACCTGGTGATCACCTTCGGCGGCGGCGTCAACGAGGTGATGCGGGAGATGATCGCCGCTTCCGGCCTCAAAGTCCCGCGGGTGCCCCGATGAGTCGAGGAGAGCGATGAGCGACATTTCCTCCGGGATCGAACAGATTCTGGCGTCCGGCCGAAGTGAGCCGCGCACCGGCCGGGATCCGGTGAACCAGCCGATGATTCGGCACTGGGTCGACGCGATCGGCGACGCCAACCCGATCTACACCGAGGAGGCGGCGGCCAAGGCCGCCGGCCACCCCGGGATCGTCGCACCGCCGGCGATGATCCAGGTGTGGACGATGATGGGTCTGGGCGGCGAGCGCCCCGCCGACGACCCACTGGGCAAGGTCATGGAGTTGTTCGACGGCGCAGGCTATGTCGGAGTGGTGGCGACCAATTGCGAGCAGACCTACCACCGCTACCTGCGGCCGGGTGAAGAGGTCAGCGTCACCGCTGAGGTGACCGACATCGTCGGCCCCAAGCAGACCGGCCTGGGTGAGGGCTACTTCGTCACCCAGAAGATCCGGTGGTGGGTGAACGGCGGCGAAGACGCGGAATGCGTGGCCGACATGAACTGGCGCATCCTGAAGTTCCTGCCGAAGGACCGAGCCGAGTCCGCCGAGGTGCCGGAGGATCTCGACCCCGACAAGATGATGCGCCCGTCGTGGTCGCGGGATTCGAAGTACTTCTGGGACGGGGTGGCCGCGCACGAGCTGCGCATCCAGCAACGCCCGGATGGCAGCCTGCAGCATCCGCCGGTGCCGGCCCTGTGGAAGGACAAGACCGAGGAGACCGACTACGTCGTCTCCTCGGGCAACGGCACAGTGTTCAGCTACGTGGTGCACCATGCCCCCAAGGTCCCCGGCCGCAGCGTGCCTTTCGTGATCGCACTGGTCGAACTCGAGGAGGGGGTGCGGATGCTCGGGGAGCTTCGCGGCGTCGACGCTTCAGCGGTGAAGGTCGGAATGCCGGTTCGGGCAACCTATCTCGATTTTCCCGCCAGCGAGGTGGGTCCGGCGTGGACGCTGTACGCCTGGGAGGCTGTGGAAGGGGGCGGGGCATGAGCGCTCCGACTGTGCAGGTGGGCACCAAGCTGCCCGAGCTGGCGATCTACGGTGACCCGACGTTCATCGTGTCCACCGCGATCGCCACCCGGGACTACCAGGATGTGCACCACGACCGCGACAAGGCTCAGGCCAAGGGGTCCAAGGACATCTTCGTCAACATCCTCACCGACACCGGCCTGGTGCAGCGCTACATCACCGACTGGGCCGGCTCGAACGCCGTGGTCCGCTCGATCGGGCTGCGACTGGGCGTGCCGTGGTACGCCTACGACACGGTCACCTTCAGTGGTGAGGTGACGGCGCTGGAAAACACAGCGGACGGACCTCTGGTAACCGTGAAAGTGATCGGTAACAACAGCCTTGGCGATCACGTGATCGCCACGGCGACACTGACAATCGGAGATGCGTGATGTTGTCGGGCAAGGCAGCCATCGCCGGTATCGGCGCGACCGACTTCTCGAAGGAATCCGGGCGCAGTGAGCTGCGCCTGGCCGCCGAGGCGGTGCTCGATGCCCTCGACGACGCCGGACTGAAGCCGTCCGATGTCGACGGTCTGGTCACGTTCACCATGGACTCGAACCTGGAGACCGCCGTCGCGCGGGCCACCGGAATCGGTGAGCTGAAGTTCTTCTCCCAGATCGGCTACGGCGGCGGTGCGGCGGCGGCGACGGTGCAGCAGGCGGCTCTGGCGGTGGCCACCGGCGTGGCCGAATGCGTTGTCGCCTACCGCGCCTTCAATGAGCGTTCGGAGTTCCGGTTCGGCCAGGTGATGACCGCGCTGACCGGCACCGCGGACTCCCGCGGTGTGGAGTACAGCTGGTCCTACCCGCACGGTCTGAGTACGCCCGCCGCGTCGGTGGCGATGATCGCCCGGCGCTACATGCACGAATACGGCGCCACCAGTGCGGATTTCGGCGTGGTGTCGGTGGCCGACCGCAAGCACGCGGCGACCAACCCCAAGGCACACTTCTATGGCAAGCCGATCACGATCGAGGATCACCAGAACTCGAGGTGGATCGCTGAGCCGTTGCGGCTGCTGGACTGCTGCCAGGAGACCGATGGCGGGGTGGCGATCGTGGTCACCACCCCGGAGCGGGCGCGAGACCTCAAGCAGCGTCCGGCGATCATCGAGGCGGCCGCCCAGGGTTCCGGGGCCGACCAGTTCACCATGTACTCCTACTACCGCGACGAGCTCGGATTGCCCGAGATGGGGTTGGTGGGCAGGCAGATGTGGGCGCAGTCCGGATTGAAGCCGGCCGACATCCAGACCGCGGTGCTCTATGACCACTTCACGCCGTACACGCTGATCCAGTTGGAGGAGTTGGGATTCTGCGGTCCCGGCGAGGCCAAGGACTTCATCGCCGGCGGGGCCATCGAGCTCGGCGGTCGGCTGCCGATCAACACCCACGGCGGCCAGCTCGGCGAGGCCTACGTACACGGGATGAACGGGATCGCCGAAGGCGTGCGCCAGCTGCGCGGCACCTCGGTCAACCAGGTTCCCGACGTCGAGCATGTGCTGGTCACGGCCGGCACCGGCGTGCCGACGTCGGGTTTGATCCTGGGTTAGGTGCCGCCTTCCCGCCGAACGTGAACCCGGTTTCACGCTCGGCGGGTTGAGGTGGGCGTGAGGTCGTCGGTGGGCACCATCGACAGCACGGTGGCGACGAACTCTTCGAGGCGTTCGCGCGGGTAGGTCTGTGGGTCGCGGACGGCCAGCCGGCCCAGCATCTCGGCGAACGACAGCATGGTGTGGCCGAGCAGAGCCGGGTCCAGTCGCGCCAGCTGCGGCATGAAAGCGGCTGCGGCGCGGGCCAGTTCCTCGGATTGAGCCAGCACGGCCGACCGTGAGCTGCGCAGTGAGTCGCGGTAGTCGTGTGGTGCGCTGTCCGGCACGGTCAGGATGAGCCGCCAGCGCGCCGGGTTGTTCAGCACCGCCTGCAGAAACGCGCCGATGGTCGCGGTGTAGGCGCCGGTCGGTCCCAGTGTGGCCAGGTCGGCCGGCATCGCTGCGCGAACCTCGGCGATGCCGTGTTGGAGTTCTCGCCTCAGCAGCGCATCGACGAGTTCGGCTCGGGTACGAAATGCGGTGTACAGGACGGGTTTTGAGACTTCGGCAGCGGCGGCCACCGCCTCCATGCTCAATTCGTGCAACGCGCATCCGCGCAGCACCTCCAGCGCGGCATCCAGCGAGTGCTCGCGGCGCTGGTCCCGCGTCAGGCGTGGCGAGTACTTGCGCCGCGGCCGGGTCGATTCCATAACGATCAAAATATTACGCCACCGTTGCTTTCCGTCGTCCGGCAATGCTACGGTGCCGTTTTATTCAGGGTGAACCGCAGGCGGGAGTGCGGGAGGTCGAGATGGATCGGTTGCTGCGAATCTGTGTCGTCGTCGGTGTCGCCGTGGCCGGCGCCGGGTTGGCTGCGGCGCCCACCGCGGGATCCGCACCGCCGGACTCGACCGCGCGGGCGGTTCGGCTTACCGGGCTCGACAACGCGGACTCCCCGCTGGGGCACGGCACCGCGCTGATCGTGGGCGCCAGCGGCCTGCCGATTCCGCCTGCGGGATACGTGGACGCCGCCAACACCTTCTACCTGGCACCGCGCGGCTTCGACGGCACGTTGCAGCCCGTCGTCACGCCCGAGTCGTTATGGCCGCTGACCGGGATCAAGAACCTCACCACCGACGAGTCGTTCGCTCAGGGTGGCCGGATTCTGGCCGACGCCATCACCCAGCAGATCGCCGGGGGGCAGGTCGATGCGGCCAACCCGGTGGTGGTCTTCGCCTACTCGCAGGGCGCAACCGTTGAGACACGGGCCATGTCGCTGCTCGCCGCGCAGGGTGTGCCCAGCGATTTGGTGCACTTCGTCATGCTCGGCAACCCGTCAAACCCCGATGGCGGCATTCTGGAACGCTTCAATGTGCCCATCGACGGCGCCAGTCCCACCATCCCCAGTTTTGGCCTGACGTTCAGTGGTGCCACTCCGTCCGATCTCTACCCGACCGACATCTACACGATCCAGTACGACGGCTTCGCCGACTTCCCGCGTTACCCTCTCAACATCCTTGCGGACTTCAACGCCCTTCTCGGCATGGGCTTTTCGCACGGCGGCTACCTCGGCCTGACCTCCGAGCAGATTGCGAATGCGATCGAGTTGCCGACCGCCGACGGCGGGTTGACCAACTACTACATGATTCCGGCGGACAGCCTGCCGCTGCTGGCCCCGTTGCAGTTCCTGCCGGTGATCGGCCAGCCCCTCTACGATTTGCTGGCGCCGGCCACCTCGATCCTGGTCAACCTGGGCTACGGCTGCATCAGCGACAGTTGGTGCCAGATCACCGACGCCAGCTCGCCGACCACCTTCGGGCTGTTTCCCGCCGATCTCAACTGGGCGGACGTCGCCACCGCATTGGGCCACGGTGTACAGCAGGGAATCAGCAACGCCATCAACGACTTACAGGACCCGGCCACTTATCAGCTCGGCTCGATCCTGGACACCCCGGCGCTGCAGCCGCTGCTGGAGACCGTCTACCGGGTGGTCGGCGGCACTGTCGGCGACCCCGATCCGTCATGGAGCCAGATCCTGCATGTGGGCCTGGATCTGCTGCAGAACGCCGTCCCCGGCGCACTGTCGAACGTGAACTGGGATTCGTCGCCGACCGAGATCTTCAACGCGCTCATCGCCAATGTGTCCAACGACTATGCGACCCTGTTGCCGATCGCCGACACCTTCAACGCCCTGCTGACCACGTTGCCGTCGGTCGCGATTAGTTTCCTCACCGAGCGGGCCGCCGACGGCGATCTACTCGGCGGAATCGGGGAGGCGCTGGCCGCGGCCACCGCGCTGATCCCACTCGGAATCGGGTTCGGCATGGTTGCGCCCGTGGCGGAGGCGATCTTCTTCAACGGCCTCAACCTGGTGAACATGTTCCCCGGCGCGATCGACGCGCTGGCCGAACTCGTGCCGTTGATCCCCTGACCACCGGCTCAGTCGCCGGCGCCCTCGCCCCAACTCTCGGGCAGCAGTGGAACCGTCGGCCCACCACCGAATCCGCCGGCCGCCAACGTCGTCAACCCCGTCACGGGCATACCCGGCTGGGCGTGCGCTCCCCGGAATCCCAGGCCACCCGCGGTGGCGGCAGAAGCGCGGGGCGAGGTATCGGGTCCGGGGGTGTTGTCGGCGTAGACGTAGACGACCTCGTCCGCGTGCCCGCGGGCGGCGAGGCGCCGCCGGGCCCGGGACCGATCCCGTGCAGTCGCGGCCGCAGCAGCGGCCGTCGCCTCGGCCGCCACATCCGGATTCGATGCCTTCTTCGCCGCGCGACTGCGGGCCACGGCACCGATCTGGCCGGCGGTGCCGGTGGGCCCGATCACGTAAGGCGGGAAGAACGCCGGGCTTGAGCCGGCCGGTGGAGCAGCGGGCGGGGCCGAGGCAGGTGCGGCGCTGGAGGCCGGTGCCGATGCCGCCGAAGGCGCGGTGGTCGGTGCCGTCGTGGTGTTCGCAACGGGCGCGGACGTGCCGGCCGAGCCCGGTGCGGCCACGGGTTCCGCCGGGACCGCGCCCCCGGAGACGAGTGCGGGTGGGGCGGGCTGAATTCCGGCCAGCCCGGCCAAGCCCGCTGCCCAACCCAGATTTCCGATCGCCAGGGCAAGTGCCGGCTGAAGCAGCGCGGGAGCGAATTGGCTCAAGGTGGCGGCGAGCTGGCTGGCGTGGAAGGTCAGGTCGGCCATGACGACCGGGAGATCGGTCAGCAGTGCGGCCGGATTGGTCAGCAGGTCGTTGATGATGAGCTGGGTCCACTCGCCCATCTCGCCGAAGACGTCCTTCCACCACTCCGGATCGGTCGGCTCCAGATCGCCGTCGTGGATCCCGTCGTCATCGTGGCCGTGGTCATGACCGTCGTGGTCATCGTGATCGGCCTCGTCATGGTTGACGATCGGTGGTGCCGCGGCGGGTTGCGGGGCGGATGCCACCGCCGCGCCGGAGACGGCCTCATAGCTCGCCATGGCGGTGGCGGCCTGGATCCACATCCGTACGTAGTCGGCCTCGTTGAGCGCGATCGGGATGGTGTTGATGCCGAAGAAATTGGTCGCCACCAGTACGCCGTGGACCGCATGGTTGGCCGCCAATTCCGGCATGGTGGGCATGACCGCCAACGCGCTGACGTAGGCCGCGGCCGCCGTCTCGTGCTGGGACGCGTGCGCGGCACTGTCAGCGCTGGCCGTCGCCAACCAGGCCAGATAGGGCAGATGCGCGGCGAGATAACTCTCGGCGCTGGGGCCCTGCCAGGCCGCCGCCTGGGTGGCCCCCAGCAATTCCCGCAACGCCTCTGCGGTCGCGGTGTACTCCAGGCTCAGCGACGACCACGCGGCGGCAGCCGACAGCAGCGGCCCCGGCCCCGGGCCGGTGCTCAGCGCCGCCGAATGCACCTCTGGGGGAGAGGCCATCCACACCGGCGCGGTCATGGCGCACACCATATCGAAGATGAAAGTCATTTTCAATTAGGTGACCCAGGGGTGGCCGGCGTCGCGTCCGGCCGGGTCGCAGCAGTGCGGGGGTGCGCTCTACGCCGAGACCAGCTCCACGTCGCCGAGCACGGCGGCGTCGTCGCGGCCGGGGGCGATCACCGTGCCCACCACCCGCGAACCGTCCTTCCACAGCCGGGCCCGCAGGGTCTCGCCCGGGAAGACGATCCCGGCGAACCGGGCGCCGAACGAGCGCACCGCACCGGCATCGCCGCCGAGCACGTTGTCCACGACCGCTTTGCAGGTCATGCCGTAGGTGCACAGGCCGTGCAGAATCGGGCGGTCGAAGCCGGCCGCCGCGGCAAAACCCGGGTCCGAGTGCAGCGGGTTGCGGTCGCCGCAGAGCCGGTAGAGCAGGGCCTGCTGCGGCGAGACCGGCATGTCGATCTCGAAATCCGGTGCCCGGTCCGGCAACTCCGAGGCGGTGGAAGGTCCACGCTCGCCGCCGAAGCCGCCCTCGCCGCGGGCGAAGATGGACCGCTGCTGCGTCCACAGCAGGGTGCCGTCGGTGCCGGTGACGGTGGTCTCCAGCAGCACCACCGCGGCCTTGCCCTTGTCCCAGACGTCGACGATCCGGCTGATGCCGCGAGCACTGCCCGAGGCCGGCAGCGGCGCCGGGACGGTCACCTTCTCCGAGGCGTGCAGGATCTTGGCCAGGTCGATCTCGACGCCGGGCCAACTGACCTTCGGCGGGTTGACGTCGTTGAACGACGCCGCGACGCAACCGAATGTCGGTAGCACCTGCGGGGTGCCGTCGACGACGTAGCTCAGCTCACGCGGGTCCATCGGATCCGACCCCGCGCCCAGCGCCAGGTTGTAGAGCTGCACATTGGTTGCGGTCCAAGAGAATTCGACCGCGCCGAACTCGGCGCCGAGAGCCTTGTCGAGATTGATCGGCATGAACTAAGCCTTTCCGGCGATGTCGAGAGCGGCCAGGTAGCCGAACGTCATGGCTGGCCCGATGGTGCCGCCCGGCCCCGGGTAGGTGTGGCCCATCACCGGGGCGCTGACATTGCCCGCGGCGTAAAGACCTTCGATGACGCTGTTGTCGTCACGCAGGGCGCGGCCGTTGACGTCCGTGCGGATCCCGCCCTTGGTCCCCAGGTCGCCGGGCACCATCTTGGCCGCGTAGAACGGCCCCTGCGCGATCTGGCCCAGGTTCGGGTTGGGCTTGTTCGTCGGGTCGCCGTAGTAGCGGTCATAGGCGCTCTCACCGCGGTGGAAGTCCTCGTCCACGCCGGTGCGGGCGAACTCGTTGAAACGCTCGACGGTCGCGACCAGGGACGCCGCCGGCACCCCGGTCTTGGTCGCCAGCTCCTCGAGGGTGTCGGCGGTGACGATCACGCCCGAATCCATCCACTTCTTCGGAATGCGCTGTCCGGGCTGCAATCCGGCGAAGATGAAGTTGTTGCGGTAGCGCTGGTCGAATACCAGCCAGGCCGGGATGTTCTCGCCGGGGCCGGCGCCCTGACCGTACTCGCCGCCGTACATGTGGTGCACGGCCTCGACGTAGGGCATCGACTCGTTCATGAACCGCTTGCCGGACATGTTCACGATGATCGACCCGGGGGAGTTGCGCTCGGACAGGGCGAACCACGGTGCGCCGGGCAGCGGCACCGTCGGGCCCCACCAGGAGTCCTCCATGATGTCCAGTGCGGCGCCGAGCTTTTCGCCGGCCAGGATTCCCTCGCCGGTGTTGGCCTTGGCCCCCACGGTCCACTCGGTGGTGATCGGAGCGCGCTGGTACTTGACCCGCATCTGTTCGTTGTGCTCGAAACCGCCACTGGCCAGGATCACCCCGCGGCGAGCCCGGATCAGCTGCGGCTCAGCGGATTCGTCGGCACCTCGGACATAGACCCCGCGCACCACGCCGTCCTCGACGTAGAGGTCGGTCAGTGCGGTGTTGAGCTGCACCGGCACCCCGGCGTTGCGCAGGCCGACACGCAGCGGTGCGATCAGTGCGCGCCCCATCCCGACCAGGTTCTTGCCGGTGGCCTGCGCCCACATGGTCCGGGCGCCCACCTTCAGGCTGCGCAGCACGCCGCGGGGGTGGCGCTTGAGCTGGTTGAGCCGGACGTAGTCCTGCTGCATGACAACAACATTCAGCGGAACCTTGCCGTAGGCCGGCTCCAGGCCCGCCATGTCGGTGCCGAGCTTCTTGGCGTTGAACGGTTTCGGCTCGATCGAGCGGCCGGTGGGCTTGCCGCCGGGCTGCTCCGGGTAATAGTCGGCATAGCCGGGAACCCAGCACATCTTCAGCGGCGAGTTCTTCAGTACGAACGACAGCATCTCCGGCCCGCGCTGCAGGTAGGTGTCGATCTTCTCGGCCGGGACCACGTCGCCGATGATGGCGCGCAGGTAGGTGCGGGCGGCCTCGGCGTCGTCCTTGACCCCGGCGCGCTTGAGCACCTCGTTGTTGGGGATCCACACACCACCGCCGGAACGGGCGGTCGAACCGCCGAAGTGGGCGGCCTTCTCGATCACGATGGTTGACAAACCCTGGTGGGCGGCGGTCAGGGCGGCAACCATTCCGGCGCCACCGCTTCCGACCACGACGACGTCGTACTCCTGTTCGGCCATGTAGAACACGTTATAGAATTGCCCCGCCCGGGCGCTAGTTGGCCGGTGGTATCGGCGTCGGCGGAGCCCGGATGGCGGCGCGCTATCCTGCGGTTGCCTGCCGGGACGGCCGCCTCAGGCCTTATCTACCATTCGGTAGAACGCGTTTCAGTTTAGTGACCGGCGAGGACCCTTTCCTGCCTTTCGTCTGCGGCGGAACCATGTTTTACTAGCACTAGTATCTGTCGTGTTGCACACGCCTTCAGCAAGGAGTTGACATCGTGGCCAGCCCCACAATCCCCAGTTGTCCCGTGGGTTTCGACCCGACCGATCCCGAGATCTACGCGGAACGCATTCCGGACCAGGAGCTTGCCGCGCTGCGCACCAATGAGCCGATCAAGTGGATCGAGCAGCCGGACGGCGTGGGCGGTTTCAACGACGGCGGCTACTGGGCCGTCACCCGCCACGAGGACGTCAAAGAGGTGTCCCGGCTAGACGAGGTGTTCTCCAGCGAGGTCAACACCGCCATCCCGCGGTTCAACGACGACATCACCCGCGACGCGATCGATGCGCAGCGCATCCTGATGCTGAACCAGGACGCGCCGCGGCACACCCGGTTGCGCCGGATCGTCTCGCGCGGCTTCACCCCGCGCCACATCCTGCCGCTGCACGATCAGCTCGAGCAGCGTGCGCAGGCCATCGCCAAGGAGGCCCTCGCCCGCGGCTCGGGTGACTTCGTGGTGGAGGTGGCCTCCGAGCTGCCGCTGCAGGCGATTGCCGGTCTGATGGGGGTACCCCAGGAGGACCGCGGCAAGCTCTTCGAGTGGACCAACCAGATGACGTCCTACGACGACCCGGAGTACTCCCACTACGACCCGGCGGCCTCCGCGCTGGAGATCATCACCTACGGGCTGCAGCTGGCGGAGAAGAAGCGGCTAAGTCCCGGCAGGGACACAGCGAAAGACATCGTGACCACGCTGATCGAGGCGGACATCGACGGCGAGAAGCTCAACGACGACGAACTGGGCTACTTCATCATCCTGCTGGCAGTCGCGGGTAGCGAGACCACGCGCAACTCGATCACCCAGGGCATGATGGCCTTCACCGAATTCCCCGAGCAGTGGGAGCTGTTCAAGTCCCAGCGGCCGGAGACCACCGCCGACGAGGTGGTCCGCTGGGCCACTCCGGTGACGTCCTTCCAGCGCACCGCCACCCGCGATCACGACCTCAACGGCACCTTGATCAAGGAAGGCCAGCGGGTGGTGATGTTCTACCGCGCCGCCAACTTCGACCCCGAGGTGTTCGACAACCCCCAGCAGTTCAACATCTTGCGCGACCCCAACCCGCACGTCGGCTTCGGCGGCACCGGTGCGCACTACTGCATCGGTACCCACCTGGCGCGCATGACCGTCGGCCTGATGTTCAACGCGATCGCCGACCACATCCCGGACCTGCGGCCGCTGGAGAGCCCGAAGCGGCTGCGGTCGGGCTGGCTCAACGGCATCAAGCACTGGCAGGTCGACTACACCGGCAAGTCGTAGTTCGTCGCCGACGCGGGGCCGGTGGTACGTGTGCCACCGGCTTCGGTCGCGTCCGGACCGCCCGCGCCGAAAAGTAGAACCCGTCCTAGAATTGCCGCTGAACGGCATGTTCTCACCCGCTCACCACCACCCGAGGGGACCATCGAAGATGCTCAGCGCCGCGATCCGCGACGAACTCGCCGCCGACTTGGCGCAAGCCGAACGCAGCCGGGTGCCCATCTCGCCGTTGACCACGGCGCACCCCGGCATCGACGTCGTCGACGCCTACGAGATCCAGCTGATCAACATCCGGCAGCGCATCGCCGAGGGTGCCCGGGTGGTCGGTCACAAGGTCGGCCTGTCCTCGCTGGCGATGCAGCAGATGATGGGCGTCGACGAGCCCGACTACGGGCATCTGCTCAACGAGATGCAGGTTTTCGAAGACGCCCCGGTGCCCACCGCCAACTACCTGTATCCGCGGATCGAGGTGGAGGTCGGCTTCATCCTCGGCGCGGACCTGCCCGGTGCGGACTGCACCGAGGACGACGTGCTGGCCGCCGTCGAGGCAGTGGTGCCGTCGATCGAGCTGATCGACACCCGGATCACCGATTGGAAGATCAAGCTCTGCGACACCATCGCCGACAACGCCTCGTCGGCCGGATTCGTGCTCGGCAAGGGCCGGGTCTCCCCGGGAGACGTCGACGTCAAGAACATCAACGCCACGCTGAAATGCAATGGCGAAGTGATTGCCGAGGGCCGTAGTGACGCGGTGCTGGGCAACCCGGTGACCGCGGTGGCCTGGCTGGCCCGCAAGGTCGAGAGCTTCGGTGTCCGGCTCAAGGCCGGCGACATCGTGTTGCCGGGTTCGTGCACGCGCGCCATCGATGCCCGGCCGGGGGATGAATTCGTCGCCGAATTCGATCACCTCGGCCCGGTGCACCTTTCGTTCAAATAGAAGGAGATCGCCATGGGATCCAAGGCAAGTGTCGCGATCGTCGGGTCGGGAAATATCAGCACCGACCTGCTGTACAAGCTGCTGCGCTCGGACTGGCTGGAGCCGCGCTGGATGATCGGTATCGACCCGGATTCCGAGGGTCTGGCCCGGGCGCGCAAGCTCGGTCTGGAGACCTCGGCCGAGGGGGCGGACTGGCTGCTGGCGCAGGACGAGAAGCCGGACTTCGTCTTCGAGGCCACCAGCGCCTACGTGCACAAGGCGTACGCGCCCAAGTACGAGGCCGCCGGTATCCGGGCGATCGACCTGACCCCTGCCGCGGTGGGCCCGGCGGTGATCCCGCCGGCGAACCTGCATGAGCACGTGAACGCCCCGAACGTCAACATGATCACCTGCGGCGGCCAGGCCACCATCCCGATCGTCTACGCCGTGACGCGTGCGGTGGCCGAGCAGGGCGGCACCGTGCCGTATGCGGAGATCGTGGCCAGCGTCGCGAGCGTGTCGGCCGGTCCGGGCACCCGGGCCAACATCGACGAGTTCACCAAGACCACCTCGGCGGGTGTACAGACCATCGGCGGCGCCCAGAAGGGCAAGGCGATCATCATCTTGAACCCGGCCGACCCGCCGATGATCATGCGCGACACCATCTTCTGCCAGATCCCCGAGGACGTCGACCGCGACGCGATCACCAAGTCGATCCTCAGCGTGGTCGAGCAGGTGCAGACCTACGTGCCGGGCTACCGGCTGCTCAACGAGCCGCAGTTCGACGAGCCGTCGCTGAACTCCGGTGGCCGCGCGGTGGTCACCACGTTCGTCGAGGTCGAAGGCGCCGGGGATTACCTGCCGCCGTATGCGGGCAACCTGGACATCATGACCGCCGCGGCCACCAAGGTGGGCGAAGAGATCGCCCGCGAGATGGTCGCGGCGAAGGCTGGAGGCGCAAAATGAGCGAAGCATTCTGGGACGTGCGGATCACCGACACCTCGCTGCGCGACGGCAGCCACCACAAGCGTCACCAGTTCAGCACCGACGAGGTCGCCGCGATCGTCGCGGCTCTGGACGCCGCCGGGGTTCCGGTCATCGAGGTCACGCACGGCGACGGACTGGGCGGGTCCAGCTTCAATTACGGGTTCTCCAAGACTCCCGACCAGGAGTTGATCAAGCTCGCCGCGCAGACCGCCCGCGACGCCAAGATCGCCTTCCTGATGTTGCCCGGCGTGGCCACCAAGGAGGACATGAAGGAGGCGCAGGGCAACGGCGGACAGATCTGTCGGATCGCCACCCACTGCACCGAGGCCGACGTCTCGATCCAGCACTTCGGGCTGGCCCGCGAGCTGGGTCTGGAGACCGTCGGGTTCTTGATGATGGCGCACACCATCTCGCCGGAGAAGTTGGCCGCTCAGGCCCGGATCATGGCCGATGCCGGCTGCCAGTGCGTCTACGTGGTGGACTCCGCCGGCGCGCTGGTGCTCGAAGGCGTGGCCGACCGGGTGTCGGCGCTGGTCGCCGAGTTGGGGTCGGATGCTCAAGTTGGTTTTCATGGGCACGAGAACCTCGGGCTCGGTGTCGCCAACTCGGTGGAGGCGGTGCGCGCCGGCGCCAAGCAGATCGACGGCTCGGTCCGCCGCTTCGGTGCGGGTGCGGGCAACGCGCCGGTCGAGGCACTGATCGGGGTGTTCGACAAGATCGGCGTCAAGACCGGCATCGACTTCTTCGACATCGCCGACGCCGCCGAGGAAGTGGTGCGTCCGGCCATGCCCGCCGAGTGCGTGCTGGACCGCAACGCGCTGGTGATGGGCTACTCCGGGGTGTACTCCAGCTTCCTCAAGCACGCGGTGCGCCAGGGTGAGCGTTACGGCGTTCCCGCCCACGAACTGCTGCTGCGGGTCGGCCAGCGCAAGCTGATCGGCGGCCAGGAGGACCAGCTCATCGACATCGCGCTGGAGATCCAGCGGGAGCGGGCCGCAAAGTAGTGATTTCGGCGCGATTGTCGTCGCTGAGCGCACATTATCGCGCCGAAATCGCATGAGAACCCGCGCCGACGGGCGAACGCGACGAATACCGACACCGCCCGTACTCGGTTACCCTTCCGCCTATGACCCCGCTGGAGCCCATCAGCGTCCCAGCGGAGCTTGCGTCCCGGGCATCCCTGTGGAATGAGCATGCAGCGGTTCTGGCGGGCGACGGTGCCACAACCGTTGTCTCGGCGATGGCTGCTCAGGGTCAGCCGAGTGCGGTGGCGATGAGTGCGGTGCTCGCCGGTGTCGGGCATGTCTCGACGAAGATGGCGGCGCGTATCACCACAAGTGCCGCCAACGTCACCCAGGCCAACGCGGTTTTCGACGCCAACGAGGCCGCCGCCGCGGCGGCGCTGACCATCGACGCGGTGACCTAGATGAGTGCCCCCGGCGCAGGGCCCGGCGGCTTGCCTTCGCTGTCTGAGTTGTTGGCTTGGTCGACGACCCATCTGATCGAAGGGGCTGCCCAGTTGGAGGCTACCGCCGACCGGTGGGACCACGCTTTCGTCAGCATGTGGAAAGACGTGCACACCGTGGGCTGGAACGGCACTGCGGCCAACGGTGCCAAAGCCCGGCTGACCTCCGATAAGAATCAGGCGGCCGGGGGAGCGGAGAAGTTGCGGGCCGGAGCGCAGGTTGCCCGCAGCGGCGCCTCCGATGTGCTGTCCGCCCAGAACCGGCTGCGCTATGCGCTCGAGGATGCCGCTGAGGCCGAATTCAACGTCTACGACGACGGCACCGTCGAAGACACCCACACGGAGGTGGACAGGTCCGATCAGGCGCAGGATTTCGCTGACCGCATCTACCAACGCGCGAAGGAGTTGGTCGGCGTGGACAGCCACGTCGGCCAGCGTCTCAAGGACACCGTCGGTGATATCGAAAACGACATCAATTTTCACGAGCCCGACGGAAACGGGGTGCAACTCGTGGGGAGTCATGTCCCGCTCGCGCCCGCGGGCGGGTCACCGCTGTCCGAAGCGCGACGCCGAGCGGTCGAGTATGCCGATCACTGGGCCGGTAACGGTGACGACTCGCGTAGGCACAACCCCGACTACAAATATTTCGGCGATGGCGGCGGCGACTGCACCAATTTCGCATCACAGGCGATGCGCGCTGGCGGATTCAAGGATGTCGGAAACGGCCTTGACGACTGGCGTGGCGGCGACATCGACGACTGGTACTACAACAACGGCCTTCATACACCACTAAACAGTCGGTCTAACACGTGGTCCGTTGCACAGGACAACCGTGATTTCATCACGCAGTCAGGAAGGGGTGAGGTGGTGGGGACGGCGCCAATGCAGACTTCGAAGGCGGCGCTCGACCCGCTCGCGCCATCGAAGGCCGGACTGCAGCCGGGGGACATGATCTATTATCGAGACCCCAGTGGAGTCATCAACCACACTGCTGTTTACGTTGGACAGAAGATGGAGAACGGACACCTTGTGGACGTTGTCGACCAACATGCTGGTGGCGGCAACAACTTTCGTAATGACTGGATGCCAGAGACCGACTTTTATGGTGGGCGGTCGCTAGCCGAATTCGTTCACCTGCACTATCCGGGCGAGTGATTGTGTTGCGCATACTCAAGTCTCGGCGACGAATCGTGCTCGTGCTGCCCATTTTGATCGGGGTTGTTCTGGCCGTGATGTTGTTGGCAGGGTACCTCTGGGGGCTTGCCGACGATGCCAAGCTACGCAGAATGCAGCCCTACACTGTTGAGCAACAACAGAAGCACGGTGAAGCTTTGATCGCCGGGCTCAACTCACGGAACCCCGAGCAAGTGGACCTGTTTCACACGGATGACGACGAGGCCGCGGCAGCGCGGGCTCGGATCACGCGGAATGTCGAGGCGGCAATGCCCAATCCTGGCTGCCACTACGTCTTGGAATCAGTACACGATGACGGCGAGCAAGGGCGCCGGTCGGTGGGGTGGCTAGGAAACGGCAACGGTGGAATAGAAACGTATCAATACCATTTATCTGTGATCGAAGTCTGCCCCAATGCACACCCGGTACCCCTCAAAATAGGTGTGATCGCTGTCCCATCGGGGATGGCTGGTCAGTGGGCGGACGCGGCCTTGAGCATCGAGCAATAGCAAGGCGGGCCTCGCTGGAGATCCAGGGGGAGCGGGCCGCGAAGTAAACCACTGTCGGGGCTGCTCGGCATGATGGTGCCGTGACGTCCTCGACCGACCCGAACCGAACCGACGCCCAGGCGATCCTTGAGCAGCTGGCCGGACCCGAGGCGCGGCTGCGCGACGACCAGTGGGCGGCCATCGAGGCCTTGGTGGTCCAGCGACGTCGCGCGCTGGTGGTGCAGCGCACCGGCTGGGGCAAATCGGCGGTCTACTTCATCGCGGCCAAACTGCTGCGGGCCCGCGGGCACGGCCCGACCGTGATCGTCTCGCCGCTGCTGGCGTTGATGCGCAACCAGGTGGCCGCGGCCGAGCGGGCCGGGGTGCATGCCGCCACCATCAACTCGGCGAACGTCACCGAGTGGGCCGACGTGCAGCGCCGAGTTGCCGCGGGTGATCTCGACGTGTTGCTGGTCAGCCCGGAGCGGCTCAACAACCCGGACTTCCGTGACGAGGTACTGCCGGCGCTGGCGGCCCGCGCCGGGCTGGTGGTGGTCGACGAGGCACACTGCGTCTCGGACTGGGGGCACGACTTCCGGCCGGACTACCGGCGCATCCGCACCCTGATCGCCGAACTCGGTTCCGGCATACCGGTTCTGGCGACCACCGCGACCGCCAACGACCGGGTGGTCGACGACGTCGCTGGCCAACTCGGGGTCGGCGGTGGCGACACGCTGGTGCTGCGCGGCGGCCTGGACCGCGAATCGCTGCGGCTGTCGGTGGTGGCCGCCGGCGGCCCGGCGCAGCGCGCCGCGTGGATCGGCGCCCACTTGAACGAGCTGCCGGGTTCCGGGATCGTCTACACACTGACCGTGGCCCAGGCCCACGACGTGGCCGCCGACCTGCGGGCACAGGGGTTCGCGGTGGCCGCCTACACCGGCTCCACCGAAGCGGCCGACCGGGAACAGCTGGAGGCCGACCTTTTGGCCAACCGGGTCAAGGCGCTGATCGCCACCTCGGCGCTGGGGATGGGATTCGACAAACCGGACCTCGGGTTCGTGATCCACCTGGGGGCGCCGTCGTCGCCGATCGCCTACTACCAGCAGGTGGGCCGCGCCGGCCGGTCCACCGCTCATGCCGAGGTCATCCTGCTGCCCGGTATCGAGGATCAGGACATCTGGCGTTACTTTGCGTCGCTGGCCTTCCCGTCGGAAGCCTTGGTACGCAAGGTGATCGGGGAGTTATCGCAAGACCGGCCGACCTCGACGCCGGCCCTGGAGCCGCTGGTCGACTTGAACCGATCGCGACTGGAGATGGTGCTCAAGGTGCTCGACGTCGACGGCGCGGTGCGCCGGGTCAAGGGCGGCTGGCTGGCCACCGGGGTGCCCTGGAGCTACGACGAGCAGCGCTACCGGACGCTGGAGGAGCTGCGCCGGGCCGAGCAGCAGGCCATGCTCGACTACCAGCGAACCGATGACTGCCGGATGAGCTTCCTGCGCGCCCAGCTCAACGACCCGCAGCTGCGTGCGGGGGAGCGGTGCGGTCGGTGCGACAACTGCGCCGGGTCGCGATTCCACGGTGTGGTGGACGCCGCGGTCGCGGCGGCCACCCGGGAGCGGTTGATGCGTCCCGGGGTGGAGATCATCCCGCGCCGCCAATGGCCCTCCGGCCTGTCGCGACTGGGTGTCGAGCTGTCCGGCCGGATCACCGGCGGGCCGGAGCCCGGCCGGGTCATCGGCCGGCTGACCGATCTGGGCTGGGGTGCCCGGCTGCGCCGGTTGCTCGACGAGCCGGATCAGCCGGTGCCCGACGAGGTGGTGCGGGCCGCGGTCGCGGTGCTGGTGAGCTGGGACTGGCAGATACGCCCCACCGCGGTGATGGGGCTGGACTCGGCCACCCACCCGGTGCTGATCGGGTCACTGGCCGAGCGGCTGGCCGAGCTTGGCCGGCTGACGCATCTGGGAACGTTGCGTTACGCGGACGGGCGGCGGGCGGTGACGGCCGCCAACTCGGCCTACCGGGTGGCCGCCCTGAACGGTTCGTGGCAGGAGCCCGCCAGGCTCGAATCGGACGGGCCGGTGCTGCTGGTCGACGATGTGACCGACACCGGGTGGACGTTGACGATGGCGGCCCGGGTGCTGCGCGCCGCCGGTGCGCCGCAGGTCCTGCCGTTCGCTCTGGCCAGCGTGAACTGAGCACGGGCGTACGGTCGAGTGATGAGCGCAATCAATCGAGCCATGGCCGCGGCCTTGACGGGTGCGGCGCTGATCCTGACCCCGGCGGCGCACGCAGCACCATGCGAGCAGACGTTCGGTGAGGGGGTCGACGCCTACCTGAACCGGCACCCGGACGTCCGCGCCGAGCTGGACGCGAAGGGCCGGCAGGAAGACCCGGGCGCCCCGAATCCGACGCTGTCCTATCTGGAACGGCACCCGCACGTGCGGCAGGCGCTGATCAACGCTGTCTCAGCAGTGCATCTGACGAACGGCGTCCGGAACACGTAGCGACTGGTGGGCACCGTGTCGATGTTCTGGTTCGCGCCGAACCTCGAGACGCTGGCGACCATCCGGCCCACCCGATCGGTGAGATCGGCCTGGTCGGAGGCGCCGTAGAACGCGTACGGGTCTGACACCGCCTCGTCTGGGAAGTTCTCCTCGACGATGGCGTCGATGCGGGGCGCATCCGGAGTGAGCGGGCGGACCACCGCGTTCTGGGTGTAGCCGAAGGTGGCCTGGGTGTCGATGGCGACCTGGGTGTGGTCGATGTGCCAGCGATGCAGCCAGGTCGCCTCGTCCAGATCGGCCGGCCTTCGCAGCAGCGCGACATTGGCCATTCCCGGGGTGCGGCCGCCCTCGCCCGGGTCCGGCGGCGGCATGGGCATCGATTCGGTCACCAGATAGGCTGCCGCCGAATCGGATTCGGCCTGGATCACTGCGATGGCCGCGCGGGTCGCCTCGCTGTAGTACTGCTGGGTCCACAGGCTGATGACCGCGGCTGCCGGGGGATCCAGAGTGGTCAGGGCGAGCATGGAGTCGCGCACCGGCTCGTCGCGCACATTGACCACGACTCCCGGCAGTCCCAGGTCCAGCAGCTGTGCGGCGATGGGGCCGCGCAGTTTCTGGCACCACTGTTCGCTGAAGTTGGCCTTCTGCGCGACGATCATGACCTTTTCCATGACTCTCCCTCCTCGGTGGCGGATCAATCGGTGGCAGCGCGGAACGCCTCGACGAGTTCGGACAGCAGTTCGCCTGCCCGGCCGCTGTCGCGCGGCAGTGAACAAGTCACCCGCACATCGGTGACGCCGGCCGCCACCAGTGCCGGCGCGCTGGCCGCGGTGGCCGCGGAGTCCAGTGAGCCGTCCGGGCGCTTGACAGTGGTGGCGTGGCCCAGCACCTGCAGATCGGCCGGGTCGCCACCGAGGGTGCTGATGCGGTCCCTCATCGCGGCGATGGCGCCGGCCGGGTCGCGCATCGCCGGGCCCCAGGGAATCCAGCCGGTGCCGAACCGGGCCAGCCGGCGCGCCACCGCGTCGTTCACGGTACCGCTGACCCAGATCGGAACACCGTGTGGCTGCGCTGGTTTGGGCATCTGGTGGATATTGTCGAAGGACAGCTCCGCCGAGTGGTAGCTGCTGCGCTGCTCGGTCCACAGCGACTGACACACCTCCAGGGTGTGATCGAGCAGCCGACCACGGTTCTCGAAGGCCAACCCCGCGGCCTCGTACTCCTCGCGCTGCCAACCGACCCCCACACCGAGATCCAGCCGCCCACCCGAGAGCACGTCCAGGGTGGCCAACTCCTTGGCGAGCACCGCCGGACGGCGCAGCGCCGCCAAAAGTATCGCGGTGCCCAGTCGGATTCTGCTGGTAGTGGCCGCCAGCGCGGTCAGCACGATCAGCGGGTCCAGCCACTGCCCGTCGGGACCGGTCGGCTGGCGTCCGCCGGTGATCCCGCCGAGCCGAGGATCCGCGTAGGCATCCGGGTTCTCGCCGAACACCACGTGATCGGAGACCACCACACGGTCCACCCCGGCGGCGTCCATAGCCCGGCCCAACGCCAGCGTGGCACCCCAGTCATGGTCAGGATCGTCGGTGAAAGTCTTGAGCTGCAGCGAGATCTGCGGTCTGGTCATGGTCGAACCTGCCGTGTCGTTCGGGTCTCTATCGCATCGATGGTCAAGGCGCGCAACGCGATCCGCCAGCCCGGCCCGACGCGGTGGTAGGTGTCGCGGTAGCGCAGGTACCAGGCGTGGTCGGTGATCTTGCCGTCGGCCTCGATCCAGTGGTGCGCCACCCCGGTGATGTCGCCGGTCGCCGTGTCGGTGGCATCGCTCTCGGAGGTGTAGATCTCCCCGAGGATGCCGTGGTGTGTCCGGGTGATGCCGGTCAGTGCGGTCATCGCGTCGAGCACTCCGGCGTGCCCGTTGTGACGCACGCACGGCTCGAGGTGTTCTGGCGGTTTCGGCAGGATCAATTCGGCGTCGGCGGCGAACAATTCGGCCAGATCGTCGAATCGGCGGGCGTCGACGTATCCGGCGTAGCGGTGCACCAGCTCGGACAGCTTCAGCCGGTCGGCCGCTGTCAGGGTCATGCCGGCGGCTTCGGCTTGGTGCCGCCGAGCTGCGCGGTGAGCGCGTCGGCGGCGCGCATCAGACCGCGGGCCCATCGGGTGATCTCGGAGTCGGTGAGCCCACGCTGGGCGTGCAGTGACACGACCATCACCTGACGTTGGTGATCGTCATAGACCGGAGCGGAGATGACGCTGATGTCGTGGCGGCCCCGGCCGCCGGCCTCGCTACGCAGGTACACCCGCTCTCCGATATCGGAGACCAATTCGGCCAGCAGCGCCCGCAATTCGTCCGGGAGGTTACTGGACAGGCCGGCCATCAGGCCGTAAAGCCGTTGCCCGCCCGGGGTCAGCCGCTCCACCAGGTAGCCGTTGGCCCGGCACTCGTCGACCACGCGCTGCAGCCGCTCGCTCTCGGCGCGCAGCGGAATGGTGGGCTGGCGGGCCAGCCAATCCTGTAGTGCGCGCTCGTCCCAGAGCACGAACATCAGCCCCACCGGCGGTGCAAACGGATAGCTCTGCCCGGCCTGCACGCCCAGATGTGCATCGGGC
Source organism: [Mycobacterium] zoologicum (assembly GCF_020172665.1). Classification (GTDB taxonomy): domain Bacteria; phylum Actinomycetota; class Actinomycetes; order Mycobacteriales; family Mycobacteriaceae; genus Mycobacterium; species Mycobacterium zoologicum. The sequence goes on along the minus strand of NZ_CP083985.1, from coordinate 3,914,927 downwards.
GCGGCGACCAGTTCCAGCACGGTGATCCGATCGTCGACCACCGCGCTCAGCGCGGCGGAAGTGGCGAAGTCCTGCGAGAGCCGTCGCAGTTCGTCACGTGCTTCCGGGCCGACCCGCAGTGACTGCTGCGCGGCGCGACCGAGCGAGATCAGCCCCGGACCGAGTCGATAGGTCTTGTCCAGATCGTCACGCATCAGGTAACCCACCGCGGTCAGGGTCGTCGCGATACCCAGACAGGTCGGCTTGGACAGGCCGGTGCGGCGGGCCAGTTCGGACAGGCCGAAGCGCTGGTCGGGGTGGTGCGCCAGAAAGTCCAGGATGGTCACCACCCGCTCGGTCGGTGGTGATGACCGAGCTGCGGTCTCCGCTTGTTCTGGCACAGCCATTGCAGCATGCTACCCCGACCGGCTAATCTCGGTTCGAGATATCTACCGAAATGGTCCAATATTGAACCGAGAGGGTGCTGCGTGATGTACTCCGAGCCACTGTCGGCCGCGATCGCCGAGGCGGAGCAGCTGGTTGCCGCCGCCGGTCACATCGAGACCGAGGCCGACCTGCTCGAAGGCCTGCAGTACCTCGCGGGCGGCGTCGAGGCGTGTGTGCACGCCGCCTTCAATGGTGAACGCGACCATCCCTTCCTGATGTCGGGAACCGGGCCGTTCACCAAGATGGGGCTGGACAACCCCGACACGCTGTACTTCGGTACCGTCGTGCGCGCCGACCACGACTACGTCGTCACCGGCCGGCGGGGCAGCACCACCGACCTGAGCTTCCAGCTGCTCGGCGGCGAATACACCGACGACAACGTCCCGGCCAGCGAGGCGGCCTTCGACGACCGCGAACTCGATGTCGCCGACGACGGCAGCTTCACCTGGCGGTTCCGGCCGAAGAAGCCCGCGCAGTTGGTGATCCGCGAGGTCTACAACGACTGGGCCGCCCAGCGCGGAACGTTGGCGATCTCCCGCACCGACACGGTCGGCACCGCGCCGCCCCCGCTGACCCGTGAGCTCGTCGAAAGACGTTATGCGGCAGCGGGGAAGCAACTGATCAACCGGGTGAAGACCTGGCTGGCGTTCCCGCAGTGGTTCTACCTGAACCTGCCGGTCAACACGATGGTGGCACCCCGGCTCACCCCCGGCGGCCTGGCCACCCAGTACTCTTCGGCCGGACACTACGAGTTGGCGCCCGATCAGGCCCTGGTGATCACCCTGCCGGTGACCGACGCGCCCTACCTCGGGTTCCAGCTGGGCAGCCTGTGGTACATCTCGCTGGACTACATCAACCATCAGACCTCGCTCAACGGCACTCAGGCACAGGCGGATCCGGACGGCAAGATCCGTATCGTGGTCTCCGGCACCGACCCCGGCGTCACCAACTGGGTCGAGACGCTGGGCCACCGCAAGGGCTTCCTGCAGTTCCGCTGGCAGCGGGTGTCACGCGCGCTGACCGAGGCGGACGGCCCGACCGTCAAACTCGTCGACGTCGACAAGGTGGCGTCGGCGCTGCCCTACTACGACGACAACAAGATCACCCAAGACGCTTGGCGGGCGCGGATCGCGCTGCGGCAGCAACAGATCGCAAACAGGATGCTGGGGTAGAAGATGACCGGAATGCTTGACGGAAAGGTCGCGGTGATCAGTGGAGTCGGGCCGGGGCTCGGCAGCACGCTGGCGCACCGGATCGCGGCCCAAGGCGGCGACCTGGTGCTGGTCGCGCGCAGTGCCGACCGCCTGGAAGACGTGGCGCAGCAGATCAAGGCCGTCGGTCGCCGCGCGCTGGCCGTCCCCGTCGACATCACCGACGACGACGCGGTCGCCAACCTGGTGAAGGTCGCCACGGCCGAGTATGGCCACATCGATGTGTTGATCAACAACGCCTTCCGGGTTCCGTCAATGAAGCCGTTGGCGCAGACCAGCTTCCAGCACATCCGTGACGCCATCGAGCTGAGCGGCCTAGGCGCGCTGCGGCTGACCCAGGGCTTCACCGAGGCCCTGGCGGCGGCCAACGGCTCGATCGTCAACCTGAACTCGATGGTGATCCGGCACTCGCAGCCCAAGTACGGCGCCTACAAGATGGCCAAGGCTGCGCTGCTGGCGATGTCGCAGTCGCTGGCTTCTGAGCTCGGCGAGCAGGGCATCCGGGTCAACTCCGTTGCGCCCGGCTATATCTGGGGTGACACCCTGCAGGGCTACTTCGCCCACCAGGCCGGCAAGTACGGCACCACCGTTGAGCAGATCTACGCCGCCACCGCCGCCAACTCCGACCTGAAGCGACTGCCGACCGAGGACGAGGTGGCCTCGGCGGTGCTGTTCTTGGCCAGCGATCTGTCCAGCGGCATCACCGGCCAGGTCATCGACGTCAACTGCGGGGAGTACCACAACTGATGGCCGGGCGCACCGATGTCGGCACCGTTGAGGATCTGCACGCCTCGGCCACCAAGATGGTCGGCCTCGATGACTTCGGCCCGGATGACGACGACTACCGCGAAGCACTCGGGGTGCTGTTGGACTCCTACGCCCATGAGGCCGATCTGACCGAGCTGGGCAGCAAGATGAACCGGTTCTTCCTGCGCGGTGCGCTGGTGGCCCGGCTACTCTCCCAAGCCGGCTGGAATGCGCACCCCGAATACGTCGACGTCGCCGTCGAGCGGCCGATCTTCGTCACCGGGTTGCCCCGCACCGGAACCACCGCTCTGCACCGGTTGTTGGGTGCCGACCCGCAGCATCAGGGTCTGCAGATGTGGCTGGCCGAGTTCCCGCAGCCCCGCCCACCGCGCGACACCTGGGACACCAACCCGGTGTACCAGCAGATGGCTGCCCAGTTCGCCCGGCATCATGACGAGAACCCGGACTACACCGGGCTGCACTTCATGACCGCCGACGGTCTGGAGGAGTGCTGGCAGTTGCTGCGGCAGTCGCTGCACTCGGTGTCCTATGAGACGCTGGCGCACCTGCCCAGCTATTCGCGGTGGCTCTCCGAGCGGGACTGGACGCCGTCGTACCAGCGGCATCGCCGCAACCTGCAGCTGATCGGGCTCAACGACCCGGGTAAGCGGTGGGTGCTCAAGAACCCCAGTCACCTGTTCGCACTCGATGCGATCATGGCGGTGTATCCGGATGCGCTTGTGGTGCAATGCCATCGGCCGCCTGCGACCATCCTGGCGTCGATGTGCTCACTGGCTCAGCACACCACCGAGGGTCAGTCGGGCAAATTCGTCGGCGCGCAGATCGGCATCGACGAGATGGAGACCTGGGCGCGCGGACTGGAACTGTTCAACAGTCAACGCGCCAAATACGATCCGGCGCAGTTCTGCGACATCGACTACCGTGAGTTCGTCGCCGATCCGGTGGCAACGGCGGTCGGAATCTACGACCGGTTCGGTATCGCGTTGTCGGACGAGGCCCGCCGAGCGATGGACGAGGACTACGCGGCCAGCCAGACCGGCCCGCGTGCCCCGAAGCACCACTACGCGCTGGAGGACTACGGTCTGACCGCCGAGCAGGTCAACGAGCGCTTCGCCGGACTGTGAGGCCCTAGTCGATTCCGTCGCCCGGTGGGGGAGCGCTGGACTTCTCCTCCAGGTTGCCTTCGGCGACGGCGTGCCGAATGCTCTTGGCCAGGTTGGGACAACCACGGTTGCGGTTGCTGGCGTGACCGGCCTCGCGCTCGGCGGTGAAGTACGCGCACTGGCTCATGGCAGCCGAATTCCACTGCACTGAGGTGTATCCCGGCCCGAGCTTCTTCACTTCGACGGTGGCCCGACAGTGTCGGCATTCCACCGGCGCCAGGCCCGAGTGCAGGTAGCGCTCCGAATCCCGTTCGGTCGCAGCGCGTATCGCCTCGTAGTGGTCCGGGTCGACCGGGAACAGCGGTTGCCGCGCATACCGGGTGTCCGGGCCGGACTCGCCCGCCGGCTCGTCGTCGTGGTCGTCGTGGTCGTCGTGCGGGCCGTAGAGCGCCAGCATGGATCGGGCCAGAGCTTCGACTTCGGGCACCTCGGGGGCCATGGCGGTGTTACTCGGCCTTGACGGTCTCGGCCTCGGCCTGCTCCCGCAGGTTGTCGGCGACTTCGGCGTTCCATTTCTCGTTGGCCACCGTGGCGTCGATCTCGATCTCGAAGCGATCGGTCATCTCCGGCGTGACATCGGCGGCGTCGACGTAGAACTGCGAGTACCAGCGGCGCAGCTGGTAGACCGCGCCGTCCTCCTCGACCAGCAGCGGGTTCTCGATGCGGCTCTTGTGGTTCCAGATCTCGACGTCCTGCAGGAAGCCCTTGCTGACACCGTCGGTCATCGCATCGGCGATCTTCTCGGTGGTCGCGTCGTCCAGGCCCTTGGGCTTCTCCACGATGACGCCCCACATCAGCCGGAACTGGTCCTGGCTGATCGGGTAGTGGCAGTTGATCAGGATCGACTCGGCCTTGAAGCCGTTGTAGCTGTTGTGCAGCCAGTTGATCATGAACGACGGGCCGAAATAGGAGGCTTCCGAATCCAGCTCCGAGCCGCCGTAGCTGGTGCCCAGACCCGGAACGTCGGGGCGTCCCACGTTGTGCAGGTACTGGGAGGCGATGTGGCCCTCGAAGACGTTCTTGAACGAGGTGGGCAGGCCGTAGTGGATGTAGAAGAAGTGCGCGAAATCGGTGACGTTGTCGATGATGTCGCGGCAGTTGGAGTCGATCACCATGGAATTCCAGCGCCAATCGGTCCACTCGCCGCTGGACCACTCCGGGATCTCGGGGATGCGCACCTCGTCCGGTGGCGGGTTGCCCTCCGGGTCGTGCCACATGAACAGCAGGCCGCCGCGTACGTCGGTCGGGAACGAGCGGGTCCGGGCTACCCGGGGGGTCCGCTTGGAGTAGGGGACCAGCTTGCAGCGGCCGTCGCCGCCCCAGCGCCAGTCGTGGAACGGGCAGGCGACCTCGTCGCCCTTGATGGTGCCGCGGCTCAGGTCGCCGCCCATGTGCCGGCAGTAGGCGTCGAGTACGTGCAGGTCACCGTGCGAGTCGCCGAAGACGACCAGCTTGGCCCCGAACCCGTGGATGGCATGCGGCTTGCCGTCCTGGAACTCCTTCACCGGGCCCAGGCAGTGCCAACCCCTCGCGTAGCGATCCGGCAGCGTGCCGGTGTCGATTTCGCGGACGCCGACCTCAGCGCTCTCAGTGCTCACCTGTTGCCTCCAACCCTCAGCTTCTAACTAGAACACGTTACAGTTTTGACGCCTGTTTGCGCAATAAGGCCTGCTGGTTCAGGGTCTTTAGTCCTGGTATATGTGGACGATGCAGCTGTACTCCTTCAACGGGCGCTCGCCGCGCGTCGACCCGACCGCCTTCGTCGCGCCCACCGCCACCCTGATCGGCGATGTCACCATCGCCGCCGGCGCATCGGTCTGGTTCGGCGCAATTCTGCGTGCCGACGACGCGCCCATCGTGGTGCGGGAGGGCGCCAACGTGCAGGACGGCTCGGTGCTGCACGTCCCGCCGGGTGTTCCCGTCGACATCGGCCCGGGTGCGACGGTGGCGCACATGTGCCTGGTGCACGGCGCGCATGTCGGCGCGGAGGCGCTGATCGGCAACCACGCCACGGTGCTCGACGGTGCGGTGATCGGCAGCCGCAGCCTGGTCGCCGCCGGCGCGACGGTGTTGTCCGGCACCAAGATTCCCGACGGGGTGCTGGTGGTCGGTTCCCCGGCCGTCGTCAAGGGACCGATCGCCGGTACCGGCGCCGAGATGTGGATCGACGCGAACCCGAAGTACTACCAGGATCTGGCGCAGCGCTACCGCGAAGGCCTGGAGCGGGTCGAGCAGGAGTGACCTGCTCGGGTGGTCGACCGGTCAGATTTGCGGCTGATCCCCGCGGCCTGGGCGACGACTTCTTGCGTCAAGCCGCGCTCTTGGCGTAGCTCGGCCAATGTCCGACCCAGGGCCTCCGCCAGCTCTCGTTCAATGGCGGACTCTGGCACCCCCGAAACAAGCCGATGTCGATCCTCAGATCTTGCGGGCGCTCGCCGCGGCCCGGTCCAACTCCCAGTAGGCGCGCAGCGCGACCAGCTGACCGGCCGCGTTCGCCCGGTAGGTGAACACACCCTCGGTGACGATCTGGTGGCCGCCCATGGTGATGGTGATGTTGCCGGTGTTGGCTTCCTCGTCACCGCACTGGAAGGTGTCGGAGAAGTTGAACTCGATCTTGTCGGTGGGTGCGATCGCGTTGTCCCAGAACGCCGAGATCGCCTCGCGGCCGGTGTGACCCTTGCCCTCCGGGTCGAAGTGCGACGGGCCGATCGGGTCCTGCACGATCGCGTCGTCGGCGAAGTTCGCCAGCCAGGCTTCCTTGTCCCGGGCCGCCACCGCGTCGCGGGAGCGCTTACCGGCCAGGTGTGCGGGGTGATCTGCTTTCATCGGTGTTCCTCTCAACCAGCGGGCTTGTCGGCGCCGACAACCCACATCGAGTAGTACTGCGAGCCACCGCCATAGGCGTGGCCCAGTGCCTTGCGGGCACCCGGAACCTGGTGGTCGCCGGCCTTGCCCATCACCTGGATCGCCGCTTCGGCGAAGCGGATCATGCCCGAGGCGCCGATCGGGTTGCTCGAGAGCACGCCGCCGGAGGCGTTCACCGGCAGCTTGCCGCCGATGGCGGTCTCGCCGGCCTGGGTGAGTTTCCAGCCCTCGCCTTCGGCGGCAAAGCCCAGATTCTCCAGCCACATCGGCTCGAACCAGGAGAACGGCACGTAGATCTCCGCGGCGTCGATCTCGTCGATCGGGCTGGTGATCCCGGCCTGCTTCCACAACGCGGCGGCGGCGTCCCGGCCGGCCTGCGGGTTGACCTGGTCGCGACCGGAGTAGGCCAGCGGCTCGGTGCGCAGCGAGGTGGCGTGAATCCAGGCCACCGGCTGACCCGCGTCGAGGTGGGCTTGGGCGGCGGCCTCGTCGCCGATCACCACCGCGCAAGCGCCGTCCGACGACGGACACGTCTCGTCGAATCGGATTGGGTCCCACAGCATCTGCGAGGCCATCACCTTCTCCACGGTGATGTCGGGCTGGTGCAGATGGGCCAGCGGGTTCTTCGCGCCGTTGAGCCGGTCCTTGACCACCACCTTGGCGCCGGTGTCCAGGGGCGCGCCGGAGCGGCGGATGTAGGCGCGCACGTGTGGGGCGAAATAGCCGCCCGCACCGGCACCGACCGGCTTGGTGAACGGGATCGGGATGCTCAAGCCCCACATGGCATTGGACTCGGACTGCTTCTCCCATGACATCGCCAGCACCCGGCGATACTTGCCGGACTTGACCAGGCTGGCGGCGACGATCGCGGTAGAACCGCCGACCGACCCGGCGGTGTGCACCCGGATCAGCGGCTTGCCGGTGGCGCCCATGGCGTCGGCCATGAACAGCTCCGGCATCATGACGCCCTCGAAGAAGTCCGGGGCCTTGCCGACCACCACCGCGTCGATGTCGGCGAACGTCGAGCCGGAGTCGGCCAGGGCGCGGTCGATCGCCTCGCGCACCAGGCCGTTCATCGACACGTCGTGGCGCTTGGCGACGTATTTGGTCTGCCCGGTCCCGAGCACCGCGGCGAGTTGAGCCATCAGTTGCGTCCTTCCATGACCGCGACCAGGTTCTGCTGCAGCGCCGGGCCGCTGGTGGCGTGCGCCAGCACCCGGCCCGCCGAACCATTGAAGATGTGTTGGGCGGCAAAGCCGATGCGCTCCAGGCCCGCGACGAACATCGGGTTGGCCGCCAGCGCGCCTCCGGACGGGTTCAGCTTGACCTTCGACGGCAGTCGCATCGCCTCGGTGAGGATCAGTTGCTGGTGGGTGAACGGCGCATGGATCTCGGCGACGTCCACCGCGGGCATGTCATCGCCGGTGGCGGCCCTAGTTGACGCGAACGTCGACGGTGAGCGGGTCAGGTCCCGGCTGCCCAGCACCGGTGACTCGATGCGGTGCTCGAAACCGGTTATCCAGGCGGGGTTTTCACACATCTCGCGAGCCTTGTCGCCGGACGCCAGGATGATCGCGGCGGCGCCGTCGGTGATCGGGGCGATGTCGTGCCGGCGCAGCGGGTCTGCGAAGAACGGACGCTCCAGCAGTTCGTCAAGGCTGTCCGAGGCCTCCACGCCGTCCACCCGCTCGGCGTGGGCGAACGAGTCCATCGCCACCCGGGCCATCTGCTCGGCGGTCCACTGGCCGCCGTCGAGACCGATCCGGGCCTGCAATCCGGCGATCGAGATCGAGTCCGGCCACAGCGGGGCGACGGTGTAGGGGTCGGTCTGCAGGGCCAGGATCCGGCGCAGCTGCCCGGCCGAGGACTTGCCGAAGCCGTAGGCCAGTGCGGTATCGACCTCGCCGGTCAGCACCTTGATGTAGGCCTCGTACAGGGCCCACGCGGCGTCCATCTCCACGTGTGACTCGTTGATCGGTGGAACCGCGCCAATCGAGTCGATCGCCGAGATGAACGAGAAAGCCCGCCCGGCAAGGTAATCCGAGCTGCCCGAACACCAGAATCCGATGTCGGTCTGGGCGATGCCCAGTTCGCGGTAGAGCTGTTCGAAACACGGCATCAGCATTTCGACGCCGTTGGTGGTGCCGTCGGTGCGGCGGACGTGCGGGGCATGGGCGAAGCCCACCACCGCGACATCGCGAGTGCTCATGTGGCGGTTCCCCTTACAGGTGGTGCTTGTAGGTGTCGTACTCGGCGTCCGGTTCCCCGGTCGGTGCGAAGTACTCGATGTTCTCCATGCCGTAGGTCCATTCCTCGCGGGGCTTCCACACGGCGCGCACCCGCATGCCCATCCGGACGTCGTGGGCGTCGATCTCGGAAACCAGTGTCAGGAAGGGGATGTCGGCGCCGTCGAGCAGCACGTAGGCAGCCACGTACGGCGGCTTGATCTTCTGTCCCTGGAACGGGATGTTGATGATCGCGAACGTGGTGATGATGCCTACGTCGGGCAACTCGACGTAGTCGGTGAGCTGCTGGCCGGTGGCCGGGTCGGCCTCGCGGGCGGGGAAGTACACCTTGCCGGCCTCGCCGCTCTCGCTGAGGGTGCGCGCCCCCAACAGCTTGCCCTCCTTGATCGCACGCAGGTAAGCGCTCTCCGGGTGCGAGGCGCTGTGCTGGATCTCCAACGCGATCGGGGTGATCACCATCGTCACCGGGTCGCGATCGTCCGTACCCGCTTCGACCGGTTCGGGGTCCTCACCGATCTCGAAGTAGGCGATGTCGGTGATCGCGCCTTTCGGCTCGTCGGCCCAGTGCGCGTGCACCCGGGTGCCCACGCTGATCGCGCCCGGGCCGTCCGCGGTGACCGCGTGCAAAAGCGGCACGTCGGCGCCGTCGAGTGTGATCAGTGCGTAGGCGAACGGGGTCTGCAGCGGCTGGCCCTCCAGGGGGTCCGGCTGCCAGGACCAGGACACCACGGTGCCCACACTGGCCACCGGTACGATCTCGGTGAGCTGTTCGTAGCTGACCGGGTCGTATTCGGCGGGCGGCACGTACACCCGACCGTCGGAACCGCGGACGCCGACGATGCGGCGCTCACGCAGGGCGGTGAAGAACTGGCCAAGCACCGGTCCCGTCGAACGGGTGTAGTCGAAGGACAGCCCCAGCGGAGCGGACAACGGCGGTTCTGGCGGTTCTGTCAGGGCGGAGCGGTGTTCGCTGACGGTCACGGCATCGAGTAGAACAGGTTCTAGGAATCTGGGCAAGAAGGCGGAAGGAATTCAGGCGATGAAGCTGGGACTGCAACTGGGGTATTGGGCCGCGCAGCCGCCGACCAACCACGCCGAACTGGTGCGGGCGGCCGAGGACTCCGGCTTCGACGCCGTCTTCACCGCCGAGGCCTGGGGCTCGGATGCCTACACGCCGCTGGCGTGGTGGGGGTCGTCGACGTCTCGGGTGCGGCTGGGCACCTCGGTGGTGCAGCTGAGCGCGCGTACCCCGACCGCGTGTGCGATGGCCGCGCTGACGCTGGACCACCTCTCCGGCGGTCGGCACATCCTGGGTCTGGGCGTGTCCGGCCCGCAGGTCGTCGAAGGCTGGTACGGGCAGAAGTTCGGCAAGCCGCTGGCGCGCACCCGGGAATACATCGACATCCTGCGCCAGGTCTGGGCCCGCGAGGCCCCGGTGACCAGCGCCGGCCCGCACTACCCGCTGCCGCTGTCGGGTGACGGCACCACCGGGCTGGGCAAGGCCCTCAAGCCGATCGTGCACCCGCTGCGCGCCGACATCCCGGTGATGCTGGGCGCCGAAGGCCCGAAGAACATCGCGCTGGCCGCCGAGATCGCCGACGGCTGGCTGCCGATCTTCTACGCCCCGCGGCTGGCCGACATGTACAACGAATGGCTGGATGAGGGCTTCGCACGGCCCGGGGCGCGGCAGACCCGCGAGACCTTCGAGATCTGCGCGACCGCCCAGGTCGTCATCACCGACGATCGCGCCGCCGCATTCGCCGGAATCAAGCCCTACCTGGCGCTTTACATGGGCGGCATGGGCTCGGAGGACACCAACTTCCACGCCGAGGTGTACCGGCGGATGGGGTACTCCGAGGTCGTCGACGACGTCACCAAGCTGTTCCGTAGCGGACAGAAGGACAAGGCTGGCGAGATCATCCCCGACGAGCTGGTCGACGACGCCGTGATCGTCGGCGACATCGACTACGTGCGTAAGCAGATCAAGGTGTGGGAGGCCGCCGGGGTGACGATGATGGTCGTCACCGCGCGCGACACCGCCCAGGTACAGCAGCTGGCGTCGCTTATCTAGCGGCGCGCGGGGGTACTCGAGCGCCATGGACGTCGGCATGGACGAGGAACTGCCCTACATCGATGAGCACGTGGTGCGTGTCGACGCACCGCGAGAGCCGGTATGGGCTGCGCTGCAGCGGTACACGACGTCGTTGCTGCGCAGCGTCGAGCGCAATCCGCTGCTGGTGCCGCTCGGCCTGCAGCCCCGGGCGGGGTTCGCGGTCGCCGAGAGCATCGAGCAGCGGCGCATCAGTCTGGTCGGACGGCATCGGTTCTCGCGGTATCGACTGGTCTTCGAGCTCACCGACGCCCCCGGCGGTGGCACTCAGGTGCACGCCCATAGCTACGCGGCCTTCCCCGGACTCCATGGCCGCGCTTACCGTGCCCTGGTGATCGGCACCCGACTGCACGTCGTGGCAACCAACTACATGCTGCGTGCGATCCGCGCCGATGCGCTGGCCTTGCGAGAGAACTAGAACACGTTCTAGATTGACCGGATGAGCGAAGCCGGTCTGTGGAACATCGCCCGTGACACCCCCGACGCCGTTGCGGTGGTCGACGTGCTGGGGGGTCAGCTGACCTACGCGGAGCTGGCCGCCCGCGCCGACCGCTACGGTCGCGGCCTGCAGGCGCTGGGCCTGGAGCCCGGCGACGTGCTGGTAATGGTGCTGCCCAACATCGTCGACACCCTGGCGGTGTACTTCGCCGCCATGCAGACCGGGCTGTACATCGTGGCGATCAACTGGCACCTGACCGGCCCGGAGATCGGCTACATCCTGGCCGACAGCGGCGCCAAAGCCCTTGTCGCCCATGAACGGTTCGCTGAAGCGTCACGGATCGCCGCCGATGAGGCCGGCCTGGCCGCCGAGCGGCGGTTCGCCGTCGGCTCGATCGACGGCTTCGCCCCGCTGTCGGAGCTGGGCGCCGGCGAGCAGGGCCGGCCCGACGTCCGCACCATGGGCGCGGCCATGCTCTACACCTCCGGCACCACCGGCAAGCCCAAGGGCGTCAAGCGTCCGCTGACCGGAGCCGACCCCGACGCCGTGCCCGTCGCCGCGGCCGGCTTCTTCGCGCTCTATGACCTGGCGCCGTTCGACAACCATGTGCACATCTGCGGCTCACCGCTGTATCACACTGCGGTGCTGAACTTTTCGGCCATCTCCGTCCAGCTCGGCCACAAGGTGGTGCTGATGGACAAGTGGGACCCCGAGGAGAATCTGCGCCTGATCGCCGAGCACAAGGTCACCCACAGTCATATGGTGCCCACCCAGTTCCGCCGGATGCTGGCGCTGCCCGCCGAGGTGCGGGCCCGCTACGACATGTCCTCGCTGCGCAACATCATTCACGGTGCGGCGCCGTGCCCGCCGGAGGTCAAGCGGCAGATGCTCGACTGGTGGGGGCCGGTGATCACCGAGTACTACGCGGCCACCGAGGGCGGCGGCACCAAGATCAGCGGCGCCGAGTGGCTCGCCCACCCCGGTTCGGTCGGCAAGGCCTGGCCGTACTCGACTGTCAAGGTGCTCGACGACGACGGCAACGAGCTTCCGGCCGGTGAGGTCGGCACCGTCTACATGCAGATGGGCGGATCGAGCTTCGCCTATCACAACGACGACAAGAAGACCGAGGAGAACCGGGCGGGGGATCTGTTCACCGTCGGCGACGTCGGCTACCTCGACGAGGACGGCTACCTGTTCCTGAAGGACCGCAAGACCAACATGATCATCTCCGGCGGAGTCAACGTCTACCCGGCCGAGATCGAGAACGAGCTGATCATGCACCCCAAGGTGCTCGACGTCGCGGTGTTCGGCGTGCCCGACGAGGACTGGGGCGAGGCGATCAAGGCCGTCGTGCAACCGGCTGACGGCGTGGTCGGGGATGAACTGCTGACCGCCGAGCTGATGGAGTACGCGAGCGCGCGGCTGGCGAAGTTCAAGCTGCCCAAGTCAATTGACTACATCGTCGAGATGCCGCGCGACCCCAACGGGAAGCTGTACAAGCGGAAATTGCGGGACCCGTACTGGGAGGGGCGGGGCGCGAAGATTTAGGGCCGTCACCCCGCGCCGATCACCTCGGCGTCGCCGAACGTCATGTCGACGTGGCCCACGATCGACGACATCATCGGCCGCTTCGGCAACCCCAGTGCGGCCAGCTCGCGGGCGTACGGGTGGCTGCCCAGCGTCAGCTTGGTGCCGCCCATCGCCCCGCGAACCCCGGAAATCTTCATGCCCCAAGGGATTTGCCGGGTGACACCGTCGAGGTGGCTGAACGCTATGAGCGTCCGCGGCTTTGAGGTGAACAGGCCGGGAACCGGCAATCCGCGCCCGAACTCCATCGTGGCGATGTGCTCGCCGTCGGCGGCCACGTCGAAACCCAGTCGCCGGCCGTCGCGAACGGTGAAGTCCGCCATGATCTTCGGGAATCCCCAGATGGTGCGCCCGGCCTCGAGCGTGAACTCCTGATTAACCGGCAGGTGGTGGATGAAAGCCCCGGCATCGCCGAGCGCCCGCCAGCCGCTGGCCGTCGACCCCGGCGGGTTGATCATCACCGCGGTGCCGAACTCGTGATACCGGCCGAGGTCGCCGTCGATGTAGCGGGCCAGCATCAGGTTGACCACGGCCTGCCCCGGTCGGTGCTGGAAGACCTGCAGTCCGCTGTAGCCGATCATCGCCTGCGCGGCGTCCGCCGCGACCGCGAACATGGCGGAATGCACATCTGCCTGACGGACGCGGACGGGCATGGTAAGCACAGTGCCAGCGATGGTGTGCTGCGAAAGGGCCATGACGCCCACTGTAATCCGGAGGATGCCGATGACCGAGGTAATGGCGCAAGCCCAGCCGACGACGAGGCCCGACGTCGACCTGACCGACGGCACGTTCTACTCAGACGGCGGGGCTCGCGCCGCGTACGCATGGATGCGCGCGCATGAGCCGGTGTTCCGGGACCGCAACGGGCAGGCCGCCGCGGCCAGCTATGCCGCGGTGATCGACGCCGAGCGCAACGCCGAGCTGTTCTCCAGCACCGGCGGCATCCGGCCGGATCAGCCGGGCATGCCCTACATGATCGACATGGACGACCCGGAGCACCTGGTGCGCCGCAAACTGGTCAACGCCGGCTTCACCCGCAAGCGTGTGCACGCCCAGCTGCCCTCCATCGGGGACCTGTGTGACGCGCTGATCGACGCGGTGTGCGAGCGCGGTGAGTGCGACTTCGTCCGCGACATCGCCGCGCCGCTGCCGATGGCGGTGATCGGCGACATGCTCGGTGTGCTACCCGAGGACCGGTCGAAGTTGCTGAAGTGGTCCGACGACCTGGTGGCCGGGCAGAGCTCACACCTGGACCCGGAATCGGCGACGTTTCAGGCCGTCATGGAGGCGTTCGCCGGCTGGACGGAGTTCACCCGGGAGATCATCGTCAAACGTCGGGCCGACCCGACCGACGACCTGTTCTCGGTCCTGGTCAACGCCGAGGTGGACGGCGCTGTGATGACCGACGACGAGATCATCTTCGAGACCCTGTTGATCCTGATCGGCGGCGACGAGACCACCCGCCACACGCTGTCGGGGGGCACCGGGGAATTGATGCGCCACCGCGATCAGTGGGACCAGCTTCGCGCGGACTCGAGCCTGTTGCCCGGGGCCATCGAGGAGATGCTGCGCTGGACCTCGCCGGTGAAGAACATGTGCCGCACGTTGACCGCCGACACCGAGTTCTACGGCACCGAGCTCAAGCAGGGTGAGAAGATCATGCTGCTGTTCGAAGCGGCGAACTTCGATGAGGCGGTGTTCGAGGATCCGGAGCGCTTCGACATTCGGCGCAATCCCAACAGCCACCTTGCGTTCGGCTTCGGCACCCACTTCTGTATGGGCAATCAGCTTGCCCGCCTGGAGCTTTCGCTGATGACCGAGCGGGTGCTGAAGCGGTTGCCGGATCTGCGGCTGGCCGACGGCGCCAAGGTGCCGTTGCGGCCGGCGAACTTCGTCAGCGGCCCGGAGGCGATGCCGGTGGTGTTCACGCCGACGGCGAGGGTGCTGGGCTAGGAGCATTTAACTGCCCCCGCCGAACGTCTAATCAGACCGGAAAAGTCGCCGGATTCTCGGTCCCAGTACACGTTCGGCGAGCGCGGGCAGCAGCAACCCGACTGATGATCCCGGCTTCGGTGTCTTCGACAGTGACCCGGATGTCGATCCAGCCAAGCCCGGTCACTGTTTCGTGACGCCTGATGCCCTTGTTGAATGCCCCGCGGGTAGTTCGATGGTGATCACCTTCATAGTCGACGCCGACTTTGATGTCCTCCCAACCCATGTCCAGTACCGCAACGAGCTGCCCCCACTCGTCGTAGACCGGGATCTGGGTCTGCGGAGGCGGAAAACCCGCGTTGATCAACGACAGCCGCAGCCGAGACTCTCGCGGCGACTCGGCTCCGGCGTCGACGAGTGACAGCGCGATGCGGGCTCGCCGGATGTTGCGCCGGCCCGGATACCGGTCGGCCAGTAATTCGACGTCGGCCATCTTGAGGCGCGTTGCGCGGGCCAGCGCGTCGATGGCCGCGACGGCCTTCCAGACCGGGTACCGGCAGGCCAGGTCCAACGCGGTGCGTGCTGGGGTGGTGACCCGCATGCCCGCGATCAGCTGGACTTCGTCGTCCTCGAATCGGTCCGACCAGGTCGTCACGCCCCGGGGCGGACGCCGGCAGTCGTAGAGCAACTCGGCCGGCGCGCGATCGTCGACCCATTTCGCGCCGTGCAGGGCGGCGGCCGACTGGCCCGCGACGACGCCGCGCCGTCGTGACCACAGCCACGCGGCTTTGGCCCGCAGCACGGCGGTGGGCCGGGTGCCGCGCGGCAGGTACACGTCGTGGTGGACCGAGGTGAACCGACTGCTCAACGCATATTTGGTCAGCCGCCCTGCGGCGACGGCTTCGCTGCCGATAAATGGCTGTCTCATGACGGGAGTCTGCCAACGACCACCGACAAGCCGCCGAGCGTGTACTCAGACCGAAAAAGAGCCCGAAAAATCGGGCTGATTACACGTTCGGCGACGAGACCCCCAGCGACTCGACAATTGCGTCGGTCGGCGAACTCCACTTCAGGTCCAGATCCGCCAGGGTGGCCGAGTCATCGGTCGGGGTGGCCGAGGTCAGCAGCCAGGCCGCCTCGTAGCTCAGCGACTCGGGCAGCGGCAGCAGCCGGCTGGCCAAATCACTCACCCGCCCGATCCCGCGGAACACACTGGGGGCCACCCGGATTCGGCGCACCGGCTTGCCCAACCCCTGCTCCACGGCCGCGATCATCTCGTCGAAGCTCACCATGATCCCGCCGCACAGGTAGCGGTGCGGGCCGCGGCCGGGCCGCATCAGCGCCTCGTGCACCCGGCCGATGTCGCGGACGTCGACCATGGCCATGCCGCCGCGCACGATCGGCGCCACCCGATACTTCACGATCGGTACCCAGCCGCGTTCGGTGACGCCGGGTGCGGTCCAAAACGCGGGCCCCACAACGCTGGAGGGGTAGGTGACCACCACCGGTGCACCCTCGTCCTGCAGTCGGCGGGCCACCCGCTCGCCGTAGGCCTTGGTGCGGGCGTAGGCGCTGCGACCCGGCACGGTCGGGGAATCGGGGCCGATCACACCGTTCGGCGGCGGGAACAGCGCACTGTAGGAGCTGACCGAGACCACCGGGTCCAGGCCCGCCGCGACGGCGCGGGTCAGGATCGACTCGGTGGCGTAGGCGTTGATGTCCCACATCAGTTTCTCGTGGCGGTCGTTGGTGCCGACCACGCCGGCGGCGTGCAGCACCGCGTCGCAGCCGTCCAGCAGCGCGGCCACCACCCCGTTGTCGCGGATGTCGCCGTCGAGCACCTCGACCGCGCCCAACTCCTGCAGCCGGGGAATGACCGGTTCGTCGCCGCACCCCGGGGCGACCATCAGCCGCACCGAATGTCCGGCTTCCAGCAGGGTCTTGACGGTGTGCGCGCCGAGGTAGCCGGTGCCGCCGGTGACTGCGATTTGCATCAGCGGTTCTTGAACTCGGGCTTGCGCTTCTCGGCGAACGCCCGCGGGCCTTCTTTGGCGTCCTCGCTCAAGAACACCTTGATCCCGATCTGGGTGTCGAGCTTGAACGCCTCGTTCTCGTGCATGCCCTCGGTCTCGTGAATGGTGCGCAGCATCGCCTGCACCGCCAGCGGACCGTTGTTATTGATCTGCTCGGCGATCTCCAGCGCCTTGGTCAGCGCCTGGCCGTCCGGCACCAGGTGCCCGATCAGGCCCATTGACAGGGCTTCGGCGGCGGTGATGTGGCGGCCGGTGAACAAGAGGTCACACGCCATCGTGTAGGGAATCTGGCGCACCAGCCGCACCGCGGAGCCACCCATCGGGTACAGGCTCCACTTCGCCTCGGAGATGCCGAACTTGGCGCTCTCACCGGCGATGCGGATGTCGGTGCCCTGCAGGATCTCGGTGCCCCCGGCGATCGCGGGTCCCTCCACCGCGGCGATCAACGGTTTGGTGAGGCGCCGGCCCTTGAGCAGTCCGTCGATTCGTGACGGGTCGTAGCTGCCGTCTTTGAAGGAGTCGCCGGGCGCCTTCTTGTTGGCGGCTTTGAGGTCCATGCCGGCGCAGAAATAGCCTCCGGCGCCGGTCAGGATGCACGAGCGGATCTCGTCGTCGTTGTCCACCCGGTCCCAGGCTTCGACCATGATCGCCAGCATTTCGCCGGACAACGCGTTGCGGGCCTCGGGCCGGTTCAGCGTCAGGATCAGGGTGTGTCCGCGCTGCTCAACGAGGGCGTGGGGCTGTTCTGACGACTCGCTCACCGGCGACCGCCTTTCCGGTATGGGGCCTCGACTTGAAATCGAAATGTAACACGTTCTAGTTTGTGTGGTGTGGCTCTCAACATCGCGGATCTCGCCGAACACGCCATCGACGCCGTACCGGACCGGGTCGCCCTGATCTGCGGCCCCGACCAGCTGACCTACGCGCAGCTGGAGGAGAAGGCCAACCGGCTCGCCCATTACCTGATCGACCAGGGCGTCAAGAAGGATGACAAGGTCGGCCTCTACTGCCGGAATCGCAACGAGATCGTCGTCGCGATGCTCGGCATCGTCAAAGCCGGCGCGATTCTGGTCAACGTCAACTTCCGCTACGTCGAGGGCGAGCTGCGCTACCTGTTCGACAACTCAGACATGGTCGCGCTGGTACACGAACGTCAGTACGCCGACCGGGTCGCCAACGTGCTTCCCGACACCCCGAAGGTGAAGACCATCCTGGTGGTCGAGGACGGCAGTGATCTGGACTACCAGCGTTACGGCGGCGTGGAGTTCGAGTCGGCGCTGGCGCAGAGCTCACCCGAGCGCGACTTCGGACCACGCAGTGCCGATGACATCTACCTGCTCTACACCGGCGGCACCACCGGGTTCCCCAAAGGTGTGATGTGGCGCCACGAGGACATTTACCGAGTCTTGTTCGGCGGCACCGACTTCGCCACCGGTGAGCCGGTCGCCGACGAGTACGACCTGGCCAAGGCCGCGGCCGCCAACCCGGGGATGATCCGCCACCCGATCCCGCCGATGATCCACGGCGCCACCCAGTCGGCGACCTGGATGTCGCTGTTCAGCGGCCAAACCGTTGTGCTGGCACCGGAATTCGATGCTGACGCGGTGTGGCGCACCATTCACGACCACAAGGTCAACCTGCTGTTCTTCACCGGCGACGCGATGGCCCGCCCGCTGCTGGATGCGCTGTTGGCGCACCAGGATGCAGGCGAAGAATACGACCTGTCGTCGCTGTTCCTGCTGGCCTCGACCGCGGCGCTGTTCAGCCCGAGCATCAAGGAGAAGCTGCTGGAGTTGCTGCCCAACCGGATCATCACCGACTCCATCGGGTCTTCCGAGACCGGCTTCGGCGGCACCAGCATCGTCGCCAAGGGCGAAGCACACACCGGCGGGCCGCGGGTCACCATCGACAAGACCACCGTGGTGCTCGACGAGGACGGCAACGAGGTCGAGCCCGGTTCGGGCGTGCGGGGCATCATCGCCAAGCGCGGCCACATCCCGGTCGGCTACTACAAGGACGAGAAGAAGACCGCCGAGACGTTCCGCACCATCAACGGGGTGCGCTACGCCATTCCCGGCGACTTCGCGCAGGTCGAGGCCGACGGCAGCGTCACGATGCTGGGCCGCGGCTCGGTGTCGATCAACTCCGGTGGCGAGAAGATCTACCCCGAAGAGGTCGAGGCCGCACTCAAGACCCACCCGGACGTGTTCGACGCCCTGGTCGTCGGCGTGCCCGACCCGCGCTACGGCCAGCACGTCGCCGCGGTGGTGCAGGCACGGGCGGGCGCCCGCCCGTCGTTGGACGAGATCAACGCCTGCGCCCGCACCGAGATCGCCGGCTACAAGGTGCCGCGCAGCCTTTGGTTCGTCGACGAGGTGAAGCGCTCCCCGGCTGGCAAACCCGACTACCGTTGGGCCAAGGAGCAGACCGAAGCGCGGCCGGCCGACGAGGTGCACGCCAAGCATGTGGTGGCTGACAGTTAGCCGTTTTTAACGGCGAGCTACACCCGGCGGTCCGTCGCCTGAGCTAATCTCGGTCGATGCAGCGACTTTCGGGAGTGGATGCGGCGTTCTGGTCGGCCGAAACGGCGGGCTGGCACATGCACATCGGCGGCCTGGCGATCTTGGATCCGAGCAACGCGCCCAACTACAGCTTCGAGCTGGTCCGCCAGCTGCTGATCGAGCGACTGCCGCAGTTGCCGCAGCTGCGCTGGCGGGTCAGCCCGGCTCCGCTGGGCCTGGACCGGCCGTGGTTCGTTGAGGACGACGAACTCGACATCGACTTCCACCTGCGGCGCATCGGGGTGCCCGCCCCGGGCGGGCGACGCGAGGTCGAGGAGCTGGTGGGCCGGTTGATGTCCTACAAACTGGACCGGTCCCGGCCGCTCTGGGAGCTGTGGGTGATCGAGGGGGTCGCGGGCGGCCGGATCGCGACCCTGACGAAGATGCACCACGCGATCATCGACGGGGTGTCGGGGGCGGGACTGGCCGAGATCATGTTCGACATCACGCCGGAACCTCGCCCGCCGCAACCGGAGTCGGTTCGTTCGTTGTCCGGAATCGGCTTGCCCAGCTTCGAGCGCCGCGCGATCGAGGAACTTCTCAACGTCGCGGTGATGACGCCGTACCGTATCGGCCGGCTGCTTCAGCAGACCGTCCGCCAGCAGATCGCCGCCATGGGCGTGACCCGCAAACCGCCGCGTTTCTTCGATGCGCCGGTGACCCGGTTCAACGCCAGTGTCTCGCCGCACCGGCGGATCACCGCGTGCCGGGTCGAACTCGCCCGGATCAAGGCCGTCAAGGACGCCTACGACGTCAAACTCAACGACGTGGTGCTGGCCATGGTCGCCGGTGCCGTTCGCGACTATCTGAGCAAGCGCGGTGAGCTGCCCGACAAGCCGCTGGTCGCCCAGATCCCGGTGTCGACCCGTACCGAGGAGAGTCAGGGCGAGGTCGGCAACAAGGTCAGTTCGATGACGGCTTCGCTGGCCACCGATATCGAGTCAGCGGCCCAGCGGCTCAAGACCATTCACGCCAGCACCCAGAGCGCCAAGCAGATGGCCAAGGCGCTGTCGGCGCACCAGATCATGGGGCTGACCGACACCACCCCGCCCGGGCTGCTGCAGCTCGCGGCGCGGGCTTACACCGCGACCGGCCTGTCGAATCGGCTGGCTCCGATCAACCTCGTGGTCTCCAACGTTCCGGGGCCGCCGATTCCGATCTACATGGCTGGCGCGGAATTGGAATCGCTGGTGCCACTGGGGCCGCCGGTGATGGACGTGGCGCTGAACATCACCTGCTTCTCCTACCGCGATCACCTCGACTTCGGCTTCGTCACCACGCCCGAAGTCGCCGACGACATCTACAAGATGGCCGACGCGATCGAGCCGGCGCTGGCGGAGTTGGAACGCGACATCGACCGCGGGAAGGCCCGGACCGGCCGACGCTGAGCGCTACCGGCCCGGCAACGCCTGGATTGCGCGGATCATCGGGGTCAGCAGCTTCTGCCACAGCGGGCCGGAAATCCCCAGCGGCGGATCGAGATTCAGGACCCGGGCGGTGGAGACCGTTTGCGACTCGGTGTACTTGAGGATCCCGTCCGCACCGTGGCGGCGCCCCACCCCGGAGGCCTTCATGCCGCCCATCGGTGCGGCGACGCTGCCGAAGGCCAGCGCGTAACCCTCGTCGACGTTGACGGTGCCGGACTTGATGCGCGCGGCGATCGCCTCGCCCTGGGACTTGCTGGCCGCCCACACGCTGGCGTTGAGCCCGTATTCGGTGTCGTTGGCCTTCGTGATGGCCTCTTCGACGCTGTCGACCGGGTAGATGGACACCAGCGGGCCGAACGTCTCGTTGCGGCCGCACTCCATCTCGTCGGTGACGTCGGTGAGCACCGTCGGCTCGTAGAACAGCGGCCCGATGTCCGGGCGGGCGTTTCCGCCGGCAATCACCTTGGCGCCCTTGGCCTTCGCGTCATCGACGTGGTTGGACACGGCCTTGATCTGGTCTTCGGAGATCAGGCTGCCCATGTCGGCGTTGAAGTCGTAGACCGCGGAGAGCTTCATGGCCTTTACCTGCTCGGCGAACTTCGCGGCGAACTCGTCGGCGACCTCGCGCTCGACGTAGATCCGCTCGATCGAGATGCACAGCTGGCCGGCGTTGGAGAAACACGCGCGGGTGGCGGCCTTGGCGACCTCGGAGAGGTTGGCGCCCTTGGTAACGATCATCGGGTTCTTGCCGCCGAGCTCCGCGGAGAAGCCGATCAGCCGGGAACCGCACTGTTCGGCCAGGGTGCGCCCGGTGGCGCTGGAGCCGGTGAACATCAGGTAGTCGCACTGGTTCACGATCGCGGTGCCCACCACTGAGCCCTGGCCGGGCACCACCGCGAACACGTCGCGTGGCAGGCCCGCCTGATACAGCAGTTCGGCGTTGGCCAGCGTGCAGTAGGGCGTCTGGCTGTCCGGCTTGATGACCACCGCGTTGCCCGCCAGCAATGCGGGGATGGAGTCCGAAATAGACAGTGTCATCGGGTAGTTCCATGGCGATATCACCCCGATGACGCCCTTGGGATGGTGGTTGACGACGGTCTTGACGATGCCCGGAAGCAGGCCAGCGACCCGCTTGGGGGCCAGCAGTTTGGCGGCGCTGCGCGCGTAGTAGCGCGCGTTGAGCATGATGTCGAGGATCTCCTCCTGGGCCGCCGAGCGGGCCTTGCCGGTCTCGGCCTGACAGACGTCCATCAGGAAGTCTCGGTTGGCGATCACCAGGTCGCGGTAGCGCTCGATGATGGCGGCGCGGTCCTTGACGCTGCGGGCGGCCCACCGAGCCTGTGCGGTACGCGCTTTGACGAAGGCCGCCGTCACGTCGTCGGCGGTGCCGATCGGGATTGTCGTCAGTTCCTTGCCGGTGAAGACCTCGTCGATGGACCGAACCGGGCGGCTGTCCATGTTGTCGATGGCGACCAGCTGGCGCAGTCGGTCGAAGTCGGTGGCGGATGGGGCGGGCATGGCGGCCTCCTACTCGCGGGTAACAAGGGCGTTACCGGCCAACCTACCTGCTAGCAGTGGCCACCGGGTAGGGCGGCGGCATTGGCGGACAGCCATTGGGTCATCTGATTCAGCGCTGCCACCCCGGCGTCGAAGCTGCCGTTATTCGGTTCGGCGGCCAGCGCGACCCCGATGTCGCCCTGGGGGCCGCGGACGACGCCGAACTGCCGCACCAGATATCCGCCGCTTGGTCCGGGGCCCCAGCCGCCCTTGGTGGGGACACCAAGGGCGGCCAGACCCCAGCGCTGATCCGTAACGGTGTTGTTCATCAGGCGGTAGACGGGTGCGGCCACGCCCAGACACGGCAGATGTGCGGCGAACACAGCCTGGCGGGCCAGCGGCCACTGGGTCTGGCCGAATGCGCTGAACTCCGGTCGCAGCCGCCGGGATTCGACCGCCGTGCCGCTGTCGCCGCCGGCCCGCAGCACGGCCTGCACCTGCTGGGCGGCCTGCGGGGCAGGCCCGAGCTCGGACCACAGCTTCTCGGCGGCATCGTTGTCGGAGGCGGTGACGGCTTTGGCGGCCAGATCCTGGGCGTTGGGGGCGTTGGCGTGGATCGCGGCGATGGACAGCGGCACCTTGATGGTCGACCAGGCGACGCCGTTCTGCAGGGTGCCCAGCGTGCCTGCCGCATTCTGTCCGACGGGCGCGTAGGCGATGCCGATGGTGGCGGGAATGGTGCCTGCCAGCTGCGCGAACGAGGCCTGCAGCGGTTCGGCGGAGGCGGGGGAGGACGGCGAAACAGGCGAGGCCAGGATCAGGATGGCGGCCAGGGCCGCGACGAGCACTCGGCGAGCAGGCATTGGTTCAGTATTGCGCTCCGGCTGGCCAGGGCTGTGGATAGAGCCGGCCGTGTCGCATGTGATGCACTAACACCTGATGTATGCGCACCACCTTGTCGATTGACGAGGAAGTGCTGCTGGCCGCAAAAGAACGAGCCGGCCGGGAACGGCGAACCGTCGGCGCCGTGCTCTCCGACCTGGCACGCCAGGCGTTGCTGAATCGGCCCCGGCGGGCATGACGAGGCGGGCCGTTCCGAATCGACTGATGCGCGCCCCGATATCGCGGCGAAGTTAGGTGACGCAGTCAGCGTCCGGTACCGAAATGCGCTACCCGATACTTACGTCCCAGATCAAAGACAGCTCCTGCGCGACGCTGCTGCGGACCAAGTAAACGTACCGTGATCACCCGCTTCGCACCAGATCGTGATCCGCTCGTCCGGCGTCCTGGGCTACCGGGGAATTCGGAACACCGGGTCGGCGCATTCGGTGCCCTCGGCGGACAGCACGCGCTTGAGCACCTTGAACGTCTCGGTGCGCGGCAACTCTTCAGTCACCCGCACGTACGACGGCCACTGCTTGGGTCCCAGGTCGGGCTGCTCGGCAAGGAAGGCGCGGAAGCCGTCGGCGTCGAATGTCGCCCCGCCGGCCAGGACCAGCGCCGCCATCACCTGATCGCCCACTGCCGGATCCGGGATCGGATAGACAGCGACGTGGGCAACATCATTATGCCGCAGCAGGATTCGCTCGATCGGTGCGGTCCCGAGGTTCTCGCCGTCCACCCGCATCCAATCGCCCAACCGGCCGGCGAAGTACGCGAAGCCGGCCTCGTCGCGGTAGGCCAGATCACCGGTGTGGTAGATGCCGCCGGCCATCCGCTGCGCCTCGGCGTCGGGATCGCGGTAGTAGCCCCGGAACTGGCCGCGCCCACTGGTATTCACCAGTTCGCCCACCACCCCGGGCGGGCAGAGCTCGCCGGTGTCGACGTCGATGATCGCGTTCCCGTCGACCAGTGGGCCCAGCGCGCCGGCCGGGGTGTCGGGGGTGCGCGCGATCGCCACGCCGCCCTCTGTGGAGCCGAACGCGTCGACCACAGTGCAGCCGAACCGCTGCGCGAACCGCTCCAGATCCCGTGGCGCACCCTCGTTGCCGTACAGGACCCGCAGTGGGTTGTCGGCGTCATCGGGCTGCGGCGGGGTGGCCAGCACATACGACAACGGCTTGCCGACGTAGTTGGCGTAGGTGGCCCCGAATCGTCGCACGTCGGGAAAGAATCCGGACGCGGAGAATTTGCGCCGCAACGCGATCGACGCGCGCGCGGCCACCGCCACCGACCAGCCCGCCATCACCGCGTTGGAGTGGAACAGCGGCATCGACAGGTAGCAGACATCCGAGGGTCCCAGCCCGAACCGCTGCGACAGCAGCGCCCCGGGGAAGGCTGCCTTCCACTGCGTGCAGCGCACCGCCTTCGGGTCGCCGCTGGTTCCGGAGGTGAAGATCAGCATGAACAGCTCGTCCGGGTCGGCCTTGCGGAACACCACCGGCGTCCCGGCATAGCGGACCAATTCCTCAGCCCACGAAGATGACTCGACATCGATTGCGCCGACGACATCCACCCCGGCGGTGTTGTCGGTGAGTACCAGCTGGCAGTCGGCGTGGTCCACGTCGCGCTGCAACGCTTCACCGCGCCGGGTGGGGTTCAAACCCACCGGAACCAGCCCGGTCAGCGCCGCGGCCACCAGCACCGTCGAGAAGAACGGGGTGTTGCCCAGCAGTACGCCGACGTGCGGGGGCTTGTCTGGGTCGAGGCGTGCGCGCAACGCGGCTCCCAGCGCCGCCCCCGCTGCGATGTGGTCTCGCCAGCTGACGAACGAGTCCTCGAAATACACGCCGCGGTCATCGACCTCCGCCAGAGGGGCCAGTAGATCGGTGACATTGACGGTCGCGTCGGGTAACACCGGTGTCGACATAGCGTCAGACTAGGGCAGCGCTGTCAGCGCAGCTTGATGCTGCCGCCGTCGATTGCAACCTTGCCGTCGAGCCTCATCGGCCGCCTCCGTTCAGGCCGGCGACACCGGCCGCCAGGAGCCGGCGTGCCTCTGCATCGCCGTCCAGGGTCCGGCTGATCCGCCGGATGATCTGCCAGCGGCCGTCGAGCCGGCACAGTTGGAAGTGGTGCACCCCGGCGCGCGCCACCAAGTACTTCTTGTCGTGCCGCACCACCATGAGCGATTCACAGACCGCCACGGCGTCGTCGGCGTCCACGGTCACCACGGCCGGGCCGAGGAAATGTGCGCTGCCGCCGGCGATCAAGCCCTGGTGGGCGTCGGAACGCACCATCGCGGCGACGTCGGCGCGGCTGTTCATCGACCAGCCCTCCACCTCGTAGGCGCCGTCGACTGCCCACAGCTGCGCCGTCGCCTCGGCTTCACCGGCATCCGCCAGTGGGCCATAGGAGGCGATCATGCGCTCGATGGCGCGTTCGTCCTCGATCCGGGCCAGCCGGGCCTCCAGTTCTGCGAGTCGGTCGATCATGCATCCTCCTGTTCGATGGTGTCGGCCAGCGACCGCAGGGCCGCCAACTGGTCGCAGTAGTGGCCGACGATGCCCGCACCGTTCTCCCACGCCGACGCCGTGCCGGGGGTCTGAACCGCCACCGGGGTCGAAAGCCCCAGCCGCACTAGCTTTCTCCCATCAGCTTCTGCATGAAGCGATGGGTGCCCAGTACCACCTTGGCCCGGTCCGGGTCGTTGCGGCGCTCCACGTCGGCGCCGTTGCCGCCGGCGACGAACACCGGCCCGTGCGGCAGCTGCTCGAGACCTTCGCGGGCGACGTCGGCGGGCTCGGCGACATTCATGCCGGGCACGTCGAAGTTCAGCCCGACCCGCGCCATGGCCGGGGTGCGGGTCACCCCCAACACCAGTTCCAGCACGTGGACGTTGTGCTCACGCAGCTCCAGCCAGAGCCCTTCGGCGAAGATCCGGCCGAACGCCTTCACCCCGCCGTAGATGGTGTGGCGCACCGAGCCCAGGTATCCGGCCATCGACCCGACCATCAGGATGCCGCCTCCGCGGCGTTCTCGCATGGCGCGGCCGTAGTGCTGGACCAGTCTGAGCAAGGTGGTGATGTTCAGGTCGATCACCGATGCGAAGTCGGATAACGTCCCGTCGAGGAACTCCTCGCTGCAGGTATTGGCTCCGGCGTTGTAGATCAACAGGCCGACGGTGAGCTCGGCGGTCGTCTCGATCAGCCGGTCGACAGCGGCGCCGTCGGTGAGATCGGCTGCCAGCGTGCGCACTTCGACTCCGTGGCCACGACAGTTCGCGGCGGTGACTTCCAGCGGTCCGGGCTTGCGTGCGACGAGTACCAGGTTGATGCCGGCGGCGGCGAGCAGGTGGGCGAATTCGGCGCCGACACCCTCGGACCCGCCAGCGATCACGGCCCACGGCCCGTAGTTCGAAAGATCAGTCACGCCGAACATCCTCACCCCTGAGGTGGTCTCGCGCGCGCGTCATCTCGCTGGATGAGATACGCCCCCGCCGCGGTGGGCCGGTGTGCTGCAATGGACGGCGTGAGTGATCTTGAGGACATCGAAGCCATCAAGCAGGTCAAATATCGCTATCTGCGGGCGCTGGACACCAAGCACTGGGCCGACTTCGCCGTAACGCTGGCCGAGGACGTCACCGCCGACTACGGCAAGTCGATGGGCACCGAGCACAAGTTCACCGACCGCGACTCGTTGGTGGACTTCATGCGGTCCTCGCTGCCGATCAACGTGCTCAGCGAACACCGGGTCAACCATCCGGAGATCACCCTGACCGGACCCGACACCGCATCGGGCATCTGGTACCTGCAGGACCGGGTGATCATGCCCGACTATGACCTGATGTTGATCGGCGCCGCGTTCTACCACGACTCCTACCGCCGCACCTCCGACGGCTGGAAGATCAGCGACACCGGCTACCAGCGCACGTACGACGCGACCATGCCGCTGTCGAGCGTCCCCGGTTTCAAGGTGACGCCGGGGGATGCGCTGCACTGCTAAATTCGAGGAATGTCCAGGCTCTCCGGCACTCAGGGCCAAGAGCTGGCTCCGCCCTCCATGGTGGAGCGGGTGACCTCGATCCTCGACGCCTTCGAACAGCGGCCGACGGCACGGCTGAACCTGGACGAGATCGTCGCCCGTACCGGGCTGCCGAGGTCGACCACCCACCGCATCCTGCGGCAGCTGGTCGGACTGCAGTGGCTGGAGTACCGCGGAGCCCAATACTGTCTGGGTTCACGGGCGTTGGGCCTGGGCGGCCAGGATGGGCTGCACGGCGAGATCCGCAAGGCGGCCGCGGAGCACCTGCACCAACTTCATCTGCGCACCGGGCTGGTGGTGCATCTTGCGGCGCTGGAGGGCACCGACGAGGTCTATCTGGACAAGATCGGCGGGCATTTCGCGGCGACCTTGCCTTCCAGGGTCGGCACCCGGCAGCGGGCCTACCTGACCACCGGCGGGCGGGCGATGCTGGCGTGGATGTCTCCGGAGGAGATCGACGCCCGATTCGGCCGGCAGCTGACGCGCTCCGGCGGTGGTGGGGGCTGGGAC
Organism: [Mycobacterium] zoologicum; assembly: GCF_020172665.1. Taxonomy (GTDB): domain Bacteria; phylum Actinomycetota; class Actinomycetes; order Mycobacteriales; family Mycobacteriaceae; genus Mycobacterium; species Mycobacterium zoologicum. The sequence goes on along the minus strand of NZ_CP083985.1, from coordinate 3,887,229 downwards.
CTGAGCACCCTGCATCGCGAACTGGCCCACATCCGGCGGGCCCACGGCATCTCGATCGACCGCGGTGCGCAGACGCGCGTGCTAGTCGGGGTGGAACTGCCCAGTGTGGCGGTGGCTGTCCACGGCGCCGAGGGCCCGGTCGCAGCGATCTGCCTGGCTGGTGCGGCGAACTCGGTGCCGATCGAACGGGTGGTGCCGCTGGTCGCCGAAGCGGCCGCCCGGACGTCGCAGGTGTTGCGCTAGTCGGGCAGGTTGACCAGGCCGAGCTCGGTGTGGCCGATGTCGATGCTGATCTTCTCCGCGGTCGCCAGCACCTTCGGCAGCAGTTCACTTCGGATCGCGTCGGCTGAGTAGGTCATCGACGATGCCGAAACGCTCACCGCCGCAACGGTGTTCTGGTTGCGATCCCGTATGGGCGCCGCGACCGAACGCAGTCCGAAGTCGGTCTGGTGATCGATGATGCAGAAGCCCTCCCGGGCTACCTGCGCGATGTCGGCGGTCAGCTCCTTGCGCGACGCAGGTGTCCCGCTGGAAAAGGACACCAGCGGAATGGTCCGCATGCAGTCGGCACGCTTGGCCGGCGGCAGGCCCGCCAACAGGACCCGCCCCATCGCGGTGGCGGGTGCGGCCAGCCGGGTACCGACCACGATCGTCGCCGACATGATCCGGCGGACCTGTACCCGCGCGACATAGACGATGTCGAAGCCGTCCAGCACCGCGACCGACGACGACTCGTTGATCGCCGCGGACAGTTCGGTCAGATGGGGCTGGGCCAGGTCGGGCAGCGATCCTCACCTCGTCGCTGGACCTCGTGGCCGCCAATGACGAGTTGCGAACGGCGATGGAGAAGGTAACCCCGCTGCGTCGGCTCGGTGCCCCGGCCGAGATCGCCGCGGCGGCCGTGTATCTGGCCTCGCCGGCCGGGGCTTATATGACCGGCAAGATCCTCGAGGTCGACGGCGGCCTGACCTTCCCCAACATGGAGTTGCCGCTACCCGACCTGTGAGCGCGGGCTGCTCAGGCCGGGGTCTCGGCCAGCTGTCGGCCGATCGCCAGCAGCGCTCCGGTGGCCCCACCGACCGCGAACTCGGTCTGCTTGGCGGCCAGGAAGTAGCGGTGGATCGGGTGGTCGATGTCGATGCCGACGCCGCCGTGGATGTGCACGATGCTGTGCGCCACCCGGTGCCCGGCCTCGGCGGCCCAGAACGCGGTGGTGGCCACGTCGGTGGTGGCCGGCAGGCCTTCGCCGACCCGCCAGGCCGCCTGGGTCAGGGTGAGCCGCAACGCCTTGACGTCGATGTAGGCGTCGGCCAGTCGCTGCGACACCGCCTGGAAGCTGCCGATCGGCTTGTCGAACTGCTCGCGCTCGCGGGCGTATTCGGCCGTCAGCATCAGGCCGCGCTCCAGCACACCCAACTGGTAGGCGCTGCACCCCAGGGCGTTCAGCGTGGTCAGGTAGTCGAGCACCTCGGCACCGCCGACCAGCCGACCAGCCTCCAGCTCGACCCCGGACAACTCCAGGTGCCCGACACTGCCCAGGCCGGTGGTCTGCAGCGCGGTCACGATCACGCCGGGATCGCCTGCCGCTACCAGGAAAACACTGGTGCCGGAGTCGGTTTCGGCCGGCACCAGGAAGGCGTCGGCGGCCGGGGCGAATCCGACCTGGGTGCGGCTGCCGGTCAGCCGGAAGCCCGCACCGGACGGCGCGGCCCGCACCGGACCCTCGCCCATGTCACCGTCGAGGGCGGCGGTCAGGATCTTCTTGCCGGCCACCGCCGGAGCTCCCCAGGTCTCCTGCAGCTCGGCGGAGCCGAACTTCGCCAGCGCGCCGGAGCCCAGCACCACCGAGTCCAAGTAGGGCACCGCGGCCAGCTGGCGGCCCAGGGCGGTCAGGATCGCCGACTGTTCCAGCACGCCGAATCCGCCGCCGCCGAGTGACTCAGCGGCCGCACTGGACACGACGTCGGCGTCGACGAGCTTGCGCCACAGGTCGGTGTCGAACCTCTGCTCGAACCCGTCCAGCTCGCGCTGGCGTTCGGGGGTGCAGACCGCATCGACGATGGTCCCGACCAGGCCGGAAAGGTCTTGGGCCGCTTCGGTGGTGGTGAAGTCCATGAGTTTTACGCCCTCCAGATGGGATGGTCAGATCAGCGATTGCGGGGCAGGCCGAGAGCGACCATGCCGATGATGTCGCGCTGCACCTCGTTGGTGCCGCCGCCGAAGGTCAGGATCAGACACGCCCGGTGCATGCGCTCGACGCGGCCGCGCAGCAGCGCTCCGGGGGAGTCCTGGCGCACGGTGGCCGCGGTGCCCAGCACCTCCATCAGCAGCCGGTAGGCCTCGGTGGCCAGTTCGGTGCCGAACACCTTGGCCGCCGAGGCATCCGCCGGGGAAGGGGTGGTGTCGGAGGCAGATGCGAGCTCCCAGTTGATCAGCTTGAGGACCTCGGCCTTAGCGTGCACCCGGGCCAGGTTGAGCTGCACCCACTGCGAGTCGATGATCCGGTTGCCGTGCGCGTCCTTTGTATTCTGCGCCCACTCGCGCACCTCGCCCAGGGCGAGGAAGATCGGCTGCGCCGAGACCAGGGCGACCCGCTCATGGTTGAGCTGGTTGGTCACCAGCTTCCAGCCCTCGTTCTCCTCGCCGACCAGGCTGCTCACCGGTACCCGGACGTCCTGATAGTAGGTGGCGCTGGTGTCGGGCCCGGCCATGGTGTGCACCGGCGTCCAGGAGAAGCCTTCGGCGGTGGTGGGGACGATCAGCATCGAGATGCCGCGGTGCTTCTTGGCCTCCGGATTGGTCCGCGCGGCCAGCCACACGTAGTCGGCGTAGGCGATCAGCGACGTCCACATCTTCTGGCCGTTGATCACGTAGTCGTCGCCGTCGCGCACCGCGGTGGTGCGCAGCGCGGCCAGGTCGGTCCCGGCGCCCGGCTCGGAGTAGCCGATCGCGAAGTGCAGTTCGCCGGCGGCGATCTTGGGCAGGAAGAACTTCTTCTGCTCCTCGGTGCCGAACGCCATGATCGTCGGCGCGACGCTGTTGATGGTCAGGAACGGCACCGGGGCGCCGGCGATGGCGGCCTCGTCGGTGAAGATCAGCTGCTCCATGGTGGAGCGCGCCTGGCCGCCGTACTCCTTCGGCCAGCTCAGCGTCAGCCAGCCGTCCTTGCCCATCTGGGCGACGGTCTCCCGATAAACGTTGCCGGTGCCGTACTCGCCCTGCGTGGAGCTCAGTGCCTCACGACGCTCCGGCGTCATCAGGGTGGTGAAATAGGACCGCAGTTCGGCCCGCAGCTCTTCTTGGGCGGGCGTGTAACTGATCTGCATCGGACCGTCCTTCGGATAGGATTCTGTGCGACAGCTCGTTGTAACACGTTCTAGTCTCGGGGTCCAACAGCCCTAGTCCGTCGCGTGCGCGAGCTGTTGGATCGTAGGGTGGAAACAGCCGATTATCTAAGGGAGATTGTGATGCGAGTTGAGGTGGATCTGGATCGCTGCGAAGGCAACGCGATTTGCGTCGGAATCGACCCCGACCTGTTCGAACTGAACGACGATGAGCAGGCCGTCGTCAAGATCGCACCGGTGCCCGCCGACCGCGTAGCACACGCCGAGCAGGCCATCGCGGAATGCCCGCGGGCGGCGTTGCGCCGCGTCGACGACTAGCCTGCCACGGGCAACAACTAGAGGTATTCATGAAGGAGCGCTGTAGATGACTGACAACTCGATCGATCTGTCCGGAAAGGTCGCGGTGGTCACCGGCGCGGCCGCCGGGTTGGGCCGGGCAGAGGCGATCGGGCTGGCCCGCTCCGGGGCGACGGTCGTGGTCAACGACATCGCGCCGGCGCTGGAGTCCTCCGACGTGATCGACGAAATCGCCGCGGCCGGCGGTAAGGGCGTGCCGGTCGCGGGTGACATCAGCCAGCGGTCCACCGCCGACGACCTGGTCAGCACGGCCGACGGTCTGGGCGGGTTGAACATCGTCGTCAACAACGCCGGCATCACCCGGGACCGGATGCTGTTCAACATGTCCGACGAGGACTTCGACGCCGTGATAGCGGTGCACCTGCGCGGACACTTCCTGCTGACCCGCAATGCCGCCGCCTACTTCCGGCAGAAGGGTAAGGAATCCGCCGACGGGACGGTTTATGGCCGGATCGTCAACACTTCCTCGGAGGCCGGCCTGATGGGTCCGGTCGGGCAGGCCAACTACGGTGCGGCCAAAGCGGGCATCACCGCACTGACGCTGTCGGCGAGCCGGGCGCTGAGCCGCTACGGCGTCACCGCCAATGCGATCTGCCCGCGGGCCCGCACCGCGATGACAGCCGACGTGTTCGGTGCGGCCGAGGTTGCCGAAGGCGAGATCGACCCGCTATCGCCCGAGCATGTGGTGACGCTGGTCCGGTTCCTCGCGTCGCCGGCGTCGGCCTCCGTCAGCGGACAGGTCTTCGTGGTCTACGGGCCTGAGGTAACGCTGATGGCGGCGCCGACGGTGGAACGCAAATTCAGCGCCGACGGTCAGGCATGGGACCCGGCCGGGTTGTCTGACACGCTGGCGGGTTACTTCGCCGGTCGCGATCCGGGCCGGACGTTCTCAGCCTCGGAGCTGATGGCAGGCGATTAGGGCAACGTTAGAACGCGTTACAGGAGATGTGGGTCACAATACCCTGTGAACAGCGAGAATATCTTGGCAGTCTCGTTGAAATGTGTCCTTTGACACTGAGAACGTGTTCTAGTTAGCATGATCCGGCTCACGCCAAGCGATGTCTGGAAAAGCTGGATTCAGCGTCGATCACGGGGCGTGTCCGGATACAGTTTTGCGACCACCTGGCGGCCAGGCTGCCCGACCTGAGGGAAGGACTTGCCTTGATCGAACAGCTCACGGTTCCGGCCCGGGCCGTGGGTGGCTTCGTCGAGATGTCACTGGACACTTTCCGGGCGATGTTCCGCCGGCCGTTCCAGTACCGCGAGTTCCTCGACCAGACCTGGATGATCGCCCGGGTCTCGCTGGTGCCCACCCTGCTGGTTGCCATCCCGTTCACCGTGCTGGTGGCGTTCACCTTGAACATCCTGCTGCGCGAGATCGGCGCCGCCGACCTGTCCGGCGCCGGGACCGCGTTCGGCACCATCACCCAGCTGGGTCCGGTCGTCACCGTGCTGGTGGTGGCCGGCGCCGGCGCCACCGCCATCTGTGCCGACCTGGGCGCCCGCACCATCCGCGAAGAGATCGATGCGATGCGCGTGCTCGGCATCGACCCGATCCAGCGGCTGGTGGTGCCGCGGGCGCTGGCGTCGACGTTCGTCGCGCTGCTGCTCAACGGGCTGGTGTGCGCGATCGGCATTACCGGCGGATACGTGTTCTCCGTCTTCCTGCAGGGCGTGAACCCCGGCGCGTTCATCAACGGGCTGACCGTGCTGACCGGGCTCGGGGAATTGATCATGGCCGAGATCAAGGCGCTGCTGTTCGGTACGGCCGCCGGACTCATCGGTTGCTACCGCGGGTTGACCGCCAAGGGCGGACCGCAGGGGGTCGGCAACGCGGTCAACGAGACCGTCGTCTACGCCTTCATCTGCCTGTTCGTCATCAACGTCGTCATGACCGCGATCAGCGTGCGGGTGCTGGTCAAATGAGTTATGACGCCACGCTGCGGTTTCGGCGGATGTTCCGCGGGCTGCCCAAGGCCGTTGACAACTTCGGCGAGCAGGCATTGTTCTACGCCGAATCGATCCGCTTTGTCCCCAACGCGCTGACCAAGTACCGCAAGGAGACGATCCGGCTGATCGCCGAGATCACCATGGGCACCGGTGCGCTGGCGATCATCGGCGGCACGGTCGGGGTGGCCACCTTCCTGACCCTGGCCTCCGGCGGCGTGATCGCGGTGCAGGGCTTCTCATCGCTGGGCAACATCGGCATCGAGGCCCTGACCGGCTTCCTGTCGGCCTTCCTCAACGTGCGGATCGTGGCGCCCGTGGTGGCCGGGATCGCCCTGGCCGCCACCATCGGCGCCGGCACCACCGCGCAACTCGGCGCCATGCGGGTCGCCGAGGAGATCGACGCCGTCGAATCGATGGCGGTGCACGCGGTGTCCTACTTGGTGTCCACCCGGTTGGTGGCGGGTCTGATCGCGATCATCCCGCTGTACTCACTGTCGGTGCTGGCGGCGTTCTTCGCGGCCCGGTCCACCACGGTGTTCATCAATTCGCAGTCCCCGGGCCTCTACGACCACTACTTCGACACCTTCCTGATCCCGACCGACCTGCTGTGGTCCTTCCTGCAGGCGATCATCATGTCGATCGCGGTGATGCTGGTGCACACCTACTACGGCTTCAACGCGGCCGGCGGCCCGGTGGGCGTGGGTATCGCGGTCGGTCAAGCGGTGCGGACGTCGCTGGTGGTTGTGGTGGTCATTACGTTGTTCGTCTCACTTGCCGTTTACGGTGGGTCCGGCAACTTCAACCTCTCGGGATAGCAAGGGAATGCAGGTGGATACCGGATCGAGGCGCACCCAGGGGCGGATTGCCGCGGCAGTCCTGGGTGCGATCCTGTTCGCCGCTACCGCGTTCACCTACCTCGCCTATATCTCGGTGTTCAGCTCCACCGACAAGGTCACCGTCACCTCGCCGCGAGCCGGCCTGGTGATGGAACAGGACGCCAAGGTCAAGTACCGCGGCATCCAGATCGGCAAGGTCAAGGAGATCAAGTACCAGGGCGACCAAGCCAAGCTGACGCTGGCCATCGACAGCTCGGCGATGCACTACATCCCGTCGAATGCTGCTGTACACATCGCCAGCAACACCATCTTCGGAGCCAAGTCGGTGGAGTTCGTCCCGCCGCCGACACCGTCGGGCAAGGCGTTGCGCGGCGGTGCCAACGTCCAGGCGTCCGACGTGCAGCTGGAAGTCAACACGCTGTTCCAGAAGCTCACCGACCTGCTGGACAAGATCGACCCGGTTCAGCTCAACGGATCGATCACCGCGCTGGCCGAAGGGCTGCGGGGCAACGGCGACAATCTGGGTGCGCTGCTGTCCGGGCTGAACGGCTACCTGGAGAAGTTCAATCCGCTGCTGCCGCAGCTGCAGAAGGGTTTCGCCAAGACCGCGGTCGTCGGCAACATCTACGGCGACGCTGCCCCGGACCTGGCGACGACGTTCGACAACGTCCCGACGATCAGCAAGACGCTGGTCGACCAGCGCGACAACCTGAACAGGGCGCTGCTGGCGACCGCCGGGCTGGCCAACAACGGCTACGACACCATCGCGCCGGGCGCCGATGACTTCATCGCCGGGATCCAGCGGTTCCGGGCGCTCGGTGATCTGCTGGCCGAATACTCGCCGGAGTTCGGCTGCCTGTTCAAGGGCATCAAGGGGGCGATGGAGAAGTTCGGTCCGTCGATCGGCGGCACCAAGCCGGCGCTGTACACCCACTCCAACTTCCTTCCGGGTGCCCCGGCCTACACGTATCCGGAGAGCCTGCCGGTGGCCAACGCCAGTGGCGGACCCAACTGCCGCGGCCTGCCGGACATCCCCAGCAAGCAGTTCGGCGGCTCCTGGTTCCGCTCGCCGTTCCTGGTGACCGACAACTCCTACATTCCGTTCCAGCCGAACACCGAGGTGCAGTTCGACGCACCCTCGACCGCACAGTTCCTCTTCAACGGTGCCTACGCCGAACGGGACGAGTACTGATGAACACTCGCGGGACGTTGATCAAGGTGGCGATCTTCACCGTCGCGATGCTGCTGGTGTCGGCGGGCCTGGTGGTGATCTTCGGCGAGTTCCGGTTCGCGTCCAACCACACCTATCACGCCGATTTCGCCACCGCATCCCGGCTCAAGGGCGGCGAAGATGTGCGGATCGCCGGGATTCCGGTGGGCACGGTGAAATCGGTGAAACTGAAGCCGGACAACAGTGTCGACGTCACGTTCGACCTCGACAAGCGCTACCAGATGTATGACTCGACGCGTGCCCTGATCCGGTACGAGAACCTGGTCGGCGACCGCTATCTGGAGATCGCCTCCGGCGACGGCGAGATGCGCAAGCTGCCGCCCGGTGCCACGATTGTGCGGGACCACACCCAGCCGGCGCTGGACCTGGACGCGCTGCTGGGCGGGATGCGCCCGGTGCTCAAGGGTCTCGACGGCGGCAAGATCAACGAGATCAGCAACGCGATCATCGAGATGCTGCAGGGCCAGGGCGGTGCACTGTCGCAGATGCTGGCCAGCACCAGCTCGTTCACCACCACGTTGGCCTCCCGCGACCAGCTGATCGGCGACGTGATCAACAACCTCAACACGGTGCTGGCCACCGTCGACGACAAGAGCACGCAGTTCGACGCCACCGTCGACCGGCTGCAACAGCTCATCACCGGTCTGGCGCAGGGCAAGGATGCGATCGCGGGTGCGATCGGTCCGCTGGCCAGCGTCGAGACCGACCTCACCGACACCCTGCGCCGCACCCGGCGGCCGATCCAGGGCCTGATCGAGAACGTCCGCCCGTTCGCCACCGTGCTGGACCGGCGTAAGGACGAACTCAACGCGGTCATCGATCCGCTGGAGGAGAACTACCTGCGGCTCAACGCCCTCGGCGCCTACGGCTCGTTCTTCAACATCAACTACTGCACGGTCTCGATGAAGTTCAACGGGCCCGCCGGCAGCGACATCACGTTGCCGATGGGCGGACAGGCCGACACCAGCAAGGGGAGGTGCTCTCCTGTCAAGAATTGACGGCGTAAACCCGGTTCGCACCGGAACTCTGGGCATCGTGCTGATCGCATGCCTGGTATTCGTGTCCTTCGGCTACACCAGCCTGCCGTTCTGGCCGCAGGGCAAGGCCTATCAGGGCTACTTCGCCGACGCCGGTGGCGTCATACCCGGCAATGACGTGACGGTGTCCGGCATCCGGGTCGGCAAGGTCTCCAAGGTGGCGCTGGACGGAGCCAGTGCAAAGGTGAGTTTCACCGTCGACCGCAATGTCCGGGTGGGCGATCAGTCGCTGGCCGCGATCCGCACCGACACCGTGCTGGGCGAGAAGACGCTGTCGATCAGCCCCGCCGGTGCGGGCTCGGTCACGGTGATCCCGCTGGAACGCACCCGGTCTCCGTACACTCTCAACAACGCGCTGCAGGACCTCGGCGGCAACGTCCAAGAACTGGACAAGCCGCGGTTCGAAGAGGCGCTGGGTGTGCTCTCCGACTCGATGCGCGAGGCGACCCCGCAATTGCGAGGGGCGCTGGACGGGGTGTCGGCGCTGTCGCGCAGCATCAACAGCCGGGACGAGGCGCTGGCCCAGCTGCTGACCCACGCCAAGACGGTCACCGGTGTGCTCAACCAACGAGCCGAGCAGGTCAACCGGCTGGTGCTCGACGGCAACCAGCTCTTCGGCGCACTCGACGAACGCCGGCAGGCGCTCGGTGCGCTGATCGGCGGTATCGACGATGTGTCGCAACAGCTTTCGGGCGTCGTCACCGACAACCAGAAGAACGTCGGTCCGACCCTGAAGAAGCTCAATCTGGTGCTGGACAACTTGATCGAGCGCAAAGACCGCATCACCGGCGCGCTGGACCGGTTGCCCGGATACGCCACCACACTGGGCGAGGTGGTGGCCTCGGGACCCGGCTTCCAGATCAACCTCTACGGCCTGCCACCACCCACGCTGTCGGAGGTGCTGCTCGACATCTACTTCCAGCCCGGCAAGATCCCGGACAGCCTGGCCGACTACCTGCGGGGAATGATCAGCGACCGCACCGTGATTAAGCCGAAGTCGCCATGACGCGCCCGACGTTGCGAATCCTGCTCGCCGGGGCGCTGGCCGCGTTGCTGGCCGCCGGTGTGTATGTGGTGCTGCCCGCGCAGCGCGGCTACCGGATCACCGGCTACTTCGCCTCGGCGGTGGGCCTGTACCCCGGTGACGACGTCCGGGTGGTCGGGGTTCCGGTCGGCCGGATCGAGTCCATCGAACCGCGCGCGGAGAACGTCAAGATCACCATGAAGGTGAACAACGACGTGCCGCTGCCGGCCGACGTGCACGCGGTGTTGATGGCGCCGAACATCGTCTCGGCGCGGGTGATCCAGCTGGCTCCGGCCTACACCGGCGGCGATCGGCTGGCCGACGGCGCGGTGCTCGGCGAAGACCGCACCGCGGTGCCGGTCGAGTGGGACGAGGTCAAGCAGGAACTCACCCAGCTCAGCGCGCAACTGGCGCCCGAGCAAGGCAAACTCAACGGCACGCTGAGCGCGTTCGTCAACCAGGCCGCCGACACCTTCGACGGCAACGGCGACTCGTTCCGCAACGCACTGCGTGAACTCTCGGCGACCACCGGCCGGCTCGGGGACTCGCGCACCGACCTGTTCGGCACTGTGAAGAACCTGCAGGTGCTGGTCAATGCGCTCTCGGGCAGCAACGAACAGCTGGTGCAGTTCACCGACCACGTCGCGGCGGTCTCGGCGGTGCTGGCCGAGAGCTCCGCCGACCTGGATGTCACGCTGGGCACGCTGAATCAGGCGCTGCGCGACGTCCGCGGTTTCCTGCACGACAACAACGACGCGTTGATCGCCCAGGTCAACAAGTTGGCGGACTTCACCAAGGTCCTGAGTGACAACAGTGAGAAGTTCGAGCAGGTCCTGCACATCACCCCGCACGGCCTGACCAACTTCTACAACATCTACAACCCCGCGCAGGGCACGTTGAGCGGCCTGCTGTCGCTGCCCGACTTCGCCAACCCGGTGCAGTTCATCTGCGGCGGCGTCTTCGATGTGGGTTCGGTGCCGGACAACTTCAAACGAGCGGAGATCTGCAAGGAGCGGATGGGCCCGGTCATGCGGCGCTGGTCGATGAACTTCCTGCCGTTCCTGTTCCACCCGATCAACTCGATCACCGCCTACAAGGGGCAGATCATCTACGACACCCCGGCGACCGAGGCCAAGGCCGAGACTCCGGTGCCGTATCTGAAATGGATGCCGGCGCCGGGCGTGACCCCCCCGAGCACCGACGACGTCGCCAAACTGTTCCTACCGCCCGATCCGGGGCAGATGGGCGCGGCACCAGGACCGACCGGCCCGCAGCAACCGGGGGCGGGCGCACCGCGGGAGGGCGGATGAGCGTGAAGTCTGTTGCCGGCGTGGTTCGGCGGGCCGGCCGACGAGGTGCGGCACTGGGCGCCGGGGCGCTGGTGCTGTCCGGGTGCCAGTTCGGCGGGCTCAACTCGCTGAACATGCCGGGCACCGCGGGCCACGGCCGGGGCTCCTACAGCGTCACGGTGCAACTGCCGGATGTGACCACACTGCCGCAGAACTCGCCGGTGATGGTCAACGACGTGACCGTGGGCAGCGTCTCGGGTATTCAGGCCGTGCAGCAGCCCGACGGCAGCTTCTACGCGGCGGTCAAGCTGTCGCTGGACGGAAACGTGGCGCTTCCGGCGAACGCCATCGCGAATGTCGCTCAGACCTCACTGCTGGGATCCCAGCACATCGAGCTCTCCGAACCGCACGACGAAGCCCCGGTCGGCAGACTCGCCTCGGGTGACCAGATCCCGCTCAGCCGGACCGGCCGCTACCCCAGCACCGAGGAGGTGCTGTCATCGTTGGGTGTCGTGGTCAATCAGGGCAATCTCGGCGCATTGCAGGACATCACCGAGGAGGCGTATGCAGCGGTCGCCGGCCGGGCCGGCACGCTTGCCGGACTGGTGCCCCGGCTGGCTGAACTCACCGCTTCGCTGGACCGCCAGGCCCACGACATCATCGCCGCCGCCGAGGGCCTGAACCGGGTCGGGGCGACGCTGGCCCGCAGCGCACCCAGCCTGGCGCGCGCGCTGGACACCATGCCGGCCGCATTGGCGGTGCTCAACGACAACCGGTCCAGCATCGTGGACGCGTTCGGTGCCCTGGGCCGGCTGGCGACGGTCGGGTCGCGGATCATGACCGAGACCAAAGAGGACTTCGCCGCCGACATCAAGGACCTGTATCCGATCGTCAAAGCCTTCGCTGACAACGCCAACGAGCTGGTGACGGCGTTCCCGTTCATCCCGACGTTCCCGTTCCCGTCGATGTACCTGCGCAACGCGGTGCGCGGTGACTTCCTCAACGTCTACGTCACGTTCGACCTGACGCTGCGCCGGTTCGGCGAGTCGGTGTTCACCACCGGTGGCTTCGACCCGAACATGCCCCACATGCACGACGTCCTCAACCCGCCCGACTTCCTGATCGGACAGATGGCCAACCTGTCCGGGCAGGCCGCCGACCCGTTCAAGATCCCGCCCGGCACGGCCGCGAACTATGGGGACTGATCAATGCTGACTCGTCTGGTTCGTATTCAACTCGGGATCTTCGCGGTGGTCACCGTGATTGCCGTGGGCGCGATCGCGATCCTGTACCTGCACGCCCCGAGCCGGCTGGGTATCGGCACCTACAAGGTGACGGCCGACTTCATCGGCGGCGGCGGAATCTACAAGAGCGCCAACGTCACCTACCGCGGCGTCACGGTGGGTCGGGTCGACAACGTACAGCTCACCGACCACGGGGTTGACGCCGAGATGCGGCTCAACAGCGGCACCAAGGTTCCGGGAAACGTCACCGCCACCGTCAAGAGCATGTCCGCGATCGGTGAGCAGTACATCGACCTGGTCCCACCGAAGGAGGTCGCCGCCGCCGGGGTGCTGCACAACGGTGCGCGCATCGGCCAGGACCGCACCGCCATCGGCCAGGACATCGCCGGACTGCTCGACCAGGCCCAGTCGCTGGTCAACAGCGTCGCCAATAGCCGCCTTCGCGACCTGTTGCGCAGCGCGTTCGACGGGTTCAACGGTTCGGGGCCCGAACTGGCCCGCATGATCGCGTCGTCGCGGCAACTGATCGACGAGGCCAATGCCAACTTCGAAGCGACCGCGGGCCTGATCGATCAAGTCCAGCCGTTCCTGGACGCCCAGATCCGCAGCGGCGACGACATCAGGAAGCTGACCAAATCCCTGGCGGCGGTCACCACCGAGGTGCGCAACGCCGATCCGCAGCTACGTGAGGTGCTGCAGACCCTGCCCGGCGTCACCGATGAGGCCAACACCACTTTCAGCGGAATCCGCGCATCGTTCCCGACCCTGGCGGCCAGCATGGCCAACTTCGGCCGGGTCGGAGTGATCTACCGCAACTCCATCGAGCATGCGCTGGTGGTGTTCCCCGCGCTGATGGCCGCACTGCTCACCGTTGCCGGTGGTGTGCCGATGGAAGAGGGCGTCAAGCTGGACTTCAAGATCGACATGCACGACCCGCCGCCGTGCACGGTCGGCTTCCTGCCGTTCACCGAGATGCGCTCATCCGCCGACGAGACCGTGCGCGAACTGCCGAAGGACCTGTACTGCAAAGCGGCACAGAATGATGCGACCGCGGTCCGCGGTGCCCGCAACTATCCGTGTATGGAGTACCCGGGCAAGCGTGCCCCGACCATCCAGCTGTGCAGGGACCCGAAGGGCTTCATCCCGATCGGGTCGAACGCATGGCGCGGCCCGCCCGTGCCGTACGACACTCCGATCACCGACCCGCGGATGCTGCGGCCGATGAACAAGTTCCCCTACATCCCGCCGAACTCCGACTACGACCCCGGCCCGCCGGTGGTCGCGCTGCCGCCGGGGGTGCCCGCGGGCCCGGGACCGGCGCCCAACCCGCCCTACCCGCTGCCGTACCCGCCGAACGCGCTCGGACCGGAGAAGCCGGCGCCGTGGCCGTTCTACGCTCCGCCGGACCAGAACATGCCGACCAGCCCCGGCGGCAACGGCGGTCTGCCCCCCTACAACCGGGACCCGGCACCGGGACCGGCCCCCGGGCCACTGCCGGCCGAGGCTCAGGCCAATGGGGTGGCCTACAGCAGCTACGACCAGCGCACCGGAAAGTTCGTCGACCCGGCGGGCGGAACCGGAGTGTTCGTCTCCGGCGGTGACAAGTGGCTGCCCGCCGAGAACTGGGCTGACCTGATGCTCGAGCCGAGGCAGACGTGACCGGTCCGGAGGATGCCAAGGTTCGTCGCCGCGCATCGCGGGATGTCGGCCCGGCCGGTGATGCCGCAGAGATGACGGCCGTGCGGGTGAGCGTGCCCAGTCGGGCCGCCGCGCGGGAGCTCCGCCCGCTCGGTCCACCGCCGCGGCGTCTGCCCAATGCGCGGCAGGTTGCGCGGGTGGCGGGTGGCACCGGTCTGGCAGCGAGTATCGTGCTGGGCGCGCTGGTTGCGCTGCTGCTGGTCCAGCACCGGCACGCCGTCGCGTCGGACAGTCGAGACCAGCGGTTCGTCGACACCGCCGTGCAGACGGTTTTGAACATGTACACCTACACCCCGGACACCATCAACGACCAGGTGAACCGGTTCGTCGCGGGCACCAGCGGCCCGCTGCGCGACACCATGGCCGCCAACGCCGAGAACCTCAAGGCGCTGCTGCGGGAGACCAAGCACAGCTCGGAGGCCGTCGTGAACGCCGCGGCCCTGGAGAACGTCGATGAGGTGCCCGGCAACGCCACTGTGCTGGTGGCGATGCGGGCCACCGCCACCGATGCCGACGGCGTCAACAAGCCCTCGCAGCCGTACGCACTGCGGATCGTCGTGCACGAGGACGACGCAGGCAACATGACCGCCTACGACCTCAAGTGGCCGGACGGCAGCCGATGAGCCGCCGCTGGTCGGTGCCGGCCGCCCTGGTGGTGATCCTCGGCGTGTTCGTGGGTCTGGGCGCCATGGCGGGCTCGCTGTACTGGAGCCGGGTCGAGTCGCATGGCGAACAGTTGACCCGCGTCGAGCTGGCGAAGCTGACGGCCGATGAGATCCCCAAAGTGCTCGGCTACGAGTACACGACGGTGGAACGCAGCCTCACCGAGACCTACCCGATGTTCACTCCGGACTATCGCCGTGAGTTCGAAGCCCGCGCCGTCAACGACATCATTCCGCAGGCCCGGGAGAAGCAGCTGGTGAACCAGGTCGACGTCGTCGGTGTCGGTGCTCTGGACGCCAAGCGGACCACCGGTTCGGTGCTGGTCTTTGTGAACCGCACCGTGACGGGCAAGTCCAAGGAGAAGTTCTACGAGGGCAGCCGCCTGCGGGTCGACTTCCGCAAGGTCGACCGCCAGTGGCTGATCAGCAATATCGCGCCGATCTAGCTGAGAGGATGTGCGCCATGAGGAAACTCGTTCGTGGTCTGGCGGCCTTCGCCCTCGCGATGGCGGCGAGTGTCGGGCTGGCAGTCGAGGCCGGCGCCGACGATGACGACGCGCTGCCCGAGGGCACGCTGGAGGGCATCTACACCTACAACGGAAACGGCATCACCGCGAGGTGGAAGATCTACCCGCTGTGCGTCCCGACGGTGGGGGACGGCCGGGTGCCGTTGCACCTGGCAGTCGGCTGCCGACTGCAGGTGGAGAGCGACGGCCCACCCGGACAGGCCGGTTCCTACCGGCTGGCCAACGGTCGCTGGACCTACCACACCCCGCTGCTGGCCGGCACCCGATGCTCCGACGGCAGTACCGCCGCCAGCGAAGAGCTGTATCAGTTCGACACGTCGCTCAACGGCACCTACACCCACTCGAACGCCGCCGTCTGCGGCAGGCAGCCCGGGCTGGACAAGCACCCGTTCACGCTGACGTACGTCTCGCCGCTGCCCAACCCGGTGGTCCGCTACCCGCTGACCTGCCAGGACAACCCGATCCACCTGTGTAGCTGAGCTATTTCGGGGCCCCGGCGAGCGCGTCGAGGAAGGCGCGGGCCCAACGGTCCACGTCGTGGGCCAGCACCTGCCGGCGCAGCGACCGCATCCGGCGGCGTCCCTCTTCAGGTGTCTGGTTGACAGCCGCCTCGATGACGTCCTTGACGCCCTCCAGATCGTGTGGGTTCACCAGGTAGGCCTGGCTCAATTCCGCCGCGGCGCCGGTGAATTCGCTCAACACCAGGGCTCCGCCCAGGTCACTTCGACAGGCCACGTACTCCTTGGCGACCAGGTTCATCCCGTCGCGCAGCGGGGTGACCAGCATGACGTCGCTGGCCACGAAGAACGCGATCAACTCATCGCGGGGGACCGGCCGGTGCAGGTAGTGCACCACCGGGTGGCCGACCTCGCTGTACTCGCCGTTGATGTGGCCGACCTGGCGTTCGATGTCCTCGCGCAGGAGCTGGTAGCTCTCCACCCGCTCTCGGCTCGGTGTCGCCAACTGCACCAGCACTGTGTCGTCGCGTTTGGCCCGGCCCTCGTCGAGCAGCTCGTTGAATGCCTTGAGCCGCACGTCGATGCCCTTGGTGTAGTCCAGCCGGTCCACCCCGAGCAGGACCTTGCGGGGATGCCCCAGCTCGGCCCGGATCTCCTTGGCGCGCCGCCGGATCGAGCGCTCACGCGCCTTACGGTCGAGTTCGCCGGAGTCGATCGAGATCGGGAACGCGCCGACGCGCACGGTGCGGTCGTCCAGCCGCACCTCGCCGAACCGGCTGCGAACCCCGACCAAGCCCCGCGAGGTGTCGGCACCGGCCAGTCTGCGGGCCAGGATCAGGAAGTTCTGGGCGCCGCCGGGCAGGTGGAAGCCGACCAGGTCGGCGCCGAGCAGGCCGTCGACGATCTCCGCGCGCCACGGCAGTTGCATGAACAGCTCCACCGGCGGGAACGGGATGTGCAGGAAGAAACCGATGGTGACGTCGGGGCGCAGCGCGCGCAGCATCTTGGGCACCAGCTGCAACTGGTAGTCCTGAACCCACACCGTGGCACCCGGCGCGGCGGCCCGCGAGGCGGCCTCGGCGAACCGCTGATTGACGTCGACGTAGCGGTCCCACCACTGCCGGTGATAGAGCGGTTTGACGATCACGTCGTGGTACAGCGGCCACAGCGTCGCGTTGGAGAAGCCCTCGTAGTATTCGGCGATGTCGGTGGCGCTCAGCGCGACCGGATGCAGCCGCAGATCTTCGTCGTCGATCGGCCCGTCGGGGCAGTCCGGGCTGCCCGGCCAGCCCACCCAGGCGCCCCGCCGCTTGCGCAGCAGCGGCTCCAGAGCGGTCACCAGGCCGCCGGGGCTGCGCTTCCAGGTGGTTGTGCCGTCGGGCAGCTTCTCGATGTCGATGGGCAGCCGGTTGGCCACCACGACGAAGTCGGAGTCCCCGGGCTCGCCCGGGACACCCGACGCAGCCATTTACGCGCCGGGCTTGTCGGGGGTGGCCGGTCCGATCCCCAGCATGGACAGGAACACCCGACACTCGTCGGCGTCCTCGGCGTAGGCGGCAACGACGCGCCGTGCCTGGTTGGCGGTGTTGTCGGCCAGCGGTGCCACGTCCTCGATATCGGCGTGTTCAGTTTTAGCAGCCATAGGGAGACTCTAGCGAAGTGCCCAGCGCGCCGTAGCCTGTCCAGCATGACCGCACACGACCTGGTCGACTACGAGACGCTCGACGACGGGCGCATCGCCCGGATCTGGTTGAACCGCCCGGAGAGCCACAACGCGCAGAACCGCACGCTGCTGGTGCAGCTCGACGAGGCGCTGCGCCGCGCCGAAGCCGACGACACGGTGCGGGTGGTGATCCTGGGCGCCCGCGGTAAGAACTTCTCCGCCGGCCACGACCTGGGGTCCGAGGAGGCGTTGGCCGAGCGCCGGCCCGGCCCGGGCCAGCACCCGAGCTTCGGCGTCAACGGCGGTACCCGCGAGCCAGTGGTGGAGAAGACCTACCTGCAGGAATGGCACCACTACTTCGCCAACACCTGCCGCTGGCGGGACCTGCGCAAGATCACCATCGCGCAGGTTCAGGGCAACGCGATCTCGGCCGGGCTGATGCTGATCTGGGCATGCGATCTGATCGTGGCCGCCGACAACGCCCGGTTCTCCGACGTGGTCGGGGTGCGCCTGGGTATGCCGGGAGTCGAGTACTACGCGCATCCCTGGGAGTTCGGGCCGCGCAAGGCCAAGGAGCTGCTGCTGACCGGAGACTCGCTCGACGCCGACGAGGCCTACCGGCTCGGCATGGTGTCCAAGGTCTTCGCCGCCGACGAACTGGTCGACAAGACGCTTGAGTTCGCCCGCCGTATCGCAGCAGTGCCGACCATGGGCGCGCTGCTCATCAAGGACTCGGTGAACGCCGCCGCCGACGCGATGGGTTTCTCCGAGGCGCTGCGGCACGGATTCCACATCCACCAGCTGGGCCATGCGCACTGGGCGGCGCACAACGACAACAAGTTCCCCATCGCGTTGCCACCGGACGTACCGGACTGGCGTACCGCCAAGGCGACCGATTTGGCCCGTCGCGACCAACCCTGACCGGCGGGGCTGCGAGCATGGTTCTATAGGTAGAACGTGTTCCAGTTTTGACGTAAGGGGTTCGGCGTGCAGCTGTCCTTTGAAGACCGCACTTACCTGGTCACCGGGGGCGGCAGCGGCATCGGTCAGGCCGTGGCCGCCGGGCTGGCCGCCGCGGGAGCCGACGTCCTGATCCTCGGCCGCAATGCCGAACGACTGGCGGAGGTGGCCGCCGAGATCGGCGCCCGCCACTTCGCGGCCGACGTCACCGACGAGGACAGCGTGATCGCCGCCGTCGACGCGGCGGTCGCCGAGCACGGCCGGCTGCACGGGGTGGTGCACGCCGCCGGCGGTTCGCTGACCATCGGACCGATCACCCAGATCGACTCGGAGTTGTGGCGGCAAACCGTCGACCTCAACGTCAACGGCACGATGTACCTGATCAAACACGCCGGGCGTGCGCTGGTGCGTGGTGGTGGCGGTTCGTTCGTCGGGATCTCCTCGATCGCGGCCGGCAACACCCACCGCTGGTTCGGCGCCTACGGCCCGACCAAGTCGGCGCTCGATCATCTGATGCAGCTGGCGGCCGATGAACTGGGCGCCTCCTGGGTCCGGGTCAACAGCATCCGTCCCGGCCTGATCCGCACCGAGCTGGTCGCCCCGATCCTGGACTCGCCCGAGCTCAGTGAGGACTATCGCAGCTGCACGCCGCTGCCGCGGCCCGGTGAGGCCGAAGACGTCGCCAACCTGGCAATGTTCCTGCTCAGCGACGCGGCCTCCTACATCAACGGCCAGATCATCAACGTCGACGGCGGCCAGATGCTGCGCCGCGGCCCGGACTTCACCTCGATGCTGGAGCCGGCGTTCGGGGCCGACGGGCTTCGGGGCGTGGTCGGGGGCTAGCCGATCCGGGCTCAAAGCCCCGCGTCGCGCCCGGCCAGAGTGGTGATCGCCGACCAGTCCAGCTGTCCGCCGCCGTTGGCGAGCAGGGTCAGGAAGCGGTCGCGCAGCAGGCTGCCCAGCGGCAGCGGCACGGTCAGCTCCTCGGCGGCCTGCAACGCCAGGCGGACGTCTTTGAGCCCGAGGGTGGCGGCGAAACCGGCCGGTTCAAAGTTTTTGCGGGCGATCAGGTCGCCGTAGGTCGCGTACGCCGGAGCATTGAACAGCGTCGAGGTGAGGATGTCGACGTAGGCCAGCGGGTCCACCCCGGCCTTCTCCACCAGCGCGATGGCCTCACCGAGCGACTCGATGACGGTGGCGAGTATGAAGTTGCCGGACAGCTTCACCAGGTTGGCGGCATAGGGCTGCTCGGACACCACGAAGGTGCGCTGGCCGATCGCGTCGAACAGCGGCGCAACCGAGTCCAGTGCCGCCGGCGCACCCGCCGCGATCACGAAGAGCCTTGCCGCGGCGGCGGCCTCGGGGCGGCCGAAGACCGGTGCGGCGACGTAGGACTGCCCCGCTTCGGCGTGCGCGGCAGTGAGCCGTCGGGCGAGCGCCACGCTGATGGTGCTCGACGAGATGTGGGTGCCGCCGGGCGGCAACGACGCCACAATGCCGTCCGGCCCGAGTGTGACCTGCTCGACGGCGTCATCGTCGGCCAGCATCGTCTGCACAACCTCGCCGCGGCACGCCTCGGCCACCGTGCGCGCCGCTACGGCACCCTGGCGGACCAGGGTTCCCACCTTGGCCGGCGACCGGTTGTAGGCGGCGACGGTGTGGCCCGCCGTGAGCAGATTGGTCGCCATGCCGATGCCCATGTTCCCGAGCCCGATGAATCCGATGTGCATGGAGTCCACCCTGCCCTGTATGTGTGTAGGGCGGAATGCAACGGATTGAGGAGGATGCCTCGTGGGCGTATATGCGGTGACCGGGTCGGCGTCCGGCATGGGGAAGCAGGCCGCGGACAAGCTGCGGGCGGCCGGGCACACCGTGATCGGGGTGGACCTGCGGGAGGCCGACGTGGTCGCGAACCTGTCGACGCCGGACGGCCGGGCGGCAGCCGCCGAACAGGTACTGGCCTTGTGCGCGGGCCGCCTGGACGGCGCGGTGCTGGCCGCTGGTATCGGGCCCACCCCGAAGGCGACCCGGCTGATCCTGCAGGTCAACTACTTCGGCGTCGTTGAGCTGTTGGAGGCGTTGCGCCCCGCGTTGGCCGCCACCGGCACCGCCAAAGTCGTGGTGATCGGCAGCAACTCCGCCACCACGGTTCCGGCGGTGCCACGAGCGGCGATCAGGGCGCTGCTGGCGGGCAAGGCGGCCAAGTCGGCACGCCGGCTCAGTCTGTTCGGCCCGGGTGCGCCGTCGCTGGCCTACGCGGCGTCGAAGATCGCTGTCTCACGGTGGGTGCGCCGCCAGGCCGTCCAGCCGTCGTGGGCCGGCGCCGGAATCCGGCTCAACGCGCTGGCGCCGGGGGCGATCATGACGCCGCTGCTGGAAAAGCAGCTGGCCGACCCGCTGCAGGCCGAGGCGGTCCGTAGGTTCCCGGTCCCGGTGGGCGGCTTCGGTGACCCGAGCCAGCTCGGCGACTGGATGCTGTTCATGCTCTCGGATGCGGCTGAGTTCCTCTGTGGCAGCGTGATTTTCGTCGACGGCGGATCGGACGCCTACTTCCGTGCGAACGATTGGCCGCGGGCGGTACCGGCCCGGCGGTTGGTGGGTTACCTGCTGGCGATGTCGCGCGGGAGCTGACGAAACCGGTTCAGGCGAGCTGCAGTTCCCGGGCGCGCATCCGTTCGTCGACGTCAGCCCAGATCCGTGTCGCGGTCATCCGCACCGGTGCCACCAGCTTCTCGAACGGCATCCTGTCCACCGGGCCGCACACCGATACTGCCGCCACGGTGTCGTCGCCCGCGCCGATCGGGGCCGCCACGCAGCCGAACCCGGCCACCGACTCTTCGCGGTCGACGGCGAACCCGCGCGCCCGCACCGTATCCAGCTCTGCGTGAACGTCGGCGTGGGCGAGCAGGGCCTTGCCGACACCGGTGCAGTGCGCCCGATGGCGCCCGCCCACCCGACTGGGCAGTGCGGCGCCCATCCGGCCGCCGATCTTGTCCAGGTAGACGACGTCCGTGCCGTCGAGGATCGCCAGATGAACGACCAGTCCGGTGGCCCGATGCAGGTTCCACAGGAAGGGGATCGCCGCCTGGTGCACCCGGTCCTGGTGAACGGCGAGGTGACCGAGTTCGACCAGCCGCATGCCGAGCTCGAAGTCCCGCCCGCGGCGCCGCAGGAAACGCAGCTGGACCAGGCGTTCGAGCATCCGGTGCGCCGAGGAGCGTGGTAGCCCGGTGCGGCGCACGACCTGGGTCAGCGTGAGGTGGCCTGGGCCGTCGAAGGCATCGAGGACCAGCGATACGCGATCGATGGTCGCGGTGGGAGTCGACATGGGTCCTCCGCGGATCGAACGGATAGGGGTATATGCCTATTAGGCATATACCTAGTCCTATCACGCGGGTGTGGGTTCTGTCACGCCTGCGGCGGATCCGCTTCCTGGGCCTGAACCCATTGCTCGACTTCCCGCCGTCGTTGCGCGTCGGGCATCGGGAACGCTCCGCCGGCCTGGCGGCGGGCCGCGGCGAGCTCGCCCTCGGCCTCGTCGATATCGGCGATCAGTTGCAGCGCCATCTCCCGCTCGGCCTCGTAGTAGCGCTGCGCCCAGTTCATCGCGATCCGCGGATAGGCCCAGGCCGGTTCCAGGGATGCGCCGCGCGCGTCGACGGCCACCTGCTGCCGCATGGTGTCGACGTAGGCGATGTGGTCCCGCAGGATCTCCTTGAGCCGGTCGGGGTCGTTCATGTGGCCCAGCCAGACCCGCAGCAGCACGCTGTGTTTGAGCATCGGCGGGTCGACGGGAGCTTCCCGCGACCACCGGCTCACCGCGTCGCGCCCCGCCTGGGTGATCCGGTACATCCGGCGGCCGCGCAGGCCGTTGTCGTGCTGCACCTGCGATGTCGCGAAACCCAGCGATTCGATGCGCTTGAGCTCGGAGTAGATCTGGCTGTGCGACGGGCTCCAATAGAAGTGGCCGACGGTCCAATCGGCCCACTTCTTGATGTCGTAGCCGGAGACCTCCTCGTTGAAGGCGAGCATCCCCAGCACCGCCCAGCTGGTCGGCGGCAGGGCGGGCAGCTCCGGTGGTGTCGGGGGCATCGCGCTCACGTCTCGATCAGGTCGAAACCCTTGTAGCCGGCCGCGGCGACGTCGGCGATGATCTCGCCGTAGAAGCCGAACCCGCCGATGAACGGCATGAACACCCGCGGCTTGCCGGGCACGTTGGCGCCCAGATACCACGAATTGGCCTGCACCATCAGCGTTCCCGAGGCCCGCTCGGTGCATTCGCGGCCCCAGTCCGCGGCGGCGTCAGCGCGGGCCTCGATTCCCTGCGCGCCGTGCGCGTCCAGATAGGCGATGGCGCCGGCGATCCAGTCCACGTGCAGCTCGGCGTGCAGCACCATGTTCGCCAGCACCGAGGGGCTGCCCGCCCCGGCGACGTTGAACAGGTTCGGGAACCCGGGCACACCCAGACCCAGATAGGTCAGTGGGCCCTCGGCCCACACCGAGTTGAGCGTGCGCCCGCCGCGCCCGACGATGTTGAGTTTCTCCACCGACCCGGTCATCGCGTCGAAGCCGGTGGCCAGCACCAGCGCGTCGAGCTCATAGTAGGCCCCGGGCGTATGCACACCGCCGGCGTCGAAGCGCTGGATCGGGGTGGCGCGCAGGTTGACCAGGTTCACGTTGGCCCGGTTGAACGTCTCGAAGTAGTGGTCGTCGGTGCAGATCCGCTTGGTGCCGATCGGGTGGTCGGTGGGGATCAGGATGTCGGCGACGGCCGGGTCGTCGATCACCGCGCGGATCTTGTCCTCCCAGAAGACCCGGGCGGTGTCGTTGGCCGCCAGGGTCACCGACTGGTCCGGAAAGGTCTTGGCGAACAGCACGCCGCCGAGCTGCCAACGCCGCTCGTAGGCCGCCCGCCGCTCCTCCTCGGAGACCTCCAGCGCGGACTTCTCGTGCGGCCGGTGCGGGGACCCGCCGCCGCTGTTCATCGACAGCCTGCGACGTTCGGGGTAGCCGGCCTTCTGCTCGCGCACCACGTCCTCGGTCAGCGCGATGTTGCCGGCCGGCACGCTGTAGTTCGGCGATCGCTGGAACACGTGGAGCTGTGCGGCCTGCTCGGCGATACGCGGAATCGCTTGGATGCCAGACGAACCGGTCCCGATCACACCGACGCGCCGGCCGGTGAAGTCGACACCGGAATGCGGCCACCGGCTCGTGTGGTAGACCGGACCGGCGAACGAAGCCAGGCCGTCGATGGCCGGGATGTTCGCATTGGACAGTGGACCGACGGCCAGGATGACGAACCGCGCGTTCACCGCGTCGCCGGCGGTGGTGCGAACCTGCCAGCGGGTAGTGGCCTCATCCAGGACGATGTCGGTCACCCGGGTGCTGAACGCGATATCGCGGCGCAGGTCGAACCGGTCGGCGACATAGCGCAGGTAGGCCAGGATCTCCGGCTGGGTGGCGTACTTCTCGGTCCAGGTCCACTCCTGCTGCAGATCGTCGTCGAACGAGTAGGAGTAGTCCACACTTTCGACGTCGCAGCGGGCGCCGGGGTAGC
The DNA here is from genome assembly GCF_020172665.1 of [Mycobacterium] zoologicum. Classification (GTDB taxonomy): domain Bacteria; phylum Actinomycetota; class Actinomycetes; order Mycobacteriales; family Mycobacteriaceae; genus Mycobacterium; species Mycobacterium zoologicum. The sequence continues at coordinate 3,863,392 of NZ_CP083985.1, read as the reverse complement.
GGTTCCAGTACCAGGTGCCGCCCACGTCGTCGGCGGTCTCGAACACCTGCACCGTCAATCCGTTGCCGCGTAGCCGGTGCAGGGCGTAGAGCCCGGCGAAGCCTGCTCCGATGACCACGACGTCGACGTTCGGTGGGTTCACGCTGTGCGCCTTTCTGCCAGGGCGGCGAGTTCGGCGACGGCGTCGGGAATGCCGTCGATGAGCTCCCAGATCTCGGAGGAGGTGACCCTGCAGGTTTGCATGGCGATCACCATCGTGTCCAGATAACTCCATCCGGTGATGTTGAGGCCGTACGGATAGATGATCGGCCCCACCGAGATGAGCTGTTCGACCGGTGCCCCGGCGAAGTACAGCCGGCTCTTGGGCCCGGGAACATTGGACACCGTCATGCTGTACGTCGGCCGGCGCTTGGTGCGGGCGCCCAGCAGCGGCAGGGCGCGTCCGTAGAACCAGAACAGCGGCCAGTAGTCCATCCAGTCGCCGAACAGCCACAGGTCGCGCTCGGCGTGTACCGCCCGGGCCGCCCGGGTGTTGGCCGCGATCCGCTCGATCCGCGCCACCGGATCGGCGACGTCGGTGGCCAGCGCGACGAACCAGGTGGTGACCTGATTGCCCCAGTCCGCCTCCTGGCCGGGCGGGCGGATCGCCACCGGAACCACCGCGGTCAGCGATTCGTCGCTCAGCTCGTCGCGCCGCTGCAGGTAGGAGCGCAGGGCACCGCTGCACGCGGCGAGGAACACGTCGTTGAGCGTGACCCCGAACGCGGTCCTGATCGTCTTGATGGTCTCCAGATCGCAGGTGACGTAGGCGAATCGGCGTTCGGTCCCGAACGGTTCGTTGAACACCGTGGTGGGCGCGGCGAAGGCGTCGACGAATCCGGGCCGGCCCGCCCTGCGTCGCCGCAGACCCGTTGCGATGCTGCGCGCCGAGCGCGCCAGAACCCGGGGGAAGCGCGCGGTCGTCGCGGCCTTATGACCGGCCAGGGTGGCCAGCCACGCCACCGGGTTGGGGCGTTTCTCATCGGTCGGTGCCCGGGTGAGGACGGGCAGTGGCTCGGCGGGGTCGGTGCTGAACAGGGTCTCCAGCAGCCGCACCGACGCCAGGCCGTCGGCCAGGGCGTGATGAATCTTGAGCACCAGTGCGATCCGCCCACCGGCCAGCCCGTCGATGTACCACAGCTGCCACGCGGGCCGTGAGCGATCCAGAGCGGCCGCGGCGAGTTCGCCGATCTGCGCGGACAGCTCATGATCGCCGCCGGGGGCCGCGGCCGTGGCGTGCTTGAGGTGGTAGTCCAGGTCGACCCGGGGACGCTCGATCCACCACGGCCGGCCCGAGCCCAGGCGGGGCATCAGCAGCTGCCAGCGCAGCGGCTCGGCCTTCTCGATCAGGGCGGGCACCGCGCCCCGGACCGCCTCGAAGGTCAGCGGCTGGTGGGCGGCGGCGGGGTCGAGCACCACCGCCTTGATCGTGTGCTGCGGCTGGGTGGCGTTCTCCTGCTTCAGGAACATGTTGTCGACACTGTTCAGGCGTCGCATGGTGGCACCTTCTCTGCTGCGCGGGAGTGCTTGTCGCCTGTCATTCAAAGCGTGCCGGCTCGCGTCCGGCCGGTTGTATCCCGATGACCGGGAATCAGGCTCCGCCAGGCCGGGGCGCCCACCTACCGTGACGAACGTGAACAACCCGGCAGTGGCCGGCCCGGTCGATGCCGCCGAGGCCGCCAAGCGTGAGACCGCACGGCGAATGACCGTCGCCTTCGCCTCCCTGGCCGACGGGACCGCCGACGCCGCGCAGGTCCGGGCGAGTCTGACGGCCACCCGCAGACCACGTCGGCACATTCCGGTCGCGCACGTGCAGGACCGCACCGTCGGTGACGGCCGGATTCCGGTGCGGATCTATCACCCCGGCGGAGCCGGCCTGCCGTTGGTGGTGTACCTGCACGGCGGTGGTTTCGTGCTGTGCGACCTGGACTCGCACGACGCGTGCTGCCGGCGGCTGGTCAACGGGATCGGGGCGATCGTGATCTCGGTGGACTACCGGCTGGCCCCCGAGCACCGGTTCCCGGCCGCGGTCGACGACGCGTGGGCGGTCACCGAATGGGTCGCTCGGCACGGCGGCGAACTCGGCGGGGACCCGACCCGGCTGGTGGTCGCCGGGGACAGTGCCGGCGGCAACCTGGCCGCGGTGGTGGCCATGACGGCCCGCGACCGGGGCGGCCCGTCGATCGCCTTCCAGTTGCTGATCTATCCGGTGGTGGACCAGCGACGCAGGCCGAGCACAGTGCGCGACGCCTCGGCGCGCGCGACGCTGACGCTGGAACACCAACGCTGGTTCACCGAGCAGTATCTGGGACCCGACGGCGACCGCACCCGGGTGGCCGTCTCACCGATCCTCGGCGACTTCACCGGACTGCCGCCCGCACACATCGTCACCGGCGAACTCGATCCGCTGCGCGAGCAGGGCGAGGAATTCGCCGAACTGCTCCGGGCGGCAGGTGTCTCCGCGACGACTCGATGCTATCCGGGCATGTTCCACGGGTTCTTCAACCTGCCCGACGACATCCCGCTCGCCGAACAGGCCAACGCCGACGTGTGTTCGTTGGTGCGAAAAGAATTGAACAGCAACGAGAAAGAGGAAGTGGGAAGGGAACTGCCGTGAAGTTGAACAACACGCGGGCGTTGATCACCGGCGCCAGCCGGGGTCTGGGGCGCAGCATCGCGGAGGTGCTGGCCGCGCGCGGAGCCGAGGTCGCGGTGGTCGCCCGTAACGGTGCCGCACTCGAAGAGCTTGCCAAGGAGATCGGCGGCAAGGCCTATCCGACCGATCTCTGCGACCCCGAGGCCGTCGCGGCGCTGATCGACACGGTGGAGGCCGACGGTCCGGTCGACGTGCTGATCAACAACGCCGGCCTGGATCATGTCGGCCTGTTCCCGGACACCTCCGCGCAACAGGTGCGGGATCTGTTGCAGGTGAACCTGATGGCGCCGATGGAGCTGTGCCGGCAGCTGATGCCGCGGCTGGTGGACCGGGGCCGCGGCCACATCGTCAACGTGTCCTCCCAAGGGGCGTTGAGCGTCACCCCCGGAGTCACCCTGTACGGCACCTCCAAGGCCGGGCTGAGTCAGTTCACCCACGGCGTGCGCCAGGAACTGCGCGGCACCCCGGTCGGCACCACGCTGGTACAGATCGGTGCGGTCAAGACCGACATGATCGACAGCATCCGCGGCTTCGGGCCGACCCGGCGCGTCATCGAACGTTTCGAGCGCTGGCACATGTCGCCCCGCGACGCGCTGGAACCCGCCGTGGTCGCTCGGGCCATCGCGGATGCGATCGAGCGCCAGCGCAAGTACGTGACGCTGCCCAAAGCGTTGGTTCCGACCGCCGCGATGACCGAACTGCCGCGCCGGCTGAGTGAGATCCTGATCGCCGGCCTCGACGTGAAATCCGTTGACTGAGCATGGCCGCCAACCGATCCGCTGACCTGACCGGCAAGGTCGCGCTCATCACCGGTGCCGCCCGGGGCCAGGGCGCCGCCGAAGCCCGGCTGTTCGCCTCATCGGGGGCGCAGGTGGTGCTCACCGACGTCCTGGAGGACGATGGCGCGGCGGTGGCCGCGGAGATCGGCGACGCGGCGCGATTCGTGCGTCACGACGTCACCGGGCCGGCCGACTGGCAGCGCGCCGTCGGCGTCGCCGTCGAGGAGTTCGGCCGCCTCGACGTACTGGTGAACAACGCCGCCGTCTGCGCCGTCGTCCCGATCACCGAGCAGTCCCTCGACGGTCTGGAAACGATGCTGCGGATCAACCTGGTCGGCCCGTTCCTGGGCATCCAGGCCGTGGTGGAGCCGATGAAGGCGGCCGGCGGGGGCTCGATCATCAACGTCTCATCCCAGGCCGGTCTGCAGGGGCTGGCCGGATACGGTGCCTACGGATCGTCCAAGTGGGGGCTGCGCGGTCTGACCAAAGTGGCAGCAATCGAGTTGGGCCCCTATGCGATTCGCGTCAACACCGTCTATCCGGGAATGATCGACACCCCGATGATCGCCCACCTGGGCGTGCAACGCGGGCCGGGTGGGCATCCCGGTTCGCCGCTGACCCGCGTCGGTGCGCCCGAGGAGGTGGCCGAGGTGGTGGCCTTCCTGGCCTCGGACGGCTCGTCGTACATGACCGGGGCCGACCTGGCCGTCGACGGCGGTGCCAGCGCCGGACGTATACCGCTGACGCCCACGATGCACGGAGAGTGACGATGGCAGAACAACTGGCGGGCAAGGTCGTGGTCATCACCGGCGGCGCAAGGGGATTGGGCGCCGAGATGGCCCGCCATATCACCGCGCGCGGCGCCAAGGTCGTGATCGCCGACCTGCTCGACGACGAAGGTCTCAAGCTGGCCCGCGAGATCGGTGACGCGGCCCGCTACACCCATCTCGACGTCACCGACGCCGCGCAGTGGGCGGCGGCCGTCGAGTTCGCGGGCAGGGAGTTCGGCACGCTGACCGGCCTGGTCAACAACGCCGGGATCGCCACCGGGCAGTTCATCGAACACGAACCCCTCGACCACTTCCGGACCGTGCTGGAGATCAATCTGGTCGGCGTCTTCAACGGTATGCAGGCCGTCATCGCGCCCCTGCGCGCCGCCGGCGGCGGTTCGATCGTCAACATCTCCTCGGCCGCCGGCCTGATGGGACTGGCGCTGACCGCCGGCTACGGGGCGTCGAAGTGGGGTGTGCGCGGCCTGTCGAAAGTGGCCGCGGTGGAGCTGGGCACCGACCGGATCCGGGTCAACTCGGTGCATCCGGGCATGGTCTACACCCCGATGACCGCGCAGATCGGCATCGCGACCGGCGACGGCAACTACCCGAACACGCCGATGGGCCGGGTCGCGGTGCCCGAGGAGATCGCCGGCACGGTGGGCTTCCTGCTCTCCGACGACGCCGGCTACGTCACCGGGGCCGAGATCGCCGTCGACGGCGGCTGGACGGCCGGCCCGACGGTGAAATACGTCATGGGGCAATAGGACGGGCGACCCCGGCGCGGCGATCCGCCGTGATCGGCGTTAGCGTGTCTAGCTAAGTCACTTTGCCAAGTAGGAGAGATATGCCGTCCCAGCTGAGCCACGACGCGACCCTGCGTGAGGTCACCACCGATCAGGGGGTGCTGCGCTACCACGAGGCCGGTGACGGGCCGGTGTTGTTGCTGCTGCACGGCTCCGGGCCGGGGGTCACCGGGTGGCGCAACTACCGCGGTGTGCTGCCGGCCTTCGCCGAGCATTTCCGCTGCCTGGTGCTGGAGTTCCCCGGCTTCGGCGTCAGCGACGACTTCGGCGGGCACCCGATGATGACGGCGTTCGCCGCGGTGCCGGCGTTCGCCGACGCGCTGGGCCTGGACCGGTTCAACATCGTCGGCAACTCGATGGGCGGCGGCGTCGGGATCGGCTACGCGATCGGCAACCCTGACCGGGTGAACCGCCTGGTGACCATCGGCGGCATCGGCACCAACCTGCTCAGCCCCGGCCCGGCCGAGGGCATCCGGCTGCTGCAGGACTTCGTCGACAACCCCAGCCGCGACGCGCTGGTGCGCTGGCTGCATTCGATGGTCTACGACCCGTCGGTGATCACCGAAGAGCTCATCGAGGAGCGGTGGACGCTGGCCACCGACCCCGAGACGCTGGCCAGTGCCCGGCGGATGTACGGCAAGGAGGCCTTCACCAACATGGTGAAGATGATGCAGGCGTCCAAGGGCCCGCTGCCGTGGGCGATGATGCATCGGCTCAAGACGCCGACGCTGGTCACCTGGGGCCGCGACGACCGGGTCAGCCCGCTGGACATGGCGCTGATCCCGATGCGGACCATTCCCGACGCCGAGGTGCACGTGTTCGGAAATTGCGGGCACTGGACCATGATCGAGGCCAAGGAGGCCTTCACCCGCGTGGTGCTGGAATACCTGACCCGCGACTGATTGTCGCCCGTCGTACCTTCGCGCCTGGGATAGGCCGGTGGAGCCCCCTGTCGGGATTGAACCGACGACATCCGCTTTACAAGAGCGACGCTCTACCACTGAGCTAAGGAGGCGGGTCTAGCCGGTGCCAGCCTAACGGGCGCGGTCAGGACCCGTCGGCACCCGGGGCGTCGGCGTCGATCACCCGTTGCGAGCGGACCCGGGACGACGGGCGCCGGCCCGACCGCCGGGGCAGCAGCGGGATGCGCTCGGCGATGTTGCTCAGCGGGTTGACCACCATGGTCAGCGCGATGACGGCTTCTTGCAGCGTCTCGATCGCCGGCTCCAGCGCTTCCATGCCGGGGGCCAGTCGGCCCAGGGTGTCGGCCACACCGGCGAGCTGCTCCAAGGGCCCGTTGCGGGCGGTGAGTTTGTCGATCAGCCCGCCTTCGGACAGCAGCCGGTCGGCCAGGCCGTCCTCGGCCAGCAGTCGTTCGATCAGGCCGTCCTCGTCGGTCAGCTGATCCACCAGCCCCCCTGGCTGCAGCGCCCGCTGCAGGCCGCCGCCCTCGGCGGTGAGCCGATCGATCAGACCGCCCGGCCCGGTCAGCTGGTCCACCAGGCCGCCCGGCGCCAGCAGTCGGTCAGCGGGGCCGCCCGGTGCCAGCGCCCGGCCCAGCGGCGCGTCGTCGTCCATCAACTTCGCCAACCGGTTCGCCCGGGCGATGGTGTCGTCCAGGCCCAGCATGTGCGCCATCGAGTTGGCCGCACCCTGGCTGGACGGCTCCCCGAGCGACTGTCGGACCAGTCCGAGTGCCGCGCCGGCGACACCGAGACCGGCGTCGGCGATCGACAATCCGATGCGTGCCGGGGCCGTCGACAGGGCGATCAACTGCTTGGCCAGGTCCATCCGGCCAGTGTAGGGGCGATCCGGCCGCCATATCAGCGGGATTGATTGACAACCAACACACAGCTGGCGTTCAGACATTGTTCACCCGACTGGTAGCAAATTAACGTCATGGGAGCAATAGCTGCGCAAGAAGCCGCACCGGAGGCCAGGATCCTCGTCGTCGACGATGAAACCAACATCGTCGAGTTGCTGTCGGTCAGCCTGAAGTTCCAGGGCTTCGAGGTCTACACGGCCTCCAGCGGTCCGGCGGCGCTGGACCGTGCGCGCGAGATCCGGCCCGACGCGGTGATCCTCGACGTGATGATGCCGGGCATGGACGGGTTCGGTGTGCTGCGCCGGCTGCGCGCCGATGGCATCGACGCCCCGGCACTGTTTCTGACCGCACGGGATTCGTTGCAGGACAAGATCACCGGACTGACTCTCGGCGGCGACGACTACGTGACCAAGCCGTTCAGCCTGGAGGAGGTGGTGGCCCGGCTGCGGGTCATCCTGCGACGGGCCGGCAAGGGCGTCGGGGAGCCCCGCAACTCCCGGCTGACATTCGCCGACATCGAACTCGACGAGGACACCCACGAGGTGTGGAAGGCCGGCGAACCCGTGTCGTTGTCGCCCACCGAGTTCACCCTGCTGCGGTATTTCGTCATCAACGCCGGGACGGTGCTGAGCAAGCCGAAGATCCTCGACCACGTATGGCGCTACGACTTCGGCGGCGACGTCAACGTGGTCGAGTCCTACGTCTCCTATCTGCGCCGCAAGATCGACACCGGTGACCGGCGGCTGCTGCACACCCTGCGCGGTGTGGGTTATGTGCTCCGCGAACCTCGGTGAATCGCACCTGCCGATGGTGGGCAGGGTCAAATCTCTCAGTTCGGTTCTGCCGCTCCGGGTCAGCCTGATCGCGGCCACGCTTGCGCTGGTGGCCGTCGGGCTCCTGGCGCAGGGCTACGCCGTCACCGCCATCCTCAGTCACCGGTTGATCAGCCGGATCGACGAAACCCTGATCGACGCCGCCCACGGCTGGGCGCTCGAGCAGCGTCCACGAGTTGCAGTGGCCGCAGGCGGGGACCCCAATCCCGGCCGGCCGCCGACCAGCTTCTACGTCCGTGATGTGGACCCAGACGGCAGCGTCTGGACCGTCATCAACGACCACAATGCCGAGCCTCGGCTACCGCCGGGCAACGACGTCGGTTCCGAGCCCGTCACGGTCGGCTCGGTCGACGGGTCGGGCGTGCACTGGCGGGCCCTGTCTGTGCACGGCGAGAACGGCCGGCTGATCACGGTGGCTCGCGACCTGTCCGATCCGCGGGCCACGCTGCGGTACCTGGCCTGGTCGCGGGTGGCGATCGGCGTCTGCGTGCTAACGGTGCTGGGCATCGCCGGGTATGTGGTGGTGACCCGCAGCCTGCGGCCGCTGACGGAGGTGGAGCAGACCGCTGCCGCGATCGCCGCCGGCCAGTTGGACCGCCGGGTCCCCGAACGCGATCCGCGCACCGAGGTCGGGCGGCTCACGCTGGCACTCAACGGCATGCTTGCGCAGATCCAGGAGGCCGTGGCGTCCTCGGCGGCGTCGGCGGACAACGCTCGGGTCTCCGAGGAGCGGATGCGCCGGTTCATCACCGACGCCAGTCATGAGTTGCGCACCCCGTTGACCACCATCCGCGGTTTCGCCGAGCTGTACCGCCAGGGCGCGGCCCGTGATATCGAGATGCTGATGTCGCGCATCGAGAGCGAAGCGCGCCGGATGGGGCTGCTCGTCGAGGATCTGCTGCTGCTGGCCCGGATGGACGCCCAGCGCCCACTGGAACGCCGCTGGGTCGACCTGCTGGTGCTGGCCACCGACTCCGTGCACGACGCCCGGGCGATCGCACCGGGCCGCAGCGTCGAACTGGAGGTGTTCGACGGTCCGGGAACCCCGGAGGTGCTGGGCGACGAGCCGCGGTTGCGACAGGTCTTGAGCAACCTGCTGTCCAACGCGTTGCAGCACACCCCGGACACCGCTGCGATCACCGTGCGGGTCGGCACCGAGGGCGGTGGCGCCGTCCTCGAGGTCGTCGACGAAGGGCCGGGGATGAGCGAGCAGGACGTGCAGCGAGTCTTCGAACGCTTCTATCGCACCGATTCGTCGCGGGCGCGCACCAGCGGCGGGACGGGCCTGGGGTTGTCGATCGTCGACTCGCTGACCCGGGCGCACGGCGGCACCGTCACCGTGATCTCCCCGCCCGGAGCGGGCTGTACTTTCCGGGTCACGATCCCACGGCTGGCCGACGCACCGGCCGAGCGGCCTGCTGAGATCGTCTGAGGTTCAGAGCAGTTCGACCAGGGCGGCGGTGATCTTCTCTTGCGCCTCGTCGAGCGACTCCGGCGACGGATTGCGGTCCACGCCGGCAAAGCCGAAGTCGGTCAGGCTGCGGGCGGGAAAGACATGCACGTGCAGGTGCGGGACCTCCAGGCCGGCGATGATCATGCCGGCCCGCTCGGTGTCGAAGGCCCGGCACACCGCCTTGCCGATCCGCTGCGCGACCGCCATCACCTTGCTGAGCACCGCGCTGTCGATGTCCTGCCACTGGTCGATCTCGGCGCGCGGCACCACCAGGGTGTGCCCCTGCGTCATCGGCTCGATGGTGAGGAAGGCGACGACGTCATCGTCCTCGTAGACGAACCGGCCCGGCAGTTCCCCGTTGATGATCTTGGTGAAAACACTGGTCATGGGTGTCAGCATATGCGCCGAGTACCGGACGTAAACGCCGCCGCTGCGTATTATCGACTTCGAGCCGGTACCGGTATCGCGGGTTCCCCACGCATCAGGTAGAGGAGATGAGATGTCGACTGTCACAACAATTCTCAGCAACCCCAAGGCGGTTGGCGCCTGGAATCTCGATACCGGCCAGTCGAGCATCCGATTCGAGAACGGCACCATGTGGGGCGCGCTGAAGGTGCGCGGCTCGTTCGCCGATTTCACCGGCAGCGGTGAGATCAAGGACGCCGAGTCCGTGACCGGGCGCATCGTCATCAAGGCCGACTCGGTCGAGACCGGCCTGGGCACCCGCGACCACGACCTGCGGCGGTCGAACTTCTTCGACAGCGAGCGGTACCCCGAGATCGTCGTGGTGGTCAACGGCGGGCAGCCCGCCGGCGCCGACGCTGTCCAACTGGACGCCGAACTGACCGTCAAGGGCATCACCGGACCGTTGCCGCTGCGGGTCGACATCACCCCGCTCGACGACGGCGTCGTCCGGCTGACCACCGAGGCGACGGTCACCCGCAAACAGTTCGCGGTGGAGGGCAATTTCCTGGGCATGGTCGGTAACAAGACCAAGCTGCGGGCCAGCCTGGTGTTCCGACACGCCTGACCCGGCGAATTACCTATCCGCGTCCGTGTAGCGGATGATGCCGCGAATGTTCTTGCCGTCCAGCATGTCCTGGTAGCCCTCGTTGATCTGCTCCAGCTTGTACTGGCGGGTCACCATGTCGTCCAGGTTCAGCTTGCCGGCCTTGTACATCGACAGCAGCTGCGGGATGTCGTACTGCGGGTTGCCGCCGCCGAAGATGGTGCCCTGCAAGTTCTTCTGCAGCAGCGTCAGCATCGCCAGATTGAGCGTGACCTGGTTCTCCAGCACGCTGCCCATCGCGGTGAGCACGCAGGTGCCGCCCTTGGCGGTCAGGACCAGGTAGTTGTCGATGTCGGCGCCGTGCACCTCGCCGACGGTGACGATCACCTTGCGGGCCATCAGGCCCTGGGTGACCTCCATCATGCCGCCCATCGCGGCGAAGATCTCCGGGTAGACGTGGGTGGCGCCGAACTTCAGCGCCTGGTCGCGCTTCCAGTCCACCGGGTCGATGACGAAGATGTTGCGGGCACCGGCGGCCACCGCACCCTGCAGGGCCGACATGCCCACGCCGCCGACGCCGACGATCGCGACGTCCTCACCCGGGCGGATGTTGGCGCTGCGGACCGCCGAGCCGTAGCCGGTGGTGACGCCGCAGCCCACCAGGCAGGCCACCTCGAACGGGATCGACGGGTCGATCTTCACCACCGAGGTCTTGTGCACCACCATGTACGGCGAGAAGGTGCCCAGCAACGTCATCGGGTAGACGCCCTGGCCGTTGGCCGTGACCCGGAAGGTGCCGTCGCTGACCGCCACGCCGTTGAGCAGTCCGGCGCCCAGGTCGCACAGATTGCGCATCCCGGCCTGACACGAAGGGCATTCGCCGCAGGACGGGATGAACGACAGCACCACGTGGTCGCCGACGGCGATGTTCTCGACGCCCGGGCCGACCTCGGTGACGATACCGGCGCCCTCATGCCCGCCGAGCACCGGGAAGCCGGCCATCGGGATCCCACCGGTCATCAGGTGGTGGTCGGAGTGGCACATCCCGGCAGCTTCCAGCTGGATCTTGACCTCGTCTTTGCGGGGGTCACCGATCTCGATCTCCTCGACCGACCACGGCTTGTTGAACTCCCAGAGCAGCGCACCCTTTGTCTTCACCGTCTACCTGCTTTCGTTTCGAATATTCGGCTGGCGAAGGACCCCGGTCCGGCCGGAGCGTGACGCAGCCCACTGCATTCAACCGAAGCCTATAGCCCGTCACAGCCCGGGGGAAGGCTCACTTCAACCAACCGTCTGATTGGCCGCAAAACCCGGCCGGTGTGACGGCGTCAGCCGTGATAGGCCACCTGCAGGTCTTTGACCCCGTTGATCCACCCGGACCGGAGGCGTTGCGGTTCCGCCAGTTTGGTGATGTCGGGTAGTTGGCCGGCGATCTCGTCGAAGATCAGCCGGATCTCCATGCGGGCGAGGTTGGCCCCGATGCAGTAGTGCGTGCCCTGCCCGCCGAACGCCAGGTGCGGGTTGGGGTCGCGCAGGATGTCGAAGCTGAACGGCCGGTCGAACACCTCTTCGTCGAAGTTGGCCGAACTGTAGAACAGGCCTGCGCGCTGACCCGCCCCGATGGCCACCCCGCCGACCTCGGTGTCGACCTTGGCGGTGCGCTGGAAGCAGTGCACCGGGGTCGCCCAGCGCACGATCTCATCCACAGCGGTCTCGGGGCGACGGCTCTTGTAGAGCTCCCACTGGTCGGGGTTCTCGGCGAACGCGTTGATGCCGTGCGTGATCGCGTTACGGGTGGTCTCGTTGCCGGCCACCGCCAGCAGGATCACGAAGAAGGCGAATTCGGTCTCGCCCAACGATTCTCCGTCGAGGTCGGCCTGGACCAGCTTGGTGACGATGTCGTCGGCCGGGCACTTCCGGCGCTGCTCGGCCATGGTGTAGGCGTAGCCCATCAACTCGGCGTTGGCCATGGCCGGATCGGCGTCGAAGTCCGGGTCGTCGGTGTTCATGATCGAGTTGGTCCAGGTGAACAGCTTCTCCCGGTCGGATTCGGGCACCCCGATCAGGTCGGCGATCGCCAATAGTGGCAGCTGCATCGCGATGTCGTCGACGAAGTTGCCGCTGTCCTTTTCGGCTGCCGCGGAAACGATCTCGCGGGCCGAGTGCGCGAGCTTCTCCTCCAGCACGGCCACCGACCGCGGGGTGAACAGCCGCGACACCAGCTTGCGCAGCCGGGTGTGCTCGGGCGGGTCGTGATTGATCAGCAGCGCCTTGGTCAGCTCCAGCTGGTCGGCGGTGATGCCTTCGGGCAGCCGCATCACCGCGCCCTTGACGTTGGTGGACCAGACGTCGCTGTCGCGGGAGATCTCCCGGATGTGCTGGTGCTTGCTGATCACCCAGTAGCCGTTGTCGCCGAAGATGTTTCCGTCGGTGGGCTGGGAGTTCCACCACACCGGGGCGGTCCGGCGCAGCTGGGCGAACTCGGCGACCGGCATACCTGCCAGCAGCACATCGGGATCGGTGAAGTCGAACCCGGCGCCGAAGGGACAGCCGGACTGAGTTGATGTCATCGAAGAACTCCTCGGATTATCAAGGGCGGCAAATTCACATCGGTCATGGGCAGCAATGTCATCCGGTCTTGTGAGGCACGTCGGTGACCAGCCCGCCGTCCATGACGAACTCCGAGCCGGTGGCGTAAGAGGATTCGTCGCTGGCCAGGAACACCACGAAGGTGGCGACTTCGTCGGCCTCCCCGGGCCGGCCGAGCGGGATCGTGACCATGTCCTCGGGCAGATGCTCGGTCATCGGGGTGCGGATGAAACCGGGGTGCAGAGAATTGACGCGAATGTTGTGGCGGGCGAGCTCCAGAGCGGCGGATTTCGTCAGTCCGCGCACGGCCCATTTCGACGCCACGTAGGGGTGCACCATCGGCGCCCCGCGCAGGCCCTCGATCGAGGACACATTGATGATCGACCCGCCGCCGGCCGCGATCATCGAATCGATGGCGGCGCGCATACCCAGGAATGTGCCGTTGAGGTTGACGTCGATGACGTTGTGCCACTGGGCGAGATCGAATTTGCGTAGCTGTCCCAGTGCGACGGTGCCAGCGTTGTTGACCAAGACGTTGAGCTTCCCGTACGTCTCGACCGCGGCCCCGACCGCGGCGGCCCACTGATCCGGGTCCCGGACGTCGAGATGCACGTAGCGCGCGGCATCACCGAGTTCTGCCGCCAGAGCGGCGCCCTCTTCGTCGAGCACATCGCCGATGACCACTTTGGCGCCCTCGGCGACCAACATTCGAGCGTCGGCTGCGCCCATGCCGCGGGCTCCTCCGCTGATCAGAGCGACCTTCTCGGCTACACGTCCCATGCGCATTTCGCCTTTCCGTGGTGGTGGTTGTCTGGTGCGACTCAGGTGCGGGCCGTCGTGATGACGGCGGGAGCGCCCACGAGCGGCAGGTCCAGGGTGGTGACGATGCCCGCCGGTGCCGCGACGACGGCGGGCACCGCGTTGACGACCCGACCGACTCCCGCGGCGATCGCGGCGTAGTTGTGGTCGCCGTGCCGGCTGGTCGGGCAGATGTCGACGGCATAGGACGGTTCGCCGGTGATCTCCACCCGGTAGGAGCCGCCCGGCTGTGCCGGCTGCGCCCAGTCCGGCCGCAGGTCGCTGCGCAGCCGGGTGACGTGCTCCACCACGATCAGTGGGTGGCCGTCAACGATGCCGTTGATCTCGAATTTGAGTGCTGCGACACCGCCTTTGGGGATGTGCCCGGCGGCGATATCGAAGGCCTCCGGCGCCGGCTCGCGTTCGCTGGAGTCGGTGATGGCGTCCAGGGTCACGCCCAACCCGGCGGCCAGCTCCCGGATCGTCGCGCCCCACGCGATGCTCAGAATGCCGGGCTGCAGCAGCATCGGCACGTCGTCGGGTGAACTGCCGAAGCCCATCACGTCGAACATGACCTCGGCGCCGTCGTAGGTCGCGTAGTCGGCGATCTCCAGGCAGCGGATCTGTTCGATGCTCTGGCAGGTGCTGGCGAAGGCCAGCGGCACCAGGTCGGTGATGAAACCGGGATCGACGCCGTTGACGTACACGCTCGAATTGCCCTGCCGCGCAGCATCTTCGATGGGCGCGATGAACTTGTCCGGGATGACACCCCAGGGGTACTGCAACACCCCCGGGGCGGTCCCGATGACGTTGATGCCGGCGGCCAGCAGCCGGCAGACGTCCTTGATCGCGTCGGGTAGCCGGGTGTCACCCATCGCGCAGTAGACCACGGCGTCCGGTCCGGCGCCGATGATCGCCGCGAAGTCGTCGGTGGCGGCGACGCCGGTGTGGACGTCGACACCGGCGAGTTCGCCGGCATCGCGGCCCACCTTGGCCGGCGTCGACACCCATACGCCGGTGAGTTCGTAAGCGGGATTGGTGATCAGCCCACGCAGGGCGATGCGCCCGGCGTTGCCGGTGCCGATCAGGGCGACGCGGATGGCCACGAGTCCTCCTGGAGTGGGTGGTGCGTTACCAGAGCGGCGCCGGAGACTTACCCAGTGGGTAGTAGCCGGGCAGCGTCTCACCGGCCAGGCTGCGCTCAATGCGCTTCTGCATGCCCTTCGAAAGCTTGCCGGCCTTCATCAGGTCCATGTACAGCGCCGAGACATGACCGAAGTCGAAGAAGTCCCGCTGCCAGGAGATCTTGGCTTCGTCATCCAGCCGAAACCAGCTACCGCCGATCCCGTAGATCTCCGCCTGCGACCCGTCTGCGTCAGTGGCGACCTGTTTCCAGAATCCGACGATCTCGCCCTGCTTGTCGTCGATGAGCACCTTCTGGTACGGATACTGCCAGTTGTCCAGGCCATCCATTTCCAATCCCAGTGCGATGTCGCGGATCTCATCGATCCCGACGCACATCACGTCTTCCTTGGGGCCGATGTTCCAGCCGTAGGTGGCGTCGTCGGCATAGAAGTCGGCCAGTGGCCGCCAGTCGCCGGCCGCTTCGGCGTCACGATTGGCCTGTAGCCAGCGCTCGACCCAGGCGTCGAGTTCGTCTCGGGGGAAGGCAGGCATCTTTCAATCCTCTTTCTCGTGAATGGACAAAGCTCTGGTGGGACAGGCTCGCACGGCGTTCTCGATCTGGCACCGGTCTTCGTCGGGCGGCTCGGCATCGAGGATCTCGACCTTGCCGTGCTTGGGCACCCGGAAGTAGTCCGGTGCCTCCAGTTCGCACATGGCGTGGCCCTGGCACAGGTCCAGGTCGGCCTTGACGACGTACTTACCCATGTTGGTGTCCTCCTGCCCCTATGCGGTGCGGCGGCGGTAGCGCACCCTGGCCGGCCGGGCCAACTGCACCACCATCTTGGAGTGGTCGTTGCGGTAGGTCTCCGGCGGCTGCGCCATCTCGAACTCATATTCGCGCAGCAGAATCGAGAAGATCGCCTTGATCTGCATGGTGGCGAACGCCGAGCCCACACAACGGTGCCGGCCGCCCCCGAACGGAATCCAGTTCCACCGGTGTATGACATCTTCCTCGCGCGGCTCGTTGTAGCGCTCCGGGATGAACTCGTCGGGGTTCGGGAAGGACTCGGCAATCCGATTGGAGACCGCCGGCGAAGCCGCGACCATGTCGCCTTCATGGATCGGATAGCCGCAGACCTCGAACTCGCCATTGGACACCCGCATCAGGATGATCAGCGGCGGGTGCAGCCGCAGAGTCTCCTTGAGCACGTTCTCCAGGTTCGGGATCTGGCGCAGCGCATTGAAACTCACCTCGCTGCCGTCGGCGTAGAGTTCGTCGAGTTCTTTGACCACCTCCGCGCGGATCTCGGGATGGCGCAGCAGTTCGATCATCGTCCACGACGAGGTGCCCGAGCTGGTGTGATGCCCGGCGAACATGATCGAGATGATCATCCCGGTGATCTCGTCGGCGGTGAACCGCGGGTTGCCGTCCTCGTCGGGGATCGAGATCATCACGTCGATCATGTCCCGGCGCCGTTTGTCGGTCTCCGGGTTGGCGATTCGGCCGTTCATGATGCCCTGCACCAGCTCGACCAGCTTGACCCGGGCCGCGTCGCGGCGCCGGAAGCTCTCGATCGGCAGGTACGGGTCGACGTAGCACAGTGGGTCGGTGCCGCGCTCCAGGTCGTAGTAGGCCTCGGCGAAGCGGCCGTCGAGTTCGTCGCGGAACTTCTTGCCGACCAGACACGCCGTGGAGGTGTAGATGGTCAGCTCGGCGAAGAACTCCAGTAGATCGATCTCTCCGCTCTCGCCCCAGCCTTCGATCATCTGGCGCACCTCGTGCTCGATGGTGCTGGCGTGCCGCTTCATGTGGTCACCGCGAAGGGCGGTGTTGTGCAACATCTCCGCGCGACGCTCCGGCGGGGCGTCGAACACCACGCCGTTACCGAAGATCGGGGTCATGAAGGGGTAGGCCTTGGCCTGGTCGAGCTCGTCGTCGGTCGACCGGAAGAAGAACTCGTTGGCTTCGGCGCCGGTCAGTAGCACCACCTTTCGTCCGGCCAGGTCGAACCAGCCGACGTCGCCGCACTCATCGCGGACCCGCTGCATCAGTCCGATCGGATCGGTGCGGAACTCTTCGAGGTGGCCGTGTTCGGCCTCCCCTCCGGAGACCCGGGGGACTTCAGTCGTGATGGTCATGGCATTCCTTCCTCGCCCAGTTGCAGCTGCTGACGATCGGCGGCAGCGTCGCTCAACGGAGCCTCGGGCTGTACTTCCAGGTCGACGATGTGGGCGCCGCGCGGGGTCTGGGCGACGAACGCGATGGCACGGGCCAGGTCCTGCGGGCGCAGGAAGTAGTTGTGCCGGGCCTGCCCCCACTTGGCCCAGTCCTCCAACATCGGGCCCACCTGCTCGGCCGTCAGTTTCCAGCCCATCTCGGTCAGGGTCGGACCGGGATGAACGATCGAGGCGCGTACTCCGGTGCCCTCCAACTCCATTCGCAGGTTGTGCACCATCGCCACGAGTGCGGCTTTCGCCGCACCATAGGCACCCATGTGCGGGCGCTGCTGCAACGCGACGTCCGAGCCGACGAAGATCACGTCGCCGCGACGGCGGGCGACCATGTCCGGCAGCACCGCGGTGGCCAGCCGGTTGGCGCCGATCAGGTGGACCTGGATCTGGTCGTTGAATGCCTCGGTGGACAGCTCGTGGATGCGGCCGGGGTTCATGTCGCCGGCGCCGGAGACCAGCAACTCGATCTCACCCAGGGCATCGATACTTTGTGCCACAAACGATTTCACCGAGTCGGCGTCGGTGACATCGAGGCTGAATGCCACCGCTTCACCGCCGTCGCTGCGGATCTTGTCGACCAGCTCGGTGAGCTTCTCGGTGCGCCGGGCCCCGAGAGCTACCGGAAAGCCCTGGTGGGCAAGCTCTTGCGCGGTAGCCGCGCCGATACCCGACGACGCACCCGCGACGATCGCGGGCCGGCGGGCGGGGGGCGGGTCGAAGCGTGGCATCTATGCCTCCTTGACGGTGATCGGCAGGTCGGCGAAACCGCGCACGTTGGATGAGTGCACCCGCACGGCGTTGGCCTCGTCGACCTGGTAGTCGCTGATCCGGTTGAAAAGCTCCTCGAGCGCCACCCTGGCCTCCATCCGGGCCAGGTGCGCGCCCAGGCAGAAGTGCGCTCCGCTGCCGAAACTGAGCAGCTTGGAACCGATGTCGCGGCCGATCCGGAACGCGTCGGGCTCGTCGAAGACCCGCTCGTCGCGGTTTCCCGAACCCGGCAGCAGCAGCACCACCGAATCGGCGGGAATCGTGGTGCCGTGCAGTGTGTAGTCCTGCGCGACGGTGCGCGCCAGGATCTGGCTGGGGGTGTCGTAGCGCAGCGTCTCCTCCACCCACAGCGGGATCCGGGAGTGATCGGCATACAGCGGCGTCAGCTGGTCGCGGTTGCGGTGGCCCCAGTAGATGGCGCTGCCCAGCAGCTTGGTGGTGGTCTCGTTGCCGGCGATCACCATCAGGAACAGGAAGGCCAGGATCTCGGAGTCGCCGAGCCGGTCCCCGTCGACCTCGGTCTCCAGCAGCGCCGAGGTGAGGTTGTCGGCCGGATGCTTCTTGAAGTCGGCGATCATCTCGTTGTAGTAGGTCATCAGATCCATCGAGGCCTGGATGGCCGACTGCGGGACGTCGGTCACGCCGTCTTCGCGGTGCAGCACCCCGTCTGCCAGCTCCCGGATCCGGGTCCGGTCGGCCTCGGGCACGCCCATCAGTTCGGAGATGACGTCCATCGGCAGCTTGCCGGCGAAGTCGTTGATGAAGTCCAGCGAACAGGTGCCGTCCGAGCCGGGCTGGATCGCGGCGTCCAGGTGCTGACGTGCCAGCCGGATCACCTGCGGTTCGAGCTCGCGGATCCGGCGCGGGGTGAAGCCGCGCGACACCAGGGTGCGAAGGCGCAGGTGCGCCGGATCGTCCATGGCCAAGAACGACATCACCAGCTGGGCGTGCGGGCCACGCGAGACCGGGTCCAGTGACACCCCGTCGCGGTTGGACAGCGCGTCGCTGTTGCGGAACCCGTGCAGGACGTCCTGGTGACGCGAGATCGCCCAGAAGTTCAGCTCTTCGTTGTGATACACCGGGGCTTCGTCGCGCAGCCGGCGGTAGTACGGGAACGGGTCCTCGTGGAAGTCGTAGTCGTACGGATTGAGGACCGGTGGAGCTGTCTGCAGGCTCATGTGGATACTCCTGATTCCAGGATCAGGCTGACCACGAAGGCCAGCCGATCGGTGATCTGGGGGTAGGTGAAGGCGCCGCTGCCGGCGTTGACCAGGGCGCCGAAGAAGGTCATCTCCAGGGCCGAGACCGTCTGCGGGTCCGCGCCGGGGCCGATCGCCGAGGTGATGCGGCGGTGGATCTCGCCGCCGATCCGGTCGCGCACCGTGCGTACCGCCGCATCACCGCTGCCGCTGAGCAGCGCCGCCGTGCAGGCCGCCGCCACCTCGGGCTCGTCGGCGACCACCAGGGCCAGGTGCCGCAGCGCCTGATTGACCCGGCTGGGCATCGGTTCGTTGACGTCGGTGAAGTACGGGACCTGGCGAACCAGATCCAGGTAGATCTCGGCGATCAGATGGTTTTTCGACGAGAAGTAGGTGTAGGCGGTCGCCGGGGCGACTTTGGCTCGGGCGGCCACCGCGCGCACGGTCAGGTCCGCGTAGGACTTCTCGCGCAGCATCTCCAGGCCGGCGGCCAGCACCTTGCGGAAGGTCTCCTCCTGGCGCCGGTTGCGCGGGGCAGTATCGGTCGATGTGACTGCCGCCACCAGTTCGCTGGACACCTGTCCAAATTAGCCGATGATGGGCCTGATGGGCAAGTCCGCAGGACAAACATGTTTTTTGGTGTCGGGGTTGCGGGATCGCGGATTCTGCGGTTAGGGTTCGACCGGGTAATAACAGACAAGTGTCCGATTTCTCTGGGAGTGACTGATGGCATTACTGGCCGACGGCATGAGCCGGCTGCTCATCGACGGAAAACTGGCCGCGGGCGGTGCGGGTGCCTTCGCCACGGTCAACCCGGCCACCGAGGAAGTGCTCGGTGAGGCGGCCAACGCCGACGCCGCCGACATGGACCGGGCCATCGACGCCGCCCGGCGGGCCTTCGACGACACCGACTGGTCGAGAAACCCCGAGCTGCGGGTGCGTTGCGTGCGGCAGCTGCGTGACGCGCTGCGCGAGAATCTGGAAGAGCTGCGCGAGGTGACCATCGCCGAGGTGGGCGCGCCACGCATGCTCACCGCCGCCGCCCAGCTGGAGGGACCGGTCGAAGACCTCGGGTTCGCCGCGGACACCTGCGAAAGCTACGAGTGGACACAGGATCTCGGGCAGGCCGCACCGATGGGCATCCCCACCCGGCGCTCGGTGGTGCGAGAGGCGGTCGGCGTGGTCGGCGCCATCACCCCGTGGAACTTCCCGCACCAGATCAACCTGGCAAAGCTGGGGCCGGCACTGGCGGCGGGCAACACCGTGGTGCTCAAGCCCGCCCCGGACACCCCGTGGGTGGCCGCGGTGCTCGGTGAGCTGATCGCCGAGCACACCGACATCCCGCCGGGCGTGGTCAACATCGTCACCTCCACCGACCACGCATTGGGCGCCATGCTCGCGAAAGATCCTCGGGTGGACATGGTTTCGTTCACCGGCTCGACCGCCACCGGGCGTGCCGTGATGGCCGATGCCGCAGCGACCATCAAGAAGGTGTTCCTGGAGTTGGGTGGCAAGTCCGCCTTCCTGGTGCTCGACGACGCCGACCTGGCCGCGGCCTGCTCGGTGGCGGCCTTCTCCGTCTGCATCCATGCCGGGCAGGGCTGTGCGATCACCACCCGGCTGGTGGTGCCCCGGGCCCGCTATGACGAGGCGGTCGCCATCGCCGCCGGCACCATGGGCTCGATCAAGCCCGGTGACCCGGAGAAGTCCGGAACCGTATGCGGGCCGGTGATTTCGGCGCGCCAGCGTGACCGCGTGCAGAGCTATTTGGACCTGGCTGTCACCGAAGGCGGCAGCTTCGCCTGTGGCGGCGGGCGTCCGGCCGACCAGCCGGTCGGCTTCTTCATCGAGCCCACCGTGATCGCCGGGCTGACCAATGACGCACGGGTGGCCCGCGAAGAGATCTTCGGCCCGGTGCTGACCGTGATCGCCCACGACGGCGACGACGACGCGGTGCGCATCGCCAACGACTCGCCCTACGGGTTGTCGGCCACCGTCTACGGCGGCGACACCAGGGCGGCCGCGGTCGCGGCCCGGCTGCGCGCCGGGACCGTCAACGTCAACGGCGGAGTCTGGTACTCCGCTGACGTGCCGTTCGGCGGATACAAGCAGTCCGGCAACGGCCGGGAGATGGGTGTCGCCGGGTTCGAGGAATACCTGGAGATCAAATCCATTGCAACAGCAGCGAACTAAGAGGAGATAGAGATGGGGCAATTCGACGACAAGGTGGCGATCGTCACCGGCGCCGGTGGCGGGATCGGTCAGGCCTACGCCGAGGCGCTGGCCGCCGGCGGCGCGGCGGTGGTGATCGCCGACATCAACGTCGAGGGCGCGCAGAATGTGGCCAAGCAGATCGTGGCCGACGGCGGCAAGGCGCTGGCGGTCGGCGTCGACGTCTCCGACCCGGAGTCGGCCAAGGCGATGGCCGATCAGGCGGTGGCGGAGTTCGGCGGGATCGACTACCTGGTCAACAATGCCGCGATCTTCGGCGGGATGAAGCTCGACGGCCTGCTGACCGTGCCGTGGGACTACTACGAGAAGTTCATGCGGGTCAACCTCGACGGTGCGCTGATCTGCACCCGGGCCGTCTACGAACACATGGCGCAGCGCGGCGGCGGTGCCATTGTCAACCAATCCTCCACCGCGGCGTGGGTTTACGCGAACTTCTACGGTCTGGCCAAGGTCGGTATCAACGGCCTGACCCAGCAGCTCTCGCGTGAGCTGGGCTGGCGCAACATCCGGATCAACGCGATCGCGCCCGGCCCCATCGACACCGAGGCCAACCGGGTCACCACCCCGCAGGCCATCGTCAAGCAGATGGTGCAGCAGCTGCCGCTGGCCCGGATGGGCACGCCCGAGGACCTGGTTCCGATGTGCCTGTTCCTGCTGTCGGATCAGGCGTCGTGGATCACCGGACAGATCTTCAACGTCGACGGCGGACAGATCATCCGGTCATGAGCGCAGACAACGAGATTCGCCTGGGCTACATCGGGCTGGGGAACATGGGCGCGCCGATGGCGCAACGGCTGGTCGACTGGCCGGGCGGGGTGACGGTGTTCGACGTGCGCCCCGAGGCGATGACCCCGCTGACCGAGGCCGGGGCGCGCCAGGCCGGTAGCGTCGCCGACGTCGCGGCCAGCGCCGACGTCATCAGCATCACGGTGCTCGACGACGCCCAGGTCCGCGAGGTGGTCGCCGAACTGGTGCCCGATGCCAAGCCGGGCACCGTGATCGCGATCCACTCGACGATCGCCGACACCACGGCAGCCGAACTGGCCGAGGAACTCAAGCCGCAGGGCATTCACGTCATCGACGCACCGATCAGTGGGGGCGCGGGTGCCGCTCAGAAGGGGCAGCTGGCGACCATGGTCGGCGCCGAGCGTGCGGTCTACGAGCAGATCAAACCGGCGTTCAAGTGCTGGGCGTCGCTGGTGATCCACGCCGGCGAGCCCGGTGCCGGCACCCGAATGAAGCTGGCGCGCAACATGTTGACCTTCACCGCCTACGCCGCGGCCGGCGAGGCGATGAAGCTCGCCGAAGCGGCCGGGCTGGACCTGCAGGCACTGGGCCGGGTGGTGCGCCACACCGATGCGCTCACCGGCGGACCCGGCGCGATCATGTTGCTGGACTCCACCGCGCCGCTGCCGCAGGACCACTTCCTGCGCGGCCCGTTCACCCACACCCGCGGACTCGGGGAGAAGGACCTGAGTCTGGCACTGGCACTGGGCAAGGCCACCGGGGTCGATCTCCCGCTCGCGCAGATCGCGCTGGCCGAGCTCGCCGCCGGCCTGGGCGTGCCGCACTCCGAGGACTAGGAGAGATCTGATGGACGAACAGCGCCGCGCCGGCCTGGAGAAGATGAACGAGGTCTACGGCTGGGAGATGCCCAACATCGAGGGCGACCCCTACTTCGATCTGACCGTGGATCACCTGTTCGGGAGCATATGGACCCGACCCGGATTGTCGATGCGCGACAAACGGATCATGACGCTGACGGCGGTGACCGCGATCGGCAACCGCGACTTGGCCGAGATCCAGATCAATGCCGCACTGCTCAATGGGGAGCTCACCGAGACCGAGCTCAAGGAGATGGCGGTCTTCTTGACCCACTATCTGGGGTTCCCGCTGGGGTCGGCGCTCAATGGCGCGGTCGACGTCGTGGTGGCCAGGCGGCGCAAGGCCGCCGCGGCCGGCAAGGCCGAAGACAAGAAGGCCAATGTCGAGGGCGCGCTGCGGATGAACAAGGAGCCGTGACACTGTTCGCGTCCCGGGGCGCCGTTGTCGTCGGCGGCAGTCGCGGCATCGGCCGGGCGGTCGCCGAGCTGCTCGCGGCCCACGGTGCCGGGGTGGTGGTCAACGGCCGCGACGACGGCGCGGTGGACGACACCGTCGCCGTCATCACCGGTTCGGGTGGCCGGGCCGTCGGCCTGGCCGGGGCCGCCCATGTGGAGGCGACGGCGGTGGCGCTGGTGCAGGCCTGCCGCGAGGAGTACGGCAGCGTCGACGTCCTGATCAACTGTGCCGGTGTCGCCGAGCCGGCCGGGTCCTCGATCCTGTCGATCTCCGGTGCGCAGTTCCACGACCTGCTCGACGCCCACCTGGGCACGGTCTTTCACACCTGTCGGGCCGCCGCGCCGCTGATGGCCCGGCAACGCCGCGGGTCGATCGTCAACAGCGGGTCGGTGGCGTTCCTCGGTGATTACGGCGGCACCGGCTATCCGGCCGGCAAGGCCGCGATCAACGGGCTGACGCAGGCGATCGCCGCCGAACTCGCCGAGCACGGGGTGCGGGCCAACGTGGTGTGCCCGGGCGCCAAGACCCGGCTGTCCACCGGCGCCGACTACGAGCAGCACATCCGCGGCCTGCATGCCCGGGGCCTGCTGGACGAGTTCACCATGGCCGCGTCGCTGGATCCGGCGCCCGCCGAATACGCCGCACCGCTCTACGCCTACCTCGCCAGCGACCTGGCCGCCGGCGTGACCGGATCGGTGTTCTTGGCATCGGGCGGCTTCGTCGGCCGGTTCGACCGCGCGGCCCCCGCGGTGCTGGGCTACCGCGATCATCAGGGGACGCCGCCGTGGTCGATCACGGAGCTGCACGCCATGGTGGCGGGCGGCTGAGGTAGCGAAGGCACGGTCTCAACTAGGCTCGGAACCGTTGTCCGGCCGCGATGACGGCGAGTGAGGAGTAGTTGCCCATGCACGTCCTGGTGATCGGTTCCGGCGCCCGGGAACACGCCTTGCTGGTGGCCCTGGCCAGCGATCCCAAGGTCGATCGCCTGGTGATCGCACCCGGCAACGCGGGTACCGCCGCGATAGCCGAGCAGCGCGACGTGGACATCACCTCGGGACCGGCCGTGACCGCGCTGGCCCGCGACGTCGAGGCCGACCTGGTGGTGATCGGACCGGAGGTGCCACTGGTGCTGGGCGTGGCCGACGCGGTGCGCGCCGCCGGAATCGCCTGCTTCGGCCCGTCCCAGGACGCCGCCCGCATCGAAGGTTCCAAGGCCTTCGCCAAGGACGTGATGGCAGCCGCGGGCGTGCGCACCGCCCGCAGCGAGATCGTCGACAACCCCGCCGGCCTCGATGCCGCGCTGGCCCGATTCGGCCCGGACGCGGGGGAGGCTGCCTGGGTGGTCAAGGACGACGGGCTGGCCGCCGGCAAGGGAGTGGTGGTGACCGCAGACCGCTCCGCGGCGCGGGCACACGCCGCCGGCCTGCTCGACGACGGACACCCGGTGCTGTTGGAGTCCTTTCTGGATGGCCCGGAGCTGTCACTGTTCTGCGTGGTCGACGGCAACACCGTGGTGCCACTGCTTCCCGCCCAGGACTTCAAGCGCGTCGGCGACGGCGACAGCGGCCCCAACACCGGCGGCATGGGCGCCTACGCGCCGCTGCCATGGCTGTCCCGGGAGGCGACCGCGGGAATCGTCGCCAATGTTGTGGAACCTGTTGCCGCTGAACTGGTTCGACGGGGCAATCGATTTTCCGGCCTGCTCTATGCCGGACTGGCGATGACGTCAACCGGTCCGGCGGTCGTCGAATTCAATTGCCGCTTCGGCGATCCGGAGACCCAGGCGGTGCTGGCACTGCTGGAATCACCGCTGGGGCAGTTGCTGTACGCCGCCGCCACCGGTGGGCTCAGCGACTTCGGCGCGCTGCGCTGGCGCGACGGAGCCGCGGTGACGGTGGTGCTGGCCGCCGAGAACTACCCGGGCCGGCCTCGGGTGGGCGATGTGATCGTCGGCGCCGAGGCCGACGGGGTGTTGCACGCGGGCACCGCACTTCGCGAGGACGGTGCGGTGGTGTCCTCGGGTGGCCGGGTGTTGTCGGTGGTGGGCACCGGGGCGGACCTGGAAGCGGCGCGCACGGATGCCTATCGGGTGTTGGACTCGATCCGGTTGCCCGGCAGTCATTTCCGTACCGATATCGCACTGGCGGCAACCGAGGGCAGGATTCGGCTCTGACCCGGAGGTAACATGGCGGGATGGCGGACCCTGAGCTGCCGGACTCCGCGGAGCCGGCCAAGACCACGAAGTCAGCAGTATCCAAGTCAGCCCCACCGAAACCAGCTCCACCGAAACCGGCTTCACCGACTTCGGCCTGGCGGCTTCTGATCGCGGCGGTGGTGGCGGGACTGGCCGCCGGAGCGTTGGGCGCCGCAGCCGTCGTCGGGTTGTCGCACCCGGGATCGGATTCCTCGGCGAAGTCCACTGTGCGAGACGCTAATGACGCCAAGCTCGACGTGTGCGCCGCTGCGCTGCTGGCGCGTCAGGCCGTGGCCAAGAACATGCACCTGGTCAATCCCGACCCGGAGAACCCGCTGGCCCAGCTGGCGGTGGCTGCCAATGCGCGGCTCGCTCTGGTGGGCAGCGCCGCCTATGTGCGCGGCCGGGTCGATGCCGACGCGGCCGCGCCGAGTGAAGTCCTCGACGCCGCTCGCGCGATGGCCGGCGCGCTGGAACATCTCAATGTGAGCTACCTTGTCGGGCAATCGAATTCCGAGCACGAGGAGATCGGGCACGACCTCGATTCCCGGATGGCCGCGCTCGGCGCCCTCTGCAAGTGATTGCCGACCCGGCCTTGCTCAGAAGGCGGAGGCCAGCGCGCTGGCCATGTCGTCGAGGCCGGTGAATGCGGCGCCCGCATCGAGCGGGTTCGCCGCGTTGAAGTCGAACAGCGAACTGAGATCGATGTTGCCGAACGGCGTCACAAACGTGTCGGTGACGGTGCCGTCGTCACCGGGGGTGGCGATGTAGATGTTCTGCCAGCCGCCGCCGAAGTTGAAGACGTCGTAGACGGTGCCGATCTCCGGGAGCAGCGAGGCCTCGACGCCATCGGCGGCGGTGACCGTCTGGATGGTGAACTCGGTGTTCGTCAGGCCGAGCAGGTTCGTCACACCCGTAGCGGCGGTGATGGTGCCGAGGTCGGCGGTGCTTGACCCGCTGCCGCTGGAGACGTCGAAGTCTTGAATATTCAGGTTGAGCGGTATGGTGTCGTACTTCTGGATCTGCCCAGATGCGAGGCTCAGCAGTGGGGCAATGCCGAGTAGGGCGGGGACGTCTTTGAAACCCTCGGTGCCGTCCGCCAGCTTCGGGTCGAAGTTGAAGCCGCCGAGGGTGAAGGCGTCGGGCATGGTGCTGTCGCCGACGCGCAGTCCGGTGAAGGCGTCGCCCGGGTGCAGCGGGTTGGCGGCGTTGATACCGCCGAACAGCGAGTCCAGGTTCATATTGCCGAACGGCGTCATCAGCGTGTCGGTGACAGTGCCGGAAGTGACAGTGCCGTCGGCGGCGATGATATCTGGAGTGGCGGTGTAGACGTTCTGCCAGCCGTTGCCGAGGTTGAACACGTCATAGACCGTTCCGGTCGCCGGCAGGCCCGACGCATCCGCGCCGGTAGGGGTGGCGCTGAGAACGGTGAACTGGGTGTTGGCCATGCCCAGCAGACTCGTCGCGGACACACCGGTGTCGATGGTGCCCACCTGGGTGGCGCTGCTCCCGACGCCGCTGTAGACGTCGAACTCCTGCGGTGCGAGGGCGACCGATCCCAGCAGTATGCCGCCGCCGAGGTTCAGTAGCGGCGGTGTGCCGCCGAGGGCGCCGACGGGATTGAAGCCTTCGGCGCCGTCCGTCGTGAACGGGTTGAACGTGGTGCCGCCGATGGTGAAGGCGTCCTCGCCGAGGCTGCTGTCACCGACTTGGAGACCCGCGAAGGCGTCGCCGGGCTGCAGCGGGACGGCGGCATTGACGCCGGCGAACAATGCGTCCAGGTTCATGTTGCCCAACGGGGTCACCAGGGTGTCGGTGACTTTGCCGGCCTGGCCCGGGGTGGCGGTGTAGACGTTGTAGAAGCCGCCGCCCAGGTTGAGCACGTCGTAGACCGTCCCCAGCGCCGGGAGGCCGGCTGCATCGCCGGTGACGCCGGTGACGGTGAACTCGGTGTTGGGCAGACCGAGCAGGTTCGTGACGGTTTCGTTGGTGTCGATGCTGCCGAGTGATTCGGTGCCGTTGTACACATCGAAGCGCTGCGGCGACAAGTCAAGCATGTTGCCGAAAAAGCTCACCGTCCCGCCACCGAGGCTCATCAGCGGCGGGGCAAGGCTGATCGGAAGGACCGGGTTGAAACCCGCGGCGCCGGACAGATCGATGGGGTCGAAAGTGGTGCCGTCGATGGTGAAGGCATCGGTACCGGGTGCGGCGGCAGCCACCGCGGCCTGCAGAAACGCTGCGGTCAGCAGTCCGCCACCTATGGTCGCGGCAACCGCGGCCGCCTGGATCCGTCGACTTGTCATCAGAACCTTCCAATCTGTGCGGCTTTCGCTCAGCAACAGGTCGGTTACTTATGGGTACGCTGATAAATTCTGACAGAGTGGCCTTGGTCACACAAGATATTTGCAGCACCGCAAGCCGGAGAAATTACTCCGAAATCCCGGAGAATACGAGGATATTCAGCGACAACACGGCAGAAATGCGGGACGTCATGACCGGCTTATGGAACGGCCGACGGCCGAATTGGCGATAATTCCTGAGAGACACCCAATGGGGACGTGTTCGTGTTCAGGCGGTCAGCAGCGGAGCGATCCAGGTCAATTCGGCGGGCATCTGGGAACTCCAGTACCCCGCGTCGTGCCCGCCGGGGGAGAAGCCGCCGGCCGGCGGGTGGGGCAGCTGCGCGATGAACGCTTTGGTGGCCGAATAGAACGGGTCGCTGTCGCCGCAGTCCACCCGGATCGGGATGGAACCCAGCGCCGGCATACCGAACACCGAGTTCGCCTCGAAGTCGCTCGCGCCGTCGAACGCCCCCGGCGCCGACGCGCCCGGCGACAGCCACAACGCCGGACTGACCGCGCAGATCGCCGCGGTCCGGCGCGGGCCCAGCCGGCCGCCCAGCAGAAGCGCGCCGTAGCCGCCCATCGACCAGCCCAGGAACGCCACCCGCGAGGTGTCCAGGCCCTGATCGGCCAGCAGCGGCAGCAGCTCGTCGGTCACCATGGCGCCGGCGTCCTCCCCGGACGCCCGCCGGTGCCAGTAGCTTCCGCCGCCGTCGACTGCGACCACCGCGAACGGCGGCAGCCCGGCGTCAACCGCCTCGGCCAGGCCCTGCTCCACCCCGCCGGCCATCACCGTCGAGGCGTCGCTGCCCTTGCCGTGCAGCGCGATCAGCGGCCGCAGCGCCTCGGTCTGGCCCGGCGGCCGGGCGATCGCCCAATTGGTGGTGATCCCGCCGCGTGCTGCCGAGTCGAACGAACCGGTGACCATGGTCGGCGCGGGCGTCGCCCGCGCCGGTCGCGCCCCCAGCAACGAACCCGCCCCCAACGCGCCCACCGTCGCTCCAAGGCGCAGCACCGCCCGTCGGCTCAAATCCGGCATGGCCGACATCATGCCAGTCGGTGCCGTTTGTCCTAAAAAGTGCGGAAACCCATGATGCGGCGGTACCGGTGCTGGCAGCATCTCTAGGCGTGATGACAGCGGTCACACCCAAGGGGGAGCGGCGACGGTATGCACTGGTCAGTGCTGCCGCCGAGTTGCTGGCCGAGGGTGGGTTCGAGGCGGTGCGACATCGCGCGGTGGCGCAGCGGGCCGGCCTGCCGCTGGCGTCGACCACCTATTACTTCTCTTCGCTGGACGATCTGATCATCAGCGCCGTCGAACACATCGGCATGCTGGAGGTCGCCCAGTTGCGGGCCCGCATCGCCGGACTGTCCAGGCGCCGGCGCACTGCCGAAACGACCGCCGACATGGTGGTCGACCTGTTGGTGGGCGACGAGGACGACCCGCTGGTCGCCGAGCAGCTGATCGCCCGGTACGAGCGCTACATCGTCTGCGCCCGCCAGCCCGGGTTGCGTGAGATCCAGCGTCGCGTGCTGCACCAGCGCTCCGTCGCGGTCGTCGAAGCCATCGAGCGGTCCGCCCGGATCACCCGGGTTGACATGGCATATCACCTGGTCTGCATGGTCGACGGCGCGGTGATGGCGGCGCTGGTCGATGACCAGCAGGGTCCCAGGGTGGTCGCCCGCGCTGCGGTGGTCGACGTCATCGACATGCTGGCCCCGGTGGATCAACGCGCGGTGTCGGCCTGAGACGTACGCACGGTATGCTGCGGCGATCCCTTTGTCGGCACCTGGCTATCGGCCGGTAACCACAGGGAATGAAGACGCCGGGAAACGGCGAAGTGAAGCGAATGCGGAGAGCTACGTGATTATCGGAGTCCTGTCCGAGGCACAGCCCGGTGAGACGCGCGTGTCGGCCACCCCGGCGACCGTCGCTGCCCTGACCAAGCTCGGCTACGACGTCGTGGTGGACGCCGGCGCCGGCGAGGCGTCGTCGTTCGCCGACGCCGCCTACGTCGAGGCTGGTGCGACCGTCGGCGACGCCCGCGCCGCCGACATCGTGTTCGGGGTCAACGCTCCCTCGACCGAGCAACTCGACGCCATGAAGCCGGGTGCGACTCTGATCAGCCTGCTGGCACCGGCGTTGCACCCCGAGCGGGTGGAGGATCTGGCTCGCCGGCCGATCACGGCGCTGTCGATGGACGCCGTGCCCCGCATCTCACGCGCGCAGTCCCTGGACGTACTGAGCTCGATGGCCAACATCGCCGGCTACCGCGCCGTGGTGGAGGCCGCGCACGTCTTCGGCCGGTTCTTCACCGGCCAGGTGACCGCCGCGGGCAAGGTGCCGCCGGCCAAGGTTCTGGTGGTGGGCGCCGGGGTCGCCGGGCTGGCCGCCATCGGCGCCGCCGGCAGCCTGGGCGCGATCGTGCGGGCCACCGACCCGCGCCCGGAGGTCGCCGACCAGGTCCGCTCGCTGGGCGGCGACTACCTGTCCATCGAGGACCCCGAAGCCGAGGTGTCGGCCACCGGCTACGCCAAAGAGATGGGCGACGACTACAAGGCCCGTGAGGCGCAGCTGTACGCCGCACAGTGCCAGGACGTCGACATCATCATCACCACTGCGCTGATCCCCGGTAAGCCGGCGCCGCGCATCATCACCGCCGAGATGGTCGCCTCGATGCGCTCCGGCAGCGTGATCGTGGACATGGCCGCGGCCAACGGCGGCAACGTCGAGGGCACCGTCAAAGACCAGGCCGTCGTCACCGACAACGGCGTGACGATCATCGGCTACACCGACCTGGCCGGCCGGCTGGCCGCGCAGGCATCCCAGCTCTACGGGACCAACCTGGTCAACCTGATGAAGCTGATGACGCCCGGTAAGGACGGCCAGCTGGTACTGGACTTCGACGACGTGGTCCAGCGGTCCATGACCGTAGTGCGCGACGGCGAGTCCACCTGGCCGCCGCCGCCGGTGCAGGTCTCGGCCGCCCCGGCCAAGGTCGCCGAAGCCCCGGTGGTCGTCGCGCAGCCGAAGGCGCCGATGTCGGCCGGGCGGCGGCTGGGCCTGGTGGCCTCGGCAGCGGCGGTGCTGTTCGCCCTGGTGGCGCTGGCCCCGGCGGCGCTGCAGGTGCACCTGACCGTGTTCGCGCTGGCGATCGTGATCGGCTACTACGTGATCGGCCATGTGCACCACGCGCTGCACACCCCGCTGATGAGCGTCACCAACGCCATCTCGGGAATCATCGTGGTCGGCGCGCTGCTGCAGGTCGGCCATCATGATCCGGCGATCACGGCGCTTGCCACGGCGGCGATCCTGCTGGCCAGCATCAACATCTTCGGTGGCTTCGCGGTGACCCGCCGCATGCTGGCCATGTTCTCGCGCAGCTAGAGCCTCACCCCGGATTTGGAGTAGGAACCCCAATGTTTTCTGTTCAGACTGCGGCATCTGCGGCATACATCATCGCGGCTCTGCTGTTCATCCTGGCGCTGGCCGGGCTGAGCAAGCATGAGACGTCCAAGGCCGGCAACAGCTTCGGCATCATCGGCATGGCCGTGGCGCTGGCGGCGACCATTGCACTGGCCGTGCACCAGCACATCGAGCCGGTCGGCCTGGGCCTGCTGATCGGGGCCACCGTCGTCGGTGCCGCGATCGGGCTGTGGCGCGCCAAGGTCGTCGAGATGACCGGCATGCCCGAGCTGATCGCGCTGCTGCACTCGTTCGTCGGTCTGGCCGCGGTACTGGTCGGCTGGAACGGCTACCTGCACGTCGAGCACTGCCCGTGCGGCCCGGCCGCCCGCGAACTGGCCGACCAGGGGCTGTTGGGCATCCACTCCGCCGAGGTGTTCATCGGGGTGTTCATCGGCGCGGTCACCTTCACCGGCTCGATCGTGGCCAACCTCAAACTGTCGGGGCGGATGAAGTCCAACCCGCTGATGCTGCCCGGCAAGAACTTCCTCAACATCGGCGCGCTGGTGGCGTTCGTCGCGCTGACGGTGTGGTTCGTGCACGAGCCCAAGCTGTGGCTGCTGATCCTGGTGACCCTGCTGGCGCTGGCGCTGGGCTGGCACCTGGTGGCCTCGATCGGCGGCGGCGACATGCCGGTCGTGGTCTCGATGCTCAACAGCTACTCCGGCTGGGCGGCCGCGGCCTCGGGCTTCCTGCTCTCCAACGACCTGCTGATCATCACCGGTGCCCTGGTGGGCTCCTCGGGTGCCTACCTGTCCTACATCATGTGCAAGGCGATGAACCGCTCGTTCATCTCGGTGATCGCCGGCGGCTTCGGGATCGAAGCCGGCCCCGCCGAGGACAAGGACTACGGCGAGCACCGCGAGATCACCGCCGAAGGTGTCGCCGAGCTGCTCGGTGGCGCCGACTCGGTCATCATCACCCCCGGCTACGGCATGGCCGTGGCCCAGGCCCAGTACGGGGTCGCCGAACTCACCCGCAAGCTGCGCGACCGCGGCGTCAACGTGCGCTTCGGCATCCACCCGGTCGCCGGGCGGCTCCCGGGGCAC
This sequence comes from [Mycobacterium] zoologicum, assembly GCF_020172665.1. Lineage (GTDB taxonomy): Bacteria > Actinomycetota > Actinomycetes > Mycobacteriales > Mycobacteriaceae > Mycobacterium > Mycobacterium zoologicum. The sequence goes on along the minus strand of NZ_CP083985.1, from coordinate 3,831,167 downwards.
ATGAACGTGCTGCTGGCCGAGGCCAAGGTGCCCTACGACATCGTGCTGGAAATGGACGAGATCAACGACGATTTCGACAGCACCTCGGTGGTGCTGGTGATCGGCGCCAACGACACCGTCAACCCGGCTGCCGCCGAGGACCCGTCCAGCCCGATCGCCGGCATGCCGGTGCTGACGGTGTGGGACGCCGACAACGTGATCGTCTTCAAGCGGTCCATGGCGTCGGGCTACGCCGGCGTGCAGAACCCGCTGTTCTTCCGGCAGAACTCCGCCATGCTGTTCGGCGACGCCAAGGACCGCGTCGAGGACATCCTGCACGCGCTCTAGGCTTGTTGCTCGTGAGCATTCCCAACGTCCTGGCCACCCGTTACGCCAGCGCCGCGATGACCGACATCTGGTCGCCGCAGGCCAAGATCGTCGCCGAACGCCGGCTGTGGCTGGCCGTGCTGCGCGCCCAATCCGAACTGGGTGTGCAGGTGCCCGATCGCGTGCTCGGCGACTACGAGCGGGTGCTCGAGAATGTCGACCTGGACTCGATCGCCGCCCGGGAACGGGTGACCCGCCACGACGTCAAGGCCCGCATCGAGGAATTCAATGCCGTCGCCGGCCATGAGCACATCCACAAGGGCATGACCAGCCGGGATCTGACCGAGAACGTCGAGCAGATGCAGATCCGCCAGTCCCTGCAACTGGTGCATGACCACGGCGTCGCGGTAGCCGCCCGTCTGGTCCGCCACGCGGCGGCCTACCGCGAGCTGGTGATGGCCGGGCGCAGCCACAACGTCGCCGCGCAGGCCACCACGTTGGGCAAGCGGTTCGCCAGCGCCGCCGAGGAACTGCTCATCGCATTGCGGCGGATCGACGAGCTCATCGTCCGCTACCCGCTGCGCGGCATCAAAGGCCCGATGGGCACGTCCCAGGACATGCTGGACCTGTTCGACGGCGACACCACCAAACTGGCCGAGCTGGAACGCCGCGTCGCGGAGTTCCTCGGCTTCGACGCCGTGCTGACCAGCGTCGGGCAGGTCTATCCCCGCTCACTGGACCACGACGTGCTCTCCGCGCTGGTGCAGCTCGGAGCCGGCCCGTCCTCACTGGCCCACACCATCCGGCTGATGGCCGGCCACGAACTGGTCACCGAGGGCTTCGCCGAAGGCCAGGTCGGCTCGTCGGCGATGCCGCACAAGATGAACACCCGCAGCTGCGAACGCGTCAACGGCCTGCAGGTGGTGCTGCGCGGCTACGCGTCGATGGCCGCCGAACTGGCCGGCGCCCAGTGGAACGAGGGCGACGTGTTCTGCTCGGTGGTGCGCCGGGTGGCGCTGCCGGACGCGTTCTTCGCCGTGGACGGGCAGATCGAGACGTTCTTGACCGTGCTCGACGAGTTCGGCGCCTACCCGGCGGTGATCACCCGCGAACTGGACCGCTACCTGCCGTTTTTGGCCACCACCAAGGTGCTGATCGCCGCGGTGCGCGCCGGGATGGGCCGCGAGGCCGCCCACGAGGTCATCAAGGAGCACGCGGTGGCCGTTGCGCTGGCGATGCGCGAACGCGGCGCCGAGCCCGACCTGCTGGACCGGCTGGCCGCCGACGACCGGCTCCCGCTGGACCGCGCCGGGTTGGCCGCCGCTGTCGCCGACCGGCAGGCGTTCACCGGAGCGGCCGCCGACCAGGTCGACCAGGTGGCCGCGGCGGTGGATGAGCTGGCGCGACGGCATCCGGCGGCGGCCGCGTACACCCCGGGCGCGATCCTGTAACCGTGGGCACTCGGGAGCTGTCAGACGTCGACTTCACCGATCTGGACAACTTCGCCGACGGCTTTCCCCATCACCTCTTCGCGCTGCACCGCCGGGACGCGCCGGTGTACTGGCACGAACCGACCGAACACACCCCGGACGGCGAAGGCTTCTGGTCGGTGGCCACCCACGCCGAAACCCTTGCGGTGCTGCGCGATGCGGAGACGTATTCGTCGGTGACCGGCGGCGACCGCCAGTACGGCGGCACGATCCTGCAGGACCTGCCGATCGCCGGTCAGCTGCTGAACATGATGGATGAGCCGCGGCACACCGACGTCCGCCGGCTGGTCAGCTCCGGGCTGACGCCGCGGATGATCCGCCGCGTCGAAGAAGACCTGCGGCAGCGGGCGCGGACACTGCTGGACGCCGTCGAGCCGGGCGCGCCGTTCGACTTCCTGGTCGAGGTCGCCGCCGAGCTGCCGATGCAGATGATCTGTCTGCTGCTCGGTGTTCCCGAGGCCGACCGGCACTGGCTGTTCGAGGCGATCGAGCCCAGCTTCGACTTCCGCGGCTCGCGGGCGGCGGTGGTGTCTCGGCTGTCCATCGAGGACGCCGGCAACCGGGTCTACACCTTCGGTCAGGAGCTGATCGCCGCCAAGCGCGCCGAGCCGGCCGACGACATGCTGTCGGTGGTGGCCAACTCGACCGATCCGGCGCTCAGCGACCTCGAGGTGTACCTGTTCTTCCAGCTGCTGTTCAGCGCCGGCGCGGAAACCACCCGCAACGCCATCGCCGGCGGGCTGCTGGCGCTGGCGGCGCACCCGGACCAATTGCGTTTGCTGCACGGCGATTTCGACCTGCTGCCGACCGCTATCGAGGAGATCATCCGCTGGACGTCGCCGGCGCCGTCGAAGCGCCGCACCGCCACCCGGCGCGCCGTGCTGGGCGGTGAGACGATCGAGCCCGGCGACAAGGTGCTGGTTTGGGAGGGCTCGGCCAACCGCGACGACGCCGTGTTCGACCGGGCCGGCGAATTCGACATCACCCGGAAACCCAACCCGCACATCGGGTTCGGCCACGGCGCGCACTTCTGCCTGGGCGCGCACCTGGCCCGGCTGGAGTTGCGGGTGCTCTACGAGGAGCTGCTGAGCAGGTTCGGTGCCGTCGAGGTGGTGGCTCCGGTGGAGTGGAGCCGCAGCAACCGGCACACCGGGATACGGCACATGTACGTGCGATTTGGGCGCGATTCTGTGCGCTGAGCGGCGATTATCGCGCCGAAATCGCTCGTAGGACGTCCCTGATGACCCGCTCGGGGTTTTCGGTCAAGTCCCGCCAGGTGAAACGCAGCACCTGCCAGCCGAGTAACGCGATCCGGTTCTGGCGCACCCGATCGTTTGCGAAGTCTGCATGGCTACTGTGGAACGCGTACCCGTCGATCTCGACCGCAACCTTTGCAGCAGGAAATGCTACGTCCACCAGGTAGGAGCCGACCGGATGGTTGGCGATCCAGCCGGCGATTCCGGCGTCGCGAAGCAGTTGCAGGAACATGCGTTCGGCGTGGGATCGGCCGCCGTCCTTGGCCGCCTGCAACATCAGCCGTGCCTGGACTGCGCCGTAGCGGCCGGTGTTTCGTAGATGCGCCTGCCACAACTGCGGCAGGTCAGTGTGGCGCTGCACGGCGCAGTCGATCACCGCAGCGCCGCCGCCTCGTCGAGCCGCAGCTTCCAGTGCGGTGAGCGGCAGCGCGGTGACCCGCAATCCGTTGCGTTCCAAGACATCTGCCGATGCCAGATCCCGCCGTCGCACCTGCGCTCGACCGCGCCGGCGACCGTGCGAATTACGTGGCACGGTCACCTCGATGGTTTCCGGGCTTGCGGGGAGCAAACCGTGCCAGAAGGCTGCAGCCAACCCACTGGCAACGGCTGTCGCGCCGTAACTCCACACCGTGGCCCGGATGTGGGCCGACGGGGTGAAGGGTCGGTCGTCGACGAAGTACACGCCGGGGCCGACGCGCCGCCAGCGGCCGGATCTGACGCGGCGGCCGATTGCCGCATCGCTGAGGCCGCAACTGTTGGCCTGCGCGCGGGTGATGACGCCGTCGTGCCGGCGTAGATAGTCGTCCATATCTGGATGGACGTCGCCGAGGCGGGGGCGGTTCCCTCCCCATTTCGGCGCGATAATCGTCGCTCAGCGCACTGAATCGCGCCGAAATCGCGTAAGACGGGACCACACCCAGGTCAAAGGCACGTCGCGGCCGGTAGCCAGGTACTCCACCGTGCTCGGGTAGTGGCAGATCTCCCGCACCTGGGACAGCCCGTCGGGTTTGCCCACGAGCAGCACCTGATCGCCCAGCGCCAACTCGGTCTCCGGGGCCGGCATGAAGGTGGGTGTGCCGTCGCGCAGCAGGACCAGCGCGGCCAGCGGCAAGGCCACCTCACGATCGTCGGGACGGCGGATGAGATCGCCCAGTGTCAAGGTGTGTCCCTGCTGCAACCAGTCGACGATGGCCGGGGCGCGCGCGGGGGACAAGACGATGACGTCACGTTTGGGAGTGCGCCGCCCGCAGCGCTCCTGCAGGTGGTCGCGCACCTCGGTGGCCCACGCCTCGTCGCGCCCGAAGGCGTGCTCGACGAAGCTCCAGAACACCGGCGTGAGCGTGCGGGCCAGGACCTCGCGGGCAACGAGTTCGGTGGCGATGTACACCGAATCGATCTGCAGTGCGTCGAGCAGGGCCTTCTTGGCGTCGGTCTGCTGACGGACCACCAGGTAGACGTCGGCGTTGGCCAACCGGGCCTGTTCGGCGATGGCGATGTTCGTGGTGTCGTTGCTGGTCCCGGCGATGAATCCGATGGCGCCGGCGACGTCGAGTTCACCGCCGGCGGGATCGGCGATGTCCACGGCGACGCCGCTGGCGATGAGGTCGCGCACCATCTCGCTGCCGAAATCGGCGTCGGCGCAGACCACCCAGCGCCCCTGCGCCAGGTCCCGCCGCAGCGGTGGCAGCTGGTCCTCCTCGTTGTCCATAAGCCAGCGCAACAACTGGTGGTTGATCGGACGGTGGATCGACAGAGCGAGGTAGTCGCCGAATCGGTCGCCGGGATTGATGGCACCCGCCGGGGAGAATCGCTCGATACGGGCCTGGATCTGCGGGTCGGTGCAGCGGGCGAACACCGGCACTTCGGGCCGCAGCAGTGCCACGGTCATCACCACCGCGAGGTTTGCGTCGTCATCGTCGGTCAGGGCCAGGACTCCCTCGCAGTCGCGATGAGCCAGACCGGCCACGCCGAGCACGGGCGGGATCGCGCAGTCTCCCTCGATCGCCGGGACGTCGGAGCTCAGTTGCGCCGACACCACCGCGGCCACCCGGGATTCCCGCTTGTCGATGACGACGAACCGGCGTCCGTGCTCGTCGAGTTCGGCGCCCACGGCCCGGCCGGCCTGGCCGTAGCCGGCGATGATGACGAAGGGCTCGACCATGCGCCGGACCTGCCGCCGGAAGCGTTGTGCGGCAATGGCGTCCTGAAACGCGGTGTCGTTGATGAGGGAGAAGAACACGCCGACGGCGAAGGCCCAGCTGATCACGACCAGGTAGATCGAGATCGACAGCCACATTCGCTGCGGGTAGCTGAAGGCGTGCGGAACCTCGCTGTAGCCGACCGTCGTCAGGGTGATCGTCATCTGATAGAAGGCGTCGAAGGGGGTCAGTCGATAGGGGTTGCCCGCTGCGTCGACACCGGGCATCAGCATCAGACCGGTGGTGCAGATGCTGAAGTTGGCGATGACGACGATGAACGGCGCACGCATGCGCCGCATGAACAAGAAGATGACTTCGGTGGTCTCGTCCGTCGTCGGAACCCGGATCGGCTTGGGCCGCGGCTTGGTCGATCGCCGGGTCCAGAACGAGAACAGCTGCAGGGGGTTGGGCATCGGTCGAGGGCTGCTATCGGCGACTAGCGACGCCTGAACGAGGACGTTTCGACCACCAGCAGAGTGACGGACACGATGTTGGCCAGCAGCGCCCCACCCGACAGCGACACCACGCTCGCCGTTGCGTGCTGGTCCAGGCCGTAGACCGAGACCTGGGTGTAGTAGACCCACATCCCGGCCGCGGAGACGAGCTGCAGCAGCGCGACCAGGCTGGTCGCCAGGTGGACTGCGCCGAGCTGGGTGCGGTCACCGAACTTCAATATCGAGGTGATGAAGGCGACGATCAGGGCGAGGAACAGCTCCCAGGGGTTGTGGATGACAGGATCTCCGATGTCGCCGACGAAGAAGCCGAAATTCAATGTCGCCGATAACAACACAAAGAAACCGAAAACCACCTTCTCGAGGTTCACAACGGCAGCCTAGCCCGCTGCGGTCGTCGATCGGGGATGTCGCGCCAACCCGGCCGAGGCCAGCTCAACGGCGGCGAGGCCGGCGATGACGGTGGGGTTCTGATGCCGCCACCCGCCGACCGGGTCGGGGCTGACCGCGGTCAGTGCGCGGTGCGGCCGGGTCGCCAGTGCGCGCAGCGCCAGCAGCTCGGCGCCGTCCGGCGTGGCCGCCAGCGCCAGCACCGCCCGCTTGCGCAGGAAGAACCGCAGCCGCAGGGCCAGCCACGGCATCGCCACCGCCAGGATCGGCGGTGCGGCGACCGCCACCGCCAGCAGGTAGGCCAGCCACCCGGCGGTGGCGTCCAGGTTGTGGCCGGCGCCGGCGATATCCACGGCCGCCTCGCCCGCCGCGGTCAGCGGCTTGCTCACCGCATCGCCCACGAGCGGAATACGATCCGCGCTGTGCCCGGCCGAGACCAGGCTCTCGGCCACTCCATTGGCGCCCCGCTCGAACTGCCGGCCCACCCCGGCGATCGTGGCGACCGCCCCGTGCACGGCCAGCGCGACCAGCACCCAGACGAACGTCCACGTCGCGACGATGACGTCGCTGAACAGTTGGGCCAACAGGCGGGCAGGGGAGGTGGCGTAGGGCAGCAGCCGGGATGTCATGTCTGCGATCCCAGCACAGAGCCAGCCGATAGGCTGGCGTAATGTCGCGTCCCGCGCTCTCGGAGTACCAGCACCTGGCCAGCGGCAAAGTCCGCGAACTGTACCGGATCGACGAGCACCACCTGCTGTTCGTCGCCACCGACCGAATCTCGGCGTTCGACTACATCCTGGACAGCCAGATCCCCGACAAGGGCCGCATCCTGACCGCGATGAGCGTCTTCTTCTTCGACCTCGTCGAAGCGCCCAACCATCTGGCCGGCCCACCGGATGACCCGCGCATTCCCGACGAGGTGCTCGGCCGGGCGCTGGTGGTCCGCCAACTGGAGATGATGCCGGTCGAGTGCGTGGCGCGTGGCTACCTGACCGGCTCCGGGCTGCTGGACTACCAGGCCACCGGCTCGCTCTGCGGCATCCCACTGCCGCCGGGGCTGGTGGAGGCCAGCAAGTTCGCCAACCCGGTCTTCACCCCGGCCACCAAGGCCGAGATCGGCGCACACGACGAGAACATCTCGTTAGCGCAGGTGATCGACCTGGTGGGTCCGGTGCGGGCCGGCCAGCTGCGCGACCGAACCATGGCGACCTACGTGCAGGCCGCCGACCACGCGCTCACCAAGGGCATCATCATCGCCGACACCAAGTTCGAGTTCGGTGTCGACGAGCACGGCAACCTGATCCTGGCCGACGAGGTGTTCACCCCCGACTCGTCGCGGTACTGGCCGGCCGAACACTATCGGGCCGGAGTGGTGCAGGAGAGCTTCGACAAGCAGTTCGTGCGCAACTGGCTGACCGGTCCGGAGTCCGGCTGGGACCGGGCCGGCGAGCTGCCGCCGCCGACCTTGCCGCAGGACGTCATCGACGCGACCCGCTCACGCTACATCGAAGCCTACGAACGCATTTCGGGGCTGTCCTTCGACGACTGGGTCGGCCCCGGGGCATGACCGACACAGCCCATACCCCGCCTTCGGCCAAGCGGGTCCAGACCACCCGCACCCACCACGGCGACGTGTTCGTCGACCCCTACGAATGGCTGCGGGACAAGGCCGACCCCGAGGTGATCGCCCACCTGGAGGCCGAGAACGCCTACACCGATGCCGCGACCGCACACTTGGAACCGTTGCGGAATGCCATCTTCGATGAGATCAAGGCCCGAACCAAGGAGACCGACCTGTCGGTTCCGGCGCGCCGCGGCCAGTGGTGGTATTACGCGCGGACCTTCGAAGGCAAGCAGTACGGCGTCCAATGCCGCTGTCCGGTAACCGATCCCGACGACTGGACTCCGCCGCTTCTGGACGAGGCCACCGAGATTCCCGGCGAGCAGGTGCTGCTCGACCAGAATGTCGAAGCGCAGGGCCATGACTTCTTCGCGCTCGGTGCGGCCGGCGTCAGCCCGGACGGCAATATCCTGGCCTACTCCGTCGACGTCGTCGGAGACGAGCGGTACACGTTGCGGTTCAAGGATTTGTCCACCGGTGAGCTGCTGGCCGACGAGATCGCCGGGATCGGCGCGGGCGTGACCTGGGCGACCGACAACAGCACCGTCTACTACATCACCGTCGACGCGGCCTGGCGACCGGACACCGTGTGGCGCTACCGGATCGGTGCGGGCGGGCAAGCCGAGCAGGTCTACCACGAGGACGATGAGCGGTTCTGGCTGTCGGTGGGACGCACCCGCAGCGACGCCTACGTGTTGATCGCGGCCGGTTCGTCGATCACCTCCGAGGTGCGCTACGCCGACGCCGCCGACCCGGCGGCCGATTTCACCGTGGTGCTGCCCCGCCGGGAAGGCATCGAGTACTCCGTGGAGCACGCCGTCGTCGGCGGCCAGGACCGATTCCTCATGTTGCACAACGACGGTGCGGTCAACTTCACCCTGGTGCAGGCCCCGGTGAGCGACCCGGCCGCAAGTGAGACCCTGATCGCCGGACGTGACGACGTGCGGCTGGACATGGTGGACGCGTTCGCCAATCACCTGGTGATCGGTTACCGGGCCGAAGGGTTGCCGCGCATTCAGCTGTGGCCGATCGGCACGTGCGGCCAATACCAAGCGCCGCAGGACATCACCTTCGACACCGAACTGACGTCGGCGGGCCTGGGGGCCAACCCGAACTGGGACAGCCCCAAACTCCGGGTGGGCGCGACCTCCTTCATCACCCCGGTCCGCATCTACGACATCGACCTGGCGACCGGCCAGCGCACGCTGCTGCGCGAGCAGTCGGTACTAGGCGACTACCGCAGTTCGGACTACGTCGAATACCGCGACTGGGCTCACGCCGAGGACGGAACACGGGTGCCGGTTTCGGTCGTGCACCGCGCGGGTATCGAACTGCCCGCGCCCACACTGATTTACGGCTACGGCGCCTATGAGATGTGCGAAGACCCGCACTTCTCCATCGCCCGGCTCTCGCTGCTGGACCGCGGCATGGTGTTCGCGGTGGCGCATGTCCGGGGCGGCGGCGAGATGGGCCGGCTGTGGTACGAGGGCGGAAAGCTGTTGGAGAAGAAGAACAGCTTCACCGACTTCGTCACCGCGGGGCGTCACCTGATCGATTCGGGCGTCTGTGCACCGCGGGGCCTGGTGGCGATGGGTGGCAGCGCAGGCGGGCTGCTGATGGGGGCGGTCACCAATCTGGCACCGGAACTGTTCGCCGGGGTGGTGGCCCAGGTCCCGTTCGTCGACCCGCTCACCACCATCTTGGACCCGTCGCTGCCGCTGACCGTCACCGAATGGGACGAATGGGGAAACCCGTTGGACGATCACGACGTCTACCGGTACATGAAGTCCTACTCGCCGTACGAGAACGTCACCGAACGCGGGTACCCGCCGATCCTGGCCACCACTTCCCTTCACGACACCCGGGTCTACTACGTCGAACCGGCGAAATGGGTTGCGGCGCTGCGGCACGCCAAGACCGACAGCAATCCGGTGCTGCTGAAGACCCAGATGACAGCGGGCCACGGTGGCATCTCCGGGCGTTACGAGCGCTGGAAGGACACCGCATTCCACTACGCCTGGCTGCTGTCGACAGCGGGTTGCGGGTAACGTCGCGGCCATGAGCCTCGCCGATATCCCGCTGACCACCCTCGACGGCACGCCCACCTCGCTGGCCGACTACAGCGACCGGGCCGTGCTGATCGTCAACGTCGCCTCCAAGTGCGGGCTCACCCCGCAGTACGGGGCCCTGGAGCAGCTTGCGCAGGACTACGCCGGCCGCGGCCTGACGGTGCTCGGTGTGCCCTGCAACCAGTTCATGGGCCAGGAACCCGGCAGCCCCGAGGAGATTGCGACCTTCTGCTCCACCACCTACGGCGTGACGTTCCCGCTGCTGGCCAAGACCGACGTCAACGGCGATGCCCGGCACCCGCTGTACGCGGAGCTGACCAAGGCCGCCGACGCCGACGGCGCGGCCGGGGACGTGCAGTGGAACTTCGAGAAGTTCCTGCTCGCCCCGGGCGGCGCCGTGGTCAACCGGTTCCGCCCCACCACGGTGCCGGACGCACCGGAGGTGATCGCCGCCATCGAGGCCGTCGTGCCGCGCTGATGCGTACCCGCTCGCAGCGCTTCCCGAGCGTGCGCTCGTTGGCGCTGGCCTACCGGTTCCGCGAGAGCCTGTTTCTGCTGCCGCTGCTGATCGTGTGCGGTGGCATGCTGCTGGCCGTCGCGTCCCGTACCGCGGACCGGCGCCTCGGTGATTCGCCGCGGCTGCTGCTGAAGATGGACAGCGGCGTCGCCACCACGCTGCTGTCCACCATCGCCGGTGCCACGATCACCACCGCGGGAGTCATCTTCTCGCTGACCATCGTGAGCCTGCAGCTGGCCAGCTCACAGCTATCGCCGCGGGTGATGCGCTGGTTCATCCGGGACCGGCTCAGCCAGGTGGTGATCGGCCTGCTGGTGGCGACGTTCGTGTACTGCGTGCTGAGCCTGCCGGATCTGGACGGCTCCTCACCGGCTCCCGCGCCGCCGGTGACGGTCACGGTCGCGGTCGTGCTGACCATCGCCACCGTCATCACGATCATCGCCCACGTCGATCACCTGGCGCATCGGCTCGAGGTCGGCCAGGTGGTGCGCGAGATCGCGGCGGAGGGCTCGATGGTGATCGATGTCGTGGCGGCCGCAGCGGCCGGCGAGCAGCCGGCCCCCGACGCGGACGTGGAGGCCCCGCCGGATGCGCTGCGACTGACCTCGCCCGGCAACGGCTGGGTCAGCCGGGTCGACACCAAGCGGCTGCTGGCCGCCATCCCGGCGGACACCACCATCCGGTTGGACACCCGAGTCGGCGCGTACATCCACCTGGGGCAACCGCTGGTCACGATCTGGCCGGAGCCGGCTCATCCGGATCGGGTGCGGCAGAAGCTGACCCGGGCGATCGGGGTCAGCGGCAGCCGCACCATGCAGGAGGATATCGACTTCGCGTTCCGTCAACTGGTCGACATCGGGCTGCGCGCGCTGAGTTCGGCCATCAACGACCCCACCACCGCGGTGGAGGCGACATTGCGAGTGGGCAGTCTGCTTCGCCGGCTGCTGGTGATGCCTTCGCCGCTGCGGGCGGTGGCCGGCCCGGACGGTCGGATTCTGTTGCGGCCCTGGGTACTTGACGCCGAGGAGTACATCGCGCACGGCTTCGATCAGCTGCGCCAGGTCGCGCCCGGGCAACCGCTGGTGGCGGCTACGATCCTGCGGGTATTGCGGATGCTGATCGCCCGCGTCCAGGAAGAAGACCGGAATGAATATGTTCCGGCGCTGCGTGAGCAGGCCGATCTGCTGCTGGAATCCCTTGCCAAGACGCCGGATCTGCATCCGCGGGACCTGATGAGACTGCGTGCGATCGCCGCCAACAGCACCGACCCGGCCGATCACAGCAACCGTCGTCGGTTGACCCCGTAGCGCTGTCTGACGTCTTCCTCGATGTCACCGGCCGGACACCTGCGGTCGCCACACTGGTGACGTGACCGGACAACTGATCGTCTCCGTCTCCGGGATCGAGGCGCGCAGCTGCGCCGACGCCGAGGCGTTCTGCGCACAGCTGGACGCCCGCGGGGTGCCGGTGTCATTGCTGGTGGCGCCGCGACTGGGCGCGGACTACCGGCTGGACCGCGACGCGGGCACCAGCGACTGGCTGCGGCAGCGGCGGGCCGGCGGCGCGGCGATCGTGCTGCACGGCTTCGACGAGGCCGCCACCAAGAAACGCCGCGGCGAATTCGCCACGCTGCCCGCCCACGAGGCGAACCTGCGGCTGCTCGGCGCCGACCGGGTACTCGAACACCTGGGGCTGCGGACCAGGCTGTTCGCCGCGCCCGGCTGGACGGTGTCTGCGGGGACTGTGACTGCATTGCCCCGCAACGGATTCCGGTTACTCGCCGGCCTGCACGGGGTGACCGATCTGGTGACCGGCAGCACCGAGCGGTCCCGGGTGGTCGGCATCGGAGCCGGTTTCCCGAAGGCGCCCTGGTGGTGCCGGATGGTGGTGACGACCAGCGAACGCATCGCCCGGCGCGGCGGAAAAGTGCGACTGTCGGTGGGGGCGCGTCAGCTCGGCGACCGCGGGGTGGCCGCGGCCATGGTCGACGCAGTGGACACCGCCCTGGAGCACGGCTGCCGGCCGGAGCGCTACCGCTGGCCCACGACCCCGACGGAGGTGACCACCGGGCTCAGTGCCTGACCCGTTACGGTTAACCGCCATGAGCGGTAGCGCGGATGCCGATGCGATCGTCGTCGGTGCGGGTCTGGCCGGCCTGGTGGCGGCGTGCGAACTGGCCGATCGCGGCCGGCAGGTGCTGATCCTCGACCAGGAGAACAGCGCGAACCTGGGCGGGCAGGCGTTCTGGTCCTTCGGCGGCCTGTTCTTCGTCGACAGCCCCGAGCAGCGCCGGCTTGGGGTGCGCGACAGTCACGAACTGGCGCTGCAGGATTGGCTGGGCACCGCCGGCTTCGACCGGGCCGAAGATCACTGGCCGCGGCAGTGGGCGCACGCCTACGTCGACTTCGCCGCGGGCGAGAAGCGCAGTTGGCTGGCCGCCCGCGGACTGAAGGTGTTCCCACTGGTCGGCTGGGCCGAGCGCGGCGGCTACGGCGCGATCGGGCACGGCAACTCGGTGCCCAGGTTCCACATCACCTGGGGGACCGGCCCCGCCCTGGTGGAGATGTTCGCGAGCCGACTGCGCGAGCACCCGAAAGTCCGTTTCGTGCACCGCCACCGGGTGGACGAATTGATTATCGAGGGTGGCCGGGCGACCGGGGTGCGCGGCGCCGTGCTGGAACCCAGCGACGCGCCGCGCGGAGTCGCATCGTCGCGGAACACGATGGGCGAGTTCGAGTTCCGTGCGTCTGCGGTGCTGGTGACCAGTGGTGGTATCGGCGGCAACCTCGATCTGGTGCGGCAGAACTGGCCGGAACGCATGGGCCGGGTGCCGTCGCAGCTGCTGGCGGGGGTGCCGGCTCACGTCGACGGCCGGATGATCGGGATCACCGAGGCGGCCGGCGGCCGGGTGATCAACCGCGACCGGATGTGGCACTACACCGAGGGCATCACCAACTACGACCCGATCTGGCCGGGCCACGGCATCCGGATCATTCCGGGCCCGTCGCCGCTGTGGCTGGATGCCGCCGGCACAAGACTGCCCGGGCCGCTGTATCCCGGTTTCGACACCCTGGGCACCCTCGAGCACATCGCCCGCTCCGGGTACGACTACACCTGGTTCGTGCTCAACGCGAAGATCATCGAGAAGGAATTCGCGTTGTCCGGCCAGGAGCAGAACCCGGATCTGACCGGGCGCAGCCTGAAACAGCTGATCGCGTCGCGGGCACGCAAGGGCCCGCCGCCGCCGGTGCAGGCGTTCGTCGAGCGCGGTGTGGACTTCGTGCGGGCCGATTCACTGCGCGAACTGGTCGCGGCGATGAACGACCTGCCCGAGGTGGCGCCGCTGGATTATGCGACGGTCGAGGCGGAGGTCACCGCGCGCGATCGCGAGGTGGCCAACCGATTCAGCAAGGACGGCCAGATCACCGCCATCCGCGGTGCCCGGGCCTACCTGGGCGACCGGCTGGGCCGGGTGGTGGCGCCGCACCGGCTGACCGATCCCAAGGCCGGCCCGCTGATCGCGGTCAAGTTGCACATCCTGACCCGTAAGACGCTGGGGGGCTTGGAGACCGACCTCGGCGCCCGAGTGCTGGGCGGTGACGGCAAACCGATCGACGGGCTCTATGCCGCCGGTGAGGTGGCCGGTTTCGGCGGCGGCGGGGTGCACGGCTACCGGGCGCTGGAGGGCACGTTCCTGGGGGGCTGCATCTTCTCCGGTCGCGCCGCCGGGCGTACCGCGGCCGCCGACATCGCCTGAGTTCTGACCGACCGCACCGGCCGCGAGCGTGCACAGCTGTACGTCCTGACCGGCGTGTCGCGGTACAAACATGCACGCTCGCGCACAGGGGGCGGGCTTAGAACCCGACGTCACTTTCGGCCGGCAGCACCTGGAAGTCGGTGCGGCCCATCTCGGCCAACCGGCCGTGATAGATGCCCCGCGCGTCGGGCGCGATGATGCCTTGGTGGATCGGCACCGCGGCCCGAGGCGCCACCGCGCGCAGGTAGTCGACCGCCTCGGAGATCTTCATCCACGGTGCCGCCGCCGGGGTGGCCAGCACGTCCACCGGCTCGCCGGGGACAAACAGTGCATCGCCGGGGTGCATCAGCCGGGCCGGGTGCGCGTCGTCGCCGATCAGGTAGGAGATGTTGTCGATCACCGGGATCTCCGGATGGATCACCGCGTGCACCCCGCCCACCCCGCGCACCCGCAGCGACCCGACCGAGAACGCGTCCCCGACGTGCACCGGCTGCCACGGCGCACCCAGCTGGGCGGCGGTCTGCGGGTCGGCATAGAGCGCCGCACCCGGATTGGCCTCGATCAGCGCCGGCAGCCGCGCCACGTCGGCGTGGTCGGGGTGCTGATGGGTGATCAGGATGGCCGCCAGCCCGATGATGCCCTCGAAGCCGTGCGAGAAGTTGCCCGGGTCGAACAGGACCGTGGTGTCGCCGAAATCGGCGAGCAGGCAGGAATGGCCGAAGTGGGTCAGTCGCATACCTAAAGATTGTGCGCTCCGGCGCCGCGGGCGGGCATCGGTATTGTTGACCCGACCGAGTCCCCGTCAACAGTAGGGAGCGCGCGTGGCCCGGGTGGTTGTGCACGTGATGCCCAAAGCCGAGATCCTCGACCCGCAGGGTCAGGCGATCGTCGGCGCGCTTTCCCGGCTCGGGCATGCCGGGGTCTCCGACGTGCGGCAGGGCAAGCGCTTCGAGCTCGAGGTCGACGACTCGATCGACGATGCCGCGCTCGCCGAGATCGCCGAATCGCTGCTGGCCAACACGGTGATCGAGGACTTCACCGTGAGCCGGGAGACGCGGTGAGCGCCCGGGTCGGCGTCATCACCTTTCCCGGCACGCTTGACGACGTCGACGCCGCCCGCGCGGTCCGGTTCGTCGGAGCCGAACCCGTCAGCCTGTGGCACGCCGACGCCGACCTCAAGGGCGTCGACGCCGTCGTCGTACCGGGCGGCTTCTCCTACGGCGACTACCTGCGCTGCGGGGCCATCGCCCGGTTCGCCCCGGTCATGGGCGAGGTCATCAAAGCGGCCGGTGCGGGCATGCCGGTGCTGGGCATCTGCAACGGCTTCCAGGTGCTGTGCGAGGCCGGGCTGCTGCCCGGAGCGCTGACCCGCAACGCCGGCCTACACTTCGTCTGCCGCGACGTCTGGCTCCGGGTGGCCTCCACCGACACGGCCTGGACCTCCCGGTTCGACGTCGACGCCGACCTGCTGGTGCCGCTGAAATCCGGCGAGGGCCGCTACGTGGCCTCCGAAGCGGTGCTCGACGAGCTGGAGGGCGAGGGCCGGGTGGTCTTCCGCTACCTCGACAACATCAACGGCTCGATGCGCGACATCGCCGGGGTGAGCTCGGCCAACGGCCGGGTGGTGGGCCTGATGCCGCACCCCGAGCACGCCATCGAGGCGCTGACCGGGCCCAGCGATGACGGGCTGGGGCTGTTCTACTCCGCACTGGACGCGGTGCTCTCAGTCTGAGTCAGCAGTTCAGCGCGACCGCGGCTTCGGCGGTGTAGCACAGGAACGTGAGCGTCTCCTGCAGGTAGAGCTGCACGCTGTCGGCATCATGTGAGGTATATCCGATCGACACGTCGGTGCCCAACTGCAGATCGAAGTCCCCGCCCCGGGTGGTCAGCACGAATGCGCCGTCGATCGCCGGCGCCCAGATGATGTCGCCGTCGACCAGCCGGTGCAGGTGCTCGCGGATCGGATAGCCGTGGTCGGAGGTCTCGGAGACCTTGGTGTAGGCGTCGGCCGACAGCAGCACCGAATAGGGGCCGTCCACCCCGGCCAGCCGCAGCGCCGAGAGTGCCTGGCTGATCACGTCTGGGATGTCGCGCGGGTCGTCGGGCAGCGTCAGCGCGGGATTCGAGCTGGCGTCGCGAATACCGTCGACGGATGCGGCCGGATAACCCTGGAAGATCATCCGGTCCTCGGCGAACGCCAGCTTCTTGGCCGCCTCCTTGACCGGGTCCCAGTCCGGGTCCTGCGAACCGCGCTCGACGTCGTCGATCTCCGCGCGCGACAGGGTGAACGGAACACGCAGGCGCACCAGGGGTTTGCTGTCACGCAGGTGTGCGACCACGCCGTCTGCCGGCGCACCGACATCGGTCAGCCGGCCGTTGCCCACCGCGGCCGCCGTCGGCCCGGCCGGTTCGCTGACGTCGACCACGCGACGGCCGGCTATGTGCCGCTTGAACGTCCGGGCCGCCTCCTGCTCGATGTCGGCCCAGGCCGCTTCGGTGACCGGGGCCAGCTCGCGATACAGGTTGTTCATTGCGAAATTCCTTTCAGGCTGCCGATGTTCAGTGAGCCGTCAACGCCGTCACCGGCGGACTCGACGGGCCCGGTGCGGGCCGGGACCGCCAATCCCGCCAGCGGTGGCGGATCGTCGAGGAAGTCGGCGGTGGGGGTGAAGAACATCCCGCCGGTGATCGCGGTGGAGAAATCCAGGATGCGGTCAGTGTTGCCCGGCGGGTCGCCGAAGAACATGTTGCGCAGCATCCGCTCGGTGATCTCCGGGCTGCGCGCGTAAGCGATGTAGTACGTCCCGGACTCGCCGGAACCCACCGTGCCGAACGGCATGTTGTGCCGCACGATGTCCAGTTCGTTGCCGTCCTCGTCGGTGATCACGTTCAACGCGACATGCGAGTTGGCCGGCTTCACCGCGTCGTCGTACTCGATGTCATCGGCCTTGGTGCGCCCGATCACCCGCTCCTGCTCGGTGACGCCCAGCGCCTCCCAGGCGGCCATGTCGTGCAGGTACTTCTGAATATGCACATAGGACCCGCCGGCGAACTCCGGGTCCTCATCGCCCACCGCGGTGGCGTCCACCGCTTCGTCGCCGACCGGGTTCTCGGTGCCGTCGACAAAGCCGAGCAGGTCGCGATTGTCGAAGAATCGGAAGCCGTGCACCTCATCGACCACGGTGATCGACCCGGCCATCGCCTTGACGATGCGTCCCGCCAACTCGAAGCAGACGTCCATGGTCTCGCCCTTGATGTGGAACAACAGATCCCCCGGGGTGGCCGGCGCGGTGTGCCGCGGCCCGGTCAGCTCCACGAACGGATGCAGCTGCGCCGGCCGGGGCCCGCTGAACAACCTGTCCCAGGCCTCCGAGCCGATCGAGGTCACCAGCGACAGCTGCTTGGTCGAGTCGCGGAAACTGATCGCCCGGGCGAAACCCGCCAGCTCCGGCAACGCGTCGTGCACGGCTGCCTCGCCGCCCTCATCGATGGTTGCGACCAGGAAAATGGCCGCGCAGGTCAGTGGAGCGGTCACAGGCTGAGCGGACGGCACGATACTGACCCTAGCGTCCCCGTCGGGCTCGGGTAGGAAACACTGGTGGACATGGCCGCTACCGCAATCGGGTTATGCGAGTTCATCGACGCCTCACCGTCACCGTTTCACGCCTGCGTCACCGTCGCGCAGCGACTGGCGGCCGCCGGCTACACCGAGCTGGCCGAATCCGACCGCTGGCCGCAGGCGCCCGGGCGGTACTTCGTGGTCCGCGCCGGCTCGGTGGTGGCCTGGGACAGCTCGCGGCACGGTGGTGATCCGGCGCCGTTCCGGATCATCGGCGCGCACACCGACAGCCCGAACCTGCGCGTCAAGCAGCATCCCGCCCGCGAGGCGGCCGGTTGGCAGATGGTAGCGCTGGAGCCCTACGGCGGTGCCTGGCTGAACTCCTGGCTGGACCGCGACCTGGGCATCAGCGGGCGGCTGTCCGTACGCAGCGGTGCCGGGATCAAGCACCACCTGGTCCGCATCGACGAACCGATTCTGCGGGTGCCGCAACTGGCCATCCACCTCGCCGACGACCGCAAAGCCGTCGCGCTGGACCCGCAACGCCACCTCAACGCGGTGTGGGGTGCCGGCGGTTCGCCGGACTTCCTGGGCTACGTCGCCGAACGCGCCGGCGTGGAGCCCCGCGACATGCTGGGCTTCGATCTGATGACCCACGACTTGGCGCCGTCGAGGGTGACCGGTGTCGGGGAGGTGCTCGTCAGCGCGCCGCGACTGGACAACCAGGCCAGCTGCTACGCCGGGCTGGAGGCGCTGTTGGCGGCCGGAATCGGCCGGTATGTGCCGGTGCTGGCGCTGTTCGACCACGAGGAGGTCGGGTCGACCTCGGACCACGGTGCCGGATCGGACCTGCTGGCCACCGCGCTGGAACGGATCACGCTGGCCGCCGGTGGGGACCGGGAGGACTTCCTGCGCCGGCTGGCCGGCTCCACGCTGGCCTCGGCCGACATGGCGCATGCCACCCACCCCAACTACCCGGACCGCCACGAGCCGGCCCATCAGATCGCGATCAACGGCGGTCCGGTGCTCAAGGTGCAGCCGAACCTGCGCTACGCCACCGACGGGCGCACCGCCGCTACGTTCGCGCTGGCCTGCGCGCAGGCCGGGGTTGCGCTGCAGCGCTACGAGCACCGTGCCGACCTGCCGTGCGGGTCGACCATCGGCCCGATGAGCGCGGCGCGCACCGGAATCCCCACCGTCGACATCGGCGCCCCGCAGCTGGCCATGCATTCGGCGCGGGAGCTGATGGGTGCGCGCGACGTCGCCGCCTACGCGGCAGCACTGACCGCGTTCCTGGCGCCGGACTGAGCGATCTCGGCGCGATTGTCTGCGCCCAGCGACGACAATCGCGCCGAATTCGGGTGCCATAGACTGTGCCCGTGACGCCCCCGACCGCGCTGGACACCGTCGAGCACGCCGCTGCAACGCCTGATCACCCGCAACCGTTCGCCGAGTTGGGTCTCAAGGACGACGAGTACCAGCGCATCCGCGACATCCTGGGCCGCCGCCCCACCGACGCCGAGCTGGCCATGTACTCGGTGATGTGGAGCGAGCACTGCTCCTACAAGTCCTCCAAGGTGCACCTGCGCTACTTCGGTGAGACAACCACCGAAGAGATGCGGGCATCGATGCTGGCCGGTATCGGCGAGAACGCCGGTGTGGTCGACATCGGTGACGGCTGGGCGGTCACCTTCAAGGTCGAATCCCACAACCACCCGTCCTACGTCGAGCCCTACCAGGGTGCGGCCACCGGCGTGGGTGGCATCGTGCGCGACATCATGGCGATGGGCGCCCGCCCGGTCGCGGTGATGGACCAGCTGCGCTTCGGCGCGGCCGACGCCCCCGACACCCGCCGGGTGGTCGACGGGGTGGTGCGCGGCATCGGCGGCTACGGAAACTCGCTGGGCCTGCCCAACATCGGCGGCGAGACCATCTTCGACGAGTGCTACGCGGGCAACCCGCTGGTGAATGCGTTGTGCGTTGGCGTGCTCAAGAAAGAAGACCTGCACCTGGCGTTCGCCTCCGGTACCGGCAACAAGATCATCCTGTTCGGGGCGCGCACCGGCCTGGACGGCATCGGCGGGGTGTCGGTGCTGGCGTCGGAGACCTTCGGCGGGGACGAATCCGGCGCCGGGCGAAAGAAACTGCCGGCGGTGCAGGTCGGCGACCCGTTCACCGAGAAGGTGCTCATCGAGTGCTGCCTGGAGCTCTACGCCGCCAAGCTGGTGGTCGGCATCCAGGACTTGGGCGGCGCCGGACTGTCCTGCGCCACATCCGAATTGGCGTCTGCGGGCGACGGCGGTATGGCGATTCGACTGGAGCAGGTGCCATTGCGGGCCGAGGGTATGACCCCGGCCGAGGTGCTCTCCAGCGAATCGCAGGAGCGCATGTGCGCCGTCGTGGCCCCGGAGAACGTCGACGCATTCATGGCGGTGTGCCGCAAATGGGATGTGCTGGCCACCGTGATCGGCGAGGTCACCGATGGCGACCGGCTGCAGATCACCTGGCACGGTCAGACCGTCGTCGACGTGCCGCCGCGCACCGTGGCCCACGAAGGTCCGATCTACCAGCGGTCCGTCGTGCGCCCGGACACCCAGGACGCGCTCAACGCCGACCGCAGCGACAAGCTGCCGCGGCCGACCACCGACGACGAACTGCGCGCGACCGTGCTCGCGATGCTGGGCAGCCCGCACCTGTGCAGCCGGGCGTTCATCACCGAGCAGTACGACCGCTACGTGCGGGGCAACACCGTGCTCGCCGAGCACGCCGACGGCGGGATGCTGCGCATCGACGAGGCATCCGGGCGCGGTATTGCCGTCTCCACCGACGCCTCGGGCCGCTACACCAAACTGGACCCCTACACCGGCGCGCAGCTGGCACTGGCCGAGGCGTACCGCAATGTGGCGGTCACCGGCGCCACGCCCGTCGCCGTCACCAACTGCCTGAACTTCGGCTCGCCGGAAGACCCCGGGGTGATGTGGCAATTCGCCGAGGCGGTTCGTGGTTTGGCGGACGGCTGTGCGGCACTGGGGATTCCGGTGACCGGCGGCAACGTCAGCTTCTACAACCAGACCGGCGCCACACCGATCCACCCGACCCCGGTGGTCGGGGTGCTCGGCGTGATCGACGACGTGAAACGGCGACTGCCCACCGCGTTCGGCGTCGAGCCGGGCGAGACGCTGATGCTGCTGGGCGACACCCGCGACGAGTTCGACGGCTCCATCTGGGCGCAGGTGACCGGCAATCACCTCGGCGGCCTTCCGCCCATGGTCGACCTGGCGCGCGAGCAACTGCTCGCCGAGGTGCTGCGTTCGGCCTCGCGGGACGGCCTGGTCTCCGCGGCCCACGACCTGAGCGAAGGCGGTCTGATCCAGGCCGTGATCGAATCGGCCCTTGCGGGCGAAACAGGTTGCCGCATACTGCTGCCCGAAGCGGCCGACCCGTTCGTCTGGCTGTTCTCCGAGTCGGCGGGCCGGGTGGTGGTCGCGGTGCCGCGCACCGAGGAGAGTCGATTCCGGTCCATGTGCGAGGCGCGCGGACTGCCCGTCGAGCGCATCGGCGTGGTGGACCAGGCCTCGCAAGAGGTGGAGGTGCAGGGCCGGTTCTCCATCTCGCTGGCAGAGCTGCGCGCCACCTCCGAGTCGGTGCTGCCGGGGCTGTTCGGATAGCCGGACCGGCATGGGGACCACCGCCGTCGCACCCAGTGGGAGACATCCGCTGCTGGTGTGGGCGTGGGGCCTGCTGCGGCTGAAATTCGTCGGGGTGGCCTTCGGGGCACTGCTCTTCTGCCTGTCGCTGACCCCGTCGCTGCTGCCGCGGGACTGGTTGTTCCAGGGCCTGATCGGCGGGCTCAACGCGGCTTTCGGCTACGGCCTGGGCGTGGGAGTCGGTGCGGCGCTGGACCGTTTCGTGCTGCACGGCGCCCGCTGGTGGCCGCCGTCGTCCCGGGTGCTGTTCGCGCTGAAGGCGGCCGTCGTGGTGGTCTCACCGGCCGCGTGCCTGCTGATGCTGATCCCGGCCGCCGGCTGGCAACGGCAGGTCTCGGAACTGCTGGGTGTCGACGGTCCCGAGACGCCGGGCTACCTACGGACCCTGATCGTGGCGATCGGGACGGCGGCTCTGTCGGTGGCCGCCGTGCGGGTGGTGTTCGATGCGATCAAGCTGCTGGCCCGCAGGCTGATCCAGCGCTGGCACCTGCACAGCGAAGTCGCCTTGTTCATCGGGACGGCGATCGTGGTCGTGCTGCTGGTGACCTTGATCAACGGTGTGCTGATCCGCGGGTTCTTCATCGGAGCCAACGCGCTGTCCGAGCCGCAGAACTCTGCCACCAAGACCGGGGTGTCGCAACCACTGCAGCCGGAAAGATCAGGCAGCACAGCATCTTTGGTGCCCTGGGACACTCTTGGCTTCCAGGGACGCAACTTTGTCGCCGGCGGGCCGCGTGCCGAAGAACTGCAACGGGTCAACGGCCGGCCGGCCAAGGAACCCATCCGGGTGTACGCCGGTTTGCACAGCGCCGGTGACGATCGGGCCCGGATGGAGCTGCTGCTCGACGAACTGGAGCGCACCAAAGCCTTTGAGCGCCAAGTGTTGGTGATCGTCCCGACCACCGGAACCGGCTGGATCAACCCGGTCGCGGCACGGTCGCTGGAGATGGTCTACAACGGTGACACCGCCATGGTCGGGGTGCAGTACTCCTACCTGCCGAGCTGGGTCTCGTTTCTGGCCGACAGGCAGAAATCGGCGGAATCCGGGCGGATGCTGATCGACACCATCGGTGCCCGCTGGCGGGAGTTGTCACCGGATCATCGCCCCAAGCTGGTGCTCTACGGCGAGAGCCTGGGTGCGATGGCCGGTCAGGCCGCGTTCGACTGGCTGCCCGACATCGCCGAACAGGGATTCGAGGCGGTGCTGTGGGTGGGTCCGCCCCATGCCAGCTCACTGTGGCAAGCGCTGGTGGCTCGGCGTGACCCGGGGACCCCCGAGGTGCGACCGCGCTACGACAACGGACGCACGGTGCGATTCGCCCAGGGAACCGAGCCTGCCGAGATCGCCCGCATCGCCGCGCCGCCGTGGGCCGGAACCCGGGTGCTGTTCCTGCAGCACGCCTCCGACCCGGTGGTGTGGTGGTCGCCGGAGTTGCTGTTCGCCCGGCCGGCCTGGCTGACCGAGCCACCCGGTGAGGACCGCACCGCGTCCATGCGCTGGTATCCGATGGTGACGTTCTGGCAGGTCAGTGCCGACTTGGCGCACGGTGAGTCGATGCCGGCCGGGCACGGTCACAACTACTCGAACGCCGTTCTGGACGGCTGGGTGGCGGTGCTGCCGCCGTCCGGCTGGACGCCGGGGGAGACCGAGCGGATCCGGGCCGCAATGCAGCAGCACCGAGAGCAGAGCCGGTGATCGACCCGGCGCAGACGCGTCAGGCCGTGCTTGCACTCGCCGGCTGGCTGCGCGACGAGCACCTGCCCGCGCCGGATCGCACCGCGTTGGCCGCGGCCGTCCGCCTGACCGCCCGGACGCTGGCCGAGCTGGCTCCGGGGGCCAGCGTCGAGGTGCGGGTGCCGCCGTTCGTGGCCGTGCAGTGCATCGCCGGGCCGCGACATACCCGCGGGACCCCGCCGAACGTCGTCGAGACCGACCCGCGCACCTGGCTGCTGCTGGCGACCGGGTTGCTGCGCACCACCGACGCGACGGCGACCGCGAAGCTGCGGATGTCCGGTTCGCGGGCCGCCGAGATCGCCGGATGGCTGCCGTTGGTCAAACTTGACGCGATTTGACCGTAGACTGATCCCCGTCACCTTCACCCGCCCCCCGGGAGCAGACAAAACGTGCTTGACCAGCAGGTTGAAGATCTTGAGAACTCGCCTCGCGAGGAATGCGGTGTATTCGGTGTATGGGCTCCCGGTGAAGAAGTAGCGAAGCTCACTTATTACGGCCTGTATGCGCTGCAACACCGCGGCCAGGAAGCGGCCGGTATCGCCGTCGGCGACGGCTCGCAGGTGCTGGTCTTCAAAGACCTGGGTCTGGTCAGCCAGGTGTTCGATGAGCAGACGCTGGCGGCCATGCCCGGCCATGTGGCGGTCGGGCACTGCCGCTACTCCACCACCGGCGACACCACCTGGGAGAACGCCCAGCCGGTGTTCCGCAACACCGCTGCGGGCACCGGGCTGGCCCTGGGCCACAACGGCAACCTGGTCAACACCGCCGAACTGGCCGGCCGCGCCCGCGAGCTGGGCCTGATCGACACCCGCCGGCCCGGTGTGGCCACCACCGACTCCGACATCCTCGGCGCCCTGCTGGCACACGGCGCGGCCGACACCACCCTGGAGCAGGCCGCGCTGGAACTGCTGCCGACCGCACGCGGCGCGTTCTGCCTGACCTTCATGGACGAGAACACCCTGTATGCGGCCCGCGACCCGTGGGGAGTGCGGCCGCTGTCACTGGGGCGGCTCGATCGCGGCTGGGTGGTGGCCTCGGAGACCGCCGCGCTCGACATCGTCGGCGCCTCGTTCGTCCGCGACATCGAACCCGGTGAGCTGCTGGCCATCGACGCCGACGGGGTGCGCTCCACCCGGTTCGCCAACCCGACGCCCAAGGGCTGCGTGTTCGAGTACGTCTACCTGGCCCGGCCCGACAGCACCATCGGCGGGCGGTCGGTGCACGCCACCCGGGTGGAGATCGGCCGTCGGCTGGCTCGCCGGCATCCCGTCGATGCGGACCTGGTCATCGGGGTTCCGGAGTCGGGCACACCCGCCGCCGTGGGCTACGCCCAGGAGTCCGGCATCGACTACGGGCAGGGCCTGACCAAGAACGCCTACGTCGGGCGGACCTTCATCCAGCCGTCGCAGACCATCCGGCAGCTGGGCATCCGGCTCAAGCTCAATCCGCTCAAGGAGATCATCCGCGGCAAGCGGCTGATCGTCGTCGATGACTCGATCGTGCGGGGCAACACGCAGCGGGCGCTGGTGCGGATGCTGCGGGAGGCCGGCGCCGTGGAGGTGCACGTGCGGATCGCCTCGCCGCCGGTGCGCTGGCCGTGTTTCTACGGCATCGACTTCGCCTCGCCCGCCGAGCTGATCGCCAACGCCGTCGAGGACCAGGAGGAGATGCTCGAGGCGGTGCGCCGCACCATCGGCGCCGACAGCCTGGGCTACGTCGGCCTGGAGGACATGATCGCGGCCACCGAGCAGCCCAAGTCGCGGCTGTGCAGCGCCTGCTTCGACGGCAACTATCCGATCGAGTTGCCCGGCGACAGCGTCCTGGGCAAGAACGTCGTCGAGCAGATGCTGAGCAACACCGCGCGCAAAGCGGAGAGCGACAACGACCCCGCGCTGACGCAGTCCTGACCCAGTTCGTCAGAGAGTCCTGAAGCCGACATCCCGCCCAAGTATCAACTACTTGACACTAAAGGTGCCGCTCGATAGCGTCGGCGCCAGTGACCCGGCGTGAGGACAGGAGTGGTTGTGGCGCGTTTTCCGAAGCCGCCCGAGGGTAGTTGGACCCAGCACTACCCCGAGCTCGGTACCGAACCGGTGTCGTACCGCGATTCCGTCAGCCCGGATGTCTACGAGAAGGAGCGCGCGGCGATCTTCCGGCGTGCCTGGCTGAATGTCGGTCGGGTAGAGCAGATTCCGCGGAAGGGCAGCTACTTCACCCGGGAACTCAAGGTGGTCAACACCTCGATCATCCTGGTGCGAACCGGATCCGGCGAGATCAAGGCCTATCACAATGTCTGTCGGCACCGCGGGAACAAGTTGGTGTGGGACACCATGCCATTGGAGGAGGCGAGCGGGAACTGTCGCCAGTTCACCTGCAAGTACCACGCCTGGCGCTACGACCTGGATGGCAATTTGGATTTTGTCCCGCAGCAGGAAGAGTTCTTCGACTTGGACAAGAGCCGCTACGGGTTGGTCGCCGTGCACTGTGAAGTCTGGGAAGGGTTCATCTTCGTCAACTTCTCCGCCACTCCCGAGCAGTCTCTGCGCGAATTCCTCGGGCCGATGGTCACGGCGTTGGAGGGCTACCCATTCGGGCAGCTGACGTCGCGGTGGCAGTACCGCTCGTCGGTCAACTCCAACTGGAAGCTCTTCTTGGACGCCTTCCAGGAGTTCTATCACGCGCCGGTACTGCATGGGAACCAGACGCCGACGGCCTTTCGGGTGGCGGCCGAACAGGCCGGCTTCGAGGCGCCGCACTACCGGATCGAGGGCCCGCATCGCCTGGTCAGCACCTCGGGCGTGCGGGCTTGGGAGATGGCGTCGGAGATGCGCAAGCCGATCGAGGACATCTGCCGGAGCGGGCTTTTCGGGCCGTGGGACCCGCCGGATATCGGCCCGATGCCAGCCGGCCTCAATCCCGCGAAATGCGTTCCGTGGGGGTTGGACTCGTTTCAGATCTTCCCCAACTTCACCATCCTGTTCTGGGGCCAGGGCTGGTATCTGACCTACCACTACTGGCCGACCGCGCACGACTCGCACATTTTCGAAGGCACGCTGTACTTTCCGCAGCCGCGGACTCCCCGCGAGCGGGTCGCCCAGGAACTGGCGGCGGTGTCGTTCAAGGAGTACGGGCTGCAGGACGCCAGCACCTTGGAGGCCACCCACACGATGATCGGCACGGGCGTGGTGGACAACTTCCTGCTCAACGACCAAGAGGTGCTGATCCGGCACTTTCACGCCGAGACCGCCGCGTGGATAGCCGAACACGAGCGCGCTACGGCAGAGGTCTGACGGACCGTGACCGCCATGCTGCCAAAGGAATTCGCCGACCTCGAGCCGTTCGGCCAGTGGTGCCTGCCGTCTGAACCGGAGCGCTACGCCAAGCGCCTGAGCAGTTCGATGTCGGAGATGCAGGCGTTCTACGACGCCATCACGGCGCGCGCCGAAGATGCGCTGGCCTACTGCGACAAGTTCAGCCTCGACGACATGCCCGAGGACGTGCTGAACCTGATGCACTTGCTGTACTCCATGATCACGGTGGCCTTCCCGGCCGAAGCCTGGAAGCAGCCGCGCGTTCCCGACTCCGGCGGGGCCGTCATCGAGTGCATCGCCGAGCCGTTCCCGTGAGCCGCCAGGTGAGTCAGATCTCGGTGCTGCGCGCCGATCGGTGGCTCGACATCGATGCCGGTGTGGTGCGGTCACCCGCCGTCGTGGTGATCGAGGACGGCCGCATCACCGCCGTCAACCCCGCTGCGCCCGTTCCGGTTTCGTCTGACGACATCGACCTCGGCGACGTCACGCTGCTGCCCGGGCTGATGGACATGGAGCTCAACCTGCTCATCGGCGGGCCGGGAAGTCCCGAAGGGCTTCCGACGCCGCTGCACGGTGTGCAGGACGACCCCGTCTACCGCACGTTGCGGGCCGCGGTCAACGCACGCACCACACTGGAAGCCGGCTTCACCACCGTCCGCAACCTGGGGCTGATGGTCAAGACCGGTGGCTATCTGCTTGATGTCGCACTGCAGCGCGCCGTCGATCAGGGCTGGCACGCGGGTCCGCGGATCTACCCCGCCGGCCATGCCGTCACGCCCTACGGCGGCCACCTGGATCCGACGGTCTTCCAACGGCTCGCGCCCGGCGTGATGCCGCTGTCGGTCGCCGAGGGCATCGCCAACGGGGTGCCGGATGTGACCGCCTGCGTGCGCTATCAGATCCGCCACGGCGCCAAGCTGATCAAGGTGTCGGCCTCCGGCGGGGTGATGTCGCACAGCACCGCCCCGGGCGCCCAGCAGTACTCCGACGCCGAACTGGCCGCAATCGCCGACGAGGCGCATCGCGCCGGGGTGCGGGTGGCCGCACATGCCATCGGCGACACCGCGATTCGGGCGTGCATCCGCGCGGGCATCGACTGCATCGAGCACGGTTTCCTGGCCACCGACGAGACGCTGGCGATGATGGTCGACCACGGCACCTTCCTGGTCTCCACCACCTACCTGACGGACGCCCTGGCCGTCGACCGGATCGCTCCGGAGCTGCGCAAGAAGGCGGCCGAGGTGTTTCCGCGGGCCAAAGCCATGTTGCCCCGGGCGATCGAGGCCGGGGTGCGCATCGCGTGCGGCACCGACGCGCCGGCGATCCCGCACGGGCAGAACGCCAAGGAGTTGTGCGCCCTGGTGGAGCGCGGTATGACACCGGTGCAGGCACTGCGGGCGGCCACCGTCGTCAGTGCCGATCTCATCGACGCCGGCCACGAACTGGGACGCCTGGCGCCGGGCTACTGCGCCGATGTCATCGCCGTACCGGGTGACCCGACCCGCGACATCGGCACCACCTGTGACGTGCGATTTGTCATGAAGGACGGCCGAGTCTACAAACGCAGTTGACCGGGAGGCGGGACATGGATCTCACCAACAACATCCTGTGGCTGCTCAAGCAGGCCTTCTACTATTCGCTGACCACCGTCAACGAGGCGATCAGCGAGCACGGGGTGAGTACCGCCCAGATCGGTCTGTTGCGCCAACTCGCCGGCGAACCGGGTCTGTCCGGCGCTGAGCTGGCACGTCGGCTGCTCATCACTCCGCAGGGCGTGCAACTGGCCCTGAGTGCGCTGGAGCGCCGCGGACTGGTGGAGCGCAAGCCGGACCCCCACCACGGCCGTATCCTGCGGGCGCACCTGACCGACGAGGGGCGCGCGGTGACCTCGGCGGTCGTCACCGACGCGATCACCGTCCACGAGCAGGTGTTCGGTGTGTTGAGCCCGCAGGAGCAGGACACGCTGCGAGCGCTGCTGGCCCGGGTCGTCGAGCAGGGCACCGGGCACACCCTGTTCGCCGACCACGTGGAGCCCTGACGCCGTTCCGGCGGGCCCGGACATCCAGCACTTGAGATCAATAACAAGTACTTGATAATATCCTCGACGAGGACGAAGGGGATGTGATGACCACAGAGGTGCCGCAGCGGGTTGCCGTGGTCACCGGTGGGGGCTCGGGCATGGGCG
Source organism: [Mycobacterium] zoologicum (assembly GCF_020172665.1). Classification (GTDB taxonomy): domain Bacteria; phylum Actinomycetota; class Actinomycetes; order Mycobacteriales; family Mycobacteriaceae; genus Mycobacterium; species Mycobacterium zoologicum. The sequence continues at coordinate 3,802,614 of NZ_CP083985.1, read as the reverse complement.
AGGCCACCTGTCACGAACTGGGCCGGCGCGGCTATCGCGTCGCCGTTCTCGACCTCAATGGCCAAGCCGCGCAACGGGTTGCCGACGACGTGCGGAGCCGGGGCGGCACCGCGCTGGGTGTCGAGGCCGACGTCACCGATCGGGCCGCCGTCGACGAGGCCTTCGAGCACGTGCGCCGCGATCTCGGCCTGGTCGCCGCGCTGGTCACCAGCGCCGGACTCTTCGGCTACTGCGCCTTCGCCGATATCACTGCCGAGGACTGGGCCCGGATCATCGACGTCAACCTGACCGGCACCTTCCACTGCTGCCAGGCCGCGCTACCGGACATGGTCGCCGCCGGGTGGGGGCGCATCGTGATGATCTCTTCGTCCAGCGCCCAGCGCGGATCGCCGTTCGCCGCGCACTACGCCGCGTCCAAAGGCGCTGTCATCACCTTGACCAAATCACTGGCCCGCGAATACGCCGCCCAAGGCATCACGGTCAACAACATTCCGCCGTCGGGTATCGAGACGCCCATGCAGCACCAGGGCCAGGCGGCCGGATACCTGCCGCCGAACGAGCAGATCGCCGCCAACATCCCGATGGGCCGGCTGGGCACGGCCTCGGACATCGCCGCGGCAGTCGGGTTCTTGTGCTCGGAGGAAGCCGGTTTCATCACCGGTCAGGTACTCGGTGTCAACGGAGGGGCGGTGTTGTGACAGAACAACCTTCGAAGCGATCCGGCCGGCCCGCCGAGGGCTCGTGGACCGAGCACTATGAATTGGGAACCGGCCCGGTCTCCTTCGCCGACTCCACATCGCGTGAGTTCTTCGAACTCGAGCGCGACGCGGTGTTCAAGCGCGCCTGGCTCAACATCGGCCGCATCGAGGAGGTGCCCGAACCCGGCAGCTATGCCACCAAGGAGATCGAAGTCGCCCGGTCGTCGGTGCTTCTCATCCACACCGGCCAGGGAATCCGGGCCTTCCACAACGTCTGCCCGCGGTGCGCAAGCAAGCTCGTCTGGCATGAGTTTCCCGATCGTGAGACCGCCGGGCAGGTCGAGGTGATCACCTGCAGGCGTTGCCGCCGAACGCGTGACGGTGCCGACACCGCGGACCTGATGCCGGTGCACTGCGACATCTGGAACGGATTCGTCTTCGTCAACCTCGACACCGAACCGCGCCAGAGCCTGCGCGAGTTTCTCGGGCCGATGATCACCGGCCTCGACGGCTACCCGTTCGAGAAGCTGACCGAACGCTACGACTGGGTGGCCCACAACAACAGCAACTGGAAGATCTTCGCCGACGCGTTTCAGGAGTACTACCACGTTCCGGCATTGCATTCCCAACAGGTGCCGGCCCAAGTCCGGGTGCCCGACGCCGGATTCACCTGCGGCCATTTCCAACTCGACGGGCCGCACCGATTGGTCTCGACCGCCGGCCGACGCCGATGGCTGCTGCCCCCGGAGTACATGTACCCCATCGAGCGGGCTACCCGCAGCGGGCTGGTCGGCCCGTGGGAGACGCCCGACATCGGCGAGCTGCCGGCCGGGGTGAATCCGGGCGGCATCGAACCGTGGGGGATCAGCAACTTCCAGATCTTCCCCAACACCGAGATCCTCATCTACGGCGGCTGGTACCTGCTCTACCGGTACTGGCCCACCTCGCACAACACCCACCGGTTCGAGGCCCACACCTACTTCCATCCCGCCCGCACGGTGCGCGAGCGCATCGAGCACGAGGTGGCGTCGGTGGTGCTCAAGGAGTTTGCGCTGCAAGACGCCGGGATGCTCGGCGGCACCCAGGCCGCGCTGGAATACGGCATAGTCGACGACTTCCCACTCAACGATCAAGAGATCCTGGTGCGCCACCTGCACAAGGTGGTGGGCGACTGGGTGGACGACTACCGGCGTGAGCAGGCCGGCGCAGGAGCGGTGCGATGACCGCCGCACGGCTGCCCAGCGCGTTCGCCGAACTGGAGGAATTCGCCGAAACCTGGTGCCTGCCAACCGAAACCGAACGCTTCGAGCAGAGGCTGGCCAGCACCATTCCGGAGCTGCGGCAGTTCTACGACGCGTTCTTCCCGCGCTTGGAAGAAGCGATCGAGTACTGCGACAAATTCGCGTTGGACGAACTTCCCGACGACGCGCGCAACCTGCTGCACCTGATCTATTCGTTGGTGATGGTGGCGATGGCGGTGGAGATCATGGGCCAGCCCGCCCCCGTCGACGCCGCCGATGCCGTCATGATCCGCACCGGCTGGCCGATCCCGTAGCCGGCGCGAAATCCTCAGAAAGGACGCAGCCGATGAGTCTGCTCACCATCAACAAGCTGACCTCCTCGGTCGGTGCCGAGGTACTGGGCGTCGACCCCGAGCGCCTGGCCGCTGACGAGCACCTGGGTGCCGCGGTACTCCAGGCGTTGGAATCAAACGGCGTCCTGGTCTTCCGCGGTCTGCGGATCGACCCTCGCGCCCAGGTCGCGTTCTGCGGGCGCCTCGGCGGTGTCGACTACTCCTCGGACGGCCATCACGAGGTCGCCGGCATCTACCCGGTCACGCTGGACCGGTCCAAGAACTCGTCGGCGAGCTACCTGCGCGCCACCTTCGACTGGCACATCGACGGGTGCACGCCGACCGGCGACGAATACCCGCAGAAGGCCACCGTGCTCTCGGCGGTGCAGGTCGCCGAGCGCGGCGGCGAGACGGAATTCGCCAGCTCGTACGCCGCCTACGACGTGCTCACCGACGACGAGAAGCGACGCTATGGCGCGCTGCGCGTCGTCCACTCGCTGGAGGCCTCCCAGCGGCAGGTCACCCCGGATCCGTCACCGGAAGAGCTGGCCCGGTGGCGCGCCCGGCCCACCCACGAACATCCACTGGTGTGGACGCACCGAGACGGGCGCCGGTCACTGGTACTGGGCGCCTCCGCCGACTACGTCGTCGGGATGGAACTCGACGCCGGGCGGGCCCTGCTCGACGAACTGCTCACGCGCGCCACCGTGGCCGACCGGGTCTATCGTCACCACTGGTCGGTGGGTGACACCGTCATCTGGGACAACCGCGGCGTCCTGCATCGGGCCGCGCCGTATGACCCGGACTCTCCCCGGGAGATGCTGCGCACCACGGTGCTCGGTGACGAGCCCATCCGGTGAGTATCGGAGGAGACGACATGACCGATCTGTCCACCGAGAGCGAGCTGTTCGTCGCCACGGCGCGCGCATTCCTGGACAAGACCGCAGCGCTGAGCGACTACCGGGACCTGCACGCCCGGGGCGACTCCTACGACCCCGCGTGGTGGCGGCAGGCGGCCGATCTCGGCTGGGCCGGCCTGCTGGTGCCTGAGGAGCTCGGCGGAGGCAGTGTCTCGGGTTGCGGCCTGCGTGACCTGTCCGCGGTCGCAGGCGAGATCGGACGCACCGTCGCGTCCGGGCCGCTGTACCCGGTAAGCGTGGTCCTGGCCGGTCTCGTCGACGCCGACAACCGCGACGCCCACGCGCGCAGCATCGAGGCGCTGGTTGCGGGGGAGACGGTGGCGACGTGGGCCTGCGACGAACCTGGTCGGGGTTTTCGCCCGCACCAACCGGGCCTGACCGCAACCAGCATCCCCGGCGGCTACCGGCTCAACGGGATCAAGGATCGGGTGGAGGCCGGAGACCGGGCGGACCTGGTGCTGATCGGTGCGCGCACCGACGACGGTGCGCTACGCCAGTTCCTGGTCCGCGCCGACAGCGTCGGCGCGCGGGTGACACCGCAGGCCGGCATCGATCTGGTGAAGCAGTACGCGCGCATCGAGTTCGTCGACACCGAGATCGACGCGTCCGCGGTGGTCGGCACCGCGGCACAGACCGGTGCGCTCATCGACCGTCAGACCCAGGTCGGGATCGTGCTGGTGTGCGCCGAAACCGTCGGGATCCTGGACGCGACGATGGCCATGACCGTCGCCTGGGCCCGCGACCGGTACAGCTTCGGGCGGCCGCTGGCGTCCTACCAGGCGATCAAACACCGGCTCGCCGACATGACCATGTGGCTGCACGCCTGCCGCGCGATCACCGCCGGCGCCGTGGACAAGGTGGCCGCGGGTGGCCCCGATGCGGCCATGTGGGTCGGCGCGGCCAAGTCCTATCTGGGCGAGCACGCCGGCCGGCTGATTCAGGAGTGCGTGCAACTGCACGGCGGCATCGGCGTCACCTGGGAACACGACCTGCACCTGTATCTGCGTCGGGCCACCCTGTACCGGAATCTGCTCGGTACCCCCGCCGAGCACCACCAGGCCATCTACGCGGCCGCCAACAGCACGGAGCCCGCCGCATGAGCGACATCACCGTTGACGAGTTCGCCGCGTCGGCACACGACTGGCTGGCCGCCAACATGCCGCGCCTGGATTCGCAGCACCCCCCTCGCAATGGGCGCGACGACGACGGCGCCTGGCAACGCGCACGCCAACTGCAGCGACGGCTGTACGACGGCGGCTTCGCCGGGATCTGCTTCCCCCGCGAATACGGCGGCCTGGGCCTGGATCTGAGCTACCAGAAGGCCTTCGACGCCGAGTCCGTCGGCTACGAGATGCCGCTGATCCTCAACGTCCCGACCTTCACCATCTGTTGCGCCACGCTGCTCGACACCGGCAGTGAGGATCAGAAGCGCCGCCACATCCATGCCGCACTGCGCGGCGACGAGGTGCTGGTGCAGCTGCTCTCGGAGCCCAGCGGCGGTTCCGATCTGGCCGGCCTGATCACCCGCGCCGAACGCGACGGTGACGACTGGGTGGTCAGCGGAGCGAAGACGTGGAGCACCAGTGCGTTCGCCGCCGACTTCGGACTGCTGCTGGTCCGCACCGATTCGACGGTGCCCAAGCACGACGGGCTCACGATGTTCCTGGTGCCGATCGACGCGCCCGGCGTCACCCTGCGCCGCATCGAGCAGGTCGACGGCTCCAACGAGTTCTGCGAGGAGTTCTTCGACGGGCTGCGGCTGGGGGCCGACACGGTGGTCGGTGAGGTCAACAAGGGCTGGGACGTCGCGTCGCGGCTGCTCTACCATGAGCGGCGGGCCGTCGGGCAGGGGTCGGAGTTCGCCAGCGGACGCGGCCCCGAACGCACCGAGATGGCCGCCGGCGACTTCCTCACGCTGGCTCAGGACGCCGGCACCGCGAACGACCCGCTGACCCAGGACCAGATCGGCCGGGTGCTGGCCAGGCGCATGGTGCGCGACCAGCTCATCGACTACGCCGGGCGTGGCATGCGCAGTGGTGAACTTCCGCCCGCCGCGGCCTCGATCATCCGGCTGTTCCATTCCGATGTGACCTACCTGGAGGTCGACACCGCCATGGCGGTCGCCGGTCCGTTGGCGGTGGTAGACGACGAGGCGAACCTGCTCAGGACGGGCCGGCGGTACCTGTCTCGGCAGACCGTGGGCCTCGGCGGTGGCAGCGACGAGATGGCGCGCAACGTCATCGCCGAACGGGTCCTGGGCCTGCCCCGGGAGTACGCCGCCGACCGTGGCGTGCCGTTCAATCAGGTGCGCCACAATCGGCTCTGAGCCCGTTACGTCGAGTGCGATACCGTCCGCAGTCGGCGACCGGTAGCCTTTACCGCGATGACCTCAGCAGACTCAAGCTCCCAGGGCGTTACCTACGCATCGGCAGGGGTGGACATCGACGCCGGTGACCGCGCCGTCGAACTGATCAAGCCGCTGGCCGCCCGCGCCAGCCGCCCCGAGGTACGCGGCGGGCTCGGCGGGTTCGCCGGACTGTTCGCCCTGCGCAACGACTACCGCGAGCCGCTGCTGGCCTCGTCGACCGACGGGGTGGGCACCAAGCTGGCGATCGCCCAGGCGATGGACAAGCACGACACCGTGGGCATCGACCTGGTAGCCATGGTGGTCGACGATCTGGTGGTGTGCGGCGCCGAACCGTTGTTCCTGCAGGACTACATCGCCGTCGGCCGCACCGTGCCGGAGCGGATCAGCGCGATCGTGTCGGGTATCGCCGAGGGCTGCGTGCAGGCCGGTTGCGCGCTGCTGGGCGGGGAGACCGCCGAGCATCCCGGGCTGATGGAGCCCGACCACTACGACATCTCCGCGACCGGCGTCGGCGTGGTGGAGGCCGATGACGTGCTGGGGCCCGACCGGGTCCGCCCCGGCGACGTGCTGATCGCCATGGGCGCATCGGGCCTGCACTCCAACGGCTACTCCCTGGCCCGCGCGGTGCTGCTCGACATCGACCGGATGAACCTGGCCGGCCACGTCGAGGAGTTCGGCCGCACCCTGGGCGAGGAACTGCTCGAGCCGACCCGGATCTACGCCAAGGACTGTCTGGCGCTGGCCGCCGAAACCAAGGTGCGCACCTTCTGCCACGTGACCGGGGGCGGGCTGGCCGGAAACCTGGCCCGGGTCATCCCGGACGGCCTGACCGCCGAGGTGGATCGCGGTACCTGGACACCCGCGCCGGTGTTCGCGATGATCGCGCAGCGCGGCCGGGTGAGCCGTGAAGAGATGGAGAAGACCTTCAACCTGGGCGTCGGGATGGTCGCCGTCGTCGCGCCGGAGGACACCGACCGGGCGCTGGCGATCCTGACCGCGCGCCACGTGGACTGCTGGCCGTTGGGCACGGTGGGTAAAGCCGGCAAGGCGGGGAAGAAGGCTGCCGAAGGCGCCGGAGCGAAACTGGTCGGGCAGCACCCGAGGTTCTAGCGGTCAGCGACGCCAATCATCGCTGTCGCTCCACGAGTCGTCACCGTCGGAGTCGTTGACCTCAGACCCGGCCAGCTCCCGTTGGAGCTGGCTGAAATCGGTCGACGGTGAGCTGTACTTCAGCTCACGGGCAACCTTGGTCTGCTTCGCCTTAGCCCGGCCGCGGCCCATCGGGGGACCCCCTCGCGCAATAACGGAGCGGCCCAACGAACAGGCGGCTCCGATCTGAGTGTGTGTATTGTCCTGCCGACAGCTTACCGTGCCGTCGGCAGGGCCGTCGCCCTGGTCTGCGGGCGTGGGAGGCGTGATCAAACCCGGCCGTGCAGCCGGTCCACGGCCACTCTACCGGCGCCCCGCACATCCGGCGGCGGCATTGAATCGACGTCGATCACCGCGCTGACCTCGCCACCGGCGCCGGTCAGCAGTGCGGTGTCGGCCGGCAGGCCGCGTTTGAGCAGTGCCAGCGCGATCGGTCCCAGCTCGAAGTGGTCCACCACGGTGCCCAGCCGGCCGACCGGCCGGTCGCCGACGGAAACCGGATCGCCGGTCGACGGCCGGTCCGCCGAACCGTCCAGGTGCAGCAACACCAGCATCCGCGGCGGCTTGCCCAGGTTGTGCACTCGAGACACCGTCTCCTGGCCGCTGTAGCAACCTTTGTCCAGATGCACCGCACCCGCACCCGGACCGCCGATCAAGTTCAGCTCGTGCGGGATGCTGCGCTCATCGGTGTCCACCCCGATCCGGGGCCGGCAGGCGGCCACCCGCTCGGCCTCGTACGTCCACACCCCGGCCGGCCTGACCCCGGCCCGGTACAGCGCGTCGCGCCAACGCGTGATGTCGTCGCGCGGAACCAGCAGGTCCAACCCGAGCCCGCCCGGCGCCCGGCGCACGAACCCGCCGGAACCGACCGGCATCGCGGCATCGTCGGGCAGGGACGCCACGCCCAGCGCCGCCAGTACCGCGGGTTCGGCCAACCCGGGGCCCAGCAGCGAGAGCACCGCCAGACCAGCCGGTTCGATGCTGACGTCGGCCCAGAACACCATCTTGCGCAGGTGAGCTGCCAGCGACTCGCCCAGCCAGGACTCGGTGTCGAGGTAGGTAGTGCCGTCCAGTTCGGTCTGAACCCAGTGCAGGGTGATCCGGCCCCGGCTGTCCAGGACGAGATTCTCGGTGCTGGAACCCTCGGGCGGCTCGGCGACGTGCTGGGTGCACAGGGTGTGCAGCCACGTCGTACGGTCCGCTCCGCGCACGGTCAGCACCACCCGGTGGGAGCGATCCACCAGCACGGCTTCGGTTTGCGCGCTTCGCTGTTCACCGAACGGATCGCCGTAGTGCCAGATCGCGCCGGCGTCGGGACCCGGATCGGGAGCAGGTACTGCGGACACGAATCAACTCTACGGAGTCACTACGCTCAGGGTCCATGCCAGCGGAAGCCCATCTGGAAGATGCCCCCGTGACGATCGTCACCCTCGAAGGCGGGCCGGCCCGGTCGGATTCGCCGCTGCTGTACGCCGACGACCTGGCCGCGCTGCGCGGTGACGGTGTCTTCGAAACCCTGCTGGTGCGCGACGGCGCGGCGTGCCTGCGTGACGCCCACCTGCAGCGGCTGGTCCGCTCGGCCGAGCTGATGGACCTGCCGGCCCCCGACCTGGCGCAGTGGCGGCGTGCTGTCGATGAGGCGGTGCGACGCTGGCCGCCGGGTGGCGAGGGCGCGCTGCGGATGATCTACAGCCGCGGCCGGGAAAGCGGTTCGGCACCAACGGCATACGTGATGATCACGGCGCTGCCGGAACGCATCGCCGCGGCCCGCCGCGAGGGCGTGGCGGCGCTGAGTCTGGATCGCGGGCTGGCCGCCCACGGGCCGGCCATGCCCTGGCTGCTGGCCGGCGCCAAGACCCTGTCGTATGCGGTGAACATGGCGGCGCTGCGGCACGCCGCCAAGCACGGCGCCGACGACGTCATCTTCATCAGCTCCGACGGCTACGTGCTGGAGGGCCCGCGGTCCTCGGTGGTGCTGGTCGAGCGGGGCCGACTGCTCACCCCGCCGTCGTCGCAGCCGATCCTGCGCGGCACCACCCAGGAGGCGCTGTTCGAGGTGGCGCGCGATGCCGGGTACCGGTGCGAGTACACGCCGCTGCGTCCGGCGGATCTGGTTGCCGCGCAGGATGTCTGGCTGGTCTCCAGCATCACGCTGGCCGCCCGGGTGCACACTCTGGACGGCCGGAGATTAACCCCGCAGCTGCCCGACGCCGAGTTCGCCGGGCTGGTGGACACCGCGATCGGGCACTGAGGAATCAGCCCACGAAGCGTGACAACCGCGCCGACAGGTGCGGGGCCAGCTCGCCGTCGGCGTTCACCCGCTCCTCGACATAGGCCAGATCGCCGTCGTCGACGATCCCGTAGAGCCGCTTGGCGCCGCCGATCAGCGCCCCGGACTTGCTGCGCGCCAGGGCATCGGTAACCAGCTCCCAGGACGCCGGGCCGTGCGGGCGCCCGTAGAACAGCTCCACGTAGCCGACCGAATGGGCCAACAGCAGCTCGATGGCCTGTGACTCGTCGGGGGCCTGTCCCGGTTCGGCGGGATCGGTGACGAATCGCCAGAATCCGGTCTCCCGCAGCGACCGCCCGGTGAATCCGCCGTCGTCGTCGAGCATCCAGGAGCGCGATTCCCAGTTCAGGTAGTCGCCGCCGTCGTGGGAGACCACGATCTGCTGGCCGAACCGGTAGTCGCCGTGCGCGCCGTGGCCGACACCCTCGCCGCGCCACACCCCGACCAGCGGCAGCAACGCCAGCAGGGCGTCGTGCAGGTTCGCACCTTCGCGCAGGTTGGCGGTGTCGGCAACAGGCAGGTCGTCGAAAGCCGGGAGGTTACGCGCTGCGGTCTGCTGTGCCCGCTCCGCAGCGGCGGCCACCGCCCGGTCGCCGGAGCCCGGAATGACGGGATGGTCGTCGTCGGGCGTGCCGTCGTCGGGAGCGCTCACATCTCGTCGGTGATCAGCCGATACAGCGTGTACAGCGCGAACCAGGTGATCAGGCCAGTAGCCGCCACCAGCATCAACTCAAAGAACAGAACCACGGGAGGCAGTCTATCTTGAGCGCTCAGGCGACTTTGATGTCGACCTCGTGCAGGCCCGCCCCGGACGGCGCCACCGCGGCGTCGCCGTTGCCGGCCGTGGACAGTGCCCGCACCGTCCAGGATCCCGGAGCGGCGAAGAACCGGAAGTCACCGGTGGCCGAGGCGACGACCTCCGCCGTGAACTCCTTGGAGGCGTCCAGCAGCCGCACGAAGGCGCCGCCGACGGTCGCCCCGGAGCTGTCGACCACCCGGCCGGTGATGACCGTCTCCTTCTGCAGGTCCACATTGGCCGGCAGAGCGAGACCTTGCTTGGGTCCAGAGCACATATCAGCTTCCCAACTCGATCGGGGCACCCACCAGGGAGCCGTATTCCATCCAACTGCCGTCATAGTTCTTCACGTTGCGGTGACCGAGCAGCTCGCGCAGCGCGAACCAGGTGTGCGACGAACGCTCACCGATCCGGCAGTACGCGATGGTCTCCTTCTCGCCGTCCAGGCCCGCGGCGCCGTAGAGCGCGGCCAACTCCTCGTCGGACTTGAACGTGCCGTCCTCGTTGGCCGCCCGGCTCCACGGCACGTTGATCGCGCTCGGAATGTGACCGGGCTGCTGGCTCTGCTCCTGGGGCAGGTGCGCCGGCGCCAGGATCCTGCCGGAGAACTCCTCGGGGGAGCGCACGTCGACCAGGTTTTTGACGTTGATCGCGGCGACCACCTCATCGCGGCGGGCCCGCAGCGACTCGTCCAGCGGCGCGGCGATATAGGAGGTGGTGGGCCGATCAACCGGCCCGCTCACCAGTGGCCGCCCGTCGAGCTCCCACTTCTTGCGACCGCCGTCGAGCAGCTTGACGCTGCGGTGGCCATAGAGCTTGAAGTACCAGTAGGCGAACGCCGCGAACCAGTTGTTGTTGCCGCCGTAGAGGATCACGGTGTCGTCATTGGCGATGCCGCGCTCGGAGAGCAGCTTGGAGAACGCGGCGGCGTCGATGACGTCGCGACGAACCGGGTCTTGCAGATCCGTGCGCCAGTCGATCCGGATGGCACCGGGGATGTGGTTGGTGTCGTAGACGCTGGTGTCCTCGTCGACCTCGACGAAAACCGTGTTCGGCGCGTCGAGATTGCTCTCGGCCCAGGCGGTCGAGACCAGGACGTCGGAGCGAGCCATGTCGGGGGATCCTTCCGGTTGCTCGGCGGTGTGGGCTGCGGGGGAGGCGGTGGTCATGCGCGCGTCGGGCGCAGCTGCACGGCCAGGGGGTAGAGCTGACAGCCCAGGCAGATGCCGAACGCGGCGTTGAGGAAGGCCGCCGTCAGCGCGAGCGCGGTCGCGGCCAGGCCCACCACCGGAGCGACCAGCAGCCCGGCGACCCCGACCACCGCGAAGATCAGGCCGACGAGCTGGGCGAACCGCAGCGGTTCCACCGGCTCGCGTTCGGTGACCGGTGACAATCGGGGTGCCACCAGCTTGGCGAACAGCACGCCGTAGGGATGCCGGCGCGGGCCGACCAGTGCCCCTATCGCGAAGACGACGGCCTGGCCGGCCAGCAGCACCGTCGCGGCGACGGGGCTGAACGAGAAGACGATCAGGACGCCGATGAGGACGGCGGTGGTGACCCAGGCGGCGAATCGGGGACCCCGGACGTCCACGGGTGCGTTATTGGTGTCGTTGCTCGACATGGTGAGAGCTCCCTGGCTGTTGTGGCGGCTGGCTGGTGGGAGGCATGCCCGTTACCGGACGACTCCCGAAACGACGCGAAAAAGCGGCGATTCAGCGACAGCAACAACAACAGCAGCCCGCGGTGCGGCACAGGTCAACTGCGCGGCGCTTGGTGAGCACAAGCTCAAGGCGGGCGAACACGAGGCCCAGCCTACCCACTAACGGGCGGTTCAAGCCAATAGCGGCTTGAGTGCAGAGCGCAGATCGGCGGCGGTGGGGACGCCGGCGGCCCGGAACCGCTGCGCTCCGTCGGCGTCGAAGATCAACGTGGTGGGCAGTGACAGCACCGAGAACCGGCGCGCCGCGGCGGGGTCGTCGTCGATGTCGATCTCGGTGTGGGCGAGGTCGCCGAGCTCGGCGCAGACCTGATCGACCACCCGGCGCAGCCCGGCGCAGGGTCCGCACCACGGGGCGGAGAAATGCACCACCGTCGGCCGTCCGGGCTCCAGCCCGAGGTATTCGGCGTCGGTGCCCGCACCGGCCGGGGGCGCACCGGCCGGCAGCTCCCGCAGTACCCCGGCCCGGCGATTCAGGCACCAGCCGACCAGGCAGGCCAGTGCCAGACCGATGCCGATCGCGACGAAGCTCATGGACTGCCGAACTCCGCCAGTGTCACCGTCATTCCCTCGGCGATGCCCTCGATGATCACGTCCGAGCCGCGGGCGCCCCAGTTGGTCGGTGTCAGCCCGAACGGCAGCCGCTGCTGGGGCAGGCTGCCGCGGAACGCGGTCAGCACCTTGTCCCGCTCCGCATCGGGAACGTCCTCGTCAGCGGTGTCGGGACCGGTCAGCACCCCGGTCGGAGTGATCTCCAGGGTGCGGTGGTCGGCACCGGACATCGACACGTCCACCGATACGCTGACCCGCTTGCCATAGCCCTGCGGAGTTCCGGTGAACACCAGGCCGTGGCTGTCGGAGATCCCGGACTCGGTGGTGCCGCCGGTGGCGTCGTTGGTCTCGACCGGTGGGGCCTCCACCATCAGGTCGCGGATGCCCAGGTAGCGGCCCAGGTACACATTGCCGATGATGACCCGGCTCTCCAGAGTGGCGACCGGGATCTTCGCGCCGGGCCGAAACTTCCAGGTGGCGTCGGTCAGATCGACCGAGTGCATGGTCGCCTCCAGCAGCGCCTTGCCGATCAGCGGCTGCGCGGCGCCGGGCGCCTTGATCTCCACCTCGTCGTAGCGGTCGCGTCGCAGCTGGGGCGCGAACGGGAATCCCAGGATCGCCACGAACGGGTCCGCATCGAGGCCGGCGTCGCGGCGCACGGCCTGGGAGAGCTGGTATTCGGCATAGACACTGGTCCCGAAGTCTGCTCCGCCGACAAGGACTGCCAGAGCCGCGATCACCGCCGATATCCCGATAAACACCCTTCGCACCCGGTCATTCTGGCAGGTCGCACGCTATCGTTAGGTCACCTGGGACGCTGGAGGGCCTCGTTGGAGCTACTGCTGTTGACCGCTGACCTGCACCCTGACGCTGTGCTGCCGTCGCTGTCGCTGCTGGCACACACCGTGCGGACAGCGCCGCCGGAGGTTTCCGCGCTGCTCGAGGCGGGTGCGGCCGAGGTGGTGATCGTCGACGCGCGTGTCGATCTGGTGGGCGCGCGCGGACTGTGTCGGCTGCTGAGTACCACCGCGGGATCGGTCCCGGTGGTGGCGGTGGTGACCGAGGGCGGGCTGGTGGCCGTCAACGCCGAGTGGGGGATTCAGGAAATCCTGCTGCCGGGCACCGGGCCCGCCGAGACCGACGCCCGACTGCGGCTGCTGGCCGGGCGCAGGGACTCGCCGACCGCCGAGCAGGCGTCGGGGAAGACCACCCTCGGCGAGCTGGTGATCGACGAGGGCACCTACACCGCGAGGCTGCGCGGCCGCCCGCTGGACCTGACCTACAAGGAATTCGAGCTGCTCAAGTACCTCACCCAGCACGTCGGCCGGGTCTTCACCCGGGCCCAGCTGCTGCAGGAGGTGTGGGGGTATGACTTCTTCGGCGGCACCCGCACGGTCGACGTGCATGTCCGGCGGCTGAGGGCCAAGCTCGGGCCGGAGTACGAATCGCTGATCGGCACGGTCCGCAATGTCGGCTACAAGGCCGTCCGGCCGGCGCGCGGCACGCCGCAGGCCTCCGAAAACGAACACGACGACGGCAACGACGAAGCGTTCGAGGACGACACCGCCGGAGACGACGACAGCGGCGGGGACGACATCGCGGGAGACACCGAACCCGAGTCGCTGGCCAGTCAGTGACCGACGCGCAGTGGCGCGCTGCGCTGTCCGCCGAGGAGCAGCGTGGGATCCGGGGGCTGATCGCCACGGCCACCGACCATGACGGGATCGCCCCGGTCGGCGAGCAGGTGCTGCGAGAGCTGTCCGCCCAGCGCACCGGACACCTGTTGGTCCACGCCGCCGACGACGACGAGACTGTGGTCGGCTACCTGAATCTGACTGCCGGAGAAGATGATTCAATGCCGATGGCGGAGATGGTGGTCGCCCCGCAGGCCCGGCGGCGCGGCATCGCGACAGCGCTGGCCCGCGCCGCGCTGAGAAGAACCGACGGTCGTGCCCGATTCTGGGCGCACGGGAACTCACCCGCCGCCCGGTCCGCCGCGGTCGCACTGGGGTTGGTCGCGGTGCGCGAACTGTTGCAGATGCGCCGGTCGCTGCACGGGGTCGGCAGTCCCTCCCCGCTGCCCGGTGTGGTGATCCGCAGCTACGCCGGCGACGCCGATGACGCCGAACTGCTGCGCGTCAACAACGCGGCGTTCGCCTGGCATCCCGAGCAGGGCGGCTGGACACCGGCCGACCTGGCCGAGCGGCGCGCCGAGGGGTGGTTCGATCCGCGGGGGCTCTTCCTGGCCTTCGATGAGGACACCGGCGACGGCGATGGCGCCCGGTTGCTGGGATTCCACTGGACCAAGATCCACCCCGGCGCCCAACCGCTGGGCGAGGTATACGTCGTCGGCGTCGACCCGGCCGCGCAGGGGCGGGGTCTGGGGCGGGTGCTCACCGAGGTGGGCCTGGCCTATCTGGCGGACCGGCTCGCCGGCACCGAGAACCCGACCGTGCTGCTCTACGTCGAGGCGGACAACGCGGCGGCACTGCGCACCTACCAGCAGCTGGGGTTTTCGGTACACAACGTGGATTGCGCGTATGGCGTCGCGCAGGCTTGAGTGACGGCCGGTTTTGTTCACCATGCGTTCACCCGCCGGGTGCAATCCATCCATGAGTGCCGTTTAGGTTCCGTGGGGATTCGAAACCGGTGTGAACATGCTGCGAGAAAGTGAGGAACGATGAAATCCACCACGGCGGGTCTTGCGCTGTTTGCGGCCACGGTCACCGCGCTGGGGCTGACGGCCTGTGGCAGCGACAACAACACCGGCAACAGCGCCGCCGGGGGCGCTTCGAGTTCCGCCGAGTGCGCGGGCAAGAACACGCTGACCGCCGAGGGGTCGACTGCCCAGCAGAACGCGATCGCGGTGTTCAACCAGGCCTGGGTCAAACAGTGCGCGGGCAAGAATCTGTCCTACAACCCGACCGGATCGGGAGCGGGCCGCGAACAGTTCATCGCCGGCCACGTCGACTTCGCCGGCTCGGACTCGCCGCTGAGCGACGCCCAGGTCACCACGGCGGCCAAGCGCTGCGACGGGAACCCGGCGTGGCACCTGCCGCTGGTGTTCGGCCCGGTCAGCATGGCCTACCACCTCAACGGCGTGGAACACCTGGTGCTCAACGGTGACGTGCTGGCCCGGATCTTCAGCGGCGCCGTCACCAGCTGGGACGACCCGGCTCTGGTGGCCCTGAACCCGGGTGTGGAACTGCCGGCGCTGGCGATCACGCCGATCTACCGGTCGGATTCCTCGGGCACCACCGACAACTTCCAGAAATACCTCAGCGCCGCCGCGCCGCACGCCTGGACCAAGGGCGTCGGCAGCGAGTTCCAGGGCGGTGTCGGCGAGGGCGCGCAGAAGTCCGCCGGCGTGGCGCAGGCGGTGCAGAGCACCCCGGGCGCGATCGGCTACGTGGAGAAGGGCTTCGCCGACTCCGCGGAGCTGCCCTCGGCCATGCTCGACTCGGGCGCCGGCGTGGTCGCCGCGACCGACGAGTCCGCGGGTGTCGCGATCCAGGCGGCCGGGTTCGTCTCCGAGGACAGCCACGACATGCGTCTGGACCTGCGCTCGCTGTATGGGACCAAGCAGGCCGCGGCCTACCCGCTAGTCTTGGTGACGTACGAGATCGTCTGCTCCAAGGGTTATGAACCCGACACGTCGGCGGCGGTGAAGTCCTTCCTCACAACGGCGTCGACCACCGGCCAGGACGGGCTGGCGGCCGCCGGATACGTTCGGTTGCCCGACCAGCTGAAGCGGCGACTGAGTGCAGCGATCGACGCGATTCAGTAGGGGGGTGTCCAGCGTCGCCGAGTCGCCTCATTCCAACGTGTCGGAGTCATCGGTGGCGCACCAGCCGCCGGTGACTTCGTCGAGGACCGGAAGTCGCCTGCCCGACCGGGTGTTCCGTCTGGTGGCCGAGGGCTCCGGCGTCCTGATCATCTTGTTGATCACCGCGGTCGGCGGTTTTCTGCTACTGCGTGCCGTTCCCGCGCTGCAGCGCAACAAGGAGAACTTCTTCACCTACGCCGGCAGCTGGATCACCACCGACACCTCCGCCATGCACTTCGGCATCGCCGAGTTGCTGCGGGTGACGGTTTTCGTCTCGGTGTTCGCCTTGCTGCTGGCCATGCCGGTGGCCTTGGGCGTGGCCATATACCTCGCCGAATACGCGCCACGAAGGTTGGTGGGGCCGCTGGCGTACATGGTCGAGCTGCTGGCCGCCGTGCCGTCGATCATCTACGGCGCGTGGGGGCTCTACGTGCTGGCGCCGCAGCTGCGCGGCACCGCGGAATGGCTCAACACCCACCTCGGCGGATTCTTCCTATTCGCCACCGGCAACGCGTCGGTGGCCGGCGGTGGAACCATCTTCACCGGCGGGATCGTGCTGGCGGTGATGATCCTGCCGATCATCACCGCGGTCACCCGCGAGGTGCTGGCGCAGACGCCGCAGGGCCAGGTCGAGGCCGCCCTGGCATTGGGCGCGACCCGTTGGGAAGTGGTCAAGATGGTGATGCTGCCGTTCGGGCGATCGGGATACATCAGCGCCGCGATGCTCGGGCTGGGGCGCGCCCTCGGTGAGACGGTCGCGTTGTTGATCATTCTGCGGGCCACCCAGAAGGCGTTCGGCTGGTCGCTGTTCGACGGAGGTTCGACCTTCGCCACCAAGATCGCCGCCACCGCGTCGGAGTTCAACGATCAGTACAAGGCGGGCGCCTACATCGCCGCCGGGTTGGTGCTGTTCGTGCTCACCCTCATCGTCAACGCGCTGGCGCGCGCCGCCATCACGACGAAGGCGCCCTGATGACCGCCCTGCTGGACCGGCCGGTCAAGGAGCGCACGTTCGCCGCGGTGAGCCTGCGCCGCCGGGTGGCCGACAACATCGCCACAGTGCTGGTCACCCTCGCGATGGGCGCAGCGCTGGTGCCGCTGGTGTGGGTGATGTACTCGGTGATCGATTTCGGTTGGGCGACAGTGGCTTCCAGCACGTGGTGGTCGCACTCCCAAGCGGGTATGACGGCTTTCGTGGCCGGCGGTGGCGCCTACCACGCGATCGTCGGGACCCTGCTGCAGGGCGCGGTGTGCGCGGCGTTGTCGATCCCACTCGGGGTTTTCGTCGCGATCTACCTGGTCGAATACGGCGCCGGCACCCGGCTGGGCAAGGTGGCGACGTTCATGGTCGACATCCTGACCGGCGTTCCCTCGATCGTGGCGGCGTTGTTCATCTACGCGTTGTGGGTGGCCACCCTGGGCTTCGAGCGATCCGGGTTCGCGGTGTCGTTGTCGCTGGTGCTGCTGATGGTGCCGGTGATCGTGCGGGCCACCGAGGAGATGCTGCGGATCATCCCGATGGATCTGCGGGAGGCCAGTTACGCACTGGGCGCACCGAAATGGAAGACCATCGTGACCATCGTGATCCCGACCGCGCTGTCGGGGATCATCACCGGGATTCTGCTGGCGCTGGCCCGGGTGATGGGGGAGACGGCGCCGCTGCTGATCCTGGTCGGCTATTCGCAGGCCATGAACTTCGACATGTTGCACGGCTTCATGGGATCGCTGCCGGGAATGATGTATGACCAGACGTCGGCGGGCGCGGGAACCAGTGCGGTTCCCACCGACCGGTTGTGGGGCGCCGCGCTGACGCTGATCCTGCTGATCGCGATCCTCAACATCGCCGCCAGGTTCGGAGCGCGGATGTTCGCGCCCAAGAAGTTCTAGTTGAGTCCAAGGAGAGCTGCACGGTGGCTAAAAGGTTGGATCTGACCGACCTCAACATCTATTACGGCGCGTTCCACGCGGTCGCCGATGTGACGTTGTCGGTCGCGCCGCGCAGCGTGACCGCCTTCATCGGGCCGTCGGGATGCGGTAAGTCGACCGTGTTGCGCACCCTCAACCGGATGCATGAGATCACCCCCGGGGCCCGCATCGAGGGGTCGGTGTTGCTCGACGGCCAGAACATCTATCACCCCGGGATCGACCCGGTGGGCGTCCGTAAGGCCGTCGGGATGGTGTTTCAGCGTCCGAATCCGTTTCCCACCATGTCGATTCGCGACAACGTGGTGGCCGGTCTGAAGCTGCAGGGAATCCGCAACAAACGGACTCTGGACGAGACGGCCGAGTTCTCGTTGCGCGGGGCGAACCTGTGGAACGAGGTCAAGGATCGTCTCGACAAGCCCGGCGGTGGGCTGTCCGGCGGCCAGCAGCAGCGACTGTGTATCGCCCGGGCTATCGCGGTGCAGCCCGATGTGCTGTTGATGGATGAGCCCTGTTCGGCGTTGGATCCCATCTCGACGATGGCCATCGAAGAGTTGATCGCCCAACTCAAGCAGGAGTACACGATCGTGATCGTCACCCACAACATGCAGCAGGCGGCGCGGGTGAGTGACCAGACCGCGTTCTTCAACCTCGCCGACGTCGGTAAGCCGGGTCGGCTGATCGAGATTGACGGCACCGAGAAGATCTTTTCCAACCCCACCCGCAAGGAAACCGAGGACTACATCTCCGGCCGGTTCGGCTAGGTCTGCGCGGCGCCTCGCGGTGCGCCTCGGCAGGGTCCAGACTTTCCTCCACATTGCAGACTCGGGATCGTGGCTAGGCTGGCGCGCAGATCGTTGCGTGAGTCGAGTGAGGAGAAGGCTGCCGGTGGCCAAAAGGTTGGACCTGAGCGACGTCAACATCTACTACGGGGCGTTTCACGCGGTTGCTGACGTGACGTTGTCGGTACCTCCGCGCAGTGTTACCGCGTTCATCGGGCCGTCGGGCTGCGGTAAGTCGACGGTGTTGCGCACCCTCAACCGGATGCACGAGGTCATCCCGGGGGCACGGGTTGAGGGTTCGGTGCTGCTCGACGGCGAGTGCATCTACCAACCCGGGATCGACCCGGTGGGGGTGCGCAAGGCGATCGGGATGGTGTTTCAGCGCCCAAATCCGTTTCCCACCATGTCGATTCGCGACAATGTGGTCGCCGGGCTGACCCTGCAAGGGGTGCGCAACCGCAAGTTGCTTGACGAGACCGTCGAGCAATCGTTGCGCGGGGCGAACTTGTGGAACGAGGTCAAGGATCGTCTCGACAAGCCCGGCGGCGGGCTCTCGGGCGGCCAGCAGCAGCGACTGTGTATTGCCCGGGCTATCGCGGTGCAGCCGGATGTGCTGTTGATGGATGAGCCCTGCTCGGCGTTGGATCCCATCTCGACGATGGCCATCGAAGAGCTGATCTCCCAGCTCAAGCAGGAGTACACCATCGTGATCGTCACCCACAACATGCAGCAGGCGGCGCGGGTGAGTGACCAGACCGCGTTCTTCAACCTGGAGGCGGTCGGTAAACCCGGCCGGTTGGTCGAGATCGATGACACCGAGAAAATCTTCTCTAATCCGAGACTTAAGGAAACCGAGGACTACATCTCGGGCCGCTTTGGCTGACCTATTACCACGTCCGGCTAGCTTGGGGTTGTCACGCTGACCGCCGAGGAGTGCCGTGAAGACCAAGCGATTCGGTATCGTCTCGAGTCTGCTGGCGGTCGTGCTGCTCACGGTCGTGGGATGCGGTGTCGGGCAATCGTCTTCGTCAGGTTCGGGCTCCTCGGAAGTGCAGTGCGGCGGCAAGCAGAAGCTGACCGCGAGTGGCTCGACGGCTCAGGCGCATGCGATCGAACAGTTCGTCTACGCCTACATCCGGGCCTGCCCGGACTACACCCTGGACTATCGGGCCAATGGATCTGGCAACGGCATCGCTGAATTCGCCGGTGGGCAAACCGATTTGGCTGGGTCAGACTCTCCGCTTGATCCGTCGAACGGTGAGCCGCAGCGGGTGGCGGCGCGATGCGGCTCGACGCCCTGGCATCTGCCGACGGTCTTCGGTCCGATCGCCGTGACCTACAACATCGGCGGCGTCAACGAACTCGATCTGGACGGGCCCACGTTGGCCAAGATCTTCAACGGCACCATCACCAAGTGGGATGACCCCGCGCTGAAAGCTCTCAACAAAGATGCGGCGTTGCCCGCCGAGCCCATTCACGTGGTATTCCGCAGCGATGACTCCGGAACCACCGACAATTTTCAGAAGTACCTCGACGTCGCCTCCGACGGCGGCTGGGGCCGCGGTGTGGGCAAGGCTTTCAACGGTGGCACCGGTGTCGGAGCGGCGGGCAACGACGGCACCTCGGCGATGTTGCGCACCACCGAGGGGTCGATCACCTACAACGAGTGGTCCTATGCGGTGGGGCGCGAGCTCAACATGGCCCAGATAGTCACCTCTGCCGGCCCGCAGCCGGTGACCATCTCTGTCGACTCGGTGGACAAGACCATCGCCGGAGCCAAGTTCAGCGGCGCCGGGAACGATCTGGTGGTGGACACCTCCTCGTTCTACAAGCCGACCGTGGCAGGTGCCTACCCGATCGTGCTGGTGACCTACGAGATCGTCTGCTCGCAATACCCTGACTCGGCGACGGCCCAAGCGGTCAAGGCGTTTATGCAAGCGGCGATCGGCGACGGACAGCAGGATCTGGACCAGTACGGCTATATTCCGCTGCCGCCGGAATTCACTTCGAAATTGAAGACGGCCGTCGACGCAGTTTCCTGATCGCCGAGATCTGCGACGATCACTTTTCGCTGGTAACCTTTGGTTAATCTTCTGTTCACCGCAACAGTTGATTGCTTGATGCCGATCGTGACCGGGTGAATGGAGCATCGTGAACGATAGCGGATCTGCTTCGCGGGTGGGTTCCCAATTCGGTCCTTACCGGTTGCTTCGGCTGCTGGGGCGGGGCGGCATGGGTGAGGTCTATGAGGCCGAGGACACCCGCAAGCACCGATCGGTCGCACTGAAACTGATCACTCCCGTGCTGTCGGGCAATCCGGCATTCCGGATCCGGATGCAGCGCGAGGCCGACGCGGCGGGCAGGCTCACCGAGCCGCACGTGGTACCCATCCACGACTACGGCGAGATCGACGGTCAGATGTTCGTCGAGATGCGGCTGATCGACGGAGATGACCTGGGCATGGAGTTGCAGCGCTTCGGCCCGTTGGCCCCGGCTCGAGCGGTGGCGGTGGTCGAACAGGTGGCCGCCGCCCTGGACGCGGCGCACGCCGGAGGAATCACCCATCGCGACATCAAGCCGGCGAACATCCTGCTCACCCGGGGTGACTTCGCCTACCTTGTCGACTTCGGCATTGCCCGCGCCGCGGCAGATCCCGGCCTGACCCAGACCGGGATGGCGCTGGGCACCTACAACTACATGGCCCCGGAGCGGTTCCGTGGGGGCGAGGTCGACTACCGCGCCGACATCTATTCGCTGGCCTGTGTGCTGAGCGAGTGTCTGAGCGGCCAGCCGCCGTACCGGGCCGAGACCATTGAACGACTGGTCGCCTCACATCTGATGGAACCCGCCCCGCGGCCCAGTCAGCTACGGCCGGGCCACGTACCGCACGCACTGGACCAGGTGATCGCCAGAGGGATGGCGAAGAACCCGCGGGATCGATACAGCAGCGCCGGTGAGCTGGCACGCGCCGCACACGATGCGCTGACCACCGCAGAGCAGCATCAGGCCGCGATGATCGTGGAGCAGGGTGGGGTGGCCACCCGAATGGCCAGCGCCGTCGGTGCCGCCACTAACGGTGGCGGGAGCTCGCCCGCCAACGGATACCGGCAGGAGCTGGTCGGCTACGAACAGCGCACCTACGAACCGAACGCCTACGACCAGCCGCACGGGCAGACCCAGGTGCGGCCCGCCATCACCGGTTGGCGGGACCACCCGCCGCAGCAGTCCTCGCCTGCCGTGCCGGAATTCGCCGCCGAGACAAAGAACCGCGGCGATCGCCGCTGGCTGGTGTCGGCCGCGGCAGCCGCTGCGCTGCTGGTCGTGGTCGGGGCGGGCGGCTACGTGATCACCCACCGCTCGGATACGTCTCCCGGGGCGTCGGCGTCAGCGCCGGCGTCGGTCAACGGGCAGAGCGTGCTGCCCCTGGACGGCCTGAGCTTCCGGCTCTCGCCGGGCGGGTTGGCGCTGGACGGCAGCGGAAACATCTACGTCACCAACCAGAGCATGTACGGCCGGGTCGTGAAGCTGGAACCTGGATCGCACACCCCGGTGATGCTGCCGTTCACCGGGCTCTACGAGCCGCAAGGGGTAGCCGTCGATCGAACCGGCGCGGTGTACGTCACCGATTTCAACAATCGGGTGGTGAAGCTCGACCCGGATTCCCACGCCCAGTCCGAGCTGCCGTTCACCGGGCTGAACTATCCGGAAGGCCTGGTGGTGGACAACGCCGGCAGCGTCTACGTCGCCGATCGGGGCAACAACCGGGTGGTCAAGTTGCCGGCCGGGGCTGACAGCCAGGTGGTGCTGCCGTTCGCCGGTCTGCACAACCCCGACGACGTGGCCGTCGACTCCGCCGGCAACGTCTACGTCACCGACACCGACAATGATCGGGTGGTGCGGCTGGCCGCCGGATCCAACACCCAGAGCGTGCTCCCGTTCACCGGTCTCGATGCCCCGTGGGGCGTCACCGTCGACGGGGCCGGCAACGTCTACGTCACCAACCACGACAGCCACACCGTGCTGAAGCTGGCCGCTGGGGCCAATACTCAGACGAAGATGCCGTTCACCGGCCTGAACACCCCGCTGCAGGTAGTGGTCGGTTCGGGCGACACCCTTTATGTCGCCGACCGCGGCAACAACCGGGTGGTGAAACTGGTCGGCGGCGCCGAACCGCGGGGCTGAACCGCGGACTTTTCGCGGCGGTTCCAGCTTCGCCGGTCAGCGATCGTGGACCGAGGTCAGCCGAGTCGCCACGGCCGCCACGATCGCGCTGATCGCGACCAGGATGATCAGCGTCAACGCCGCACCCCAGACCCGGGCAGCCCCGGCCGCCTGCGGGTTCCCCAGCTCGGAGTAGATCAGCAGCGGTAGCGAGGCCATGTTCTCGTGAAAGATGTCGTAGTTGATCGAACGGCTGTAGCCCACCAGCACCAATACCGGCGCGGTCTCACCCATGATCCGGGCGATCGACAAGAAGATTCCCGACAGAATGCCCGAGAGTGCGGTGGGAATGACGACACGCAGGATCGTTTTCCATCGCGGCACACCCAGCGCGTAGCTGGCCTCCCGCAGTTCGTCGGGGACCAGGCGCAGCATCTCCTCGGTGGAGCGCACCACGATCGGCAACATCAGCAGGGCCAGCGCCAGTGACACCGCGAACGCGCTCTGCTCGAATCGCAGGGTGGCGATCCAGAGGCTGAAGACGAACAGCGACGCCACGATCGACGGCACCCCGGCAAGCACGTCGACCATGAAGGTGGTCACTCGCGCCCATCGGCCGCCGCCGTACTCGATCAGGTAGATGGCCGTCATCAGCCCCAGCGGCACCGCCAGCGCGGCGGCGATCCCAGCCTGCACCAGGGTGCCGTACAGCGCGTGGTACACCCCGCCGGCAAACTCTTCGGGCAGGACGCCTCGTAGCGAGTGCGTCCACCAGTCGAGATTGATGATCGCGTGCCAACCTCGGGCCACCACGACCCAGAGCAGCCAGACCAACGGGACCGCCGCGACGGCGAACGAGGCGGTGAACGCCGCCGTGGCCAGCTTGTCGGTCAACCGGCGCCGCATGCTGAGGTGATGGCGGCGACGTGGCACCGACGGTTTGACCGGTGCGTCGAGCAGTTGGGTGCTCATCCGTTGACCTTGCCGCCGGCTACCGCGCGAGCAGCGGCATTGACGAAGAATGTGAGCGCGAACAATGCGAACCCCGCGGCGATGTAGGCGCCGGTAGGCAGCGGGGCGCTGAACTCCGCCGCCGCCGACGCGATTTTGGATGCGAACGTGTACCCGCCGTCGAACAGCGACCAGTTCCCAGGCTTTGCCGCAGCCCGCAGGATGATCAGCATCGCGACCGTCTCACCCAGGGCGCGCCCCAGGCCCAGCATCGCCGCGGCGATCACGCCGCTGCGGCCGTAGGGCAGCACCGCCATGCGGACCACCTCCCAGCGAGTGGCTCCCAGGGCGTGGGCGGCTTCGATGTGAGCGACCGGGGTCTGCCGAAATACCTCCCGCGAGACCGAGGTGATGATCGGCAGGATCATCACGGCCAGCACGATTCCCGCGGTGAAGATCGTGCCGCCGCCGGCCAGCGACACGTTGCCCTTGTCGAACAGGAACAGCCAGCCGAAGTGACGGTGGAGGAATCGCATCAGCGGCACCAGCATCGGCGCCAGCACGAAGATCCCCCACAGGCCGAAGATGATGGACGGCACCGCCGCCAGCAGGTCGACCACCACGGCAAACGGCCGGGTCAGCCGGCGGGGCGCGTACTGGGTGAGGAAGATTGCGATACCGATCGATATCGGCACCGCCAGTGTCAACGCGAACACCGAGCTCAACACCGTGACCATCAGCAGGTCCCGGATGCCGAACGACAGGTGGTCGGGATCGTTCGTGAGGAACTCCGGGCTGGTGAAGAAGTTCGCCTCGTTGGCGAGCAACGACGGGAATGCACGCACCAGCAGGAAGATCGCGATCAGCGCGATCACCACCACCACTGTCGATCCGGCCGAGACCGCTGCCGCCCGGAACAGTCGCTCGCCTCTCGGCGAGCGACTGCTCATCAGCGACGTCGGCGGATTCCCGGGTGTCACGAGATGGCGTCGACCGCGGACGCCAGGCGAGCCTTGAAAGCCTCGGGGATCGGCACGTAGCCGTTGTCGGCCAGACCGCTCTGGCCGGGGCCGATGGTCGACTTCAGGAACAGGCGCACCGCCGTGCCGACATCGGCGTCCGGGTATTTCGAGCACACCACCTCGTAGGTGGCCAGCACGATCGGGTACGAGCCGGTCTGAGTCGGCTGGTAGAACGACGCCGTGTCGAGCACCAGGTCGTTGCCTTGGCCCTTGATGGTGGCACCGGCGATGGTCTTGCCGACCGACTCGGTGCTGATCGCGACCGGGTCGGGGCCGGCCGAAGTGACGATCTGGGCGGTGGCCAGATTCTTGGCCTGGGCGAATGACCATTCGTTGTAGGTGATCGCCCCCTCGGTGGCCGCGATGGCGCCGGCCGTGCCGTCGTTGCCCTTGGCGCCTTCGCCGACGCCGCCGGTGAAGGACTTACCGGCGCCCTTGCCCCAGGCCCCACCGGAGGCGGCGTCCAGGTACTGCTGGAAGTTGTCGGTGGTCCCGGACTCGTCGCTGCGGAACACCACGTGGATCGGCTGGGCGGGCAGCGTGGCGGTCGGGTTGAGTGCCTTGATCGCCGCGTCATCCCAGCTGGTGATGGTGCCGTTGAAGATCTTCGCGGCGGTCGGGCCGTCGAGGATCAGGTTGTCGACGCCCGCGATGTTGTAGGTGATCGCGATCGGGCCGAACACCACCGGCAGGTTCCATGCCGGGGAGCCGCAGCGCTGCTGCGCCTCGGCGTAGTCGTCGGCGCCCAGCGGGACGTCGGAGCCGGCGAAGTCGGTCTGGCCGCCGACGAACTCTCGGATACCGGCACCTGACCCGTTGGCGGTGTAGTTGACGTTGTGGTCCGAACATTCGTCGATGAATGCCTTGACGAACCGGGACATCGCGTTCTGCTGCGCGGTCGACCCGCTGGCCTTCAGAGTCTCCGCGCCGCCGCAGTTTCCGTCGGCGGCGACCGAGCCCGAGGTTGTCTTCTCAGCGGTGTCGGTGTTCTTGTCGCTACCGCACCCGGATAACACCAATGCGCCGGTCGCCATAATGCCCAGCGCAGTACCAATCCCGTTCAGTTTCACATTGACCTTTCGCAGACTAATCAATCAGGGGCGATGACCGCTTATGCGACATCACCGAATAAACCCGGGCGCCTATCCGAAATAATGACGTGCGTGCCGAGTCGGTTTCCCTCTATTTAATACGGTGAACAAAGGTTACGCTACGGTGAACAGCCATGATCCGACGGTGGAATTCTGGTGGAATTCTGATGACGCCGATATGGACTTGCTAAATGCCAGATGACAGGTAGGCCGGCCAGGTCCGTATGCTTCGCGAAGTGGTCGAACCGTCCGTCGCGCAGCTGCGCACGCTCCTCGACGAGCTGACCGTGCGGGACGCGGTCCACTTCGGGCGGCGCCTCAAGGACATGCGCGGCGCAAAGCCCGAGCAGCTGCGGAAGCTGGCCGAGCGGATGGGTGCCGCGCAGGCGCTGGTTGCCGCGCGTAGCGCCGCGGTGCCGGAGGTCCGCTATCCCGACCTGCCGGTCAGTGCGCGCCGTGACGAGATCGCCGCGGCGATCCGCGATCACCAGGTCGTGGTGGTCGCCGGTGAGACCGGGTCGGGCAAGACCACCCAGCTGCCCAAGATCTGCCTTGAGCTCGGGCGCGGTATCCGCGGCACCATCGGGCACACCCAACCGCGCCGGTTGGCGGCCCGGGCGGTGGCCCAGCGCATCGCCGAGGAGTTGGGGTGCCCGCTCGGCGATGTGGTCGGCTATGCGGTGCGGTTCACCGACCGGGTGTCGGACCGCACGCTGGTCAAGCTGATGACCGACGGGATTCTGCTCGCCGAACTCGAACGCGACCGCCGGCTGCTGCGCTACGACACGCTGATCATCGACGAAGCCCACGAACGCAGCCTCAACGTCGACTTCCTGCTCGGCTACCTGCGTGAGTTGCTGCCGCGGCGGCCGGACCTCAAGGTGATCATCACCTCGGCCACCATCGAACCGCAGCGCTTTGCAGAACATTTCGGCGCCGGCGGCGGCGGTAGTGCGCCCATCGTGGAGGTCTCGGGCCGCAGCTACCCGGTCGAGATCCGTTATCGACCACTGGAACTGCCGGTGGCCTTGGGCGCCAAAGCTGCCCCCGATGACCCCGACGATCCCGATCGCGAGATCATCCGCACCGAGACCCGCGACGAGATCGAGGCGATCGTCGACGCGGTGCATGAGCTGTCCGCCGAACCGCCCGGCGACGTCCTGGTGTTCCTGTCCGGTGAGCGTGAGATCCGGGACACCGCAGAAGCTCTCGGTGGGCTGACCAGTACCGAGATATTGCCCCTGTACGCGCGGCTGTCCACCGCCGAACAGCAGAAGGTGTTCGCTCCGGCCCGCACCGGTCGACGGATTGTGTTGGCCACCAACGTGGCCGAGACCTCGCTGACCGTGCCGGGAATCCGCTATGTCATCGACCCGGGCAATGCCCGCATCTCCCGCTACAGTCGCCGGCTCAAGGTGCAGCGGTTGCCGATCGAACCCATCTCGCAGGCGTCGGCTTCGCAGCGCAGCGGCCGGTGCGGCCGCACCGCGCCCGGGGTGTGCATCCGGCTCTACAGCGAAGCCGACTTCGATGCCCGCCCGCGTTACACCGATCCCGAGGTGCTGCGCACCAACCTGGCCGCGGTACTGCTGCGGATGGCGTCGCTGCGGCTGGGGGAGGTCGCGGACTTCGGCTTCCTCGACCCGCCGGATGCGCGCAGCATCCGCGACGGGGTGGCGTTGTTGGTCGAGCTCGGTGCGTTCACCGCTGACGGGACGATCACGGCCGTCGGGCGGCGGCTGGCCCGGCTGCCGGTGGATCCACGGCTGGGCCGGATGATCCTGGCCGCCGAGACCGAGGGCTGTGTGCGTGAGGTGCTGGTGCTGGCGGCCGCGCTGACCATCCCCGACCCCAGGGAGCGCCCGGCCGACCGGGAGGAGGCGGCCCGCGCCAAGCACGCCCGGTTCGCCGATGACGATTCGGATTTCACCGCCTACCTCAACTTGTGGGCATACCTGACGGATCAGCGGAAAGCCCTGACCGGCAGCGCGTTTCGCCGGATGTGCCGCAACGAGTTCCTGCACTACCTGCGGATCCGGGAATGGCAGGATCTGGTCGGGCAGCTGCGCAGCATCGCCGCGGACCTGGGCATCCGGGAATCGGGGGAGCCGGCGCAACCGGCGGCCGTGCACGCCGCACTGTTGGCCGGGCTGCTGTCGCATGTCGGGATGCGCCGCGACGACGGCCGCGAGTTCGCCGGGGCGCGTAACTCGAAGTTCGTGCTGGCACCCGGATCGGCACTGGCCAAACGCCCGCCGCGCTGGACGGTGGTGGCCGAGCTGGTGGAGACCAGCCGGCTGTTCGGGCGCACCGCCGCACGCATCTCACCCGAGACCGTCGAGCGGGTGGCGGCCGAACTGGTGCAGCGCAGCTACAGCGAACCGCATTGGGACGCCCGGCGCGGCGAGGTGATGGCCTTCGAAAAGGCGACGCTCTACGGACTGGTGCTGGCCGCGCGCCGCCGGGTGGGCTATGCGCGGGTGGACCCGGTGGTAGCCCGCGAACTGTTCATCCGGCACGCGCTGGTCGAGAGGGACTGGGTGAGCCGACACCGGTTCCTGGCGGACAACGCCGCACTGCTCAGCGAACTGCAGGAGCTGCAGGACCGGGTGCGGCGCCATGACCTGATAGTCGACGATGACACCGTCTATGACCTCTACGACAAAAGGATTCCCGCCGAGGTGATCTCGGCGCGGCACTTCGACGGGTGGTGGCGCAAGCAGCAGCACCGCAGTCCCGAGCTGCTCACGTTCACCCGCACCGAGTTGCTGCGCACCGATGCCGTCGACGCCGACCGGCCCGACAGCTGGGCGGCCGGCGATGTCGCGCTCCCGCTGAGCTACCGGTTCGAGCCGGGTGCGGCCGACGACGGCGTCACCGTACACGTGCCGATCGACGTGCTGGCGCGGCTCGGCGGTGACGAATTCGCCTGGCAGGTGCCGGCTCTGCGCGAAGAAATGCTCACCGCGCTGATCCGGTCCCTGCCGAAGGAGTTGCGGCGCAACTTCGTTCCCGCACCCGACACCGCCCGCGCGCTGCTCCCGGCACTCGAGTCGCTCACCGGCCCGCTGCTCGAGGCGCTGACGGCTGAGCTGCGCCGCAGCACCGGGGTGTCGGTGCCCACCGATGCCTTCGACCTGACCCGGCTGCCGGCGCACCTGCGGGTGACGTTCGCCGTCGAGGCGGCCGACGGTACCGAGGTGGCCCGCGGCAAAGATCTTCCCGCCCTGCAGGATCGGCTTGCCGATTCGGCCCGCGACGCGGTGGCTGATGCGGTCGGCGCCGAATGGGAACGCACCGGGCTGCGCGACTGGCCGGACGACGTGGACACCCTGCCGCGGGCCGTGCAACAGCTGGTGTCGGGGCGAATGGTCCGGGGGTTCCCGGCGTTGGTCGACGACGGCGATTCCGCGGGGCTGCGGGTGTTCGCCACCGAGGCACAGCAACGATTTGCGTCGCGGCCGGGCCTTCGCAGGCTGCTGCGCTGCGCGGTGGCCTCGCCGGTCAAAGCCGTGGAACGGCAGTTGAGTTCGCAGAGCAGGCTGATGCTCAAGGCGAACCCGGACGGCTCGCTGGCGGCGCTGATCGACGACTGCGCGGACGCCGCGACCGACGCGCTGACACCCTCGCCGGTCGGGACCCGCGACGAGTTCGCCGCGGCGCGCGCTCACGTGGCCGAGCACCTGGTGCGGGCCACCGCCGACGTGCTGGCCCGGGTCGAGAAGGTGTTGGCCGCCGCCCGTGACGTCCAGCTGGCGCTGCCGGCCCAGCCGCCGGCCGCGCACGCCGAGGCGATCGCCGACATCGACGGTCAGCTGGACGCGCTGCTGGCACCCGGATTCGTCGTTGCCACCGGGCGCGACCGCCTGTCGGACCTCACCCGCTACCTCATCGCGGCCGGCCGCCGGCTCGAGCAACTGCCCCGTGCAGCGCAGGCCGACCGGGATCGGATGGCCCGGGTGCATGCGGTGCAGGACGCCTACCGAGACGTGTTGACGGCGCTGCCGACGGCACGCCACCACGACGACGACGTGCTCGACATCGCCCGCCAGATCCAGGAATTACGAGTGAGCCTATGGGCCCAGCAGCTGGGCACGCCCCGGCCGGTGAGTGAACAGCGCATCTATCGCGCGATCGATGCCCTACTCGGATGAGGGCAGGGTGTTCTCGTCGGGGAACTTGCCGGTGGCCTGGAAGATCACCCGACGGGCGACCTCGACTGCGTGGTCGGCGAAGCGCTCGTAGAACCGGCCAAGCAGGGTCACATCGACGGCCGCGGCCACCCCATGCCGCCATTCCTTGTCCATCATCACCGAGAACAAGTGCCGGTGCAGGTCGTCCATCGCGTCGTCTTCTTCGCGGATGCGGGCGGCTTTCTCCGGGTCGCGCGAGAGCAGCACCTCCTGGGCGCTGTTGCCCAATTCGACTGCCACCCGGCCCATTTCGGCGAAGTAGCCGTTGACCTCCTCGGGCAGTGCGTGTTGGGGGTGGCGGCGCCGGGCGATCTTGGCGACGTGCAGCGCCAGGGCGCCCATCCGGTCGATATCGGCGACCATCTGGATGGAGCCGACGATGGCCCGCAGGTCCCCGGCGACCGGAGCCTGCAACGCCAGCAGTACGAACGCGCTCTCCTCGGCGCGGGCGCTCATCGCGGCGATCTGTTCGTGATCGGTGATGACCTGCTCGGCAAGCACCAGGTCGGCCTGCAGCAGCGCCTGCGTGGCACGTTCCATGGCCTTTCCGGCGAGGCCGCACATGGTGCCGAGTTGTTCGGCCAGGTGCGAGAGTTGCTCGTGGTAGGCGGTGCGCATAGCCCCCAGACTAGCGTGAACGGCGATCGCGGGCGTGCCGGCAGTTGCCGGCCGCGGGTCTATTCGCAGCTGGTGTCGGCGGCGTTGGTGACCGTCAGGTCATCGGGCAGGGTGGTCGCTTCGACGCTGGCGCCGCGGTTGAGCTGCACGCTGATCTGCGAGCCGCTGGCCGCCGGCTTGTTGACACTGCGGAAGTCCGAACCCAGCACCACGCGCACGATGTTGCCCAGGCCGGTGATCCGCTCGATCGGCGCGCCCCCCAGTGCCGAGGACACCGTGGCGGCGGCCTGTTCGTTGCCCGGGGAGAACAACACCTTGCTGGTCTTGACCGTGCCGGGGTAGTCGTCGGCGTTGTCGACGTCGAAGCCCCACTGCTGCAGGTTTTCCGAGGTGGCGGCGGCCAGGCCGGTCTGCTCGGTGGCGTTGGACACCCGCACGGTGACCTCGCCGGGAGACGTGGTGACCGCGCGCACCTGCTCGACCTGCGGCTTGGCCGGGGCGACCGAGGACGGGGCAGCCGTCGACGGCGCCGCGGTGGATGTGGTCGACACCGACGTGGCGTTGTGGTTGTTCTCGCCGGGCAGCGGGTCGTCGTTGATGATCGCGTCGAACAGCGCCCGCACGTCGTCCATCCGGGGGACCTCGTCGCCGTTCTCGTCGGTCTCACTGGTCGGCACTGTCACGAAGGTGATGTGGCCGGCGGCGACCTTCTGCAGCGACTGGCCGAGGTTCACCAGGTCCTTGGTAGTGACACCGTCCACCGAGCTGTCGCCGATGAACATGTTGACCACGTTGTTGAGCTTGGTCGGTGAGAAGAAGGTGTTGGTGGAGATCAGCGAGCGCAGCAGCGAGGACAGGAACAGCTGCTGACGCTTGATGCGGCCGTAGTCGCCGTTGTCCTCGGTGGTGACGTGGCGGGCCCGCACGTAGTTCAGCGCGGTGGTGCCGTCGACCCGCTGCCGCCCGGTGTCCTCCAGGACGCTGCCCAGCACCAGGTCGTACAGCGGGCTGGTGGTACACACCTCGACGCCGCCGAGCGCGTCGACCATCTTGCCGAAGCCGACGAAGTCGACGGCCATGAACCGGTTGATCGCCAGCCCGGACAGCTTCTGGATCTCCTTGACCAGGCACTTCGGTCCGCCGTAGGCGTAGGTCGAGTTCAGCTTCGTCTCGGTGTAGACCGTCTCGCCGCTGTAGGTCCCGGTCTGCTCGTCGTAGATCGGGCCGTATGCGCCGGTCGCGGCGTTCCAGACGTCACACTCGATCGGGGTGATGGCCAGGTCGCGTGGGAACGACACCACCACGACACGCTTACGGTTCGCCGGGATGTTGACCAGCATGATGGTGTCCGAACGGGCGCCCTCGGCGTCGTCGGCGCTGCCCGCGCCGACATTGCTGTTGGCCCCGGCGCGGGTGTCTGCCCCGACGATCAGGAAGTTTTCGTCGCCGTACTGTCCGGCCGCGTCCAGAATGTCGTGCGAGTCGGGGTCCAGCGCGCTGACGTGGTTGAGGCTGCGGTTCTTTGACGAACTCCACTGCCAGGCAGAACCGGTCAGCACCAGGGCCAGGACGGCCATCATTGCCGCCACCAGGCGGCCGGCCAGCAGAGTCCGGTGATGCTGCTGCTGGTGCGGCGGGTCGGGGATCGGCGTGGTGCGGACCGGCGGGATCGGCTCGATGC
This sequence comes from [Mycobacterium] zoologicum, assembly GCF_020172665.1. Classification (GTDB taxonomy): domain Bacteria; phylum Actinomycetota; class Actinomycetes; order Mycobacteriales; family Mycobacteriaceae; genus Mycobacterium; species Mycobacterium zoologicum. The sequence goes on along the minus strand of NZ_CP083985.1, from coordinate 3,770,303 downwards.
GGACCGGCGGGATCTCGGCTGCTACATCGGGAAGCCGGGTGGTGGGAGCCTCGACTTCGTCCCACAGGCTGTCGAGGTCGACCGGAGCGCGCCGCGGGCGGTGAATCCGGTCGAGGTCGGGCAGCTCCGACGGGTACTCGATCTCTGCGGGTTCGGGGGAGACCCGGGGCCGCGGGGCCGGCGGGCGCTGTTGGGCTGGGGGTGCTTCTGGTCCCTGAGGGGTCTCCGGTTCCTCGGGGGCGCGGCGCCGGGTGCGGCCTCCCGACGGTGGAGCGTCCGCGTTGACCCGGGCGATCAGGTCGGCGACGCTCACCGATCCCGTACCGCCGTTGCGGCGCCGCGAGGGCTCGCCCTCGGGCCGAGACGGGTCGGGGGCGTCGCTGGACGGGGCGGGGGCGGCGTTGGACGCGTCCTGCCAGCGCTCCCATGGCGCAGGACCGGGTGGGCTCATCGTCATCAGCTGGTGTTCCGCGTCATCCCGGCCATCAGGTACCCAACGGCCAGGAGTGGCGTTATCGCCGTCACTCATGTCCTCAAGGGCCTCCGGAAAATTTGGGACTGGCGGGCTCCTGCCACGTCAGCTCAGTCGTGCGTCCTCAGCGGGACTACCCCCGGGGCGGGGGCGGCAAGCAACTCATACTACTGAGACTTTTCGTGACACGCGATGTCGAGAACGTCTCATTTCAGCCACCTGAGTGCATAATGTCCGCCCCAACGGGCACCGCACAGTCCTCCGGGTCCGCCAGCCAGCCATCGGGAAGGGCGACCTTGGCCGCTGAGCCCTGCCGGCCGCGCGGCCCGGTCGCAGCGTCGGGAAAGGGGATCGATCCGTCCAGCTGCCCCAGCAGCCCGTCGAGCTCGCCCAGGGTGGTGACCATCGCCAGCGCGCGCCGCAGTTCCGAACCGGCCGGAAAGCCGTGCAGGTACCAGGCGACGTGCTTGCGGATCTCGCGCATGCCCTTGTCCTCACCGAAGTGCGCTGCCAACAGCACGCCGTGCCGGCGGATGATGTCGGCGACCTCACCCAGGGTGGGGGGCGTGGGGGTGGGCCGGCCGGCGAACGCCGCCGACAGCTCCCCGAACAGCCACGGCCGGCCCAGGCAGCCCCGGCCGATCACCACGCCGTCGCAGCCGGTGGCGGCCATCATGGCCAGCGCATCGCCGGCTTCGAAGATGTCCCCGTTGCCCAGCACGGGAATCGAGGTGACATGCGCCTTGAGCTGGGCGATCTGGTCCCAATCCGCGGTGCCGGAGTAGCGCTGCGAGGCGGTCCGCGCGTGCAGGGCCACGGCCGCGGCGCCCTCGGCCTCGGCGATGCGCCCGGCGTCCAGATGGGTGTGGTGGGCGTCGTCGATACCGATCCGGAACTTCACGGTCACCGGAATGTCGGTACCGGCCGTACCCCGCACGGCTGCCGCGACGATGTTGCCGAACAGCCGGCGCTTGTAGGGCAGCGCCGACCCTCCCCCGAGCCGGGTCACCTTGGGCACCGGGCAGCCGAAGTTCATATCGATGTGGTCGGCCAGGCCCTCGTCGGCGATCATCTTCGCCGCGGCGTAGGTGGTGTCCGGGTCGACGGTGTAGAGCTGCAGCGAGCGCGGTGACTCGTCCGGGCCGAACGTCGTCATGTGCAAGGTGGCGGCGTTGCGTTCGACCAGCGCCCGGGCGGTGATCATCTCGCAGACGTAGAGCCCGCTGACGGTACCCGCCCGGGATCGCTCCAATTCGCGGCAGAGCGTGCGGAATGCGACGTTGGTCACACCGGCCATCGGGGCCAGCACCACCGGGCTGGCGAGCTCGATCGAGCCGATCTTCAACCCGCTCTGCGTGTCGGTTACGACGCCGATGAGGCGAGCTCCTTGGCGGCGGCCTGCGCGGCGCGCTTCTCGGCCACCTTGGCCTCGCGCTCCTGCCGGCGTTGCTTGGCGATCTCGAACTTCTCGCAGGTGTCGTCCAGCTCGGCGACGAGCCCACCGATCTGCTCCTGGTAGCGGGCGGCCTCGCCGGTGAAGCTCCGCTCGAGGATGCCCCATTTCCTCAGCACCGGCATCACCACGTCGTCGCGGTGAATCACCGGGTCGTAGACACCGCCGACGGCGATGATCACCGCCTTGCGGCGGAACTCCGGGACCACATACCCGGGCATCTGGAAGTTGGCCAGCACCCGGTGCAGCGAGTACATCGCCTGATCGGGCGCGATGTCGAAACCGGCGGCGCTGACGTCGCGGTAGAAGATCATGTGCAGGTTCTCGTCGGCCGAGATCCGGGCCAGCAGCTGGTCGGCGATCGGGTCATTGCAGGCCCGGCCGGTGTTGCGGTGCGAGATCCTGGTGGCCAGTTCCTGGAAGGTCACGTAGACGACCGAATCGAACAGGCTCGCGGCGAACAGGTCGCCGGAGACCTGGTGGTTCTGGCCGGGGCTGAAGCCGCGGTTGACGGTCTCCATCCGCAGCGTCTCCAGTTCGATGGGATCGCAGTTACGGGTGACGACCAGGTAGTCGCGCAGGGCGATGCCGTGCCGGTTCTCCTCGGCGGTCCAGCGGTTCACCCAGGTGCCCCACGGGGCGTCCATGGTGAAGTTCATCGCGATCTCGCGGTGGTACGAGGGCAGGTTGTCCTCGGTCAGCAGATTCTGGATCATCGCGGTCCGGGCGACCTCGGACAGCTTCGACTGCTCGGGGTCCCAGTCCTGCCCCCCGAGCGCGAAGTAGTTCTTTCCCTCGGACCAAGGCACGTAGTCGTGCGGATTCCAGTCCTTGGTCATGGAGAAGTGTCGGTTGACCGCGTTCTCGACGACCGGTTCGAGTTCGTGCAGCAACTCCAGTTCGGTCCATTCCCGCGCCATGGCAGCTCCCCAGGTATCTGTGTCCGCTAGTTGCAGGCAATATATCTGTGTCTGTCGGTTGCATCAAGTTCGAAATGGGCGTGTTGACGCTGCAGTTCCATTCTGACAACATTCGTTGTCAAAGACGCCTACGCCCGACGGGAACTCCATCGTGACCCAAGACATCTCCGAGGTGGTGGCTCCGCTGCCGGCCGACACCCCGCCGCAGCCGCTCGGCCCGGATTCGCTGACCTGGAAATACTTCGGCGACTGGCGCGGCATGCTGCAGGGACCGTGGGCCGGATCGATGCAGAATATGCACCCGCAGCTCGGTGCGGCAGTCGAAGAGCACTCGACCTTCTTCCGGGAGCGCTGGCCGCGGCTGATGCGCTCGCTGTATCCGATCGGCGGGGTGGTCTTCGACGGCGACCGGGCTCCGATGACCGGCGCCGAGGTCCGCGATTACCACGTCAACATCAAGGGCGTCGACGCCCGGGGCCGTCGCTATCACGCGCTGAACCCCGAGGTCTTCTACTGGGCGCACGCGACGTTCTTCGTCGGCACCATGATCGTGGCCGACTGGCTGTGCGGGGGCATTTCGGACGACGAGCGCCGTCAGCTCTTCGAGGAACACAAGACCTGGTACGCCATGTACGGCATGAGCATGCGCCCGGTGCCGCAGACCTGGGAGGACTTCGAGGTCTACTGGGACCACATGTGTCACGAGGTGCTGGAGGACAACAAGGCTACCCGCGACGTGCTGGACCTGACCACGCTGCCGAAACCGCCCTTTGCGCAGTGGATCCCGGACTGGATGTGGGCCCTGCAGCGCAAGATGGTCGCCCCGTTCTTCGTGTGGCTGACCGTCGGGCTCTACGACCCGCCGGTGCGTGAGCTGCTGGGTTACACCTGGTCCGCGCGGGAGGCATGGCTGCACCGCCGGTTCGGCAGGCTGGTCGGGGCGGTGTTCGCCGTGGTGCCGCGCCGGATGCGCATGCACCCGCGGGCCCGGGCCGGCTGGGACCGGGCCACCGGCCGCTGCCCGGCCGATGCGCCCCTGGTGCACACCCCCGCGCGCAACCTTCCGCCGCTCGACGAGCGGGACAACCCGATGCACTACTGCCCCAAGGTCTGACGACACCGCTTTAGTCCAGACAATATGGAACAGCCGGGTCGCCCGGCCGAGTCTTGACTCTGCGTAACTCCCTGCGGAATAGTGTTCTCATAAGGGAAGAATCCCGTATGTTGTCCGGACAAATTCCGTGTGCCAGGAGAAAGCGGGTCATGGCGGATCTCTCCAGCCTCGTGAGCCTTGCGGGCCGCGTCGTGGTCGTCTCGGGTGCCGGCGGAGGCGGGATCGGAACCGAGGTCACCGCGATGGCCGCCCGCGCCGGCGCCACCGTGATCGCGGTGAGCCGGTCGGCGGACAACCTCGAACAACACATCGGCCCGCTGATCGGCGAGGGCCTGCCGGTGGTGCCGGTGGTGGCCGACGCCGGCACCGACGAGGGCATCGCCGCGGTGCTCGCCGCGGCCGACCGCGCCGACGGCCGGCTCTACGGGCTGGTCAACGTCGCCGGCGGTGCCGCCCCGGCGACCTGGATGCCGTCAACCCGGGTGGAGCGGTCGGACTGGCGAGAGATCTTCTCGCACAACCTCGAAACCGCGTTCTTCATGAGCCGCGCGATCGCCGCCGAACTGGTGGCCCGCAGGCTTCCCGGCTCGATCGTCTCGATCTCCTCGATCAGCGGGATGAACAGCGCGCCGTTCCACATCGCCTATGGCACCGCCAAGGCCGCCGTGGTCGCGATGACCCGCACCATGGCGGTTGAACTCGCGCAGGCCGGAATCCGGGTGAACGCGGTCGCCCCGGGCGTCACCGAGACGGCGGCCTCAGCCACCTACGTCGACGACGATCCCGAGCGCGACCGGCAGGCCATCGCGATGGGGCGCCGCGGACGTCCCGAGGAACAGGCCGGGCCGATCCTGTTCCTGCTCACGGAGCTGTCCAGCTACATCACCGGCCAGACGCTGCTGGTCGACGGTGGCATCGACCTGCGGTGGAGCCACCTCGGCGCCGACAACACCTCGCTGTTTCTCAAGGACGAGACCTTCCGCGCCGCGATGAGGAGGATGTGATGACGAGTGCGAACGCCGGTGGTACCGAGGAGCTTTCGCAACCGATGACGATCGACGCGCAGGCCTACACCTGCGGCGACTACGCCCGGGCCGAACGAGACAGGCTGTGGCGCAAGGTGTGGCAGCAGGCCGGCCGGGTCGAAGACCTGCCGGAGGTGGGCAGCTACCTGACCTACGACATCCTCGACGATTCGATCATTGTGGTGCGCACCGGACCCTCGGAGTTTCGGGCTCACCACAACGTGTGTATGCACCGTGGTCGCCGGCTGATCGACACCCCCGAAGGCGCCAAGAACGCTTGCGCGCGCACCCGAAAGTCGTTCGTGTGCGGGTTCCACGGCTGGACCTACGATCTCGACGGGGCCTGCACGCACATCCGGGAGCAGGATGACTGGCAGGGCACCTTGACGCCGGAGAACACTCACCTGCGGCCGGTGCGCGTCGACACCTGGGGCGGCTGGCTGTGGATCAACATGGATCCGGACGGCGAATCGTTGGCCGACTACCTGTTCCCGGCGGCCAAGGTCCTCGAACCGTTCGGTCTGGAGAACATGCGCTACAAGTGGCGCAAATGGGTTGAGTTCGACTGCAATTGGAAGGTCGCCATGGAGGCCTTCAACGAGACCTACCACGTCTACACCACCCATCCGGAGTTCAACCGGTTCGGTGAGTTCAAGGGCTGGGCCCGGGCGCAGGGCAGGCACAGCAATATCGGCTACGACGCGCCGGATGACCTGGAGGCCACCAAGTCCAAGATCCGGCTGGGCATCGGCGACGACCCCCGGGTGTCGACCGCGGAGATGCAGATCTACACCATGGAGGAGACCAACGCCACCACCACGGCGACCCTGGTCAACGCCGCCAAACGTCTGGTCGACGAACTGCCCGAGGGCACCCCGGCCGATCAGGTGCTGGCGCACTGGCTGGCCTCGGCACGCCGCGACGACGAGGCCCGCGGGGTCATCTGGCCGACCATCGACCCCGACGTGCTCGGTGAGGCCGGGACGGCCTGGCAGATCTTCCCGAACTTCCAGATCGGCCAGGGATTGACCAGCGCGCTGTGCTACAGCGCCCGGCCACATCCCAGCTACAACCCCGACAAGTGCATCTTCGAGGTGTCGGTGTTCGAACTCTTCCCGAAAGGCGAAGAGCCGCAGACGCAGTGGGAGCACACCCCGGTGGGTGACCCGGGCTGGCGGTCGGTGCTGCCGCAGGACTTCTCCAACATGGCGGCCGTGCAGCAGGGGATGAAATCTCTGGGCTACCAAGGGGCCAGGCCCAACCCGTATCGCGAGCGCGCGATCGTCAACCTGCATCACCAGTTGGCCAAGTACATGGGTACCGGTGCGCCCGAGCAGATCGGAAAAGGAAACAGCCGATGACCGACTGCGCCCCGAGCAGCACACCTGAGGACATCGATATCGATGCGCTGCGAAGCAAGTACGCCGCAGAGCGGGCCAAACGCATTCGCCCCGAGGGCTCGAGTCAGTACCTCGAACTCAAGGATGATTTCGTCGAGTTCGCCGAGGTCGATCCATACACCCCGGTGACTCCGCGTGAACCCATCGATGCCGACATCGAGGTGGTGGTCCTCGGCGGTGGCATCGCCGGACTGCTCGCCGGCGCCTACCTGAAGAAGGCCGGCGTGGCCGACGTGCGGGTGATCGAGATGGGCGGCGACTTCGGCGGCGTCTGGTACTGGAACCGCTTCCCCGGAATCCAATGTGACAACGACGCGTACTGCTACATCCCCATGCTCGAAGAGCTCGACTTCATCCCGTCCAAGAAGTTCGCCGACGGCGCGGAGATTTTCGCGCATTGCCAGAACATCGGGAAGCACTTCGGCCTCTATGACGGGGCGATCTTCTCGACCCAGGTGCGCACCGCCTGTTGGGACGAGGAGGTCAAGCGCTGGCAGCTGACGACGAACCGGGGTGACGACCTGCGGGCGCGTTTCGTGGTGATGGCGCAGGGCTCCTACAACCGGCCCAAATTGCCCGGTATCGCGGGCATCAAGGACTTCATGGACGCCGGCGGCCACGTCTTCCACTCGGCCCGCTGGGACTACGACTACACCGGCGGTGACGCCGACGGGGGCATGGACAAGCTGGCCGACAAGCGGGTGGCTCTGGTCGGCACCGGCGCGACCGGTGTGCAACTGGTCCCGCATCTGGGTCGGGATGCCAAACAGCTCTACGTCTTCCAGCGCACGCCGTCGTCGGTGGACTTCCGAGGCAACGAGCCCACCGACCCGCAGTGGGCTGCGTCGCTGCAGCCGGGCTGGCAGGCCGAACGCAAGCGCAACTTCCACCGCTGGTCGCCGTTCGAAGGCGTGGTGTTCGACGCCCCCGACATGGTGTGCGACTTCTGGACCGAGTTGGGGCGCAACCTGACCGCCCGGATCGGTGCCAGCCCCGACCCGACGGCGCTCGGTGTCGAGGAGATCATGGCGATGCGGGAGGAGGAGGACTACAAGATCATGGAGCGGCTGCGCCGCCGCATCGCCGACATCGTCGAGGACCCGCAGACCGCTGAGGCGCTCAAACCCTACTACCGGTTCATGTGCAAGCGGCCGACCTCCAGCGACACCTACCTACCGGCGTTCAATCGGCCCAACGTCACGCTGGTCGACGTGGCCGAATCCAAGGGTGTCGAAAGGCTCACGGAGAAAGGCATTGTCGCGGGCGGTGTCGAGTACGAGGTCGACTGCGTCATCTTCGCCAGTGGTTTCGAGATCTCCACGGAGATCAGCCGCCGGTATGCGATCGACGTCATCGAAGGCCGCGACGGGGTGTCGCTGTTCGACCACTGGCGTGACGGGTTCGCGACCCTGCACGGGATGACCAGCCGCGGGTTCCCCAACCAGTTCCACACCGGCTTCATCCAGGGGGGCGTCTCGGCCAACACCACCGCGATGTTCGAGCAGCAGGCCGAGCACATCGCCTACATCATCGCCGAGGCTCTCAAACGGGAAGCGGCGGTCGTCGAGCCCAGCGAGGAGGGGCAGAACGACTGGGTCAACACCATCCGGGAGCTGGCATTCGACAATACGGCGTTCGACTTGTCTTGCACGCCAGGCTATTACAACAACGAGGGTCGTGGATTCGGCGAGGCCAGCCGCTCGTTCCTGGGCGAGACCTACAGCCCCGGCTTCTATGCGTTCGATGATCTGCTGCGCGACTGGCGCGCTGCGGGTGACATGAAAGGTTTGGAACTGCGCCCATGACGACGATGACGTTGACCACCCGTGACCTCACCCCCCGGATCGCCACCGAGGTCATCGCCGACAAGGCCGCGCTGCTGAGCGGCGACCATGCCGGGGCGATCCGGGAACTACTGGAGCAGCGCGGCGTTCTGGTGTTCCCGAAGATCGGCTTTTCCGACGACGAGCAGGTCGCGTTCACCGAAACACTGGGCACGCTGGCGCCTGAACGTGACGGCGAGGCCGTCTACGACGTTACCCTCGACACCACCGTCAACAAGCAGGCCGACTACCTCAAGGGATCGTTCTACTGGCACCTGGACGGCACCATGAACGAGGTGCCGATCCTGGCGTCCCTGCTGTGCAGCAAGGTGTTGCCCGCCGACGGCGGTGGCGACACCGAGTTCTGCAACACCTACGCCGCCTACGACGATCTGCCCGACGACGACAAGCAGCAGCTGGGCTCGTTGCGGGCGATGCATTCGGCGTGGAACTCCCTGCTCTACTACGACCCCGAACCGGAGTTCGCGACGCTGCAACAGATGATGGCGATCGGACAGCGCGAGCTGCCGGTGGTGTGGGCGCACCGCTCCGGCCGGCGCTCGCTGATCCTGGGCTGCACCGCGAGCGACATCGTCGGGATGGACTATGCCCAGAGCACCAGAACCCTGGTGCGGTTGCGGGACTGGGCCACCCAGCCGCAGTTCGTCTACCGGCACCGGTGGTCGGTCGGCGATCTGGTCATGTGGGACAACACCGGCACCATGCACCGGGCGCTGCCCTATGACCCGGCGTCGGGTCGGATGCTGCGCCGCACCAAACTCGCCGGTGAGGAACCGTTCGCTTGAGCGAGACGCACCCGCTGAACTTCGACGGCCGGGTGGCCGTCGTCACCGGCGCCGGGCGGGGACTGGGCCGCGCTTACGCCGAACTGCTGGCGTCCCGCGGGGCGCGGGTGGTGGTCAACGACTGCGACGCCGAGCCGGCCGACGCCGTGGTTCGCGGGATCACCGCCGCCGGCGGGCACGCGGTGGCGAGCGACGCGTCGGTCGCCACCCCCGAAGGTGGTCAGGCGATCATCGCCGCGGCGGTACAGGCCTACGGCCGGCTGGACATCGTGATCCACAATGCCGGCAACGTCCGGAGGGGGTCGTTGCGGGAGCTGAGCTACGCCGACTTCGAGGCCGTCCTCGACGTCCACCTGCGCGGCGCGTTCCACGTCGTGCGCCCGGCCTTTCCGATGCTGTGTGACGCGGGTTACGGTCGTATCGTGCTGACCTCCTCGATCGGCGGGCTCTACGGCAATGTCGGCGTGGCCAACTACGCCGCCGCCAAGGCCGGGCTGATCGGGTTCAACAACGTCGTTGCGCTCGAAGGCGCCGCGGCGGGGGTGAAATGCAACGTGATCGTTCCGGCCGCGGTGACGAGGATGGCCGAGGGGATCGACACCTCCGGCTACCCGCCGATGGAGCCCGAGTTGGCCGCGCCCGCGGTCGGCTGGCTGGCGCACGAATCCTGTTCGGTGACGGGCGAAGTGCTGATCGCTCTGGTGGGCCGGATCGCCCGGGCAGCGGTCGTGGAGAGTCCCGGGGTGTATCAGCCGTCGTGGACCATCGAACAGGTGGGCGAGCGGATCGAGCAGATCCGGGATGTGCACGCGCCGGTGATCTTCCCGGTGGTGCCCGACGGGCACGCCGACCACATCCGGTACAGCTTCGGTATGGCCACCTCAGAAGGAGAGTTGTGATGCGCGAATACCTCAAGTTCTACATCGACGGCCAGTGGGTGGACCCGGCCCAGACGCAGATCCTCGACGTGGAGAACCCGGCCACCGAAAAGGTCGCCGGGAAGATCGCCCTGGGCTCGGCGGCCGACGTCGACCGCGCGGTCGCCGCGGCACGCCGGGCCTTCGGAACCTGGTCGCAGAGCAGTCGCGCCGAACGCCTGGAGCTGTTGCAGGCGATCCTGGCCGAATACCAGCGGCGCAGCGGCGATCTGGCCGACGCGGTGCACGAGGAGATGGGCGCCCCACCCGCACTGGCCGCCGGGGCGCAGGTGCAGCTCGGGATGGGCCATCTGGTCACCGCCATCGACGTGCTGAAGAACTTCTCGTTCACCCAGCAGCGCGGGGAGACGCTGGTGACCCGCGAGCCGATCGGGGTGTGCGGGCTGATCACGCCGTGGAACTGGCCGTTGAACCAGATCGCGGTGAAGGTCTACCCGGCGCTGGCGACCGGCTGCACCATGGTGCTCAAACCCTCTGAGGTGGCGCCGTTCTCGGCCTACGTCTTCACCGAGATCATGGCTGCCGCGGGCGTCCCGGCCGGGGTCTACAACATGGTCAACGGCGACGGGCCCGGCGTGGGGGTGGCGCTGGCGCAACACCCCGACATCGACATGGTGTCGTTCACCGGGTCGACCCGCGCCGGCGTTGCGGTGGCCGAGAACGCCGCGGCCACGGTGAAGCGGGTGACCCAGGAGCTCGGCGGCAAGAGTGCCAACATCGTGCTGGACGACGACGCATTCGTCGACAGCGTGACCGCCGGGGTGGCCGGCATGATGCCCAACTCCGGGCAGAGCTGTAATGCGCCGTCGCGCATGCTGGTGCCGAACTCGCGGATGGACGAGGCCATCGCGATCGCGCACGCGGTGGCCGGGCAGGTTGCGGTGGGCGATCCCGAGGACGACAAGGCCATCGGACCGGTGGCCTCGGCCGCACAGTTCACCAAGGTGCAGTCGCTGATCGAGAAGGGCATCGCCGAGGGGGCGACGGTCGCCGCCGGCGGGCCGGGCCGTCCCGACGGGCTGGACGCCGGCTACTACGTGCGGCCGACGGTTTTCGCAAACGTCAAGAACGACATGACGATTGCGCGGGAGGAGATCTTCGGGCCGGTGCTGTGCATCCTCGGTTACGACGACATCGACGAGGCGGTCGAGATCGCGAACGACACCGAATACGGTCTGGCCGGTTACGTCTCCGGCGCCGATCTCGACGTGGCGCGGGGGGTGGCGAGCCGGATCCGGGCCGGCTGGGTGACGATCAACCACGCCTTCGATTTGAACGCGCCGTTCGGCGGCTACAAGCGCAGCGGCAACGGCCGCGAGTGGAGTGACGCCGGATTCGATGAATACCTGGAGACCAAGAGCACGCTGGGGTACGGGGTCGCGTAATCACTCATAGTCCACCGTGATCGAGCCGCCCTCCGGCACGCCCTGGCACGTGAGTATGTAGCCGTCGGCGATCTCGTCGTCGTCCAGTGCGGTGTTGGCGATCATCGTGGCGCAGCCCTCGCTGATGTGGGCGATGCAGGTCCCGCAGTTGCCTGCTTCGCAGGAGAACGGCGGCGCCAGCCCGGCCCGCCGCGCGCTCTGCAGCAGGGTCTCGCCGGCGACCCGGGGCACCGAAGCGGTCTTTCGCCCGAGGTGGATCGTCACCGTTCCGCTCACCTCGGCTGCCGATGGCGCTGCGGGTGCCGGGGCGGCCGTGGTGTCGAAATCCTCGATGAACAGCCGGCCCGGACCCGGCCAGGCCCCCCGCACCACCGCCATGAATCCTTCCGGGCCGCACAGGTAGCAGTCGGCCCCGGTGTCGTCGCCGGCGAATGCGGCGACGGCGGCCGCGTCCAGCAGCCCGTCGGTGTCGTCACGATGCCGCTGCACCGACAGCCGGCCCGGGTAGCGGTCGGCGAGCTCGGTCAGGGCGTCATCGAAGATCGCCGCCGAGGCGTCCCGGTCGGCGACCAGCAGCCGCACGCTGCGCTCGGTGGTGGCCAGTGCGCTCTTGGCCAGCGACAGGATGGGCGTGATCCCGCTGCCGCCGGAGAAACCCAGCAGCGGAGCGTCCGAGGAATCCAGGCAGAACGTGCCGGCCGCCCGCGTCATGGTCAACTCGTCGCCTTCGGCGACGTTGTCCAGCAACCAGTTCGACACCCGACCGCCGGGAACCCGCTTGATCGTGGTCATCAGTTCGGTGTCGGTCTCCGGGGCGCTCGACATCGAGTAGGACCGGTAGAGCTCCTCGCCGTCGACCCGCACCTGAAACGTCGAGTACTGACCGGCCCGGTAGGCGAACGGCGCCTCATGGGGCGCCAGCACGAACGTGTAGGCGTCGGCCGTCTCCTTGACGATGCGGGTCACGGTCGCCCGCTGGAAAACATGGGTGACCGCCATGCCGCCTCCTCTGGTTTGCGTTCTTCGATATAGAGAATACTATTCTCTCAAACCGATAGGATCTTCTCAATATGGTGTCTGGGATGTCAGGGTCAGCTGTTGCGCTGCTTGCGTTCGAGGACCGGCAGTACAGCCTGCCGGAGCTCGACGCACGGGCGAACGCGCTGGCAGCGGCCCTGGCCGCCGACGGCGTGACCGCAGGTGACCGGGTGGCGCTGATGTGTTCCAACCGGCCGGAATTCGTCATCGCGGTCCGTGCCGTCTGGCGACTCGGCGCCGTCGTCGCCCTGATCAGCCCCGCCTGGAAGCGCGACGAGGTGGCGCACGCCCTGTCGTTGGCCGAACCGCGGTACGCCCTCGGCGACCAGCAGGTGCTGGCCGAACTGATGCCGATGCGCCATCTCGACGACGCGGTCCCGGTCGGGTCGGTGGTCGATGCCCGGCCTCGCGCCGAAGCCGACGCGCTGTTGGTCTTCAGCTCCGGCACCACCGGCCTGCCGAAAGCGGTTCGGCACACCCATGATTCGCTACGCGCGGCGGTGCAGCACTGGCGCGACGCGCTGGGGCTGACCGCGGCCGACCGGATGCAGGTGATGACCCCGCCGTCGCACATTCTGGGCCTGCTCAACATCCTGACCGCCCTGCACGTGGGGGCGCGGCTGCGGCTCCATCGCCGGTTCGACGTCGACGTCATGTTGCGCTCGATCGAGGCCGACCGGATCACCGTGGAAATGGCGGTGGCGCCGATCGCGCTGGCGCTGGCCGCGCATCCCGATCTGGAGTCGGTCGACCTGTCCTCGCTGCGGTTCATCGTGTGGGGCGCCACCCCGGTGACGGCCGTCGTCGCCGAGGAGGTCACCCGGCGCACCGGCGTGCCGATCGTGCCGGCCTACGGCACCAGTGAGCTGCCGGTGATCGCGTGCAGTACGGCCGGTACGGCGCGCCTCGACGCCGTCGGACGGCCGGTGCCCGGGGTCGACGTGCAGGTGGTGGCCCCCGATGCCGAAGACACCGGCGCGCCGCTGCCTCCCGGTGTCCCCGGCGAGATCCTGGCCCGGTCCGACTCGCTGATGGCCGGTTATCTTCCGGATGAGGCGACGTCGGAAGTCGTGCGCGACGGCTGGTTTCACACCGGCGACGTCGGCTATCTCGACGACGACGGCTGGTTGCGGATCACCGACCGCTGCAAAGAGATGATCAAGGTCCGCGGGTTTCAGGTCGCCCCCGCCGAGATCGAAGCGGTACTGCACGAGCATCCGGCCGTCGCGGACTGCGGCGTGTTCGGGGTGCCCGACGCGTGCGACGGGGAAGCCGTCGTCGCGGCGGTTGCGCTGCGCGCACCGGTCAGCGATACCGAACTGGCGACGCTGGTGGCTGATCGCCTCGCGTCCTACAAACGTCTGCGCCGGGTGGTGATCGTCGACGAGATCCCCCGGTTGCCATCCGGAAAGCTGTTGCGTCGATTACTGAAGGAGCGCCTATGGATGTCCGGCTGAATGCTGAGCAGCGACAACTGCGGGAGGCCGCAGCCAAGCTCGCCGACGATCTGGGGCCCGGCTCGGTCGCTGAACTCGATGACGAGAGTCGCCTGACAAGGCTGGAAAGGTCTGTCGCCCAAACAGGTTGGCGTTCGCTGCGGTCCGATGGCGCGTCGGGGGTGGAGGTAGCGATCGTCGCCGAGGAGTTCGGACGAGGACTGGTCGACGTGCCGTTCCTCGGCCCGGTGCTCGCCGACGATCTGGGTCGGCACGTGGCACTGGGTGCGGATCCGGCCACCGCCGCGTTCAACGAGACCGCCGTCGATGCCCGCACCGCCGCGCAGGCCGTGACGGTACGCGACCGAGCGGTGCTGACCGCCGCGGTGGGCGACGCGCGATCCGGGGCGGACCTGACCAGATCCGGGGCCGAGCCGGCCGGCGCGTGGAAACCGGCCGGCGAACTCAGCGCCGAGGACGCCGCGCGCTGGCAGGCGCTGGCGCTGGTGACCACGTCTGCGGATCTGGTCGGAACCGCGCGCGGCGCCCATGCGCTGGCGTGCGACTACGCCAAGATCCGTGAGCAGTACGGCAAGCCGATCGGGAGCTATCAGGCCATCGCCCACCTGCTGGCCGAAGGGCTGGCGCTGATCGAGGGGTCGGTGAGCGTGCTGCGGCACGCCGCCTGGTCGGTGGACGAGGCCCCCGGCGCCGAGGCGGTACACGCCGCCCGTATCGCGAAGGTCTATTGCGCGCGCACCGCGCGGACGGTCTGTGAGACCGCGATACAGGTGCATGGCGGCATCGGTAACACCTGGGAATGTCTTGCGCACGTGTACCTGCGGCGCGCGCTGACTTCGACCGGCCTCTGGCCCGTGACGATGAGGGAGATCGCTGATGGACTTTCGTGACTCACCCGACGAAGCCGACTTCCGCGGCCGGCTTCGGGCCTGGCTGGCCGAGCAGGCCGGCACCTTTCCCACCGCCGGAGACGACGAGTACTGGGCGCGCCAGGGCGAGTGGCATCAGGCCCTGTATGCGGCCGGCTTCTTCGGCGCGTCCTGGCCGAAGGAATACGGCGGCCACGAGCTGCCCCCGGTCTATGACGTCATCGTCGACGAGGAACTGGCGGCCGCCGGTGCCCCGCCGCGGCCGAGCCTGGGCTATCTGGTGGTCGGGCTGGGCCGCCACGCCAGTAAGGAACTGCAGCAACGCTTCCTGCCCGGCATGATCGACGGAACACAGCGCTGGTGCCAGGGCTTCTCCGAACCCGGGGCCGGATCGGACCTGGCCTCGCTGACCACCACCGCGACCCGCGAGGGCGATGACTACGTCATTCACGGGCACAAGATCTGGACGAGCTACTCCGACGTCGCCGACTGGTGCCTGCTGCTGGCCCGCACCGACAAGGACGCTCCGCGGCACCGGGGCATCTCGGCGTTCATCATCTCCATGCACCAGCCTGGCATCGAGCAACGGCCGCTGAAGATGATCAACGGGGTCACCACCGAATTCGGTCAGGTGCTCTTCGACGGCGCCACGGTACCGGCGAGTCAGATGGTCGGTGAGCCGGGGGAGGGCTGGGCGCTGGCGATGACCGTGGTCGGCCATGAGCGGGAACCGTCGACTCTGGGGTACTCGGCTCGTTACGGCAAGCTGGTTCGCCAGATGGCGACTCGAGTCGGCCGCGAGGGTACCGACGTCCCCGAGGAATTAGCCTGGGCGGCAGTGGAAACCGAAATGTTGCGGTTGCACGTACGTCGTCGGCTGTCCGAGCAGCTCGACGGGCTCTCGCACGGTCCGGAGGGATCACTGGACAAGCTGCTGATGACCTGGGTGGAACAGTCGGTCGGGCACGCCGCGCTGGCGGTCGGCGGCACCGATGACCCCGATCTGCTCAGCGCGTATCTCTACAGTCGTGCCCAGAGCGTGATGGGCGGGACCTCGCAGATTCAGAAGAACATCATCGCCGGCCGAATACTGGGGCTGTAGAACGTTGAAGGAGTTGGATATGTATGACCTGCCCGCTGAGATCGAGGTGCGCGCCGAGGGCCCGCTGCGCATCATCACCCTCAACCGCCCCGACGCGCTCAACGCCGTCAACGACGCGCTGCACACCGGGCTGGCGAAGGTCTGGGCGCAGCTCGACGAGGACCACGACGCCCGGGCAGCGGTGATCACCGGCAACGGCCGGGCCTTCTCCGCCGGCGGCGACTTCGCCTACCTCGACGAACTGCGTGGTGATGCGGCGCTGCGCGCCAAGACGATTCTGCACGGCCGTGAGATCGTGCTGGGTATGGCGCGCTGCCGCAAACCGGTGATCGCCGCGGTCAACGGACCCGCGGTCGGGTTGGGCTGCAGCCTGGTCGCGCTGAGCGACATCGTCTACATGGCCGACTCCGCCTATCTGGCCGACCCGCACGTGCAGGTGGGCCTGGTGGCCGCCGACGGCGGACCGCTGACCTGGCCGCTGCAGATGAGTCTGCTGCAGGCCAAGGAGTATGCACTGACCGGCGCCCGCATTCCGGCGGCCCGCGCGGTGGAGTTGGGTCTGGCCAACCACGTGGTGGAAGACCCGCTGGCCGAGGCGATCTCGTGTGCGCAGCGCATCTCCGAACTGCCGCGCCAGGCGGTGGAGAGCACCAAGCGGTTGCTCAACATCCACTTGGAGCGGGCCGTGCTGGCCACCTTGGATTTTGCGAATATGGCCGAAGACCAGTCGTTTCAGACCGACGACTTCAACACGATCATCGATCGGCTCACCGCGAACAAGAATTGATGTCTGCGATGACGATCGCCGAGTTGCTCGCTGCGGCGCGCGGCGGGTCCGTCCGCGCTGCCGGCCGGCTGCTCAGTCTGGTCGAAGGTGATCGGCGCGCCGAGGTCCTCGATCTGCTCGCGCCGGGGGCGATCCGGGTGATCGGGGTGACCGGGCCTCCGGGTGCGGGCAAGTCCACCACGGTCAGCGCGCTGGTCACCGCATACCGCCAACAGGGTTTGCGGGTGGCCGTGCTGGCGGTCGATCCGTCATCGCCGTTCAGTTCCGGTGCGCTGCTGGGTGATCGCATCCGGATGGCCGCCCACGTCAACGACCCGCAGGTGTTGATCCGCTCGCTGGCCGCCCGCGGCCACCTGGGGGGGCTGTCGGCTGCGGTGCCCGCGGCCATCAGGTTGCTCGCGGCCCTGGGCTATGACGTGCTGCTGCTGGAGACGGTCGGTGTCGGTCAATCCGAGGTCGAGGTGGCCGCGATCGCCGATCCCACCGTCGTGGTGCTCAATCCCGGTGCCGGAGACGCTATTCAGGCCGCCAAGGCTGGTCTGCTCGAGGTCGCCGACCTGGTGGTGGTGAACAAGGCGGACCGCGAGGGTGCCGCCCAGACCGTCCGTGATCTCAAGACCGAACTGCATTCGTCGGGCGTGCAGATCCTCACCCTGATCGCCTCGCAGGGTGAAGGTGTGACCGAGCTGGTGGAGGCGATCGCGGCCCACCACCGCACCGACAGCCGCGAACGCCGGGTGGCGCGGTCGCGGTCACAGATCCTGTCGCTGGCCCACACCCGGCTGCGCGGCCACCCCGAGCTGGACCGGCTCGCTGAGCGTGTCGCCGACGGCGACGACGATCCGTACTCTGCGGCCGATCGGCTGTTGGCCGACTAGCCGATTGGCTACTCTCGTCGCATGACGTTCACTCCCGCCGCCGGCGGGTTCCGCTTCATCACCCGCAGCGCCGCGCAGACCCGCATCCTCGATGCCGCGCTGGCGTTGATCGGCGAGAACGGTGTAGGCGGGACGTCACTGCAGATGATCGCCGACATCATCGGGGTCACCAAAGCCGCTGTTTACCACCAGTTCAAGACCAAAGAGGAGATCGTGGTCGCGCTCACCGAGCGGGAACTGGGCGAGCTGGAGGAGGCACTCGAGCTGGCCGAAGCCGAGCAGAGCCCGCCGAGGGCCCGGGAACTGCTGCTCGAGGGTGTCATCGACGTGACGGTACGCAGGCGTGGCGCGGCGAGCACTCTGCAATTCGATCCGGTGATCGTGCGGCTGTTGGCCGAGCATCAGCCGTTCCAGCAGTTCATCGCGCGGTTGTACGGGGTGCTGGTCGGCGAGGAGGGCGACGACGCCGTCGTATCGGCGGCGATGTTGTCGGGCGCCATCGCGGTCGGGGTGATGCATCCCCTGGTCGGCGAGATCGACGACGAGACTTTGCGTGCCCAATTGCTCAGGCTCACCAAGCGATTCATCGCGCCGCGATGACTTCGCCGCCGGGCGTTGACTGCCGGATAGCCGATCGGCTATCTTCGCCAGTAGCCGATCGGCTAGGGGTGGAAGGGGTTGAGTGCCATGCAGATGCTCGCCGAGGCGGAGGAGACCCCGCGGGCAGCGGCATTCCGCGCCCAGTTGGTGTTGCTGTGGTCCGGCCCGGCGGTAGGAGCGCTGCTGCTCGCACTGTTCTTTGCCTTTCCCGGGTTCTTCCCGCCGATGTCACCGGCCATGTCGGCGGCGCAGGTGGCCGAGTTCTACGACCAGCACCGGGCCTGGATCCGGCTCAGCATGGTCGGATTCAACCTCTGCGGCATCATGATCGTGCCGTTCCTGGTGCTGATCGTCGGCCAGATGAAACGGATGTCGGGCCAGAGTCACGTGTTCGCCTACGGATATCTGGCTGCAGTGGTCAGTGGCGCAACGCTTTTCGCGCTGTCCAACATCTTCTTCGGGGTGGCGGCGTTTCGCTCCGACCGCAGCCCCGAGGTCATCGAGGCGCTCAACGATCTGGCCTGGATGTCGTTTATCGCACCGGTCGGCATGATCGTCGGGCAGTTCGCCATGCTGGCGTGCGCCGTCTACGCCGACCGCGGGCCTGATCCGGTCTTCCCGCGCTGGGTGGCCCACTTGTCGGTGGTCACCGCGCTGGCCATGCTGCCGTCGGTTATGGCCACCGTGTTCAAGACCGGGCCGCTGGCCTGGGACGGCCTGATCTCCTTCTGGGTGCGCAACGGGGCATTCGCGGTGTTCGTCTTCGCGATGTTCTTCGCGCTGCGAGATGCGCTGTACCGGCAGGGCGTTGCCGAGGGCGTGCTGCGGTGAACGTCGCCACCCTGCTCTACGGCGACGACATCCAGGCCACCCCGCCGCCCGACGCGGGCAAACCCGATGTGCGGCTGGTGTGGTGGATATTCGTGGTGTTCTACGGGCTGATGGGCCTCGGGGTGTGTCTGCTGGGCCGGATCACGCCACCGCCGCGGCCCGACGTGGGCCCGGAGGAGATGCAGGCCTGGTTCGCCCAGCATGCGACGACCATGCACATCGGTTTCGTGTTGCTGTTGGCCATCACCGGTGGCGCGGCGATCTCCAACGGCCTGGTCGGCTACCACATGCTGCGGATGTCGTCGGGTTCGGTTCTGGCCTACGGCTATATCGGTGGGATGGCAGTCGGCGCCGTACCCGGCTTCCAGCTGGTGATCCTGTGCTACTCGCTCGGGGCGTTCCGGACAGACCGCGACCCGGAGCTGGTGCGGCTCTTCTACGACCTGGGATTGCTGTCCTACAACGGCTCGCTGGGCTGCTTCACCGCCGCCTACTTCAGCCTGGCCATCGCGATCTTCTACGACAAGAACAACATCTTCCCGAAATGGTTCGCCTACGTGAGCATTTGGCAGATCGTCACCGAGGTGATCGCCAGCCAGATGTGGCTGTTCGACTCCGGCGCGTTCGCTTGGAACGGGATCATCACGTTCTACATCGCCGTGGTCGTGTTCTGCCTCTGGTTGGGGGCACTGATCGCCTTCCTTCAGGTGATCGGCGCCCGTGAGCCGCTCGACTCTCCACCGATCGTCTAGAAGCGGGGGCGCATTGATGACCGATCAAGCCACGACCACCTTCCACCGAACCGAAACGCGGCCCCGGACAACACATCTTCCCGGTGACGGGCACATGTGGTTCATGGTGCTGGGCGACCTGTTCATCTTCGGCAGCTACTTCCTGGCCTACATGGTGTTCCGCGCGAAGGCACCCGCGGAGTTCCTGGCCGACCAGCAGCACCTCAACATCACCCTCGGCGTGGTCAACACCGTCGTGCTGATCACCAGCTCGTGGCTGATCGTGCAGAGCGTGCACGCCACCCGGGCCGGCAACCGCTCGGGTGCTATCGGCCTCATCGGCGCCGGAATGGGATGCGGTGCGCTGTTCGCGGTGATCAAGGTCTACGAGTGGACCGCCGAGATACAGGCGGGCTACACCAATTCCAGCACCTTCTTCAGCTTCTACTACGTGCTGACCGGGGTGCACCTGTTCCATGTGGCGCTGGGACTGCTCATCCTCGGCGTGGTCATCCGCGACCTGCGCAACCCGCGCCGAGGCCGGGTCAGCATGGTCGAGCAGGGCGCGACCTATTGGCACATGGTCGATCTGCTCTGGGTCGTGATCTTCGCGCTGCTCTACGTGATGAGGTGAATGACGTTGACCGACCAATCGATGTTCGCGCATCGGCCCGATCGCCTGACCACGCTGACCTGGCTGGGGTTGGTGGCCATCACCGTCGTGTCGTGGTGGCTCTCGCCGGCGGGCCGGCACGTCGAGCCGAGTGTCGGAATCACTGTCCTGGTGATCGCGCTCTCGGCCGTCAAGGTCCGGCTGATCATCTCCAACTTCATGGAGGTGCGCACCGCACCGGTGTGGCTGCGCCGGGCCACCGATGCCTGGCAGGCGCTGCTGTGGGCGTCGGTGCTGGCTATCTATCTCTGGTGAGCCCGGCCGCGCGGCAGGGTCAGTGACAGATCGTTGTAGGTGGCGATGCCCGGCTCGGCGGCGACCACGGCCGGGATGGCGTTGATCGGCGGCATCGCAGTCATGATGTGACCGAGCTCGAAGAAATCATCGATGCAGGTGGCGGTTTCGATCATGTCCTGCGGCGGGGTGAAGCCCACCTGCAGGTTGACTGTCGGGCGCCCATCGATGGTGATCTTCCAGCCGTCGCCGCCCAGCTGCCAGTCCGGCTCCAGCGCCTGGCCCTTGCGCCACCGCACGTTGATGTCGATCACGGTCTTTCCGCCGACGATTCCCTGCCAACTGGCGAACACACCGGCCACGTGACCTGATGGGATCGTCCACGACGCCATCGGCAGATCCGCTGTGGTCTGAGCGTATTCGGCCACGCAGGTGATCTCGTCGAGTTCCACCCCGATGGCGTCGGCCACCAGCCGAACGGCTTCGGCGAAGACCGCCGTCCCGTTGGCGGCCATCGGTGCCAGGCCGGGGTCGTCGATCGCGGTGCCGAATCCCACCGGGCGCTCGGTGTCGGGGGAGTCATACAGGGTGGTGTCGGCGGTCTCGGTGATGGTGACCTTGTCGACCCGGTCGCAGCCCGTGGCAGCTACGATCGCCAGCAACTCGGCGAAGCCCGGACTGACCCCGGACCCGAAAAGCGTGGAACCGCCGTCGAGACAGGCCTTTTCCAGCCGGTCCCGGTCAGCGCCGAGATTGTGCCCGGTGATGAACGACGCCGACGTCACCACGTTCACGCCCGCCGACAGAATCGCCACCAGCTCGTCGACGTTGATCCACATCGGGTTGTAGACCACGCAGTCCGGTTTGAGCGCCAGCAGCGCCGCGACGTCATCGGTCGCGGTGACGCCCAGCGGGTCGATGCCGACGAGTTCCCCGGCGTCGCGGCCGACCTTCTCCGGCGACCAGGAGAAGAGCCCGACGAGTTCGTAGTCGGGATTGGCCGCGATCGCCCGGACCGCACTCTTGCCGACGTTGCCCGTCGTCCACTGGACGACCCGATAAACCGCCGACATAGATAATCCCGCTCTCATTTATCGATAATTGGGTTTGCAGATGAGAGTATGCGCTTCGTCATCCCTTGTCCAGGTTCGGGCGCGACAAGACCCCCACGGTGCCGATGCGATCGGGCGCGCGGGTGGTGGTGGTGCGGATCAGGTACGGCCGAAGCCGTAGGCGCAGAAGTCCCAGACCTCGTCCGCGGTAAGCGGGTTGACCGCAGGATCGGTTGAGGCGGGGCTGGATTGGGCGTTGAACAGCACGGTCTGCATGATCATCGCCGCGACCCGCCGCGGGTTGGCGCCGGGGCGCAACTGGCCGGCCTCGGCCGCCTGTTCGGTCAGTTCGGACAGCAGCGACAACAGCGGGGCGTGGGCGACCCTGACCTCGGCGGGGTGGGTCAGCAGCAGGCTGGGGGCGAAGTCCGAGAACAGCGGACGCTTGGCCGCCGGGTCCGGGCGCGAGGACTCGAACAGCAACTCCACGGCGACCTTGAGGCGTTCGATCGGGTCGGGGTGATTGGCCGTGGCGGCGCGGATCTGGTCGGCCGCGCGGCTCAGAGCGTCTTCGAACAGGGCCAGCAGCAGCTCATGCTTGCCGTCGAACTGCAGGTAGAAGCTGCGCAGCGACTGGCGTGAGCGGTCCACGACCTCCTGGACGGTGAAGTCGGTGCTGCCCTTCTCGATGATGATCGACTGTGCGGCATCCAGAAAACGCTGGACGCGTTGCGCCGCGCGGATTTTCGCGGTCTTGATGGAGCGTTCGACCGCGCGCTGTTTCCAGGCGGGCTCTTCGCTGGGGCTGCTCACCAGCCCTCCGTAAGGGTGTGTGGCAACCGGGGCATGAGGCAACTGTACTGGACGGTAACTCTGCTACTGTGCGCCGCACCGGCGCTGCCCCCACATTTGCGAGATTGTAACTTCTCCATCCGAGAATGATATTCTCATGGTCGCGTCTATGGAAGTGGACCCGCAAAATTCCGAGCCGAGGAGTGTCGGTGCAACTCACCTTCGATGCCGATGTCGAGAACTTCCGCGCGGAGTTCGCCGCGTTCCTCGATGAGAACCTGCCCGCGGAGGCCGACACGATCGAACGTTCCCGATCGTGCTCCCACGTGCCGGAATGGGCGCGTCGCTGGCAGCGGCTGTTGTTCGACAACGGCTGGCTGCTGCCGGGAAACCCGCCGGAGTTCGGCGGCCGCAACGCCACGATCCTGCAGCAGTACGTGCACTCCGAGGAACTGTCGCGGCGGCGGATCTATCCCAGCTTCAACCCGCAGGGCGTCGGCATCATCGCGGCGTCATTGCTCTCGTTCGGCACCGACGAGCAGAAGCGGCGCTGGGCGGTGCCCATCCTGCGGGCCGAGATCAGCGCATCGCTGGGCATGAGTGAGCCGGGCGCCGGCTCGGACCTCGCCGGGTTGCAGACCCGCGCGGTACTGACCGGCGACCATTTCGTGGTCAACGGCCAGAAGGTGTGGACCTCCGGAGCACATGATGCCGACGTGCTGCTGACGTTCGTGCGCACCGACCCGGATGCCCCCAAGCACAAGGGAATCAGTGTGTTGCTGATCCCAACGGACGCGCCCGGCGTGGTGCGCCGCCCGTTCGCCTCGGCGTGCGCGCATGACGACATCGACTTCAACGAGGTGTTCTTCACCGACGTGAAAGTGCCCGCGGAGAACCTGGTAGGGCCACTCAACGGCGGTTGGGGGGTGGCCAACGGCTCGCTCGGGCACGAACGCACCCTGCTGTGGATGAGCTTCGCCGACCGGCTGCGTGACCTGATCCACGACTTCCGTCCGGTCAGGCCGCTGGACCGCGACCACTTCGCCACCATGTTGATGGACAACCAGGCGCTACGCCTGCTCGGCTCGGTGGCGCTGGCCCAGGCAGCGCGCGGCGAGCAGGATGTCGCGGCGCTGTCGGTGCTCAAGCTACTCGGCTCCGAGGCGGTTCAGACCGGCGCCGAGCACGCTCTGGACGCGGCCGGTTCCGGCGCGTTGGCTCACCCGGCGGTCTCGGGGGCCTACACGCCGATGAACGAGGACCACGCGACCAGCAGTTGGTTCGACCGCTACCTGCGCAGCTTCTCCGGGACCATCGCCGGAGGAACCTCGGAGATTCAGCGCAACATCATCGCCCAGCGGGTGCTGGGCCTACCGCGCTAGACCCAGCGCCCCATCCCTTGGCCCCCCCTTTGGCGCGAGCGTGCACAAGGGTCCGGCATTTCCCCAGGTCGGGGTGGACGTTAGTGCACGCTGGGGAAGGGCGGGGACGGGCGGCGAAGGGCGGCGAAGGGCGGGGCTACAGCTGCACCAACCGCGGGGCGGAGCCGCGGGCCCGCAGCCCCCGCCCGACCTGACGGGTCAGCTCCCGGGTGCTGCCGAGCAGGCCGTCGAGCACCAGGGCGCGCTTGATGTGGTGGTGCAGTTCGTGCTCGGCCGTGAAGCCGATCCCGCCGAGTACCTGCTGGCAGTGCTTGGCCGCGGTCAGCGCGGCTTGGCCGGCCGCCGCCTTGGCCAGCATCGCGATCAGGTCCGGGCTGTCGGCGCCGGGCACCGACAGGGTGGCCTCGGCCCCCTCGATGGCGACCAGGGTCTCGGCCAGCCGGTGCCGAACGGCCTGGAACGAGGCGATCGGTTTGCCGAACTGCACCCGATCCAGTGCGTGTTGGCGGGCCAGGTCCAGCATCGCGCGGGCCGAGCCGACCAGCCACCACCCCACCGCGCGCCGGGCCTCACCCAGGCGCATCTGCTCCCCGCCGGGGATCTCGAGCAGCGGAAGCCCGCCGAGGATCGGATTGCCCTCGCGTTCGGTGCGTTCCCAGATCACCCAGTTGCCACCGGCATACGGCATCGGGGGAGTGCCGCCGGGTAGTCCGTCGATGGTCTCCAGGATCACGTCATTGAGCACCGAGGCGTGCGCCCCGGTCTCCCCGAGCAGCCGGAACACCAGTGGAATGGCCAGATCCGGGTCCTCGGAAAGCATCTCCGCCCAACCGAGTTCGCCCAGCGCCTGATCCAGCGCCGGGCCGGAAGCTGAGGCCATGGTCTTGCGCAGGGCGTCTTCCAGCAGTGCGACCGATGCGGCATCGGTTCCGGTGGTCCCAAGAGTCATGCTCACTCCTTACCCAGATCCAGCAGCCGGCGCGCGATGATGTTGCGCTGGATCTCCGAGGTGCCGCCGTAGATGGTGGCCGCCCGCGAATACAGATACTCGGTGCGCCAGCGTGACTCGTCGAGTTCGATGACCCCGGGCAGCAGGTCGCGCGCGGTGTCGTAGAGCTGCTGCTCGGTGCCGGCCAGCAGCACCTTGTCGATCGAGGTTTCCGGGCCCAGCCGGGTTCCGCCGGCCAGCCGGTGCTGGGTGGCAGCCGATCGGCAGCGCAGCGTATGCAGTGCCAGATAGGTTGCGCCCATGGCGGAGTCGTCGGTGTCACCGCGCGCGGCCAGCTGGGCGATCAAGTCGTCGAAGCGGGAGTACAGGTATGCGATCCGCTGCCAGAAGCAGGTGGACCGCTCGAACGGCAACAGGTCCATCGCCAGCCGCCAGCCGTCGCCGGGTTTGCCGAGCATGCGATCACCGGCGACCACCACGTCGTCGAAGTACACCTCGCAGAACTCGTCGACGCCGTGCATGGTGTGCAGTGGCCGCACGGTGATGCCGGGAGAGTCCATGTCGACGAAGAACGCGGTGATGCCGTCATGCCCCGGGGCCGTGCGGGTGAGCAGGATGCAGCGTCGGGAGTACTGGGCGAAGCTCGTCCAGACCTTCTGCCCGTTGATGATCCAGTTGTCGCCGTCCGGGGTGGCGCGAGTGCTCAGCGACGCCAGGTCGCTGCCGGACCCTGGCTCGGAGAACCCCTGGCACCAGTGCTCGCGGCCCGACAGCAGCAGCGGCACCATCTCGGCGGCTAACTCGGGCGACGCGTAGTCGATCATGGTGGGCGCCAGCACTTCCAGCATCGAGTACGGGCCCGGCTCGGCCAGGCCGCGGCCTACGACCTCTTCACCGACGATCGCCCGCAGGATCGGTGGACCACCCAGCCCGCCAACCTCCTCGGGCCAGCCGTAGCGCATCCAGCCGGCTTCATACAGCGCGGCCTGCACCCGGGCGAACTGGTCGATGTGGCCCTTCAGTGAGTGATCGGGGCCGGGGCTCAAGTCGTTCTCGGCGAGCCAGGAGCGCAGATCTTCTTGGAATTGGGCGATATTCACTGGGAGGAGGGCCGTCCCACCGCGTGCGGGCGCCCCGAATCATGGTCGCCACTGCGCCGGATGAACGTCATCGCGCGGGTCTTCAACCGCCAGCCGTCGGCGGTGCGGACATAGGTGTCGTTGTAGTAGCCGATCCGCATGTCATGGCTGGCGTGATCGATGAAGCACAGCGGCTGGGTGCCGGTGGCGCTGTCGCCGTTCAGTTCGATCACCGGGGTGCCGGTCATGAACAGCCCCTTGGGTGCGGCCTCGACCAGCACCGGAAACCGGTCCAGGGAATAGGTTTCGCCGAATGCACTGTAGGTGCCGTCGGGGGTGAACACCCCGACCAGTCCGTCGATGTCGCCTTGGGTGATGGTCACCGCATAGCGGGCCAGCAACTGCTGGATCTCGACGAGCTCGTCAGTTCTTGTTGACATAGACTTTGCCGCCTTTCATGACGAAGGAAACGTTGCGGGTAACGGTGATGTCGGACAACGGGTCTCCGGGCACCCCGATGATGTCGGCGAGCAGGCCCTCGGCCAGTCGACCACGATCGGCTGCGTTGATCAGCTCGGCGGCGGTCACCGTCGCGGCCCGCAACACGGCGGCCGGCGGCATACCCCAGTCGACCAGCGTGACCAGTTCATCGGCGTTACGGCCGTGCGGGATCGCCGGAGCGTCGGTGCCGACGGCGATCTTGACCCCAGCCTCGTAGGCCGCCTTGAGTGAGGTGCGGGCCTTCGGGAACATCTCGGCGGCTTTGTCCTGCAACGCCGCCGGGGCTTTGGACACGTCCATGGCCTCGGCCAGCCGCCGGGTGGTCACCAGGAAGCGGTCGTGCTCCACGAGCATCGCGATGGCCTCGTCGTCCATCAGGAATCCGTGTTCGATGCAGTCGATTCCGCAGTCCACCGCGTGTTTGACCGCCTCGGCACCGTGGGTGTGCGCGGCCACGCGCAGGCCGCGCCGGTGTGCCTCGTCGACGATCACCCGCAGCTCTTCGTCCGAATAGTGTTGCGCGCCGGCCTCGCCGGTCAACGACATCACACCGCCCGAGCAGCACACCTTGATCAGCTGGGCGCCGTGCTTGATCTGGTAGCGCACCGCCTTGCGGATCTCGTCGACACCGTTGGCGATGCCCTCCTCGACGGTCAGCTCCAGCACGCCGGGCATGAAGCCGGCGAACATGGTCGGATCGAGGTGGCCGCCGGTCGGGGTGATCGCGTGGCCGGCCGGCACCACCCGGGGCCCCTCGATCCAGCCGGCGTCGATCGCCTTGCCCAGTGCGACATCGAGCAGGTACCCGCCGGTCTTGACGAACAACCCCAGGTTGCGCACCGTGGTGAAACCGGCGTGCAGCGTGCGGCGGGCATTGCCCACCGCACGCAGCATCCGGGTCGGTGGATCGTCTTGCACCTGTGACAGGCCGGGGTTTTCGCCCCGCCCGCCCATCAGCAGGTTGACCTCCATGTCCATCAACCCCGGCAGCAGGATCAGATCGCCGAGATCGAGCACCTCGCCGTCGGCCTCGGACACCGGACCGCCGATACCGACGATCTTCTCGCCCTCGACCCGGATGACACCGGGCCGGATGATCTCACCGGAGTCGACGTCGAGCAGGCCGGCTGCCTTGAGCGTCAACACGCTCAGACGACCGGTTCCTTGATGCAGTCGATCCATGCCGCACCGCTGTCCGGGACGCGGGCCTGCTTCCAGGCCTCGATCGGGAATGACACCATCACCAAAGACTGCATGATGTGCATCAGCGAGCGGGCATCATCGGGCAGATCGTCCAGGTCGAACTTGTCCATGTAGGTGATCGCGTCCTGCAGCCGCGGGAACGCGGCGTCGTAGAACGTCTGCATCTCGGCCATGGTCGAGGCCAACCGCTTGGCGTAACGCTCCGGTTCGGTCGCCAGGTCCCAGTCGATGTGGGGCTCCAGGTCGGCGAAGTCAGCGGGTAGCGCCATTGGCGTGCTCCTTCTGGGTCTTGACGTAGTCGTTGACGTAGTCGTTGGCGGTCTTGTGCAGGTGGCGCAGCAGGATCTCCTGGTCGCACAACAGGAATTGGTCGACGACGTTCGTGCCGATCATGGTCTGGGTGGCTTCCAGGGTGTTGGCGTCCTGCAGCGCGTACTCCTTGAAGGTCACCGCGGCCAGCTCCTGGGCGAGGCGTTCGCGCGCATTGCGCGGCGGTACGAAGTACAGGCTGGCCTCGAAGATGTGCTTGTCGACAGCGGTCGGCCAGTACTGATAGGTCAGGTACCAGCCCGGCTCCCAGAGCAGCACCATGAAGTTGGGGAAGAACACGAACGAGTCGATTCCCCACTTCGGCGCCCGCGACGGGTTCACACCCGGCGGAAGGGAATCCAGTCCCTCGATGTCGGGCTTGTCCCACGGGCCGAACAGTCCACTGCGCAGCGTGCGGTCCATCGGCTTGACCATGTTCAGGTCGGCCGGCGGCGACTGCCCGCCCCAGGTGGAGATCACCGAGTGCGGACCGGACAGTTCGTAGTGCAGCGCCTCGAATCCGGTGGCCTGGATCTTGGCGGCCTCCTCCTTGGTGTACTGCCCCTGATGCAGGATCGGCGCGTGGTAGAACTCGGTGAAAGCGTCCATGAACAGCTTCCAGTTGCTGCCGATCTCGGCCCGGTAGGAGTAGACCTCGGTCATCTCGTGGTACGGGTAGCCCTCGATGCCCTTGGCCAGCGGGCCGAGGTACTCGTTGAGCGGCCCGGCGTTGTCGTCGAAGTTGACGAAGATGAAGCCCTCCCACACCTCGCAGCGCACGCCGACCAGTCCGTACTGGCTCTTGTCGACGTCGAAGAACTCGCCTTCCTGCTGGATGAAGGTGAGGTCGCCCTCCAGGCTGTAGCGCCAGGCGTGGTACTTGCAGGTGAACTGACGGCAGGTGCCCTCGGTCTCCTCGTTGGGGAAGTCGTTCCACACCAGCTTGTTTCCGCGGTGCCGGCAGATGTTGTGGAACGCCCGGACCACGCCGTCCTTACCCTTGACGATGATGATCGAGGTGCCCTTGCACACCGACGGGAGTTCCCGGGTGAAGTAGCTGCCTGCCTTGGGGAGCCGTTCGACGCGCCCGACGTTGAGCCAGGTGCGCTTGAAGATCGCCTGCTGCTCCAGTGCGTAGTGCTCGGGGTCGGTCGAGCTCTTGTAGT
This sequence comes from [Mycobacterium] zoologicum, assembly GCF_020172665.1. Lineage (GTDB taxonomy): Bacteria > Actinomycetota > Actinomycetes > Mycobacteriales > Mycobacteriaceae > Mycobacterium > Mycobacterium zoologicum. Next base: position 3,741,334 of record NZ_CP083985.1, on the reverse strand, counting down.
CGACCGGATCGGTCCCGAGTTCGGGATAGGACTGCGTCCAGCTCCCGGCTGCGGGCTTGGGGAAATGTGCCACGGAATTACCTCTCTGCTTCGGGTTTTTCGTCGAGTTCAACGCCAAAAGTGTTGAAGGCCATGGCCAGCATGCTGTAGCAGCCGACCGTGAACACGAGTTCCATCAACTGGTGCTCGTCAAGGTGTTTGGTGAGGACCGCCTCGGTGGCCGGCGAGAGCCGGGAGGTCTCCTCGAGCTCGTCGGCCGCGGTCACCACTGCCTGATGCAGTTCGTCACGTCCCGCGCCGTGCTGCAGATCTTCGATGTCGGAATCGGTGAGGCCGGCTGCCTTGCCGATCGTGATGTGGTGAACCCACTCGTACTCACAGTTCCGGCGGTAGGCGGTTCGCAGGATTGCGAGCTCGCGCAGATGGCCGGGGAGCGTTCCGCGGTACAGCAGTTCGACGTTGAACTTGAGAAACACCCGGGCCAGCTTCGGGTGGTGGGCCAGCATGGTCATTGCGCTGCCGGCGCCGCGGGGGTTGCGCCGGTCCGCGGTCAGCACCTGGGCGAGGGCGCGCTGAACCTCCTCGTCGTCCCACTGGGACTCCGTCAGCGGTGTCAGGCGCATGGACCACTCCTCATTGCGAGAATCACGTTCTCATATTTGACCAACAGATTTCCATGTTTTGCTCGATTGGTCAACAGTCGGATGTTTTCGCAGCTAGAACCGGTTACCCGGGAACGGTGGCAGGTGTCGACGACGGCACGTCGGGCGACCCGCGGCGATGAGCACGTCAGAATGTTGATTCTCGCAAAGCGGGAAGATAGTTTTCATGGCAGGAGCCACCTGTCAGATGTCGTTGGGCCGGCCCCGCAGCGCCGGCCCGGATCGGAGAAGGCCGTGAACAAGGACGACATGATCCTGGTCAGCGTCGATGACCACATCGTCGAGCCGCCCGATATGTTCGCCAATCACCTGCCGCGCAAGTACCTCGACGACGCGCCGCGGCTGGTGCACAACCCGGACGGGTCGGACAGCTGGCAGTTCCGCGACGTGGTGATCCCCAATGTGGCGCTCAACGCCGTGGCCGGGCGGCCCAAGGAGGAGTACGGCCTGGAGCCGCAGGGCCTCGATGAGATCCGGCCGGGCTGCTACAACGTCGACGAGCGCGTCAAGGACATGAACGCCGGCGGCATCCTGGGCTCGGTGTGTTTCCCGTCGTTCCCCGGTTTCGCCGGGCGGCTGTTCGCCACCGACGACCCGGACTTCTCCGTCGCGCTGGTGCAGGCCTACAACGACTGGCACATCGACGAATGGTGCGGCGCCTACCCCGGGCGCTTCATCCCGATGGCACTGCCGGTGATCTGGGATGCCCAGCGATGCGCCGAGGAGGTGCGGCGGGTGGCCAAGAAGGGCGTGCACGCGCTGACCTTCACCGAGAACCCGGCCGCGATGGGCTATCCGAGCTTCCACAACGAGTACTGGAACCCGTTGTGGGAGGCACTGTGCGACAACGACATGGTGCTCAACGTGCACATCGGGTCGTCGGGGAAGCTGGCCATCACCGCGCCCGATGCCCCGATGGACGTGATGATCACCCTGCAGCCGATGAACATCGTGCAGGCCGCCGCGGACCTGCTCTGGTCCCGTCCGGTCAAGCAGTACCCGGACCTCAAGATCGCGTTGTCCGAGGGCGGCACCGGGTGGATCCCCTACTTCCTCGAGCGCGTCGACCGCACCTATGACATGCACTCGACCTGGACCGGGCAGGACTTCGGCGGCAAGGTCCCCTCCGAGGTGTTCCGGGACCACTTCCTGACCTGCTTCATCTCCGATCCGGTCGGAGTGACGCTGCGCCACGACATCGGCATCGACAACATCGCCTGGGAGGCCGACTACCCGCACAGTGACTCGATGTGGCCGAACGCGCCCGAGGAGCTGTGGGAGGTCCTGACCGCGAACAACGTCCCCGACTCCGACATCAACAAGATGACCCACGAGAACGCGATGCGCTGGTACTCCTTCGACCCGTTCGCCCATGTTCCCCGCGAGCAGGCGACGGTGGGCGCGCTGCGGGCCGCCGCGCAGGGTCACGACGTCGAGATTCGGGCGCTGAGCCACCACAAGGAGGGGGAGCGCCAGGCGAACGCCCTGAGCGAGGCGGCGCGGGCGAACAGCTGATTGCTGCGCCGTTGACGAGTTCACCGGGCGTATGAAAGTCTGTCACCGGCGGAGAATTACATTCTCATCTTTGAGAGCAATAAATGCATGCCAGAGAGTGAGGCGGATCGTGACGGATCCGGATGCGATCGACTTCTTTACCGACCAGATGGTGGTCGACGACCCGTACCCCTATCTGCGCTCGCTGTTCGAGCGGTCGCCGATCACCCGCGAACCGCACCACAACGTGATGATGGTGACCGGCTGGGATGAAGCCTGCGCGGTGGCCGGCGACGCCGAGAAGTTCTCCTCGTGCATCGCGGTGACGGGCCCGTTCCCCGGCTTCCCGGTGCCGCTCGACGGCGACCTGGGCGGCCAGACCGTGGCGGGTCTGATCGACGCCCATCGCGACGAGCTGCCGTTCTCCGACCAGCTGCCCACCCTGGACCCTGTCTCTTATACACATCT
>NZ_CP083985.1:3738583-3738676 GCF_020172665.1 [Mycobacterium] zoologicum | reverse complement strand
TGGGTGGCCGGATCATTAAAAAAAAGAAGAAGGAACGGACGAGGGCGACCGTTGCGGCGGGCGATCGCGTCGGTGGCGCGGGTAGACCGCTGC
>NZ_CP083985.1:3738379-3738483 GCF_020172665.1 [Mycobacterium] zoologicum | reverse complement strand
ACAAGTGGCGTAGCAGCGATCACTGCGAACTGATCTAAGTAGATAAATTGTCAGATTGTATCTCGAATGTTATGCTATGAGTTCGGTTATTTTTTTTTTTTTTT
>NZ_CP083985.1:3663045-3738332 GCF_020172665.1 [Mycobacterium] zoologicum | reverse complement strand
AGATGTGTATAAGAGACAGGGACCCGCCCACCCACACCAACCACCGCGCGTTGCTGATGCGGCTGATCACGCCCAAGCGTCTCAAGGAGAACGAAGACGCCATGTGGGACCTCGCCGATCAGGTGCTCGACGACTACCTGGCGCCGGGCTCCGGTGAGTTCATCGGCGGATTCGCCTCGCCCTTCACGCTTTTGGTGATCGCCGACCTGCTCGGTGTGCCCGCCGAAGACCGCAACGACTTCGTCGACAACATGCACCACAACGTCGGCGGCGGGATCGGCAGCACCGACGCCAAAGCGCTGGCGCACAGCCCGCTGGAGTTCCTCTACGCCAAGTTCGCCGACTACATCACCGACCGCCGCGCCACGCCGCGCGGTGACGTGCTCAGCGGCATGGCCGAGGCGACCTTCCCGGACGGCTCGATTCCCGAGCCGATGGACGTGGCCCGGGTGGCCACCAACGTCTATTCGGCCGGGCAGGAGACCACCGTGCGGCTCTTGGGCTCCGCGCTCAAGATCATCGGGGAGCGGCCCGACATCCAGCAGCGCCTGCGCGCAGATCGCAGCCTGATCCCGAACTTCATCGAAGAGGTGCTGCGTTTCGAGAGCCCGGTCAAGGGCGACTTCCGGCTCGCCCGGTATGACACCGAGATCGGCGGTGTTGCAATCCCGGCCGGCACGACGCTGATGGTGCTCAGTGCGGGCGCCAACCGCGACCCGCGCCGGTTCACCGACCCGGATACCTTCGACCCCGCGCGGACAAATGCGCGCCAGCACATCACCTTCGGCCGTGGCATCCACAGCTGCCCCGGATCACCGTTGGCGCGGGCCGAGACCCGGATCGCGATCGAGCGCCTGCTCGATCGCACCTCGGAGATCACCGTCTCGCAGTCGCAGCACGGTCCGCCCGGCGCCCGCCGGTACCGTTATATCCCGACCTACATCCTGCGCGGCCTGATCGATCTGCATCTGGAGTTCACGCCGGCGGCGAAGCGATGAAGGCCTGGGTCGACCCGGATCGCTGTGCCGGGCACGGGATCTGCACCACGATCTGCCCCGAGGTGTTCTCGATCACCGCCGAGGGGTACTCCGAGGTCACCGTCGACGAGGTGCCGGCGCAGTTCGAGAGCGCCGTCCGCGACGCAATCAAGCAGTGCCCGGAACACGCCATCGACGATGTCACCGACCAGACAGACTGAGGAGCACCGATGACCAACGCGCCCAAGGGATATGTGATCCTGACCGAGGCGATCAACGATCCGGCCGGCATGGTCGCCTACGGCAAGGCCGCTGGGCCCACGATGGCATCCGGGGGCGCGACGATCCTGGCCGTGGAGACCAAGCCCGAGCTGCTCGAAGGCGACTGGCACGGAAACCAAACCGTGGTACTGGAATTCGAGTCGGTGGAAGCCGCTCGGGCGTGGTACTTCTCCGAGGGCTACCAGAACGCCGCGAAACTGCGGCAGTCCGCTGCCGACTGCAACGCGGTCATCCTGTCCGGGTTCCCGGGACGCTAGTCGGTCTCGACGATCGAGAGCGCCTGGCGCGGGCACCGCCGGACCGCTTCGAGAATGTCACGCTCAGTCTCCGGCGTGATGTCCGGCTTGAGGATGTGCAGGGTGTCGTCGTCGTCGAGGTCGAACACCTCGGCGTTGATGCCCATGCAGATCGCATTGGCCTCGCACAGTCCGTAATCGACCACTACCTGTCGCTTGGGCATCGCCACTCCTATCGCAGCACCCGGACCGGGACGTTGTGCCATCCCGAGACGTTCTGCATGTGAACCCGTTGCAGCCCATCCCAATCCACCTCGTAGCGGGGCATGAAGTCCAGCAGCCGCTCCAGGGCGATCGCGCTTTCCATCCGGGCCAGCGCCGCGCCGAGGCAGCTGTGAATCCCGTAGCCCAGGCCCAGGTGCTGAGCCTCGGTCTGATCCCGGTCGATGTCGAAGGTGTCGGCGTCGGTGAATGCCTCCGGGTCGCGGTTGGCGGCGGCGCCGATCAGGAACACCGGCTTGCCCGCGGGGATGATGCCACCGCTGACGTGTGCCTCCTTGAGGGTGTAGCGGACGTTGTACTGCACCGGGCCCTCGTAGCGCAGCAGTTCCTCGACGGCCGCGGGTACCTTGCTGCGATCATCGAGCAGCTTGCGCCACTGGTCGGGAAAACGGGCGAAGAGCACCGCGGCGCTGCCCACCAACTTGGTGACGGTTTCCGCGCCGGCAGCCCCGAGCAGCGAGGCGAATCCGGTGATCTCGATATCGTCGAGACGGCGCATCTGGCCGTCGTCGCCGGGTATTTCGGCGGCGATCAGCCTGCTGATCATGTCTTCGCGCGGGTCGGCGCGCCGTTCCTGGATCAGCCCGTAGTAGTAGGTCGCGGTCTCGATGGTGGCCTGCATGCCGGCTTCGCTGGTCTCGACCTGCCCCGGCTCGCGGTGCAGCGAGGTGTCGATCCAGTGCCGCACCTGTTGGCGGTACTCCTCGGGCACCCCGGCCATCCGGGTGATGACCTCCACCGGGAACGGTCCGGAGAAGTCCTGCACCACGTCGAAGCCGTCGGGGTCGACGGCGCGAAGGAATCGCTCGACCTGTTCGACGACGGTCTCGCGCTGGGCCTGCATCGCGCGCGGGGTGAAGGCCTTGTTGAGCAGGCTGCGCATGTGCCGGTGATCGGGAGGGTCCATGAAGATGATCATCTTCTGCGGTACCTCACCCGAACGCACCATCGCGAGGTCGCAGCCGCGAGCCGACGAGTAGGTCTCGAAGTCCTTGAACGCCGCGGCCACGTCCGCATGGCGGGTGAGCGCGTAGAAGTCCAGTTCCTCGTTGTAGTACAGCGGCGCTTCCTCGCGCATTCGCCGATACATGTCGAACGGATTGTCGTAATACGCTTCGGAGAACGGGTCGAAGATGAGCTCCGCCTTGGTCATCGAACCTCCCTGGGGCGACAGACTATAACCGCTACTGTAAGACAAACGGCAGGTCGTTGGAAGGGGCGCTCGCCGACCGGGTTCATCGCGGGTGATCCATCAGTGACAGCGCCGCATCGGCGGCGTCGAGCACCGCGCCCGGATCCGCAGCGGCCCGCTGCGCCAGATCCGCCACCAGTCGGACGTCCTTCTGCAGCAACGCCCCGGCCATCCCGGCAAGCCGGTCCAGGGTGCCGCCGGAACCCCGGATGCTGTTCAGCGCGAAGCTGTTGGCGCTTCCCCGGGTCACCACCTCGGCGAGCCGATCGGTGGCAACGCCCATCTGCTTGCCCAGGGCCAGCGCGGTCGCGGCGGTACCGAGATTGGCGGTGAACAACAGATTGTTGAGCAGCTTGGTCACCTGACCCGAGCCCAGCTCACCCAGATGCACCACCGGATCGGCGTAGGTCTCAAAGACCGGGCGGCACCTTTCGACGACGTCGGCGTCGCCGCCGGCCATCACCAGCAGGGTCCCGGCCGCTGCCGCCGGCCCGCCACCGCTGACCGGTGCGTCGATCACCGAAACACCGTGATCAGCGCAGTGCGTCGCCAGTTTCCGGCAGGTGTCGGGATGCACCGTGGAGTGAATCGCGATCACACCACCGGACGCCATTCCGGCCAGCACGCCGTTGTCGCCCCGGACCACCTCGTCGACGTCGGCGTCGCCGACCACGCACAGGCAGACCAGGTCGCTCTGGGCGCCCAACTCCGCGGGCGAGTCGGCGATGCGAGCCTCGGTGTCGGAGAACGGTTCCAGCGTGCCGTCGCGGCGTGCCCACAATGTCGTGGCATATCCGCCCTCGACGATCCGTCGCGCCATCGGTGCGCCCTGACTGCCCAATCCGATGAATCCGACCCGCATCAACCGACCTCCGCATTCCTGGCGGCAGTGGCGGCCGCGCACTCGCTGACGAATGAGAACACCGAACGGTGGTAGTCCACGGCGCCGAAACCCAGGCTGAGGTTGTGTCCGCAGCCCGATTGGTCGTTGCCGGTGAAGCTCGGCGCACCGGTGAATAACGCGCCGATGTCGCGCTGGGCATCGGCGTCGGAGTGCCAGACCTTTTCGTGTTCGGCGAAGGTGAACCGCACCGGAACGCAAACCCGTGCCGCGAGCTTCGGGAAGTCGATACGCGGCCACTGCGTCACCATGGCGGTCTCGTACGGCGCCCCGTCCGGGGCGTTGGTGATACCGCGCCGCACCGCGTCGGGGTACAGCGCGGCCGGCTCCCACAGCAGGTCGCGCAGACCCACCGGCCGCCGTCCGGGCCCCGCGGTACGCAGGATCTGTTGGGCGGCATCGTGATATCGCAACCCGGTACCGGCCAATTCGAGTCCGAGCAGCTCGGCGCCCCGGTCGTCGGCGGCCATTCGCAGTGCCAGTTCGCAGCCGTTGGAGTGGCCAAGTACGAACAGGCCCGCCCCTCGAGCCCGCTCGCCCAGGATCGCCTCGACGGCGGAATAGGCCAGCTCGACGCGCTGCGCGGGATCTTCCAGCGCCTCGGGATACAGCGCCGACGATCCGTAGCCGGGACGGTCCAGTGCGATCACGGTATAGCCCAGTGCCGCACCGGTTCTCAGCAGCGAAAGCTGAGGCTGGCCCGGGCAGTCGAAGTACACCGACGTGGTCCCCCCGCCGTGCAGCGCGACCACCACGGCTAGCGGATCGGGCACCTCGGCTACCAGCGCCGACATCGGCACGCCGCCGGCGTCGACCATGCGGGGGCGCACCACCTGCGGGCTCATGCTGCCGCACTCATGTGTCGGCCCTCAGCAGGATGACCCCGCTGGGGGTCAGCCCACCGCTGCTGGCCACCGCAACCCGGGCGCCGGACACCTGGCGCGCGCCGGCCTCGCCGCGCAATTGGGTGACGGCCTCATGGATCAGCCCCATCCCGTGCGTGCGGCCATGCGAGAGCTGGCCGCCGTGGGTGTTCAGTGGCAGCACCCCGTCGCGGGCGATGTTGGTACCGCCGTCCAGAAAGCTCTTGGACTCGCCGATGCCGCAGAAGCCCAGTGCTTCGATCCAGGACAGACAGTTGAAGCTGAACCCGTCGTAGAGTTCGGCGACGTCGACGTCGGACGGCCGCAAGGACGTTCGCGACCACAGATGGGCGGCCTGGCCGAGCACCTGCGGCTCGTGGGTCAGTGTGCTCTGGTCCCAGTCGATCCGCTCGATGATCTGGGTGCCGACCGCCTCCACGAGCACCGGTGGCTTCGCCAGGTCACGTGCGGCATCCACGGCGGAGACGATCACCGCCACCGCGCCGTCGCACGGGACGTCGCAGTCATAGAGCCCGAACGGTGTGGTGATCATCCGAGCGGACAGATAGTCGTCCATGGTCATCGGATCGCGGTAGATCGCCGTCGGGTTCAGTGCGGCGTTGGCCCGCTGGTTCAGCGCGATCCAGCCCAGCGTCTCGCGGGTGGTGCCGTAGCGGTGGAAGTGCCGCTGGGCGTTCTGCGCCAGGGTGTGCGCCGCCGAGATGCCGCCGAACGGCATCTGCCAGCTGGTGGTGCGCCCGCCGTGCGGAATGATCTTGCCCTGCTTCATCAGCTCGTTGTAGGTGGCCTCCCACAGCGTGCGGAAACACAACACGTGGCGCGCCAGCCCGGTGGCCACCGCGAGCATGGCGGCGATCACCGAGCCACCCGGCCCGAACGTCTCAAGGCCGCCGTTGTGCCAGGTGGGTCGCAGACCCAGTGCCGCCTCGACCGCGGTCGCACCGCCTTCACCGAACGGGCCCGGCAGGCCGGCACCGGGATAGGTTGAAAGGCCGTCGATGTCGTCGAGGCTCAGCCCGGCATCGGCGACGGCCGCCTGGCACGCCGCCACGGTCAGCGACAGCGGGTCCACCATCTGCCGCCGGCCCAGGGTGGACATGCCGACACCGGTCAGCGCCACCTTGTCCTCGAACTTCTCGCTTCTCACCATCGGGCGCACGTGCCGGGCGTAGTCCTGCGGGGCGATCTCGTCGTCGGGGAGCGGCTTGGAATCGGTGCCATCGGGCGCCGGGCGAAACAGTGGCAGCCACACGTCTTCGTGCTGTTCGAATGTCACGTCGACCTGCTGGCCCAGCTCGAGGCGCTCGGGGTCACAGTCGATGATGTTGGTGGTCAGCCGGACTCGCGGGTCCTCGTCGATCGCCACCTGCGCCACCACATACGGTGCCGGCATGCCGGGCAGGCTGAATCGGTGGTTGACGGTGAACCCGGCCAGGGTGGCCCGCCCCGAGACGTCGCGCACGCCGATGTTCGTGCCGCGGCAGTACCGGCACACCGGCTGCGGCGGATGAATCAACGCGGCGCAGTCGCCGCACTCCTGCAGTCGCAGCACACCGTCGGCGCCGGCCGTCCAGAAGAACTCGTTCTCCGGGGTGATCGTGGGCAGCGGGCGTCCGGGTGCGCTCATATGTCGTCGCCTTCCTCGGTGATCTCGATGATGGCGTGTATCGGGCAGTCCATCAGGGCACGCATGACGTCGTCCTCGTCGCCGGGGTCCACCCGGCCGTCGCCGGTCATCGACGCATATCCCCAGTCGTCCAACGAGAAATACTTCGGTGCGTGCTTGGCGCAGTAGCCGAACCCGTCGCACAGTGTCCGATCCAGGCGGACCCTCATGCCGGTACCTCCTCGATCGCGTAGGGACGCATCGCGCGGAAAGCGCCGTTGCGGCAGGTGTCGCAGGCTCCGGCCAGGTGGGTGGCGACCAGCTCCGGGAACTGGGTCGCCATGCTGGCCGCCACATTGGTTGCGCCGTCCAGGGTTCCGCAGGCGCCGCGCCCGGGCAGCACTCCGGCCCAGCGTGCCAGCCGCTCCACGTCCTCGGCGGTGGCCACCTGGTCGCGCAGTGCCTCGGCCACCGCCGCCATGGCCGCCGTGCCGTTGAAACACGACCCGCACTGGCCGGCGTTCTCCCGGCCGAAGTAGGCCAGCACCGAGGCCGCGACGGCCACCGGGCAGTCCTGGGTCAGCACCGACATCGCACCGCAGCCCAGGCCGCTGCCGCCCGCCCGCAGCGTCTCGTGATCCAGCGTGACCTCCAGTACCTCGGCGTTGAACACGCCGGCGAAGTAGCCGCCCATCAGTACCCCACGCACCTGGTCGGCCGGAATCCCGTGCATGTCAATCAGGTCGGCGAGCACGGTGCCGTGCGGCAACTCGTAGAGCACCGGCGGCCGGCCGCCACCGGACACCGTCGCCAGGAAGGTACCCGGCGAGAATTCGGTGCCCACCGATCGGAACGCGGCCGCGCCATGCCGGACCACGTACGGAAGATTCGCCAGCGTCTCGACATTGGAGACCAGCGTGGGGCGCTGCGCGACGCCCTTCTGGTAGGGGCGCGGCGGCTTGTCGGTCGGCTTGGCCGGTCCGCCGTTGATCGCGCGGATGGCCGCGGTCTCCTCACCGGCCACATAGCCGGGCGTCACGGTGTACACGCTGACGGACAGTCCGCCAAGGGTTTCCGGGCTGATCTCACTCAGCGCGGCCTCGACACTGCGGGCCGACGCCGGATCGGAGACGTACACGTAGCCGCGGGTGGCGCCCACGGTCGCCGCCGCCAGCCGCAGGCCGTCGAGCACCAGATGCGGTCGGTTGCGCAGCAGCCAGCGGTCCTTGACCGACGCCGGCTCGCCCTCTTCGCCGTTGGCGATGACCACGGCGTCGGCGCCGCGTCGCACCGCCGACTCGCGCACCGAAGCCAGTTTGACCGCCAGCGGGAACGCGGCTCCACCACGGCCCAGAAGCCCGCTGCGCTTCACCTCGGCGAGAAGCTCCTCGGGGTCGGTGAGTGCGCGGTAGCCACCACCGGCCAGGTAACCCGCGCCGTCCTCGACGCCCCGGCTCAGCAGTCGGGGTGTGCAACCCGGCCAGAAGGCTGTCGAGATCGCCGGATTCGCAGCGGTTGTCGTCATTGCCACCTCATTTGGCTAGGCTCGCGAACGTGAGAACAGCGGTGGTGCGCATCGACGTCGACCCGGCCGGGCAGTTGGCCCCCGAGCAGTTGACGGCCGGGATGGCGACGCTGCGTGACCTGGCCGGCCAATCCGGGGCCGAGGTGGTTGACGCCAGCGTTGCGGGGATGCCGGTGGGCCGCCGTATCGCCCGGCTGCTGATCACCGGTACCGAGTCGGACGTCATCGACATCGGGGTGCGACTGTGTGCCAACGCATTCGGCACCGTGCCCGCGGCCGGTGTGGTGACCTACCTGAGCCGGGGCACCGATGACGATGTGCACGGCGTGCTGGCCGGGCTGGGTCTGACCGGTCAGGTCGCCCGCACGCCCGGAGCCGACGGCCTCGATGTGGTGAACGTGACGCTGGCCGAGCCCGACCTGCAAAGGGTGGGGGAGAGCCGGATTCACACCGCGCTGGAGGCGTCGCTGAACTGCGAAGTCCACATCCACAGTCACTGAGGTCATCGCCGGCCCAGGAATTCCAGGATCGCCGGGGCGGCCTGCACCCAGGTGTCGAACATGTTGAAGTGCTTCACCCTCCCCGACGCGCGGTCCTCGGAAGCCCGCTCCCAGGCATCCTCCGGCCACGGCGGGTCGATCAGCTCCGAACCCTTGATCAGGCAGCTGACCTCTAAGGAGGTCCGCTTGGGGTGGTCCAGGTCGTTCTCGCCGCCGCGGATGATCAGGGTGGGAACCTTTATGGCATCGAACATCTCGTCGTCCACACCCGGGATGGTCTGCCCCGGCTTGGACACGAACGCGCCCAGCCAGCGCAGCATCACTGTGAGGAACTCATCACGGTCGAAGTCGAGGAACCGTTGCTTGTTGTTCGGGTTCTCCTCGATGCGGTCGCGCCACTCCGCGATGTTGGCCACCGCATCCATTCCGGTGCCGCGGACCGCCAGAATGTTGGGCACGATGTAGTAGGAGCCGAGCACGAAGGTTCCGTAGATGCCTCCGACGATGTTCCACAGCACCAGCTTGGTGACCAGTTCGGGGTAGAGCATGGTGGTCAGCATCGAATCCCGGGCGCCGCCGGACCCGCCGGCCAGAATGCACGGCCCGGTGTCCAGTGCGGTGAGCAGCCCGTGCAGGGTCTCGGCGCGCATGTGCGATTCGGACTGGCCGTAGAACTGCACATCGGAGGCCCCGCAGTTCGGTCGGTCCCACAACAGCACGCGGTGGCCGCCGTCGACCAGTGCCTGGGCCAGTGGGCGAAGCCCGGGGATCTCCTTGGAGAACCGGCCCCCGGGCGTCAGGACGATCAGATCACCGGTCTCGCCGAGGATTTCGTAGACGACGTTTCCACCATTGATTTTGACAGAGGCCACCGATTACTCCTGTGCTAGGCCTGGACCAGGACGTCGTTGCCGACCACCCGAACCGGGTAGGTGCGGATGCTCCACTCGGGTTTGACCGCGGTGGTGCCGGTGGCGAGCTCGAAACCCCACTGATGCCAAGGGCAGTAGATGTATTCCAGGTCGCGGACCATGGTGGCGTCGCCGGGAGCGGTCTCGTCGACGACGGTGCGTCCGCGCAGCCGGCCGGAGCACAGCGGGCCGCCCTGGTGCGGGCAGAAGTTGGCGATCGCATAGAAGGTGCCGTTGATGTTGTACACCCCGACGCCGTGATGCCCGATCGGCACGAGTTTCTTTGTGCCGGGCGGGATCTCATCGACGGTGGCGACAATGTGCTCACGGCCCTGGGCCAGCCGGGGTTGCTGTTCGTCCTGGCTCATCCTAGAACACCCGCACCTGTCCCTCGAGCGCCGGAACCGTGTCGGGCAGGTGATAGGTGGCCAGGCCGTTGCGGAACATCACCGCTTCCCGGGCCGCCTTGGGCAGATGCTTGACCAGCCAGCGCGGGTCGTCGAACGTCCAGTGCGGGTAGTCCGAGGAGTACAGCAGGATCTTGTCGCACTCCATCCACTCCAGCATCCGGGTCAGCTCGGTCTTGTCCTCCGGGTAGTCCAGCGGCTGCGTGGTGAACTTGATGTGGTCCTTGACGTATTCGCTGGGCTTGCGCTTGATGTCCACCCACGATCTGCGTGCTTCGTAGATGGCGTCCATCCGCCACATCAGCGGCAGGATCCAGGTGAAGGCGTGCTCGACGAACACGATCCGCAGCGTCGGGAAACGGTCGAAGACTCCGTCGAAGATCAGGCTCATCACCTGATTGGCCGCCAGCAGTGAATAGCTGACCATGAAATCGTGGTTGTAGCTGGGCATTCCGACCGGCGGCATCGGCAGTTCTTCGTGGTGACTGCGGGACAGGTGGCAGCTGACCGTGATGTCGTGCTTGGTGGCGGCCGCCCAGATCGGGTCGTACTTCGGGTCACCCCACGACGGGCGAGGCTCGGCCTTGATCAGGATCTGCGCCATGTAGGGGTGGCCCGCCCACTTCTCGATCTCGGCGGCGGCGCCGAACGGGTCCTCGATGGACGCGCAGATCGATCCGCGCCAGCGCTGATGCCAGTTGTTCTTGGCGTCCAGCCAGTGGTTTGCCTGCCAGTCGTTGAGCGCGGACGACATCGCCTGCTGCGCTTCGGGAATGCGGGCCGGATACGCGCCGGGCTCCAGGATCACGAAGTCCGATCCGGCGCCCATGATGAGTTGCTTGAACGCCAGATCCGGATCGCTGCCCGGGAATTCGCCGTCGGCGGGGAACGCGTCCACCCGCATCGCGAAGGCGTGCGCGTAGTCCGGGGCGTCGTAGTAGATCAGCTCGCCGACCCGGCGGGACAGGAAGTACTTGGAGCGCCACGGCTCCGGCAGGTATTGGACGAGTTCGCCGCGGCGGGGCACCGGGTGAACGTCGGAGTCGACGCATCGGACGGCGATTCGCTCGGCCGCCGGCTTGCGTTCTGAGGCTGTCACAGACATCGTGATCTCCCTTGATCCCAGCTCTTCTCTAGTGTGCGCCCGCGACGGCATGAATGGCCGAGACGTCTATGCCGTAGAGCCCGCTGGCGTTGCGCCAGCACAGCTTGTCGCGCTGGTCGGTGCTGAAAGCGCTCGGCACCGTCAGTTCGTTGAGCTGCCAATGCGGGTAGCTCGACCCGTACATCACCATGTCCTCTTTGCCGGTGAAGCCGAACCATTCACCGGCCATGGCGGCATCGCCGGGGCCGTCCATCGCGCCCTGGACGAAGAACACGTGACCGGGCAGGTAGTCGCTGGGCATCTCCGGCGCCCACGGCGTCTGCTCCAGGTGCGGCCGGCCGAAGGTGTCCATCCGCCAGATGAACGGGGTCAGTAGGTCCGCGCCGCCGTCGGCCCAGACGAACTTCAGTTCAGGCATCCGCTCGAAGACGCCCTCGGCGATCATGTTCATCAGGTGATAGATGTAGTTGCAGGCCATGAAACTGACGTACTGCTCGTAGGTGCGGGTGTTGCCCGACGGCGTCGGGGCCGCGGCCACCCCGGTACCCACCTCGATGTGGGCCGCCACCGGCAGACCGGCGTCGATCGCGGCCTCCCACAGCGGCCAGAACTGCGGCTTGCCGAAGAGCTCCCGGGACTGCAGCGGGATGCCGATCTGCACCACCCGGGGGTGGTCGGACCACCGGTCGATCTCGCGCAGCGCGCCGGAGATGTCGTCGGGGTTGACCCGGATGGTGCCGCGGAAGCGCTCGCCGTGTTCGGGGTGGTCCAGCCAGCGCGACACCAGGATCTCGTTGTGCGCCGCGGCGATCGCCGACCCGAGGTGCCGGTCGGGCATGACGCCCCGGGTCATCGGGTGCAGGACCGCGATGTCGACGCCGCGGTCACCGAACAGGTGCCGGGCGACCACATCCGGGTCGGAGCCGGGGTATTGGCGCTCGGGCCCGTCGGTGCCGGGCGCGTACTCGCCGCCGGGTGCGCCGTACCAGTCCATCTCGTAGTCGGGGAAACCCCGGCTGCGGTACGGCTCGCGCAGGAACTCGCGCAGGTCTTTGTTGGACGCCGCGAAGATGTGCACGCTGGCGTCGATGACGGGCGTCCGGCTGCCGTCCGGATGTTCGATCATCAATGCCGCCCTTCGCTGTGTCGACGACACCCATTGTATAGCTGTGTTCTTGGCTTGCAAGAATCAGATTCTCATCGCGGGCCTCGGCCGGGTATCCGGCGACCGCTCTCGCAGCCTGCGGCGACCGGCGATACGCTGCGACAGCACGGTATCTCAGTTTGAGATCGTTACATTCGATTGCGAGAATGCTATTCTCGACCGGCGTGTGGAGGAGGTGAGCGCAATGCTGCTCGAGTTCGACGAGGATCAGCGGCTGTGGCAGGGCACGGTGCGCGACGTGGTGGGCAAACAGTGCTCGCCGTCGCTGGTGCGCAGTGTCGTAGAAGGCGGAGTAGACGGAGCCGACGGTGCCACCGCGGCCCTGATCGACCCGCTGTGGAAGGTCTACGTCGACCTGGGCTGGACGGAGCTGCACGAATCGGAGACCGCCGTCGAGCTGGCGATCGTCCTTGAAGAGCTGGGACGCGCCACCGATCCCACCCCGTTTCTGGCCACCATGACGCAGTTCGCGCCGCTGGTCGGCGAACACCACCGCCCGGACGGTTCGACCGGGGCGGCGGTCTACAGCGGCGTGACCGCGCACCGCAGCGCCACCGGCTGGGTGCTGAACGGGACCGCACTGCACGTGCTCGACGGCGCCCGGGCCGACCGGCTGGCCGTGGTCGCCGACGCCGGGGTGTTCCTGGTCGAGGGGTCCGCGGTGACGGCCCGGCCGTCCGCGGTGTTCGACCCGACGCTGCAGGTGGCCGACCTGTCGTTCGCGGGGGTGGAGGTCGACGACACCGCCCGGGTGCGGGTCGACGTCGACCGGGCGCGTCATGTCGCGCTCACCGGGATGGCGATGACCATGGTGGGCGCCTGCCAGCGGATCCTCGACCTGGCTCTGGAGCATGTGCGCAGCCGCCAGCAGTTCGGCGTGCCGATCGGCTCGTTCCAGGCCGTCCAGCACAAGGCGGCCGACATGCACGTGGCGATCGAACGGGCCCGCGCGCTGGCGTATTTCGCGGCGCTGACCATCGCCGCAGACGACCCGCGCCGCCGGATGGCTGCGGCGATGGCGAAGGCGGCGGCCGGCGAATGCCAGTCCCTGGTCTTCCGGCACGGCCTGCAACTGTTCGGCGCGATGGGATTCACCTGGGAGAACGACCTGCAGTTCGCCCTCAAGCGGGCCAAGGCCGGTGAGCTGATGCTCGGCGGAGCCGCCCAGCACCGCGCAGCGATCGCCGAGGAATACCTTGCAGCTCACGTTTGATCCCGAGGTCGAGGAGTTCCGCGCCGAGTTCGCGGCCTTTCTCGACGCGAACCTGCCCGACGAGGCCGACACGCTGGAGCGGCCGCGGTCGGTGTCGCACATGCCGGACTGGGCGCGCCGCTGGCAGCGGCTGTTGTTCGACAACGGCTGGCTGCTGCCCGGCAACCCACCGGAGTTCGGCGGACGCAACGCCAGCCTGCTGCAGCAGTTCGTCCATCTCGAGGAGCTGTGCCGCCGCCGCATTTATCACAGCTTCAATCCACAGGGTGTGAATATCATTGCGGCGTCGTTGCTTTCGTTCGGCAGCGATGAGCAGAAAAGGCGCTGGGCGGTGCCGATCCTGCATGCCGAGATCACCGCGTCGCTGGGGATGAGCGAGCCCAGTGCGGGCTCGGATCTGGCGTCGTTGCGCACCAGGGCCGAGCGCGACGGGGACGACTTCGTGGTCAACGGCCAGAAGGTGTGGACCTCCGGAGCGCATGATGCCGACGTGCTGCTGACCTTCGTGCGCACCGATCCCGACGCCCCCAAGCACAAGGGCATCAGTGTCCTGCTGATCCCCACCGACACCCCGGGTGTGGTGTGCCGGCCGTTCCCGACCATCTGCGGGATCGACGACAAGGACTTCAACGAGGTCTTCTTCACCGACGTGCGGGTGCCGTCGGAGAACCTGGTCGGACCGCTCAATGGCGGCTGGCGGGTGGCCAACGGCTCGCTCGGGCACGAACGCACCATGATGTGGCTGGGTTTCGCCGACCGGCTGGACAATGTGATCGCCGACTTCCGGCCCGAAGGTGCGCTGCAGCGCGATCAATTCGCCACGGCCGTCATGGATTACCAGGCGCTGCGGCTGATGGGCTCGGCGGCGCTGGCCCGGGCCGCCCGCGGCGAGGAGGATGTGCCGGCGCTGTCGGTGCTCAAGCTGCTCGGCTCGGAGGCCGAGATGTTCGCCTCCGGGTACGCACTGGACGCGGCCGGTGTGAACGGGCTTGTGCATCCGGCGAATTCGGGACCGTATGCGCCGATGAACCTGGACAGCTACTTCGCCAGCTGGTTCGAACGGCACGCCCGCAGCTTCTCGGGCACCATCGCCGGCGGCACCTCGGAGATCCACCGCAATATCGTCGCCCAGCAGGTGCTGGGCCTGCCGCGGGGCTGACCCATCGGTCAGCGGGATATCGCCGGCCGGTTGCGTTGCGCACAGTCGGCGGGTGATCACGGAAGCGGTGACGGATAGCGACTTCTGTGCCATATTGCATAGGAGCCACAGGTGTGCCGTATGACCTCAGGGGGAACAAATGAGAGTTTCCCGTTTCCTCGTTTCGCTCGGCGTTGCGCTGGGAGCGGCATTGACGACCTGCCAGTCGGCCGCCGCCGGACCCATCGAGGATGCCTGGCCGTATCCGGGGTTCGGTCTCGGTGGCTATGTGAGCGACCAGAGCTATGAAGACCTCGCTCCGTATCTGTTTGGCCTGGGTCGGCAGGGAACTCTGAACTACACCGACTTCGCCGGTGACAGCCAGTTGTTCTCCACCCACGCCGACTTCTTCAGCTTCCCGGTGGTTCCCTTCTTGTACACCTACACCCACAACCATCAAGAGGTCTTCGACAGTACGGTCCCGACACCGCCAGACGGGGTTGTCATTGACCGAACGGATTTGTCGAGTTCGCTCGGCGGGGACTGGTCGATACACCACACTTGGATCTACGACCCGGAGGCGGGCTTCGGCGATTCGTTCCAGTTCGGGAACTGGGGCAACACCCTGATCATCAACGACGTCGGGATATACGACCAACTCACCTTTTTGACCAGTGAGTACACCCTGATCGACTTCGAGTGGCCGGGGGACCAGCTCTAGACGGCCGCGGTTGAAAGAATCAGTCGATGACGACTGACTCCTTGCGCTCGGTGATCGGCAGCGCGCACTGCTGCTCGTCGCAGATCCGCTGCAGCTTCTCCAATGTCTCGTCCAGGCCCGGCCCGACCCGCTTTCCGGGGGTGAAGGTTGCTGGCAGGTGCCGCATGCCCTGAATGACACCGATGGTGTCGTAGTGCACCGCACCGTCGGCGTCGCAACGGTAGTCCGGCATCCGGTCGAGCACCGCGAGCATCATCGACTTGTACACGGCGCGCGCGACGTGTGAGCCGATGCAGCGGTGCACGCCGAGTCCGAAACTGAAGTGGCGGTTGCCCTTACGTTCCATGATGAGACTGTTGGGATCTTCGAACACCGACGGGTCGCGGTTGGCCATCGCCCAGGACAGCCAGAGTCGCTCGCCCTCCTTGACCTGCACCCCGGCCACCTCGACATCCTCGGAGAAGGTGCGGCCATCGCCGGGGGCCGGCGTGAAGAAGCGCAGGAACTCCTCGGTGGCGTGGTTGAACAGCGTCTCGCGCTCGCGACTGAGACGCTCGCGCTCATCCGGGTGCTCGGCCAGCCACTCCAGGCTGTGCGCGGTCAGCGCCGTGGTGGTATCGAAGCCTCCACCGATCACCACGCCCACCATCGAGAGTCCGTCGAGGTCGGGGATCGGTTCGCCATTGCGCTGCGCCTGGGCGAGTGCGTTGACGATGCCCGGCCTGGGATTCTGTTTGACCTCGAAGTAGTTGGTGGCCAGATCCAGACCCATCTGCCGGTGCATCTCGGCGACCCGTACCGAGTCCGGATCGTTCTCGGGGGTGTAGACCGCGGCGTGCACCGGCTCGCAGTAGATCGTCCAATTCTTCAGCGGGATACCGAGTATCGCCAGCGTGAAGACGGCCGGAACGACGTTGGCCAGGTCGTCGACGAAGTCGATGCGGCCTTCCTCGATCTTCTCGTTGATAGCGGCACGCGTGATCTCGTCGATCAGCGGAATCCACCGTTTGATGGCGGCAGGCGACATGTACGGGTTCAGCAGGTCGCGGTAGAACTGCTGTTCATCGCCGTCCATTTCGAGCACGCCACCCCGGTTCTGGGCGCGCTTGGCGGGCGGGATGGAGATGCCCTTGTACCCGCGACGCTCATTGTGGATGTCGTGGTCGTTCGAGACGTGCGGGCACCGGGCCAGTTCGAAGACCTCCTGGGCGCCGGCCGCCACCCAGTGGCCGTCGTAGGTCTCGCTCCAGGCCATCGGGCACTTGGACTGCATTTCGTCGGTGATGTCGAGGAACCGGTCACGATATTCCGGGGCGTGCCGGTCGAAGGAGTAGTGGTGCTGCTTCTTCTGCTCGTTCACTGCGTGGTCCAATCTGGCTGTCCTGCACCGGAGGCCACCTGGCCGGTGGAGTCCTTCCCGTCGACGAAGATGGCACGTTCGGGACACGACCGCATGGCCTCGATCACCAATTCCTCTTGTTCGGCCACCACGGTCTCGCTCACCGCCGTGGAGTGACCGTCGATGTCGTCGAGGTCGAAGGAATCCGGGGCGATCATCTTGCACAGCCCGTGGCCCTGACAGCGCTGCGGGTCAACCCAAACTTTCATGCTGCTCCTTGATCAGACGTGGTAGTCGTACCACTTGAGATATCCGCCGGCGTCGACTCGCAACTGCATGCCGGTGACATAGCGGGACTCCTCGGACGCGAGCCACAGCACCGCGTTGGAGATGTCCTCGGGTTCGATGTAGGGCACCTTCATCGCCTGTTGCACATAGAAGACGGGCTCGGCGTCGGCGCGGGTCGGGTGCTCCAGGTCGGGCCGGAAGGACCGGTACATCGGCTCGCTCTGCAACATGTCGGTGTTGCAGTTGGTCGGGTGAATGACGTTGGCGCGGATACCGCGAACCGCCAGCTCGGTGGCCAGGTCATGGACGTACTGAGCCATCAGTCGCTTGGAGGTCATGTAGGCCATACCGCCCGGGTCGCCGCCCGGGTTGGCCTTCTGGTGGGCGTCCATCAGCGCGGCGGCCGAGGAGGTGGCGATGATCGAGGCACCCTCGTTCAGGTGCGGCAGCGCCACCTGGATGCCGTTGATCGTGCCGACCAGGTTGGTGTTGATGACGTCGATCCACGCCTGCAGCGGGGGATTGCCCTTCATGCCGGCCACCCCGGCTTGGGCGACGACGATGTCGAGCTTGCCGAACTCGGCGAGCCCGGCCTCCAGTGCGGTCTTCAGTGCGGCGGCGTCGCGCACGTCGGCCTGCGCGGTGACGATGCCGCGGCCGGTCTTCTCGACCAGCTTGGCGGTCTCCTCGAGGTCTTCTGGCGTTGCCATCGGGTAGCCGATGGTCTCGATGTCGTGGCACAGGTCGACGGCGATGATGTCGGCGCCTTCCTCGGCCAGTCGCAGCGCGTGGCTGCGGCCCTGTCCGCGGGCGGCGCCCGTGATGAATGCGACCTTTCCGGCAACGCGTCCCACAGTTGTTCCTTTCGTCATTGCACTCCCGATGTGGCGGGTGATCAGGTGTTGCGGCCGCCGTTGACGCCGAGGATCTGGCCGGTGATGTAGCCGGCCTCCTCGGACGCCAGGAAGGCGCATGCCGCGGCGATGTCTTCGGGTCGGCCCATCCGGCGCACCGGGGTCCGGGCGATGTTGTCGTCGATGTCGCCGAGGAAGCCCCGGCTCTCGGCGTTGCGCAGCATGGGTGTGTCGATGAAGCCGGGCGGCACGGCGTTGACGGTGATCCCGTTCGGCCCGTACTCCAGCGCCAGGGTCTTGGTGAGTCCGTTGACCGCGGACTTGGCGGAGACGTAGTGCGCCATATACGGAGTGCCGGAATGGGTGCTCGAGGAGGAGATGTTGACGATGCGCCCCCAGCCGGCGGCCAGCATGTCGGGCAGCACCGCCTGGATGGTGTGGAAGACGCCGTTGAGGTTGACGTCGATGACGCGCTGCCATTCTTCGAAGCTGATGTGGGTGAACTTCTTGAAGCCGTCCAGCCCGGCGGCGTTGACCAGGATCTCGACCGGGCCGAGCCGGTCGCGGATCTGGGTCAGCGCGGCGTCGATCTGGCCACGATCGGTCACGTCGGCGGCGAAGGCCAACTCCTGATCGCCGGGCTTGAGGTCGATGATCGCGACTCGGCGCCCGTCCGCGCGTAGCCGGTTCACCACCGCCGCGCCGATACCCGAGGCGCCCCCGGTCACGACAGCAGTCCTCACGAGGGCCGTCTCGCTCACAAAGAATCCCCTTCCCGAACGGTGAGAATCGTACTCTCGCAGCCGTGTTTCTGGCAAGGCCGACATGCACC
Source organism: [Mycobacterium] zoologicum (assembly GCF_020172665.1). Taxonomy (GTDB): domain Bacteria; phylum Actinomycetota; class Actinomycetes; order Mycobacteriales; family Mycobacteriaceae; genus Mycobacterium; species Mycobacterium zoologicum. The sequence continues at coordinate 3,719,974 of NZ_CP083985.1, read as the reverse complement.
GGTTCTCATCAGGGGATATGGAAGAACCTAGACCAAATGTGGTGACGCAGGGCGGTGTCCGCCGGTTTCGTTCGGCTCTTGAATTCTCGGCTTTGAGATGTATGATTCGCCGCACACGAGAATGTTGTTACCCGGTGGGAGGCCCGGATGCGATCGCAGGACACGGCAGGGGCTGTCACAGCTGGTCAAACGGCTGAGCGGCGACTGCTGATCGACGGCAAGCTGGTCGAGGCCGAGAACACCTACGCCTCGCTCAATCCGGCCACCGGAGTGGTCCTGGGCCACGCCCCCGAGGCCGACGTCACCCATGCCGCTGCGGCGGTGGAGGCGGCGCGGCGGGCCTTCGACGACAGCGGCTGGGCCACCGATGTCGCCCTACGGATCCGCTGCCTGGATCAGTTGCACAAGGCATTGGTCGAAAACCGCGACGAGTTCGCCGAGCTCACCATCGCCGAGGTCGGCGCCACCCCCGCGCTGACCCAGGGCGCTCAGCTCGACCAGCCGATCGCGATCGTGCGCTACTACGCCGACCTGCTCGAGGACTATCCGATGACCGAGGACCTCGGCAACATCGAGAGCCGCGGGATGCTGCACCACCGCTGGGTGGAGAAGGAAGGCGCCGGCGTCGTCGCGGCGATCATCGCCTACAACTACCCCAACCAGCTGGCCCTGGCGAAACTCGCACCCGCGCTGGCCGCCGGCTGCACCGTGGTGCTCAAGGCGGCTCCGGACACCCCGCTGGTCACCCTGGCCCTGGGCGAGCTGATCGCCAACCACACCGACATCCCGCCGGGGGTGGTCAACGTGCTCAGCTCGTCGGACCCCCAGGTCGGTGCGGCGCTGACCACCGACCCCCGCGTCGACATGGTCACCTTCACCGGGTCCACCCCGACCGGCCGCGCCATCATGGCCGCCGCCAGCGGAACCCTCAAGCGGGTCTTTCTGGAGCTGGGCGGCAAGTCCGCGGCGATCATCCTCGACGACGCCGACTTCAACATGGCCGCGGTGTTCGCGTCGTTCTCGATGGTCACCCACGCCGGCCAGGGCTGTGCGCTGACGTCACGGCTGCTGGTGCCCAACACTCACCACGACGAGATCGTCGAGCTGATCAAAACCAACTTCTCGCACGTGCGCTACGGCGACCCGACCGACCCGAAGACCTACATGGGTCCGCTGATCAGTGCTAAGCAGCGCGACAAGGTCGACGCCATGGTGCAGCGTGCGGTGGCCGACGGCGCGACGCTGGTGACGGGTGGACAGAAGGTCGACCCGGGCTTCTTCTATACCCCCACCCTGTTGACCGGAGTCGACCCGGACAGCGAGATCGCCCAGGAAGAGGTCTTCGGGCCGGTGCTGACCGTGATCGGCTACGACGATGACGATGACGCGGTGCGCATCGCCAACAACTCCATCTACGGGCTGTCCGGCGCGATCTTCGGTGGCCAGGACCGCGCGGTGGCGCTGGCCCGCCGGATCCGCACCGGAACGTTCTCGATCAACGGCGGCAACTACTTCAGCCCCGACGCGCCGTTCGGCGGATTCAAGCAGTCGGGCATCGGGCGGGAGATGGGCGTCGCCGGCCTGGAGGAATTCCTGGAGTCCAAGACGTTTGCGACCCCGGCTGCGGGGCAACCCGGATGAAGCCGCTGGAAGGCGTCCGGGTACTCGAAGTCGCGATGTACGGCTTCGTGCCGTCGGCCGGTGCGGTGCTGGCCGAGTGGGGCGCGGAGGTCATCAAGGTCGAGCACGCCGTCACCGGCGACCCGCAGCGCGGGCTGCGCCAGACCGGCATGCTGCGCGTCGAAGGCGACCCGAACCCCAACATCGAGCACGCCAACCGCGGCAAGCGCAGCATCGGCCTGGACGTATCGGTGCCCGAGGGCCGCGAGGTGCTGCTCGAATTGGCAAAGCGCGCAGACGTTTTCCTGACCAGCTTCCTTCCCGGGCACCGCCGCAAGTTCGCCATGGACGTCGATGACATCCGGGCGGTCAACCCGAAGGTCATCTATGCCCGCGGCAGCGCGCTGGGCCCCCGCGGCATCGAAGCGGAGAAGGGCGGCTACGACATGACCGCCTTCTGGTGTCGTGCCGGTACCGCCGCCACCATCACCCCGCCCGGTATCGAGGGCATGATCGGCCCGCCCGGCCCGGCCTACGGTGACACCATCTCCGGCACCAACCTGGCCGGCGGTATCGCGGCGGCGCTGTTCCAGCGCGAGCGCACCGGGGAGCCGTCCGTCGTGGATGTGTCCCTGCTCGGCAGCGGGCTGTGGGCGATGGGGCACACCGTCGCCCTGACCAGCCACCTGGGTGAGCGGCTGGTCCAACAGCCGCCCGGCGTGCACGGCTCGCCGATCAACCCGCTGGTCGGGGTCTACGCGACTGCCGACGAGCGCTATATCTCCTTCGTCATGATGCAGCCCACCAAGTTCTGGGCCGATGTCTGCCGGCACATGGAACTCGACGACCACATCGACGACCCGCGGTTCGCCACCGCGCAGTCCTTCGCCGAGAACACCCCGGCCGCCGTGGAGATCCTGCGTACGGCGATGGCCAAGCGGACGCTGCCCGAGTGGAGTGAGCGCTTCGCCACCCTGGCCGGTCCGTGGGCGCCGGTTCAGGACACCCTGCAGGCCGCCCAGGACGCGCAGATCCGCGCCAACGACTACATCGTGCAGGCCGGAGAACTGGAGTTGGTCGCCAACCCGGTGCAGTTCGACGTGGGCGCCCCTGCGACCGGGCCCGCGCCCGGATTCGCCGAGCAGACCGACGAGATCCTGGCAGAGCTCGGCCTGGACTGGGACCGGATCATCGAACTCAAGACCCTCGGCGCGGTCACCTAGGAACCGCTATGCCGCACGTAGCTTCGATTGGTACCTATCTGCCGTGCTGGGGCACCGACGCGGCCCGGGTCACCGGCGACGACGAGGACGCCATCACCCTGGCCGTCGAGGCCGGCCGCGCCGCCCTGGCCGACGGCGGAGCGGTGGAGCGGGTGGTGATCGTCAGTCGCGACCTTCCGCTGACCGAGGGCAGCAACGCCGCGGTGCTGCTGGCCGGCCTGGGACTGGACCCCGAGCTGGAGGTGGTCGAGCGGCTCGGCGGCGCGCCGGCCGCACTGGACGCCCTGAGCTCGGCGCGGCCACGCACCCTGGTCATCGGGGCGGACCTGGGACCCGCCGGGGCCGGCGCCGCCGCGGTGCTCACCGCCGACGCCGGGCTGGCGATCCGCACCACCGCCCGCATCGCCCGCAGCCTGCCGGTGCGCACCCGCGACGCCGGGGTGGTGCACGACTACGGCGACCCGCGGCTGCTGCACGAGCGGGGCCTGTTGGCGTCGCTGGTGGCGGCGTGGGTCCAGACTCCGGTGATGCTGGCCGGGGTCGGGCACGAGCGGGCCGCCGAGCTGTGCAGCGGCGACCCGGCGCCGTTGCCGACCGTCGGCGCCAGCTCGGGACTGTTCGCGCTGGCGGCACTGGCCGACACCGGGACCTCCGGCCCGCTGCTGGCCGCGGAGCAGGCCAGCCTGTCGGGGATCACCGTGGGCGACGGGACGGCTCGGGTGAACCGGTACGAACCCGCCGCCCGGCCGCTTCCCGAGCGGGTGTGCACCCCCGGTGCGGACCTGCCCATCTCGCTGGCCGCTTACGAGCGTGCCTTCGAAGCCAAGGTCCGCTGGGAGGCCGGCAAACATCCGGGCAGCGACGAACTCGACTTCCCCCCGCGTTACCGGGTGGGCGAAGACTCCACCTTGAGCACCGGCTACGAGTTGGTCGAGCTGCCCCGGGTCGGCACGGTCTACACCGAGGTCACCGTGCAGATGCCGGTACCCGGCCTGGTGACCCCATACTCGCTGGTCATCGTGGAACTCGATGACGTCGGCGTCCGCGCCCTGGTGAAGGTGACCGGCGCTCCCGCCGGTGGGGTCTGGATCGGCGACCGGGGCCGGCTGGTGCTGCGCCGGGTCGCGGTGCGCTCCGGAGTCCCGGACTACGGTTACGCCTTCGAGCCATTCGACCCGGCGGACCAGCCGGAGGCGGCGGCATGAGACGGGTGGCGATCGTCGGCGCCGGGATGACGCCGTTCCGCGAGCACTTCGCGCTGGGCATCAAGGACCTGCTGCCGATGGCCTTCGCCGACTGCGCCGCCAGCGTCGACAAGGGGCTGGCCAAGGCCGACGTGCAGGCGGCCTGGTTCGGGGCGCTGGGCACCACCGACGGGTTTCCGTCCGGGATCCTCGCCGACAGCCTGGGGCTGCCGGACCTGCCCGTCACCCGGGTGGAGAACTCGTGCGCCACCGGGAACGACGCCGTGCGCAACGCCCTGTTCGGGGTCGCCTCCGGGGCGGTGGACGTGGCCCTGGTGATGGGTGCCGACAAGCTGCGGGAGAACGCCACCAAGGACATGCTGTGGGCCTGGGAGCAGACCGCCCGCGACATGGCCTGGGACTACCCGCTCGGGCTGGTCGCCCCGGCCGGTTTCGCGCTGCACGTGCGCCGCTACCTGCACGAGTCCCCGGCCACCCGCGAGCACCTGGCGATGGTCGCGGTGAAGAACCACCGGCACGGCGTAAACAACCCGCGCGCCCGGCTGCGCTTCGAGATCACCGTCCAACAGGCCCTCGACGCGCCGACCGTGGTGACCCCGTTCGGGTTGTACGACTGCGCTCCGCAGAGTGATGGTGCGGCCGCCCTGGTGCTGGCCGCCGAAGACGTCGTCGACCGCTTCACCGACCGGCCGGTGTGGATCCGCGGGGTCGGGCTCGGCCTGGATTCGGTGATGCATCAGCACAAGCCGGACATGACGACCTTCCCGGCGACGGTCCGCGCCGCCAAGCAGGCGTTCGCCATGGCGGGGTTGACCCCGGCCGACATCGACGTCGCCGAGGTGCACGACTACTTCACCGGGGTGGAACTGATCAGCTACGAGGATCTCGGCTTCGCCGAGCGATTCGAGGCGCACAAGCTGCTGGAGACCGAGGCGACCAGCGTCGGTGGTGCGTTGCCGGTCAATCCCAGCGGTGGACTGAAATCCAAAGGACATCCCCCGGGCGCCACGGGTGTGGCACAGTGCGTAGAACTCTTTGAGCAGTTGCGGGGAACCGCGGTCAATCAGGTCGACGGCGCTCGGATTGGCTTGGCGCACAACATCGGGGGGCCGACGGCCGTCTCGGCGGTAACCATCGTGGAGGGGGGCGGCGTCAGTGGGTTCTGACACGGCCGTCCGCGGCAGGCATAAGGCCGGTGAACGGCGCCAGCAGCCGACCTATGTGCGGCCGCTGATCGGGCTGGCCACGGTGGTCGTCATCGCGGCTCTGATCGGGTTGCCGATCGGATTGTTCCGGGGCAGCTTCACCCGCACGGTGGGGATCACCGTGCTGTCCCCGCGTGCGGGTTTGGTGATGTACCCCGACGCCAAGGTGAAGTTGCGCGGCGTGCAGGTGGGCAAGGTCGGCGCCATCGACAACCTGCCGGACGGCACCGCGGCCCTGCGGTTGGAGCTGCAGCCCGACCAGCTGCGGCTGATCCCGGCCAACGCCACCGCCCGGATCGCCTCGTCGACGGTGTTCGGGGCCAAGTTCGTCGAACTGATGGCGCCGCCGCAGCCCTCGACGGCCAGGATGCACGCCGGTCAGACGCTGACCGGCGAACACGTCACCGTGGAGATCAACACAGTCTTCCAGCAGCTGGTACGGGTGCTGGACAAGATCGACCCGATGAAGCTCAACGAGACCCTGGGGGCCGTCTCGACGGCGTTCAACGGCCGCGGCGCCAAGATGGGGCAGGCGCTGACCGACTTCGACCATCTGCTCGCCGAGCTCGAGCCCAGCCTGAACACCCTGGAGCGCGAGGCCGCCACCATGCCGCCGGTGTTCCGGTCCTATGCCGATGCCGCCCCCGACCTGACCGCCACCATGGCCAACACCTCGGTGATGAGCGACAGCATCGTCGCCGAGCGCGACAACCTGGACACCTTCCTGATGTCCGCCATCGGGCTGGCCGACACCGGCAACGAGGTGCTGGGCGACAACCGGCAGCTGTTGACCGACCTGACCCGGAACCTGGATCCCACTGCGCAGTTGCTGGACAAGTACCACGAGCACCTCGGCTGTGCGATCGGCGGCCTGGTGCCGTTCGCCAAGTCGCCGCCGTTCACCGTGCCCGGCATCGTGATCACCGCCAGCTTCACCCTCGGCCGGGAGCGTTACCGCTACCCCGACCACCTGCCGAAGGTGGCCGCCACCGCCGAGCGTTCTTACTGTGCCGAACTGGGCCTGCCCGATATTCCACCCGACTTCCGGGTGCCGGCACTGATCGGCGATGTCGGGGCCGACCCGTACGAGTACGGCAACCAGGGCATCCTGATCAACTCCGAGGGACTCAAGCAGGCGTTGTTCGGGCCGCTCGGCGGGCCGCCCCGCAACACCGCCCAGGTGGGAATGCCGGGATGACGCGCTCCTGGCAGACCCTGCTCAAGTTCGGCAGCTTCGCCGTGGCGATGCTGCTGGCGACGTTGATGCTGTTCGCGATCTTCGCTGAGGTGCGCACCGGACCGACCACCGGCTACCAGGCAGTGTTCAGCGACGCCTCCCGGCTCAAGTCCGGGGACAGCGTGCGCGTCGCCGGGGTGCGGGTGGGCACCGTCGACGGTGTGGCCCTGCGCCAAGACGGCACCGTGCTGGTGAAGTTCGCCGCCGACCGCAACGTAGCGCTGACCACCGGCACCAAAGCCTCGGTGCGCTACCTCAACCTGGTCGGGGACCGTTACCTCGAACTTGAGGACGGGCCCGGGTCGACGCGACTCCTGCCGGCCGGGGCGCAGATCCCGCTGGAGCGGACCGCACCGGCGCTGGATCTGGACCTGTTGCTCAACGGACTCAAGCCGGTGATCCGCGGGCTGAACCCGCAGGACGTCAATGCGCTGACCGCGTCGCTGATCCAGATCATGCAGGGCCAGGGCGGCACCATCGACTCGCTGATGTCGCAGACGTCGTCGTTCTCGACGTCGCTGGCCGACAACAACGTGGTGATCGAATCGCTGATCGACCAGCTGCGCACCGTACTGGCCACCATCACCAGCGGCGACAAGCGACTGTCCGGGGCGATCGACCGGCTGAACAAGCTGGTCGGTGGGCTGGCCGCCGACCGAGACGCCATCGGCGACGCCGTGAGTTCCCTGGACCGCGGAACCGCGTCGATGGCCGACCTGCTGGGCCGGGCACGCGATCCGCTGACCGACACGATCGCCCAGACCAATCGGCTGGCCAAGGCCGTCAACGCCGACCAGGCCGGCTTGGACATGTCACTGCAGAAGGCCCCCGAGAACTACCGCAAGGCCATCCGGCTCGGCGCCTACGGCGGGTTCATCCAGTACTACCTGTGCGCCGTGCAGATCCGGGTCAGCGACACCCAGGGCCGCACCTCGGTGTTCCCCTGGATCAAGTCGGAGGAGGGCCGATGCAGCGATACCGACTGATCGGACCCGGGGTGCGCTGATGCTGCGATATCACGGGAGTCATCTGTTCCGGATGGGCTTCATCGGGGCCATCGTCATCGCGTTCATCGTCGCGATCGGGCTGCAGCCCGAACAGCTGATCCAGTGGGCCACGTCGGTGCGCTACCAGGCGCGGTTCACCGAGGCCGGCGGGCTGGGCACCGGCGCCGATGTCACGCTGTCGGGGATCAAGGTCGGTTCGGTCACCGATGTGGTGCTCGATAACGGCGACGCCCTGGTGACGTTCACGCTGGCCGGCAAGTACCCGCTGGGGTCGCAGAGCACCGCGCACATCCGCACCGGATCGCTGCTCGGTGAGCGGGTTCTGACGCTCGAACCGTCCGGCAGCGGCAAGATGCGCCCGCTCGACGTCATCCCGGTCACCCGCACGTCCTCGCCGTATTCGCTGACCGACGTGGTCGGCGAGCTGACCTCCAACACCGCCGGCACCGACACCGAGTCGCTCAACAAATCGCTGGACACCCTCTCGGACACCATCGATCAGATCGCCCCGCGACTGGGCCCGACATTCGACGGATTGAGCCGGCTGTCGCGATCACTGAACAACCGCAACGAGAGCCTCGCCGATCTGCTCAAGTCCGCCGCCGATGTGACCGGGGTGTTCTCCGAGCGCAGCCAGCAGATCAACTCGCTGATCCTGGACGCCAACAGCCTCGTCGACGTGCTCAACACCCGCCGGCAGGCGATCGTCAGCCTGCTGGTCAGCACGTCGGCGGTGTCGCGGCAGTTGTCCGAACTCGTCGATCAGAACAACGAACAGCTCAAACCGACCCTGGACGAGATCAACTCGCTGAACAAGATTCTGGTGAAGAACCGCGACAACCTCGCCAAGGCGCTGCCCGGCCTGGCCAAATACGAACTCACCCAGGGCGAGACGGTGTCCAACGGCGCGTACTACAGCGCGTATGTGCCGAACCTGATGCTGCCGCAGCTGTTCCAGCCGTTCTTCGACTACGCCTTCGGCTTCCGGCGCGGTGTGGATGCCGGGCAGCCGCCCGACAATGCCGGACCGCGTGCCGAACTTCCCTTCCCGATCAACGGGATTCCGCAACCAGGAGACCTGCCGCCGCGATGACTACCGGAAAACCACTGCGGATCGCGGGCGCCGGGCTGCTGGCCCTGGTGTTGCTCGCGGGTGCTGTGCTGCTGGTCGGCCGGACCCTGCTGAAGCCGACCACGATCACCGCCTACTTCTCCACCGCCACAGCCATTTACCCCGGCGACGAGGTTCGGGTCTCCGGGGTAAAGGTCGGCACCATCGACCGGATCGAACCGCAGGGCACCCAGGCCAAGCTCACGCTGCGGGTGGACCGCAAGGTCCCGGTTCCCGCCGACGCCAAGGCCGTCATCGTCGCCCCGAACCTGGTGGCCGCCCGGTTCGTCCAATTGACGCCCGCGTATCACCGCGGTGACGGGCCCACCCTGTCCGACGGCGCGGTGATCCCGCGGGAGCACACCGCGGTGCCGGTCGAGTGGGACGAGGTGAAGACCCAATTGAACCGGCTGGCAAGCGAACTCGGCCCGAAAAGCGGTATCTCGGGTACCTCGGCAGCCCGGTTCATCGAAACCGCGGCCAGCGCGATGGACGGCAACGGCGCCAAGCTGCGCGACACCCTGGCGCAGCTGTCCGGGGTGGCAAGGATCTTCGCCGAGGGCAGCGGCAACATCGTCGACATCATCGACGGCATGCAGACCTTCGTGACCGCGCTGCGTGACAGCGATCAGCAGATCGTGGTGTTCGAATCGCGGCTGGCGACGCTGACCAGCGTGATCGACGACAGTCGGACCAGCCTGGACGCCGCCCTGAAGGACTTCTCCGGCACCATCGACAAGGTGCGGGACTTCGTCTCGGGCAGTCGCGCCGCGACCGTCGAAGCGGTGGACGGACTGGCGAAGGTGACCCAGACGCTGGCCGATTCCAAGAACGCGATCCGCAACATCTTGCACATCACCCCGAACGCGATCGCCAACACGCTCAACATGTACAACGTCACCAGTGGGACTCCGCTGGGGTCGTTCGCGTTCGCCAACTTCTCCAACCCGGTTCAGGCGATCTGCGCGATGATCGGCGGGATCGGCAACACCACGTCGATCGAGACCGGCAAGCTGTGCACGGCGTATCTCGGGCCGGCGATGCGGCTGCTCAACTTCAACGGATTTCCGCTGCCGATCGCCCCGTATCTGACCAAGTCGGGCAGTCCGGAAAAACTGATCTACACCGATCCGGCGTTGATGCCGCACAACGAGCATCCGCCGGTACCGGTGGAGCAGGCACCGTCGATCTCGGCCTATACCGGTCTGCGCGGAGACGTCCCGCCGCCGCCGGGGTGGACCGACCCGTCGCAGCCGCGCGGCTCCCTGGTTCCCGACGGCCTGCCCGCCGCGGCCCAGCCGCCGCTGCTTCCGGGGGCGCCTCCGCCGAGCCGGATGACCTTCGACGGGATGCTATTGCCGGACGGCCCGGCGCCGGGACCACCACCGCCGGGCCCCCCGGGACCGCCGCTGCCTGCGGAGGCGGCGCCATGATCGGGCTGAAGACGCTGCGGCGCGCTGTGGCACTGGCCGGCGTGGTCGCCGCCACCACCACCGGATGTTCGTTCGGCGGCGCCAACTCGATAGCGCTTCCGGGTGTGCAGGGCCGCGGCCACGGGGCGCAGCACTTCACCGTCGAATTGGCCAATGTCGGTACGCTGGAATCCAATTCGCCGGTGCTGCTCTCCGATGTGGTGATCGGCAGCGTCGGCAAGATGACCGTCACCAACTGGCACGCCCGCGTGGACGTCGCGGTGAACCCGGGAGTGGAGGTGCCGGCCAACGCGGTGGCCACCGTGGGCCAGACCAGCCTGCTGGGTTCGATGCATCTGGCGCTCAACCCGCCAGTGGGCCAGGCTCCGTCGGGTCGGCTGGCGTCCGGGGCGACCATCCCGCTGAGCGATTCGTCGACCTATCCGTCGACTGAGCAGACGCTGTCCTCGCTGGCGGTGTTGGTCAACGGCGGTGGGCTGGGCCAGATCGGCGACATCATCCACAACTTCAGCGCCACCATGTCGGGCCGTGAGGGCGACATCCGCGATCTGCTCGAACGTCTCGACCGTTTCACCGCGGCGCTGGACCGGCAGCGAGACAACATCGTCGTCTCCATCGGGGAGATGAACCGGGTGGCCTCCACGTTCGCCGGGCAGCGCGAGACGATCAACACTGCACTGAACAAGATTCCGCCGGCCATCGACGTGCTGATCAAGGAGCGGCCCAAGTTCACCGAGGCGCTGACCAAACTGGGCAAGTTCGGCGATCTGTCTGCCGGTCTGGTCGACGACGCCGGCAGCCACCTGGTCTCGGACCTGATTCACCTGGAACCCGCGCTGGAGTCGCTGGCCGACATCGGCCCGGATCTCAACGCCGCGGTGGCGTACTCCAGCGCGTTCCCCTACGGGCCCAACGCCATCGAGCGTGCTGTGCGGGGTGACTTCCTGAACCTGTTCGCGGTCTTCGACCTCACCAAGCCGCGGCTCAAGCGGTCCCTGTTCGCCGGAACCCAGTGGGGCGACGAAGACACCAGGCTGGTTCCGGCGCCCGGTGATCCGTGGTACCTGAACTACTCCTACGACCCGCTGCAGCAACCCGTCCTGCAGTCATCGGGGGCCAACATCCCACCGGTGGGGCTGCCTGCGGCACCGGGAGGGGGTGGCTGACATGCTCACACGCTTTGTCCGGATGCAGCTGATCCTGTTCACGATCGCCTCGGTGATCGGCGTGGGAGCGATGCTGTTCGGCTACATGCAGGTGCCGACCATGCTCGGGATCGGCCGGGTGACGGTGAAGTTGGACCTGCCCGAGACGGGCGGGCTGTATCGGTTCGCCAACGTCACCTACAACGGCGTGCAGATCGGAACGGTCACCGATGTCGCCCTGACACCGACCGGGGTGCGGGCCACGCTGTCGCTGCAGCGTTCGCCTCGCGTCCCGGCGGATCTGCAGGCCGCGGTGCGCAGTGTGTCGGCGGTCGGGGAGCAGTATGTCGATCTGCTGCCGCGCAGTGACGGCGCGCCGTACCTTCAGAACGGTTCGGTGATCTCGGCGGCGAACACCGAAGTGCCGCAACAGGTCGGGCCGATGCTCGACCAGGTCAGCACGCTGGTCGACAGCATCCCCAAGGACAAGGTCAGTCAGCTGCTCGGCGAGACCTATCAGGCGTTCAACGGTGCGGGCTATGACTTCCAGTCCCTGCTGGACTCGGCGGCGACCATCAGCCACGACGCCAACGGCGTCTCGGGGCGGATGCGCCGACTGATCGACGACGGCGCGCGACTGCTCGATTCCCAGGAGAAGAGCACCGGTGCGATCCGGACCTTCGCGCGCAGCATGGCCGGGATCACCGGTCAGGTGGCCGTCAACGAGCCCCAGTTGCGGGCGATCCTGCAGCGCGGGCCCGGCTTCGCCGACGAGGTGTCGGGACTGATGCAGGATCTCAAGCCGACGCTGCCGATCCTGCTGGCGAACCTGAACACCGTCGGGCAGGTGCTGCTGGCCTACAACCCGTCGATCGAGCAGTTGCTGGTGCTGTTGCCCGGATACATTGCGGCACAGCAGTCTTTCGGTCTGCCGAAGAACAATCCGACCGGCCTGCCCCAGGGCGACTTCACGCTGACCTTCGGTGACCCCAACCCGTGCACGGTCGGATTCCTGCCCCAGTCGTCATGGCGGTCGCCGGCCGATACCACCACCATCGACACCCCGGACGGGCTGTACTGCAAACTGCCGCAGGATTCGCCTACCTCGGTGCGCGGTGCCCGCAACTTCCCGTGCATCGAGCATCCGGGCAAGCGCGCGCCGACCGTCGAACTCTGCGACGACCCGAGGGGATTCGTCCCGATCGCGATGCGCCAGCACCTCACCGGTCCGGGGCCGTTCGACCCCAACCTGCTCAAGCAGGGCTATCCGGTCGACGACCGGGTGGATTTCCAGGAACGGATCTTCGCTCCCACCGAAGGAACCCCGATGCCGCCGGGCGCCGTGCGCTCCGGCACCCCACCGGATGCGCCCCGGCCGGTGGTGCCCGCGCCGCCGCCCGAGGCGCCGGGTCCGCCGCCGGCTGCCGCGTCACCGTCGGCACCGGGTGTCGCACCGTCGGGCTATGACGGCGGCGGGCCGTCGGTTGCGGTGCTGCCCTATGACCCGAATACCGGCAAGTACATGACCCCCGACGGCCGATATGAGCAGCAGACCAACCTGGTGACCGGTTCGACTGCCAAGTCCTGGACCGATTTGATGCCGAGCTGAGGGAGGATCTGTCATGCGCATTCGTGAATCATCTTTTGCCGCAGCGGCAGTCGGGCTGGCACTGGGGCTCACGGCTGCACCACCGGCGCAGGCGGGCCTGGGTTTCGAACTCAACGGTCCCTACCGGGTGGTCTCGAACGGCGACTGGGCCAAGACCAACGAGGTCTACATGGACGAGCACACCGTGGTGTCGGTGTGGACTTTCAGCTCCAGCTGCGCCAACGCCCACCAGTGCACCGGTCAGGTGAGCAGTGACCAGGGCTGGACCGCACCGGTGGAGTTCCGCACCTCGCGCTGGATCGTCGACCGATTCCATGAGAACTGGCAGACCTGCCCGGACGGCACCACTTCGTCGGGCCGCCAGCGCTACCAGTTCCAGGGCAGTGACGCCAACGGCCAGTGGGACAAGCTCAACGTCGATCGGTTGGTCGGTTACGACAGGACGATCGGGGTCTCGGGTGCCTGTGGGCGCAACCAGCCCACGGTGATCCAGATGCCGCTGAGTCTGCAGCGGTTGTAGGGATGGGGGAGCGGATGCACAACACGTGGATACTCGCGACGGCGGTGGGAGTCGCAGTAGCTGCCGGCACCCTGGCGCCGGCAGGTTCGGCGACCGCTGAACCTTTTGTGCCGCAATGCGATGTCCCGGCATGCACTCCCGGGATCATGCCCAATGTCGTCATGGGTTCGCCGTGCGACAACACCACCTACTACGTCTTCGGGTCCGCTGTCGCCGGGGCGTCGAACCTGCCGGGCCGGCTGGTGTTCTGCGCATCGCCGCGCCGCTACGACCCGCGCTGGTTCCGGTCTCCGGAGATGCACGGCGTCAAGGAGGAGGGCACCAAGTGCGACACCTTCGACGGTGAGGTTGCCCAGGCGCCCGACGGGTTGTTGTTGACCTGCGTTCCTGACGGTGAAACGCTTTGGCGTCGGGGGGATCTGTAGTGGCGCAGTTGGTTTGGCAGATCGAGGGAGCCTGAACAATGTTGCGAACCGCTTTCGGTGCCGGGCTCGCGGCGCTGTCCGTCGCCACGGTGTTGGCGCCGCAGGCAGCGGCGGACATGCCCTATGGCAATTACGACGTCGAGAGCAACCGGTGGACCGACGCCTCGTGGGTGTGGGCGGCCTACCCGTGCGAGACGCCGGGAAAGTTCGACGAGCTGCCGCCCGGTTGCGTGACGATCAGCGCCATAGACAGGCCGCACTTCTTCGGCCGCCAGTATTACGGCGGTACCGCTCGGCTGGTCGACGGCAAGTACTCGTTCGCCACCGACGTCGCTGACGGCCTGCGTTGCCCGGGTGCGATGCTGCCGAGTCATGACGTCTACACCTGGGATGCCAACACACTGGTCGGTGTCGTTGAATCACACTACGAGACAGGATGTTTCAACGGACCGCCAGGAGTGAACACCTGGACGTTCGCGCTGGTGCGGATGTAACGCTGTGCCGATGGCAGCGACCCGCAGCGCCCGGCTCCGCCGCGCTTGCGATCGCTGCTAGACCGGGTCGAACGACGAGATCAGCCACCGGCCGTCGTGCTTCTCCAGGCCGACCTTGACGCTGCTCATCGAGAAGGCGCCGTCCGGATTGGCCTGGCTGACCGTGGTCTGGTTGATGAAGACCAGCACCTCGGCGCGGTTGGGCCCCAGGCTCACGATACCCTTGCGGACCACTGCGGCCACCGTCTGGACGCCCTTCTGCTTGGCCGCCGGGGTGACGACCTTCTCGGTGAAATCGGTGTAGTACGAGAGGAAGTCGCCGGTGAGATGTTGTTGCGCCGCGGCGAAGTCCTTCTCCAGGGTTGGCGGCGAATAGGTCAGCACGGCAACCGCACCGTCGGCGGCCGCCGCCATGGCCGCCTGCTCGGCCTCGACGCCGACCTGTCGGTCGGCCCGGTATATCCCGAAGTAGAGCCAACAGGTCAGGGCAGCGGCGACGGTCAACAGCGCCCCCAGTGCTGCCGCGATCCGGCCACCGTGGGAAACGGGCTCCGCGGCTGTGGGTTCGGTGGCCGCGGTCTCCTCCGGGGCGGCCGTCTCGGCCGGCTCGGCCGGCTCGGCCGGCTCGACGGCCTCGGTGGTCTCGGTGGTCTCTTCGGACTGGCTCATGTGGCGAAGTCCACCTTCGAAACCTTGGCCTGATCGCCGTCGCGGGTCATGTGGATGGTGAGGCGCCAGCTGCGCAGCTCTTCCTTGGCCCCGGCGGCGTTGGTGACCTTGGTGGTGGCGGCGACCAGCACCACCGCCTCATTGGCCGACATCGACTCGATACCGGAGACGGTGGCGGCGGCCTCGGTGATGGCCTTCCCCTCCCGTGCGGCCTTGATGAAGTCGCCGGCGTGGGCCTCGAAGTCCTTGCGGAATTCGCCGGTGGAGTTGTCCAGGATGCGTTTGACGTCGTCTTCGACGGTCTCGTAGTTCAGTGACATCACCGTCACCACACCCTGTCGGGCGGCCGCGGAGTATTCGGCCGCCTGGCGTTCGCGCTGGATGACGGCCCGATGGCCGACGAGCATCAGCACATCGCTGACCAGGAGGCCTCCGACGGCCAGGGCCACCAGGGCCGCCGCCACCACGGGCAGGTGCCGGCCGACCCAGCCGATGTGGAGTCGGCTGCGCCACCCGGCGGGCTCGGCGACTGCGGTCGTGGTTTCGGGAGCGGGTTCGGCGGGTTCGGCGGCGGTGGCCGCCTCAGTCTCCGCGCGGTCCTGCCGCAACTTGAGCAGCTTCGCGCGAGCGCTGGCTGCCTCGGCCGCGGTCGCAGCGGCGTGCGCCTCGGCCTCGGCGAGCGTCACCGCCTCATCCGGTTCACCCGGATCACGCGAACCCATCAAGCCTCCCTACCAGGTCCGAGTCGAGCAGAGTGCACCCTTGGTGCCCGAGTCGGTGGCGACGACGACGTCATCGACGCGCAACTCGCAGACGAACCCGGGGCTGGCAAGCTCCTTGTGGTTGCCCGGCAGCGACACCACCACCATTGCCCAGTCCTGCGGATCGGCGAGTGTGGTGTCGAAGATCCAGGGTTGGTTGGGCCCGACGATGACATCCGCACGTGGACTGTACTGGTACGGGTTGTGGCTGTACTCGCCGAAGTTGGGTGGCTGAACCTCGCGATAGTAGACCGACGCCTGTGCGGTCTGGGTGGCGCTGACGGTGTAGTGCACACGGTGCGCTGCCGGGTCGTCGGCGCCTGCGGGTGCCGACGTCAGCAGGCCGGCGCAGGTCAGGCCAACCAGCGCAGCGGGCACAGCCGGTACCAGGGCTTTCACGGGCCGCTCCACCACCCTCCAAGATCCAGATTCTTAGTCAGCGAGAATAACATTTCCGGCTGCGGCCTGCCCGGCCCGGAAGCCGAACACCATCGCGGGACCGATGGTGCCGCCCGCTCCACCGTAAGCGCGTCCGGTCACTCCCGCCATCGCATTGCCGGCGGCGAACAGGCCGCGGATCGGATGTCCGGTCACATGCAGGACCCGCCCGTCGTCGTCGGTGCGCGGCCCGCCCTTGGTCCCCATCGACCCCACCGACAGCGGCACCGCATAGTAAGGCGCGGTGTCCAACGGGCCCAGGGTGCGGCCGGCCGGGGTGGTGGCCTGGTCGTCGCCCCAGTAGCCGTCGTAGGCGCTGGAGCCGCGGCCGAACTCGGGATCGCAGTCCGCCGCGACGTTGCGGTTCCACGCGGCGACCGTCGATGTCAGTCCGCATCCGTCGATACCGGTCGCCGCGGCCAGGCCGGGCAGATCGGGCGCCTGGGCGAACCAGTCCGGTACCTCGCCCCCGGGCGGGGTGCCGAGGAACCCGAAGCGGCGCAGGTGCTCGGCGTCGAACACGATCCAGGCCGGGTCGTTGACGTAGCCGCCGCGCGGTTCCAGATAGTGGAAGGCGCCGGCCATCGAGTTGTAGTCGCAGGCCTCGTTGACGAACCGCCGGCCGGCCCGATTGACGATGATGCTGCGCGGTCGGGTGCGCTCCAACCGGACGCTGCGACTGCGCTGGTGGCCGTCCATGGTGTCACCGGGAATCCGGACGATCGGAACCCACCACGCCTCACCCATGTTGGCCAGGTCGGCGCCGTGCGCCATCGCCATTCGCAGGGCATCGCCGGTGTTGTTCGGCGGTGATACCGCGCCGCGCATCGGCCCGCGCAGGAATGCCTCCACCAACGTGGGGTCCCATTCGAAGCCGCCGTTGGCCAGGATGACCCCGCGCCGCGCGCGCACCCGCACCGAGCCGGTCTCGCACTCGACGCGCACCCCAGCCACTCCCGGGTGTTCTCCGGACGCCCCGGCGATGAGTTCGACTCCGCGGCAGTTGGTCTGCGGGATGATCCCGGCGTCGAGCACACCGCGCAGCAGCCCGGCGATCAACGCGGTGCCGGCCACACAGACGTCGTGCGAGTCCGTCCCGACGTCGGCGTGCAGCCGGGCCCGGGTCTCGGCGTCGAATCCGACGTTGCTGTAGTCGGCCGGGAACGCGGTGATCCGGTCGGCCCAGGGCCCGAGCCGGGACAGGTCATAGGGCAGCGGGCTCAGCGAGCGCCCACCGGACGGACGCCCGCCCGGCAGTTCCGGCTTGTAGTCCGGGAAGCCGTTGGCGACCTCGAATCGGACGTCGCTGTGCTTCTCGACGAAGTCGACCATCTCTGGCCCGGTGCGAACGAACGTCGTCACCAGTTTGTCGTCCATCGCACCGAAGGACTGGGCTCGCAGGTAGTCCAGGGCGGCGTCGGCGGTCAGCCCGGGGGCCCGATCATGCGCCGGGATCCAGGCGATGCCGCCGGAGACCGCAGTGGTGCCACCGACGGTGCCGGACTTCTCGTAGAGTGCGACCGACGCGCCGCCGATCGCAGCGGTCAGTGCCGCGGTGAGTCCGGCGCCGCCGGTACCCAGCACGACCACGTCGACGGTGTTGTCCCATTCGTGCATGGCGAGCTTCCCTTCCGGCCTCGTTGCGGCACCGAACTAGCTGAGGATCTCCGACAGTCGGGCTGCTGCGGCCAGCGCCGCGTCGCGCCCGCGCAGCACCACGTCCTCGCGGTGCGAGATCAGGTTGATGCAGGTGGCCGGCGCGGGTGGCCGGCGCCGCACCGGCACCGCCAGTCCGTAGACGCCGGGCTCGATCTCGCCATGGGTGACCACCCAACCGCGCTCCCGGGTCTGCCCGACGATCTCGCGTTCCCCGGCGTGTGCGGGCATGCCGGCCGACAGTGCGATCCCGGCGGCCCCACGATCGAGCGGGTGGCGGCTGCCCTCGTGGAACGCCAGCTGATAACCGACCTGGGTGGGCACGATGACGGCGACGGCCACCTGCTGGTCACCCTCGGCCACCAGCAGCGACACCGTGGAGCCGAGTTCGTCGGCCAGCGTGCGCAGGATCGGCAGGCTCAGCTGGCGGACGTTGTTGTCGAACGAGGCGCCGAGGACGGCCAGCGCGGCCGCCGAGCGGTAGCGGCTGTCCTCGCCGCGTGCCACCAGCCGGAAGCTGGTCAGCGTGTTCAGCAGGCGGTAGGCGATGGTGCGGTGCACGCCGACCTGGTCGGCGATCTGCGCGATGGTCAGTCCTTCGGGGGTGGCGGCCACCGCCTGCAGCGCCGCCAGCCCCCTGGCCAGGGTCTGCGAACCCGGTGTGGCATCGGCCGCGGCGTCGGGCTTCAGCGTGGTCATCGGCACTGTCTCCTTGACATCCATCCCGTTGAGAGTGATGCTCTTGAATATAACGTACACATGTGTGCGATAAAAGCACGGATTACTTTCCTAAATCGGAAATGACGTTTCCGTCCATTTCCTCGACCAGGACGAGGTGGCGATGCCGGCCTTCGAGAGCATCTGGAGCGACCTGCAGGGCGTCGCATTCGAGCAGGGCTATCTCGATGCCGCCGGCGTGCGGACCCGCTACCTGCGGGCCGGCGACCCGGCACTGCCGGCACTGGTGCTGCTGCACGGCTCCGGCGGCCACGCCGAGGCCTACGTGCGCAACCTCGCCGCACACGCCGAGCACTTCTGCACCTGGTCGATCGACATGCTCGGCCACGGCTACACCGACAAGCCCGGACACCCGCTGGAGATCTCGCACTACGTCACCCACTTGATGGCGGTGCTGGACACCATCGGCGCCGCCAAGGCGAATATCAGCGGTGAGTCACTGGGCGGTTGGGTGGCGGCGCGGGCCGCCATCGACCACCCGGACCGCGTCGAGCGCCTGGTACTCAACACCGCCGGCGGCTCCCAGGCCGACCCGGAGGTGATGCAGCGGATCATCACGTTGTCGATGGCCGCGGTCGAGAACCCGACCTGGGAGACGGTCCAGGCGCGGATCAAGTGGCTGATGGCGGACAAGTCCAAGGACTACGACGACATCGTGGCGAGCCGGCAGCGGATCTACCGGCTGCCGGGATTCATCGACGCGATGCGCGACATCATGGCGCTGCAGGACCCGCAGATCCGGGCCCGAAACCTGTTGGGGCCGGCTGAATACGGCAGGATCACTGCGCCGACCCTGGTGGTCTGGACCAGTGACGACCCGACGGCCGACGTGCAGGAGGGCAAACGGATCGCGTCGATGATCCCGGGCTCCCGGTTCGAGCTGATGCCCGGCTGCGGCCACTGGCCGCAGTACGAGGACGCGGCGACGTTCAACCGGCTGCACGTGGACTTCCTGCTGGGGCAATAGCGTGACTGCCAGGACAAGCGCACTCAACGACGTCGACGTGTTGGTGGTCGGCGCCGGCCCGGTCGGGCTGACACTCGCCAACATCCTTGGCCTGCAAGGGATCAGTGTGCTGGTGGTCGAGGAACGCGACACCCTCATCGACTATCCACGCGGGGTCGGGCTCGACGACGAGTCATTGCGCACCTTTCAGGCGATCGGCCTGGTGGATGCCGTGCTGCCGCACACCGTGCCGAATCAGATCCTGCGGTTCTACGACGGCAAGCGCAGACTGCTGGCCGAGATGGCCCCCGCCGACGCGTGTTTCGGCTGGCCCAAGCGCAACGGCTTCGTGCAGCCCCTGGTCGACGCCGAACTGCTGCGCGGCCTGGAGCGCTTCGCCCACGTCCAGGTGCGCTGGGGACAGGCGATGACGGGCTGCGCCGAGACCCATGAGGGGCTCAGGGTGCAACTGGGGGAGGGCACCGAGGTGCGGGCCCGGTATCTGGTCGGCTGCGACGGCGGGCGCAGCATGACGCGCCGGCTGATGGGGGTGTCCTTCGACGGCACCACCTCGGAAACCCGTTGGCTGGTCATCGATCTGGCCAATGACCCGCTGGGCCATCCCAACAGTGAGGTCGGCGCCGACCCGGCGCGGCCCTATGCCTCGATCTCGATCGCGCACGGCATCCGGCGCTTCGAGTTCATGATTCACGCGAACGAGACCGACGAACAGGCGCAGGACCCGGACTTCGTCGCGGCCATGCTGGCCTCGTTCGTCCCGCACCCCCGCGACGTCGACATCATCCGGCACCGGGTCTACACCCACCACTCGCGGATCGCCGGCGCGTTCCGCCAAGGCCGGATGATGCTGGCCGGCGACGCCGCACACCTGATGCCGGTGTGGCAGGGGCAGGGCTACAACAGCGGTATCCGGGATGCGGCGAACCTGGGCTGGAAGCTGGCCGCAGTGGTACGCGGGCAGGCCGGTGCCCAACTGTTGGACAGCTACGACACCGAACGCCGCAAGCACGCCCGCGCCATGATCGACCTGTCCACGATGGTCGGCCGGGTCATCTCCCCGACCGACCGGCGGGTGGCCGCACTGCGCGACGGCCTGATCCGGGCGGCCTCGGCGGTGCCGACGCTGAAACGATATGTGCTGGAGATGCGGTTCAAACCGATGCCACGTTACGAATCCGGCGCCGTCGTCCACGATCACCCGACCCGCGCCGACGACCCGGCCGGCACATTGTTCATCCAGCCCCGCGTCGACACCCGCACCGCCCACGGCGTGCTGTTCGACGACGTGGTCGGCACCGGATTCGCGGTGGTGTGCTGGAACAACGATCCCGGCACCCTGCTCGGCGAGGCGGCCTTCGCGCGGTGGAAAGCGTTGGGGGCGAGCTTCATCGCGGCCCGGCCGCAGACCCAGTTGCACTGGACCGCTCCCGGCGGGACCGACGACCCGGACGTCACGATCGTCGGCGACCGCACCGGGGAGCTCAAGGCCTGGTTCGACCGGCACGCCGAATCGGTGCTGTTCCTGCGGCCCGACCGCTGCATCGCCGCGGCGTGCATCGCCCAGCGGGCCGGCGAGACCAGCGCCCGGCTCTTTGACGTGCTGGCCCTGACCGCGCGAGGAGGTGATCACGCCGATGCCAATGGCCCTGTGCTGCATGTCCCACAGTCCGCTGCTGAATCTGCCGGGACCGCCCCCTGACCTGATGGCCGACGTCGAGGCCGCGATCGCCGACGTCCGGCGCTTCGTCGCCGCCTTCGATCCCGACCTGGTGGTGGTGTTCGCGCCCGACCACTACAACGGGTTCTTCTACTCCCTGATGCCGCCTTTCTGCATCGGCACCGCGGCGCGCGGTGTCGGTGACTACGGCACCCACGACGGAGCACTGAACGTGCCCGCGGAACTGGCGACCGCATGCGCGTCGGCGGTGCTCGATCACGGTGTCGACGTGGCGGTTTCGGCGTGCATGGACGTCGACCACGGCACCGTGCAGCCGTTGGAGCGGCTATTCTTCGACGCCACCGTCCGGCCGGTGATCCCGATCTTCGTCAACGCCGTCGGCGCCCCGCTGGGCCCGCTGCGCCGCGCCGCCGAACTCGGCGCCGCGGTCGGCGCCTTCCTGGCCGGCTTGGACCAACGGGTCCTGCTGGTGGGGTCCGGTGGCCTGTCGCATGATCCGCCCCTGCCCACCCTGGCCACCGCCACCGAGCAGGTGCGGGAACGGATCGTGCACGGCGCCCCGATGAGCCCCGAACAGCGCGCCGCCCGTCAGGACGCGGTGATCGCCGCCGCACGTGAGTTCGCCGCCGGCCGCAGCACGATCGCCCCGCTGAACCCGGACTTCGACCAGCGATTCCTGGACATCGTCGACAACGGGTCGCTGGCCGACTTCGACGACTGGACCAATCGGTACATCACCGAAGCCGGCGGTAACTCCGCGCACGAGATCCGCACCTGGGTAGCCGCTTTCGCCGCGATGGCCGCAGCCGGTGAATACCGGACCGGCAACCACTACTACCGGGCCGCACCGGAGTTGATCGCCGGGTTCGCCACCCGCACCGCGTGGACGGTGGAGCAGCGATGACGGCGCCCGGCGAACACGTGGTGGACGTGCTGGTGATCGGCTCCGGCGGTGGCGGCATGACTGCCGCGCTGGCCGCGCATGCCCGGGGGCTGGACACCCTGCTGATCGAGAAGTCGCAGTACTTCGGCGGATCCACCGCATTGTCCGGGGGCGGCATCTGGGTGCCCCGCGCGCCGGCGCAACGTCGCGAGGGCTACCGCCCCGATCCCGAGGAGGTGGTCGGCTACCTGCGCACGATCACCGACGGCCTGGTCAGCGAGGCCCGGCTGCGCCAGTACGTTGACGCGGCACCGCGCATGATGGAGTTCCTCGAGGCGACCAGCGCATGGTTCGAATTCGTCTGGAAGCCCGGCTATGCCGACTACTACCCGGAGCTGCCGGGCGGATCCGCTTTGGGCAGCACCATCAACGTGCCGGCGATGGATCTGCGCGACCTCGGCGAGGAGGAGCAGAATCTGCTGGCGCCGCTGGCCTTGGCGCCCAAGGGAATCTGGCTGGGCCCCAAGGACCTTCGGCTGTTCTACCAGGTACGCCAGAACTGGCGGGGCAAGGCCGTACTGGTCAAGCTGCTGTGGCGGATGATGCGCGCCAGGGTCTTCGGTGAGCGGATGGCCGCGATCGGGCAGTCGTTGGCGGCCCGGTTACGCCTGGCGATGAAACAGCAGGGCATCCCGCTGTGGCTCGACACGCCCATGACCGAGCTGATCACCGACGACTCGGGCGCGGTCACCGGTGCGATGGTGCTCCGTGACGGTGTGGCACAACGTATCTCGGCGCGCGGCGGGGTCATCCTGGCCACCGGTGGATTCGACCACGACCTGGACTGGCGCCGCGAGCATCAGCCGGTGCTGGAGCACGACTGGAGTTTCGGCAATCCACTGGCCGACGGCGACGGCATCCGGGCCGGGATGCGGGCCGGCGCGGACACCGACCTGCTGGACGAGGCCTGGTGGTTCCCCGCGCTGTGCTGGCCCGACGGCCGGCTGCAGTTCATGCTCAACGAACGCATGATGCCGTCGCAGTTCATCGTCAACGGGGCCGGGCAGCGGTTCGTCAACGAGGCGGCGCCCTACATGGACTTCGCGCACGCGATGATCGACGGCCAGCGATCCGGCGTCGAGCACATCCCGTGCTGGCTCATCACCGACCAGCGGTCCTTCAACCGCTACGTGGTGGCCGGTCACCTGCCGATCCCGAAGATCCCGGGTGCCCCGGTGCCCACCGGCCGCCGGGTTCCACAGGCCTGGCTGGACTCCGGGGTGGTCAAGACCGGCTCGTCGTTCGGCGAACTGGCCACCGCGATAGGAGTTCCCGCGGATGCGCTGCGCCGCACCGCGCAACGATTCGACGAGTTGGCGCACGCCGGTCACGATGACGACTTCAACCGCGGCGACAGTGTCTACGACAACTACTACGGCGACCCCACCCTGCCCAACCCGAACCTGCATCCGCTCGGCAAGCCGCCGTACTACGCGTTCCGGATCATCCTCGGTGACCTGGGCACCTCCGGTGGCCTGCGCACCGACGAGTTCGCCCGCGCATTGCGCTCCGATGACACCGTGATCGAAGGCCTGTACGCGGTGGGCAACGCCTCGGCCGCGGTGATGGGACGCAGCTACGCCGGCGCCGGCGCCACCATCGGCCCGGCGATGACCTTCGGCTACGTCGCCGCCGGGCACATCGCCGACCGCCACAACGTCAAACCCTCTCAGTCCTCAACCAATCTCCCAGGAGGTAACCCGTGAAGATCTCACTGTTCTACGAATTCGCGCTGCCCCGGCCGTGGTCCGACGACGACGAGCACAAGCTGTTCCAGGACGGCCTCGACGAGGTGGAGGCCGCCGACAAAGCCGGGTTCTCCACAGTGTGGCTGACCGAGCATCACTTCCTGGAGGAGTACTGCCACGCCACCGCGCCCGAGATCTTCCTGGCCGCTGCCAGCCAGCGCACCAAGGACATTCGGCTCGGCTTCGGCATCATGCACCTGCCGCCGGTGGTCAACCACCCGGCCCGGGTGGCCGAGCGGATCGCCACCCTGGATCTGCTGTCGAACGGACGCGTCGAGTTCGGCACCGGCGAGGGCTCTTCGATCGCCGAGCTCGGCGGATTCGGTATCGACCCCGCCGACAAGCGCAGCCAGTGGGAGGAGGCGCTGGAGGTGTCGATCCGTTGCATGACCGAGACGCCCTTCACCGGATTCGAAGGCCGGCACGTGCAGATGCCGGCCCGCAATGTCGTCCCGAAGCCGTTGCAGCGTCCGCACCCGCCGGTCTGGGTGGCCTGCACGCGGCCCGCGTCGATCCAGATGGCCGCCGAGAAGTGCATCGGGGCACTGAGTTTCGCCTACACCGGCCCGGGGCCGTTGGCCGAGCGTGTCAACGGCTACTACAAGCAACTCGAAGAGATCGGTGTCCCGGCCACGCCTCAGGTGAACCCGAACATCCTGGCGATCGGCGGTGACCTGTCGATGATGGTGGCCCCCACCGAGAAACAGGCGCTGGACCGGCTCGGGGTGGGCGGCGGCTTCTTCTCCTTCGGCATCATGCACTACTACATGACCGGCCAGCACACCCCCGGCCGCACCGGCGTGTGGGAGCGCTACCTGCAGGAGGTCGACAAGGACCCGACGCTGGCCTACGGTCCGGGCCGCGGTGCGATCGGAACCCCGGCGATGGTGCGAGAATTCCTGCGTGGCTACGAGGAGAGCGGCGTTGACGAGCTCATCCTGCTGCTCAACCCGCGCAGCCACGAGGCCACCATGGAGGCGATCGAGCTGATGGGCACCCAGGTGCTGCCGGAGTTCATCGAACGCGACGAGAAGGCGGTCGCCGAGAAGGCCAAGCGGCTGGCGCCGGTGCTGGAGAAGCTGGAGTCCCGCCGGCCCAAGTCGTCCGCGCCCGCGTTCGACGAGGAGTACTCCTTCGGCGGGCTGCCCACCGGGCGGGACAAGTTCACCGCCACCGAGATTCCCGAGGCCATGGCCGAGATCAACGAGGGCCGGGTGCAGGCCGCGCAGCGCGCGAAGGAAGAGCGGGAACGCGGCGGGCAGTGATCGCACCCGCCGGGTTGTGGCGCTACGACGGTCGACGGACCGTCGTGACCGGCTGCGCGTCGGGCATCGGCGCAGCACTGGTGACCCAGCTGCGTGAGCTGGGAGCGTACGTCATCGGCCTGGACCGCGCCGAATCCACCGGCGGCGTCGACGAATTCCATCCGCTGGACCTGGCCGACCCGGACTCGGTCGACACGGCGGTTGCGGCGATTTCGGGACCGATCGATGCCCTGTTCAACGTGGCCGGGGTGTCCTCGGGAATCGGCGACCCGGAGCGGGTGGTGGCGATCAACTTCCTGGGCACCCGCCGGCTCACCGAGGGGCTGCTGCCGGTGATGCCGGCCGGATCGGCGATTGCATGCGTCTCGTCGCTGGCGGCGGCGGCCTACCTGGACAACGCCGAGGTCACCATCGGGTTGTTGGACACCGAGGACATGGCAGGCGGATTACAGTGGTGCCGAGCGCATCCCGAGGCGCTGGCCGACGGCGGCTACCGACTGTCCAAGGAGGCGATCATCCTCTACGTCATGGCGGGCGCCGGCCGATTGGCGGCGCGCGGAATCCGGATCAATGCCACCGCACCGGGAGTCACCGAGACCCCGATCCTGGATCAATTGCGCAGCAGCTACGGGCAGCACTTCCTCGACGACATCCCCAAGCCGCTGGGACGGGTGGCCAGCCCGGCCGAACAGGCCGCCCCGCTGGTGTTCTTGGGCAGCGCGGCGGCCGGCTACATCACCGGCCAGGTGCTCTGGGTCGACGGCGGCAACATCGCCGGCCGGACCGTCGCCACACTGCCGGGCGGGGCGCGGTGATGGCCGGCCTGACCGAGTTCCGCCGGGTCGGCGAGGAAGTACGCAACTGGGGTCGCTGGGGCGCCGACGACGAGCTGGGCACCTTGAATCTCATCACGCCCGAGAAGGTCGCCGCGGCCGCGGGTTTGGTGCGCCACGGCAAGGTCTTCCCGCTCGGGGTGGACTTCGGCTCGTCGGGCCCGCAGGGGGCATTCCAGTTCCGGCACAACCCGATCCACACCATGACCGTCGACGGGGGTGACGCCGACACCCTGGCCCGGTACGGCCCGCAGTGGGCCCGCAACATCGTCGCGCAGCAACTCAGCGACTTCTTCGTGGACAACCCGTTCCGGTTCAACGACGACATGATCGTCATGCCGCTGCAGGCCGCCACCCAATGGGATGCGCTGTCGCACGTCTACTACGACGACCAGCTCTACAACGGCTTTCCGGCCAGCTCGGTCACCAGCTTCGGAGCGTTCCACTGCGGTATCGACAAGGTCGACGGCAAGGGCATCACCTCCCGCGGCGTGCTGCTCGACGTGGTGGCCCACCGCGGCTCCGGCACCTTCCTGGAGTTGGGAACCCCGATCACCCGCGACGAGCTCGACGAGGTGGCGCGCGCGCAGCAGGTCACGGTCTCTCCCGGTGACATCGTGCTGGTCCGAACCGGTTGGTGGGGAAGGTTTCGCCAGACCGGTGACGGCTCCGAGCCTGGTGCCGGGCTGGACTGGCGGTGCGCGACCTGGCTGCACGAACGCCAGGTGGCCGCGGTGGCCGCCGACAATCTGATGGTCGAGGACCCGGTGTCCGGGGTTGAGGGCACCTTCCTGCCGATGCACATGCTGTGTCTGCGGGACATGGGAATGATGCTGGGGGAGTACTGGGATCTGGAGGCGCTGGCCGCCGACTGTGCCGCCGATGGTGTGTACGAATTCCAGCTGGTGGCACCGCCGTTGCGGGTGACCGGCGGGGTCGGATCACCGGTGAACCCGATCGCCATCAAATAGAACGGGGCAGCAATGAGATTCGTGTTCGTGCACGGTGGATTCCACGCCTCCTGGTGCTGGAGCCGCACCATCGCGGAGCTGGAGAAGCTCGGGCACACCGGTATCGCCGTCGACCTGCCCGGCCACGGTGCGCGTCTGGATGAGGATTCCACCCTGGCCAACCGCCGGGAAGCCGTCGCCTCGGTGCTGCGGTCCGGCGATGTCCTGGTGGGGCATTCCGGCGGCGGTTTCGATGCCACCCTGGGTGCCGACAGCGCACCGGAGCTGGTGCGCCACATCACCTATCTGGCCGCGGCCCTGCCGCGGGAGGGTCACAGCTACACCGATGCGATGACGATGGGCAGCGAGGGCGCGGAGTTCTTCGACACCGCAGCCTCCGACATGCTGTCGCATCTGCAGTTCGCCGACGACGGGGCGATGACGTTCGCCAGCATCGAGGGTGCGCGGCAGTACTTCTACCACGACTGCGACGACGAGACGCTGCGCTGGGCCTTCGAGCGGCTCGGGCCGGAACGTTTCGGGGACACCACCGTCGCACCGGTGTCGGTGCCGGCGTTCTGGGCAGCCGACCTGCCACGCAGCTTCATTCGGTGCGAACAGGACCGCGCCTATCCGCGCTGGCTCGCTGACGTGGTGTGCGCCCGGCTCGGCGTCGAGCCGCTGACCATCGACGCCTCCCACTCGCCGTTTCTGAGCCGGCCCGCCGAACTGGCCGAACTGCTGGTGCACGCCACCACGACTCGGCCGACCGGCCCGCTCAACCCGAACTGAGGAGCCCGCTGTGCAGCGCAAAACCGTCACCGTGGACGGTCTGAGCACGTCCTACCTGGAAGCCGGCGACCCGGCAGCCCCCGCGGTGGTGCTGTTGCACGGCGGGGAGTTCGGGGCGGGCGCGCAGGTCGGCTGGGAGCGCACCATTCCCGCGCTGGCGCAGCGTCATCGCGTGCTGGCACCGGACCTGCTCGGCTTCGGGGAGTCGGCGAAGGTCATCGACTTCAACGACGGGCGGGGCATGCGAATCCGCCACGTCGCAGCGTTTTGCGCCGCACTGGGCGTGGAATCCGCTGATTTCGTGGGTAATTCGATGGGGGCCATCATGCTGCTCGTCGACACCACCTCGGACAATCCGCTGCTGCCGGTCCGGCGGATGGTGGCGATCTGCGGCGGCGGGGAGATCCAGGCGAACGAGCACATGGCCGCGCTGTATGACTACGACGCCACCGTCCCGGCGATGCGCCGGATCGTCGCCGCGCTGTTCTGCGACCCGGCCTACCCGGAAGACGAGGACTATGTGCAGCGCCGGTATACGTCGAGCACCGCACCGGGCGCCTGGGAGGCGGTGGCGGCGGCCCGCTTCCGCCGTCCCGGCGCCGATGCTCCGCCGCCGGCATCGAGCAGCCGTGCCTACGAGCGCATTTCGGCGCCGACGCTGGTGATCGAAGGGGCCGCCGACAAGCTGCTGCCGCCCGGCTGGTCGAAACAGATCGCCGGCCAGATCCCCGGGGCGCGTTCCGTCGTCGTCGATGACGCCGGGCACTGCCCGCAGATCGAGCAGGCCGAACGGGTCAACACGTTGTTGCTGGAGTTCTGCACCGGGTGATCCGCCGCCGGCATACGGCCGTCGGGATCAGGGCGTGGATGTCTGCCACAGGGCGCTCACCGGCATGGCGAGCATTTTCGGCCCAAACGGCAGGGTCTGCGCTCCGGTGTGCAGGACGATGCCGGCGCGGAAATCGCTTCCGGTCCGTTCGGCGAGGTGCCGAAGTCCTCGGAAGTCGGCGGGCCCGACGGTCGATGCCGCTTTGACCTCGATGCCCACAACGTCGCCCCGCCGACTTTCGAGGACAGCGTCGACCTCGACTTGATCCCTGGTCCGGTAGTGGGAGAGCGCGACGTCTTCGTCACACCAGGTCAACTGGCGGGCCAGTTCCATCAGGACGAATCCCTCTAGGAGGGGCCCGAACTGACCGGTGGGCCGCAAGATGCTGCGAGCGTCCGCGCCTATCTGGTGTGCGGCCATGCCGGAGTCGACGAACGCGAGCTTGGGGGCTGCCGTTGCTCTGGTACTGATATTTCGGGACCACGCCGGTATTCGCTTGATGAGAAAGACCTCTTCGAGCAGTGCGACATACTTTTTCACTGTCGTGGCGCCGAGGCCCAGTTCGTTGCTCAATGTGGCGATGGACAGCAACTGGCCTGATCGAGTGGCCAGCATCTGCACCAGTGCGCGCATCTCGGCCGTTCGCTCGATCTCCGACAGTCGCTGCACATCGCGCGCGATGAGGTCGCCGAGGTAGGAATTGAAAAAGCTGCGTCGGCGCCGGTCGTTGGTTCGTGCGACTGCCTCTGGGAAACCGCCACGAACAAGACGCTCGGCGTATTCCGCTCGGGACACCGTGGAGTTGTGGCGCAGCCTGTCGCTGTGGGCGAATACCGCGTCGATGAATCCGTCAGGGGCGCCGTCGATCTCACCTTGGGAGAAGGGCCAGAGCTCAATGGTCTCCATTCGGCCCACGAGAGTGTCGGGTAGGGACCGCAGGCCGAGCACGCGTGCCGATCCGGTGAGCAGAAAGCGCCCGGGCGTGGGATCCGCGTCCACCTGCGCTTTGATCGACAGCAGCAGGTCGGGTGCTCGCTGGATCTCGTCGATGACCATCGGGCCGGGAAGGTCGACGAAGCCGTCCGGGTCCGCAAGGGCGGCCTGACGGGTCAGGGCGGTGTCCAGATCACGCCATTCGGCATCGCGTCCCTTTGCGACGAGGCGAACCAGAGTGCTCTTGCCGCTTTGGCGGGCACCGTTGACCAGCACGACTCGGGTGTCCGCCAGAGCCGCGTCTACGACGACCTCGGCGTGTCTGGGCAAAGCCGGCCCCAGCAGGGTTTTCAACCGCCCTCCCTCTGTTGTACTTGCCCTTAGCACGTGGATCTGCCGCTATCATACGCGTGGATCTGCCGCATGGTAGCGCGTGGATCTGCCGCTATTTTGCGCGTGGATCTGCCGCTACGTTGCCCGGGAGACCGGAGTCGAGATCAGGGTCGGCTCCGAGCGCCCCCGCAGCACCTCGGTGCTGTGCGAGGCCCAGTGCCGGCGTTCGGCCTCGTCGGCGCGATCGATGGCGGCCGCCGAACACAGCACCCGCCCATCGGCGGACTTGGCCAGGTCGGCCAACCGCGCGGCCTCGTTGACGGCATCGCCGATCACGGTGTACTCGTAGCGGTTCTCCGCACCGATGTTGCCGGCGAACACCGATCCGGCCGAGACGCCGATGCCGAAGTCGACTTCCGGCAGGTCACGCAGCCGGATCGCCAGACAGCGTGCGGTCTCCAGCGCCGCCGACACCGCACCGCTGCTGCGCAACGGGACTCCGAACACCGCCAGGGCCGCGTCACCTTGGAACTTGTTGATCAGCCCGCCCCGTTCGTCGACGGCGCCCACCACGATCCGGAAGAAGCCGTTGAGCACGTCGGCGACCTCCTGCGGCGGGCGACTGGTGGTCAGCCGGGTGGAGTCGGCAAGATCGACGAACAGGATCGCGGCCTCGGTCACCTCGCCGGAGAGCGCGGCGCCGTCTTGGACGGCGCGCCGCGCTACGTCGGTGCCGACGTAGCGCCCGAACAGATCGTTGAGCCGGTCGCGTTCCTGCAGCCCGGTCACCATCCGGTTGAATCCGCTTTGCAGACGGCCGATCTCGGAGCGTTCGTAGACGTCGACCAGGGTGCCGATCCGGCCGTGCTCGATCTCGGCCATCGCGTCGACGACTTCGCGGATCGGGTCGGCGATCGAGCGCGACACCAGTGCCATGCCGCGCCAGCCCAGCATCACCGCGACCAGCGACAGCACCAGCACCGGTAACTCCACCGATGCGGTGGTGGGGATGAGCCAGCCATTGGACCGGAAGACGATCAGCGCGGCGATCACCAGGCTGGGCAGTCCGCTGGAGAGCAACCACATGTTGATCAGCCGGGACAGCACGCCCGGTGCGGTCAGATATCCGTCGTGGCCGCGGGTGGCGGCGGCGATGATCGGCCGGATCGTGCGCTGGCTGAACAACACTCCGGTGCCGGTCGCGGCCGCACCCCCCAGGCCGATGGCCAGCGCGGCCGCCACCGCGATACCGGCGCCGCTGTGCCGTTCGATCAGGACGAAGGCCAGGCCGCCGGTCACCCAGGCCGCGCTCAGCAGCAGGGACTGGTCCCGGATGATGTTGATCGCACCCAGGCGCTGGGCCGGAGTGGGCACGTCACCGCGGACGTACCACCTCAGTGACCGGGTGATCAGCGCGAGACCGCCGATCAGGACGGCCAGGGTGGACAGCAGTGACAGCATCACCGCTGTGGTCACGTAGCTCGTGGAGAAGTACGGGCTGTCGGGAGTGTGGCCGTGCAGGGCGATCACCACGATCAGTACCTCGGCGACGCTGAGCAGGTGCGCCAGCGCCAGGCCGATCGCGTAGCGAAGCGAGGCCCCCGCAAGGCTGCCTGGCTCCGGGGCGGCCGTTGTGCTCACAGAATGACGGTAGCCGGAAAGCGTTAAATCAATCGCTTGACTTAACAATGACGGCATGGATTAACTCTCCTGATGGCCAATGAACTCGCGGGAAAAGTAGCCGTCGTCACCGGAGGTGCATCGGGACTCGGTCGGAGGATCGCCGAACGCTTCGTGGCCGAAGGGGCTCGGGTGGTGATCGCCGACCTGGCAAGCGAGCGCGGCGCCGAACTGGCCGCCGGGCTCGGCGACGGAGCTGTTTTCGTGCCGGCTGATGTGTCCGATCCCGACCAGGTCGGCGCGTTGGTGGCGCGTGCGGTCGGCGACTTCGGCGGCCTGGACATCATGGTCAACAACGCCGGGGTCTCGGGCACCATGCACAACCGCTTCCTTGACGACGACCTGGCCGACTTCCACCGGATCATGGCGGTCAACGTGCTCGCGGTGATGGCCGGCACCCGAGACGCTGCTCGGCACATGGCCAAACATGGGGGCGGATGTGTCATCAACCTGACCTCGATCGGCGGTATCCAGGCCGGCGGCGGGGTGATGACCTATCGCGCATCGAAGGCCGCGGTCATCCAATTCACCAAGTCCGCGGCGATCGAGTTGGCGCACTACGACATCCGGGTCAATGCGATCGCGCCGGGCAACATTCCCACTCCCTTCGTGGCGTCGTCGGCCGCGGCGAACCTGGATCCGGACGACGTCGCCCGTTACGAAGCGGCGATCCGCGAGACGATGCGCGCCGATCGCCCGCTGAAGCGCGAAGGCACTCCCGACGACATCGCCGAGGCGGCGTTGTATCTGGCCGGGGACCGGTCCCGCTACGTGACCGGGGTGGTGCTGCCGGTGGACGGCGGGACGGTTGCGGGCAAGGCGATCCGGCGCCGGCCCAAGCCGGCTGAAACCAATTAAATCAATCGCTTGACTTAATTGCGGATCCGCGGTTGACTGACGGCCGTGACCACTGCTGACAAGGCCGTGCGGGCTGAGCGGGCCAACAGCACCCGCGAGGCGATCCTGGCCGCCGCCGAGCGGCTATTCGCCGAGCACGGGGTGTTCGCGGTCTCCAACCGTCAGGTCAGTGAGGCCGCCGGCCAGGGCAACAACGCCGCCGTCGGCTATCACTTCGGCACCAAGACCGACCTGGTGCGCGAGATCGAACGCAGCCACCGGGCGCCCGTCGAACTGCTGCGCGAGCAGATGGTCTCGGTCACCGGCGACTCGGCCGACCTGCGCGACTGGGTGTCGTGTCTGGTCCGTCCGCTCACCGATCACCTTGTCGCGTTGGGCAACCCGACCTGGTACGCGCGGTTCGCCGCGCAAGTGATGGCCGATCCCGCGTATCACGAGATCGTCGTCAAGGACGCGCTGAGTTCGCCGTCGCTGGTGCAGGTCATCGACGGCATCAACCGCTGTCTGCCGGATCTGCCCGCCCCGGTCCGTCAGGCCCGCAACGTGATGGCCCGCAACCTGTTGATGCACACCTGCGCGGACTGGGAACGCGCCCTGGCCGGGGGCGGCAAGCCGAAGACGAGTTGGCATGAGGCGAGTTCCAACCTGATCGACGCGATCGTCGGGTTGTGGCGCGCCCCGGTCACGGGAGGTTCGCAATGAAAGTCACCGCCGACCAGAATATCTGCGCGTCGTCCGGGCAGTGCGTCGCGATTGCGCCGCGGGTGTTCGACCAGCGCGACGAGGACGGCGTCGTCGTCCTGCTCGATGAGAACCCGCCCGAGGAACTGGCCGCCGCCGTTCGTCAGGCGGCCGCAGTCTGTCCGTCCGGAGCCATCAAGATCGTTGAGGAGTAGAGCGTGACCGACACCATGGCGACCACCACGACGCCGGAGTACCCGATGAGTCGCGACGGCCGGTGCCCGTTCGCGCCGCCGCCGCAGACCATGGCGCTGGCCGCGCAGGCGCCGCTGAGCCGGGTGCGGATCTGGGACGGCAGCACGCCGTGGCTGATCACCGGCTACGAGGCGGTACGCGAGCTGTTCTCCGACCCCCGGGTCAGCGTGGACGACCACCAGCCCGGGTTCCCGCACTGGAACGAGATGATGCGCGCCAGTGTCGATCACCGGCCCAAGTCGGTGTTCACCACCGACGGTGCCGAGCACATCCGGTATCGCCGAATCCTGTCGCCGTCGCTGACCATGAAGCGGGTCGCGGCGCTGACCCCGGTCGCGCAACGGATCACCGACGAGCACCTCGATGCGATCCTGGCCGGACCGCAGCCGGCCGACCTGATCGAGGGATTCGCGCTGCCGATCCCGTCGCTGGTGATCAGCGAACTGCTGGGCGTGCCGTATGAGGACCACGAGTTCTTCCAGCAGCACGCCACCATGGGCGTGGACCGCAATGCCACCTCCGACGACCTGGCCGAGGGTGCCACCGAGCTCTCCAAATATCTGGTCCGGCTGCTGGAGGCCCGTATGGCCGAACCGGCCGACGACATGGTCACCGACCTGGGCAAGCGGGTGAAAGACGGTGATCTGTCGGTGCGCGAGGCCACCCAGCTGGGCACCGGGATGCTGATCGCCGGCCATGAGACGACCGCGAACATGATCGGTCTGGGCATCGTGGCGCTGCTGGGTGAGCCCGACAAGATCGCCGAGCGCACCGCAGTCTTCCGCGGCGACGACGACGCCGCGATCGCCAATGCGGTCGAGGAACTGCTGCGCTACCTGTCGATCATCCACACCGGCCAGCGCCGGGTTGCGTTGGAGGACATCGAGATCGGTGGTGAGACCATCCGCGCCGGCGACGGCATCATCATCGACCTGGCACCGGCCAACTGGGATGGCACGGTCTTCCCCGAGCCCGATGTCTTGGACCTGTCCCGGCCGGCCCGCCAGCACATGGCGTTCGGGTTCGGGCCGCATCAGTGCGTGGGCCAGCAGCTGGCCCGTGCCGAGATGGTGATCGCCTTCCGCACCCTGTTCCGCCGTATCCCGACGCTGCGGCTCGCGGTCGGGGTCGATGAGATCCCGTTCAAGAACGACCGCCTCGCCTACGGCGTCTACGAACTCCCTGTCACCTGGTAACCCGCCCGATTGGAGTGGATTGACATGTCCAGCACAACAACTCGCGACGTCGCGTTCTATCCTCCCGGCGGATACGGCGCGCCCAAGGACCGGCACGGTCAGGCCGGGTCCGGCTTGAGCGGGGTCGGCCTGCCGGCCGGCACCGAGGTGTTCTCCGCCGACAACCACATCTCGATCGCCGACGACATCTTCTTCGAGCGGTTCCCCGAGGACCTCAAGGACAAGGCGCCCCGGATCTGGTACGAGGACGGCGCCTACATGGTCGGCCGCAAGGGGCAGTCGTTCCTGCCGGGCGACTTCTCGGCGGTGCTCATGCAGTACGACGACCTGGCCGGCGCGGCCAGCAGCAACATCGAGGCCCGTATCGCCGAGCTGGCCTCCGACGGCGTCGACAGGGAACTGGCGTTCCCCAATGCCGTACTCGCACTCTTCCATTTCCCCGACAAGGAACTGCGGGAGCGGGTGTTCCGCATCTACAACGAGTACATGGCCGAGCTGCAGGAGCGCTCGAACGGTCACTTCTACGGGGTGGGGCTGATCAACTGGTGGGACCCTGCCGGTACCCGGCGCACCGTGGAGGAATGTAAGGCGCTGGGGCTCAAGACGTTCCTGTTGCCACTGAACCCCGGCAAGGACGACGAGGGCAACATCATCGACTTCGGCGCCCGGGTGATGGATCCGGTATGGGACGAGATCGAGGCCGCCGGACTGCCGATCACCCACCACATCGGTGAGACTCCGCCCAAGACGCCATGCGAGGTCAACAGTGTGGTGGTGGGCATGATGGTCAACGTCGACTCGTTCCGCGAGCAGTTCGCCAAGTACATCTTCTCCGGCATCCTGGACCGCCACCCCGGATTGCGGGTCGGCTGGTTCGAAGGCGGGATCGCCTGGGTGCCAACGGCGTTGCAGGACGCCGAGCACCTTCTGGCGTCCTACCAGCACATGTTCAGCCACCAGTTGCAGCACGACATCCGGCACTACTGGGACACCCACATGAGTGCGTCGTTCATGGTCGACCCGCTCGGCCTGCGGCTGATCGATCAGATCGGGGTGGATCACGTGATGTGGTCGTCGGACTACCCGCACAACGAGAGCACCTTCGGCTATTCGGAGAAGTCACTGGCCAATGTCGTGGCG
Source organism: [Mycobacterium] zoologicum (assembly GCF_020172665.1). GTDB lineage: Bacteria > Actinomycetota > Actinomycetes > Mycobacteriales > Mycobacteriaceae > Mycobacterium > Mycobacterium zoologicum. The sequence goes on along the minus strand of NZ_CP083985.1, from coordinate 3,684,397 downwards.
GCACTGGGGCCGCAGGACGCGGCGAAGGTGGTCGGCGGCAACATCAAAACGTTCCTGGGGTTGTGATGAGCGCACCGACATCGGCCACCGCAACCATCGGGGGCATCGAGATACCCGAGGTCCCCGACCGGGCCCGGCTGCGCCGCGAGACCGGTGCGCGACTGCGGGCGGCGATGGCCGACCGCGGCGTCGACGCGCTGATCCTGCTGGGCAACAACGCCGTCACCTACGCCACCGGCACCAGTTGGCGGCTCGGCGACGCCGGACTGTCCCATGTCGAGCGGCCGGTGGCCGTCGTGCTGGCCGCCGACGAGTGGCCGCACCTGTTCCTGCCGTTTCGGGAGGGTGCATCCGGCGAGTCCGACCTGCCGGCCGACCACGTCCACGGCCCGGTCTACCTCGAATTCGACGAAGGCGTAGAGCATTTCGCCCGAGTGCTCGCCGAGCTGATCCCCGGCAACGCTGTGATCGGCATCGACGAATGCACCGGGGCGATGCGCCGCGCCAAGGATCTGCTCTTCCCGGGCGGGCGGCCGGTGGACGCGTCCCAGGTCGTCAGCGCCGCCAAGATGATCAAGACCGTCGACGAGCTGGCCTGCATCCGCACCGCCTGCCGGATCACCGACGAGGCCATGGTCGACGTGCAGGCCGCCCTGGCCCCCGGCATCCGCCAGATCGACCTGTCGGCCCAATTCCTGCGGCACGCCTTCGAATTGGGGGCCAGCGCCAGCATGCTGGAGCCGATCTGGCAGGTCATGCCCGACACCCGTGAATCCGGGGTGTGGACCACCCATGGGGATCTGGCACTGCCGTTGCTCTCCACCGAACGCGAACTGCGCGCCGGTGATGTGCTGTGGACCGACGTCTCGATCACCTACGGGGGGTACTGCTCGGACTTCGGCCGCACCTGGGTGGTGGGGGCCGACCCGACTGCCCGCCAGCAGGCCCAGTTCGCCAAATGGCGGGAGATCCTCGACGCCGTGCGCGGCGTGCTGCGAGCCGGAGTGACCTCCGGCGACCTGGCCCGGGCGGCGATCGCGGCCAACGGTAATGGAACCCGGCCCTGGCTGCCGCACTTCTACCTCGGCCACGGCATCGGGGTGAACGCCGCCGAGATGCCGATGATCGGAACCGATCTGGGCGACGAGTTCGACAACAACTTCGCCTTCGAACCCGGGATGGTGCTGGTGCTCGAGCCGGTGGTGTGGGAGGACGGCACCGGCGGCTACCGCGGCGAAGAGGTCGTCGTCGTCACCGAGGAAGGCTGGATCGCGTTGACCGACTACCCGTACACGCCCTACGGGGAAGGATCATGACGATGACCGCCGAGGTTCTGCCGGACTCCGTCGCGCTGCGTGGCGGGCGGCGCGAGCGCGCTCTGGCACAGATGGAAGCCCACGACCTGGACGTGCTGGTGCTGGGACGGCAGGCCAACATCCGCTACATCACCGGGGCGCCGCAGCTCTGGGTGGCCGGAACCCGCCCGTTCGGGCCCTCCTGCGTGCTGGTGCGCGCCACCGGGGCGATCCACCTGCTCAGCACCTGGGATGAGGGTGTGCCCGAAGACATTCCACACGAGAACCTCTACGGCATCTCCTGGAACCCCACCAACACCATCGCGAACCTGGCGCGTATCGACGGTGCGGCCACCGCCCGGCGGGTGGGCACCGACGCGATGTCGCCGCTGTTCGCCCAGCTGCTGCCGATGGCATTCCCGAAGGCGGAGCTGGTGGACGGGGAACTGGCGATGCGGGCCGCGCGCCGCATCAAGACACCCGACGAGGTAGCCGCACTGCGGACCTCGGTGCAGGTCGCCGAGTCTGCGATGGCGGTCGCGGTGGCCGCGCTGGAGTCCGGCGTCAGCGAGCAGACGCTGACCGGTGTGCTGCTGGAGGCGATGACCGCCGGCGGCTACAGCACCCCGGCCACCCAGGACGTGGCCTGGGTGACGTCGCGGGAACACCCATGGCGCCGGGTGGCCGGCAGCGGCGGAGTGCAGACCGGTGACCTGGTGGCGTTCTCTGCCGGCGTGCTGGCCTGCGGCTACGTCGGCGAGGTGGGCCGGACCTATCCCGCCGGGCCGGTGACCGCCGCAACCGAAGCCCTCTATGGGCGCTGGGATGTGTTGTGGGGCAACCTTGCCCGCCGGCTGCATCCGGGGGCGGCCGGCAGCGAACTGCTGGACGCGTACACCGCCTCGGCTGAGCCGTTGCCGCCGGTGCCGGTGGCACACGGGCTGGGGCTGGGGTTCGATCCGCCGGTGGTGTCGGCGCAGCTTCCGGCCACCGCCGCCGCCGAGCAGCTCGAGCCGGGGATGGTGCTGGCCGTCACCGGATACGTGTTCGAGCCCGGCGTCGGTGCGGTGTTCGGCCGTGAGGCGGTGCTGATCACCGAGGACGGTCACGAGGTGCTGTCGTCGAGTCCGCTTCGGCCGGAAGGGAACTGAGATGGGCGAATCCGCGCGGCCGACTCCCGAGGAGATCATCCGCTACCACAAGGACCCGGCCACCAAGATCGCGACCATCACCTTCGACCGGCCGGAGTACCTGAACGCGCCGACCTCCGCCGCGCGGCTTCGCTACGCCGACCTGGTGCGCGGCGCCAGTGTCGACAACGACGTCAAAGTGGTGGTCATCCGCGGCGTCGGAGAGAATCTGGGTAGCGGCGCCGACCTTCCCGAGTTCATGGAGGGCGTCGAGAACCCGGAGCTGCGGCTGGCCGAGCTCAAGCTGGAGGGCGCCCTGGGCGAAGACGTCAACTATCCGCCCAAGGGCACCTTCCGCAACGGCGCCACCATCAGCGCCTGGTACGCCAATGTCCAAGCCGGCAACCGGCCGCTGCAGGAACTCAAGAAGATCAGCATCGTCGAGGCCAAGGGCTACTGCTACGGCTGGCACTTCTACCAGGCCGCCGACGCCGACCTGGTGATCTCCAGCGATGACGCGCTGTTCGGGCATCCGTCGTTCCGCTACTACGGCTGGGGCCCGCGGATGTGGACCTGGGTGCAGATGATGGGGCTGCGCAAGTTCTCCGAAATGGTTTTCACCGGAAGGCCTTTCACCGCCGCGGACATGGATAAGTGCAACTTTCTCAACAAGGTGGTGCCCCGCGACCAGCTCGAAGACGAAGTCGCCAAATACGCCCTGGCCTGCGCCCGCAACCGGCCGGTGGACACGGTGTTCATGCAGAAGATGTTCTTCGAGGTCTACAAGCAGCACCAGGGCGAGTACATGGGCAGCCTGCTGTCGGCGTTCTTCGAATCAATGGGCTCCGGGGTCGCCCCCGACACCGATGACCTGATGCTCGACGAGGCCATCGAATCCGGGCTGTCCGGCGCGGTCAAGGACAACGACGCCAAGTTCCCCCCGGATTTTCGGCTGAGCAAGTCCAGTCGCAGCAAGGACAGCTAGCCGGTGTCACCGCTGGACGGTTTCACCGTCGTCGATCTGTCCACCGGAATCGCGGGCGCCTACTGCACCCGGCTGCTGTCCGACGGTGGTGCCCACGTCATCAAAGTCGAGCCGCCGCAGGGTGATTCGTTGCGGTCGTGGTCGGCTTCCGGGGCGGGCAGCGGGGGTGCGTTGTTCAGCTTCCTGGCCGGCGGCAAACACAGCGTCATCGGCGACCCCGAGCTCGTCGACAAACTGCTGGCCGGTGCCGACGCGGTGGTGTGGTCACGCGGGTCGGCCGAACACCGTGCACCCGATCAGATCCGACGCGACCACCCGCACCTGATCGTCACCGCCCTCACCCCGTTCGGTTTGGACGGGCCGTGGTCGCAGCGTGCCGCCACCGAGTTCACCCTGCAGGCCTGGTCCGGCGGGGTTTTCGGGATCGGCCGCGGATCACCCGATCTGCCACCGGCATTCGTCGGCGGACAGGTGGGCGAATACCTTGCCGGGGCGTATGCCAGTGCGATGACGCTGGCATGTTGGTACGCCCGCGGCGACGGCGGCGCGGGTGAGCTGCTGGACCTGTCGATGCTGGAGACCGCGATCCTCGGCCTGACGTATTTCCCGGTCACCTATTTCGAGATGCTTCACCGGCCCTGGCGCGACGCCCGCAAGCTCACCGTCCCCGGAATCGCCTCGGCCAAAGACGGCCTCGTCGACGTCGGCTGCGGCACCGCCCAGCAGTGGTTCGATCTGTGCGCGATGACCGGGCATCCGGAGTGGATCGACGAGGACTCGCCGCTGTCGATCACCGAGCAGGCCAACGAGAAGGCCGAGCAGATCTACGCCTGGGTCAAAGAGCAGACGGTGCAGGAGGTCCGCGAACTGGCCACCGCGTTCCGCATCCCGAACGCCCCGGTGGCCAACGGCGCCAACGTCACCGGACTCGACCATTTCGTGGCACGCAAGTCGTTCGTGGCCAACCCCGATGGCTTCACCCAACCCGCCCGGCCCTACCGGCTGGAACCCGCCGAACTCCGGGCGCCACAGCCCGCGCCGCGTCTTGGCGAGCACACCGAGCACTACCGGTCCTCGGTGATTTCGGCGCGATCGATCCCGCTCAGTGATGAAAACCGCGCCGAGATCCTGCCGTTCGCCGGTCTGCGGGTGCTGGACCTGACCACCTTCTGGGCCGGCCCGAGTTGCACGCACCCGCTGGCGATGCTCGGCGCCGACGTCATCCACGTGGAATCTGCCCGCCGGCCGGACGGAACCCGGCTGATCGCCGGCATCCCGGTCAGCGAACCGCAGTGGTGGGAACGCTCACCGATCTTCTCGGCGCTCAACACCAACAAGAAGGGCCTCACCGTCGACCTGCAGCGCGAGGCCGGCCGGGACGTGCTGCGGAAGCTGATCGCGACCGCCGACGTGATCGTGGAGAACTTCACCCCCCGGGTCCTGGAACAGATCGGGCTGGGCTTCGACACCGTCCGACAACTGCAACCCGCAGCAATCATGGTGCGGATGCCCGGCTTCGGCCTGGACGGCCCGTGGCGGGACAACCCGGCGTTCGCCTATGTCATCGAGGCCGCATCCGGGGTCAGCTGGCTGACCGGATTCCCGGAACGCAACCCCTATGAGCCGTACTCGGTGGGTGACCCCAACGCGGGCGTGCACGCGCTCAACGCGGTGCTGCTCGCGCTGGAACATCGCCGCCGCACCGGCCGGGGCATGCTGGTGGAAGCGGCGATGGTCGACGCCGCACTCAACATCGCCGCCGAGCAGGTGATCGAATACTCCGCCTACGGGGCGCTGCTGCAACGCGACGGCAACCGCGGACCGACCGCCGCCCCGCAAAACCTTTATCGCACTGCCGATATCGACGAGTTCGGCCGTCTGGACAGCTGGGTGGCCATCGCGATCGCCACCGACGAGCAATGGGCCGCGCTCGGCGAGGCGTTGGGCCGCCCGGACTGGGCCGGCGACCCGGGCCTTACCACCCACGCCGGGCGCCGCAGGCATCACGACCTCATCGACGCCCGACTGGGGGATTGGTGTGCCGAACGCAGTGGCGACGAGATCGTCGAACTGCTCTGGCCCTTAGACATCCCGGTCGCCAAGGCGATGCAGCCGCACCGCCAGGCCGAGTTGGCTCAGTTGCAGTACCGCGGGTTCTTCGAGGAGGTCGACCACCCGGTCAATCCGGCGGTACGGCACAGCACGCTGCCCGCGCGGCCTACTCAGGGGCCCAAGCGGTTCCACCGCCGGCCCGCCCCGCTGCTCGGCGAGCACAATCAGGAGCTGCTGCGCGAAGTCGGCTTCTGCGATGCCGAGATCGCGGAGCTTCACGCCGACGGCGTGATCGGCAGCGCTCCGGGCTAGCCGTGGTGCCGCCGTACCCCTCGGACGGCAGCACCCCGGCTAGCCGGAAAGGCTCGAAATGTCATCCAATGCCGCACGGGTGTCCAGATCGGTGAAGGTCGCGGCATAGCGCTGCGCGAACGCCAGGCTGATGTCCGGGCGCTGCCAGCTGTCGCCCCCGCTGAGCGTCGCGATCCAGATCGCCAACCCGTGCGCGGCTGACGCCCGGTAGTGCAACCAGATCTCTTCGGCCGACGGCAACTCTGCGGCCGGAAGGCCCAGGGCCCCACGGTATTCCTCCAGCAGTGCGCGTTCGCTGGTGCGCCGGTCGGCAATGGTCAATGCGCCCTGCAGAAAGTAACCCAGGTCCAGTGAGAAGTTGCCGTGACGCACCATCTGCCAGTCCAGGAAGCCGACATCGCCGTCCGGCAACACGTAGGTGTTTCCGAGGTGCGGGTCACCATGCAGCAGGGTCTGTGGGCCCCGGGTCAGGCCGCGGATGTAACGAGCCCAGATGTCACCGAATAGCTCCGCGCCGGTCATGGTGGTGATCTCGGCGGGGACCGAGTCGCCCAGCCGCTGGTAGGCAACTTCGAGCGGAGCCATTTCCAAACCGGCGAACGGCACGAACGGCTCCACCCAGTCCAGCGCCGGGTTGTCGGCGATGCGTGCTCCCCAGAACGCACCGTGCATCCGTGCCAGACCGCGGACCCCCTGCGCCGCCTCGTCAACACTGAGCGGTCGCGTCGCGTCACGCGGTTCGGCCCCGCGAGCAACGACGTCCTCCATCACCAGCAGGAAATCTCGGCGCTGCTCATCGATAAGCGATCGGTAGACCTTCGGATGATCAAGCGGCAGAACGATGTCGGACAGGAACAGGCGCGGCTCGTGGTAGAGACCGCTGGTCAACTCGACCAGGTCGGCATGTTCGGGATCGACCGCTTTGACGAAGACCGTCTCCGGCCCGCTGCCCCGCGAGTAGCGCAATGCCAATCGTGCTCGCCGGTTTGTGCCGTCGTCGCGCAACGCGACCGCGACCGACTCCACGACCGCACCGGGGTGGTGACCGCTGAGCGTCGCGGTCATCCACTCCGGTGAGATTGCTTCCCAGCTGTCGGGAGTGGCCGGTGAGGTCACTTCAAGCAGCTACCCGCGTCCACCGGCAGGGTGACACCGGTGATGTAGCGCGCCTCGTCGGAGGCCAGGAACAGCACGGCGTTACTGATGTCCACCGCGTCCACCCACGGGATGGGCAGGGTGTGGAACATCTGGCAGATCGGCGCCATGTCGTCGGGGCCCGGGTTCTCCAGGTCGGGGCGGAACATCTTCCAGGTGCCCTCGTTCATGATCATCCCGGTGCTGACGTGGGTGGGGTGCACGGTGTTGACCCGGATGTTCTGGTGACCCAACTCGACGGCGAACGAGCGCATGACGCCCACGACGCCGTGCTTGGCGGCCACGTAGTTGCCGCAGTGCGGGTAGGCCTTCAACCCGCCCACCGAGCTGGTCAGGACGATCGAGCCGCCCCTACCGCCGGCGATCAGGTGCGGCACACCGGCTTTGACGGTCTTCCACACACCGGACAGGTTGATGTCGATCATCTCCTGCCAGTCGTGTTCGCTGCACTGGTCCAGGGTGTCGCCGCCGTTGCCGATGCCGGCGTTGGCGACGATGATGTCGAGGCGGCCCAGCTCTTCCACCCCGGCGTCCACCGCGGCCTTGAGCCCGTCGTAGTCACGGACGTCGACCTCGGCGGTGAAGATCCGGCGACCGCGCGCCTTGACCAGGTCGACGGTCTCGGCCAATTCCTCCGGCGTGGCCGGCGGGATGGGCGAGTTCTCGACGATCGGCTTACACACGTCGATCGCGATGATGTCGGCGCCCTCCTCGGCCAGTCGCACCGCGTGGCTGCGGCCCTGGCCGTGTGCCGCGCCGGTGATGAATGCGACCTTGCCTTCTACGCGTCCGGTCATGGAAACCTCAATTCTTCTTGGTACGGAATCTGATTCAGGGGATGATCGCCGGCATCGAGACCCAGCCTCGCACCGTCGACGTCGGGGAGATCGACGTCGCGGTGAGGTCGACGTCCCAGTCGGGGAAGCGCTTGAGGATCTCCTCCAGGGCGATCCGTGCCTCCAACCGTGCCAGCGCGTTGCCCACGCAGAAGTGGGTGCCCTGACCGAAGCCCAGGTGCGGGCGGCGTTCGCGGTGGATGTCGAACACGTCGCCGTCCGGCGGGAACCTGCGGTGGTCCCGGTTGGCGGCACCGATGAGCAGCAACATCGCCGAACCCTCGGGCACCGTCTGGCCGTAGTACTCGATGTCGCGGGTGACGTAGCGCGCTGCCTGCGGTGCCGGTGGCTCGAAGCGGACCAGCTCTTCGACCGCCCGCGGGATCAGCGCGAAGTTGTTCGCCATCTCGCGGCGCTGGTCGGGGTGTTCGGCCAGAACCTTTCCGGCCCAACCGATCAGCCGGGTGGTGGTCTCACTTCCGGCGGTGGCCAGGACCGTCAGGAACAGGTGCAGTTCCTCGCGGCCCATCTTGCGCCGGACGCCGTGCTCGTCTTCGAACTCGGCGTTCATCAGTTCGGTGATCAGGTCGTCGGAGGGGTGCTTGGCACGCCAGTCGATGTAGTCGGCGAACACGTCGCCGGTGGCGATCGGACCGTCGGGGTTGTCGGTCATCTTCTGACCGGGCTCGGTGCGGATGGTGGCATCGCCGTGGTCGGTGACGCGCTTCTGGTCGTCCTCGGGGATGCCCAGCAGCATCCCGATCACCCGCATCGGCATCTCCGCGCCGAGGTCGCCCACGAAGTCGAACTTCCCGGTGCCCACCAATGGGTCCAGGCAGCGCGCGCAGTACTCCCGGATCTGCGATTCCAGGGCGTTCATCCGGCGTGGGCTGAACATGCCGGCCATCAGGTTGCGGTGGATGTCGTGGATCGGCGGGTCCTCGAATATCAGGATCCCCGGCGGAATCTCCATGCCGGACTTGATGATCTCCAGAACCGCGCCCTTGGCCGAGCTGAACGTCTGGTAGTCGGTGAACGCGGCGTGGACGTCGTCGAACCGGCTCAAGGCGTAGAAGTCGTGCTCTTCGTTGTAGTACAGCGGCGCCTCTTCGCGCAGCCGGCGAAACATCGGGTACGGATCGTTGTTGAGTTCAACGTCGTATGGGTCATAGCGTGCTTCGTCGGTGGTGGTGGCCGTCATGGTTTTCCGTTCTTTCGACAGAGCTGAGGTCAAAGGCCGGCGGTGACCGGAGCCGCCACCGGGGTGAATTCCAGATGCAGTTCGGTCAGGCCGCGCAGGATGAACGTCGGCTCGAAGGTGAACCTGCGGTCGCCTGCCGGGCCGTGCGCGGCCTCGTCGAGCCGGATGTCGGCCATCCGATCGAGGATGCGCTCCAACGAGATTCGGCTCTCGGCGCGGGCCAGCGGTGAGCCCGGGCAGGTGTGGGTGCCGCGGGCGAACGCCAGGTGCTCGCGCACGTTGGCCCGGTCGATGCGGAACTCGTGGGGCTCGTCGAACTTGCGGGGGTCGCGGTTGATCGCCCCGGGGAACATGACCACGACGGTGCCGGCCTTGAGCGTGACCCCACCCAGCGTGGTGGTCTTGCGGACCAGCCGGGGGTCGGTCTTGACCGGGCTCTCCATCCGGAGGGTCTCTTCGAGGAAGTTCGGGATCTTGCTGCGGTCCGAGCGCAACGCCTCCACCAGCGAGGGGTCCTCGGCCAGGAACCGCAGTGCGGCGCTGAGCAGTTTGGTGGTGGTCTCCTGCCCGGCGCCGAACAGGAAGGTGGCGCTCTTGACCACGTCGGCGATCTCGGGGATCGAACCGTCCTCGTAGGTGGCGGTGGCCAGATCGGTCAGCACGTCACCGCGCGGGCTCTCCCGCCGCTCGCTGAGGTAACGGCTGAACTTGTCGTCCAGCCAGCCCAGCGGGTCATGCGCCAGTTCCTCGTGGTCCAGCGAGCCGATGCGAGCGCCCGGCTGCGGTGCGCCGAGCACCTGCTGGAATGCCGGGCGGTCTTCCTCGGGAACCCCGAGCAGGTCGGCGATCACCAACAGCGCGAACGGCCGGGCGTACTCGGAGAGGAATTCGCACTTCCCGCTGTCGGCGAAATAGTCCAGCTGCCGGTCGGCGAGCTGCCACATGAAGTCCTGGTTCTCCTTGAGCCGCTTGGGGGTGAGCAGCCTGCTCAGCAGCGACCGGGCCTTGGTGTGCATCGGCGGGTCCATGGTGACCATGTGTTCGGTCATCGGCATCAGGTGGCGGTGCGCCTCGATCTGCTCGCTGATGTCGTCGCCCTCAGGGGTGAACGGCAGCGGCGGGAAGGGACCGCCGACGGCCACCAGGTTGGAGTAGGTGTCGGAGTCGCGGTAGATCTCGTTGGCCTCTTCGTGGCCGGTCACCGCGACCACGTCGTAGACGCCCAGCGGGGTCACCGGGCCTTTGGCCCGCAGGTGGTCGAAGTACGGGTGCGGGTCGGGCACCAGGGTCTGATCGGTGAAGAAGTCGATGGTGTCGAAGTCAGTCAAGGTGGACCTCTCTGATGAACAGCCTGACAAGTGCTGGGCACTTGCTTAGCATGGGCGGGGTTGGGGGGTCAAGGCTTGCCGGGCATTACGCTGGCCGGGCTAGGTGTAAAGGTGGATTGCATAGATGCGGAGCCACGAGGTGACCGATTCGGACAAGGGGCAGCGCAGGATTGGCGCCCCGGACGCCAAGAACCGGACGCTGCTGCTCGACGCTGCTGAACAACTGCTGGTGACCCTCGGTGCCACCGCGGTCAGTTCACGGCGGGTGGCCGAGCAGGCCGGGTTGAAACACCAGTTGGTGCACTACTACTTCCGCACCATGGACGACCTCTTCCTGGCGGTGTTTCGCCGCCGGGGTGATCAGGGGCTGGCCGATCAGGCCGCGGTGCTGGCGTCCCCGCAGCCGCTGTGGGCGCTGTGGCGGTTCAACACCGACCCGGCGGGGACCGCGCTGACCATGCAGTTCATGGCGCTGGCCAACCAGCGTGCGGCGCTGCGGGCCGAGATCGCGGACTACGCCGAACGGCTGCGCGCTGAACAGATCGAGGCGGTGGCCGGACTGCTGCAGCGCTACGGCATCGATACGCAGGAGTTCCCGCCGACGGTGCTGATGGTGCTGATGACCAGCGCATCGCGGATGCTGATCATCGAACAGGAGGCGCTGGGCATGACGCTCGGCCACGCCCAGACCGTCGAGTTCGTGGAACGCTGGCTGCACCGACTCGAGGGCGAACCGGCCGGCGAAGCCGCGGTGCTGACGGAGTCGGCGGCGCACTAGCTCTGCGCCCTGCGCTGCTGGTCCAGTCGATCCGCGGCCGCCCAATGGTCGTCGGCCACCCACAGCCGCGCGAACGCCGCCACCGCCTCGTCCGGTGACGCGCCGTCGATCACCCGTTTGATCTCGACGGCCGACGGATTGGCCAGCGAGCGTGCCAGCGCACGCCAGTCGGCGTCGAACGAGTCCCGGGGCACCACCCGGTTGATCAGCCCGATCCGTTCGGCGGCCGCGGCGTCGAGCATGGTGCCGGTGCCGGCGAGCAGCAGCGCCTGACTGCGTCCCACCAGGGCGGCCAGCCGCTCGGCGCCGCCCCACGCCGGCATGATCGCCAGCGACACCTGGTTGAACGCGATCTTGACGTCCGCTGCGGCGATCCGGATGTCGGCGGCGACCGCGACTTCGGCGCCCCCGCCCAGTGCGTGACCGTTCATCGCGGCGATCACCGGCGCCGGGAAGGCCGCGATCCGGTCGCAGAGTGTGCGCATCCGCCAGGCCATGGCCGCCGCATCCGGTTCGGTGCGGATGGCGGCGAGCTGCTTGAGGTCACCTCCGGAGACGAACGCCCGGTCGCCGCCGCCGGTGATGACCAGTGCCCGCGCCCCGGCCGCCTCGTCGAGCGCCCGGTCGAGTTGGTCCATGGTTTCCGGGGCGATCGCGTTGCGGGCCTGCGGCCGGTCGATGGTGATGACGGCCAGGCCGTCGTCGCATTGCACGTTCAACTCAGCCCCGGCCATGGCTCTCCACTCACGATATTGGCATTCTCAAAAAAGGAGAATAACATCGCTGGCGAGATGCGAAAGATTCCTGCTGATCTGGTGCGGCGCTACGAATTCGAGGGCTGGTGGACCCGCGAGACGCTGGGCGACGTGCTCGGTGCCGGGCTGGCCGCTACGCCCGACTGTCACTTCGAGGTGCACTCGCAGGTTCGTCCGTGGCTCGGCACCTTCGCCACGGTGGAGCACGTCGCCCGCCGGCTGGCGGCGGGGCTGGCGGAGCGCGGCGTGGGACCCGGCGACGTGATCGCCTTCCAGCTGCCCAACTGGATGGAGGCCGCCGCCACGTTCTGGGCGGCGTCGTTCCTGGGCGCGGTGGTGGTGCCCGTCGTGCACTTCTACGGGCGTAAGGAGGTGGGCTACATCCTGACCGCGAGCCGGCCCAAGGTGTTCATCACCGCCGAGCGGTTCGGGCGGATGGCTTATGAGCCCGAGCTGAGCGCGGACGTCCCGATTGTCGGGGTGGTGGGCCGCGATTTCGACGACCTGCTCGCCGACGAGCCGATGACCGGCGTCCTGGCCACCGATCCCGGCGCTCCGGCGCTGATCGCCTTCACCTCCGGCACCACCCGGCAGCCCAAGGGTGTCGTGCACAGTCATCAGACGCTGTGCTGCGAGACGCGTCAGCTGTTGGCCAATTACCCACCGGACCGCGGCCGTCAGCTCACCGCCACCCCGGTCGGGCATTTCATCGGGATGGTGGGCGCGTTCCTGATCCCGGTGCTGGAGGGAGCGCCGATCGACCTCGCCGACGTCTGGGATCCGGCGATGGTGCTGAAGCTGATGGCCACCCAGGGGGTGTCGATCGGCGGCGGGCCGCCCTATTTCGTCACCAGCCTGCTCGACCATCCGGACTTCACCGACGAGCATCTGGCGCACATCCGCCACGTCGGCCTCGGTGGTTCCACGGTGCCCGCCGCGGTCACCCGCCGGCTGGCCGACCTGGGCATCTTCGTGTTCCGCTCCTACGGCAGCACCGAGCATCCGTCGATCTCCGGATCGGGGGTGAGCGCCCCGGAGGGCAAGCGGCTGTTCACCGACGGCGACGCGCGGCCGGGCGTGGAGATCCGGTTGGCCCCCGACGGCGAGATTCTCAGCCGCGGGCCCGACCTGTGCCTGGGCTACACCGATGACGCGCTGACCGCGGCGGCGTTCGACGCCGACGGCTGGTACCACACCGGCGACGTCGGCGTGCTCGACGACGACGGATATCTGACCATCACCGACCGCAAGGCCGACGTGATCATCCGCGGCGGCGAGAACATCAGCGCGGTGGAGGTCGAAGAAGTGCTGCTGGCGATGCCGGCCGTCGCCGAAGCGGTGGTGGTCGCGGTGCCCGACACCAGGCTGGGGGAGCGGGCCGCGGCGGTGGTCCGGCTCAGGCCCGAGTGCGCGCTGCCGGGTTTGGCGGAGCTGCGGGAGCACTTCGAGCGTCTCGGTGTGGCGCGGCAGAAGTGGCCGGAGGAGTTGCACGCGATCGAGGACTTCCCGCGCACCGCCAGCGGGAAAGTACAGAAGTACCTGGTGCGCAAGCACCTTGCCGAGAAGGTTGCACCAGACACCGGTATGAGAATATGATTCTCGCAAGCTGAAAAGGAGTGTTTCATGGGTCAACTGTCACACCGCGTCGAGATCCCCTTCCCGCTGTTCGACGCGGACAACCACCTCTATGAGCCACCGGAGGCGATGACCAAGTACCTGCCCAAGGAGTACAAGGACATCGTCCAGTACGTCGAGATCAACGGCCGCACCAAGATCGCCATCCGCGGCCAGATCAGCGAGTACATCCCCAACCCGACGTTCTCGGTGGTGGCCAAGCCGGGTGCCTGGGAGGAGTACTTCAAGTTCGGCAACCCCGACGGCAAGAGCAAGCGGGAGCTGTTCGGTGAGCCGATGCGCTCGATCCCGGCGTTCTTCGAGCCCGGGCCGCGCCTGGAGTTGATGGACCAGCTCGGCGTCGACCGCTCGCTGATGTTCCCGACCCTGGCCAGCCTGATCGAGGAGCGGCTGCGCGACGACCCGGTCGCGATCCACGTCATCATCCACTCGCTCAACCAGTGGCTCGACGAGGTCTGGGGCTTCAACTACAAGAACCGGATCTTCACCACGCCGGTCATCACCCTGCCCATCGTCGAGAAGGCGATCGAGGAGCTGGACTGGGCGGTCAAGCGCGGTGCTCGCGCCATCCTGATCCGCCCGGCGCCGGTGCCCGGCTTCCGCGGGCCGCGGTCCTTCGCGCTTCCCGAGTTCGACCCGTTCTGGGCGAAGTGCGTCGAGTACGACGTGTTCGTCGGCATGCACTCCTCGGACAGCGGCTACTCCCGCTACACCTCGGAGTGGGACGGCGCCGCCCAGGAGATGCTGCCGTTCCAGACCAACGCCATGCAGATCCTCAACGAGTGGCGTCCGATCCAGGACGCCGTGGCGTCCTGGGTGATTCACGGCGCGCTGTTCCGCCACCCCAAGCTCAAGGTGGGCATTGTCGAGGCCGGGTCGAAGTGGATGACCCCGCTGTTGGACTCCATGGCCGAGGTGTACAAGAAGGCGCCCGAAGCCTTTATGGGCAACCCGATGGAGGAGATCAAGAACCGGATCTACGTCAGCCCCTTCTACGAAGACGGCATCGACGACCTGATCAGCCTGATCGGCGTGGACCAGGTGCTCTACGGCTCCGACTGGCCGCACCCGGAGGGCCTGGCCGAGCCGACACACTACGTGACGGCGCTGTCGCACCTTCCTGTCGACGACCAGGCCAAGATCATGGGCGGCAACCTCGGTCGCCTCGTAACCGTCTAGGAGTGCCACGCTGGAAGACCATCCCCGAGATGGTCTTGAGCGCCGGCGATCGCTTCGGGGATGCCGGGGCGATCGTCGACGGCGATGTTCGGCTGAGCTTTGCCGAGTTGGCCGACCGGGTCCGTTGCGCGGCAGGGGCATTCGCCGCGGCCGGCATCGCTAAGGGCGATCGTGCCGCGATCTGGGCGCCCAACTGTGCGGAATGGATCATCGCGGCGTTCGGCCTGCTCACCGCCGGCGGCGTACTGGTGCCGGTCAACACCAGGTTCAAGGCCGCCGAGGCCGCGGACATCATCGCCCGCAGTGGGGCGAAGCTGGTCCTGGTCGAAAAGGGTTTCCTCGGGATGGATTTCACCGCGCCGCCCGGGGTCCCGGTCATCGACCTGAGATCGGGCTTCCTGGACGGCTCGCCGCTGGTGTGTGCCGGCGACGGTGCTGATATCGCCGACATCATCTTCACCTCGGGTACGACCGGTCGCCCCAAGGGCGTGATGATGAGCCATCAGCAGAACCTGCGGCTCTATGCCGAATGGTGCGACCTGGCCGACCTGCGCGAGGGCGACCGCTACCTGATGGTCAACCCGTTCTTCCACACCTTCGGCTACAAGGCGGGCTGTATCGCCTCTTGTATTCGGGGCGCCACGATGTACCCGTTGCGGGTCTTCGACGTCGATGACGTGCTGGAAATCATTGAACGCGAACGCATCACGATGCTGCCCGGGCCGCCGACCCTGTACCACTCACTGCTGGGCGGCGCCGCCGGGCGTGACCTGTCGTCACTGCGCGCCGCGGTCACCGGTGCCGCGGACATTCCGGTGGACCTGATCCGGCGGATCCGCAGCGAGCTGCCGTTCGGATCGATCATGACCGGGTACGGGCTCACCGAGGCCGGGACCGTGACGGCCTCGCGGCGCGGGGACTCCTTCGAGGACATCGCGACCACCGCCGGCCGGGCCTGCGAGGACATCGAGGTTCGGATCGACGGCGACGGCGACGGCGAGGCCGGCGAGGTTCTGGTGCGCGGCTACAACGTGATGGCCGGCTATCTTGATGACCCGGAGGCCACTGCCGAGGCGATCGACGCGCAAGGCTGGCTGCACACCGGCGACATCGGAACCCTGGACGGGGCAGGGCGATTGCGGATCGTGGGCCGCAAGAAGGAGATGTTCATCGTCGGCGGCTTCAATGCCTACCCCGCCGAGATCGAGGGTTTCCTGCTGGAGCATCCCGGGATAGCGCAGGTCGCGGTGATCGGCGTTCCCGACGAGCGGCTCGGCCAAGTCGGCCGGGCGTATGTGGTGGCCGCTGCCGATGGTCCTGCGCTCACCGAATCCGAGCTGATCGCCTGGAGCCGCGACCGGATGGCCGGTTTCAAGGTCCCGCGGTCGGTGCGTTTCGTCGACCGGCTGCCGCTGAACGCCACCGGCAAAGTGGACAAGCAAAGCCTGACTTAAGTCAACGTGGTTGGCCCGGCGGCCCCGGGGCGATACTGTCGTTACCCGGTCGGTCGGCAGAGGGAACCAGGCATGGCGGTGGCAAACAAGTCAGAGAAGATGACGGCACGTGAGGCCAAGCGCCTGCAGACGCGTGAGCGTCTGCTGGGTGCCGCCACCGCCGAGTTCAAGCGGACCGGCATGGCCCAGGCCGACGTCGGCGCCATCGTGGCCGCTGCGGGCGTCGCGCACGGCACGTTCTTCTTCCACTTCCCCACCAAGGAGCATGTCCTGCTGGAGGTGGAGCTGCGCGAGGAGGAGCGGATCGCCAAGCAGTTCCGGAGTTACCTCAAAGCACCGCATGATATTTCGGAGGTGCTGGCCGAGGCGGCCCGGCTGATCATGGACCTGGAGCGCCGACTGGGCGATCCGCTCTTCACCGACTTCCTGGCACTGCATTTCTCCCCGACCCGACCGGTGGCGTCCGAAGGCGAGGACCACCCGTTGATCGTGCTAGTGGCCGAGCAGATCGAGCTCGCGCGCAGCCGCGGCGAGATCGACGCCGAGGTGGTCGCAATGAACAGTGCCATCTTCTTCCTGCTGGGGCTCTACGCGCTGCTGATCACCACGCACGCCTGGCCGACGCGGCAGGACCTGGTCGACGACTACCTGCGTCGCGCGCAAAAGTCATTGACTTAAGTCAGTGACTTGCCTACCGTCATAGGCGGCCGACACGGCGAGGGGGGAGGAAGCGTTGCCTACCGCACAGCAGAACTCGCTCGATGAGCACCTGGAGCTGTCGCGGGCCGCTCAGCGTCGCGCCGACAAGTGGCTCACCTCCGGCGGCATCCTGATCGGTACGGCGGCCGCCGGTGTGTTCGGCCTGTCGCTGTTCCTGCGGGGAATCTGGTTGCAGCACACAGCTCAGCGCGACGGACTGGCCGTGCGGCCGATGCTGGTGACCCTGTTGGGCTATCTGGTCATCATCGATGCCGCGATCAACGCGATGGGCTGGGCGCTGGATCTGGTGGCCCACCACACCCTGCTGGCCCGCGTGCTGCTCAACGGCTGGGGGGCGATGTTCGACGCCGGATATTTCTGGCACTACAACGAGTTGTGGGTCGGTGGCGCGGCCGGACCCGGTGAGAAGGCATGGGAAGCCGCACTGATCCTCACCGTCTTCACCATGCGGATCGCCGCCGCGATCGCGTTTCTGCAGATGAAGCGGTGGGGTCAGCAGTGGATGGTGATCACCTGCTGGATGGGTGTGGTGATCTGGGTCGGTTACGTGTTCAACATGACTATGTACGCCGATGTGCGTTATGCCGGTGTGGTTTTCCCGGTGATCGGCTGGTGGCTCTACGACATCTTCTACATCACGCCGTTTTTGGCGATCCCGTACCTGCACACCGTCAATCGCGAGATCTTCTCGGATTGAGAAGACGATAGGAGGTTCTGATGGCCTGGATCTGGGAGATCCTGCGCTACGTCGCCGCATGGGGCGGCACGGCCGCGATCATCGCGTTCTGGTACTGGATGTTCGATTCCATCGGAACGTTCTGAGCCGCGAGGGAATCCACGTCGTGAACCCGTTGGAGCTGGAGGGCAGCTGCGCGCTGACCGCTGTCGCGCTGAGCGATCGGCGTCGCGACGGTGCGCGCCTGGTAACCGGAGCCAAACGCGGATTCGGCGTGAATACCACGCTGACCACCGTCGAGGTCCCACACCCCGTGGCGCAGGACTGGACCCGCCGGACGCTGACCTGCGGTGTGGCGCTGCAATGCTCACCGTCCAAAGAACGGATCGCGTCATACCGGCTGGCGGACTTGACGTCGCGCGAGCTGCGGGCCCTGACAGTTGTCGAAGCGCAGGTGGCGCTGGGCTGGGTGGGACGCCGTTGGCCCGGGCTGCTGCCCGAGCTGAACCGGATACTGGGCGACCTTGAGCCCGTCGACGCGGATCTGCCGGCCACCGCGATCTTCGATCGCGCCATCGAATTGGCAAGATCCAGACAGGATTTGGCCTGGCATCCCTTGGTGGGAACCCTGCCGGCGGCGTGGACGGCACCCGGCGGGCTGGGCGAGTCGGTGCGCCGGCTGGGCCGGATGCCCTGGTCCAGCACGCAGAAGCGCCGTCCCCGAGCCTATTCGGTTCCGGTCGGCGGTGAGGGCGGGGTGCGCAACACCAATCTGCCACCCCCGAGCAGGCCCGGTGAAGACGACACGTACACCTGCGCGGATCGCCGGCCGGGCATCCCGTACCCCGAATGGAACACCCACACCGGTAGCTTCCTGCCCGACCATGTCGCCGTCGTCGAACAGGCCTGGACCGCGCGCCGCACGGCACCCGACTCGGTCCGAACCGATCTGCGGAAGTGGTTCGAGCAGAGCACTGTTCGGGCGATGGCCGGCGGACTGCCGGACGGTAGCGACCTCGACGTCGACGCCTACGTCAGACACCACCTCGACACGCTGACCGGCCATGCCGATGAACCGCGGATCTTCCGTGAGCTCCTTCCCTCGGGCCGGGACGTGACGACCGCTCTGCTGCTGGATGCGAGCTCATCGCTGGGGGTACACGGCGGCCGGCTGTTCCGTCTGGAACTGGCCTGCGCGGACGCACTGTCGGGTGCGATGACCCGCGCGCACCAGCGCCACGGTGTCTTCGCCTTCACCGGCAACACCCGGCACCGCGTGGCGGTGCACTGCCTCAAGGACTTCGGGGATCGCAGGTTTGTGGCCCCCAGCGACCTGGGTCTGCTGGCCGGCGGCTACACCCGGCTGGGCGCGCCGCTGCGTCACCTGACCAGCCGGCTTGTCGGACAACCGGCGCAGCGGCGGCTGCTGATCGTGATCGGCGACGGCCTGATGTCCGACGAAGGCTATGAGGGCCGCTACGCCTGGGCCGACGTGGCCCACGCGGTCGGCGAGGCCAACGAGGCCGGGGTCTGCGTGTACTACGTCGGTGTGGGCCCGGTCCGTGTCGACCCACTGCCGGAGGTGTTCGGAGACCGCTGCAGCAGGCGCATACGGCGCATCGAGGAACTGCCACGCGTGCTGGCGCACGTGCACCGCGAATTGGTTGCCGCATAAGCGAATGGAGGAGACGATGACGAGCGAGACCTACCTGGCCAACGGCAATGAGGTGCAGCTGTTCGAAAGGGCTTACCGCCGGAGAATTCCGGTAATGCTGACCGGGCCGACGGGGTGCGGCAAGACGAGGCTGGTCGAGCACATGGGCGTGCTGCTGGGGCGTCCGGTGGTCACCATCAGCTGCCACGACGACCTGACCAGTTCTGACCTGGTGGGCCGGTTCACCGTGGCAGGCGGGGACGTGCAGTGGACCGACGGACCGCTGACCAGGGCGGTCAAGGCGGGCGCCATCTGTTACCTCGACGAAGTCGTGGAGGCACGGCATGACTCATTGGCGATATTGCATTCCCTGACCGATCACCGGCGCAGCCTGTTTTTGGATCGGTCGGGCGAAGTAGTCACGGCCCCCGACACTTTCATGCTGGTCTGCTCCTACAATCCGGCCTACCGAAGCTCGCTCAAGGAGCTCAAGCCGTCATTCCGGCAGCGCTTCGCCACCCTGGCCATGGACTACCTGCCGCCGGCTCGCGAAGCGGCCGTGGTCGTTGCGGAGACCGGCGTAGAGCCAGCGGTCGCCGATCGGCTCGTCGCGTGCGCCGAGGCGCTTCGCAACGCGGATCAGGCATTCCACTATGAGCCCCCGTCGACCCGGGCGCTGGTCAGCGCGGCCCAGTTGGTGGCCGACGGGGCGACTGAGATCGAAGCCGCCGACGCCTGCATCCTCGCGCCGCTGTCCACCGACGGCGGGATTCACGACGGGCTGCGTGAAGTCGCGGCCGGTGTGTTCCTGAATCCGAAACAGGCCCACTAGGAAGGGAAGTCGCAGACATGGACCAGCAGGAGCAGCGGCGCAAGAGAGCACTGATCGTCTTTCAGATTTTCATCTACGGCTATTTGGCCATCATGTTCGGCATTCAGCTGTACATGTCCTTCGCGCGCGGCTGGTGGTCACTGTGACGGCGCCGGCGGACTTCGTCGGTCTGCAGGATCATCAGGAGCAGTCCCGGGCCGCCCAGTGGCGGGCCGACCGCTGGATGATCGCCGGCGCGGCGCTGATGGGCATGTGGGTCCCGGGACTGCTGGGCTTCCCGATCTTCATGCGCGGCGTCTGGCTACAGCGCGAGGCCACCCGGGCCGGCCTGTCGGTGCGACCGATGATCGTCACGCTGATCGGGTACCTGGTGCTGATCGACGGCATGCTCAACAGCCTGGGTTGGTCGCTGGATCTGATCGCCAACCACACGCTGATCAACCGGGTGTTGATGGTCGGCTGGGGCTCGATGTTCGACGCCGGGTACTTCTGGCACTACAACGAGTTGTGGATCGGCGGCGCGGCGGCCCCCGGTGAGAAATCGATGGTCTTCGGCATGATCCTCACGGTGTTCGCCATGCGCTGTGCCGCGGCGATCGGGTTCCTGCAGATGAAGCGGTGGGGTCAGCAGTGGATGGTGATCACCTGCTGGATGGGTGTACTCATCTGGGTCCTCTACGTGTTCAACATGACTATGTACGCCGATGTGCGTTATGCCGGTGTGGTTTTCCCGGTGATCGGCTGGTGGCTCTACGACATCTTCTACATCACACCGTTTTTGGCGATCCCGTACCTGCACACCGTCAACCGCGAAATCTTCACCGACTGATCGAGGAGCACGACGATGGACGATGTTGTTGCCGACGAACTTCCGTCGGGCACCACGGCGTACTACGCGCGGATGCACAAGTGGATCAAACGGGCCACCCTGGTGTGCCTGGTCGCGCTGGTCATCGAAGGGGCCTTCACGTTGCCGTTCATGGCGGTCTACTACGGCTACCCGACGCTGAACCTCACCCAGATCTGCAGCGAACTGCTCAAGAACCGGTTCTCCGACGACACCCTGGAGTGCAAGCACCCCTACCCGCCGCTCGGTCCACCGGAAGGGGCCGAGGGCAAGGACACCGCCCGTGACCAGTGGGGGATTCAGCCCGTCCCGCAGTATCACCGGCTGGGTTTCCGGGAGCTGGTGCGCCTGCACGACGAGCGGGTGGCCCGACAGAATTCCTCATAGAAGCCTTAGTTTTCGGGCCCGGATCCGGGCGGTTTTCTGTCGGACCGTCGCACTAGTGTTCGATTTATGGGTAGGGATGCGTTCGCTGATCGGGACACCGTCATGGGGTGCCTGGAGGCGATGGAGGCCGCCCATGCCCTG
>NZ_CP083985.1:3628370-3662945 GCF_020172665.1 [Mycobacterium] zoologicum | reverse complement strand
AGCCGCACCTGAGGCTGAACCGCCCGACCCCAAACCACCACCACCAGGCTGGCCGGACCTCGACGAACCCCTACCCGGCGAACCCGGCTACGACGAAGCCTACGAAGGGCTGCTGCGCAGCTACGACGAGATGAACTACGACGAGATCGCCGAGCGATACGGCCTTACCGACGACGACCTGCTCAGTACTGGGTAGAGCCCAGATCGACCGCGATCCCCGCTGCGGTGACCAGTCGCGATTCGTTGCTGGCAAGCCAGCACGCCGCGTCGGCGATGTCCTCTGGCTCGGCGATCCAGTCGGGCAGGAACGGCGTGACCATCTGCATCAGTTGCGGATTGGTCTCGTTGGCGGTGTTCAGCGCCGCCATCATCTCGCCGGTGCCCATCGGCGTGTTGACCGCGCCGGGATGCAGGCTGTTCACCCGAATCGAATGCTTGCCCAGTTCGGCGGCGAAGGCGCGGGCCATGCCCGTGACGGCGTGCTTGCTGGCCGTGTAGTGCACCATGAACGGCTGCATCTTGAGACCGGCGGCAGAACTGATCAAGATGATCGACCCGCCGCGCTTTCCATCGATGATGTGCTGCGCGCCGGCCATCACCGCATTCCAGGTGCCGGTGACGTTGATGTCCATCACGTCGCGAAAGTTCTCCGGGGTGATGGCATTCCAGACCTGCGGGGCCGCCACACCGGCGTTGGCGACGATGATGTCCAGTCGTCCCAACTTGCCCACACCGTCGGTGACGGCCTCGCGCAACCCGTCGTAGTCGCGGGTGTCGACCACCGAGGAGACGATGCGCCGGCCGGTCTCTTCGACCAGGCGCACCGTTTCGGCCAGATCCTCCGGGCTCGCCGGCAGATAGGGCACGCAGTCCGGCAGTTTTCCCGCCACGTCGATAGCGATGATGTCCGCGCCCTCGGCGGCCATCCGCACCGCGTGCGCCCGGCCCTGTCCGCGCGCCGCACCGGTGATGAATGCCACCTTGTCGGTCAGTCGACCTGTCATTTCGTTCCCTCCGTTGTTGGTTCAACTGGTGTACAGACCGCCGAACGGTCCGATGAATCCGAGGATCGGGTCGATCACGGCCTGTTGGATGCCGGTCACATCCAGGAGATCCTGGATCGCCTGCCCGATCGGTCCTTCGATGGCGAAGAACATCGTGAACGGATTGAAGTCGGCGTTGAGCTGGGCCACGGCGTCGTGGTAGGACACGCCCAAATTCTCTTCCGACCACGACTGTGCTTGCGCCAGCAGGTTTTCCATCGTGTCGTATCCGGGCAGTTGCATCCCGAACAGTGCGGCGGCATTGTCAGCACCTTGTACGACGGCCTTCGCGAACTCGATGCCGAAGGTCAGCGGATCCAGGGTGGGGAAGAGCTGTATCGGTGTCGGTTCGCCGAAGGGGACCGACCGGTCGTAGCCGGCTTCGATGATCACCTGCAGTGCCGGTTGCACGATGTCGAGAACAGGTTGGGGCACACCCAAACTCATCAGTGGGCCCAGCAGCGGCAGGGTGGTCGACGGGATCAGGTAGAACGTGGTGTCGCCCTCCACCTGCCGGACGATGTCGGTGGAGCCGAGCAGGTATTCGTCGGCGTACGGCCCGGCCAACGGGTCCGACGGAGGCCAGATTGCGGGAACCCCCGGAATGGCGCCGTCGCCGTAGGCGGCGTGGGCGTAGATGATCCCGAAGAACGAATTGAGCACGGCCACCAGGTTCAACGGGTATTGCGGGAAGTCCGAGAAGAAGTCGTACTGCTTGGAGATGTCGATGGTGTGGATGCCCAGGTCGGTTGGTCCGGCACCGGGAAAACTGCCGCCCAGTCCGGGGATGTTCAGGCCCTCGAAGCGCGCCACCTCGCCGCCGTTGGGCCGGCTCGACGAGCCGAGCAGAACGAACGTGACGTCCGGGGCGGGCTGGCCGGTCGCGGCGAGTTCGGCCAGGTGCGCTTTCTCCATCACCGCGATCATGGCGCTCTGCGAATATCCCTCGACGACGAACGGTCGGCCGGGCTGCGCTGCGAGCTGGGCGGCGATCGCGTCCTGCAGATTCGCCAGGCCGGTGGGAACCGAATGGCTGGCGAAGGATTCGGGAGTGGGAACCAGTACCGAGGTGTAGTCACCGCCGGTCGCAGGGTTGATGTAGTCGGTGATGATCGCATCGCGCCACGCCTGACTCGGCGTAGGCATACCCGTGCCGCCCATCATCAACGCGTTGAGGGGGCTGTCGGTGCTATCTGCCCAGGCGAGTGGCGCGCAGAACACCGCCGATACCAACACATTTCCGGCCAGCGCAACCATCTGACGACGTGTCATGAACGACCTCCCGGCTCGAGTGCCTCATAGCCGCCGACGGCAAGCATCGCCCGCAGGCGCCGTTTGTCGACCTTTCCGGTCGGCCCGCGTGGCACGGCGTCGGGACTGTCGACGAGCAGCCACACCGTCGGCACCTTGAAGGCGCTCAACAGCGTCCGCGCCTGTTCGTGCAACCACCCGACCGTCAGCCCGTCGCTGGAGATCGCCGCCCCCACCCGGAACCGGTCGCCGTCGGGTACGCATGTCACGAACGCGGCTTGCACACCGTCGATGGCCCGCAACGCCTTCTCCACCTCGCTGGGATACACCGTGGCCCCGCTGACCTTGAACATGTCGTCCGAACGGCCGTGGTAGAAGAGGAATCCGTTTTCGTCGAGACGGCCCAGGTCGCCGGTGGGGTAGTAGCCGTCGACGGTGAAGGTGTCCTCCCGGCTGCGGCCGCAGATGCCGCGCAGCGTGTGCGGTCCGCGCAGTTGGATCTCCCCGACCGTCCCGGCCGGGACCGGTAACCCGGTATCGGGACCGACGATCCGAACCTCCATGCCGTCAAACGGTTTCCCGCAGCTGCCCCACGCCCCCGCCGGCAGGTCGGTGTCGGCGGCGTAGCCGCAGTACGGGCCGAAGCTCTCGGTCATCCCGAACAGGTTGGCCCGCGCCCCGGGTTCGGAGCGCAATGCCGGTGGCAGCAGGGCCTCCAGGCTGCCGGGGCGCAGCGCCGACAGGTCGGCCGAGCCGGCGTGCCGGGCCAACTCCTGCGCCTGGTCGGGCCACCCGCGAAACAACGTGACCCGTTCGGATTCCAGCAGACTCAACGTGGTCTGCGGCTTCGGGATCTCCTCGGTGACCAGGGTCGCCCCGGCCAGCAGTGCCGAGAGCACGCCGCCGCCGAAGCCGCCGACCCAGAAGAACGGCATCGGCAGGTACAACCGGGTATCGGTGGTGATACAGCGCGCGGCCAGGCCGGATGCCACCGCCCCCAGGGCGCTGCCATGGGAGTGCATCACCCCCTTCGGTGGGCCACTGCTTCCGGAGGTGAACATGATCACCAGCGGATCGCTGGGTGTCACCGACTCGGTCATGGCGTCGAACACCCGGACCGGGCCGGGGCCGGCGATAAGTGATGACAGGTGTTCGGTAGTCCAGACCTGTTGCAGCGCAGGAAGGTCCACCGTGCGCCTGTCACGCAGGCCGTCGAGGTACCGGTGGCCACGGAACTCCTCGACGCCGATCAGGAACTGCACCGCGGCCACCCGCAGTTGTGCGCGCAGTTCCGAGGGCGTCAGCAGGGTGCTCAGCGGAACCAGCACCGCGCCGATGCGGGTCACGGCGATCGCCGTACGGACCCAGGCGACGCTGTTGGGCATGACCAGGCCCACCCGGCTGCCCTTGCCGACACCGGCCTGCACCAGAGCCGCGGCCAGTTCCCGCGATGAGGCGTCCAGGTCGGCGTAGCTGAGCCGGGCGCCGGGATCGATCACAGCCGGCTTGTGCGCGTAGCCGACGGCACCGGAGCGAACCAGTGCGTCGATCGTTGCGGTGTCAGGCATTCGACACCGCTGCGAACAACGCGGCCAGCCGGCGCCCATCGACTTTGCCGCTGGCCAGTAGCGGGACCGTTCCGGGCGCAACGCTGATGAACCGGCGGGGGATCTTGTACGCAGAGAGCTCCGTACGCAGCAGCTCGCGCAGTGCACCGGGGTCGGGGCCGGCGTCCACCAGCACGGCCGCCACCACCTGGCCGCGATCCGGGTCGGGGATACCGATCACGTGGGCGGTGACGCCGCCGGTGACCTTCGCGATCGCGCGCTCCACTTCGGCCGGGGAGACGTTGGCACCGGCAGTCTTGATCATGGCGTCGCGGCGGCCCAGAAAGTAATAGAAGCCATCGGCATCGGTGCGGACCTGATCCCCGGTGTGGAACCAGCCGTCGGCGTCGAAGCATTCCTCGCGGCTGCGCCGGTGATAACGCTGCATCACATGACGTCCGCGGATCAGCAACTCGCCGTCGTCGACCCGGCATTCGATCCCCGGCGCGGGCTTGCCGAAGCTGCCGCGCCGGTGCTCGGGCTGGTCGGTGACGTCATCGCTGAGCAGCACCGGGCCGCCGGTCTCGGTCATCCCGAGCATGCCGTGCCGCAACCCGGGGTCCTCAGGGCGCACGTCGGGAGCCATGATCGGGTAGAGGTTGCCGCGGCGCACGCTGGACAGATCCCGGGTGCCCAGGCTCGGGTGGTGAATGAGGCCGGCGACGCCGCTGGCGAAACCATTTGCCAGGGTGGGTTTCTCGGCCTCCAGCAGATCCAGGGTCTCGCTCGGGTCGGTGGCGTTGGAGCACAGCAGGGTCGATCCGGCCAGCACGGTGCCCAGCAACGCAAAGGCGAAACCCCCGACCCAGAAGAACGGAGAGTTGCTGAAATGTATGTCAGTGGAAGTGATTCCGCATACCTGGTTGAGGTAGCGCTGATGGCCGATCAGTCCGGCATGGGTGTGCACCACACCTTTGGGGTTGCCGGACGACCCTGAGGTGTAGATGATGGCCAGCGGATCGTCGGGGTCGACATCGTCTTCCAGCGCCGGCAGGAGCTCATCCACCTCCGGTGCCGAGTATCCGAAGATCACATGGCGCAGCTGCGGTACCGCAACGCTGTAGATCGGGTCGTCACCGACCGCGGCGTCGGTGAGCACCTCGGCCAACCGTTGCCGGTAGTCGTGGGAGCGATAAGACTCCGCAGCGAGCAGGATTCGCACGTCACTGTGCACCAGCTGCCCGCGCAGTTCCGGTGCCGTCGCAATGGTGGGCAGCGGCACCACTACCGCGCCTATCCGCGCTGCGGCCAACATTGCCACCACAAACTCAGGACCATTGGGGTGCAGGACACCGACGTGGGTGCCCTTGCCGCAGCCCAGCGAGATCAGCTGTGTGGCCAGTGCTGCGGAGCGCGCGTCGGCCTCGGCGTAGCTGAGGCGTTCGGAGTCGCAGATAAGCAGGGGCCTCTGCGATCCGGCCTTGGTGCGCCAGATCTGCGGCAGCGTGTCAGCGATCATGCTCGCCTCGCGCGCCGATCAGCTCACGCACCGCGTTGAGATCGGCCTTGCCCGAGGGTGTTCGTGGGAGTGCGTC
Source organism: [Mycobacterium] zoologicum (assembly GCF_020172665.1). Lineage (GTDB taxonomy): Bacteria > Actinomycetota > Actinomycetes > Mycobacteriales > Mycobacteriaceae > Mycobacterium > Mycobacterium zoologicum. The sequence continues at coordinate 3,657,509 of NZ_CP083985.1, read as the reverse complement.
GACGATGGTGATGGCGGTGGGGATTTCGTAGCGCGCCAACCGGGTGCTCAGGAAGGCGGTCAGCACCCCGGCGTCGGCGTGGGCTCCCGAGCGCAGTTCGACCGCGGCCACCGGAGTCTGACCGAGGCGATCATCGGCCTTCCCCACCACCGCGGCACCCTTGACGGCCGGGTGCGTTTCCAGCGCGACGCGCACGTCGTCGGGCATCACTTTGAAACCCCCGCGGATGATGGCCTGATCCGCCCGGCCCAGGATCCACAGGAAGCCGTCGGCGTCGATGCGGGCCAGGTCGGTGGTGCGCATCCAGTCCGCGCCCGGACCGAGCTGACCAGGCTTGACCTCCAGTAGTCCGGGCTGATCGGGCCCGAGCGGCGCACCGTCGTCGCCGACCACTCGCAAGGCGGCGCCCAGGCTGGCCCGGCCGACGCTGCCACGCTTGGCCTTCCAGTGCTGCTGGTAGTCTTTCAGAGTCCACCCTGCTACGCCGCCGCCGAATTCCGTTGCGGCATAGGACGTGAGTACCGGAATTCCGAACTTCTCGGTGAACGCGTCGGCGTCGTCTGCAGACAGCGGTGCGGTGCCCGAGGTGACCGCCCGCACGCTTGCCAGATCCTCGCGGCTCAGCTCGGAGTGCAGCACCATGCGCAGCGCGGCCGGAACCAGCGAGACCGCCTTCGGCTGGTGGGTCCGGACCGCGGCCGCCCACCGTTCAAGATCGAATCGATCCAGCAGCACAAAGGATCTCGCCTCGGCCATACATTGCAGGATCCGGTATACGCCGCCGATGTGCACCAACGGTGAGTTGACGATCGCCACCCCTCGACGCGGCTGCCCCGGTGGCTGCGGGGAGCCGATTACGCTGTGCGCCAGCATGTCATAGCGCAGGTCGACGCGCTTGGGCGGTCCGGTGGTGCCGCTGGTCAGCATCCACACCGCCACACCGGGGCGTGTGGCATCCGGGCGGGGCGCGGCGGCCCGGGTGATCTGCGGTGGCCCGGCCAGGTCGGTGAGGGTCACCACCGTCGTGGACGTATCAGTGGTGACCAGGGCGGCCAGATCCTCGGGCGCGCCGATGATCACCGGCAACCCCAGCGCGGCGATGTCGGCGCGGGTGCGCTCATCGCCGCGCGACGGGTTGATCACCACCACGCAGCCTTCGCCCAGCAGCACCCCGAGGACAGCAGCGACGTGGGCGGGCCGGTTGCGCAACAGGATTCCGACCCGGCCACCGGGCTCGGTCACTGCGGCGACCGCCCGCGCCGTCTCGCCGAGCTGCGCCCAGGTGTACCAGGCGCCGTCGTATTCGACGGCCGGGTCCGAGGGTGCCAGGTCGAGCACCGCCGCGATCCGCTCCGTCAGCGGGTGCGCCATCAACGGATCCGCGGCCGGTCCGCGGGCCGCGGCCCCGAAGCGCCGAGTTCGGCCTTGCCCAGCGGATTGCCCAGCCTGGTATAGATCAGGTTCTGCTCCATGGCGACGCGGTAGGGCTTGTCCAGTGATTCCCAGATCGCCTTGACCGTGCCTTGAGTGGCCGTCGGCGGCTTGGCCGCGATGCAGGCCGCGATCTGGTGTGCCCGGGCCCAGAGTTGTTCGCGGGCTACGATTTCGGTCACCAGCCCGATCCGCAGCGCGGTTTCGGCGCTGACACGTTCGTCGTTGCCCATCAGTGCGATCCGCAGGGTATCGCCCAATCCGATCCGGCGCATCAGCCCGATCGGCTCGAGGGCACAGACCAGTCCGGCCGAGACGTGGGAGTCGAAGAAGGTGGCGTCGGTCGAGCAGATCACCACATCGGATTCGTTGACGAAGTAGAACGCGCCGGCGGTGCACAACCCCTGTACCGCGCAGATGACCGGCTTGAACATCTTCTGCCACTTGGGGCTGAGCGCCTCGCCGGGATCCTCGTGGTTCCAGACGTTGTCGGGCTGGCCATAGGGCTCCTTGACATCCAGACCGGCGCTGAAGGCCCGGTCACCGGCGGCGCGCAGGACCACGGCGTGCACGGTCTCGTCGAGTTTGACCATGCGCCAGGCCTCGATCATCTCCTCGCACATGGTGCGGTTGAACGCGTTGAGCCGCTCCGGCCGGTTCAAGGTGATGGTGGCGACGTGGTCGCTCGCGTCGACGTCGAGAAGAATGGTTTGAAAGCTCATCGGCACTGCCAATCCGGTGTGCGCTTCTCCACGAAGGCTTGTGGGCCCTCCAGGGAATCGGCGGTGTGCAGGTTGCGTTCCCGAAACGCCTCGGCGAGCATCTCCGCTTCATGCAACGGCAGGTCCAGGCCCTTGAGGATCGCCAAACGTGTTCCGCGAACCGCCAGTGGGGCATTGGAGTTCACGATGCCGGCGATCTCATGGGCCCGCTCCAGCAAGCGGTCGTGCTCCACCACTTCGCTGATCATCCCGAGTTCGTAGGCGCGCTGGGCGTCCATCCGCTCGTGTTTGCCCATGATCGCCATCCGCAGTGCAACCGAGCGGGGCAGCACCCGGGCCAGTCGCACCACCTCGCGTCCGGCGACCAGTCCGATCGACACGTGCGGGTCGAAGAACGTCGCCCGGTCCGAGGCGATCACGATGTCACCGGTGGTGACCCAGTCCAGGCCCGCGCCACAACATATTCCGTTGATGGCGGCCAACACCGGCTTTGCCATCGTCCGGAACGGCGGGGTGCCCTCCTGAGGGGCCTCCCACTGTTCGTAGGTGGACAGGTAGGGCCGCTCGTTGATGACCTTGCCGTCGCCGGGGATCTCCTTGACGTCGGCGCCGGTGCAGAACGCCCGGCCGTTGCCGGTCACGATCAGCAGCCACACCGCATCGTCGTTCTCGGCTTCGGCGTAGGCTGCCCGCAGTTCGGTGACCATGTGCGGGCTCAGGGCGTTGAGTGCCTCGGGGCGGTTGAGCGTGATCGTGGCGGTGTGCTCGATCACCGAGTAGTCGATGGTGTCGAAGGTCGGCATCGGCGGTCCTTTCTCAGCGGCCGGTGAATTCCGGCGGGCGCCGTTGTTCGAAAGCAGCCAGGCCCTCTTTGAAATCACTGGTGCGGCAGCTGAGTTCGAGATTGAACAGCTCCTGGTTCATGGCCTGCGGCAGGGTGGCGGCCTGGCCGAAGTTCAGTGCCTGCTTGGTCAGGCCGATCGCCACAGTGGGGCCATTGGTCAACCACGCCAACAGCTCCTCGGCGGCGGAATCAACCTCGGCCGGCGGCACCGCCCGGTGTATCAGCCCCCACGCCTCGGCGCGGGCACCGTCGACCTTCTCGCCGAGCAGCAGCATGCGTCGGGCCCGGGCCAGGCCGACCAGGCGCGGCAACAGCCAGGTGGAGCCCGAGTCGGGGCTGAATCCGCGCTCCAGGAACGGCTCCCAGAACACTGCGTCGGCGGCGGCAACAGTGAAGTCGGCGGCCAGGACCAGATTGCAGCCCAAGCCAACCGCCCGGCCCTGCACGCTGCACACCACCGGCAGCTGAATGGTGTGCAGCAGTTCGATCACCCGGTGCGCGGCCTGCGGAACTCGCCGGACCAGATCGCCGGTGCGAGGCCGCCGGTCGCCGGCGTTGGTGGCCACCCAGTCCGCGCCGGCGCAGAAGTCGGCGCCGGAGCCGCGCAGGTGGATGGCGCGCAACGTGTCGTCGGAGGCGGCCGCGGTCAGTGCCTCGACCAGCGTGGCGGTCATCGGAGGGCTGAGCGCATTGCGGCGTTCGGGACGTTCCAGGGTGAGCCGGAGCAGCGCGCCATCACGCTGCACCGTCACCGAACCCTCGGTCACTGCCGCACCCGCCCTTCGCAACGTTATCGTTATAGCTACAGTATGCTAGACGATTGTTGCTGCTCGGTGGGAAGGGCGCATGGCGGAAGACGTAGGGGTTTCGGTCGACACCAGCCGTTTCGGCTCGCAGCCGTTGGCGCAGACCGTCGCGGCGGCCGGCGCCATGCGGCGGTTGACCGGGCTGCTGCTCTCACTGGAGCACCCGCACCCGGTGGTCGATGACATGGTGGCGCGATTCGCCGACTGGGAACGCGAACTGGTCGCCGTTGCCCCGGCTGACGCGACACCGCGGCTGGAGTCCGATGACGATGGCCGGGTCTACCTCAACCACGCGTTCGACGTCGGGGCATACAACCCGTGCTTTCCCGAATACCACTTCGACCACGTCGATGCTGAAACGGCTTCCGGGCGAGTCACATTCGGACTGGCCTACGAGGGGCCGCCCGGGCTGGTGCACGGCGGATTCCTCGGAGTGTTCTTCGACTGCGTCACCCAGCAGCAGAGCTGCGCGGTGGGCCTGGCCGGCCGGACCCGCTCGATGCTGGTCAGCTACCGTCGCCCGACACCGGTGCTCACCGAGTTGGACTTCGACATCGTGCGCACCGAGGTCGATCGCGGTCTGGCGTCCGTCGCGCGGCTGTCCCACCGCGGTGAACTGTTGTGCACCGGCGAGGTGACCACCGCGGCCACGCCACCGGAGAAGGTGAGTGCCAACCGATTCGGCCGCCGACGTGAGGAGCCCCAGCCATGAGCGACACCGGCGATGACCGCGTGCTCTTCGACGTCGATCCCGACGGGCGAATCGCCACCATCACGCTGAACAATCCCGGCCGGCGCAACTCCTACGACGCGGCGATGCGTGACACCGTCGCCCGCTGCCTGGACCGGGTCGCCGACGACGACGACGTCGTCGTGGTGCTGCTGCGCGGTGCCGACGGAGTGTTCAGCACCGGGGCGGACATGAACAACGCCTACGGCTGGTACGGCGAGGGGGGCGAGAAACCCGCGGCCAAAGCCCGACCGAGCCAGCGCCGCCGCCTAGCCGTCGACCGAAAATCGTTCGGCTTCTACCACAACCTGATGGGCTTCCCGAAGGTCACGGTGGGCGAGATCAGCGGTTACGCGCTCGGCGGCGGCTTCGAGATGGCGCTGATGACCGACATCTCGGTGATCGCCCGCGACACCCGGATCGGCATGCCGGCCACCCGGTTTCTGGGCCCGGCGCTGGGCAGCCTGCACATGTTCTTCCATCGGCTCGGCCCGGTGCTGGCGCGCCGGCTGTTGCTGACCGGCGACATCATCGAGGCCTCCGCGGTAGAACATCTCGGGGTGTTCACCGAAACCTGCGATGCCGCAGAGGTTTCCGCGCGGGCGCGGTATTGGGCGCGCAAGGCCGCGAAGATGCCCGCCGACGGGGTGGTCATCGCCAAGGAGGCGTTCCGGCTGGTCGAACAGAGTCAGGCGTACCAGGGCGAAGAGGTGGCGAGCTACCTGTTTCACGCCTACGGCACCAACCTGCAGTTCGGGCCGGGGGAGTTCAACTTCGTCAAGACCCGGGCGCAGCACGGAACCAAGGAGGCGTTCCGACTGCGTGACGAGCACTTCGACGTCCCCGAGCCGTGAACTTTACAAAATAGACGAATAATGTAAGGTCGAAAGATGCCTACTCCAGTCATTGTCGGTGCCGTTCGGACGGCCATCGGACGGTCGTTCAAGGGAACGCTGGTCAACACTCCGCCGGAGACGCTGATCACCACGGTGCTGCCCGAGGTGGTGCGCCGGGCGGGCATCGACCCGGTAGTGATCGACGACATCATCTTCGCCGAATCCCACTACGGCGGTGGTGATCTCGCGCGCTATGCGGCGGCCAAGTGCGGGATGGAGAGTGTCCCCGGACAGTCGGTCAACCGGCACTGCGCCGGCAGCCTGACCGCGATCGGCAACGCCTCCGCTCAGATCGGTTCCGGTATGGAACGGGTGCTGATCGCCGGTGGTGTGCAGTCACTGTCGATGAGCCCGCTGGTCAAGTGGCGGGTGCCCGGGCCGGAGCTGAAGTTCATCGAGCCGTGGATGCCGCCGACCCACCCGGAGACCCCGGACGCGCCCACCCGTGACATGTCGATCACGGTGGGGTGGAACACCGCGCAGGCAGCCGGTATCACCCGCGAGGAGATGGACGCCTGGGCGGCGCGCTCGCACCAGCGGGCCATCGCCGCGATTGACGCCGGCAAGTTCGTCGACGAGATCGTGCCGCTGAAAGTCGAACTGCCCGACGGGTCGGTGATCGAGTTCAGCGTCGACGAGTTCCCGCGCCGCGACACCACCGCCGAGAAGCTGGCCGGACTGAAGGTGCTGCACCCCGAGATCGAGGGATTCTCGATCACCGCCGGCAACAGCAGCGGCACCAATGATGCTGCCGCCGCGGTCGCACTGGTCGACGACGACTACGCCCGGGCCGAGGGCCTGAACGTGATGGGCACCGTCAAGGCCTGGGGCTCGGTCGGTGTCGCGCCGCGCGACACCGGCCTGGGCGGGGTCAAGGTGATCGGCAAGGTATTGGAGCGGGCCGGGTTGTCCGTCGGTGACGTCGCGTTGTGGGAGATCAACGAGGCCTTCGCCTCGGTGCCGATCGCGGCGTGCAAGGAATACGGCATCGACGAAGAGTTGGTGAACTTCTCCGGCAGCGGTTGCAGCCTGGGGCACCCGATCGCCGCTTCCGGCGCCCGGATGGTGACCACCCTGCTCTACGAACTCAAGCGGCGCGGCGGCGGTATCGGCGTGGCTGCCATGTGCGCCGGTGGTGGTCAGGGTGGCGCGGTGGTGATCGAGGTCTAGCGCCGGCGGGCCGGCTTGGTGTTCGCCTCGATCAGTCGTTCGGCGTGATCGAGGATGCAGTCGAGGCCGTACTCGAAGTTGGCGTCGTCGGCCGCACCGATCCGGTGCCCCTGCCGGTTGGTCTGGGCCAGCAGCGGGGTCACCTCGGGGTCGATCACCAGCGTCTCCTCGAAGCCTGACGGTCCGTCGGCGTCCGAGGCCCGGTTCTTCTCGTAGAGCCTGCGCAATACGACCGATCCGCGGATGTGCACCGAGATCGTCGAATAGGTGTCGAAGGCGTCCTGCGGTGACAAACCGGCCTCCACCAGGCTGGCGATCGCCCGCTCCACTTCCTGGGCGCCGAGCTGCGCGGCGCGCGGGCTCAGTGCGGCCCGGATCAGGATGAGGTCGCACAGGATCGGGTTGCCCAAGAACGTCGCCCGCATGGTGTGGGCGTGGTTGCGCAGCGTCTGGCGCCAGTCCTTGGCCTGCACGTACGGGGTGGCGAAGGTGTACTGGCGCAGCGCGCGGGTGGTCATCGCGTTGAGCAGCTCGTCCTTCTTGCGGAAGTACCAGTAGATGCTCGTCACGCCGACGCCGAGATGCTTGCCCAGCAACGGCATGCTCAGGTTGTCGACGCCGATCTGCTCGGCGAGTTCGAAGGCGCCGTCGATGATGTCGTCGGGGTTGATGGACCCGCGTTCACGCCGCTGACGCTTCTCCGCTACGGGCTGCTTGGCCACTGCGGGTACCTCCAGTTCTGGTCGCACGGATTCTTCGCCGTTAAACCTACCTGTACCCGGGGCCGGCGCCGGGGATTGAGCTTTCTTTTACTGTAAAGCATATGGTAAGCATTGTGGTATACGTTGCCACAACAGCTGAGGGGTGGAGCTGTGCCTGAAGAGGTATTGCGCGAGCGCCGCGGTCGGATTCTTGTCATCACGATCAACCGGCCGGAATCCAGAAATGCGGCCAACAAGGCGGTCGCAGAAGGCCTGGCGGCCGCCTGCGACGAGCTCGACGACACCCCCGAACTCTCGGTGGGAGTGCTGACCGGCGCCGGCGGCAACTTCTGTGCGGGCATGGACCTCAAGGCGTTCGCGACCGGTGAGCTCGCCTACGTTCCGGGCCGGGGTCTGGGCTTCACCGAACGCCCGCCGCGCAAACCGCTGATAGCCGCGGTCGAGGGCTTCGCGGTGGCCGGGGGCACCGAACTGGTGCTCGCGACCGATCTGGTGGTGGCCGCCAAGGGTGCGAAGTTCGGCATCCCCGAGGTCAAGCGTGGACTGGTGGCCGGTGGTGGCGGTTTGTTGCGGCTGCCGCACCGCATTCCGTATCAGAAGGCGCTCGAATTGGCGCTTACCGGTATGACTTTCACCGCGGAGCAGGGCGAGGCGTGGGGTTTCGTCAACGTGCTGACCGAACCCGGTGAAGCGCTGGCCGGAGCCATCGCGCTGGCCGAACAGATCACCGCCAACGGACCGCTGGCGGTGGCGGTCACCAAGGACATCATGACCAAGGCGGCGGATTGGTCGCAGGAAGAGATGTGGCACAAGCAGAATGAGCTGATTGCGCCGGTGTTCGCTTCCCGCGACGCGATCGAGGGCGCCACCGCCTTCGCCGAGAAGCGGGCGCCCAACTGGACCGGGGCCTGACCCCTCAGCTCGAACATTCCGGATCAACGTGAGGAGAAGTCGTGTCTTTTGCAGGTGAAGTGGTTCTGGTGACCGGTGGCGCCGGCGGCCTCGGTGAGGCCACCGTCCGTCGGCTGCACGAAGCCGGTGCGGCGGTCGTCATCGCCGACCTCGCCGACGAGAAGGCCACCAAGCTGGCGAATGAGTTGGGGAACAAGGCCGTTTACGTGCGCACCGATGTGCTCAACGACGACGACGTGCAGGCCGCGCTGGCAAAGGCCGATGAACTGGGCACCCTGCGTTACGCGGTGATCGCCCACGGCGGTTTCGGCGTGGCGGACAAGATCGTCGCCCGCGACGGCAGCCCCGCGCCGATGGAAGGCTTCACCAAGACCATCGCGCTGTATCTGACGGGCACCTACAACGTGCTGCGGCTGGCGGCGGCCAAGATCGCCCGGAACGAGCCCGGGGCCAACGGCGAGCGGGGTGCGATCGTGATGACGTCGTCGATCGCCGGGATCGAGGGCCAGATGGGCCAGTCGTCGTACGCGGCGGCCAAGGGCGGGGTGCTCGGGCTGACGCTGTGCGGCGCCCGCGACCTCAGCTCGGTCGGTATCCGGCTCAACAGCATCGCCCCGGGCACCATCAAGACGCCGGCGATGGAACGGGCCACCGACGCGATGCTGGCGAAGTTCGCCGAGACCGTGCCCTTCCCCAAGCGGCTCGGCAGGCCCGACGAATACGCCAACCTGGCGCAGCACCTGCTGGAGAACACCTACATCAACGGTGAAGTGGTGCGCATCGACGGCGCGCAGCGCTTCCAGCCGCGGTAACCGGGTGGACCTGGGCCTGCGCGACGCATCGGCCGTCGTGGTCGGCGGCGGACGCGGGATGGGGCTGGCCACCGCACGCTGCCTGGCCGACGACGGCGCCCGCGTCGCCGTAATCTCCCGCACCGCAACTGATCTCGACAACGCGGTGGAGGACCTGACGCGGCGCGGCAGCCCCGATGCGCTCGGCTTGGTCGCCGACGCCTGCGACGAGGCCCGGGTGCAGGAGGTGTTCGCCGAGCTGTCCGAGCGCTGGGGAGGCCGGCTCAACATCCTGATCAACGCGACCGGGCCGGATGTGCAGGGCACGTTCGACGACCTCACCGACGAACAGTGGCGGCGCGCCATCGACCAGGGTGCGATGGGCATGGTGCACACGGTGCGGGCCGCATTGCCGTTGCTGCGCAAGGCGCAGTGGGCACGGATCGTCAACTTCTCGGCGCATTCCACCCAGCGCCAGAGCACCGTGCTGGCCGCCTATACCGCCGCCAAGGCGATGGTCAACAGTGTCTCGAAGAATCTGGCGCTGTTGCTGGCGCCCGACGAGATCCTGGTGAACGTCGTCTCACCCGGCAGCGTCGCCTCCGACGCGCTCCTGGGGTGGGCCCGCACCGTCGGGGTGGACGGGGAGGACCCCTACCGGTTGATGGATGCCATCACCGAGCACTTCGGCCATCCGGCGCAGATGCCGCGGGCCGGCCTGCCCGACGAGGTGGGGGCGGTCGCGGCGTTCCTGGCGTCGCGGCGCAACGGGTACATGACCGGGGCCAACGTGAACGTCGACGGCGGTTCGGACTTCATCTGACCTGCTCACGGGTCACGCCGCGGCGGGCTCGGCAGGTTGCGCGCGGCGTTATCGAAAGGTATACAGTATGAGTAATCACAGTCGGTCTCGACGGGTTGCTCATGGGCGGGAGGTGCCACATCGATGACCGCCGCCGTGCTGTACGACGTTTCGGACGGCGTCGCGCTGATCACCCTCAACCGCCCGGAACGGCTCAACGCCTGGGGTCCCGACATCGCGGTCGGCTTCTACGCCGCGATAGACGGCGCCGAGGCGGACCCCGCGGTGCGGGCGATCGTGGTGACCGGCAGCGGTCGGGGATTCTGTGCCGGTGCGAATCTCGGTCCGGCCACCGGCACCGACGAATCGGCTCTCGACACGTCCGGAACCGATGTGGCCCAGTTGGTCGGGGACCGTCCCGCGCACTTCCTCACCGAACTGCGCAAGCCCGTCATCGCGGCGATCAACGGTGCCTGCGTCGGTATCGGACTGACCCATGCCCTGATGTGCGACATCCGATTCGCCGCCGCCGGCGCCAAGTTCGCCACCGCGTTCACCCGTCGCGGTCTGATCGCCGAATACGGGATCACCTGGATTCTCCCGCGCCTGGTCGGCTGGGGAGCGGCGATGGACCTGCTGCTGTCCGGGCGCACCTTCCTCGCCGAAGAGGCCCACCGACTCGGGTTGGTCAACCAGGTCGTCGCACCCGACGAGTTGCTGCCGCGGGCGATGGCCTACGCCGCCGACATCGCCGCGAACTGTTCTCCGGCGTCGCTGGCGGTGATCAAAGCGCAGGCCTACGGTGACGCGCTCGATGACATCGCTGCCGTTAGTGCTCGCGCGGAGAAGCTGATGTACGAATCGCTGGCCCGGCCCGACCTCATCGAGGGGATCACCAGCTTCCTGCAGAAGCGGCCGCCGAACTTTCCGCCCCTCACCGAAGAAAGGTTGAGCACATGACTGCCGCACCTGAACGACTCCCGTACCTGGCCGTCGATGTCGACAACCACTACTACGAGCCGCTGGACGCCTTCACTCGGCACCTGCCCAAAGAATTCCGCAGCCGCGGTGTCCAGATGGTGCAGGACGGCAATCGCACCCTGGCGGTGTTCGGCGGGGTCGTCAACCACTTCATCCCGAACCCGAGCTTCGATCCGATCATCGAACCCGGCTGCCTGGATCTGCTGTTCCGCGGCGAGATCCCCGAAGGTGTGGACCCGGCGTCGTTGATGAAGCTCGACCGCCTCTCCGAGCATCCCGAATATCAGAACCGCGACGCCCGCGTGCAGGTGCTCGACCGGCAGCGGCTGGAGACGGTGTTCATGCTGCCGACCTTCGCCTGTGGCGTGGAGGAGGGCCTCAAGCACGACATCCCTGCCACCGTTGCGTCGGTGCACGCCTTCAACCTGTGGCTCGACGAGGACTGGGGCTTCGACCGTCCCGACGGCCGCGTGATATCCGCACCGATCATCTCGCTGGCCGACCCCGAAAAGGCTTTCGAGGAAGTCGAATTCGTGATCAGTCGCGGTGCCAAGCTGGTGTGTGTGCGCCCGGCTCCGGTGCCCGGCGAGGTTCGGTCCCGGTCCCTCGGTGACCCGGCGCACGACCCGGTGTGGGCGCGCCTTGCCGAGGCGGGCGTCGCAGTCGTCTTTCACCTGTCCGACTCCGGCTACATGGCGATCCCGGCGTTGTGGGGCGGCAGCGGCGTGTTCAAGGGATTCGGTAAGCGTGACCCGCTGGACATGGTGATCATGGACGATCGCGCGATCCACGACACCATCGCCTCGATGATCGTGCACCAGGTGTTCACCCGTCACCCCGAGCTCAAGGTGGTCAGCATCGAGAACGGCTCGTACTTCGTCTACCGGCTGATCAAGCGGCTGAAGAAGTCGGCCAACAATGCGCCGTACCACTACAAGGAAGATCCGATCGAGCAGCTGCGCAACAACGTCTGGATCGCCCCCTACTACGAGGACGACGTGAAGCTGCTGGCCGACACCATCGGCGTCGACAAGATCCTGTTCGGCTCCGACTGGCCGCACGGTGAGGGGCTGGCCGACCCGACGACCTTCACCGCAGATATCCCGCAGTTCCCTGAGTTCAGCGCGGAAGACACCCGAATGGTGATGCGAGACAACGCATTAACCCTGCTGGGTGATCCCAGACGTAGCGCACCGGGCGCCGCCCACCTGACAGCGTCGGTCTAACGGTGTGCGAGTGGACCATCGGCGCGGTCCTCGACGAGATCGCCGAAGCGGTTCCCGATCGGGTCATGACGATCTGCGGGGACCGGCGCAGCACCTTCGCCGAATCGGCGCGGCGCACCAGCCGGCTGGCCGGTTACCTCGCCGGACGCGGGTTCGGCGCACATCGGGAGCGCGGCGATCTGCGTAACTGGGAGTGCGGCCAGGACCGGATCGCGCTGCTCATGCACAACGACCTCTACCCCGACATGGTGATCGGCTGCCTCAAGGCCCGCACCGTCCCGGTCAACGCCAACCATCACTACACCCCCGCCGAGATGGCCGAGCTGCTCGACTATCTGCGGCCCCGCGGGGTCATCTACCACCGGTCACTGGGGGCGAAATTCGCCGCCACCCTCGCACAAGCCGGTGTGGAACTGCTGATCTCGATCGACGACGGCAGCGATGCGCCCGAGCTCGCCGGTGCGGTGACGCTCGACGACGTTGTGGCGGACGGGTCCGGCGCCCATGCGCCTGTGGGCTCACCGGATGACCTGCTGATGATCTGCACCGGCGGGACCACCGGGCGCCCGAAGGCCGTGCTGTGGCGCCAAAGTGACATCTACGTCTCATCGATGGTCGGCGCCGACCACGCCGACGCCGCCGAGATCCACCAGAAGGTACGCGACGCCGGGCCGCCCTGGTTCGCGTTGTCACCACTGATGCACGCCGCCGGAATGTGGACGGCGTTCTCGGCGATCCTGAGCGGCCAGACGGTGATCCTCTACGACACCGCAACCGGATTCGACGCCCGTGTGGCATGGCAGACGGTCGAACGCGAGCGGGTCGGGCTGATGACGATGGTCGGCGACGCCTACGCGGCACCGTTGGTGGAGGAGCTCGGCAGGGGGACCTACGACCTGACGTCGCTCTACGCCATCGGCACCGGGGGCGCCGCGACCAACCCGAAATATCAGGCGGCACTGCTGGAGTACCTTCCCCAGCTCACGCTGATCAACGGCTACGGCTCATCCGAGACCGGGAACCTCGGATTCGGCCGCAGCCGGCGCGACGCTCGCCGGGACACCTTCGACCTGCGCGACGGTGGATGCGTGATCTCGCGGGACCGCAGCCGGTTCCTGCAACCCGGCGATCCCGAGGTCGGCTGGTCGGTACGCACCGGCCGCATTCCGCTCGGCTACTTCGATGACGAAAGTGCCACGCGCAGCACCTTTCCCGATGTCGGGGGCCGCCGGGTGGTGGTATCGGGAGACCGGGCCTCCATCGAGACCGACGGAACCATGCGGCTGTTCGGCCGCGATGCCCTGGTGGTCAACACCGGCGGGGAGAAGGTGTTCGTCGAAGAGGTCGAGGAAGTGTTGCGGGCCCATCCCGGGGTGGCGGACGCACTGGTGGTGGGCCGTCCCAGTGATCGGTGGGGACAGGAGCTGGTCGCGCTGGTCGCGCCCCGGGGTGGCTCGGGCATCGCGACACTCGATGAGCATTGCCGAAAGTCGTTGGCGGGATTCAAGATCCCGAAGGAGTTCGTCGTGGTCCCCGAGGTGCGCCGGCTCGGCAACGGTAAGGCCGACTACCGCTGGGCCAAACGACAAGCCGAGCGGAAGGTCGCCACCCTATGAAGACAAAGGCCATCGACTGTCTGGTCAACGTGCACTTCGGTGAAAGCGAACAGCCGTCCTGGATGAGGGCCGCCCGCGACGACTACTTCAAGGGTCCTGAGTCGATGTTCGAACCCGCCGACATGTCGGCGCTGCTCGACGAGATGGACGCCAACGGTGTGACCAAGGCCGTCCTGATGGACAACCTCGCCAAACCGTCGGTGACAGCGCGAAAGTTCGCCGACGCCAGGCCGGATCGGTTCGCGTTGGCCATCGGGGGAGTGAACCTGCTGCGGCCGGTACCCGCGCTGCGCGAATTGAGCGCGGTGGCCGCCGATCTGCCGGTGGTCTACGCGGTGGTGGGGCCGAGCTTCTGGGGCGACGGCCAGTATCCGCCCAGCGATGCCGTCTACTACCCGCTCTACGCCAAGTGCGCTGAGTTGGAGCTGCCGCTGTGCGTCAACACCGGCATTCCGGGGCCCCCGATCCCCGGCGAGGTGCAGCATCCGATCCACCTGGACCGGGTCTGCGTTCGCTTCCCGGAACTGCGGCTGTGCATGATCCACGGCGCCGACCCCTGGTGGGACGTCGCGATCCGGATGCTGATCAAATACCGCAACCTGCGGCTGATGACCTCGGCATGGTCACCCAAACGGCTGCCGGAGGCCCTGCTGCACTTCATGCGCACCCGGGGCGCCGACAAGATCATCTTCGCCTCGGACTGGCCGGTGCTGCGGATGAATCGTGTGGTGCCCGAGGCACTGGCCCTGGACCTGCCGCCCGACGTCCTGGACAACTACCTCTACAACAACGCCCGCGAATTCTTCTTCGGCGACCACAAGGAGCAATGAGCAATGGATCGTTTCGAACTGCGCCGGCTGGACTACAGCCTGACCGAGGACCACGTGGCGGTCCGCGATGCCTACCGGCAGTTCTTCACCGGCCACTGCGGTATCGAAACCGTGCGCGCCGCTGAAGAATCCGGGTTCGACAAGAACCTGTGGGAGCGGCTGTGCGCGATGGGGGCGACCAGCATGGCACTGCCGGAATCGGCCGGCGGCGACGGCGCCACCCTGGTGGATCTCGTCCTGGTCTCCGAGGAGATCGGCCGGGCACTGGCACCGGTGCCCTGGATCGATCACGTCTGTGCGGCACGGCTGTTGAGCCGAATCGGTGCAGTGGCACCCGAGTTCGTCAGCGGCAGTCAGTTGGTGGCACTGGATCCGCAGCACGGCGATGCCTCCGGCGCCCGGCTGGTGCCCACCGGGTCGATCGCCGACGCGGTCGTCATCCGCGACGGTGACGACGTGGTCCGGCTGACCTTCGGCACCCGGCCGCCGACCGTCGACAACATCGGCCGGCTGCCGATGGCCTGGATCGATCCGGTCGCCGCCGACACCCGCACCGTGCTGGCCAGTGGCAGCGCAGCGCTGGCGGAATACCAACGGGCACTCGATGAATGGCGACTGCTGACCGCGGCAGCGCTGGTGGGCATGGTGGAACAGACCATGACCATCGCCGCGGAATTCGCCAAGACCCGCTACACCCTGGGCGTGCCGATCGGGACCCTGCAGGCCATCTCGCACCCGCTGGCCAACATGGCGATCACCGTCGCCAGCGGACGCAACCTGGCCTACCGGGCCGCCTGGTTCCTCGACAACGAGCCCGGCGAACGCCCGGAGCTGGCGGATTCGGCGTTCGTGTTCATGGCCGAGGAGGCGGCCAAGGCGGCCACCATGGCCGTCCACATCCAGGGTGGTCTGGGGGTGTCGGACGAAGCCGCCGCAACGGCGTACCTGGTGCGGGCGCGTGGCTGGCCGCTGGCCGGCGGCGATCCGGGGTCCAGCGCCTGCCGGATCGGCGAGATTATCGCCGCCCGCGAATCCGCCACCCTTGCAGCCGAATAGGACACCGAAACCATGGACTTCTCCCGACCCCAACTCACCGACGACGACACGGCGTTCCTCCACGAGGTCCGCAGCTTCCTGTCCACCCATGTGACCGAGGACGTCAAACGCCGCGACCGGGAGACCGGCGACAACTTCGACGAAGGCGTGCACCTGGCGCTGGGTGCCGCGGGATACCTTGAGGCCGAGTGGAGAACCGAGGAAGACGGAGGCTTCTCCCGGGTGCGCCGACGGATCTGGGAGCTGGAGAAGCGCCGGGCACACGTGCCGTGGGTGACCTGGGGGACCACCGCCATGGTCGCGCGCTCGGTCGACAAATTCGGTTCACCGGAGCTGCGCGACGAGGTGCTGCCCGGCGTCTTCACCGGCCACGTCCGGCTCTGCCTGGGCTACACCGAACCCGAGGGCGGATCCGACGTCGCGACCTGTAAGACCCGCGCTGTTAAGGATGGGTCAACTTGGATTATCTTCGGCTCGAAGATGTTCACCACCGGTGCGCACAACTGCCAATACGTCTTCTTGATCACCAACACCGATCCGGAGGCCCGAAAGCACAAGAGCCTGACCATGTTCCTGGTGCCGCTGGATACGCCGGGTATCGAGATCCAGGGACTGCGGACCGTCGACGGGGACCGCACGAACATCGTCTACTACAGCGACGTCCGCGTCGACGACAAATACCGGCTGGGGGAGGTCAATGGCGGCTGGACGGTGCTGCGCGAGCCACTCAACGTCGAACACGGGGCCGTTGACGCGAATCCGGATGGGCTGCAGGACGTCTCGATCATGATGCACCAGGCCAACTTCATGGCCGCCGCCGTCGACAAGGCGGGCGCGGTGGTCGGGAGTTCGGGCCGCATCGAGGACCGATCGGTGGCCTACCGGCTCGGTAAGGCCGCCGCCCGGGTCGAGGCGTCGCTGTCGGCGCCGTCCATCTTCGGGCGAGTGGCGCTGGCGCAGGCCATGCGGGACGTCTCACCGGACCTGATGGACCTGCTGGGCGGCGCGTCGGCGCTGCCGATCGGCACCGACGGCGCCATCGACGACGGAGCAAGCGACTACGTGTTCCGCTTCGCCCCGCTCGTCGGGATCTACGGTGGCACCCTGGAGGTGTTCCGCAACATGATCGCCCAGTACATGCTGGGCCTGGGCAAGCCGGCCTACGCGCCGGCGGCAGTCAAGACTTCCTAGTTCAAGACGTAATCCTGCGGTGATAGCCCGACGGTGATTCACCGGCGAACCGGGTGAACGCCCGGGTGAACGCGGACAGGCTGTCGAAGCCGACCGCGGTCGCGGTCTGCTGCACGCCCTGATCCGGCGCGGCCAAAAGCGCCATCGCCTGCAGCATCCGGGCGTGCAGCAGGTAGGTCCGCCAGGACATGCCGATCACCGCTTCGAACTGGCGGCGCAGGGTGCGCTCGGAGACCGCGACCGCGCGGCATACGTCGGCCGCGGTCACCGACGCCAGGTGCTCCTTGGTGTAGACCATCGCCGCACCCACGATCGGATGATCAGAGATCGGCAGGCTCAGCGGCGCCTCGTGGTCGAGTGCCTCGGAGACCAGGTGCCCCAGGGTGGAGAAGAAGTCGTCGGAGACGGTGTCTGAGTCGGCCCGCTCGATCGGCCAGCGCACCGAATGCAGCATCATCTCGCGGATCAGTGGCGAGACGGTCAGGATGCGCGCCCGGTCGCCGGCGAGCGGGACCAGCTCCGGGTCGAACATCACCGCCACGGTGCGCACCTCCGGGCGCATGGTGGCCTGATGTCGCAGGCCGGCCGGTATCCAGGCCGCCTGCTGCGGGGGCAACAGGTAGTGCGCCGTGGCGGTCTCGACCTCGACTACGCCGCCGACCGCGTACTCGATCTGGTGCATGTCGTGGGAGTGCCAGCCGGTGATCAGATGCTGGCCCTCATAGAGGTAGCTGCCGGCCCGGGCACGGCCGCCGCGACGCAGATCGATGTTGGCCGGTTCTGCAAACTCTATGGCCGATCGCGCGGAGACGGTCACGGTTTTCCAGGGTACTAGTAGAGGCATGAACATCGACGACTTGATCCTGGTCAGCATCGACGACCACGTGGTGGAGCCGCCCGACATGTTCCTGCGGCACGTCCCGGCCAAATACCGGGACGAGGCGCCGATCGTCGTCACCGACGAAAAGGGCGTCGACCAGTGGATGTACCAGGGCCGGCCGCAGGGCGTCAGCGGACTCAACGCGGTGGTGTCCTGGCCGGCCGAGGAGTGGGGCCGTGACCCGGCCGGCTTCGCCGAGATGCGCCCCGGCGTCTACGACGTGCATGAGCGGGTCCGCGACATGAGCCGCAACGGCATCCTCGCCTCGATGTGCTTCCCGACCTTCACCGGATTCTCCGCGCGGCACCTCAACATGACGCGGGAGAACGTCACCCTGGTGATGGTGTCGGCCTACAACGACTGGCACATCGATGAGTGGGCCGGTTCCTACCCCGGCCGCTTCATCCCGATCGCCATCCTGCCGACCTGGAACCCCGAGGCGATGTGCGCCGAGATCCGCCGGGTGGCGGCCAAGGGCTGCCGGGCGGTCACCATGCCTGAACTGCCGCACCTGGAGGGTCTGCCCAGCTACCACGACGAGGAGTACTGGGGTCCGGTGTTTCGCACGCTGTCGGAGACCGGCGTGGTGATGTGTCTGCACATCGGCACCGGTTTCGGGGCGATCAGCATGGCCCCGAACGCGCCGATCGACAACATGATCATCCTGGCCACCCAGATCTCGGCGATGTGCGCCCAAGACCTGCTGTGGGGCCCGGCGATGCGCAACTACCCGGACCTGAAGTTCGCGTTCTCCGAGGGTGGCATCGGCTGGATCCCGTTCTATCTGGACCGCAGCGACCGGCACTACACCAACCAGAAGTGGCTGCGCCGCGACTTCGGTGACAAACTGCCGTCGGAGGTGTTCCGGGAGCACTCGCTGGCCTGCTACGTCACCGACAAGACGTCGCTGAAGCTGCGGCACGAGATCGGCATCGACATCATCGCCTGGGAGTGCGACTACCCGCACTCGGACTGCTTCTGGCCGGACGCCCCCGAGCAGGTGCTGGCCGAGCTGGAGGCCGCCGGCGCCGACGACTCCGACATCAACAAGATCACTTGGGAGAACTCCTGCCGGTTCTTCGGCTGGGATCCGTTCGCGCATACCGCCCGTGAGCAGGCGACGGTGGGGGCGTTGCGGGCGACCGCCGCCGACGTGGATGTGTCCATCCGGCCGCGTGCGGAATGGGCGCGGCGGTTCGCCGAGAAAGCGAACCGCGACGACGAGCTGCCGGTGAGGTCCCGGTCGATCTGAGCTCGGTGCCGTGGGAGCAGTAGGAGGGCCGGTCATAAACCGGGGCGAGGTCGGCGAAGTCTGCCGGGCCTATCGGTTCGCCGCCGACTGTTGATCTTGCCTGTGTCGACTATTCGACGTATCGTTCGACAATATGACGGTAGACCTTGGCCGGTATGGGCCGTGGGCGGTGATCGTCGGCGCCTCTGACGGCGTGGGTGCCGCGTTCGCCGAGGCCCTGGCCGCGGGTGGCCTCAATGTCGTGCTGGTGGCCCGCCGTCAGGCGCTGCTCAATGAGGTGGCGGCCGTGATCGCGAAGCGGCACGGGGTCCAAACACGCACCCTGGCAGTCGATCTCGCCGAAGCCGGGGCGGCGAAGGCGCTGATAGAGGCGACCGGGGATGTGGAGGTCGGGTTCCTGGTGTATTGCGCCGGCGCCGATCCGGACTTCACACCGTTTCTGGCCAACACCATTGCGGCGGCGGAGGCGATGGTGCAGCGAAACTGCGTCGTACCCATGCAGCTGTGTCATGCCCTCGCGCCGTCGATGGTCCGGCGCGGCGCGGGCGCGATCGTGATCCTGGGTTCAGGCGCCGGTTTCGTCGGCGGACCCAACATGGTGGCCTACGGTGCGTCCAAAGCGTTCGACATGGTGTTCGCCGAGGCGCTGTGGAGCGAGCTGCAGCCCGCCGGCGTCGACGTGATCGGCCTGATCCTCGGCAAGACGGACACGCCCGCATTGCGTCGCCTCGAGTTCGAGCGCGGGCAGATCGCCTCGACCGATGAGACTCCGGCCGGCGCGGTGCCTGCCGAGCAGGTGGTGGCCGCAGCGCTGAGCAACCTCGGTAACGGGCCCACGGTGTACGTCGGCGAGCAGGTCGCCGGGATGGCACAACTACTGGCGTCGCAGGGCCGAAACGAATCGGTGGCATTCATGGCACAGGCGGTCACCGCCGCAATGGGCAAGTGAGGCAGGAGGAGTCATGTCGACGGTTTCGGTGATCACCGGCGGTGCCGGCGGCATGGGGCTGGCCACGGCGAAGGTCGTCGGTCGCGAGCACGCGGTGGTGCTGTGCGATGTGCGGCAGGACCGACTCGATGCCGCGGCCGCCGCGCTGGAAGACCTCGATATCAGCGCCACGGTGATCAACAGCGATGTCACCGACCGGGATGCCGTTGTCGAACTGTTCGGGACAGCCGGTGCAATCGGTCCGATCACGTCGGTGATCCACACCGCGGGAGTCAGCCCGAGTATGGGCGACGCCGACTATGTGATGCGTACCAACGCAATCGGCACCCTCAACGTCAACGAAGTCTTCTACGACACCGCCGGCGAGGGCTCGGTGATCGTCAACGTGGCATCGATGGCCGCGCATCTGCTGCCGGACGAGCTGATCCCGGCCGGGCAGTTCCCGTTGGCGCTGACCGACGAGCACGCCTTCCTGGCCGCCCTGGCAGCGGTCTGCGACCCGATCCCGCAGGAGGCCCGCTCGGGCTTCGCCTACGCGGTGAGCAAGGCATTCGTCCGGTGGTACAGCAGTTCGCAGGCCGAGCGATTCAACGGACGGGGCCTGCGCATCGTCTCGGTCTCACCGGGCTCGATCGACACCGAGATGGGCCGGCTGGAAGCCGAGGCGGGTGCCGGGGCACTGGTCGCCGACGCCGCGGTGCCGCGATGGGGCGCGCCCGAAGAGATGGCGGATCTGCTCGCGTTCTGCGCCGGTCCCAAGGCGGGCTACCTCACCGGCACCGACATCCTCAACGACGGTGGGGTAGTCGCTTCGGTGAAAGAGCGCGCCCGTCGGGCCGCCGGAAACGCTTGACATGACAGCGAATACCGGCGAGGCGGCACGCGTCGTTACGTCACCGCCGACCGAGCGGGTTGTGAGGATCCTGGAACTGCTGGCATCCGACCCCGACCGTGGTTTCGCGCTGACGGAGATCGCGCGTGTCCTGCACATCAGCCACGGCACCTGTCACGCGATCGTCACCACGCTGGCGGCGCGGCAGTGGATCGTGCGCGACCGGCACTCCGGCGGCTACTCGTGGGGTCCGGCACTGGCCGCGCTGAGCCGCCCGGTCAACAAGCAGGCATTCCGGCCAGACCTGCAGCGGCTCTCCGATGCCGTTGGCATGCAGGTCGTCCTGGGCGTGCGGCAGGGGCCGACAGTGGTGGTCACCGACGCGGTCGGCGAGTCACTGGCCGCGCCACCGGTCAGTGTCGGCTTCCGGATGCCGATCGTGGCCCCGTTCTGCCGAGAGTTCGTCGCCGAGGCCGGTGGGCAGGTCAAGAAGGAATGGCTGGGCGGCCTGGGCGCGCCGTCGCCGCAGCTGCGCCGGCGGTTGGGCGCGGTGCTCGACGAGGTGCGAAGCCGCGGCTACGCGATCGAACGGATGAGTCGCGAATACGTTCGGGTGTACTCGGCGCTGCAGGCGCTCGCCGCCGAAGGTGAGCCCGATGAGATCACCGCCCGGCTGGCCAGTGCGTTCGCGGATCTGACCGTGGTCGACTACCTGCCGGGCGAACTCGAGGGCACCGAGCACCTGATCGCCAACGTGGCCGCGCCGATCCATGACGCCGACGGCACCGTGACCATGTCGGTGGGTGCGTCCCCGTTCGCCGCGATGACGCCCGCCGAGGTCGCCGATCTCGGGGCCGCCGTGCAGGAGACCGCCACGCGCATCGAATCGCTTTGGGCGACAAGGAAGGATCCGGCATGACTGACCAGGCAGCCGCGAAGGCCGACATCACCGAGGTCCTGCTTCGGTATGCGACGGCGATCGACACCAAGGACTGGGAGCTGTTCCGGACCTGCTTCACCGACGACGTCGACGCCGACTACGGCGAGATCGGTCACTGGCTCGACGTCGACTCCATCACCGGATTCATGGCGACGGTGCACGAGGCGATGAGCGACACCAAGCACATGCTGCACAACATGGTCATCGACGTTCGCGACGCCGACCATGCCAGCGCGGTGACCTACGTGCACACCGTGCAGGCGTTGGCCGCCGACCCCAAGCAGTGGGTGGATGCGGTCGGCCAATACCGCGATGAGCTGCTGCTGACGAACGACGGCTGGCGCATCGCACGGCGGTGTTTCAGCCAGACCCGGATGTTGACCAGCTTCGATCTCCCCGTCGCTCAATCGAAGTGATCACCAAGAAGTTGGAGAGCTCATGAGCGTGGCACTCGCCCCCGAACAGCGCGAACTCGGTGAATCGTTGCGGCGGTTCGCCGCCCGACACGCGCCCATCGCCGACACCCGCAAGGCTCTCGACGCACTGGCCGCGGGAGAACTGCCGTCCTGGTGGGATGAGCTGGTATCGCACGGGTTTCATGCCGTACACCTGCCGGAGTCCTACGGCGGGCAGGGCGGCGGCCTGCTCGACGCGGCCTGCGTTCTCGAAGCCGCCGGGAAGATGTGCCTGCCGGGGCCGCTGCTGCCGACGGTCACCGCCGGCGCGGTCGGGATGCTTGCCGAGGCGACGCCGGCCCGAGAGGCGCTCTTGCACGCACTCGGTTCCGGTGCGCCGGCGGCCGTGGCGCTGCCCGAGTATGCGAGCTTCACCGCGCATCAGGTTGACGACGGGTGGCTGATCAGCGGTGTCTCCGAGGTGATTTCGGGAGCCTGCTCGGCGCGGCTGGTGCTGATCCGCGCCGGTGAGAAGTGGCTGGCCGTCGACACCACCCGGCCGGAAGTCGCGACGCGTGCGGCGTCGGGGACCGACCTGCTCACCGATCTGGGCACGCTGGCCCTCACCGACTACCCGGTGGCCGCCGGTGACGTGCTGGCCGGCATCGACGCCGGCCGCGCGGAATGGCTCACGGTCGGGCTGACGGCGGCGGTGTCGGCCGGTATCGCCGACTGGTGCGTCGAGGAGGTCACCGCGCATCTGCGCACCCGCGAACAGTTCGGCAAACCGATCGGCACCTTCCAGGCCCTACAACACAAGGCGGCGATGCTGCTGGTCAACAGTGAGCTGGCCGGTGCCGCCGCCTGGGACGCCGTCCGCGCGGCCACCGACACACCAGATCAGCACCGGATGGCCGCTGCGGCAGCGGCCTTGATCGCGATCACGCCGTGCCCGGAGGCCGTCCTGGACACGCTCACCATGTTCGGCGCCATCGGGTTCACCTGGGAACACGACCTGCATCTGTACTGGCGGCGCGCCACCGGCATCGCCGCATCGATCGGCGCCGCCACCGGCTGGGCCAGGAAACTCGGCGAATTGGCCATCACCGGGCAGCGCGACTTCCACGTCGACCTCGGCGGTGCCGAGGAGTTCCGGGCCGAGATCTCCGCGACGCTGGATGCCGCGAGCGCGCTCCGCAACGACGGACCCGGACGGCAAGGCGATTACGCGCATTTCAAGACGGGCCCGCAGCGGACCCTGATCGCCGACGCCGGTCTGATCGCCCCGCACTGGCCACCCCCGTGGGGCATCGGTGCCACGCCCTTGCAGCAGCTGATCCTCATCGAGGAGTTCGCCAACCGGCCGGGTCTGGTGCGGCCGTCGCTGGGAATCGCCGAGTGGATCCTGCCCTCGCTGCTGGCCGCGGCACCCGAAACACTGCAACAGCAACTGATCCCACCCACCCAGCGCGGAGAACTCGCCTGGTGCCAGCTGTTCAGCGAACCCGGTGCCGGCTCGGACCTGGCGTCGTTGACCACCCGCGCGACCAAGGTCGAGGGTGGATGGCGGATCAACGGCCACAAGATCTGGACCTCGTGCGCGCAGCGCGCCGACTACGGCGCACTACTGGCCCGCACCGATCCCGACGCGGCCAAACACCGCGGCATCGGCTACTTCATCGTCGACATGCGATCTCCGGGAGTGCAGGTCCAGCCGATCCTGCAGGTCACCGGGGCCGAAGAGTTCAGCGAGGTCTTCCTCGCCGACGTCTTCGTGCCTGATCAGATGCTGCTCGGTGAGCCCACCGGCGGATGGCAGCTCGCTGTGGCCACCATGGCCGAAGAACGTTCCGCCATCAGCGGTTACGTCGAGTTCGACCGTGCCGTCGCATTGCGCCGGCTCGCCGCGGCCGCCGGCGACGAGCGTGACCACGCGCTGCGCGCAGTCGGCGAGCTTGACGCCTACTCGAACGCCATCAAGGCACTCGGGGTCCGTGAAACCATGGGGCTGCTCGACGGGCAGGGGCGCGGCGCGGCGTCGAGCATCGCCAAGGTGGCGATGAACATCCTGCTGCGCCGCACCTTCGCGGCCACCCTGGCCACCGCGGGACGGCTGGCGATGATCACCGACTCCGACCCCGCCGTCGTCGAACCTTATCTGCTGTCGCCGGCCGAGCTGATCGGCGGCGGTACCAACGAGATTCAGCTGAATGTCATCGCGCAGATGATCCTCGGCCTTCCCCGCAAATGAGATAGAGGACAACACATGGGATTACGTGGAGACGCCGCGATCGTCGGCTACGTCGAGCTGCCGCCGGAGCGGATGAACAAAGCAGGCCCGGCCGGGTTCACCCTGGAGCAGTGGGCGGAGTTGAGCGCGGCGGCGCTGGCCGACGCCGGCCTGCCGGGTGATCTGGTCAACGGCATCGTCACCTCGCACCTGGGCGAGTCGGAGATCTTCGTTCCCTCGACCATCGCCGAATACCTCGGTATGCCCGCGCGATTCGCCGAGATCGTCGACCTGGGCGGGGCCAGCGCTGCGGCCATGGTCTGGCGTGCCGCGGCGGCGATCGAGCTCGGTATCTGCGATGTAGTGTTGTGTGCGCTGCCGGCCCGCTACATCACCCCGATGTCGGAGCGCAAACCCAAGCCACTGGTCGACGCCATGTTCTTCGGCTCGTCGAGCAACCAATACGGCTCTCCGCAGGCGGAATTCGAGATCCCCTACGGAAACCTCGGCCAGAACGGTCCCTACGGGCAGGTGGCCACCCGTTACGGTGCGGTCTACGGCTACGACGAGCGGGCCATGGCCAAGCTGGTCGTCGACCAACGCGTCAACGCCAACCACACCGACGGTGCCATCTGGCGCGACACCCCGCTGAGCATCGACGACGTGCTGGCCAGTCCGGTGATCGCCGACCCGCTGCGCATGCTGGAGATCGTGATGCCGTGCGTGGGCGGTGCGGCCGTGGTGATCGCGAGCGCCGATGTTGCTCGGAGATCGCGTAACCGTCCGGTGTGGGTCAAGGGATTCGGCGAACATGTGCCGTTCAAGACCCCCACCTACGCCGCGGACCTGTTGGCGACCCCGATCCGCGAGGCCGCCGACACCGCCTTCGCGATGACGAACCTGTCCCGCGCCGATATGGACATGGTCTCGATCTACGACTGCTACACCATCACCGTGCTGCTGTCGCTGGAGGACGCCGGGTTCTGCGAAAAAGGCAAAGGGATGCAGTTCATCTCCGATCACGACCTGACCTTCCGCGGGGACTTCCCACTCAACACCGCGGGTGGTCAACTGGGATTCGGCCAAGCGGGCTTGGCCGGTGGCATGCACCACGTCTGCGATGCCACCCGGCAGATCATGGGCCGGGCCGGTGCGGCGCAGGTCGCCGACTGCAACCGGGCCTTCGTCTCCGGCAACGGGGGGATCTTGTCGGAACAGACCACCCTGATCCTGGAAGGGGACTGAGCACGGTGATGACCTTCGAACGGCCGATGCCCGTCAAGACGCCGACCACCGCACCGTTCTGGGATGCGCTGGCTCAGCACCGCATTGTCATCCAGTACTCGCCGTCGACCGAGAGCTACGTGTTCTACCCGCGGGTGCGGGCCCCGCGCACCCTGGCCGACGACCTGGAATGGCGCGAGATCTCCGGGATGGGCACGCTGTACTCCTTCACGGTGGCCCGGCGGCCGGTCGGCCCGCACTTCGCCGACGCCGTGCCGCAACTGCTGGCGATCGTCGAATGGGATGAGGGACCGCGGTTCTCCACCGAGCTCGTCAACGTCGACCCCGCCGATCTGGCGGTCGGTATGCGGGTGCGGCCGGTGTTCTGCGACTACCCGGAACACGACGTCACGATGCTGCGCTACGAACCGGCGGTGAATCATGACTGACGCCGCCGCGGACATCGAAGCGATCAAACGCCTGAAATCCCGCTACTGCCGGTATCTGGACACCAAGGACTGGGCTGCCTGGCGCGCGTTGTTCACCGACGACTTCCTCAGCGACACGTCGCGGGCGGGCGGGAAGATCATCAGTGGCGCCGACGAATTCGTCGCCTTCACCCGCAAGAGCCTGCGCTCGCAGCCCACCGTGCACCAGGTGCATGCGCCCGACATCGAGCCGGACTCGCCGACCACCGCGCACGGGGTGTGGGCGCTCGAAGACGTGGTGCGGTTCGGCCCGGGTATGAACCTGCGCGGCTACGGCCACTACACCGAGACCTACGAGAAGGTCGACGGCCATTGGCGGATCAAGTCTTCGACGCTGACCCGGCTGCGCGAGGACGTGTTCAACGGGCTGTTCGCCGTCTACCTCTCGCCGCGGGTTCGGGCGGTGCTGGGGCGGGTTGCCGGGCGGCTGATGAAGTAGGGGTTCCGTCAACTGTCGGCCGCGCCGGGGCAGAGGGTCTGCCCCCGGTTCGGTTGACTCCTTGACGTAAGGATTCGTCCTTGACGGGGGTGTTGCCCCGCACTGGGGCAGTGACGTGCTCGGACCGGGCGCGACACATGAGAGACGCGGCGTCATCTCGGCTGAGGCATGCCTACGGGCGCAGCCGTTTGATGCGATCCCACAGAACCGCTTTGGGGGTGTCGTACATCCGCAACTCGCGCATGCAGTCATCGAGGCGGTGCGGGTTGTCCCGCAAGTCGTCGATGGCCTTGTTCAGATCATCAATGATGGCCGACCTGTAAGCGGACTCAGCCTTGGCGATGGCCCGGCTCAGCAGGTCCGGGCCGGGCTCCATCATGGCCAGGTCGATGACATCGCGGCTGAACACCGCACGATCCGCCCATCGGTCGGAGTTGGCCAGCAACTTGCTGGTGGCCATATCAAGGGCAGTCAACGTCGCGACCCCGCAGATGCTGTCGCCAGGACTCGGTGTCTCCAGGGCGATCCGTCCCTCGGAAACAATCTCGAACCTGATCGGTTCGCCGTCAACGTCGAGCAAGGTTCTGACGCCGTACTGATCAGCCACGACGGGCCGCAGCACCGCAACCGGCCGACGTGTCAACGCGTTGAATCCTTCTGGCGCTCGGACCTTCTCCCGCAGGTCGCCGTAGCCGGAATCATCGGCGACCAGGAAGTCGATGTCCTTCGATTCGCGGTATTCGCCGTAGCGCAGCGCGATCGCGGTGCCGCCGGCGAAGTAGCAATTCGATGCCGCCAGAAGTTCGGCGTCGAGCGCGTCGAGGACGCCGGCAATCCGAACATGATGCGCTCGCTCAAACAAGGAGAACCCCGCCGCTGTGTGCGTCGGCCAGCTGCTGCACGAAGGCGCGCTCCTCGTCGCTCATTGCAGCTTGGTCCACGTGACGCCAGTTGCGTTCGTACAGTTGAAGTGCCTCAACGCCGGTGAGTTCGGTCTCGGCGCGCAGTTGCCACGCGATCGCGCGCAGTTGCGGGAAATCGCCCACGCGAACCGTCGCCGGTGCTGGTTGCGCAGGTGCTGCTTGTTGTGCCGGTTCCCGACCCGGGGCTGGTGGCTCATCGAGGGTCAGCCGCAGGCCCAGGGCCGCGGCCGCGTTCAGGTAGGCGCCGATCGTCACCGCGGGTGATCCGGCCTCGATGCGGTGCAAGGTAACCCGTGACATCCCAGCGGCTTCGGCGGTGGTCACGGCGCTAACACCGAGATCCAGCCGCCGGTTACGAAGCTCGCGACCGATCGCGGCCAGCACACCTTCGGTGTGTTCCGCGATATCGGGGTTCCGCGCAGGCATGTATCTCATTGTATACACGCCGCGGTGAAAGCGGCGCTGACCTGCCTATGTCGCGAACTCACACACCTGCCGCCACCGGCGGCTTAAGCGCCTCGGGGTCCGGGTTGGCGATCGGCAACCCCATGAACCGGCGGGCGTTGTCGCCCATGAAGTCATAGGTGCGCCGGACATCCATGCCCTCGGCATAGCGCCAGAAGCCCTTCGGCTCGGGCAGGCCCTCGGGGTGCGGGTAGTCCGATCCGAACAGCACCTTGTCCCAGCCGACGGTGTCGACCACGTCGGAGATACAGCCCTCCCAGAACGGGCTGACCCAGATGTTGCGCCGGAACACCTCATGCGGATGCTCGGGGAAGTTCTGCGGCATCTTCTTGTACAGGTCGCCGAAGTCGTGAAACAGCGGGCCGATCCACGAGCTGCCGTTCTCGACGCTGGCGATGCGCAGCTTGGGAAACCGGGTCAGGGTGCCGTGACAGATCAGCGCGGTGATCATGTCGGCGATCTCCCGATGCCCCAGCACCATCCAGCGGAATGCGCTCTGCGCCATGAAGTTCTGGGTGTAGGGCGGCTCCCAGCGGCCGACGTAGTCGTCCAGCGGTGGGTAACTGGCATGCAGCACGATGGGCAGGCCGGCGGCTTCCACGTCACGCCAGAACGGGTCGAACTCCGGTAGGGCCGGGGAGCGCCAGCCACCGATGCCGTTGACCGGTCCGGGTTTGATGAGCGCCACCGCGGCATCCTGATCGAGGATGTACTCCAGTTCCCGCTGCGCGCCCTTGACCTCGGAGAGGTTGATGATCGGTGTGGAGAACACCCGGCCGCCGTAGTTGTAGGTCCAGTGCTCGGCCATCCACTGGTTGAGCGCGTGGATGATCGCCAGCGTGAGCTCCGGGTCATCGGCGCTGGAGTGTTCGACCAGGCTGGCCAGCGTCGGGTAGTTCAGCGCCTCGGTCACGCCCTGGCGGTCCAGTTCGGCGACTCGGTCAGCGGGGTTGCGGGTGGCGGCCGGCGCCTCGATGGCCGGGCCCTGCATCTCACGCAGGGTCAGGCCCTCGGTGTTCTGGCCGGCGAAGAACTTCTCGTGAGCGCCCGGTGCGGCGACCCGCTCGAAGGTGGGGTTGGGGATGAAGTCGCTGACCCGGTTGTTGATGATGATCCGGGTCTGTCGGCCGATCTGGGCGAATTGGACTGCCCGCGAGTACTTCTCCGGCAGGTACTTGGTCAGCGACTCGGGGGTCTCGTACATGTGCTGGTCGGCATCGAAGATCGGTGCGTCGTGGAACTGGGCCATGGGTGCCTCCCGGTCGCTAGCCCGGATTTTTCGTGGATTGCTGCCGGTAGGGGCGTGTAGATAGGCGAAAGTGCCTGTCCTGCAAGGGATAATTGGACTTGTCTACGGTTCAACCATTCCTACGGGAAGGCACTTCGCAGGTGAACA
>NZ_CP083985.1:3586647-3628270 GCF_020172665.1 [Mycobacterium] zoologicum | reverse complement strand
CCCCAAAGGACGCCCGCCCAACCCGGCGACACGGGCCGACCGGCCACGCCCACCACGCAAAACCACCACCGGACAACACAATCCAGCACCAGACCCGGCCCACATCAAGTCCTACGAAAAATCGAGGCTAGCGGGTCAGGATGGTGGCCGCAGCCGTGCCCGGTGCGCCGTAGAGCTGGGCGAACCCGACCTTGGGCTCGCCGGGCACCTGGCGCTGGCCTGCTTCGCCGCGCAACTGGCGCACCAGCTCGTGGATCTGGCGCAGGCCGGACGCTCCGATGGGTTCGCCGTTGGCGATCAGCCCGCCGTCGGTGTTGACCGGCAGCGAGCCGGTGATCTCAGTGGCGCCGTCGGCGAGCAGCTTCTCCTGGTCGCCGTCGGCGCAGAACCCGCATTCGGCCATGTGGATGATCTCGGCGCCGGCGTCGGTGTCCTGCAGCTGG
Organism: [Mycobacterium] zoologicum; assembly: GCF_020172665.1. Lineage (GTDB taxonomy): Bacteria > Actinomycetota > Actinomycetes > Mycobacteriales > Mycobacteriaceae > Mycobacterium > Mycobacterium zoologicum. The sequence continues at coordinate 3,627,827 of NZ_CP083985.1, read as the reverse complement.
ACGACGTCGACGTCTTCGGGTGACACACCGGCCTTTTCGAAGGCGGCGCGGGCGGCGTACACCGTGGGCGCGGCGTCCTCGGTTACCGGCGCGAAGGTGGTGTTCACCTCGTAAGCGCCGTAGCGCCGGGTGCGCACCTCCACGGCGCGCAGATACACCGGCTTGTCGGTGTAACGGTGCGCGATGTCCGCGCGGCACATCACCACCGCCGCCGCGCCCTCGTCCGGTGCGCAGAACATGTACTGGGTCAGCGGGTAGTTCAGCATCGTCGAACCCAGGATCTCGTCCTCGGACATCGGCTTGCGCCGGAAGGCATTCGGGTTCAGCGCGCCGTTGCGGAAGTTCTTGGCCGCAACCTTGGCCAGGGTCTGCTGGGAGATGCCGTGATCGTGCAGGTAGCGGTTGGCTTTCATGCCGAAGAACTGGGTGGTCAGATACTGGCCGTTCTCGGCGTACCAGCGCGGCATCCCGACCAGTGCCGGGTCCTCGGTGAACGCCCCGCGCGGGTGCTTGTCCAGACCGACGGCGATGCCGATGTCGTAGTCGCCCAGCCGGATACCGTCGGCGCAGACCTTGGCCGCGCTGGCCGCGGTGGCACAGGCATTGAACACGTTGGTGAACGGGATGCCGGACAGGCCGACCATGCCGACGATCGCGTCCGGGTTGGCGATCGTCCAGCTGCCCCCGGTGGCGGCGCCGATGTCCTTCCAGTCCACGCGCGCGTCGGCGACGGCGGCGAAAATGGCGTCGGCCCCCATCTCCATCGCCGACTTTCCTTCGAAACGGCCGAACGGGTGCAGCCCGACCCCGATGATCGCTACGTCGTTGGCCATCGCAGTCTCCTAAACCGGTTGGAAGGCGAAGGTGATGATCTCGTTGCCATCGGCGTCGGAGGCGAACGGGATCATGGTCAACGCCACCGGCATGCCGAATTGCAGTTTGTCCGGGTCACTTTCGGTGAGCCGGCCTTCGACCCGGACGACGTCGCCGAGCTGCACCAGGCCGACGCCGAACGGCACGAACTCCTTGCCGGCCGGACCCAGATACGGTGGGCCGGGCGGAAACCCCTGGGTGGTCCAGGCCACCAGGGTGCCGGTGCGCGGCAGCAGTGCCCGGCTCATCTGGTCGCCGCTGCAGGCCGGGCAGCGCGGCTGGGCCGGAAACACCGTGGCGTCGCAGCCCGCGCAGTGACTGCCGACCAACTGCGGGTCCGCCTCCGGCCAGGTCGAGATGTCGGGGGCAAGCGGCTTCTGCATGGCACCTCCGCGTAACGGGTCTATTAACTGTAATGCTTACAGTAATGTACGATAGCGCGAGTTGACCAGGGACCCGGGTAGGACGATGAACGATGGATCGGCGGCCGAGCGCCGGCGCGCACTCGTCATGGGTGCCAGCGGCAACGTCGGCGGCTGCGTCACCCGCCACCTGGTCGCACGCGGCGACGACGTGCGCGTGCTGCTGCGTCGCTCCAGTTCCACCAGAGGGATCGACGGACTCGACGTGCAACGGCACTACGGCGACATCTTCGACACCGATGCGGTCGCCGCGGCCATGGCAGACCGGGACGTCGTGTACTACTGCGTCGTCGACACCCGAGCGGAACTGCGCGATCCCGCACCACTGTTTCGAACCAACGTCGAAGGTCTGCGCAACGTCTTGGAAGTCGCCGCGCCGGCCGGCCTCGACCGGTTCGTGTTCCTGAGCACCATCGGCACCATCGCGGTGGGACGCAACGGTGAAACAGTCGACGAAGACACCCCGTTCAACTGGGCCGACCAGGGCGGGGGTTACATCGCCTCCCGTCGCGAAGCCGAGCGCCTGGTGCTGTCCTACGCCGCCGATCGTGGCCTGTCGGCCGTCGTCACGAACGTGTCGAATCCGTACGGTCCGCCGGACTGGCAGCCGCGGCAAGGCACGCTCGTTCAGCTTGCCGCGCTGGGCAGGATGCCGGCCTACGCGCGCGGCGTGGGCTCCGAGGTGGTCGGAATCGACGACGCCGCCAGGGGGATGCTGCTGGCCGCCGAGCGCGGCAGGATTGGCGAGCGCTACATCATCTCCGAGCGGTACATGACTCAGCGCGAGATGCTCACCGTCGCAGCCGAATCGGTCGGGGCCCCGCCGCCGCGCTTTGGTATTCCGATGGCGATTCTGCACATGGTGGGACACCTCGTCGGCGCGCTGGGGGTGCTGCTGCGTCGTGACTTCGCGTTCACCGCAACGGGTGCGCGACTCATGGCGTTGACGTCTCCCGCTTCCCACGGCAAGGCCACCCGGGAACTGGATTGGCACCCGGAACCGACCGAACACTCGATCCGCCGTGCCGCGCGGTTCTACCTGGAGCGGAGCAAGACATGATCCCGTTCGTGGTTCGCCGTGACGACGACCTGGTGCCGAACCCCATCGCCCACGGCGGATGGGGGCCGACGCTCGGCGGTCAGGTGGTCGGCGGCCTGCTGGCCCGTGCCGTCGAGCAGCACGTGCCCGAAGACGACCTGCAGCCGGCACGGCTGACCGTCGAGATCCTGCGCCGGGTGGCCGGTGCACCGCTGCGGGTCAGCGCGTCGGTGGTCCGCTCCGGTTCGCGGATGCGCTCCATCGACGCCGAGATGACCCAGGACGGCGATCTGGTCGCTCGTGCCTCGGCGCTGTACCTGCGCCGCGGCCCCCAGCCCGACGGTGACTTCTTCACCACCGAGGTCAGCCTGCCGCCGCTCCCGGAAGAACCGGCGTCGCCCGACGAGTCGGTGCCGATGTTCATCCGGGCCTACGGCGACGACGGTGGCAACACATTCCCGTGGCAGCATGCCGGACCGCGATACGCCTGGCTGCGCGAGATACGTGACCTCGTGGACGGCGAGGAGCTCACGCCGTTCGTACGCGCGGCGATGGCCGTCGACGTCACCGCCTCGCTGACCAATTTCAGCACCAAAGGACTGGCCTTTATCAACGCCGACTACACCCTGACCCTGAGCCGGCTTCCGGTTGGGGAGTACATCGGGCTGGCGGCGCTGACCCACTACAGCGACGCAGGCGTGGCGACCGGAAGCGCAAGCCTGTACGACACGCTGGGTCCGATCGGTGCCGGTATGTCGACCGCCATCGCGAACTTCAACTTCGACGCCGAACGCAAATACGGCGGGGAGACCTCGCGGGAAAGCTAGGCGATATCGCCTGATTCCTTGAGCTTTTCGATGCGGTCCCATTCGATTCCGAGCTCCAGCAGCACCGTCTCGGTGTGCTCGGAGGCCTGCGGGGCGCGGGTGGTCTGCAACGGCTCACCGTTGAACTGGACCGGGCCGCGCACCACCTTGAAAGGATGCCCGCCATCGGCCGCCTCGACCTCGGCGATCATGTCGTTGGCCAGGGCCTGCTCGTCGGAGCCCAGGTCGACCAGGCTCTGGAACGGCGCCCACTGGCCCTTCATCGTCTTGAGGTGCTCGCGCCAATAGGCGAAGGGCTTGGCGGCGACAGCGGCCACGATCAGGTCGCTGGCAGCCTCGGCGTTCTGCATCAGCGGCAGCACGTCGGCGAAGCGCGGGTCATCGGCGGCCTCGCCGATACCCAAGTGCTCGAAGGTATCCCGGATGTAGCCGGTCGGGCTGACGATGCACAGGTTGATGGTGCCGCCGTCGGAGGTGGTGTAGTTACCCAGAAACGGATTCGCCGGTGAGCCACCGGACTGTGGCATCGGTGCCCGCATGGCCTCGCCGGTCTCCATGCCCTGCGTCACGCTGGCGCCGGCCGCCCACCACGCCGTGGACAGCAGCGAGACGTCGACTTCCAGCGCCTCCCCGGTGCGCTCGCGATGCAGCAGCGCCGCGGCGATCCCCCCGGCGATGTTCATCCCGCCGATCGAGTCGCCGAAGGCCGGGATGCCTTGGGAGATGGGTGCTCCGAGCTCTTCGGGGCTCAGCGCGTGGCCGACCCCGCTGCGGGTCCAGAATGCGGTGCCGTCGAAGCCGCCGATGTCGCGTTGTGGGCCCTTGTCGCCGTAGGCGCTGCCGCGCGCGTAGATGATGTTCGGGTTCACCGCACGAATGTCGGCCAAGTCGAAGCGGTTCTTGCGCCGGGCTCGCGGCAGGTAGTTGGTCAAGAAAACGTCTGCGGTGGCGGCCAACTCGTGCAGCACCTGCTGGCCGCCGGGTGTGGACACGTCGATTCCGACGCTGCGCTTGCCGCGGTTGGGATGCTCGATCAGGGGGTGCCGGTCGGGGTCGAGTTCGAACCCGCCCATTCGGATGAATCCGCGCTGGGTGTCGCCGCGCACCGGGTGTTCGACCTTGATGACGTCGGCGCCCCAGTCGGCCAGGATGGCGCCGGCGGCGGGGACGAACGTGTACTGCGCGACCTCCAGCACCCGGAAGCCGTCCATGACCTTGATCAATTCAGTGCGCTCCTGCTCGGGCGTGCGAACCGACTGAGAACCAATTGAAGTATTCTACTGTAATGGTTACGGTTGGGCATCCGAAATCGAGGGGATCCCGGTGACCGACGTCGTGGCACAAGCCATCACCAGCGTGGATATCGGCGAACGGGCCGCCGGCAACGCAGAAACGCGCTTGCTGATCGACGGCGAACTGGTGCATGCCGGCGCCGGCGCGCAGTTCGACAACGTCAGCCCGGCGACCGGCCGAATCCTGGGCGCCACCGCCAATGCCGATGGCGCCGACATGGACCGCGCGATCGGTGCCGCCCGGCGCGCCTTCGACGACACCGACTGGTCGACCAACCGCGCGCTGCGCAGGCGCTGTCTGGAGCAGCTGCAGGCGGCGCTGGAGTCCGAGCAGGAGGAGCTGCGCACCGAGCTGATCGCCGAAGTCGGCTGTCCAGTGATGACAACCCAGCTGGCACAACTGGATTGGCCGCTGGTCGACGGGCTGCGGTACCCCGCACGGCTGATCGACGAGTTCGAATGGGAGCGCACGCTTGACGGCGGCGGAGTGTTCGGCGACCGCAACGTCCGCACCGTTGTCAAGGAGCCGGTCGGTGTGGTCGCGGCGATCACCCCGTCCAACTTCCCCATCGAAGTGATCCTGAACAAGCTGGGGCCGGCGCTGGCCGCCGGCAATACCGTGGTGCTCAAACCCGACCCGCACACCCCGTGGAACGCCACCCGGCTGGGGCGGCTGATCGCCGAACGAACGGACATCCCCGCCGGGGTGGTCAACGTGGTGGCCACCGAATCCAACGACGTCGCAGCGGTGTTGGGCACCGATCCGCGGGTGGACATGGTGTCGTTCACCGGGTCCACCGCCGTCGGCAAGCTGCTGACCCGGGCCGGCGCCGACACGATGAAACGCACCTTCTTGGAACTGGGCGGCAAGTCGGCGCTGATCGTGTTGGACGACGCCGACCCGGCCAAGGTCATCCCCGGCGCGGTCGGGGTCTGTGTGCACGCCGGGCAGGCCTGCGCGGCCACCTCACGAATGCTGGTGCACGCCTCGCTGTTCGACGAGATGGTCGCCGCGGTGACCGCGGCGTTCGCGGCGGTGACGGTCGGCGACCCGGCGTTGCCGCAGACCCTGGTCGGTCCGCTGATCAGCGCCCAGGCCAAGCAGCGGGTGGTCGCCGCCTGCGCGCAGGCCGCCGCCGACGGAGCCGAGATCACCACGGGCGGGGGATCATTCGACGCACTGCCCGACCACCTGGCGGGCGGTCACTACATGGCGCCCACCGTGATCGTCAACGTCGACAACAACGCGGCCATCGCACGCGAAGAGGTGTTCGGTCCGGTGCTGGTGATCATGCCGTTCACCGATGACGACGACGCGGTGCGTATCGCCAACGACAGTCCGTTCGGTCTGGCCGGTGCGGTGGTGTCGGCGTCGGCCGAACGCGCGATGGCGATCGCCCGCCGGGTTCGCACCGGCGCGATCGGGGTCAACGGCGGCATGTACTACGGAGCGGACGCCCCGTTCGGTGGCTTCAAGAGCAGCGGCGTGGGCAGGCAGTGCGGGATCGAGGGGTTCTCGCAGTACCTGGAGACCAAGACGATCGGACACCGCCGGCCGCGCCAGGGGTGAGGGTCAGCCCTTGGCGGAGAACGTCACCGGAAGCCGGCGCGGTGAGCGGAACGGCTGGCCGTAGATGTGCGGGTCGTCGTCGGTGATCAACGCGATCTCGCCGAGCCGGTCCAGCAGGCATTCCATCGCCACCCGCATCTCCATCCGGGCCAGGTGCAGGCCCATGCAGGTGTGCTCGCCGGCGGCGAACGTGATGTGCGGGATCCACTTGCGGAAGATGTCGAACTCCTCGGGGCGCTCCCAGCGTGTCTCGTCGCGGTTGGCCGAACCGATACAGACGTCGACCACCGCGCCGGCGGGAATCGAGACTCCGGCGACGGTGGTGTCGCGGATGGCGGTGCGCTGCACGGTGGTCAGCGGAGTCTCATACCGCAGTCCCTCTTCGATGGCGGCGCCGATCAGATCGTGGTCGGCGCGTACCGCGGCGAACTGTTCGGGATGTGTCAGCAGCAGATACAGCAGGTTGCCGGTGGCCCGATAGGTGGTCTCCAGCCCGGCCGGAAGCAGCAGCCGGAGAAACGAATAGATCGCCTCGTCGGTGAGCTTCTCGCCGTCGACCTCCGCGGTGACCAGGTCGCCGATGATGTCTTCCGTGGGGTGCGCCTTGCGCTTGTCCATCTGGGCCAGGAAGTAGTCCTTCAGCTGCGTCGACGCGGTGAACGCCCGCTCGAAGTCGACCGTGTAGCTGATCAACTCCATCGCTCGCTGACGGAACCAGGCCAGGTCCTCCTCGGGCAGGCCCAACAACTTGGAGATGACCCGGGTGGGGAACTCGAAGGTGAAATCGGCCACCAGATCGGCGGTGCCGGCTTCGATGAACTCGTCGATCAGCGCGGTGCACACCGGCCGCACCACTGCGGGCTCCCAGTGCGCCAGCGACTTCCGCTTGAACGCTGAGGAGACCAGGTTGCGGTGCTTGCGGTGCGGCTCGCCCTCCATCGCCAGGATGGTCGGCCCGAGGAACAGTCCGATCGTCATGTCGTATATGCGCGAGTTGAACGAATCCGCCTCGCGGAAAACCTGATTGACCGCCTCGAACGAGACGGCGGCGAATGATGTCTTCGGTCGCAGCGATTCAGGGGTCTTCGAGTAGTCCATGACCGTCCCAGGAGCGATCCCGGCTTGTCGGCGCTTGTCCTCGAAGTACGGATACGGGTTGCGGATGTAGCCGGCCGGCTTGTCGAGCGCGGCGGCGACGTCGTCGACCTGACTCTCCACGGCTGGTCTCCCGTCTGTGCGGAGTGAGTTACTGTAATGATTACAGTAAATGATGGGGCAGTCGTAGCGCCAGGGTCAGGCGAGACTGATCGGCAGCCGCTTGATGCCGTGCACGAAGGTGCTCTGCAGGTAATCCGGCTCGCCGAGTGAGACCTCCGGAAGCCGGGTCAGCAGCTCGTAGAACAGATGCCGCAGCTCCATCCGGGCGACATGGGTCCCCAGGCAGTAGTGGGCACCGCCGCCGCCGAATCCCAGGTGCGGGTTGGTGGTCCGGGTGATGTCGAATTCGTGCGGCCGGTCGAACACCGTCTCGTCGCGGTTGGCCGAACAGTAGAACAGGCCGATCTTGTCCCCGGCCTTGATCTCGGTTCCGGCGACCTCGGTGTCCGCCACCGCGTGGCGGGCGAAGGCGAGCACCGGCGTCGCCCAGCGCACGAATTCCTCGACCGCGCCGCCGATCCGGTTGTCGAAGTCCGCCAGCAACCAGGCGCGTTGCTCGGGATGCTCGATCAGGGCCTTGAAGGCGTGCGTGGTGGTCTGTTTGGTGGTGTCGTTGCCCGCCGAACCGAGCAGCACCATGAACGAGCCGAGTTCCTCGTCGGTGAGCCGGTGTCCGTCGACCTCGGCGTTGACCAGCTCGGTCATCAGATCGTCGTGCGGCTCGGTGCGGCGGCGCTGCGCCAGCTCTACGCCCGAGCCGGCCAGTACGCCCAGCTGTGTCATGACGTGCACGGCCCGTTCCTCCAGGGACGCGTACTCGTCGTCGCTGCCGCTGAACAGGCACTCGGCGGCGTAGGCGACCTTCTCCTGGTCGGCGGGATCGATCCCGATCATGTCGGAGATGGTGCGCATCGGCAATTGCCCGGAACACGCTGCGACGAAGTCGATCTGCTCACCGGCGCGCAGCTGCGCCAACAAGTCGTCGACGATGCTGCGGGAATTGGTCTTGATCTGGTCCTCGATGCGACGGACCTGCCGCGGAGTGAAGCCCGAGCTGATCAGCTTGCGGTATCGGGTGTGCTCCGGGGGGTCCATCGCCAGGAAGAACGTCATGTTGCGCTGGATCTCGGCCGGCATCGGGTCGACGCTGACCCCTTCGCTGGAGCAGAACAGCTCTTCGTGCTGACTGATGAACTTGATGTCGGCGTGCCGGGTCGCCGCCCAGTAGCCGGTCTCTTCGTGGGGGAAGACAGCGGGCATCGGCCGGTGCCAGGTCAGGCCCTGCTCGCTGCGCAGCGTCGCAAACGTGTCATCGCGGCTTCGGAAATCCCTGCCCCAGAAGGCCGTTTCGGAGATGTCGAGGTCGTGATACGGGTGTGGTGATGTCGGTGCGTTGGCAGATGAATCGACGGTCATGTTGTCCTCTCGCAGATCTCAGACGGTGATGGGGGTGCCGGCGGTGATAGCGGTGACGAAACCGCCGTCGACGAGAATGTCCTGGCCGTTGATCCACCCGGCCGCCGGAGAGCCGAGGAAGTCGATCAGCGGCACGATGTCGTCGACGCGGGCGTGCCGACCGACGGTGTCGCGCACGGAGTCGAGCATCTGCTTGCCCATCGAGGCCTCGAAGTCGGGCAGGATCGGCGTCTCGACCGGGCCCGGGCTCACCGTGTTGATCCGCACCCCGTAGCGGGCCCGCGCCGTCGCGGCCAGTCGCTTGGTGTAGAGGATCATCGCCTGCTTGGAGGTGGTGTAAACCGGGAACGCCGGGTCCTGGCAGGCCTGCCAGCGCATCACCGACTCGGCGTCGGCCGCGTCGAGCAGTCCGTTGAGCGCCTCGATGCGTTGCTCCCAGCCGAGCGCGGCCGTAGACGCCACCGCGACCACGGCGCCGCCGCGGCGCAGCCGCGGCAGCATCCCCTCGGTCATCAGGCGCATCCCCAGGTAGTTGATCGTGAGCACGTCGGCGGCCGGCGCGGTTCCGGGCACGCCCGCGACGTGGGCCAGCAGATCCCAGCCGTCATCCAGCCCACCGGTGAACTTGGCGATGGCCCCGGCGTCGCGCAGGTCGCAGCGGACATGTTGCGTTGCGGGTGTCTGCTGCGGGCGCACGTCGACGGCGAGCACATGGTCGCCGCGGGAGTAGAAATGCGCGGCTGCCGCGGCGCCGATTCCCGACCCGGCGCCGACGATCACCACCTTGCGCTGCGAGTTGCCCATCCTCACCAGCCTTCAGGTGTTAGCCGTAAAGTCGACAGTAAGCTCGACTGTAACTAATTCGGCTCCGGTGGACAATGCTACGGTTGCCACCACCGGAAAGCCGAAAGCCGCTTTGAGGAGCCGAGAATGAGCGCAACGGGCCAGGTCGTCGGGTTTATCGGGGCGGGCCAGATGGGTGAGCCGATGGTGCGCCGCCTGCTCGGCGCCGGGTACCGCGTGCAGGTGTACGCCCGCCGCGCCGAGGTGCGCGAGCAGTTGGCGGCCCTCGGCGCCGTGGCGGTCGACTCGGTGGCCGCGGCCGCCCGCGGCGCCGGCATCGTGATCAGCTGCCTGTTCTCCGACGCCCAGCTGCGTGAGGTCGCCGGCGGACCCGACGGGCTGATGGCCACGGCCGAACCCGGAGCGATCGTGGTGTCGCACACCACCGGCACGGTCAGCACGCTGACCGACTTGATCACGGCGTTTCCCGACGGGCCGGTGCTGGTCGACGCGCCGGTCAGCGGCGGCGCCCACGACATCGCCGCGGGCAAGCTGACCGTGCTGCTCGGCGGCCCCGATGACGCGGTGGCCCGCGCCCGCGAGGTGCTGACCGCCTACGCCGATCCGGTGATCACGACCGGAGCCCTGGGCACCGCACTGAACCTCAAACTGATCAACAACGTGCTGTTCGCCTCCAACGCGCAACTGGTTGCGGCCGCGGTGGAGCTGGCGAAGAACCTCGACGTCCCCGATGCCAGCCTGTTCGCGGTGCTGGAGCACTGCAGCGGCGGTAGCCGGGCCGCGGGATACGTGCGGTCGGCCGGGGGAGTGGACAGCTTCGCCGATGTCGTTGCGCCGTTCATGCGCAAGGATGTGGCCGCCTGTATCGAGGCGGCCGCGGACCGGGGCGTGGAGCTGGGCCAGCTGCGTACGGTGGCCGAGACCGGACTGCTGGATCTGTCGTGACCGACCTGCGCAACCTGCTGGAGGCCCAGCGCCGGTCGTTCGTCGCCGACGGGCCACCCGATGCGGCCCTGCGGCGCAACCGGATCGACCGGTTGGTGGCTCTGGTGCTGGATAACACCGACGCCCTGGTGGACGCGATGGCGCAGGATTTCGGCACCAGGTCGCGGGATGCGTCGCTGGCCACCGAGCTGGTCGGCATGATCCCGGTGATCGAGCACACCAGATCCCATGTCCGGCAATGGATGCGGTCGCCGAAGCTGATGCGGACGGCGCGACTTGCCGGGTTGCGGGCCGAGGTCCAGCCCAGCCCACTGGGCGTGGTCGGGATCATCGGCCCGTGGAACTTTCCGCTTCAGCTGGTGGTGGTGCCGGCGGCGGCGGCGTTCGCGGCGGGAAATCGGGTGATGATCAAGATGTCCGAGATCACCGCGCACACCGGCGAATTGATGAAGCAACTCGCGCCGTCCTACTTCGCCGACGACGAACTCGTCGTCGTCACCGGCGGGGCCGCGGTGGCGGCCGAGTTCGCGGGACTGCCGTTCGACCACATGTTCTTCACCGGATCACCCTCGGTAGGCGCGCTGGTGCAGCGCGCCGCGGCCGACAACCTGGTGCCGGTGACCTTGGAACTGGGCGGTAAGAACCCCGTCGTCGTCGCGCCCGATGCCGACATCGCACGCTCGGCGAAACGGATCGCCACGGCCCGAATGGTCAACGGCGGCCAGGTCTGTGTGTGCCCCGATTACGTTCTGGTGCCCGAACCCGACCTGGAGGCGTTCGTCGACACCGCCCGCTCCACGCTGCAGGAGATGTTCCCGACCATCGTCGCCAACGGCGACTACTGCTCCAGTGTCAACGAGGCCAACTTCGATCGGGTGCTGAGCCTGATCGACGACGCACGGGAACGGGGTGCGGTAGTGGAGGCCATCGCACCCGACGGGGAGGTGTTGCCGGACCGCGGAACTCGCAAGATCGCCCCGACCATCGTGCGCAACGTCGATGCGAGCATGCGCATCGCCGAGGAGGAGATCTTCGGACCGGTGCTGGCGGTGCAGCCGTATCGCAGTCTCGACGAGGCGATCGATCAGATCAACGCCCGCCCGGCGCCGCTGGTGGCCTATTGGTTCGGGCCCGGCGGCAAGAACTTCCGGGACTTCGTGCGCCGCACCCGAAGCGGTGGAGTGGCCCGCAATGACTTTGCCGCGCAAATGATCCCGGCCGCCGCGCCGTTCGGCGGGGTGGGGCGCAGCGGAATGGGCGCCTACCACGGCAAGGCGGGCTTCGACGCGTTCAGCCACCACCGGACGGTGGTCGGCTCCGACCTGCCGTTCAGCCTGACCGGAACCGCCGCGCCGCCGTTCAAGCCCGGGATGCGGCGCTACACCGACATGATGCTGCGCCGTGCGCGCAAGCGGACGAGCCGGCGGCTGAAGAAACGCTAGCCCTGCTCGGCCTGTTCACGCGCCCACCGGTAGTCGGCCTTGCCGGCCGGGCTGCGCACGATCGCCGGACGGAACACGATCGCCTTGGGCAGCTTGTAGCGGGCCAGCGAGCCGCCGGCGTGCTCGATGAGTTCGGCGGCGGTGGCCGACGCCCCGTCGGCCAGCGACACCACCGCCACTACCTCCTGCCCCCAGCGCTCGCTGGGCCGGCCGGCGACCACCACGTCGATCACCCCCGGATGCGAGGCGATCGCGGTCTCGACCTCCTCGGCGAAGATCTTCTCCCCGCCGGAGTTGATCGTCACCGAGTCGCGGCCCAGCAACTCGATCGACCCGTCGGGAAGATGGCGCGCCCGGTCACCCGGGACGGCGTAGCGAACCCCGTCGATCACCGGGAACGTCCCGGCCGTCTTGGTGGCATCGCCCTTGTAGCCCAACGGAACACAGCCGCGTTGCCCGAGCCAGCCCAGGCCGTCGTGCCCGGGCTGCAGCACGGAGCTCAGGTCCTCGGCCACCACGCAGGTGTCCGGCCCGGCGCCGAAGGTGCCGGTGGACACCGCTCCCGAGGTCGACATGTGCCGCATCTGGGCGCCGGTCTCCGACGAGCCGACTCCGTCGATCACCATGGCGCCGGGCAGCGTCTCGACCACCTGCTGCTTGACGTAGGGCGTGAGCAGCGCGCCGCCGTTGGCCACCACCATCAGCGACGACACGTCGGCGCTGCCCTGCTGGATCGCCGCGATCAGCGGTCGGGTCATGGCATCGCCGACCACGGTCACCGACAGTACCTTCTCGCGCTCGATGGTGCGCACCACGTCGTCGGCGTCGAAATGGTCTACGACGGAAGGGAATACCAGGGTCTGGCCGGTGTTGATCGCCGTCATCACCGCCCACTGCGCCGCACCGTGGATCAGGGGCGGCAGGATCATCAGCTTGACGCCGGGGTTGGCGCGGACCGGGCCCACGATGTCGTCGATGCAGCTGACCGCGTCGCCGGTCATCAGGTTGCGGCCGCCGAAGGAGCCCATGAAGATGTCGTGCTGACGCCAGAGCACGCCCTTGGGCATGCCGGTGGTGCCGCCGGTGTAGAGCACGTAGAGGTCGTCGGGGTCCGGCTGCGCCGCCGGGGGTTCCGGAGAGCTGTCGGCCAGCGCCGTCTCGTAATCGACGGCGCCGTCGAGCAGGGGATTGCCGGAGTCGTCGGCGATCTGGATCAGCACCCGCAGCTGCGGCAGGTCGGGCAGCACCTCGGCCAGGGTGGGGGCGAACGCGGCGTGATAAACCAGCGCGGTGGCACCGGAATCGGCTAGCAGGTAAGCCAATTCGTTGCGCACGTAACGGTAGTTGACGTTGAACGGGGCCACCCTGGCCCGGAACGCACCGAACAGGGTCTCGATGAACTCGTGGCCGTTGTAGGCGTAGACGCCCAGCAGATCCTGGCCGCTCTGGTGGCCCGCCAGGTCCGACCGCGGGGTGTGCGCGCCCAGCCCTTGGGCATTTAGGTAGGACGCCAGCCGGTTGGAGCGTTCGCGGATCTGCGCGTAGGTGAAGCGTTGATCGCCCTGGATCACCAGGTCGCGGTCGGGGATCGCCTCGACTACCGCGTCGAAGACGTCGGGGACGGTGAACTGGGTCGGGCTCGCCACGTCTGCATCAGCTCCTCGGTGGTGGTGATCGTCGCCAACAGGGACAGGGTGTACTCGATCATCGCAGCCCCGTACTCGGCTGGCACACCGGCCACCGCATCACGCGGCAGCACCACCTGAAAGCCGGCGTTGACCGCGTCCATCACCAGGTTCGGGATGGCCACGTTCAGTGAGACCCCCACGGCGACAACGGTGGACACCCCGAGGTTGCGCAGCACCGCATTCAGGTCGGTGCCGCCCATCGGCCCCACCCCGTGACAGCGGCTCAGCACCAGGTCGGCGGCCTCGGGCCCGAACTCGGGCAGCAGGGTTGCTCCGGGGCTGCCCGGGGTGATGTCCACGGCGCGGCGCCCCGCGGCGAACAGCCGCGCATTGTGGTTGGAGCCCAAGCCGTCCGGGCGGCGGTGCACCATGCAGTGCACCACCTGCACCCCGGCGGCTCTGGCCACCGGCAGCAGCCGGCTGATGTTCGGCAGCGCCTGGTCGCGGGCCGCGTTGGCGAGTATCGGAAGGCCGGCTTCGGGCCCGACGACGGCGCCCTGGAGTTCCTGGGTGATGATCGCGGTGTGTTCGGGCGCGACCAGATCCGCCGGCGTCACGTGCCGAGTGTCTCTTCCGCCGGTGCGTCGTAGAACTGCGTCGCCCATTTCCGCAGCGTCATAAACGGTTTCGCATCCGTCTTGGCCAGAGCCGGATGCTCAATGTAGCGCTGATAGCGCCAGATGCCCAGGTCGTCCTCCACCGTGGTCAGGAACTGCTTCTCCACCCGCTCCCGGATGTGATCCGGTGGGGCCTGTGAGTCGTCGCCGGGAATCCGCGGCCACCAGATCGAATAGAACAGGTCCGAGCGTCCTTCGTCGACCGGTGTGCAGGTGAATATCAACCGATGCTGCTGCACGCCCTCGAAGATGCTGATCGCCCCGCCGAGGCCGAACAGATGCGAGTGGAAGCGCAGGGCCATCTGATCGGGGTCGTCGCTGTCGGCGTCCGGAAAACCGGCCACGAAGTGCCACTCGCGGTCGGCCATCTGCCAGTCCAGAACCCGTGGCGTCACCGTGGCGTGGTGCACATACTGGAAATGCGAACTGTCCGCGGCGTTCTCGGCGACGATCTGGGGGTGCACCGGCTCCCCTTCCAGGCGCCGGGAGAACTCCGGGTAGGCCCGGTAGTAGTCCTGCGGCCCGGTGGTGAACTGCGGGAACTTGCCGAAGATATCCGGCATGTCCCACTGCGGTTCGGCGCCGTCGGGGTGATGCCAGATGAACACGCAGCCGTGCTGCTCGTGTACCGGGTACACCCGAAGCCGCAGCGCCTTGTTCGGCCGGTCCGGCTGATATGGAATGAACTTGTTGCAGCCGTCGGGCCCCCACTGCCAGCCGTGGAACGGGCACTCGACGCGGTCCTCGACCACCTTGCCGCCGTGACCGAGGTGAGCGCCGAGGTGCTTGCAGTGGGCCTCCATCACATGCAGCTCACCGGATTCGCCCCGGTAGGCGACCATGTCGTCGCCGAAGTAGTGCAGGGCGCGGGTCTTGCCCGTCTCGAACTCGGGCGACCAGCCGATCATGAACCAACCGGTGACCTTCCAGGTGAACGGAACTCTCATCGTCGTCCTCTCACGGGTGCCAACCGAATACCGTACCGTAACCCTATCGGTAGTGGAACCCGCGAAGCTACTCCACGGGAGGTCAGCGCAGCATGACTCAGGCCGTTGCAGCCGCCGGAACGTCGCGTCTCGCCGGGGACGATGCCGCGAAACACTTCGACGCGTTGGTCATCGGGGCCGGATTCTCCGGCTTGTACGCACTGCACAGACTGCGCGAACTCGGAGTGCGCACCCGCGTGCTGGAGATGACCGAAGCGGTCGGCGGAACGCGGCTGGTCAACCGGTACCCGGGTTATACCGGCGGTATTTGGGAGTACCGTCGGCGCTGCGACGAGATCGCGGCCGCTGGCTACAGCGGTTTCGAACTGGGGTGATGACGATGGGATCGGCGCAACGCGCACCGCAGATCATCCGGGGCCTCGCCGGCGTGCTGCCCCGCGCCGTCGGTGCGCTGCGGGACTCGCCGGACTGGGCGGCGGCCTCTCCGCGCGGGATGCGCCAGCTGGGCGAGGTGCTGTTCGACGAGCTGACGTTGACCGGTATGACGCTGCTGGCGCCGGCTCCGGTGCTGGCCCGGCCGCTGTCCGAGTGCACGGCTGCCGCCGAAGAGCTGTCCGGATTGGGTATCGACGCGGCGCACGCCGCGCCGGAACCGTTGCAGGTGACCGGAATTCGGCGGCGGCGACTGGCGGGCCTGGTCGTCGAGCAGCTGAGATTCCACCACGATCCCCGGCTGCCGATGACGTTGGCGGAGTTCGGTGCCCCGGTGACGGCCGTCGTAGAGGTCTGCCGCCACGCAGGTGGTCCGCGGCCCTGGCTGGTCTGGGTGCACGGGGCGGGTCAGGGCAACTGGCCGGACCTGCTGGTGGCACGCGTGCGGCGATTGCACCGGCTGGGTTTCAACGTCGCGATGCCGGTGCAGCCCGGCCACGGTGTGCGCCGCCGCGCCTGGCCGCCCTACCCGGGGCACGATCCGCTGGCCAATGTCGCCGGGATGATGCGCGCGATCTCCGAAGTCCGTGCGGTGGTGCGCTGGGTGTCGCCGCAGGCCACAACCGTGACGGTGGCCGGAGTGTCGTTGGGTAGCCCCGTGGCCGCTCTGGTGTCGCACCTGGAGGCCGGGGTCGATGCCGTGGCGGTGTACACGCCGATCGCCGGACTCAACTCGATGATCGCGCATCACCTGTGGCGGTGGGGCCCGGCGGGGCTAGCCGTCTGCGACGCGTTGCGCTCCGAGGTCGCCGCAGCGTTGATGTCGGTGGTGGACCTGCTGGAGACCGAGCCGGCGCCGCCGGCCCGGTGTCGGCTGATCGTGGCGGCGCGGCACGACCGGATGGCATACCCGGAGCCTGCGGTGGCACTGCATGATCGGTGGGGCGGTCGGCTCTACTGGCACGGCGGTGGCCATGCCGGACACATCTTCTCCCGGCGGGTGCAGGCCGAGACGGAACGATTCCTTCGAGAGGTGGTCAGGCGATGAACCAACGAGTGCTCGACGAGCTGGGCTACTACCTGCTGGCGGGTGCCGGCGGCGAAGGGCCGGCCACCCTGATGGACGAGGCCCGCCGCGGTGAGGAACTCGGTTTCGGCACCGCGTTCATCTCCGAACGCTGGAACGTCAAGGAAGCCTCGTCGCTGGCGGGTGCGGCGTGTGCGGTCACCAGCCGGATGCGGATCGCGACGGCGGCGACCAACCACAACACCCGCCATCCGCTGATCACCGGATCATGGGCGACCACCCTGCACCGGCTGTCCGGTGGACGATTCACCCTGGGCATCGGACGCGGAATCGGCCCGATCTACGCCGGATTCGGCATTCCGGCGGTGACGACGGCGCAGATGGCCGACTGGGCGCAGGTGATGCGGCGACTCTGGCGCGGCGAGGTGATCATCGGCCACGACGGGCCGATCGGCCACTACCCGGTGCTGGCGCTGGACCCCGACTTCGACGAGGACATCCGGCTGGCGCTGGTCGCCTTCGGCCCACACACGCTGGCGCTGGGCGGCCGGCTGTTCGACGACGTCGTATTGCACACCTACTTCACCCCGGAGACCCTGGGGAGTTGCGTGAAGACCGTCAAGGACGCCGCCGAACGCGCCGGACGCGACCCGGATGCGGTGCGGGTCTGGTCGTGTTTCGCCACCGTCGGCGATCACCTGCCCGAGGAACTGCGGCTGAAGAAGACTGTAGCCCGGCTGGCCACCTATCTGCAGGGCTACGGCGATCTGCTGGTGGCGACCAACAACTGGGATCCCGCAGTGCTGCAACGATTCCGGGCGGATTCGGTGGTGACATCGATCCCCGGCGGCATCGACGCCAAAGCCACCCCCGCCCAGATCGAACACATCGCGACACTGATTCCCGAGGAGTGGTTGGCGCCGGCGGCCACCGGTCCGGCCGAGCGCTGCGCGCAACGCATTCGGGACGAATTCGGCTACGGCGCCGACGCGGTGATCATGCACGGCGCCACCCCCGACGAACTCGAGCCGGTGGTGGCCGCCTACCGCGGCCTCGCCGGCTGAGACCCAGTCAGTCCAGGCCGCCGCGGATGGTGTCGAACGCCTCGCCGAGAGCTGTTGGCAGCTCCAGGGATTCGTCTTCCAGCCAGCGCTCGTAGGCGCTCAGCGCAACGCCCAGCATCATCCAGGCCACCGTCTGCGGGCGTAGATCACCAGGTTGCGCGCCGGCGCGGCGCGCCACGAACTCCGCGATGACGCCACGCCAGCCCGCATACATCGTCATGGAATACGCCTGCAGCTCGTCTGTCTGCAGGATCACCCGCATCCGGCGGCGGTGCCGGGCTGTCTCACTCTCGTCGAAGGTGTTGAACGACAACAGTGCCTCGCGTAACGCGTCACCGATCGGGGCGTCGGGATCGATGCCGTCGAGCAGCTCGCCGAGCTGACGCAGATGTGCGTCGAAATCACCCCACGGGATGGCGTTCTTCGAGGCGTAATAGCGGAACAGGGTGCGCCGGGCGATACCCGCGGCCTGGGCGACGTCGTCGACGCTGACGTCGCCGAACCCGCGGGTGGCGAACAGATCGATGGCCACATCCGAGATGTCGGTTCGGGTGGTCGAGCGGCGACGGCCGGCCCGGGGCTGTGATCCCGGCATGCCGCCCATATGAAGCCCTCTTCCGTTTCGGCACTCGATGCCATATTCTATCCGAGATTGTGACCGCCACGACACTCGATTGTCGAACCTGAACGTGAGAGAGGCCCCGTGATGGACGAGAACCAGCAGAACGAGACCAATGCCGAGATCGTGACCGAGAGCCTGGTCGAAGAGGTGTCCATCGACGGTATGTGCGGGGTCTACTGACCGTGTCCGCGGCCGTGCAGTCGGCGGCCGAAGTGTTCGACCCCGACCGTGGCTGGGAGCTGCACCCGCAGGTGGCGCTCCGCCCCGAGTCGTTTGGCGCGCTGCTCTACCACTTCGGTACCCGCAAGTTGTCGTTCTTGAAGAACCGAACCATCGTCGAGGTGGTGCGGTCACTGGCCGACCACTCCGATGTCCGATCCGCCTGCCGCGCAGCCGGAGTCGACGATGCCGACCAGGGTCCGTACCTGCATGCCCTCGGCGTGCTGGTCGAATCGAACATGCTGATCCCGAGGGAGGGTCAATGACTTCCGTAGCACCGGTACCCCGGCTGATCGAACAGTTTGAGCACGGCCTCGATGCACCCATCTGTCTGACCTGGGAGCTCACCTACGCCTGCAACCTGGCCTGCGTGCACTGCCTGTCCGCCTCGGGCCGGCGCGACCCGCGCGAGCTGTCCACGCGGCAGTGCAAGGACATCATCGATGAGCTGGAACGCATGCAGGTGTTCTACGTCAACATCGGCGGCGGGGAACCGACTGTCCGCGACGACTTTTGGGAGTTGGTGGACTACGCCACCGCCCACCACGTCGGGGTGAAGTTCTCCACCAACGGCCTGCGCATCACCCCGGAGGTGGCCACCAAGCTGGCCGCCAGCGACTACGTCGACGTCCAGATCTCCCTGGACGGTGCCACCGCCGAGGTCAACGACCCGATCCGCGGCAAAGGCTCGTACGACATGGCGATCCGGGCGCTGGAGAACCTGGCCGCCGCAGGCTTCAAAGACGCCAAGATCTCCGTCGTCGCCACCCGCCACAACATCAACCAGCTGGACGACTTCGCCGAGCTGGCAAAGCGATACGGCGCCACCTTGCGGATCACCCGGCTGCGGCCGTCGGGCCGGGGCGTGGACGTCTGGGACGAACTGCATCCCACCGCCGCACAGCAGAAGCAGCTGTACAACTGGCTGGTCGCCAAAGGCGAGGGCGTGCTGACCGGTGACTCGTTCTTCCACCTGGCGCCGCTAGGCGAATCCGGCGCGTTGGCCGGGCTGAATATGTGCGGGGCGGGGCGGGTGGTCTGCCTGATCGACCCGGTCGGCGACGTCTACGCCTGTCCGTTCGCTATCCACGAAGAGTTCTTGGCCGGAAACGTCTTGACCGACGGCGGCTTCGACAACGTGTGGAAGCACTCCGAACTCTTTCAGGAGCTGCGCGATCCGAAGGCCGGTGGCGCCTGCGCCAGCTGCCCGCTGTTCGACACCTGCCGCGGCGGCTGCATGGCGGCCAAGTTCTTCACCGGCCTGCCGATGGATGGGCCCGACCCGGAGTGCGTCCGCGGGTTCGGCGAGGAGGCGCTGGCCAACGAGCGCAGCAAGCCCCGTCCGAGCAGTGATCACTCGCGCGGAAAGCGCAGTAGCGGACCGCGATCCCTGACCGTGCTCCCGGCTCCTGTCTCGATCGTCCCCACCAAGCCACCCAAGCGGCTCTGCGATGAAAGTCCCATCTGACGCATGTCTCGTGATATCTGGTTCGAAACGGTCGCCATCGCCCAGGAACGGGCACGCAAGCGGCTGCCGAAGTCGTCGTACTCCGCGCTGATCTCCGCCAGTGAAAAGGGACTGACGGTCGGCGACAATGTCGCGGCGTTCAGTGAGTTGGGTTTTGCCCCGCACGTCGTGGGCGCGCCGGCGGACCGGCAACTGGCCACAACGGTTATGGGGCAAGAACTCTCGATGCCGGTGATGATCTCGCCGACGGGCGTGCAGGCCGTCGACCCGGACGGCGAGGTGGCGGTGGCACGAGCCGCAGCCGCCCGCGGCACCGCGATGGGGCTCTCGTCGTTCGCCAGCAAGCCGATGGAAGAGGTGATCGCCGCCAACCCCAAGACCTTCTTCCAGATTTACTGGCTGGGGGGACGCGACGCCATCGCCGAGCGGGCCGAACGCGCCCGGGAGGCCGGCGCGGTCGGCCTGATCGCGACCACTGACTGGAGCTTCTCGCACGGCCGGGACTGGGGCAGCCCCAAGATCCCGGAAAAGATGGATCTGAAAACCATGATCAAGATGATGCCGGAGGCCGTCGCCCGGCCCCGGTGGTTCCTGCAGTGGGCCAAGACGCTGCGCCCGCCGACGCTGCGGGTGCCCAACCAGGCCCGGCGCGGTGAGCCCGGACCGCCGTTCTTCGAAGCCTACGGACAGTGGATGGGCACCCCGCCGCCCACCTGGGAGGACATCGCATGGCTGCGCGAGTTGTGGGGCGGTCCGTTCATGCTCAAGGGTGTGATGCGCGTCGATGACGCGAAACGTGCTGTGGACGCGGGTGTTTCGGCTATCTCGGTGTCCAACCACGGCGGCAACAACCTGGACGGAACGCCCGCGTCGATCCGCGCCCTGCCGGCTATCGCCGACGCGGTGGGCAACGAGATCGAGGTGCTGCTGGACGGCGGTATCCGGCGCGGCAGCGACGTCGTCAAGGCGGTGGCACTGGGAGCACGCGCGGTGATGATCGGGCGCGCCTACCTGTGGGGCCTGGCCGCGGCCGGCCAGCCGGGTGTGGAGAACGTCCTCGACATCCTGCGCGGCGGCATCGACTCGGCCCTGATGGGACTCGGGCGGGCCTCGGTGCACGATCTGTCGCCGGACGACCTCCTGATTCCGGACGGCTTCGCCCGTGCGCTCGGCGTACCGTCCCGGTAACCCACCTGACGTAAGCCTCGATCCTGATACGCCCGTGGCGCGCGGGACGGACGTTAAAGCCAGCGGGGCCCTGGAGAAAAATTCCGCCAGTCGGAATGGCTAATAGCTGGTGTACGACAGGTGAATTCGCTTACCATTCTCCGATGGCGGTTCGCGGCGAGCTGGGCGGTTCAACATCGAGCCAGCTCCAGGGCCAGTCGGTGACCCTGCTGGTGCCCGTCGGATCGACCGAACAGCATGGGCCGCACCTGCCGCTGGACACCGATACCCGCATCGCGCAGGCGGTCGCGAGGGCCGCAGCCGAGCGACTGGGCTCGGGTTGGTCGGTGGCCCCGGCGGTGGCCTACGGCGCCAGCGGCGAGCATCAGAGCTTCGCCGGAACCATCTCGATCGGCACCGAGGCGCTGACCCTGCTTCTGCTGGAGTACGGCCGCTCGGCCTGCGACTGGGCGCAGCGGGTGGCCTTCGTCAACGGCCACGGCGGCAACGTCGCGGCACTGGTCGAGGCGGTAGGGCGGCTGCGGTTCGAAGGACGCGACGTCGCCTGGCTGCCGTGTGTGGTCCCAGGCGCTGACGCGCATGCCGGGCACACCGAAACATCACTGCTGCTGTACCTTTCGCCCGATCAGGTGAGAGCAGGCCAGGCGGTGGCGGGTAACGGCGCGCCCCTGGCGGAACTGTTACCGGCGATGCGGAGTGGCGGTGTCGCGGCGGTCAGTGCGGTCGGGGTGCTGGGCGATCCGACCACCGCCAGCGCCACCGACGGGCGGCGACTGTTCGCCGATATGTCCGACACCGCCGTCCTGGCACTCGACGCCTGGGCTCCCGGGCCGAACGGCATGCTGTGACGACGACGCGACTGCCCGACGGATTCGCCGTGCAGGTGGACCGGCGGGTGCGGGTTCTGGGGCGCGGGTCGGCGCTGCTGGGTGGTTCACCCACCCGGCTGCTCCGACTGGCTCCGGCGGCCCAGTCGATGCTGTCCGATGGCCGCCTGGAGGTACGCGACGCGGTCAGTGCGCAGCTGGCCCGCACCCTGCTGGATGCCACCGTGGCGCACCCCCGCCCAGCCGGCGGGCCGTCGCACCTTGACGTCACCGTGGTTATTCCGGTGCGGGACAACATCACCGGCCTCAAGCGGCTGATCGCCGCATTGCGGGGCCTGCGGGTGATCGTGGTGGACGACGGCTCACAGGTCCCGGTCCGGGCCGACGAGCTGACTCCGGCGCACTGCTGCAACGTGCAGGTGCTGCGTCATTCTTCGAGCCGTGGGCCGGCGGCCGCGCGTAACACCGGGCTGGCGGCCTGCGGGACCGACTTCGTGGCATTCCTGGATTCCGACGTGCTGCCGCGGCGGGGGTGGTTGGAGGCGTTGCTGGGGCACTTCTGCGACCCCACCGTGGCACTGGTGGCACCGCGGATCGTCGGGATGAGCGACAGTGACCACCTGGTGGCCCGATACGAGGCCATCCGGTCGTCACTGGATCTCGGTGCCTGCGAGGCTCCCGTGGTGCCGTACGGCAAGGTCGCCTACGTGCCGAGCGCGGCGATCATCTGCCGGCGCGCGGTGCTGAGCGAGCAGGGCGGCTTCGACGAGGGCCTGCGCTCCGGGGAGGACGTCGACCTGTGCTGGCGGTTGGTGGACGCCGGCAGCAGACTGCGCTACGAGCCGATCGCATTGGTCGCCCACGATCACCGGGTGAGTCCCCGCGATTGGGTTGTGCGCAAAGCGTTTTACGGTGGCTCGGCGGCTCCGCTGGCGGCTAGGCACCCAGACAAGACCGCGCCGATGGTGATCTCGGGCTGGGCCCTGGCGGGCTGGGCGCTGATGGCCCTGGGCTCGGCGCTGGGCTACCTTTTTTCCGCGGCGATCGCGGCGCTGACCGGCCACCGGGTCGCGCGGACCATGCGCGGCCCGGGAACCGCGCCCGGCGATGTGCTGACCGTGACGCTGCGCGGCCTGGCGGCTGCCGGCCTGCAGATCGCCTCGGCGTTGTGCCGGCACTACTGGCCGATAGCGCTGCTGGCCGCGTGCCTGTCGCCGCGCTGCCGCCGGGTGGTGCTGTTGGCCGCGGTCTGCGACGGGGTGGTGGACTGGCTACGGCACGCACGCCTGGACGGCGACGAGGTACGACCGCTGGGCCTGCCGGCCTACCTGTTGCTCAAGCGGGTCGACGACCTGGCCTACGGGGCCGGCCTGTGGGGTGGCGTGCTGCGGGAAGGCAACCTGGCCGCACTCAAGCCGCAGATCCGCAGCTAGGCAGCCTTGGCTGGCCGAGAGGTGCACAGCGATGCGCTGGTGGTGGGCGCCGGAAGTGCGGGCTCCATTGTCGCCGAACAACTTTCATCTGACCTATCGCGCACGGTGACATTGCTGGAAGCCGGGGTGGGCCTGTCGGACCAGCGGCTGGCAGCGCAGTCGGCCAACGCCCTGGCCTTGCCCATCGGGGCGGGTAGCCGACTGGTGTGGCGCTACGAGTCCGAGCTGACGGGTCGATCGGGGCAGCGCGCGTCGCTGGTGCGCGGCGCCACCCTCGGCGGCTCCGGTGCGGTGAACGGGGGCTACTTCTGCCGCGCCCGTCCGGCCGATTTCGCCGCTGGGTTACCCGGCTGGTCGTGGCCCGAGGTGCTGGAATCCTTCCGGGCCATCGAGACCGACCTGGACTTCTGCGGTCCCCAGCACGGCGACTCCGGTCCGATATCGGTGCGTCGTGTTCATCAGATGTGTTCGGGCACTGAACAATTCGTGAACGCGGCAGCTCGGGCCGGCTTCGACCGGATCGCCGACCTGAACGACTCGGCGGCGCCGCCAGGGGTGGGTGCGGTGCCGCTGAACGTCACGGCCGCCGGGGTGCGCTGTGGTCCTGGTGCCGCCTACCTGTTACCCGCACTGGTCCGGGCGAACCTGACGGTGCGGACGCAGACCCGCGCGGTACGGGTGGAGATCGAGCGCGGTCGGGCGGTGGCGGTGCACGTGGTCGGCCCCGATGGCCCGAAGCGGTTGACCGCGGATCGAATCATCTTGTGCGCGGGGGCGATCGAGTCCGCGCACCTGCTGATGCTCTCCGGCGTCGGCGAGGCGGCGATGCTGTGCCGCGCAGGTGTCGAGGTGGTGGCGGCGCTGCCGGTCGGGAGGCGCTTCGCCGACCATCCGGAATGGCTGGTGGCGGCCGACTGGCCCGGGACGCCGGACCGTACCCCGCTGGAGGCGGTGTTGCATCACGAGGAGACCGAAATTCGGCCCTATACCACTGGATTCGCGACAATGACCGGTGGTGGAGGTCACGCGGACCCGCCGCAGATCGGCGTGGCGCTGATGGCGCCGCGGGCGCGAGGGCGCCTGACGCTGGTCTCCGCGGACCCGCGGGTGCCGCCGAGGATCGAACACCGCTATGACAGCGAGCCCGACGATCTGGCGGCACTGCGTCGCGGCGTGAGCCTGGTGCGGGACATGCTGGGCGTGAAAGGCGAGGCGGAGGGCCCACATTGGTCGACTTCCCAGCACCTGTGCGCCACCGCACCGATGGGCGCCGACGACGATGAGACCGCCGTGCTCGACACCCGTTGCCGGGTGCGCGGCGTCGACGGGTTGTGGGTGATCGACGGATCGGCGCTGCCGCGGGTTCCGAGCCGCGGGCCGCACGCGACAATCGCGATGCTGGCGCAGCGGGCGGTGGAGTTCGCTCGGGCCTGAAGCGCGCTCCTGAATCTCAAGCATTGCCGCGCGGGTGATTTCGCACTGTTCGGCGGCCGATTGCTGTGCAGGATGTCCTTGTTTATCGGACAAATCGAAGTAGATCATCGTCCCGACATGAATGAAGCGTGAGTGGCTGGTTCATCGCGCTCACCGGGGGAGTGGAGGAAGTTCGAAATGCTGGAACGTCTTGGCGTAAGCGCCGGATTCGGTGTCGGCGTCACCCTGATCATCGGCGCGGCCGCCGCGCCGGTTCCGCTGTCCGTGCGCGCCGCCGACCTGACCCTGTTGTCGTCGGCCGGGGTGTTGTCGGACAGCACCAACGCGATGTTCGTCGGCGGCACCTTCGAACCGACACCGTCGACAAGCTGGGTGCACACCGCCGAGACGCTGTATCTGGATCCGCTCGGCTTCGCGGGCCCGGCGGCCGGCGCCACCACCATCTGCGACATGAGCGGAACCTCGCCGTGCGACGCCCCGTTGCAGGTGCTCACGACACCCGAGCTCATCGAGGAGGGGCCGAGCACCCTGATCACCGAGACCGACATCATCAAGGCGGTGGAAGCCGAATACGACTCCGGCGGCATGAGTGCGGAGCACCCGCTGACGGTGTTCGCGTATTCGCAGAGTGCCATGGCCGCGTCCGCGGCAGAAAACGTGTTGGCGCAATACGGCATTCCCGAGGAAGACCTGCATTTCGTGTTCATCGGCAACCCGAGCGCCGCAGACGGGATAGCCCCGAACATCTTTGCGGATCTGGTCGAACTGTTCGGCGGCGGCGCATCCGGCACGTCGTTCACGGAAAGCCTGCTCAAACTCGTCAACGAGGACCAATTCTCCCCGGGGGGTCCGCTGGCCGGTGTGACACCAGATGATCTGTATCAGACGACGGTCTACACGATCCACACCGATGGAGTTGCGGACTGGCAAAAGGATTGGGACGCAGCCCTTGCTGCCGACCAGGGCAACGCGTGGAATGCGCTGGGAAGTGCGCTCTACCACTTCGTCACCACGCACCTGGAGTATCTGGGGCTGACATCGGCGGACGTGGCCGGCGGCGTTGCGGTGACCGATGGCCTGACCACGACCATCACCATGCCGGACGGATCGGATCCGGGGACGGTCATCAACGATTCGGCGGCGTGGATGGCCGCGTTCCCGAATGGCCTCGGCGACAGTGGACTGTGGTCAAGCCTGTCCGAATCGCTACAGGACCTGTTCAACCCTGCCTATGCGTGAGCCCCGATCCGGTGGACCAACTCGCCCAGTCCCGTCTGCGTGAGTTGGTCCACCTCGGCTTGCATAATGCTCAAGACACCGTGCGAATGGAGTCCACTGTGGATGCCGTTGAATGGGAACGCCCGTCGGAGGTGGTGCGCGAGCTGATCCGGCACTGCGCTCAGCTGACCCTCGACAGCACCGAATGGTGGCTGGAAGGCATTCAGCAGGGAGCCCTGGCGTCGAAATACACCCGGCGAGTCGCCGACGATCCGGTGATCGCGGAGACCATCCGCAGAAGTACTCGGGAAAGCTGTCTGCGCTGGCTCGCCGGAAACATCAGTCATCCCGGCGAGCCGGTGGCAGCGGACGTGACGACGGCGGAGTTCATCGCGGTCCGCAACATGGTCTCGCGAGGCCTGGACGAGTTGGCGTTGATGGACTCCTATCGCCTCGCACAGAACGCGGCATTGCGGTATTGGATGCCGGTGGCGTTCCAGGTGACGTCGGACCCGGGCCGGCTGCGCGATGTGCTCGATGTGGGCCAGCGGTCGATCGCCTCGTTCATCGAATCGGTGGTTGTGCAACTGTGCGAGATGATTCGGGATGAGCGGGGGCAGCTTCGGCGAGGAACAGACCCCGCGGTCCTCGACATCGTGACACAGATTCTCGACGGGGAGCCGCCGCCGGCGAACGCCGAGGAGCGGCTCGGTTACCCGCTCAACCAACACCACACCGCGGCCGTGCTCTGGAGTGAGCGCTGCGACGGCCACCAAGTGCAAGGTGCCGATCTGGATCGCGTCGCGCGGGCGTTGACCGACACCTCCGCGGTGCGCCGGCCGCTGGTGATGCGGGCCGACACCGCCACCAGGTGGGTGTGGTTGCCCGGCCGTGATAGCCCGGAATTGGCCGGTGCTGCAGCGGTGTTGGGCGAGGTCTCCGGAATCCGGCTTGCGGTGGGCCCGACATCGGCCGGTGTCGCCGGTTTCCAGCACAGTCATCTCGATGCGCTGGCCGCGCAGCGCCTGGTGGCCCGGTCCGGCACATCGCGCCAACTTGTCCGGTTCACCGATATCGAGGTGGTCGCGCTGCTGGCCGCCGACCCGGAACGGACGGACCGATTCATCACACGGACGCTGGGTGGCTTCGCGTCGGCGGATGAGGAACTGCGCCATACCGTACGGACCTTCATCCAGGAGCGTTACAGCGCCTCACGGACGTCCGCACGGCTGTTCATCCATCGAAACACGTTGCTGCGCAGGCTTGCCCAGGCTGACGAACTGCTTCCGCGGCCACTAGACGACAGCCACATGAGCGTTGCGGTGGCATTGGAGGTCCTGGACTGGGGGCGCCGAGAGCCCGGTCCGGACTGGTCGGCTACCCCCGCAGCCGGTAGCGGATCGGTAGGTGCTTGATACCGCCGACGAATGTGGTGCAGACCAGTTGCGGAGCACCGGTGAGTTCGACCTCGTCGAGCCGGGGCAGCAGGGCGGAGAAGAAACTGCTGATCTCCATGCGGGCCAGTGCGGAGGCCACGCAGAAGTGCACGCCGTGGCCGAACGACAGGTGCTTGTTCGGGTTGCGTCCCACGTCGAAGGTGAACGGCTCGTCGAATACGTCTTCGTCGTGATTGGCCGAAACATAGGACAGGTAAACCGATTCCCCCTTGGCGATCGGCACCCCGCGTACTTCGGTGTCGGCGGTGGCGGTGCGCATGAACTCCTTGACCGGGGTCACCCAGCGGATGATCTCCTCGACTGCGGTCGGCATCAGGGCGGGGTCGGCGCGCAACCGCTCGCGCTGGTCGGGGTGTTCGATGAGCGCGCGCATCCCACCGCTGATCGCCGCGCTGGTGGTGTCGTGGCCGGCGGTGGCGATGATGACGTAATAGGAGGAGGTATCGAGGTCCGACAGCGGTGCTCCGTCGATGGTCGCGTTGGCGATGGTCGAGGCCAGATCCTCGGTCGGCTGAGCGCGCCGGGACGCGGTCAGCTCGGAGAAATAGGCGAAGAAGTCCAGCAGCACCGGCAGTTGCTCCTCGGGAGTGAAGCCGCGCCGGTACTCCTCGTCGTCGCCGCCGAACAGTTCCTGGGTGAGCTTGAGCATCCGGGGGAAGTCGGACTCCGGTAGGCCCAGCAGCGACATGATCACGAACAGCGGGTAGTTGACCGCGATCTCCTGGGCGAAGTCGCACTCCGGTCCGAGCTGCGCCATCTTGTCGACGTAACGGGTGGCGAGTCCGTCGACGCGGGTCTTCATCGCCCGCATCGCCTTGGGGCGGAACCAATCCGAGACGATGGTGCGCATCTTGTGGTGATGCGGGTCGTCCATGTGGATCAGGGTGCGCAGTCCGATCCCGGAGGTCGCCAGCTTGTGCTGCAGATCGTCGGCCGCGGCGGTGGCCAGCACCGACCGGGGCTCGTTGATCCACAGCGCGTTGTCGTGCTCGATCGCCATGATGTCGGCGTGCCGGGTGATCGCCCAGAACGGCCGGTAGGGCCGGTGATCCACCAGCGACACCGGAGCGTGGGCCCGCAGGTGGGTCAGGGCGGCGTGCAGGCGAGGTTCGTCGGTGTAGGCGGTCGGGTCGGCGAAGACCCGGGCGGCCTCATCGATGATCGGTGCACTCAACCTGGACTCCTCGCGCCGCGGATTTCTTGACAGGTGTCAGCTTGGGCTCCAGTGTCGGGGTTGCGGCAGCGGAATATTGGTTTTCGGCAGATTATGCTCATCGGTCATGTCGATCGGGTTGTGGCGCCGCGCGGGACTGCGGGCCGGTGCCATGGCGCTGGTAGGGGTGCTGGCCGCCGGATGCGCCACGTCCGACGGCGCACAGTCGCAACCGGGCGTCCCACACCGCGCGGTCGCGCTCAACGCCGACGTGGTGCGGACCGGCACCGGGTTGGTGCGCGGCGTCGTCGGCCCGGACCACCGGCTCTTCCAGGGGATTCCCTACGCGGCGCCGCCGGTTGGGCCGTTGCGCTGGCAGCCGCCCGGGCCCATGTCGGCTTGGCCGGGCGTGCGTGACGCGGCCAAGCCCGGACCGTGGTGCATACAGCCGGACACCGCCGAGGTGGACCCGATCAGCGAGGACTGCCTGACGCTCAACGTCTGGACGCCGACCGGATCATCGGCGCAGCCGCTGCCGGTCATGGTGTGGATCCACGGGGGCAGTTTCATGCGCGGAGCCGGCGACATCTACGGCGCACAACGCCTGGTGGACCGCGGCCGCGTCGTGGTGGTCACGATCAATTACCGGCTGGGCGCCTTGGGTTTTCTGGCCGACCCCGCACTCGGTGAGGTCGGCAACTACGGTCTGGCCGATCAGCAGGCGGCGTTGCGCTGGGTGCGCGACAACATCGGCGAGTTCGGTGGCGACCCCGCTAAGGTCACCATCGCCGGTGAATCCGCCGGCGGCATGTCGGTCTGCGATCACCTGGCTGCGCCGGACTCGGCCGGACTGTTCCGGGCCGCGATCATCCAGAGCGGGCCGTGCGCGGAGCAGGTCGAGGTGCTCGAGGCCCGTCGAATCAGCCGCGAGTACACCGAATCGCTTGGGTGCGCCGATCCGGCGGGCATGGGTATCGCCGAGTGCCTGCGGGCGCTGCCGGCCGACCGGTTTGCCAAGCCGCTGTGGTACGCCCGGTTCGGCACCGACCGGCTCAGCGGCCCGGTGATCGGAACCCCTTCGCTGCCAACCGATCCGATGCGCGTGTTCGCCGAAGGTACCGCCGCGAGGGTGCCGGTGTTGGTGGGCATCAACCGCGAAGAGTTCACCCTGTTCGTCGCGCTGCGCTATCTGCGGGAAGGGCGTGAGATCACCGCGGCGGAATACCCCGACGAGCTGGGCTACCGCTTCGGGCCGTCCGACGGCGCCGCGGTCGCCGAGCACTATCCGCCTGCCCGATTCGGCGGCAGCACCTCGCTGGCGTACGCGGCCGTGGCGACCGACGAGATCTTCGCGTGCGTGGCCGACCGGATGACCGACGGATTGACCGGCGGCGCACCGGTATACGGCTACCAGTTCGACGACCCGCACGCCCCGGCACCGGAGATCTACGACCAGGTGCCGTTCAAGATCGGCTCCACCCATTCGCTGGAGATGCGCTATCTGTTCGACGTCGGTGGTGCGCCGACGCTCAACCCCGACCAGCGCCGGCTGTCCGACCAGATGATCGAGTACTGGACCGGATTCGTCGGCACCGGTGCACCGGTCGGGGTGGGCCAGCCCGAATGGCCCGAGATCGGGACCGGGGGATGGATGGCGCTGCGGACCGACGGGAACAAGATGGTCACCGACTTCGCCACCCAGCATCAGTGCGCGTTCTGGGCGGGTATCCGGTAATTCAGGCCGGCGTGACCCAGGTCGTGATGTCGGCGTGCACCACCTCGGCGCCGGACTTGTCGGTAACGCTGACCGACACCACCACATCGGTGCCCTCGCTGATCGACGCGAAGTCCGGCGCCTCCAGTCGCGCGGTGGCCCGCAACGACGTCGTCGCCTTGGCCAGGTAGGCCACGTTCATCGACTTGGGGATCCAGCGGTGGCTGGTCGGCACGGTGGCCTCCATCAGCATCCCCATCGCCGCCTCGGCGGCATTGCAGGACGCGATCGCGTGCACGGTGTGCAGGTGGTTGTAGACGAACGGCCACTTGGGCACCAGCACTTCGGCCAGCCCGGGCTCCATCCGGACCACGTGCGGCAACACCGAGGCGAAGTAGGGCACCCGGGCCATCGCCGCGACGGAGAACAGCCGGGTGCCGCCGGGCAGGCCGGCGAGGCGTTTCCAGGCTTGATAGGTGCTGCTTGAGGTCATCCCGCCACCTTACTCGAAAGTAAGATGATGTTTCTGCCTGGTTACGCCGGCGTCTCCCAGGCGTCCGGGCCGAGATTTGGCCGCTGACCCGATCTGGGGCATACTGTTCAGGTTCGCCTGCGCCGGGGGGCCCCTGGCCGGGCATACGACCAGCGCCCACCCGGGCGCGTCCGGTCCCACTCTCGCAGCGCGGAGCTTTTCACCGTGCACCGAGGCCGCGTACGGGCGACACGCCCGACCGCGGGGACCGGTGGACCAGGACAGGTAAACAGCGGCGGCAAGCATCCGAATGCCCCGGCCCGATTGGGCCGAGGATCGGCTAGGGCGGGTCCGGAGACGGGCCCCAGGTACGAGTGAGGTAGTAGAAGCGTGGCGGGACAAAAAATCCGCATCAGGCTCAAGGCCTACGACCATGAGGCGATCGACGCCTCGGCGCGCAAGATCGTCGAGACCGTCACCCGGACCGGTGCCAGCGTGGTGGGCCCGGTGCCGCTGCCGACCGAGAAGAACATTTACTGCGTCATCCGGTCTCCGCACAAGTACAAGGACTCGCGGGAGCACTTCGAGATGCGCACCCACAAGCGCCTGATCGACATCCTCGATCCCACGCCGAAGACCGTTGACGCTCTGATGCGCATCGATCTGCCGGCCAGCGTCGACGTAAACATCCAGTAGGAGCACCGAAAAACCATGGCACGCAAAGGTATTTTGGGTACCAAACTGGGCATGACGCAGGTGTTCGACGAGAACAACAAGGTCGTGCCGGTCACGGTCGTCAAGGCCGGGCCCAACGTGGTCACCCGCATCCGTACCCCCGAGCGCGACGGCTACAGCGCCGTGCAGCTCGCCTACGGCGAGATCAGCCCCCGCAAGGTGAACAAGCCGGTCACCGGTCAGTACGCCGCCGCGGGTGTCAATCCCCGTCGTCACCTCGTCGAGTTGCGTCTTGCCGACGAAACAGCGGCCGCGACTTACGAAGTCGGCCAGGAGCTGACCGCCGAGATCTTCGCCGACGGCGCGTTCGTCGACGTCACCGGCACCTCCAAGGGCAAGGGCTTCGCCGGCACCATGAAGCGGCACGGCTTCCGCGGTCAGGGTGCCGGTCACGGCGCCCAGGCGGTGCACCGCCGGCCCGGCTCGATCGGTGGCTGCTCCACCCCGGGCCGCGTCTTCAAGGGCACCCGGATGTCTGGCCGGATGGGCAACGACCGCGTCACCACCCAGAACCTGGTGGTGCACAAGGTGGACGCCGAGAACGGTGTGCTGTTGATCAAGGGCGCCATTCCGGGACGCAACGGTGGGCTGGTTCTGGTCCGCAGCGCGATCAAAAAGGGTGAGAAGTAATGGCTGCCATCAAGATTGACGTCAAGGCCCCGGACGGCAAGAAGAGCGGCTCGGTCGAGCTGCCCGACGAGCTGTTCGATGCTCCGGCCAACATCGCGCTGATGCACCAGGTGGTCATCGCGCAGCTGGCCGCGGCTCGTCAGGGCACCCACTCGACCAAGACCCGTGGTGAGGTCAGCGGTGGTGGCCGTAAGCCCTACCGCCAGAAGGGAACCGGACGCGCCCGTCAGGGTTCGACCCGCGCCCCGCAGTTCACCGGTGGTGGTGTGGTGCACGGCCCGAAGCCGCGCGACTACAGCCAGCGCACCCCGAAGAAGATGATCGCCGCCGCCCTGCGCGGTGCGCTGTCGGACCGGGCGCGCAACGGCCGCATCCACGCGGTCACCGAACTGGTGAGCGGACAGACCCCGTCGACCAAGAGCGCCAAGGCGTTCCTGGGCACGATCACCGACCGCAAGCAGGTGCTGGTGGTCATCGGCCGGGCCGACGAGACCGGCGCCAAGAGCGTGCGCAACCTCCCGGGCGTGCACATCCTGTCGCCGGACCAGCTCAACACCCACGATGTGCTGCGTGCCGACGACGTGATCTTCAGCGTTGAGGCGTTGAACGCGTACATCGAGTCGCACACCAAGCAGGAGGTCTCGGCCTGATGGCGACCATCACCGATCCCCGCGACATCATCCTCGCGCCGGTCATCTCTGAGAAGTCCTACGGGTTGATCGAGGACAACGTGTACACGTTCATCGTGCGCCCGGACTCGAACAAGACGCAGATCAAGATCGCCATCGAGAAGATCTTCTCCGTCAAGGTCAGCTCGGTGAACACCGCCAACCGGCCGGGCAAGCGCAAGCGCGCCCGGGCCAGCTACGGCAAGCGCAAGGACACCAAGCGCGCCATCGTGACCCTGGCGCCCGGCAGCAAGCCGATCGACCTGTTCGCCGCACCGGCCTGACCGGAGTGAGAGAGAGATCTAACTGACATGGGAATCCGCAAGTACAAGCCGACGACCCCGGGTCGTCGCGGTGCCAGCGTCTCCGATTTCGCTGAGCTCACCCGCTCCCACCCGGAGAAGTCGCTGGTTCGTCCGCTGCACGGCCGCGGTGGTCGTAACGCACACGGCCGCATCACCACCCGGCACAAGGGCGGTGGCCACAAGCGCGCCTACCGGGTGATCGACTTCCGTCGCCACGACAAGGACGGCGTCAACGCGAAGGTCGCGCACATCGAGTACGACCCGAACCGCACCGCCCGCATCGCGCTGCTTCACTACCTGGACGGCGAGAAGCGCTACATCATCGCCCCGCAGGGTCTGTCGCAGGGTGACGTGGTGGAGTCGGGCGCCAACGCCGACATCAAGCCCGGCAACAACCTGCCGCTGCGCAACATCCCGGCCGGCACCCTGGTGCACGCCGTGGAGCTGCGCCCCGGCGGCGGCGCCAAGATGGCCCGCTCGGCCGGGTCCAGCATCCAGCTGCTGGGCAAGGAAGGCGCCTACGCCTCGCTGCGTATGCCCTCCGGCGAGATCCGCCGAGTCGACGTGCGTTGCCGCGCCACCGTCGGTGAGGTGGGCAACGCCGAGCAGGCCAACATCAACTGGGGTAAAGCCGGCCGGATGCGGTGGAAGGGCAAGCGCCCGACCGTCCGTGGTGTGGTGATGAACCCGGTGGACCACCCGCATGGTGGTGGTGAGGGCAAGACCTCCGGCGGCCGGCACCCGGTCAGCCCGTGGGGTAAGCCGGAGGGTCGCACCCGCCGGCCGAACAAGCCCAGCGACAAGCTCATCGTCCGACGCCGGCGCACCGGCAAGAAGCGCTAGGAATCGGAGGGAAAGCGATGCCACGCAGCCTCAAGAAGGGTCCGTTCGTCGACGACCATCTGCTCAAGAAGGTCGACGTCCAGAACGAGAAGAACACCAAGCAGGTCATCAAAACCTGGTCGCGACGGTCGACGATCATCCCGGACTTCATCGGGCACACGTTCGCCGTTCACGACGGCCGCAAGCACGTCCCGGTATTCGTCACCGAGTCGATGGTCGGGCACAAGCTCGGCGAATTCGCCCCGACGCGCACCTTCAAGGGACACATCAAAGACGACCGGAAGGCTAAGCGCCGGTGAGTGCCACCACTGAATTTCCGTCAGCTGTCGCCAAGGCCCGCCATGTGGGTATCTCGGCCAGCAAAGCCCGCCGGGTGATCAACCTGGTCCGCGGCAAGTCGGTGTCCGAGGCTTTGGACATCCTGCGCTGGGCGCCGCAACAGGCCAGCGAGCCGGTGGCCAAGGTGATCGCCAGCGCGGCCGCCAACGCCCAGAACAACGACGGCCTGGACCCGGCCACTCTCGTAGTGGCCACCGTCTTCGCCGACGAGGGACCGACCGCCAAGCGGATCAAGCCGCGCGCCCAGGGGCGTGCGTACCGGATCCGTCGGCGCACCAGCCACATCACCGTGGTGGTGGAGAGCCGCCCGGTGAAGGGTGGCTCGGCGCAGTCCGCCAGCGCCGCTCGGGCGCGTCGTGCCCAGGGCAGCAAGGCCGCCTCCGGCAAGGGGACCGCGGCGCCGGCCAAGAAGGCATCCGCCAAGAAGGCTGCGGCGCCGAAGGCCGCCGAGAAGACTAAAGCCAAGAAGGCGCCTGAGACGTCCGACGCGAAGGAGGGCTCAGAGTAATGGGCCAGAAGATCAACCCGCACGGCTTCCGACTCGGGATCACCACCGACTGGAAGTCGCACTGGTACGCCGACAAGCAGTACGCGGAGTACGTCAAGGAAGACGTGGCGATCCGCCGGCTGCTCTCCACTGGTCTGGAGCGCGCCGGTATCGCCGACGTGACCATCGAGCGCACCCGTGACCGCGTTCGCGTCGACATCCACACCGCCCGGCCGGGCATCGTCATCGGCCGTCGCGGCACCGAGGCCGACCGGATTCGCGCGGACCTGGAGAAGCTGACCGGCAAGCAGGTCCAGCTGAACATCCTCGAGGTCAAGCAGCCTGAGGCCGTGGCCCAGCTCGTCGCACAGGGTGTGGCCGAGCAGCTGAGCAACCGTGTGGCGTTCCGCCGCGCGATGCGCAAGGCGATCCAGTCGGCGATGCGTCAGCCGAACGTCAAGGGCATCCGGGTGCAGTGCTCGGGTCGTCTGGGCGGCGCCGAGATGAGCCGGTCGGAGTTCTACCGCGAAGGCCGGGTGCCGCTGCACACGCTGCGCGCGGACATCGACTACGGGCTGTACGAGGCCAAGACCACCTTCGGCCGGATCGGCGTGAAGGTCTGGATCTACAAGGGTGACGTGGTCGGTGGCAAGCGTGAGCTGGCCGCCGCCGCACCGTCCGGCGCCGACCGTCCCCGCCGGGAGCGGCCGACGGGCACCCGCCCGCGTCGCAGCGGTTCGGCGGGCACCACCGCGACCAGCACCGACGCCGGCCGCGCCGCGGCTGAAGGCACCGAGGCCGTTGAGGCTGTGGAGCCGATCGCCGAAGCCACTGCGGCAGCCCCGGAGTCGGGCACCGAAACGCAGAGCACGGAGAGCTAAGTCATGTTGATTCCCCGTAAGGTCAAGCACCGCAAGCAGCATCACCCGAAACAGCGAGGTATCGCCAGCGGCGGCACCGCGGTGACGTTCGGTGAGTACGGCATCCAGGCACTGGAGCACGCCTACGTCACCAACCGGCAGATCGAGTCCGCTCGTATCGCCATCAACCGGCACATCAAGCGTGGCGGCAAGGTGTGGATCAACATCTTCCCGGACCGCCCGCTGACCAAGAAGCCCGCCGAGACCCGCATGGGTTCCGGTAAGGGTTCGCCGGAGTGGTGGGTCGCCAACGTCAAGCCGGGCCGGGTGCTGTTCGAGCTGAGCTACCCCAATGAGGCCATCGCCCGCGCCGCACTGACCCGGGCGATCCACAAGCTGCCGATCAAGGCGCGCATCGTCACCCGAGAGGAGCAGTTCTGATGGCAGTGGGAGTTACCGCCGGCGAACTGCGCGAGCTGAACGCCGACGAGCTCGTGGAGCGGCTGCGCGAGTCCAAGGAAGAGCTTTTCAACCTGCGTTTCCAGATGGCGACCGGGCAGCTCAGCAACAACCGTCGGCTCCGTACGGTGCGCCACCAGATCGCGCGCATCTACACCGTATTGCGCGAACGGGAACTGGGCCTGGCGTCCGGTCCCGATGGTTCTGAAGGCGAGGCATCGTAATGGCAGAGACGGCACAGGCCAAGGGCCCCAAGCACACTCCCCGCACGGAGAAGCCGCGGGGCCGCCGTAAGACGCAGATCGGCTACGTGGTCAGCGACAAGATGGAGAAGACCATCGTCGTCGAGCTCGAAGACCGTATGAAGCACCCGTTGTACGGCAAGATCATCCGGACCACCAAGAAGGTCAAGGCGCACGACGAGAACAACACCGCCGGTATCGGCGACCGCGTCTCGTTGATGGAGACCCGCCCGCTCTCGGCGACGAAGCGCTGGCGCCTGGTGGAGATCCTGGAGAAGGCCAAGTAGTTTTTTTGACGGTAGAGCCCCGCTTCGGCGGGGCTTTGTCGTTTCGCGGGTCAGGCCGGAACTTCGATCCGTGCCAACGGTTCTCGGGCCGCTGGACCGAGTGGCACCGCCAGCGCCTCGTCACGCTCCAGGGTCCGGGCGGGAACTGCGAGCATGCGGCGCGTCGGAGTCGGCAGGCTGCTGCGCAGGGCGGCCAACTGACGGCCGTTGAAGCGGTTCAGCCCCGCCCAGGCCTTACGTCGCAGCCGGCCAGTGCTGTGGTAGCGCGCCAGCACCGACACCTCGGTTCGACCTCTTTGCGCCGCCAGCCGGACGGTGACCGCGGTGGCGTCGACGTCGGGTTCCCACAGCTGCTCCAGATTGGCCGAGTCGATGTCGCGCGGCGACACCCAGAAGGTGGTCGCAAAGTGCTTGGGTCCCTCGGGTTGTCGCTGCTTGAGCCGGCGCCGCCGCCGGCGGATCCGGGCGGGTTGCAGGCCGGCCAACACGGCCGCGTCGACCTGGTCGAACTCGGCGGCCTCCAGCACACGAGTGTCGATGTGGCACTCCTGCAAGTCGTGTGCCAGTCGCTCGGTGGCCGCGGCCAGGGTGGCGGCCACCGAGTCGCGGACGGCGACCGCGTCGGTGTTGTGCATGGGATCCATCCGCAGGATCAGCCAGGTGTTGCCGGTCGCCAGGACATCGATTTCATCGGTGTGCACCGACACCACGTCGATACTGTCCAACCGAACGTCGAACTGGCGCAGGTGCTCGGCGATCAGGCCGGCCGGCAGCGACGTCACCGGTTCAGGTCCCCGACGATGCTGCGAGGGCGGCGTTGGCGCGGCGGCGATCACGGTGACCAGACGGCCCCGGTACGCCCGGACGCCGACGACGTCGCGGCTGTAGCGGCGGCGGTGATCGAATGCCGCGGTGCGGCCCTGGGTCAACAGAGTCGCCGGGTCAGCGAATCGATCGGCCAGCCGTGCGGCCGCCACCGTCGTCAGCGGCACCCGCCGATGCGTGATCAGCGCGGCCAGCGAAACCAGAGCGGCGAGACCGACCCCGGGCCACCACGCTCGGGCGGCAGACCCGAGTTGATCAGGCCAGTGCCGGGCGATCGCCAGGATCCCCAGGTCGATGAGGAATACCGTGGTGACCCGCATCCAGGACAGATTCAACCCAAACGTGTGCTGCGCTCTCATGTGTTCCCCCCCGAGGTGTCGCGTGCTGGGGTAACCAACCGGGGCGCGAGCCAAACATACCCTGCTCGAAGGGGCCCGAGCCGGTAGTCTCTGAGCGGGCTGGGGGCTGGCAGCGGAGTAGGCGATGACGAAGATCAACGGCTTCAACGGCAGGATCGAACTGGACATCCGGGACTCCGAACCGGACTGGGGTCCGTTCGCCGCGCCGAGTGCCCCCGATGGCGCGCCCAACGTGCTCTACCTGGTGTGGGACGACACCGGGATCGCCACCTGGGACTGCTTCGGTGGGCTGGTCGAGATGCCGGCCATGAGCCGGATCGCGCAGCGCGGCATCCGACTGTCGCAATTCCACACCACCGCACTGTGTTCCCCGACCCGGGCGGCACTGCTCACCGGCCGCAACGCCACCAGCGTCGGTATGGCCACCATCGAAGAGTTCACCGACGGCTTCCCGAACTGCAGCGGACGCATACCGTTCGAGACCGCACTGCTGTCGGAGGTCCTGGGCGAAGCGGGCTGGAGCACGTTCTGCGTCGGCAAGTGGCACCTGACGCCGCTGGAGGAGTCCAACGTGGCCGCCACCCGGCGGCATTGGCCCACCCAGCGGGGGTTCGATCGCTTCTACGGGTTCATGGGCGGCGAGACGAATCAGTGGTACCCGGATCTGGTCTACGACAACCACCCGGTAGAGCCGCCGGCAGCACCCGAGGACGGCTACCACCTGTCCAAGGACATCGCCGAGAAGACAATCGAATTCATTCGCGACGCGCAGACCATCGCGCCCGACAAGCCCTGGTTCGGCTACGTGTGCCCGGGCGCCGGCCATGCCCCGCACCATGTGTTCACCGAATGGGCGGACCGCTACGCCGGCCGCTTCGACATGGGCTACGAGAAGTATCGAGAGATCGTGCTGACCAACCAGAAGGAACTGGGCCTGGTTCCGCCGGACACCGAACTCTCCGAGATCAACCCCTATGCCGACGTCACCAGCGCCGACGGGCAGCCCTGGCCGATGCTGGACACGGTGCGGCCCTGGGAGAGCCTGGACGACACCGAGAAGCGGCTGTTCGCCCGGATGGCCGAGGTGTTCGCCGGCTTCCAGAGCTACACCGACGCCCAGATCGGCCGGATCCTGGACTACCTGGAGGAGTCGGGCCAACTCGACAACACCATCGTGGTGGTGATCTCCGACAACGGGGCCAGCGGTGAGGGCGGGCCCAACGGCTCGCCGAATGAGAACAAGTTCTTCAACGGCTACATCGACACCGTCTCCGAGGCGATGAAGCTCTTCGATCAGCTGGGCAGCCCGGAGACCTACAACCACTACCCGATCGGGTGGGCGATGGCGTTCAACACGCCCTACAAGCTCTACAAGCGCTACGCCTCCCACGAGGGAGGTATCGCCGACCCGGCGATCGTCAGCTGGCCCAACGGAATCGCCGCCCGCGGTGAGGTGCGCGATGCCTACGTCAACGTGTGTGACGTGACCCCGACGGTGTATGACCTGCTCGGTATCGTGCCGCCGGCCACCGTTCGCGGAATTGCGCAGCGGCCGCTGGAAGGCATGAGTTTCAAAGCAGCCCTGGCTGATCCGGATGGCGCCACGGGCAAGCAGACGCAGTTCTACTCGATGCTCGGTACCCGCGGCATCTGGCATCAGGGCTGGTTCGCCAATACCGTGCACGCGGCAACTCCGTCCGGTTGGGGGCACTTCGACGCCGATCGCTGGGAGCTGTATCACCTGGCTGTCGACCGCAGCCAGTGTCATGACCTGGCGGGTGAGGAGCCGGAGAAGCTCGAAGAACTCAAGGCGCTGTGGTTCGCCGAGGCCGAGAAATACAACGGGCTGCCGCTGGCCGACCTCAACATCTTCGAGATGACCGGCCGGACGCGGCCGTATCTGTCCGGCGACCGCACCGGCTACACCTATTACCCGCACACCGCCGAGGTGCCGCTGGGGGCCTGCGTGGAGTTGCGCGGCCGGTCCTTCACGGTGCTGGCGCGGGTCGACGTGTCCGACGCGGCGGCCGAAGGCGTGCTGTTCAAGCAGGGCGCCCGGCACGGCGGCCATGTCCTCTTCGCCCAGGACGGCCGGCTGCACTACGTCTACAACTTCCTCGGTGAGCGTGAACAGTGGATGTCGTCGCCCGATCCGATCCCGTTGGGGCAGCACACGTTCGGTGTTCGGTTCGAGCGCACCGGCACTGTCGAGGGAAGCCACACGCCGGTGGGGGAGGGCTCGCTCTACATCGATGACACCGTGGTCGCCACGCTTGCGGACATGATCGTCCAGCCGGGGGCGTTCGCGCTGGCTGGTGGTGGAGTGAGCGTCGGGCGCAACACCGGCCAGGCGGTGTCGTCGGCGTACCGGGCGCCGTTCGCGTTCACCGGGGGGACCATTGCCGATGTCGCCGTCGACGTCAGCGGCGAGCCGTACCTGGACGTGAAAAGGAGTCTGGCTGCAGCGTTTTCGCGGGACTGATGCCATGCTGACCGAACTCGTCGAGATCCCGGGTGGGGTTTTCCGGATGGGCTCGACGAGCTTCTACCCGGAAGAGGCCCCGATCCACACCGTGGCGGTGGCGGCCTTCGGGATCGAACGACATCCGGTGACCAATGACCAGTACGCCGAGTTCGTCGCTGCCACCGGGTATGTGACCGTTGCCGAACAGGAGGCCAAGCTGTACCGCGCCGAAGCGGGCGCGCTGGTCTTCGCCCCGACCACCGGGCCGGTCGACCTGACCGACTGGCGACAGTGGTGGCGGTGGGTGCCAGGGGCGAACTGGCGGAATCCGCTGGGGCCCGATAGTGACCTGACCGCCAAGGGCGATCACCCGGTGGTCCAGGTGGCCTACCCGGATGCCGCGGCCTACGCCCGCTGGGCCGGGCGGCGGCTGCCGAGCGAAGCCGAATGGGAGTACGCCGCGCGCGGCGGTGCCGCGAGCACCTACGCGTGGGGGGACGAGGAGAAGCCGGGGGGAGTGGTGATGGCCAACACCTGGCAGGGTGCGTTTCCGCATCGCAACGACGGCGCCCGGGGCTGGGCCGGGACGTCGCCGGTGGGGACGTTCCCGCCGAACGGCTGGGGGCTGGCCGACATGATCGGCAACGTCTGGGAGTGGACCGCCACCGAGTTCAGCGGCCATCACCGACTCGACACGCCGGCGAAGTCCTGCTGCGCGCCGACCGGCCCCGCCGACCCGAGCGTGAGTCAGGCCCTCAAGGGCGGGTCCCACCTGTGCGCGCCGGAGTACTGCCACCGTTACCGGCCGGCGGCGCGGTCCCCGCAGTCGCAGGACACCGCCACCAGCCACATCGGGTTCCGCTGCGCGGCGGGATAGCCCACCCACCACCCTGTCTCTTATACACATCT
>NZ_CP083985.1:3586524-3586606 GCF_020172665.1 [Mycobacterium] zoologicum | reverse complement strand
GCGTGTCATTTAAAAAAAAAAAAGATCAGTATAGCACGACTGCTGTTTGGTGTGACGCGCGAAGAGTCGTGGAGCACGTCGG
>NZ_CP083985.1:3586297-3586424 GCF_020172665.1 [Mycobacterium] zoologicum | reverse complement strand
GAGCGAAGCTGATATAGACAGGTGGAGGTGAGAGAAGTGTGGGCAGTGCGGAGACACGCGGATCATGTTAGCCGAGAAATGCGGATAGAGAGCAACACCAAAGGCCGAAGAGAAGTTTTTTTTTTTT
>NZ_CP083985.1:3452539-3586250 GCF_020172665.1 [Mycobacterium] zoologicum | reverse complement strand
AGATGTGTATAAGAGACAGGGTCCGGCAAAAGCCAGGTCGAGGTGGACGTTTCTGCACGCTCGGCGAGGGGGGAGCCTGGAATAGGCAGCGATTTGGTGCTGGGCGGCACGTCGCCTAAGCTCTAGGGGTTGCCGTGAGCAGACCTCGGCCAGTGCGAGCTGGCCCTGCGTGCTCATCGGCTCCGTAAGAACTGCAAGACCACGCACGTCCGGGGAGACTCCGGCTGGTACCGCCATGCCGCGCGTCGACCCGATTTATTGAGGAGATCTGGTGATTCAGCAGGAATCGCGGTTGAAGGTCGCCGATAACACCGGCGCCAAGGAGATCTTGTGCATCCGGGTGCTCGGCGGCTCGTCGCGTCGCTATGCCGGCATCGGTGATGTCATCGTCGCGACCGTCAAGGACGCCATCCCGGGCGGCAACGTCAAGCGGGGTGATGTCGTCAAGGCCGTTGTGGTGCGCACCGTCAAGGAGCGTCGCCGCGCCGACGGCAGCTACATCAAGTTCGACGAGAACGCGGCGGTGATCATCAAGGCCGACAACGACCCGCGCGGGACCCGCATCTTCGGGCCGGTCGGCCGCGAGCTGCGCGAGAAGAAGTTCATGAAGATCGTCTCGCTGGCCCCGGAGGTGCTGTAAATGAAGGTCCACAAGGGCGACACCGTGCTGGTCATCGCCGGCAAGGACAAGGGCGCCAAGGGCAAGGTCCTCAAGGCATTCCCCGCCCGCAACAAGGTCCTGGTGCAGGGCGTGAACCGGATCAAGAAGCACGTCGCGAACTCGACCAATGAGGCCGGCGCGTCCTCGGGCGGAATCGTCACCCAGGAAGCCCCGATCCAGGTCTCGAACGTGATGGTCGTCGACTCCGACGGCAACCCCACCCGGATCGGCTATCGGGTGGACGCCGAGACCGGCAAGAAAGTTCGCGTCTCCAAGCGCAACGGCAAGGACATCTAGGGATGACTACTGCAGAGAAGACCCAGCCGCGGCTGAAGCTGCGCTACCGCGAAGAGATCCGTGACGCGCTGAACAAAGAGTTCAACTACGCCAACGTGATGCAGATCCCGGGCGTGGTCAAGGTCGTGGTGAACATGGGTGTCGGCGAAGCCGCCCGGGACGCCAAGCTGATCAACAACGCGGTCAGCGACCTGGCACTGATCACCGGTCAGCGCCCCGAGATCCGCAAGGCCCGGCTGTCCATCGCCCAGTTCAAGCTGCGCGAGGGCATGCCGATCGGTGCCCGTGTGACACTGCGCGGCGACCGGATGTGGGAGTTCCTGGACCGGCTCACCTCGATCGCGCTGCCGCGTATCCGCGACTTCCGCGGCTTGTCGCCCAAGCAGTTCGACGGCTCGGGCAACTACACCTTCGGCCTGGCCGAACAGTCGATGTTCCACGAGATCGACGTGGACTCCATCGACCGCCCGCGCGGCATGAACATCACCGTCGTCACCTCGGCGACGAACGACGACGAAGGACGAGCGCTGCTGCGGGCACTCGGCTTTCCGTTCAAGGAGAAGTGACCTGATGGCGAAGAAGGCGTTGGTTAACAAGGCGGCCCGCAAGCCCAAGTTCGCGGTGCGCGCCTACACCCGCTGCAACAAGTGCGGCCGTCCGCGCGCGGTGCTCCGCAAGTTCGGCCTGTGCCGAATCTGCCTGCGCGAAATGGCGCACGCCGGCGAGCTGCCCGGTGTGCAGAAGAGCAGCTGGTGAGGGTGGAGGAGCAGCCTAAATGACTATGACGGACCCGATCGCGGACTTCTTGACGCGTCTGCGTAACGCCAACTCGGCGTATCACGACGAAGTGACCCTGCCGCACTCGAAGATCAAGGCCAACATCGCCGAGATCCTCAAGCGCGAGGGTTACATCACCGACTACCACGTCGAAGACGCCCGGGTGGGCAAGGCGCTGGTGGTGAACCTCAAGTACGGCCCGAACCGGGAGCGCAGTCTCGCCGGTCTGCGCCGGGTGTCCAAGCCCGGACTGCGGGTCTACGCGAAGTCGACCAACCTGCCGCGGGTGCTCGGCGGCCTGGGCGTGGCGATCATCTCCACGTCTTCGGGTCTGCTCACCGACCGTCAGGCGGCCAGACAGGGCGTGGGCGGCGAAGTCCTCGCGTACGTGTGGTGAGGGAGTAGCAGACATGTCGCGTATTGGTAAGCAGCCGGTCCCGGTTCCCGCCGGGGTCGACGTGACCATCGATGGTCAGAACGTTTCGGCCAAGGGGCCCAAGGGCACCCTTGAGCTCA
The DNA here is from genome assembly GCF_020172665.1 of [Mycobacterium] zoologicum. Taxonomy (GTDB): domain Bacteria; phylum Actinomycetota; class Actinomycetes; order Mycobacteriales; family Mycobacteriaceae; genus Mycobacterium; species Mycobacterium zoologicum. The sequence continues at coordinate 3,583,999 of NZ_CP083985.1, read as the reverse complement.
CCGTCGCCGAGCCGATCAACGTTGCCCGCAACGACGACGGCGCGATCGTGGTGACCCGGCCGGACGACGACCGCCGCAACCGGTCACTGCACGGCCTGAGCCGGACCCTGTTGGCCAACCTGGTCACCGGTGTCTCCGAGGGCTACGTGCGCAAGATGGAGATCTTCGGCGTGGGTTACCGCGTGGTGCTCAAGGGCTCAGACCTCGAGTTCGCCCTGGGCTACAGCCACCCGGTGCTGATCAAGGCCCCGGAGGGCATCACCTTCGCGGTGGAGACGCCCACCAAGTTCTCGGTCTCGGGCATCGACAAGCAGAAGGTCGGTCAGATCTCGGCGAACATCCGTCGTCTGCGCCGTCCCGACCCCTACAAGGGCAAGGGCGTGCGCTACGAGGGTGAGCAGGTTCGCCGCAAGGTCGGAAAGACAGGTAAGTAGCCATGGCGCAATCACAAGCAACGGACCGCAAGCCCGTCGGGCAGAACGTCTCCGAGGTTCGGCGCACGCACCGGATCCGCCGGCACGCGCGACTGCGCAAGAAGGTGTCCGGCACCGCCGAGCGTCCGCGCCTGGTGGTGCACCGCTCCTCGCGACACATCCACGTCCAGTTGGTGGACGACCTGGCCGGCCACACCGTTGCAGCGGCGTCGTCGATCGAGGCCGACGTGCGTGGCGTGGACGGCGACAAGAAGGCCCACAGCGTGCGGGTCGGCCAGCTGATCGCCGAGCGTGCCAAGGCCGCCGGCGTGGACACCGTGGTGTTCGACCGGGGTGGCTACACCTATGGTGGGCGGATCGCGGCGCTGGCGGACGCGGCGCGCGAGGGCGGATTGAAGTTCTGATGACTGACGTGAACATGACTGGAAGGACCGCATGATGGCGGAGCAGCCGACAGCCTCGGCAGGTCCCGACACGGGTCACCGCGGCGACAACCGAGACAACCGGGGTGGCCGTGGCGGCCGCGACGGTGGCCGCGGTGGACGTGATAGCCGTGATGGCGAGAAGAGCAACTACCTGGAGCGCGTCGTCGCGATCAACCGGGTGTCCAAGGTGGTCAAGGGTGGCCGCCGGTTCAGCTTCACCGCGCTGGTGATCGTCGGCGACGGCAACGGCCTGGTCGGTGTCGGTTACGGCAAGGCCAAGGAGGTGCCGGCCGCGATCGCCAAGGGTGTCGAGGAGGCCCGCAAGGGCTTCTTCCGGGTGCCGCTGATCGGTGGCACCATCACCCACCCGGTGCAGGGCGAGGCCGCTGCCGGTGTGGTGTTCCTGCGTCCCGCCAGCCCCGGTACCGGTGTGATCGCCGGTGGCGCGGTGCGTGCGGTGCTGGAATGCGCCGGCGTGCACGACATCTTGTCGAAGTCGCTGGGCAGCGACAACGCGATCAACGTGGTGCACGCCACCGTAGCCGCGCTCAAGCTGCTGCAGCGCCCCGAAGAGGTGGCGGCCCGTCGTGGCCTGCCCATCGAAGATGTGGCGCCGGCCGCCATGCTCAAGGCGCGTCGCGAGAGCGAAGCCCTGGCTGCCGCGGCGGCGCGGGAAGGCACGGCGTAATCATGGCAAACCTGAAGATCACCCAGGTCCGCGGCATCATCGGTGCCCGCTGGAAGCAGCGCGAGAGCCTGCGCACCCTGGGCCTGCGCAAGATCCGCCAGTCGGTGGTGCGTGAGGACAACCCTCAGACCCGTGGCCTGATCAAGGTTGTGCACCACCTCGTAGAAGTTGAACAGGCTGGGGAGGAATGATGACGCCTATCAAGCTGCACGACCTGCGCCCCGCACCCGGGTCGAAGACCAAGCGCACCCGTGTCGGTCGCGGTGAGGGCTCGAAGGGTAAGACCGCGGGCCGCGGCACCAAGGGCACCAAGGCCCGCAAGAACGTTCCGGTCCGGTTCGAGGGTGGGCAGATGCCGATCCACATGCGGCTGCCCAAGCTGAAGGGCTTCCGCAACCGGTTCCGCACCGAGTACGAGGTCGTCAACGTCGGCGATATCAACCGGTTGTTCCCGGCCGGCGGCACCATCGGCCTTGACGAGCTGGTCGCCAAGGGCGCCGTCCGCAAGAACACGCTGGTCAAGGTGCTCGGCGACGGCAAGCTGGCTGTCAAGGTCGACATCACCGCGCACAAGTTCAGCGGCAGTGCCCGCGACAAGATCACCGCGGCCGGAGGCTCTGTCACCGAGCTGTAGCCTTCCGCGAGCAGTCGCGAAAGCCCCCGCACGCCTGGCGTGTGGGGGCTTTGGCGTCTGGTGGGCAGGTCCGGTGTCACCGGTAGGGTGAATTTCATGTTCTCCCTGCTGCCCGGACTGCCCGGCCTCGACGACCTGCGCGGCGTCGCCCGTCGTATCGACACCGCCCGCCACCACGGCGTGCCCGCCGGCGTCGTACTCGAGCTGGACCTGCAGACGCTGCCGCATGAGACCGGTGCCTTCGATCCGCTGGCGCTGATCCGGTCTGGCGGGCAGCCGCCGGTGCTGCGCGACGTGGTGGACGCGATCCACCGCGCGGCCGAAGACCCTCGGGTGGCCGGATTGATTGCACGGGTGCAACTTTCGGCGGCAGCGCCGGGCCCGGTGCAGGAGCTGCGGGCTGCGATCGCCGCCTTCACTGCCGTCAAGCCGTCGCTGGCCTGGGCCGAGACATACCCGGGCACGCTGTCCTATTACCTGGCGTCGGCGTTCGGCGAGGTGTGGATGCAGCCCTCGGGGACACTCGGGCTGATCGGCTTCGCCACCAACGCGACGTTCTTGCGCACCGCGCTGGACAAGGTCGGGATCGAGGCGCAGTTCGTGGCGCGCGGTGAATACAAGTCGGCCGCTAACATGTTCACCGAGGACTCCTACACCGATGCGCACCGCGAAGCCGACACCGCGCTGGTGGAAAGCCTGCACGCTCAGGTCCGGGCGGCTGTCGCCGAATCTCGCAAGCTGGAGGCCGACGGTCTCGACGCCTTGGCCGACCGGGCGCCGCTGCTGCGCGACGACGCGGTGGCCGCCGGCCTGATCGACCGGATCGGATTCCGTGACGAGGCCTACGACCGGATCGCCGAGCTGGCCGGCGGCGAAGGTAGCGCCGACGGCCCGGATGCCCCGCCCCGGCTCTACGTGACGCGCTACGCCAACGCGACGGCCGGGCGTCCGACGGTGCCCACACCTCCCATCCCGGGTCGCAAAGCCAAGCCGGCCGTCGCGGTGGTGACGGTGGCCGGCGCGATCGTCAGCGGCTCCGGCGGCCCACAGCTGTCGCCGTTGGGCAATCGCAACGTCGGCGGCGACACCATTGCCGCGGCACTGCGCGAGGCGTCCGCCGACGACGACGTGGCCGCGATCGTGCTGCGGGTGGACAGTCCCGGCGGGTCGGTCACCGGCTCGGAGACCATCTGGCGGGCCGTGCAGCAGGCCCGGGAGGCCGGCAAACCGGTGGTGGCGTCGATGGGTGCGGTGGCCGCCTCCGGCGGCTACTACATCTCGGCCGCCACCGACGCCATCGTGGCCAACCCGGGCACCATCACCGGCTCGATCGGGGTGGTGACCGGCAAGCTGGTCGCCCGCGAGCTCAAGGACCGGCTCGGGGTGGGCACCGACGCCGTGCGCACCGGTGCCAACGCCGACGCCTGGTCGATCAACGCCCCGTTCACCGCCGAACAGCAGGGCAAGGTCGAAAGCGAAGCCGACCTGTTCTACGACGACTTCGTGACACGCGTCGCCCAAGGCCGCAACCTGTCGACCGACCAGGTGGACGCGGTGGCCCGCGGGCGGGTGTGGACCGGCGCCGATGCGGCCGAACGAGGCCTGGTCGACGAGCTCGGTGGCCTGCGCAGCGCGATCCGCCGGGCCAAGGAGCTTGCCGGGCTGGACACCGATGCCCAGGTCAGGACGGTGTCCTACCCGGGGTCGTCGGTGTGGGAGTTCATCCGGCCGCGGCAGTCCTCGCAGCCGGCGGGGGGCTTGACCGAGGCAGTCGGCAGCTTGCTGGTGCGGTCGCTGGTCGGGGTCGTTGAGCAGGCCGAACGCTCGCTGGGCGGGGCGCAGGTGCTGTGGATCGGCGAATCGCACTGGTGAGCGCGGCGTAACACGGATTCAACAAAACTCTTTCGTGGCAGAAAAAGTTCGGTAACACATCGGTAACCAGCGCTGCCGATGATTAGCGGCATGAAACGGTTACTGCTGCTGGCGGGTCTGAGTGCAATGGTCGGCTTGGCCGCCCCCGCTCACGCCGCACCCTCGGGTGTCGACGGGCAGTTCCTGGCGACCTTGACCGGTGCGGGGCTGAGCCACACCGGCAGCGACCAGGCCACCGTCTCGGCGGGCCGCGCCGTGTGCCAGCTGATGGACGCGGGGCTGTCCCCGATGGACACCGTCGTCGCCGTGCAGACCACCAACCCCGGTTTCACCATTCAGAAGGCGGGGGAGTTCGCCGCGATCTCGACCGCGCACTACTGCCCGGAGCACATGTAAGCCTCACGCCTGCGGCCGGACACCCAACACGTCCCGGAACAGCGCCTGGCGCAGAGCGAGTTCCCGCGGATCGCTGTAGAGGTGAAATCCCAGGCGGTTCATGACATAGGAGAACCCGACACCGCTATCGGGGTCGGCGAAGCCGAATGAACCACCGAAACCCGGTGTGCCGTAGGCCTTATCCGAGGAACCGAAGACCGCGCCGAACCCGGGCTTGGACAACCCCAGCGAGAATCTCCCCTTGACCTTGAGCACCTTGTCCCGTTCGCCGCGACTCGGTGGTGCCGGGACGGCGGCGAGTTCGTCGCGAACACCAGCGCTCAGCCCCAACGCGGTATCCGCGGTCGCCGCCGCGCCATAGAGCCGGGCGATCGACGCGGCCGTTCCGATCCCGTTGGCCGACGGGATCTCCACCCGTCGCACCTCGTCGCGGTTGTAGTCGCCCGCCCAGGGGTCCACGTCGCCCGGCAGGCAACCGGACGGCCTGCCAGGGTTCCCCGGTCAGGCCGTTGCGGTAGCCGCCCCACAGGTCCACAACCTTGATGCCGTCGCGATACACCGACACCGCTGCGCCCACTTCACGGCCGCTCGCGAAGTTCGCGCGGAACGCATCGGCGACTCTGCCGTAGCCCGCATCGACGTCCCCGCCGATCAGGTCCGGTGGAACCTCAACCTTGAGCACCATCGGTGCGCATGATCCCATAGATTTACCCATAGGTCACGTTAGTGAATTCGTCGAATAACCTGTGTTTTCGCTGGGGGCCCTGTTAGGATCGCGCGAATATGGGCTGTTCAGCCTCGGCGAGGGAAGGCACATCGTGACGACTATCAAGCAATTCCTGTGTGGTGCGACCGTCGCGGGCCTGGTGGCCGGAACCGGAGCGGCCATCGGGGCTCCGCTGTCCGTGCTGCACAGCGCGGACTGGTGGCTTGCCGCCGAGCACGTCCTGCTGATCGGCACCGACGGCACCAACCTGTCAAAGATCCTCGAGTACGCCAACGGCCCCGACAGCGGCTTCACGACGGCGATGAACAACGGCATCACCGGCGCCGCCAACGAGGTCGGCCACACCACGATCTCCGGTCCGTCCTGGTCGACGATCCTCACGGGGGTGTGGGACGACAAGCACGGTGTGATCAACAACCTGTTCACCCCCGACCCGTACGACAAGTGGCCGACGGTGTTCAACCTGCTGGAGCACTACAACCCGGACATCCATACCTCGGTGATCGCCGACTGGGACTACATCAACGACATCGGGACGGCGGGTGGCACCGGGGCCGACAGCAGCACCTACATCCCCTTCGACACCACCTGGGCCAACACCGACGCGCAGGTCACCGCGGCTACCGTCGCCCAGATCTTGGCGACCATGGACAACCCTGACGACATCTCGAGCTTCCTGTTCTCCTACCAGGTGCAGGTCGACGAGGCCGGCCACGGGTTCGGCGGCGGGTCGCCCGAATACGCCCAAGCCGTCGTCAATGTCGGAGCCAACATCGCGCAGATCCTGGCCGCGGTAGAGCAGGCCAAGGCGGCGACCGGCGACGACTGGTCGGTCATCATCACCACCGACCACGGCCACCAGCAGTCGCTGGGGTTCGGGCACGGCTTCCAGTCGCCCAACGAGACTCAGCAGTTCGTCATCTTCGATCAGGCCGGCCATGACGCCACCGACGGCAGCCAGAACCTGAACTACTCCATCGCCGACATCACGCCGACGATCCTGGCGCTCTTCGGGGCCCCGATGCGCTCGGACTTCGACGGTGTCTCGATGTTCAGCGACCCGAGCGTCACGAACAGCATCGTGCAGCCCGTCGACCTGGCGCAGGCGCTCCAAGCCGCGATGTCGCTGGTCGGCTACCCGAACATCGGCGACGACATCACGCTGGCCATCCGCACGGTCTTCACGTCCATCCCGTACTTCATCGACAAAGCCGTCACCCAGCTCAGCGATTACCTGCAGGGGATCGTCGATCAGGACATATTCCTGGTCAGCGGGTTGGCCGAAGCCGCTCAGCAGGTCGTCCAGTTCGTCGGCGGTCTGGGGGTGGATGCGACCGAGGCGCTGGCCCAGGTTGTCGCGCACATGACCGGAGTCGGAACCATCGAGCCGACCGACCCGCCGTTGTCGGCGGAGTTCACCGACCCCTCGAGCCTGCTCGGCCTCGACCTGAGCTAGCCGAAAACGGCCTCGATCGCCACCGAGTTGCGCATCCGCGTCACCAGGGGGTCGTCGGGGAACCTGCGACCGTAGGCCTCGAACAACTCCAGCCGGCTGCAGCCGCTGACCTGCCAGCCCAGTTCGGTCAGATAGTCGCCTGCGGGCCTGCGCTCCCCGGCGTAGACCAGGTTGGCGAAGTCGAGATCCAGGCCGTGCTCGGCGAAGCGTTTGCCCACCGAGTCGTTCGAGTCGCCCAGTGTGGCGGCGCCGTCGGGGTGGTACTCGGTGGCCAGCCGGCTGCCCGGCGCGCTCGACGCGGTGATGCTGTCGAACAGCCGGTCCTGCGCGTCCGGCGGAAGGTAGACCAGCAGTCCCTCTGCGCTCCACGCGGTCGGTTGCGTCGCATCGAAACCACTGCGGCGCAACGCTTCCGGCCAGTCGTCGCGTAGGTCGACGGCCACCGTGCGGCGCAGTGCCGTCGGTTCGGCGCCCAGGGCGGCCAGCGTGGCGGACTTGAACTCGATCACCTCGGGCTGGTCGATCTCGTAGACGACGCTGCCCTGCGGCCAGCCCAGCCGGTAGGCCCGCGAATCCAGCCCGGCGGCCAGGATGACCGCCTGGCGGATGCCCGCCGCGCCGGCAGCGAGGAAGAAGTCATCGAAGAACCGGGTGCGCACCGCCATCACATCGGTCATCGGGCGCGCGGCGGTGGTGGCGTCCTGTGCGACGGCCGGGTCGAGCTCACCGTCGAGCAGCCGGTTGAAGAAGTCGATCCCGACCGCACGCACCAGCGGCGCGGCGAACGGGTCGTCGATCAGGGGATCGGCCTCCCGGCTGGCCAGCGCGCGGGCTGCGGCGACCATGGTCGCCGTGGTGCCCACGCTGGACGCCAGGTCCCAGGTGTCCCCAGGGGATCGTGCACCGCCGGTGCGTTCCATCACTGTCCTCCTCCCAAAACCGCACTGACGTAGGTCAGTCCGGCGTGACCGTCGGTGCCGTCGAGCAGCGGCAGCCCGTGCTCGGCGTAGAGCTCGTTGATGGTGCGGCTGGCCAGGCGCCACCCGTGTCGCGCGAGGTATTCGGCGGCGTCATTGCGCTCTCCGAAGTAGACCAGCTCGGTCAGGTCGAGGTCGACCCCGTGGTCGCGCATCCGGGCGGCAGACTCCTGCATGCGCTCGCGTGCCGACTCCTCGCCGGCCTCGTCGAGCTGCGCGATGTTCTCGATCGCGCAGCGGCTGTGCGGTGCCGACAGGGCAGTGATGGTGTCCAGCAAGCGATCCTGAGCATCGGCGGGCAGATAGGCCAGCAGCCCCTCGGCGCTCCACGCGGTCGGCTGGGACGGGTCGAAGCCCGACGCCCGCAGCGCCGCGGGCCAGTCGTCGCGCAGGTCGGCGGGGACCGGACGGCGGTCCGCGGTGGGCTGGGCGCCGTGGGTGGCCAGCACCCGAGTCTTGAACTCGATCACCTCGGATTGGTCGATCTCGAACACGGTGGTGCCGGCCGGCCAGTCCAGCCGGTAGGCGCGGGCGTCGAGTCCCGAGGCCAGGATGACGGCTTGGCGGATGCCCGCGGCGCCCGCGTCCAGAAAGAATTCGTCGAAGAATCGGGTGCGCACGGCCATATTGGTGGCCATCCGCGCGATCCCGGACTGATCGTCGTCGGCGAGGTCGGCCACGTCGAGCTCGCCGGTGGCCAGCCGGGTGAAAGAATCGATTCCGACCGCGCGAACCAGCGGCTCGGCGAACGGATCGTTGATCAATGGCCGGTCAGTGCCGTTTCCGCGGGTGGCCATGGCACGGCCGGCGGCGACCGCGGTGGCGGTGGCGCCGACGCTGGAGGCCAGATCCCAGCTGTCGTTCTCGGTGCGTGGCATTCGCGAACCTCTCTGTCGATGCCGGCGACGCGGCGCCGGAAAGTTAGTTAGCCGATTTAACGAGCCGTCGCCGACTGTACGCTTGGCGTCTGACGGTTCGCTGGCAGCGGCGCCGGACAGCAGCCCGGCCCACCGGATGCAGCTGTTAGTCTCGTAGACTGCTGACGCGCCTGAACAGGCAGACGCAGCACGACCCCAGGACTAACCGGGGCTGGAAGGCATCCGGCCCAATGGCACGCCGCGACCGGACCTCGGCTGCGCAGGAGGAGAAGAGTGTTCTCGGCTTTCATCTCATCACTGCGGACCGTCGACTTGAGGCGCAAGATCCTGTTCGCCCTGGGGATCATCGTGGTCTACCGGCTCGGCGCGTCGATCCCGTCGCCCGGCGTGGACTACCAGAACGTGCAGCAGTGCATCAAAGAGGTCAGCGGCGGTGACGCGGCCCAGGTCTACTCGCTGATCAACCTGTTCTCCGGCGGTGCGCTGCTGCAGTTGACGGTGTTCGCCATCGGCGTGATGCCCTACATCACCGCCAGCATCATCGTGCAGTTGTTGACGGTGGTCATCCCGCGCTTCGAGGAGCTGCGTAAAGAAGGCCAGTCCGGCCAGAACAAGATGACGCAGTACACCCGGTACCTGACGGTCGCGCTGGCCGTCCTGCAGGCCACAAGTATCGTGGCGCTGGCTGCCAACGGCGGGCTGCTGCAGACCTGCAGCCTGCGTCACGACATCATCTCCGACCACAGCATCTTCACCCTGATCGTCATCGTGCTGGTGATGACCTCCGGTGCGGTGCTGGTGATGTGGCTGGGTGAGCTGATCACCGAACGTGGCATCGGCAACGGCATGTCGCTGCTGATCTTCGTCGGCATCGCCGCCCGCATCCCGATCGAGGGCAAGTCCATCCTGGACTCCCGCGGTTCGGTGGTGTTCACCATGGTCTGCCTGGCCGCGCTGGCCATCGTCGTCGGCGTCGTCTTCGTCGAGCAGGGCCAGCGCCGCATCCCGGTGCAGTACGCCAAGCGCATGGTCGGCCGGCGGATGTACGGTGGCACCTCGACGTACCTGCCGCTGAAGGTCAACCAGGCCGGCGTTATCCCGGTCATCTTCGCCTCGTCGCTGATCTACATCCCGCAGCTGATCACCCAGTTGGTCAACGGCGGCAACTCCGGCTCCGGCTGGTGGGCCAAGATCGTCAGCACCTACCTGTCTGACCCGTCGAACCTGGTCTACATCGCGGTGTACTTCGGCCTGATCATCTTCTTCACCTATTTCTACGTCTCGATCACGTTCAACCCCGACGAGCGCGCCGACGAGATGAAGAAGTTCGGCGGCTTCATCCCGGGTATCCGCCCCGGCCGGCCGACCGCGGACTACCTGCGTTACGTGCTCAACCGGATCACCCTGCCGGGCTCGATCTATCTGGGCGTGATCTCCGTGCTGCCGAACCTGTTCCTGCAGATGGGCAACTCCGGCACCGTGCAGAACCTGCCGTTCGGTGGTACCGCGGTGCTGATCATGATCGGTGTCGGCCTGGACACCGTGAAGCAGATCGAGAGCCAGCTCATGCAGCGCAACTACGAAGGGTTCCTCAAGTGAGAGTCGTATTGCTGGGGCCGCCGGGGGCCGGTAAGGGAACCCAGGCCGTGAAACTGGCCGAGAAGCTGGGTGTCCCGCAGATCTCCACCGGTGACCTGTTCCGGCACAACATCGCCGAGGGCACCGAGCTGGGCCGCCAGGCCAAGCAGTACCTCGACGCCGGCGACCTGGTGCCACCGGAGCTGACCAACGCGCTGGTCGAAGACCGGATTGACCAAGCGGATGCCGCTGACGGTTTCATCTTGGACGGGTACCCACGTTCGGTGGAGCAGGCCGAAGCGCTGCACGCCATGCTGGAACGCCGCCAGACCAAGGTCGACGCGGTCCTGGAATTCCGGGTCACCGAGAGCGAACTGCTCAAGCGGCTCAAGGCGCGTGGCCGCGCCGACGACACCGCCGAGGTCATCCACAACCGGATGATCGTCTACCGCGAGGAGACGACGCCGCTGCTGGACTACTACCAGGACGAGCACGAACTGCATGTGGTGGACGCACTGGGGACCCTCGACGAGGTGTTCGACCGCGCCCTGACCGCCCTGGGAAAGTAGTGGTCGGTTGGGGGAAGCGGCGCAAGGTCGTGCCGCATCGCAGCCCCGGTGAGCTTGACGCGATGGCCGCGGCAGGCGCCGTCGTCGCGGCCGCCCTGGCCGCGGTGCGAGCGGCCGCTGCCGCCGGTGTGTCGACCCTGCAACTCGACGAGGTCGCCGAATCGGTGATCCGGGACGCCGGTGCCACCCCGTCGTTCCTGGGCTACCACGGCTTCCCGGCGTCGATCTGCAGCTCGGTCAACGACCGGGTGGTGCACGGCATCCCGTCCTCGGCCGAGGTGCTGGCCACCGGTGATCTGGTGTCCATCGACTGCGGCGCCATCCTGGACGGCTGGCACGGCGACGCGGCGGTCACCTTCGGCATCGACACGCTGACCGAGGCCGACGAGCAGCTGTCGGCGGCCACCCGGCAGGCGATGGAGGCCGGTATCGCCGCGATGGTGGCGGGCAACCGCCTCACCGACGTCTCGCACGCCATCGAAACGGGCGCCCGCGCCGCGTCGAAGCAGTTCAAGCGGGGGTTCGGCATCGTCGACGGCTACGGCGGCCACGGTATCGGCCGCGAGATGCACCTCGACCCGTTCCTGCCCAACGAGGGCTCGCCCGGCCGCGGGCCGCATCTGGTGGTCGGGTCGGTGCTGGCGATCGAGCCGATGCTGACCCTGGGCACCGACCAGACCAAGATCCTCGACGACGAGTGGACGGTCGTCACCGTCGACGGCTCTCGCGCCGCGCACTGGGAACACACCGTCGCGGTCACCGAGGACGGACCCCGGATCCTGACGCGGGCCTGACGGGCGGGGAGACCATGAACCCGCCCGACGACCGCGACCCGATCGCACTGGCCCGAGCCAATTGGGAGCGGGCCGGATGGGGAGAGGTCGCCGACGGGATGGTGGCGGTGACGTCGGTGATGCGCGCCCATCAGATCCTGCTGGCCCGGGTGGAGGCAACCCTGCGGCCCTACGACCTGAGCTTCTCCCGGTTCGAGCTGTTACGCCTGCTGGCGTTCAGCCGCTCCGGTGCCATGCCGATCGCCAAGGCGTCCGACCGGCTGCAGGTGCACGTCACCAGCGTCACCCACGCGATCCGTCGGCTGGAGGCCGCCGGGCTGGTGGAGCGGCTGCCGCATCCCACCGACGGCCGCACCACGCTGGTGTCGATCACCGCCCGGGGGCGCGCGACGGTGGAAGATGCGACCGCGACGCTCAACCGTGAGGTGTTCTCCGACATCGGGATGTCGGAGCAGCAGTCCCGCACCCTGTCGAACGTGATCGAGACGCTGCGGCGCAACGCCGGGGATTTCTAGACGGCTTCGCGGGCGGTGGCCGACGGGATCGGGATGGTGGCCGTGACGGCGGTGCCCGAGCCGGGACGCGACCGGATGTTCAGCCGCCCACCCACCAACTCGGCGCGCTCGGCCATCGAGAGCACCCCGTAGCCGCCCATCTCGTCGCCGCCGACCGGGTGCTCGAAGGTGTCGAAGCCGACGCCGTCGTCGACGATCTCCAGCCGGGCGGTGTCGGGGTCGGCGGTGACGGCGAAGCGCAGCCGCACCACGGTGGCCGCGGCGTGCTTGACGACGTTCTGCAGGCCCTCCTGGGCGATCCGGTACAGCGCCAGCTCGATGTGCTCGGGCAGCCGCACCTCGTCGAGATCCAGCTCGATGCGCGGCGCCGGAATCGATCGGGCGAGGCTGGCCAGCCCGCCGGCCAGGCCCAGGTCGTCGAGCACCGGCGGGCGCAGGCCGCTGATCGCCACCCGGGTCTCCTGCAGCGTCAGCCCGGCCAGCTCGCGGGCGGCCTCCAGCTGCGCCGACGCCTCGTCCGGATCGTTGCCGACCGCCCGGGCGGCGGCGTCGAGCCGGTAGGACAGCGTCACCAGGCGCTGCGAGATGCCGTCGTGGATGTCGCCGGCCAGCCGGCGGCGCTCGATCTCCTGGGCCTCGATCACCTGCTCGACGAACAGCTCGTGGGCGCGTTCGCGGGCCACCAGCTGCCGGTGCAGCCGGGCCTGGTGCATGGCACCGGCGATCAGCCGGCCGATCACCCGCAGCAACTCGATGTCGCCGTCGGTGAATTCGCGGCGCGCCACGGTGTGCACGTTGAGCACGCCCACCAGCCCGCCCGGATCGGTCTCCATGGGCACCGACACCATCGAGGTGAAGTCGCGCCCGCGCAGCGACTCGATCGGCACATAACGCGAGTCGGCCTCCTTGTCGTCGCAGATCACCACCGGCTCGCGGTGCCGCGCCACCCAACCTGACACCCCGGATTCCAGCGGCAGCCGGATCTTGCCGACCTCGGTGTCGAACGGCGGGGTCGCGCCGGTCAGCGTCAGCGAGCGTTCGGTGTCGTCGAGCACGTGCACGAAGCAGACATCGGTGCCGGTGGCCGCGGTGATCATCCGGGCAGCCGCGGCGGCCAGCGGCTCCACGCCGGGCCCGCTGGACGCAGCCTGGATGAGCTCGCGAAGCAGGGCCAGCTCGTGGTTGGCGTCCACGAAATCGCGTACCGCGCCCTGTTTGCGGGCCCGAGGGCGTGGTGCGCCGGAAGGGCTCACCGGTAGATCCCCTCGCGCAGCGCGGTGGCCACCGCGCCCGTGCGATCGGAGACACCCAGCTTGCGGTAGATCGAACGCAGGTGGCTTTTGACGGTCTCGTCGCCGATCACCAGCTTGGCGGCGATCCCGCGGTTGGACAGGCCGCTGACCATGTAGGCCAGGATCTCGCTCTCGCGCTGGGTCAGGCCCTGGCGGGCGCCGGGCCAGAACTCGTCACGCTGCAGGCGCGCCGCGGTGCCGACCGCCCGCGCCGCCAGTCCGGGGTCGATCACCGTCTCGCCGCGGTGGGCCAGCTCGATCTGGTGCACCAGGTCGTCGCTGCTGACGCTCTTGAGCAGGTAGCCGCTCGCGCCGACCCGCAGCGCCTCGAACAGGTACTGCTCGTCGTCGTAGACGCTCAGCATCACGACTTTGCGCTCCGGGTCGCGTTCGCGCAGCGCCAGGCAGAGGTCCAGGCCGCTTTCACCGCGCATCCGCACGTCGCACAACACGACGTCGGGGTCGGTGTCGGTGACCACCGACAGCGCCTGCTCGGCGTTGATGGCCTGTCCGACGACCTCGATCCGGTCGGCGAACGCCGTCAGCATGGCCCGCAGGCCCTCGATCACCATCTCGTGGTCGTCGACGAGGACCAGGCGCACGGGCATAGCAAGACAATAGGGCCCGAATAGGCGCTGGCATTTCTATCCCCCCGGACGGTTCCCCCAAATGGGGGAGGACGGACGGGCCCTTTTCGGGCACCCTGGCTGTTATGCAGATCACAACTGAGCTCGCGACATGGACCGGACCCAGCCGCCCGTACTGGTGGGGTCAAGTGCAGCACGATGCCGAGGTTTACCCGCTGCAGGCGGTGATCTTCGATCTGGACGCTCTTGCCGACGCCGACGGCGAGCCCCGCGCCGGGCTGCACGACCTGGTGCTGAGCCTGTTCTCCACCGGCCTGTGGGTCGCGGTGGTGGGCACCGGGCCGCGCGAGGAGTTGCAGGATCGGGTGCGCGAACTCATGGGCGACGGCATGACCGAGACCGTGATCAGCGCCGATGACCTTACCGGCCCGGACGGTGACGCCGAGCTGTACCGGCTGGCGCTGTGGGAGCTGGGCATCGTCGCCGGTGAGACGTTGGTGATCGCCGGGTCCGAGGCCGGCGCCCGGACCGCATCGGCGATCGGCCTGCCGGCGATCTTCATCGGTTCCGACGGCTACGACGGGTTGTCGGCCGCCGGGTGCCGCGAGTTGCACTCCGACCGGGTGGTCGCGCGGTTCAGCTGCCGCGAAGCGGGCTGATCACGGCCCTGGTTGATTGACGCGCGACCACCGGTCATCGACCATGAGGTGGTGCGTCGACTAGTGGTTCTGCTGTGCGCGATGGGTCTGACCGCGGCGACAACAACACCGGCCGCAGCCGTCGTCGACCCGTGGTTCGGAAATGCGGTCGGCAACGCCACCCAGGTGGTTTCGGTTGTCGGAGTGGGTCATTCGACCGCGAACATCGACGTCTACCAGCGGAGTGTCGCGGGCTGGGAACCGGTCGCGGCCGGGATTCCGGCGCATGTCGGCTCGGCGGGCATCACACCGCGGACGAGGGAAGGTGAGCCGTCGACCCCGATGGGGGTTTACCCGCTCGACTCGGCGTTCGGCACCGCGCCCAATCCCGGCGGAGGCCTGCCGTATGTGCAGGTCGGGTCCGATCACTGGTGGGACAGCGACTCGGGCAGCCCGACCTACAACACCATGCAGGTCTGCAAAAAGGCCCAGTGCCCGTTCGACACGGCAGCCAGTGAGAACCTTCAAATCCCGCAGTACCGGCACGCGGTGGTGATCGGCTACAACAACGCCCGGGTACCCGGCGCCGGCTCCGCCTACTTCTTCCACACCACCGACGGCGGGCCGACGGCGGGCTGCGTGGCGATCGACGACACCACGCTGGTGAAGATCATCGGCTGGCTGCGGCCGGGTGCGGTGATGGCGATCGCGAAGTAGTCGGCGGGCCGACGGACGTTCAGCTCTCCCGCAGCTGATTGATGACCGCGCTGAAGTCCTGCGCGCTGTGCTCTGCGGCGAAGTCGCGGTAGATCGCCGCGGCATGGCTGCCCAGCGGGGCGGCTGAGCCGGTCGAGGTCACCGCGTCCATCGCCAGACCCAGGTCCTTGTTCATCAGGGCGGTGGCGAACCCCGGTTCGAAGTTCCGGTTCGCCGGGGAGGTCGGCACCGGGCCGGGGACCGGGCAATTGGTGTGCAGCGCCCAGCAGTTCCCGGTGGCCCCGGTCATCACGTCGAACAGCGCCTGGTCGGCCAGGCCGAGTTTCTCGGCCAGCACGAACGCCTCGGCGACCGCCACCTGCTGCACAGCCAGCACCATGTTGTTGCAGATCTTGGCGGCCTGGCCGGCGCCGGTCCCGCCGCAGTGAATGATCTTGGCGGCCATCGGTTCCAGCACCGGGGTGGCACGCTGTACGGCATCGGCCTCGCCGCCGACCATGAACGCCAGCCGCCCGGCCACCGCGCCGGTCACCCCGCCGGACACCGGCGCGTCGAGCTGGGCGATCCCGTGCTTGCCGGCCAGGGCATGGGCCTCGCGGGCGTCATCGACCGAGATGGTGGAGCTGTCGATGAACAGCGTGCCGGCTTTCGCGACCGGCAGGACTTCGAGGTAGCAGGCCTTTACCAAGTCGCCGTTGGGCAGCATGGTGATCACCACGTCGGCGCCGGCGACCGCTTCAGCCGCGGTGGCATGCATGCTCACCCCGTTGGCCGCGGCAGTCTCGGCGGCCGCCGGGACCGGGTCGAAGCCGTGCACCGGGTGACCGGCTTTGACCAGGTTGGCCGCCATCGGCCCGCCCATGTGGCCCAGTCCCAGAAACGCGACCGTTTGCATCAATGCCCCTAGCTGCCGGATCGGACTCGGGAGGCCTCGGCTCGGCCGACGACCATCCGCATGATCTCGTTGGTGCCTTCCAGGATGCGGTGCACCCGCAGATCCCGGACGATTTTCTCCAGACCGTACTCACGCAGATACCCGTACCCGCCGTGCAGCTGCAGGGCCTTGTCGGCCACCTCGAAGCACGCGTCGGTGACGTAGCGCTTGGCCATCGCGCACAACTCGACCTTGTCCGGAGATCCCTCGTCGAGTGCACTGGCCGCCCGCCACAGCAGCAGCCTCGAGGTCTCCAGGGCGGTGGCCATGTCGGCGAGGGTGAACCGGACGGTCGGCTCGTCGAGCAGCGCCTTGCCGAACGCCTGACGGTCGGCCAGGTAGGCGCCGGTCTTGTCGAACGCGGCCTGGCCGCCGCCCAGTGAGCAGGCTGCGATGTTGATCCGGCCGCCGTTGAGGCCGTTCATCGCGATCGAGAATCCGGTGCCCTCGCCCTGCGCGCCACCCAACATCGCCTCGGCGGGCACCCGCACCCCTTCGAGGACGACCTGGGCGGTCGGCTGGGCATTCCAGCCCATCTTCTGCTCGGCGGCGCCGAAACTCAGTCCGGGCGTGCCCTTTTCGACGATAAACGTCGAGATGCCCCGCGGGCTGTCGTCCCCGGTTCGCGCCATAATCACGTACACGTCGGAGACGCCGGCGCCGGAGATGAACTGCTTGACGCCGTCGAGCACATAGTCGCCGCCCGAGCGCACCGCGCGGGTGCTGAGCGCGCTGGCGTCCGAGCCCGCGCCGGGTTCGGTGAGGCAGTAGCTGGCGACGGATTCCATCGACGCAAGCGTGGGCACCCAGGCCTTGCGCTGTTCCTCGGTGCCGTAGCTGTCGATCATCCAGGCGCACATGTTGTGGATCGACAGGTAGGCGGCGATCACCGGATCGGCGATCGAGAGCTGTTCGAAGATGCGCACCCCGTCCAGGCGGCGCAGGCCCGAGCCGCCGGCGTCTTCGCGGCAGTAGATCGCCGCCATGCCCAGGCCGGCGGCCTCGCGCATCACATCCACCGGAAAGTGGTGGGTGGCATCCCATTCCAGCGCGTAGGGTGCCAGCCGCTTCTCGGCGAACGCCGCCGCGGTCTCGACGATCACCCGTTCTTCTGCGTCCAATGTCGTGTCCATTGCGCCCTATCCCATTGTGGGGATATGGAATTCGGCCCCGTCCTTGATGCCCGAGGGCCAGCGCTGCGTGACGGTCTTGACCTTGGTGTAGAACTGGATCGACGCGGTGCCGTGCTGGTTGAGGTCGCCGAATCCGGACCGCTTCCAGCCCCCGAAGGTGTGATAGGCCACCGGCACCGGGATCGGCACGTTCACCCCGACCATCCCGACCTGCACCCGGGAGGTGAAGTCGCGGGCGGTGTCGCCGTCGCGGGTGAAGATCGCCACCCCGTTGCCGTACTCGTGCTCGGACGGCAACGCAAGCGCCTCTTCGTAATTGGCGGCCCGGACGATGCACAGCACCGGGCCGAAGATCTCGTCGGTGTAGATCGACATCTCGGTGGTGACGTGATCGAACAGGGTGGGCCCGATGAAGTAGCCGTCGGCCAGGTTGTGATCGCCGAAGGTCAGCTCGTCGCTGGCGCGCTCCCGCCCGTCGACCACCAATTCGGCGCCGGCGTCCACGCCCTGGCCGATGTAGTCGCGGACCCGGGCCAGGGCGGCCTCGGTGATCAGCGGCCCGTAGTCGGACTTGGGGTCCAGGCTGTGCCCGACCCGCAACTGGTTGACCCGCTCGACCAGCTTGGCGCGCAGGCGATCGGCGGTTTCCTCACCGACCGGCACCGCCACGCTGATCGCCATGCAGCGCTCGCCGGCGCTGCCGTATCCGGCGCCGATCAGCGCGTCGACGGCCTGGTCCAGGTCGGCGTCGGGCATCACGATCATGTGGTTCTTCGCGCCGCCGAAGCAGTGCGCACGCTTGCCGTTGGCGGTCGCCGTCGAGTAGATGTACTCGGCGATGTCGGAGCTGCCGACGAAACCGACGGCTTGGATGTCGGGGTGGTGCAGCAGGGCGTCCACGGCCTCCTTGTCGCCGTGCACCACCTGGAACACTCCGGCCGGCAACCCGGCCTCGAGGAACAGTTCGGCCAGGCGCACCGGCACCGACGGGTCGCGCTCGGACGGCTTGAGGATGAACGCGTTGCCGCAGGCCAGCGCCGGGCCGGCTTTCCACAGCGGGATCATCGCCGGGAAGTTGAACGGGGTGATCCCGGCGACGACGCCCAGCGGCTGGCGCAGCGAGAACACGTCGATGCCTGGGCCGGCGCCCTCGGTGTGCTCGCCCTTGAGCAGGTGCGGGATGCCGACGGAGAACTCGATCACCTCGATGCCGCGCTGAATGTCGCCGCGGGCGTCGTCGACGGTCTTGCCGTGTTCGCGGGAGAGCAGCTCGGCCAGCTCGTCCATGTTCTCGTTGACCAGGTTGATGAAGCGCATCAATACCCGGGCCCGGCGCTGCGGATTGTATGCGGCCCAGCCCTTTTGGGCTTCCACTGCGATGGCGACGGCGGCGTCGACTTCGGCGGAGTCGGCCAGCGGGACCTTGGCCTGCACCGCTCCGGTGCTGGGATCGAACACGTCGGCGGTGCGCTTGGATGCGCCCGCGGCGCGTTTGCCGTTGATGAAGTGCGAAATCTGTGTGGTCATGCGCCATCCCCGTGACTGTGGTGGGTGGACCGGAGCCGGCCCCGACCCCGAGAATACTAGGACATCCTAGTAAATGCGAGAGGCGGCTTGCCGCCGCGTTCACAGGCGGCCCGGAGCCCCCGCCACTAGGGTTTGCGGTGTCCAGTGCAACCCGAACGGTGAGGTGGGTGAGGCCATGACGCCGCTCAAGCCGACGGGTCCGGCGGGAGACGAATCACCCACCGTGTCGATACCGGTCATGAGCGGCGGCCGGTCCACCGAGGTTCAGATCGGTCGCCGCGCCGACAGCGACATGGTGGTCGCCGATCCGCTGGTGTCGCGGGCGCACGCCACCTTGGTCACCACCGGGGCCGGCCTGGTGATTATCGACAGCGACAGCATCAACGGCACCTTCGTCAACGGCCGCCGGATCGTCCGCTCCGCGCTGAGCGACGGTGACGTCGTCACCTTCGGCAACACCGATTTCACCGTCGCGGGCGGCACCCTGGTGCTCCGGCCCGTCGATCACCATGTCGGCGGACTCGAGGCGGAGCAGCTCGGGCTGACCATCGACGGCCGGCAACTGCTGGACGACGTGTCCTTGACCGCGCGGCCCGGAACCCTCACGGCGGTCATCGGGCCGTCGGGCGCGGGCAAGTCCACCCTGATCAACCTGCTGGGCGGCGCAATGCAACCCAGCATCGGCCGAGTCGGCTTCGACGGCCACGACGTACACGCCCAGTACGCATCGCTGCGGTCGCGGATCGGGGTGGTGCCCCAGGACGACGTCGTGCACCGCCAGCTCACCGTCGAGCAGGCGCTTGGATACGCCGCCGAGCTGCGACTGCCGCCGGACACCTCCGCGGCCGATCGTCGCGCCGTGGTGGACCGGGTCATCGATGAACTGGAGTTGACCCCGCACCGCAAGACCCGGGTCGACAAGCTCTCCGGCGGTCAGCGCAAACGCGCGTCGGTGGCGATGGAACTGCTCACCGGGCCGTCGCTGTTGATCCTCGATGAGCCGACCTCAGGCCTGGACCCGGCGTTGGACCGCCAGGTCATGACGATGCTGCGCCGGCTCGCCGACGCCGACCGGGTGGTCGTGGTGGTGACTCACTCGCTGACCTACCTCGACATGTGCGACCAGGTGCTGCTGCTGGCGCCCGGCGGCAAGACGGCGTTCTCCGGGCCGCCCGCCGAGATCGGCGCGGTGATGGGCGGCACCGACTGGGCGGACATCTTCGCCTTCGTCAGCGCCGACCCCGACGCCGCGCACCGCGACTACCTGGCCCGCCGGCAGGACACCGGGACGGTGCGACGGTTCGGGGCCCAGGCCCGCAGCGGGGCCGACGCTGCCGGCAATCCGGCCCGCACCAGCCTGACGCGTCAGATCTTCAGCGTGGCCCGTCGTCAGATCCGGTTGATCGTGGCCGACCGCGGCTACTTCGCCTTCCTGGCGGTGCTGCCGTTCATTCTCGGTGCGCTGGCGCTGGTGGTGCCCGGCGACAGTGGTTTCGGGATCGCCGATCCACGCAGTGATTCGCCCTCAGAGGCGTCGGTGATCCTGTTGGTTCTGCTGGTCTCGGTGGTGTTCATGGGCACAGCGCTGACCATCCGGGATCTGGTGGGGGAGCGATCCATCTTCCGTCGCGAACAGTCGGTGGGCCTGTCGGCGTCGGCGTATCTGGCGGCGAAGGTGCTGGTGTTCAGCGCCGCGGCACTG
Organism: [Mycobacterium] zoologicum; assembly: GCF_020172665.1. Classification (GTDB taxonomy): domain Bacteria; phylum Actinomycetota; class Actinomycetes; order Mycobacteriales; family Mycobacteriaceae; genus Mycobacterium; species Mycobacterium zoologicum. The sequence goes on along the minus strand of NZ_CP083985.1, from coordinate 3,563,526 downwards.
TTGCAGACCGCGGTGCTGAGCGCGATCGTGGTGGCCGGCAAGGGTGCGCCGACCCGTGGTGCGCTGCTGTTGGGCAGCCCGGTCCTCGAGCTGTATCTGGTGCTCGCGCTCACCGCGATCGTCTCGGCGGTGATCGGGCTGGCGCTGTCGGCGATGGCCAAATCCACCGAGCAGATCCTGCCGATGCTGGTGGTGGTGATCATGGTCTCGCTGGTGTTCTCCGGAGGCATGTTCCCGATCGGCACGCGATTCGGGCTCAGCCAGATCTCCTGGTACCTGCCGTCGCGGTGGGGGTACGCCGCCGCTGCCGCGACGGTCGATGTGACCGCCATCGATCCGCTCGCCGCGCACGACCAGTTGTGGACGCACGAGGCCCGGTGGTGGCTGGCCGACATGGCGATCCTGGCGCTGCTGGGGGTGGTGTGGGCCGGTGTGGTGCGCTGGCAGCTGCGGCTTCCGCGCCGCGGTTAGCGAGGCTCGACGGAGGAGAGGCGAAGCTGGACCGCGGGTTTAGCGCCGCGGTTAGCGAGGCCCCGCCGACGTCGGTTTTCGGCTCTTTTGGACTGTGGCGCGGATGCGGGTATTGTTGGACGACGGTGCGGCGTCCGCATCGGCTCTTGCGTGCCCAGTCTTGGGTTCCTGGACAACCTGGAACTTCCTGCCACCGGCTCACGTTTTGCAGTCGGTCAGCGCTGTGCCGTGGCGGGCGCATGCACACAACAGTTAAGCCAGACACGGAGGATCGCCGGAGAGTAATGGCCAAGAAAGACGGTGCCATCGAGGTCGAGGGTCGAGTGGTCGAACCACTGCCCAATGCGATGTTTCGTATTGAGCTGGAGAACGGTCACAAGGTACTCGCCCATATCAGCGGCAAGATGCGGCAGCACTACATCCGGATCCTGCCCGAGGACCGGGTGGTCGTGGAGCTGTCGCCCTACGACCTGTCCCGCGGACGCATCGTCTACCGGTACAAGTAATTCTCCAAGCGTCATCCGTACGTCAGACCAGCGATAAGAACAGGACCACAGCAGCCGTGAAGGTGAACCCCAGCGTCAAGCCGATCTGCGACAAGTGCAGGGTGATCCGTCGGCACGGTCGTGTCATGGTGATCTGCTCGGACCCGCGCCACAAGCAGCGTCAGGGCTAGCCAAGCAGCTTCAACCACAACTGAATGCAGACCTCCCAGTACCACTGAGCTCCGCTGGCATCTTTAGAGATGGGCCGGCTCAGCAACGCCCGGATCGGAGGCCGGGCCCCGGAGCTTTTCACACCGGGAACGGGCTGGGACCAACACCTCCGCTACGAAAGAGGGAATGCCACCCATGGCACGACTAGTGGGCGTCGACCTGCCGCGCGATAAGCGCATGGAGATCGCGCTGACCTACATCTACGGCATCGGCCGTACTCGCTCCTGCGAGATCCTCGCCGCCACCGGTATCGACAAGGACCAGCGCAGCAAGGACCTGACCGACGACCAGGTGACTGCGCTGCGTGACTACATCGAGCGCAACCTGAAGGTCGAGGGCGACCTGCGCCGCGAGGTGCAGGCGGACATCCGCCGCAAGATCGAGATCGGCTGCTACCAGGGTCTGCGGCACCGTCGCGGCCTGCCGGTGCGCGGCCAGCGGACCAAGACCAACGCGCGCACCCGCAAGGGCCCCAAGCGCACCATCGCCGGTAAGAAGAAGGCCAGGTAAGACCCATGGCAACCAAGAAAGCGACCGGGCCCAAGAAGGGCCAGAAGACCCGGCGGCGGGAAAAGAAGAACATCCCGCATGGTGCCGCGCACATCAAGAGCACCTTCAACAACACGATCGTGACGATCACCGACCCGCAGGGCAATGTCATCGCCTGGGCGTCGTCGGGTCACGTCGGGTTCAAGGGCTCGCGTAAGTCCACCCCGTTCGCCGCGCAGCTGGCCGCCGAGAACGCTGCCCGCAAGGCGCAGGAGCACGGCGTGAAGAAGGTCGACGTGTTCGTCAAGGGCCCGGGTTCGGGCCGTGAGACCGCGATCCGCTCGCTGCAGGCCGCCGGCCTCGAGGTCGGCGCGATTTCCGATGTCACCCCGCAGCCGCACAACGGCTGCCGTCCGCCCAAGCGGCGCCGGGTCTAGGAGGATTACGAAAGATGGCTCGTTACACCGGACCCGCCACCCGCAAGTCCCGCCGGCTCGGCGTCGACCTCATCGGTGGTGACCAGGCATTCGAGAAGCGCCCCTACCCGCCCGGCCAGCACGGTCGCGCGCGGATCAAGGAAAGCGAATACCGGCTGCAGCTGCAGGAGAAGCAGAAGGCTCGCTTCACCTACGGCGTCATGGAGAAGCAGTTCCGTCGCTACTACGAGGAGGCCGTCCGTCGTGGCGGCAAGACCGGCGAGGAGCTGTTGCGCATCCTGGAGAGCCGGCTGGACAACGTGGTTTACCGCGCCGGCCTGGCCCGCACCCGTCGGATGGCCCGCCAGCTGGTCAGCCACGGCCACTTCACCGTCAACGGTGTGAAGGTCGACGTGCCCAGCTACCAGGTGTCGCAGTACGACATCATCGACGTCCGCGAGAAGTCGATCAACACGGTGCCGTTCCAGATCGCCCGCGAGACCCAGACGGACCGGCCGGTCCCAAGCTGGCTGCAGGTGGTCGGGGAGCGTCAGCGCATCCTGATCCACCAGCTTCCGGAGCGCGCCCAGATCGTTGTGCCGCTCGCCGAGCAGCTGATCGTCGAGTTCTACTCGAAGTAAAACCCTGCACTGACCAGTGCAGGACTTGACCGGCATCAAATAGCGGGTGCCGAGAAGGAGATAGAAGAAAATGCTGATCTCGCAGCGTCCGACCCTGTCCGAAGAGGTCGTGGCCGAGAACCGGTCGCAGTTCGTCATCGAACCGCTCGAGCCGGGTTTCGGTTACACCCTGGGCAACTCGCTTCGTCGTACCCTGCTGTCGTCGATCCCCGGCGCGGCGGTCACCAGCATCCGCATCGACGGTGTGCTGCACGAGTTCACCACGGTCCCGGGCGTCAAGGAGGATGTCACCGACATCATCTTGAACCTCAAGGGCCTGGTGGTCTCGTCCGAGGAGGACGAGCCGGTCACCATGTACCTGCGCAAGCAGGGCCCCGGTGCCGTCACCGCCGGTGACATCGTGCCGCCGGCCGGTGTGACGGTGCACAACCCGGACATGCACATCGCCACCCTCAACGACAAGGGCAAGCTCGAGGTCGAGCTGATCGTCGAGCGCGGCCGCGGGTACGTCCCGGCCGTGCAGAACAAGGTCTCCGGCGCCGAGATCGGCCGTATCCCGATCGACTCGATCTACTCGCCGGTGCTCAAGGTGACCTACAAGGTCGAGGCGACTCGTGTCGAGCAGCGCACCGACTTCGACAAGCTGGTGCTGGACGTGGAGACCAAGAACTCCATCAGCCCGCGGGACGCGCTGGCCTCGGCCGGTAAGACCCTGGTCGAATTGTTCGGTCTGGCACGGGAACTCAACGTCGAGGCCGAGGGCATCGAGATCGGCCCGTCGCCGGCCGAGGCAGACCACATCGCCTCGTTCGCGCTGCCGATCGACGACCTGGACCTGACGGTGCGGTCGTACAACTGCCTCAAGCGCGAGGGTGTGCACACGGTCGGGGAGCTGGTCGCCCGCACCGAGTCCGACCTGCTCGACATCCGCAACTTCGGCCAGAAGTCGATCGACGAGGTCAAGGTGAAGCTGCACCAGCTGGGCCTGTCGCTCAAGGACAGCCCGGCCAGCTTCGACCCGTCGCAGGTCGCCGGTTACGACGTCGCGACCGGCACCTGGTCGGCCGACGCGGGCGGTTACGACGAGCAGGACTACGCCGAAACCGAGCAGCTCTAAAAAGAATTCCGTCCCGGTCCTACCTGATACGGGGGCCGGCCCCATTTAGGAGAAGTCGCAATGCCCAAGCCCACCAAGGGGCCCCGCCTCGGCGGAAAGTCCTCGCACCAGCAGGCGCTGCTGGCCAACCTGGCCACCTCGCTGTTCACCCACGGCCGGATCAAGACGACCGAGCCCAAGGCGCGGGCACTGCGGCCGTACGCCGAGAAGTTGATCACCCACGCCAAGAAGGGCACGCTGCACAACCGGCGTGAGGTGATGAAGAAGATCCGCGACAAGGATGTGGTGCACTCGCTGTTCGCCGAGATCGCCCCGCACTTCGCGGACCGCAGCGGTGGCTACACCCGGATCATCAAGGTCGAGGCGCGTCAGGGCGACAACGCCCCGATGGCCGTGATCGAGCTGGTTCGGGAGAAGACGGTGACCAACGAGGCCGACCGGGCGCGTCGCGCCGCGGCCAAGGCGGAGAAGGCCGCTCAGGCGGAGAAGGCTGCCGAGAAGGTCGAGGAAGCCAAGGTCGAGGAGCCGGCGGCCGAGGCTTCCGAGGCCTTCGACGCCTCCGCGGCCGAGGCCACTGAGGCTCCCGAAGCCACCGAAGCCACTGACGAGTCCTGAGTCCGGGGCCGAAGTTCGACTTCGGCTCGACATCGCCTACGACGGCACCGATTTCGCCGGGTGGGCGGTACAGAACGGACAGCGCACCGTCGCCGGTGTTCTCGAAGAGACACTGGCGACGGTGTTTCGCGTTCCGGTCCGGGTGTTCGGCGCCGGCCGCACCGACACCGGCGTGCATGCCACCGGGCAGGTCGCCCACGTCGACATTCCGCAAAGTGCTGTCGCACATGCCTATTCGCGTGGCCGGCCCGCCGACGAGCCGGAATTCCTGGCGCTGACACGGCGCTTGGCGCGTTTCCTGCCGGCCGACGTCCGGGTGCTGCGGGTGAACCGGACTACCCGCGACTTTGATGCCCGATTCTCCGCGCTGCGGCGGCACTACACCTACCGCCTGTCGACGGCGCCCTACGGGGTGCTGCCGCAGTCGGCCCGCTACGTCACCGCCTGGCCACGCCCCCTGGACGTCGAGGCGATGACGCAGGCGTCACAGACTCTGTTGGGGCTCAACGACTTCGCGGCGTTCTGTCGTCATCGCGAGGGCGCCACCACCATCCGCGACCTGCAGCGCCTCGAGTGGGAGCGCGACGGTGACCTGGTCACCGCGCATGTCAGTGCCGACGCGTTCTGCTGGTCGATGGTGCGCTCTCTGGTCGGTGCACTGCTGGTCGTCGGTGAGCACCGGCGCAGCGTCGCCTGGTGCGCCGATCTGTTGAATGCGCAGCGCCGGTCCAGTGACTTCACCGCCGCCCCGGCGCGCGGCCTGACCCTGGTCGGGGTGGACTACCCACCGGACGATCAGCTCGGGGCGCGCATCGTGATCACCCGGGACCTGCGCACCCGCTGAACCCCGCCCCTTTGCCGCGAGCGTGCAGAAACGTCCGCCAAAACCCCACTTGGAGGCGGACGTTTCTGCACGCTCGGGGCAGAGGGGGCGGGAAGGGGCGAGGGGCTAGAGTAGGCCCGCCACGAACGAGGCGGCCTGATTGGTCATGCCGGGCGTGTAGCTCGAATGGGCCGAGAAGTTACGGCCGGGAGAGCAGATCGGGTCCCCGTCGGTGCACAGGTCGATGGTCTTGAACCCATACGCCGGGCTGTTGGTCAGCGGCTGCCCGAACTTGTTGGACGGGTTGCCGAACACCGCCACCGCGGCGACGTGGTCGGCTGCCTCGGGTGGCAGCGGCGCGGTGAACCCGAAGCCGGGCACCGGCGCGGCGGCGATGATGTCGATGATCGCCGCACCTTGCGAATAACCGCCGAGGACCAGTCGGGTGCCCGGACAGTTCTCCGCCATCCACATGACGTGCCCGCTGGCGTCGTTGGCGCCGTCGGCAGCCCGACCGAAGTCGTAGCTGGCCGGGTAGTTCACCGCGTAGGCACCGACCGACCGCGACGTCCGCCCGCGCAGGGCGCCGACGAACGCGTCGCCCACCCGGCCGAGACCCGGCGAATCATTGGTGCCACGCGCGAACACCACCTCGACATCGGGGCAGCCGTCGGCGAAGGCCACCGGCACGGTCGCGGGAGTCGGGTTGATCAGCAGCGCTGCGGCGACGACGCCGGCCGCCGGGATGCGGTATGCCTTCACAGGCATCGATACTAACGAAAGAAGCGTTGACGATCTAACTAATTGTGGTGGAGGTCTCAGGGCACCAGCGGGCCGGGTGCGGGAACCGGTCCGGCAGCCCGCAGCCGGCTGGCCACGAAGTTGGCGGCTTGGCTGGTCAGCGCCGGGATGTAGCCGTCGGTGTGGTCGCTCCACTCGTTGCCGGGGCCCTCGTGACAGATCGGGTCGCCCGGGTTGCACAGGTCGATGGCCTTGGAGCCGAACAGCGCGCTCTGCTGGCTGATCGGCCCGCCGGTGCGGTCGGCCGGGTTGCCGAACGTGGCGACGGCCACCACCTGGTCGGCGTATTCGGCGGGCAACTGGCTGCCCCAGCTGATCCCGCCCACCTGGGTGCCGGTGACGATATCGATCACCGAGGCGCCCTGCGAATAGCCGCCCAGCACCAACTGGGTGTCCGGGCAGACGTCGGCCGCGGCCTTGACCCGCTTGATCACGTCGTTGGCGCCGTCACCGCCCCCCAGCTGCAACCGGCCGGCGGGGTAGTTGACCGCATACTCGTCGACCTTCTTGGAGGTCTGCTGCCGCAGCGAGTCGATCAGCGCCCGACCCACCCGGCCCACACCGGGGGGCTCGCTGGTGCCGCGGGCGAAGATCACCTCGACGTCGGGGCAGTCGTAGGCGGACGCCTCCGGAATGGAGCCCGGGGCCACCGCGGGGACGGTGAGCAGGGCGGCGACAGTCATCGCCACCGTGAAAATGCCGCGCAATCGATCGAAATGCATAACAGGGATGGTACCCAAGCTGCGCAGGTGGCCCGTCGGCCTGTGGATGGCCGGGCACCCGTCGCGCCGGCCCCGGCTAGCGTCGCCGGCACGGAAAGGGTGCCGATGACCAGAGAATCGACGACACGGCTGCAGGTCAGTGCGCACCGATTCCAGGCCCGCCGGATGGAGCGTGCGCTGCGCTGCGGGCAGCCGGCGGGCGGCCCCGCGCCGGGCGGCTCCGCGCTGGCCTTCGGCTGCCTGCTGAGTGCTGTGGCGTTGGCCGGCGCGGTGGCACTGGCGGTGCTGCGGCCGCAGCCGGGCCTGGGGGACGCGCCGATCCTGCTGGACCGTGCCTCGGGGGCGCTGTATGTCCGGGTCGGCGACACCGTGCACCCGGTGTTCAATCTGGCGTCGGCTCGCCTGATCGCCGGGACGGCCGCGGACCCGCGGCCGGTGGACGGGGCTGCGATCGGGCGGGCCCGGCGCGGCCCGCCGCTGGGCATTCCGGGCGCCCCCGGTGTGCTCGGGCGCGCACTGGACGACACCGCGACGTGGTCGATCTGCGATGACGCCGCGGTCGGCACCACCCTGATCGCCGGGGTCGACCTGGCGGCCTCCAGGCGGATCGATCCGAGAGAGGCGGTGGCGGTGCGCTCGGAGTCCGGGATCGACTATCTGTTGCGCTCCGGGCGGCGGGCCCCGGCCGGGCAGCCGCCGCCGGCCCCGCGGCGGGTGTCGGCGTTGCTGCTCAATGCGGTGCCCGAGGCTGTGCTGGTCGACGCCGTGCCGGTGGCACTTCCGGTGGAACTGCCCGCCGCCGCGACGACGCTGTGCGCGCATTGGCGGGCCGGGGACCCGGATGGGATCACCCTGTCGGCCGGGGTCGGGCTGCCGTTGCCGGACGGTGCGGCGCCGACGATACTGGCCCAGGCCGACGGGCCGGGGCCGGCGCTGGACGCGGTGTACCTGCCGCCGGGCCGCAGCGCCTATGTGCGGGGCGGCACCGGACCCGGATACCTGATCGCCGACACCGGCGTGCGGTTCACCGTCGCCGTCGCCGCAGCGGCCCGTAGCCTGGGCCTGCCCGAGACGCCCGTCACGGTGCCGTGGCCGATGCTGGCCGGGTTGCCGGCCGGGCCGCTGCTCGGCGCGGAACAGGCCGGCGCTACCCGCGACGTCGGGCCCGGGCGGTGATCGACACCAGCAGCACGGCGAGCAGAACCCCGATGCCGGTGATCGCGGTGCGCAGGCCGGTGGGTTCGGGTTCGGGTTCGGGGACCGGTGCCGGCGCCTGCGGGGCTGTGGGCCGCGGCGGCGTAGGCCGGGGCGCGTCGAAGGTGAGCGCGGCCAGCGGGTCGATCACCCCGGCGCCGACGACGTCGTCGCGGCCACCGGGCGGGTGATGCGCGGTGGCCCTGATCCGGTCCATCACCTGCCGCGCAGTCCACTGCGGGTGCCGCGAGCGGATCAGCGCCGCCAGACCGCTGACCACCGGAGCGGCGAAGCTGGTGGCGCTGGTGGCGGTGGCCAGGTCGTCACCGACGGTGCTCAGCGACAGCACCGCCTCGCCAGGCGCGGCCACGTCCACCCACGGGCCGGGCCGGGTGAACGCCGACGGTGCGCCCTGGGCATCCACCGAGGCGACGGTCAGCACGTAGTCGTCGTACCAGGCGGGTGTGACGATCGTCGGCTCGGCGGTGCCGCATTCGTCGTCGGTGTTGCCCGCGGCGGCCACCACCACCGCACCTTTCACCTCGACGGCGTAGGCCAGCGCGGCCCCCAGGGCACGGTCATCGACTCCGTGCGCCGGTCCGCAGGCCACCGTCGAGATGTTGATGACGGTCGCGGCCAGGTCGGCGGCGATGCGTACCGCCTTGGCCAGGGTTTCGACATCGCCGACCCCGGGTGGCCCGCCCACGGTGCCGAATCGGGTACTGGACTGACGGATTCCGATGACCGTGGCCAGCGGCGCCATGCCACCGAACCTGTCGGTGGCGGGATCGGTGGTGGCCCCGATGATTCCGGCAACCATGGTGCCGTGCCCGTCGCAGTCCTGGGTGCCGTCGCCGCTCGCCACGTAGTCACCGCCGCCCACCAGGCCGGGCAGCCGCCGGTGCGGTGCGACGCCGGTGTCGATCACCGCCACCCGCTGCCCCGCCCCGCGGGTCAGGGCCCACAGTTCGGGAAGATTCAGCCCGTCGAGTTGGGTGGCGGCGAGGCCCGGATCGCGGGCCGGCACCGTACACACCGTCTGCTGCACGGTGGGGCGGGCCGGCGCGGCCGGTGCCGGGGCGGGCAGTCGGGTGCTGTCGATGGTGGGTGGGGTGACGGCGTTCGCGCAGGGCACGCACTGGGTGGTCGCGGCGATCACCGTCGCCCCCAACATCCGGCCGAGCCGGGCGGCACGCATCGGCTACCCCAGTCCGCGCACAGCGCCGTACACCCCGGCCACCCAGCAGGCCAGCGGCAGCAGCGCGCCCAGTGTCAGGCTCTCCAGGACCTCGGCGGCGCGTCGGCCCAGTGCGGAATCATCTTGGGCCGCAAAGCCGGTCGCGAGCGCCGTCCCGCCCAGCAGCACCGCCGTCGCCGCCTGCCCAGGGCCGGGACCCGCACCGAGTACGGCGATACCCAAGATGGTGACCCCGCCGGCCAGCAGCGCCGCAATCTGCCGGGCGTCGGCGTGCGAGCGGGCCCGCAGCACCAGGGCTGCGCCGCACGCCGCGATGAACGCCACCCCGACCAGGCGGGGGACCCCGGGCACCGGATCGGTGACTGCGACGCCGCCCGCACCCAGCACCGCCATCGCCGCCGAACCGGCGACCAGCCCGGTCAGCAACACGTGCGCCGTGCCACTCGGGCCGCAGACCCTGACCGCGATCCGGCCCGCAGCCCGTAGCGCACCCACCGCCGACGCGACCGCCGCCGCACCCACGACCTGTCCCGAAATCCCGGTCGCCACAGCGGCCATCCCGGCGACGGCGGCCAGCACGGCCAACCCGGCCAGGCAGCACAGCGTCACCCGCACGCTCGGACCGCAACCGCTGGACGGCACCGTCAACGCCGCCACGGTCCCGGCCGCCGCGACCGCGAGCATCGCGTTCGGCGCACCCGGACCGCCGGGGACCGCCACGAAACCGGCGACCCCGGACATCGCCGACGCCGTGAGCCCGGCGGCCAGCCGGCTCCCCGCCGGGGTCCAGGGGCGGGCCGCCGCCCGCGCCGACGCCGCGAGCTGTTCTGCGGGATCGTCGAAAACCGGTTCCGGCACCGGGTATTCGGCCGGCGTCAGTGCCAGCACCGCTCCGTCGCGAATACCATGTTGTGCCAAAGATTTCGAACCATCCAAGGGGGAACGGCCGGGCAGGCCGAGGCGATACGGTCGCAGCTCCTGGAGGTCGGCTCGGCGCGGCAGCAGGTCCACGATCGCGGCGATCAACGCGGCCACCGGCACGCCCGAGGGCAACGCCATGTCGGCGTGACCGCGCTCGGTGTGCACCGCGACCCGCCGCAGGCCCGAATCTGTCGCCGCCATGTTCTCGCCTCCTCGGCTCTCGTTCTGGGGGGCACGCTATCGCCGGCGATGGGCGGGCGTTTTCGGTTGTCCACAGGTGACTTGCCGGGCGGATTGCGGCCTTCTACGGTGTGCCGATGACCGAGCTGCGATACGACGCGGACCGGCCGATGATGCCTCACGAAGGTGAAATCTGTGTTGCCGCACCGCCATCGGTGACGCGGCCGGAGGCGGGGGCGATGCTGATCCGGCTGCTGCCGGTCGTGATGGCAGTCGGGATGCTCGGCGCGACCGCGGTGCTCTACCGCTCGGGGTCACCGCGCAGCCCGGCCTTTGCGATGCTGCCGCTGATGATGCTCGCCTCGGCGGTGCTGGCCGTACTGGGCGGACGCCATCGAGGCCGAAGCGGTGATATCGACGACGACCGCGAAGGCTACCTGGATTACCTTGCTGGACTGCGTGACTCGGTCCGCATCACCGCGGCGGCGCAGCGCGCGGCGGTGACCTGGGCCCACCCGGAGCCCGACGCGCTGTGGATACTTGCCGATGGACCCCGGAGGTGGGAGCGCCGGCCCGCCGACCCCGATTTCGGCCGGGTGCGGGTGGGCATCGGAACCGCGGGCCTGATCACCCGCCTGGTGGCGCCCGCACCAGCGGGCCCGGGCGTCATCGATCCCGTCACCGACACCGCCCTGAGCCGCTTCCTGGACGTCCACGCCACGGTGCCCGACGTGCCGGTGACGCTGCCCCTGTTGGGTTCGGGACCGTTGATGCTGGACGGCGAACCGGATCGGATGCGTGGACTGCTACGGGCGATGATCTGCCAGCTCGCGGTGTTGCACGGCCCAGACGTCGTGACGATTGCGGTTGAGAGTGAATCGCCCACGCGCTGGGACTGGCTGAAATGGCTACCGCATCATCAGCATTCGGCACCTGCCTTTCACGCCGCACCGGCCGGACCGCGCGCGGTGGTGATCGTCGACGATCATTCAGGCCTATCGGTGGTCGATTCTGCCGGGGTAGGCGGTGCTGTGCGGAGGCTGCCGCCAAGTGAATCCGTCCGGGCGGATTTCCTCTCCGTCGCCGACGCGGTGGTCTGCGCGCAGCGGTTGGCCGGCCATCGGGTGACGCGGTCCGGTGGGCCGGACGACTGGGCGGCACTGCTGGGTATCGACGACATCGAGGGATTCGACCCGGCGGCTCGGTGGGCCGGCGGAGCAGATCGGCGACTGTGCGTGCCGATCGGCACGGATGCGGACGCAAGCCCGGTGTGCCTGGACATCAACGAGGCCGCCGAGCGGGGCAGCGGGCCGCACGGCTTGTGTGTCGGTGCTACCGGCTCGGGCAAGTCGGAGTTCCTGCGCACGCTGGTGCTCGGGATGACGGTCACCCATGCGCCGCAGGACCTCAACCTGGTGCTGGTCGACTTCAAAGGCGGCGCAACCTTTCTCGGATTCGAACAGACGGCGCACGTCGCCGCGATCATCACCAATCTGGCCGATGAGGCCCCGCTGGTGGAGCGGATGCAGGACGCGCTGTCCGGTGAGATGCACCGGCGGCAGGAGCTGCTGCGCGCCGCGGGCGCCTCCGGGATCGCCGGTTACAACGTGGCTCGCCAAGGCGCGCCGCCGCTGCCTGCGCTGCTGGTGATCGTCGACGAGTTCTCCGAACTGCTCGATCAGCAGCCGGAGTTCCTGGACACCTTCGTCGCCGTCGGCCGGCTGGGCCGCTCGCTGGGCATCCATCTGCTGCTGGCCAGCCAGCGGCTGGAGGAGGGCAGGCTGCGCGGCCTGGAATCCCATCTGTCCTACCGGATCTGCCTCAAGACGACCTCGGCCGCAGAATCACGGATCGTCCTGGGCGTACCCGACGCCTACGAATTGCCGAATGCTCCCGGCGCCGGATACCTGCGCACCGCCGACGGCGAGGTGACCCGATTCCAGACGGCCTTCGTCTCCGGGGACTGTCCGGATCCTCGGCCGGTCCCGCGGCGCGCGCAGCCCTTCCACGCGGTATCACACGGCACCGCCGCATCGCACGAAGATCCGGCGCCCAGGCCGTCCGGACGCACGGTGCTGCAGGCGATCCTGGGGCGCCTGGCTGGGCACGGCCCGCCGGCGCGGCGGGTGTGGCTGCCGCCGCTGGGGGAAGCGCCGGCGCTGGGGGAGCTGCTCGACGGGCAACGTGCCGGACTATGCGTGCCGATCGGCGTGGTGGACCGGCCGTTCGAGCAGCGGCGCACCCCGCTCACGGTGCGGCTCGACGGTGCGGCCGGACATGTGGCGGTGGTCGGCGCACCGCAGTCGGGCAAGTCGACGACGCTGCACACGCTGATCGCGGCGCTGTGCGCCACCCATGACGCGACGCGAGTGGCGTTCTACTGCTTGGACTTCGGTGGGGGTGGGTTGGACGCATTGGATCGGCTGCCGCAGGTGGGGTCGGTCGCCGGCTCCGGCCGACCCGAGCTGGTGCGGCGAACGGTCGCCGAAATGGAGGCGATCCTGGAGCGCCGGGAGACCGGATGCTGCGGGGAGGGTGAACCTGCCGGCCACGTATTCCTGGTGATCGACGGTTGGGCCGCCCTGGGCCGCGAATTCGACGTGGAGGCAAGGATCATCGCGCTGGCCGGCCGAGGCCTGTCCTTCGGTGTGCACGTCGTGCTGTCGGCGAATCGGTGGGCTGATGTCCGGCCCGCGTTGCGCGACCTGATCGGAACCCGCATCGAGCTGAGGCTGGGAGATCCGGCCGAATCCGAACTGGGTCGCCGGCAGGCGCAGCGGGTGCCCCAGCACCGGCCCGGCCGCGGTGTGACAGCCGACGGACTGCACATGCAGGTGGCGCGACCCGACGGCTGGTCGCCGATCCCCAGCGCGGCCGTCGCGCCGCCGATCGCGCTGTTGCCTGCCGTCATCGACCGCGCGTCGTTGGACCTCTCGATCCACGACCGGCCGGTGCTCGGCATCGATGAATGCGGACTCGCCCCTGTCGCAGTCGATTTCGAGCGCCAGCCGCACCTGCTGATCCTGGGCGACAACGAATGCGGCAAGACCGCGGCACTGCGAACCCTGTGCCGGGAGCTGATGCGAACCCACTCCGCCGACCAGGTGCAGATATTCGTCGTCGATTATCGGCGCAGCCTGCTCGGCGTGGTGACGACCGAACACCTGGCCGGGTATGCCATGTCAGCGCCCGCGCTGACGACGATGCTGCCGCGGCTCGTGGACCGACTGGCCGGCCGCATGCCGGGTGCGGAGCTGACCGCGCAGCAACTGCGGGCCCGGTCCTGGTGGTCGGGTCCCCAGCTGTACGTGGTGGTCGACGACTACGACCTGGTCGCCACCGCGGCCGGCAATCCGCTGACTCCGCTGCTGGAATACCTGCCGCACGCCGGTGATCTCGGGCTGCACCTGGTGGTGGCCCGCCGAAGCGGTGGTGCGGCCCGGTCGATGTACGAGCCGCTGCTGGCCGCCCTGCTCGATCTGGGCGCGATGGGTCTGCTGATGAGCGGTGATGCCGCCGACGCCCCACTGATGGGCTCGGTGCGCCCGGGCCCGCTGCCGCCGGGACGCGGCATCCTGTTGACCCGTACCGGCGGGGAACAGCGGATCCAGGTGGCCTGGGAACCGTGAGTCACCGCGCGGTGATCGAGGCCGGGCCGGCGACCATCCGCCGGTTATGTTGCGCTGCAGTCGAATCCGAGGGATCCGCGGCGGCACTGGAGTGGATCGATGATCCGGTGGCCCTGGTCGATGGGCAGCCGAGGGAACTTCCCGAGCTGCTGCGCAGCGTCATGACCTGCCCGGAGTCCGCCGATTCGATCGAGATCATCCACCCGTCGTGGTGGCCGGCCCGTCGTGTCCAACTGTTCGCCGCCACGGCCGAAGCCCTGGCCGATCACGTCACCACCCGGCCGCGCAGCCAGTTGCATCCCGATGCCGTCGTCGTCGTGGAGATCGCCGATGCGCTGGTGGCCATCACCGGAGCGGGCACCGTCGCCGAGCCGCGCATCGGCGCTCCCGACAACGTCGCCGAAGCGGTGGCGCGGCGGGTGCGCGACCAGGGGGCGGTCGTCATCGACGCCCCGGTGAGCGTGGGCGGGGCGGCCGCGCTGGCCACGATGATCGCCGAGCGGTTGCCGGGTGCGTACCGGATCTTCGACGAGTTGCCGGTCAGCGCACCGCCGTCGTCCCCGCCGGTGCCGCAACCGCCCGAGCCGGCCCGGACCGGCCGTCGCTCATGGATGCCGCCCGCCGCGGCAGCCGCCGCGCTGGGCGTCGTCGCGCTGGGGCTGCGCATGCACCACGACGCGCCGCCCGACCCGATGACCTACCTGGTGGAAGGCCGTGTGGCGGTGCAGGTTCCGGCGGGGTGGCCGGTGCGCCGCGTCAACGCCGGACCCGGATCGCCCCGGGTGGAGGTCGTCTCGCCGACCGACCCGCGGCTGGTGTTGCACCTCACCCAGGCGCCGGCCGCCGGCGACACCCTGGCCGCCGTGGCCGAACCGCTGCAGCGCGCCTTGCAACGCGCCGACGCCGAAACACCCGGTGTATTCACCGGATTCGACGCGGCTGACAGCAGGGCGGGGCGACCCGCCATCACCTACCGGGAGATTCGCGACGGCCGGGAAGTCGACTGGGCGGTGCTGGTCGACGACGGGGTGCGGATCGGTATCGGCTGCCAGACCGGGCCCGGCGGTGCGGACCCGCTGCGTGCGGTGTGCGAGCAGGCGGTGCGCTCCGCCCATGCCCTCGGCTAGATGATTGCCCCGATCAGAATGAGCATCCGGGCGGATCTGAAAAATTCGATGGAACCGATCCGGCCCCGCGGCAGTCGAACTAGACATCAACCCGAACCAACGTAAGGGGGAGATGTGACGACATCCAGCACGACACTCAGCGCCGACTTCGAGGTCATGCGCGCCGTCGCGGCGGCCACCGACGCCCGCAACGAGGAGATCCAGGGCATGCTGCAGGCGTTCGTCGGCCGGATGCGGGCCGTGCCGGCATCGGTCTGGTCGGGCCTGGCAGCAGCCCGGTTCCAGGAGGTCCTGGACCGCTGGAACACCGAATCGCTGCGGCTGCACCACGCCCTGGCGCGTATCGCCGAGACGATCCGCCTCAACGAACGCGCGCTGCGCGAGGTCGCCGAGAACCACTCGCGCCACATCGCCGCCGCCGGCGACGGAATCTGAGCGGGCCGGCCATGGACACCGCACTGTCATACAACTTCGATGAGATCGAATACGGCGTCCGTCAGGAGATCCACTCCACGGCGAACCGGCTCAATACGGCTTTGGCGGAGTTGGGGTCGCAGATCGCACCCCTGCAGCAGGTCTGGACCCGGGAAGCAGCCGCGGCCTACCACGCTGAACAGCTGCGATGGCGCCAAGCCGTCAGCGCGCTGAACCAGATCCTGTTCGACCTGGGCAGCGCGGTGCGCGACGGCGCGGCCGACGTCGCCGACGCGGACCGCCGTGCCGCCGGAGCTTGGGGGAGGTAGGAGAGACCACCCCCGAACACGGTGTGGCCCCGATGGAGGAGAGCCGACGGGGCCACACCGGCCCGGACCGGCGCGTCCCCCGTTTTGACCTGCGCGGATCACCCCCGGTAGGCTCCACCGTTGGCGTGCGGTGCCTGATGGCACAGCGGGTTCTCGGGTCACTGTCGGTCGCCGAGGAGCATCCCGTCCACGCCGGACCGGCACCCGGCTCGCTCCGGGATCCGCAAGAACCGGGGACCACCCGGCTCGAGTTAACAGAAGAGGTAAGCGCTGTGCCCACCTATGCGCCGAAGGCGGGTGACACCACACGTTCGTGGTACGTCATCGACGCCACCGACGTGGTGCTCGGCCGGCTCGCCGTTGCGGCAGCAAACCTGCTGCGCGGCAAGCACAAGCCGACATTCGCGCCGAACGTTGATGGCGGTGACTTCGTCATCATCATCAACGCCGACAAGGTCGCCATCAGCGGCGACAAATTGCAGAAGAAGATGGCTTACCGCCACTCGGGCTACCCGGGCGGGCTGCGCAAGCGCAGCATCGGCGAGCTGATGGAGACCCGTCCCGACCGTGTCGTGGAGAAGGCGATCCTCGGGATGATCCCGCACACCAAGCTGGGTCGTCAGATTCAGCGCAAGCTGCACGTCTACGCCGGGCCGGTGCATCCGCACACCGCTCAGCAGCCGACTCCGTACGAAATCAAGCAGGTGGCGCAATGACCGAGACGGCAATCGAAGAAGCCGAGAACACCGAGGCCCCCGAGGTCGTCGAGACGGTTGAGATCGAAGAGACCACTGAGGTGCACGCCGAGGCCACTCCGGCCTACGAGCCGCTGGACCTGGGTCGTCCCATCCAGACCGTCGGCCGCCGCAAGGAGGCCGTGGTGCGGGTGCGCTTGGTGCCCGGCACCGGCAAGTTCAACCTGGACGGCCGCACCCTGGAGGCCTACTTCCCGAACAAGGTGCACCAGCAGCTGATCAAGGCTCCGCTGGTGACCGTGGACCGGGTGGACGCCTTCGACGTCTACGCGCACCTCGACGGCGGTGGCCCCTCCGGCCAGGCCGGTGCGCTGCGGCTGGCGCTGGCTCGCGCGCTGATCATCGTGCAGCCCGAAGACCGTCCGGCTCTGAAGAAGGCCGGCTTCCTGACTCGTGACCCCCGGGCCACCGAGCGCAAGAAGTACGGTCTCAAGAAGGCCCGCAAGGCGCCGCAGTACAGCAAGCGCTGATCGATCTTCGTCCAACCGCGAGGGTGCGCAGTTGTACGCGTGTACCGGCGTGTCGCCGTACAACTGTGCACGCTCGCGGGGATAAAGGATAGGCATGGGTCGACTTTTCGGCACTGACGGCGTCCGTGGGGTCGCCAACCGCGAACTGACCGCAGAACTGGCCATGGCGCTGGGCAGCGCCGCGGCGCAACGGCTGACGCAGGGCGCCGCCCGCCGGGTGGCCGTGGTGGGCCGTGACCCGCGCGCCAGCGGCGAGATGCTCGAGGCCGCGGTCATCGCCGGGCTCACCAGCCAGGGCGTCGACGTGCTGCGCGCCGGAGTGCTCCCGACACCGGCGGTGGCCTACCTGACCGGCGCGTATGAGGCCGCCTTCGGGGTGATGATCTCCGCGTCGCACAATCCGATGCCCGACAACGGCATCAAATTCTTCGGCCCGGGCGGCCACAAGCTCGATGACGCCACCGAGGACCAGATCGAGGACCTGGTGGCTGCCGGCCCCGGGCTGCGCCCGATCGGTGACGGGCTGGGCCGGGTGGTCGACGCCAAGGACGCCCTGGACTGCTACCTGCGCCACCTCGGCGAATCCACTCGCACCCGCCTCGACGGCCTGACCGTGGTGGTGGACTGCGCGCACGGCGCGGCTTCGGAAGCGGCGCCGCGGGCCTACCGGGCTGCGGGCGCCACCGTGATCGCGATCAACGCCGATCCCGACGGGCTCAACATCAACGACGGCTGTGGGTCCACCCATCTTGAGCCGTTGAGCGCCGCGGTGCTCGAGCACGGCGCCGACCTCGGCCTGGCGCACGACGGCGATGCCGACCGCTGCCTGGCCGTCGACGCCGCAGGTCAGGTGATCGACGGCGACGCCATCATGGTGGTGCTGGCGCTGGCGATGCGTGACGCCGGTGAGCTGGCCGACGACACCCTGGTCACTACGGTGATGAGCAACCTCGGCCTGCACCTGGCCATGCGGGAGGCCGGCGTCACCGTGCACACCACCGACGTCGGCGACCGTTACGTCCTGGAGCAGCTACGGGCCGGCGGCTTCACCCTGGGCGGTGAGCAGTCCGGGCATATCGTGCTGCCGCAGCTGGCCACCACCGGAGACGGTGTCATCACCGGCCTGCGTCTGATGGCGCGGATGGCGCAGACCCGTGCTCCGTTGGCCGCACTGGCCTCGACCATGCGCACGCTGCCGCAGGTGCTGATCAACGTCGAAGTGACCGACAAGGCCGACGCGGTCCAGCGACTGGCGGTGCGCACCGCGGTGCAGCGCGCGGAGGAAGAACTCGGTGACACCGGGCGAATCCTGTTGCGTCCCTCCGGCACCGAGCAGCTGGTTCGGGTGATGGTGGAAGCCGCCGACGAGGACACCGCACGCCAGATCGCGGCCGGCGTCGCCGAGGCGGTTCGCGCCGGGAACTGACGGCCCGGTCCCGGAAGGATTGCCGGGAACCTGCAGCGCGTTCGCACCGTCAAACCGGTATGGGACGACAACAGGTGTACCTCGACGCCGCTGGACTGCGGTCGGTGGCCGATGGTTTCGACGCGGCCGCCGCCGCCATCGACAGTGCCACCCGGATCCGATTGGGCGGCTTGGTGTTCGACGGCAGCCGCGCCGGGCGCGATCACGTCGGGGCGGGTGAGTCGGTGCGGCGTTCGCTGGATTCCTGGGCCGGCGAGCTGACGCGCTGGTCGCGGGCCAGTACCGAGATCGCCGCGGCACTGCGCGCCGGCGCGGCCCGGTACGCCTGTGCAGAGTTGTCCGCGGCGGATCGGCTCGGTTGAGGTGGCTTGAGGTGGCACCGCGATACGACGTCGCCGCCCGGCTGGCCGAGGGCCGAGATGCGGTGGCGCACACCCAGACCTACGTGTCGGCATGCCGCCGGCTGGGGTACCGGAATCCGGACCTCGCCGGGTACGACGGGCAACTGGCCGAGATGTACGACGGTGAATCAGGCCTGGATCTGCAGGCACTCGACGCGGACTGTGCGGCGTTGAACGCCCTGGCCGGTGCGGCCGACGACGCCTTGGGGCTGCAGCGCGGGCAGCTCACCGAGCTGGCACAGGCGTGGCGTGGGCCCAGTGCCGAGGCCGCCGTGGACTTCCTGCGCAGGCACTGCGACACAGGTGCCGAGCTCACGGCCCGGCTGCGGGCGGCCGCCGCCGGCGCCGGGGTGCTGCGTGACGAGCTGTGGCGGCTGGTCGACACCAAGGTGGCAGCGGTGCAGGCCGTCGACGACCGGGCGCTGCGGCCGGTGTGGCTGGCAGCCGCGCATGCGGTGAGCTCCGGGGACCAACACGCGGTGGAGGTCATCGAGAAACAGGTGATTCCCTACGTGGACAACGACGTTCGCGGTCAGTGGCTCACTGCGGTGCGGTCCGCGCGCGACGGCGTGGCGGCCGCCTACGCCGCGGCCGCACCGGCGACCGGTCCCGGGCCGGGTCTGGTGTTCGCGGTGCCGGGTGACCTCGGGCCGGTGGTGCCCTACGACGAGCCTGCCCGTCTCGCTGCCGTGGCTCCGGCTGATGTTCCCGCAATGCGCGACGCGCCCCTGGCCGGCGCACCGGGTGAGCCGGCGGCCGCATCGCCGGTTGCGCCCACGCCGCAGGTGCCCCTCGACGACATGCCCGCCGACCTCGGCGTGCCGTCGGGGCTCGGCCTGCCCGGTGACCTGGGCTTGCCGTCGGGCGGGCTACCGGGAGGCCTGGGCGGTCTGGCTGGCCTGGGCGGGCTGATCCCGCGGCTGGCCGACGCATTCGGCGGTACCGGTGGGCCGTTCGATGATCCGGCCGCCGATCTGGCCCGGGAAATCGAGCACCCCCAAGACGTCCAGGACGCCACCGACGCCGAAGACCCCGAGCCCGAGCCTGGAACCGAAGACGCTGACGATGCCGAGGATCCAGCGGGAGAAGAGCCGGCCGATGAGAGCGGGGCCGTGGCGGAGCCCGAACCGGAGCCCGAGGTAGCCGAACCCGTCTCCGAGCCCAGTGAAGCGCAGGAAGCCGCCCAGACCGAGCCCGTGCCGCCCGCTGCAGAGTCGACGGTCGCCGACCCGCCCAAAACCCCGTGCGAGATCGCCGCCGAGGAGTTGCCACAGGTGGGGCGGTGAGCAACCCGCGAGGGACATGAGCGGTGTGGACCCTCATGAACGCCTGTGCCGGCTGTTCTCGGCTCAGGCAGCCAAGGCCATGCTGCGACAGCGGGTGGCTGTTGCTCGCTGGCAGGGGACGGACCATTTCTACGAACGAGTCCAAGGAGCCTTGGGCGGCGTTGTCGACTCCGATGCGATCGTGGTGGCTCAGGAGTTGACCATGTTGGCTCAGCCGCTGCCCGAGGATACCGAGCTGTGGCGCGGAATCCGGTCCATCGAGAAGACATTCGGGGTCGGCCGCGCCAATATCGAATCGGTGGCCGGACGTAAGTGGATCGAGAACCGGTTCACGAGTTCGACGGTCAGCCCGGAGAAGGCAGCCCCCGAGTTCACCCACCCCGGACAGACCCCGGCGATTATGCAGATCATCGCGCGGCCTGGTACGCCAGCAGTGTGGATTCCACCGCTCGGAAACCCGGTATATACAGGTCAGAGCGAATTATTGTTTGTGGCTGGTATCACCGTGCGTATCCTTGATATTGGCGTGTCGGGTGCCATGGCGCTGATCAGGGTAGAGGTGACGTGATGGGCAGGTTTGAGGACGAACTCCACTTGGTCGAGCCGTCCGCTTACGTCCCTAGCACTGTCCCGGCCCTGCTTCGCCAGGCGGGTTTGACCGATGCGACGCGTGACGCTCAAGCCGCCCTGATCCGTGAATGGCTGAAAACGCATCAGCCAATCCCGTTGATGGAGTACTCGATCCGCGACATGGGATTCGGCAAGCTTCTCGACGAGCGAATGGCCATCTGACCGATGAACGAAATGTGGGCAACGGTGGTGATGGACAGCGACGTCGCGGCCGAAGTCGAACGTCTTCAGCAACAAGGCATGGGCGTCGGTAAGGCGTTGAATATGCTTGCACGCCTTGGGATTGCTGCGCGGAATGGGTCGCCCAGGGCTCGATATCGGCATCGCACGGCACACCTTGGCCTGACGGTCGACGTCACCAAGGTGGCCGACGTGCTCGATGTCCTCGACACCGATCGATGAGTTGGCTACCCGCTCAGCCCGGCCGGGTCCCCCACGTCTGCAACGTCGAGACGATCCGCGCCGCCTCCTCCAGTTGCTCGAGTGACAGCTCCGTGGTGGGCGTGCGCCACTCGGTGACCACCGCGAGAGCGGCGTCGATGAACAGCTGCTTGGTCTGGCCGCGCTGAATCTTGCCGCTGGAGGTGGTGGGCATCGAAACGTGATGCACCAGAACCACTGCTTCGGCGGCGATCCCGTGATGGGTTGCCACCGCGGTGCGGATCTTGCTGATGACGGCGTCGAGATCGGTCTCGGCGATCCGGTTGCTGTCCACTTCGTGGACGATGACCAACTGTTCGATGGCTCCGGCCGGGCCGTCCACCGCGAATGCCGCCCCGCGGCCCGACACCAGAATCGAGTCGCACTGCTGCACGGTGAACTCGATGTCGTTGGGGTAGTAATTGTGGCCGTCGATCACAATCAGGTCTTTGCAGCGTCCAGTGGTGAAAATCTCACCGGCGCACAGGAATCCGAGGTCGCCGGTGCGCAGGAACGGCCCGCGGTTCACATCGCCCGGCGCGGCCAACCTCGCCCCGAACGTCGCCGCGGTCTCCTCCGGGCGGTTCCAATAGCCCAGGGCGACGTTGGGTCCGGCGACCCAGATCTCGCCGATCGCGTCGGGCCCGCACGGCTGGCGGGTCATCGGGTCGACGATCGCGACATCGGCTTGACGGGGCTGGCCGCAGGCCACGAACGTCGCGGCCGCGGGGTCCTCAGGTGCGACATCGACGACCCGATCCTGTTCCAGGGCAACGCGATCGAGGTAGCGCACGCCCGGCACACCCGCCGGTGAGCCGGCCGACACGCACAGCGTGGCTTCGGCCAGCCCGTACACCGGGTAGCACGACGACAGCTGAAAACCGGCCGGCGCGAAGGCATCCGCGAAGGCGGCCAGCGAGGTGGCGCGCACCGACTCGGCACCGTTCATGGCCACGGTCAGACACGAAAGGTCCAGTGCGGCACGCTCTTCGGGAGTACTGGTCTCCACGCAACGGTCGTAGGCGAAGTTCGGCGCTGCGGTGATCACCCCGCGGTGGGCCGAGACCAGTTCCAGCCAGCGCATCGGGCGTTTGATGAACGCCGTCGGCGACATCAGCGCCGTGCTGGCCCCCAGGTACACCATGTGCAGGATTGCGCCGATCAGCCCCAGATCATGGTGCGGCGGCAGCCAGAACACGCCTTTGGCGTTCTCGTCGCCGTTCCACGCCTGGCGGATGGCGTCCACATTGTGCAGCACGTTGCCGTGGCTGAGCAGTACGCCCTTGGGCAGTCGGGTTGAGCCCGAGGTGTATTGGATGGCAGCCGGGGAGTCGGTGTTGATGTCGGGGGAGACCCAGGTGGCGGGGTCGGCGCCGGCGTCGGTGAAGAACCAGTGCTCGGGCGCTCCGGGGATGCCGGCCACCGCGGCCTGGGTGGCCTCCCGGGCCTCGGTGGCAGTCAGGGCGAACCTCGCCGCGGCGTCGGGGACGACCACCTGCAGTCTGGGCGCCAGCTTCTGATGCACCGGCACGGCGACGGCACCGGCGTAGAGGCAGCCGAAGAATCCGGCGATGAAGTCCAGGCCCGGCCGGACCAGCACCAGCACCCGCTCTCCGACCACGTCATGGTGTTGGAGGCTCGCGGCGATCGCGCGCGCACGACGGTCCAGCTCACGGAAGCTGACCTCGCTGCGACCCTCATCGTCGCCGTTGTAGGAGAAGCTGAAGGCCACCTTGTCGCCGAACCTTTCGGCTTGGCGCTGCAGCAGCTCGACCAGTGTTCCAGCGATAGGTGTCGTCACCGTCGGCGTGAAATCCATGGCCCCCATCTTGGACCCAGGGGTGGCGTGGGCCACATTCGGCCCCGCGACGGATCAGCTCGGCGCCAGTGCGCGCAGCTCCTCGATGTAGCGCAGGGCCTCGGCCGGCTCTGCGGTCAGCGGACCGGCCAACAGCGTGGTCACGCCGGCCTCGGCGAATGCCGCAATCCGCTCCGCGACCAATCCGCGCGGTCCGATCAGCGAGGTCTGGCGCACCAAATCGTCGGGGACGGCGTCGATCGCCTCGGTTTTGCGCCCGGACAGGTAGAGCTGCTGGATGTGGTCGGCGACATCGCCGAAGCCGTAGCGGGTGGCCAGGTTGTGGTAGAAGTTGCGGCCCACCGCGCCCATCCCGCCGATGTAGAGCGCCAGCTGGGGCTTGACCCACGCCAGCCGGTCCTGCACGTCGTCGCCGATGGCCAGCGA
Source organism: [Mycobacterium] zoologicum (assembly GCF_020172665.1). Classification (GTDB taxonomy): domain Bacteria; phylum Actinomycetota; class Actinomycetes; order Mycobacteriales; family Mycobacteriaceae; genus Mycobacterium; species Mycobacterium zoologicum. The sequence goes on along the minus strand of NZ_CP083985.1, from coordinate 3,540,090 downwards.
AGCCCCCACCATCACGTCCAGTGGGCCCAGCGCCGGATCCCGTTTGGCCGCACCGGCTTTGAGCGCATCGCCCCACACCTCGCCGGCCCGCTCAGGGGAGAAGAACACCGGCTGCCAGCCCTCGGCGATCTCGGCGGTCAGTTCGACGTTCTTGGGGCCGAGCGCGGCGATGGAGATTGGAATCCGTTCCCGCACAGGATGGTTGATCAGCTTCAGCGGTTTGCCCAGACCGGTGCCGCCCGGCAGCGGCAGCTGGTAGTGCCGGCCGTCATAGGACAGCCGTTCCCGGCGCCACACCGCCCGGCAGATCTCCACCACTTCGCGGGTGCGGCCCATCGGCGCGTCGAACGCCACGCCGTGGAAACCCTCCACCACCTGGGGTCCGGAGGTGCCGATACCCAGTTGGAACCGGCCCTTCGAGACGTAGTCCAGGCCCGCGGCCGTCATCGCCAGTAGGGCGGGGGTCCGGGTGTAGATCGGCAGCACGCCGGTGACCAGCTCGATCCGCGAAGTCCTGGCCGCCAGGTAGCCCAGCTGGCTGATGGCGTCGAACGAGTACGCCTCGGCGACCGCGACCACATCGCACCCGGCCCGCTCCAGATCGGCGACGTGCCCAGCGGTTGCCGAGAAATCTCCACCGCCCGCGTAGCCCAGCTGAACACCGATTCGCATGCATCAGACATACCAGGGAATCGGCAGCAGTGCTCCGGATTGGCGGTAAGTTCACTTATCGAGTCTCAGTGTCCACCCAGGATGAACTATGCGGAAGCCGGGTCGACAACAGCATGACCTAGGGAAACGTGGTGAACACCTATTGAAAAGATGCTTGTGTCTTAGGTTACTCACCGGTAGTGTCTTGTTTCACCTCAGCGAGTAAGTGTGATTTAAGACGCAACACGGCGGCGTGACGGACCCCTCCCAGCGCCGGCCGCGGGCGGTACCCCCACCAAAGGAGATGGCTGTGCAACAAACCCTTCGTCCCTACGTCACCGCCGGTGTCGCGATCGTGGGCGCAAGCCTGATCGCCGCCACTCCGGTAGTCGCGCCGGCACCGGAGATCAGCGCGGTGCGTGACGTGGCACTGACTGCGTCCAGCGCGTGGGACGACGTCTTCAACACTGCGTCGCAGAACGTCACCCAGCTCATCAACAACTTCAACCTGGCGCCCGGGGTCGCGTTCCAGCAGTTCGTCGCCAACCAGAACAACTACGCCCAGCAGTTGCTCGACGACCCGTCGAACATCAGCGCCGTCACCGAACAGATCCGGCACAACCTCGACGGGCTGCTGACCGGGTACGCGCTGAACAGCCCCAGCGACGAGACACTGGCCACGGTGCTCAGTCACACCCTGTACTCGGGCGGCTCGCTGGCGGACCTGGGCTGGTATGACCTGTTCGTCGGCTCGCTGGCGTCGATCGCGGGCGGGTTGTTCCCCGCCGACATGATCCCGATCATCCACATGCTGTCCTCGCCGCTGAGCGGGATCATCATGGGTTCACTCGGGCCGATGATCTCCCCGATGGTCGCGCTGCTCAACAGCGTCACCGACCACGACAGCTTCAGCGACACCCTGGCCAACGTGTTCGGTGCCTCCCTCAACGGCGCCACCCTCGATCTGGACCCCATGCTGCCGCTGATCAACCAGATCGCCGGCGGGCTGCTGCCGGCCGGCCTGGGGATCAGCCACCTGGAGATCGCATTCGGCGGGCTGCTCACCGCCGGTGACGTGGCCATCAACCCCTACCAGGTCGCTGGTCCCGACGGCTCCCTGGTGGACGCCACACCGGCGGTCGGCGGCTCGATCCTCAACAGCGTCGGCATCGGCCTCACCGGTGTTCCGATCCTCGGCAACCTGGACCTCTCGAGTCATGCGATCGGCCCGATCGGTGCGATGGAGGCCTGGAGCCAGACCGCCGGCGCACTGTTGGGTTCGGGTTGGGACGGCAAGGGCGCGGTGCCCGTAGCCCCACCGCTGTCCGACTCGAGCCTGCCGCTGATCGACGACGGCGGCGCGGGCTCGGGAGCGGCGAGCGACATGTTCGCCGACCTGCTGGCGGGCATCGGCCTGTAGACCCCGCCTCAAACCTTCTACCCCCCAACCCGACTTTTCGCACGAGAGGTATTCGCACATGACTCAAGGCTCAGCCGCCTCGCGGCACCGCAACCGGATGATCGGTACCGGCAGCGCCGTCGCGGCGTTCCTGGCGTTCGGCATGACGCCGCTGGCGCCCGCCCCGGCCGCTCAGGCCGACTTCGACGATCTGTTCAGCTTCGACTGGCTGGTCCCGCCCGCCGATGTCGATGTGCCCGGCTCGGCCGACGCCTTCGACATGTCCGCTCTGATGGGCGACTTCAACGCGGCCACCCTGTTCGACCAGCTGTTCTACGCCCCGCTGCACATGTTGTCCGAGGCGTGGATCAACAACCCGTTCGGTGAGATGGTCAACGGCGCCATCAACACCATGGCCGGGCAGTACCTGATCGGCGACGGCGCGAACGGCACGGCGGCCGACGTCAACGGCGGCAACGGCGGGCTGTGGTTCGGCGATGGCGGCGACGGCTGGAACTCCGACGTGCTCGGCGTGGCCGGCGGCAACGGCGGCAACGCGCTGGGCTTCGGCGACGGCGGCGCCGGTGGCGACGGCGGCGCCGGTGCGATCGGCGGCAACGGCGGCATCGGCGGTGTCTGGATGGGCAACGGCGGCGACGGTGGGGCCGGAGGCGTCGCCGCGGCGGCCGGCCTCTCCGGCGGCGCCGGTGGTGACGGCGGCGCGGCGATGGCCTGGATGTTCGGCAACGGCGGCGCCGGCGGCGCCGGCGGCAACGGCGCGAACGGCACGAACGGCAGCTTCGCCAACGGCGGCAACGGCAACGGCACGGCGGCCGGTCACGGCGGCAACGGCGGCGCCGGTGGCGTCAGCGGCTACCTGCTCGGCAACGGCGGTACCGGTGGAGTCGGCGGGACCGGCGGTAACAGCGGCGACGGGGCCACCGGCACCGCCGACCACTACAACGGTGGCAACGGCGCCGCCGGCACCGCGGCCAAGGGCGGTGTCGGCGGCGCGGCCGGCGCCCGCGGCTCCAACGCCTTCGACTCCGCGTTCCTCGGGCAGGCCGGGCAGGCCGGTGACGGCGGCGACGGCGGCAACGCCGGGAACGGCGGTGACGCGTTCCAGGACGGCACCGGCGCGTACCTCGGCAATGGTGGTACAGGCGGTACTGCCGGTGCCGGTGGTAACGGCAACATCGGCGGCAACGGCGGTAACGGTGGCAACGGCGGCGACGGCATCAACGGCGGCTACGGCGGCTACGGCGCCGCCGCCGGCGGCTCGCTCGGCGCCAACATCGGGGGCACCGGCGGCAACGGCGGCAGCGGTGGTGACGCCACCGGCGCAGCGGGCGTGACCGGCACCGCCGGCGCCGGCGGCGCCGGCGGCACCGGCGGCTCCAGTGAGACCGGCACCGGCGGCGTCGGCGGCAACGCCGGCGCGGCCGGCAACGGCGCTACCGACGACGCCACCATCAAGACCATCGGCGGCACCGGCGGTGGCGGCGGCGCCGGCGGCGCCGGCATGACCGGCGGCATCGGCGGCAACGCCGCCGCCGGCGGCACCGGCACCTTCAAGGGCGGCAACGGCGGCCTCGGCGGCGGCGGCGGTTCCACCATCAGTGGCGGCATCGGCGGCGCCGGCGGCAACGGTGCTGACGGTGGCACCAGCACCGGCTGGCAGGCCGGCGACGGCACCGTCTACAGCCAGGGCGGCAACGGCGGTACCGGCGGCACCGGCGGTGGCGTCTCGGGCCTGCTGGTCGGGGTCACCGGGACCGGCGGTAACGGCGGCCTCGGCGGTGACGGCGGCGCCGGCGCCACCGGTGCCGGGGTGGTCAGCGTGGGCGGCAACGGCGGCAACGGCGGCACCGGCGGGGCAGGCTTCGGCGACCAGGCCGCCGGCAGCGGCGGCGCGGCCGGCAACGGTGGTGACGGCACCGCCTCGGGCGGCAACGGCGGCACCGGCGGCCGCGGCGGTGCCGCCGAGGCCGGGGCCGCTGGAGCCGGCGGGGCCGGCGGTAACGGCGGCGACAGCGGCGGTGTGCAAACCACCGTCGGCAACCCGGCCGGCTTCGGGCCCAGCCAAGCCGGCAACGGCGGCAGCGGGGGCATCGGGGGCGGCGGTAGCGGCTCCAGCGGCGTCGGCGGCACCGGCGGTAACGGCGGCAACGGTGCCGGTGATGTCAACGGCGGCAACGGCGGCAACGGCGGTGTCGGCGGCGCGGGTGCGACCGGCGCCACCGGATCGACCACCGCCAACCTGCTCACCGGCGCCGCGGGCACCACGCCCGGCGGCGTCGGCGGCGACGGCAGCAACGGCGCCACCGGCGGCGCGGGCGGTAACGGCGGCACCTCGCAGAACGGGACCGGCGGCAACGCCGGCACCGGCGGGCAAGGCGGCGGCGGCGGCACCGGTGGCACGGGTGGCGCCGGCGGCGCCGACCCCACCACCGGCGCAGGTCTGGCCGGCGGCAACGGCGGCAACGGAGGGATCGGCGGGGCCGGCGGCGCCGCCGGCCAAGCCGGCCACGGTGGCGCCGGTAATGGTGCTGCCGCCACCGACGGTCGCGGCGGCGGCGGCGGCGGTGGTGGCACGGGCGGTGCCGGTGGCACCGGCGCCGCCGGCACCAGCTCGGCTAACGCGGCCGGCGGCAACGGCCAAGACGGCGGCGCCGGCGGTCAGGGCGGCAACGCCGGCGCCGGCGGCACCTCGGGCACCGGCAACGGCGGCACCGGCGGTTTCGGCGGTCGCGGCGGCGCGGCCGGCAACGGTGGTGCCGGTGGTGCGGGCGGCGTCGACGCCAACGGCAACGGCCTGGCCGGCGGCAGCGGCGGCAATGGCGGCGCCGGTGGGCACAGCGGCACCGGCGCGGCCGGTGGTGCCAGCACCAGCGGCACCGACGGCACCACCGGCACCGACCTTGCCGGTGGCGCAGGTGGCGTCGGCGGTGCGGGCGGAGCCGGCGGGAACGGCGCCGACGGCGCCAGCGTGCCCAACAGCGCCGGTGCCGGTGGCGGTACCGGCGGCGTGGGTGGCACCGGCGGCAACGGCGGCGTCGGTGGCGGTTCCAACACCGGCACGGGCGGCGCCGGCGGCGCGTCCGGGACCGGTGGCCACGGCGGCAACGGCGGCGACGGCGGGACCGGCAGCGCCGGGTCCGGCGCCAACGGCAACGGCCTGGCCGGTGGCACGGGCGGTAGCGGCGGTAAGGGCGGCAGCGCCGGCACCGGCGGTAACGGCGGTAACGGCGGCTCGAGCACCAGTGGCGCCCAGGGGCATGGCGGCAACGGCGCCAACGGCGGCGGCGGCGGCAACGGTGGCAACGGTGGCAACGGCGGCAACGCCGCCGGCACCGGCACCCCCGGCGACGGCGGCGCGGGTGGCGCGCTCGGGGCCGGCGGAGCGCTCGGCGCGGGCGGCGCCGGCACCCCCAACGGCAACCCGGGCGCCGTGGGTGCCGACGGCGCCGTGGGCACCGGGGGCAACCCCGGCAGCTAGTCACACAGCGGCGACAGCTGAACGCGACCACGGTCGCCGAGTCCACCCGGGCTCGGCGACCGTGGTCGTTCAGCGGGTGGTCGGGTGGTTCATGAGGTGCTTCAGATCGGGAACATTTCCCCCTTTCCGTCTCAGTGTTCACTCATGGTTGACCACCGCGGAACCTTAGCGACATCAGTGCGACCTGGGAAGACACCATAAATTCAATTGACGCAGATGCTTGAATCTTAGCTACTTCACGGTTAGTGTTTCGTTTCACATCAGTGCATAAGTGTGATTCAAGTAGCAACACGGCGGCGCTCCGGTCCTTCCTAGGCCCCCTCCCAGCGTCGCCGAGGGCGGCACCTCACCTAAGGAGATGGCTGTGCAGCAAACCCTTCGCCCCTACGTCACCGCCGGCATCGCGATCGTCGGCTCCGGCCTGATCGCCGCCACCCCGGTTGCGACCCCGCTGGCGAGTGGCGCGACCGTCCGGGACGTCGCCCTCACCGCCGGCGACACCCTGCCCGACCTGATGGCCCCGTGGACGGCGGTGTTCAACGAGGCGTCGCAGAACGCCACCACACTCCTGCAGAACTATTACCTGGCCCCCAACGTGGGGTTCCAGCAGATGTTGGCCAACCAGACCCAGTTCTGGCAGGAGATCCTCGATGACCCGTCGAAGATCCCGGCCGTGATGCAGCAGATGCAGGCCAACCTCGACGCGGTGCTGACCGGCTACACGCTGCAGAACGCCTCCGGCGGCGTCTCGCTGAACGGCTTCGAGGGCGTCATCGGCACGGTGGCGTCCCACACCATCAGCGGGACGGATCTCACCACCCTCGCTTTCGGCCACGACCTGCTGTTCGGGCTGCTGCCGCAATTCCTGCCGGCCGACATCTCCTCGTTCGCAACGCCGATCGTCGACTTCCTGGCCTCACCGCTGAGCGGCATCATCATCGGGTCACTGGGCCCGTCCATCGCCCCGTGGGTCGCGATGATGAACAGCATCCAAGACGGTGACAGCTTTAACCAGGTCATGGCCAGCTGGATGAACGGATTCCTCAACGGGGCCACGCTCAACCTGGACAGCCTGCTTCCGTTGATCGCTCAGACCGGCCTGCTGCCGGCGGGCACCGAGATCACCCACCTGGACTTCGCGCTCGGCGGCCTGCTGACCCCAGGCACCGTGGCCGTCGGGCCCTACGGCGTGGATCTCCCCGACGGCAGCACCACCGACGTTTCGGCCGTGGGCGGCTCGATCTTCAACAGTCTCGGGATCACGCTCACGGCCAGCCTGCTGCCCGGGGTGCCCATCAGCATCGAGAGCCAAGCGGTCGGCCCGATCGCGGCCATGGAGGCGTGGGGCCAGACGGTCGGGGCGCTGCTGGGTTCCGGCTGGACCGGCAAGGGACCGGTCGACGTCGGCCCGCCGTGGCCGGGAATCGACTTCCCGACCGTGCCCGACGGCCTCTTCGACGACGGTGGGGCAGGCTCGGGCGCGGCATCGGACGCATTGGCCGGCCTGGACCTGGGTGACATCGCCAACGCACTGCTGGGCATCAGCTGATCCCGGCTCGTCCGCCATCCCGAAAATCCCCTGACAACCTTCAACACTGCTTTTCAGAACCGCTTCACAGGAGAGGTGTTCGCAAATGAGTCGTCGTAGCAGCAGCCAGCCTGGTAACACCGCAGCGCGGTACCGCAAGCGGGTGGTCGGCGCCACCGGCGCCGTGGGCGCGTTTCTGGCTTTCGGGATGGCCCCGTTAGCCACCGCACCTCCCGCGAGTGCCGACGTCGATTTCGACCTCGGCGACATCATCAGCGACCTGTTCGGCTCGTCGAACTTGACCGACACCGGTGACAACTGGGACCTGGGCGCACTGTTCAGCGCTGCGGAGCCGGGCGGCGCGGCAGGTGACGCATTCTCCTGGACCGGAATCATGGACCAGTGGTTCTACGAGCCCATGCACGCGGCCATGCAGGCCTGGATCACCAGCCCGTTCGGCGCCCAGATCGACGGGGCGATCAACACCTGGTCCGGTCTGTACCTGATCGGCAACGGCACCGCCGGGACCGAGGACTCGATCAACGGCGGTGACGGCGGGCTGTGGTTCGGTGACGGCGGTGCGGGCTGGTCCAGCGATGTGGCCGGTACGGCCGGCGGCAACGGCGGCGATGCACTCGGGATGTTCGGCAGCGGCGGTGACGGCGGGGCAGGCGGTGCGGGTGCGGCCGGTGGTGACGGCGGTGCCGGTGGCTGGCTGATGGGCAACGGTGGCGACGGCGGTGCCGGTGGCGCCGCGACCGCCGCGGGCGGTGCCGGTGGCGCCGGTGGCGACGGCGGCGCGGCCGCGGCCTGGTTCTTCGGCAACGGTGGCGCCGGCGGCGTCGGCGGCGCGGGAATGAACGGTGCCGCGGGCTCTGTCGCCAACGGCGGCAGCGGTGGCGGTCTGGCAGGCGGTGCCGGCGGCCAGGGCGGCGCCGGCGGCCGCAGCGGCTTCATGTTCGGCGACGGTGGCAAGGGTGGTGCCGGCGGCGCGGCGGGCAACGGTGGCGACGCTGTCACCGGCGCGATCAACGGCGGATCCGGCGGTGCGGGCGGACAGGGCGGTAGCGGCGGTGCCGGCGGTGCCCGCGGCTCGAACTACTACGCCGGCGCGTTCTACGGCAGCGCCGGACAGACCGGTGACGGCGCGGACGGCGGCAACGGCGGCGCCGGTGCCGACGGCGCCAAGGACGCCAACGGCGACTACATCGGCCAGGGCGGCAACGGCGGCACCGGCGGCGCCGCCGGTAACGGCGACACCGGCGGCAACGGCGGTGCAGGCGGCAATGGCGGCGACGGCAACGGCGTCAGCACCACCAGCCCCGGCTACCCCTACAACACCGGTGGCGCGGGCGGCTCGGGCGGCCAGGGCGGGACTTCGCTGGGCGCCAACACCGGCGGCACCGGTGGCGACGGCGGCACCGGCGGCCTGGGCACCGTGGGCTTCGGAGGCCAGGGTGGCGCCGGCGGTACGGGTGGCGGTAGCGACACCGGCACCGGCGGCAACGGCGGCAACGGCGGCGCCGCCGGAAACGGCGCTACCGGCGATGCCACGGTCGCAACCACCGGCGGACAGGGCGGATACGGCGGTTCGGGCGGTGGAAGCAACACCGGCACCGGCGGCGCCGGCGGCAACGGCGCGGCCGGCGGTGACGGCACCCTGCGCGGCGGCATGGGCGGCGGCGGCGGTATCGGCGGCACCAGCACCAGCGGCGACGGTGGTGCGGGCGGCAACGGTGCTGCGGGCGGCAAGGGCCTGGGCTACCAGGAGGGCGGTCACACCTGGAGCATCGGCGGTAGCGGAGGCGCCGGTGGTAGCGGCGGCTTCGCGCAAGGCGCCGGCAGCGGCGGCAGCGGTGGCACGGCGGGCGACGGGACGGACGGCTTGACCGGCGCGAACGTGGTCAGCATCGGCGGCGACGGCGGAACCGGCGGCCAAGGTGGCAGCAGTAGCGGCGGGCAGGCCGGGACCGGCAGCAACGGTGGTGCCGGTGGCAGCGGGACCGCATCCGGCGGTAACGGTGGCCGTGGTGGCGGCGGTGGCGACGGCTTCTCGGGCTTGGCCAGCGGCAGCCCCGCGGGCAACGGCGGCGACGGCGGCGCCGGTGGCGACAGCGGTGGCGTGGTCACTCCGGCCGGCGCGCCCGGGGCCCAGGGCTTGACTCCGTCGCCGTTCTCGACCGGCAGTCACGCCGGTGCCGGCGGCGCCGGCGGCACCGGCGGGCATTCCTACGCCGGGCTCGCCGGTGGCAACGGCGGCGCCGGTGGTGCAGGTGGCGATGCGAAGGGCTCGGTCGACGGCGGCGACGGCGGACTTGGCGGTGCCGGCGGCGGCGGCGGGACTGCGGGCATCGGCGGTAACGGTGGTGCCGGTGGAACCGCGGCGGCCGGTAACGGCGGAGACGGTGGTGCAGGTGGAACCGGTGGCACCGGCAGTGACGGCGCCACCGGGACCAGTGGCATCCCGCTGCTCCCGAGCAGCCCCAACGCCGCCGGTGGCAACGGCGGTAACGGCAACGCCGGTGGCGCAGGCGGTAACGGCGGAGCGGGCGGCGCTTCCACCAGCGGGACCGGCGGCAACGGCGGTAAGGGTGGTGGCGGTGGGGGCGGTGGTGCCGGTGGCGCCGGCGGGCCCGGCGGCACCAACCCCGACACCGGCAACGGCTACAACGGCGGCAATGGCGGCAACGGCGCCAACGGTGGTGCCGGTGGCAACGGCGGCGCCCACGGTACCGGCGGCGCCGGCAACGGCACCGGCGGGGCCGCGGGATCCGGTGGCAGTGCCGGTGGCGCCGGCGCGGCAGGTTCGGGCGGTGCCGCCTCCGGTGCCGGAACGCCGGGCAGCGACGGCACGGCCGGTTCGGGCGGCAACACCGGCGCGGACGGGACACCCGGCACGTAGCCGATCACAGGAAAGCGACCATGGTCGCCGGGCTCAGGCTCGGCGACCATGGTCGTTTGGCGGGTGGCCAGGTGGCACGGGGTGCGGCGGATTGGGAGCTTGTGCCCTGATCGGTCTCAGGATTCACTTAGCGTTTACCAGGCAAAATCGGACTGCTGCAGGTGTCTGCTTTGAAAAAGCCGCGAAATTTATTGACGCATACGCTTGATTCTTAGCTACTTCACGAATAGTGTCCCGTTTCACATCAGTAAATAAGTGTGATCTCAGCAACAACGCGGCAGCGTCAGGGTCCTCCCCCCGGGCCCCTCCCGGCGCCGGCCGAGGGCGGCACCTCACCTAAGGAGATGGCTGTGCAGAAAACCCTTCGCCCCTACGTGACCACGGGTATTGCGATCGTGGGCGCTGGCCTCATCGCCGCCACGCCGGTGGCGACACCGCTGGCAGGCAGCTCCACGATCCGAGATGTCGGGCTCACCAGCACCCTGGGCGATGCGCTGGCGCCGTGGATGGACCAGTACAACACCGCGGCGGAGAACTTCACGGTGCTGGCCAACAACTACTTCGTCGCTCCCGAGGTGGCGGCGCAGCAGTTCATTGCGAATACCCAGGCCTGGATCCAGACCGTCCTCAATGACCCGTCGCAGATCCCCGTTGTGGTCAACGAGATCCAGGAACAGATGCGTGCGGTTTCGAACGCCTACACCATGCTCAACATCCCCGCGGACGACCCCACCGCGGTGACGACAGTTCTGCACACGCTGAGCGGAGGTGCCGACCTCACCACCTTCAACATCGGCCACTCGCTGATGTTCACGATCCTGCCCCAACTGCTGCCGGCCTTCTTGCCGCCCGGCACCGATGCCGACGCGATCCTGCCGATCCTCAACTTCATCGCCTCACCGGCGAGCGGAATGATCATGGGGATGCTGGGGCCCGGACTGAGCCCCTGGATCGCGCTGATGAACAGCATCAACGACGGCGACGGCCTCAACGAGATCATGGCCAACATGACCGGCGCGTTCTTCAACGGCGCCACCCTCGACCTCGATTTCATCCTGCCGATGCTTGACGGTGTGGTGCCTCCGGGCACCATCTCGCATCTGGATTTCGCGTTCGGCGGGCTGTTCAGCACCGGCGCGGTGGCCAACGCCGCGTACACGACGTATGACGCCGCAGGAAACGTGGTTTCTGAGGTGCCGGCCGTCGGCGGTTCGATCTTCAACAGTGTCGGCTTCGCCATCGACGCGTCGGGCTTTCTCGGGGCGCCGCTCACGCTCACCGTTGACAGCCACGGGGTCGGTCCGCTCGGTGCTCTGCAGGGTTGGGAGCAGGCCATGGCCGGTCTGATGGGCGGGCAGGCCTGGAACTGGGACGGCAAGAGCGCCGGCGCCCCGCCAGGGGTGGAGCCGCCGCTGGCCGGCTTCTCCATCCCCACCATCCCCACCGACTTCTTCGACGGCGGCAGCGACACCGGCGGGGCGGATGCGGGCGGCCTTGATTGGTCGGCCATTGCGGACGCCTTCGGCATCAGTATCTAAGCCCGCACAGCCAAGGTGTCGCATCACCGGAACGTCGCATGACCCGTACTGAGAAATCACAACCGCTCTACCGGACTGTTCACACGAGAGGTGTTCGAAAATGAATCGTCGTCACACCAGCAGCCAGAGTGGCGCTCAGGCCGGGACCGGCCCGCGGCGCTTGAACAGGGTGGCCGGCGCTGGCAGCGCGGTCGCCGCGTTCCTGGCGTTCGGCATGGCCCCGTTGGCGACTGCGCCCTCGGCGCACGCCGACGGCGAAGAACTGCTCAACTTCGACTGGATCTCCGACATGTTCCAGCCGAACCCCGCTCCGGCGGATTTCAGCTTGGACGCATTCTCGGCGGCCGACACCACGTCGGATCTGATCAACAGCTTCTTCTACGTCCCGATCCACTCGCTGCTCGAGATGTGGATCAACAACCCGTTCGGTGAGATGGTCAACGGCGCTATCAACGACTTCTCCGGGTTGTACCTGATCGGTGACGGCGCGGCCGGAACGGCGCTCAACCCCGACGGCGGCGACGGCGGCCTGTGGTTCGGTGACGGCGGCGCCGGCTGGGACAGTGATGCGGCCGGTGTTGCCGGCGGCAACGGCGGCAGCGCCCTCGGCTGGATCGGCAACGGCGGTGCCGGTGGCGACGGTGGCGCCGGTGCGGCCGGTGGCGACGGCGGTGCCGGTGGCTGGTTCATGGGGCTCGGCGGTGACGGCGGTGCCGGCGGCAACGCCATCACGGCGGGCTTCGCCGGTGGTGCGGGCGGCGACGGCGGTGCCTCGGTGGCCTTTTTCTTCGGCAACGGCGGCAACGGCGGTGCCGGCGGCGACGGCGGTAACGGCGCGGCAGGTACGTTCGCCAACGGCGGCAGCGGCAACGGCAACACGGGCGGTGCCGCCGGCGCCGGCGGTGACGGCGGCCGCAGCGGATACACCTTCGGCGCCGGCGGCAACGGTGGAGCGGCCGGCACGGCCGGTAACGGCGGCGCGGCCGCCGCCGGTGTCGTCGACGGGAACGCCACCCACCTCAACGGCGGTATCGGCGGCCTCGGTGGTAGCGGCGCCGCCGGCGGTGTCGGCGGTGAGAAGTTCAACGGTTCCCTCGGCGGGCCCGGCCAGCTCGGAGCCGCCTCGGACGGCGGTAACGGTGGCGCCGGTGGTGACGCGGCCAAGGACGGCAGCGGTGCCTTCCTCGGCAACGGCGGTAGGGGCGGTGCCGGCGGTCAAGGCGGTGGCCCGAACTACGGGGCGGTGGCCGGCGCCGGAGCGGACGGCGGTGCCGGCGCGGCCGGCGGTGCCGGCATCAACGGCGGCGCTGGCGGTAGTGGCGGTACTGGCGGTATGAGCTTCGGGACCGATGCCGCGGGTAACGGCGGTGCCGGCGGTGCCGGTGGTGCCGCCACTGGTTCTGCAACCAGTGCGGGCGTCGGCGGTGCCGGCGGTCAGGGCGGCGGCGGTGGCAGCGCCAATGGCACCGGGGCAGCCGGTGTCGGCGGTAACGGCGGCGCCGGTGGTGCCGGCGCCACCACCGACAGCACCGTGAAGACCACCGGTGGCGCGGGCGGCTACGGCGGCGGCGGCGGGTTTGGCAGCAGGGGCCCCGGCGGTATCGGCGGTAACGGTGGTGCCGGCGGTACCGGCACCTTCGCCGGCGGCGCCGGCGGCCGCGGCGGTGGCGGTCAGTACGCAGGCGGCGACGGCGGTAAGGGTGGCGCCGGGGGTAGCGCCACCGGCTGGAACAACGGGACCGGTATCTACAGCATCGGCGGCAACGGCGGCGCGGGTGGCTATGCCGGCGGTGGATCTGGCTTCACCGGTGCTGTCGGCGGTAACGGCGGTGCCGGCGGTGCCGGTGGTGCCGGCGCGAGCACCGGCGTCAGCGTGGGTGGTAACGGCGGTGCCGGTGGTGCCGGCGGGGACGGCGGAGCCGGACTCACCGGCGGCGGCACCAATGGTGGTAACGGCGGTGCCGGCGGTGCCGGCGGCAGTGGCACGGTCATTGGCGGTGATGGCGGTGCCGGCGGCAGCGCCGGTAACCCGGGCGGTACCGCTGGGACCGGTGGTGACGGCGGCGCGAGCAGCGGCAGCGTGGTGGCGCTGGCCGGCAACCCGCTGGGCATCGCAGCTGGTGACGGCCACGCGGGTAACGGCGGTGACGGTGGCGCCGGTGGCGGCCAGGGCGGTAACGGCGGCGCGGCTACCGGAACGGCCGACGGCGGTGACGGCGGCAACGGCGGTGCCGGTACGGCCGGGGCGGAGGGCGCGGCCGGCACCGCGCTGGCCGGTGCGGCCGGCGGTAACGGCGGCGACGGCTCGGCCGGTAACGCAGGCGGCAAGGGCGGTGCCGGTGGTACCGCGACCACTGGTGACGGCGGTAAGGGCGGCAACGGCGGAGTCGGCGGTGCCGGTGGTAACGGTGGCGCCGGTGGTGCCGGCGGCACCGACGCCAATGGCAACGGCCTGGCCGGCGGTAACGGCGGTAAGGGCGGCGCGGCCGGCACCGGCGGCGCGGCCGGCGCGGGCGGCGCGAGCACCAGCGGCACCGCGGGCGCGGCGGGAACGGGCGGACTCGACGGCAGCGGCGGCGCGGGCGGCGCCGGTGGTAACGGTGGGGCCGGAGCCGCGGGCACTGACGGCGCCAGCTCGACGAGCGCGGCCGGTGGCAATGGCACCAACGGCGGTAACGGCGGCACCGCCGGCAACGGCGGCGCCGGCGGCACCTCGGGTACCGGCCAGGCCGGCAGCGGCGGAGTCGGTGGTACCGGTGGAGCCGCGGGTGCGGGCGGTAACGGCGGGGCCGGCGGTGGAGGCCTGGACGGCGGTAACGGCGGTAACGGTGGGGTCGGCGGCGCGGCCGGCACCGGCGGTGCGGCCGGTACGAGCACCAGCGGCCCGGCTGGAACCATCGGCGCCGACGGCACCGGCGGTTCGGGCGGCGCCGGCGGTAACGGTGGTACCGGCGGCGCCGGCGCGGCCGGTACCAACAACTCCAACGCGGCCGGCGGCAACGGAAGTGCCGGCGGCGACGGTGGTAACGGCGGCAAGGGCGGAGCCGGCGGCACCTCGACGGACGGCAACGGCGGTGCCGGCGGTGCCGGTGGACTTGCCGGTGCCGGTGGCGCCGGTGGGGTAGGCGGCAACGGCGGCACCAATGCCACCGGCGATGGCTTCGACGGTGGCAACGGCGGGGTCGGCGGTAATGGCGGCAACGGTGGCCTCGGCGGGGCCGGCGGTGCCAGCACCAGCGGCACTGCCGGCGGCGCCGGTGCCGACCGGGCCGGCGGCGCGGGCGGCCACGGTGGTGGCGGCGGTAAGGGCGGTACCGCCCAAGGCTCCGGCAACACCGGCGGCGACGGCGGCGACGGCGCGAACGGCGGCAACGGTGGCAGCCCGAGCGGTCCTGGTGGCGCCGGTGGAGCGGCCGGTAGCGGCGGCACCGGAACCGGTGGCGCCGCCAACGGCGGACCCGGTACCCCGGGTACTGACGGCGCGCCTGGCGCATAGCCGACAGCGCAGCCGGCTAGTCGCCGAGAAACGGCAACGGCCGCCGGGTCCTTCGGGATTCGGCGGCCGTCGTCGTCGGGGCAGCTAGCCGAACAGCGCGGCGATCTTCTCCTCGGGGGTCACCGGCTCCGGCAACCCCTCCAGCGTCTCGGTGCGTGGCAGTTGCACGGTCGGGTCGGCGAACTGCCGGTAGGCCTTCTCACCTGCCAGCTGCGCCAGCAGGTACCCGGTCAGCAGCGCGCGCACCCGTCGCTGCGTGCGCCGGTCCGACGTCGGCAGCCCGAAGAAACCGGTCAGCCGCCGGCCCTGCGGCAGCCCGGCCGCTGACGCCTTGCTGATCACCCGCAGCGTCGCCGTCGGCCAGGCGTGTGCCAGCTCGACGGCGTTGGAGCGCAACGCCGTCGGGCCGTCAGGCGCGCTGAAGATCGTCCCCGGAACATTGAGACCGGCCGCGGCCTGCTCGGCCGGTGGTGCGGTGATCGCCGGGAAGATGGCTGCCACCGCTGCGGGTTTCACCGACGACGCCGCCGCGGCGAACACCGCGGCCGAACCGCCGAAACCGTGGCCGGCGAGCGCGATCCGGTCGGCGTCGACGCTGATCCGGCCCGGCCCCAGCCGGACTTCGGTGGCGATCTGCAGCGCGCGACCCAAGTCGGCGGCCAGGTCCAGCACCGAGGGCACCGGGCCCCGCGCGGTGTCTGGGGCCACCGCAACGATTCCCCACGAGGCCAGGTGCTCCAGCAGGCCCGCGTACCGTTGCGCGCCGGTCAGCCAGTCGTGGCCGAACGCCACGGCGGGCAGCCGGTAGCCCGACGTCGGGGTGTACACCACACCGGCCAGGCCCGCATAGGCCAGATCACCCCTGAGCACCCGGTGCGGGCCGGGACGGGTCAGGGAGGCGTGAAGGCGCTTGAGGCTGGCCATTCGATGACCGTAACTCATGGTCGCCGGCAGTGATCGGACGTTGGCTGACCTGCGCGATTGTTGGGGGTCCACCGCCGTTGCACTACCCTGAACTGCTATGTGCGGAATCGTCGGCTACGTGGGGCAGCGCCCTGCTCGCGAGGTAGTCGTCGAGGCTCTGCGGCGGATGGAATACCGCGGATATGACTCCGCGGGAATCGCCGTCGTCGACGGTGCCGGCCGGCTGACCATCCGGCGCAAGGCGGGCCGGCTCGCCAACCTCGAAGCCGAACTGGCCGCGACCGACCCCGCCCTGCTGGCCGGCGGAACCGGGCTGGGCCACACCCGCTGGGCCACCCACGGCAGGCCCACCGACGCCAACGCGCACCCGCACTGTGATGCCGCGTCGGAGTTCGCGGTCGTGCACAACGGCATCATCGAGAACTTCGCGGTGCTGCGCGACGAGCTCGAGCTCGAAGGCGTGGAGTTCACCAGCGAGACCGACAGCGAGGTCACCGTCCAGCTGCTGGCTCGCCAATACCGCCGGGGGGACACCGCCGGAGACTTCGTGGCGTCCGCACAGGCCGTGTTGCGCCGGCTGGAGGGCCACTTCACCGTCGTGTTCGCCCACGCCGGCGAGCCCGGCACCATCGTGGCGGCCCGCCGGTCCACCCCGCTGGTGGTCGGTATCGGCGACGGCGAGATGTTCCTGGGCTCGGATGTCGCCGCCTTCATCGAATACACCAGGGATGCCGTCGAGCTGGGTCAGGACCAGGTTGTGGTGCTCACCGCTGACGGCTATCGCATCACCGACTTCGCCGGTAACGACGACGCCGGCAACGCCCGGTCGTTCAAGATCGATTGGGACCTGTCGGCCGCTGAGAAGGGCGGCTACGAGTTTTTCATGCTCAAGGAGATCGCCGAGCAGCCCACCGCGGTGGCCGACACCCTGCTGGGGCATTTCGACCTCGGCCGGATCGTGCTCGACGAGCAACGCCTCTCCGATCAGGAGCTGCGCGAGATCGACAAGGTGTTCGTGGTGGCCTGCGGCACGGCATTCCACTCGGGCCTGCTGGCCAAGTACGCCATCGAGCACTGGACACGACTGCCGGTGGAGATCGAACTGGCCAGCGAATTCCGGTACCGCGACCCGGTTTTGGACCGCAGCACGCTGGTGGTGGCCATCTCCCAGTCCGGTGAGACCGCCGACACCCTGGAGGCGGTGCGGCACGCCAAGGAGCAGAAGGCCAAGGTCTTGGCGGTCTGCAACACCAACGGCTCGCAGATCCCGCGGGAGGCCGACGCGGTGCTCTATACCCGGGCCGGCCCGGAGATCGGCGTCGCCGCGACCAAGACCTTCCTGGCTCAGGTGACCGCGAATTACCTTGTCGGCCTTGCCCTGGCTCAGGCCCGCGGCACCAAGTACCCCGACGAGGTGGCACGCGAGTACCACGAGTTGGAGGGTATGCCTGAGCTGATCCAGCGGGTCATCGACGGCATGGAATCGGTCACCGAGCTGGCTCGGTGCTACGCGCAGTCGTCGAGCATCCTGTTCCTGGGCCGCCATGTCGGCTACCCGGTGGCACTCGAGGGCGCCCTCAAGCTCAAGGAGCTCGCCTACATGCATGCCGAGGGGTTCGCCGCCGGCGAGCTCAAGCACGGCCCGATCGCGCTGATCGAAGAGGGCCTGCCGGTGATCGTGGTGATGCCCTCGCCGAAGAATGCCGCGATGCTGCACGCCAAGCTGCTTTCCAACATCCGCGAGATCCAGGCGCGCGGCGCGGTTACCGTCGTGATCGCCGAAGAGGGTGACGAGACGGTTCGGCCCTACGCTGATCATCTGATCGAAATCCCCGCGGTATCAACGCTTTACCAGCCGCTGCTGTCGACCATTCCGCTGCAGGTGTTCGCCGCGGGCGTGGCGCAGGCCCGCGGCTATGACGTGGACAAGCCGCGCAATCTGGCCAAATCGGTCACCGTCGAGTAGCGGGAGTATTCAGTGCGACGTTTTCTGGTGGTGGTGGCCGCTGCGCTGGCCGTGTTCGCCCAGGCGCCCAATGCTGTTGCGGCAGGAGAAGTTCCGGATCTGGGGCCGCTGATCGACGACAGTGGGCCGCTGCCCGGCTCGGTCGGCGACCTCACCGGCATTCCCGACCTGGCGTTCACCACCCCGACCGGTCTGGCCTGCCGCAAGAGCCGCGGCAAGGTCACCCACAGTGTGGCCTGTGCGGGCAATATCATCGGCGCGCCGGCGGGAACCCACGGCGTGAGCCTGGGCACCGTCTACGCCGACGGCAGCGGGTCGGCGCAGTTCCAGCCGTTCGCCCCCGAAGGGCTGCTCGGTGATCCGGCGAAGGTTCCGACGACCATGCTGCTGCCCGGCCACAAGATCGTGTTCTGGGATTTCTCGCCCACCCAGTCGCTGGTGTGCGGTATTCCGACCGGTACCGACGTGGCGTGTGTGCTGCATGCCGCACGCGAGAACGGGCCCAAGGGCGGCGCGCCGGTCACTCACGGGTTCGTCATTTCTGCGCCGCAGAGCCAGGTGTTCTGACACGCTCGACCGCGGGGGGTTACACGAGTGAGGGAGCCCCACCTTGTCCCACGAGCCCGCAGCGCACGTCCTGCGGACCAGACTGCTGCTGATCCTGGGCATGGCGGTGTTCTTCATCGCGTCCTACGTCGTCACTGTCGGGCTCTACGAGCGGGCCGGATGCGGCTGCCCGCGTCAGCTCACTGACGGCCAGGCCGCGGCAGACGGAACGACCGTGACCATCGACCTCGAAGACCTGCTGACGGTGAAGGGCACGCTGGCCGGAAAGGTCACCATCAATCCCGTTCCCGCACTGCTCGATTCGGCCACCCACGGGCTCACCGAAGATCTGAGCATCGCGGTGCACTCGGCGGTCACGCCAACCAAGCGCAGCTGGACCAAGGGCATGGTTCCCGGTGAGTTCCCGGTCCCGCTGACCGTCTCCGGAAACTCGTCGAAGTGGCCGTTCGATCACTACCAGACCGGGCCGATCACCGTCGACATATTGCGTGGCGATTCCACAGTGCCGCAACGCATCTCACCGATATTCGTCGACCACATCGCCGGCTGGCACAACGAGATCGCCAGCGACCATGAGGCCGGTCCGTATCGGGTGACGCTGCACCGGTCCCCGAGCACCGTGGCGTTCGGTGCCGTGATCGTAGGCGTGCTGATCGCCCTGGCCGCGGTGTCCGTCGTGGTCGCGAACCTGACCTTCCTGGGCCGTCGCAAATTCCAACCGCCGATGGCGACGTGGTACGCGGCAATGCTTTTCGCGGTGGTCCCGCTGCGAAACGCACTGCCGGACGCACCGCCGATCGGCTCCTGGATCGATGTCACGATCACGCTGTGGGTGATCGTGGCACTGGTGATGTCGATGCTGTTGTTCATCTATTGCTGGTGGCGCGATACCAAACCCGCGTCGGTGGGCTCAGACAACAGTTGACCGGCGAGCGTGCCGTTCGTATGTTGAGGGTTCGACGGCGAATGAGGGCTTCGGTGGGGCGTTGGGTACTGGCAGCGACGGTGGCGTCGGCAACCCTGATGATGACGGTGGTGCCGAATGCCGCTGCCGCACCGACGATTCCCGACATCGACTCTCTGATCGACGACAGTGGGCCGTTGCCTGCTTCGGTGAGTGATCTACGCCAGACCCCGAGCGTGGTGTTCGGTACCGAGTCGGGCGTGGTCTGCACGATGTGGCGCGGCAGGATCACCCACGACATCACCTGTGCCGGCGACATTCCGGGCGTGGCGCCCGGCGACGGCGCCGTGCAGCTACCGGGTATCTACGGGAAGGCAAGTGCACCGGCGCGTTTCGTGCCCGCACCGCCGGACGCGCTGGTCGCCGGAGAGCCTGCCGTGACGATTCCGGTGGGCCACAAGGTGGTGTTCTGGGATTTCTCACCCAGTGAGTCGATGGTCTGCGGGGTCCCGCCGTTCGCCGAGCTGGTTTGCGAGCTCAAGGAACCGCAGAACGCCACCGGCCCGGTGACCACCCACGGTTTCGTCATCGCGGCCCCGCAGAGCTGGGTGCTCTGAAGCCGGCCCGCCCGATGCCGCTGGGATGAGCCTCCGTCGTGATCCCACCAGGCGTGGGCGGCCGAGCCGGTGACTCTGTGACGACCGGCGTATTCACCATGACCACCCGGTTCCTCGAACGCCATATCAGCGTCAGCGATCCACGGGATGGGTGACCGGATGGACCTCGACCAATCCCTCCAGGCCGGCAAAGTCGTCGGTGTTCACCGTGAACAGCGGCAGTCGGTGCACCGATGCGATCGACGCGATCATCAGATCGATCCGGCGGGGACGTTCCTGCCGGCCCGCCGCCAGGACTGCGGCGACGACGTGCCCGTAGCGGCGTGCTGCATCGGTGCCGAAGGCCAGTGGCTCGAACAACGCCTCGGCGTGCTGCAGCCGTTCGATGCGGCTGGCCCGCTCGGCGGGATCGTGGGTGTGGTGCGGTCCGGCGGCGAGTTCGGCCATGGTGATCGCACTGACCAGGATTTCGGCAGGCAGGTCAGCGGGGTCGATCTGATCGATCAAGATCAAGACGTTGGTGTCGACCAGGCCGCGTGGGGACCGCGTCACTCGGTTGCCCTCGGGGCGAACTGGCCTTCGCGATACGCCCGGTCGTAGGGGTCATAGATCGTGTCGTCGATCCGATCATCGCGATAGTCGCCGGGCTGGCCGCCGGGTGACAGTGCCGAGAACGCTCTCACCACCTCGTCCCGGGGTACCGCGGTGCGTCGCGGCGTACGGGCATGCGGAACCAGGTCGGCCACCGGTTGGCCGTCGACGGTCACGACGTAGGACTGCCCGGCGCGAACTTCGCGCAGGACGCGGCTGGATTCGTTGCGCAGTTCGCGCTGCGGAATGCGGGGAGCATCTGCCGTCGTCATTCGGACAGTGTAGCTTTAAGTGCTACGGGACTGCTACGACTGTTCAGGGATGCCGCGCGGTGACCCCACCGTCGACGACGATCTGGGTGCCGGTGATGAACGACGCCCGCGGCGACATCAGGAACGCCACCGCCTGGGCCACCTCGTCCGGCTGGCCGATACGCCCCAGCGGTGCCGCGGCCACGAAGCCGGCCGCGACTTCTTCGATGTCGAGCGCGATCTGCAGCATCGGGGTCTCGATGAAGCCTGGGCAGACGGCGTTGACGCGGATTCCGGTCGGGCCCAGTTGCGCGGCCATCGACCGGGTCATGCCCAGAAGGCCTGCCTTGGAGGCGCAGTAGGCCGGGATGAAGGGGTTGGCCGTCAGCGCCTCGATGCTGGAGATACCGACCACCGCCGGGGCGCCGCCGGCCCGGGCGACCGCCTCCAGGTGCGGCAGCATCAGCTGCACCAGCATCGCCTGGGCGCGCAGGTTGACATCCATGACGGCGTCCCAGGATTCGCCGGTGTAGGCGCCGACCGGCTCGGGCAGCACCCGCCCGGCGGCGTGCACCAGCCCGTCGATGCCGTCGAGGGCTTCGGCGGCCGCCGCGACCGCGCCGGGCAGCGCGGCGTCGTCGCAGACGTCGACCACCGCACCCGGCATGCCCAGCCCGTCAGCGATGTCGGTAACTCCGGTTGCGATGTCCCACAAAGCAACCCGGCGACGGTCGGCGACCAGGGCCTGCGCGCAGGCCCGCCCGATCCCGGATGCTGCTCCGGTGACGACGACTCCGCTCATGGGTGGCCTCCCTGTCTGACGACGAACTGCGACCAGTCCGGTGCGCGCACCGCCGACCAGTACTCGTCGAGCCGCCACGGGCTCACGGTGTGGATCTCACCGTCGGCGTTCTTGAAGTAGGAGTGCTTGATCGCCGGGTGCGCCCAGACCGTCTTTTTGATCGCGTCCTGGGTGGCCCGATGCCACTCGGCGGCCGCCTGGGCGGTCGGCTCGACGGAGTGCAGCCGCTCGTCGGCGAGGCGGGCCAGGCAAGCGTCGATGTAGCGCATCTCCAACTCGGAGTTGAAGATCAGGCTGCCGCCGTGCGCCAGGTGCGCGCCGGGGCCGTAGATCAGGAAGAAGTTCGGGAACTGCGGCACGGTGATTCCCAGGTACGCGTACGGCCGGCTGCCCCACAGCTGGTGCAGGTCGGTTCCGTCGCGGCCGGTGACCTGCATCGGCGCCAACACGTCGGTGTGCCGAAAACCGGTGGCGTACACGATCACATCGACGTCGTGGTGCACGCCGTCCTCGGTCTGGACGCCGTGTGGGGTGATCCTGCAGATCGCAGTGCGGTTCAGTTCGACATTGTCGCGTTTGAGCGTCCCCAGCCAGGTGCCGTTGTCCTGCAGGGTGCGCTTCCCGGTCGCGGGATAGTCCGGCAGTACCTTGGCCAGCAGGTCGGCGTCGTCGCCGACCTGATCGGTGATCCACCCGGTGAACATCATTCGGGCCATCGCGTTGATCTCGCTCACGGCGTGGTCCTGGTCGGGATAGTCCGGGTCCACCCGCGCGGCTTCCAGGCCCTTGTCGGCTCCGGGCCACAGCAGCAGGAAGCGGTACCAGCGGGCGTAGAACGGCAGGTGCTCGAGAGCCCAGCGCACTCCGTCGCCGACCGCGTCGTGATACATCGGGTTGGGGAACATCCACTGCGCGGTGCGCTGAAACACCGTGAGGTGCTCCACTTTTTCCGCGATCGCCGGGGCGATCTGGAATCCGCTGGCGCCAGCCCCGATCAGTGCCACCCGCTTGCCGGTCACGTCGACGCTGTGATCCCAGGCCGCGGAGTGAAACGACGGCCCGGTGAAGCTGTCGGCGCCGTCGATGTCGGGCAGGTGCGGGCGGTTCAGCTGGCCGACCGCGGTGATCACCGCGCGTGCCCGGATCGCCGACAGCGTGCCGTCGGCGCCGCGCACGCTCAGAGTCCAAACCCCGTCGCCGTCATCCCAGGTGGCGTTGGTGACCTCGGTATTCCATCGGATGTGTTGGTCCAGATCGTGTTTGGCGACCAGGTCGGTGAAATACGCCTGCAGTTCCGGCTGCTCGGCGAAGTAGTGGCCCCAGCCGTTGTTGGGCTCGAAACTGAAGCAGTAGAAGTGGTTGGCGACGTCCACCCGGGCACCCGGATAGGTGTTCTCCCACCAGGTTCCACCGGGGCCGGCGTTCTTCTCGATGATGGTGAACGGAATTCCGGTCTGCGCCAGCCGGATTCCCGCCAAGACTCCTGATTCGCCGCAGCCGACCACCGCCACCGGCAGGTCCTTGGCGACGGCGTGGTCCAGCGCGGCGGGTCGGCGCGGGTCGACGCCTTCGAGGTCGAGTTCCTCGGCGAGCAGGCCCAGGTAGGCGTCCGGCACGACTTCGCAGGCCGCCCAGTCCATCATCTCCTTGACCAGGCCGGCGGGCAGCGGTTCAGGTTGTGGGCAGCCGCGATCGCGGTAGTCGACGATCACCTCCAGGGCTTCGGCCCGGGCCCGGGCTTTGTCCTCCTCGGACATGAACCCCTGGATCTCGTTGAGGAAGATCCCGTTCTGCTTGTAGTCGCGGATGAATCGGGCGTCGCCGGTGATGTGCACGCACGACAGCAGCAGGGTGGGGATGCTGACCTGCTCCAGGGCGGCGGCGATCTCGGCTGTCGACGTGCTGAACGGTTCCCCGGCGTAGCGGTTGCGCATCAATGCAGCCCTCTCCGTTTATTCGCTACCGGCCGTCGCGTAATTGACTCGGACGATACGCGAGCTGTCATGGCTGATCAAGGATTGTCATCTGTGCGACGCTGTACGCCGTGGTCCGCGTGAAAACCCGCCTCGAAGCAGCGTGGCACTTCGTGCACGCCGCACCGTTGACCTATCTGTGGCTGGCAGTGCTGCTGGTGACCACGGTGGTGCAGAACTCGGTCGGGCCGCGGCTGCACGCCATCCTCGTCGATCAGTCGACCAACCTGCACCACCTGGCCACCGACCCCTTCGAGGTGCTGATCGCGAGCCTGCTGTGGATCGACGGCAAGGACTGGACGCCATACCTGGTGCTGTTCACGTTGATCCTGGCGCCGGCCGAGCACTGGCTGGGCCACCGGCGCTGGGCCGAGGTCGGACTGGCCGCCCACATCGGCGCAACCTACATCAGCCAGGCCGCGCTGTACGCACTGATCAACCTGCGCCGCGAGTCCGAGCACCTGACCTACGCCCGCGACATCGGGGTCAGCTACTTCCTCGCCGGGGTGGCAGCCGTGCTGACCTACCGGATCCGCCGGCCCTGGCGCTGGGGTTATCTGATCGCGCTGATCGCGATCTTCACCGTCCCGCTGGTGATCAATCCCGACTTCACCGCGATCGGGCACCTGGCCGCGGTCGGCATCGGGTTGGCCTGTTACCCACTGACCCGGCACCGTCCCCACTAGCCTTGGGCAGCGAGGGAGGCAGCAGTGCGCCACTACTACACCGTTGAACAGATCCGCGCCGCCGAGGCGCCGCTGCTGGCGAGCCTGCCCGACGGCGTCCTGATGCGCCGGGCGGCGTTCGGGCTGACGACTGCGATCGCCGGCGAGTTGGTCTCGCGAACCGGCGGGGTGGCCGGCCGGAGCGTGTGCGCGGTGGTGGGTTCCGGTGACAACGGCGGCGACGCACTGTGGGCCGCGGCCCTGCTGCGCCGGCGCGGTGCGGCAGCGGCCGCGATCCTGCTCGATCCGGAACGCGCCCACGCCAAGGGGCTGGCCGCGTTCCGGAAAGCCGGCGGCCGCATCGTCGATACCGTGCCGGCCGCAACGGATCTGGTGATCGACGGGGTGGTCGGCATCTCCGGCCGGGGTACGTTGAGGCCGAATGCCGCCGAGGTGTTCGCGGCGGTTGCCGCGGCGGGCATCCCGGTGGTGGCCGTCGACCTGCCCAGCGGCCTGGACCCGCACACCGGTGCGGCCGACGGGCCCGCGGTGCACGCGGTGCTGACCGTCACCTTCGGCGGCCTCAAACCCGTTCACGCACTGGGGGAGTGCGGGCGCGTCGAACTGGTCGACATCGGCCTGGACCTGCCTGCCACCGACCTGCACGGCTTTGAAGCGGCCGACGCCGAAGCGCTCTGGCCGGCGCCCGGTCCCCGCGACGACAAGTACACCCAGGGCGTCACCGGAATCCTGGCCGGCTCGAAGACCTATCCGGGCGCGGCCATCCTGTGCTCCGGTGCGGCAGTAGCCGCCACCTCAGGCATGGTCCGCTACACCGGAAGTGCTGCCGCCCAGGTGGTTTCGCACTGGCCGGAAGTGGTGGTCGCACCGAGTGCCGCGGCTGCGGGCCGGGTGCAGGCCTGGGTGGTCGGACCCGGCCTGGGCACCGACGGCGACGCGGCCGCCGCGCTGTGGTTCGCGCTCGGCACCGACCTGCCGGTGATCGTCGACGCCGACGCGCTGACCATCCTGGCCGCGCACCCCGATCTCGTCGTCAACCGAACGGCACCGACGGTACTTACCCCGCACGCCGGCGAATATGCCCGGTTGGCCGGCCACCCGCCCGGTGCGGACCGGGTGGGCGCGGCCCGCGGGCTCGCCGACCAGATGGGCTGCACGGTGCTGTTGAAGGGCAACGTGACCGTCGTCGCCGACCCGCATGAACCCGGCCCGGTCTACCTCAACCCGGCCGGGGGATCCTGGGCGGCCACCGCCGGGTCCGGCGACGTGCTGTCCGGCTTGATCGGCGCGCTGCTGGCCTCCGGCCTGCCCACCGCGCAGGCCGCCGCGGCCGCCGCCTTCGTGCACACCCGGGCGGCCGCAGCGTCGGCCGCCGACCCCGGACCCGCCGACACCCCGACGTCGGCGTCACGCATCGTGGCGCACATCCGCACCGCCCTGGCTCAGCTATAGAGGAGTTGTCGTGACCCATTCGCACCCGTCCGTCCCCGCGCACACCATCGCCCCGGCCTACACCGGCCGGATGTTCACCGCGCCGGTCCCGGCGCTGCGGATGCCCGATGACCCGATGGACCCGCAGACCGCCTACCGGTTCATTCATGACGAGCTGATGCTCGACGGCAGCTCACGGCTGAACCTGGCCACGTTCGTCACGACCTGGATGGACCCCGAGGCGTCGGCGTTGATGGCGGAGTCGTTCGACAAGAACATGATCGACAAGGACGAGTACCCGGCGACCGCGGCCATCGAGCAGCGTTGTGTGTGCATGGTCGCCGACCTGTTTCACGCCGAGAATCTGCGCGACGACGACCCGGCCAGCGCCGTCGGGGTGTCCACCGTCGGGTCCAGCGAGGCGGTGATGCTGGGTGGGCTGGCGATGAAATGGCGCTGGCGCTCGAAAATCGGCAAGTGGCAGGGTCGCACCCCGAACCTGGTGATGGGCTCGAACGTGCAGGTGGTGTGGGAGAAGTTCTGCCGCTACTTCGACG
Organism: [Mycobacterium] zoologicum; assembly: GCF_020172665.1. Lineage (GTDB taxonomy): Bacteria > Actinomycetota > Actinomycetes > Mycobacteriales > Mycobacteriaceae > Mycobacterium > Mycobacterium zoologicum. Next base: position 3,513,808 of record NZ_CP083985.1, on the reverse strand, counting down.
TCGAACCGCGCTACCTGCCGATGGCGCACGGCCGCTATGTGATCACCCCCGAGCAGGTTGTCGACGCCGTCGATGAGAACACCATCGGGGTGGTCGGCATCCTGGGCACCACCTACACCGGCGAGCTGGAACCCGTCGAGGCGATCTGCGCGGCCCTGGACACTCTCGCCGCGGGTGGCGGGCCGGACGTGCCGGTGCATGTGGACGCGGCCAGTGGCGGGTTCGTGGTGCCGTTCCTGCACCCGGATCTCAAGTGGGACTTCCGGTTACCGAGAGTGGTGTCGATCAACGTCAGCGGCCACAAGTACGGCCTGACCTACCCCGGTATCGGGTTCGTGGTGTGGCGCAGTGCCGACTATCTGCCCGATGAGCTGGTGTTCCGGGTGAACTACCTCGGCGGTGACATGCCCACCTTCACGCTGAACTTCTCCCGGCCGGGCAACCAAGTGGTCGGCCAGTACTACAACTTCCTGCGGATGGGCCGTGCCGGCTACACCGAGGTGATGCGGACGCTGTCCGACACCGCTCGCTGGCTGTCGCATCAACTGGCCGCGTCCGAGCACTTCGAGGTGATCAGCGACGGCTCGGCCATCCCGGTGGTGAGTTGCCGGCTGGCCGGCGATCGCGGCTACACCGAGTTCGATGTCTCCCACGAGCTGCGGACCTTCGGCTGGCAGGTGCCGGCCTACACCATGCCGGAGGGCGCCGAGGACGTCGCGGTGCTGCGGGTGGTGGTGCGCGAGGGCCTGTCGGCGGATCTGGCCCGGGCGCTGTTCGACGACATCATGAAGTCGGTGGCCGCGCTGGACCGGCTCAAGCCGGGTGGGCACTTCGACGATCAGCAGCACTTCTCGCACTGATTTCGGCGGCCTCACGGGGCATCCCGCGGGTTCTGGGACAATCGACGGTGACATGACTGCCCTATCTCGGACCTCCGGCCTGCTCGCGCAAGCGCTGGTAGACCTCGACGCCATCGCCCACAACGTGCGGGTGCTGGCCGAACACGCTGGTGCGGCCGGCGTGATGGCCGTGGTCAAGGCCGACGGCTACGGCCACGGCGCGGCCCAGGTGGCCCGTGCGGCACTGTCTGCCGGGGCGGCCGAACTGGGGGTGGCCACCGTCGACGAGGCGGTGGCATTGCGGGCGGCCGGCATCACCGCGCCGGTACTCGCCTGGCTGCACGGGCCGGGCACCGACTTCGCCCCCGCACTGGCCGCCGACGTGCAGATCGCCGTCTCCTCGGTGCGGCAGCTCACCGAGCTGCTCGACGGGGTGAGACGCACCGGGCGCACGGCGACGGTGACGGTAAAGGCAGACACCGGCATGAACCGCAACGGAGTAGGAGCCGCGGATTTCGGCGACCTGGTGACGGCATTGCGCCGCGCCGTCGCCGACGACGCAATCCGGGTGCGCGGGTTGATGTCCCACCTGGCCTGCGCCGACGAGACGGACAGCCCGGTCAATGACGTTCAGGGGCAGCGGTTCTCCGATCTGTTGACCCTGGCCCGCGCCGACGGACTGGAGTTCGAGGTCGCGCACCTGGCCAATTCCGCGGCAGCGATGACGCGGCGCGACCTGGCCTACGACCTGGTGCGTCCGGGGATCGCGGTGTACGGACTGAGTCCGATCCCGGAGCGCGGTGACATGGGTCTGATTCCGGCGATGACACTGAAATCCGTTGTGGTGTTTGTTCGCTCGATCAAAGCCGGGGAGGGCGTCTCCTACGGCCATACCTGGGTCGCCGATCGCGACACCACCGTGGCGCTGGTGCCGATGGGCTACGCCGACGGCGTGTTCCGCCCGCTGAGCGGACGCTTCGACGTGCTGATCAACGGCCGGCGCCGCCGCAGCGTCGGGCGGGTGTGCATGGACCAGTTCATCGTCGACCTGGGCCCCGGGCCCGTCGACGTCACCGAGGGTGACGAGGTCGTGCTGTTCGGGCCCGGGTCGGCCGGTGAGCCGTTGGCCCAGGACTGGGCCGACACATTGGGAACCATCCACTACGAGGTGGTGAACAGCCCACGAGGGCGAGTGGTCAGGACGTATCGGGGCGCCGATGGCCGATAGGAGGCGCAGGTGGCGGGCCGGCGGCTGGCTCGCGGGTGCGGCCGGGGTGGCCGCGGTCGGTGCCATCGCCGGAACCACCATCGCCCGCTCGATGACACGGCGTATCAGTCGCGATGATCCTTACGCCGGCGAGGATTTCGAGATCCTGGAGCACGACCACAGCTCGGTGGTGGTCACCGACGACGGCGTCGAGTTGGCGGTGCGCGACGTCGGGCCACGCGATGCGCCTCTGACGGTGGTGTTCGCGCACGGCTTCTGCCTGCGGATGGGTTCCTTCCATTTTCAGCGGGCGCGACTGGCCGCCGAATGGGGTGCCCAGGTCAGGATGGTCTTCTACGACCAGCGCGGTCACGGCGATTCAGCGAGCCTCGACGAAGGAGAGGCGAAGCTGGGACCGCCGCGTAGGCACGGCGATTCAGCGACCGCCTCGCCGAAGACTTACACCGTGCCCCGGCTCGGCCGTGACCTGGAGGCGGTATTGGCGGCGACGGTGCCCCGCGGCCCGGTGGTACTGGTGGGGCATTCGATGGGCGGCATGACCGTGCTGGCACACGCCCGGCAGTTTCCCCAGCACTACGGCAACCGCATTGTGGGCGCCGCGCTGATATCGTCTGCGGCCAAGGGGGTTTCACGATCCCCTCTGGGGGAGGTCCTGCGGAACCCGGCGCTGGAGGCGGTGCAGTTCAGCGTCCGCTACGCGCCGAATCTGGTGCATCGCGGGCGTGGAGCGGCCCGCCGGGTGATCGCACCGATCCTGCGCGCCGCCTCCTACGGCACCGACGAGATCAGCCCGAGCGTGGTGGCATTCTCCGAGGCGATGATGCATGCCACCCCGGTACCCACCATGGTGGGCTTCCTGCATGCGCTGGAGGTGCACGACGAAAGTGCCGCGCTGACAACGCTGGCCAAGATCCCGACCCTGGTCGCCTGCGGTGATCACGACCTGCTCACCCCGGTCGGCTATTCGCGGGCGATGGCGGCCACGCTGTGGGACTGCGAGCTGGTGATCGTCCCCGGCGCCGGACACCTGGTGCAACTGGAGGAGCCCGACGCGATCGACGAGGCTCTGGTTCGGTTGGTGGAGCGCGCCACGTCGCGCCGGGCGGGGCTGACCCGCCGGCTGCGCCGGAAGGCCGGGCGCCAGTGATCCAGACGCAGACCCTGGCCACCGCAGAAGATACCGTCGCGCTGGGCGCCCGGCTGGGCGGACAGTTGCGGGCCGGCGACGTGGTGGTGCTGAGCGGTCCACTCGGGGCCGGAAAGACGGTGCTGGCCAAGGGGATCGCCGCCGCACTCGACGTCGACGGTCCGGTCACCTCCCCGACGTATGTGTTGGCCCGCGAACACCGCCCGCGCCGGCCCGGAACTCCGGCGATGATCCACGTCGACCTGTACCGGCTGCTCGACACCGACGGCCTGGATCTGCCGGCGGAGTTGGACTCGCTGGACCTCGACACCGAACTCGACGACGCCGTCGTCGTCGTGGAGTGGGGTGAGGGCCTGGCCGAGCGACTCTCCGAGCGGCACTTGGACATCCGGCTCGACCGGGGCGCGGACTCCGAAATGCGCACCGCGACATGGCGGTGGCACACACCGTGACCGGGGTGATCCTGACCATCGACACCGCCACGCCTGCGGTCACCGCGGGCCTGGTGGCCCCGGACCGGCGCACGCTGCTGGCCGAGCGGGTCACCCTCGACGCTCGCGCGCACGCCGAGCGGCTCACCCCCAATGTGCTGGCCGCCCTGGACGATGCGGACCTGACCATGGCCGATCTGACCGCGGTGGTGGTGGGTTGCGGGCCGGGGCCGTTCACCGGGCTGCGGGTCGGGATGGCCAGCGCGGTGGCCTACGGCCACGCCCTGGGGATTCCGGTGTACGGGGTGTGCAGCCTGGACGCGATCGGGGTCCGCACGTCCGGTGAGACGCTGGTGGTCACCGACGCCCGTCGCCGCGAGGTCTACTGGGCGCGCTACCGTGACGGGATCCGGACCGCCGGACCGGGAGTTTGCGCACCGGCCGACGTCGACCCGGGTGATGCCGTCGCGGTGGCGGGTTCGCCCGCGCACACCGGGCTGTTCGGCCTTCCGGTGCTCGACATCTCCTATCCGATACCCACTGGACTGGTTGCGGCGGTAGGGGATTGGGATGGCGAGCCGGCGCCGCTGGTGCCGCTGTATCTGCGCCGGCCCGACGCCAAGCCGTCGGTATCGGCCGCACCGCCGGTCACTTTGGGGGCGCTCGCCGGCACCGACGCCGACCGGTGCGCTGAATTGGAAGCCCAGCTGTTCGGCGGTGACGACCCGTGGCCGGCCGAGGCGTTCAGCCGGGCGATCGGGGCGCGCGACAACCACTACGTCGCCGCCCGGATCGGTGACACCGTGGTCGGCTACGCCGGTATCGCGCGGCTGGGCCGCAGTGCGCCATACGAATTCGAAGTACACACCATCGGGGTGGACCAGGCACACCAGGGCCGGGGCATCGGGCGGCGGCTGCTGGCCGATCTGCTGGAATACTCCGGCGGCGGGGTGGTGTACCTGGAGGTCCGGACCGACAACGCCCCGGCGATCGCGCTGTACCGCGACGTCGGCTTCGTCGAGATGGGCGTGCGCAAGGGCTACTACCGCAACGGCGCCGACGCCTACACCATGCGGCGGGAAGCAGTCTCATGACAATAGTTCTGGCCATCGAATCCTCTTGCGACGAAACAGGTGTCGGCATCACCCGGCTGGCACAGGACGGCACGCTGACCCTGCTGGCCGACGAGGTGGCCTCCAGCGTCGAAGAGCACACCCGGTTCGGCGGGGTGGTGCCCGAGATCGCGTCGCGGGCGCACCTGGAGGCACTCGGTCCGACCATGCGCCGGGCGCTGGACAAGGCGGGCATCGAACGTCCCGACGCTGTGGCGGCCACCATTGGGCCGGGCCTGGCGGGGGCGCTGCTGGTGGGTGCGGCCGCGGCGAAGGCCTACGCGGCGGCCTGGGGGGTGCCGTTCTACGCGGTCAACCACCTGGGCGGGCACCTGGCCGCCGACGTCTACGAGTTCGGTCCACTGCCCGAATGTGTGGCCCTGCTGGTCTCCGGCGGCCACACCCACCTGCTGCACGTGCGGTCACTGGGGGAGCCGATCGTCGAGCTGGGCAGCACTGTCGACGACGCCGCGGGGGAGGCCTACGACAAGGTGGCCCGGCTGCTCGGGCTGGGCTACCCCGGCGGGCGGGTGCTCGACGAGCTGGCCCGCACCGGCGACCGCGAGGCCATCACGTTCCCGCGCGGCATGACCGGCCCGCGCGACGCCCCGTACGTGTTCAGCTTCTCGGGGCTCAAAACGGCCGTCGCCCGCTACGTCGAGAAGACCCCGGACTACTCGCCGGCCGACGTGGCGGCCGGTTTCCAGGAGTCGGTCGCCGACGTGCTGACCGCCAAGGCGGTCCGGGCGGCCACCGAACTGGGGGTCGAAACCCTGCTGATCGCGGGCGGGGTGGCGGCCAACTCCCGGCTGCGTGAACTCGCCGAGCAGCGCTGTGCGGCAGCAGGTCTGGCCCTGCGCATCCCGCCGCCGCGACTGTGCACCGACAACGGGGCGATGATCGCGTCGTTCGCCGCGCACCTGATCGCCGCCGGCGCGCCGCCGTCGCCGCTGGACGTGGCCACCGACCCGGGCCTGCCGGTGGTGCAGGGCCGCGTCAGCTGACCCGCTTCCCCTCCTCGCCGAGCGTGCACCAACGTCCGGCATTCCCCCAGGTCGAAGTGGACCTTGGTGCACGCTCGGCGGGAAGGGTAGGGGTTCACCGGGTGACGATCAGCAGGTTGTTGCCGGTGCCCCAGGCCTGGGTGAAGGTGGCCATCGGGATCTGCTCATCGCGACCGTCGGGGGTGCCGCTGTCGTTGAGATGAACCACGTCGTTGGCCGTGTCGACCCCGGTGACGACGACGGCGTGGTCGGCGTCGGTGCGCTGTCCCTGTCCGGCCGGGTAGTTCCAGATCGTTTCGGCGTTGAGGCCGGCGATCACCTTGCGGCCGGCCGCCAGATCCTGTTCCAGACCCGTCATGGTGTTGCCGGTGCTGAGCTCGGATGCGACGCCGTAGTGCTCCAGCAGGGCCACCATGTCCTGCGGCGAGGTGCCGTCGAACGCGTAGATGCTGCCCTGATGGTCGGTGCTCGGGGTGAAAAGGCCGCGCAGTTCGATGCCGATCTGCAGCGGCTCATGCCCGGTGACCTGGCCGACCACGTCGGCGACCGCCATCAGTCCGCAGTCCTCCTGGTGTTGGTAGCGCCAGTACGGGGCGGCGGCGCCTGGGTCGCCGTACATCTGCCCGTTGGGGTCGGCGGCAGCGGTCCCGACCAGGCCGATCGGGGCCAGAGTGAGCAGAGTGAGCAGGGCGGCGATACGACGGTGAATGAGCATGACGCCAAGTATCGTCCCGCGATGGAATTTGTCGAGGCGTTCACCCTCGGCGCAAAGCACAGGCCACCCTTGAGTGCTAGCACTCTCATGTATAGAGTGCTAGGTGGCAGTCGGTCGGTTCCTCACTCGGCACCCGCGACGACGACGTGAGGGCTCGCACGATTGCCGAAACCTTAAGTAAGTACGTTCCGATGGGCCCGGCGTGCGCCGGGTCTCATCCAGACATATGTGGAGGGCTCCAATCGTGGCGAGCGTGAACATCAAGCCACTCGAGGACAAGATCCTCGTTCAGGCCAACGAGGCCGAGACCACGACCGCTTCCGGTCTGGTCATTCCGGACACCGCCAAGGAGAAGCCGCAGGAAGGCACCGTTGTCGCAGTCGGCCCCGGCCGCTGGGACGAGGGTGGCACCAAGCGGATTCCGCTGGACGTCGCCGAGGGTGACGTCGTCGTCTACAGCAAGTACGGCGGCACCGAGATCAAGTACGCCGGCCAGGAGTACCTGATCCTGTCCGCGCGCGACGTGCTGGCGATCGTCAACAAGTAGTCACAAACGACCACCGTGCCCGCCCCGGAGATCCCCGTTTCACGGGCGATGTCCGGGGCGGTGCTCGTGTAAGGAAAGTAGATCCATGAGCAAGCAGATTGAGTTCAACGAGGCCGCCCGCCGGGCCATGGAAGCCGGCGTGGACAAGCTCGCCGACGCCGTTCGGGTGACGCTGGGCCCGCGCGGCCGCGCCGTGGTGCTGGCCAAGTCCTTCGGCGGCCCGACGGTGACCATGGACGGTGTCACCGTGGCCCGCGAGGTCGACCTGGAGGACCCGTTCGAGAACCTCGGCGCCCAGCTGGTGAAATCGGTCGCCACCAAGACCAACGACGTGGCCGGCGACGGCACCACGACGGCCACCGTGCTGGCGCAGGCCATCATCTCCGCCGGGCTGCGCAACGTCGCGGCCGGCGCCAACCCGATCGCGCTGGGCGCCGGGATCGGCAAGGCGGCCGACGCCGTGTCGGAAGCGCTGCTGGCCGCGGCCACCCCGGTCGCCGGCAAGGAGTCGATCGCGCAGGTCGCCACCGTGTCGTCGCGCGACCCCGAGGTCGGCGAAATGGTCGGCGAGGCCATGACCAAGGTCGGCGCCGACGGCGTGGTCAGCGTCGAGGAGTCCTCGACTCTGAACACCGAGCTGGAGATCACCGACGGCGTCGGCTTCGACAAGGGCTTCCTGTCGGCGTACTTCGTCACCGACTTCGACTCCCAGGAGGCCGTCCTGGAGGACCCGCTGATCCTGCTGCACCGCGACAAGATCAGCTCGCTGCCCGACCTGCTGCCGCTGCTGGAGAAGGTTGCCGAGGCGGGCAAGCCGCTGCTGATCATCGCCGAGGACGTCGAGGGCGAGCCGCTGAGCACCCTGGTGGTCAACGCCATCCGCAAGACGCTCAAGGCCGTCGCGGTCAAGGCGCCCTACTTCGGCGACCGGCGCAAGGCGTTCCTGGATGACCTCGCGATCGTCACCGGCGCCCAGGTGATCAACCCCGACGTCGGCCTGACCCTGCGCGAAGCCGGCATCGACGTGCTCGGCACCGCGCGCCGCGTGGTGGTCAGCAAGGACGACACCGTGATCGTCGACGGCGCCGGCACCGCCGAGGCCATCGCCGGGCGGGTCAAGCAGCTGCGCGCCGAGATCGAGGCGACCGACTCCGACTGGGACCGCGAAAAGCTCGAAGAGCGGCTGGCCAAGCTGGCCGGCGGCGTTGCCGTGATCAAGGTCGGCGCGGCCACCGAGACCGCCTTGAAGGAGCGCAAGCACCGGGTCGAGGACGCGGTGGCGGCGGCCAAGGCCGCGGTCGAGGAAGGCATCGTCAGCGGCGGCGGTACCGCGTTGCTGCAGGCCGGATCGGTGCTGGACAAACTGCGGTCCTCGCTGAGCGGTGACGAGGCCACCGGCGTCGACGTGTTCGTCGCCGCGCTGAGCGCACCGCTGTACTGGATCGCCACCAACGCCGGCGTGGACGGCGCGGTGGTGACCAGCAAGGTCTCCGAGCTGCCCGCCGGGCAGGGCTTCAACGCCGCGACGCTGACCTACGGCGACCTGGCCGCCGACGGCATCGTCGACCCGGTCAAGGTGACCCGTTCGGCCGTTTTGAATGCCGCCTCGGTGGCGCGGATGGTGCTGACGACGGAGACGGCGGTGGTGGAGAAGCCGGCCGAGGCCGACGAGCACGCCGGCCACGGACACCACGGGCACGCGCACTAGGTAGTACGACGACGACACCCCCCGGTCCTGTTGGGCCGGGGGTGTTCTCGTTCTCGGAGAGATCCGCGAACCTGCCGGTCTGATGTCAGCAGCGCTGTGAATGTGCTGAAGCCAGTTGGTTCGACGACTCTCAGCCGGATAGTTTTCTGAGCGCGCAATTAGTGCGCTCGATAATCGTCCAGCCGGTGGACGATCTCGTGAGGGGGAGGTTCACCATGTCGCAACAGCACGCCGACCGCGCACAGCATCGGATGCACCGGGGTGGCCGTCGTGCGTTGGCCACCGGTTCCGCGGTCGGAGCGGTCCTGTTCGGCATGGGAGCGCTGGCCCCGGCCGCCCGCGCCGACGGCCTTGACGACCTGTTCGACCCGACGCTGCTGGCCGGCCTGTTCGACTCGACGGCCGGACACGCGGACGGCTTCGCCGATGCGCTCCCGGGCTCCGCGGGCGCTACCGACGTCGCCGACTTCTTCACGACCTTTGATCAGTACCTCAACGAGGTGCTCCCGGCCGACATCGGCCCGCTGATCAGCGGCATCTATCAGGCGGGCGAGAGTCTGATCGGCATGAAGATCTTCGATCCGATCAATGCGCTGTTCGCATTCGACGACCACTGCGGTCTGATCTGCAACGGGGCCGACGCGAGCGCGACGGTCGACTCCACCTCAGGTGCGCTCACCGACGTTCAGGCCGCCGGCGACGGTGGCTGGCTGTTCGGCGACGGCGGCAACGGAAACTTCACCTACACCTACGACGGTGAGACCCACACCGTCGGGCTGTCCAACGGCGGTGACGCCGGGGCGTTCGGGCTCGGTGGTAACGGTGGGCAGGGCGCTGACGCGACGCTGGCCACGGTTGCCGGCACGGGCTTCGACGGCGGTGCCGGCGGCACGTTCATCGGCCAGGGCGGTACGGGCGGCCAAGGTGGCGCCGGGATCGCCGGTGGCACCGCAGCGCAGGAGGTCGGCGGCACCGGCGGTGCGGGCGGTTCGATCGCCGCTTCGTTCTACGGCGTCGGTGGCCAGGGAGGCCAGGGCGGCACCGGCGCCGCCGGTATCGACGGTGTTGCCGCAAACGACGGCAGCGTAAGCGTCACCGCGACCGACGGCGCCACGGGCGGTAACGGTGGCACCGGTGGTGACAGCACTAATGGCTTGATCAGCCTGGGCGGCTTGGGCGGCTGGGGTGGGACCGGCGGCGACGGCGGCGCCGCGGCACCCGTTGCCGGCGCCAGCGCCGGCGACGGCGGCACAGGCGGAGTCGGTGGTGGCAGTGGGTCGGGCATCCTGGGCTCCGGCTTCGGCGTCGGTGGCACCGGGGGCACCGGAGGCGCGGCGACGTTCGCCGGGCAGACCGCCGGCGACGGTGGAGCTGGCGGTGCGGGTGTCAACGCCGCGGTCGGTCAGCTCGGTGGCGACGGTGGTGCCGGCGGCAATGGCGGCACCGCGGCCGTCGTCGGCAGTGGCGCGAATGCCACCCCGGTCGACGATGTCACCGGGGGCAAGGGCGGCGCCGGCGGCGCCGGTGGCACTGCAGAGGCCACCGTCAACGGCGACGGCGGTATCGGCGGCCACGGTGGCACGGGCGGCAACGGTGGCGACGGAACCGGTGACGGCTCGGGTGGCACCGGGGGCGCCGGTGGCGACGGCGGCGCGGTCGACGGCAACGCCACTGGCACGCAGGGTACAGCTGGTGCCGGCCCCAGCGGTCTCACCGGCGGCACGGGCGGTGCCGGCGGTGCGCGCGGCGGTACGGTGGCAGCACAGTCCTCGACCGGTAGCGGCAGCAGCTGATCGCCGCGAACTGACGGCCGGCCGACCGCGACCAGACGCTAAAGGCCGCTCAGTACGAGTTGGTGAACAGCAGCACCAGCGAGTCCCACACGCTCTGGAACGGATCGCTGTTGGCGACCCCGCTGAACAACAGCGCGTCGAGCCAGGCGTCGAAGCCGTTGATGTCGTCGTCGTTGATGTTGACGTAGGTCAGCAGGCCGTCGGTCGTGGTGGTGGCGTCGGCGATCTGCTCCGGAGTCAGCCCCAGGTACTCGACGTGCGAGCCGAAGATGTTCAGCAGTGCGCCCCAGAATCCGTTGGCGGCGTAGGAGTCTACGAAGTTGGCCACCGGGTCGTCGGGCAGGCTGTAAATGGTGGTGGGGTACAGGTCATTCGGCGTCGAGCTGCCCAAGCTGGCATCCATACCGGTGAAGCTGAGGAAGGCGTCGGTGAACTGGGTGCCCAGCGTCGCGTTCATGGCCGCTTCCAGGTGTTGCCAGACGCCGTCCGGGTTGGAGGGATTGCCGATGAATACGAAATGCAGTGCATCGCTGGGGATTCCGTACGCAGCGAGTTGTTCCATGGCCATCGATCCGGCGGTGGCGCTCTGCGAGTAGCCGAAGATGGTCAGCGGATGGTCGGCGTCGAAAGCGCCTGGATTGGCGTTGAATTCGTTCTCCACGGCGAGGACGAGCTTGAGCGCGTCGGCAGCGTTGCTCTGCTGGAACAGCTCGGGCGTGGTCAGCACCTGCAGCGGGGCGCTGCACGGGTCGGTGCCGTCCATGTGGCAGACCATCGAGCCGGTCGAGCCGCCGTTGAAGCCCAGTGCGTTGAGGTACAGCTCTTCTGCCGAGCGTGCGTACTCCGGCGACGGGGTCGGCTGGCCGGTTCCGCCGAGGATCAGTGCCGTCACGCTGCCCGCCAGCGGGCCGGTGGTGGCCAAAAGCAGTGCATCGGTGTTCAGGGCGCCGGCGGGTGGGCTGATCGCCAAGCCGGTGGCCGCGACGATGACGCCGGCCGCGGCCAGGTGGCTGAACTTGTCGTACCGGATGGGCCCGTCCTTGAGCCGCGCAGCATGAAACATGAGACCTCCCCGTTGTGTGTCATATGTGAATATCACATTCTCATTAATGAGTCTAGGATTCTCGTCAGTGGAATCATGGCTTGTCGCAGGTGGTTTGTGGTTAGCTACGGCCGGGAAAGGGTATTGATTCGCCGTGACGTTGAGCATGCAGCGTAAGCAGAGGAGATCACCATGAACCCAGTGGCGGCCACTGAATTGCTGGCCCGTTCGGCAACATTGACCAGTGTGGGCTGGATCGGCTACATCATTATCGGCGCGATTGCCGGCTGGATCGCGGGCAAGATCATGAACGCCCAGTACGGTCTGCTCACCGACATCGTCGTGGGTGTCGTCGGCGCATTGATCGGTGGATTTGTGCTCAGCTTCTTCCTCGACACCGCGGGCGGTGGCTGGTGGTTCACCTTGTTCAGCGCGGTCCTGGGTTCGGTCATCCTGCTGTGGTTGGTGCGCACGCTCGGCGGGCGCGGGGCGTGAGGGCGGGAATGATGATGAAATACATTGCGGTTGGGGCTATGGCCCTGGGTGTGCTGCTGTCCAATGGGTGCTCGGCGTCGCAGGTGGTCAACACCGGTGGCGACACCAAGTGCAAGGACTTCGTCGACCAGGACGAGAAGAAGCAGGACGACGAGATCACCAAGATGCTCAAAGATCACAGCGGTACGGAGCCCGCCAGTCTGGAGATCTCCGCAACCCGCCTATCGGTATCGGCGTACTGCAAGACTCTGGGCAAGCCGGACAGCAAGATATCCGAGGCGCCGCACGGCTGATCCGCTCGGCGCCTGCCCGGGTCAGAAGAAGTTGCTGAACAGCAGTTGCAGCGAGTCGGACACGCTGTCGAACAGTCCGCTGTTGGCCGCGCCGCCGCTGAAGACCGCGCTCAGCCAGGCGTCCAGGCCGTTGATGTCGTCGTCGTTGATGTTGACGTAGGTCAGGGCGCCGTCGACCGAGGTGGTGGCGTCGGCGACCTGCTCCGGTGTCAGCCCCAGGTACCACACGTGCGGCCAGAAGATGTCCAGCAGCGCGCCCCACAAGCCCTTGTCGGCGTAGACGTCCACGAAGTTGGCGACCGGATCGTTGGGCAGGCCGTAGATGGTTGCCGAGTAGAGGTCAGTGGGCGTCTGGCTGCCGAGTACCTCGGTCATACCGAAGGTGGTGAGCAGCCAATTCGTCAGGTCGGTGCCGAGGGTGGCATCCATGGCCGCCTGGATGTGCCCCCAGATGCCGTCCGGGGTGGACGGGTCGCCGATGAACACGAAATGCAAAGCGTCGGTAGGGATTCCCGCTTCGGCGAGCCGGGTCATGGCGATCGACTCGGCGGTCGCGCTCTGCGAGTAGCCGAAGATCACCAGCGGATGCTCGGCGTCGTAGGCGCCGGGGTTCGCGGCGAACTCGTTCTCGACGGCAAGCACGATGGCCGAGGCGGCGGTCAGGCTGCTCGGCCCCTGCTGGATCAGTTCGGGTGTGGTGAGCACCTGCAGCGGGGCGCTGCACGGGTCGGTGCCGTCCATGTAGCAGACCGTCGAACCGGTGGAGCCGCCGTTGAAGCCCAGCGGGTTCAGGAACAGGTTCTCGGCGGTTCGCGCGAAATCCGGCGACGGCCTGGGCTCGGTGGTTCCCCCGAGGATCAGCGCGGTCTGGCTGCCCGCCAGCGGGCCGGTGGTCGCGAGCAGGGCCGCATCGAGCAGCGCCGCCGCGTGCGCCGGTGGGCTGATCCCCACCCCGGCCATGACCACGCCGGCGACGGCGAAAGAGGCAATGGATTTCTGTGCTGTCGACCCCCACGATTTCATCGGTATTACTTATCACACGCTGAGAGTGCGCTCGCGGAGTTTATGAACGTCGGTATCCGGGTGTTACTCGACGGTTCCTGGCGGCGCCACCCATTTCGTGGCGGCGGCACAGGGTCCGGGCCGAGAGCTCAGAGCGTGTCAGGGCACAGGTTGTGCTGCGCGGCGTTGATCAGCATGCGTCCCTTGTCCACGTCGTTCGGGCTCAGCAGGGCCAGCGTCTGCTCGGGCCTCTCGCCCAGGTGCAGCCGGTTGCACGCCATCCAGCCATTGGCCACGACCGCGCCGTCGGGCAGTTGGGCGTCGCCGATGCTCAGGCCCGGGAACCCGTTGGCCCGCAGTTCGTTGAGGAACCCCGCCTCGTCGGCGCTGGCGACGGGCGCGCCGAACAAACCGATGAGACCCGCCAGGGCGCTTGTCAGCAGCAGTTGTCTTCTCACGCTGAGCAGCCTACGGCCGCGACCGCCGCCGCACGCTCAGTTCAGCGGGGACAGGCCCTCGTTGGGTCGCAGCCCGCCGGGGGCGTAGGGCCCGGTGACCAATGAGGGGCAGGAGCCGAACGGGCCCACCACCGCACCGGTGTCGGGGCAGTAGTACACATCACCGAGATCACCGCACAGTCGCTGGTCATAGCAGTCGGCCGGATCGGCCCAGGCAGGTGCTGCCAAACCCAGTGCGGCAGCCATGATCGAGACGCTGAACAGAACCGGTGTCAGTCGCATACCCGTGATCGAACACGAAGGGTCCGACAACAGCGAGCTAGCCGCTGGCCCGCAGGCCGCAGCGCAGCTCGGCGTGCCGTTCGGCTTCCGACATTCCGCCCCAGATGCCGTAGGGCTCTCCGACGGCCAGGGCGTGCTGGCGGCACTGCTCCATCACCGGGCAGTTTCGGCACCATTGCTTGGCGTTCTGTTCGCGCTTGGCTCGCGCGCGGCCACGTTCCCCGTCGGGTGGGAAGAACACCGACGAGTCCAGGCCGCGGCAGGCGCCGCGGAGTTGCCAGTCCCACACGTCCGCATTACGGCCGGGCAGTTGCTCAACCTGTGGCATGTAGAGCCCCTCTCCAACGCTGGTCGGCCGGTTCGCACCGCGGCTGGCGCGGTGTCACGGTTGATGCTGCGCGTAAAACAGCGCCGGCGATGTCCGGCGCTGTGGGGACCGTAGCCAAAGCGTCTGAAGTTAGGGCAACGTAATTATTAAGAGCGGAGGCCCAAAGGTGGTGGACTTTCCCTGAGAGCGGATGGCCTTCCGGGTGGGGCGACGTATTCGCAACCGTGCAGCGTAACGTCGCGCAGCGATGACAGAGGAACCAACCGCCGCGTTGACCGCAGCCGCGTTCGGCGCCGACCCCGGCCGCTGGCCGCTGCCGGCCGCGACCACCGGCCACCAGCGGTGGCTGCGTGCGGTGACCGCCGGCGGACAGGGCCGCTATGCCGTGGCCACCGCCGAGCTGGCCGAATTGCTGCGCGACACCCCGTCGGGCCCGCTGGCATCGTTGGCGCTGAGCACCTGGGGGTCATTCCTGCGGCAGCTCGGCGATCATCGCGGCGCCCGCGGTCTGGACGGACGCGCCCTGGTGCTGGCGAGCGACGGTCAAGAGGTTGATCCGGAGGCCGGTGCCGACGCCCTGGTCGGGCTGGCCGCCGACGCCCTGGGCATCGGGCGCTTCGCGGCATCGGCGGCCCTGCTGGCCCGGGCCGCGAAACTGCCCGAGGCCGCTCCGGTGAGGCTGGGCGTGCGCCGCCACTGGGTAACCGCCGAGCTCGCGATGGTCACCGGCGACGGCGCTACCGCGGTGCGCAACGCCGAGCAGGCCCTGGAACTGACCAGCGCGGGCACCGTGCGGCATCGGGTGAAAAGTCAGGTGGTGCTGGCGGGGGCGCTGTGCTGCGCCGGGAATCTCGACCGGGCCCGCACCGTCGCGCAGGAGGCGCTGGCCGACACCGGCCGGCTGGGGCTGATCCCGCTGCGATGGGCGCTGGCGTGCATGTTGGCCGACGTGACCAGTACGGCCCACACCGTCGAGGAATTGGCGGGCGTGCGTGACGAGGCCGCCGAGCTGGTGCGCCGTCGCGGTGGCCACTGGCCGGGGGATCAGCGGTAGCCGTCGGTCTCCGAGGTCGCCCCGTTGAGCGAGGCGTCCGCGTAGCCGCGGCAGTAATCCCAGGTCACGTAACTGTCCGGCTCCGGGTCGTAGGCCGGCTCATGCGGGCGGACGGTGCCGTCGATCAGCAGTTGCAGCAGGTTGGCGCGCAGCATGTCCCAGTCGTGGTAGTGGTCCTGCTGGCAGTCGTCGCAGCACACCACCAGGCCGCGGATGCCCCGGTGGGCCAGCAGCGCCTCATAGACGGCGAGATCGGCGAGGTCGGCCTCGACCGCCGTGCGCTCCTGCGGATCCAGCGGCTGCCCCGGCTCGACGGCGTCCAGCGCAGCGGAGGGGTCGTGCGGATCATCGGCGAACGGATCGGGTGGCAAACCGGGTGGGAAGTGGTCATGCACGCCCATCAGGGTACGCAGTCGCCACGACAGAATGCCAGCGGCCGCTTGGGCGCCGTCCGCGCACCCGTAGGATGGGCTACCTCACCCCGGCTGCGTAGTTGGAGGCCCCCCGATGGCTGTTGGTTACCCAAAACGGAAGTCAGTACCCGAATGACCGGTCCCCAGGCAACCGGCTCGCTCTACGATGTGGCGCCTACCGGTGGCGCCGACCCCAACAAGATCGCCATGCTCGGCCTGACGTTCGATGACGTCCTGCTGCTGCCCGCGGCGTCCGACGTGGTGCCGGCCACCGCAGACACTTCCAGCCGGCTGACCCGCAAGATTCGGCTCAAGGTGCCGCTGGTCAGCTCCGCGATGGACACCGTCACCGAAGCCCGGATGGCCATCGCGATGGCCCGCGCCGGCGGCATGGGCGTACTGCACCGCAACCTTCCGGTCACCGAGCAGGCCGGCCAGGTGGAGACGGTGAAGCGCTCCGAGGCCGGGATGGTCACCGACCCGGTCACCTGCTCACCGCAGAACACCCTGGCTGAGGTGGACGCGCTGTGTGCGCGCTTCCGGATCTCCGGCCTGCCGGTGGTCGACGCCGAGGGCTCGCTCGTCGGGATCATCACCAACCGCGACATGCGCTTCGAGGTCGACCAGAACCAGCCGGTCGCCGAGGTGATGACCAAGGCCCCGCTGATCACCGCGCAGGAGGGCGTCTCGGCGGACGCCGCGCTGGGTCTGCTGCGCCGGCACAAGATCGAGAAGCTGCCGATCGTCGACGGCCACGGCAAGCTGACCGGGCTGATCACCGTCAAGGACTTCGTCAAGACCGAGCAGCACCCGCTGGCCACCAAGGACAGCGACGGCCGGCTGCTGGTCGGGGCCGCGGTCGGCGTCGGCGACGACTCCTGGATCCGGGCGATGACGCTGGTCGACGCCGGTGTCGACGTACTGATCGTGGACACCGCGCACGCCCACAACCGCATGGTGATCGACATGGTCGGCAAGCTCAAGGCCGAGGTCGGTGAGCGCGTCGAGGTGGTCGGCGGCAACGTCGCCACCCGCTCCGGCGCCGCCGCGCTGGTCGAGGCCGGTGCCGACGCGGTCAAGGTCGGGGTGGGCCCCGGCTCGATCTGCACCACCCGGGTGGTCGCAGGGGTGGGTGCCCCGCAGATCACCGCCATCATGGAGGCCGTTGCGGTGTGCGCCCCGGCCGGCGTGCCGGTGATCGCCGACGGCGGGCTGCAGTACTCCGGTGACATCGCCAAGGCGCTGGCCGCCGGCGCGTCGACGGCCATGCTCGGCTCGCTGCTGGCCGGCACCGCCGAGTCGCCCGGCGAGCTGATCTTCGTCAACGGTAAGCAGTTCAAGAGCTACCGCGGCATGGGATCACTGGGTGCCATGCAGGGCCGGGGAGCTGCGAAGTCCTACTCCAAGGACCGCTACTTCCAGGACGATGTGCTCTCCGAGGACAAGCTGGTGCCCGAGGGCATCGAGGGCCGGGTGCCGTTCCAGGGGCCGCTGTCCACGGTGATCCACCAGCTCACCGGCGGCCTGCGGGCGGCGATGGGCTACACCGGCTCGCCGAGCATCGAGGCTTTGCAGCGGGCGCAGTTCGTCCGGATCACCGCGGCGGGGTTGAAGGAAAGCCACCCGCACGACATCACCATGACCGTCGAAGCGCCGAACTACTACGTGCGCTGACTCCCAATCCGGTTACCCGAGAGGTTTTCCCATGCGTGACATGGTTGAGATCGGCATGGGCCGCACCGCCCGTCGCACCTATGAACTCGACGACATCAACATCGTGCCGTCCCGGCGCACCCGCTCCTCCCAGGACGTCTCAACGGCTTGGCAGCTGGATGCCTACCGGTTCGAGATCCCGGTGCTGGCCCACCCCACCGACGCCCTGGTGTCCCCGGAGTTCGCCATCGAGCTGGGTCGTCTCGGCGGATTGGGTGTGCTCAACGGGGAAGGGCTGATCGGCCGGCACGCCGATGTCGAAGCCAAGATCGTCCAGGTCATCGAGGTTGCCGCCCAGGAGCCGGAGCCCTCGGCGGCGATCCGGCTGCTGCAGCAACTGCACGCCGCGCCACTGAACCCCGAACTGCTCGGCGCTGCGGTCAAGCGCATCAGCGACGCCGGGGTGACCACCGCGGTGCGGGTGAGCCCGCAGAACGCCGCGGCGCTGACCCCGGCGCTGGTGGCCGCCGGCGTCGACCTGCTGGTCATCCACGGCACCATCATCTCCGCGGAGCGCGTCGCGAACGACGGGGAGCCGCTCAACCTCAAGACGTTCATCTCCGAGCTGGACGTCCCGGTGGTGGCCGGCGGTGTGATCGACCACCGCACCGCGCTGCACCTGATGCGTACCGGCGCGGCCGGAGTGATCGTCGGCTACGGCTCCACCGCCGGGGTGACCACCTCCGATGAGGTGCTGGGCATCTCGGTGCCGATGGCCACCGCGATCGCCGACGCCGCCGCTGCGCGGCGCGAATACCTCGACGAGACCGGCGGCCGCTATGTGCACGTGCTGGCCGACGGCGACATCCACACCTCCGGTGACCTGGCCAAGGCGATCGCCTGCGGTGCCGACGCCGTGGTGTTGGGTACGCCGCTGGCGGCGGCGGCCGAGGCGCAAGGCGACGGCTGGTACTGGCCGTCGGCGGCCGCCCACCCGTCGCTGCCACGCGGCGCGCTGATGCAGGTCGCCTATGGTGAGCGGCCGTCGCTTCAGCAGGTGCTCTCCGGGCCCTCGGATGACCCGTTCGGCTCGCTGAACCTGGTGGGTGGGCTGCGCCGCTCGATGGCCAAGGCGGGCTACTGCGACCTCAAGGAGTTCCAGAAGGTCGGGCTGACCGTCGGCTCGTGATTTCGGCGCGATATTCGTCTCCTGGCGACGAAAAACGCGCCGAAGTCTGTCCTCGATGACCCTGCTACCGCCGGTACCGGCTAGGGCATACTTGTCCGATGCAACCTGACTACGACGTCCTGATCATCGGCTCGGGATTCGGTGGCAGCGTCAGCGCGTTGCGCCTTACCGAGAAGGGCTACCGCGTAGGCGTTTTGGAGGCCGGCCGCCGCTACGCCGACGCCGACTTCGCCAAGAACTCCTGGCACCTGCGCGAATTCCTGTGGGCGCCGAAACTGGGTTGCTACGGCATCCAGCGCATCCACCTGCTCAACAACGTGATGGTGCTGGCCGGCGCCGGGGTCGGTGGTGGCTCACTGAACTACGCCAACACCCTGTATGTGCCGCCGGCGCCGTTCTTCGCCGACAAGCAGTGGGCGCACATCACCGACTGGCACGCCGAACTCATGCCGCACTACGACCAGGCCAAACGGATGCTCGGCGTGGTGCAGAATCCGACGCTGACCGACGCCGACCGGATCGTCAAGCAGGTCGCCGACGACATGGGGGTCGGCGATACCTTCGTGGCCACTCCGGTCGGGGTGTTCTTCGGCGCGGACGGTGAAAAGGCGCCCGGCAAGACCGTGGCCGACCCGTACTTCGGCGGTGCCGGCCCGCAGCGCACCGGGTGCATCGAGTGCGGCGAGTGCATGACGGGCTGCCGCTGGGGCGCCAAGAACACGCTGGTCAAGAACTACCTGTATCTGGCGGAATCGGCTGGCGCACAAGTGCATCCGATGACGACGGTGACGGGGTTCGAACAGGGCGAAGACGGGCTGTGGCGGGTACGTACCGCACGCACCGGACTCTCGCCGCGGCGGCGTCACCGCAGCTTCACCGCGCGCCACCTGATCCTGGCCGCCGGCACCTACAACACCCAGCGGCTGCTGTTCAAGATGCGCGACGCCGGCAAGCTGCCCAAACTGTCCGACCAGCTGGGCGTGCTCACCCGCACCAACTCCGAATCGATCGTCGGTGCGGCGACGCTGAACGTCAACCCGGACCTGGACCTGACGCACGGGGTGGCGATCACCTCGTCGATCCACCCCACCTCCGACACCCACGTCGAACCGGTCCGCTACGGCAAGGGCTCCAACGCGATGGGTTTGCTGCAGACGCTGATGACCGACGGCAAGGGTCCACAGGGAACCGATGTCCCGCGCTGGAAGCAACTGCTGCGGCAGGGGCGCGAAGACCCGCGCAACATCCTGCGTCTGCTCAACCCGAAAGACTGGAGCGAACGCACCGTGATCGCCCTGGTTATGCAGCACCTGGACAACTCGATCACCACGTTCACCAAACGAACCAAGCTGGGCTTCCGCCGCTACACCAGCAAGCAGGGCCACGGCGAGCCGAACCCGAGCTGGATCCCGGTCGGCAACGAGGTCACCCGCCGGATCGCCGCCAAGATCGACGGGGTGGCCGGCGGCACCTGGGGCGAACTGTTCAACATCCCGCTCACCGCGCATTTCCTGGGCGGTGCGGCGATCGGGGACAGCCCCGAACACGGCGTGATCGACCCCTATCAGCGGGTGTACGGCTACCCGACGCTGGCCGTGATGGACGGTGCGGCGGTCTCGGCCAACTTGGGCGTCAACCCGTCACTGTCGATCACCGCGCAGGCCGAGCGGGCCGCGTCGCTGTGGCCGAACAACGGCGAGACCGATCTACGGCCGGCTCAGGGCGAGGCCTACCGGCGGCTGGACCCGATCGCGCCGAAGAACCCCGCGGTGCCCGCTCACGCGTTCGGCGCGCTGCGCCGCTAGTGTCGCGCGTCACCGCGCGACCTCCCTGCGGTGCTTGGGTTCTCGGCCGGGCGGCTGTGTCGGGGTGGGCAGCAGAGGTTCACGCCGGCGGGCCGGCACCGTGGTGGGTGAGTGCGTGTTCAGCTGGAGTTCCTCGCCGGCGTGGTTGATCGTCAGCGTGCCGTCCGGTCCGTCCCGCAGGGTGTAGGTGACCTCGCTGTCGGTGGCGTTGACCGTCAACCGGGCCCCCTGCCACCGCAGCCGGAACCGTAGTCGCGAAATGCCGTCCGGCAGTGCGGGATCCAGCGAAAGTGCACCGTCGTCGTCACGCAGGCCGCCGAACCCGGCTACCAGCGCCAGCCAGGTCCCGGCCATCGAGGCCATGTGCAGGCCCTCGCGGGTGTTGTCGTGCAGATCGCGCAGGTCGACGAACGCCGTCTCATAGGTGTAGTCGTGGGCCAGATCCAGATGGCCGACCTCGGCGCACATCACCGCCTGGGTGCAGGCCGACAGCGAGGAGTCGCGCACCGTGCGGCGCTCGTAGTAGTCGACGTTGCGGGCCTTCTGCTCGGGCGTGAAAGCGTGGCTGCACCAATGCATTGCCAGCAGCACGTCGGCCTGCTTGACCACCTGGGCCGGGTACAGCCGCACATAGGGTTCGTGCAGCAGCAGCGGGTAGGTGGTGCGGGCGTCGAAGTCCCACTCCGCGGCGGAGGTGAAGCCATCGCACTGCGGATGCACGCCCAGTTCTTCGTCATAGGGGATGTGGGCGGCGTCGGCGGCGTCGCGCCAGCCGGCCATCTCCTCGGTGGTGACGTCCAATTCGTGTGCGGCGTCGGGATGTCGGGCGCACGCGTCGGCGGCGATGCGCAGATTGTGGGCGGCCATCAGATTGGTGAACACGTTGTCCCGCACGATCGCGGTGTACTCGTCGGGGCCGGTCACCCCGGACAGGTGCCACACGCCGTGCCGGTCGTGATGGCCCAGCGACCGCCAGAGCCGGGCGGTCTCGACCAGCACCGCCAGCCCGCACTCGGCCTCCAGCGATCCGTCGCCGGTGACGACCCGGTACTGCTCGAACGCCGCCGCGATGTCAGCGTTGATGTGCCAGGCGGCCGTACCCGCCGGCCAGTAGCCGGAGCATTCCTGGCCCCGGATGGTCCGCCACGGGAATGCCGCCCCGGCCAGCCCCAGTTCGGCCGCCCGCTCGCGGGCCAGATCCAGTGTCGTCGCCCGCCAGCGCAGCGCATCGGCCGTTGCGTGCGGAGCCGTATAGGTCAGCACCGGGAGGAGGAAAGTCTCAGTGTCCCAAAAGGTATGGCCGTCATAGCCGCTGCCGGTCAATCCCTTGCTGGGGATCGCCCGGCGTTCGGCACGTGCGCTGGCCTGCAGGATGTGGAACAGCGCGAAGCGGATCGCCTGCTGGCAGTCCGGGTCGCCGTCGACCTCTATGTCGGCGCCGTCCCAGAACTCGTCCAGGTAGGTCCGCTGGGCGTCGAGCAGACCCTGCCAGCCGCTGTAGCGGGCGCCGGTCAATGCCGCGATCACCTGGTCGCGCAATGCGGGCCGGGACCGCTCACTGGACCAGCCGTAGGCCAGGTACTTGACGATCCGCAGCTTCTGCCCGGGGCGTAGGCCGCACACCACGGTGGTCCCCGCGACGTCGGGGATCGCCATCGTGGTGACCTGGACCCGGCCGGGCACCTCGATCTCGTGATGCATGCCCGCGGCCATCATCAGGTCGCTGCCTCGGGTGCGGTGCAGCAGCACCGCGCTGGTGTCGGTGTGCTCGCGCTCGACGGCCTCCAGCGGGTTCTCCAGGATCGCCGCGACCCGCGGGTCACCGCTGGTCGTAGGTTGGTCTTCGTTGGCGACCAGCTCGGATTGCACTGTCACGCGCACGAATTCGTCGACCGACTCGACGATGTACTCGATGGCGGCGACGCCGCGCTGGGCCAGCGACACCAGCCGGGTGGAGTGCACCTTGACCTGCTTGCCCGCTGGGGAGCGCCAGTGCACGCGGCGGGTCAGAGTGCCCGCCCGCATGTCGAGGATGCGTTCGTGGTCGATCAGCTCGCCGTAGCGGACGTCCATCGGCTCGTCGTCGACCGTGAGCCGGATGATCTTGCCGTTGGTCACGTTGACGACGGTCTGCCCGGCCTGCGGATAGCCGAATCCGGCTTCGGCGTAGGGAAGCGGCCGCACCTCGTAGAAGGAATTGAGGTAGGTGCCGGGCAGGCCGTACGGCTCGCCCTCGTCGAGGTTGCCGCGTAATCCGATGTGCCCGTTGGACAGTGTGAACAGCGCTTCGGTCTGTCCGAGCAGATCCAGGTCGAGCCGGGTCTCGCGGATCTGCCACGGCTCGATCGGAAAGTAATCCTGCGGGATCATCGGCGGTCCCTCACAACAGTTCCTCCAGATCGTTGACGACGACGTCGGCGCCGTGGCTGCGCAGATCCTGCGCTTGCCCCACCCGGTCGACGCCCACCACATAGCCGAATCCGCCGGCCCGCCCGGCCGCCACCCCCGACAGGGCGTCCTCGAACACCGCGGCCTCGCCCGGTTGCACACCGAGCAGGTGTGCCGCGCGCAGGAACGAATCCGGTGCCGGCTTGCCCGCGATGTTCTCGGTACGCAGCGTCACGCCGTCGACGCGCTGCTCGATGAACTTCGCCAGGCCGGTGATCGCCAGCACGTCGGCGGCGTTGGCGCTGGCCGACACCACCGCGGTGGCCAGGCCCGCCGCGGTGACCGCCGCCAGGTAGCGCCGCGACCCGGCGAACACCTCCACCCCGTCGGTCTCCAGCGTGGTACGGAAGGCCGCGTTCTTGCGGTTCCCCAGGCCGTGCACGGTGTCGGCGTCGGGCGGGTCGTCGTCGGTGCCGTCGGGCAGCGTGATATCGCGGCTGGCCAGAAACGAGCGCACCCCGTCGTCGCGTTTTCGGCCGTCCACGAAGCGCCGGTAGTCGTTCACCGGATCGAACGGCACGAACCCGGGGCCGTCACGCTGCTGCAGGTAGGCGTCGAACATGGCTTTCCATGCCCGCGTGTGTGCGCTCGCGGTGTCGGTGAGTACTCCGTCGAGGTCGAACAGGCAGGCATGCACCGTTTCAGGCAGACCCAGCACCCCGGTCATAGGCGGTCCCCCTTCCGGTTCGGACGTGCCTCCACTTCACCATGCCCGCCGTCGGCTCGGTGCGGTTTGCTGCCACTAAGCTCTATGCGGTGTCGTCACCCTCGTCTCGCCCCGTGTTGGTCATCGACTTCGGCGCGCAATACGCCCAACTGATCGCCCGGCGGGTCCGGGAGGCACGGGTGTTCTCCGAAGTCATCCCGCATACCGCGACCGTCGATGAGATCGCCGCCCGCAACCCGCGGGCGATCGTGCTCTCCGGCGGGCCTGCCAGCGTCTATGCCGAAGGCGCCCCCCGGCTCGATCCGGCACTGTTCGACCTCGATGTCCCGGTGTTCGGCATCTGCTACGGCTTCCAGGCCATGGCGAACGCGCTGGGCGGCACCGTCGAGCGCACCGGGACCAGTGAATACGGCCGCACCGAGCTGAAAGTGGTCGGCGGTGAACTGCATTCGGGTCTTCCCGCCGCTCAGCCGGTGTGGATGAGCCACGGCGACGCGGTGACCGCTGCGCCGCAGGGATTCGCTGTGGTTGCCAGCACAGCAGGCGCCCCGGTGGCCGCGTTCGAGAACCGGCAGCGCCGGCTGGCCGGGGTGCAGTACCACCCGGAGGTGCTCCACACCCCCTACGGGCAGCGGGTGCTCAGCCGGTTCCTGCACGAGTTCGCCGGCATCGACGCGGTCTGGACGCCGGCCAATATCGCCGACGCGCTGGTCGAGCAGGTGCGTGAGCAGATCGGTGACGGCCACGCCATCTGCGGGCTGTCCGGCGGGGTGGACTCCGCGGTGGCGGCGGCGCTGGTGCAACGCGCCATTGGGGACCGGTTGACGTGTGTGTTCGTCGACCACGGGCTGTTGCGCGCCGGGGAGCGCGAGCAGGTGCAGAACGACTTCGTCGCCGCCACCGGGGCGAAGCTGGTCACCGTAGACGCCGCTGCCGTCTTCCTCGACGCGCTGATCGGGGTGTCCGATCCCGAGGGCAAGCGAAAGATCATCGGGCGCCAGTTCATTCGTGCGTTCGAGGGTGCGGTGCGCGACACCTTGGGTGATCATGACGTCGAGTTCCTGGTGCAGGGCACGCTGTATCCGGACGTGGTGGAGTCCGGCGGGGGAGCCGGCACCGCGAACATCAAGAGCCACCACAATGTTGGCGGGCTGCCTGATGACCTGAAGTTCAAACTCGTTGAGCCGCTTCGGCTGCTGTTCAAGGACGAGGTGCGCGCGGTGGGACGCGAGTTGGGCCTGCCGGAGGAGATCGTTGCGCGCCAACCGTTCCCGGGCCCTGGCCTGGGAATCCGGATCGTCGGCGAGGTCACCGGGGAGCGGTTGGAGACGCTGCGGGCGGCCGACGCGATCGCCCGCGAGGAGTTGACCGCCGCCGGTCTGGACCACCAGATCTGGCAGTGCCCGGTGGTGCTGCTGGCCGACGTCCGCTCGGTCGGGGTGCAGGGCGACGGCCGCACCTACGGGCATCCGATCGTGCTGCGGCCGGTGTCCAGTGAGGACGCCATGACCGCCGACTGGACCCGGGTGCCCTATGAGGTGCTGGAGCGCATCTCCACCCGGATCACCAACGAGGTGCCCGAGGTCAACCGGGTGGTGCTGGACGTCACCAGCAAACCGCCGGGCACCATCGAGTGGGAGTAGTCCGGCCTCCCTGCGCGAGCGTCCGGCCTCCCTGCGCGAGCGTCCGGCCTCCTTGCGCGAGCGTGCGGGTCTGTACGCCGACACGCCGAAAATCCCGTACAACTGTGCACGCTGGCGACTGGACACGCGGTGCTGATGTGACGCCTGGGGCCGTTGATGCGCCCTCAAGTGGCCCGGCTTGACGGTTGTCGGTGGGTGGGTGTTCACTCGGGTTCAATCGAACAAAGTTTCGAACGAATTCGAGTGCTCCGGAGGTGATCATGACGGTGGCTGTGGACTTGGGGCACCGCCCTGAAAATCGTGCTGAACAGCTGAAACAGCTGCGACGGCAGATGGCGGCAGTAGCCGGGAAAGTGGGTGCGGGCCGGCGGGAATCAGGCGCCGCTCCGGCCGCCGAGGCCGTGCTGCCGGTCCCGTCGCTGCTGGCCGCGGTGCTGCCCGCCGGACTGCCGCGCGGCACGGTGGCGGTGCTCTCGGGGGCCCGCTCACTGGGGCTGAGCATGGTGGCCGCGGTGACGGCGGCCGGCGGCAACGCGGCCATTGTCGGCCAGCCGGACACCGGGCTGCTCGCCGCGGTGGAGATGGGCGCCGACCTGAGCCGGCTCGCGGTGATCCCCGACCCCGGCAACGACCCGGTGGAGGTGGCCACGGTGCTGATGGACGGCATGGATCTGGTGGTGCTCGGCCTGGGCGGGAAGTCGGTGCCGCCGGCACGCACCCGGGTGGTGTTGGCCCGCGCCCGCCACCGGGGCTGCGCTCTGCTGGTCTCCGGCGGCGCCTGGCAGGGTGCGGCACTGCAACTCGAGGCCCGGGTGAGTGGTTACGAGACCGTAGGCGACAAGATCACGAGCTGCGGCGCCATCCCCGGGTTCGGGCGGATCGGCGCGGTACGGCTGGAGGTGCGGGCCGCCGGGCGCGCGGCCGGGCACACCAGGGCCGGGTAGTGATGGCTGCGTCCCGGGTACTGGCGCTGTGGTGTATGGACTGGCCCGCTGTCGCCGCGGCGGCCGCATCCGGTCTGCCGGCCACCGCACCGGTCGCGGTCACGCTGGCCAACCGGGTGGTCGCCTGCTCGGCGGGTGCCCGCGCGGCGGGGGTGCGTCGCGGGCTGCGCCGCCGGGAAGCAGCCGCCCGCTGCCCGGTGCTGCATGTGGCGACCGCCGACACCGACCGCGACGCCCGGCTTTTCGAGCCGGTCCTGACCGCTGTCGACGACCTGGTGCCGCACGCCGAGGTGCTGCGGCCCGGCCTGCTGGTGGTGTCGGTGCGCGGTGCGGTCCGGGCGTTCGGTTCCGAGGAGCGCGCCGCTGAACGTCTGGTCGACGCAGTTGCCGCGGCCGACGTGGAATGCCAGGTCGGGATCGCCGATTCGCTCTCCACCGCGGTGCTGGCCGCGCGCGCCGGCGCCGTGGTGTCACCCGGGGGCGACGCCCGATTCCTGTCGGGGCTGTCGATCCGGCAGCTGGCCGCCGAACCCAGCCTGTCCGGTCCCGGTCGTGACGGCCTGGTAGAACTTTTGTGGCGCTTAGGGATTCGCACCATCGGACAGTTCGCCGCGTTGCCACGCCCGGATGTGATCTCCCGGTTCGGTGCCGATGCGTTGATCGCGCACCGATTCGCCCGCGGTGAGCCGGAACGCGGGCCGTCCGGACGTGAGCCGGATCCGGACCTTGATACCGTGCTGCACTGCGATCCGCCGATCGACCGGGTCGACGCCGCGGCGTTCGCCGGTCGCTCGCTGGCCGGTGCGCTGCACCGGACGCTGATGGCCGCCGGCGTCGGTTGCACCCGGCTGGCCATTCACGCAGTCACCGCAGGCGGTGAAGAGCTGACCCGGGTGTGGCGGTGCGCTGAGCCGCTGACCGAGGACGCCACCGCCGACCGGGTGCGCTGGCAACTGGACGGCTGGCTCAACAGCCGCGTCGCTTCCGATCGCCCCACCGGCCCGGTGACGCTGCTGCGGCTGCAGCCGGTGGAGGTGCTCTCGGCGACCGAGGCGCTGCAGCTGCCACTATGGGGTGGGCTCGGCGAAGAGGACCGGCTGCGTGCTCGCCGGGCGCTGGTGCGGGTGCAGGGTCTGCTCGGCCCCGAGGCGGTGCGGGTGCCGGTGCTCTCCGGTGGCCGCGGCCCGGCCGAGCGCATCACCTTGACCCCGCTGGGGGACGAGCCGGTGCCGCTGGCCGACCCGCGTCAGCCGTGGCCCGGCCGGCTGCCCGAGCCGGCGCCGTCGGTGCTGCTCGATGATCCGGTGGAACTGCTTGACGCCGAACGCAATCCGATCCGAATCACCGGCCGGGGACTGTTCACCGCCGACCCGGCATGGCTGGTCGCCCGGGGCCGTGACGAGCGGCTGCGCTGGTGGGCCGGGCCCTGGCCGGTCGACGAACGGTGGTGGGACCCGCAGCGGGAGGGGCCGGGATCGGGACGCACCGCTCGGGTGCAGGCGCTGCTGGACATCCCGGCCGGTGCCCCGGGGCGGGCGCTGCTGCTGTGCTACCGGTTGCGGTGCTGGTACTTGGAGGGCAGCTATGAGTGACGAGGGCGACCGCATTGATCGGCGCAAGAAGCTAGCATTGCAGTCAATGCATTCATCGCTGGCTTTGGAGGTGAAGATGGCGACCCTGACGATTCGTGACTTCGATGACGAACTCAAAGCAGCATTGCGGGTGCGCGCGGCGCAACGGGGTCGGTCGATGGAAGCCGAAGTGCGGGAGATCCTGCGCACCGTGCTGACGCGTCCGTCGTCGGATCAAGGGATGGGGACCCGGATTCGGCAGCGTTTCTTCGACGAGAACGCCGAAATCGAACCGCCGCCTCGCGTCGAGCGCCCGCGAGCCGCGGAGTTCGGCAGATGATCGTTCTCGACACCAATGTCATATCTGAGTTGATGCGAAAGTCGCCACCGCTCGAAGTTGTTCGGTGGGTCGACGCATTCGACGCAGCCGATGTGTTCGTGACCGTGGTGACTGCTGCCGAATTGATGTACGGCGTCGCGCGGTTGCCCGCGAGTCGCCGCAAAGAGCGGTTATCGGTAAAAGTCCGCGCGCTACTGGCCGATGATTTCGCCGATCAGGTACTGCCCTTCGATGCGCCGGCAGCCATCCAGTACGCGGATATCGTTGCATCCAGGGAGCGGTCCGGGCGGCCCATCAGTATGGCCGATGCGCAGATTGCCGCAATCTGCCGGCAATGGAGCGCCGGCGTGGCCACGCGCAACGTCGCCGACTTCACCGAGACGGGCATCGACGTGGTCGATCCATGGCACGCCGCTTGACGAGTGCCTGAATCCGGTGCAAGCGATCCCGGCCAGTCAGGTCACCAGTACACGCCCGGCACCAGCCGCACCGCCCGCTTGAGTGGCCGGGGCACCCGCACTCGGGGGATCGTCCGGGACGGCCGCTTCGGGTGACGCCGGACAGATTGCACCGCAACGGGTTCGGCCGGCTCCACGCCGCGCGCGGCGGCCGAGTCCGGGTAACCGAGGTAGACCTGGTGCAGCATCCGGCGGGCCAGCCCGGGGGTGACGTAGTTACCGGCCTCGGCCAGCGTGCCCAACGGGGTGTCGATCCGGTCCGGCTTCTCGACCAGGCCGCGCACCACCATGGCCGCGGCGTGCTCGGCACTGATCGCTCCGACCGGGAGCAGCTTTTTCGACGGCGTGATCATCGGAGTGGCTACCAGCGGCATGTGGATGGTGGTGAACGTGATGTGGTCCGACAGCGTCTCGGTGGACACCACATCGGCGAACGCATCCAGCGCCGCCTTGGTCGGCACGTACGCGCTGTACTTCGGGCTGTGCGCCAGCACTCCCTCGCTGGAGACGTTGACGACATGCCCGAATCGGCGTTCTCGCCAGTGCGGCAGCAGCGCCAGCACCATCCGCACCGCGCCGAAGTAGTTGACCGCCATCGTGCGCTCGTAGTCGTGCAGCCGGTCGGTGGAGCCGGTCACCGAGCGGCGGATCGACCGGCCGGCGTTGTTCACCAGGTAGTCGACGTGGCCGAACCGGCCCAGGATGTCCTTGATGGTGTGCTCCACCGACGCCGAATCGGTGACATCGCAGGTGAACGCGTGGGCCTGCCCGCCTTCGGCGCGGATCTCAGCCACCAGCTCGTCGAGCGCGGAACCGCTGCGGGCCAGCGCGAAGACCACACCGCCGCGCCGCGCGACGGCGATCGCCGAGGCCCGGCCGATGCCGCTGGACGCCCCGGTGATCACGACGTGCCGACCCACCAGCGGCCCGGCCGGGTCGTCGCGGCGGGCGCGGTCGGGATCGAGGTGCGCCGCCCAGTAGCGCCACAGCCCCGGCGCGTAGTCGGCGAAGTCGGGAAGCTCGACGGTCCCCTTCAGTGCCGCCCGGGTGGCGTCGGCGATGAACGTCGGCCGCAGGTTCACCAGGTCGAGCACCTCGGCGGGCAGCCCCAGTTGGGTGGCGATCATGTTGCGCCACACCCGCGCCCGTCCGCCGACGTTGAGCACCGGGGCGGCCAGCGCGCCCGGCAGCTTGGCGCGCAGTCGCGGCAGTCCGGCCTCGCGCGCGACGGCCCGGTAGATGTCGGGCAGCCCGATGGATTTCGGCGAGGTCAGGTGGAAGGTGCGCCCGTCGTACCCGTCGGCGTGCATCAGCTCCACCAGCGCGTCGACCACGTAGTCGACCGGGACGACGTTGGTGCGCCCGGTGTCGGGCAGGGCCATCGGGGTGAGCCCGGGCAGCGCTGCGAGCTTGGCCAGCAGCGGGAAGAAGTAGTACGGCCCGTCGACCTTGTCCATCTCACCGGTGCGCGAATCGCCCACCACCACCGCCGGCCGGTACACCCGGTACCGCAGTCCCGGCGTCGAGCGCACCAGCTGTTCGGCCTCGAACTTGGTCTGGTGGTACGGGGTGGGCAACCCCTGGCCGATGTCGAAGTCATCTTCGGTGAACTCGCCGTGGTAGTCGCCGGCCACCGCGATCGACGACACGTGCGACAAGGTGGCATCCAGGCGCTTCGCTAGCCCGATCACCGCGCGGGTGCCCTCGACATTAGTCGCCTGCTGCTCGGCCGCACCCGCGGTGATGTCGTAGATCGCCGCGCAGTGCAGCACGTGGTCGATCGCTCCCAGCTCGGCCAGCACCGGGCCGCTCAAACCCAGGTTCTCCGCCGTCAGGTCGCCGACCAGCGGTTTAACCCGCTCGCCCCACGCCTGACCGTGCTGAGAGGCCAGCGCCTCGAAGCGGCTCAGCGACGCGCGCCGCACCAGCACCCACACCTGCGCGTGGGGACTGTGCGTCAGCAGACGGGACACCGCCCGTCGTCCAATAAACCCGGTACCGCCGGTAACGACATAACGCATGCGGACATCGTGGTCGCTCACGGCCGCCACGTCAACAGGACACGTCAACCAGGCGGCGAGGGCGGATCAGAACGCGCGAATTCCGTCCCAGTCCACCAGTTTCCAGCCGGTGCCCGGGCTTCCGGTGAGCACCACCCGGCCGTTGTTGGGCAGCGGGTGGTCGGTCATCAGCTCGTCGCGGGCATTCTTGACGTTCATCAGCGTCCACGTCATGATCGACGCCCCGTGCGTGAAGGCCACCGGCAGTTTGTCACCGGTCGCGTAGATCTGCTGCACCGCGGCGCTGAACTCCTCGTTGAACTGGTTGCCGTCGATCGAGCCGGGGATGGCGGCGGTCCGATCACCGCGGATCCAGGCCATCGGCGCGAGCAGATATGGCGTGCCGACAATCGCCACGGCTTTGTCGTCGAACCAGCCGGCACCGATCTCCTGCAGGCCGGGCAGGACCTGCACCTGCAGGCCCAACTCGCGGGCCAGCGGGGCGGCGGACTGCTGGCTGCGGGCCATCGAGGAGGCGAAGACGCCGTCGAAGTGGTTGTGCGAGAGCTGTTTCGAGAGCTCCTCCGCCTGCGCACGGCCCTTCTCGGTCAGGCCCGGGCCGGGCACCGAGGTGTCGAGGACGCCGGCCGCGTTGGCCTCGGACTCGGCGTGACGGATCAGTGTCAGGGTGATGGTGCGGGGCTGCGGTGGCCCCGAACAGCCTCCGAGTACCAGAACCGCGGCCAGTGCGGCCGCTGTCATTGCGAGTACGGCCCCGAAGCGTCTACCCAAATTCCCCATGGCGACAGCCTGCCGTGTTCATGGTGCGATCGGAGCGGGTTCTGCTGAAATGGTCGTGATCCCCGGCCCGAATAGGAGACCTCATGGCACTGGACCCGACAGCCATCGGCGTGACCACCGATCCCGTTCTGGTCGAGTGGACCGACCGCGACACCATGCTGTACGCGCTCGGGGTCGGAGCCGGCACCGCCGATCTGGCCTTCACCACCGAGAACAGTCACGACATCGCTCAGCAGGTGCTGCCCACCTACGCCGTCATCTGTTGCCTGGGGTTTGCCGCCGCCGGCAAGATCGGCACCTTCAACCCGGCGCTGCTGCTGCACGGTTCGCAGGAGGTGCGACTGTTCGCGCCGTTGCCCGCCGCCGGAAGCCTGCAGGTGGTCGCCGAGGTGGCCGACATCCAGGACAAGGGCGAGGGCAAGAACGCCATCGTGATGCTGCGGGCGCGCGGCAGCGACCCCAAGACCGCGCAGCCGCTGGTCGAGACGCTGGTGACGGTGGTGATCCGCAAGGCCGGTGGCTTCGGCGGCGAGCCGGGACAGCGTGCGGTGGCCCCGGAGATCCCTGAGACGCAACCGGATTCGCGCACCGCGTACCCGACGCGGGAGGATCAGGCACTGCTCTACCGGCTCTCCGGCGACCGCAATCCGTTGCACAGCGACCCGTGGTT
Source organism: [Mycobacterium] zoologicum (assembly GCF_020172665.1). Taxonomy (GTDB): domain Bacteria; phylum Actinomycetota; class Actinomycetes; order Mycobacteriales; family Mycobacteriaceae; genus Mycobacterium; species Mycobacterium zoologicum. Next base: position 3,481,728 of record NZ_CP083985.1, on the reverse strand, counting down.
CGCCACCACGCTGGCCGGATTCCCCCGGCCGATCCTGCACGGGCTGTGCACCTACGGATTCGCCGGGCGGGCGCTGGTCGCCGAACTCGGTGGCGGCGACGCCGGCCGGATCAGCGCGATCGCGGCGCGGTTCACCGACCCGGTGTTCCCGGGGGAGACGCTGACTACCTCGATCTGGCGCACCGAGCCGGGTAAGGCGGTGTTCCGTACCGAGGCTTCCGGTCCCGACGGCACCAACGCCCGAGTGGTGCTTGACGACGGTTCAGTGGAGTACCGGGCCTGAGCAGTCCATTTCTGCCCCAGTTGGCACTGGATTCACGGGAAAACGATTCCGGCGACGAGGACGACGACGAGCCCTAACCGGGTTCGTTGCTAGGCGTCCTCTTTGGCCATCCGCAGTCCGGTGGCCAGGCCGTCGACCCAGATCGACACCATCAGCTCCACCACCGGCGGATGGTTCGACGGCATGAACATCTTGGTGAGCTTGCCGACACGAGCGTGGGCGAGCCTCTGGAAGTCTCGGTCGTCGAGCTCGGGGAACTCCAGGTACTCGCTGCCGATCTGCGCGGTCTCAGCGGCGGTGTAGGCGTCCATGACCCCATCCGATCAGGCGCGCCACTGCCAGAGAAGGGGCGGAAGTCCCCAGCCGCTACTCCGCGAGCCGGTCGGCCAGCCGAGCGGTGAACTCGGCCACCTGCGCCGGACTGTCCAGTGCGTATCTGGCGGCGGTGGCGCGATCGCCATCGTCGTTGTGCCGCACGATGATCCCGACACCCGCCACTTCGTTCACCGCATCGAAGGCGTCCTCGTCGGTGATGTCGTCGCCGAGAAAGACGGGCGTCACCGGGCCGTCTCCGGCCAACCGGTCCAGTATCCAGCGCAGTGTGCGGCCCTTGTCCCAATCGATCTCCGGGCGCAGCTCGATCACCTCGCGGCCGGTGGTGACCCGCAGGCCACGACGCCGGCCCGTGTCGCGCACCGCGGCCAGCACCTCGCCGACCCGATCCCGGGCCGCATTGCGGTAGTGCACCGCGACGGCATACCGCTTGTGCTCCACCATGACTCCCGGGATCGCGCCCAGCTGATCGTGCAGAGAACCGGCCGCGGCCGACAGCAGGAGCACCGCGCTCGTGGCGGCGTCGTTCTGGTGATGGGTGCCGTCCGGCCCGGTCATCTCAAAGCCGTGACTGCCGGCGTACCAGATCCCGTCCAGGCCCACCCGCGCCCGCACGTCGGCCAGGTCGCGACCGGACAGCACCGCCACCGGACACCGAGCGGCCAACGCGGACAACGCATCCACTGCACCGTCCACCGGCCGGGCCGCACCCGGATCATCGACGATGTCCGACAGGGTGCCGTCGAAGTCGAAGAAAACCGCCGGGTGGGAGAGCTTCGTCAGCTCGGTCGTCGCATTCGGCAATGCTGACATCGGCCGGTCCCCGGTACGCACCGCAATCCGGTCCGCGGCATCCACGCGAACGTCCCCGTCGTCGCACCCCACCCCGATCACCCATGCGAATCCGGCGCTGCGCGCATCGATTGCACACGGCCCGGCGTCGGTCACCACCACGCACCGACCCGGAAGCACAGCCAACCGGGCGGCGGCGGGCCGCAGGTCCGAACTGGCCGACACCGGCGCGACGCGCACGCCGGCCCGCTGCAACTTCTCGGCGAGTGCCGCCGGTACGCCACCAGCGAGACAGAACAGCACGGCGTCGTGGCGACGGGGGTCGATCGTGACGGGCATGGCGGACATAGCCACCACGGTGTCACACCATTAGCGTGGAGGCATGAAGCCCGCAATCCTGGTCGGTGTGGACGGATCGCCGTCGTCGGTCGCGGCGGTCGAGTGGGCGGCGCGCACCGCCGCCTTGCACAACATGCCGCTGGGTCTGATTCATGTGCTGGCGCCGCAGGTGGTGATGACGTTTCCCGAGACGCCGATGCCGCCCGGTTACACCGAGTGGCAGCGCGAACAGGGCGAACGCTACCTGCGCGATGCGGTCAGCCGCGCCGAGGCGCTGGTCCCCGAGCAGTCGATCGAGGCGCAGACCGTCGTCGGCTCGACGGTGCCGACGTTGGTGGACATGAGCCGTGAGGCGATCCGGCTGGTGGTCGGGTCCCGTGGACACGGCCGGTTGCGGCGCAGCCTGCTCGGGTCGGTCAGCTCGTCACTGGTGCGGCATGCGCACTGCCCGGTTGCGGTCATCCACGAGGGGCATCCATGTCCCCCCGAGGCACCGGTGGTGGTCGGTATCGACGGCTCCCCGGTGTCGGAGGCCGCGACGGCGCTGGCTTTCGAAGAGGCGTCGCTGCGCGGTGTGGAGCTGGTGGCGGTGTACGCCTGGCATGACACCGGGATGCTCGACTTCCCCGGAATCGACACGGCCGCAATGGCTTCCGACGGCGAACTAGCGCTGGCCGAGCGGCTGGCCGGCTGGCATGAGCGCTACCCGGATGTCACCGTGCGTCGGGTGGTGGTCGGTGACCGGCCGGCCGATCAACTCATCGAGCGATCGCAGGAGGCCCAGCTGGTGGTGGTGGGCAGTCACGGTCGCGGCGGCTTCACCGGAATGCTGCTGGGTTCGGTCAGCCTGGCGGTGGTGCAGTCGGCGCATGCGCCGGTGCTGGTGGTGCGCCCGGCCTCATGAGGCCGACAACCGTCAGCCGACGGGTACCTGGTCGCTCGCCGGCAGCGAAGCCGCCTGCTGCGCAGCGGGACTCGGCCTGATCCACACCCGCTGTGGCCACCAGAACCAACGTCCCAGCAGCGCGGCGATCGACGGCGTCATGAACGACCGGATCACCAACGTGTCGATCAGCAGGCCCAGGCCGATGGTGGAGCCCACCTGGCCGATCACCTTCAGGTCGGAGACCATCATCGACATCATCGTGAACGCGAACACCAGGCCCGCCGAGGTGACGACGGAGCCACTGCCGCCCATGGCACGGATGATGCCGGTCTTGAGCCCGCCGTGCAGCTCCTCCTTCATCCGGGAGACCAGCAGCAGGTTGTAGTCCGAACCGACCGCCAGCAGGATGATCACCGACATCGCCAGCACCATCCAGTGCAGGTGCAGGCCGATGATGTGCTGCCAGATCAGCACCGAGATGCCGAACGAGGTGCCCAGCGACAGCAGCACGGTGCCGACGATCACCGCCGAGGCCACCACGGCGCGGGTGATCAGCAGCATGATGATGAAGATCAGGCACAGCGACGCGATGCCGGCGATGATCAGGTCCCAGGCGGAGCCGTCCTTCATGTCTTTGAACATGGCCGCGGTGCCGGCCAGGTAGACCTTGGAGCCCTCCAGTGGGGTCCCCTTGAGCGCCTCGTGCACGGCGTGCTTGATCGGCGCGATGTGGCTGACGCCCTCCGGGGACATCGGGTCGCCTTCGTGGCTGATGATGAACCGCACCGCATGCCCGTCGGGCGACAGGAACATCTTCATGCCGCGCTTGAAGTCGGGGTTGTCGAACGCCTCGGGCGGCAGGTAGAACGAGTCGTCGTTCTTGGAGTCGTCGAACGCCTTGCCCATGGCGTTCTGGCCCTCGATCATCTTTTGCATCTGCAGCTGCATGCCCTCCTGGGAGGCCTGCATCTCCAGCTGGGTCTTCTGCATGTTTTCCATGGTCTTGATCATCGGCGGCATGATCTCGAGCATCCGCGGCATCAACCGGTCGAGGTTGTCGATGTCGGGTAACACCAGCTCGAAATCCTCGGTCATCTGGTCGATGCCGTCCATCAGGTCGAAGATCGACCGGATCGAGTGGCAGATCGGGATGTCGAAACAGTGTGGCTCCCAATAGAAGTAGCTGCGCATCGGCCGCCACATGTCGTCGAAGTCGGCCATCTCGTCGCGCATGTTCTGGATGTCGGCGAGCATCTTGTGCATCTTGGTGGCCATGCTGTGGGTGGTCGCAGACATCTCGCGGGTGACTTCGAGCATCGCCTTCATGCTGTCGACGGAGACCTTCATGTCCTCGGCCATTTTCAGCATCTTCTTCATGCTGTCGAGCTGGTACTTCATGTTCAGCTGCTGGGTGGTGCCCTGCATGCTGATCGCGAACGGGATCGTGGTGTGCTCGATCGGCGTGCCCAGCGGCCGGGTGATGGTCTGCACCCGCCCGATGCCCGGCACCTCGAAGACTCGTTTGGCGATCCGGTTGATGACCAGGAAGTCGGCCGGGTTGCGCATGTCGTGATCGGTCTCGATCATCAGCAGCTCGGGGTTCATCCGGGCCTGGGAGAAGTGCCGGTCCGCGGCGGCGTAGCCGATGTTGGCCGGCACGTAGTCCGGCAGGTACATCCGGTCGTTGTAGTTGGTCTCATACCCCGGCAGGGTGAGCAGTCCGACCAGACAGACCGCCGTGGTGGCCACCAGCACCGGCCCGGGCCAGCGCACGATCATCGCGCCGATCCGCCGCCAGGTACGAATCCGCATGGCCCGCTTGGGTTCCAGCATGCCGAAGCGGCTGGCCACCGCCACCACCGCGGAGCCGAAGGTGAGCGCGGCGACGACCACGACCAGCATGCCGATCGCCAGCGGAATGCCCAGCGACCGGAAATAGGGCAGCCGGGTGAAGTGCAGACAGAAGGTTGCTCCGGCGATGGTCAGGCCCGATCCCAGGATCACGTGCGCGGTGCCGTGATACATGGTGTGGAACGCCGACTCCTTGTCCTCGCCGAGCGCTCGCGCCTCCTGATAGCGGCCCAGCAGGAAGATCGCATAGTCCGTCGAGGCGGCGATGGCCAGTGTCACCAGCAGGTTCACCGCGAACGTCGACAGGCCGATGATGTTGTAGAAGCCGAGGACGGCCACCACGCCGCGGGCGGCGCTCAGCTCGAAGACCACCATGCCCAGCACCAGCAGCACCGTGCCGATCGATCGGTAGATGGACAGCAGCATCGTGATGATCACGACGAACGTCAGTGCGGTGATGATCTTGAGGCTCTTGTCGCCGGCGATGTGCTGATCGGCGTTGAGTGCGGCCCCACCGGTGACGTAGGCGTGCACCCCCTCGGGGGCCGGGGTATCGGCGATGATCTTCTGGACGGCCTCGACCGACTCGTTGGCCAGCGTCTCGCCCATGTTGCCGGCCAGGTACACCTGCACGTAGGCGGCCTTGCCGTCCGGGCTCTGCGAGCCGGCCGCGGTCAGCGGGTCACTCCAGAAGTCCTGGATGTGCTCGACGTGGGTGTGGTCGGCGGTGAATTTCTTGACCAGTTCGTCGTAGTAGTCGTGTGCCGCGTCACCGAGTGGCTGGTCGCCCTCGATCACCACCATCGCCGAGCTGTCGGACTTGAACTCCTCGAAGGTCTTGCCGATGCGCATCATCGCGACCATCGACGGAGCGTCCTTGGGGGCCATCGACACCGCGCGCATCTTCCCGACTTCGTCGAGCTGCGGCACGATGACATTCACCAGCACGGTGAGCCCGAGCCAGACCAGGATGATCGGTACCGCCAGCCGGCGGATCCACGCCGGGATGCCGCCGCGCTTGGGCTGTGGGGACACCGTCAGCGTGTCGGTCGGGGCGTCGGCATCGGGGCCGGTGTGTTTGCTCATGCGGATTTCACAATGCAGAAGGTCTGGGCGCTCACCGGGCCGGTGGCGATTCGTTCGTCTTTGACCACGCCGTCGATGGTGACTCGGCAACCGATGGTGGCGCCGTCACCCTGGGCGACGATATTGGGGCTCACCGCCGGGTTGGTGGTCGACAGGGTCAGTGACCACGGCAGGCCGGCGCCGTCGACCCGCTGCGGGGTGGCGTCGAGGTCTAGGTAGTTGATGTCGGCGTAGGTCCCATCCGGGCTGAAGATGTCGTAGACCACGACCTTGGGGTGAAACGGCTTGGTGTCCTCGAACGGGGCGGCGCTGCTGCCGCTGTCGTCGGCGCCGAAATAACCGCGAACCCGCTGCACGACGAATCCTCCCACCAGCAGGACAAGCACGATGAGCAGCGGTAACCACGCACGTTTGACAAGGCCGAACATCAAGAATGCCTTTCGAGGTGGTGTGCCGAATCTGACACAGATTAGTGCATCAAAGTTCTTCTCGACACCCAACTTCAAGCATATCGCACACATGTTCGATAAATTGGGGGGTGTGAGTTGGGGTTACGGGCCGCCGAGCTGGGCGGAAATGGAACGTGTTCTAGATGGTAAGCCTCGTCACACCGGTGTGTCGGCCGGTGTGTCGGCAGATCGCGCCCCGTCGGCCCCACCGCAACGCGAACAGTATCGGCCGCCTTCCCTGGTTGTGCCCTACGCCGAGCTGCACGCGCACTCGGCGTACAGCTTCTTGGACGGGGCCAGCACCCCGCAGGAGCTGGTCGCCGAGGCCGTCAGGCTGGGCCTGCGGGCCATCGCGCTGACCGACCACAACGGCCTGTACGGGGTGGTGCGGTTCGCCGAGGCCGCCAAGGAACTGGAGATCGGCACCGTCTTCGGCGCCGAGCTGTCGCTGGGGCAGGTTGCGCGCACCGAGGGGCCCGACCCGCCCGGGCCGCATCTGCTGGTGCTGGCCCGCGGCCCGGAGGGCTATCGGCGGCTGTCGCGGCAGATCGCCGCCGCGCACCTGGCCGGCGAGAAGGGCAGGCCGCGTTTCGACCTGGACGCATTGACCGACGCGGCCGGCGGGCACTGGCACATTCTGACCGGGTGCCGCAAAGGTCACGTCCGCCACGCGCTGGCCACCGGCGGCCCGGACGCGGCGGCCGGCGCGTTGGCCGACCTGGTGGACCGGTTCGGCGCCGGGCGGGTCAGCGTGGAGCTGACCCGGCACGGCGATCCCTGCGACGACGAGCGCAACGCGGCGCTGGCCGCACTGGCGCCCCGGTTCGGGGTGGGGTTGGTGGCCACCACCGGCGCCCACTTCGCCCGGCCGGATCGGGGCCGGTTGGCGATGGCGCTGGGTGCGGTGCGGGCACGTCAGTCGCTGGACTCCGCCGCCGGCCGGCTCGCCCCGCTGGGCGGTGCGCATCTGCGTTCCGGTGCGGAGATGGCCCGGCTGTTCGCGCCGTACCCGGCGGCGGTGCCGGCGGCGGCCGAACTCGGCGAGCAGTGTGCGTTCTCGCTGGCGCTGATCGCCCCGCGGCTGCCGCCGTTTGCCGTTCCCGACGGACACACCGAGGACAGTTGGCTTCGGCGCCTGGCGCTGGCCGGAGCCATGGAGCGCTACGGCCCGCCCGAACGCGCACAGGCCGCTTATACGCAGATCGAGCGTGAGCTGGAAGTCATTGCCCAGCTGGGCTTTCCAGGCTATTTCCTGGTGGTGCACGACATCACCCGGTTCTGCCGGCGCAGTGACATCCTGTGCCAGGGCCGGGGGTCGGCGGCCAATTCCGCGGTCTGTTACGCCCTCGGTGTCACCGCGGTGGATCCGGTGGCCAATGAGCTGTTGTTCGAACGGTTCCTGTCGCCGGCGCGCGACGGCCCACCCGACATCGACATCGACATCGAGTCGGATCGCCGCGAAGAGGTGATCCAGTACGTCTACGACAAATACGGCCGCGACCACGCCGCCCAGGTTGCCAACGTCATCACCTACCGGGGCCGCAGCGCCGTGCGGGACATGGCCCGCGCGCTGGGGTACTCGCCCGGGCAGCAGGACGCCTGGAGTAAGCAGCTGAGCCGGTGGGGGGCGGCTGATCGTTCCGAGCTGGACGGTGTCCCCGACCCGGTGATCGAGCTGGCCGCCCAGGTCGCCGACCTGCCCCGGCATCTGGGTATCCACTCCGGCGGCATGGTGATCTGCGACCGCCCGATCGCCGACGTGTGCCCGGTGGAGTGGGCCCGGATGCCCGGCCGCAGCGTGCTGCAGTGGGACAAAGACGACTGTGCGGCAATCGGATTGGTGAAGTTCGACCTGTTGGGCCTGGGGATGCTCTCCGCGCTGCACTACGCGATCGACCTGGTGGCGCAGCACAAGGGCATCGAGGTGGACCTGGCGGCGATCGACCTGTCGGAGGCGGCGGTCTATGAGATGTTGGCCCGCGCCGACACGGTCGGGGTGTTCCAGGTGGAGTCGCGCGCGCAGATGGCCACCCTGCCGCGGTTGCGGCCGCGGGTGTTCTACGACCTGGTGGTGGAGGTGGCACTGATTCGTCCCGGGCCGATACAGGGTGGATCGGTGCACCCCTACATCCGTCGCCGCAACGGCATCGACCCGGTGGCCTACGAACATCCGTGCATGGCGCGGGCGCTGCGGAAAACCTTGGGAGTGCCGCTGTTTCAGGAACAACTGATGACACTGGCGGTGGACTGCGCCGGATTCACCGCCGGCGAGGCCGACCAGTTGCGCCGGGCGATGGGCTCCAAGCGGTCTCCGGAGCGGATGCGCCGGTTGCGGGACCGGTTCTACGACGGCATGGCGCAGTGCCACGGCATCACCGGAGCGGTGGCGGACCGGATCTACGAGAAGCTGGAAGCCTTTGCCAATTACGGGTTTCCGGAGAGTCACGCGATGAGCTTCGCGTCGCTGGTGTTCTACTCGGCCTGGTTCAAGCTGCACCATCCGGCGGCGTTCTGCGCAGCACTGCTGCGGGCGCAGCCGATGGGTTTCTATTCACCGCAGTCGCTGGTCGCCGACGCCCGCCGGCACGGGGTCTTGGTGCACGGGCCGGACGTCAACGCCGGCCTGGCGCACGCCACGCTGGAACACGACGGCATGCAGGTCCGGCTCGGGCTGGGTGCGGTGCGCGGTATCGGTGTGGAGCTGGCCGAGCGAATGGTGGCCGACCGCCAGGCGCACGGGCCGTTTGCGTCGATGCTGGATCTGACTGCCCGGGTTCAGCTTTCGCCTTCGCAGGCCGAGGCGCTGGCCACCGCCGGGGCGTTCGGCGGCTTCGGCATGTCGCGTCGTGAGGCGCTGTGGACGGCCGGGGCTGCGGCGGCCCAGCGGCCGGACCGGTTGCCCGGGGTGGGGGTGCCGTCACACACTCCGGCACTGCCCGGGATGGGCGAGATCGAGTTGTCGGCCGCCGACGTGTGGGCCACCGGGGTCTCCCCGGACAGCTACCCGACCCAGTTCCTGCGGACCGACCTCGACGCCGCCGGGGTCATCCCGGCCGAGCAGCTGGCCGGCGTCCCCGACGGCACCCGGGTGCTGGTGGCCGGGGCCGTGACACACCGGCAGCGGCCGTCGACCGCCCGTGGGGTCACGTTCATCAACCTCGAGGACGAGACCGGGATGGTCAACGTGCTATGCACGCCGGGGGTGTGGGCGCGACACCGTCGGCTCGCGCAGACCGCGGCGGCCATGCTGATCCGTGGCCGGGTGCAGAACGCCAGCGGAGCGGTCACCGTGCTGGCCGATCGGCTGGGTGCCCTCGAGTTGGCGGTGGGGTCGCGATCCCGGGACTTCCGGTGACGCCGGCCGATTAAGCTCTGCAGAGCATGTATACGGCCGGTCGAATCAGCGGAATCTGGCGTTACCCGGTGAAATCCATGGCCGGACAACGCGTCACCGCCGCCGGGGTCGGCAAACTGGGCCTCCACGCGGACCGGACCTGGGCGGTCCGCGACCTGGAGAAGAATGCCACCACCAGCGCCAAGCGCCTGGCGGGGCTGCTGTTGTGCACAGCGCGGTATGCACTGCCGCCGCCACCGGAAGCCGGACCCGGCCACGCGCCGGAGGTACTCATCGGATTTCCCGACGGCAGCGAGATATCCAGTTCCGACCCGAAAGTCCACGCCGCGCTCTCCTCCTACCTCGACCGAGACGTCGAACTGCGGCCGTTGCCACCGATCGAGGACCGCGATCAGTATCGCGGGACGATGGCGAACCCGGCTGACCTGCATGACTACTTCGGCCTCGACGCCGACGAGCCGCTGCCGGATCTGTCGATGTTTCCGGTCAAGAAACTCGCCGAGCTGAGCCGCTACATCACGCCGGTCGGCAGCTATGTCGATGCCTATCCGGTGCACGTGATCACCGAGCAGACCCTAGCCACGATGACCGGGCTGACACCCGGCTCCGACTTCGACGTCCGGCGCTTTCGTCCCACGATCCTGGTCGACGCGACTACTACCCCTGCCGGGCATCCGGAGAACGATTGGTGTGGAGGCACATTGCACGCGCCGCTGGCCGCCCTCAAACCACTGCTGCCCACCGTCCGCTGCGTGATGCCGTCGCACGCCCAGCGGGAGTTGAGCCGCGACCGGCAGATCACCCGCAGCGTCGCCGCACACACCGATCATTGCCTCGGCGTCTACGGGACAGTTATCCGGAATGGGGAACTGCGCGAGGGAGATCCGCTTGATTTCGTCCCGTCGGATCGGTCGATGCTGGCCGCCACCGCCGGAGCCGGCGTCAAGCGGGTCAAACGCCTGCTGATGAAGGCGGGCACCACGGCGATATCGCGCGGAGTGAAACTCCAGCAGAATTAGCAGCTAGCCTGCACAGATGAACCTCAACCTGTCCGCCGACGAAGTACTGACCACCACCCGATCGGTACGCAAGCGACTTGATCTGGACAAACCGGTACCGCGCGAGGTGCTGATGGAGTGCCTGGAGATCGCGCTGCAGGCACCCACCGGATCCAACGCGCAGGGTTGGCAGTGGATGTTCATCACCGACCCGGTCCGCAAGCAGGCGATCGCCGACATCTACCGCGCCAACGCCCTGCCCTACCTGGACCGGATGCGGCCCGACTACGGCCAGGGCGACGTGCGCAGTGAGCGGATGGACTTGGTCAGCGGCTCGGCGAAGTATCTGGCCGAGGTCCTGCAGGAGGTGCCGGTGCTGATGATCCCGTGTCTGGAGGGCAAGCCGGAGACGGGGTCGCTGGGGTTCAGCGCGTCGTTCTGGGCGTCGCTGTTCCCGGCGGCGTGGAGCTACTGCCTGGCGCTGCGCAACCGCGGGCTGGGTTCGTGCTGGACGACGTTGCACCTGCTCGGGGACGGCGAGCGCCAGGCCGCCGAGGTGCTCGGCATCCCCTACGACGACTACAGCCAGGGCGGGCTGTTCCCGATCGCCTACACCAAGGGCACCGACTTCAAGCCGGCCAAGCGGCTGCCGGCCGACCAGGTGGTGCACTTCGATACCTGGTAACCCGCCACTGTTCTCGCCGAGGGTGCACAAACGTCCCCCCTCACCTCGGGACATACCGGACGCTTCTGCACGCTCGCGGGAGAGGGCAGGGCAGGGGCTTAGATCCCGCCGGCGAACCCCTGCTGGCGCCACGCCTCATAGACCGCGACCGCCGCGGCGTTGGACAGGTTCAGTGACCGCCGCCCGGCCAGCATCGGGATTCGCACCTGCGCGGTGATGTGCGGGTCTGCCAGCGTCGCCTCGTCCAGACCAGTGGGTTCGGGACCGAACATCAACACGTCGTCGGGGGAGTAGGCCACCTCGTTATACGGGGTTTTCCCACCCGCGGTGAACGCGAACACCCGGGCCCCACTCGATACGCCCAATGCCTCCCACGCCGCCGGCAGTGACGTGTGTACCCGCACCCAGGCCAGATCGTGATAGTCCAGCCCGGCTCTGCGCAGCTTCGGCTCGGACAGATCAAAGCCCATAGGTTCCACCAGATGAAGCTGGGCGCCGGTGGCCGCCACCATCCGAATCGCATTGCCGGTATTGGGTGGAATGCGGGGCGAATAGAACAGCACCCTGATCATCTGTCGATGATGTCAGCCCGCTTCTCGGTTTGCTCCACCGGAGTTCGTCAAGACACGCGATGGTCTCGAAAAGTGTTCTGTTCAGTAAATATTCTGGTCAGGCCTGCGGCCGACTGGCATACTCGTCGAATTGCCATGCCGCAATTCACGCCCCCTGCCAAAACGAGTTGCGGCGCCCCGGAAATCCGATGAATGAGGCGCAGACGGTGACATTCAGCCGAGCGGCCGGTGTGCCGACCGCCGAGCGATGACGCTCTTCGACCACCCGGATCGGGTAGACGCTGCTCCCGACGACCCAGCTGATGACGAGCCGGAAGTCGTTGCGGGCAGGCGTCCCTCGCGATGGTCTGTGCGCAACTGGCCGGTGCGGTGGAAGGTACTGGCGATCGGGTTGCTGCCGATGCTGCTGGCCGGATTCTTCGGTGGACTGCGGGTGTCGGGTGAATTCACCGAAGCCAACCGGCTCCGGCTGGTCGCCGACCGCGCCGAGATGATCCCGGCGATCACCAATTACATGTCGGCACTGGGCGATGCGTTGGTGGCCAGCTCGTCGGACGGCGACGCCGAAGGTGCGAAGAAGAACTTCGAGAACCGTATGTTCGAGCTGCAGTCCCGCCTGGCGCACACCGATCTGGCGACCGACGTCCGCTCCGGGGTGGGCACGCTGATCGAGCGCGGCCAGGGCCTGCTGGATGCGGTGTCGGCGATCGGCGTCGGCCTGCGTGAAGAGGTGACCGGCTACGCGCCGATCCTGCTGACCGCCGAGGATGCCATCGTCGGGTCGGTGCGTCTGGACAGTGAGCGGATCCGGGCGCAGACCGAGGGCCTGAGCCGGGCGGTCGGTGCCCGCGGCCAGATGATGATGCAGGAACTGCTGGTCAACCGGGGCGGCGAGCTTCCCGACCCGGAGTTGCGCAGCTCGATGATGACCCTGGCCGGCACCGAGCCGTCCACGCTGTTCGGGATGACGGAGGTGCTCGGCGTCGACTCCCCGGACGTCAAGAGTCTGCAGCAGCAGCTGGTGACCCGGATGGCGATCATGTCCGATCCCGAACAGGTGCTGCCCAACAATCCGGTGCTGCGCGAGTCGATCCACACCACCGACCAGATCGCAGCCCGGGTGATCACCGAGAACACCGGGGCGGTCACCAAGGCACTCGAGGACCGCGCCGCCGACCGGCGAGCCGCCGCGATCCGCGACATCGCGTTGTCGCTGGCCGCATTCATCGCAACGCTGGTGGTGGTGGGCCTGGTGGCGCGCTCACTGGTGCGGCCGCTGCGTACCCTGCGCGACAGCGCGTTGCAGGTCGCCCACACCGACCTCGAGCACGAGATCGCACGGGTGCGCGCCGGGGACGAACGCGCCCCGGATCCACTGCCGGTCTACACCTCCGAGGAGGTCGGCCAGGTCGCCCACGCTGTCGACGAACTGCATGCCCAGGCGCTGCTGCTGGCCGGTGACGAGGCCCGGCTGCGGCGACTGGTCAACGAGATGTTCGAGACGATGTCGCGGCGCAACCGGTCGCTGGTCGATCAGCAGCTGGCCCTCATCGACCGCCTGGAGCGCAACGAGGACGACCCGGACCGGCTGGAGAGCCTGTTCCGGCTGGACCACCTCGCGGCGCGGATGCGGCGCAACGGTGCGAACCTGCTGGTACTGGCCGGGGCGCGGGTGCCGCACGAGCGCGGCCGGGCGACGCCGCTGGCCACCCTGATCAATGCCGCCGCCTCGGAGGTGGAGGGCTATCACCGGGTGCAGACCGTCCTGGTGCCCGACATCACCGTGATCGGCCCGGCTGCGGCGGACGCCATTCACCTGCTCGCCGAACTGATCGACAACGCCCTGCGGTATTCGGCGCCGACGGAGCCGGTGCGGGTGGTCGCCGGATTCGAGAACGACGGCGGTGTGGTGGTCGAGGTCGTCGACGTCGGGTTGGGGATGACCGACGCCGATCTCCGGATGGCCAACATGCGACTGGCGGCCGGGGGGGAGTTCAGCCCGGAGAACGCCCGGCACATGGGCCTGTTCGTGATCTCCCGGCTGGCGCACCGCCACGGGATCGAAGTTCGGCTGTTCCCGGCGTCGCAGGGGTCGCGGGGGATCACCGCCGAGATCTATCTGCCGCCGCACCTGCTGACGACCGCTCCGGCCGAAGAGGAACCTGCGCCGACGCAGTGGCCGGCGGTCGACATGACCCCCCCGGTGGCTCCGGTGGCCCCGCCGGTGCAGCTGCAAGCCCAGCCCGAGCAAGCCCAGCCCGAGCAGCACCGGGAGCCGCCAGAAGCCTGGGACACCGGCGCGGGCCCCGTCGTCACGCTGCTGCCCCGTCGTACCCCGGGTTCCAGCGGAATCACCGGCGCGCCCGCCGAACAGCCGCAACAGTGGGTGCACGATCGACAGCCCGCCCCGCAACCCGAGCCCGAAGTCGAGCCGGCTGTCGAAAAATATTCTCCCGCAGACACTTCGGCATACTTCGGGGCCAGAGAGCGTGCCGTTCGAGGCCTCGAAGGCGACCTCGAACCCGACACCGGTTCGGAGGCCGAACCCGACACCGGCACCATCTACCAACTGATGCTCTCCGAGTCGTTGGCCAACGACCCGAACGAGCCGGGCCTGCGCGCCGACCTGGACTGGCAGTCGGTGTGGGACCGCGGCTGGTCGGTGGCCGCCGAGGTGGAGAACGTGCCGGTCGTCGCGCACACCGAGCACGGCCTGCCGGTCCGCGAGCCCGGTGCTCGGCTGGTGCCGGGCTCGGCCGAACCCGACGACCCACCGCGGGACGCGGACTCCGATACCCCGACGCGCCGTGACGACACCGACGAACCGGTAGCATCCAACGGCGAACCCCACCGGCCCGCCCACGAGGCACCGGAACGGGATCCCGCGGCAATCCGCGCCTCGATGAGTAGCCACTTCGGTGGCGTGCGGGCTGCGAGATCGCATGCCCGGGAGAACGGCCTCTACACCGACCAGGGATCTGAGCAGCAATGACTTTCCCCACTGACAACAATGACCAGCGGCGTAGCCCCGAGGGCTCATTGGACTGGCTGGTTTCCACCTTCGCCCGTGACGTACCCGGGGTGTCGCACGCGGTGCTGGTCTCGGTCGACGGCCTGACGGTGGCTGCCAGTCAACACCTACCCCGGGATCGGGCCGATCAGCTGGCCGCAGTGGCGTCCGGACTGGCCAGCCTGGCCTCAGGCGCCGCCCAGTTGTTCGAAGGCGGCCGGGTGCTGCAGTCGGTGGTGGAGATGGAGAACGGCTACCTGCTGCTGATGCGGGTCGGCGACGGCTCGCACCTGGCCGCGCTGGCGGGTTCCTCCTGCGACATCGGCCAGATCGGCTACGAGATGGCGGTTCTGGTGGAGCGGGTCGGCGCGGTGGTGCAGTCCATGCGCCGGTCGGCTTCGGCGCCGGGTGGTCGACCGTGAGGCGCCGGTGAATGGTGATGGATATTCCCGAGCAGCCGGAGATTGAGGCCAGCCTGGTTCGGCCCTACACGCTGACCGCCGGCCGGACCCACACCGACGTCAGCCTTCCGCTGGAGGCGCCGGTGCAGACCGAGCGGCGCGCCCAGCCCAACCAGTGGCCGGTCAGCGACCCGCGCGGCCGAATCGTCGAACTGTGCCAGGCGGGGCCGTCGATCGCCGAGATCTCCGCGCGCCTCGACCTGCCGCTGGGCGTCGCCCGGGTGCTGGTGGGCGATCTGGTCAGTTCGGGATTCCTTCGGGTGCGCCCGACGCTGACCGAGAAGTCCACCGGGGACGAACGCCGTGAACTGATAGGAAGGACGCTCCGTGGCCTACGAGCGCTCGGCTAGCCGCGACGCCACCTCGACCAAGATCGTGATCGCGGGCGGGTTCGGGGTCGGCAAGACCACGTTCGTCGGCGCCGTCTCGGAGATCATGCCGCTGCGAACCGAAGCACTGGTCACCGACGCCTCGGCGGCCGTCGACACCCTGGAGTCCACGCCGGACAAGCGAACCACCACGGTGGCAATGGATTTCGGCCGCATCACCCTGGCAGACGATCTGGTGCTCTACCTGTTCGGCACGCCCGGCCAGCGGCGTTTCTGGTTCATGTGGGACGACCTGGTGCGCGGGGCGATCGGCGCGATCATCCTGGCCGACTGCCGCAGACTGCAGGACAGCTTCGCCGCGGTCGACTTCTTCGAGCACCGCAATCTGCCGTTTCTGATCGCGGTCAACGAATTCGACGGTGCGCCACGCTATCCCGCCTCCGCGGTGCGCAAGGCGCTGGCGTTGCCGGAGCACATCCCGGTGATCGCCGTCGATGCGCGCGACCGGCGTTCGGCCCGCGATGCGCTGATCGCGATCAGCGAGTACGCCCTGGACAGCCTGGCAACACCCGGTTGAGCGACGCGCGGGGTGAACGCTGAGCTCAGCGCTTGAGCCGGATCTTCCACCACACCACAGTGGTGTAGAACACCGACAGCAGCGCGAGCATCCCCATGTCGAAGAACCAGATGCCCTTGCTGTGTTTCCACAGGCCGTCCTGGGGGATCTGCTTGACCTGGACCGCCGGGGTGCAGCCGTCGGGCACCGCCGGCTCGGGGTTGGCGGCGGTGGGCAGCGGCATACAGCCCTTGGGCATGTCGTCGTGGTGCAGCAGGGTGTTGAAGTCGATCGTCGAGGCACCCGCGGCATAGCCCCACCGGCTGGGCGTCACCCACGACACCTGATCGAGCCCCAGGCGCCCGGTGACCGGGATCATGCCGCCCCCGAGCACCAGCTGCGACATGATCGAGACCACCAGCATCGGCATGATCTGCTCGTTGGAGTTGGCCAGCGACGACAACGTCAGCCCGAGGATGGCCGAGGCCACGCAGGTGGCGGCCACGGTGAGGAAAAGCGCGAAGCTGGCACTGCCGAACAGCGGATCCGGCGGGTTGGGCCCCTTCTTTCCCAGCAGCACGATGGCGGTCGCGATCGCCGACTGGGCAACCGCGAACGCACAGAACACCGCGACCTTGGCCAGCAGATATGCAATGGTCGACAGGCCGACCGCCTGTTCTCGTTTGAAGATCGGGCGTTCACCGATCAGGTCACGGATGGTCAGCGCGGTGCCCATGAACACCGCGCCGAGATTGAGCAGCACCATGATGTACTGCGGTTCGGTGGGTGCATCCAGCCCCGGCATCTGAAGCCCGTGCTTGCCCTTGACCGTCAACGACAGCGCGCCGACCAGGAACGGCAGTATCCCCAGGAAGATCGAATAGCCCCGGTCGGAGACGATCAGCCGGACCTGGCGTCGTGCGATGGTCGACAGCTGTTTTCGCAGACTCTCCGGCGGCGGGCTGCCCAGGTCGGCCGGCGGCGTGGCCGGCACATGCGCGGCGCCCGACTCGTTGCCGGTGCGGGCCAGGAACCGCCGGTTGGCCTCGTCGGGGTCGGCGCCGACGTTGGCGAAGATGTCGGCGTAGTTGTCGGCGCCCATCGCCGCGAACACCTCTTTGGGCGGCCCGCTGAACGCGGTCTTGCCGCCGGGGGCCACCAGCAGGATCTGGTCGCACACATCCAGGTAGGACACCGAGTGGGTGACCACCATGACCACGCGGCCGGCGTCGGCCAGCCCGCGCAGCATCAGCATCACCTGGCGGTCCAGCGCCGGGTCCAAGCCTGAGGTCGGCTCGTCGAGCAACAGCAGTGACGGGCCGGTCAACAGCTCCAGGGCCACCGATGCACGTTTGCGCTGACCGCCGGAGAGCTTGTCCACCCGGGTATCGGCGTGCTTGGTCAGCTCCAGCTCTTCGAGCACCTGGGCCACCGCCCGGTCCCGGTCGGCCTTGGTGCTGTCCGGCGGAAGCCGCAGCTCGGCGGCGTACCCCAGGGCCTGATTGACGGTGAGCTGCCGGTGCACCACGTCGTCCTGCGGCACCATCCCGATCCGGCTGCGTAGCGAGGCGTACTCGGTGTGGATGTTGTGACCCTCGAAGGTGACCGTGCCGCTGGTGGGCTTGGTGTAGCCGGCGATCAGTCGTGACAGCGTCGTCTTACCGGCACCCGAACCGCCGATGATCGCGGTCAGTGTGCCCGGCCGCGCGGTCAGCGTGATGTTGTTGAGCAGTCGCTTACCGCCCTCGACGTCGAAGCAGACGTCGCGGACTTCAAGCCCACCGGACTTCGACGCGGCTTCGGTGCGGCGCAGCAGGGTTCCGCCGGTGAACTCCAGGTCGACGTTGCCGATCGTGACAACGTCGCCCTCGGTAAGGATCGCCGAGCCGATCCGGACGCCGTTGACGAACGTTCCGTTGATGCTTCGGCTGTCGCGGATCTCGGTGCCCAGCGGGGTCGAGATCAGCATCGCGTGCTGGCGGGAGGCCAGCACGTCGGAGATCACGATGTCGTTGTCGGTGGACCGGCCGATGGTCAGCGCGCCGGCCGGTGCCTGCGGCGGCGAAGCCGACCCGGGCCGCAGGATGTCGATCATCCGGGTGGCGATATTGCCGGCCTCCGGCGGTTTGGCGGCCACCGGCGCCATCCGGGTCGCGGGCTGCCGGGGTGGGAACGGCTCGACCGGCGGCTGGGCCGGCGGCCGGTAACCGGGACGCAGCGCGGAATCCGCGCCCGGGTAGGGCGGCTGCTGCGGAAACGGCGGCGGGCCTTGCCGATAGGGCGCGGGCTGGCGGGGGTCCGGGTACTGCGCGGTCGGGTGCGGCGAAGGCGGGGGAGAGGCCGCCCAGTTCTGCTGTGGCGGGCGGGCGATACCGGGCTGGGGAACGTGGATCGAGACGGTCTGCGGGGGCCGGCCGGCCTGCCCCTGGTGCCGCCCCACCTCGAAGGACACCCGGGGCCCGTCCGGGTTGCCCAGGTTGATGCTCGCACCGTCGCGGATGTCGACGACCGGCAGCCGCTGGCCGTTGACGTAGATGCCGTTCAGGGAGCCGTTGTCGATCCCCAGCCATCGCCCCTGCTCGAAGCGCAGCAGCAGGTGGGCGCGGGAGACCAAGGGGTGCGGGATGCGGATGTCGGCGCGCAGGTCGCGTCCGATGACCACGTCGTGGCCTGCGGAGAACGTGCCCTGCGACCCGTCGTAGCGCACGGTCAGCACCGGCGGGGCTGGGTGACTCATCGGATCAACTTTAGCGCGAGGGTGTGCTCAATCAGCGCAGGGAACCGGCGCAGCGAATCAGTGCACTGAATCCGGGGCACCGGTGACCGGGCAGTAGGTGCGCCGATAGATCGTCGGCATGCACTGGTTGCAGTGGATGCACTCCGAGCGGGTCGCCGGGTCGGCGGCGATCTTGTTGATCAGGTCGGGTTCGGCCAGCAGAGCGCGGGCCATCGCGACGAACTCGAACCCCTCCGACATGGCCAGATCCATGGTCTCGCGGTTGGTGATGCCGCCCAGCAGGATCAGCGGCATGGACAATTCGGCGCGGAACAACCGGGCGTCCTCGAGCAGGAAGGCGTCGCGGTAGGGGTAGTTCCGCAGAAACTTGTTGCCGGTCATCCGCATCCCCCAGCTCAGCGGGGGCTTGAAGGCCTTGGCGAACTCCTTGACCGGGGCGTCGCCGCGGAACAGGTACATCGGGTTGACCAGGGAGCTGCCGGCGGTCAGTTCCAGAGCGTCGAGGCCGCCGTCGTCCTGCAGCCACTTGGCGGTGGTCAGCGATTCGTCGAGGCTGATGCCGCCGCGCACGCCGTCGGCCATGCTCAGCTTCGCCGTCACCGCGATCTGCCCGCCCACCGCTGCGCTGACGGCCTGCACGATCCCGCGGGCGACCTTGGCGCGGTTGGCCAGCGAGCCGCCGAACTCATCGGAGCGCCGGTTGATCAGCGGGCTAAGGAACGAACTGGCCAGGTAGTTGTGACCCAGGTGGATCTCGACGGCGTCGAAGCCGGCGTCGAGCGCGAACCGGGCGGCGTCGGCGTGCTGCTTGGTGACTTCGGCGATGTCGTCGCGGTCGGCCTTCTTGGCGAAACGCATCCCGATCGGGTTGAAGAACCGCACCGGCGCCAGCGCCCGGGCCTTGTTGGAGCGTGCGTCGGCGACCGGGCCGGCGTGGCCGATCTGCGCGCTGACCGCGGCACCTTCGGCATGGATGGCGTCGGCCAGCCGGCGCAGCCCCGCGACCGCCTCCGGGCGCATCCACAGCCCGTCGCCGGAGGTACGGCCACCGGGGGCGACCGCGCAGTAGGCGACGGTGGTCATCCCGACCCCGCCGGCGGCGACCACCCGGTGGTACTCGATCAGGTCGTCGGAGACCAGCGCGCCGGGCGTGCGGTTCTCAAACGTTGCCGCCTTGATGGTCCGGTTCCGCAGGGTGATCGGACCCAGCTTGGCGGGGCTGAACACGTCGTGAGAAGAAGACATGTCGGGCAGCCTACGCACCCGGGTGACGGCCGATGAGAGAATGTCGCCCGTGGGTGCGATCACGCTGGACGGCAAGGCAACGCGCGACGAGATCTTCGTCGATCTCAAAGCCCGGGTGGACGCGCTCGCGCAGGCAGGACATACGCCCGGACTGGGCACCATCTTGGTCGGGGACGACCCGGGGTCGCACGCCTATGTGCGTGGCAAGCACGCCGACTGCGCCAAGGTCGGTATCACCTCGATCCGCCGCGACCTGCCCGCCGACGTCAGCGCCGCTCAACTCGACGACACCATCGACGAGCTGAACGCCAACCCGGAGTGCACCGGCTACATCGTGCAGCTGCCGCTGCCGCGCCACCTCGATGAGAACGCCGCACTGGAACGCGTTGACCCGGCCAAGGACGCCGACGGGCTGCACCCGACCAACCTGGGCCGGCTGGTGCTGGGCACCCCGGCGGCGCTGCCGTGCACCCCGCGGGGGATCGTGCACCTGCTGCGCCGCTACGACGTGCCGCTGGCCGGCGCCCACGTGGTGGTGATCGGCCGGGGTGTGACGGTCGGGCGCCCGTTGGGACTGTTGCTGACCCGCCGCTCGGAGAACGCCACGGTGACGTTGTGCCACACCGGAACCCGTGACCTGCCGGCGCTGACCCGCCAGGCCGACATCATCGTCGCGGCGGTCGGGGTACCGCACATGCTCACCGCCGACATGGTGCGCCCGGGGGCGGCGATCGTCGACGTCGGCGTCAGCCGCACCGAGGCCGGACTGGTCGGCGACGTGCACCCGGACGTCTGGGAGGTGGCCGGACACGTGTCACCGAATCCGGGCGGGGTGGGCCCGCTGACCCGGGCGTTCCTGCTGACCAATGTCGTGGAACGCGTCGAAAGCGCGCTGTGACCCGCGTCGGAGTTCGTCGGGTGATCGCCGCTCAGTGGCCGATCATGGTCGTCGGGCTGATCTTCACCGCGGCGTTCGTGCTGGCCGGGGCCAACTTCTGGCGCCGCGGCGCGCTGCTGATCGGGATCGGGACCGGGGTGGCCGCCGCGTTGCGGCTGGTGCTGTCCGAGGACCGGGCCGGGTTGCTGGTGCTGCGGGACCGCGGGCTGGACTTCGCCACGATGACGACGGCGGCGACGGTGATGCTCTACACCGCCGCCACCATCGACCCGCTGGGGACCAGCTAGGCGCTAGAAGGCGGGGATCGCCGGAATCGCCGGGATGCCGCCGGACAGGCCGGGGATGCCGACCGACATTCCCGGGATCTGCGGCAGGTCGGGCACCTGGCCGCTGGCCAGCTGGGACAGCATCTGCGGGCAGTAGATCTGCACCGCGATCTCGGTGAACAGCTGCGCCATCTCCGGTGACATGTTGGGACCGCCGGCCATGCCGGCGACCGGTGCCGCCACCGAGGCGACGTTGCCAGCGGGCTCGGCCAGCGTCGGGCAGACCGACTGGCCGAGCGCGGTCGTGGCGGCCGGGTCACCGACCGGAACGCCGGCGCTGGTCAGGTCTGACAGGAATGAGGTGTCGACCGGGCTCGCCTGCGCCGGCCCGGCCAGCCATACGGAGGCGATCAGACCCGTCCAAACCATGCCGGCGGCCGTCAGCGCCGTTACTGTCGGTATCGCCGTTCGCGCGCGGTTGTGCTCCATGTCTGTCCCCCATCAGTTGCAGTGCGGGCGGCGTGGCCGCCGCCTGTCGATAACAACAGTGCAGCAGCGCGGTCACACCGGTGACACGGGCAGGTCACGCTTGGTGCACAGTGCGGTTATTGAAGCCGACACCAGAATAGGCGAGTTCAGGCTCAGTGCAGCGTTGCCCGCATGCACACCGTGACGTAGGGCAGTGCCAGCCCGGCCGCCCCGGCCAGCGCCGGATGGGTGGCCAGCAGCTGCCGGACCTGATCCAGCGTCTTGCTGCGCACCGCGTTCGGCGAGGTGATGCAGTAGCTGCGCGAGGCGACCAGGTCGATCAGCGCCTGCGGGGTCAGGTAGTTGGTCCACTCCACCTGGTGATGCTCCAGCGCGCCGAACGGCGCCGGCAGGCTCACCCCGGCGTCGACCACATCCCGGGCATCCTCGCGGCCGATGATCTCGCCGAGCTCCTTGACCCAGCCCAGCCGCTCGTCGCGGGTGTTCCACACCAGGCCCAGCCGGCCACCCGGCCGCAGCACCCGGATCAGCTCGGGGATGGCGCGCTCGGGTTCGAACCAATGCCAGGCCTGCGCCACCAGCACGGCGTCGACGCTGTTGTCGGGCAGCGGGATCTGCTCGGCGGTGCCCAGCAGCGCCGGAGTCTCCGGCAGCGACTTCGCCAGCACCTCGAGCATCTCGGCGATCGGGTCGACGGCCACCACGTTCAGGCCACGCTCGACCAGCCGGGTGGTGAGCTTGCCGGTGCCGGCGCCCAGGTCGAGCACATCGCGCGCACCGTCGGGCAGCAGCCAGTCGATGGCGTCCGGCGGGTATGACGGGCGGCCGCGCTCATAGGCAGCCGCCTGCGAACCGAAGGACAGCGAGCGGTCGTGGCGGGCCTGTCGGGACGGGCTCACCGGCGCTGCGCGCCTTCGACCAGGGCGAGCGTCTTACGGATCAGCCCACCGATCGGTTCGGTCTCCAGCAGAAAACCGTCATGCCCGGTGGCCGAGTCGATGACGTCGAGCTCCTCGCAGCCGGGCAGCAGGTCGGCCAGCTCCGCCTGCAGGCGCAGCGGGTAGAGCCGGTCGGAGGTGATGCCGCCGACCACCGCGGGCACCGGGCAGCCGCGCAGGGCCGCCGCCACCCCGCCGCGGCCGCGGCCGATGTCGAAACCGGAGAGCGACTCGGTCAGGGTCACGTAGCTGCCGGCGTCGAACCGTGAGACCAGCTTGCCGCCCTGATGCTGCAGGTAGCTCTCCACCGCGTAGCGGCCGCTGTCGGCCGGCTCCGCTGGGTCATCCTCGGCCTGCGCTCGATTGGCGAACCGGCGATCCAGTTCGGCCTCGCCGCGGTAGGTCAGGTGCGCGATGCGCCGCGCGATCGACAGTCCGGTGTCCGGCGTGCGGCCGGTGCCGTGGTAGTCGCCGCCCTGCCAGTCGGGGTCCGCCTTGATCGCGGCGATCTGGGTGCTCTGGGTGCCGATCTGGTCGGCGGTGGCGCGGGCGCCGACCGCCAGCAGCAGACCCGCGCCGACCCGGTCCGGGTGGCCGACCATCCACTCCAGGGCGCGTGCGCCGCCCATCGAACCGCCCATCACGGCCGCCACCTCGGTGATGCCGAGCGCAGCCAGCGCGGCGACGTCGGCGTCCACCTGGTCGCGAATGGAGATGGTGGGAAATCGCGAGCCCCAGGGCTTTCCGTCGCGGGCCAGCGATGCGGGCCCGGTCGAGCCCTGGCAGCCGCCGAGAGCGTTGGTGGCCACCGCGCACCAGCGGTCGGTGTCGATCGGAGCGCCCGGCCCGATCATCGGATCCCACCAGCCACCGGTGGGGTGCCCCTGGCCCGCCGGACCGGTGACGTGGGAGTCCCCGGTCAGGGCGTGCAGCACCACGACCACGTTGTCGCGCTGCGGTGACAGCTCGCCCCAGCGCTGCACGGCGATGTTCGCGTCAGGCAGCACCGCGCCGCTCTCCAGACGCAGCGGGCCGATACCGATCACCCGGGTCTCACCCGGAGCGGGCAGCATCTGCGTCGACACGTCGGAGATCGTCACCGCACCGGCCGCCTCAGTTCGCCGCCGCGAGCTGTGCGGCCGCCGCGGCGAATCCGAGTTCGAGGTCTCCCAGGATGTCGTCGATGCCCTCGATGCCGACCGCCAGCCGAACCAGGCCCGGGGTGACGCCGGTGGACAGCAGGTCGTCTCCGGAGAGCTGACTGTGCGTGGTGGAGGCCGGGTGGATTACCAAGGAGCGCACATCGCCGATGTTGGCGACGTGGCTGTGCAGCTTCAACGCGTTGACGAAGGCTTTTCCTGCTTCGATACCGCCGGCCACCTCGAACGACAGCACACCGCCGACGCCCTTGGGGGCCAGCTGCTGTGCGCGCTGGTACCACGGCGAGCTGGGCAGCCCGGCGTAGTTGACGCTCAGCACGCCGTCGCGGGCCTCCAGGAACTCCGCGACCCGCTGGGCGTTGGAGACGTGGCGCTCCACCCGCAGGCTCAGCGTCTCCAGGCCCTGGGCGATCAGGAACGCGTTGAACGGCGAGGCCACCGATCCGTAGTCGCGCATCAGCTGGGCGCGGATCTTGATCGCGTACGCCGGCGCACCCAGGTCGGCGTAGACCAGGCCGTTGTAGCTGGGGTCGGGAGTGGTGAAGCTCGGATGGCGGCCCTGGGTCCAGTCGAAGTTGCCGCCGTCGACGATCACGCCGGCGATCGCGGTGCCGTGCCCGCCCAGGTACTTGGTGGCCGAGTGCACCACGATGTCGGCACCCTGGCTGATCGGCTGGATCAGGTACGGGGTTGCGATCGTGTTGTCGACGATCAGCGGCACCCCGTTCTCGTGGGCCACCGCGGACACTCCCGGGGTGTCCAGCAGGTCGATCTTCGGGTTGGAGATGCTCTCGGCGTAGAACGCCTTGGTGTTCGGCTGCACCGCCGCCCGCCAGGACTCCAGGTCATCGGGGTCCTCGACGAAGCTGACCTCGATTCCCAGCTTGGGTAGCGAGTAGCGGAACAGGTTGTAGGTGCCGCCGTACAGGCGTGGGCTGGCCACGATGTGGTCGCCGGCGCCGGCCAGGTTGAAGATCGCGAACGTGCTGGCGGACTGCCCCGAGGACAGCAGCGTTGCCCCCACACCACCCTCCAGGGCGGCGATGCGCTCCTCGATGACCGCGCTGGTCGGGTTGGTCAGTCGGGTGTAGATGTTGCCCGGCTCGGCCAGCGCGAAGCGGGCGGCCGCCTCGTCGGTGTCGCTGAAAAGATACGACGTGGTCTGGTAGATCGGCAGTGCCCGGGCCCCGGTCTCGGGGTCTCCGGCGTGGCCGACGTGGATCTGCTTGGTCTCGAACGACCAGTTATTACCGGCGGTCATAAAAAGATGCTTTCTGCGTGGAGTAGTTGATCGCTGGGGATGAACGAATTCAGCGGGGTTTCAGCGACGACAACATCGGACGAGAGAGAGTATGGAGGCACGCATCAGGTTCCCCTGCCTAGTCGGGGGGCCCGTTGTGGCGGACCCGCGCTTGCCGCGTAGCCGTGGTGGCTACTCAACCCGGTCAATCACCCGGGGCACCCCACCGCGGTTGGAGGGTTGCCGGCCAGCAAGCCGGGGCTTAGCGCTGGCACTCATGACCGTGACGGAGCCTATCGCATCCCCCGGAGCTGTCGCCACCTGCTCACCGCCGGTGGGCGTGCTGTCGGGGTACGCGATACTGAATCCCGCCGTGTACCACGCGGCACGAATCGTTCGCCTAAGAACCTGACGCCGGGAGAACAGCCATGTGCGCCGACCAGCCGACCATCATTTACACGCTGACCGACGAGGCGCCGCTGCTTGCGACGTACTCGTTCCTGCCGATCGTGCAGGCATTCACCGGGCCCGCGGGTATCGACGTCCAACCCAGTGACATCTCGCTGGCGGCCCGCATCCTGGCCGCCTTCCCGGACTGTCTCACCGACGAGCAGCGAGTGCCGGACAACCTCGCCGAGCTCGGCCGGATGACCCAGTTGCCGGACACCACGATCATCAAACTGCCCAACATCAGTGCCTCGGTGCCGCAGTTGGTCTCGGCCATCAAGGAACTGCAGGGCAAGGGCTACGAACTGCCGGACTACCCGGAGGACCCCAAGTCCGACCGGGAGCGCGACATCCACGAACGCTACGCCAAGTGCCTGGGGTCGGCGGTGAACCCGGTTCTGCGCGAAGGAAACTCGGACCGACGAGCGCCCAAGGCCGTCAAGGAGTACGCCCGCAAGCATCCGCACAGCATGGGCAAGTGGTCACAGGCCTCGCGCACGCACGTGGCGACCATGAAGCACGGCGACTTCTACCACGGTGAGAAGTCGATGACGCTGGACCGCGACCGCGACGTGAAGATGCAGCTGACCACCAAGGGCGGCAAGACGATTGTGCTCAAGGAGAAGCTGTCGCTGCTCGACGGCATGGTCATCGACTCGATGTTCATGAGCGTGGCGGCGCTGCGCGAGTTCTACGAGGAGCAGATGGAGGACGCCCGCGAGACCGGCGTGATGTTCTCCCTGCACGTCAAGGCGACCATGATGAAGGTCAGCCACCCCATCGTGTTCGGCCACGCCATCAAGGTCTTCTACAAAGAGGCGTTCGCCAAGCACCAGAAGCTCTTCGACGACCTGGGCGTCAACGTCAACAACGGCATGGTCGACCTGTACAGCAAGATCGAGACGCTGCCGGCCTCCCAGCGTGAGGAGATCATCGAAGATCTGCACGCCTGCCACGAGCACCGCCCCAAGCTGGCGATGGTCGACTCGGCGCACGGCATCACCAACTTCCACTCACCATCCGATGTGATCGTGGACGCCTCGATGCCGGCGATGATCCGGGCCGGCGGCAAGATGTACGGCGCCGACGGCCGGCTCCGCGACACCAAGGCTGTCAACCCCGAGTCCACGTTCGCGCGGATCTACCAGGAGATGATCAACTTCTGCAAGACCCACGGCCAGTTCGACCCGGCCACCATGGGCACCGTGCCCAACGTCGGGTTGATGGCGCAGAAGGCCGAGGAGTACGGCAGCCACGACAAGACGTTCGAGGTCCCCGAGGCCGGCGTTGCCGACATCGTGGACCTGGCCACCGGCGAGGTGCTGTTGACCCAGAACGTCGAGGCCGGCGACATCTGGCGGCTGTGCACCGTCACCGACGCCGCCATCCAGGACTGGGTGAAGCTGGCCGTCCAGCGGGCGCGGGTGTCGGGCATGACGGTGGTGTTCTGGCTCGACACCGAGCGTCCGCACGAGGCGGAGCTGCGCAAGAAGGTCAAGACCTACCTGGCCGACCACGACACCGATGGCCTGGAGGTCCAGATCATGCCGCAGGTGTGGGCCATGCGGTACACCTGCGAGCGGCTGATCCGCGGCCAGGACACTATCGCGGCCACCGGCAACATCCTGCGTGACTACCTCACCGACCTGTTCCCGATTCTGGAACTGGGCACCAGCGCCAAGATGCTCTCGATCGTGCCGCTGATGGCCGGCGGCGGCATGTACGAGACGGGTGCGGGCGGCTCGGCCCCCAAGCACGTCAAGCAGCTGGTCGAGGAGAACCACCTGCGGTGGGACTCGCTCGGGGAGTTCCTGGCCCTCGGCGCCAGCTTCGACGACCTGGGCGCCAAGACCGGCAACGTGGGCGCCAAGGTGCTCGGTGAGACGCTGGACGCCGCGATCGGAAAGCTGTTGGACGACAACAAGAGTCCGTCGCGCAAGACCGGTGAGCTGGACAACCGGGGCAGTCAGTTCTACCTGGCCAAGTACTGGGCCCAGGAGCTCGCCGCGCAGACCGAGGACGCCGGTCTGGCCAAGCACTTCGCGGCCCTGGCCGATGGGCTGGCCAAGAACGAGGACGTCATCATCGAGCAGCTGACGCAGGTGCAGGGCGAGGCGGTGGACATCGGCGGCTACTACGCCCCGGACCACGCCCTGACCTCGGCGGTGATGCGGCCCAGCGAGGCGCTGAACGCGGTGATCGACGCCAAGGACTGATCCCAGAGGCCGTTCCTCGCCGAGACGGAAATCCACGACCGACACGCCGACACCGGCGTCGTGGATTTCCGTCTCGGCGGCGGTTAGGGGCGTCCGGCGTGCGACAATTCGCAGGCAAGGCGACGACGACGTAGGAAGCCGGTTTGATTCCGGCGCGGTGCCGCCACTGTGATCGGGGAGTTGATTCACCCGAGAGCCAGACACTCACGTCGTCGCAAACTCCGATTCGGGGCGAGGCACCCCGGGAGAGCTGGCGACCGTGACCACGCCGATCTGGATCGCGTCTCCACCTGAAGTCCATTCCACCCTGCTGTCCGCCGGGCCCGGCGCCGGTCCGATGCTGGCCTCGGCGGCGGCGTGGACGGCGTTGAGTGCGGAGTACGCCGAGATCGCTCATGACCTGACCGCGCTGCTGGGAGCGGTGCAGGCCGGCGCGTGGCAGGGCCCGTCCGCCGAGGCCTATGTGGCGGCGAATGTGCCGTATCTGGCCTGGCTGGTGCAGGCCGGTGCCGCCAGCGCGGTGACCGCCGGCCAGCAGCAGACCGCGGCCACCGCCTACACCGCCGCGCTGGCGGCGATGCCGACGCTTGCGGAGCTGGCCGCCAACCACGCTGCGCACGCGGTGCTGGTGGGCACGAATTTCTTTGGCGTGAATGCGATTCCGATCGCGCTGAACGAAGCCGACTACGGCCGGATGTGGTTCCAGGCGGCCGCGGTGATGGCGACCTATCAGGCCGTGGCGGACGCCGCGGTGGCGTCGACGCCGCAGACCACCGCTTCGCCGCAGATCGTCAAGGCCGGCTCCGCCGACGCCAGCCAGTCGCAGCTGCCGCCGGATCGGCAGAACGACATCATGGACTGGCTGCAGAACAGCGGCTACACCGACTTCTACAACAACGTGCTGCAGCCGATGATCAACCAGCTGGCCGCCAACCCGTACCTCCAGTCGATCTTCTCCGGGTTCGATCCCTGGCTGACGCTGACCGGCAACCCGCTGAGCTTCCTGAGCCCCTACAACATCGCGTTCGCGTTGGGCTATCCGATGGACTTCGGGTCGTTCGCCGCCTACCTGTCGCAGACGTTCGCGTTCATCGGAGCGGACCTGGCCGCGGCGTTCGCCTCCGGAAATCCCGGCACGATCGCCTCGACGCTGCTGTTCACCGCGGTCGAGGCGATCGGGACGATCATCACCGATGTGATCGCCCTGCTCAAGACGCTGCTGGAGCAAGCCCTCGTGCTGATCCCGGTCATGCTGCCGATGTTGACGGCCGCGTTGCCGCTGGCGGTGGCGCCGCTGGCCGGGTTGGCGGGACTGTCGGGCCTGGCCGCCCTGCACGCCGTGCCGGTGGTCGCGGTGCCCCCGGTGCCCCCGCCGTTCGCCGGGTTGACGGTGGCACCCACGCCACCGGCTCCGGTGCCTGCCCCCGCTCCGGCCCCTGCGCCGGCTCCGGTGCCGGCCGCGGCTCCGCCTGCGCCCGCCGCGCCCCCTGTCTCTTATACACATCCGACGCTGCCCACGAAGGGGCTAGGTGAGGTCCTGGTTGGTCTCGTACTCTTTAAAAAAACGA
>NZ_CP083985.1:3452320-3452439 GCF_020172665.1 [Mycobacterium] zoologicum | reverse complement strand
CCGTGAGACTCTTCACGCACGCCCCGCTGCATCCGCCCCTCCCCTTCCCTCCCCCCCCGCCCCCCCTCTTACCAAAGACGAGCGCCTTTACTTTTTTTTTTCAAGCAGAAGACGGCATA
>NZ_CP083985.1:3426511-3452292 GCF_020172665.1 [Mycobacterium] zoologicum | reverse complement strand
GAGATGTGTATAAGAGACAGGGCGACAGCCTCGCCTACATGTACCTGGTCGCGGGCCTGAGCCAGCAGGCCCGCCGGGCCGCGGGCACCAGTGCCCGTCGCCGCAAGGCCCCGGAACCCGAGGCAGCCGCGGCTCCTGAGGAGGCCGCCGCCGCCGAGGAGAAGGCCAAGGTCCGCCGGCGCCGACGGGCCAAGCACGACATGCTCGGCCGCGGCCACGAGTACATGGACCTCGAGGATGACTTTTCACCGAGCGGCCTGACCGCGCTGTCCGGGGACGGGTTCGGCGGCGGTGTCACCACTCCTATGACGCCCGGCACATGGGCGCTGCAGTATCGCCAATAGCTGACCTAGCGTGCGATACTGCGCCAGTACGGCAACGATGGTGCAGGAAGCCGGTGTGAATCCGGCACGGTCCCGCCACTGTGATCGGGGAGCGACCCTCAACAGCCACGGCTCTTAACGGAGTTGGAAGGCGAGGCGAGCGTTGATCCGAGAGTCAGGACACTCACATCGTCGCATCCTGCGACCCGGGGCGGTGTACCCCGAGAGAGCTGATTCCCATTGTCTGCGCCTGTCTGGGTGGCGTCGCCGCCTGAAATCCATTCGACCCTGTTGTCCGCCGGTCCCGGTGCCGGCCCGCTGCTCGCCTCCGCGGCAGCCTGGACCTCCCTTTCCGTCGAATACACGACGATCGCCGACGAACTGACCGGTGTGCTGGCCGCGGTCCAGGCCGGTGCCTGGCAGGGGCCGGCCGCCGAGGCGTTCGTGGCCGCCAACGCGCCGTACCTGGCCTGGCTGTTGCAGGCCGGTGCCGACGGCGCGGCCACCGCCGCACAGCAGCAGACCGCGGCCGCCGCCTACACCAGCGCGGTGGCGGCGATGCCGACGATGGCCGAACTGGTGGCCAACCACGTCACCCACGCGGTGCTGGTCGGCACCAATTTCTTTGGGATCAACACCATTCCGATCACATTGAACGAAGCCGACTACGCCCGGATGTGGGCGCAGGCCGCCGCCGTGATGACCGCGTACGACGCCACCGCAACCACCGCGGTGGCGACGGTGCCGCAGCTCGAACCGGCGCCCACGGTGTTGAAGTCGCCGGGCAGCGCCGACGCCACTGACACCACCGCGCCGCAGCCGCCGCAGTGGTTCACCGACTTCGCGAACTGGCTCGAAAGTCTGGTGCCCAGCCCGCCCTATCCGGACAGCAGCCAGTACCCGCTGTACGCCGAGCTGCAGGAGTTCTTCAACAAGATCGGCTTCACCGGCATCTCCGACCCGCTGGCGCAGTGGTTCGCCAGCCTGCAGGGCGGGTCGTCGCTGTTGCCGCCGCCCGGGGTGCCCGGATCGTGGCTGGCGTGGACCGGCAACCCGCTGAGCTATCTCAACCCCGGCAACCTGGCCTACATCTTCTCGGTGCCGCTGGACCCGGGCTCCTACTTCGCGTTCACCAGCATCGTGATCGTCGACGACCTGATCGCGATCATGTACACTGCGCTGTTCAACCCTCAGGGCCTGGGCCTGGTCATCCCGATGGCGATGGTCGAGATCGTCGGGTCCACGATCGGCAACACCATCCAGGCGCTGAACTACCTGATCACCCAGACGGCGCTGATACCCGCGCTGTTGCCTGCGCTGGCGGCGACGACCGTGTTGGCCCCGCCACCGACCCCGGCCGGGCCGCCGTCGGTGACCATGCCGGCCTACATGTACATGGTCGGCGGCATGGACATGGGCGCCCGACGGGCGTCAGGGACCAGCGCCCGCAAGAAGGCGGCGCGCAAGCTGGACAGCGCCGCGGCTGATGTGGCCGAGCCCGCGGAAGAGGTTGCGCCGCAGCGGCGCCGGCGCAAGACGAAGGTCGGCATGCTGGGGCGCGGGCATGAGTACATGGACCTGGACCAGGATTTGGCGCCCGAGCCCGTCGGGGTCTCCGCCTCGGCCCGAGGTGCCGGCGGGTTCGCCGGCAGCACCCACCGGGTCGCAGGTGCGCGCCCGGCCGGGCTGACCGCACTGGCCGACGACGGATTCGGCGGCGGGGCGGTCAGCCCGATGATGCCCAACACCTGGCCGGGCGACGAACCTCGCTAACCGCCGTGTTTAATGCGGCGGTCCAGCTTCGGCTCTCCTGCGTCGAACCTCGCTAACCGCCGCAGCGAATCCGATTCCCGCTGCGGTCCAACGGGTCCGGGCCCAGGCCCAGGTAGCGCTCGCGGAGCTTGTCCCACAGTTCCAGCTGGCCCCACTCGGGCTCCTCGCGCATCTGCTGGTCGTTGGTCAGGAACGGGTTCGGCAGCATCAGCGTCATCATCTGCTCGTCGCGTCCGTTGTACAGTCGCACGCCCCACGACATCGGGTTGCCGTCCTTGCCGATCCGCCGGTACAGCTCGGCGCGGGTGCAGCGGCGAATGCGGCCCAGCTCCGAGCCGCTGGCCCGGTGCTTGCCGATGCACAGGTGAAAGTGCCAGCGGCCGAAATCAACTGTGGCGTAACCGTCGAGCATCGCGATCTTGCGCGGCGCGTTGGGTGCTGCCACCTCCCAGGCGGCGCCCTGCATGATGATGCCGAACCAGATCTCGTCCCAGTACTCGTCGAAGCACAGGTGCAGCAGGTCCAGCAGACTCTGCTGGTCGGTGGGCAGCGGCCACAGTTGTTCGCGGCCCCGGTCTTCGGTGTCGACGATCGGGGGATCGGCAACTACGGCGGTGGTGGTTTCGGTCATGGGGATTCCTTCCTAATCGTGTGAACGAGCGTGAGGTTTGTGGGTGAGCGCGCAGTCGATGCACAGCCCACCGCCCGGCGTGCGGTAGAACAGGCAGCAGGTGGCACGCCGATAGTCGGTACCGGATTCGTCGAAACGGATGGTGTCGCAGAGACGTTCGTCGGCGCACACGGCGCGGGCCAGCTCCCAGGATGGGTCGGTCGCCAGCGGTGCGCCGTGATGCCGGTGTAGGGCGCGCGCGGCGCCCAGCACGGCGGAGGCGGCGTTGCCGCGCAGCAGCTTCTCCGAGATCGGGCCGAGCCGTCGCACCGCCGCGGTCAGCGGGATCAGGTGCCGGCGCAGCACCTCCTCGGCCAGCAGCGAATCGAGCCCCGGCCCTTGCCAGGCCACCGGTTTCGGCAGGTGCAGCCGTACCGTACCGCCGGATTGTGTGTACCAGAGCTCGTCGGGATCCAGATCCAGCAGCAGGCAGTGCTCGGCGAGCCCGCCCAGCCCGATCGACCACAGCCGCGCCGCGAACCCGAGGAAGAACGTCGACGCCGCGACCCGGTGATCCGGCGCCCCGATGCGCTCCCGCACGGCTGCGACGGCGTCGTCGAGCAGTTCCGGGTCGGTGTAGAGCTGGGTAACCGGGCGCCAGGCGCCGCCCTCGACCGCTCCGGTTGAGACCGCGAAATACGTTGTTACGCCTGATAATTCGGCCAGTGCGGCCGCCGCCTGGTCCGGCGGCACGCAGCTGTGTCCGGCCGCGGGCAGGGCACGCAGCAACTGTGGCAGGTCGCCCAAGGCGCTGACCGCGGTCGATGCGGCCCGACGCATCGTGATCGCTTCGGGATCGGTTGCGGTGACCAGAATCTCGGCCGGCTCACGCACCTCCCAGCCTTCCCGGGACAGCACGCGCATCAGGGCGGCGCGCAACGGCTCGGGGGCGTCGATCCGTGCGGCGCGACGATCTGCGTCGTCGGTGCCGAAGGCGAACATGCCGCTGGCCGGGTCGAAACGCAGGGTGTCGGTGTCGAACATCGCCCCGATGCGCCCGGACAGCATCAGTTCCTCGCCGACGGTGTCGGTCAAAGTGCCCGCCGGGTCCAGCAGCCACACCCGATCGGCCACCCGCAGCGCCAATTCCAGGTCGTGGGTGCTGAGCACCACCGCCAGCTGCTGTTCGCGGGCGAGCGTGCGCAGCAACCCGAACAGCCCGGCCCGCGAGGACACGTCCAGGAACGCGGTGGGTTCGTCGAGGATCAGCAGGCCCGGCTGCTGGGCCAGCGCACGTGCGGTCAGCACCCGCTGGCACTCGCCGTCGGACAGTTCCGCGGCCGGCCGCGACGCCAGGTGTCCGGCGCCGGTGGCAGCCAGCGCCCAGTCGATGATCTCCTCGTCGGCGGGACCCAGCCGGGCGGCCAGGCCCAGGTGCGGAATTCGGCCCAGCCCCACCAGTTCCCGCGCCGACAGCAGGCCCGGGTCGATCCGTTCGGTCAGTACCACTCCGACCCGCCGCGCCAGTTCGTCACGGGGCAGCGTGGTCAGGTCCGTGCCGTCGAGCAGCACCTGGCCGCCGAGCGCGGGCTGCAGTCCGGCCAGGGTGCGGATCAGGGTGGATTTGCCGGCGCCGTTCGGGCCGATCAGCACCGTCAGCTCGCCGCGGCGGGCCTGCGCGTCAAGCCCGGCCGCCACCGTCACCGATCGGCGCCGGTGCCGGTAGCCGATGCCCAGGCCGGCCAGCCGAACCGCGGGCGTCACGTGGGCATCCCCGATCCTCGCCGGGCCCGCAGCAGAACGATGATCACCACCGGCGCCCCGACCAGCGCGGTGACCGCGTTGACCGGAATCACCAGATCGCTGCCCGGAACCTGGCTGACGATCCCGCAGCACAGCGCCGCGACGGCACCCAGCAACGTCACCGCGGGCACCACCACGCGGTGATCGGAGGTGCCGACCGCGATGCGGGCCACGTGTGGCACCACCAGGCCGAGGAACGCGATCGGCCCGCAGAACGCCGTCGTCACACCCGCCAGCAGCGACGCCGATCCGACCGTGACCATTCGGGCCCGCCGGACGTTGATACCCATGGTGGCCGCGTAACTCTCGCCGAGCAGCAGGGCGTTGAGCGGCCGGATCGTCAGCGCGGCGGCGGCCAGCCCCACCCCGACCAGCGGTAGCAGCAGTTGCAGGTCGCCCCAGCCGGTGCCGGCGAAACTGCCCAGCCCCCACAGCAGAAACTGCTGCACCCGCTGCGGGTCGGAGTAGACCATCGCCAGACTCACCAGCGCGGTACTGGCCGCGCCCAACATCACCCCGATGAGCAGCAGGGTGGCCGCCGAACGCGTCCAGCGCGACAGCGCCAGCACCAGCGTCAGCATCACCGCCGCGCCCACCGCGGCCGCGATCACCGCCCCACCGCGGCCGGCCCCGGCCATACCGGCGCCGAAACCGGCGCTTCCGCCGAGCAGCACCACCAGCGCCACGCCGAGGCTGGCGCCGGAACTGACCCCGAGGATGTAGGGGTCGGCGAGGGTGTTGCGGAACAGGGTCTGCAGCTGCAGCCCGGAGACCCCCAGCGCGGCCCCGGCGGCCAGCGCGGTGAGCACCCGGGGCAGCCGCATGTTCGCCACGATCACCTGCCAGCGCGGGTCGGAGGCGTCGGCACCGAGCAGCACCCGCACGGTGTCGGCCAGCGGCACCCGGACCGGACCGAGCGCCAGACCCAGCAGGGCCAGCAGTACCACCGCGACGGCCAGGCCCGCCAATACCAGCGGGGTGCGGGCCTTCATCGCGGGACCTGACGGTAGAACGCGAACTCGTGGCCGGGTGCCGACTCGGGATGCAGGATCGCCACCAGGTCGCCGAGCAGCAGATCCGGCCGCGCCGTGCCGCGCTCCCAGTAGGTGTTGCGGCCGTTCTGGTCGACGGCCTTGGTGCCCGACCACACCTGACCGCTGCGGACCGCGGCCAGCTCGCCGTAGCGGCTGTCCTGGGAAACCGCGTCGCTCAACGCTTTCCAGTCGTCGGTGACCAGCCACAGCGGTGCGCCGCCAGCCCGGGCGTAGACCGATTCGAAGTTCAGCTGCCGGCTCTGCGCGCCGGTGTCGCTCAGCCAGGGATAGGTCCCGCCGGCATCGGCGACCAGCCGACCGGAGTAGTTGGTGCCGGTGGGCATCGACCAGTTGCCCGAATACACGGTGCCCACCAGTACGTCGACCGGCTTGGCCTTCGCCGCCTTGGCGCTCAGCGCGTGGTACCCATCGCGGATCGCGCGGTAGGTCTGCTCGGCCTGGTGTTCGGTACCGGTCAGTGCCGCAAACACTTTGATCCATTCGGCGCGGCCCAGCGGGGTGGGCTCCAGCCATTCGGCGTCGGCGACCACCGGGATTCCCGCCTCGCGCAGCTTGGGATAACCGGGATCGTCCATGCCTTGGGTGACCAGCACA
Source organism: [Mycobacterium] zoologicum (assembly GCF_020172665.1). Classification (GTDB taxonomy): domain Bacteria; phylum Actinomycetota; class Actinomycetes; order Mycobacteriales; family Mycobacteriaceae; genus Mycobacterium; species Mycobacterium zoologicum. The sequence goes on along the minus strand of NZ_CP083985.1, from coordinate 3,446,134 downwards.
TCGGGGCCGGCCTGCAACACGGTCTCGATGTTGACCTGCCCACCCGGGGCGTACCCGACGATCGCACCGGCATCGATGCGGCTGCGGATCGCCGCGTCGGCGACCGCGGCAGGACTGGCCACGCCGGTGACCACGTCGGCTTGGCCGAGTTCGGTGATCATCGCCAGGTGGGTGGTGGAGCCCGAATACAGGCTGTGCACCGGGACGCTGACCTGTTGGGCGCGGGCCAACTCGCCGGACAGCTCGGGGGCCGGGGCGCCGCAGCGCACCAGCACATACGACACCGGCTTGCCGCCGAGGTAGGGACGCTCGACGGTCAGGACCTGGTAGCTGCGGTGGTATTCGATGCGGAAGTTGGTGGCCTCGGACAGCGTCGACTTGTCCGGGAAGTAGTCGACGGCCGGATCGAAGTCGGTGATGCAACCGGCACGCGCGCCGTCGGGGACGGTGGCATGCTCGGCCGAGCAGCCGGCCAGCATCGTGACCAGCGCAAGTGCTACCCGCAACGCACGGGACATGGGCGCGCATCAGCTTCCTCGGGGTACACCGCCCCGGTTCGCAGGACGCGATGACGTGAGTCTCCTGGCTTTCGGATCACCGTTCGCCTCGCCTTCCAGCCCCACAGGCGGCGGGCCGTGGCTGATGAGGGTCACTCCCCGATGACAGTGGCGGGACCGCGCCGGATTCGCACCGGCTTCCTCACTGTCGTCATCGCCTTACCGGCGACATTGTTGCATGCCGTGCTGGGATAGGCTGGCCGCCGTCTCGTGGCGTCAGGAAGTCCGGTGAGAATCCATTTCAAATCCGGCGCGGTTCCGCCACTGTGTTAGCCAGATACTGGCCGCGGGACATCCGACTATGCGGGGCGCGAACCCCCAGGAGGAACCGGCTATGCGGCGCATTGCGCTCCTGTCCACGTCCGACACCGACCTGCTGTCCGCGAGGGCCAGCGGCGCGGCCTACCGGCTCGGCAACCCGGCGCGCCACGACATCGCGCCGCTGCTCGACGGCACAGACGTCGTGGTGCTGCGAATCCTCGGTTCTTCGGCCGAGATCGCCGACGAACTGAAGCTGCTGCGTGCCACGGGCCTGCCGCTGGTGGTGCTCGGCGGGGAACGCTCGCCCAACGCCGAGCTGATGGAGTGTTCGACGGTCCCGATCGGCCTGGCCGCGCAGGCACACGCCTACCTCGCGGAGGGCGGGCCGGCCAACCTGGCGCAGCTGCACGCGTTCCTGTGCGACACCGTGCTGCTCACCGGTGAGGGCTTCGACGAACCGGCGGTGATCCCGGAGTGGGGATACGCCCAGCGATCGCCCGCCGCCGAGGTTCCCGACGCCGTGCGGGTCGGGGTGCTCTACTACCGGGCGCACGAGGTCAGCGGCAACGCCGGCTTCGCGCACGCTTTGGCCGACGCGATCGACGCCACCGGCCGGGCTGTCGGGGTGCCGATCTTCGCGGCGTCGTTGCGCAACGCCGGCGACGAGCTCTACGACGCGCTGGGGACGCTGGACGCCGTGGTGGTCTGCATGCTGGCGGCCGGCGGGGCACTCAACGCCACCGCGACGGTCAGCGCCGGCGACGACGACGGCGCGTGGGACATCGAACGGATTGCCGCGCTGGACATCCCGGTGTTCCAGGGGCTGTGCCTGGCTTCGTCGCGGGCGGACTGGGAGGCCAACGACGACGGCGTGACCCCGCTGGATTCGGCCACCCAGATCGCCATCCCGGAGTTCGACGGCCGGATCATCACGGTGCCGTTCTCCTTCAAGGAGATCGACGACGACGGGCTGCCACACTACACCGCCGACGCCGAGCGCTGCGCCCGGGTCGCCGGTGTGGTCGTGAATCATGCTGTGCTGCGCCATATCCCGAATTCCGAGAAGAGACTCGCGCTGGTGCTCTCGGCGTACCCCACCAAGCACTCCCGGGTCGGCAACGCCGTCGGCCTGGACACCCCGGCTTCGGCGGTGCGGCTGCTGCACCGGCTGGCCGCCGAGGGTTACGACGTCGGGGACGGCTTCGGGGTGCTGGGTTCTGACGACGAGACGCTGGCCGGGGACCGGTTGATCCACACCCTGATCGAGGCCGGCGGCCAGGACGAGGACTGGCTGTCTGCCGCCCAACTGGCCGACGCCCAGGTGCGGATCAGTGCCGAGGAGTACCTGTCCTGGACCGCCGACCTGCCCGACATGTTGCGTGACGCGATGGCCACGGCGTGGGGCCCGGCACCGGGCAAACTGTTCGTCAACGAAGCCGGTGAGATCGTTTTGGCCGCACTGCGATCCGGCAACATCGTGCTGATGATCCAGCCGCCCCGCGGGTTCGGGGAGAATCCGGTGGCGATCTACCACGATCCCGACCTGCCGCCGAGTCACCACTACCTGGCCGCCTACCGTTGGCTGGCACAGGGATTCGGTGCGCACGCGGTGATCCACCTGGGTAAGCACGGCTCGATGGAGTGGCTGCCCGGCAAGACCGCGGCATTGTCGGCGAGCTGCGCCACCGACGCCATGATCGCCGGCCTGCCGCTGATCTACCCGTTTTTGGTCAACGATCCCGGCGAGGGGGCTCAGGCCAAACGCCGGGCCCACGCGGTGATCGTCGATCACCTGATCCCGCCGATGGCGCGCGCGGAGTCCTACGGCGACATCGCCCGGCTGGAGCAACTGCTCGACGAGTACGGCAACATCGCCACGATGGACCCGGCCAAGCTGCCGGCGATCCGCGGCGAGATCTGGAACCTGATGCGCGCGGCGGAGATGCACCGCGACCTGGGTCTGGATGAGCGGCCCGAGGATGAGGAGTTCGACGATTTCCTGCTGCACGTCGACGGCTGGCTGTGCGAGATCAAGGACGCCCAGATCCGCGACGGCCTGCATGTGCTCGGCGGTGCCCCGACCGGGCCGGCGCGGGTGAACCTGGTGCTGGCGATCCTGCGCGCCCCGCAGGTGTGGGGCGGGGTGGACCACGCCGTGCCCGGACTGCGGGCGGCGCTCGGCCTGAAAGAAGACGCGCCGGTGGTGGCGGTCGACGAGATCGAGCAGCGCGCCCGAGACCTGGTCGAAACGATGGAGGCGGCGGGTTGGGATGCGGCGGTGGCCGATTCGGCGCATCCCGATCCCGAGGTGTGTCGGGTGCTGAGATTCGCCGCCACCGAGGTGGTTCCGCGGCTGGCCGGCACCACGGCCGAACTCGACTCGGTGCTGCACGCGCTGGCCGGCGGGTTCGTGCGGCCCGGCCCGTCCGGCTCACCGCTGCGCGGCCTGGTCAACGTGCTGCCCACCGGACGCAACTTCTACACCGTCGACCCGCGCGCGGTGCCGTCCCGGCTGGCCTGGCAGACCGGACAGGCGATGGCCGACTCCCTGGTGCGGCGCTACCTCGACGACACCGGCGGCTATCCGGAGTCGGTGGGGCTGTCGGTGTGGGGGACCTCGGCGATGCGTACCTCCGGAGATGACGTCGCCGAGGTGCTGGCCCTGCTCGGGGTCCGTCCGGAATGGGACGAGGCCTCCCGGCGGGTATGCGGGCTGGAGATAGTCTCGCTGGACGAACTCGGCCGACCCAGAATCGATGTGACGGTACGCATCTCGGGATTCTTCCGGGATGCCTTCCCGCATGTGGTGACCATGCTCGACGACGCCGTACAGATGGTGGCGACCCTCGACGAGCCCGACGATCAGAACTTCGTGGCCGCGCACGCCCGCGCGGATCTGGCGTCCCACGGCGACCTGCGCCGGGCCACCACCCGGGTCTTCGGTTCAGCGCCGGGGTCCTACGGGGCCGGAATCCTGCAGCTGATCGAATCCGGCACCTGGCGTGACGACAAGGACCTGGCCGAGGTCTACACCACCTGGGGCGGGTTCGCCTACGGCCGCGGACTGGACGGCGTCGCCGCAACCGATGACATGCGCACCAACTACCGCCGGATCAAGGTGGCCGCCAAGAACATCGACACCCGTGAGCACGACATCGCCGACTCCGACGACTATTTCGTCTACCACGGTGGCATGATCGCGACCGTGCGGGCACTGTCCGGAACCGACCCGAAAGCCTATGTGGGGGACTCGACCTCACCGGATGCCGTCCGCACCCGCACGCTGGCCGAGGAGACCGCCCGGGTGTTCCGGGCTCGGGTGGTCAACCCGCGCTGGATATCGGCGATGCGCCGGCACGGCTACAAGGGGGCGTTCGAACTGGCCGCGACCGTGGACTACCTGTTCGGGTTCGACGCCACCGCCGGGGTGGTACACGACTGGATGTATGAGAAGCTCGCCGCTGAGTACGTGCTCGATCCGGAAACCCGCGAGTTCCTGGACAAATCCAACCCGTGGGCGCTGCAGGGCATCGTGGAGCGACTGAAAGAGGCAGCAGACCGCGGCCTGTGGGCCGAACCGGACCCGGCGACCATGGCGGCGCTGCAGCAGGCCTATCTGGAAGTGGAAGGCGACCTGGAGGACCGGTGAAGGTTTGGATTCTCGGCGTCGGGATGGGGCCGCAGCACGTCACGCCCGAGGTGGCCGATGCGCTGCGGGGGTGCGACTATGTGGTGGCACCCGAGAAGTCCTCCGACGACGGCCTTTTGGGCCTGCGGCGTGCTGTCATCGACACCCACGCCGCTGCGGTTCCGATGGTCACCGTCGCTGATCCGCGCCGGAACCGTTCCCCGGTGCTGACCACGCCCGGGTATGAGAGCGCCGTCGCGGACTGGCATGCGGCGCGGGCGGAACGCTACGCCGATGTGCTGCGTCAGCGGAGCGGCACCGCGGCGTTTCTGGTCTGGGGTGACCCGTCGCTCTACGACTCGACGATCCGGATCGTGCAGCAGGTGAAAGATCTTGGTGTGGAACTCGATTACCAGGTGCTGCCCGGAATCAGCGCCCCGCAACTGCTGGCGGCCCGGCACCGGATCGTGCTGCACCCGGTCGGTCGGCCGGTACACATCACCGCCGGGCGACGCTTCGCCGAGGCGGTTGCCGACGGTCAGGACAACATCGTCGCGATGCTCAACAAGGAGTTGGCCGACCTGAGCGCCCTGGCGGACTGGAGCATCTGGTGGGGCGCCAACCTCGGTGCTCCCGGCGAACGGCTCGTCAGCGGACGGGTCGCCGACGTCGCCGACGAGATCGTGGCCTCCCGCCGCGCCGCGCAGGCCGAAGCGGGCTGGGTGATGGACATCTTCCTGGTGCGGAAGCCCTGATGGCCGGGATGCTGATCGCCGGAACCACCAGCGACGCCGGCAAGACCGTGGTGGTCACCGGGGTGTGCCGGGCGCTGGCGCGCCGCGGGGTGCGGGTCGCGCCTTACAAGGCGCAGAACATGTCGAACAACTCGATGGTGTGCGCCGCCGCGGACGGCACCATGGCCGAAATCGGTCGGGCGCAATGGATTCAGGCATTGGCCGCCTGTGCCGAGCCCGAGCCGGCGATGAACCCGGTGCTGCTCAAACCCGGCAGTGATCAGCAAAGTCATGTGGTGCTGATGGGCCGGCCGTGGGGTGAGCTGTCGTCGTCGAACTGGATGGGTAGCCGCACGGAGCTGGCCGCCGCGGCGCACGCCGCCTATGACGATCTCGCCGCGCGCCACGACGTGATCATCGCGGAGGGCGCTGGTAGCCCCACCGAGATCAACCTGCGGGCAGGCGATTACGTGAATATGGGCCTGGCTCGGCACGTCGGCCTGCCGGTGGTGGTGGTCGGCGACGTGGACCGCGGTGGGGTGTTCGCGGCGTTCTTCGGCACCGTCGCGTTGCTCTCGCCGGAAGACCAGGCCCTGGTTGCGGGCTTCGTCGTCAACAAGTTCCGCGGCCGGCAACAGTTGCTGGAGCCGGGCCTTCGGGATCTGGAACGGCTTACCGGCCGAAGGGTCTTCGGCACCCTGCCGTGGCACCCGGGGCTGTGGCTGGATTCCGAGGACGCCCTCGACCTGGACGGCAGGCGCTCGACGAAGACCGGGGCGCGCCGGGTGGCGGTGATCCGGCTGCCGCGGATCAGCAACTTCACCGACCTGGATGCGCTCGGCCTGGAACCCGATCTGGACGTGGTGTTCGCCTCCGATCCGCGTGCGGTCTCCGACGCCGACCTGGTGGTGCTGCCGGGAACCCGCGCGACCGTCAGCGACCTGGCCTGGCTGCGCGCACGCGGGCTCGATGCCGCGATCACCGCCCACGCCGCCGCCGGCAAGCCGGTGTTGGGGATCTGCGGGGGATTTCAGATGCTGGGCCGGGTGATCCGCGACCCCGACGGCATCGAGGGACCGCCCGGCGAGGTCGTCGGGCTGGGCCTGCTGGATGTCGAAACATGTTTCGGCGCAGACAAAGTGCTGCGCGTCTCCGACGGGGGATACGAGATACACCACGGTCGAGTCGTGCGCGGGGAGGGCGCGCAGGACTATCCCGGCGGAGCCCGCGCCGAGCACGTGTTCGGCACCATGCGGCACGGTGCGATGGAGGCCGATGCGCATCGGGTCGCGTTCCTGACCGAGACCCTGGGCCTGCAGCCGTCCGGCGTGTCATTCCCGGCCGCACGGGAGCGCCGGATCGACCTCCTGGCGGACCTGGTCGAAGAACACCTCGATGTCGATGCGCTGCTGGCATTGGCACGCGGCGGGCCCCCGGACGGACTGCCGTTCCTGGCGCCGGGAGCACCATGACACGCGTGCTGCTGCTCGGCGGCACCGCCGAAGCCCGGGCCCTGGCCGACCGACTGGTGGCCGCCGGTATCGACGTGACCACGTCACTGGCCGGCCGCGTCGCCGATCCACGGCTACCGGCCGGCGCGGTACGGATCGGCGGCTTCGGTGGAATCGATGGTCTGCGTGCGGCATTGGCCGACTACGAGGCTGTCGTCGACGCCACCCATCCGTTCGCGACGACGATGTCGGCCAACGCCGCTGCAGCCTGCGCCGCGGCGGGCCGTCCGTTGCTTCGCCTGGAGCGGCCCGGCTGGACGGAGCCGGCCGGCGCGTCCTGGCACTGGGTTGACTCACATGAGCAGGCCGCGCAGCGCGCCGCCGCACTGGGCCGCCGGCCGGTGCTGACCATCGGGCGCCAGCAGTTGGGGGCATATCTGCCGGCGCTGGCCGACGCGGCGGTACTGGCGCGCGTGGTAGAGGCGCCGTCGATCAGCGTGCCGCCGGGCTGGACGGTGCTCGGCGACCGCGGTCCGTACGCGCTGGCGGGCGAACTGGCGCTGCTGGGCGAGCATCGCGCGGACGTCGTCGTCACCAAAGACTCCGGCGGCGAATACACCTGGCCGAAGATGCTGGCCGCCCGAGAACTCGGGGTGCCGATCGTGATCGTGCGCCGGCCGGTTCCGGCGCTCGGGGTGCAGGTGGTGCACACCGTCGAACAGGTACTGGTGTGGGTGATGTCATGGTGCTGACGAACATTGCGGCCCGGTCGCAGCACCCGGCTGCCGGGGCCATTGCGCTTGCCCTACCTGTGGGGATTCCGCACGTACATCGCCGGGCAGGGGATCGAATCCGACGATTAGGGACAGGCCACGGCGAGTTGCAGGCCTATGCCGGTGGCCAGGAGCGCGACGACTTTGATGACCTCCAGCCCGGCGTACGCGTAGTGCGCGTGCGAGCGTTCGCGCATCCCGCCGCCCGGCGCCACCGCTGCGGCCAGTACCGCATCCGAGCGGCGCCGCAGCCTGGGGCGCACCAGCACCGACTGGGTGATCAGCACCGCGATCGCTATGCCGAGCGCAGTCAGCGGAGCCGAGCCGGGGGGATCGACGGTGACGGCCAGCAGCACCAGGCTCGCCAGTGCGATCTCGACCGCGTTGAGCGCACGGAACACCAGTCGGCCGATGCCCAATCCCAGCTGGAGGGTGATCCCGGGCGCCTGGAATTTCAGCGGGGCCTCGATGAACGAGATCGCCAGGACCATGCCCAGCCAGGAGAAGACGACTGCTGCCGCGATTGCACCCATGCCGCAAGCCCCCCGGTTATCTGTGTCCGTCGGTTGCAGACAACGTATCTGTGCATGTCGGTCACAGACAAGTGGGGTGGGCGGTAACGCTCGACACACCGCGTCCGGCAGACTGGCAGGCGTGATTGTGGAGCATGGAGTACTGCCGATCCGTCCGGGCAGCGAAGCCGAGTTCGAAGCCGCGTTCGCCCAGGCCCGGCCGCTGATCGCGGCGCAACCCGGATTCCTGGGGATTTCGATGTCACGTTCGGTCGAGTCGCCGGACCTGTATCTGCTGCTGGTGCAGTGGGAGAGCGTGGAGGCGCACACCGAGGGATTCCGCAAGTCGCCGGAATTCGGCCAGTGGCGGGAGTTGTTGCACCATTTCTACGCGTCGCCGCCGGTGATCGAACACTTCGTGGGTATCGACTAGGGAGAGCAACCATGGAGCCGATGGATTTCAACGCCCGCAACATCGCTGAATTCCGTAGCAGCGGTGGAAAATTGGGCGGGCAGTTCGAGGGGGCGCCGGTGCTGTTGCTGACCACCATCGGGGCGAAATCCGGACAGCAGCGCATCAGCCCGATGATGTACCTGCCCGAGGGCGACCGGATCTTCGTGTTCGCCTCCAACGCGGGCAGCGACCGGCATCCGAGCTGGTATCACAACCTGCGGGCCAACCCGTCGGCCACCGTCGAGATCGGCACCGAGACCCAGTCGGTCACCGCGACCGAGATCACCGGCGCCGAACACGACCGGCTGTATGCGATCCAGGCCGAGCGCTACCCGGGTTTCGCCACCTACCGGGAACGCACCGATCGGATCATCCCCGTCATCGAGCTGATCAGGAATGAGACCTAGGACTCCGCGAGCTCCTTGACTCTGGGGTCGACCGGGCGGCCGGTCCGCTTGCTGGCCTCAACTGCGACGCGGGCGGCGGCTTTGGCGGCGTCCAGGTCAGAACGCTGCGAGGCCTCAGGCTTGTCTTCGGCTGCCATGGTTGTTCTCCTTGCCTGCATAGGCCAATGCGGCGTGTTCCACGATCACCTGGACGATGTCGACGTCGTCGACGGTCGCCAGTTTAGACCGCATCAGGGTTGCGAGGAGGGACCAGCCGAGGCTGATCTGGCTGTTGCTCCCCGCGAACGTCCGCTCAAAAGCCCAAGCCGTGCGCCGCCACCATTCGCTACGCCGATCGGCACGGTTCTTCTGCTGCCAGGTCACGATGACGCCGACCGTGGCCAGGCCACCGACGATCAACGTCACCCAGGATTGTGGGGACATGGGGCCAACGGTAGAGCCGGGTTGGTCAGCGGCGCGTGCCGGAAGCGCGCAAAACCCCTGATCTGCGGGCGAATACCCAACTGTGGATAACCGTGCTCACCATCGCACCGGCGTTCACCCGTCGCGCCAACCGGACCGCCCGCGGAATGTCGCCCGGCGAAGGCGACCGCCCGTCGCCCATCAGGGCCCGCTCCTCGCGGCGGTTCCCGTAGTAGGTGTTGACGCCGCCTAGCTGTAGACCCAACGCACCGGCGAACGCGGCCTCGACCACCCCGGCATTGGGGCTGGGGTGATGCTGGGCGTCGCGGCGCCATGCGCGTAGTGCGCCAACGGGATCGGGGCCTGATACGGCGGCCAGGGCCGCGCTGAGCCGGGAGGCGGGCAGTCCCATCACATCGTCGAGCCGGGCCGCGGCCCAGCCGAACCGACCGTAACGCGCATTGCGGTGACCGATCATGGCGTCGAGCGTGTTGGCGGCGCGGTGCGCCACCAGGCCTGGAACCCCCGTGAGCGCACCCCAGACGAACGAGGCCACCACCGCGTCGGAGGTGTTCTCCGCGACGGATTCGACCACGGCACGGGCGATCTCGTCCGGGTTCAGCGACGCGGTGTCGCGGCCGACCAGGTTGCCCACCCGCATCCGGGCGGACTCGAGATCACCGTCGGCCAGGAAGGCATGCACGGATTCTGCTTCCCGCTCGAGCGAGCGCCCGCCCAACACCGCCCAGGTGACCGCCGCGGTGAGGGCGGTGCGTGACAGGGGATGTCGGGCCAGGCGCTCCGCGAGGTACGCCAGTCCCGTGGCGCCCCCGGCAAGCACCAGCATGTGTACGGCCCCGGCGGCCCGGTTGTCGCGATAGGTCCGCTGCTCCAACCACTGTGCGCACGTACCGAATCCGGCGACCGGGTGCAGCCGCCGCGGATCACCCAAGGCGCGATCGGCGGCGTAGCCCAGCATCAGCCCGACCGCTCGGGCCGGTATCACCGCAGCACCCGGTCGAGGGCGGACAGCAACTGGGCGGTCAGCTCGGGCGGACGGACCGCGATCCGCACCCAGGTGGCGTCCAGTCCCGGGAACGTGTCGCAGCGTCGCACCGCTATCCCGTTCTCCCGCAACGTCGCATGTACGCCGCCGCTGGCCCGCGCGAGCACATACGGTGCGGGACCCGCCACGAACGGCACCCCACGGGCGGCGAGCCCATCGCTGAGTTCAGTGCGCCACACCGCCAACTGCCGTGCTCGAGAATCACTTTCGGCCGACGCCCGCTCATCCGAGCAGGACACCATGGCGGCCAAAGCCGAGGCCGACACCGACCAGGGGATCTGCAGCCGGGCCGCGGCGGCGATCAGCTTGGGGTCGCCGAGCAGATAGCCCGCTCGAACGCCCGGTATCGACCAGTGCTTGGTCAGGCTGCGGCTCACCAGCAACCCCGGATGCCTTTCCCGGGAAAGGGCTTCCGGCTCGCCCGGGATGGCGTCGAGGAACGCTTCGTCGACCAGCACCACCCGGCCCGGTCGCAGCAGTCGAAGCAGCGTCTGAGCGGGGTGCAGGACCCCGGTCGGATTGGTCGGATTGCCGACGACGACGAGGTCGGCGTCGTCGGGCACCGCGTCGGGATGCAGCGCGAATCCGTCGTCGGCGTGGCAGAGTACGACCTCGACGCGGTGACCGGCGGCCTCCAGCGCGGTATGCGGCCCGGTGTACTGCGGGTGGATCACCACCGGCCGCTGCCACTTTTGCAGCCGGGCCACCAGATCGAAGGCCTCCGACGCGCCCGCGGTCGGCAGCACCTCGGCATCGGAACGGCCGTGTCGGCCGGCCAGGGCGGCGCGGGCGGCGGAGGCGTCCGGATACGAAGCGGCGTCGTCGAGCGAGGCGTGCAGGGCGGCGTCGAGCCAGTCCGGACGCGGCCCGGCGTAGACGTTCACCGCGAAGTCGGCCAGCCCGGGCGTCGCCTCGACGTCGCCGTGATGGTGCAGATCCGGGCCGGTGTAGGCGTGCACCGCATCGGCGAAACGCTGAGCCAGCCGCGGATAGCCCGCCCAGTGGGTGTGCAGGTAGGAGGCGTGCAGGCTCGGCCCCGCGACGCCGTCCGGGCCGTCCGGCAGCTGCCAGGCGGCTTCGACCGGGTGTGCGAAAGCGACACGGGTGCGGTGGAATTCATGTCCGGTCACCCGATCGCCGGCCCGCGCCAGCAGGTTGTCGGCCGGTGCGGTGGCGTTCCGATAGCCCAGGGTCAGGCGCGGTGACATCTCGGCGCCTGCTGCCAGGGCTCCGACGCCGGCGACCTCTCCGACGTTTCGGCACAGGTAGACCAACCCGCCGCACTCGGCGACGGTCGGCACCCCCGCCGCAACAGCGTCCCGCAGCGCGCCGGTCAAGGCCGTGTTGGCGGCCAGCTCGGCGGCGTACACCTCCGGGAACCCGCCGCCCAGGTAGATGCCGGCGGTCCCGGCCGGCAGACAGGCGTCGGTGAGCGGATCGAAACTCACCACCTCGCAGCCCGCGGCGCGCAGCAACTCGAAGGTCTCGGTGTAGCCGAACGTGAATGCCCGCCCGCCGGCCACCGCCACCACCGGCCGGCCCGGGGACGCAGCGCGCACTTCGACACTCGGATCCCACACCGCATCAACCAGATCGGGAGCCTGCCGCGCCACCGCCGCCACCGCGTCGAGGTCCACATGCTGCTCGATCAGCCCGGCCAGCCGCTCCAGCGCGGCAGCGGACTCGTCGCGCTCGACGGCCGGCACCAAGCCCAGGTGCCGAGACGGCGTCTCTACATCCCCATCGCGAGGGAGTATCCCGAGCACCGGCATGCCGGTGGGGCGCAACGCGGCGACGACCTCGTCGGCGTGCCGGGCGCTGCCGGCCTTGTTGAGCACCACCCCGGCGATCCGTACCGCCGGGTCGAAGCCGGCCAGGCCCGCCACCACGGCGGCGTGGGTCCGGGAGGCATGGGAGATGTCGACCACCAACAGCACCGGGCTGGCGGTCAGTGCCGCGACGTGGGCGGTAGAGGCCTCGCCGTCGGAACCCAGCCGGCCGTCGAAAAGTCCCATCACGCCTTCGATCAAGGCGATATCGGCGTCGGCGGCACCGTGGCGCAACAGCGGCACGATCCGCTCCGCGCCGACCAGATACGGATCCAGGTTGCGGGCCGGGCGGCCGGTCGCCAGCGCGTGATAGCCGGGATCGATGTAGTCCGGGCCGACCTTGTGCCCGCTGACCCGCAGTCCGCGTGCGGTCAGCGCCGCCATCATTCCGACGGCCACGGTGGTCTTGCCGTGCCCGGATGCGGGCGCGGCCACCACCAGACGGGGAGGCAAAGGAACCATGCCTTTACCACTCAATGCCGCGTTGACCCTTCTGGCCGGCGTCCATCGGATGCTTGATCTTGGTCATCTCGGTGACCAGATCGGCGATCTCGATCAGCTTGGGGTCGGCGCGACGGCCGGTGATCACCATGTGCTGATGCCCGGGGCGATTGCGCAACGTCTCCACCACGTCGTCGATATCCACCCAGCCCCAGTTGATCGGGTAGGTGAACTCGTCGAGCACATACAGATCATGGGTTTGTTCGGCCAGCCGGCGCTTGACCTCGGTCCAGCCGGCCAGGGCGTCGCCGGCGTGATCCTCGGCGGCGCCGGCCTTGCGGCTCCACGACCAGCCCGAGCCCATTTTGTGCCACTGCACCGGACCGCCCTCGCCGGTCTCATCGTGCAGGGCGCCAAGGCGTTCCAGCACGGCCTGCTCGCCGACCCGCCACTTGGCGGATTTCACGAACTGGAAGACGCCGATCGCGAAGCCCTGGTTCCAGCCGCGCAGCGCGGTCCCGAACGCGGCGGTCGACTTGCCCTTGCCGTCGCCGGTGTGCACCATCAGCAGCGGCCGGTTGCGGCGCTGACGGGTGGTCAGATTGTCGTCGGGCACCGTCAACGGTTGTCCCTGCGGCATCAGGCGGCTCCCTTCACGATCTCGGTGAGCGCCTCGGCGCTGACCTGCGGCAGCGGGACGTAGTCGGCCCGCAGCAGCTCGGCCAGCCGGCGTGCCAGTCCGAGTCGCATCCGGCCGCTCTCGCAGTCCACCACTACACTGGAAAAGCCTTGCGAGGCAAGATGAATTGCCGCCTGGCGGGATCGCTCCACCGGCTGGGGACCGGCGGTGGCCCGCCCGTCGGTGAGTACCACCAGCAGCGGCCGGCACGCCGGGTCGCGCAGTCGTTCGCGGCGGATCACCGCGGCGGCTTCCAGCAGCCCCTCGGCCAGCGGGGTGCGGCCCCCCGCCGGCAGCGCGTCGAGTCGTACCGCGGCGATCTCCACCGACCCGGTCGCGGGCAACACCAATTCGGCTCCCGCATCGCGGAACGTCACCACCGCCACCCGGTCCCGGCGCCGGTAGGCGTCCAGCAGCAGCGAGGCGATCGCGGTCTTGACGTGCCGCATCCGCTCGGCGGCGGCCATCGACCCGGAGGTGTCGACGACGAACAGCACCAGGTTGGCCTCCCGGCCCTCCCGGACGGCGCGACGAAGATCGGACGCGGCCAGGATCATTCGGCCACCGGCTCGGCCCCGAACACCCTGATGCGGTGCCGCGGCTCGCAGCGTCTCGAACAGGTGCAGGCCACCGGAGATCCGATCCGCGGTGGCACCCACCCGGCGTCCGGAACTGGTGCGGGCCCGGCTGCGCCGCCCGGCGCTGCCCGCGCCGATCCCGTCGACGGTGAAAAGCCGTGCCCGGTAAGGGGAGTCGGCGGCCACCGTCGAGGTGGAACCTCCAGTCGGTGGGGGCCCGCCCTGATCCGGCGGTACGGCGTCCCCGCCGCCGTCCGGCCCGGGGCCGTCCGGATCCGGCTCGGGGTCCTCCGGCGGCAACAGCTCGTCGAGTTCGGCCTCGTCGAGCCCGGGGGCGTCGAACGGATTGCGGCGCCGGCGATGCGGCAACGCCAGCCTGGCGGCCACCCGCAGATCGTCGATGTTGACCGCGTCGCGGCCCTGCCATGCCGCATGCGCTACCGCGGTACGGGCACAGACGATGTCGCCGCGCAGCCCGTCGACGTCCAGCGCCGCGCAGATCTCACCGATGCGGACCAGGGCGGCGTCGGTGAGCAGCACTTGAGGTAACAGTTGCTGCGCCCGCCCGATCCGGGCTCGCAGCCGCTCCTCGGCCGCGGCGTACCGGCCGGCGAAGCCGTCGGGGTCGGCGTCGAACGCCAGCCGCCGTCGTACCGCTTCGGCGCGCAACGCCGGGTCGCGGGGTGCGGAGACCTCCACGGTCAGCCCGAACCGGTCGAGCAGCTGCGGGCGCAGCTCGCCTTCCTCGGGGTTCATCGTGCCGACGATCACGAAGCGGGCGGCGTGGGTGACCGACACCGAGTCGCGTTCCACGGTCAGCCGGCCCATCGCGGCGGCGTCCAGCAGCAGATCCACCAGGTGGTCGGCGAGCAGGTTGACCTCGTCGACGTAGAGGATGCCGCGGTTGGCCCGGGCCAGCAGGCCGGGTTCGAACTCGACCACGCCGTCACCCAGTGCCCGCTCCAGGTGGATCGAGCCGACCACCCGGTCCTCGGTGGCCCCGACCGGCAGCTCCACCAGCCGCACCGGGCGGGTCTGTACGGCGGCGTCGGCCGGGAACGGGCCGTCGGGGGACAGTGGGTGCTCCTCGGCGGGATCGGAGGAAAACCGGTCGCCGGCCACCACGTCGATGGCGGGAAGCACCTGGGCCAGCGCGCGGACCAGCGTCGACTTGGCGGTGCCCTTCTCGCCGCGGATCAGCACACCGCCGATGCCGGGGGAGATCGTGCTCAGGACAAGTGCCAGCGCCATGTCGTCGAGGCCACCCGGGGCATCCGGGTCGCCGCCGAGGACGGCGGGGAAGGGGTACAGCTGTTGCATGGAGGCTCCGCTCGTGTGTGACGCGAAGCCAGTATTCGGACTGACCGGGGCGCGTCCCGCCGATATCACCGGAACGCGCCGCGGAACACCGTAGCGGGCCTGCGTCGGAGTCACACCGACTTCCCTGGCGCTTCGCGCGGCTACCCTAACACCGAAAGAGGCCGACTCAGGCGAAGGGATACCGAGGATGACCGCACCCGAAGCTGACCTGACCGGATGGGTCGCCGAGCCGTTCACCGGCGGCGGCTTCACCCACGACGTGTACCGCAAAGGGGAAGGGCCCGGGGTGATCCTGATCCCCGAGATCCCCGGCGCGCACCCCGCGGTGCTGGGATTGGGAAACCACCTGGTGGACAACGGGTTCACCGTGGTGATTCCGTCGTTGTTCGGTGAGCCGGGCCGCCCGATCACGCCAGGTTACGCGCTGACCACGATCGCTCGGGCCTGCGTGACGCGGGAGTTCGCCGCGTTCGCCACCGACAAGCAGCGTCCGGTCACCCAGTTCCTGCGGGCGCTGGCCCGTGACCTCAACGAGAAGACTCCCGGCAAAGGTGTGGGCGTGATCGGCCAGTGCTTCACCGGCGGCTTCGCGCTGGCCGCCGCGGTCGACGACGCGGTGCTGGCCCCGGTGCTCAGTCAGCCGTCGGTGCCGATTCCGCTCACGCTCAAGCAGCGCCGTGATCCCGGCCTCTCGGAGGTCGAGCTGGGTGTGATCGCCGACCGCGCCGCCAACGACGGATTGTGCGCCTTGGGTCTGCGGTTCAGCGAGGACCGGATGGCGCCCGGAGATCGCTTCGCGACGCTGAAGGCCCGCCTGGGCGACGCCTTCGAGGTGATCGAGATCGACTCCTCGCCGGGCAATCCGCACGGCCTGTCCCGGATGGCGCACTCGGTGCTCACCGACCAGGTCCGCGAGGTCGACGGCCACCCGGCCTATGAGGCCCGCAAGCGGGTGGTGGCGTTCCTCAAAGAACGGCTCACTTAGCGGTGCCCGAACGCATCACCGTCGTCGGGATCGGCGCCGACGGCTGGGCCGGGCTGTCCGAGGATGCGCGGGCGGCCATCACGGCCGCCGGCGTCGTGATCGGCGCGCCGCGCCACCTGGAAATGCTGCCGGCGGTCGACGGTCAGACCCGCCGCAGCTGGCCGTCGCAGCTGCGCGCCGGGCTGCCCGCGCTGTTCGACGGCCTGGCCGGGCCGGTGGTGGCGCTGGCCTCCGGTGACCCGCTGCGCTCCGGGGTGGCGACGACGTTGATCGAGGTGTTCGGCGCCGACGCCGTCACCGTGTTCCCGGCGCTGTCCTCGGTGACGCTGGCCCGGGCCCGGCTGGGCTGGTCGGCGGAGTCGACGGCGGTGATCCGGGCCGGTGACGAGCACGCGGTGCTGCGCGAGCTGGCACCGGGCCGGCGGGTGCTGGTGCTCTCCGCCGACGAGACGACGCCCGCGCGGGTCGCGGGCCTGTTGGTCGGCCGGGGCTACGGGGCGAGCCGGATGACGGTGCTCGGGGAGCTCGGCGGCGACGCCGAATCCCGGCTGGACATGACCGCCGAGACGTTCACCGGTGCGATGCCGCGGCTCAATATCGTTGCCCTGGAACTGGCCGGCCCGCCGGCGTTCGGCTGGGCGCCCGGCCTACCCGATGACGCCTACGACCACGACGGGCAGCTCACCAAACGCGACCTGCGGGCCTCCGCGCTGGCCCGGTTGGCGCCGGCGCCCGGGCAGCTGCTGTGGGACGTCGGGGCAGGCGCCGGGTCGGTGGGCATCGAGTGGATGCGCGCCCACCCGACCTGTCGGACCGTCGCTGTCGAAGCGAATCCTGATAGGGCGCAACGTATCTCGAACAACGCCCGCAACCTGGGAGTGCCCGCGCTCAAAGTCGTCCGCGGCGCCGCCCCGGACGCACTGATGGACCTGCCGCAGCCCGACGCGGTGTTCGTCGGCGGCGGGCTGAGCCGGCCGGGAGTGCTGAGCGCCTGCCTGGCGGCGCTGAGGGCCGGCGGCCGGCTGGTCGCCCACGCGGTGACGCTGGAGACCGAGGCACTGCTAGCCCAGGCCTACCGCGAACACGGCGGTGAGCTGACCCGCATCCAGGTCGAACACGCCGCCCCGCTGGGCTCATTCACAGGCTGGAAACCGGCCCGGGCGGTCACCCAGTGGGCGCTGACCCTGCCCTGACCGGTCGCGTGCCGCGTCGTAGAGATGGCTCTCCCCGCCGCACGGATCGGGTAGATCCGCAACCGCCCGGCCCACCAGAATGACTGCGGCCGAACGTAATCCCGCCGCCTCGACCGCATCGGCGATATCGGCGACGGTGCCGCGCAACACCAGCTCCCCGGGCTGCGATGCCCGGTAGACGACGGCGACCGGGCACCCCGAGCCGTACCCGGGCGCCAACTCCGACATCAGCGCCCGTATCCGGGTGATCGCCAGGTGCAGCACCAGGGTGGCCCCGGTCGCGGCGAACGCGGCCAGCGACTCACCCGAGGGCATGGCCGTGGATTGAGCCTGCACGCGGGTCAGTACCACCGACTGCGCCACCAGCGGCACGGTGAGCTCGCGGCCCAACAGGGCGGCGGCCGCCGCATACGCCGGCACCCCGGGCGTGATCTCCCACGGCACCCCGGCGGCATCGAGCCGGCGGGTCTGCTCGAAGACCGCGCTGTAGAGGGACGGATCGCCCGACACCAGCCGCACCACCGCACGGCCGGCCCGGTGCGCGGTGACCATCCGGTCCACAATGGCGTCCAGATCCAGACGCTGGGTATCGACGAGTTCGGCTGCACCGGAGCAGCGTTCGAGCACGGCGGCGTCCAGGTAGCTGCCCGGATACAGCACCACTTCGGCGTCGGCCAGCAACCGGGCGGCGCGCACCGTCAGCAGATCCGCCGCGCCCGGCCCGGCGCCGACGAACCGGACCGCTAACGCACCCATCGCGGCGTCCACACCCGGCCGGATCCGGTGACCCGCGTCGACGATGCCCCTACCAGCACAAGGCATTTCATGTCGATCGCATCGGTGTCCAGGTCGCCGAGCGTGGTCACGGTCAGCGACTCCTCGGCCCGGCCGACATCGCGCCCCACCACCACCACGGTCGCCGGGTCACGGTGCTCCAGCAGGATCTTGCGGGCCAGCGTGATCTGGTCGGGCCGGGCCCGCGAGGCCGGGTTGTAGATCGCCAGCACCAGATCGGCCTCGGCGATCGCGCGCAGCCGGGACTCGATCACCTCCCAGCCCTTGAGCCGGTCCGACAGGCTCAGCACCGCGAAGTCGGCCCCGATCGGTGCGCCGGCCGCCGCGGCCACCGCCTGCACCGCGGAGACCCCGGGCAGCACCCGCACCGAAATATCCTGATATGGACCGGTTTCCAGCGCTTCGAAGACCGCCGAGGCCATCCCGAACACCCCGGCGTCCCCACCGGAGACCACCGCCACCTTCTCGCCGCGCGCGGCCAGATCCAGCGCGAAGCGGGCCCGGTCCAGCTCGACGGTGTTGCCCGAGGTGTGGCGTTGCAAGCCCTCGCGCTGCGGAACCCGCGCCACATACGGGCCGTAGCCCACCACGTGATCCACGCCTGCCAGCGCCGCGGCCGACTCGCCGGTCAACCAGCCGTCAGGTCCGGGCCCCAGCCCGATCACCAACAGTTCAGCGGCGCAGGCGGGTTCGGCGACCACGGTGGCCGGCGCCACGCCGCTCCGGGACCGCTGCCCGTTGCGCGAATCACCGTCGACCACGATCAGCGACAGATAGGGGACGCTCGCCTCGTCGACCTCGGCCACCGGCAGCCAGCGCTGCTGCGGATGGCTGGCCCGCTCGACGTACCAGGCGTGCTCCAACCGTCCCGCGGCGACCAGCGCACGCCGCACGGCGGGGAAGGTGCGGCCCAGCTTCATGATGATGGCGCCGTCGGTGTCGGCCAGCCGCATCGCCAGTTCGTGCTCGGGCAGGGTGCCCGGCAGCACCGTCAGTATGTCGGTCTGGCGCACCAGCGGCATGCCGATCGCGGCGGTGGCGGCGCTGAAAGCCGGTACGCCCGGGATGATCTCGGTGTCGAAGCGCCCCGACAGCCGGTCGTGCATGTACATGAACGAGCCGTAGAACAGCGGGTCGCCCTCGGTCAGCAGCGCCACGGTCCGGCCCGCCCGAAGGTGCTCCGCCAACCGTGCCGCCGAAGCCTCGTAGAAGTCGGCCAGCGCCCCGGCGTAGCCGCCCGGGTGGTCGGTCACCCCGGTGGTCACCGGGTAGCGCAGCTCTTCTTCGAGAACGCCGGGCCGGATCAGGTCGGCGGCGATGGTGCGCGCATATGAGGACTTGTTGACCCCGGCGTGGTAGGCCACCACGTCGGCGTCGCCGATGACCCGGGCGGCTTTGAGGGTGATCAGCTCCGGGTCGCCCGGCCCTAGGTGTTCTTCACGGGTAGGTTGTGAACGCGTAGGCGCTCGATTGGTGTCATTCCGCCGATGCCGGTGTGGGGTCGGTGGTGATTGTAGTGATGCAGCCAGTGCTGGTAGGTTCCGGCGCGTTCGGCCTC
>NZ_CP083985.1:3387610-3426411 GCF_020172665.1 [Mycobacterium] zoologicum | reverse complement strand
ATTAGCGTGGACCATGAGGACCTCTCGGTAATCGGATGTGCGTGTTTGGTAACCACACCGATACCGGAGGTCCTCACCTACTTCCGCTCACCACGCCGTTCACAACCTGTCTGGGAGTTACACCTAGGCCCACCCCGTAGAAACGGCCGGTCATTCGGTATCCGAGGCAAGAGCGTTGAGCGCCGAGGAGGTGATCGCCGAGCCGCCGCGCCGGCCGCGCAGCGTCACGAACGGGATGTCGATGCCGTGTTCGTGCAGCGTGGCCAGTGCCTCCTTGGACTCGGCGGCGCCGATGAAACCCACCGGGCAGCCGACGATCACCGCCGGGCGCGGCCCGCCGTCGCGGATCAGCTCCAGCAGGTGGAACAGCGCCGTGGGTGCGTTGCCGATCGCGACGACGGCACCGGCCAGCTCCGGCTCCCACAACGAGACGGCCGCCGCCGAACGGGTGGTGCCCCATTCGGCGGCCAGTGCCGGGACGCGTTCGTCGTGCAGGTAGCAGTGCACCGCATTGCCGGCCGGCAGCCGCCCGGCCGTCACCCCGACCGCCACCATTCGGGCGTCGCAGAGGATCGGCGCGCCGCCGTCGAGTGCGGCGCGCCCGGCCGGCACCGCGTCGGGGTGGATCAGAAGATCCTTGGCGACGTCGGTCTGGCCGGAGCCGTGGATCATCCGCACCGCGAGCCGCTCGGCCGAAGCCGGGATGTGCGTCAGGTCGGACTCCCGGCGGATGGTCGCGAACGACTCGACGTAGATCGCCGGACCGTCGGCGATGTAGTCGTAGTGCCGGGACGGGCGCCTGGGCCTGCTCACCGATCCGCCTCCTGGGCCTGGGGGATGAAGACACCCTGCCACGGCGTCACCACCAGTTCGGTGTGCTCCACCAGTGACCGCCCGTGGTCCGGCGTGAGCACGCCGTCGGGCACGCACACGTGAGTGCCGCCGGGCACGCTGCCACACGGTAGCGGACCCGACGGGGCGGGGACACGCGGGTCGGTCGGCACGGTCGGTGCCAGCGGGCCCGGCAACTCGCGGACGTGCCACGGCGCCTGGGGCCCGTCGCCGCGGGCGGCCTGGAACGCGCCCGCCAGTTCGGCGAGCCGGGCAGCGGCGTCGCCGAGACCGATCACCGCACCCCAGCCGTCACCGATCCGCAGCTGGACCCTCGCGTCGCCCAGTGCCACCAGACCGGCGTCGCTACGCCGGTCGATCAGATCACCGCGGCCGTCGTCGAGCACGAACAGGAAGCGCCCCGGCAGTCCGGCCAGGCCCGCGTCGCCGCACAGCAGCGCGTCCAGTTGCGCCGCCACCGGCCGCAGGTCCGCGCGGCCGCCGGCGTATCCGGTCTGCGGGGAGACCAGGATGTTGCGGACCAGCTCATGGCTGCGCGACGGCAGCAGCCCGGTCGACTCGATCGCGGCCACCACAGCGGGGTCCAGCCGGCCGTCACGGCCGGGCAGCCCGCGCAGCTGCAGGTTGGCCCGCCCGGTCAGGTAGACCGACCCGTCGGCGAACTCGGCGCTGACCTGCAGGAGCCGGGACAACGACGCCCCCGGTAGCCGGCCGCCGACCAGGCGCAGCCGCACCAGCAAACCGTCGTCGGCCGGCCACGGCCGCAGCACGCCGGGGCACCGGTCGGGGCGGCTACGCCCGGCGATTTCGGCGCGGAAATCACCGCTGAGCGAGCCGAATCGCGCCGAAATCACGGGGTCGTCAGCGCCGCCACCGCCGGGCCGAACATGGTGGCCTTGATGGCGCCCAGCGTGCCCGGGTTCTTGCCGGCCAGCGGCCGCAGCATCTCGATCGCGCCCGGCGTCACCGCGCCCTCGCCGGCGGTGGAGTCCACGATCCCGAAGGTCGCCGCATCCACCCCGCCGAACCGGCGGCCGGTCGTCATCGACGCCACCTGGGCCTGCGGGGTCAGCTTGGCCTGGATCAGCGCGTTCATGCCCGGCGTGAACGGAATCAGGATGTCGACCTCGGGGAAGCAGAAGAAACCGCGGTCGGCGCGCATCACCCGGAAGTCGTGCGCGACGGCCAGCATCGCGCCGGCCCCGAACGCGTGGCCCACCACCGCCGCCGCCGTCGGCATCGGCAGCGTCAGCACCCGCGCCAGCAGCGCATGCACCCGGCCGACGTACCAGTCGGTGCGGTCGCCGTTGGCCATCAGCCAGTCCAGGTCCAGGCCGTTGGTGTAGAACTTGCCGCCGGCGGTGGTGACCAGGCCCTGGGCCCTGCCCTCGGCGCCCGCGGCCACCACGTCGTCGAGCACGCCGTTGATCTCCTCGAGGAAGTCCGGGGAGAACCGGTTCTCGTCGTCGCCGAGGTCCAGTACGGCGATGGCGTCGTCATAGGTCAGCTTCATGGGGTAGATCCTTTCAAGGTTGGTCCGACGGACAGCACGGCGCGTACGGCGGCGTGCAATTGGGCGCGGGCGGTGGGGGAGCCCAGCCGATCGCGGCTGAGCACGATCGCGGTGGGCAGGTCGACGACGCATGTGGTGATGGTGTCGACCGCGGCGGCGTCGCGGCGGTCCCACAATGCGGCGGCGAGTCGGATCAGCAACCCGATCAGCTCGGCGTCGACGTGGCCCAGTTGAGCGGCGAGTTCGGCCGGCAGGTCGGCGTCGATCAGTTCGTCGCGGTTGATCACCGACAGCAGCTTGGAGGCCGTTGGGCGAAGTTCGGCGAAGGCAACCGGGGCGTCGGCGGCGGCGATCACCGCGTCGGTGGGTTCCGGTGCGGCGCTCACCAGCTCGCCCTGCACCGCCAGGAAATTTCGCGCGGCCCGCAGCCAGGCGGCGCCCACCAGCCCGGCCCGCGACCCGAATCCGTGATAGACCGCGCCGTTGGAGACGCCGGTCGCCTCACTGATCGCGCGGATCGTCACCGCGGTGGGGCCGGATCGGGCTGCCAGCGACTCGACGGCGTCGAGCACCCGATCGGGGTCGTGCACGCGTGGGCGGGGCATGGATGGCAGAATAACAGAGCGGTCACTCTATTACGTTATCTGTCGCGAGCGTGCGCAATTGTCCGGCAACGCCCAGGTGAGGCCGAACGACTATGCACGGTCGCGCCGGGAAAACGCGGCGTGACAGGATCGAGCCACCATGAGCACTCCCGGATCCCGTCCCGTCGTCTTCTCCGGCGCCCAGCCCACCTCCGACTCCCTGCACCTCGGCAACGCCCTGGGCGCGGTCGCCCAGTGGACCGCGCTGCAGGACGATCACGAGGCCTTCTTCTGCGTGGTGGACCTGCACGCGATCACCGTTCCGCAGGACCCGCAGACGCTGCGGCGGCGCACACTGGTGACCGCCGCGCAGTATCTGGCGCTGGGCGTCGACCCGGCGCGCGCCACCGTCTTCGTGCAGAGTCACGTCCCCGCCCACGCCGAACTCGCCTGGGTGCTGGGCTGTTTCACCGGATTCGGGCAGGCGTCGCGGATGACGCAGTTCAAGGACAAGTCGCAGAAGCAGGGTGCGGACTCCACCACCGTGGGCCTGTTCACCTACCCGGTGCTGATGGCCGCCGACGTGCTGCTCTACGACACCGAGGTGGTCCCGGTCGGCGAAGACCAGCGTCAGCATCTGGAGCTGGCCCGCGACGTCGCGCAACGCGTCAACGCGCGGTTCCCGGACACCTTCGTCGTCCCCGAGCCGATGATCCCGAAGGCCACCGCCAAGATCTACGACCTGGCCGACCCGACCGCCAAGATGAGCAAGTCGGCGGCCACCGACGCCGGCCTGATCAGCCTGCTCGACGATCCGGCCCGCAGCGCCAAGAAGATCCGCTCGGCGGTCACCGACTCGCAGCGCGAGATCCGCTACGACCCGGAGGCCAAGCCCGGGATCTCCAACCTGTTGACCATCCAGGCCGCGGTCACCGGCACGGACGTCGCAACCCTGGTGAACAGCTACGACGGACGCGGTTACGGCGACCTGAAGAAGGAGACCGCCGAGGCCGTCGCGGAGTTCGTCACCCCGATCAAGGCCCGGGTGGATGAGCTGCTCGCCGACCCGGGTGAGCTGGAATCGGTGCTGGCGGCCGGCGCGAACCGGGCCCGCGAGGTGGCGTCGGCAACGCTGCAGCGGGTGTATGACCGGGTGGGATTCCTGCCGTCGGCATGAGCAAGGCCGTGACCGACCCCGCCAAGCCGAGCATCATCGACCGGCTGCGAAAGCGCTTCGGCTGGCTCGACCACGCGGTGCGCGCCCAGGAGCGTTACGACGACTGCCAGGGCAACTTCTTCGCCGCCGGGATGAGCTACTACACCATCTTCGCGCTGTTCCCGCTGGCGATGGTCGGCTTCTCCGTCGGCGGATTCCTGCTGTCGCGGCGGCCCGAGGTGCTCGACGAGATCGAACGCCGGATCAAGCACTCGATCCCCGGCGAGTTCGGCAACGAGCTGGTCACCCTGATGGACACCGCGATCTCCTCGCGCGCCTCGGTGGGGGTGATCGGCCTGGCGACCGCCGCCTGGGTGGGCCTGACCTGGATGGCCAACCTGCGCGAGGCGCTGTCGGAGATGTGGGAGACCCGTTCGGAGAAAAAGGGTTTCGTCTCATCCAAGCTGTCGGACCTGGTGGCCATGGTGTGGGCGTTCGGTGCCATGCTGGCCACCCTCGCGCTGACCGCGCTGTCCGACCCGAAGCTGATGCGCAGCGTCCTGCGCTGGCTCGGGGTTCCCGACTTCACCCTGCTGGGCGGGCTGCTGCGGTTCGCCTCGCTGATCATGGCGGCGACGGTGTCGTGGCTGCTGTTCACCTGGATGATCGCCCGGCTGCCGCGGGAGCCGGTGAGCCTGAGCAGCGCGATGGAGGCCGGCGCTATCGCCGCCGTCGGCTATGAACTGTTCAAGCAGGCCGGCTCGGTGTACCTGCAGTCGGTGATCAACGGCCCCGCCGGGGCGGTGTTCGGACCGGTGCTGGGCCTGCTGGTGTTCGCCTACATCACCGCCCGGCTCATTCTGCTGGCCACCGCGTGGGCGGCGACGTCGAAGGATGACGGTCTGCCCGCCGACTGAGTGGGGTCAGCGGGTCACTTCTCCGCCCGCACGGGGTAGTGACTCATGATCGACACCCGGTTGAACGCGTTGATCGTGATCGCCGACCAGATCAACAGCGAAACCTGATCGTCGGTGAGGTGCTCACGCAGCAGGGTGTACTCGTCGTCGTCCAGGTGGGTCTCGGAGATCCACGTGACGGCTTCGGCGATCTCGAGGGCGGCCCGTTCGGTGTCGGAGAACAACTCGGTGTCCCGCCAGGCCGGCAGCACCGCGATCCGCTGCACGGTGTCACCGGTCTCCAGCAGGGCCTTGCTGTGCATGTTCAGGCAGAACGCGCACCCATTGATCTGGGACACCCGTAGATTCACCAGTTCCAGAACGGTCCGCGACAACCCGGCGTCTTCGGCACGAGCCCGCACCTCGGCTGCGGCGTGCAGGTAGGCGCGATAGACCGAGGCCGACTGTTTGTCGAGGGGGACCCGCGTCATGATCAGTCGACGAGGTCGGCGAACTCCGGGTGTTTGGTGATGTAGCCCTCCACGAACGAACAGGTCGGCACCACGCGTTTGCCGGCCGCGCGGGTGTCGGTCAGGGCTGCGGCTATCAGCGTGCCGGCCAGGCCGCGTCCGCCGAACGCCTTGTCGATCACGGTGTGGTTGAAGTTCCGCTGATCGCCGTTCTCGATGTAGTCGGCGAAGCCGGCCTGCTCGCCGTCGACGGAGATCTGGTACTGCCCGTTGTCGTGGGTGACGATCGGCTCGCTCATCACCGCAGCCTATCCCAGCCAGACGCCGCGCCGCATTACCCGCAAGACCCGCCAATCCCGATCCAGCACAACCAGGTCGGCGTCACGTCCGGCGGCCAGGACGCCGGCCCGGTGCAGCCCGAGGGTGCGCGCCGGGGTGGACGAGGTCATGCGAACGGCGTCGGTCAGGGCAGCGTCATCGCCGCCGAGCAACCCCAGCGCCGCTGCGAAGATCCGGTCCATGGTGGCGGTGCTGCCGGCGATCGTGGTGGTGCCGCGCAGCCGGGCCACTCCGCCGGTCACGTCGACGTCGAGCCCGCCGAGGGTGAACGCGCCGTCGCCGGTCCCGGCGGCGGCCATCGCATCGGTGATCAGCGCGACCCGGTCCGGGCCGGCGGTCGCCACCACGTGCTCGATGACGGCCGGGTGCAGGTGAACGCCGTCGGCGATCAGTTCGACGGTCACCCGCGGGTCGGCCAGCAGTGCCGCAACCGGTCCGGGTTCGCGGTGGTGCAGGGGGCGCATCGCGTTGAACAGATGCGTTCCCACCGTCGCGCCGGCGTCCAGGGCGGCTTGGGTCACCTCGTATCCGGCGTCGGTATGCCCAACGGCCACAACCACTCCCGCCTCGACCAGCTGGGTGATGGCCTCGATGGCGCCGGGCCGCTCGGGGGCCAGAGTGACCATCGCGATCGCGCCGTCACCAGCGGTCAGCAACGCCTCGACCTCGGCGTCAGAGGGGTCGCGCAGCCACGCCGAATCGTGTGCGCCGCAGTGCCTGTCGCTGAGCCACGGCCCCTCCAGGTGGATGCCGTCCACCACGCCGCGCCGGGTGGCGCCGGCCAGCGTATGCACCTGTGCCAGCAGGGTTTCCGGTGCGGCGGTCACCAAACTGGCCAGGCCCCCGGTGGTGCCGTGCGCGGCGTGCAGCGCCGCCGCGCGGTCCGGATCGTCGGCGTAGGAGACAGCGGCCCCGCCGTGGCAGTGCAGGTCGATAAAGCCAGGCACCACCGTGGAGTCGGCGAAGTCGGTGTCGGCAGGTACCGGCCCGGACCCGCAGTCGGCGATCCGGCCGTCGGCCACCGACACCCAGCCGGGCCGGTGCACCCGGCCGTCGAGCACGACGGCGCCCGCGGCGATCACGGTCATGCCGGCGCCTCGACCCTCTCGGTGTCCTCGGCGGGCCAGCGTCCGCCGTTTTCCCAGAAGTGCCGGATGTCCTCCAATTGGCGGCCCTTGGTCTCGGGGGCGTAGCGGTACACGAACGCCAGGCTCGCCAGCGCCAGCAACCCGAACACCGCAAAGGTCCCGGCACCGCCCAGCGAGGTGAGCATGGTCAGAAACACCGCGGCGACAACCGCGTTGGCCACCAGATCCGAGGTCAGCATGGCCGAGGCCCCCATCGAGCGCATCCGGGCCGGCAGGGCCTCCCCGGCGTACACCCATACCAGTGAACCGAACCCGAACGTGTAGCCGACGGTGAACAGCAGCACCCCGCCGAACTTGACCGCCGCCGCTGCGCCACCGAACACCTCACCGCCGGCGAATACCGCGACCAGCAGCGCGTTGGCCGCGACCATGGTGGCGATCCCCGACAGCAGGATCGGCCGCCGGCCGACCCGATCGATGATCGCCAGCGACACCAGCATGGCGACCAGGGCGGCGACCTGCACCAGCGCCGGCAGGATCAGCAACGCGAAATCGCCGTGGAAACCCATCATCTCGAACAGCCGGGGGCTGTAGTAGACGATCGCGTTGATGCCGGTGATCTGGATGAAGAAGCCCAGCGTCACCACGAACAGCGTCGCCCGCAGATACGGCCGGTGCAGCATCTCGCGCAGCACACCGGCACCGCCGGAGTCCTCCTCGCGCAGCGTCCGGGAGATCTCGTCCAGCTCGCGCTGCGCGTCGACTCCCGGCTCGATGCGCGACAGGGTGCGGCGGGCGTCGTCGACGCGGCCCTTGATCAGATACCAGCGGGCGGTGTCGGGGATACGGGCCAGCAGCAGCGCCA
Source organism: [Mycobacterium] zoologicum (assembly GCF_020172665.1). Classification (GTDB taxonomy): domain Bacteria; phylum Actinomycetota; class Actinomycetes; order Mycobacteriales; family Mycobacteriaceae; genus Mycobacterium; species Mycobacterium zoologicum. The sequence continues at coordinate 3,418,648 of NZ_CP083985.1, read as the reverse complement.
CCAGCACGGCCGGGACGGCGGCCAGGCCCAGCATCGCCCGCCAATTGCCCGCCCCGGCCAGCAGATAGGCGGCCAGGTAGCCGACGATGATGCCGATCACGGTGGCCACCCCGTAGGTGACCAGCAGTGCGCCGCGCGCACCGGCCGGCGCCGACTCAGCCACGAACACCGGCGCCACCACCACCGACACCCCGATGGTGACCCCGAGCAGCAGCCGCGCCACGGTCAGCGTCGACACCGACGTCGACGCCGCCCCGGCCACCGCGAACACCGCGTAGCCCAGGGCGACGGCGACCATCGAGCGTTTCCGGCCGATCGCATTGGCCAGCCAGCCGCCGGCCAGGGCGCCGCCGATCTCGCCGATGACTGTCGCGGTGGCCACCATCTCCTGTTGGGCGGCCGACAGCCCGAAATCACGCTCGATGAACAGCAGTGCGCCGGCGATGTTGGACAGGTCGTAGCCGTAGATGACGCCGACACTGGCGGCGGCCACCCCCACCATTAGCGCCAGCGGCGAGGAGCGGCGCAGTTCCCCGATTCGGCCCATGAGGCTCACCGTAGGGGTTATCGCGTGGGGCGGTCGGCCAGGGTCGCGTACCAGTAGGTGAGTGCGGCCGCGACGAACTCGACGACGCACGCCGCGGTGAACGCCGGATGCGGCATCCCGGCGTTGGTCATCGAGATCAGCCGGGAGAGCCCCAGCAGCGCCATGGTGCCGGCCAACAGGCGCACCACCCCGGTCGGGATGGGAGTGCGCCGGAACGCCTCCAGGTAGCCGAGGCCGAAGCCGATCAATAGAGCGCCGGCGGCCCGGGTCTCACTGTCTACGGTGGCGTTGACGTCCTGACCGCCGGGAATGGAGTCCAGCGAGAACGCGATTCGGCTCAGTCCCAGTGCGATCAGCAGCAGGCCGGTGAACCAGCCGAAGTATCGCAGGGCCCGGATCACCAGGCCGACCCTTCGCCGGGTCGTCGATTCACCGCCCGGGCTCCCATAATGAGCGCGAACACGATGATGGTGCCGATGACGCCCACCCCGACCCGCACCGGCACCGTGTTGTCGGCCGACACCAGCGGCAGCGCCTGCGGGTTGGGGCCCAGCTCCGGAGCGCGCGGGGCCACCAGCGCCGGGTCGGGCTCGATCAGGGTGCCGACCCGGGTGCCCGGCGGGGTGGCGAAGCCGTAGTCGAGCAGCTGGGCGGCCTGCTGCCAGGGTGCGATCGGTAGACGGGTGCCGTGCAGCAACACCGCCACCAGCCGGCGTCCATCCCGGTTGGCCGCACCGACGAATGTCTGCCCGGCGTCGTCGGTGTAGCCGGTCTTGCCGCCCAGGGCGCCCGGGTAGTTGTAGAGCAGCTGGTTGTCGTTCTCCAGGGCGTAGCCGGGCACGTCGCCGTAGCCGGGGAAGTCGAAGGTGCGGGTCGCCACGATGTTGGCGAACGCCGGATTGTTCCAGGCGTAGCGGTAGAACAACCCGATGTCGTAGGCCGACGTGCTCATGCCCGGGCCGTCCAGCCCGGATGGCGTGGCGGCGCGGGTGTCGTAGCCGCCGAGCTTGGCCGCCAGCGTGTTGATCTTCTCCAGTGCGACGCCCATGCCGCCGAGCTGCTCGGCCAGGGCGTGGGCGGCGTCGTTCCCGGAGCCCATCAGCAGTCCGTGCAGCAGCTGGTTGACGGTGAAGTTGCCGCCGGGGCCCACCCCGACCCGGGTGCCTTCGGCGTTGGCGTCCTCCTGGGTGCCGGGGACGACCCGGTCCAGGTCCAGCTCGTTCAGTGCAGCCATGGCGGTCAGCACTTTGATGATGCTGGCGGGCCGGTGCCGGCCGTGCGGGTCCTTGGCGGCGATCACCGCGCCGCTGTCGAGGTCGGCGACCAGCCAGGCCTCGGCGGAGATCTCACCGGGAACCGGCGGAGTGTCGGGCGCGGCGACGATCCCGCAGCCGCTCAGGGCCTGGCCGCCGACCGGGGTGGCCGGCACCGCCAGCGGCTGCGGCGGATCGCCGGCGGTCGGGACCTCCGAGGCGTCCACCGCGGGTGGGGTGTTGACCTTGTAGGGGCAGTTGGCCGGCCCGGCGATCAGTCCCGGCGTGGGATCAGCAGCCGCCAGGGGCGCGGCGGCCACCAGAAAACTCACCGCCACCAGGGCCGACACCGAGCGCGCAAAAGTCATCGTGTGTGCAGGGTAGGCGAATCGGCCCGTGAAACCCGGGAGCCACGCTGTGACTGGTGGGGCGGGTGGGTTTTAGATCCCCGCCGAGCGTGCACAAGGGTCCGGCACCACCTGGGCTTTTGCCGGACACTTGTGCACGCTCGGCGGGGTTACAGCGTGCGGGGTTACAGCGTGAAGTAGGCCAGACCCGGCCCGCCGATGCGGCCTATCCACAACCGGCCGCCGGATTCGACCACCCCGGTCGCCATGCCGAACCTCGGATCGGTGCTGCGGAACTGGCTCAGCACCCGGCCGTCGTCGGCGTGGAAGCTCACCACCCACGCACCGGACTGCACGTCCGGCAGCAGGTGGTACGGCAGCAGGCGCCACAGCAACCTGCGGATGACGGGCGCGCGCGGGCTCAGCCAGTCCGACAGCGCGTTGCGGTCTGACACCATCGCCACCCAGATTCGGCCGTCGTGCCCGGTGGAGATGTTGTCGGGGTGGCCGGGCAGCTCGGTCACCAGCGGGGTGACGGTGCCGGCGCGCGGCCCGGTCAGCCAGTACTTCGACAGCCGGCGCGCGGTGCTCTCGGCGAACACCACCGCCGATTCGTCGGCGGTCAGCGTCACGCCGTTGGCGAAGTGCAGCCCGGACGCCAGCACGCTAACCTGCCCGTCGGTGCCCAGCCGCATCAGCGACCCACTGGCGCGGCCCTCGATCACCGACGCCTTGTAATGCTCGTAGCGGAACCGGTCGGTGGACTCGGTGAAATAGATTGTGCCGTCTGCAGATTCCACCGCATTGGAGCAGAACGTCAGCACCCGGCCATTGATCTCGCTGACCAGGGTCTCCAACTGCCCGGTCTTCGGATCGAAGCGCAACAGCCCGCGGTGACTGTCGCAGATCAGCAGCCTTTGATCGCGGGTGAACGCCAGCCCCAGCGGGCGTCCGCCGGTGTCGGCCATCACCCGCGGCGATCCGTCGGAGCCGACGGCGATGATCCGGCCGTCCTCGACACCGGTCCAGATCGTGCCGTCGGCGTCCACGACGACGTCTTCCGGTGCGAAGCCGGGGATGTCCAGCACGGTCAGGGTCGGTGTGGGGTCGGGCGGGGGCAGCGGGCGCGACGGCGGGGGCTGCCAGCGGACGGGATCGATACGCGGCTTGCGGCTCATGTCGACGACATTAGGGCCGTGGTTGCCCCATTCGGCAGTCCCGCGGCGTTGTCAGGATCTAAGGTCGGCCGATGGTGGCTGCCGACAAATCCCGAGCCCTGTTGTGGCACGGCGTCTTCCTGTTCCTGCTGGGCCTGACCACCGGAATCGTCAGCGGGTCGATGGCCAACCCCCGGATGGGATTGTCGTCGCATCTTGAAGGCGTGATGAACGGGCTGTTCCTGCTGGCGCTCGGCCTGCTGTGGGGCCGGCTGCGGCTGTCGGCGCGCTGGCTGACCGCACTGTTCTGGTTGGCGCTCTACGGCACCTACGTCAACTGGGCCAGCACTCTGGCCGCGGCGATCTTCGGCACCGGACGGACGACGCCGATCGCCGGCGCAGGTCACCAGGGTGCGGCGTGGCAGGAGAATCTCGTCGACGCCGGCCTGTACAGCTTGAGTGTCGCGATGCTGGCGGTCTGCGTGATCGCGCTGGTGGGGCTGCGGCCGGGCGCTGAGCCGCCGCACTGAGTGGTCCCCGCGCCTAGGCTGGAGCGATGACTGCAGCGGTGGAGGATTTCGAGGCGCTGCGGCCCCATCTGCTGGCGGTGGCCTACCGGCTCACCGGCATGTTCGCCGACGCCGAGGACATCGTGCAGGATGCCTGGTTGCGCTACGACGCCGCCGGGCGTGACGACATCACCGATCTGCGGGCCTGGTTGACGACGGTGGTCAGCCGGCTGGGCCTGGACCGGTTGCGTTCGGCGCCGCGGCGACGGGAAGCCTATGTGGGGCAATGGCTTCCGGAGCCGGTGGTGACCGGGTTCGGCGACGACGATCCGCTGTCGGCGGTGGTGGCCGGTGAAGATGCCCGGTTCGCCGCGATGGTGGTGCTCGACCGGCTGACCCCGGATCAGCGGGTGGCGTTCGTGCTGCACGACGGGTTCTCGGTGCCGTTCGACGACGTGGCCGCCACCCTGGGCACCACCGCGGCCGCAGCCCGCCAGTTGGCGTCGCGCGCCCGCAAGGCCGTCGCGGCAGATCCTGCGCCGCAACCGGATCCGGGGCACGCCGAGGTGGTCGGCACCCTGATGGCGGCCATGGCAGCCGGTGACCTGGACGCGGTGGTGGCGCTGCTGCACCCGGACGTGACATTCACCGGGGACTCCAACCGCCGGGCCCCGACCGCCACGCGGGTCATCCGCGGTGCGGACAGCGTGGCCCGGTTCCTGTTCGGTCTGGCGCGACGCTACGGCCCGACGCTGTCAGGCGCTCAGCAGCTGGCGCTGGTCAACGGCGAACTCGGCGCCTATACGCCCGGGGCGCCCGCCGTCGAGGGGTTCGCCGAATTGTTGCCGCGCGTCACCGCGGTGACGGTCCGCGACGGCCGGGTGGTGGCGATCTGGGACATCGCCAATCCGGACAAGTTCCGCGGCACGCCGCTGCGCGAGTCGATCGGAGGATGACATGTCTGTCGCGGAGCGACTGGGCGCGTTGATGTTTCGCGCCATGGACAAGATGCGTGACCGTGCCGTCTTCGACATCGGCGCCCCCACCGGTAAGGTCAAAAGGATCCGCAACAGTGCGGTGGCGGGGATCTCGATCGCCTATGTCGAGATCACTCCTGCGGGTCGCTGACCGCCCACGGCACCCGGCAGGCGTCCCCGGAGTTGAAGCCCTGCTCGGTGACGCCCAGTGCGACGTACATCCGGGACCGCATGTTCTCCACTGCGATCTGATAGGTCAGCTCGATCACCCCGGCATCACCGAAGCGATCCCGCAGGTCGGCGACCTGGGCGTCGGTGACGGTGTGTGGGTCGGTGGTCATCGCATTGGCGTAGGCGATGGCCGCCCGCTCGTCGTCGTCGAACAGCGGCGAGGTGGCGTAGTCGTCGATCTGCTTGAGCCGGTCGACGTCCAGGCCCTCCAGCCGCGTCAGCATGGAACCGAAGTCCACGCACCACGAGCAGCCGACGGTGCGAGCGGTCCAGAACACCGCCAGCTCTCGCACGCTTGTCGGCAGCTTGCGGGATCCGCTCTGCAGCAGGCCTTCGTGCACGGCGTTGGCCACCAGTAGCCGGGGGTGATGCGCGGCGACGGTGAACGGCTCGGGAACTTCACCGAAGCGACGCTTGGCGTAGCGGTACATGGCGCGCACCAGCAGGTTGGTGCGTTTCGGGGGCAGTGGTTCGATGCGCGGTTTGGTAGTCATACCCCTTGGACGGGGCAGCCCGCCGGAATGTGACAGCCGCCCGTTGTTCCCCGCCCGCCTTCCCCGCGAGCGTGCAGAATGTCCGCCCCCACCTGGGGAAATGCCGTACACCCGTGCACGGTCGCGCCAAGGGGGCAGGGGAGGGCCCGGGCCTCAGATCAGGAAGGGGACCAGCGCCTTGCGGTCGGTGGGGTAGTCGGCGAACTTCTCCCGGTACCAGCGGTGGGTGCCCAGCGCCCGGGGGACCAGGTTGCCGGCGGTGATCAACAGGATCGCCACCCCGGGCAGCGCCCAGGTCAGCACGGCGAAGCCGGTCCAGGCGATAATCTCGCCCAGATACGCCGGGCTGGTGACGAACCGGAACCCGCCGCCGAACGGAATCCGGTACTCGGCACCGCTCGGGTTGTTCTTGTCGCGCAGGTTGCGCACGATCGACTCGGAGTTGACCAGCAGCGCGAACCCGCACAGGTAGATCGCCAGGCCCACCAGGAAGCGGGGATCGGTCAACCAGCCGCGGCCGTACTGGTGGAAGTAGTCGTGGCTGAACAGCGCCCCGTTCAAATACCCGTGCATGGAGGTGACGAGCATGCCCATCACCACGACCGAGATGTTGAACGTGCTGCGCTTGCCGGGCATCTGGCGGATCGCCAGCGGGAAGAACCAGCCGCGGTTGGCGTAGTGCAGCGCCCAGATCCCGGCCAGCACCAGCGACGTCGGCTCGAAGCGGGCCGGCCCGCTCAGGTAGGCGACCAGAAAAACGACGGTCGCCGGGATCTCCATCAGCCACCAGCCGAACTTCGGGTTCAGATTCAAGCCGAGCTGCGTCGTCGAGAACCGCCCATAGGAGCTCTGACCGAAGAAGCCGCCGACGATCACGAAGGCGGCGAAGCCGAACGCGACGGTCAGGACGGTGTCGTAGACGGCGTTGCCGGTGTACCAATGCATGGTCAGTGTCTTATCACGCCGTCAACGAACCCTCCGCGAGCGTGCACCTTGGCGCGGCATTTCCCCAGGTGGGGGCGGACCGTTCTGCACGCTCGCGCCAAGGGGGGCTAGCGGGCGAACATCAGCGCCCGCTTGACCTCCTGGATCGCCTTGGTGATCTCGATACCGCGCGGGCAGGCGTCGGTGCAGTTGAACGTGGTGCGGCAGCGCCACACCCCGTCGACCTCGTTGAGGATGTCCAGGCGCTCGGCGGCACCCTCGTCGCGGGAGTCGAAGATGAACCGGTGGGCGTTGACGATCGCCGCCGGGCCGAAGTAGGACCCCTCGCTCCAGTACACCGGGCAGCTGGTGGTGCAGATGCCGCACAGGATGCACTTGGTGGTGTCGTCGTAGCGGTGCCGGTCGTGCTGGCTCTGGATCCATTCCCGGGTGGGCGGGTTACCGGTGGTGATCAGATACGGCTTGATCGCCTTGTAGGCGTCCATGAATGGTTCCATGTTGACCACGAGGTCTTTTTCCACCGGAAGCCCACGCATCGGCTCGATGGTCAGCGTCAGCTCCTTGCCCGGCTTCTTGGGCAGGATGTCGCGCATCAGCATCTTGCAGGCCAGCTTGTTGTTGCCGTTGACCCGCACTCCGTCGGAGCCGCACACCCCGTGCGCGCAGGACCGGCGGAAGGTCAGCGTGCCGTCCAGGTAGCTCTTGACGTAGATCAGCAGGTTCAGCAGCCGGTCGGTGGGCAGCGCCGGCACCCGGAAGCTCTGCCAGCCGTCGGTGGCGGCGTACTGGTCGGGGTTCTCCGGGTTGAACCGGGCGATCTTGAGCGTGACCATGTGCGCGCCCTCGGGCACCGGGGGCAGCGGCGGGTCACCGGCTGGCGGGCCGTCGACGAATGCGACCGGGGCTGCACTGGACGGACCCGGTGAGCAGCAGCCGCCTTCGGATGAGCAGCAGGTGTCAGCCATCAGTACTTCCGCTCCTTCGGCTCGTAGCGGGTCTGCACCACCGGCTTGTAGTCCAGCCGGATATCGGAGATCAGATCGGGGCCTTCCTTATATGCCATGGTGTGGCGCATGTAGTTGACGTCGTCGCGGTTGGGGTAGTCCTCGCGAGCGTGCCCGCCGCGGGACTCCTTGCGGTTCAGCGCACCGACGACGGTGACCTCGGCCAGCTCCAGCAGGAAGCCCAGCTCGATGGCCTCCAGCAGGTCGGAGTTGAAGCGTTTGCCCTTGTCGTGCACGGTGATCCGCGAGTACCGCTCCTTGAGCGCCTGCACGTCCTTGAGCGCCTGCTTGAGGGTGTCCTCGGTGCGGAACACCGCGGCGTTGTTGTCCATCGTCTGCTGCAGGGCACCGCGGATGTCGGCCACCCGCTCGTTGCCGTGCTCGGACAAGATGGCGGCGACCCAGTTGACCACCATGTCGGCCGGGTTCTCCGGCAGCTCGACGAAGTCGTGGCCGGCGGCGTACTCGGCCGCGGCGATACCGGCGCGACGGCCGAACACGTTGATGTCCAGCAGTGAGTTGGTGCCCAGCCGGTTTGCGCCGTGCACCGACACGCACGCGCACTCGCCGGCGGCGTAGAGCCCGGGCACGGTAGCGGTGTTGTCGCGCAGCACCTGACCGGTCACCGTGGTCGGGATGCCGCCCATGGCGTAGTGACAGGTCGGGTAGACCGGCACCAGCTCCTTGACCGGGTCCACACCCAGGTAGGTGCGGGCGAATTCGGTGATGTCGGGCAGCTTCTCGTTGAGGACGTCCTCTCCGAGGTGACGCACGTCGATGTAGACGTAGTCCTTGTTCGGTCCGGCACCGCGGCCCTCGAGCACCTCGAGCACCATCGAGCGGGCCACGATGTCGCGGGGCGCCAGGTCGACGATGGTCGGGGCGTAGCGCTCCATGAACCGCTCGCCGTCGGCGTTGAGCAGCCGGCCGCCCTCACCGCGCACGGCTTCGGAGATCAGAATGCCCAGGCCGGCCAGACCGGTCGGGTGGAACTGGTGGAACTCCATGTCCTCCAAGGGAAGTCCCTTGCGGAAGACGACGCCCATACCGTCACCGGTCAGGGTGTGGGCGTTGGAGGTGGTCTTGTACATCCGGCCCGAGCCGCCGGTGGCCAGCACGATGGCCTTGGCGTGGAAGACGTGAATCTGGCCGGTCGCGAGCTCATAGGCGACCACACCGGTGGCCACCGGACCCGACGGAGTCTCGGTGAGCACCAGGTCCAGCACGTAGAACTCGTTGAAGAACTCGACATCGTGCTTGACGCAGTTCTGGTACAGCGTCTGCAGGATCATGTGGCCGGTGCGGTCGGCGGCGTAGCAGGACCGGCGCACCGGGGCCTTGCCGTGGTCGCGGGTGTGGCCGCCGAACCGGCGCTGGTCGATGCGGCCCTCGGGGGTGCGGGAGAACGGCATGCCCATGTTCTCCAGGTCCAGTACCGCGTCGATGGCCTCCTTGGCCATGATCTCCACCGCGTCCTGGTCGGCCAGATAGTCGCCGCCCTTGACGGTGTCGAAGGCGTGCCACTCCCAGTTGTCGTCCTCGACGTTGGCCAGCGCCGCGCACATGCCACCCTGCGCCGCACCGGTGTGGCTGCGGGTGGGGTAGAGCTTGGTCAGCACCGCTGTGCGGGCCCGGGGCGCCGCCTCGACGGCTGCGCGCATCCCGGCGCCGCCGGCCCCGACGATCACCACGTCGTATCGATGTTCCTGAATCACCGCGATATCACCCGTTCGCTACCGAATCTGCCGTCAAGAAATGTTCGCGTCGAAGCTCAGCAGCACATAGCTGCCCAGTCCCAGCGTGAAGATCATCGACACCGCCAACAGGCTCATCAGCCAGAACCGGCTGCGGCCGCTGCGGGTGTAGTCGCCGATGATCGTGCGCATGCCGTTGCCGCCGTGCAGCTGGGCCAGCCACAACAGGCTCAGGTCCCAAATCTGCCAGAACGGCGAGTGCCAGCGTTCCGCCACGTAGTTGAAGTCGATCCGGTACACCCCGTCCTGCCACATCAGCATGATGAACAGGTGCCCGAGCACCAGGAAGATCAGCACCGCGCCGGAGAACCGCATGAACAGCCAGGTGTACTTCTCGAAGTTGGCCATTCCCTTGTGCCGGAACGGCGCACGCGGGTTGCCCAGGCTGGCCGGGCGGTCGCGGTCGAGGCCGCGCACCGGCGCTACTCCGCCACGTCCGAGTTGCAGGTCAGGTGTGCTCATAAGAATCGCTCCGCCATGTGCATTCCGATCCGGACCACCACCGGGACCATCACCACCAGCCAGATCACGCCGACCGCTACCAGCATCTGGCGCTGCCAGCGGCAGCCCTGCCACCAGAAGTCGATCAGGATCAGCCGGACCCCGTTGAGGCCGTGAAACAGCACCGCGGCCACCAGGCCCAGCTCCATCAGGCCCACGAGCGGGGTCTTGTAGGTCGCGATCACCTCGGTGTAGGCCTGCGGGCTCACCCGGACCAGGGCCGTGTCGAGGACGTGTACGAACAGGAAGAAGAAGATGGTCGCACCGGTGATCCGGTGCAGTGCGAACGCCCACATGCCGGGGTCGCCCTTATAAAGACTTTGCCGCCGGCGTCGCGGAGCGTCTGTCCGCGTTCCCGGCGACCCAGTCGCATCGGCGGATGTCGCCGTCATCAGCGCCTCCATGTAGCTGCTTTGACCTGCTTTGCAGGGGTTTCCAGCGTCCGCGTCGCTACGCAACGGCGTTGCTGTTTGGCCAACCCCGTCTTGGACTCTAAACCCATCCACAGGGTCGAAACGACATCATCGAAGTTACCGGTGAGTAGCAACGGCCCGCGGCTAGGCTGATTTTCGGCCGGCCAGACGGGTTGATGAGGTGATTCGGTGCGCTCAGATCGAAACGGAGTCGGCTGACGTGGTCGCAGAAATTGACTGGAATATGTTGCGGCACAATGCTATCGGCGTTGCCGCCCGGGCCTATGCGCCGTACTCGGGGTTGCGTGTCGGGGCTGCCGCGCTCACCGGCGACGGCGCGGTGGTGACCGGCTGCAATGTGGAGAATGTCTCATATGGCCTGGGCCTGTGTGCCGAATGTGCGGTGGTCTGCGCTTTGCACGCGAGCGGCGCCGGCCAGAGTCGCAAGCTGGTGGCGCTGTCGTGCACCGACACCGACGGCACACTGCTGATGCCGTGCGGCCGCTGCCGCCAGGTGCTGCTCGAACACGGCGGGCCGGGCCTGCTGATCGACCACCCCGCCGGTGCCAGGCCACTCGGCGATCTGCTGCCGGATGCCTTCGGACCCGACTCGCTGCCGTGACCTTCGACGCTCCCACCCTGATCGCCGCCAAACGCGACGGCCGCGCACTGTCCGACGCCGCGATCGACTGGCTGATCGAGTCCTACACCGCCGGACGGGTCGCCGACGAACAGATGTCGGCGTTGCTGATGGCGATCTTCCTGCGCGGTATGGACGCCCGCGAGACCGCCCGCTGGACCGCGGCGATGATCGCCTCGGGGGAACAGCTCGACTGGCGCGACCTGCGGCGTCACGGTGAGCTGCTGCCCACCGTCGACAAGCACTCCACCGGCGGCGTGGGGGACAAGATCACCCTGCCGTTGGTGGCCGTCGTCGCGGCCTGCGGCGCGGCGGTGCCGCAGGCCTCCGGACGGGGCCTGGGCCATACCGGGGGCACCCTGGACAAGCTGGAGTCCATCGCCGGCTTCGACGCCACCGTGACGACCCGGCGTCTGCGCGAGCAGCTGGTGGACGTGGGCGCGGCGATCTTCGCGGCCGGAGCCCTGGCGCCGGCCGACGCCAAGCTCTACGCGCTGCGCGACATCACCGCCACTGTGGAGTCGCTGCCGCTGATCGCCAGTTCGGTGATGAGCAAAAAGCTGGCGGAAGGCGCTGGTGCCCTCATCCTGGATGTAAAGGTCGGCAGCGGGGCGTTCATGAAATCGCCCGAGCAGGCCCGGGAACTGGCCGACATGATGGTCGCCCTCGGTGCGGCGCACGGCGTGCCGACCCGCGCCGTGCTCACCGACATGAACACCCCGCTGGGGGCTACCGTCGGCAACGCCCTGGAGGTCGCCGAGGCCCTGGAGGTGCTGGCCGGTGGTGGCCCCGCCGACGTGGTGGCGCTGACACTGACGCTGGCCACCGAGATGCTCGAGCTGGCCGGCCGGGGCGACCGCGATCCGGCCGCGACCCTGGCCGACGGCACCGCGATGGACCGGTTCACCGCGATGATCGCCGCCCAAGGCGGCGACCTGAGCGTTCCGCTGCCGGTGGCGGCATGTTCGGAGACCGTCACGGCCCCGCGGAGCGGCACAATGGGAGACATCGACGCGATGGCAGTGGGATTGGCGGCCTGGCGGCTGGGAGCGGGCCGCACCCGCCCCGGCGAAGCGGTGCAGGCCGGGGCCGGGGTGCGGATCCATCGGCGGCCGGGTGAGCCGGTCAGCGCCGGGCAGGCCCTGTTCACGCTGTACAGCGACACGCCGGATCGGTTCGGATCGGCCTGCGCCGAGCTGGACGGCGGCTACGCGGTGCTTGACGAACGTGACGACCCGGGAAAGAGGCCATGACCACACCGCTGAACCTGTCCTCGATCAGCCGGGCCCCCAAGGCGCTGCTGCACGACCACCTCGACGGTGGTCTGCGCCCTGCCACCGTCGTCGACATCGCCGGGCAGGTCGGTTATGACGGTCTGCCGGCAACCGACCCCGACGAGCTGGCCACCTGGTTTCGCACCCGCTCACACAGCGGATCATTGGAGCGCTACCTGGAGCCGTTCAGCCACACCGTGGCGGTGATGCAGACCGCCGACGCGCTGCACCGGGTGGCCCGGGAATGTGTCGAGGACCTGGCCGCCGATGCCGTGGTCTACGCCGAGGTGCGCTTCGCGCCGGAACTGCACATCGAGGGCGGGCTGTCCTTCGACGAGGTGACCGACGCGGTACTGGCCGGCTTCGCCGACGGCGAGCGTGACGCCGCTGCCGCCGGCCGAGAGATCACCGTGCGCTGTCTGGTCACCGCGATGCGCCACGCCGCGCTGAGCCGGGAGATCGCCGAGCTGGCAATCCGATTCCGGGACAAGGGCGTGGTCGGCTTCGATATCGCCGGAGCCGAAGCCGGCTACCCGCCGAGCCGACACCTCGATGCCTTCGAGTACATGCGAGACCACAACGCCCGCTTCACCATTCACGCCGGCGAGGCGTTCGGGCTGCCATCCATTCACGAGGCGATCGCGTTCTGCGGCGCCGACCGGCTCGGCCACGGGGTGCGGATCACCGACGACATCGTGCTTGACGACGACGGGGTGCCACAGCTGGGGAGGCTGGCGGCGATCCTGCGTGACAAGCGGGTCCCGTTGGAGCTGTGCCCGAGTTCCAACGTGCAGACCGGCGCGGTCGACAGCATCGCCGAGCACCCCTTCGACCTGCTGGCCCGCGCCCGGCTGCGGGTGACGGTCAACACCGACAACCGGCTGATGAGCGACACCACCATGAGCAAGGAGATGCTGGTGCTCGCCGAGACGTTCGGCTACGGCTGGACCGACATGCAGCGATTCACCGTCAATGCGATGAAGTCGGCGTTCATCCCGTTCGATCAGCGGGTGGCGATCATCGAGGACGTCATCAAGCCGCAATACGCCGCGCTGGCCTCACCCACATAGGCCTGGCACCCACATAGGCCTGGCGCCCAAATAGGCCGACCGTGCACAAACGTTCGGTATTTCCCCAAGTGGTGCCGGACATTTGTGCGCGCTCGGCGAAAACGGCGAAAGCCGGGCAATCGCGCTTGCGACTGCCCGGCCTTCGTCGTCAAGGATCAGTGCTCGGCGACAGTGGCCTCCGCGTCGCCCGTCTTCCAGGTGACAACGCCGTGCTCGAAGGTGCTCTGCTTGGCACCGTCGGCGTTAGTGGTCTCGTCACTGGTCGGGTAACCCAGCTTGCCCTGCGAACCGCCCAGCTCGTTCCACTTGTCGCGGATCTTGCCCCACACCACGTAGGACCGGGTGGTGTGGACGATCACGCCGCCGTCGAACTGCTGGTAGATGCCGCCGTCGGGGTTCTTCTGCTCGGCGCCGGTGGGCTCACCCAGGCTCTGCTTGTCGGCTGCGTCCAAAGAGTCGAGCTTGGCCAGGATCGGGCCGGAGACGGTGTACTCCTTGCCGTCGGCACCGGTCATCTCGGTGGAGCTGGCCGCGCCGCTCTCCTCGCCAGGGGCCGTGACCGCTGACGAGATCACCGAACTCGCCGCCGATCCGGCTGAGGATGCGGCCGAGCTGGCCGAACTCAGCACATCGCTGGTCTTCTCCTTGGTGGCGGTGCTGCAACCCGTGCCGACCAGTGCGATCCCCAAGACTGCGGCGGATACGGCTGCGGCTCGTTGCGTTGCCTTGCGCATATGTAGTCCTTTCAGGCGGGAAGGGCCACAAACCACACGGCCCAGACGTTAACGGGCCAAATGCTATCCGGGTCACGACGGCCCGGCAATGAAATTCCTGCAATTGCCACCTGCAATTGCAGGAAATGATAGATAAGAAATTCTTATTCGCGTCGCAGGCGTGACTGCATGAACTGTTCGAGTTGCTCCCACTCCTTGATGGCGGGCGCAAACGGGCGCTGCGGCTCGTCCACCGAGTCCGGGTCCAGCACGTAGCTCACCAGCCGGCCCAGCGGGCGGTCCGGTTTGAGGGTCTCGGTGACTATGCCGTCCTCGGCGTAGGTCCCCACGTCCTCAAGGAACTCGACGGCCAGCTCGAGCTGCTCGCGGTCCACGGCGTCTGGCCCGTCGGTCAGGTCGTCGGCCATTCCGGACAGCACGTAGACGTTGTCGTCGGTGATGTCGATCGACAGCGAGCCGTCGGTGGCGGCGGTCCGGATGTCGTCGTAGGTGCTCAGATCCGCCAGGTCGTGATCGTGCTCATCGGCCAGGTAACGGGCCAGGGCACGCTCGGAGGCGAACACGCTGATCCGGCCGTTGCGACCGAGGAACACCGGCTTGTCGCCCAGGTAGCAGCGGAGCGAGAAGAACGTCCCGTTCTCGGTCATGATCCGGATCGGGTCGATACCCACCTTCGTCCAGAAGTCCTCGTCGCCGCCGAGCACCACCCGGTCTCCGGGTGCCGCATCGCTCGCCGGGGCGGCATCGGCCTGCTCGTCCAGCGGCTCTTCAGCGACCGAGGTCTCCGGCTCGGCCGGGGCTTCGGCGGCCAGTTCCTCGGCCGCCTGTGCGGACGCCGCGGCGTCGACGTCGGGGGTGGTCAGGATCTCTTCGACAGCGGTCAGTACGTTGCCCCAGCTGTGGTTGATGATCTCGGCGATCGCGTTCCAGCGTTTGCGGCCGGCGCGACCGCTGAAGTTGTCGATCCCGCCGGCCAGGGTGCCCAGGCTGGGGTTGCCGTTGAAGAACTTCGTCACCGCGGTCAGGTCGCACACCGACCCGATCGCCGACACGATCTCCATCGCGTCGGCCACGGTGCGGACCGACTTCTCGGACGGCTTGTCGCTGAGCAGCTCCTCCACCGCAATCAGGTCGTACCGGCGGCTGCCGCGCGGGTTGAGCCGGTGGGCGTTGGCCTCGGTGAGCGCCTGCCAACCCGGGTGGTCGACCAGGTCGTTGTCGGTGTTGGTCCGCACGAATGCCGCCAGGTCGGCGGCGGAGGCGAAACCGTAGAGGTCCTCGTCCTTGCCGAGGAAGGCCTCCCACTCGTCACCGGAGTCGCGCCAGGCCGGCGCCCACAGGGTGTAGCGGTCACCAGCGGTCACCGCGACGCGGATCGGTACGAGATCAGCTGCCATGCGGCACAGGATAACGAGACAGCGCCGGGGTGCTTGAACCGGGGAGATTCCTTAATGCTCCGTGTCGAATCTTGGCGCGCTATTCATCTAACCGTTAGGGTCGCACCAGCGGATGTGATCCAGAACACAGATTCGCGGTCGGGGAGGTCGTCATGACGGCAGAAAAAGTGCGCGCGCTCAGCGCCGCAGCACTGACAGCGCTGTGCGTGTCGGTGGTGGGTGGGGCCTCGACTCTGGGGCCGCTGTGGACGTTGGCCGCTTCCGGCGCCGAGCAGCTCAGTGCCCGGCTGCGGTTGCTCGCCGACGAGGGCTGGATCATGAGCGGCACCGGTGTGCCCGATCCCACCGTCGGGCCCTACATCAGCCAGATTCTGGCGAACTTCCTGCAGCCGTCGCCACCGCATTTCCCCGGCCAGCCGACGTTTCCCGGCTATGACTTCACCGGCCTGGTCACCCCGGAGCAGTTCTGCCCGTTCGTGTGCATCCCGGGGGCGCCGCCGCTCAACTTCAGCCAATCGCTGGACGCCGGTGTCGCCGCACTGGACCAGTCGATCGTGCCGCAGCTGCTGGCCGGTTCAGGCGTCACCGTGTTCGGTTATTCGCAGAGCGCGTCGATCGCCTCCATTGAGATGAACAACTTGATCGCAGGCGCCGGCACCGCCGGCAACCCGACCATGGATCAGCTGGGCAACCTGCACGTGGTCCTGATCGGTGACCCGAACAACCCGATCGGGGGCATCCTGGATCGCTTCCAGTTCCCGGGTGATCAGCACGTCCCGTTCGTGAACATCCCGCTGAGCCTGGATCCCACTCCCACCGCACATATCTCGACCGACATCTACACCGGCGAGTATGACGGCTGGGCCAATTTCCCGCAGGATCCGACCAACATCCTGGCCGTGATCAACGCTCTGATCGGCATCCTAACCGTGCACCCGTATTACCCGGATTACAGCGCCGAACAGATGGCCAGCGCTATCAATATCGGCACCATCGGCGATGCCAACTTCTACATGATTCCGCAGAATCTCCCGATTCTGCAGTTCATGTACAACGGCGGTATTCCCGGGCAGTTCTTTGGCGACTTCTTCTCACCGTGGGCCCGGCTGGCCATCGGCTGGGGCTACGGCAACGCCGGGGATCCGGAGGTCAACGGCCTCTACAAGATCCCGGCCGGCGACTTCATCAGCGGCAGCCCCTACCAACAGGCGTTCGGGGTGGCCGGGGGACCGTGGGCCATGACCCCCACCGGCGAGCTCTACGATGGCTCAAGCGTCACCGGTCTGTTCCCCAAGATGGACCCGCTGCAGATGCTCGCTGGCGTCGAGAACGCGCTGATCCAAAGCCTCGTCGGTCCGTGGGCCAATGTCGCGGCCGCCGCCAGCGGGGGTGTCCTCTCGGCCGGTGACATCAGCACCATCGCCGGCATCACCGACTTCCTGCAGACCATCACCGGATACGACCTGATCAACTCGATCGACAAGTCGCTGTTGGATGCGTGGAGCAGCCTCGCCAATTCCATGGATCTGTCCGATGTGCTGGGCCCCGACGCCGTGCTGAGCGGGGTGGGTATTCCCGGCGACGGCCTGCTGGCGCTGGTCGGCGCGGGTTTCGACATCTTCAACGTCTTCGGCGCCTAGAACTCGCCAGGCCCGCCGGACCGCCGCGCGCGTGTTCCATTTGACAACGTCCGTGCTCTCATTCAAGGTGAATCCTTAAATCCGGCTGATAGTCAAGCGTTGTGTTATTAGTTGGAACACAGTTCGTCAAGGGTGCGGAGGTCTGGCATGACGGTGAAGCGGCTGCGTCGACTCGGTACTGCACCGTTAGCCGCCGTCCTGGGCGCCGCCGTGCTGGGCCCGGCAGCGCTGTTGTCCCCGGCATGGGCGGCCCGGCTTGACAACCTGGTCGCAGAGATCGCGCTGCTGGCCGACGAGGGCTGGATCATGTCCGGCACCGGCCAGGCCGACCCGACCGTCGGCAACTACATGGATGTGGTGCGGGCCTTCTACCTGCAGCCGACCACCCCGTGGTTTGCCGGGCAGTCGATGTTCCCCGGCTATGGGTTCGAGGGCTTGGTCACCCCCGAGCAGTTCTGCCCGATCGTCTGCCAGCCGCTGCCGGTCCCGCAGCTGAACTTCGCGGACTCGCTGGCGCAGGGCGCTGCCAGCCTCGACGCCGCGATTCGCCCGCAGTTGGAGGCCGGCGATGACGTCACGGTGTTCGGCTACTCGCAGAGTGCGGTGATCGCCACGCTGGCGATGCAGAAGCTGCTCGCCGATGTGCCGGGCGGCGCCTACAACCCGGACAATGTGAACTTTGTGCTGATCGGTGACCCCAACAGCCCGATCGGCGGCATCCTGAGCCGGCTGGACTTCGCCAACGGCTTGGACGGCAACATGCAACACATCCCGTTCCTCGGCATTCCGTTGGGCATCGGCGCGGCCCCGACCGACTTCCACGCCAGCATCTACAGCAACGAATACGACGGCTGGTCGAACTTCCCGCAGGACCCCACCAACATCGTGGCCGTGCTCAACGCGCTGATGGGGATTCTGGCGGTGCACGGCGCCTACTTCAACGACAACCTCGGCAACGCCATCGACCTCGGCTCGATCGGGGCGAACGACTTCTACATGCTGCCCACCGACCAGTTGCCGATCCTGGGGCCGCTCTACGGGCTCGGGGACGTCGGCAAGTTGGTCGGCGACGCGCTGGCGCCCATCCTGAAGACGACCATCGACTGGTCCTACGGCAACCCCGGCGCCCCCGATGCCGGGTTCACCGTGGGCGGTGTCGACCCGATCGGTGCGGCCGGCCCATGGGCGGTCACCGCCAGCGGACACCTCTCGGAGGACACCGGCGCCGCCGGATTCCTGCTGCGGATGGACCCGCTGCAGATGCTGGCCGGACTGCAGTACGCCGGCGTGCAGAGCCTGACCAACACCGTCAACCACCTGCTGGACTTCGCCGGTCAGGCGCCGCTGTCGCAGTCGATCATCGACGCGATGCTGACCGGCTACCACCTGACCATCGACCTGGACCACTCGCTGCTCACCGCATGGCAGGACCTGGCCACCCAGTGGAACCTGCTCGACGTGCTGGGGCCGGACGCCATCTTCAACGGTGCACCGCTGATCTCCGCCGAGCCGCTGCTGGACCTGGCCGGACTGGGCTTTAGTCTCTTCAACTATCTCGACACATAACCCGTAGGGTCGCTGGCGTGGACGTGTGCGTCATCGATCACCCGTTGGCCGCGGCGCGGCTGAGCACCCTGCGCGACGAGCGCAGCGATCGAGCCACCTTCCGCTCGGCTCTGCATGAGTTGACCTGGATGCTGATCTACGAGGCCACCCGCGACGCACCCCGTGAACAGATCACGGTGCGCACACCGCTGGCAGAGACCGCCGGGGCCCGACTGGGCCGCCCGCCGCTGCTGGTGCCGGTGCTGCGTGCCGGGCTGGGCATGCTCGACGCCGCCCACGCCCTGATCCCGGAGGCGGCCGTCGGGTTCGTCGGCGTGGCGCGCAACGAGGCCACCCATGTTCCGATGCCGTATCTGGCCTCACTGCCGGCGGACCTGAGCGACCAGCCGGTCATGGTCCTGGACCCGATGCTGGCCACCGGCGGCTCACTGGTGCACGCCATCGGCCTGCTGGCCGAACGCGGCGCCACCGACGTCACCGTGGTGTGCGTGGTGGCCGCACCGGAGGGCATTGCGGCACTGGAAGATTCCGGTTTCCCGGCGCGGCTTGTCACCGCGGCCGTCGATGAGCGACTCAACGACGACGCGTTCATCGTGCCGGGGCTCGGCGACGCCGGCGACCGCCAGTTCGGACCGCGCTGAGCTACCAGTCGCGCACCGCGTCGGCCAGTGCCGCGCAGACCTTTGTGGCCTGGGCGCGGTCGTCGGCCAGGTCGGCGAAAGGGTCGAGGGGCTCCGATGGTTCCCTGGCCACTTCCAGATAGCACTTGAGCTTCGGCTCGGTGCCCGACGGCCGCACCACCGCCCGCACCGAGGTGCCGTCGCGGCTGCCGGTGAACTCCAAAGCGTCGGTGACAGGCCCGTCGCGGTGCAGCAGATCGGTTGCGGCCAAAGCGAATCCGGCCAGTTCCTTCGGCGGATCGGCACGCAACCGGGCCATCACCGCCGCCGCCTCGCTCGGGTCGGCAAGCCGGCGGGTGACCGCGTCGGTCACATGCACGCCGTGCCGGCGGGCCAGCGTCTCCAGCGCCGCAGTCAGCGTGGCACCCCGATCACGTAGGGCTGCAACCAGATCACAGGCCAGCACCGCAGTGCTGATGCCGTCCTTGTCGCGGACCGCGTCCGGATCCACGCAGTAGCCGATCGCCTCCTCGTAGGCGTAGATCAAGGTGGCCCCGGGCAGACCGGTGTCGGCCCGTGCCAGCCACTTGAACCCGGTCAACGTCTCGACATGGCGGGCGCCATAGTGCTGCGCGATACCGGCCAGCATCCGCGACGAGACCACGCTGCTTGCCACCACCGCACCCGCCGCCCCGCCCGCCGGCAGTTCGGACAGCAGATAATCGCCCAACAGCCAACCGGTTTCGTTGCCGGTGAGCATGCGCCAGCCCTCTGGCGTCTGGATGCCCAGCGCGCACCGGTCGGCATCGGGATCCAGCGCGATCGCGATGTCGGCGCCGGCCTCGGCGGCTGACTTCAGCAGCTCATCAGTGGCGCCGGGCTCCTCCGGATTGGGGAACGCCACCGTCGGGAAATCCGGATCGGGATCGAATTGGGTTGCCACGGTGCGGATATCGCTGATCCCAGCGGCACGCAACGCCGCGACCGCCGTCTCGCCGCCCACCCCGTGCAGCGGGGTCAGCGCCACCCGGACCTGCCCGCGATGACGTCGCACCGTTGCCGCCCTCGCGATATAGCCCGCCACCAGCTCCTGCCCGGTCGGGGCCACCGGTTGACGCGGGATCTCGTCGGCCGGGGGAGCGGCGGCCATCGCGGTCTCGATCTCGGTGTCGATCGGCGAGACGATCTGCAGCCCGCCGTCGAAGTACACCTTGTAGCCGTTGTCGGCCGCCGGGTTGTGCGATGCGGTGATCTGGATGCCGGCCGCGGCTCCGGTCTGCCGCACCGCGAACGCCACGACCGGCGTCGGCAACGGATCGGGCAGCAGCAGCACTGAAAAGCCCGCGGCGGCAAGCACTTGCGCGGTCGCCGCCGCAAACGACTCCGAGCCGTGGCGCGCATCGCGGCCCACCACCACCGTCGCGCTCGCGTGCCCGCGCGCGGTCAGCACCGTCGCCACCGCCCAGCTGGCGCGCAGCACCACGGCGAGGTTCATCGCATCGGGGCCGCCGCGTACCGGGCCTCGCAGGCCGGCGGTGCCGAACCGCAGCGGCGCGGCGAACCGGGCGGTCAGCTCTGCGGCGCTGCACCCGCGCAACTCCGCGGCGGTCACCGGGTCGGGGTCGTGGGCGATCCAGTCCGCTGGATTCACAGCCGGGTCACGACGTCGGCGAGCAGCGCGCCCATGCCCGCCGCCGACTCCCGGCCGGTGGCCAGCACCTCGGCGTGGCTGAGCGGCTCGCCGGTGATCCCGGCTGCCAGGTTGGTCACCAGCGACACCCCCAGCACCTGGGCGCCGGCGGCGCGGGCGGCGATCGCCTCGTGCACGGTCGACATGCCGACCAGATCGGCACCCAGCGTGCGCAGCATCCGGATCTCCGCGGGCGTCTCGTATTGCGGGCCGGGCATCCCGGCGTAGACGCCTTCGGCCAGCGTCGGGTCGACCTGCAGGGCCAGTGCCCGCAGTGCCGGGGTGTAGGCGTCGACCATGTCGACGAAGTGCGCGCCGCGCAGCGGAGAACGTCCGGTCAGGTTCAGGTGGTCGCTGATGAGCACCGGCTGGCCGACCTGGTAGCTGTCCCTCAGACCGCCGGCCGCATTGGTCAGAATCACCGTGGTGGCTCCGGCCGCGACCGCCGTGCGCACCGGTCGCACCACGTCGGCCAGGCTGTGGCCCTCGTAGGCGTGGATTCGGCCGACCAGAACCAGTACCCGGTGGTCGCCGATCTCCATCGAGACCACCTCGCCGGTGTGGCCGACCGCCGTCGGTGAGCTGAACCCCGGCAGGTCGGCCATCGGGATCGTCGCGTTGGCCGAGCCCAGCGCGGCGACCGCGGGCGCCCAGCCGGAACCGAGCACGATCGCCACGTCATGGCTGGCGGCGCCGGTGTGCCGGGCCACCACCGCAGCAGCCTGGATTGCCAGCGGAACCGTCACAGCCCCCGAGCTTAGCCGCGTGCAACGGTGCGATACTGCCTAAATGTCTCCAGGTCTGGCATCTGTGGCCGCCAACGCGTGGCTGGCCAACAACGCGGACGAGCTGGTGGCCTGGCGGCGGCATCTGCACCGCCACCCGGAGCTGAGCCGGCAGGAGTTCGCCACTACTCAGTTCATCGCCGAGCGGCTCGCCGGTGCCGGCCTCAACCCCAAGGTGCTGCCGTCGGGAACCGGCCTGACCTGTGACTTCGGCCCCGAGGACGGGCCGCGTATCGCCTTGCGGGCCGACATCGACGCGCTGCCGATGACCGAGCAGACCGGCGCGCCGTATGCCTCGCTGGTGCCGGGGGTGACCCACGCCTGCGGTCACGACGCGCATACCGCGATCCTGCTGGGCGCCGCGCTGGCGATGGCCGAAGCCGACCGCAGCGCCGGATTGCCGGTGGGGGTGCGGCTGGTGTTCCAAGCCGCCGAGGAACTGATGCCCGGCGGTGCCATCGACGCGATCGCCGCCGGTGTGTTGAACGGGGTCAGCCGGATCTTCGCGCTGCACTGCGACCCGCGCCTGGAGGTCGGCAAGGTGGCCACCATCCCGGGGCCGATCACGTCGGCGGCCGACACCATCGAGATCAGCGTCAACGGTCCCGGCGGGCACACCTCGCGGCCGCACCTGACCTCGGATCTGGTCTACGGGTTGGGAACGCTGATCACCGGGCTGCCGGGCGTGTTGTCGCGGCGCATCGATCCGCGCGACGACACCGTCATGGTGTGGGGGGCGGTCAGCGCGGGTGCGGCCGCGAACGCGATTCCGCAGGCCGGCCGGCTGGCCGGAACGGTGCGCACCGCCAGTCGTGAGACCTGGCTGGCGATGCAGGGCATCGTCGAGGAGGCGGTGGACTCATTGCTGGCGCCGCTGCACGTCGACCACACGCTGTACTACTACCGCGGGGTTCCGCCCGTGGTCAACGAGGAGCAGTCCACCCGGATGCTCACCCACGCGATCGAGGCCATCGGCCCCGACGTGCTGGCCGACACCCGGCAATCCGGCGGCGGGGAGGACTTCTCCTGGTACCTCGAAGAGGTTCCCGGCGCGATGGCCAGGCTCGGGGTGTGGTCGGGCAGTGGCTCGCAACTGGACCTGCACCAGCCGACGTTCGATCTCGATGAGCGGGCGCTGGCGGTCGGCGTTCGGGTGATGACGGGCATCGTCGATCAGGCCGTGCCGGACTAGCCTCCCCCCCTTTGGCGCGAGCGTGCGGGTCTGTACAACGACACGCTGTAATTCCCGTACAGTCACGCACCTTCGGGCCCACACGAGATGGTGCACAGTCCGGCCTTGATCCACAATTCGCGCCGGCCGGGTCGCCGTGAGGCAACCCGTTCTCGCGTCCCGCGCCGACGATCTGCGGCATGGACCCCCGATTGCGTCAACTGCTCGACCGTCAGGGCGGGGTGGTGACGTCCGCGCAGGCGCTGACGTTCCTCACTCGCCGTGGCCTGGAACGCGAACTCAAACATGGTCCGCTGCAAAAGGTTTGGTACGGCATCTACGGCGACGGGGAGTTGGACGCCGAGCTGCGGCTGCGTGGGCTGGATCTGGCGACTGGCACCACGGTGGCGGTCTGTCTGGCGACCGCGGCCGCGGCATACGGCTTTGACACCGAGGAACCCGTCGATCTGCACGTGCTCAATCCACCGGGCCAACAACTACGCCACGCCGACGGGCTGGTGGTGCACCGGCGCGAGGGCGCACCACTGAGCGAAGTCGCCGGCCGCCCGGCGACCGCGCCGGCGTGGACCGCGATCGAGGTCGCCCGTTCGCTGAGTCGTCCGCGGGCGTTGGCGACGCTGGATGCCGCGCTGCGC
Organism: [Mycobacterium] zoologicum; assembly: GCF_020172665.1. Classification (GTDB taxonomy): domain Bacteria; phylum Actinomycetota; class Actinomycetes; order Mycobacteriales; family Mycobacteriaceae; genus Mycobacterium; species Mycobacterium zoologicum. Next base: position 3,395,273 of record NZ_CP083985.1, on the reverse strand, counting down.
AGCGGTACCTGCACGCAGCATGAGTTGCAGCTCGCCGCCATCCGACAGGCAGGCCGGCGCGGGATCGTGGACGTGCGTGAACTGCTGCCGCTGGCTGACGCGCTGGCGGGATCGGAGATGGAGAGCGAGTCGCGGCTGATGATGATCGACGGCGGTTTGCCGCTGCCCGTCCTGCAGCACGAAATCGTGGATCGCAATCACCGGACGTGGCGGGTGGACTTCGCCTGGGTGCAGCAGCGAGTCGCGGTCGAGTACGACGGCGTCGTCTGGCACGAGGGGCCCGACGCGTTCGTCTACGAACGTCAGCGGCGCGCCGCATTGGAGGAGCTGGGCTGGGTGGTGATCCCGATCATCGCCGACGACGTCCGGCGCCGGCCGTGGGAGACCGTCCGCCGCATCGAGACGCACTTGATGCGCGCCGCGGCCTGAGCGGCCGACGTCCGCCAAAACCCCGGATCCCCGGCCAAATCCCGCGCGCGAGGGTGCACAGCTGTACAGCCACACCGGCGTGTCGTTGTGCAGACGCGCACGCTCGCGCCAGGGGGGTGGTGCCCCGGCTCGCGCGAAAGAAAGAACTAGCTTCCGGGACCGATGTTGCGGGCCGGCCGGGTACGCAGGTTGCGGACGTATTCGTCTGGCGCACCGGCGATCTGGGCCGCCTCGGCCACCACACCCAGGTACCGGGCCGAGGGCATGCCGCTCTCCCAGGCGTCCACCACGTACAGCCAGGCCAGCACCGGCTCGGGTGCGCAGTCGACCCGGCAGCGGATCTTCTTGTGGATGCCGAACTCCGAGCCTTCCCAGCTGTCCATGTTCTTCTCGTCTTCGGGCGTCACGTCGTAGAGGACGACGAACACGCTCGACTCCGGGTCCTCGACCACGGTGGCCAGGGCGCCTTCCCAGCCGATGTCCTCGCCGGCGAACGTCAGCCGCCAGCCGTGCAGCCAACCGGTGCCGGTCATCGGGGAATGCGGTGCGCGCTGCAGCATCTGCTCGGGATGCATGTTCGACCCGTAGGCGGCGTAGAGCGGCACGGCAGAAAGCTTAAACGGCGAGCCGCCGATAGGTTAGTCGCTGTGACTTCTGCCTCCACGCGCATTGTGATCATCGGCGGCGGCCCGGCCGGATATGAGGCCGCCCTGGTCGCGGCGGCCCGCGGGCCCGAGGTCGCCACCGTGACCGTCGTCGACTCCGACGGCATCGGCGGCGCCTGCGTGCTGTGGGACTGTGTGCCGTCCAAGACCTTCATCGCCTCGTCGGGGGTGCGCACCGAGCTGCGCCGCGCCCCGCACCTGGGCTTCGACATCCACTTCACCGACGCCGAGATCGAGCTGGACAAGGTCCACGACCGGGTCAAGGTGCTCGCGGCCGCCCAGTCCGACGACATCAGGGCCCAGCTGGTGGCCGCCGGAGTCAAGGTCATCGACGGGTGGGGCCGGCTCACCGACCAGCAGTCCGGACTGGCTCATCACCGCATCGAGGTGATCCAAAGCGACGACGGCGCCCGGCAGGTGCTGGAGGCCGACGTGGTGCTGATCGCGACCGGCGCCAGCCCGCGGGTGGTGCCCGGCGCCGAGCCGGACGGTGAGCGCATCCTGAACTGGCGCCAGCTCTATGACCTGGAGGCCCTGCCCGAGCACCTGGTCATCGTCGGCTCCGGCGTGACCGGGGCGGAGTTCGCCAACGCCTACACCGAACTCGGGGTGCACGTCACCGTGGTGGCCAGCCGCGACCGGGTGCTGCCGCACGAGGACCCCGACGCCGCGCGGGTGCTGGAGCGTTCGTTCGCCGAACGCGGCGTCACGCTGGTCAAGAACGCCCGGGCCGCCTCGGTGACCCGCGACCGGGACGGGGTTTTGGTCACCATGACCGACGGACGCACCGTGGCGGGCAGCCACGCCCTGATGACGGTCGGCTCGGTGCCCAACACCGAGGGGCTGGGCCTGGACCGGGTGGGCGTTGAACTGGAGCGCGGAGGGCACGTCACGGTGGATCGGGTGTCGCGGACATCGGTGGCCGGCATCTACGCCGCCGGGGACTGCACCGGATTGCTGCCGTTGGCGTCGGTGGCGGCCATGCAGGGCCGCATCGCGATGTATCACGCGCTGGGGGAGGCGGTGTCCCCGATCCGGTTGCGCACGGTGGCCGCCGCGGTGTTCACCAGGCCGGAGATCGCCGCGGTCGGGGTGCCGCAGTCGCAGATCGACGACGGCACGGTGCCGGCGCGCACCGTCATGCTGCCGTTGCAGACCAACGCCCGGGCCAAGATGAGCCGGATGCGGCACGGTTTCCTCAAGCTGTTCTGCCGCCCGGCCACCGGAACGGTGATCGGCGGCGTGGTGGTGGCGCCGATCGCCTCGGAGCTGATCCTGCCGATCGCGCTGGCGGTGCAGAACCGGATCACCGTCGCCGACCTGGCCCAGACGCTGGCGGTGTATCCGTCGCTGTCGGGTTCGCTGACCGAGGCCGCCCGGCGGCTGATGACGCACGACGATCTGGACTGACGCGCGATCGGCGACCGGGCCACGTAGCCTGTCAGTCGTGGTCAGCCCCGAGATCGACGACAGTTGGGACGGCGCGACGCTGAGCCCACAGCAGCGAGCACAGGCCTGGCAGCGCCTGGGCGAGGAACAGTTCGACGTGGTGGTGATCGGCGCCGGGGTGGTGGGCGCCGGGTGTGCGCTGGATGCGGCGACCCGCGGCCTGAAGGTGGCGCTGGTCGAGGCCCGTGACTTCGCCGCCGGCACCTCGAGCCGAAGCTCGAAGATGTTCCACGGCGGCCTGCGCTACCTGGAGCAGTTGGAGTTCGGGCTGGTGCGCGAGGCGCTGCACGAGCGCGAGCTGTCGTTGACCACGCTGGCCCCGCATCTGGTCAAGCCGCTGCCGTTTCTCTACCCGCTGACCAACCGGTGGTGGGAGCGCCCGTACGTGGCGGCCGGCATCTTCCTCTACGACCAGTTGGGCGGCGCGAAATCGGTCCCCGCGCAACGGCATCTGACCCGCGCCGGCGCGCTGCGGCTGTGCCCGGGACTCAAACGCAGCGCACTGATCGGCGGGATCCGCTACTACGACACCGTCGTCGACGACGCCCGGCACACGCTGACCGTCGCCCGCACCGCGGCGCACTACGGGGCGGTGATCCGGACCTCCACCCAGGTGGTCGCACTGCTGCGCGAGGGTGACCGGGTGACCGGGGTGCGCGTCCGCGACTCCGAGGACGGTCACGTCACCGAGGTGCGCGGGCACGTCGTGGTCAACGCCACCGGGGTGTGGACCGATGAGATCCAGGCGCTGTCCCGCCAGCGCGGCCGCTTCCACGTCCGGGCCTCCAAGGGCGTGCACATCGTGGTGCCGCGCGACCGGATCGTCTCCGAGGCGGCGATCATCCTGCGTACCGAGAAGTCGGTGCTGTTCGTCATCCCGTGGGGCACCCACTGGATCATCGGCACCACCGACACCGACTGGAACCTGGACCTGGCGCACCCGGCGGCGACCAAGGCCGACATCGACTACATCCTGACCCACGTCAACACCGCGCTGGCCAATCCGCTGTCGCACGCCGACATCGAGGGCGTCTACGCGGGTCTGCGGCCGCTGTTGGCCGGGGAGAACGACGACACCTCCAAGCTGTCCCGCGAGCATGCGGTGGCGGTGCCCACGCCCGGCCTGGTGGCCATCGCCGGCGGCAAGTACACCACCTACCGGGTGATGGGCGCCGACGCGATCGACGCCGCTGCGGAGTTCATCCCTACCCGGGTGGCGCCGTCGATCACCGAGAAGGTGCCGCTGCTGGGCGCCGACGGCTACTTCGCCATGGTCAACCAGGCCGAGCACGTCGGCGCGCGCGAGGGCCTGCACCCCTACCGGGTGCGGCATCTGTTGGACCGCTACGGCTCACTGATCCACGACGTGCTGTCGGCCGCCGACGGCCGCCCGGATCTGCTGGACCCGATCGCCGAGGCACCCACCTACCTGAAGGTGGAGGTGGCCTACGCGGCCGCCGCCGAGGGTGCCCTGCACCTGGAGGACGTGCTGGCTCGCCGGACCCGGATCTCCATCGAGTACGCCCACCGCGGGGTGAACTGCGCCCGCGAAGTCGCCGAGGTGATGGCCCCGGTTCTGGGCTGGGACGACGCCGCCGTCGACGCCGAAGTGGCTAACTACGCCGCCCGGGTGGAGGCCGAGATCTTGTCGCAGGAACAGCCCGACGATGCCTCGGCGGACGCACTGCGCGCCGGGGCGCCCGAAGCCAGGGCCGAGATTCTGGAGCCGATTCCGCTTACCTGAACCAGATGTCATTATCTCGGGGATGTCTCTACTCAAAAACCATACTTTTAGGTTGCATTTTGCGGTCACATATGTTTGACAGTTGTGAAGTTCAGCGTTAGCTTCTTGCACAATTAGGTGGATCACATGGGGGATCCGGTGCATTAAGGAGTGATCCATGTCGGCTCAAATCGGGGTGTCGCGTGGCCATGCGCTGGCCGTCAGGAGCGGCTCCTTGGCCGTGGCCACGATCCTCGCGAGCGCCGGCCTGTTCGGTGTCGCGACGGTGGAGCCACCGGTTTCGGGCGCATCGTTCACTTCGGTGCAGCAGGACATCGAACTGACGGCCCTCACCCCCGGCAGCTTCATGGACGCCCTGCAGAACATGCTGGCGGAGATGAACCTCGGCACCCTCAACCAGGTGCTCGCCCTGTTGGGAATGGTGCCCGATACCAATCCCGAAGTGCCATTCGACGTCGGTTCGACGGTCTCTGAGCTGTTGAAGAGCTTCAACGGCGGGGGGCTGACCCTCGGGGATATCGCCAACTCGATGGGTATTCCCCTCGCGGACAAATTGTGGACCCCCACAGGGGAGTCGCTGCTGGGCAGCTCTACCTTTCTCATCAACGGCGTCACGGTGGACAACCCGCTGGTATTCACTGCGCCGGCGTCGTTCTACACGACGATCTACCCTGGCGATGCCAACCACCTCTACCCGAGCATCGACGGCACCCCGCTGGGCAACGTGGGCCTGGGCAAGCTCGTGGACCTGCTGCTCGGCGGGGCCGGTGAAGGAGACAACCACTCGGTGGCGGACCTGGCCAGCCAGCTGGGCTTCAACCTGAATCAGGACCTGCCGCCGCTCGGTCCGCTCGGGGGTGTCTTCAGCTTCTTCAGCGGCGTCCACACGTACGCGGATGCCATCAACAAGGTCGGCGCCACACTGAGCGACTTCAACGAGATCTGGCGCGGCCAGGGCGCAGGGGGCAATTACGGCCCGTGGGTGCATGACGTTCTGAATGCGAACAGCTCGCTGAACGACTGGCTCAGCGGCCTGCTGGGAATGCCGACCACTGCCGTCAACGAGACCACGTACAAGGTCGTGTCTGTGCTTCTCGTCGATCCAAGTGCTTACGTTTTCACCACCAGCGCCCGTCCCCTCGGTGTGGGAAGTGACGCCGACACCAGCAATCTCGCCGCCACCACCCTCGGGCAATACCTGCAGTCGGTCACATGGTCCAGCACAGTCAACGGGACGACGACAACCGGGCCGTTGTCGGACCAGACACTGGCGGGTCTGCTGGGTCTGAATCCCGACCAGACCTGGAACGAGTACCTGAGCAACATGCTGTTCGGTGGAACCTTCTTCCATGCGGGGACTAGCGACTGGGGCTCACAGACCTTGGGTGAGCTGCTGTCGAGCTGGCTTCCGGACGGCAGCCCTGCCGTCACCGGCCTCACGGAAGTCGGCGACTACCTTGCGGCGCTGCTCGGCCAGTGAGCTGATAGCGGACAAGCTTTCGCTCAACCTGCCGCACCCCGGCCATTCCGGCCGGGGTGCGGCTTTGTATCGAATTCAGCGTTGATTGATAGCAACTTGGTGTTTGCTGTGTGACGAATATCACGCTGCGGGAATTGCGCACGTTGAGTCCAGTATTGGCCGGTACTTCGACGGGCTAAATTCATACCGATTGAATGCTAATCCCAAAAATTAACACCGATCCGTTATCGCGGTTGCGGATAGACAGGCGGGCGGTCTGAAAGCCTAAGGAACGCTGAGTGATCTGTTATCGCGTGTTCGACCTTGTGACGGACGCAGCTGTTACGACAGTTCGCTGATGTGGCGTATGGGCAGGTAATACCCGCTGATTTGGTTGCTGACGCAGTCGTAAATTCCTTCCGTTCTAGTTGACAAAAAACTGAGTACATAATAAGTTAACGTGTGTTGTTGAAATCACATCACCGTTCATCTAGATCCCTGAAGGGGGGCCTATTACATGTCAACTCTTTCCATTGAGGCGCCGATGACTCCGCGTGGAGTGGTGGCGAAAGCCGGCGCGTTCGCGGCCGGTACCGCCTTAGCTGGAGCGGCTTTGCTCGGCGGCACGGCCGTTGCTCCTACCATCACCGCCGGACTTTCGGCGTCGGTGCAGCAGGACGTCGCACTGACCGCCATCCCCACGTCCTTCCCTGATGGCTCCTTCGCCGCCGCCCTGCAGAACGCCCTGGTCGGAATCGACATGGGCACAGTCGGGCAGTTGATCGGTCTGCTCGGTCTGAACGCGGATGGCACCGCCCCGCTGTACAACGTCGATACGCCGCTTTACGTGCCTGCTGTTTACGACACTGACGGCACCACTGTCATCACGCCGGCACACGGTCTGCTGCTCGATCTGTTGTCGGTAAACGGCACCCCGCTCACCCTCGGCGGTGTGTCTGACCAGTTCCTCGGGCTGTCCCTCACCGACCCGATCTGGTCAAGCGATACAGAGACAGCCTCGGTGTTGGGTACCGGCAGCATCTTCACGATGCCCGACGCCAACGGCGTCGCCACCCCGATCGGTAACCTGAGCATCGACCAATTGCTCAGCGACATGCTCGGCGGCGACGTCACCACGAAGACCGTCGGTGACCTGTTCAACGGTTTGGGTCCGGGTATGTCTGGCCTGGTCGGTTTCGTCACGTTGCTGTGCGAGTACGGTGAGACGTGTACCCCGAACCTGCTTGACCCGTCGCTCGGTGTTAACACGCTCACCAGTGACAGCCACGTGAGTGACTTGGTCGCCTCGCTGCTGGGTGTCGACCCCACCACGACGCTGGGCGCTTACCTGACGGGTCTCGACCCGGATCTGACTTCCGAGTCGCTCGGTGCCATGTTGGGCCTGCCCACGGGCGACACCCTGGCTGAGATCCTGGCTGGCATGACCCTTGGCGGATCGGTTCTCGGCGCTCCTGGTATTGAACTGGGCAGCCTTGACCTGGGTCAGCTGATCGGTTCGCTGACCGGCGACCCGACTGACGTCGTGACCGACGACACGATCGTCGGCGGGCTCCTGGCAGCCATGGGGCTGTTCGGGTCGGCTTAGCCAACGGTCCGACGTCGCGGCTGAGCCTGCACGGCTCACTGTCGCACCTATAAGCCACATCGGCCACAACCCCCCGACGGTTGTGGCCGATGTGTCTTTTTGTGCGCACGGGGGTTCGCGCACCCGGCCGGGGCTACGGATCCTCGGGATCGTCGTCGTCGGCCCCGGAGTTGTTGTCACGCAACAGTTTTTCGGGGTGGTGGTAGGTGTTGGTGCGTGGTTGGCCGTGGTCGAGGTGGGTTGGGGGCAGGGTTTCGGTGATGCCGTTGTGGCGTTTGCGGGTTTGCCAGCCGTGGGAGAGTAGTCGGTGG
>NZ_CP083985.1:3116039-3387510 GCF_020172665.1 [Mycobacterium] zoologicum | reverse complement strand
ATGCGTAGGTAGTGGTGGGCCTTCGAGGCCAGGGCGATGAGGTCGCGGACGGGTAGCCAGGTGCCGCCGGCGGTGGTGGCTTTGCCGGCGGCGGATTGCAGTTCGGCGAGGCTGAGGGAGACCACGATGGTGGCGGGCAGTCCGTGGTGGCTGCCGAGTTCGCCGGAGGCCAGCAGGTTGGTGGACATGGCTGCCAGGGCGTCGTGGTTGCGTTGGGCCGCGCTGCGGCGGTCGGCCTCGATGGCGGCCTGGGTGGGGGTGCCCGAGTGACAGGGGGTGTCGTCGTCGGGGTTGGCCATGCCGGGTGCGGCCCAGCGGGCCAGGACGGCGTCGAGGGCGGCGCGTGCTGCCGGGTCGAGGTGGCCGGTGATCGCGGTCATGCCGTCGCGGTCTTGGGGGCCGAGCACCAGGCCGCGTCGTTGGGCGCGGTGACCTTCGGCGCGCTCATCGTTGGGTTCGTCGCCGTCGGCGTGCAGATGATCGGCCAACCGCCGCGCCAGCTTCGTCAGTTCGTCGGGGCGGCATCGGCCGGCCAATGCGGTGAGATGCTGCTCGGCGTGGGCCAGGGTTCCGGCGTCGATGTCGGTGGGCAGGTAGTCGAAGAACGAGCGGATCACGTTGATATGCGACGCCCCGATCCGGCCGTCGCGTTGCGCGGCCGCCACTGCCGGCAGTAGGGGTTCCAGGGGTTGGCCGGTCAGGGTGCGTCGTGGCCCGAGTTCGGCGGCGGCGTCGATGCGGCCTTTGGCCTCACCCCGGGTGACGTTCAGGGTGTCGGCGAGCACCCAGTGGGGTTTGCCGCCGATCTCGGCTTGCTCGGCGGCGGCGACCTGGTTGACCAGGGGATGCTCGACGGCGGGCAGCCGGCGGCGCAGGGTTTCGCAGCGCTTCAGGATCGCCAGGCACTCCTGGGGTGTCAGGGCGTCGAAGTCCAGGTTCAGTGCCCGGTCCAGGTCAGCGGCCAGGGCGTCGAAGACCTCGACGACCTGCTCCCGACTATCGTTCGAACACATGTGCTAATTGTAGCGGCGCCCACCGACACGCGCAGACGCCAAAGCCACAGTGACGCAAGTGAATAGAGTGAGTGATGAGATCTCGCCGGATAGACTCGTCTGGACGTGACGACTCATCCCGCGAAAGCCCTGCCGCAATGACCCGCCGGCGCCCCGCCCCGCTGCCGGTGCGCGACGGCCTGGGCCCGGCCCGGCTGCGGCTGCATGGCGGGCCCGTTGCCGAAGAGCTGCGGGCCCGGTTCGGCGCAGTGGCCGCGGCGAAGCTGGCCGCCGGTGGGGTGGTGACCGCCGACGGCGTCGTCGTCGACGAGGCCACGGTCTTGCCGGCCGGCGCCCACATCTTCTGGTACCGCGACCTGCCCGACGAGGTCCCCGTGCCCTTCGACATCCCGCTTCTGTTCCGCGACGACGACCTGGTGGTGGTCGACAAGCCGCACTTTCTGGCGACCATGCCCCGCGGCCGGCACGTCGCGCAGACGGCGCTGGTGCGGCTGCGCCGCGAGCTGGAGCTTCCCGAGCTGAGCCCGGCGCACCGGCTGGACCGGCTCACCGCCGGAGTGCTGCTGTTCACCACCCGCCGTGAGCTGCGCGGGCCGTATCAGACGCTGTTCGCCCGCGGCGCGGTGCGCAAGCAATACCTGGCGCGGTCGTCGGCGCAGCCGACGGGGGAGTTTCCTCGACTGCTGCGCAGCCGGATCGTCAAACCGCGTGGCAGCCTGCAGGCCGTGGAGGTGCCCGGCGAGCCCAACGCCGAGACCCTGGTCGAAGCACTGGGCCCACCCAATGGTGGCCACTACCGGCTGACCCCGCGCACCGGGCGCACCCATCAGCTGCGGGTCCACCTGGCCTCACTGGGACTGCCGATCGACGGCGACCCGCTGTATCCCGAGATCACCGAAGTGGCCCCCGATGATTTCTCCACTCCGCTGCAGCTACTGGCGCAGCGGCTGGAGTTCACCGACCCGGTCACCGGGCGGCCGCGATGTTTCGCCAGCGGGCGCACGTTTGCGTTGTGAGCGTGCCGGGTACAGGAAGGCACGGCAGAAACAGAGCAGAGGGGAGTCTGATCCTGATGAACGCACACGGCAGGATGACGATCGCGGTGCTCGGCAGTGCGGCCGCACTGGTGGCGGCGGGCTGTAGCGGTACCAAGGAAGAAGCCCCGACCAGCACCACCACGACGACCACGACCACGACCACCACCGAGACCACTCCGCTGGAACCGGCACCCGGCGGTCCCGTCCCCGAAAACCCCGGCGAGGAAAACCCGGGCGAGCCCGGTGGCCCCACCGGTGGCGGCGGGCCTGGTGGCGGCGGCGGTTCGATTCCCGGTGGCCCGACCGGTGGCGGTGGCCCCGGTGGTGGCGGTGGTTCGATTCCCGGTGGCCCGACCGGTGGCGGTGGCCCCGGTGGTGGCGGTGGTTCGATCCCTGGTGGTCCCAGCGGCTCGGGTGGACCCGGCGGTGGTGAGGCCTGCGTGCCCGGTGTGGGTTGCGCCAGTTGGCCGTGATTGGCCGGCGCTCACCGCTGACAGGACGCGCACCAGAAGCTGATCCGCTCACCGCTGCGATCAGCTGACACCGGGGTGCCGCAGCGCCGGCAGGGCAGCCCGGCCCGGCCGTACACCCACAGTTGCCGGCCCCGCCTGGTGTCCCCGGTGGTGCAGCGGTTCCAGCGCAGCCGATTCGCCCACAACATCTCGCGCGCCAGCGATGTCAACCGGACCGGATCGGCCAAATCGCCGACCGGCGCCGTCGGTAATCGCCCTACGAGGAAGCACAGTTCGTTGCAGTAGACGTTGCCGATACCCGCCAGGACGGACTGATCCAGCAGCGCCGCCGCCAGGGTGCGCTGCGGATCGGCGACCAGATTGGCGGCGGCTGCGCCCGGATTCCATTCGGAACCGAGTAGATCCGGGCCCAGATCCGCGACGGGTTCGCCGTCGCGCGCGCGGTCCAGCACCTCCAGCGTGCCCAGATCGATGCCCACGGCACGGACGTCGCCGGCCTCCAGGATGATGCGTACCCGATGATCTATCGGGTGCTTCCCGATCCGCCAACTGCCGTCCATCTTCAGATGCGAATGGATGCTCGTCGGGCCCACCCGGATGAACAGGTGCTTGCCGCGACTGAGCACCTGGTTCACCCGCAGGCCGGTCAGGTCTACGTCCGCGTAGCGGGGGACGCGGATGTCGCAGCGGGTCAGGGTCTTTCCCGCCAATGCGGTGCCGAGCACCGCGGCGGTGTGAAAGACGGTGTCGCCCTCGGGCATCAGCGCAACCGCAGTCCGCGTGGCGTGCGGGAGAATCCGGCGTCCGACAGTGCCGCCACCGTCGGTGAGTCGCGCAGCTCCAGTACCGCGACGCCGTCCACTCGCTCGATGAGCAGACCGTCCACCCGGCGCTCGGCGATCAGCCCGGCCAGCGCACCGGCGGCGGCAAGCTGGGTCTCCGCGGAATCATCCGCGAAGTTCAACAGAGTTCGCCCGCCGCGCTCGACGAACCACACCAGCCGGCCGTCGACGAGCACCACCAGTGCGCCCGCCTTGCGGCCGGGCCGCGCCGAGCCGGGGTGCGCTGGCCAATTCAGCGCGGCGCCATAGGGATTGGCCGGGTCAGCGGCGGCCAGCGCCACCGCGTGAAAGTCGGGCCGGGCCGGATCGATGCCGTCGAGGTAGGCGCGCAGCCGGTCCACCGTCGAGGCGAGGGCGAACTGGGCGGCGCCCAGCGACTCGATGAAGTAGCCGCGCTGGCATCGCCCGGCCTCCTCGAACGCTGTCAGCACCTTGTACATGCTCGCGAACCCGCCCGGGACGCCCTCGGCCGCCACCGCTCCGCGCGTCAGCACCCCGTAGCGATGCAGCAGTAGTTCGGCCTGATGATGCAGCCACAGCGTCGAGGTTCCGGTGTCCGGTTGCGGCGCGGGAATTTTCGACCACCGTCCGGCTACGGTGGCGTCGGTGGCCCGGGAGGTGGGGTGCGCGACGCTGTATCGGCTCAGTCGGGGTGGGCGCCGGGTGCGGTGTGCCGGGGTGGCACGCCGGGTGCCGGCCAGCACCGCCCGCACCGGTGCGAAGGTGTCACCGGTGACCCAACCGGACCAGATCAGTTCCCAGAGCGCGGTTTTCAGCGCTTTCGAGTCGCCGTCACCATCGTCTCCGAGCTGACGGAAGAAGTACGCACCCCCACCGGACAGCTTGTCCAGGATCGCCCGATGCGTATCGGTGAACTCCAGCGGCGCGCCGGAGGCCAGCGTCAGCGGCGCCGAATCGGCGGTGTGGAAGGCGATCCATCCGTCTACCGCGGGCGTGTCACCGGCCGGGGCGCCTGCACCCGACCACAGCACGTCCCCGCCTGCCAGCAGCTCGTCGAGCATGGCCGGGGAGTAGTCGCGCACCCGCCGGCCCAGGATCAGCGGCTCGATGGCCGACGCCGGCAAGGCTACCCCCGCCAACTGTTCGATCACCCCGGCCAGGCCGTCCAGGCCGGAGACGGAATCGGTGCCGATCTGATGCCAGGCCGGCAGGAAACGCCCATAGGCCGCTGTCGACACCGGCTCGATCGCCGAACGCAGCGCCGCCAGCGACCGGCGTCGCAGAATCCGCAGCACCTCGGCGTCACACCACTGCTCGCCCGGGGAGTCAGGGAAGTCGGCGAACTCGCCGCGCACCACCCGCCCGTCGGCGGCCAGGCGCCCCAGCGCGTCGGCCGCCACTCGCAACCCCAGCCCGAATCGCTGCGCGGCGTGGGCGGTGGTGAACGGCCCGTGGGTGCGGGCGAAGCGGCCCAGCAATTCGCCCAGCGGGTCGGCGACCGGATCGGTGAAACCGGCCGGTACGCCGGGCGGCACCGCGACGCCCAGCCCGTCGCGCAGTCGGCCGATGTCCTCGATCGCCACCCACCAGCGCTGGCCGGCGAACGACACCGTCAGCACCCGCCGGGCGACCAGCAGGTGTTCCAGCCACCCAGAAACCGCGCTGTCGCCGACGTCGGCCCTGGCCGCCACCTCCTCGGCGGTCAGCGGGCCCAGAAGCCGCAGCAGGTCCGCCACACCCTCGGCATCGCGGGCGGCCTTCTCCGGGGTCAGGTGCTGCAGTTGAGCGGCCACGGCGTCGACCACCGCCGCGTCGAGCAGCTCACGCAGCTCGACCCGGCCCAGCAACTGAGCGAGCAGGGTGGGGTCCAGCGACAGCGCCGCAGCCCGCCGCTCTGCCAGCGGGCTGTCGCCCTCATACATGAACGCCCCGACGTAGCCGAACAGCAACGACGCCGCGAACGGTGACGGACTGGCGGTCTCGACCTGCACCAGCCGCACCCGGCGCTGCGCGATCCGCTCGGCCAGGTCGATCAGCGCCGGAACGTCGTAGACATCCTGCAGGCACTCCCGCACGGTCTCCAACACGATCGGAAACGTCGGGTATCTGCGTGCCACGTCGAGCAGTTGGGCGGCCCGCTGGCGTTGCTGCCACAGCGGCGTGCGACGGCCCGGGTTCCGGCGCGGCAGCAGCAATGCCCGGGCCGCGCATTCCCGGAAGCGGCCGGCGAACAGGGCCGAGCCGCCGACCTCGGCGGTGACGATCGCCTCGATCTCGTCCGCGTCGAAGACGAACAGTTCCGCTCCGGGCGCCGCGCCGTCGTATTCGATGTCGGTGTCGGGCAGGCGAACCACGATGCCGTCATCGGACGCCGTCGGCTTCTCGTCGATACCGTAGCGCTCCCGCAGCCGCCGTCCCACCGCCAGCGCCAGCGGTCCGTGCACCCGCAGCCCGTACGGCGAGTGCAGCACCACCCGCCAGTCGCCGAGCTCGTCGCGGAACCGCTCCACCACCAGTGTGGTGTCCGACGGTATCGCGCCGGTGGCCGACCGCTGGTCGGTCAGCAGCCGCCAGAGGTTGTCGACCGCGTAGTCGTCGAAACCCAGTTGCGCGCAACGGGCATCGAAGGATTCCCGATTCATGCCGGCCAGCTCGGCGGTGAATGCGCCGACGGCAGCGCCCAGCTCGGCCGGCCTGCCGATTCCGTCGCCGTGCCAGAACGGCAACCGGCCGGCCTGGCCGGGGGCCGGGACCACCAGCACCCGGTCATGGGTGATCTCGGTGATCCGCCAACTGGTGGCGCCCAGCGAGATCACGTCGCCGGGCCGCGATTCGTAGACCATCTCCTCGTCGAGTTCACCGACCCGGGAAGGCTTTTCGGCACCCGCTAGATACACGGCGAACAGTCCCCGGTCCGGAATCGCACCGCCGGAGGTGACGGCCAGCCGCTGCGCGCCGGGCCGCGCCGTCAGGGTGCCGGTGTCACGGTCGTAGACCAGCCGGGGCCGCAGTTCGGCGAATTCGGTGGACGGGTACTTGCCGGACAGCAGGTCCAGGGTCGCCTCGAACACGTTGCGCGACAAGGTCGCGAACGGTGCGCTGCGTCGCACGGTGTCGAACCAGGCTTCGGCGTCCAACGGTTCCAGTGCGGCCGCGGCAACCGTGTGCTGGGCCAGGATGTCGAGGGGATTGGCCGGTACCGACAGGGTCTCGATCTGCCCGCCCAGCATCCGCTGCACCGCGACGCCGCATCCGATCAGATCCCTGCGGTGCTTGGGAATCAGTACCCCGCGGGAGGTCTCGCCGACTTGGTGTCCGGCTCGGCCGATGCGCTGCAGGCCGGCGGCCACCGACGGCGGCGCCTCGATCTGGATCACCTGGTCGACCGCACCCATGTCGATGCCCAATTCCAGGCTCGAGGTGGCGACCACTGCCCGCAGGCGCCCGCTCTTGAGCTCCTCCTCGACTTCGGCTCGGGTCTGGATGGACACCGAACCGTGGTGCGCGCGTGCCAGTACCAGATCGTCACCGCTGCGCTGGGCGTGAATCTCGTTGAGCCGACCGGTCAATCGCTCGGCCAGCCGCCGGGAGTTGGCGAACACGATGGAGGATCGGTGCGCTTCGATCAGATCGACGATGCGCTCCTCGACCTCCGGCCAGACGGTTCCCTCGGCCGGGGCGGCCAGATCGGGAACCGGAACCTGCACTGTGAGAGCGAACGTCTTGGCCGCCGCGGGTGCCACGATCGTGGTCGGTGACTGGCCGGACAGAAATCGGGCGACCTCCTCGGGTGGCCGCACGGTGGCGCTGAGCCCGATCCGCTGGGCCGGGGTGTCCAGCATCGCGTCGAGCCGTTCCAGCGACAACGCCAGGTGGCTGCCGCGTTTGGTTCCGGCCACCGCGTGGACCTCATCGACTATCACCGTCTGCACCCCGGCCAGGGCGTTGCGCGCTGCAGACGTCAGCATCAGAAACAATGACTCCGGGGTGGTGATCAGGATGTCCGGTGGCTTGCTCACCAACTCGCGGCGTCGGGCGGGGGAGGTGTCCCCGGAGCGCACCCCGACCGTGATGTTCGGCACGAGCTCACCGCGATGCGCCGCTATCCGGCCGATTCCGGCCAGCGGGGTGCGCAGGTTGCGTTCGACGTCAACCGCCAGCGCCTTGAGCGGCGAGACATACAGCACCCGGGTGGCACGTTTCCCCGGGGCCGGCGTGGCGGCCAGCCGGTCGATCGCCCACAGGAACGCCGCCAGGGTCTTGCCCGATCCGGTGGGTGCGACGACCAGCGTGTTGTGCCCGTCGGCGATCGCCGACCAGGCCTGTGCCTGGGCCGGCGTGGGCGCGGTGAACGTTCCGGTGAACCAATCCCGGGTCAGCGCCGAGAACCGCGCCAGCGGGTTTGGTGTTTCTCGGCTCACCTGGCCATGGTGCCAGCGATAGACCCGGCCCGCCGGGCGGACCGGGCCCATCTTCAATCTGGCTAAGGGTGGCTACTGGTGGGACTGCTCGCGCTTCTCTGCGGCTTTGGCCGCTGCCCGAGCCGCTTCGGCCTCGGCTTCGCGTTTAGCGGCGTCACGCTGCGCTTCGCCCTTGTCCTGCTGCGCTCGGCCCTCCCGAGCCATTTCGTCGTTACCCGTCACGGTTCCGACTGCTTCCTTGGCCATGCCTTTGACACCTTCCACGGCGCCCCGGATCCCTTCTTCGGGTCCGCTCCTCTTGTCGTCCGACATAAATCCCTCCCTGGATTTGTGGGTGTGGCGGGCCCGCGCGGTTTGCAGGCCCGCCACACTTCAAGGCTTCCCCGGGGGGCGGTCGGCCCAAACCTGGGCGGTGGAAGACAGGCTTCTACTGCGAGATGCCTGTGAGATATCTGGAAATCGAACCAAAATCGAAACACATCGGACTACGATAGATTTTGGGCGTGCGCAGGTTCGGCTTAGCAAGGACGACCTGGGAACGCCTTTCCGGATGGGCCGGACGACTCAGGAGAGGAACTGCACATGGGTGACACATTTCGCGACCCGGTTGACCACGTCCGGACGACCCGGCCGCATGCCGGCCGTGCCGTCATCGACGTGATGGGCTGGCCCGGCTACGCCCTGCTGGTGGTGGGCATGGTCACCGGAATCGGCTGCCTCACCGCATTCGGCACCGGACACGACCGCCAGGGTGTGGAGGTGGCCATCGTCGCAGTGGTCGCCGCCGCTCTGGGCGCATTGTGGCTGGTCATCGAACACCGTCGGATCGGCAGGGTGAACCATGAGTGGCACCGGGCCCACCCCGAGGCGCATTGGCAGCACTCGACGAGCTAGCCCCAGGTGCAGAAGCGGCCCGGTTGGTTTTCCAGCCGGGCCGCTTCTGCGTCTGGTCTCGAAAATTGTCGGAATTGATGATTCAATGCGCTGGTAACTGGGTATAGGGACACCCATGACTGGTCTTCGGGCAGCCGCAGATTCGCTGGCGCCCAACCGTGGTCTCGGTCCGAATTCGCCGGGAGGCTCAATGACCGACATGCCGGGAGGCTCAATGGCCGACATTCAGAGCCAGCGGATCCGGGGGCCACATAGCGAGCGGGCCGTGGAACTGCGGGTGACCCCACGGCTGGAGAGTCTGGCGGTGGTGCGCATGCTGGTTGGTGCGATCGCCACCTTCGAGGATCTCGACGTCGACAAGGTGGCCGATCTACGGCTGGCGATCGATGAGTTGTGCACCCTGCTGATCCGTCGCGCGGCACCGGACGCGACGTTGACCGTGGTTATCGATCCGCATGACGACGACGTGACGATACAGGCCTCGGCCGCCTGCGACGGCACCGATGTGCTGACCCCGGGCAGCTTCAGCTGGCATGTGCTGACGTCGCTGGTGGACGACGTGCGGGCGTTCCAAGATGGCCATGAAAACGGTAGTGCGGTTGCGGTATTCGGGGTGACCCTGACAACTCGACGGGCAGAAGCCGGGCGGTGATCCGGCGCGCCGCCTCCGGCGGCTCCCAGTCCGGCTCGGAGTACTCCGATGTCGGTGACCTGTTTCGCGAACTCGCGCAATACGACTCCGGCTCGGCCGATTACCGCAACCGCAAGGACAAGATCGTCGAGCGGTGCCTGCCGCTGGCCGACCACATCGCACGCCGCTTCGAGGGCCGTGGTGAGTTGCGTGACGACCTCGTTCAGGTCGCTCGGGTCGGGCTGGTCAACGCCGTCACCCGATTCGATGTCGAGACCGGCTCGGATTTCGTCTCATTTGCGGTGCCGACCATCATGGGCGAGGTCCGGCGGCATTTCCGGGACAACAGCTGGTCGGTCAAGGTGCCCCGCCGGCTCAAGGAGCTGCATCTGCGGCTCGGCGCGACGACCGCCGAACTCTCGCAGCGCCTGGGGCGCGCGCCGACCGCCTCCGAACTGGCCCGGGAACTGGAGATGAGCCGCGAGGAGGTGGTCGAGGGCCTGGTGGCGGGCAGCTCCTACAACACGCTGTCGATCGACAGCGGCGGCAAATCCGACGAGGACGACGTCCGCTCGATTGCCGACACCCTGGGTGACATCGATGCCGGCCTGGTCCGGATCGATGATCGAGAAACGTTGCGGCCCTTACTCAATGCGCTTCCGGATCGGGAACGCACCGTGCTGGTGTTGCGGTTCTTCGAATCGATGACCCAGACGCAGATCGCTGAGCGGGTCGGCATCTCTCAGATGCACGTATCGCGTCTGCTCGCCAAATCGCTGGCCCGGCTGCGCGATCAGTTGCAGTAGCGGTGCACTTGAGTCACCCAACGCTTCAGTCCGTTCGGTGATTCAAGCCGTGACGTTCTTGGAGATCAGGTGCGCCGCCTCGGCCAGGGCCATCACGAAGCTGCACAGCACGAACGCCCCTTCGGCCTCGCCGAGGTCGCGCCCATTGGGGCGATACCGATAGACGAAGCCGTCGTGGGTCACGGCCTTGGCGCGCTCCGGCGGCGACATCGTCGCGGCCGCCACCATCCCGCCGCCGGAGCTGGTCAGGCCGCGCAGCACCGCAGCCCCGCCGAGCAGTGAACTGAACACCGCCGGACTGTCCCAGCGGGGCAGGCGCATCCAGCAGAAGTCGCCGTGCGGCCCCACCACGACGCCGCGCTCGCCGTCGGCGATCAGCGCATACTGGCGCAGCACCTGCGGGGGGCTCGTCGTCCATGCCGCAGTGCATACCCACGCCGGCGCGCGGGTAGTCACCACGGCATGAGCCTGCCCCGCGGCGCGCCGGTACCGGTGTCCTCGATCGAGGTCGCCGCCTACACGATTCCCACCGAGGCCCCCGAGTCCGACGGCACCCTGGTCTGGGACTCCACCACGCTGGTGCTGGTCACCGTCGGCGCCGGCGGGCAGACCGGCGTCGGCTACACCTACGCCGGCACCGCAGCGGTCACCGTGGTCCGCGACAAGCTGGCCGGGATCATCGCCGGCGGCGACGCCCTGGCGCCGCCGGCCCGCTGGGCCGACATGGTGCGTGCGGTGCGCAACCTGGGCCGGCCCGGCATGGTCGCCGAGGCGATCGCTGCGGTCGACATCGCGCTGTGGGATCTGCGGGCCCGGTTGCTCGACGTATCACTGGTCGTCGCGCTGGGCGCGATGCACGACGCCACCCCGATCTACGGCAGCGGCGGATTCACCTCCTACGACGACGACACCTTGCGCCGCCAACTCGCCGGATGGGTGCAGCAGGACATCGGCCGGGTCAAGATCAAGGTCGGGCGTGACCCGGTCGCCGACGGAACCCGGGTGTACGCGGCGCGCTCGGCGATCGGCCCCGACACCGAGTTGTTCGTCGACGCCAACGGCGCATACCACCGCAAGCTGGCACTGGACTGGGCGCAGCGCTTCGCCGAACACAACGTGCGGTGGTTCGAGGAGCCGGTCAGCTCCGATGATCTCGAAGGCCTGCACCTGCTGCGCGAGCACGCGCCGGCGGGCATGGACATCGCCGCCGGCGAGTACGGCTACGACCTGCCGTATTTCCAGCGGCTGCTCGGCGCGGGTGCCGTCGACTGCCCGCAGGCCGACGTCACCCGGTGCCTGGGCATCACCGGAGTGCTCAAGGTGGGCGCCCTGTGCGACGCCCGCAGCATGGACCTGTCACTGCACTGCGCGCCACAGATCAGCGCACACGTGGGTGCGGCGCTGTGGCACCTGCGCCATCTGGAGTACTTCCACGACCATGTGCGCATCGAGCAGATTGCGTTCGACGGTGTGCTGCGCCCCGAACCGGGCGGTGTGCTGCGTCCGGACCGCGGTGCGGCTGGCCACGGTCTGAGCGTCAAAGTGGCTGACCTGGAACAGTTTCGGGTGGCCTGAGCCGGTCTGCGGCGAAATCGGCGGCCTGAGCGGTCATACCGTTGCCGGCGTAGGCCGCATGCGCCGCACCGTCCGTGCCCGCCGAGCAGATCGGGTCGCCGGGCGCGCACAGTTCGATCGTCTTGGCCGCGTAGTCGGGTCCGATCACCACCGGCGGCGCCCCGAGGGAGTCCAGGAACGCCGGTGCCGGCTTGCCCAGCAGCGCGATGGCGGCGACATGGACGGCCGTCTCGGGTGGCAGCGGGGGCGGGAAGCCGCCCGCGGCTGCCGCCGGTTCGGTGACGTAGCCGATCAGGGCCGCGCCGCGGGAGTAGCCGCCCAGGACCAGTCGGGTGTCCGGGCAGCCCGCCGCCGTGTCGGTGATGTGCCCGGCGGCATCGACGACACCGGCGACCGTGGGTGCGAACTCGGGAACCGCCGGAAAGTCGACCGGGTACACGCCCACCGAGCGGCCCATGACACGCCACCGCAGGGCGTCGACGAACTGCTGGCCGATCCATCCGACGCCGGGCGCCTCGGTGGTGCCGCGGGCGAACACCACCTCGATGTCGGGGCAGCCGGGCTCCGCCGCCCCGCCGGGGCAGACCAACAGCGTCGAACCGCACAGGCCGACCGCGGTGAGTATCCGGGCTAACACAGCGTTTCTTCCGATACCCATTGCCGACACACGGCAAACGGTGGTTTAGCCCGCGTGAAAACGGCAAGCCTACGTCGATGCCGTCACTGACGGAATTCGAAGTCGAATGGGAGAATCCAATGATCACAATGTCTTTGACCAGGCTGGGCGTCGCCGCCGCCGGCGGCGTGGCGCTGGCGCTGACAACCGGGGGAGTCGCGTCCGCGGATCCGGGGCAGAACCCGGCGGTCAACACCACCTGCAGCTACTCACAGGTCGTCGCCGCAATGAACGCTCAATCACCGCAGACCGCAGCGCAATTCAACGCCACGCCCACGGCGCAGTCCTTCCTGCAGAGCTTCCTCGCATCGGCGCCGCCGCAGCGTGAGCAGATGCTGCAGCAGGCCCAGGGGTCGCCCGAGGGGGCGCAGTTCGTCAATCTCGTCGGCCCCATCGCCAACACCTGCGACAACTACTGAGCGATGGCAGGATCGGCCGAGACCGGCAGCGCCCTCACGGATGCAGCCAAGCGGGAAGCCGACGCATACCGCGGCGACAACCCGCGGCCGCTGGGGGGATACCTGATGGTGTTGCTGGTCTACGGCGGGCTGGTCGCGGCGGTTACCGTGGCCGCCGCGACCACCGGTCGCCGACTCATTCCGGCGAGCTAACCCCCGGTGACGGCCGGCTGCACCGGCCCGTTTGTGCCGCTCGGCCATCGGGTAGGAAGCAGGGGTAAGCCGGCATGAAAGGGGAGACTGATGTCCGGATCGCTGGGCGGCCGACAGGTCGCGTTTCTGGTGGCGCCCGACGGCGTTGAGCAGGTCGAGCTGACCGAACCGTGGCGGGCGGTCGCCAAGGCCGGCGGCTGGCCGGCGCTGGTGTCGACGACCCGCGGGCCCGTGTCCGCGTTCAACCATCTGGATCGCGGCGACCAGTTCGACGTGGATCGGGCGATCGACGACGTCAGCGCCGACGACTTCGACGCGCTGGTGCTGCCGGGCGGGGTGGCCAACCCCGACCAGTTGCGCACCGACGAGCGCGCGGTGGCGTTCGTCCGGGCGTTCTTCGACGCCGGCAAACCGGTCGCCGTGATCTGTCACGGGCCGTGGACATTGGTGGAGGCCGGAGTCGTCGCGGGACGGCGGCTCACGTCCTGGCCGAGCCTGCGCACCGATATCGTCAACGCAGGCGGTGAGTGGGTCGACGAGCCGGTGGTGCGCTGCGACTGCAAGCCCTCGATCCTGTTGTCGAGCCGCAAACCCGATGACCTGCCACAGTTCTGCGACGCGCTGGTCCGGGAGTTTGCTAGGCGGGAGGCGACGCTGTGATCGGAGAACCGATGCCCGTGCCGGTCCAAGAGCGCAACCACCGCGCCCGACTGTGGGTCAACTGGGTGACGGCACTGTTGACCGCCGCCGGGGCGGCGCTGGTGATGGCGTCCGCGACGGGCGCGGTGATGAGCACCGCGGCCTGCAGCACCGCCGAGTGCCCCGACCTGGGACCCAGCGGGGTGGTGTTCGCCATCCTGTACTACGGCGCGCCCGTCATCGCCGCGCTGACCATCCTGGCGTCGTTCTGGACGGCCGGGCGCCGACGGGGATTCGTTGTCCCGGTGGCAGGTTGGGTGCTGTTGGGCATCGACCTACTGGCGCTGGTCATCGCCTTCCGTCGCTGACCTATGGATCACCGCCGAGCGCCCGTGCTGGAAGCCTTGGCCGGTTACCACCGGAAAGACCGCTACGGCTTCAGCCCTCCGGGGCACCGCCAGGGTCGCGGCGCCGACGAGTCGGTACGTGCAGTAGTGGGATCCGACCTGTTCCGCGCGGACGTGCTCGCTCGCGGCGGACTGGACGACTGGCGGGCGGGCTCCGGGATTCTCACCGACGCCGAGCAGTTGATGGCCGATGCGGTGGGAGCCGAGACGGCGTTCTTCTCCACCTGCGGCAGTTCGCTTTCGGTGCGTGCGGCCATGATGGCGGTGGCCGGCGGCTCCGACGGCGGGCTGCTGCTGCCGCGCGACAGCCACAAATCCATTGTTGGCGGGTTGATCTTCTCCGGTATCCGGCCGCGCTGGATCGCCCCGCGCTGGGACGCCGAACGGCATTTCTGTCACCCGCCGTCACCGGAACGGGTCGCCGGTGCGTGGGAGGAGCATCCCGATGCCGCCGGTGCGCTGGTCGTCAGTCCCTCGCCGTATGGGACCTGCGCGGACCTGCACGCCATCGCCGAGATCTGCCATCAGCGCGGCAAGCCGCTGATCGTCGACGAGGCCTGGGGTGCACACCTGCCCTTCCATCAGGACCTGCCCACCTGGGCGATGGACGCTGGCGCCGACGTCTGCGTCGTCAGCGTGCACAAGATGGGAGCCGGATTCGAGCAGGGCTCGGTGTATCACGTGCAGGGCGACCTGGTCGACCGCAACCGGTTGACCGCGTGCGCGGACCTGTTGATGACCACCAGCCCCAGCGTCCCGATCTATGCCGCGCTCGACGGCTGGCGCCGCCAGATGGTGGCTCACGGCCACGAACTGCTCAGTGCCGCACTGGAGCTGGCGCACGACGTACGGCAGCGCATCGACACGTTGCCCGGCGTCGAGGTGCTCGAGGACGTGCTGTTGGGAGCCGAGGCCTCCCACGACCTGGACCGGCTGCAGGTTCTGGTGGACGTCTCGGGGACCGGCACCTCGGGCTATCAGGCCAGGGACTGGCTGCGCGAGCATACCCAGCTGCTCAGCGACATGGGCGGGCGGCCAACCAGCGGCGACACGTTCCACGATCAGACGTCGAGCGAAAACGTTGGTGCGGGCGTTAGCGTGAGACACGAGGACCTCCTACGGAATGAATGCCTAGACACATCCACTCCGTCAGGAGGTCCTCCCCATTTCAAGCTGCCACGCCGTCAACAACCTCTCAGGTCACTACAGCTAGAGCCTGTTCTCCGGTCCGATCACCGCCCACACCGTCTTGCCGTGCGGGGTGGGCGCACTGCCCCAGGCGCGGCACAGCACATCGACCACCGCCAGACCCGACGCCCGGTCGGTGCTGCCGTCGGCGGCTTCGCGACGTACCGCAGGGGCTTCCTCAGCGTCTTGGACCGCGATGGTGACCGTCGAACGTGCGTTTTCCAGCAACACCACCGGTGGGCTCTGGGTATGGCGTAACACGTTGCTCACCAACACGTCGGCGACCACCTTCGCGGCCGGGATCAGCTGACCCTGCGACCAGTCCGACAACCGATTCCCGACGAAGTCGCGGGCGCGCCGCAAGCTGGTGAGGCGGCGGGGTAGTTCGATGCGGGCTCGGCGGCGGTGCAACTCGTCGTGTGTGAGCGATCGCAACGCCGCCTCGATATCGGAGTGCACCGGCACGTGACGGGTCACCCCGCTCTGCGCGATCCGCGCGGCCAGTTCCGGTCGCCCGCAGACCAACAGGATCGGGATGCCGGGCCAGGTGCTCACATGCCAACGGGCACTGGCGAAAGCCAACCACACCGAGGGTGCTACGCCGTCCAGTCCGTTGACGTCGACCAGCACTGCAGCCGGCTCACCGAGGGCCGCCTCGATCACTCTGTCGCGGACTCTCCTATACGTGCTGCTGTCCAGCGTTCCGACCGCCGTCAGCAGGCACACCGTGCCGATCGTCGCCGCCGACAGTCTCAGCTCGTCCGATGTCCCGGTCAGGGCCTGTCACCTCGTCTGTTGTCTGCCATCGCGTTCACCATCATCACCCGGTGGCTACCCGCGGAGCTGCGTCGGCAATCTCGATTCAGCTCACCGTCAGCAGGGTGTGATCCAGATCGGAGAGCACCTCGGTCGGCAGCCTGCCGGTGAAAGCCGCCAGGAAGCGGGCGGCCAGATCGCGCACCTTGACGTTGGTCTCCTGCGAACGCCACACCAGGATGTCGAACGCCCGCTCGGCGGAGATGCCGTAGCAGACCATCAGCACCCCCTTGGCCTGCTCGATCACCGCCCGGGACGCGGCGGCCTCGGAGATCGCCGCACTGACGTCGGCCTGGAGCACGTCGGTGACGTCGACGTAGAAGCCCGCGGTGCCGATCACCGTGCCGGCGTCGTCGAGCATGCGGTCGCTGACCACGATCACCCAGTGGACCTGTCCGCCGGTGTCGATGATCCGATGCCGGCTGGAGAACGGCTCCCCCTGGCCGACCCGCTCCAGCACCTCGGCGACCTGGGCCCGGTCCTCGGGATGCTTGTGTTGCAGCAAGATGGCGGTGCTCGGTTTCACCGTGCCCGGCTCGTAGCCGTGCATCCGGGCCACCGCGTCCGACCACTCCCAGCGCTTGTCCTTGATCCAGTACCGGAACCGGCCGACGCGCTGCGGTTCACCGCTGCCGACCATCAGGTCGAGATCGTCGTGGTCTTCGGCGCTCTCGTTCAACGGCGTTGCAGTCGAAGGGTTGACATCACCGATCACCGCGCACCCGCCCTCTCGTGCCCGACACCTATGAGCTGATTGCCAACGGCCGGCGGCGAGCCGCGGTCTGGAATCAGAGGCAGTTGAATGCACGGACAGTCTGGACCGGCGCTGGTTGTTGAACGCCCGAGCTTGGCGTAACTATCCACAATTTCGAAACGCCACGCAACTACTACCGCGTTTCCGGTTCGGCGTTGACGGGTACGCGCACAACGACGTGGGGTGAGGTTCCAGCAAAGTGGACCTCTGCCCATCGTGAACCGACGAAAGGAGTCATCGTGACGCTCTTCAAGACTGCCGCCGGCGCGGCGGGAATCGCAGCGCTGAGCCTCTTCTCGGCGACGACCGCCATGGCCGATCCGGCTGTCCAGCCCTTCGGAAGCAGCGAACAGCTCAACGACGGCGCGCTGGCGACATCCTACACGGTCAGCAACCTCGGGCCGGCGAACACCGCGATCCCCGGTTACCAGCCGCAGGGCAAGCTCTACGCCGCCGACGTGACCGCACGCGCGGACCGGGGCACGGTCACCCCGCTGGTCACCGACTTCAACGCCCGGACGGCCGACAGTCAGACGTATCGGGTGATCAACACCGTGCCCACACCGGGCGGCATCAACCCCGGGCCGATCCCGCAGGGGGGCGTGGCGAGCGGCAAGATCTACTTCGACGTGACGGGTCAGCCGCCGGACGGTGTCGTTTACAACGATGGCGTCCAGGATGTGCTGATCTGGTCGAACAAGGCCTGACGCCGAGCCGGGATGGGCGCGATCCTATCGGGTCGGGCACATCTGGCGATCAGACCTGCAGCCGTTGCCGCAGCAGTGACTTGCCTTCTTCGCGCAACCGCACCCCGCCGTTTGACAAAACCGGTGGCGGGTAACCGTGTGCCGAGATCGAAGGGAGCATCCAATGCCGAAAACTGCGGACTTCGTCCTGGCAAGGCTCCGTGACTGGGGAGTGCACCGGATCTTCGGCTACCCCGGCGACGGGATCCTGTCGATGATCGGCGCCCTGGACCGCGCGGACGGAGACCCGGAACTGATCCAGCCGCGCCACGAAGAGATGGCGGCGTTCATGGCCACCGGCCACGCCAAATTCACCGGAAAGCTCGGGTGTTGCCTGGCCACATCCGGCGGCGGAGCGATCCATCTGCTCAACGGGCTCTACGACGCCAAACTCGACCACCAGCCGGTGGTCGCGATCATCGGGCAGCAGAAGCGGATGTCGCTGGGTGCGGCCTTCCAGCAGGAGATCGACCCGAACTCGCTGTACAAGGACGTCTCGTCGGACTTCGTCCAGACCTGCATGGCGCCGGTGCAGGCCCGCCACTTGGTGGACCGGGCCTGCAAGGTGGCGCTGACCAATCGGACGGTAGCCACCATCATCCTGCCTGAGGACGTCGCCGAGGAGGAGGCGGTAACCTCGCCGCCACGTGAACACGGTGCGGTGTTCAGCAGCGTCGGGTGGGTGAAACCGCGGATGATCCCGCCGCGCACCGAGCTGCGAAAAGCCGCCGAGATCCTCAACGAGGGTCAGAAAGTGGCGATCCTGGTCGGCGCGGGGGCCGGCGACGCCGCCGACGAAGTGGTGGAAGTCGCCGATCTGCTCGGTGCCGGTGTCGCCAAGACATCGTTGGGGCGCGCTGCGCTGCCCGATGAACTGCCGTATGTCACCGGGCCGATCGGTCTGCTGGGCTCCACCGCCAGCGAGGCGATGATGTCGGGCGCCGACACCTTGTTCATGATCGGAACGAGCTTTCCCTACGCCGAATGGTTGCCGAAGGAAGGGCAGTGCCGCGCGGTGGAGATCAACCACGACGGGCGGATGATCGGGGTGCGCTACCCGGTACAGGCCAACCTGATCGGAGATTCCCAAGACACCCTGGCTGAACTGATCCCGCTGCTGAACCGCAAGAAGGACCGCTCCTGGCGGCGCAAGGTCGAAAGCGAGGTGGAGACCTGGTGGCGGGTGCTGAGCGATCGGGCGCACGACAAGGCCACCCCGCTCAACCCCGAGCTGGTGGTGCACGAGCTGTCCAAGCGGCTGCCCGACAATGCCGTGGTCACCACCGACGCCGGCTCGGTGGCCAACTGGTGGGCGCGGCACCTGCGGCTGCGGCGAGGCATGGCGGCGTCACTGGCCGGCAATCTCGCGACGATGGGTCCCGGGACGCCGTACGCGGTCAGCGCCAAGCTCGCGCACCCGGACCGGCCGGTGATCGCCGTTGTCGGCGACGGCGTGTTCCAGATGAACGGCATGGCCGAGATGATCACCGTCAAGCGCTACCAGGACCGGTTGTCCGACGGGCCGCTGATCTTCTGCGTGTTCAACAACCAGGACCTCAATCAGGTGACCTGGGAGCAGCGGGCGATGGGAGGCGAACGCAAGTTCAAAGGCTCGCAATACATTCCGGACGTGCCCTATGCCGATTTCGCGAACCTGCTAGGGCTGACCGGGATCCGTTGCGACAGCCCCGACAAGATCGGCCAGGCGTGGGACCAGGCGATGGCGGCGCCCGGGCCGGTGGTGCTGGAAGTCGTCGTGGACGCCGACATCCCGCCGGTGCCCCCGCACATCGAGAAGATGATCGCCAAGAACACCGCCAAGGCGATCATCAAGGACCCGGACCGGGTCAGCGTCGTCACCAAGGGCGCGAAGCAGAAGATGCACGAGTTCACCGAATCAGCGAAGCAGTCGGTGCGCGACATCCGCAGCAAGAACGGCGGGTAGGCACTGATGACCGCCGTGGGCGTGCCCTGTGACGTGCGCCGGCGGCCGCTGAGGCTGGACGGCGTCTATGTGCCACAGGCTGATTCGCGGCTTCTCATCGACGCTGTGGAGCGCAGCGGGCTGGCATCGCGGGCCCGCGTGCTGGACCTGTGCGCGGGCAGCGGCGTAGCGGCCATCGCCGCGGCCGAGCTGGGCGCCGACAGAGTCACCGCCTTCGACCTGTGCCCGCACGCGGTGCGTTGCTCGCGAGACAACGCACGCGCCGCGGGGGTCAGCGTCGCGGTGCGGCGGGGGTGTTGGAGCGCCGCACTGCGGTGCGCCCCGTTCGACCTCGTGGTGTCCAATCCGCCGTATGTGCCCTCGCCGCCCGACGGCGGCCCGGTCCCGGCGGCGGGCGGACCCGAGTTGTCGTGGAACGGTGGGGTCGACGGGCGGATTGTGCTGGACCCGCTGTGCCGTTCGGCGACCGCGCTGTTGCGCCCCGGTGGTTCGGCGTTGTTGGTGCAGTCCGGGCTTGCCGATGCGGGCCGGTCTCTGACGATCCTGCGTCGCAGCGGGCTGACCGCCGACGTGGTTGCCGCACAATGGGTTCCGTTCGGACCGGCGCTCTCGGCGCGGGCCGACTGGCTGGAACGCACCGGCCGGTTGCCCCGGGGTTGTCGGGTCGAGCGGTTGGTGGTGATCCGGGCGGACAAGCCGTGACCGAGCGGCAGCCTCGCCTGGTACAACCCGTGCGCAACGGCCCCGTTCTGGTGGCCGGTCCGGTGCGCATCGAGACGCCTGACGGCGGCGTCGTCGAATCCGATCGATTCATGGTCGCGATCTGCGGTTGCGGGCGCAGCCACACCTACCCGCTGTGCGACACCAGCCATCGGCGCTGCCGGGGCTGATCCGGACCGTCAGCGGTCGTAGTCGTCCTGCAGCGGAACGCTGATCGCCTGTTCGAGCAGATCGGCCGGATCGGCGTCGGTGTCGCCGGCGTTTTCGAGTCGGGCCGGATCCACGCCTTCGTCCTCGGCAGTGGCGTCGATCTGCTGTTCGGCCAGATCGGCCTCCGGGACATCGTCGGTCGGTGGCCGTTCTTCAGCGTTGGTCATCATGATCCCCTTCGTTTCCCGGCCCGCGCGCCCTGGCGCGACCGTTCGAGATTCCGGGCGGCGACGAGCAGCGCGTAGTCCGACTTGAGCTGGGTGTTGTCGGACCGCAGCCGGCTGTTGTCGGACTCCAATCTGGTGTTGTGGGCCTGCAACCGGGCGTTGTGGGCCTCCAGGCCGAGAATCTCTCCGATACCCGCCACATTGATTCCGGCTCCGACCAACTCCACGATCCGCCGCAACCGGACGAGGTCGTCATCGCTGTAGCGACGTGTGCCGCCGGCGGTGCGAGCCGGCATCAGCAGACCTCGGCTCTCATAGAGCCGCAAGGTCTGCGGGCCGATACCGGACAACTCTGCGGCCACAGAGATGCTGTATACCCCGAGCCCGGACCGGGCATTCATCGCGTCGGCCACGACATGTCACTCTCGCTCGTCGGAAAAGTCTGCTTGCGTAAACCTACCACTGGTGCTATATAAAAATCTATGTCGGCAGACATAGATGATCTGCCGAAACCCTAGGAGGTGGAGATGATGTTGATGCGCACCGACCCATTCCGTGATCTCGACCGCTGGACGCAGCAGGTACTGGGCACCGCGGCACGTCCGGCGGTCATGCCCATGGACGCCTGGCGTGACGGCGACGAGTTCATCGTCGAGTTCGACCTGCCCGGCGTGGCGGAGGACTCCTTGGACCTCGACGTCGAGCGCAACGTGCTGACCGTGCACGCCGAGCGTCCGGGGCTGGATCAAAGTCGCGAGATGGTGTCGGCCGAACGGCCCCGCGGTGTGTTCAGCCGCCAGTTGTTCCTCGGCGACAATCTGGACGCGGGCCAGATCGAGGCCAGCTACCAAGACGGCGTGCTGCGGCTGACCATTCCGGTCGCAGAGAAGGCAAAGCCCCGGCGGATCAAGATCGCCAGTAGCCACGGCGAGCGGGCCATTAACGCCTGATTGCGAGGAGGGGCCGGGCGGCGGCCCGCTACCCGGTGAAGGAGGTGAGCGCAATGACCACCGACACTGTGACCGCAGAGGTTCTCGATGAGGCGGAGAGCATCGTGCGCGCCGAATGGCTGCGCCTGTTGACTGCCGCAGATCCCGGGCGCCAGAAGGCGGCATCCACCGAAAAGCCCGTCGCCCGGCCTCGCCCCCCGAAGCTCGCCCTGTGCAGCGCCACTCCTGAGCGGCGCGAGGTGCCATTGCCGGCCGACTGCCGACACCGGTCGGCCACGCGGCGGCCCAACAGGAGAGTGTGGCCGACACAGCGGTCCCCTCCGTGACGCAGCCGATTTGATCAAGTGATGGCGGGAAAGGGAGGTGATGACCTAACGCGATCAACAACGGGCGGTGACTCGTGCGGCGCTCACCGATGTCCGACCATTGTGAGCGCGTTCGACGCAGACCGGGCCTGCGCGCGCATCGCCACCGAT
Organism: [Mycobacterium] zoologicum; assembly: GCF_020172665.1. Classification (GTDB taxonomy): domain Bacteria; phylum Actinomycetota; class Actinomycetes; order Mycobacteriales; family Mycobacteriaceae; genus Mycobacterium; species Mycobacterium zoologicum. The sequence goes on along the minus strand of NZ_CP083985.1, from coordinate 3,365,552 downwards.
GTGGCAGCGAAACTAAGGTGGGCCGAACGCGATGTCGCCGCAGGGGGCGACGGGGTTCCGCTGCCGTCAATGCTCTCCCGGCAGCGGGCCTCGCCGGCCTGGTAGATGTCGATCATGTGCGGTGGTCCCGGCTTGGACCTTGGTGGCGTTATGAGCAAGAGTCCCGATCCCTACACAGTCCTTGGCGTGACAGCGGCTGCCACGCTGGCTGAGATCAGTCATGCCTTCCGTACCAAGTTGCGCACGCTCCATCCCGATGCCGGTAATGCGGGCTCTCCGCCAACCGCCGGCACCGAGGCGCAGCTACAGCAGCTTCTGAGCGCGTACGCGTTGTTGCGGCGCGGCGGCCACCATGCCGACGCCGATCGCAAGTCGCCGACTCGGCCCACCGCCGATCGGAAAGGGCCGGTGGAGGTCCGGGTCACCTACGGTGACCCTCCCGCTCCAGTCCGTCGGCCAGATCTGTGGGTCGGCCCGCTGCGCCGCCATCGCTGACGTCTATGGCCCGGTGATTGTGGTGCCTGGACGGTCACGTCACGCCGTCGTCTCGATGCGAACGTTGCCGAACTCCAGCAGGTCGACCAGCCGGTGCACGACGGCTCGGGCGCTGCGCAGTAAGGCGGTTCGGCCGTGGGCGGCGCAGGAACGATCGAGCAGGCAGAGTTGCCGGTGACCGACGAATTCCAGTTCCCGCGCGTCGATCTCGAGGGTGTCGCGCGACAGCAGCGGCAGGACCCGCTGCAGGGTGGTCAGGAACAGCGGCTCGCTGGCGGCGTCGAGATTTCCGGCCAGGGCGATCGCATTGTGGTGCGCGGGCTGGGTGTAGAGCTGGAACGGGACCGAGGAATCCGGGCCGGCCGTTGGATGCAGACACAGCAGCCCGGCCGCGGCATCGCCGAGTTCGTTGACGTCGAAACCGCACATCGCCGCCACAGGCAGTGTGGAGATCCGCCGATCACCGAGGAACTCCAGCGCGGCCTGCGCCTCGCGCTGCTCCGGCGTACGCGCCACCGGCGTCACGTCGATGACCACCCGCAGCCCGCTGTAGCCCTCGGCGACCGCGCCAATCGCAGCTGCGGCGTAGCGCTCGGTCATGGCTTCGGCGTCGACGACGTCGCTGCCCTTACGGAACGCGAAATGCTCCGGCACGGTCCTGAGGTCCACCTGGCTCGCACCGCGACCGAGCCCCGCCGTGGCGAGGGCGGCCCGCAATGCGGCAGGCTCGCCGTCGCCGACGTAGACGGTGCGCTGGCCGAGGCTCAGGCCGACCGCGAGGTATTGCGCGGCGCGGTCGAGGAATTCGGCGTAGTCCCGGTACTGCCAGCCGATGTGCCCGTATTCGCCGGACGGGTCAGCCCGGTGTGCGCCCATCATGCCGACTTCCTCATGCTCAGGTGCGCCTGCACGGTGGTCCCGGTCGTCGCGGTGTGGATGCGTACCAGGTCCGCGGTCGCGTTGACCACGAACAATCCATAGCCGTTGGCGCCGTCGTCACGGATGATCGGCCGCCGTCCGGCCAGCGGGTCGGCCAGCTGACCGGAGTCGCGCACCTGGCAGATCAATTGGTCGCCCGACTCCCACAGCAGCAGCGTGCACGGTCCGCGGCCGTGCTGCAGACTGTTGGAGGCCAATTCGTTGACGATCAGTTGCAGATCGGCGATGTCGGTGGGGGAGAAGCCGAACCAGCGGGCGTACTTGGCGGAGAACTGCCGCGCGCCGGCCAGATCGGTAAGTCGGTGCAGCGTATAGCTCGCTGCGGTCGGACTGCTGGGCAGCGGCTCGTTGTAGCGAGCCCACGCCGCGTCGGGGGCGAAACCAGGACTGGTTCGCTCCGGAGCCCCGGGTCCAGTCAGGCGCGGGTGGGTGACCTCCGCGTCGACGAGGATGTCGGAGTCCAGATGCGTTGCGTCATACGGGCACAGCACCGTGATGTCCCGGCCGGCGAACGCCTGATTGACCAGCGCTTCGTGCTGCACGCAGGCCGGATACTCCAGCTTGGATCGGCCATTCCAGACCGGCTCGCCCACCAAGCGCACCGGACCCGTCGGGTGTTGGGCGGCAAAGGTGCCCAACACGCCACCCAGGATGTGCCCCGGGTTTCGTCCCACCCGGCTCATGTCGGTCAGGGTGGCGGGCTTGCCGGGGCTGGTGATGTCGGCGAGGGCATCCTGCAGCAGTGCGAGACCCGGTTCGGGCACCGCCACCAGAACGGGGAAGCCGGCGCTGACGGAATCGGCGACGAAGGGCACCAGACAGTCCAGATACTCCTTCGGCGACCGGTAGAACATCGCGATATGCCGCAACGATCCGCCATCTTCGACAGCGACAGTCATCGCATGTGCCCCTGTCATCCAACGGGAATGGGCTGCAGAACCTGTTCAGTTTAGCGCTGTGCGCCTCCAACCGGCAGCCCGCGGCGTCGGTGACGACGCTCGAATCAGGACCAGACGCTCAGGTCAATACCAGTAGCGTCGGCCCGCGACCGGTCGACCGATGGCGCCCAGAATCCACAGCGCCGCACCGACAACCAGCAGAATGACTCCGATCGTCCACAACACGTTGACCTTGAGAACGAGCGCCAGAATTATCAGGATCACTCCGAGACCAATCATCAACGAATCCCCTTCTTCAGACAATCGAACCGACCGCGCTCCGTGAACTGGGTTGCGGTAAATGACAATCCGTCACGACCGGATTGAAACCGGCATAGTTCAACGGGCCGGCCTGTATCTCATTCAGTTCCCGATCTTGCCGTTGTCGAAACCTCGCGGTTCGCCACCGCCGGCGCGATGTTTGGCGGTGGCGGTGGCGGGGTAGGCGCGGGAATCGGTGAAACATTTCAGGGACTTCAGGAACGGAGTGCGCGGATGATGTTGCTCGGCAACGGCGAATCCGATCTGCGGCGCGGTAGCCACGCCGAGTGGATCGGCGAGGCGGGCGACGTCGTCGATCGGATGCTGTGCAATGTCGCGCACGGCCGTTTCGAGAGGTCGCTGTCGGCGATGACGGCGTTCGCCGCGGTCGTGACCACTGCCGAGATCTACTTGGAGCACTACAAAGCCGGATTCGGGAACAAATGGATGTGGAGCCCGGTACTGGTCACGCCGCCGGTGGTGGTCGCCGGAATCGGCGGTGTGTTCTCCCGCCGCTGGGCCAAACGCTGGCTGCCCCTGACCGCCGCGATGTACGCCGCCAACGGCCTGCTCGGTGAGTACCTGCATGCCCGCGGCGTGGCCCGCAGGCCCGGCGGCTGGCGGATGGCCAGTTACAACATTCCGATGGGGCCGCCGATCGCGGCGCCTGGCCTGATGGCGATGGTCGGCGGGATGGGCCTGCTGGCTGCGGTGCTGCGCCGCGAACCCTGAGCTTGCGCCAGGCCATGGCCGACACCTCCCGCCCCCACCACCTGCCCAACCTGCGGGCCGACCGCCAGCCCCCGCACCCCTCGTGGCTGCCCAGGCAGCGCCGGGGCATCACGCCGCAGATGATCGGGCGCTACCCCGATTTCGACGTGCTCACCACCGCCGAGAGCTGGGACGAGGCCACCAGACAGGTGGTGTTGGCCCGGCTGGAGCCGCCGGGGCCGCTGCGGTTCTTCACCGCCGCCGAGGAGCCCACGCTGCGTGCGTTCTGCGACATCGTGCTGGCCCAGGACCGCGAACCGCGGGTGCCGGTGGCCGAATTCGTCGACGCCAAGCTGGCCGATGGGCAGCTCGACGGTTACCAGTACGCCGACATGCCCGACGACCGGCAGACCTGGCGGTTGGTGCTCTGCGGATTGGATGAGGCGGCGCGGGAGCGGTACGGCAAGGAATCGTTCGCCGCCGCCGAGGTCGCCACCCAGCTGGCGTTGGTCGATCAGTTCTGCCGGGCGCGTCTGCGTGGCGGCAGCTGGGCGCAGCTGAACGTGAGCCGCGCCTGGTCGGTGTGCATGCGGATGACGTTGTCGGCGTTCTATTCACACCCGTGGGCGTGGAACGAGATCGGGTTCGGCGGCCCCGCATACCCGCGTGGCTTCATGCGGCTGGGCGGACCGAGCGGACCGGCAGCGGCCCGGGAACCCTTCGAGACCCGCGGCGCCCTCGACAAGGATCCGGTGGAACTCGTGCAGGAAGAGGGGGCATAGTGGGCGACTTCTGGCGGGGTCTGCTCAAGGGATCGCTGGGCCCACCCGACAACGACTCGCGGTTCCTGCTGGATGTGCAGTCACGCGCTCTGCCCGGCGAAGAGACCATGCGCCGCTACGCAACCGACGACGACGTCGATCTGGTGGTGGTCGGCGCCGGCGCCGGGGGATCAGTTCTGGCGCAGCGCCTGGCGCGCGCCGGGTGGCGCGTCGTGATCATCGAGGCAGGCCCGTTCTGGCATCCCGACGCCGACTGGGTGTCCGACGAAGCCGGTTCGCACCCGCTGTACTGGACGCAGAAGCGCATCATCGGCGGCGACGACCCGATCGAGTTGGGCAAGAACAACTCCGGCCGTGGGGTCGGCGGCTCGATGGTGCACTATGCCGGTTACTGCCCGCGGTTCCACCCCAGCGACCTGCGCACCGCCAGCCTCGATGGCGTCGGCGCGGACTGGCCGATCGACTACTCCGACATCCGGCGCCACTACGAGGTGCTCGAGGCCGAACTCCCGGTGGCCGGGCAGAACTGGCCGTGGGGCTATCCGCATCGTTATCCGTCGTCGCCGCACCCGATCTCCGGCGCCGCGTCGAAGCTGTGGGAGGGTGCGCGCAACCTGGGAATCGAGATGCGGGTCGGACCGGTGGGAATCGTCAACGGCACCTTCGGAAATCGGCCGCACTGCATCTACCGCGGCTACTGTCTGCAGGGCTGCAAGGTCAACGCCAAGGCCAGCCCGTACATCACCCACCTGCCCGACGCGTTGGCGCACGGTGTGGAGATCCGCGCCGACTGCATGGCCACCCGAGTAGAACTCGACGACGCCGGGGCCGCCCACGGAGTCGTCTATCACGACGGCCACGGGACCGAGCAGCTGCAACGCGCCAAGACCGTCGCCATTGCCGGGTATTCCATCGAAACTCCACGGCTGCTGCTCAATTCGGCCAGCCCCCGCCACCGGCACGGCCTGGGCAACAACACCGATCAGGTCGGGCGCTACGTCATGGTGCAGGGTGCCTCCCAGGCCGCGGGGCGTTGGTCGCAGGAGCTGCGGATGTACAAGGCGCCGCCCCCGCAGGTGACCAGCGAACAGTTCTACGAGACCGACACCGGCCGCGGATTCGCCCGCGGTTTCTCCATTCAGACCGTGTCACCGCTGCCGATAGGCTGGTCGGAGCACGTACTCGCCGACGGCCATTGGGGGCGCGCGATGCGCGAATACATGCGCGACTACAACCACTGGAGCACCATCGGGGTGCTCAACGAACTGCTGCCGCTGCCGGACAACCGGATCACGCTGGCCGACGAAACCGACTGCCACGGAATCCCGGTGGCCCGGATGGACTACACCCGCTGCGACAACGACAAGGCCAACATGGAGTACTCCACCCAGGTGATCACCGACATCCTGCACGCGGCCGGCGCCCAGGATGTGCTGACGATCCGACGTTACGCCCACCTGATCGGCGGCGCCCGGATGGGCACCGCTCCGGAGAACTCCGTCGTCGACGCCGACCACCGGATGTGGGGCGTGCCGAACGTCTTCATCGCCGACGGATCGGTGTTTCCGACGCAGGGCTCGGCCAATCCCGCGCTGACCATCATGGCGCTGGCGTCGCGGCTTGCCGAGCGGCTGGCCGGAAAGAGGGTCGGACAGAAAGGGGTTCAGTCATGACTCGAACCGTCGTCATCACCGGCGCCAGTGCCGGGATCGGGCGCGCCGTCGCGCAACTCTACGGGCGCCGCGGGGCCAGGGTGGCGCTGCTCGCCCGCGGCGAGGCCGGATTGCGGGGCGCGGCGCGCGATGTCGAAGACGCCGGAGGGACCGCGCTGGCTCTTCCCACCGACGTCGCCGACCACGCGGCGCTCGAAACCGCCGCCGATCGGGTGGAGGCGGAACTCGGCCCGATCGACGTCTGGATCAACGTCGCATTCGCCTCGGTATTCGCGCCGTTCACCGAGATCAGCCCCGAGGAGTTCAAGCGGGTGACCGAGGTGTGCTACCTCGGATTCGTCTACGGCACCATGGCGGCGCTGGCAAGGATGAAGCGCCGCGGTCACGGCACCATCGTGCAGGTGGGCTCCGCGCTCGGAGAGCGGTCGATCCCGCTGCAGTCGGCGTACTGCGGCGCCAAACACGCCATCAACGGGTTCACCGAATCGGTGCGCTGCGAGCTGCTGCACGACGGCTCCGGGGTCAACATCACAGTCGCCCAGATGCCGGCCGTCAACACCCCGCAGTTCTCCTGGGTGTTGTCGAGGCTGCCCCGTCATCCGCAGCCGGTTCCGCCGATCTATCAACCGCAGTTGGTTGCCCGCGCGGTGTTGCACGCCGCCGATCATCCGCGCCGCAAGCAGCGCTGGGTGGGCGCCAGCACCGCCGCCACCCTGCTGGCGCAGAAGCTCGCCGCGCCGCTGCTCGACCGCTACCTGGCGCGCACCGGATACGAGTCGCAACAGACCGGCGAAAGGGCGCCCGGTGAGGGCCCGTACAACCTGTGGCAGCCGCTGGACGACCGGCCGGGCAGTGATCACGGGGCGCGCGGTGTGTTCGACGACTCCTCGCATGTGCACGGCCCGCAGATCTGGGCGGCCCGGCATGCCGGGCTTGTGGCGGGGGCGGCGACCGCGTTGGGGATGGCCGGGGCCGGTGTACTGGCCGCCCGGCGCCGCTGAGGCGGATGTGGTGGTTTCCGGACGCGCGGGGCGGGTACCCAGCACGCACTGCTGAATGGAGGTCTCATGCCCAAGACGACGAAGAGCGGCACCGCCAAGCGCAGCGAGTTGCCCAGTACCCTGCGGCGCTCCGGCAGCAAAGCGCAGCGCACCTTCGCCAAAGCGCACGACGCGGCCGCCAAGGAGTACGGCAGCGAGCAGCGCGCCCACCGGGTCGCCTACGCGGCGCTCAAGCACAGTTTCGAGAAGGTCGGCGACCACTGGGAGCCCAAGAGGAAGCGCGGCCCATCGGACAAGCGCGCGGCCAGCGGCGGCCCGAATGCTTCGGGGCCGAGTGCTGAGGGTGTCGATGCCAACGCCAGCAAGCAGCATCTGCTGCATGTCGCACGTCGGCTGGACATTCACGGCCGCTCGACGATGCGGAAGGCGGAGCTGGTCACGGCGATCAAGAAGCACAACCGCCGTGTCCGCGGCAAGTAGCCGGATCGCGGGAGCGCGGCGCGTCGCAGGATGCTGACCACCCGGATCAGGTGGTCAAGAACGCCGACTCATCCATGTCCGTCGCGCCCGTCGGCCAAGGCGGGGATCGGCGTCCGGTCCAGGTGCGCCAGCAGATCCTCGGCATTGTCGAAAGCCGCTGTGGCGCCTGCGGTTTGCAATTCATCGCGGGAGACCCCGCCGCTGAGCAGGCCGATGCAAGGCACGCCGGCGCGCACACGTGCCTGCGCGTCCCACACCGCGTCGCCGACGAATATCGCGCGCCGCGCGGGTGCGCCGATGCGCTCCAGCGCTGTCCCGATGATGTCCGGCTCCGGCTTGGCGACGTCGACGTCGGACGCCGACGTGACCGCGGTGACCACGTCGTCGCAGTCGAGTACCTTGCGCAGCACCGCCAGCTCGTCCTCGGGTGCGGAGGTGGCCAGCACCACCGGAAGGCCCATAGCGGCCACACGTTCCAGCAACCGCCGGGCGCCCGGCAGCGGCGACAGCAGCGCCGCCGACTCCAGGTAATACCGAGCGTGCAGATCCTTGAGTCGTTCGCGGACACGGGCGGGTGCGTCGTTGGACAGCAGTCGTACCAGAGCGGATCCGTCCATGCCGATGGCGCGGTGGATACGCCAGGTCTCCACCGCGATATCGGCCTCGGCGAACGCGCGCCGCCAGGCGTGTACGTGCAGATAGTTGGAATCGACCAGGGTGCCGTCGACGTCGAACAACACCGCCGATTGGTCAGTCACGGGCCTGCCTCTCTCGTTTGCGGATGTGCTGACCGGGATACCCAGCCGGGGAACTCCCCATACCGGACGAGAGGAAATGCCGTGGCAACCGACGATCGCGACCCCAAGCAGCGACAGCTCGACGACTACCGGGCCGATCGGCAGATCGGCGATCTGACCACCCAACAGGGCGTGCGAGTCGACCACACCGACGACGCGCTGAGCGTCGGCGAACGCGGACCGACGCTGCTGGAGGACTTTCACGCCCGCGAGAAGGTCACCCACTTCGACCATGAGCGGATTCCCGAGCGGGTGGTGCACGCCCGGGGGTCGGGCGCCTACGGCCACTTCGAGCCCTACGACGATTCGCTCGCCGAATACACCGCGGCACCGTTCTTGACCACGCCGGGCACCACGACCCCGGTGTTCGTGCGGTTCTCCACGGTGGCGGGCTTCCGCGGTTCGGCCGACACCGTCCGTGACGTGCGCGGTTTCGCCACCAAGTTCTACACCGAGCAGGGAAACTACGACCTGGTGGGCAACAACTTCCCGGTGTTCTTCATCCAGGACGGCATCAAGTTCCCCGATTTCGTACACGCGGTGAAACCCGAGCCGGACAACGAGATTCCGCAGGCCCAGTCCGCCCACGACACCCTGTGGGACTTCGTGGCGCTGCAGCCGGAGACGCTGCACGCCATCATGTGGCTGATGTCGGATCGGGCACTGCCCCGCAGTTACCGGATGATGCAGGGTTTCGGAGTCCACACCTTCCGCCTCGTCAACGCTGCCGGCGAGGGAACCTTCGTGAAGTTCCACTGGAAGCCGAAACTCGGTGTTCATTCGCTGATCTGGGACGAATGCCAGAAGGTTGCCGGCAAGGACCCCGACTTCAATCGTCGCGACCTGTGGGACGCCATCGAGGCAGGTCAGTACCCGGAGTGGGAGTTGGGGGTGCAGCTGGTGGCCGAGGCCGACGAGGACAACTTCGACTTCGATTTGCTGGACGCTACGAAACTCATTCCGGAAGAACAGGTTCCGGTGCAACCCGTCGGCAAGATGGTGCTCAACCGCAACCCGGACAACTTCTTCGCCGAAACCGAGCAGGTCGCTTTTCACACCGCCAATCTCGTGCCGGGCATCGACTTCACCAACGACCCGCTGCTGCAGTTCCGTAACTTCTCCTACCTGGACACCCAGCTGATCCGGCTCGGCGGACCCAACTTCGCGCAGCTGCCGGTCAACCGGCCGGTCGCCGAGGTGCACACCAATCAGCACGACGGCTACGGCCAACACGCAATTCCGCAGGGCAGGTCCAGTTACTACAAGAACACGGTGGGTGGCGGCTGCCCGGCATTGGCTGACGAGGGCGTGTTCCGGCATTACACCGAGAAAGTGGACGGCGAGAAGATCCGTAAGCGCGCCGCGAGCTTCCAGAACCACTACAGCCAGGCCCGGATGTTCTACCGGAGCATGTCGGCGCCGGAGGCCGAGCACATCATCGCCGTTTACGCCTTCGAGCTGGGGAAATGCGAAACAGTCGAGATCCGCGAGCGCGCTGTCGATCAGTTGAGCCGGATCGACCCTGGTTTGGCGAACCAGGTTGCCGAGAAGCTGGGTCTGCCCGTGCCTAGCGAACAGACCGGCGAGAAGGCCGCCCAGAATAAAGCCCCAGTTTCACCGGCACTGTCGCAGCTCAACACCGCAACCGAAAGCGTCGAAAGCCGCAAGATCGCGGTGCTGGCCGCCGACGGTGTCGACGTCGACGGTACCCAGAGCTTCATCGAGGCGATGCGCCGGCGCGGTGCTGTTGTCGAGGTGCTGGCTCCCGTCGCGGGAGGCTCCCTGGCCGGCGGTTCAGGCGGGGAACTCGCCGTCGACCGGGCGATCACCACGATGGCCTCGGTGCTCTACGACGCGGTGGTGGTGCCCTGCGGCCCGGATGCGATGCGCACCCTGTCCGCGGACGGTTATGCGATGCACTTCATCACCGAGGCCTACAAGCACCTCAAGGCGATCGGAGCGTTCGGGGCCGGCGTCGAGCTGTTGCCCGCGGCCGGCGTCGCCGAACAACTCGCCCAGGACATCGCGGTCACCGTCGCACACGGTGTGGTGACGACGACTGCGGCCGCCGGCGACCTGGGTGAGCCGTTCTTCGAGGCGTTCGCCGCCGAGCTGGCCAAGCATCGGGCTTGGGACCGGTCGACGGACGCCGTGCCTGCCTGAGTTCAGTGCACCGCGTGCAGGGGCCGACCGGACTTCTGCACGGCGGCCAGTGCGTCCTCCAGCGACTTAACCAGTGGCAGCCGCCCATCGGGATCGCAGATCCGCAGCACTGTGGTCAGCGCCAGGCCGGGTATGACCATCAGTTGTATCCGACCTTTGGCGCACCGGGCGTTGATCGCCTGCAGCGCCGAAAACCCCACGGTGCCAATGAAGGCCAATGCGGACAGGTCCAAGATCAGCCATTCGCAGCAGTCGGAGCAGCGCTTGACATAGTCGGCGAACGGGCCGGCGTTGGCGGCGTCGATCTCTCCGTTCGCGGCCAGCACCGCTCCAGTCCGGCCCCAATGCACGGTGAAGTCGGCGGTGTGGCTCTGCCATGCGTGCGTGGCTTCGCTTGCGGGGGTGGCGAAGGCGTTGTCTGAAATCTTGTTGGTAGTCATTCTGGTGGCTCCATCAGTCGACGAATCGTGCTGTTGGATCACGTCAGCGTAGTTGTTCCGACCTCTAAAACGCGGGACGTTCATTGCGGCTGTGAACTCAACCGGAGAATCCAGACGTTACCGATGCGGCTTCCGGTTGGTAAAGACTTGAGTAACAAATTCGGGAAAAACCCAGTGAAACCTTATGTTTCAGATCGTGGGCAGTGACGACCGCCCTGCTGACCAGTTCGTCATCATGACATCGGCGAGTCGATCCTCGACCACGGCATGGGCCCGCATCCCAAACACCACGTCGGCCTCCAGGGTCGGCTCATGATCTAGCAGGTCAGCGATCACATCGGTGCGCACGACCTGTTCGTGTACCGCGTCGGCTTCGACGTGTTCGGCGTAGAACGCCACACACGGATCCGGGGCTCCCATGCGCCGCAGGCCGGCCACCAGCCGGCTAGACCCCGGTGGAGAGGTGATCTCGGTCGCGGCGAAGTGCCCGACGGCGGCTCCCCGCCAACGACGATGCAGGCCGAACAGGGACATCAGATTGACCACGGCCAACGACTCGGCGGGAACCGCGTCCAGGTAGGCGAGGTATCCGGCATCCAGACCGGCGGCGGTGAGCAGGTCGGCGAACAGCTGCTGATGCACTCGCTCGCCTCGGCCGGCGCCGTACTCGTCGAACTCGACTGCGACGAAGGACGCCTTGGCCCCGCCGCTCAAGCGCGGGATCAGCCAGGCATGCGGGTCGCCCTCCTTGAGGTGATACAGCGACCGGTGCACGAAGTACTCGCGGGCCTGATCCCAGGTGCCGTGATCTCGCAGGTGCCACGACGGGCCGGTGCCGTGCGCGGGCTCGGTTGCCGCAGAGGTCATTTCGGTGTCGACGGTAACGTCCGGAGGTATCGGGCCGACGCCACGCCGCACACTATCGAGAAACATTCGCTCCAGACATGCGCGCAGTTCCAGTAAGGTGGCATCCCATTCCCAGTCGGGATCGACGTCGCCGAAGCCGCGGTAGTGCAACTCGTAGCAGACGTACAAGGCCAGTTGCAGGTCCCGGCCGTACGGATCGGCGTCGGCCACTGGCGGATCGAATCCGTCTACGCCGGCCGGCCTGCGGAGAAGGTCGAAGATTGCGGCGGACAACGGGCCGGCCGGAGTCGGCAACCAGGGCCCAGCGCGGGGCAATGCGATGCTCACGCCCGTGGTTTTCCCCCGCGCGGCCACGGGCAAACGACCGTCGTTTCAGGGCGGAACCGGTGGGTACCCGGGTGAGCATGACACGGTTCGGCTACACCTTGATGACCGAGCAGAGCGGGCCCAAAGACCTTGTCCGTTACGCCCTGGACGCTGAAGAACGCGGGTTCGACTTCGAGGTCTGCAGCGACCACTTCTCGCCGTGGCTGACCTCGCAGGGCCACGCGCCCAATGCCTGGCCCGTGCTGGGCGCGGTCGCCCACGCCACCGAGCAGGTGGGGCTGTGCTCCTACGTGACGTGCCCGACGATGCGCTACCACCCGGCCGTGGTGGCGCAGCAGGCCGCCACGCTGCAGATCCTTGCCGATGGCCGGTTCACCCTGGGCCTGGGCAGCGGGGAGAACCTCAACGAGCACATCGTCACAGGCGCCGGCTGGCCGAACGCGTCGCACCGGCAGGCCATGCTCGGTGAAGCGATCAAGATCATTCGCGAACTGCTCATGGGTGAGACGGTCACATTGCGTGGCGAGCATTTTCAGGTCGACGGAGCGCGGCTCTGGGACCTCCCCGAGATTCCGGTCGCTCTGGCTGTCGCCATGTCCGGAGAGAAGGGCATCGAGCGGTTCGCCACCGCAGCCGACCATCTGATCGCGGTGCGGCCCGACAGGGATCTGGTGCACGCCTGGCACACCGCACGCCACGCGACCGGGCTCGGTGAAGGCGACCGGGTGATCGGGCAGCTGCCGGTGTGCTGGGACCCCGACCGGGATACTGCGGTGCAGCGTGCGCACGAGCAGTTCCGCTGGTTCGGCGGCGGATGGCTGGTCAACTCCGAGCTGCCGACACCGGCAGCCTTCGCGGCTGCCACCCACTTCGTGCGGCCCGCGGACGTCGCCGAGGCCATCCCGTGCGGACCCGATCTGGAGCCGATCATCGACGCGGTGCGCGCCTACCAAGAGGCCGGATTCACCGATGTCGCGCTGATCCAGATCGGCGGGGAGACCCAGGAGGCATTCCTCGCCGACGCCGCGGAACCGCTGCTGACCGCTCTGCGTGACGGACGGTAGACGGACGGTAACGGTTTCGGTGCGTGTCGCAGGGGGTACAGCGGATTCATGACCGATACCGATAACCCCATCGATGAGGCGAGAACCACTCGGCCGCGGGCCGGCATGGTGTTCAAGGACCGGCGCGAAATGCCGGGCCTGGCCATGCTGGTGATGGCGGCGTTGGCGTTGGTGGCCTTCGCGAGCGCTGCCGCGCAGGCCAGCGCGGGCTGGGCGCTGGGCTTCGGGATCGCGGTACTTGTACTCGCGGTCGGCGGCGTGACCTGGATGTTCGTCGGGCGGAACCGCACCGCCCACGCCGCCCACCACCGCAGGTAGACCCCCGCGGCGCAGCGGGCGACCCGGAAGTTCACCCGCGGCGCACATCGGCCCGTGGCATCAGCAGATGCCACGGGCCGATTGTGGCTGTGACTACTTGATCTCGCAGAGCACCGTGCCCTGGGTGATGGCCGCGCCGGCCTCCACTGCCAGGCCGGTGACGGTGCCGTCCTTGTGGGCCGTGACCGGGTTCTCCATCTTCATCGCCTCCAGGACGGCGACCAGGTCACCGGCGGCGACCTCCTGGCCCTCCTCGACGGCCACCTTCACCACGGTGCCCTGCATGGGCGCGGTCACGGCGTCACCGGAAGCCGCCGCTCCGCCGTGCGCGCCACGCTTGCGGGCCTTGGGCTTCTTCCTGAGTACACCGCTGGCTCCACTTCCGGCACCCCCGCCGCCGCCCAGCGCCAGATCACCCGGCAGCGAGACCTCCAGGCGACGGCCGCCGACCTCGACGACCACCTTCTGCCGCGGCTGCGCGTCCTCCTCGTCGAGGGGCTCGCCGGCGGTGAAGGGTTCGATGTTGTTCTCGAACTCGGTCTCGATCCAGCGGGTGTGCACGGTGAAGCCGTTCTCGTCGCCGATGAACGCCGGGTCGCGAACCACCACGCGGTCGAACGGGATGACCGTGGCCAGGCCCTCGACGTGGAACTCGTCCAGGGCGCGACGGGCGCGCTCCAGGGCCTCGGTGCGGGTGGCGCCGGTGACGATCAGCTTGGCCAGCATCGAGTCGAACTGGCCGCCGATCACCGAGCCGGTCTCCACGCCGGAGTCCATCCGGATGCCGGGGCCGGTCGGCGGGTCGAAGCGGGTGACCGGGCCGGGGGCGGGCAGGAAGCCACGGCCGGCGTCCTCGCCGTTGATGCGGAACTCGATGGAGTGCCCGCGCGGCTCCGGGTCCTCGGTGATGTCGAGGGTCTCGCCGTTGGCGATCCGGAACTGCTCGCGGACCAGGTCGATGCCCGAGGTCTCCTCGGTGACCGGGTGCTCCACCTGCAGACGGGTGTTGACCTCCAGGAAGCTGATCAGGCCGTCCTGGCCCACCAGGTACTCCACGGTGCCGGCGCCGTAGTAGCCGGCCTCCTTGCAGATCCGCTTGGCGGACTCGTGGATCTCCTTGCGCTGTGCGTCGGTCAAGAACGGTGCCGGCGCCTCCTCGACGAGCTTCTGGAAGCGGCGCTGCAGCGAGCAGTCGCGGGTGCCGGCGACGACGACGTTGCCGTGCATGTCGGCGATGACCTGGGCCTCGACGTGGCGCGGCTTGTCCAGGTAACGCTCGACGAAGCACTCGCCGCGGCCGAACGCCGAGACCGCCTCACGGGTGGCCGACTCGAACAGCTCGGGGATCTCCTCGATGCTGCGGGCCACCTTCATGCCGCGACCGCCACCGCCGAACGCGGCCTTGATCGCCACCGGCACGCCGTGCTCCTTGGCGAAGGCCACCACCTCGTCGGCGTCCTTGACCGGGTCAGGGGTGCCCGGCACCAGCGGCGCCTTGGCGCGGGCCGCGATGTGACGGGCGGTGACCTTGTCGCCGAGGTCGCGGATGGACTGCGGGCTCGGCCCGATCCAGATCAGACCGGCGTCGATCACGGCCTGGGCGAAGTCGCCGTTCTCCGAGAGGAACCCGTAGCCGGGGTGGATGGCGTTCGCGCCGGACTGCGCCGCGGCGTCGAGGATCTTCTCGAACACCAGATACGACTCGGCCGAGGTCTGCCCACCCAGTGCGAACGCCTCGTCGGCCAGCCGGACGTGCGGCGCGTCGGCGTCGGGTTCGGCGTACACAGCCACGCTGGGCAGTCCTGCGTCGCGAGCGGCACGGATCACCCGGACTGCGATCTCCCCGCGATTGGCGACGAGCACCTTGGAGATCTTCGAGCTGGCATGGTTCGCCACTGGCCCTCCTGATGGCATGTTTAAGAAATGTCTTTAAGAATGTAGTTCACAGCAGTGTAAGGCGCGACCGCGGAACCTCTTCCGGGTGCCCCTTACGTCGTACGCAACCGCCGCTTGATCCTGGTCAGCATGGCCGACATGCCGCGCAGTCGCAGTGGGCTGATCAACGCGGCCAGACCGAGACGGGAGGCGAAGTCCTCCGGCACGCCCAAGATGACGTCGGCCGGCTGTCCGTCGAGGCCCGCCGCCCAGATCGATGCGAAACCCCGAGTGGTGGGGGCTTCGGCGGGCGCGCTGAAGTACAGCCGCACCCGTTGACGGTCATCGGCATCGACATGCAGGAACAGCGGTGACTGGCACTCGGGCACCGGTTCCATCGCCGATTCGACCAGGTCGTCGGGGAGCGCGGGGAGCTCATCGGCGAATTCCAGCAGCAGTTGCAGCTTGTCCTGTCCCTCGACCTCGGCGAAGTCGGACACCACCTGCGCCAATCCCTCCGGCAGGCTCATCAGGCCGGCACGGCTCCCGGTGCTTCACCGTCGACGACGGGCACCCGCACGGTGTTGCCCCACTCGGTCCAGGAGCCGTCGTAGTTGCGGACGTCAGGCAATCCGAGCAGATAGGTCAATACGAACCAGGTGTGACTGGAGCGTTCCCCGATCCGGCAGTAGGCGACGGGCTTGTCCCCGGGCTTCAGGAAGCCGTAGAGGGCGTCGAGCTCCTCGCGCTTGCGGAACCGCCCGGCCTCGTCGGCGGCCTTGCTCCACGGGATGGACACCGCGGTGGGGATGTGACCGCCGCGCAGCACACCCTCCTCCGGGTAGTCCGGCATGTGGGTGCGTTCGCCGGTGTACTCCTGCGGCGAGCGGACGTCGATCAGCGGCTGTTTGCCGATGATCTGGAGCACGTCGTCCTTGTAGGCGCGGATCGGGGCGTCGTTGCGCTTGACGACGGGGTAGCCGGTCGTGGTCTTCGACGGCACGTCCAGGGTGGTCTCGCGGCCCGAGGACACCCACAGGTCACGACCGCCGTCGAGCAGTCGCACGTCCTGGTGGCCGAACAGGGTGAACACCCACAGCGCGTAGGCGGCCCACCAGTTCGACTTGTCGCCGTAGATCACCACCGTGTCGTCCCGCGAGATGCCCTTGCGGTTCATCAGGTCGGCGAACTGCTCGCCGTTGATGTAGTCGCGGACCGGGGAGTCGTTGAGGTCGGTGACCCAGTCGATCTTGACCGCACCGGGAATGTGGCCGATGTCGTAGAGCAATACGTCCTCGTCGGACTCCACCACGACGAGACCGGGTTTGCCCAGATTCCCGGCAAGCCAGTCGGCTGTCACCAACCTTTCCGGGTGGGCGTAGGACTGCAGGGCGGGGCTGGGATCGGCAGGTACTGGCACGGTGTCGAGCCTACTCAACGCTGCGGGGGTTCGACGCCCACAGTTGGGCGATCGACACGCCGGTCGCCTGTAGCAGCCGGCGCAGCAACGGCAGGCTCAAGCCGATCACATTGGACGAATCGCCCTCGATGCGGTCGACGAACCAGCCGCCACGACCGTCGATCGTGAACGCCCCGGCCACCCACAGCGGCTCTTCGCTGCCGATGTAGTGATCCAGGTCTATTGCCGACGGTTGGGCGAAAAACACTGTGGTGGAACCCACTTGGGCTTCGGACTGGACTACGGCGCCGTCGCGCAGTCGCAGTACGCAGTGCCCGGTGTGCAATGTCCCGACCCGTCCGCCCATCGAGTTCCATTGGGCGCGAGCGGCGTCGGCGGATTCGGGCTTGCCGCGCAGCCGACCGTCGAGCTCCAGCATCGAATCACAGCCCACCACAATGCAATCGCCGGCCAGGTCTGTGGTCAGGTCGGCGGCGACCGCCTCGGCCTTGGCCTTGGCCAGTGCGACCACCACCTGCCCGGCGGGGGCATCGGGGCCAAGCTCGGCGATGACGGCGTCCTCGTCGACGCCCGAGACCACCACCAGCGGCTCGATCCCGGCGCCGCGCAGTACGGCCAGCCGGCCGGACGAGGCGGAGCCCAGGACCAGTCGGGTCACCGGCGGTGCTTTCGGCGCCGGATATTCTCCGCCTCGCTGGCGCTCGGCCTCGTCACCGGCGCATATGGGTGCGCTCAAGCAGGGTGATGCGCTGCCAGCTGATCAGCGGATAGCGCAGCTTGTCGACCGGGTGGCCCCACAGGTTGCGGTCTTGCACACCGGCTTCGGCGCTGCTGCCGCCGCCGGCCGCGCCCAGCACCGCGACCAGAGCCGCGATCTCGACATCGCTGGGGTTGCCCCGCAGCACCTGGATGTGCGGCTCGGCGGCCCGCTGCTCGTCGGCCGCTGCCGGTGTCTCGTCCGTCATAGCGGAATGTTCCCGTGCTTCTTGGGCAGCGGCTGGACGATCTTGCGTTCCAGTAGCCGCAGCGAGGTCGCGATGTAGCCGCGGGTGTGCGACGGCGGGATCACCGCGTCGACGTAGCCGCGCTCAGCGGCGACATACGGGTTCACCAGAGTGTCCTCGTACTCCTGTTGCAGCTGCAGCCGCAGCGTGTCGACGTCCTCGCCGTTCTTGGCGGCCTCCGACAGCTGAGAGCGGTAGACGAACCCGACCGCGCCGGACGCGCCCATCACGGCGATCTGTGCGGTGGGCCAGGCCACGTTGACGTCGGCGCCCATTTCCTTGGAGCCCATCACGCAGTACGCGCCGCCGTAGGCCTTGCGGGTGATGACGGTGATCTTGGCGACGGTGGCCTCACCGTAGGCGTAGAGCAGCTTGGCGCCGCGCCGGATGATGCCGTTGTACTCCTGCTCGGTGCCGGGCAGGAAGCCGGGCACATCCACCAGCAGCACGATCGGGATGTTGAAGCAGTCGCAGGTCCGGATGAACCGGGCGGCCTTCTCCGAGGCGTTGATGTCCAGGCAGCCGGCGAACTGGGTGGGCTGGTTGGCGACGATGCCGACGGTGCGGCCCTCGATACGGCCGAAGCCGACGACGATGTTCTGGGCGTAACCGGACTGGACTTCCAGGAACTCGTCGTCGTCGAGGATCCGGGTGATGACCTCGTGCATGTCATACGGCTGGTTCGGCGAGTCCGGGATCAGGGTGTCGAGTTCGATGTCCTCGGCGGTGAGGTTGTCCTCGATGGCACCTTCGACCGCAGGAGCCGGGTAGCGCGGCGGGTCCGCGTAGTTGTTCGGCGGCAGGTAGCTCAGCAGGTCGCGGACGTACTCGAAGGCGTCCTGCTCGCCGGAGGCGACGTAGTGCGCGGTACCCGACTTGCCCATGTGGGTGTGGGCGCCGCCGAGCTCCTCCTGGGTGACGTCCTCACCGGTGACGGTCTTGATCACGTCGGGGCCGGTGATGAACATCTGGCTGGTCTGGTCGACCATCACGATGAAGTCGGTCAGCGCGGGGGAGTAGACGTGGCCGCCGGCGGCCGCGCCCATGATGAGCGAGATCTGCGGGATCACTCCGGAGGCGAGGATGTTGTTGCGGAAGATCTTGCTGTAGAGGCCGAGCGAGACGACGCCCTCCTGGATGCGGGCGCCGGCGCCGTCGTTGATGCCGATCAGCGGGCGGCCGGTCTTCATGGCCAGCTCCTGAACCTTGACGATCTTCTCGCCGTAGACCTCGCCGAGGCTGCCGCCGAACACGGTGGCGTCCTGGCTGAAGATGCAGACCTCGCGGCCGTCGATGGTGCCGTAACCGGTGACCACACCGTCGCCGAGAGGACGCTTGTCGCCCAGGCCGAAGTTGGTGCTGCGGTGCTTGGCCAGCGCGTCGAGCTCGACGAACGACCCCTCGTCCAGCAGGGCGTAGACTCGCTCGCGGGCGGTCAGCTTGCCCTTGGCATGCACCTTGTCCACCGCGGCCTCACCGACCGGGTGCAGGGTCTCCTCGGTTCGGCGCTTGAGGTCGGCGAGCTTGCCTGCGGTGGTGTGGAGGTCGACGACGTGGTCGGCTCGGGCCTCTACATGGGCGTCGGAAACGCTAGTCATAAGAAACGATCTTAAAGTGTGGGCCGTCGGATCGCCCGACCGGACCGGTTACGGCACGTCGTCGTCTTCTCGGGGTTCGCTGTCGCGTAGCAGTTTTTCGGGGTGGTGGTAGGTGTTGGTGCGTGGTTGGCCGTGGTCGAGGTGGGTTGGGGGCAGGGTTTCGGTGATGCCGTTGTGGCGTTTGCGGGTTTGCCAGCCGTGGGAGAGTAGTCGGTGGTGGGGTCTGCAGCGCAGGGTGAGGTCGTTGATGTCGGTGCGGCGGGTGCGTGCGTAGTCGTTGTTGTGGTGGACTTCGGTGAGTTGGGCGGGCACGGTGCAGCCCGGGTGGGTGCAGCCGCGTTCTTTGTCGTAGAGCACCAGTCGTTGGCCGGGGTTGGCGAGGCGTTTGGCGTGAAAGAGCGCGATTTCTTTGGCGCCGTTGTAGATGCGTAGGTAGTGGTGGGCCTTCGAGGCCAGGGCGATGAGGTCGCGGACGGGTAGCCAGGTGCCGCCGGCGGTGGTGGCTTTGCCGGCGGCGGATTGCAGTTCGGCGAGGCTGAGGGAGACCACGACGGTGGCGGGCAGTCCGTGGTGGCTGCCGAGTTCGCCGGAGGCCAGCAGGTTGGTGGCCATGGCTGCCAGGGCGTCGTGGTTGCGTTGGGCCGCGCTGCGGCGGTCGGCCTCGATGGCGGCCTGGGTGGGGGTGCCCGTCTGGCACGGAGTGTCGTCGTCGGGGTTGGCCATGCCGGGTGCGGCCCAGCGGGCCAGTACGGCGTCGAGGGCGGCGCGTGCTGCCGGGTCGAGGTGGCCGGTGATCGCGGTCATGCCGTCACGGTCTTGGGGACCGAGCACTACCCCGCGGCGTTGGGCTCGGTGTTGTTCGGCGCGTTCTTCGGGTTCGTCGCCGTCGGGGTGCAGGTGATCGGCCAGGTGTTGGGCCAGCTTCGCTAATTCGTCGGGGCGGCATCGGCCGGCCAGTTCGGTCAGATGCGCCTCGGCTTGGGCCAGGGTGCCTGCATCGATGTCGGTGGGTAGGTAGTCGAAGAAGGAGCGGATGACGATCACGTGGCCGGTGCCGAGGCGTCCGTTGCGTTGGGCGGCGGCCACCACCGGCAACAGCGGCTCCAACGGTTCGCCGGTCAGGGCGCGTCGTGGCCCCAGGTCGGCGGCGTCGTCGATCCGGCGTTTGGCGTCACTGCGGGTGATCCGCAGGGCATCGGCGAGGACCCAGTGGGGTTTGCCGCCGATCTCGGCGGGGTCGGTGGCGGCCAGGAGGTTGACCAGGGGATGCTCGACGGCGGGCAGCCGGCGGCGCAGGGCTTCGCAGCGCTTCAGCAGGTCCAGGCATTCTCGCGGGGTCAGGGCGGAGAAGTCCAACTCCAGTGCCCGGTCCAGATCGGCCGACAGCGCGTCGAACGCTCGACCACTGTCTCCCGATCACTCGAACACATGTGCTAATTGTAGCGGCGCCCACCGACACGCGCAGACGCCAAAGCCACAGTGACGCAAGTGAATAAAGTGACAAACGAGGTTCGGTTTACCCGTCCAGGGTCCGCGGGTATGCAGTCCTGATGAAGCCCGACGTTGCGATCACCCACCCGGATCGGGTGCTGTTCCCTGCGTCAGCCACCCACGCCGCGCTCACCAAGAACGACCTCGTCGACTACTACCGCGAGATAGCGCCCGTCATGGTGCCGCACCTGGATGGTCGTCCACTCACTCTGACGCGATTCCCCGGCGGCATCGAGGAGGAGGGATTCATTCAGCAGAACTTCGCCACGTCGCTGCCCGACTGGATAGACCGTGCCGAGGTCGCCCGGAAGTCCGGTACCGGCACCGTCGTGCATCCGGTGGTCCGGCGGCGCGAAGCTCTGGTGTGGGCCGCCAATCAGGACTGCGTAACCCTGCATTCGTGGTTGTCGCGCAAGCCGCACTTGGATGTTCCGAACCGGTTGGTGTTCGACCTGGATCCGGCGGGCGATGACTTCGCGGTGCTGCGCGACACCGCCCGAGCCATCGCCGAGGTGCTCCGGGCGCTGGAGCTGACGCCCTACGTGCAGACGACGGGCTCGCGCGGCCTGCACGTCGTCGCGCCGGTGCGCGGTAGCGCCGACTTCGACACCGCTCGCGAGTTCGCCCGTGCTGTTGCACAAGTCATCGTCGACGACGATCCGGCGCACCGCACGAGTGAGATCCGAAAGAGCGGCCGCGGCGGCCGCCTATACGTCGACGTCATGCGAAATGTCTACGGGCAGACGGCGGTAGCGCCGTACTCGGTACGGGCACGTCCAGGTGCGCCGGTCGCCACCCCGCTGGAGTGGGACGAGCTCGAGGATCGCGGCATGCGTTCGGATCTGTTTACACTGCGCGACGTATCCAAGCGAATGGTCGAACGCGACGACCCGTGGGCCGGTATGGGGAGGCATGCGCGTTCCCTGGCCCGGGCTATGCGGCGGTCAGGTCTGGAGGGCTTTGGTCCTCGGTGACCTGCTGGACGAACTCGCCGATGTAGCGGATGGCCCGCCGGCCTTCGGGGAGCACGTCGGCCGCCAGAGGAAAGTCGTGAATCTGGCCGTCCCACAGGTGCAGATCGCACCGGACGCCGGCGGTATCCAAACGCTGGGCCATGATTTCGGCATCGGGCAGCAACAGTTCGTCGGAGCTGGCGTGGATGGTCACCGGCGGCAGCGACGACAGGTCGGCATCCACCGGCGACGCGGCGCGGGCGCGGAGCAGATAACGGCTGAACACCGACAGCGCCCCGCACGGGAACATCGCGCATCGGTCCGCATTGCGGTGGCGCAGCTTCGCTGCCGGATTGGCGTCGGTGAACGGTGAGATAACGGCTATGCCCGCGGGTTTCACCTTCTCCGAATGCTGGGCGGCCAAGACGGTCATGAAGGCCAGATAGCCCCCAGCCGAATCCCCAGCAACCACAATCTGTTCCGGGGAATAGCCGTGACGGAGCAGCCAGCGTAACCCGCTCAGGGCGTCTTCGATCGCATCGGACATCCGGTGCGAGGGCAACATTCGATAGCCGACGTTGAGCACGCAGGCATTGGCGGCCCTCGACAGCCGCGCTGCCAGCGAACGGTGAGTATTGAGTCCACAGGTGAGGAACGCGCCGCCGTGCAGATAGAGAATCGCCTGTTGCGCCGAGGTTCCCGCTGCCTGAATCCGCTCGGCCACACAATGACTCAGACGGGCGCGCAGGACCTCGGCGGAACCGCCGTACGGCACCAGACCGGCGAACCGGTCGACCGACGCGAACGGCCAGGCGAGGTCAGGCCGGATCGCCCAGGCGCGTACCACGTTCTTCACGAAGAACCGACTGGTCAGCGACACGGCGACCGACTGTGTGCTGCGACGACGGTGAACTCGTCGCCGTAACCCCCTGGTGACCATGGCGATCACCTCCTCAACATCTGCAATCCGCATACCCCGCGGCCGGGCGTTTCAACCGGTACGGCCACGCCACCGCCCGTAGGCTGGCGAAATGGAATCTCAGCCGCCCCGGCCGCCGCTGGACGCCACCGTGCTGCGCGACGGACTGGCCGGACCCGGCCTGCCCTGGCGCAGCCTGGACGTCATCGCCGAAACCGGCTCCACCAACGCCGACCTGCTGGCCCGCGCCGCGGCGGGTGGCGACATCGACGGGGCGGTGCTGCTGGCCGATCACCAGACCGCCGGCCGCGGCCGGCACGGCAGGCAGTGGAGCGCCCCACCGCGCAGCCAGCTCGCACTGTCGGTCGGGGTCGCCGCCGACACCGTGCCTACGTCGGGATGGGGCTGGCTGACACTGGCCACCGGCGTCGCGGTGGCTGACGCGCTCGCGGAGGCCGGCCTGCAGGTCGGGCTGAAGTGGCCCAACGACGTCATCGCCAAAGACGGCAAGCTGGCCGGAATCCTCGCCGAGGTGGCCACGCCCAAGCAACCCCCGAAACCCGTCATCGTCGTCGGGCTCGGCCTGAACGTGACGATGACCGCCGACGAGGCGCCGGACCCGGCCGCCGTCTCGCTGGCGATGCTCGGTTCCTCAGTGCTCGACCGGAATATCTTGGCGGAAAAAGTACTTCGTCACCTCGCGGCGCGGATCTCGGCCTGGCGAACGGCCGGCGGGGCCGATGACGCACTGGCCGCGGACTACCGGCGGCACAGCTGCACGCTGGGCGAGCGGGTACGCGCCGACATGCCGGGCGAGCAGCGGGTGGAAGGCGTCGCGCAGGCCATCGACGAGACGGGGCGGCTTGTCATCGACACCGGCGGCCAAACCGTGACGGTATCGGCCGGCGACGTCACCCGGCTGCGGCCGAATTAGGGCCGGTCGTGGGTTACCCCGAGAGCGTGCTGGCCGACGACGAACATGTGGTGCTGCACCGCCACCCGCACGTCAAGCGGCTGATCGGGCCGATTCTGGCCCTCCTGCTGGTCACCGCCGGCGCCGGCTTCCTGGCGGGGATCGTCAACCCCCTCGCCTGGGATCCCACCGCCAAGAACGTCGTCGTCGGGGTGATCGGGGCGATCTGGCTGGTGGTGGTCGGCTGGCTGGCGGTCCTGCCGTACCTGAACTGGTTGACCACCCACTTCGTCATCACCGACCGCCGGGTGATGTTCCGGCACGGGTTGCTCACCCGCAGCGGCATCGACATCGCATTGGCACGCATCAACAGTGTGGAATTCGTCCACGGGTTCATCGACCGGATACTGCGCACCGGCACCCTGGTCATCGAGTCGGCGTCACAGGAACCGTTGGAGTTCTACGACATTCCGCGGGTGGAACAGGTCCACGCGCTGTTGTATCACGAAGTCTTCGACAGCCCGTCCGTCGGCGGCTGAGACGCAGGCCGCCGGAACAGTGTCACCACACCGGTATCCGGGCCGCCGTCCAATTCGGCGTCCTCGAGGGCTTCGGCGAGCGCACCGGTCTCCAGAGTCGCACTGAGCGCAGCGTCGTCGCTGCGGCCGAACTCGTCGGGGAAGACCCAGCGCCGAAACGCCCAGAACCGGAACGCCATCTGCAACAGATTGCCGATGATGTAGGCCGAGATGAAGTCGGCGATGTTCTCAACAGTGAGGGACACATTGGGCGCCCGCAGCTGCAGCACGTAGCTGGAGAACCACAGCGGCGCCATCGACAGCAGCACGCCGACGGCGCTGACCCCGAAGAACAGCAGCGCCTCGTGGTGGCGTTCCCGGCCGCCCCGTGCCTTGAAGCTCCACTCGCGGTTGAGGATGTAGGACGCGATCACGGCCACGATCCCGGAGATGACCTTGGCGGTGACGGGCTTGGGCGACAGGATCGTCAGCTTGAGTGTGTAGAACAGCGCCGAGTCGATCACGAAGGTGGTCGCGCCGACGATGGCGAACTTGATCAACTCGTGGTGGCGCTCGGCCAGGGGTCGGATCACCCGCGGCAGGCGGGCGATGGTGGCGTCGGTAAAAGACACAAGTTGCCAGTGTACGGACTCTGCGGGTCTCCCGCCTAACGACTGGATAACGACCTCTGCCGGCGGTCGTGACACGATATTGCCCGTGTCTGCGCCTTCCACGTCCCCCGCAAGCGGGCGTTACCCCTTGGTCGCCATGGTCGGCGGCGGCCAGCTGGCCCGGATGACCCATCAGGCGGCGATCGCGCTCGGTCAGCGGCTGCGGGTGCTCGCCGCCGACGCCGACGAACCGGCGGCCCAGGTCAGCCCGGATGTGGTGATCGGATCGCACACCGACCTCGACGCCCTGCGCCGGGCCGCGGCCGGGGCCACCGTGCTCACGTTCGACCACGAGCACGTCCCAGGTGAGTTGCTGGAGAAGCTGGTCGCCGAGGGCGTCACCGTGGCGCCGCCGCCGGCCGCGCTGCTGCACGCCCAGGACAAGCTGGTGATGCGGCGCAAGCTGGCGGCGCTGGGGGCGCCGGTGCCGCGATTCGCCGCCATCGAGACTGTCGACGCAGTCGACGAGTTCGCCGTCGTGACGGGTGGTCCGATGGTGATCAAGGCGGCCCGGGGCGGCTACGACGGGCGCGGGGTCTCGATCGTCGACGACGCCGAGCAGGCCCGAGCCGCTGTGGCCGACTACCTGGCCGCCGGGGTGGCGGTGCTGGCCGAGGAACGAGTCGCGATGCGTCGCGAGCTCTCCGCGCTGGTCGCCCGCTCACCGTTCGGTCAGGGCGCGGCGTGGCCGGTGGTCGAGACCGTGCAACAGGACGGGATCTGCGTGACGGTGATCGCGCCGGCTCCGGATCTGTCCGACGAATCAGCTGCTGCGGCACAGCGATTGGCGCTCCGCCTGGCCGACGAGTTGGGTGTCGTCGGGGTGCTGGCGGTCGAGCTGTTCGAGACGACGGACGGCGCCCTGTTGGTCAACGAGCTGGCGATGCGTCCGCACAACTCCGGCCACTGGACCATGGACGGCGCCGCCACCAGTCAGTTCGAACAGCATCTACGCGCGGTGCTGGACTACCCGCTGGGAGCCACCTCCCCGGTGGTTGCGGTGACCGTGATGGCCAATGTGCTGGGTGCTGCGGAACCGCCGACGATGACGATGGACGAGCGGCTGCACCACCTGTTCGCCCGCTATCCCGACGCGCGAGTGCACCTGTACGGCAAGGGCGAACGGCCCGGACGCAAGATCGGGCACATCAATCTGCTCGGGGATGACTTGTCGGAGTGGGCGAAGCTGCGTGAACGGGCCGAAAGCGCGGCACACTGGTTGTCGCACGGGGAATGGAGCGATGGATGGGACCCGCATGAGTGAGCACAAGCCCGGACCCCGGGTCGGCGTGATCATGGGCAGCGACAGCGACTGGTCGGTGATGGAGGAGGCGGCGCTGGCGCTGGCCGAGTTCGAGATCCCCTTCGAGGTCGGGGTCGTCTCGGCGCACCGCACCCCGCAACGGATGTTCGACTACGCCCGCGACGCAGCGGGCCGGGGCATCGAGGTGATCATCGCCGGGGCGGGTGGCGCTGCGCACCTGCCGGGGATGGTGGCTTCGGCCACACCGCTGCCGGTGATCGGGGTCCCGGTGCCGCTGGCTCACCTGGACGGGTTGGACTCTTTGCTGTCGATTGTGCAGATGCCGGCCGGCGTGCCGGTGGCGACGGTTTCCATCGGCGGCGCACGCAACGCGGGTTTGCTGGCGGCGCGTATTCTGGGCTCCGCCGACGCGACGATGCGGGCCCGGATGGTGGCATTTCAGGATCGGTTGGCCGACGTCGTGCTTGCGAAAGACGCCGCGCTTCAAGGTAAAGTCACCGGCGAGTAGCTTAGGAGGCTGTGATGGCTGGGTGGGCCGGGAATCCCTCGTTCGATCTGTTCAAGCTCCCTGAGGAGCATGATGAGTTGCGGTCGGCGATTCGGGCGTTGGCGGAGAAGGAGATTGCTCCGTACGCCAAGGATGTCGACGAGAAGGCGCGCTTCCCCGAGGAGGCCCTGGTGGCGCTGAACGCCTCGGGCTTCAACGCCGTGCACGTGCCCGAGCAGTACGGCGGTCAGGGTGCGGACTCGGTGGCGGCGTGCATCGTCATCGAGGAAGTGGCGCGGGTGTGTGCCTCGTCGTCGTTGATCCCGGCGGTGAACAAGCTGGGCACGATGGGCCTGATCCTGTCCGGTTCCGAGGAACTCAAGGCGCAGGTCCTGCCGGGTCTGGCGGCCGGTGAGGTGATGGCCTCCTATGCGCTCTCCGAGCGTGAGGCGGGCAGTGACGCCGCGGCGATGCGCACCCGGGCCAAGGCCGACGGAGACGACTGGATCCTCAACGGGTCCAAGTGCTGGATCACCAACGGCGGCAAGTCCAGTTGGTACACGGTGATGGCGGTGACCGACCCGGACCTGGACGCCAACGGCATCTCGGCGTTCATGGTGCACATCGACGACGAGGGCTTCACCATCGGGCCCAAGGAGCACAAGCTCGGCATCAAGGGTTCGCCGACAACGGAGTTGTATTTCGAGAACTGCCGGATTCCCGGCGACCGGATCATCGGGGAGCCCGGTACCGGATTCAAGACCGCGCTGCGCACGCTCGATCACACCCGGCCGACCATCGGTGCCCAAGCCGTGGGTATCGCCCAGGGCGCGTTGGATGCGGCGATCGAATACACCAAGGACCGCAAGCAGTTCGGGAAGAACATCAGCAGCTTCCAGGGTGTGCAGTTCATGCTCGCCGACATGGCGATGAAGCTGGAGGCCGCCCGGTTGATGGTGTATTCGGCTGCGGCGCGCGCCGAGCGTGGCGAGACCGGTCTGGGATTCATCTCGGCGGCGTCGAAGTGCTTCGCCTCGGATGTGGCCATGGAGGTCACCACCGACGCTGTGCAGTTGTTCGGTGGCGCGGGCTACACCACCGACTTCCCGGTGGAGCGGATGATGCGCGACGCCAAGATCACCCAGATCTATGAGGGCACCAACCAGATTCAGCGCGTCGTGATGAGCCGGCACCTGCTGCGCTGATCAGTCCACCGACGCTAGGAGAGGCTTCATGCCAGGACTTCTGCCCGAAGTAGACCCAGACGGCCTTCTGGAGTACTCCGTCGTCTACACCGACCGGGCGCTCAACCACATGTCCGCGCGCTTCCAGGACGTCATGAACGACGTCTCGGCCATGCTGCGCGAGGTGTACCACGCCGACGTGGCAATCGTGGTGCCCGGCAACGGAACCTGCGGGATGGAGGCGGTGGCGCGCCAGTTCGCCAACGACGCCGAGGTACTCGTCGTCCGCAACGGGTTCTTCAGCTACCGGTGGAGTCAGATCCTTCAGACCGGCCGCATCACCGACCGCATCACCGTGCTCAAGGCGCGCCCGACCGGCGACGGCGACCAGGCGCCCTTCGCGCCCGCGCCCATCGACGAGGTCGAGGAGGCGATCGCGCGGACCCGGCCGGCGGTGGTGTTCGTCCCGCACGTGGAGACCGCCAGCGGAATCCTCCTGCCCGACGACTACTTGGCGCGCCTCGGCGCGGCGACAGCGGCGGTGGGCGGCCTGCTGGTCCTGGACTGCATCGCCTCGGGCGTCGTCTGGGTCGATATGGCAGCGCTCGGCGTCGACGTATTGGTGACCGCGCCGCAGAAGGGCTGGAGTGCCGACCCGGGCTGCGCCGCGGTCTGCCTGTCCAGCCGGGCGGCGGAGGTCATGGAGCGCACCCAGAGCACCAGCTTCGCGCTGGATCTGAAGAAATGGCGCGACATCATGGTGGCCTACGAGAACGGTGGCCACGCCTATCACGCGACCATGCCGACCGGGGTCATCAGAGGCCTGCGCGACGCCATGGCCGAGACCCGCGCGCGCGGCTTCGGCGCGGTGCGCGAGCAACAGTTCGCCCTGGGGCGCAAGGTGCGTGCGCTGCTGGCCGAACGCGGCTTCCCCAGCGTGGCCGCGCCGGGATTCGAAGCGCCCGGCGTGGTGGTCAGCTACACCACCGACCCCGAGATCCGTACCGGGAAAAAATTTCTGGCCCAGGGGCTTCAGACCGCGGCGGGAGTGCCGCTGCAATGCGACGAACCGGCGACGTTCAGCACCTTCCGGGTGGGCTTGTTCGGCCTGGACAAGCTGGCCGATGTCGAGGGAACGGTGGCGCGGTTGAGCGCCGCGATCGATCGGATCGGCTGAGCCCACCGCGGCCCTGCAGTTGTTCGGCGGTGCAGGAGCCGGTGCGCCAAACCGCGTCTGAGTCGTTGCAACGGTGATGCAACCCGGCCAGCCCTACCTTGTGTGTGATCGCAGCCACAGTTCGCACATGAGGAGGAATTATGGCGGTCTATCGCCAACCCGGCGCCGAAGGCTCGCTGATGTCGTTCTCGTCGCGCTACGACAACTTCATCGGCGGCCAGTGGGTGCCGCCGATCAGCGGCAACTATTTCGAGAACCGCACCCCGGTGACCGGTCAGGTGTTTTGCGAGGTCGCCCGCTCCACCGCGGCCGATATCGACCGGGCGCTGGACGCCGCGCACGCGGCGGCACCGGCCTGGGGTAAGGCTTCCCCGGCCGAACGGGCGAAGGTGCTGAACCAGATCGCCGATCGGATGGAGCAGCATCTCGAGGCGCTCGCGGTGGCCGAGTCGTGGGACAACGGCAAACCGATCCGGGAGACACTGAACGCCGACCTGCCGCTCGCGGTCGACCACTTCCGCTATTTCGCAGCGGCGATCCGCGCCCAAGAGGGTGCGCTCAGTCAGATCGACCAGGACACCGTCGCCTATCACTTTCACGAGCCGCTGGGGGTGGTGGGCCAGATCATCCCGTGGAACTTCCCGATCCTGATGGCCACCTGGAAGCTGGCGCCCGCGCTGGCAGCCGGCAACGCGGTGGTGCTCAAACCGGCCGAGCAGACTCCGGCCTCGATCCTGTACCTGATGAGCCTGATCGCAGACCTGCTGCCGGCCGGAGTGCTCAATGTGGTCAACGGATTCGGCGCCGAGGCCGGAAAGCCGTTGGCCTCTTCGAACCGGATCGCCAAGGTGGCGTTCACCGGAGAGACCACCACCGGGCGCCTGATCATGCAGTACG
Organism: [Mycobacterium] zoologicum; assembly: GCF_020172665.1. GTDB lineage: Bacteria > Actinomycetota > Actinomycetes > Mycobacteriales > Mycobacteriaceae > Mycobacterium > Mycobacterium zoologicum. Next base: position 3,335,925 of record NZ_CP083985.1, on the reverse strand, counting down.
CCAGCCAGAACCTGATCCCCGTCACGCTGGAGTTGGGCGGCAAGAGCCCGAACATCTTCTTCGCCGACGTGTTGGCAGCCGACGACGAATTCCGCGACAAGACTCTGGAGGGCTTTGCGATGTTCGCCCTCAATCAGGGCGAGGTCTGCACCTGCCCGTCGCGGGCGTTGGTTCAGGACGACATCTACGACGAGTTTCTGCACTTGGCCACGATCCGCACCAAGGCGATCCGGCAAGGTGACCCGCTGGACACCGCGACCATGATCGGGGCGCAGGCCTCCAACGACCAGTTGGAGAAGATCCTGTCCTACATCGAGATCGGCAAGGACGAGGGCGCCACGATTGTCGCCGGCGGACAGCGCGCCGACCTCGGCGGGGAACTGTCCGGCGGGTACTACGTGCAGCCGACCGTCTTCACCGGTCATAACAAGATGCGGATCTTTCAGGAGGAGATCTTCGGCCCGGTCCTCGCGGTCACCTCTTTCCGCGACTACGAAGACGCCATCGCAAAGGCCAACGACACGCTGTACGGACTCGGCGCCGGGGTGTGGAGCCGCGACGGCAACACCGCCTACCGGGCCGGCCGCGACATTCAGGCCGGCCGGGTGTGGGTGAACAACTATCACGCCTACCCGGCGCACGCCGCGTTCGGCGGCTACAAGCAGTCCGGCATCGGCCGGGAGAACCACAAGATGATGCTCGACCACTACCAGCAGACCAAGAACCTGCTGGTGTCCTACTCCACCAGCGCCCCGGGATTCTTCTGAGCCGCAACCCAGTTGAAGGAATCCACCCTCGAAGATAGGAACGAACGATGACCAGCGCCTCCCAAACCGCCCGCACAGCCGCGCCGCCCATCGCAACCATGCAGGCCGCGATTGTCACTGAATTCGGTGCGCCGCTGCAGGTTTCCGAATTGCCGTTGCCCACCCCCGGTTACCGGGAAGCTCTCGTGAAGCTCGAGACCTCCGGCGTATGCCACACCGACCTGCATGCCGCACAAGGTGACTGGCCGGTCAAGCCGCAGCCGCCGTTTGTTCCGGGCCATGAGGGATACGGCACTGTGGTCGCACTCGGTCCGGGTGTCGACGATCTCGAGGTGGGCGACAAGGTCGGCAACGCCTGGCTGTGGTCGGCGTGCGGACGTTGCGAATACTGCCACACCGGCCGGGAAACCATGTGCGAGAAGCAGCAGAACGGCGGGTACGCGGTCAACGGCAGCTTCGGTAGCTACATGTTGGTCAACGCAGACTATGCGGCCCGAATCCCGGACGGCGCCGACCCGGTGGAAGTCGCACCGATTCTGTGCGCCGGTGTCACCGTCTACAAGGGCCTGAAGCGAACCGAGACCCGGCCCGGCCAATGGGTGGCGATCTCCGGCATCGGTGGGCTCGGCCACGTCGCGGTGCAATACGCCCGGGCGATGGGGATGCGGGTGCTGGCCGTCGACGTCGACGACCCGAAGCTGGCGCTGGCCGCTCGGCTGGGCGCCGAGATCACCCTGAACGCGCGCACTGTCGACGTGGCCGCCGAAGCCCGCAAGCTCACCGGCGGAACGCATGGTGTGCTGGTCACCGCGGTGCATCCCCAGGCGTTCGCGCAGGCGATCGGGATGGCCCGCCGCGGCGGCACCATCGTCTTCCTAGGCCTGCCGCCCGGGGACTTCCCGGCGACGATCTTCGACATCGCGGTCAACGAACTGACCATCCGGGGCTCGATGGTCGGTAGCCGGCAGGACCTGGCCGAGGCGCTCGACTTCTATGCCCGCGGTCTGATCAAGCCCATCGTGACCACCGCCAAGCTGGAGGACATCAACGACATCTTCCACCGGATGGACCGCGGACAGATCGACGGCCGGATGGTGATCGATTACCGGTAGCGGAAGGTTGTTACGCCCGGTTGGCGATCGGACTACCCTGGGAGCACCGTATGGGGCCGTTGCGCGAGTTGGAGCGTGATGCAATGCCGATCGAGGGAATCGCCGACGAGCGGAACCTGAGGTCGACGTTGCGCGACATCCACGAACGGTTCGTCGCCGGGGGAATCGACGCTGCATACCTGGGTACGACGCCGCTGTCGCCGGTGATTGCGCAGAGCTGGCAGCGCAGCCTGGCTGGAGGGGTCGATCCCGACGGCCCGCCGCAGCAGGTGATCTCCGATGAACTGGCCGCGGTGCGTGACGGGCATCCGCTGACGGCGGCGATGCCGGTGATTCGGCAGCTGTTGACCGATGATGCGGCGTCTTCCGGGGTGGTGGTGGCCGTAGTCGGCGACGACGGCACGCTGCTGTGGGTGGAAGGTGATCGTCGGGTGTGCCGACGCGTCGAAGCGATGAACTTCGTGCCCGGCGCCGACTGGAGCGAAAGTCGGGTGGGAACCAACGCACCCGGGACCGCGCTGGCGCTGGATCGCCCGGTGCAGATCCGCGGAGCGGAACATTTCTCCCGCGCGGTGCACCCCTGGAACTGTACGGCGGTGCCCGTCCATGACCGTGCCACCGGTGCGGTGATCGGCGCTATCAACGTGACCGGTAGTGGCCGGGTGGTCACCCCGACCACTCTGGCCTTGCTGCGCGCGACGGCGGTCGCGGTGGAGAACCAGTTGGCGCTGCTGCGGCTGGCCGGTGTGGGGACCAACCCGGCGGTGAGCGCCCGCCTGACGGTGCTGGGCCCCGGGCCGTCGCGCTGGGTGGTGACCGACGCCGGTGGGCACGTTCGGGGGACGACCCTGAGCGGTCGGCACGCCGAGATCTTGGCGTTGCTCAGCCGTCACCCCGAGGGATTGACCGCCGACCATCTGGCGATACTGCTCGACGAAACCGACCTGGACCCGGTCACGATTCGCGCCGAGATGTCGCGACTGCGCAAGGCCATCGGCGCCGACTTCATCGACTCCCGGCCCTACCGGCTGCTCAAACCGATCAGCAGCGATATCGGCGATGTACTGACCGCCCTGGATGCGGCCGATGTGCGGACCGCGATGGGGCAGTACCAGGGACCGCTGCTGCCCCGGTCGCTGTCGCCCGGCATCGGACGGCTGCGCACCGAACTGAGCACCAGCATGCGCGGCGCGGTGCTGGCGTCGGGCAATACGGCCGCGATGCGGCGGTGGCTGGATCTTCCCGAGGGTCGGGACGACCGTGAAGGGTGGCAGTTGCTGCACGACACCGCCAACGGCGACACGGCGGTCTGCGCACGAGCCCGCGGTCATCTGGCGGGGCTGGACTCCGAGCTGGCCTGAATCAGCGGCGTCGTGGCGGATCACTGCGCGGGATCAAGGGCTGTGGAACTTGGAATACGCCGGCGTCGGCGAGCTCCTAAGCTTTCGGGGATGACGCAGCGCGAGACCGAACGCCAGGCGCGCCAGCAGCGAGCCGATATTGACGCGCTTTACGAGCTGGTCGAAGGCATCGACCAGAAGGTTGACGCGCTGGATGCCACGCTCGGTGGTCGGATCGACGCGCTGGATGCCACGCTCGGTGGTCGGATCGACGCGCTGGGTACCACGCTCGGTGGTCAGATCCACACGGTCGGCGGCCAGCTCAGCGAGGTGCTGGAGCTGCTCCGCGGTCGATAGCCGGACTGCATCGCCCGAGTCAGATAATCCTGCAGCTGACCGCGTGTGGCTATCGACCGGTCCGGATCGCTTCGAAGACACTCGGGTCGACCAGGGTCGAGGTGTCGCCGAGTTCGCGGCCGTCGGCGATATCGCGCAGCAGTCGCCGCATGATCTTGCCGCTGCGGGTCTTGGGCAGTTCCGGAACCACATGCACCATGCGGGGTTTGGCGATCGGGGAGATCTCGGCGGCCACGCGCGTCCGCAGTTCGCCGATGATCGCGTCGTCGACGTCGGACCAGTCGCTGTAGCTCTTGGCCACCACCACGAACGCGCAGATGCGCTGGCCGGTCTGCTCGTCGATCGCCCCGACCACGGCCGCCTCGGCGATCGCGTCGTGGCCGACCAGGGCGGACTCCACTTCGGCGGTGGAGATGCGGTGCCCGGACACGTTCATCACGTCATCGATCCGGCCCAGCACCCAGATGTCGCCGTCGGCGTCGTAGCGGGCGCCGTCACCGGCGAAATACCAGCCCTGGTCGGCGAATCGCGACCAGTAGGTGTCGATGAAACGCTGGTCGTCGCCCCAGATTCCGCGGGCCATCGCCGGCCAGGGCTGATCGATCACCAGGTACCCGGTGACAGGTTCGGCGGAGCCGTCGGCGGGTGCGATGAGGTCGCCGTGGTCGTCGACGATGCGCGCCGAGATTCCCGGCAGCGGGGTCATCGCCGAACCCGGTTTGGCCGCGGCGACCCCGGGCAGCGGGCTGATCATGGCGGCGCCGGTCTCGGTCTGCCACCAGGTGTCGACCACCGGCACCGCGTCCGCGCCGATCACCCGCCGGTACCAGCGCCAGGCCTCGGGGTTGATCGGCTCACCGACCGAACCGAGCAGCCGCAGACTGGTCAGGTCGTGGGCGTCGGGCACCTCGGCGCCCCATTTCATGAAGGTGCGGATCAGCGTCGGGGCGGTGTAATAGATTGTCACGCCGTACTTTTCGATGATCTGAAAGTGGCGGTGCTGGTTCGGGAACTCCGGGGTGCCCTCGTAGATCACCTGGGTGGTGCCGTTGGCCAGCGGCCCGTACACCGCGTAGGTGTGGCCGGTGACCCAGCCGACGTCGGCGGTGCACCAGAAGACGTCCGATTCGGGTTTGAGGTCGAAGATCGCCTGGTGGGTGTAGGCGGCCTGGGTCAGGTAGCCGCCGCAGGTGTGCACGATGCCCTTCGGTTTTCCGGTTGTGCCGGAGGTGTAGAGCAGAAACAGTGGCTGTTCGGCGGGGAAGGCCTCGGGGGTGTGGTGCGGGGCGGCGGTTGCCATGACGTCGTGCCACCACAGGTCGCGGCCGTGCGTCCAGGCGATGTCGCCGCCGGTGCGGCGCACCACCAGGACGTGGGCCACGGTGCTTTCTTCGGGGGCGGTGCTCAAGGCTTCGTCGACGGCGGGTTTGAGGGCGGCGGCGACCCCGCGACGGTATTGGCCGTCAGAGGTGATGACGAGTTTGGCGGCTGCGTCGTTGATCCGGTCGCGCAGCGCGTGTGCGGCGAAGCCGCCGAACACCACGGTGTGCAGCACGCCGAGACGGGCGCAGGCCAGCATGGCGACGATGGCTTCGGGGATCATCGGCAGGTAGATCGCGACCCGGTCCCCGGCGACCAGGCCCAGAGTGGTCAGGGCGTTGGCTGCGCGGGAGACGTCGGTTTGCAGGTCGGCATAGCTGATGGTGCGATGGTCGCCGGGTTCGCCCTCCCAGTGGATGGCGATGCGGTCGCCGTGGCCGGCGGCGACATGGCGGTCGATGCAGTTGTGGGCAACGTTGAGCCTTCCGTCGGCGAACCAGCGGGCGAACGGGGCGTCGGTGTAGTCGAGTACCTGGGTGAAGTCGGTGTCCCAGTCCAGCCGGCGGGCCTGAGCCGCCCAGAAACTCAACCGATCGGCCTCGGCATCCGCGACGTCGGGAACGGTGTCGATCACGGTCACGGTGCTGCTCCCTACCTGCATGGTGTGGCGGTCGCCACCGAAGATACGAATCACCACGTTGCAGCACCGTTGCAGCGCCAGTCGATCCCGGGAAAATCGGCCGCGTGCGCAATTGATGCCGGCCAGGTGCCCGGTCACGCCGGCGCGCAGCACCGGGGAGTTGTGGCTGTTCTGGTGCAGCAGCCCACAGCCGTCCCGGTCGTCACGCCCCTCGGGGGTGTCCGGCCAGCGGCACAGCATCGCCAGACGAGACCTTCTTCAACGCCCTGGCGGTGCGGGCTCAAATACAGGCAACCCGATCAGGCCGTCACGGCCGGCTGCACGCTGTGCGATCTGCCCGACAGCGGAAAGGTCGGCGATGAGATCCCGGCGGTATTGATGAAGCATAATGACAACCTGTCGAATGCGCGCGCCAATACGGTCATGGATATCGCCTATCGGGCGCACCGTGTGAGTCTGTCTCCGAAGATCGAGACGGCCGTCACAGCTATTGAATTCCTGGTCGAACGTCACGCGCTGCCGCGTTGAACTCACTCGTATGCCGATATACGATTAATTCCATCGCGTGGAAGAAATGTAGATTAACGGACGCGATAATATTTATTTTTGGAAGGCTTGAATTCGCATGAGTAAAATTCACATGAGCAATTCTGTTGCGCGTTCTTTGGGTGTTGTCGCCGCCGGACTGCTGGCGGTCGGCATGGCGCCGGCCGGCGTGGCATTCGCCGCCCCCGACGCCGACGGTGCCACTCCGGCACCGGGACCCGGTGCTGTTGTCACCACCTCAGCCGGCCCCGGTGGCGGCGCGCAACCCGCGCCCGTCGTGCCTGCGGCGCCGATGATGGCCGGCGCTTCGGCGCCCGCCGGCCCGGCGACACCGCCGGCCGGCTGCCACGTGGTGTGGTTCAACGTCTTCGCCGCCGCCTGCATGCCCGGCAAGTAGTCGCCAGCCGTCCGAGCCTGCGGCCCTGTTCCATGATTCGCCGACCCAACCGAGGAGTCGGCCGGTTAGGTTGAACTCATCATGAGCGAGCCGACCTCCGACACCCCGACGTCGAGTATCTATCTGGCCGCCGCCGAAGGCGGTACCGGAAAGACCGTGATCGCACTGGGGCTGCTGCACCTGCTCGCCGCATCCGCTTCACGGGTCGGGGTGTTCCGGCCGATCGTCCGGTCGCTTGAGGAGACCGACGAGCAACTCGAACTGCTGCTCGCGCACGCCACCGCCAAGCTCGACGACCACACCGGCTGCCGCGGCGTGACCTTTCAGCAGGTCCACGCCGACCGCGAAGCCGCGTTGAGTGAGATCGTCTCGCGCTTCCACGAGGTCGCCCGGCAATGTGATGCCGTGCTGGTGGTGGGCAGTGACTTCACCGACGTCGTCAACCCGAGTGAGTTGAGCTTCAACGCCCGCGTCGCCGTGAATCTGGGTGCACCGCTGGTCCTGGCCGTCAACGGCCACAACCGCGACCCGCAGTCGATCTCCGAGATCACCGCACGCTGCCTGGCCGATGTGGCTTCGGTGCATGCACGGCCGGCCGCGGTGATCGCCAACCGCTGCGATCCCGACCGGCTCGCGGAGGTCACCACCGCTTTGGCGGGAATCGACGTGCCGGCGTTCGCGGTTCCGGAAGTGCCGTTGTTGTCGGCCCCGACGATGGCCGAACTGTGCACAGCCCTGGGCGGCACCGTCTACAGCGGCGACCCCGAGCTGATGCGCCGAGAGGCGCTCAGCGTGATGGTCGGCGGTATGACGGCCGAGAACATCCTGGAACGGCTCAGCGAGGGCCAGGTGGTGATCGTGCCGGCCGACCGCACCGATGTGCTGCTGGCACTGCTGAATGCCCATGAGGCGCCCGGCTTTCCGTCGCTGGCAGGGGTCATTCTCAACGGTGGGCTGTTGCCCCACCCGGCCGTGGACAAACTCGTCAAGGGTATGCGTCCGACGCTGCCGATGATCGCCACCGGTCACCGCACCTACGACACCGCGGAACAGGTGTCGCACACCGGATCGCGGATCACCGTCGGCTCGCTGCGCAAGATCGACACCGCACTCGCGCTGATGGCCGCCCACGTCGACGGTGCGGAGTTCGCCGAGAAAGTCCGGGTTCCGGCGTCGACCGTGGTGACCCCGCAGATGTTCGAGTACCAGCTGCTGGAGCGGGCCCGGTCCGACCGGCGTCACATCGTTCTTCCGGAAGGCTTCGACGACCGGATCCTGTTGGCGGCCGGGCGGTTACTGTCCCGCGGGATCGTCGACCTGACACTGCTCGGGGTCGAGGACACGGTGCGCGGGCGCGGTGCCGAGCTCGGTGTGGACCTGGACGCCGCGCAGGTGATCGATACGAACTCCAGCGATCTGCTGGAGTCCTTCGGCGCCGAATACACCCGGCTGCGCGCACACAAGGGGATGACCGAGGAGCGTGCCCGCGAAATCATGCGGGACATCTCATATTTCGGCACGATGATGGTGCAGTTGGGTCTCGCCGACGGGATGGTCTCGGGTGCCGCGCACACCACCGCGCACACCATCCGCCCGGCGTTCGAAATCATCCGAACCGCACCCGGAGTCTCGACAGTGTCCAGTGTGTTCCTGATGTGCCTGTCCGACCGGGTGCTGGCCTACGGCGACTGTGCCGTGGTGCCGGACCCGACCGTCGAGCAACTCGCTGATATCGCCGTCTCCTCGGCGGCCACCGCGGCCGCCTTCGGTATCGAGCCCCGGGTGGCGCTGCTGTCGTACTCGACGGGTGAGTCCGGTGCCGGCGCGGGCGTCGACAAGGTCCGTGCCGCAACACAATTGGTGCATGAGCGTCGGCCGGACCTGCTGGCCGACGGCCCGATCCAGTACGACGCCGCAGTCGACGCGGGGGTGGCCGCGGCCAAGATGCCCGATTCGCCGGTGGCGGGGCGAGCCACCGTGCTGGTGTTCCCGGATCTGAACACCGGTAACAACACCTATAAGGCGGTGCAGCGCAGTGCCGGTGCGATCGCGATCGGCCCGGTGCTGCAGGGGCTGGCCAAACCGGTCAACGACTTGTCCCGGGGCGCGCTGGTCGATGACATCGTCTACACGGTGGCGATCACCGCGATCCAGGCCCAGGGAGCGGCGACATGACCGGCTTGGTGCTCGTCCTCAACTCCGGTTCGTCGTCGATCAAGTACCAGTTGGTCGATCCGGTGGCCGGGACCGCGCTGCTTTCCGGACTGGTGGAGCAGATCGGCGAGGCGGACAGCCCGGTGGCCGACCACACCGCCGGGCTGCGGCTGATTCATCGGCAGCTCATCGACTCCGGCATCGACCTGGCTGCTGTGCGTGCCGTGGGACACCGGGTGGTGCACGGGGGCAACCTGTTCCACGCGCCCACGCTGATCACCGATGAGGTGGTGGCCGAGGTGGAGCGGCTTGACGAGTTGGCGCCGCTGCACAATCCGGCCAACGTGATCGGAATCGAGGTGGCCCGCAAAGACTTTCCCGACGTGCCGCACGTGGCGGTGTTCGACACCGGCTTCTTCCATTCGCTACCGCCGGCTGCCGCCCACTACGCGATCGATCACGACGTTGCCACCGAATACGGCATCCGCCGCTACGGATTCCACGGCACCTCGCACGAATACGTCTCGCGGGAGACCGCCGCGGTCCTGGGTCGCGATCCGGCCGAGCTGAATACCATCGTGCTGCATCTGGGCAACGGGGCCTCGGCGTCGGCGGTGCGCGGCGGAATGGCCGTCGAGACCTCGATGGGGCTGACCCCGCTGGAGGGCCTGGTGATGGGAACCCGCAGCGGCGACATCGATCCCGGTGTGCTGTTCCATCTCAATAGGACCGCCGGCATGGGAGTCGCGCAGCTCGACGAGTTGCTGAACCGCCGCTCCGGACTGAAGGGACTCAGCGGGGTCAACGACTTTCGGGAGTTGCTGGACCAGCGCGCGGCCGGCGGCGCCGCGGGCGAGGCGGCCGGGCTGGCCTATGACGTCTATATCCATCGGCTGCGCAAGTACGTCGGGGCCTACCTGGCGGTGCTCGGCCGGACCGACGCGATCGCCTTCACCGCCGGGGTCGGGGAGAACGTGGCCGACGTGCGCGCCGATGCGCTGGCCGGCCTGGAGGGGCTGGGCATCACCGTCGATCCGCAGCGCAACGGCTCTGGCAAGGGTGCGCGGATCATCTCGGCCGATGACTCGCGCACCACGGTTCTGGTGGTCCCCACCAACGAAGAGCTGGCGATCGCCCGCGCCGCTTGGAAATTCGTGTAACTGCCGTGCTCGGGGATCAGGATGCGACCGCGCCGCTGTGGCGGGCGGCGCAGCTGTTCCGCCTGCTGAGCTGCGGGTACGCGCTGGGGTTTCAGATCGCCGTCAACGACGACCTGGCCCGCCCCGTTCTGGGCTGGGTGCTGTTCGCGGTGCTGATCGCATGGAGTGCGGCGTGTGCTGTGGCCTACCTGACCGGCTACGGGCGGCGTCCGGCGTGGGTGGTCGCCGAACTCGTCGTGGTGGTGGTGCTGATGCTGTCCACCGAGGTGGTCGCCTCCCGTCAGTGGGCGCTGGACAACCAGACCTGGCCGACGACGTTGTGGGCCACCAACGCCGTGATCTCGGCGGCACTGCAGTTCGGCGCCGCCGGCGGCATGCCGGCCGCGGTGGTCGTCACCGCAGCCAGCGCGTATGTCAAGGGCTATCTGAGCCTCAACTTCGGCCGCAATGCCACGGTGATCATCGAGCTGGCGCTCGGGCTGGCGGTGGGTATCGCCGCCCAGACGGCACGTCGGGCCCACGACGAGCTGCAGCGCGCGGCCAGGCTCTCGGCGGCGGCCGAAGAACGCGAACGGCTTTCGCGGCACGTCCACGACGGTGTCATTCAGGTGCTGGCGCTGGTCGCCCGTCGTGGTCGTGAGATCGGTGGTGCCGCAGCCGAGTTGGCCGACCTCGCCGGTGAGCAGGAACGGGCGCTGCGCCGGCTGGTGAGCTCTTCGGAGTTGGCCTGGGGCGCCGACGAGGGTGAGACGGACCTGCGGGCCCTGCTGAGCCGTCACGAGGATGACCGGGTGTCGGTGAGCCTGCCGGCCACGACGGTCCCGCTGGCCGGCGCAGTGGCAACAGAATTGGATGCCGCGGTCGGCAACGCGCTGGACAATGTGCGCCGGCACGCCGGCCCCGAGGCGCGGGCGTTCGTGCTGTGCGAGGACCTCGGCGACAGCGTCACGGTCAGCGTCCGCGACGACGGCGGCGGCATCCCGCCGGGCCGGCTGGCGGAGGCAGCGCAGCAGGGCCGGCTCGGCGTCTCGAAGTCGATCGTCGGCCGGCTGGCGGCGCTGGGTGGAGAAGCCGTGTTGCACACCGAAGTCGGGGAGGGAACCGAGTGGGAACTGTGCATCCGACGGTGATGGTCGTCGACGATCACCCGATCTGGCGCGACGCGGTGGCCCGAGATCTGGCCGAGTCGGGATTCACCGTCGTCGCCACCGCAGACGGGGTGGACGCGGCACGACGACGGGCCGCCGCGGTGCAACCCGACGTGGTGGTGATGGACATGCGCCTCGGCGATGGCGACGGGGTGGCGGCCACGGCCGCGGTGCTCGCGGTGTCGCCGTCGACGCGAGTGCTGGTGCTGTCGGCCTCCGACGAGCGCGACGACGTCCTGCAGGCCGTCAAGGCCGGCGCCACCGGGTATCTGGTCAAGAGCGCGTCCCGCGACGAGCTGAACGCCGCCGTGGCGGCGACCGCCGCCGGGCGCGCCGTGTTCACCCCCGGCCTGGCCGGGCTGGTGCTGGGCGAATACCGCCGCCTGGAGCGCAGCCCGGATCGCGGGCCGGCGACTCCGGCGCTGACCGAGCGGGAGACCGAGGTGCTGCGTCACGTCGCCAAGGGCATGTCGGCCAAACAGATCGCGGCCAGGCTGTCGCTGAGCCACCGCACCGTCGAGAACCATGTGCAGGCGACGTTCCGCAAACTGCAGGTCGCCAACCGGGTGGAGCTGACCAGGTACGCCATCGAGCACGGCTTGGATCAGTAGCCGAACTTCAGGTAGTCCTACTCATCCGCGGCCGGCATTCACCGGGGATCGTGGTCCCCATGACCGAACCACGTGCCGTGCTCAACCGGCTGACCACCGAATGTCAGGCGATGTCCTGGCAGCTCTACCGGGTCTCGACCGAACTCGCCGAGTTGGACCGGATTCTGCACGACCGGCCGGCGCCGGCCGCCCCGCCACCACCCATCCCGCGGCCGACCGTCACGGAGCCGAAACCGAAACCGAAACCGACACCGAAACCGAAACCGAAACCGACACCGAAACCGACACCGAAACCGGCCCCGGCGGAGGGTGATTCGGGCTGGGTCGGCAAGCTGCTGGCCGTCGCCGGCGTCGCGGTGACGCTGGTCGGTGTCGTGCTGCTGCTGGTGCTGGCCGCGCAGGCCGGCATCCTGCGCCCGCAGATCCGGGTCGCCGGCGGCTTCGCGCTGTCGGCCGCGCTGGTGGCTGCGGGTCACCGCCTGCACGGCCGGCCGGGCGGGCGCACCGGGGCCATCGCCCTGGCTGCCACCGGCATCGCCGCGGCCTACCTGGACATCATCGCGATCACCGCCTATTACCACTGGATTCCGGCAGCCGCCGGACTGGCCGTCGCTGCCGCGGTCGGCGGCGCCGGCCTGGCGCTCGCCCGGCGCTGGAACTCCGAACACCTCGGGCTGCTGGTGCTGGTTCCCCTGATCGTGCTGGCCCCCATCGTCACCGCCGACCTGGACCTGTTGCTCATCGGTTTCCTGCTGGCGCTGTCCGCGGCGGCGCTGCCGGTGCAACTGGGCAAGGACTGGATCGGGATGTTCGCAGCCCGCATCGCGGCGGCGACGCTGCCGCTGCTGGCGGTGCTGGCCTCGCGCGGCGGCGAAGACCAGGGCCTGTTGATCGGCGCGGCCTGCGCGGTGGCCGCGCTGCTGGCCGTGGTCAGCGGACTGCTGGTGCTGCCGGCCAGCTCCCGGCCAGGTGCGCTGGCGGTGCTGAGCGCCGCCGGAACCCTGCCGCTGCTGGCGGCGCGGGCCGTGGTCGGCCCGGTGCCGGCCACCGCGCTGGCCGTGATGCTGTCGGTGGCGATGCTCGCGATCGTCCTGGTGCACCGAACGCTGCCGCCGGTCGTCACGCGGGTCTTCCAGGCACTGTCCGCGGTAGCCGCGCTGATCGCCGTCACCACCGTGTTGCACGGCTCGGTGCTGGCCCCGGTGCTGCTGGCGATGGGCGTAATGATCGCCGTCGCGGGCCAGCACAGTGTTGTGGCACGTTGGGCCGCAGTGGGATTCGGATTCGTCGGGCTCTGGGTGTACCTCGGCTACGCGACGCCGGGCAGGCTGATCGCCGCGACGGCGATGACGCCCGGCGACACGGTGTCCACGCTGGCCGCCAGCGTGGCACTGATCGCACTGGTGGCCGTCACCGCCCGCGCGTACGCCACCGCCGGCGCGGTGGACCCCGGCAATGTGCCGATGCTGGCCGCGATCGGCGGATCGCTGATCGGCTACGCCGTCACCGCGATGACCGTGACCACCGGCGTCGCCCTGGCCGGTACCGGTGCCGGGTTCCTGGCCGGCCACATGGCGGCCACGCTGTGCTGGATTGCGATGGCCGCGGCACTGCTGCGCTACGCGCTGCGGCTGGCCGACCGCGAAGCCCGCAGGTGGGCAGTCACCGCCGGCCTGGCGCTCGTCGGGGCCGCCACCGCGAAGCTGTTCCTGTTCGACCTGGCCACCCTCGACGGCATGTTCCGGGTTGCGGCGTTCATCGTCGCGGGTCTGTTGCTACTGGGCATGGGCACCGGCTACGCCCGCAGCCTGGCGCAGCAGGACGGCGGTGCGCAGCGATGACCACCCTGCTGCATTTCCCTGGGCCCGCCGAGCTGGCCGCGGCCACGCCCGCCGACCGCGATCGCGCGGTGGACGTCATGCGGATCACCGCCCTGCTCGGCGTGGTGATCGGACACACCGTGATGGCCACCAGCGTCATCCGCGATGGCGTGCTGATCTGGGACAACCTGCTGACCACGTCGACCGCCTACCAGGCGCTGACCTGGATCTTCCAGATCATGCCGCTGTTCTTCTTCGCCGGCGCGGCGGCCTGTCTGGGGTCGTGGCGGCCGGGTGCGGACTGGGGTGGCTGGCTGATGAAACGCTGCCTGCGGCTGTTCCGTCCGGTGTTCTACTACCTGGCGTTCTGGGCCGTCGTGCTGACCGTGTTGCACCCGCTGCTGCCCCGGCACGTCTACGAGCCGGTGGCCGGCGTCAGCATTCAGCTGCTGTGGTTCCTCGGGGCCTATGTGCTGGTGCTGGCCGCGATGCCGGTGCTGTACCGGATCACCACCACGGCCCGGGTGGCGCTCGGGGTGGGTGGCGTCTACGCCGGAATCGCCGTTGTCGACGTGCTGCGGCTGCACTGGTCGGTGCTGGCGCCGTTGGGCTACCTCAATCTGGCGGTCTGGCTGATCCCGGCGGTGTTCGGGGTGGCCTACCGGCGCGGGCTGCTGACCCGGCGCGCGGCGCCGGCCGTGGCCGCGGTGATGCTGGCGGTCAACGCGGCCCTGCTGCGGTTCGGGCCCTATCAGGTGAGCCTGGTGGGCACCGGAGATCACCAGCTGTCCAACACCAGCCCGCCGTCGCTGCTGCTGGCCGGGCACGCGATCGTGATGAGCGCACTGGCGATCTGGGCGGCGCCGGCGATCACCCGATGGGCGCAGCGGCCCCGGGTGTGGTGGCTGACCGCGATCGGCAACTCCGGCGCGATGACGCTGTACCTGTGGCACATTCCGGTGCTGCTCGGCGTGCACCTGATCTTCGACGGCCTCGACCTGCCCCGCTACCCGGGTATGGCGAACTTCGCGGTACTCAGCGTGATTCAGCTGGCGGTGGTGGCGGTGGTGGTGGCGGCGCTGTTCGCGGTGCTGCGCCCGCTGGAGAACAACCCGCTGCCGGGGTGGGATGCGCCGGTGGCCGTGGCGCCGGGCCGCGGCGCGCTCGTCGGGGCGCTGCTGATGGTGGCCGGGGCGGCGACGCTGGTCGCGATCAAATGGGGACTCAAGGACGACGGGTTGATCTGCGTGGCAGTGCTTTTGAGCGCCCTGACGGGTGCCCGGGTGCTGGCGACTCCGCCGCATCAGCCCAGCAGGTGATCCAGGTCCGGCCAGAGCCCGTCCAGGCCCACCAGCTCACCCTGAGCGAAGTACGGTCCGGCGTCGGGAGTCAGCGATGAATAGCCTTGGTCGACAAGCGGTGTCAGCCACGAGTTGAGATCGTCGATGAATTGCTCGGGCAGGCCGAGTCCGACCAGCGGCTGCAGCATCGGCAACGTGGACGAGGTGATCATGTAGGTAGTGACGGTGCCGCCCAGGGAATCGGTCACGCTGGACAGCTGCACCGCGTCCGACGGGGCGGCCAGCGCCGCCGGGCTGTGGTAATAGTTCAGCGCGAACAGCGAATTCAGGTCCGCCAGCAGATTCCACGGCCGGTCCGGGGGATCGGCCCAGAAGTCGTACTGATGGAACAACACATCGACGTCGTACTGGGTGTCGGGGATGATTCCCGCGGTGTAGTCGACCACCGGGATGGTGGACCCGACGCGCATGTAGATGTCGAACAGGCCGATCTCGGGACTGGAGATGCTGACGAACTTCAGTGCGTCGGCCGCTGGGGCGTTGGGATCTGTTGCCAGGTATGCCAACTCGCGGTCGAGAACCAGGGTGCCCTCCGACAGCGCGGCGACGTACACGACGGAGCCGTTGCCGTTGTCGACGGCGTTGGTGATCTGGTCGTTGAGTGCCTGCCGTCCGGCGGAGACGGCGTCGTCGACACCGG
This sequence comes from [Mycobacterium] zoologicum, assembly GCF_020172665.1. Lineage (GTDB taxonomy): Bacteria > Actinomycetota > Actinomycetes > Mycobacteriales > Mycobacteriaceae > Mycobacterium > Mycobacterium zoologicum. Next base: position 3,320,552 of record NZ_CP083985.1, on the reverse strand, counting down.
GGGCGGCCAGGCTGCCGCTCAGGATGCCCATGCTGGCCGGGTAGTTCACCACCTGGGGCGTACTGCCCGGGAACCAGTTCTCGCCTATCTCATGGTTGATCTGGTCGTAGGCGCCCAGGATCGACAGGTCCGGGTCGTCGATGATGCCGGGCAGATAGCCCTGCCCCAGTCCGGGGAACCCGGTGAAGAAGTTCGGGTAGTACAGCGGTCCCGAACCGGGGACGGTGATCCGGGTCGCGCCCTCGGAAAGGGCCGAGTCGGCGGCGGCGAGGGTGTCGGCCCGCGCGGACGGTGCCGACAGGACTTCAGCGCACGTCAGGGCAGACGCTGCGGCCCCGATCAGTGCGACGGCGATGAGTCGTGCCATCCGAGCAGTGTCCCACCATTCCTACAACTGTGTAGCATTATTCTCCATATCTGTAGGAATGACGGCCGGCCGACCGCGCGCCGCCCATCTGGGGCCGGACGCCTCAGTCGCTGGGGGCTTTCATCGGCTCGGTGGTCTATCGGGCATTCCGGGCCGCCTAGCGGTGCTCAGCCCAGCAGTTCGGTGTTGTGCTGACCCGGGGCCGGGGGAGTGCCGGTCACCGAGGCCTCGAACGAGCCGTAGCGAGCCGGGGTGCGCACCACGGTGATCGCGGTGTCACCCTCGCCGGTTCGCAGGGCCAGCTGATTCTCGGCGAACAGCGCGGTGTCCACCACCTGCTTCCAGGTGTTGGCCAGACACGCCATCAAACCGTTGCGCTGCAACCGATCCACCCACTGCTCCGACGTCGCCGTGGTCAGGGTGGACTCCAGCTCGGTGATGAGCTCGGCGTAGTTGATCGACCGGGAGCGCTGGTCGGCGAACCGCGGATCGGCGATCAGATCCGGCCGGCCGATGCTGCGGCACAAGATATCCCAGTGTTTGGGCGTGTAGGCGCTGATCACGACGTAGCCGTCGGCGGTGCGGAACGCATCCGAGGGCTGGGTGGCGAACCCGACTCCCTTGCGTCGCTTGGCCGGCGCGGCAGCCGGTGATGCGGCGCGGGCCTCTGCCGGGCGGTTCAGGTGCACGGTGAGCTGATTGGCCTGCAGCGCCACCGCCACGTCGTACATCGCCACTTCCACCACGTCGGCGATGCCGTGCCGCTCCCGGTTGAGCAGGGCCGCCAGCACCGCCTGCGCCAGCACGTGGCCGCTGGCATTGTCGACCAGTTGGAACGGGATGATCTGCGGCTTGCCGTCGGGGGTCCGCATCCCCGAGGTCATCCCCGCCTCGGCCGCCACCATCAGGTCGACCCCCGGGCGGTCGCCGTTCGGACCGTTGCCGCCGTACGCCGACAGTCGCGCGTAGATCAGCCTCGGGTTGCGGAGGCGCAGCTCGTCGGGGCCCAGCCCGAGCCGCTCCATCACGCCGGGCCGGAAGGACTCCAGCACGACGTCGGCGGTGTCCACCAGATCCAGGATCCGCTGTTTGGCCTCTGCGGTCCGCAGGTCGGCGGTCACCGACTTCTTGCCGCGGTTGTTCGGCAGAAAGTAGACGGCCAGTGGCCGGCGGCCGGGCAGCACCGAGGTGATCTGCCGGCTCGCCTCACCGCCGGGCGCCTCGACCTTGATGACCTCGGCGCCCAGATCGGCCAGCACCTGGCCGGCCAGCGGCCCGGCCACGTTCTGGGTGAAGTCCACGACCCGGAAGCCGTCCAGTGGTTTGGGGCCGTCGGCCATATCCGGTGCCCTCCGATCGACGAATATCCCGCAACCCTAGAGCCTCGCGATCCGATAAGTCAGGGGCGCACGGGAGGCTTCCGGCGATGCCGCGATCCCCTAAGGGCCGCCACGGTAAAGTCCAATCCTGTGAGATTCGGCCGATCGACCGTGTTGCCGGTTCTGCTCGTTGCTGGCGCGCTGACGGTTTCGGCGTGCGGCGTCGACGCCGGCGGAGCCGCATTGGTCGGCGCCCCGGACGTGGCGGTGGACTGCGGCGGCAAACAGGATCTGCGGGCCGGCGGTTCCACAGCGCAGGAGGCGGCGTTCGAGCAATTCGCCTACGCCTACAACCGATCCTGCCCGGGCCAATCCCTGACCTACAACGCCAACGGCTCGGCGGCCGGGGTCGACGACTTCCTGGCCAACGCGACCGACCTCGCCGGCACCGATGTGGTGCTCGACCTATCCAGGGGGCAGCCCGACCGGGCTGCGGAGCGCTGTGGCTCACCCGCATGGCACCTGCCGGTCGTGTTCACCCCGATAGCTCTGGCCTACCGCATCAACGGGATCACCAACCTGAACCTGGACGGCCCCACCGTCGCGAAGATCTTCAACGGCACCATCGGCACCTGGGACAACCCCGCGATCAAGGCGCTCAACGCAGGCGTGGCGCTGCCCTCGCTGCCGATCCACGTCGTCTACCGCAGCGACAGGTCGGGCACCACCGCCAGCTTCCAGAAGTACCTCGACAGCGCCTCCGAGGGCGCCTGGTACGGCGGTTCCGGTGAGTTCTTCAACGGCGGCGTCGGCGAAGGAGCCGCCGGGGACAGCGGCACGTCGGCGGCCCTGCAGAACACCGACGGCGCCATCACCTACACCGGGTGGTCGTTCGCGGTCGGCAAGCAGCTCCCGATGGCGCAGATCATCGCCTCGGACGGGGCGCGCCCGGTCGGCATCTCGGCCGAGTCGGTCGGCCAGACGATCGCCGGGGCGAAATTCGTGTCGGGCTCCGGGCAGAGCAACGACCTGGTGCTGGACCTGGCGTCGCTGTACAAGCCGACCGAGGCCGGCAGCTACCCGATCATGGTGGCGACCTACGAAGTGGTCTGCTCGACGTACTCGGACGCGGCCGTCGGGTCGGCGGTCAAGGCGTTCCTGCAGTCTGCGATCGGCCCCGGCCAGGACGGACTGGACCAGTACGGGGCCATTCCGTTGCCCTCGGCGGTCAAATCGAGGCTGCTGACGGCGGTCAACGCCATATCGTGAGCACCGGCCGGGCCGCCGCCGGTTAGGCTGGTGGGCGGACTTTCGCCGCGGAATCGCGGCTCAGCAGGGCTCAACAGTTGGGTGAAGGGAGCGTCGTCGGTGAACAGCGCCGAGCCGGGATCGCGGGTGGGTTCGCGATTCGGTCCCTATCAGCTCGAGCGACTGCTCGGGCACGGCGTTGTCGGTGAGGTGTACCGGGCCGAGGACACCCGCAACGACGAAACGGTCGCGCTCAAGCTGATCTCCGAGGACCTCTCCGCCGATGAGGCGTTCCGCAGCCGGCTGGAGGACGAGGCCGAAGCCGCCGGTCAGCTGACCGAACCGCACGTGGTTCCGATCCGCGCGTACGGGGAGATCGAGGACCGGCTCTATCTGGAACTGGGCCTGATCGACGGCACCGATCTGGCCACCGTGCTGGCCGACGGCGGCCCGATGAGCGCGCCGCGGGCGGTCGCGGTCGTGCGTCAGGTAGCGGCGGCGCTCGACGCCGCGCACAATGCCGACGTCATCCACCGCGACGTCAAACCCGACAACATCCTTCTCACCGACGACGACCTGGCCCATCTGGCGGACTTCGGTGTCGCCGCGGCCATCGCCGAACCGGACCCGGGCACCGTTCACTACATGGCGCCCGAGCGCCTGGCCGGCGAACAGGTCACCCACCTCGCCGACATCTATTCGCTGGCCTGCGTGCTGGCCGAGTGCCTGAGCGGGGTGCCGCCGTTCTCCGCTGACACCGTCGAAGATGCGTTGGCAGAACGCCTGACCGCCGAAGCGCCGCGGCCCAGCAAGTTGCGGCCAGGGCGCATAGCGGCGGGCGTCGACGACGTGCTGGCACGTGGGCTGGCCAAGCGGCCCGAAGACCGATACAGCAGCGCGGGTGAACTGGCCGCGGCCGCCTACGCGGCGCTGACCGAGCCGGAACGCCACCAAGTCGCCAGAATCCTGCGGCGTGGCGAGCCCGCCCTGCACCTGCCCGGTGGTCTGGAGGCCGACAGCCGAACCGACGGCACGCCGCGCCCGGTGGTCGACGGCCACGGCTGGACCGGCTGGACGCCGCCCGATTCGGAGGCCGGTGTTGGGCTCGGTGGCTCGCCGTTGTCCTCGGACGCATTCCCGATCACCTCGCTGCTGCAGCGCACCGACGCGCGGGTCATCCCGGTGGCGACGCGGCGCCGGCTGCGGATGCCGCGCAAACCCGTGCTGGTGGTGGCCGCCGCGGCGGCTGTCGTCGCGGTGGTCGTCGGGGTCGGAAACCTGGTGAGCGAGACGTCGTCGGCCTCGCCGGTGGCGGCCCCGCCGCAGGGCGTGCTGCCGTTCAACGACCTCGACTACCGGCTGTCGCCGGATGCGGTGGCGCTCGACGGCGACGGTGGTGTCTACGTCACCAGCGGGGGCATGCAAGGTCGGGTGGTAAAGCTGGCCGACGGCTCGGATCGTTCGACGGTGTTGCCGTTCAGCGACCAATACCAGCCGCGCGGGCTGGCGGTGGACTCCGGCGGCAACGTGTACTTCTCCGACGCCGACAGCCGTGTGGTCAAGATCTCCGCCGACGGCGATTCCCATGTCGCGCTGCCCTTCACCGGCCTGGCGGAGCCCCAAGGGGTGGCGGTCGATTCCGGCGGCAACGTCTACGTCGTCGACCGCGTCAATGAGGTCGTGCTGCGGCTGGAAGCCGGGTCGAACCTGCAGACCACGGTGCCCTTCGCGGGCCTCAACAAGCCCGAAGGGGTGGCGGTCGACTCGGCGGGCAACGTCTATGTCACCGACACCGGCAACAACCGGGTGCTCAAGGTCATGTCGGCCACCAATGAGCAGGTCGTACTGCCCTTCGCCGGAATCGTCGCGCCGTGGGGCATCGCGGTGGGTGACGGCGGGAGCGTCTACGTGACCGAGCGCACCCGCAACAAGGTCGTCAAGCTCGGCACCGGCGCGGCCATCCCGGCGGTGTTGCCGTTCACCGGCCTCAACGCACCGTTGGCCGTCGCGGTGAGCAAGAGCGGCGACGTCTACATCGCCGACCGCGGCAATGACCGAGTGGTCAAGATGGACCACGCCAACGGTTGAGACCTGACCCACGATCCGGGCTGAGGGGCGTGGCGGACGGTACGATTTCGGGGTGGACAGTCGCAGCTCCGAGCCCGAATCGGTAGGCGTCGTCGAGCATGCGGTCCAGCACGGCTATTCCCACGACCACGACCACGACCACGACCACGACCCGGTTTATGACGCCGGCTGGCACCGCGCGGCCGGGTGGGCGCGTCGTCTGGCCTGGGTCAGCATGCTGCTGGTGGGCGTGGAGGGCGTGGTGGGGCTGTGGCAGGGGTTGGCCGCCGGTTCGATCGCGCTGACCGGCTGGGCGCTGGGTGCCGTCCCCGAGGCGCTGGCCGGCGCCATCGTCATCTGGCGGTTCACCGGTTCGCGCACCCTGTCCCCGACGGCCGAACGGCGCGCCCAGATCGGGGTGGCGGTGTCGTTCTGGATCAACGCCCCCTATATCGCCGCGGCGTCGGTGAACCACCTGTTCGGCGAGCACCGCTCCGAGAGCAGCGTCATCGGCATCACCCTCACCGCAGCGGCGGTGCTGGTGATGCCGATTCTGGGTCGCGCCCAGCGGCGGCTCGGGGTCCGGTTGGGTTCGGCGGCCACCGTCGGCGAGGGTGTACAGAACTACCTGTGCGCGACCCAGGCCGTGGCGGTACTGATCGGATTGACGCTCACCGCGCAATGGTCGGGCTTCTGGTGGCTGGACCCGGTGATCGGCCTCGGTGTGGCGGCGGTGTCGGCCTGGCAGGGCGTTCGGTCCTGGCGCGGCGAGGGCTGCGGGTGCTGACCGGGGGCGAATAAAGTCCCGACTGCCCTGGAGCTGGTGGTGTTGCTCGACAGGGACAGTCGGGACGGTCACACATTACGCCGTGGCGTCCCCGGATGCCATCGGTTCGCGGTCCAGCTTGTACCGGATCAACCGCGAACTGTTGGCGACCACGGCCACCGACGACGCGTTATGCAGAATCGCCGCCAGCACCGGTGACAGCGCACCACCGGCGCCGATCAGCAGCCCGGCCGCGTTGACCGCGATCGCCATACCGTAGTTCTGCCGAATCACCTCCACGGCACGGCCGCCCAGGTCCCGGACATCGAGCAACCGGCGCAGATCATCGTTGGCCAAGGCCACGTCGGCGGTCTCCACCGCAACGTCGGTGCCGGCCAGCCCCATCGCGATCCCCATATCGGCGGCGGCCAGCGCGGGCGCGTCGTTGACGCCGTCGCCGACCATGCCGACCACGTAGCCCTCGTCCTGCAATGCCCGGACCACCTGGAGCTTGTCCTCCGGGAGCACCTCGGCGCGCCACTCGTCGATGCCGAGCTCTGAAGCCACCGCGGCGGCGGTCTCCGGGTGATCACCGGTGAGCATGACGATGCGGCGAATTCCTTTGGCGCGCAACTGGCTGAGGACTTCGTGAGCCTCGGGGCGGACCTCGTCGCGCAGGCTGATCAGCCCGACCAGGGTGCCGTCGACCGCCAGCAGCAGCGGGGTCTCGGCCTGGGCGCGCAGCTTGGTGACCCACTCCGAGGCCTTCTTCGGGATGCGGACCTTCTCCGAGCGCAGCAGGTTCGGGCTGCCCAGCAGCAGGGTGCGTCCGTCGGCCCAGGTGCGGATGCCCAGGCCCACCAGGACCTCGCACTCCTCATGCGGCGGGATGCTGATGTGGCGTTCCTCAGTGGAACGGATGACTGCTTCGGCCAGCGGATGCCGGGAGTGCAGCTCGGAGCTGGCGGCGTAGGCCAGCACCTGCTCGGGTTGCCAATCCTTGTGGATCGCAACGATATTGGTCACCACTGGGCGGCCGATGGTCAGCGTGCCGGTCTTGTCGAACACGATCGCGTCCACCCGGCCGGCCTGCTCCAGATGCGAGCCGCCCTTGATCAGGATGCCGCGCCGGGCGCCATTGCCGATCGCGGCACTGATCGCGGTCGGGGTGGACAGTCCCACCGCGCACGGGCAGGCGATCAGCAGCATGGTCATCGCTCGACGGACGTCGCCGGTGAGCGCCAGGGTGAGCGCCGAGAGGACGAACGATGCCGGCACGAAGCGCCGGGAGAAGTTCTCGCCGACGGTCTGGATCGGTGCGCGGTCATGCTGCGCCTCCTCGACCCGGCTGATGATCCGGCCGATCACGGTCTGATTGCCCACCGCCGTGGCACGCACCACGATCCGGCCGCGCACCACCACCGAGCCGGCGTGCACGACTGCTCCGATCGCGACGCTGGCCGGTAGGGTCTCCCCGGTGATCGCCGACTGGTCGACGATGGCCTCGCCGTCGACGACCTCGCCGTCGACCGGGATCGCCACATGGTCGTGGACGATCACCTCGTCACCGATCTGCACGGTGTCGATCGGCACCTGGACTTCGGTTCCGTCGGCAAGGCGGACCCAGGCGGTGTCCTGGTTGCCGCGCAACAGATCCGAGATGGCGCGCCGGGTCCGGCGCAGCGTCAGATCCTGCAGGTATTCGCCGATGTTGAGCAGCCACAGCACGGTCAGCGCGACGACGTTCTCCCGCAGCACCAGGCTGGCGACGGTCGCGGCGGTCACCAGCGCGTCGGTGCCGGCCTTACCGGAGCGGATCGAGCGCAGCGCGCCCCGCAGGAACGGATAGCCCATGAAGACCGTCGCCCCGGTCGCCACCAGCTGCCCGCTCGGCCCGAGCAGCGGCGGCCGGGCGAACACATAGCGCCGCACACCCAGCAGCGCCAATGCCGCGCCGCCGATCACCATGCGCAGCACGTCGGTGTTGCGGATGTCCGCCGAGCGCGGAGTGCGGGCCGGGATCAGCTCGGCGGCGACGGTGGCCGCCGAGGCGATCGCGGCCAGGATCTCGGCGGTGTCGCACCGCTTCGGCGAGTACCAGACCACGACGGCGCCGGTGCGCGGGTAGGCGTGCACGGTGCGCACCCCGTTGACCCGCCCGGCCGCCTCTTCGGCGGCCACCGCGCGCCGGGAGTCGCAGCGCACCCAGGCGGCCTGCACCCGCATCCGCCCGGCGGCATCCGAGACGACGGTCAGTTCATCGGTGCCGTTCATGGCCGCGGTCAGTGGTCGTGGTCGTGGGCGACGGCCGCTGCCGGCGGGGTGGCCTCCTCGCCGATGCGTTCGCGGGCCTCGGCGACGACGTCGGCCACCTTGAGGCGCGCCGACTCTGCGACCTCCTCGGCCCGGCGGGTTCCGCGCAGGCTCCATTCGGTGGCCGTCACCGCGGCCTGGTGCAGCGGTGCCTTCTCCAGTGCCTTGCGTGCCAGCTCGTAGGCGCTGACCCCGACCAGGCCGGTGAAGACCGTGCCTGCCGCCTTCGCCAGCAATCCCTGTACCGCCATGAATGATCCCCTTGGTTCGCGTTCGTTGGTGGCGCCAAGGCTATCACCATATAAGCATTCATGCATATGTGCGGCGGGCCGCTGCCGGGTGCGGAGGATGGGGCCGACGTGCGGGCCCGGCCGGTGATCAGTACCAGTGTCGACGGCCGCCGACCGGGCGACCCACTGCGCCGAGGATCCACAGGACCGCGCCGATCACCAGCAGGACGATGCCGATGTTCCACAGGATCGAGATCTTGAAGATGAAACCGAGAATGAGGAGAAGGACTCCCAGACCGATCATGGCTACTCCATTCCGAGGTGTGCGACAGCGAGGGGGGACAGTGCGCTCGGTTCGGGCAACTGGCAGTGCGACACCTTCGGGTTGAGGCCGCCGTAGTTCAACGGCCCGGCGAGCACGGTCAGCGCAATGGTTCCGGCTGATGCGCAATCCGGCTCGGCATGCGACAGATAGCCGCGTTGCCAGACGGCGACCGCGCCGATCAGCAGCCAGACGACTACCAGCGTGGCCAGGGTGTTGCCCAACCTCATCGTGACCTCCGTTCTGAACTGCTGCGCGCAGTGCGCGCTTGACGAAGACGATCTCCGTGACCATAACCGCGCCACCAGTGGTCGCGCAGGTGGTTCGGCGGGAAAATGAGGTCGGTCAGTCGAATATCCGGGTCACCTTCTCGTTGCTGCGGCGGCGATCCTGGGCTGCGGGATCGGCGTTGGCGACCTGCACCAGGGAACCGCCGACGACGAATATCGACAGCATGTTGTCCACCAGTTCGGTGGCGGTCTCCCAGGACCGGGTCGAGAAGACCCGATCGGTCGCCGTCAGGCCCGCCGCGGCTGCCGCCTTCTCACACGCGGCCAGCACGTCGTCGGGTGATCGGCCGGGCAGTGCTTGGCCGGGGTGGCGCTCGGGGTCGATCTGGTCGCCGTGCACGCGCACCGCCGTCGCGTAGTCGGTCACGCCCACCGGCAGATCCGGCACCGGCCGGCCGAACGGGTCCAGCGACGCCACCACCACCTCGCCGCCGGAACCGGCCACCGCCGCATCGGCCTCATCGAGCCGCTCGGAGGTGCACACCGCGATGTCGGCGTCACCGTCTGATTCCAGCAGTACCTGTGCGCCGATCCACCACGCGCCCAACAACACTGCCGCGGTCTGCCAATGTGCCGGCAGCAAAACCGCGATGCGGCTGTCGGGCCCGGCGCCGAGCTCGTCGCGCAGCAGGTTGCCGGTCTTGGCGGCCCAGTTCGCCAGGGTGACCGCGGACAGCTCGATGCGTTCGCCGGTGGCGTCGTCGTAATAGGTGATTCGTGGCCCCACCGGGTCGGCGCGCAGGAGGGGGTCCAGGATCGCCGAGCCGAGGTTGGTCACCCCAGCGACGTTAGTTCACGCACTGCGGGTCGTTGGAACCTGCCGTCAGAATCGGTGACGGAGCGGCGATTTGGGGCGCCGGATCGTCGTCCCCGGCGATACCGGCCAGCCCTGCCGGCTGCGCGCGGTCCCCGGCGCCCAGGCCCGATCCCGGCCCGGTGTAGTCGCCGGCCAGCACCACCCGAACCGCCCCGGCCGGCACCGCCTCGTTGGTCACCACCGGCAGCCCGCCCAGGTCCCGGGCCACCGCCTGAGCGCCGGGGTCGTCGGTATTGGCTGCCTGAACCTGGCTGGTGGGCACGTGACCGGCCTCGTTGTTGCCCACCGAGCCGGTGCCGAATCCCTTGGCGTTGAGCACACCTGACACCGCCGCGGCCAGGCCGTTGATGTCGGTGTCGTTGACCACGCTGGCGGTGGTGTGCTCCGGGTCGTAGGTCAGCTGTTCGGTGTGGCCCGCCTCCTGCTCGTGCAACAGCCCGGCGACCCACTGCGAAACCTGGGCGGGGTCGACTCGCACCACGCTGTGCATGCCGTCGTCGCTCCAGCCGGACTCCTCGAGAACCGGGATGGTGGCGAACGCGACCTTGCCGGCGGCCAGATCCTGAGCCTTGGTGACGAAGTCGATCACGTCCCAGCCCGCCGAGAGCACCACCGACCGCTGTACCGCCTCCTGCAGCCGCGTCAAGGTGGCCGGGCTGGACAGTGTCTTGCCGGAGATCACCTGGTGTGCCAGGGCCGCCATCACCGCCTGCTGGCGGCGGACCCGGTCCAGGTCGCCGTGCGGTAGTTCGTGGCGCTGCCGGACGAAGCTCAGCGCCTGCGCGCCACCGAGACGCTGCCAGCCGGCGGGGAAGTCCGCGCCGGAGAGTTCTTCGTACACCGGCTCTTTGAGGCAGACGTCGACGCCGCCCAACGCATCGGTGATCAGGGAGAAGCCCAGCAGTCCGATCTCGGCGTAGTGGTCGACGGTGACACCGGTCAGGTCGGCCACGGTCTTGATCAGCGCCTCGCGGCCGGCCTCGGTGCCGCGCGCCTGGGCCTGTTGGGCATCCATGCCACCCTCGAACAGCGCGTCGGCGGTCTCGAGTTTTGTGGCGCCGTAGACGCCGTTGATCTTGGTCTTGTCCAGGCCGGGCGCGTCGACGTAGGAGTCGCGGGGGATGGAGATCGCGGTGGCCGACTTCCCATTGTTGGGGATCCGGACCAGGATGATGGTGTCGGTGTTGGTGGCGTCGTCGTCGCCGACGCGCAGGGACGCCAACTCCTCGGGGGTCAGCGGGTTGCCGTGGGCGTCGGTGCGGCTGTCCATCCCGACCAGCAGGATGTCGACCGCTCCGTCGGAGCCGCCCTTGCCCAGGGCCGCTGAGGCGACGTGGAAGATGCCGTCCTCGAACGATCGGACGCGACTCCAGGCCACTCCGGTGCCGAGAACGACGGAGACGGCCGCCACCGTGGCAATCACGCGGGCCACACGATGCACAGGCATCACTTCAGGCTACTTGTGTCACAGCGGTAACGGCGGTAGCCGGACCCCGGCGTGCCAGGTGAAGCTGGAAACCGTCGCATAAGCTCGACGGTTATGACTTCTCGGCAGCGAATCGTGATCACCGGAGCCGGGGGCCAGGTCGGCACACTGCTGGCGGCCCGCGCCGCGCAACAGGGCCGCGAGCTGCTGACGTTCACCTCCGCCCAGTGCGACATCAGCGATTCCGCAGCGGTGGACGCCGTCGACCTGCGCCCCACGGACGTGCTGGTCAACTGCGCGGCCTATACGGCAGTCGATGCCGCCGAGGCCGATCCCGACCGGGCCTACGCCGTCAACGCGACCGGGCCGGGCCTGCTGGCCGCCGCGTGCGCCAAGGCCGGTGCGCGACTGATCCACATCTCCACCGACTACGTCTTCGACGGTGACTTCGGCGGTGCGCCGCCGCGCCCGTACGAGCTGGGCGATGCCACCCGGCCCCTGTCGGTCTACGGCAGCACCAAACTGGCCGGTGAGCATGCCGTGCTGGCGGGGTCGGCGGACGCCGTGGTGGCGCGCACCGCCTGGGTCTACACCGGTGCCCCCGGCGGCACCGACTTCGTCTCGGTGATGCGGGGCAAGGCCGCCGCAGGCGCGGCTGTGGGGGTGGTCGACGACCAGGTTGGCTCACCGACCTACGCCCGGGACCTGGCCGAGGCGCTGCTGACCCTGGCAGATGGCTGGCCCACTGCTCGGCTGCTGCACGCCGCCAACGCCGGGGAGACCAGCCGATACGAGCAGACTCGTGCGGTCTACGCCGCCGTCGGCGCCGACCCGGACCTGGTGAGTCCGGTCAGCAGCGACGCGTACCCACGTCCGGCGGCCCGGCCGCCGTACTCAGCCTTGTCGGGTGTCGAGTCGGCCCGAGCCGGCCTGGCGCCCCTGCGCGGGTGGCGCGATGCGCTGTCCGCCGCGCTCGTCGGATGACCTCCGGCATAATCTCTAGCCGTGAGTGAGGCCCTGCCGGTGGTGACGGTGACGTATTCACCGGGGTGGCACCTGGACCGTTTCCTGGCGTCGCTGTCGCTGGCCACCGACCGCCCGGTGCGGGTGCTGATGGCCGACAACGGTTCCATCGACGGCGCACCGCAGGAAGCCGTGCAGCGCTACCCGGGCGTCCGGCTGCACGACACCGGGTCCAACCTGGGCTACGGGGGCGCGGTCAACAGCGCGGTGACCCTGCTGGCGGGCGACGAATACGGTGAGTTTTTTATCGTGGCCAACCCCGACGTCCAATGGGGCCCGGGCAGCATCGACGCCTTGCTGGAGGCGGCTTCGCGGTGGCCGAACGCGGCGACGCTGGGGCCGCTGATCCGGGATCCTGACGGCTCGGTGTACCCGTCGGCGCGCCACCTGCCCAGCCTGATCCGCGGCGGAATGCACGCCGTCGTCGGTCCGCTGTGGCCGAACAACCCCTGGTCCCGGGCCTACCGCCAGGAACATCAGGAACCCAGCGAACGCCCGGTGGGGTGGCTGTCCGGGGCCTGTCTGCTGGTGCGTCGCGCCGCATTCGACGCGGTCGGCGGCTTCGACGAGCGTTACTTCATGTACATGGAAGACGTCGACCTCGGGGACCGGCTGGCCAAGGCCGGCTGGCTCAACGTCTACGTTCCCAGCGCCGAAGTGCTGCACCAGAAGGGCCACGCCACCGGCAAGGACCCGGCGGCCAACCTGGCGGCACATCACCGCAGCACCTACACCTACCTCGCCGACCGGCACACCGGTTGGTGGCGGGCCCCGCTGCGCCGGACCATGCGGGGCGCGCTCGCGGTGCGCTCCGGGCTGGTCGTGCGCAGCGCCCGCCGCAAGATCACGAAAGGACGTCGATGACACTGCAGCAAGTCGATGCCGTTGTCCTGGTGGGGGGCAAGGGAACTCGGCTTCGGCCGCTGACGTTGTCGGCGCCCAAGCCGATGCTGCCGACCGCAGGGCTGCCGTTCGTCACGCACCTGCTGTCGAGGATTGCCGCCGCGGGCATCGAGCACGTGATCCTGAGCACCTCCTACAAGCCCGAGGTGTTCTCCACCGAGTTCGGCGACGGATCCGCGCTGGGCCTGCAGATCGACTACGTAACCGAGGAGGAGCCACTGGGCACCGGCGGCGGTATCGCCAACGTGGCCTCGCGCCTGCGCCACGACACCGCGATGGTGTTCAACGGTGACGTGCTGTCCGGGGCGGACCTGGCCGAGTTGTACCGCTACCACCGTGAGCAGGCCGCCGAGGCGACCCTGCACCTGGTGCGGGTCGGCGACCCGCGGGCGTTCGGCTGTGTGCCCACCACCGACGGCCGGGTCACCGCGTTCCTGGAGAAGACCGAGGACCCGCCGACCGACCAGATCAACGCCGGCTGTTATGTGTTGTCCCGCAAGGTGATCGAGGCCATCCCACGTGGCCGGCCGGTCTCGGTGGAGCGCGAGGTGTTCCCGGCGTTGCTCGCCGACGGTGTGTTGGTCTGCGGCTACGTCGACACCAGCTACTGGCGTGACATGGGTACCCCGGAGGACTTCGTGCGCGGCTCGGCGGACCTGGTGCGCGGCATCGCGCCGTCACCGGCGCTGAGCGGCCAGCGCGGTGAGTCCCGGGTGCACGACGGTGCCTCGGTGGCTCCGGGCGCGGTGCTGATCGGCGGCACGGTCGTGGGCCGCGGCGCGGAGATCGGCCCGGGCGCCCGACTGGACGGCGCGGTGATCTTCGACGGCGTGAAGGTCGAGGCGGGCAGCGTGATCGAGCGTTCCATCATCGGGTTCGGCGCCCGGATCGGGCCGCGGGCGTTGATCCGCGACGGGGTGATCGGCGACGGCGCCGACATCGGGGCGCGCTGCGAGCTGTTGCGCGGCGCGCGGGTGTGGCCCGGGGTATCGATCCCGGATTGCGGGATCCGGTACTCGTCCGACGTGTGAGCCTGTTCTGGCGCTGACTCTGCGCTCAGCGCGGACCCTTCTCGACCTTTTCCGCCCTACCCGCAGTGTCAACGGGGATAGTCATAGCCATGTTCGCCAGGGTGTTCGCCGCGTGCTTCGCCGCAGTTGCCATGGCGGCTCCGGCCGCCGCGGATCCGCTTGACCCGATTCCCGGCAACGGCGTCTTTGTGGTCGGGACCGATATCGCACCCGGCCTCTATCACACCGGCGGGACGGGATCGGCTTTCGGCGTGTGGATCAATAATGTGCCGACCCAGGAGTCGATGTGCTCATGGTTCACCTACAGCACACCTGATGCGGCCAAAGACCATGTCGTGCAGGCCAATACGTCGATCAGCCCGATGTATGCGAGCATTCCCGCCACGGTCAGGGCCTTCGAGTCGCAGAATTGCCAGCCCTGGGCGCGGGTGCCGGACTCGCAGTGAGTGTACGTATGGCACCATACGTATGGCATGGGTGGGACCATATATTAATGAACAAGACCACCGTCTACCTGCCCGACGAGCTCGAAGCTCGCCTGGACGCGCACTCGGTGGCGGTCGGGGTCAGCAAGGCCGAACTGATCCGGCGCGGTATCGCGATGGTGTTGGACACAGCGCCGGTATCCAAGCGAAGTCCACTGCCGGTGTTTCGCAGCGGTCGGGTGCGCGACGCCCAAGATATGGACGACGGCGTCTACGCGCACATCAAGGAGCGTGCGGCCCGCCGATGATCATCGTGGCCGACACCTCGGCGTTGTTCGCCGGATTCGATGCCAACAAGCCCGAGCAGTCGCGAATCGCCGCGATCATGGAGACCGAAACGCTGGCCATATCGCCGCTGGTGCTCACCGAGCTCGATCACTTGGTGCACCGCGACCTCGGATTCCCGGCCGCCGTGCAGGTCATCGACGCGCTGGCCGGCCGGATGACGCAAGGTCAGTACCGGCTCGCGGAACTCAAGCCAAGCGATATCGTTGCGGCTCAGGGTATTCGCGCAATGTATGCGGCCCTGCATCTGGATCTGGCCGACGTGGTCGGGGTGGTGCTGGCCGACCGATACAAGACGGACCGGATCCTCACCCTCGGTCAACGCGACTACCGCGCCATCAAACCGCTTACCGACGGCCTGAACGCATTTCGAATCCTCCCCGCGGATCTCTGACCACGTGCGGCTCAGCCGCGGTGACGGGCCGCCTACTGGGTCGCAACGGCCACCAGATGCGTCAGCGCGTCGTCGGCGTCCGGCGGCAGCGCGTCCACCGGCCACCAGCGCAGGTCCACCGATTCCTCGCTGATGCCGATCTGTGCGCCGGCCGGGGCGTGTGCCACGAATTGGAGGTCCAGGTGCCGGGTCGGCACACCCAGGGAGCACGTCACCGGATGCACGTGCACGGCGGCCAGCTGCGGATCCAGCCGCAGCCCGGTGATGCCGGACTCCTCGGTTGCCTCGCGCAGCGCGGCGGCGTGTATGTCGGCGTCGGTGGCCTCGCAGTGCCCACCGAGCTGCAGCCAACGGCCGACCCGCGGATGCAGGGTCAGCAGCGCCGTCTCGCCGGTGTGGTCGAGCACCAGCGCCGAGGCGGTGATGTGTCCAGGCACGCAAGCGCGTTCGCACGCATCGCTGCGGGCGTCCAGAAACGCCAGTACCGCGTGCCGCAGCGAGTCCTGTTCGGAATCCGGTGCCGCCCAAGACAGCAACGCCGCGACCGCGGATCCGTGCAAACTCATCGGCGCACCAGCAGGTCGCCGACGTCGGTCGGATCACGTGGTTCGGGAGGTTCGGTGGGGTAGCCGATCGCGATGGCGCCCAACGGTTCCCAGTCCGACGGCAGGTCGAGTTCGGTGCGCACCAACTCAGGCGTGAAGATGGTCGAGCCGATCCAGCAGCTGCCCACGCCGCGCACCGCCAGCGCCACCAGCAACCCCTGGACGGCGGCGCCGGCCGCCACGGTGAACATGGTGTGCTCGGCGTCGGTGCGGGCGGCGTCGGGGTAGTGGTGGGCGCCGTCGGGAGCCATGATCGGGATGACGACTTCGGGTGCGTCGTAAAGGATCCGGCCGCGTGCGACGCGCTTTTCGATGGATTCGGGCGATCTGCCGTCGCCGGCCAGGTCGGTGCGCCACCGATCGGCCATGGCGTCGAGCAGCCGGGTGCGCACGGCGGGGGTCTGCAGCCAGACGAACCGCACCGGCCGGGTGTGGTGCGGCGCGGGGGCGGTCAGGGCTTCGGCGATCGCGCCGGTGATCAGCTCGGCCGGCACCGGCTCGCCCGCGAACGTGCGCACCGAGCGGCGCAGCAGCTGGGCTTGGCGGTGGCCGGTTTCGATGGCCTCGGCGGTGCCCAGCCAGAACAGGTCCTCGGACCCCGAGCGCACCAGTGCCGCCGCGGTGGAACCGTCGTCGGGGCTTGAGATTCCGCGCACCACCGCCACCGGGACATCGGTGAGTTTGCCCTTGACCAGGTCGGCGGCCGCGGCGAGTTCGTCGGCGACGGCCACTTCGGTGACCACCAGCTCATTGCCGTGCCGGTCGACCGACCCGGCGTAGCCGTTGAGCACCGACAGGCCCGAGGCCCCGATCGCGACGTCGACCTGACCATTGCGCCAGGCGCGGCCCATGGTGTCGGTGATCACCACCGCCACACCGACACCTAGGCGATCGGCGAGCGCGGCGCGCAATGCCGCGGCGCTGGCATCGGGATCGACCGGCAGCAGGGCGAGCTCGTCGGCGCCCACGTTGGAGCCGTCCACCCCGGCGGCGGCCTGCACCAGGCCGAGACGGTTCTCGGTGATCCAGGTGCGGCCCTTGCGGGCCAGCACCCGTACGGCCTCGGCCTCAACAAGCTGGCGGCGCAACGCATCCCGTGCCTCGGCGTCCTGCGGGGCCGGCACGATCCGGCCCTCGCACTTGGACACCACCTTGCTGGTGACCACCACGATGTCGCCGTCGGCCAGCCACGGTGCAGCCTGGGCCAGTGCGGCGGCCAGATCATCACCCGGCCGGAACTCGCCGAGGCCGGTTACCGGCAGGATTTCGACGCGGGCCGCGCTGCCGTGCTCGCTCATAGGAGGCCCGCGAGATCCAGTCCGGTGCGCACCATCTCGGCCGTCGCCGCCGGATCGGTCATCAGCAGCGGCGCGGCGTGCACGGTCACGCCGGGGACATCGGCGCCGGCCCCGTGTTCGCCGTCGTGCACCAGCCAGTAGTCCAGGATGCCGGTCCCGCTTCGCGCGCCGTGGTATTCGCCCACGGCCTGCGAGGTGGATTCGATACCGATCACGCTCAGGCAGACATCGGCCATGCCGCGCAACGGCTTTCCGGCGATGATCGGCGAGTACCCGACGATCGGCGCGGGCGTGGAGCGCAGTGCGGCCCGAATACCGGGGATGGCCAGGATGGCGCCGATGCTCACCACCGGGTTCGACGGCGCCAGCAGCACCACATCGGCTTGCGCGATGGCGTCGAGTGATTCCGGTGTCGCGCTGGCCTTCTCGGAGCCCACGAAACCGAATCCGTGGGTGGGCACCGCGGCGCGGTAGCGCACCCACCATTCCTGGAAGTGGACGGCGCGCTGGGTGTCGTCGTCGGGATCGGTGATGACGACGTGGGTTTCGCAGCTGTCGTTGGTGACCGGCAGCAGGGTGGCGCCCGGTTTCCAGCGGTCGCACAGTGCCGCGGTGACCTCGGTCAGCGAGTAGCCGGCCCGCAGCGACTGGGTGCGTACCAGGTGGGTGGCCAGGTCGCGGTCGCCGAGGCCGAACCAGTCCGGCTGCATGCCGTAGCTGTTCAACTCCGCCATGGCGTTCCAGGTTTCGTCGCGGTGGCCCCAGCCGCGCTCGGGGTCCACGCCACCGCCCAGGGTGTACATGCAGGTGTCCAGATCCGGGCAGATCCGCACGCCGTGCATCCAGGCGTCGTCGCCGACATTGACCACCGCGGTCAACCGGTGCTCGGCACCGGTGGATTCATCGGCGAACTGGCCCAGACCCAGCAGTTTCTGGACGCCGAGCAGGAACTTCGCGCCGCCGACCCCACCGACGAGAACCGTGACCTTCACAGCGCACGACAGTACCTGCGGCACTGTGGTGCTCGGGGCGGTGGACCGGGTCAACGGCCACTCAGCGGGCCCCGGTAGGACACGCCGACGCGGCGGTGTGGCCTAGATGACACGGACTCGCCGGTCTCGGACACATCGAAAATCAATCACGAGATGGTAAGGAATTTGGCCATTCGGCTTGACCGAGCCAGCCAACCCGTGTCTAATCACAACAGTGTCATTTCCCGGTTGGCCAGCCGATTCTGGTGTCGCAGACCGAGATTCGATCACATGTTCGAATTGAGATGTTCTGCATCCCAATATGCGGGCGACGGAGCAGGATTGGCGCAACGAGGTGAGGAGGCGGGGCATGTCCTATGAGCACCTTTGGGGCGTAATGGGGGAAACATCGCATGCCGGTACCGACATGACATCGATGGGAGCCGAGCCGGTCCGCAACCGGCCGCATTTGAGTCTGGTTCCCGAGCCCAAGGGCTACGACGAGTTCGACTCGTTCGACGCCGACTCGGCCACCAACGAGGAATGGCAGGAGCGCGCCTTGTGCGCGCAGACCGACCCCGAGGCCTTCTTTCCGGAGAA
Source organism: [Mycobacterium] zoologicum (assembly GCF_020172665.1). Lineage (GTDB taxonomy): Bacteria > Actinomycetota > Actinomycetes > Mycobacteriales > Mycobacteriaceae > Mycobacterium > Mycobacterium zoologicum. The sequence goes on along the minus strand of NZ_CP083985.1, from coordinate 3,301,792 downwards.
GGGCGGCTCGACTCGGGAGGCCAAGAAGATCTGCCAGCGCTGCTCAGTGCGCAGTGAATGCCTGGAGTACGCGCTGGCCCACGACGAGCGCTTCGGTATCTGGGGTGGGCTGTCCGAGCGTGAGCGCCGTCGCCTCAAGCGCGGCATCATCTGAGCGTTTGAGAACCTGAGTCTTCGGGGAGATTCAGTCGTCGATCGTCGGGTCGATGACCGTGGGCTCGACATCCAGATAGGTGGCGACCTGCGCCACCAGAATCTCGTGCAGCAAGTCCTCGAGTTCGATGCTGTCGTTTGCGCGTTGCTCGATCGGCTTGCGGAACAACAGGATTCGCGCACGAGTCGGATTACCTCGAACGTCCACCCCGGCGGGGATCAATCGCGCCAGCGGAATCGGCCCGTCGGCGACCACTTCGGGCGGCCACTGCACGCTGTCGGGATCCTTCGCAGCGATCCGCGGAATCTCGTCGACGGCGATGTCCACAGCCGACAGTCGTTGTTTCCAGCGCTGCTCGATCGGTTCGTAGGCCTCCAGCACCGCCATGTCGAACCGTTCGGCGCGGGTGCGCCAGCCCGGCACGGTAGGCGGCAGCAGCGGCCCGCGGGGCTCGCGGCCGCGCCGGCGGCGACGCGTGGCGATCACGCAGCGATGGTAACGGTTGCGCATAGGGTGCCCGCCCATTGCGCGTGTCCGCCGCCGCGGCGGTGCACGGCCGCGATAGCCTCACGGGCGTGAACGTTCCGCGTCGCTGCTGTCGGCCAGCATGCCCGCACTACGCGGTGGCGACCCTGACGTTTGTCTACTCGGACTCCACCGCCGTGGTCGGCCCACTGGCCACCGCCGCCGAGCCGCATTCCTGGGACCTGTGCTTCAGCCACGCCGGCCGCATCACCGCCCCGCGGGGCTGGGAACTGGTGCGCCACCCCGGCCCGTGGGTGTCGCCCGAAGAGGACGACCTGATCGCGCTGGCCGAAGCCGTCCGCGAGGGCGAGCAGGGCCAGAAGAGCAGTGCCGCACCGGTCAACGGCTGGTACCCGCAGGCCGCGCCGACGGACACCGCGACCCGGGGTGTGCCGGTGAGCACCCTGGGCGGCGGCGTGTTGGCCCCGCCCGGTCCGTCGGGCACGAACAACGGCCGGCGGCGTGGTCACCTGCGGGTGTTGCCGGACCCGTCGGACTGATCTTCGATTACGGGATAGGCTGGAGCGTCCAGAGTCCACTTCGTCAGGAGCCCTGTCCATGTCTCGGCCCGCTGCGGCTGTCCACCGTGTGATCAAGGCTTACGACGTGCGTGGCTTGGTCGGTTCCGAAATCGATGAATCCCTGGTTGCCGAGGTCGGTGCCGCGTTTGCCCGGCTGATGGCCGACGAAGGCGCCGGCCGGGTGGTGGTCGGCCACGACATGCGGGACAGTTCCCCGCCACTGTCGGCGGCGTTCGCCGACGGGGTGGTGGCCCAGGGTCTGGACGTGGTCCGGATCGGTCTGGCCTCCACCGATCAGCTCTACTTCGCGTCCGGGAAGCTGGACTGCCCGGGTGCGATGTTCACCGCCAGCCACAACCCGGCTGCTTACAACGGCATCAAGCTGTGCCGGGCGGGCGCCAAGCCCGTCGGCGCCGACACCGGACTGAGCGTGATCCGCGACCAGCTCATCGACGGCGTCGACCCGTCTGCCCCCGGCAGGCACGGCAAGCGCGGCACGGTCACCGACCAAGACGTGCTGGCCGACTATGCGGTGTTTCTGCACTCGCTGGTCGACATCACCGGACTGCGCCCGCTGCGGGTCGCCGTGGACGCCGGCAACGGCATGGCCGGGCACACCGCGCCGGCGGTGTTCGGCTCGGTCGGCGAGATGACCCTGTTGCCGCTGTATTTCGAGCTGGACGGCAACTTTCCCAACCACGAGGCCAACCCGCTGGACCCGGCCAACCTCGTCGACCTGCAGAGGTTCGTCCGCGAAACCGGCGCCGATATCGGCCTGGCCTTCGACGGCGACGCCGACCGCTGCTTCGTCGTCGACGAGCGCGGTGAGCCGGTCTCCCCGTCGGCGGTTACCGGACTGGTCGCCGCCCGTGAGCTGGCGCGTGAGCCCGGTGCCACCGTCATCCACAACCTGATCACCTCCCACGCCGTGCCGGAGCTGGTCACCGAGCGCGGCGGCACCCCGCTGCGATCGCGGGTCGGGCACTCCTTCATCAAGGCGCTGATGGCGCAGACCGGGGCGATCTTCGGCGGAGAGCACTCGGCGCACTACTACTTCCGGGACTTCTGGGGCGCCGACTCGGGCATGCTGGCCGCGCTGCACGTGCTGGCCGCGCTCGGCGAACAGCAGCGCCCGCTGTCGGAGCTGACGGCGGACTACCAGCGCTACGCCGCGTCCGGCGAGATCAACTACACCGTCACCGACGCCCAGGCGTGCGTCGACGCGGTGGTCGCGTCCTTCGGCGAGCGGGTGGTCTCGCTCGATCGCCTCGACGGCGTCACCGTGGACCTGGGTGGGGGCAGCTGGTTCAACCTGCGCAGCTCCAACACCGAACCGCTGCTGCGGCTCAACGTCGAAGCGCCCGACGACGCCACCGTGGGTGCGGTGGTGTCACAGGTCGCCGAGCAGATCGCCCGGTCGTGACCGGGTATTCCGGAGCGATTCCGGGAACCACCATCGACCTCGACGACACCGAGGCGCTGCTGGCCGCGGACCAGGACGGGGCACTGTGGGCGGCGTCGATGGCCGGGGCGCAGGTCCGGGCCACCGCATCCATGGTCGACGAGGGTGCTCTGGACGAGGTGCGCGGCGATGCCGGCGACTATCCGCCGCGCACGGTGATCTGGGTGTCCACCCGCGGTGCGGCGTCGACGGCCGGAAGTCTGCTGGCGGCTGCGCGCGGCGATTCGGGGCGGGCTCCACTGGTGCCGGCCGCCGAGGCCCCGGCATGGATCGGCTCGCTGGACGTGCTGGTGATCGCCGGTGACGACCCGGGTGATCCGGCGCTGGTCGCGGCGGCCGCCGCCGGGGTGCGACGAGGTGCGCGGGTGGTGGTGGCCGCTCCTTATGAGGGCCCGCTGCGCGACGCCACCGCCGGCCGCGCCGCGGTACTGGAGCCGCGGATCGGTGTGCCGGCACAGTTCGGACTTCCCCGTTATCTGGCCGTCGGCCTGGCCGTGCTGGACGCCGTCGGGGTGGGGGATGCCGACGTCCGCGCCGACCTCGCCACGCTGGCCGACGAACTCGACGCCGAGGCGCTGCGCAACAGCGCCGCCCGGGAGCACTTCACCAACCCCGCCAAGATATTGGCGGATCGCATCGTCGGCCGCGATGTCGCGCTGGTCGGTGACTGCGCAGCGACCCTGGCGCTGGCTCGGCACGGTTCGGCGATGATGCTGCGGGTGGGGCGGACGGCGGTGGCTTCGGCCGGTCTTGCCGACGCGGTGAGCGCGCTGCGCGACCAGGCGGCAGGCGGATCGGCCGACATCTTCCATGACGACCAGATCGACGGCCCGGCCGCCGACCGGCTGCGGGTTGTGGCGTTGACGCTGGCCGCCGAACGTACAGTGGTGGCGGCTCGGACCAGCGGTCTGGACGACGTCGACCTGGTCGCTGCCGCAGACGTGCCGGTGGCGCCGGGGGAATCGGGAGAGCTGACGCCGGGCCGGATCGAGCAGCAGCTTGCGGTGTTGGCGGTGCGATTGGAGATGGCCGCGGCCTACGTGCGGATTTTGCGGGGTTGACGAAGACAGTGGATCACTTGCGTGGCGCGATACGGACCTACGCCTGGGGGTCGAGGACCGCGATCGCCGAGTTCACCGGTCGGCCGGTGCCGGCGGCGCACCCGGAAGCCGAGCTGTGGCTGGGGGCGCACCCCGGCGACCCGGCCCGCCTGGAGACCGACGACGGCGAGGTGTCGCTGCTCGACGTGCTGAACGCCGACCCGGAGGGCCAACTCGGCGCGGTCGCGCTGGCCCGTTTCGGTGACCGGCTGCCGATGCTGGTCAAGGTGTTGGCCGCCGACGAGCCGCTGTCGCTGCAGGCCCACCCCAGCACCGTGCAGGCCCTGGAGGGCTACCAGCGTGAGGAGCGGCTCGGTGTTCCGGTGAACTCGCCGATCCGCAACTACCGCGACACCAGCCACAAGCCGGAGCTGCTGGTGGCGTTGCAGCCGTTCGAGGCGCTGGCCGGGTTCCGGCCGGTGGCGCGCACCATCGAGCTGCTGCGGGCGCTGGCGGTCTCGGATCTGGACCCGTTCATCGACCTGCTTGCCGGCCACCCCGAGAGCGATCAGACCGACGCCGACGGCCTGCGCGCGGTGTTCACCACCTGGATCACCGCGCCGCAACCCGACCTGGATGTGCTGGTGCCCGCGGTGCTCGACGGCGCCATCCACTACCTGAGCACCGATGCCGGCGAGTTCGCCGCGGAGGCCAAGACGGTGCTCGAACTCGGTGAGCGCTACCCGGGCGACGCCGGTGTGCTGGCCGCGCTGCTGCTCAACCGGATCAGCCTGGCGCCCGGTGAGGCGATCTTCGTCTCGGCGGGCAACCTGCACACCTATCTGCACGGTGTCGGGCTGGAGGTGATGGCCAACTCCGACAACGTGTTGCGTGGCGGGCTGACTCCCAAGCACGTCGACGTCCCCGAACTGTTGCGGGTGCTCGACTTCACTCCCACCACCGAGGAGTCGCTGCGGCCGGTGACGCGGGTGGAGGGGCCGGAGCTGATCTACCAGACGCCCGCCGAGGAGTTCGCCGTGTCGCGGGTGACCCTCGACGGCGACTATCTCGGTCACGAGGTGGACGCGCCGTCGCGGCACTGCGACCGTCAGGGCCCGCAGATCCTGCTGTGCACGCAGGGATCGGTCGCCGTGCACGCCAAGTCCGGGTCGCTGACGCTGAAGCGCGGGGAGTCGGCCTGGGTGTCCAGCGACGACGGGCCGATCCGGTTGCTCGCGCAGAAACCGGCGTCGTTGTTCCGCGCCACGATTGGGCTCTGACATGTCGGCCTCGGGCAGTTCCCGGGCGATCGTGGCCGCACTGGTGGCCAACTTCGGGATCGCGCTGGCGAAGTTCACCGGCTATGTGATCACCGGCAGTGCCGCCATGTTGGCCGAGGCGGCGCACTCGGTCGTGGACACCTCCAACCAGGCGCTGTTGCTGTTCGGCCAGCGGGCCGCGGCCAAGGCGCCCGACGCGCTGCACCCGTTCGGGCACGCCCGCAGCCGGTACTTCTGGTCGTTCGTGGTGGCGCTGGTGCTGTTCAGCCTGGGGGCGTTGTTCGCGCTGTTCGAGGGTTACGAGAAGATCCGGCACCCCGTCGAGCTGACGTCGCCGCTGGTGGCGATCGTGATCCTGGTGGTCGCAATCGGGTTGGAGACCTACAGTTTCCGTACCGCGATGGCCGAGTCGCGGCCGCTCAAAGGCCAGGGCAGCTGGCTGCGCTTCGTGCGCAACTCGCGCAATCCCGAGCTTCCGGTGGTGTTGCTGGAAGATACCGCGGCGCTGATCGGCCTGGCGCTGGCGCTGCTGGCGGTGGGACTGAGTGTGCTCACCGGCAACCCGGTGTGGGACGGCATCGGTACGCTGGCGATCGGCGTGCTGCTGGCCGTGGTCGCGGTGTTCCTGATGACCGAGATGCACAGCCTGCTGATCGGCGAGGGCGCCACCCCCGCCGAGGACCAGGCCATTCGTGCGGCTTTGGAGAGCACCGACAACATCGACCGGCTGATTCACCTGCGGACCCAGTACTTCGGTCCCGACGAGATGCTGGTGGGAGCCAAGGTCGCGATGGCTCCCGATCTGGCGTTGGCCGCCGTGGCCGCGACCATCAATAGCGCCGAAGCCGCCATCCGGGCGGCGGTGGCTTCGGTGCGCGTCATCTATATCGAGCCGGACCTGGACCGGACACCTGTGCCAGACTCGCTGGAGCAGAAAGGTTGATCGCTTTGTCCAGCTTCACCTACGAACAGCTCGCCGCGGCCTGCCAGGCCGGCGGTGCCAGCACGTTGAGCGTGTCCACCCCGTTGGCCCCCGCCGGTGGTCCGCACGCCGCGATCAGCCCGGCGCACCGCGCGGGCCGCGGCCCGTCGGCGATCGCCCGGGAGACCCGTCTGATCGACGGTGAGCCGACGGCCACGGTGGTCATCGACGACAACCAGAGCCAGATCCAGCGGGTCGAGGCCGGGATCCTGCAGGGGATCCGGGACCGGCACCCGCTGCTGAGCCGGGTGCCGCACATGCAGGTCTCCTACGAGGGCGGCCGGCTTCTCTACACCGATCTGGAGCTGCCGCAGCGGATCTTCGACGGGCACTTCCTGACCGGCGCCATCGACGGCAAACCCGCGATCGCCCATCCGCGCTACCGGACGGCGCGCGAGGCCACCACCGAAAACGCCCGCGCCCTCATGGAATTGAGCCCGGGAAGCCTGGCGTTCGGCGCCATCGACGCCGCCCGCGGCACCGGCCAGAGCCGGTTTCGCGGCGTGTTGTCCGGCGAGATCATCGGCGTGCTCGTCGACGGCGCGCCGGCCGATCCCCGCACGGCGGCCGAGCACGGGGTGTGCTGCGCGCGGATCATCCGCACCCAGGTGCTCAGCTTCGCGGCGCTGCGGCAGCTGCGGTTCGACAGCGGGCCGGCCGGCGACGAGGCGGCCCGGGCGCTGCTGGCGGCCTACGCGCTGGCCGGGCTGGCGCGCTCCAACTCGGAGCTGAGCATCCGGGCCAACTGCGACCTGGTCGAGACCGGCCCGACCACCTGCAAGCTCGATGCCCGCGACGGGGAGTTCATCGACCTGCCCGCCTTGTCGATCGACGAGGCCGACGCGCTGCTGGAGCACGCGCTGGTGGAGGCCTACCGCGAAGCCGACATCACCTGGCGTGGTCAGGTGCTGGCCGTCACCGGCAATTCGGCGGCCTACAACGCGGCACTGAACGGGGGAGTGGCGGTAGACAAGCCCGCCGTCTCCGAGCCGCGCCGGTTCCGGCTGCCGCACTTCATCGAGGCCCGCCGCAGCGCGGCGCGCTGAGGTCTTATGGGTTAGAGCAGCCTTCGGCTGCTGTGCCAGTCCTGGTCGGCGGGTAGGCGACGCAGCAGCTGGTTGACCGCGGCGGTGACGTTGCTCGCGGTTCCGGGTGCAATCAGCATCTGTGGCCTTGCGGCCGAGATGCTGTGATTGCCGATGTCGGTTCGATTGCGGCCCGCTAGAAGGCGCCTCACCAGGTCGTCGCGTTCCGTGGTGACGACTGGCTGAGCGAGTGCTTGCCGTCTGGAGCTGGCCCTGTTGCGCCAGCCCGTCAGTGCAGGATCGGTCGATGCCAATGCCGAAAGCAAGTGCGAAAGGCGATCTGCGGCGTCGTCGACCGAATCGGAGCGGGGGCCCCACTGCGCAATCACGGACGATCGTGACATCGTGCGCCGCTATCCTCCCGGCAGCTCGATGGCGGCGAAGTTCACCGTCGCCGTGGCGGCCAGCTGGTCGTCGTTGCCGCGGTAGATGTCGACCTGGGCCACCACCGAGCGCCGCCCGGTGCGCAGGATCGACGCGACGGCCCGGGCCGGGCCGACGGTGATCGGCCGCAGGTAGCGGATGAACAGATCGGTGGTGGCGATGCCGTTGCCGAATGCGGTGCTGCGCGCGGCCAGCTGTCCGGCGGCGACGTCGGCCATGGTGGCGATCAAGCCGCCCTGCAGGCCGCCGGCGGTGTTGACCACCCGCTCGTCGACCGGCATCTCCATGGTCAGGGTGCCCTCGGCAGAGGCCACTTCCTGCAGGCCGAGCTGGGCGAACAGCTCCCGGATCGATTGGGGTGCGGTCATGCTTCGATGGCGTCCCAGACCGCGGACAGGGTGCGCAGGATCTCCTCGGCGCGACCCAGGCCGGCCAGATGGCTCTCGCCGGGCAGCGTGTAGAGCGTGGCGTCGGGCAGCAGCGAGACCGCGTGCTCACCGTGGGCGTACGGCACGATGTGGTCGGCGTCGCCGTGCCACCAGTGCACCGGCACGGTGATCTCGTCGAGCCGGAAACCCCAGTAGCGGGCGAACAGCACGGCGTCGGCGATCGGTGCGGCCAGCTGCTTGCGTGAGCCGTTGAGCAGGTCGTCGAGGAACATGGCCTTGAACTCCGGGCGGCCCAGCAGCCGGCGGTCGCCCTCGGGGGAGATCAGCGCGTAGAGCTCCAGCGCCGGCGAGGCGACGGGGCGGATCATCCGGATCAGTCCGGTCGCCAGCATGCCGATCGGTCGCCCGGCGCGCTCAAGTACTGGCTCGGCGATGCGGGCCAGCGTCATCAGCGGGCTGTCGATGGCTTCGGGGCCCACCGCCGGGGCCACACCGCCGAGGATTCCGGCGGTCACCACCCGATCGGGCATCGCGGACGCGCACGCCAGCGTGTAGGGGCCGCCGCCGGACAGGCCGATCACCGCCATCTTGTCGATGCCGAGCGTGTCGGCCACGGTGCGCAGGTCTACGGCGAACTGCGACACCGTCTCGTACTGGTAGGGGGTCGAGGAGCCGATGCCGGGCCGGTCCACTCCGATCAGCCGGATGTTGGCCTCGGCGGCATAGAGCCTGGCCTCGACCGGAATCTGCCGGCGCGCTCCGGGGGTGCCGTGCAGCCAGAACATGGCCCGGCCTTGGGGGGCGCCGAACTCGGCGAAGCCGAGCTGGCGGTCTTCACCGACGGCAATGTTGCCCTCGATCTGGGGGCGGGCGATCGCGTAAACCACGTCCCGAGTGTGGCACGTACCTGGGAGCCAGGTCACAGGCACCAACCGACAATTGATTTACAAATTGATAGCAAATGTCTAGACAGCGGACGGACCTCGAGGTAATGTCCAGTTGCGACGGTGGGGGAACACGCGAAGGGGACAGCGATGGAGACGCAGGTCTGGCGGGACAAGAAGCGCTACCTGTGGCTGCTGGGCCTGATCGCCCCGACCGCGCTGTTCATCGCGCTGCCGATCATCGCCGCGATGAACCGGTTCGGCTGGCACGTCGCCGCGCAGCTGCCGTTCTGGATCGGGCCGATCCTGATCTATGTGCTGCTGCCCGCGATGGACCTGCGGTTCGGCGCCGACGGCCAGAACGCGCCCGACGAGGTGATGGAGGCCCTGGAGAACGACCGCTACTACCGCTACTGCACCTACGCCTACATCCCGTGCCAGTACGCGAGCCTGGTGATGGGCGCCTACCTGTTCACCGCCACCGATCTGAGCTGGCTGGGCGTCGAGGGGTCACTCAACTGGTTCGCCAAGATCGGGCTGGCGCTGTCGGTGGGCGCCCTCGGCGGCGTCGGCATCAACACCGCCCACGAGCTCGGACACAAGAAGGTGCGCCTGGAGCGGTGGCTGTCCAAGATCACCCTGGCCCAAAGCGGCTACGGGCACTTCTACGTCGAGCACAACCGCGGCCATCACGTGCGGGTGGCCACGCCCGAGGATCCCGCGTCGGGGCGGTTCGGCGAGACCTTCTGGACGTTCTTTCCGCGCAGCGTCATCGGGGGCGTGCGCTCGGCCTGGGAGCTGGAGACCGCGCGGCTGCGCCGGCTCGATCAAGGCCCCTGGCGGATCTCCAACGACGTGCTCAACGCTTGGCTGATGTCGGTGGTGCTGTTCGGTGCACTGATCGCGGCGTTCGGTCCGGCGCTGATCCCGTTCCTGATCATCCAGGCCGTCTACGGGTTCTCGCTGCTGGAGTCGGTCAACTACATCGAGCACTACGGCCTGCTGCGCCGCACCCGCGCCAACGGCCGCTACGAGCGCTGCACACCCGAACACAGCTGGAACTCCGACCATCTGGTGACCAACCTGTTCCTGTACCACCTGCAGCGGCACAGCGACCACCACGCCAACCCCACCCGGCGCTACCAGACGCTGCGCAGCATGGCCGAATCGCCGAACCTGCCCAGCGGGTACGCCTCACTGATCGGGCTGACCTACTTCCCGCCGTTGTGGCGGCGGCTGATGGACCACCGGGTGCTGGCGCACTACGGCGGTGACATCACCCGGGTCAACATCGCACCGCGCCGCCGGGACAAGATCCTGGCCCGCTACGGCGCCACCGAACCCGCGGCGGCCTGATGGCAGCGGCTAATCTCGCGTTGGTGAAACGCATCCCCTACGCCGAGGCATCCCGGGCGCTGCTGCGCGACTCGGTGCTCGACGCGATGCGTGAACTGCTCACCACCCGGGACTGGTCGTCGATCACGCTGGCCGCGGTGGCCGAGGCGGCCGGAGTCAGCCGCCAGACCATCTACAACGAATTCGGCTCGCGTCAGGGCCTGGCGCAGGGCTATGCGATCCGGCTCGCCGATCGGCTCGTCAATGCCGTCGACGACGCCATCAACGGCAACGTCGGCGATATCCACGCGGCGTTCCTGGAGGGCTTCCGGGCCTTCTTCACCGAGTCGGCCGCCGACCCGCTGGTGATCTCGCTGCTGACCGGCGCGGCCAAGGCCGACCTGCTGCAGATCATCACCATCGACAGCGGCCCGATCATCACCCGCTGTTCGCAGCAGCTCACGTCGTCGTTCATGCACAGCTGGGTTCGTGCCAGCGACGAGGACGCCGGGATCCTGGCCCGAGCGATCGTCCGGCTCGCCATGAGCTACGTGTCGATGCCGCCGGAAGCCGATCACGACGTGGCCGCCGACCTGGCCCGGCTGTTCACGCCCGCCGCGGAGACCTTCGGCGTCATCGACATCGATTGACCCGCCCGAGCTGCCCCGCACCCGCGCCGGTAGCTTGTACCGGAGCCAATTCACCGAACCCACGGGGGCGTTACACATGAGTTTGACCGCGGACACCCGCAACGGCATCGACTACAAGGTCGCCGACCTGTCGCTGGCCGACTTCGGCCGCAAGGAGATCCGGCTGGCCGAGCACGAGATGCCGGGCCTGATGTCGCTGCGCCGCGAATACGCCGGCGTCAACCCGCTCAAGGGCGCCCGGATCACCGGCTCGCTGCACATGACGATCCAGACCGCGGTGCTCATCGAGACCCTGGTCGACCTCGGTGCCGAGGTCCGCTGGGCCTCATGCAACATCTTCTCCACCCAGGACCACGCCGCCGCGGCCGTCGTCGTCGGGCCACACGGTACCGCCGAGGAGCCCAAGGGCACCCCGGTCTTCGCCTGGAAGGGCGAGTCGCTGGAGGAGTACTGGTGGTGCGCTGAGCAGGCCCTGACCTGGGACGGCGAGCCGGCCAACATGATCCTCGACGACGGCGGCGACGCCACCATGATGGTGCTGCGCGGCGCCCAGTACGAGAAGGCCGGCGTCGTGCCGCCCGCCGAGGACGGCGACTCGCACGAGTGGAAGGTCTTCCTGGGCACGCTGCGGAGCCGCTTCGAGACCGACAAGAACAAGTGGACCAAGATCGCCGAGTCGGTCAAGGGTGTCACCGAGGAGACCACCACCGGCGTGCTGCGGCTGTACCAGCTGGCCGCCGCGGGTGAGCTGGTGTTCCCGGCGATCAACGTCAACGACTCGGTCACCAAGAGCAAGTTCGACAACAAGTACGGTTGCCGGCACTCGCTGATCGACGGCATCAACCGCGGCACCGACGCCCTCATCGGCGGCAAGAAGGCCCTGGTCTGCGGCTTCGGTGACGTCGGCAAGGGCAGCGCGGAGTCGCTGAAGGGGCAGGGTGCGCGGGTCACCGTCACCGAGATCGACCCGATCAACGCCCTGCAGGCGCTGATGGAGGGCTACGACGTGCAGACCGTCGAGCAGGCCATCGGCGACGCCGACATCGTCATCACCACCACCGGCAACAAGGACATCATCACCCTCGAGCACATGAAGGCGATGAAGAACCAGGCCATCTTGGGCAACATCGGCCACTTCGACAACGAGATCGACATGGCCGCCCTGGAGACCTCCGGCGCCACCCGCGACAACGTCAAGCCGCAGGTCGACGTGTGGACCTTCCCCGACACCGGCAAGTCGATCATCGTGCTTTCCGAGGGCCGGCTGCTCAACCTGGGCAACGCCACCGGCCACCCGTCGTTCGTGATGAGCAACAGCTTCTCCAACCAGGTCATCGCGCAGATCGAGCTGTGGACCAAGGGCGACGAGTACGACAACGAGGTCTACCGGCTGCCCAAGCACCTCGATGAGAAGGTGGCCCGCATCCACGTCGAGGCCCTCGGCGGCACGCTGACCAAGCTGTCCAAGGACCAGGCCGAGTACATCGGCGTCGACGTCGAGGGCCCGTACAAGCCGGACCACTACCGGTACTGACCTCATGCCGACCGTGCGGTTTCGTACACAACACACCGTAGGTGGCGTACGAAACCGCACACTCGCGCCGTGCTGATCGCGATCGAAGGCGTCGACGGCGCCGGCAAGAACACCCTGACCACCGGGTTGCGGACGGCGTTCGAGGCCGCCGGCAAGTCGGTGGCCACCTTGGCCTTCCCGCGCTACGGGGTCTCGGTGACCGCGGATGTGGCCGCCGAGGCGCTGCGCGGACGCCACGGTGACCTGGCGGATTCGGTGTACGGCATGGCGATGCTGTTCGCACTGGACCGCGCCGGCGCCAAAGACCAGATCGCCGCACTGTGCCGCGACAACGACGTGGTGATCCTGGACCGCTACGTCGCCTCCAGCGCCGCCTACAGCGCCGCGCGGCTGCACCAGGACGCCGCCGGCGACGTGGTGGGCTGGGTGCGGGAACTGGAGTTCGTCCGATTCGGGCTGCCCGCACCGGACTGGCAGATCCTGCTGGATGTGCCCACCGAGCTCGCCGCGCAGCGCGCCCGGCACCGCGAGGACCATGACGCCGCGCGGGCCCGGGATGCCTACGAGCGCGACGACGGCCTGCAGCGCCGCACCGGCGAGGTGTACCGCGGGCTGGCCACGGGCGGCTTCGGCGGGCGGTGGCAGGTGGTGGGCCCGACGGTCGCGGCGGCAGAGCTGGCGGCCGACCTGCGCGGTTAACTCGGCAAAACACGCGTGTGGTAGCAGCATTTTGTCTCGTTCTGGTGACACCATGTACGCCATGAGGCAAAGGATTCTTGTCGTCGACGACGACGCGTCGCTCGCCGAGATGCTCACCATCGTGCTGCGCGGGGAGGGTTTCGACACCGCGGTCGTGGGCGATGGCACCCAGGCGCTCACCGCGGTGCACGAACTGCGGCCCGACCTGGTGCTGCTGGACCTGATGTTGCCCGGTATGAACGGCATCGACGTGTGCCGGGTGCTGCGTAAGGACTCCGGTGTGCCGATCGTGATGCTGACGGCCAAGACCGACACCGTCGACGTGGTGCTGGGGCTGGAGTCGGGTGCCGACGACTACATCATGAAGCCGTTCAAACCCAAGGAGCTGGTGGCCCGGGTGCGCGCCCGGCTGCGCCGCAACGACGACGAGCCCGCCGAGATGCTCTCGATCGCCGATATCGACATCGACGTGCCGGCGCACAAGGTGAGCCGCGGCGGGGAACAGATCTCGCTGACCCCGCTGGAGTTCGACCTGCTGGTGGCGCTGGCCCGCAAACCGCGCCAGGTGTTTACTCGTGAGGTGCTCCTCGAACAGGTCTGGGGATACCGGCACCCGGCCGACACCCGACTGGTGAACGTCCACGTCCAGCGCCTGCGGGCCAAGGTGGAGCAAGACCCGGAGAACCCGACAGTTGTGCTGACCGTTCGAGGAGTGGGTTACAAGGCCGGACCTCCGTGATCCCCACCGGGGAGCGGCGCGCGTGATCTTCAGCTCCAAACGACGCCCCCGGCGCTCGGGTCCGCTGCTGCTCGGCGTCAACACGCTGCGCCGCGCGGTGCAGGTTGCTTGGCGGCGTTCCCTGCAGTTGCGGGTCGTGGTGCTGACGCTGGGGATGTCGGCGGCGGTTATCCTGGCGCTCGGTTTCGTGCTGACCAGCCAGATCACCGACCGGGTGCTCGACGTCAAGGTCCGGGCGGCCACCGAGCAGATCGCCCGCGCCCGGGTCACGGCCGGCGGCATCGTCGGCGGTGAGGAGGCCCGCTCACTGACCTCGAGCCTGCAGCTGGCCCGCAACACCTTGATGTCCAAAACCGATCCGGCCGCCGGCAGCGGAACAGCCGGCGCATTCGACGCGGTGCTGGTGGTGCCGGGCGAGGGGCCGCGGGCGGCCACTGCCGTCGGGCCGGTCGAACAGGTTCCCGCCGCGCTGCGCGAGTTCGTCAAGGCCGGCCAGGTCAGCTACCAGTACGCCCCCGTGCACGTCGAGGGATTCTCCGGCCCCGCCCTGGTGATCGGGACGCCGACGACCTCGCGGATCACCAACTTGGAGCTCTACCTGATCTATCCGCTGGGCACCGAGCGCAACACGATCAGCATGGTGCGGGGCACCCTCGTGACCAGCGGCCTGGTGCTGCTGGTGCTGCTGGCCGGTATCGCGTTGCTGGTGTCGCGGCAGGTGGTGCTGCCGGTGCGGTCGGCCTCGCGAATCGCCGAACGCTTCGCCGAGGGGCATCTGTCCGAACGGATGCCGGTCCGCGGCGAGGACGACATGGCCCGGCTGGCGGTGTCGTTCAACGACATGGCCGAGAGCCTGTCCCGCCAGATCACCCAGCTCGAAGAGTTCGGCAACCTGCAGCGCCGCTTCACCTCCGATGTCAGCCACGAGCTGCGCACCCCACTGACCACCGTGCGGATGGCCGCCGATCTCATTCACGATCACAGCGATGCCCTGGAACCGTCGCTGCGGCGCTCCACCGAGCTGCTGGTCAGTGAGCTGGACCGGTTCGAGTCACTGCTGGCCGATCTGCTGGAGATCTCCCGGCACGACGCCGGTGTGGCCGAGTTGTCGGTGGAATCGGTGGACCTGCGCTCCACGGTCAACAGCGCTCTGAACAACGTCGGCCATCTGGCCGCCGAGGCAGGCGTTGAACTCAAGGTGGACATGCCCGGCGAACCGGTGATCGCCGAGGTCGACCCACGCCGGGTGGAACGGATCCTGCGCAACCTGATCGCCAACGCCATCGACCACGCCGAGCACAAGCCGGTGGTGATCCGGATGGGCGCCGACGACGACACCCTGGCCGTCACGGTCCGCGACCACGGGGTGGGGTTGCGGCCGGGGGAGGAGAAGCTGGTGTTCAGCCGGTTCTGGCGTGCCGACCCGTCCCGGGTGCGGCGCTCCGGCGGGACCGGACTGGGGCTGGCGATCAGCGTCGAGGACGCTCGGCTGCACCAAGGCCGACTGGAGGCCTGGGGTGAACCCGGTCAGGGCGCCTGCTTCCGGCTCACCCTGCCGCTGGTGCGCGGACACAAGGTCACCACCAGCCCGCTTCCGATGAAACCGGTGAATCCCGCCGAGCGCCGCGACGGGCGCCCGCGGGCCCGTGAACACGCCGAGCGGAGCGGGTGATGCGCCGGCTGATCATGGGCCTCGGTGTGGTTGTCCCACTGGCATTGGCTGTGGCGCTGGCCGGTTGCGCCGGGGTGCCCAGTACCTCGGCGCCGCAGGCGATCGGCACCGTGGACTCGCCACCGCCGTCGGTGCTGCCCAAGCCCACCCCGGCCATGGACCCCGATGTGCTGTTGCGCGAATTCCTCAAGGCCACAGCGGATCCGGCCAACCGGCATCGCGCGGCGCGCCAGTTCCTCACTCAGTCGGCCTCGGACGCGTGGGACGACGCCGGCAGCGCGTTGCTGATCGACAACGTGGTGTTCGTCGAAACCCGCAGTGCCGACCGGGTTGCGGTTACGATGCGGGCCGACATCCTGGGCTCGCTGTCGGATATGGGCGTCTTCGAAACGGCCGAGGGCGCACTGCCGGGCCCGGAGGCGATCGAACTGCTCAAGACCTCCGACGGCTGGCGCATCGACCGGCTGCCCAACGGGGTGTTCCTGGACTGGCAGCAGTTCCAGGCCACCTACAAGCGCAACACGCTGTATTTCGTGGACCCGACCGGCAAGACGGTGGTTCCGGATCCGCGCTACGTCGCGGTGTCCGACCCCGATCACCTGGCCACCGAGCTGGTGTCCAAGCTGATCGCCGGGCCGCGCCCAGAGATGGCCGGCGTGCGCAACCTGCTGGCGGCACCACTTCGGTTGCGCGGACCGGTGACTCGCGCAGACGGCGGCAAGAGCGGGGTCGGTCGCGGCTACGGTGGGGCGAAGGTCGACCTGGACAGTCTGTCCACCACCGACCCGAACAGTCGGCAACTACTCGCCGCCCAACTGATCTGGACACTGGCCCGGGCAGATATCAAGGGGCCCTACGTGATCGACGCCGACGGCGCGGCACTCGACGACCGGTTCCCGGACGGGTGGACGACCTCGGACGTGGCCACGACCGACCCGGGCGCCTCCGACGGCGCCGGGGCCGGCGTGCATGCCCTGGTGGGTGGCTCGCTGCTCGTTCTGGACGGCCAGCACGCCAACCGGGTGCCCGGGGCATTCGGCCGGGAACCCGACCAGGAGTCGGCGGCGTTGTCGCGCAACGGGCATCAGGTGGCGTCGGTGGTGGTGCATCCCGGCGGTCCCGACCCGGCGGCCACGCTGTGGATCGGCGACCTCGGTGGTGAGGCGGTGCAGGCCGCCGAGGGGCACACCCTGTCGCGGCCGAGCTGGTCGCTGGACGAAGCGGTGTGGGTGGTGGTCGACGGCAACAACGTGCTGCGGGCCATCCAGGAGGTGGCCTCGGGCCGTCCCGCCCGCATCCCGGTGGACTCCGGCGCGGTCAATGCCAGGTTCCCCGGGCCGATCAGCGAGCTGCAGTTGTCCCGTGACGGCACCCGGGCGGCGATGGTGATCGGCGGTCAGGTGATTCTGGCCGGGGTGGTGCAGACCCCGGCCGGTCAGTTCGTGCTGAACTACCCGCGCCGGCTCGGCTTCGGGCTGGGCTCGTCGGTAGTGTCGCTGAGCTGGCGCACCGGTGACGACATCGTGGTGAGCCGGTCCGACCCGAAGCACCCGGTGTCCTTCGTCAACATCGACGGGGTGAATTCCGATGCGCCCAACGGCAATCTGCAGCAGCCGGTGTCGACGATCGTCGCCGACCCGTCGGCGGTATACGTCGCTGATCAGCGCGGTGTGCTGGCGCTGTCGTCCTCGGCGGCCGAGGACGAGCCAAGCTGGTCGCCGGTGGCGCCGTTCATGACGGCCGGCGCGGTACCGGTGTTACCAGGTTAGCCGCCGGCCACCAGTGACAGCTCGCCGTGGTGTCGGGCCGTCTTGCGCCGCTTGGCGCTGACCACCAGCTTCGCCACCGCGGCCTCGATGCTGCGGGCGAACTCGTCGACGTCGGGCATGGTGTCGTAGTCGGCCAGAATTCCGAAGGACAGGTTCTCGGCGTAGCTCAAGATCGCCACCCCGGTGCGCAGTTGCAGCGCGATCGGCGGCACCGGCAGCACGTCGAGCACCTTGCGGCCCATGATGTGCAGCGTGTCGGAGGGTCCCGGCACATTGGTCGCGATGGTGGTGACGCCGTGCTGCGGCAGGTGCGTCAGCAGCCGGACCGCCCACGCGGTCAGCGGGAACGGAAGGTAGTTGGCCGCCGAGACGAACGCGCTGCCGGCCTGCCGCTGTCCGGTGCTCTTGGTTCTGGTCAACCGGGAGTGCACCAGCCGTAGCCGGCGCACCGGGTTCTCCTCCTCGACCGGCAGGTAGGGCAGCATCACCGAGACCCGGTTGTCGGTCTGGTGGAGGGCATCGCGGGCACGTGTCGACACCGGAACCAGGGTGCGCATCGTCTCGGGGCGGGGCTGCTCGCCGCGGCGGGCCAGCATGCCGCGGTAGCCCTCGGTCAGGGCGGCCAATGCGACGTCGTTGAGGGTCACGTCGAACGCCTGGCAGATCTGGTTGACCTGCTCCAGCGGCACCTTGGCGGAGCTGTACCGGCGCATCGCCGACATCGGTCCGTTCAGCGAGGTGGCGATGCCGTGGTGCAGCAGCCCGACCGACAGCTCGACGGTGCCCCGCGCGGCCCGCAACGCGGTGCTGCCGATCGCGGTGGAGACGTTCCACAGGTCGGTCAGCCAATTCACCGGGTTCACGTTGATGCCGGACAGGTGCGGCGGGCCGGACGAGGCTTTGTGGGAACCGTGGATGTGGCCGGCGAAGCTGGCGATGTCGCCGACACTGTCGTCGCACAGGCCGGTGAACAGGTGCGACGCCGCGATCCCGTCGCCGATGCAGTGGTGCACCTTGATCAGCATCGCCCACCGGTCATTGGGCAGCCCTTCGATGATCCAGATGTGCCACAGCGGCCGGTCCCGGTCCAGGCGCAGCGCCATCTGGTCGGCGACGAAGCGGAACAGCTCGGCGTCGTCACCGGGACTCGGCAGCCCCACCCGTTGCACGTGATGGTGCATATCGAAGGCTGGGTCGTCCACCCACCGGGGCGGCACGAGGTCGAGCGGGTGCGTCTCCAGCTTCTGGACGAATCGTCGGCAGCCGCTGATCCGGGCACCCAACACCGACACCAGCGATGCGTAGTCGGGCGGCGGCCCCTCCAGAACCACCAGACCGCCGATCGCCAGACTGATGTGGCGGTCGGAATCTTCGGCTTCCAGGAAACCTGCGTCCAGTGTCGTCAATTGCTCCACGATCGGACCTCCTACCTGCGCCCGCATCTAATGATCCGCCGGTGCGGGGCGGGTCGGCAGGGCCAGAAGTCCCGAAGCGGCTCCGGCGGCACAAAGTCCTCGAAGCCGGGGTATTCGTGCCCTGTCTCTCCGGACCGGTTCGGGGGACCGTGAGATAGACACCGGTGACCGACGAAAGGGGCCGGGACCGTGGACGATCAGTGTGGTAACCGCGACGCCGAAGCCGTCCGGGAGACCATTCGGACTGCGTTGTTGTTGGCGGCCCGCGCGCCGTCGGTGCACAATTCTCAGCCGTGGCGCTGGCGGGTGCACGAGTCCTCGACGGCGGCCACGGTGGATCTGTTCGTCGACCCCGGCCTGCAGCTGCGCCAGGTCGACCCCGATGGCCGCGGCATGGTCCTGAGTTGCGGTGCGGCGCTGCATCATCTGGTGGTCGCGCTGGCCGCATTGGGCTGCCGGTGTAAGGTCCACCGGCTGCCCGATCCGGGCAACCCGGATCACCTGGCTTCGATCGAACTGTGTCACAGCGGCCCGGCCCACGAGCTCGAGCAGGTGGACATCAGCCTGGCCGCGGCGATCCCTCGGCGGCGCACCGATCGCCGCTACTTCAGCGACTGGCCGGTGGCCGCCGCCGACATCGCACTGATGGGTGCTCGCGCCGCCCGCGCCGGGGTGATGCTGCGCCGGGTCGACGAGCTGGACCGGCTCAACGCGGTGGTCGCCCGGGCTGTCTTCGAACACGACCGCGACTACGACTACCTCAGCGAATTGACCGTCTGGAGCGGCCGTTACAAGTCGGTGGCCGGCGTTCCCGCCCGCAGCGTGCCCCCGCCGAGTGCTGATGCTGCGATCCCGGGCCGGGTGTTCGCCGGTCCGGCGCTGTCTCAACCGGCCGGCGCGACGGGGGCCGACGACCGGGCCGTGATGCTCGCGCTGGGCACCGAGACCGACGATCGGCTGGCCCAGTTGCGGTCCGGTGAGGCCACCAGCCTGGTGCTGCTGACCGCGACGGCGCTGGGGCTGGCCGGGTGTCCGGTCACCGAGCCGCTGGAGATCGCCGAAACCCGTGCCGCGGTGCGCCGCGACGTCTTCGGAACCGGCGGCTATCCGCAGATGCTGCTGCGGGTGGGTTGGGCCCCGATCAACGCCGACCCTCTGCCGGCCACCCCGCGCCGTGCCCTCGACGACACCGTCGAGTGGCTCGGCGCCAGAGTCACTGTGTGAGAAGTGGTGCGCACCAGCGCAACACGGTGCCGCCGTCCGGCGGGGATGTGATCTCGAAGGTCCCGCCGGCCTGCTCGGCGCGCCGCCGAAGGTTCGTCAGCCCGCTGCAGGTGATCCCGTCCGGAATGCCGCAGCCGTTGTCGTGGACCTCGATCGACAGCTCGTCTTCGACCTTGACCTGAACGGTCAGGGTGCTGGCGCCGGAATGCCGGACGGCGTTGCTGACCGCCTCGGAGACCACCGCCTCGGCGTGATCGGCCAGCGCCGGTTCGACCACCGACAGCGGGCCGACGAACTGCACGGTGGTGTGCAGGCCGGACCCGGAGAACTGCGTGACCGCGTTGTCGAGCCGTTGGCGCAGCCGGGTCACCGTCGACGAGCCACCGTGCAGGTCGAAGATCGTGGTGCGGATCTCGCCGATGATCTCCTGTAGATCGTCCACCGCATCGGTCAGGCGTTCCTGCACGGCTGGCGACCCCGCCTGCGCGATGGTGCTCTGCAGCGCCAGTCCGACGGCGAAAATCCGTTGGATCACATGGTCGTGCAGATCTCGGGCGATCCGGTCCCGGTCGGTGACCACATCGAGTTCGTGCATCCGCCGCTGTGTGGTGGCCAGCTGCCAGGCCAGCGCGGCCTGATCGGCGAACGCGGCCATCATGTCGAGCTGTTCGGTGCTGAACAAGACCGTGCTGCCGTGGCGCAGCACCACGACCACACCCGCAACCGCGTCGGTGGCGCGCAGCGGCAGGATCAGCGCCGGTCCGCGGGCCGCGACCCCGGTCAGCCGCAGATCGTCCACCTGGCGCGGAACCTGCTTGGTGAAGGACTCGCCGACCGCGGTGCCCGACACCGCGATGGTCTCACCGGCGATGGAATCCATTGCCTCGCCGACGGTTTCGACCACAATAAGCTTCTCGTCATCCGATGCGTCGTCATCGAGTGGGATGGCCACCATCGCCGAGTCGGCGCCGGTGAGTTCGGTGGCCTTCTCGGCGATCAGCCGGAACACCGTGGTGGGTTCGGCTCCGGCCAGCAGTTCGGTGGCGATGTCCCGGGTCGCCTCGATCCAGGACTGTCGAGCCTTGGCCTGGGCGTAGAGCCGGGCGTTGGCGATCGCGATGCCGGCCGCGGTGGCCAGCGCCTGCACCAGCACCTCGTCGTCCTCGGTGAAGGCGCCCCCGTTGGCCTTCTCGGTGAGGTAGAGGTTGCCGAACACCTCGTCGCGCACCCCGACCGGTACGCCGAGGAAGCTGCGCATCATCGGATGGCCGGGTGGAAAGCCCACGGAGGCAGGGTGTTCGGTGATGTTCGCCAGCCGAAGCGGATGCGGATCCTCGATCAGCAGTCCGACCACGCCGTTGCCTTCGGGCAGCCGGCCGATCCGGCGGTAGGTCTCGTCGTCGATGCCCTCGTAGACGAACTCCAGCATCCGGCGGTCGGCGTCATGCACCTCCAGGGCACCGTATTGGGCGTCGACCAGGCTGGTGGCGGTCTGCACGATCGACCGCAGTGTCGCGTCCAGTTCCAGGCCTGAGGTGACCACCAGCATGGCCGCCAGCAGGCCGTCCAGCCGGTCGCGGCCCTCGACGATCTGCTCCACCCGGTCTTGGACCCCGACCAGTAGCTCGCGCAGTTGCAGCTGGGAAAGGCTGTCGCGCAGGGGATTGCGGCTGTCGGTTGGTTCGCTGTCAGCCATTCTGGGTACGTTCGAGCTTGGTGGCGAAGACCGCGGCCTGGGTGCGGCGTTCCATGCCGAGTTTGGCCAGCAGTCGTGAGACGTAGTTCTTGACGGTCTTCTCCGCCAGGAACATCCGGTCGGCGATCTGCTTGTTGGTCAGCCCCTCGGTGAGCAGCTTCAGCAACGTGCGTTCCTGGTCGGAGAGCCCCGACAGCGGATCGGGCACGGCGGCGGCACCGCGAAGCTTGGCCATCAGCGCGGCGGCCGCCCGATTGTCCAGCAGGGAGCGCCCGGCGCCGACTTCCTTGACGGAGCGGGCCAGCTCCATGCCTTTGATGTCTTTGATGACGTAGCCGCTGGCGCCGGCGAGGATGGCGTCGAGCATCGCCTCGTCGGAGGTGAACGAGGTCAGGATCAGGCAGCGCAGTTCCGGCATGCGCGACAGCAGGTCTCGGCACAACTCGATGCCGTTGCCGTCCGGCAGTCGCACGTCGAGCACCGCCACGTCGGGTCGCAGTGCGGGAATCCGAGCCATCGCCTCGGCCACCGAACCGGCTTCGCCGACCACGTCCAATTCCGGGTCGGCGCCGAGCAGGTCGATCAGCCCGCGCCGCACCACCTCGTGATCGTCCACCAGGAACACCCTGACCACATCACGTCCTCTCGCCCAAGCCGTCCGCACGCAGTTGTGTCCACGCTATCCGGGGCGACCGGTGGATGCACAGGGTATTAAGCCATTACGCTGCACCCGTGGACGCCGCCGCCCTCAACGCGTTGTTCGACCTGACCGGACGCACCGCCATCATCACCGGCGGCACCCGTGGTATCGGATTGGCTGTCGCGCACGGCCTGGCGGCCGCCGGAGCCAATGTCGTGGTGGCCAGCCGCAAGCCCGACGCCTGCGAGCGCGCCGCGCAGCAGCTGGGTCAGGCCGGTGCGCAGGCCATCGGGGTGCCCACCCATCTCGGTGACGCCGACGCGATCGGGCAGCTGGTCGAGGCCGCCGTCGCGCGGTTCGGCGGGGTCGACATCGTGATCAACAACGCCGCCAATGCGCTTGCGCTGCCGTTCGGGGAGATCACCCCCGCGGCGTTGGACAAGTCGTTCGCGGTCAACCTGCAGGGGCCGGTACTGCTGGTTCAGGCGGCGTTGCCGCATCTTCGCCGCAGCGGGCACGCCGCGATCGTGAACGTGGTGTCGGCCGGCGCCTTCGTGTTCTCGCCGGCGACGTCGATGTACTCCGCCGCCAAGGCTGCGCTGGTCTCATACACTCGGTCGATGGCGGCTGAGCTGGCGCCGTCGGGGATCCGGGTCAATGCGATCGCTCCCGGGCCGGTCGACACCGATATGGTGCGCAACAACCCGCCGGAGTTCATTGCGGCGCTGCGCGGTGCGACGCTGTTGCAGCGCATCGCCGATCCCGACGAAATGGTCGGACCGGTGCTGCTTCTGGTCTCCGATGCGGGCAGCTACATCACCGGGCAGACCATCCACGCCGACGGCGGAATGGTCGCGCGTTAGGCGAAGGCCTCTTGACGCCTATCCCCGCTTGGCGCCACCGAGGAACGGGGTGATGATGTCCACCGGCAGCGGGAACACCACCGTGGAGTTCTGATCCGCGCCGAGCTCCAAAAGGGTCTGCAGGTAACGCAGTTGCAGCGACGCCGGGTTCTTCGACAGTGTCTCGGCGGCCTGGCTCAGCTCTTCGGAGGCCTGCAGCTCACCGCGGGCGTTGATCACCTTGGCGCGGCGCTCGCGCTCGGCCTCCGCTTCGCGGGCCATCGCGCGCTGCATGGATTCGGGAATCTCCACGTCTTTGATCTCGACCACCCGCACCTGCACGCCCCACGGCTCGGTCTGCTTGTCGATGATGTTGCGCAGGTCGGCGTTGAGGTCGTCGCGGTGCGCCAGCAGGGTGTCGAGGTCGGCGCGACCCAGCAGCGAGCGCAGCGTGGTCTGGGCGATCTGCGAGGTGGCCACCGCGTAGTTCTCCACCGCCAGAATCGCTTTGAGCGGGTCGACGACCTGGAACATCACGACCGCGTTCACCCGGGCCGGCACGTTGTCGCGGGTGATGACCTCCTGCGGAGGGATGGTCAGCGTCACAACCCGTTCGTCGACGCGGATGATCTTGTCCGCCAAGGGAATCAGAAACCGCAGCCCGGGCTGATACAGCGGGCGGGCGTGGCCGAGCCGGAACACCACGCCGCGTTCGTACTCCGGCAGGACTTTGACGGAGAAGTAGGCCAGCGCACCCAGTGTCGCGATCACGATCACCAACACGGTGATGACGCCCTCACTCAACGTGCCTTCTCCTTGTCTGAAGTGCCGGCGTACGAGCCGCCCCACCGGGTGGAGTATCGGTCGATGGCCGCTTCGGCGTTCGCGATCTGCTCCTCGGCGCCGGCCATGGTGATCGCCGGGGCGTTCGCCGGAGTGTTCCACAGATGGCGGACCAGTGGGGACCCGCCGGCAACCACGATCAGGATCGCCGTGCCCAGTACCAGCACGTCGGAGGGCCCGTGATTGGCGATCAGCGCCGCCAGCGGCATCACCACCCCGAAACCTGCTACCGCACAGGCGATACCGCGGTGGAACCGACCTGCCTCGGAATGCGGCCACGGGTCCACCGGCCGACTGATCTGCCGGCCGTGATTCGACGTGGTGCAGGTGTCCTTGACCGGGCAGGCGTTGCAGATCGACGGCGTGGCCTGGTACCGCATCACCCGGTTGTCCGGGTCGAAGGAGGTCGGCCAGAGCCACTGGTCCTCCGGGCACTTCCAGGCGTCGTGATCCTCGTGGTAGACGAACTTTCCGGTGCGCCACTGGGCGGCGCGTTCGGAGGTCCGCTTGGCCATGGCGTCGAAGCCCCACGCGAAGACGAGCAGGAGCAGGGCGTAGCCGGATATCAGCCACACCCACGCTCCCGGCATCGTCATCGGTGTCCTCAGCCCTTCGCGGTGGTCTCGACGTCGGCGGCAACCGGCTGGTAGAGCGGGTACTCAGGCAGTTCGTCGACCGTCTCGCCGGAGCGGAAGTTGCGCAGCGCCGTCCACGCGATCCAGCAGAACGGCACCACCCCGCCGACGATCAGGATCAGGTCGCCGGGCAGCCGCAGCCACTCCAGCAGGGCGTTGCCCGGCTGGGTGATGTAGCCCAGCGACCGCGCCTCGAAGTAGCCGGCGTTGACCGAGTGGAACAGCTGCAGCACACCGAGCGGCAGCAGCGTGACGAACACCATCCAGGCCAGGCCGATGTTCATGCACCAGAACGAGAGTCGGGCCAGCTTGTTCGGCCATTTGTCGGCCGGGATGACATAGCGGAAGGCGAACATCGCCAGCGCCACCGCGAGCATGCCGTAGACCCCGAACATCGCCGCGTGGGCGTGGTTGGCCGTCAGCGCGGTACCGATCTCGTAGTACGACACCACCGGAAGGTTGATCAGGAAGCCGAAGATGCCGGCGCCCAGGAAGTTCCAGAACCCGACAGCTACCAGGAACATCACCGCCCAGCGTGCCGGGAAGTTGTGCTCACCACCGGCTTCCTGGCGGGCCCCCAACTGTAGGAAGGCCCACGCCTCCACGGTCAGGAAGGTCAGCGGGATGACCTCGGCGGCCGAGAAGAATGCGCCCATGGCCATGTGCTCCACCGGGGTTCCGGAGAAGTACAGGTGGTGCATGGTGCCGATCACGCCGCCGGCGGAGTACAAGATGATGTCGAGGAAGATCACCAGCAGTGCGACGCGCTCGCGCACCACCCCGAGTTGGACGAACAGGTAGGCCACCATTGCCGTGGTGAACAGCTCCAGGAAGTCCTCGACCCACAGGTGCACCATCCAGAACCGCCAGAAGTCGGCGACCGAGAAGTGCGTCTCAGTGCCGGCCAGCAGGCTGACCGCGTAGAAGGTCGGGATGGCCAGACCGGTGAAGAAGAACACCCAGGGCAGGTTCATCTTCGAAGTGGTCGCCAGCTTGGCGCGCATGCCGCGCCAGATGATGAAGATCCACAGGAAAAGTCCGACGATCAGCAGCAGCTGGAACACCCGCGGCAGGTCCAGGAACTCCCACTGCTGCGACATCACGGTGCCGGGCTCGACCTTGCCGAAGATCGACAGGGCCTCGAATGCCATCGATCCGAAGACCACCACGGCCAGCGCGCCGAGCAGGCCGTAGACCAGCCACGACTGCTTTGCGGGCTCGCGACGGGTGATGAACGGCACCAGGAAGATTCCACCGGCCAGGAACGCCGCCGCGGTCCAGAACAGCGACAGCTGCAGGTGCCAGGTACGGGCCAGGTTGTAGGGCAGAAGCTTGGCCAGATCGATCCCGTAGAACGCCGACAGGTCCGCGCGGTAGTGCTCCACGGCGCCGCCGAGCAGCGTCTGGATCAGGAACAGCACGGCGACGACGGCGAAGATCCAGATCGCGGCCCGTTGCGACCGCGTCAGCGGCACGTCGCCGGGCTGGCGGAACTCGAGCTTGGTCATCTCCGAGCCGTGCCAGCCGATGTTCTGGCTCCACCGGCCGTAGACGGTGAACATGACCCCGATGCCGCCGAGTAGAACGATCAGCGACAGCACCGACCACACCACCACCGAGCCGGTGGGGCCGTTGTCGACGCGCGGCTCCGAGGGCCAGTTGTTGGTGTAGCTGTAGGCGTGCCCGGGCCGGTCGGCCGCCGAGGCCCAGGCCGTCCAGGCGAAGAACGCGGTGAGGTCACGGATCTCGCCCGGGTCGGTGATCATCTCCGGCAGCAGGCCGTACTTGGTGGTGGGCTCACCGAAGTATTCGGCGTAGTGCTTCTCGATGTTGTTGAACGCCTGGACCTGCTTGTCGGTGAACACCAGCGTCTTGGTGTCGGCGTTGTAGCGGTTGGTCCGGAATTCGGTGACCACCTGGGTGTGCGGGTCTGCCACGCCCTGGGCCTTGAACTGATCCGCCACGTCTTCGGTGGCCATCCGCAGGTATTCGGCGGTGTAGTCCGGGCCGAGGTAGGCGCCGTGGCCCAGCACCGAGCCGTACTGCATCAGTCCGCGGGCCTGGAACAACGTCTGGCCGCTGGTGATGTCCTTGCCGGTGAACAGTTGCTGCCCGGACTCGGCGACGACCTTGTCGGGCATCGGCATCGACGCGGTGTAGGTGCGAATCGCCAGAATCCCCATCACCAGGAATCCGAAGATCATCACCAGGGCCACGCCCTGGGCCCAGCCCTTGCCGATCAGTGCCGCGCTGCGTCCGGAGTCGCTGGTGGGCGTGCCCAGTTGAGTTGGTTCGGAGGTCATGGGTCGGGACGGTAACAGCATCCTGAGGCGATGTTGGTATTTCTGTCAGCGAGGTCACTGCGACTGGGGTCCGCGGTCATCGGTGCTGCCGACCAAGGGCCCTTGACATCAAAGTACGACGTGACGTAGTAGAAATTTGCGGGGCCGACTGTCGGTGGCCGGTGGGAGCCTGCGGGTGTGCTCGATGCGGTGCTTCCCCTGCGATGCGGTGGCTGTGGTGCGCCCGACACCCGATGGTGTGCGGTGTGCGCCGGACAGCTCGCCGTCGCCCCGGATGAACCGCGACTGGTCAGCCCGCGGCTGGACCCGCAGGTGCCGGTGTTCGCGCTGGGTCGCTACGCCGGGGCCCGGCGCCGGGCGATCATCGCGGTCAAGGAACGCGGCCGCACCGACCTGATCGCGCCGCTGGCGGTGCCGTTGGTCGGAGCCCTGCACCGGCTGCTGTGCTGGGGGATGCTCGACGCGCCGCTGACCATCGTCCCCGCGCCCACCCGGCGCAGTGCGGCCCGTCGGCGCGGTGGTGACCCGATCGCACGAATCGCGGCCGCGGCGACGTCCGGTCATCCCGGGATCACGGTGGCGCCGGCGCTGCGGATGCGGGCACTGACGCGGGACTCGGTGGGTCTGGGCAGCGGCGCCCGGGAACGCAACCTGGCCGGCGGGGTGCTGCTGCGGCACTGCGCGATCCCCAAGAGCGGCGGTGATGTCCTGCTCGTCGACGACGTAGTCACCACCGGGGCCACCCTCGCCGAGTCGGTGCGGGTGCTTCGGGCGGGTGGAATTTCGGTGTCGGCGGCGCTGGTGATTGCGGCGGTATGAATTTGCAATGTCAAACCGGTGGCGAGTATCCGGCGGCATGGCTACGGTCGTGATCAAGGTCCAGCGAACCTTGCAGCACCGTGGTCGAGACAACAGGAAAGAAGTGTCGAGCATGACGAGTCAATTCGTGGAAGCCAGCCGTACGCCGGACGACTCCGAGGGTCAGGCTCGGCCGGGCGCCGAGATCGTGGTCAAGGGCCGCAATGTCGACATCCCGGACCACTTCCGGGTCTATGTGGCGCAGAAGCTGGCCCGCCTGGAGCGGCTGGACCGCTCCATTCGACTGTTCGACGTCGAACTCAAGCACGCCAACAATCGTCGGCAGCGAAAGTCCTGCCAGCAGATCGACATCACCGTGCACGGCCGCGGTCCGGTGGTGCGGGGCGAAGCCCGCGCCGACAGTTTCTACGCCGCCTTCGAGGCCGCCATCGACCGGCTGGAGGGCCGACTGCGCCGGGGCAAGGACCGGCGCAACGTCTCCTACGGCGACAAGACCCCGCTGTCGGTGGCCGAGGCGACCGGGGCCGCCCTCGCCCCGGAGCTGCTCGCCGCGGCGTTCAATCGCGACGGCACCGCAGAACCCGACCCCCGCCACGCGGCGGCCGACGGTCACGGGGCCGAGCACGACCACGAACCGGGCCGGATCGTGCGCACCAAGGAGCACGCGGCCACGCCGATGTCGGTCGACGACGCGCTCTATGAGATGGAGCTCGTCGGGCACGATTTCTTCCTGTTCCACGACAAGGAGACCGAACAGCCCTCGGTGGTCTACCGGCGGCACGCCTACGACTACGGCCTGATCCGACTGGTCTGACCGGCGGCCCGACCGCGGCGGGGCCGCCGCTGTGCGCGGCGTCACCTACGATGGGTGGCGCTCGTAATGGATGAAGACTGAGTAGGGGACATAGCTAGTGCTGTCCAAGTTGCTGCGTTTTGGTGAAGGCCGCATGGTCAAACGACTCAGGAAGGTCGCCGACTACATCGACACCCTGTCCGGGGAAGTCGAGAGCCTCACCGACGCGGAGCTGCGCGCCAAGACCGATGAGTTCCGCAGCCGTCACGCCGAGGGCGAATCCCTTGACGACCTGCTGCCGGAGGCGTTTGCGGTGGCCCGCGAGGCGGCCTGGCGGGTGCTGAGCCAGCGGCCGTTCCATGTGCAGCTGATGGGCGGCGCGGCGCTGCACTACGGCAACGTCGCGGAGATGAAGACCGGTGAGGGCAAGACCCTGACCTGTGTGCTGCCGGCCTACCTCAATGCGGTCTCCGGCAAGGGCGTGCACGTCGTCACCGTCAACGACTATCTGGCCAAGCGCGACAGCGAGTGGATGGGCCGGGTGCACCGATTCCTGGGTCTGGAGGTCGGGGTGATCCTGTCCCAGATGACCCCGGATGAGCGGCGGGTCGCCTACAACGCCGACGTCACCTACGGCACCAACAACGAGTTCGGCTTCGACTACCTGCGCGACAACATGGCGCATTCGCTGGACCAGCTGGTGCAGCGCCCGCACAATTTCGCGATCGTCGACGAGGTCGACTCCATCCTGATCGACGAGGCGCGCACCCCGCTGATCATCTCGGGTCCGGCCGACGGCAGCTCCAACTGGTACACCGAGTTCGCCCGGATCGTGCCGATGATGGACAAGGACGTCCACTACGAAGTCGACCTGCGCAAGCGCACCGTCGGCGTGCACGAGGTCGGGGTGGAGTTCGTCGAGGACCAGCTCGGCATCGACAACCTCTACGAGGCAGCCAACTCGCCGTTGGTCAGCTACCTCAACAACGCGCTGAAGGCCAAGGAGCTGTTCAACCGCGACAAGGACTACATCGTCCGCAACGGCGAGGTGTTCATCGTCGACGAGTTCACCGGCCGCGTGCTGGTGGGCCGGCGCTACAACGAGGGCATGCACCAGGCCATCGAGGCCAAGGAGCAGGTGGAGATCAAGGCCGAGAACCAGACGCTGGCCACCATCACCCTGCAGAACTACTTCCGGCTCTACGACAAGCTCGCCGGGATGACCGGCACCGCCGAGACCGAGGCCGCCGAGCTGCACGAGATCTACAAGCTCGGCGTAGTGCCCATCCCGACCAACAAGCCGATGGCGCGCACCGATCAGATCGACCTGATCTACAAGACCGAGGAGGCCAAGTTCCTCGCGGTCGTCGACGACCTGGTCGAGCGGTACGAGAAGGGTCAGCCGGTGCTGATCGGCACGACCAGCGTCGAACGCTCGGAGTACCTGTCCAAGCAGCTGACCAAGCGGCGCATCCCGCACAACGTGCTCAACGCCAAGCAGCACGAGCGCGAGGCGCACATCATCGCCGAGGCGGGCCGCCGCGGTGCCATCACGGTGGCCACCAACATGGCCGGCCGCGGTACCGACATCGTGCTCGGCGGCAACCCGGACTTCCTGGCCGACGATCGGGTGCGGTCCCGCGGCCTGGACCCGGTGAGCACCCCCGACGAGTACGAGGCGGCCTGGGACGAGGTGCTGCCGCAGATCAAGGCGGAGGCAGCCGCTGAGGCCGCCGAGGTGATCGAGGCCGGTGGCCTGTACGTGCTGGGCACCGAGCGGCACGAGTCGCGCCGGATCGACAACCAGCTGCGCGGCCGGTCCGGCCGGCAGGGGGACCCGGGCGAGTCGCGGTTCTACCTGTCGCTCGGCGACGAATTGATGCGGCGCTTCAACGGTGCGGCACTGGAGTCGCTGCTGACCCGCCTCAACCTGCCCGACGACGTGCCGATCGAGGCCAAGATGGTCAACCGGGCGATCAAAAGCGCCCAGACCCAGGTGGAGCAGCAGAACTTCGAGATCCGCAAGAACGTCCTGAAGTACGACGAGGTGATGAACCAGCAGCGCAAGGTGATCTACGCCGAGCGCCGGCGCATCCTGGACGGCGAGAACTTGGCCGAGCAGGCGCACGACATGCTCGTCGACGTGATCAAGGCCTACGTCACCGGCGCCACCGGCGAGGGCTACGCCGAGGACTGGGACCTCGAACAGTTGTGGACCGCACTCAAGACCCTCTACCCGGTCGGCATCGACTATCACGAGCTGCTGCACGCCGACGAGGTCGGTGAGGCCGACGACCTGACTCCCGAGGAACTGCTCGATGCGCTGGTCGCCGATGCCGAGAACGCCTATGCGGCACGCGAAGCCGAGGTTGAGGCCACCGCCGGCCCCGGATCCATGCGGGAGCTGGAGCGCGGTGTGCTGCTGAGCGTGATCGACCGTAAGTGGCGCGAGCACCTCTACGAGATGGACTACCTCAAGGAGGGCATCGGTCTGCGGGCGATGGCCCAGCGCGACCCGCTGGTGGAATACCAGCGCGAGGGCTTCGACATGTTCACCGGCATGCTCGACGGCCTGAAAGAGGAGTCGGTCGGCTTCCTGTTCAACGTCGCGGTTCAAGCCGCGCCGCAGCAGTCGGTCGCGCCGATGGACGCTCCGGCCGGACTGCGTGCCAAGGGAATCGACGGCGCCAAGGGTGCCGACGGCGCGGCGGGTCTGACCTATTCGGGCCCCGACGAGGACGGTTCGGCAAAGGTTCGGCGTAACCGCGACCTCCAGCCGGCCGGCAACGTCTCTCGCCGTGAGCGGCGCGAGGCGGCCCGCCGCGAAGGCCGTGGATCCCGGATGCCCAAGACGCCACCCAAGGGCTGACCCTCCGGGTCAGCCGATGTGCAGCGCGACGATCCGCCACGACGTGCCGGGCACACCGCTCGGTGCCGGTACCGATTCGAGGCGGCAGGCCAGCGCGTGGGTGCGTCGGCCGCGCCGGTAGGTGCCGAAGGCCTCGATGGCGCCGGCCGGTTCGGCGGCCCGGACGCGAACACGTTGCAGGGTTGCCGGCCCGGCCCATTGCGGCGAGGCGGACACCCGAGCCGAGCGCACCGACTCGGCCAGCCCGGCGGAGAGCAGTGCGTGCAGGTGCTTCGGCGGGCGGCGCCCGTCCACGACTTCAAGCACCCGGCGCAACGCGGCGTCGGCGAACATCGCCGCTGACTGCAACCCGGCGGGCAGTGCGGTGCGCGGTGGCCGGTCCGGCCGCAGTTGCGCCGGGTGAGCATGACGGTGCCGGGGTGTCGGCGCCGGCGCGGACCGGCACGGCGTCGAGGCGCGGGCCGGTGGTTCGTAGTCGATCACCGGCGCCACCGGAGTGGGTGTGACTGAGTGAGTGCTCACGGCTGTTCTCCAGGTTCGTATCCGACGGATGGACCTGCTGGAGAGTGGCAGGCGGGGTGCGGCGATCATCGCACAATCGCGACGCAGCCGTGTGCGCGTGCGTCCCGCCGTGGCGGCGGGCTACGGTGAGCGCAGAATTTCGGAGGTGAAGGAGGTGGTCGGCCGCGATGGTGAATCGACTGTCGGCGACGGATGCGTCCTTCTACCGGATGGAGAACACGACGACGCCGATGTACGTGCAGTCGCTGTATCTGCTGCGCAATCCGCGCGGCGGGCTCGGCTACGAGAAGCTGCTGGGTACCGTGGAGCAGCGGTTGCCGCAGATGCCGCGCTACCGGCAGAAGATTCGTGAAGTCACGCTGAGCCTGGCGCGGCCGGTGTGGGTCGACGACCATGACTTCGACATCACTTATCACGTGCGGCATCTCGCGGTGCCCTCACCGGGATCCGACCGCCAGTTGCACGAGCTGATCGCCCAGTTGGCCCAGCAGCCGCTGGATCGGTTCCGACCGCTGTGGGAGCTGTATCTGATCGAGGGGCTCTCCGACAACCGGGTCGCGCTGTATGTGAAGTCGCATCAGTCGATGGTCAACGGGATGGCGGCGCCGGCGCTCGCGCACGTCCTGGTCGACCGGACGCAGCGCCCGCCGGCGTTCGACGAGGACATCTGGGTGCCACGGCGCGAGCCCGGTGCCGTCGAACTGGTCCTGGACGCGGTCGGGGACTGGGTGGGGGCTCCGCAGGCCCAGCTCAAAGCGGTGGGCTCGACCGTCGGCGGCCCAGTGATGTGGTTGGGCCGCAAGGTATCTGATACCGCCCGGGCCGTCGTGCGCGGCGCCGCACCGAGCAGCCCGCTCAACACGCAGGTCTCGCAGAACCGGCTCTTCACGGTGGCCCGGGGCTCGCTCGAGGATTACCGCACGGTGCGGGCCCGTTACGACTGCGCCATCAACGACGTGGTGCTCGCGGTGATCACCGGCGCACTGCGGAACTGGCTGCTGTCTCGCGGCGAGCCGGTGTCCTCCACCCGGACGGTGCGCGCCATGGCGCCGCTGTCGGTGTATCCCGACCATGAGTTGGACACCGCGGGTCAGCCGATCGGAGCGGTGACACCCTTTCTGGTGGACCTGCCGGTCGGAGAACCCAATCCGGTGGTCCGGCTCTCGCAGATCGCCTACGCCACCGAATCGCACCCCACGCCGACCGGCCTGGTCGACGCCCGCACCATCTTGACCGTGTCGGGGTTCGCCCCGCCCACGCTGCACGCGATGGGTGTTCGGGTGGCGACGGCGTTCTCCGGATTCTCCGGGCGGGTGTTCAACCTGTTGATCACCAACGCACCGGGAACCCAGCGACAGCTGTATGTGTGCGGGGCGAAACTTCTTGAGACCTATAACGTTCCACCGCTGCTGCCCAACAAGGCGTTGGCCATCGGAGTGACGTCCTACAACGGCACGCTGTACTACGGGGTCAATGCCGACCGCAAGGCGATGAGTGACGTCGGGATGGTCTCGACGCTGTTGGACGAGGCGTTGGCCGAACTGCTGGAGGCGGCGAAGTGACCGGCGACCGGGACGCGAAACACAAGATCTCCGGCGAGGTATACGAGCGCGAACTGCTGCGCTTGCAGATCGAACTGGTCAAGCTCCAGGAGTGGGTGCGCAGCACCGGTACCCGGGTCGTGGTGCTCTTCGAAGGCCGTGACGCCGCCGGCAAGGGGGGCGCGATCAAGCGCGTCACCGAGAGCCTCAACCCGCGCGTGGTGCGCATCGCGGCGCTCCCGGCGCCCAGCGAGCGCGAACGCGGGCAGTGGTATTTCCAGCGGTATGTCGCGCATCTGCCGGCCGCCGGTGAGATCACCCTGTTCGACCGGTCCTGGTACAACCGGGCTGGTGTGGAGAAGGTGATGGGTTTCTGTACACCGGAGGAACATTCGCTGTTCCTGCAGCAGGCTCCGCTTTTTGAGAGGCTGCTGATCGACGACGGGGTTCTGTTGCGCAAGTACTGGTTCTCGGTCTCGCAGGACGAGCAGTTGCGGCGGTTCCGCAGTCGCCGCAAGGATCCGCTGCGGCGGTGGAAGCTCTCGCCGATGGACCTCGAGTCGGTGAACCGCTGGGACGACTATTCCCGGGCCCGGGACGAGATGATGGCGCACACCGATGTCGATGAAAGCCCTTGGTACGTGGTGGAATCTGAGATCAAAAAGCACGCCAGGCTGAACATGATCGCGCACCTGCTGTCCACGATTCCCTACACCGAGGTGAAGCAGGAACGGGTGGACCTGCCGGACCGCACGGGTACCAGCGGTGACTACGAGCGCCCCGACCGCGCGCTCTACCACTACGTGCCCGACTACGCCGCAACGTTGTTGGGCGAGCTGTGAGGGTCTACATCCCGGCAACGTTGGCCATGCTGGCCCGGTTGGTCGCCGACGGGTCACTGCCGGCCGTCAGCGGCACCGCGTTCGCGGTGACGTCGGCGTTGCGGGAGTCCTATGCCCACGGCGACGACGACGAACTGGCCGAGGTGGCGCTGGCCGAGGCAGCGCTGGCGTCGCTGCGGCTGCTGGGTGCCGAAGCTGCCGAAGCCGGCGAAGACGCGGACGGCGCACTGCCCACCCGCCGGGCGGTGCTGGTCGCGGAGGCCGAAGGTGCCACCGCCCGACCCGACCTGGACACCGCGGTGGTCCGGCTGGCCGGGCCGGTGATGATCGGCGACGTGGTCGCGGCCTACGTCGACAATGCCGCCGCCGAGCCCGCGGTGCTGGCGGCGATGGCGGTGATCGACGACGCCGACCTCGGTGACGAGGATGCCGAGCTGACGGTGGGCGACGCCGTGGATCACGATCTGGCCTGGTACGCCACCCAGGAGCTGCCCTTCCTGCTTGACCTGCTGTGATGCGGGCAGAGAAAGAAGTTACGCTACCGTAGGTTCACTGTGAGCAAGAAACATTCGGCGATCAACGCGCGCATCGGCGATACCAAGCGACCGACCGTCGTCGGCGCTGATCGTCATCGAGGTTGGAACGCGTTGCGCCGCATCGCAACACAGATCACCACCCCGCTGCTGCCGGACGACTATCTGCGGCTGGCCAATCCGCTGTGGTCAGCGCGTGAACTGCGCGGCCGGGTGCTTCAGGTGCGGCGCGAGACCGCGGATTCGGCGACGCTGGTCATCAAGCCGGGGTGGGGTTTTCACTTCGACTATCAGCCCGGCCAGTACATCGGCATCGGCCTGCAGGTCGACGGCCGATGGCGCTGGCGGTCCTACTCGCTGACCTCGACTCCGGTCAGCCGCGCTCGCACCATCGCCATCACCGTCAAGGCGATGCCCGAGGGATTCCTGTCCAGCCACCTGGTGGACGGTGTGGCTCCGGGCACCATCGTCCGGCTGGCTGCGCCGCGCGGCGAATTCGTGCTGCCCGACCCGCCGCCGGCCGCGGTGCTGTTCGTGACGGCCGGGTCGGGTATCACCCCGATCATGTCGATGCTGCGCACGCTGGCTCGCCGGGGCGGCGTCACCGACGTCGTGCACCTGCACTCGGCGCCCAGCGCCGAGGAATCGCTGTTCGCCGACGAGCTGGCGGCGCTGGCCCGTGAGCACCGCGGTTACCGGCTGGTGTTGCGCGCCACCCGCGACCAGGGCCGGCTGGACCTGAGCGGTCCCGAGGCGCTGGACGCTGAGGTGCCGGACTGGCGGCAGCGGGTGACCTGGGCCTGCGGGCCGACCGCGATGCTGGGCGACGCCGAGCGGATCTGGGCGGACGCCGGGATCGCCGACCGGCTGCACATCGAGCGGTTCGCGATCGCCCGCACGGCGCTCTCCGGGGGCGGCGGGACCGTCACCTTCGCCGCGAGCGGCAAGAGCGTCGTCGCCGACGCGGCCACCACGCTGCTGGAGGCGGGGGAGAGCGCCGGGGTTGCGATGCCGTTCGGGTGCCGGATGGGAATCTGCCAGTCGTGCGTGGTCGAGTTGACCGAAGGCCAGGTCAGGGACCTGCGCACCGGGGAAGACCACGACCCGGGCACCCGTATCCAGACCTGCGTGTGCACCGCGGCCGGCGATTGCCAACTGGACGTCTGACAGTTACCCATTGGTAACCTACGGAAGCGTAGGTTAGGATGGCGATGGTCAGCAGTTGGCCGAAGTACCCGAAGCCCGAGAGGCGGTCTGATGGCGGTTACCGACGTCGAGGTGTTCGCACACCTCACCGACGCCGACGTGGAGAACCTCGCCGCCGAGCTGGACGCCATTCGCCGCGACGTCGAAGCCTCGCGCGGTGAGCGCGACGCCCGCTACATCCGCCGCACCATCGCCGCCCAGCGTGCGCTAGAGGTGGCCGGCCGGGTGCTGCTGGCGGCGAGCTCGCGCCGTTCGGCGCGCTGGGCCGGCGCGGCGACCCTGGGGGTGGCCAAGATCGTCGAGAACATGGAGATCGGCCACAACGTTCTGCACGGTCAGTGGGACTGGATGAACGACCCGGAGATCCACTCCACCAGCTGGGAGTGGGACATGTCGGGCGCGGCCAAGCACTGGCGCTTCACCCACAACTTCGCCCACCACAAGTACACCAACATCCTGGGCATGGACGACGACGTCGGCTACGGCCTGCTGCGGGTGACCCGGGACCAGCCGTGGAAGCGGTTCAACGTGTTCAACCTGTTCTACAACGCCATGTTGGCGATCGGTTTCGAGTGGGGAATCGCTTTGCAGCACTTGGAGATCGGTAAGATCTTCAAGGGTCGTTCGGACCGTCAGGCCACCCTGGTACGGATTCGGGAGTTCGGTGACAAGGCCGGCCGGCAGGTGTTCAAGGACTACGTGGCCTTCCCGGCGGTGACCTCGCTGTCGCCCGGTGCGACGTTCTCCTCGACGCTCAAGGCCAACGCGATCGCCAACGTGATCCGCAACGTGTGGTCGAACGCGATCATCTTCTGCGGCCACTTCCCGGATGGCGCGGAGAAGTTCACCAAGACCGACATGGTCGGTGAGTCGCGCGGCCAGTGGTATCTGCGCCAGCTGCTGGGCAGCGCCAACATCGACGCGCGCCAGCCGATGCGGTTCATGAGCGGCAGCTTGAGCCACCAGATCGAACACCACCTGTTCCCGGACCTGCCGAGCAACCGCTACCCGGAGATCGCGGAGCGGGTGCGTGCGGTGTGCGTCAAGTACGACCTGCCCTACACCACCGGGCCGTTTCTGGTGCAGTACGCCAAGACCTGGCGCACCATCGCGAAACTGTCACTGCCGGACCGCTTCCTGACCGATACCGTCGATGACGCGCCCGAGACCCGCAGCGAGAAGATGTTCGCCGAGCTGGAACCGGGATTCGCCCGCATCGACCCGGTCACCGGTCGCCGGCGCGGGCTCAAGACCGCGATCGCGGCTGTGCGGGGATGGCGCCGCGACAAGACCGACCTGGCGGCCTAACTTTCGCGCAGCACCGAGAGCAGCCGGCGCGCCGCGGCGACCCGGCCCTGCGCCGGGCCGGTCAAGGTGTCCAGCGCGCACTCCGGATCGGCGGGCGGTCCCAGATGTCCGCAGCCGCGCGGGCATTCGCCGATGGTCTCGGCGAGATCGGAGAACGCCAGCAGCACGTCATCGGGTGCGATGTGGGCCAGGCCGAACGAGCGGATGCCCGGGGTGTCGATCACCCAGCCGGACCCGGCCAGCCGCAGCGCGACCGACTGGGTGGAGGTGTGCCGGCCCCTTCCGATGTCGGTGACCCGTCCGACCGCCCGATCGGCGTCGGGGACAAGGCGATTCACCAAAGTCGATTTTCCGACGCCGGAGTGCCCCAGTAGCACCGTGACCTGAGATTCCAGCAGCGGGGCGACGGCGTCGAGCGGGTCGTCGCGGCCCGCGGTGACCACGGTGAGCTCCAGGTCGGCGAACTGACCGGCGAACGGTCCCGGGTCGGCCAGGTCCGTCTTGGTCAGGCACAGAATCGGCTTCAGCCCTCCTGCGTACGCGGCGATCAGCGTGCGCTCGACCAGACCGGTGCGCGGTGGCGGGTCGGCCAGTGCCACAACGATCAGCAGCTGATCGGCGTTGGCGACCACCACCCGCTCGGTGGGGTCGGTGTCATCGGCGGTGCGCCGCAACACCGTTCGCCGCGGCCCGCGCCGCACGATGCGAGCCAGGGTGTCGGGGCGGCCGGACAGGTCGCCGACCACGTCGACACGATCGCCCACCACGATCGGGGTGCGGCCCAGCTCACGGGCGCGCATCGCGGTGACCTGATCGGGGGAGTCGTCGAGTACGCATCCCCAGCGGCCCCGGTCGACACTGACCACCATCGCCGATCGCGCGTCGGGATGCTCGGGACGGATCTTGGTGCGCGGCCGCGAGCCACGCCCGGAACGGACCTTGACGTCGGATTCGTCGTAGTCGCCGGTGTTGATTCGGCGGTCCAACTTCGCCTCTCCTCCGTCGAGCCTCGTTAACCGCCGGGCTTCAAGCGCCGGACCCCGAAGCTGCCAGCATCTCGGCCCACATCCGGGGGAAGGCGGGCAGGGTCTTGGCGGTGGTCTCGATGTCCTCCACCTCCACGCCGGGGACCCGCAGCCCGATGATCGCCCCGGCGGTGGCCATCCGGTGATCGGCGTAGGAGTACCAGGTGCCGCCGTGCAGGGGGGCCGCGGTGATCACCAGGCCGTCGGGGGTCTCGACGGCCTGGCCGCCGAGCCGGTTGATCTCGGTGGTCAGCGCCGCGAGCCGGTCGGTCTCGTGGCCGCGCAGATGCGCGATGCCACCCAGCTGCGACACCGATCCCGGTTCGGCCAGTGCCGCCAGCGCCGCCACCGTCGGGGCGAGTTCACCCACCGCGCGCAGATCCACGTCGAACCCGGGATATGCCGACGGTCCGGCAACCTCGAGACCGGAGGAGGTCAGGCGCACCGTGGCTCCGGTCCTGCCGAAGATGTCGGTGATGACCTCGCCCGGTTGCACCCCGGCCGCCGGCCACCCCTGCACGCGCACGGTGCCGCCGGTGACCACCGCCGCTGCCAGGAACGGGGTGGCGTTCGACAGGTCTGGTTCGATCTCCCAGTGCCGGGCCGCCGCCGGCCCGGGGGCCACCTGCCAGCGATTGGCGGTGCTGTCGTCGACGCTGATTCCGGCCTGGCGCAGCATGGCCACCGTCATCGCGATGTGCGGCGCCGACGGCAGGGATGCACCGGTGTGCACCACGGTCAGCCCGGCGTCGAACGCCGCGGCGGCCAACAGCAGGCCGGAGACGAACTGCGAGGACGACGAGGCGTCGATCTCCACGGTGCCGCCGGCGACCGCACCGGCGCCGTGGATCGCGAACGGCAGGCCCTGCCCGTCGACGTCGATGCCCAGGTTGCGCATCGCGTCCAGCAGCGGCGTCATCGGCCGGGCCCGGGCCTGCTCGTCGCCGTCGAAGGTGATGGTGCCGCTGCTCAGCGCGGCCAGGGGGGGCACGAACCGCAGCACGGTGCCGGCCAGGCCGCAGTTCAATCGGGTGTCGGGCTCCGGGTCGAGGCGGCCGCTGACCGTGACCTGGTGGGCCAATGCCTCGATCCGCAGGCCCAGCGCCCGCAACGCGTCGAGCATCAGGTCGGTGTCGCGGCTGCGCAGCGCTCCCGACAATGTCGAGACCCCGCCGCCGCGGGCGGCCGCCAGCGCTGCCAATACCAGTGCCCGGTTGGTCTGGGACTTCGATCCGGGTACCGCGACCGCGGCGTCGACGGGCGTGGTGGTGGTCGGCGCCGGCCAAGTCGTCACGGGTTTCATCCTGCCAGCGCCGGTGCTCACAGCAACCCCTAGGTTCTTTGCCGGTTGGCCGCTTTGCATCACCCAGCCGTTTACCTGGGGTGTTTACCATCACTGGCATGGCTCTAACGGCGGGCTCAGTTTTTGCTGAGTACACCATCCTCAAGCTTCTCGGCGCGGGTGCGATGGGCAAGGTCTACCTCGCCCAGCATCCCCGCCTGCCCCGGCTCGAGGCGGTGAAGGTGCTGCGCCGCTCGTTGAGCGCCGACGAGGAGTACGAGGAGCGGTTCCGGCGCGAGGCCGAGGCCGCCTCGGTCCTGATGCACCCCAATATCGTGGGGGTCTACGACCGCGGCGAGTACCGCGGGCGGCTGTGGATCGCGATGGACTTCGTTGACGGCGAGACACTCGGCGAGCTGATCTGCCGCCGATTCCCGGCCGGCATGCCCGCCGAGATCGCGCTCCCGATCCTGGCCAACATCGCCGACGCGCTCGACTACGCGCACCGCCAGGGCGTGGTGCACCGCGACGTCAAGCCCAGCAACATCCTGGTACCGCTTCCCGAAGAGGGCAGCGAGGACGAGCTGACGGCGGTGCTGGCCGACTTCGGCATCGCGCGGCAGCTCAGCGGTCCCACCGGGCTGACCGCGAGCAATCTGGCGATCGGCACCATCGCCTACGCCGCCCCCGAGCAGCTGATGGGCTCCGAAGGCCTCGAGCGCGCCGACCAGTACTCGTTGGCGGCCACCGCATTCCATGTGCTTACCGGTGTTCCGCCGTTCCAGCACGAGAACCCGGTGACCGTGATCAGTCATCATCTGAACACCCCGCCGCCGTTGCTCAGTGACCGGCGCCCCGAGCTGGAGGCGTTCGACGACGTGATGGCGGCGGCGCTGGCCAAGGACCCCGCCGAACGGTTCCGGACCTGCTCGGAGTTCGTGACGGCGCTCGCGGAGCAACTCAGCCACCCGGATGCCGACGAGCCATCGGATGCGGCCAGCACGGTGGTGCGCGGCATTCCCCGCCAGCCGTTCCCCGAGCCCCCGCCGAGTCCGCTGGCCTCGTTGGCCCAGCCGGCCGTGCTGATACCGGTCGGCATCGTGGCGGTGGGCATCGTGGCCGCGATCGTCCCGCATCTGCTGGGCAGGATCCCGGCCGAAAACGCCTCTGCCGCAGTGACGGCGCCCGCCGCCGTGGTGGCCACGCCGATCGCGGCTCCGGAGTTCGACGGAACCTATCGGGTGGACGCAAACCGGGCTGGGGAGAAGTACAACGGCGTGCCCAATCCCCACCCGCCCAACGTCAGCACCTGGTGGGCCGTGAAGTCGACGTGCGACAGCACCGAGTGCACCGCCACCGCGACCATGCTCGACATCAAGGATCACCACAAGGCGGTGAAGCTGCCCGACGGCGGCTCGGACATGACTCTGGAGTACCGCGACGGTGCCTGGCATTCTCGGCCGCAGAAGCTCGATGCCGCCTGCGTGAGCGCCAGCGGTCAGCCGGGCACCCAGACCACCCTGCAGGAGTTGACGCTGGAGCCGACCATCCCCGGTGTCATGCACGGCGCGATGGTCGCCACGGTCGAGACCAACGAGTGCGGCCAGCGCGGTGCCCAGGTCTGGGTTCCGGTGGTGGTCAGTCGCTTCGGCGACATACCGGCGGGCATCGATCCGTCGGTCGATGCCGCCAAACCGATCAAGCCGGTCAAGCCGGCCTGAGTAGGTGACTCTTTAGGCATTGGGCCTATGTTACTTTCGGAAAATTCAAAGTTGCCCGAAAGTTTTGGAGCGCAAAGCCATGCCATCCCCCCGTAGTGCCTGCTCGACTATCGGTGCGGTCATGGTCGGTCTGATCGGTGTCGCGCCGGTGGCCCAGCCCGATGCTTCGGCGGGCGCGGTCTCGCGGGCCTTCACCACGGCGTCTTCGCTGGGCGGCGGCACGGCGTTCATCATCGGTGGCAGCAGCCTGGCCACCCCCGGTCCGTCCTATGTGGAGGCGGTCAAAGACCTGTACCTGGCGCCGCACGGCTTCACCGGCACCACGCAGGCGGTGACCACCCCCGAACAGCTCTACCCGTTCCTGGGCCCGTTCGGCGGAAAGCTCGACGATTCGCTCGCACAGGGCCGGCAGAACCTCTTCGACGCGATCATGGCGCCGTACCACAATGGCGAACTCAGTGCCGAGAACCCCGCGGTGGTGTTCGGCTGGTCGCAGGGCGCCATCGTCGAGACGCTGCTGCAGTATCAGCTCGCCGATGCCGGAGTGCCCAGTGACAACGTGCATTTCGTGATGGTCGGTGATGTCAGTGCGCCCAACGGCGGGATGCTTGAGCGGTTCAACCTGCCGGACGACTCGCAGCCCACCCTGCCCAGCCTGGGTATCACGTTCAGCGGCGCCGGGGCGTCGGATCTGTACCCGGCCGAGATCTACACCCGGGAGTACGACGGGTTCGCCGACTTCCCGCAGTACCCGCTGAACTTCTTGTCGGTGCTCAACGCGATCATGGGAATCGCCTTCCAGCACACCACTTATCTGGGGCTGACATCCGAGCAGATCGCCGATGCGGTGCTGTTGCCGACCGCCGGTGATTCGCTGACCGACTACTACATGATTCCGGCCGGCGGGCTGCCGCTGCTGTATCCGTTGTTGTTCTTCGGCAATGGGGGACAGGCGCTCTACGATCTGCTTGAACCGGTCACCAGGATCCTGGTGAATCTGGGTTACGGCAACATCGAGCACGGCTGGAGCCAGGGCCCCGCCGACGTGGCGACGCCGCTGGGGTTCATGCCGGACTCGGCGACCATGACCGCACTCCTGCAGCAACTTCCCGACGCGTTGAACAATGGTGTGCAGCAAGGCATTACGGCATTCGTCAACGACATCTTCCACCCCAGCGACACCCCACCGGCATTCTTGACCGAGTTGGAGAGTTCCATCAACGCGATCTCGGACACTCAGCTGGCTCAGTTCTTCTCCTACTTCCCCACGGAGCAGGATCTCTTCGGCACGTTCCCGCCGCACACCGGTATCCCTTTCCTGGACGTGGGCACAGCACTGCTGTTCAATCTGCCGCAGGTCAACTACGACATCTTCAGCTCAGAACTGGCCGGCGGCAACATCTTCGACGCCATCGGCACCATGCTGGCCTTCGACGCCGGGATCCTGCCGCTGGCCCTGCTGGGCGCAGTGATCTGACTCGGGGCTGCTACCCGGCGCTGGGCGGCCGGTTCATCACCCGGTGGCGGTAGCCGTAGCGGGGCACGAACCGCATACCGCTGGCCCCGGCGGCTGCACTGACCCCGGGCAGACCGGCCATTCCTGCCATGCCGGCCATTCCGGCCCGCGGCGTCACGCCGGCTTCCGAGGCGGCTGTCGCTGCGATCCGGCTGGACACCAGGGTGGCCGCGGACGGATTGGCCGAAGCAGGCGTGACGGGCCAGCTCTGCGGCACCGACAAGGCGCCGATCTTGATGCCCTTGCTCAGGGCCGCCGACGGCGTAGCGGCCCCGAAACCCGGCGTCTGGACAGCTGCGGTGCCCACCTTCGCGGCCTCGGCGACCGGCGCCAACGTTGCCAGGAAGGCCTTGGAGTCGGCTATGGCCGGGCCGGACACCTCCCAGCCGTTGAGTCCCTGGCCGACGCTGTCGCTGATCCGGAAGACCCCCATGGCCGAGTTGGCTAGGCGGGTGTAGGTCGTCAGCTGATTGACCCACTGTTGCATGACGGCCGTGGTAGGTGGCACGGTGCTGCCCCCCGGCGCGACCGGCGACCCGGTTGCGGCGCCCGCCTGCGTGAGCGACTGCGCCGTGGTCAGCGATTGCGATGCCGCGGAGTTGCCGATGGCCTGGGTGGTTGCGGTGGCCTGCCCGGCGGGCCCAGCCGGATTGGTGGTCTGCGGCGGCGAGGTGAACTCCGACAGTTGAGTTGCCGCCGCGGAACCACCCGCATAGGCATACATCGCGGTGGCGTCCTGTGCCCACATCGCCGCGTAGTGGGCCTCGGTCGCCGCGATGGCCGGGGTGTTCTGGCCGAAGAAGTTGGTGGCGATCAGGGCCATCAGCTGCATCCGGTTGGCCAGCACCACCGGGGGCGGAACGGTCATCGCGAACGCGGCCTCGAACGCGGCCGCGGCGGCCTTGGCCTGGCTGGCTGCCAGTTCGGCCTGCGCGGCGGTGGTTTTGAACCAGGTGGTGAACGGCAGCGCCGCGGCCGCCATGGCGGTGGCCGACGGCCCGCGCCACGGACCGCTGGTCAGATCCGCGATCGTCATGTCCACCGCCGCAGCGGTCACGCTCAGTTCCTGGGCCAACACGTCCCAGGCTCCCGCAGCTGCCAACAGTGGGCCGGAACCCGCGCCCGTGTACATGCGCGTGGAATTGATCTCCGGTGGCAGTGCCCCGTAGTCGATCACTTGGCCCCTTGGTGCTATCCGCCGAAGGGCCGACGAGGCATGACCGTCAACGCGGTGCCGTAACGCGGCCCGCCGAACCCGCGGAAACCGGCGCCGGCCGCGCCAGCGGCGGGAACTCCGGGCATTCCGGCCATACCGGGCATGCCCGCCGGCGGCGCCATCGGGGTGGTGCCGAGGATTCCGGCGGCCGACGGGACCGTGGCGGCCGGACCGACCGGAACCCACGAGCCGCCGGAGACCGGGCCCAACGTGGACGCCGCCGGCATCGGTGGGACCCAACTCGTCGGAACCGAAAGTCCGCCGATCGCGCCGGCGCCGCCCAGGTTCGCCGCGGCACCCGCGGCACCCGAGGCAGCGCTCGCGGCGCCGCTCGCAGCGCCGCTCGCGGCACTGGAGGCGCCCTTCATGGCGTCGGCCCCCAACTTCTGCAGGCCGAGCACACCGCTGACACCACGCCAGACCGCACAGATGTTGTTCGACTGCAGGTTCGACCCGGTCACCAGCTGGGTCATCAGCTGGTTGCTCAGGTTGTAGTTCGGGTCGTTGAGGATGTCCTGCGCCGGGTTGCCAGTGCTCTCGGCCGAATTGGCGGTCAGCGAGCTGAACAGGTTCTGCAGCGTGCTGGACGCCTTGGTGGCCGAGGCTCCGCTGGTCGCCTGGGCTACCGCGGCGCCGGTGGAGTCGCCCGGGTTGGTCGGGTTCGGCGGCGTGGTGAAGTCGCTCAGCTTGCTGGCCGCCGCGGACTGGGCGTGGTAGCCGTACATCGCGAGGGTGTCCTGCGCCCACATCTCGCCGTGCTCAGCCTCGGTGGCCGCGATCGACGGGGTGTTCTGCCCGAGGATGTTCGTGGACACCAGCTGCTGGAGCAGCTGACGGTTGGCGGTCACCGCCGTCGGCGGCACGATCGTGGCGCGTGCCGTCTCGTAGGCGCCCGCGGCGGCCCGGCCCTGGCCGGCGGCCTGCTCGGCCTGCGCGGCGGTCAGCTCCATCCAGGCCACATACGGTGCCGCGGCGGTCGCCATCGTCGCCGACGCCGACCCCAACCACTCCTCGGTGGTGAGTTGGCTGATGA
This sequence comes from [Mycobacterium] zoologicum, assembly GCF_020172665.1. Taxonomy (GTDB): domain Bacteria; phylum Actinomycetota; class Actinomycetes; order Mycobacteriales; family Mycobacteriaceae; genus Mycobacterium; species Mycobacterium zoologicum. The sequence continues at coordinate 3,256,864 of NZ_CP083985.1, read as the reverse complement.
CCGCACGGTAGGACGCCGCAACGGATTTCAGCTCGGCGGCCAGTGCGCTCCAGGCCGAGGATGCCACCGTCATCGGTTCCGAGCCGGGGCCGGAGTAGATCTTGGTGGAGGTCACCTCGGGCGGTGAACTCAAGTAGTCCATCGTCGTGTCCTAACCGGCCGCGGCTGCGTTGGCAGCCTCAGTGGCGGCGTACGCGTTGGCGCCGTTGCTCAGCGCGTTCACGAACATCTCGTGCACGGCTGCGGCCTGGGCACTGACCATCTGGTAGGCCTGGGCGTGTGCGGCGAACTGCGCCGCCGTCAGTGCCGAGACCTCGTCTGCGGCGGCGGGGATGACGCCGGTGGTGGGTGCGGCTGCTGCTGCGCTGTGGGCTGCCATCGACGAACCGATGGTCCGCAGGCTGGCGACGGCCGCCATCAGGGCTTCGGGCTGTGTCGTTACGAACGACATGACGCTCCTCGTACAGTCCTCGACGTTGTGGGCTTCCCACCGGGAGGCGGGTCGCACTGCGCTTTGGGCGCACCACCGACGCTAGGCGATCTGAACGCCACGTCCCAGCCACGAAGGGGCCTTTTCGGAGAGTGTCAGCAGTTGTTCACCGACCGTTCGGAACCGCATCCGGATCATTCACCGAACCACCCCTGGCCGTTCAGTTCTCATCACCGGGAGTTCATCTTTCGTTCATCGAGCCAGCCAGCAGCCGGAGCGTGGATTCACGCTCCGGAGCGGTTGCCGGATCGCTGCCCCGCCGGGTCGAGGCGACCGGGTTGAGCATCACCTCGTCGACCTCGAAGCGGGCCGCCAACTCTCGCAGCTGCGCCATCGCCTCGGCCGGCGTAGCCACCACGGCGCGTTCCAGTTCGGCCTGGGCGATCTGGCTCTGCTGTGCGGTCAGTGAGGTGTGCCCGGCGTCGTCGGCCAGGTCCAGCCTGCCCGCCGGAGCGCCGTCGACGGCCTGGGCTTGCAATTGCAGGTGGGGGAGAGCCAAAGTCATTGCTTCCGAACGGGTTTCGGCGACAACCGTGTTGACGGTCACAATGCACACCGGTTCGTGTGCCGTCTCACTCGGCACGAACTGCGACCGGTAGAGCGCGAGTGCCTGGGCGGTGTGCTGACCGAACAGATGGTGGCCGAACACGTACGGCAGACCCTTGGCCGCGGCCACTTGCGCCGAGTACAACGAAGAGCCCAACACGAACACCCGCGGCGTCGTCAGCGCCCGCGGCGTCGAGCGCAGGACGTACTGGCGGTCGGGCAGTTGAACCGACACCCCGGCGGGGCCCAGCAGGCCGATCACGTCGTCGAGATGGTCTGGGAACGCATCGATATCACGATCGCTGCGACCGACCGGTCCGCGCAGCACCATCGACGTCACCGGGTCGGCTCCGGCGGCCCGGCCGATGCCCAGATCGACGCGGCCCGGGTAGGCCGCCTCCAGCAGCGCGAACTGCTCGGCCACCGCCAGTGGTGCGTGGTTGGGCAGCATCACCCCGCCTGAGCCGATCCGCAGCCGCGAAGTGGCCGCGCCGATCATCGCGATCAGAACGGCCGGGCTGGTCGCGGCCACCGACGCCACGTTGTGATGCTCGGCGACCCAGTACCGGGTGTAGCCCAAATCGTCGGCCAGGGCCGCCAGGCGCATCGACGCGGCCAGCGCGTCCGCGCTGGACTGGTCGGTGCGTACCGGTGCGAGGTCGAGCACTGAGAGGCGCACAGCGGCGATCTTGCCATCGCGGGCGGGCCGTCGCCGGGCGTACACCGGGTGTTCGGATTTCGTTAACCGGAATCGCGCACAGTGGGACGCGATGAGCACCGACACCGTCCCGGGGGCCCCGCCGCCCGAGCCGTGGGATATCGGCCGTCCACAGCCGGCGGTACAGCAGCTGGTGGCCTACGGCGCGCTGCGCGGAGAGGTGCTCGATCCCGGAACCGGCTCCGGTCACCACGCGATTCACTATGCCGCCCACGGCTATTCGACGACCGGAATCGATCTTTCGCCAGCCGCGATCACACAAGCGCAACACAATGCCGCGCACGCGGGTGTCACGGTGAACTTCCAGGTCGCCGATGCCGTCGAGCTTGCCGGATTCGACGGCCGTTTCGACACCGTCGTCGACAGCGCCTTCTATCACCTGTTCCAGGACGACGAGGAGACCCAACTGCGCTATGCGCGCAATCTGCATCGGGCCACCAAACCCCAGGCGCGGTTGTTCATGTTCGAAGCCGGACGGCACAACATCAACGGCTGGCAGTTGGATGGCCCCGATCCCGAGCGATTCGGCCCGCTGCTCGCCGAGGCGGGGTGGCGGATCGACCACATCGGAACCACCGCCTATCAGGGCAGCTTCGACCCCAACTCGTTCACCGAGATGATCTCGGTGATGGAGGCGCTGGGACGCGAGGACCTGCTCGACGGCGTTCGTGCGCTGCAGCAGAGGTATCAGATCCTGCAACCGCTGCTGGTGGACAACGTGATCCACATGCCGTTCTGGGCGGTGGCCGCCACCCGGGTCGGATAGCCGGCCGCATTTTCTTACTGATCTCTCAATTTTCGGGGCCGGATCTGGGCCCGTTTCTGTCGGTCGGTCGCACTAGTGTTCGATATGTGGGTAGGGATGCGATGGCGGATCGGGAGCGGATCGGTGCTGCTCTGAACGCGATCGAGGCCGGCCACGCGGTGTTGGAGGACTGCTGCTTCGACGCGTTGAGTGCGCAGGAGTTGATGGAGGTGCTGGCCCGCCGGGAGGCGGTGGCGTGGCGGGCGCCGGTGGTCGATCACCAGATCCTGGCGCGGCTGGCCATCGAGGATGTGTCGGGGCTGTTGGGGGCCGCCTCGCTGCCCAAGGCCTTGCGTGAGCGGCTGCGGATCAGTGCTGCGGTGGCGCGGCGGCGGGTCGCCGAGGCCGCCGATCTGGGTCCGCGCACCGCAGTCTCCGGGGAACCCCTGGCGCCGGTGCTACCGGAGCTGGCGGCCGCGCAGGCCGGCGGTCGGGTGGGTCCCGAGCATGTGGTGATCGCCCGCAAGACCATGGCCAAGATCCCGGCGGCGGTGCCTGCCGCCGATCGGGAGCGCGCCGAAGCCGACCTGGCGGTGTTGGCCGGACAGTTCGACCCGGAAACCTTCCAACAGTTGGCTGATCGTCTGCTGATGCTGCTGAATCAGGATGGGCAGTTCAGCGACGCCGAACGCCAGGCCCACCGCAGCCTGCGCCTGGGCCGCCAAGGCACGGATGGGATGAGCACCCTGTCAGGCAAGATCACCCCGGAGCTGCGGGCCACCCTGGAACCGATCCTGGCGAAACTGGCCGCACCCGGGATGTGCAACTCCGCTGATGAGCACCCCTGTGTCAGTGGGACACCCACCGCCGAGCAGATCGAGCGTGATGACCGCCGGCCCGATCAGCGGGCGCATGATGCGTTGCTGGCCGCGGCGCGGGCGGTGCTGGCGTGTGGGGATCTCGGCCAGCTCAACGGGCTGCCGGTCACCGTGATCGTCTCCACCACTCTGGCCGAGTTGCAGGCCGCCACCGGCAAGGCCCATACCGCCGGTGGCTCCCTGCTGCCGATGGGTGACCTACTGCGGATGGCTTCGCATGCCCACCACTACCTGAGCATCTTCGACGGGAAAGGCCGGGCCCTGTGGCTGGGGCGGACCAAACGCCTGGCCACCGGCGATCAGCGCATCGTGCTGCACGCCCGCGACCGCGGCTGCACCTGCCCGGGCTGCACAGTCCCGGGATATCTGACCCAGGCCCATCACATGCACGAATGGGGCGACAACGGCCACACCGACATCGACGAGCTGACCCTGGCATGTGCTCCGGACAATCGGATGGCCACCGAACAAGGCTGGACTACCCAACTGGGCGAGACCGGCCGCGTCGAATGGTTCCCACCACCGGCACTCGATCGCGGCCAACCCCGCACCAACCCCTACCACTTCATCGAAACCATCATCGATACCCCGCTCCGGCGACCGCGCGATACCGAACAGCCGCCGCCGAATGACCCCGAGCCGGACTGGCCCGAACAATGGCCCGACGACGAATCCTGGCCGGATGGCCCCCAGCCCGGTGACTTCGACTATGACGCCGCCCTCGAAGACCTCAGACGCGACTACGACCTCACCAACCTTGAGGAGCTCGCCGCACGACACTTCCCGTAGGTGAGACGAGTTCCGGGTTCATAGCTGCGGCTGTCACCATGAAGGAATGTGCGGGCGCTTCGCGGTAACCACCGACCCGGCGTTGCTGGCCGAGGAGATCGATGCGATCAACGAGGTGCCGGCCGACCAATCGCCGCTGAGCTATAACGTCGCCCCGACTGACAGCGTCGCGACCGTGGTCAGCCGGCACGCACACCCCGATGATGAACCCAGCCGCCGGATTCGGCTGATGCGGTGGGGGCTGGTGCCGCCGTGGACCAAGCCGGGCCCGGACGGCGCACCCGCAAAAGGTGGGCCGCTGCTGATCAACGCCCGCGCCGACAAGGTCACCACCTCGCCGGCGTACCGCTCGGCCGCCGAGCATCGGCGCTGCCTGGTGCCGATGGACGGCTACTACGAGTGGCGACCCGCCAATGCGGAGTCACCCAAGACCCCGTTCTACTTCCACCGCGACGGCGCGATGCTGTTCGCAGCCGGGCTGTGGTCGGTGTGGCGGCCGGACCGGCGATTCGACCCGCTGCTCAGCGTCACCATCATCACCACCGAAGCGGTCGGGGAGCTCGCCACGATTCATTACCGGATGCCGTTGTTGCTGCCCGAAAACCGTTGGGACCGTTGGCTGGACCCCGACGCCCCGGCCGACACCGCATTACTGGCCGGCCCGCCGGACGTCACCGGAATCGAACTGCGTCAGGTCTCCACGCTGGTCAACAGTGTGCGCAACAACTCACCCGAGCTGATCGCGGCGGCTCCGTCGCAGCCCGAGCAGGCAACGCTGCTCTAACGCCCGACCAGACTGCGTCGCTCGGCGATGTACTCCTCGTCGGTGAGAATGCCGGCGTGGCGCAGTTCTGCCAGCTCGCGCAGCTCGATGTCGGCGCCCATCAGCATGCCGAAAACCGACTCCGCCGGCATCTCCGGCAGTGCCCCGGGCAGCTCTGGGGCCCCACGCTTGGCCGGTGGCGCAGTGATGCCTTTTGCCGTTGCGGGACGGGCCCGGCCGCTCGCCCGGCCTGCCAGGCCGGCCGCAGCGATCCCCACCGCCGGAATCACCGCCCCGCCGGCCGCCGCGGCGGGAACGGCGGACGCACCGCCGGAGGCGGCACTGGCCGCCAACGACATTCCGACCTGCGCGGCCATCTCCGGCGCCGCGGAAGCCCAGGCCAGCGGCACCGACAGCCCGCTGATGGAGGTCGCCGAGGCAAACTCGGCCGTCATCGGCAACGCCCCGGCCATCGCCGCCCGCAGCAGCGACTGGCCCACCTCGGCGGCGCCCATCGCATCGATCAGGAACGTGCCCAGCGCGTCGATGCCGAACGTCCCGACCGAGTCGACGACCAGTTCGACGCCGGCGATGCCCAGTTCGATCGCCGGTGTGCCGATCTCGGCCGCGCCGGCGCCGACGGCCTCCGCCAGACTCGTCGAGCCGGCCAGCGCCTGGGTGATCGCGGTGATGCCGTCCTGGCCGTGACCCTCGACGACGGTCGCGGCCGCCTGTCCCACCGCACCGGCCTGCACGGCGCCGCCGGCGGAATCGGTGGTGCGCGGCGGCGTGGAGAACGGGGTGAGCCTGGTGGCACTCGCAGCGCCGGCCGCGTAGCCGTACATGGCGGTGGCATCCTGCGCCCACATCCGGGCGTAGTCGGCCTCGGCAGCGGCGATCGCCGGGGTGTTCTGCCCCAGGAAATTCGTCGCGACCAGGCTCATCAGCAGACTGCGGTTGGCCGCGATCACCGGCGGCGGCACGGTCATGGAAAAGGCCGTCTCGTAGGCGGTGGTGGCTGCTCTGGCCTGCAGCGCGGTTTCCTCGGCCTGGACTGCGGCGGCGCGCATCCACTGGGCATACGGCGCCGCCGCGGCGGCCATCGTCTGGGCGCTGGGACCTGTCCAGCTGGTGCACAGCTCGGCGAGTATCGATTCGTAGGCCAGGCCGGCGGAGTTCAGCTCGGCGCCGAGGGCGTCCCAGCACGAGGCGGCGGCCAGCATCGGGCCCGCGCCCGCGCCGGTATACATCCGGCCCGAGTTGACCTCCGGCGGCAAAAATGCGAAATCCATGGTGCTACCGCCCCAGCAGGCGCCGCTTCTCCTGGGTGAACTCCTCTTCGGTCAGAATCCCGGCATCCCGCAGGTCGGCCAGTTCCCGCAGTTCACCGGCGATCCGGGTGATCGGGCCGGTCAACGGCCGGGACTCCGGCTGCTTCGGCACGTCGGGACTCTTCGGCATCGGTCGGGGTCTCTTCGGGGCCTTGGCCGCCGAGGCCCCGGCTGCCTTCGGCGCCGTGCCGGCGCCGCGGGCCCGGCCGACTCCGGCGGTGGCCCGGCCGGCCAACCCGGCGGCGCCCATCGCGGCCAGCGGCAGCGCGGTGGCACTGGCCGCCACAGCGGGAAGGGCGCCTTCGGCAGCGGTCGGCAGCGCACCGCCGATCTGCTGGATCACGGTCGGGCTGGCGCTCGCCCAGGTCTGCGGCACCGACAGGCCGCTGAGCGTGGCGGCTTCACCCATCTCGGCTGCCACCGGACTGACCGCACTGGCCAGGGCCATCTCGGGTAGCAGTTCGCTCTCGATCTCGCCGACGCCGATCAGGTCGATGCCGAAGGTGCCGGCCGCATCGATGCCGAACGTGCCGGCCGAGTCGATGACGAAGGTGCCGAACAGGCTGGAAGCCAGCGCCGCATAGGAAGCGGCCAGACCGGGCTCCAGGGCCGCCGCCGAGCCGATCGAACCGGTCAGCGACGCATTCGAACCGGCCGCCGCCGAGCCCGGCGCGCTGAGCCCCTGCAAAACCTGGCTGATTGTCGACGTCACGTTGGTGGCCTGGCTACCGGCCGCGCCGGCGGTCGCCTGGCCCACCGCACCGGACTGGTTCGCAGCCCCGGCGGGGTTGGTGGTGCGCGGTGGTTGGGTGAGCGGGGCGAGGCGTGTCGCGGCGGCGGAGCCGGCGGCGTAGCCGTACATTGCCGAGGCGTCCTGCGCCCACATCTCGTAGTACGCGGCGTTGGTGGCGGCGATGGCGGCGGCGTTCTGGCCCAGGTAGTTGGTGGCCACCAACGTCATCAGCTGGGAGCGATTGGCGGTGACGACCTGCGGCGGAACGGTCGTGGAGAACGCCGAGCCATAGGCGGCGGCGGCGGTCCTGGCCTGCGAGGCGGTCTGTTCGGCCTGGGCCGCGGTGGCATGCATCCATTGGGCGTAGGGCGCGGCGGCGGCGGCCATTGCGGCGGCGCTCGGCCCGGCCCAACCGCCGGACAGCTCATCGATCACCGAGTCATAGGCCAGCGCGGCGGTGTTCAGTTCGGCGGCCAGTGCGCTCCACGCGGTGGCGGCGGCCAGCAGGGGTTCGGCACCGGCACCGGCGTGCATTCGGCTCGAGTTGATCTCGGGTGGAAGCGCAGCGAAGTCCATCGCTAGACGGTCCGGTAGATGGCAGGCATGAGGAACCCTCCGAAGTCGGTTGCGGTGACGGTAGAACCTGAACTTGAAGTGAACCTGAAGACCGGTGTGACCTCCCGGTTCGGGCGTGATGGTGTTATCAATGGACCATGGCCGAATCCCGGTCCACCGAACGTCGCGGTGGCAGCTCCTTCAGTGTGGGCACCCCACGGGTGTTGGTGGTGGAGGACTCCGAGACCATCCGCGAGATGGTCAGCGAGGCACTCTCGGATGCCGGCTACCTCACCGACACCCGGCCCGACGGTGACGGGCTGGAGCAGGTGCTGGACGGATTCCGGCCGGACCTGGTGGTGCTCGACGTGATGCTGCCCGGCCGCGACGGGTTCGCCTTGATGGAGGCGATTCTGAGCTGGGGGGAGGTGGGCGTGGTGCTGCTGACGGCTCGCGACGGCCTGCCCGACCGGTTGCGGGGGCTCGACGGCGGGGCAGACGACTATGTCGTCAAACCGTTCGAGCTCGCCGAACTGGTGTCGCGCGTCGGGGCAGTGCTGCGCCGACGAGGCCGGATGCCGGCCGCCGTGCAGTTCGGAGACCTGATGGTCGACGTCGACGCCGGGGTCGCGTCGCGCGCCGGGACTCCGTTGGGTCTGACCGCCACCGAGCTGCGGGTGCTGGTCTATCTCGTGGAGCAGCGGGGCCGGATCGTCAGCACCGCGCAGATCCTCAACGCGGTGTGGGGCGGCTATGAGGCCTATGACCCCAACCTGGTTCAGGTCCACATCAGCGGGTTGCGGCAGAAGCTCGAGGCGCAGGGGCCGCGGATACTGCACACCGTGCGCGGCATCGGGTACCGCATCCAGCTCCAGCAGGGTTCATGAGCGCCCGCACCGCGACACCGTCGCTGCGGCGCAGGCTGACCGCCACGGTGCTCGCCCTGCTCGCACTGCTGATGCTGACCATGGGGCTGGTGATCAACACCACCTTGACCACGGTGTCGGATCGCAGTCTGCACGAACGGCTTTCGGCGGCCACCGCCCGTGCCGACAGCATGGTGGCCCGGGGGGCGACCGCCGAACAACTGGCCGAGGAGCTCAACGGCGGCGTCGTGGGCGCACTCGTGGTCACCGCCGACGGAACCAGCTACGGCGATCCGGCCATCGAGCCCGACGCGACCACCGGATCGCGAATCGCGCCGCCGCCGCTGGAACCCGAGGAGACCGCGACGGTACTGGTGCACCCGTTGCCCGACGGCGCCCGGGTCATCCTGGTCGCCGACAGCACCGAAGCCGGCGAGACGTTGCGCCGACTGCGCCGTTTGATGCTCGAGGCCGGGCTGGTAACCCTGGTGATCGCGACGATCATGCTGGCGGGGGTGAGCCGGACCATGCTCGCGCCGCTGGACCGGCTCACCGACCTGGCCCGCGACATCACCACCGGGGACCGCGGGCGCCGACTGCGCCCCGACCGTCCGAAGACCGAACTCGGCCGCGCGGCAAGCGCTTTCGATGACATGCTCGACGAGCTGGAGGATTCCGAGGAGCGGGCCCGCAGCGCCGCCGAGAAGGCGCAACGGGCGGAAGCGGCGGTACGTCGTTTCCTGGCCGATGCCGCCCACGAGCTGCGTACCCCGATCGCCGGAATCCAGGCGGCGGCCGAACAGATCGCAGGCAATGTCGGCCACGAGGCCGGGCGGTCCGCCGGCCACGACACAGTCAACCCCGAGGTGCTCCGTCAACACCGCCGCGCCACGATGCTGCTCACCGAGGCCCGCCGCGCCACCCGGCTGGTCACCGACATGCTCGAGTTGAGCTACATCGACGCCGGGCTGCCGTTGGAGCTCAAGGACGTCGATCTGATCGGGCTCATCGACACTCAGCTGGATCGGGTGACATTGCTGGCCCCGCAGCTGCAATTGACCCGCTCCGGGACGGAAACCCTTACCGTGCAGGCGGATCCGACCAGGGTTGCGCAGATCCTGTCCAACCTGCTGGACAACGCCCGCCGCCACACCCCGCCCGGCGGCAGCGTCGTCGTCGACGTGCGATGCCGGGCGGGTTCCGCCGAAATCACCGTCACCGACACCGGAACCGGAATCGGTGCCGAGGATGCCGAGCGCATCTTCGACCGGTTGGTGCGCCTGGACACCGACCGGGGCCGTCAGCGCGGCGGGGCGGGCCTGGGCCTGCCGATCGCCCGCGCATTGGCCGGTGCGCACGGCGGCCGGCTGAGCTGTGTCGCCCACGACGGTGGCGCCCGCTTCCAGCTGGTCCTGCCATTGCGGGCCGAACAGCCGGGCCCAGCCGATGTTTCCGGCTGACCGCTGGCAGGCACCGGGCCGATTCGGTACAACAGTGCGATGGAGAGTTCTACGCGCCCGCCGATGCTGCACGACGCTATGGCTCGGCGGTTGTATCGCAGGGCGGAAGCCGGCGGGCACATCAAGCTGCCGGCCGTTCCGGGCATGCTCGACGAGTACGTCAAGATGTGCTCCACGCTGTTCGGCGGTGTCGGGTCGCCGCTGAGCCCCGAGCAACTGGAGCAGCTGCGGGCGATCCTGGCCAAGGAGTTGGCCACGGCGTTCGAGGCCTCGCCGCGATCGAACATCATCATCACCTTCGAAGCGCCGGTCGGCCAGGTACTCAACTACGTGATCCGTGGCGAGTGGTACACGATCGAGGCCGCCTACGAGAACTGGCTCGCCACCCGCCAGCCGCCGCTGTTCGGCACCGAACCCGACGCGCGGGTATGGGCACTGGCCGGCGAGGCCGTGGACCCGCGGGCGTACCGGGTGCTCGACATCGGTGCCGGGACCGGACGCAACACCTTGGCCCTGGCCCGGCGCGGACACCCGGTGGACGCGGTGGAGATGACGCCGGCATTCGCCGAGGGCATCCGCGCCGAGGCCCAGAGTGAGTCGCTGGCCGTCCGCGTCATCGTGCGTGATATGTATGCCGCGAGAGACCAACTGGCCAGCGACTATTCGCTGATCCTGCTCTCGGAGGTGACATCGGACTTCCGAAACGCCGGCCAGCTGCGCGACATCTTCGAACTGGCGGCGCAGCGACTGACGCCGGGCGGGCAGCTGGTGTTCAATGCCTTCGTGACCCGTGATGGCTACATCGACGACGGGGCCGGGCAGGAATTGAGCCAGCAGTGCTATAGCACCTTCTTCACCCCGGACGAAATAACCCGTGCGGCAGCGGGATTGGGTTTGGAGTTGGTGTCCGACGAATCGGTGCACGACTACGAGAAGGCGCATCTGCTCGAAGGCGCGTGGCCGCCCACCAGTTGGTATGCCGAATGGACGCTCGGGCAGGACGTGTTCGACCTGGACCCCGACGTCTGCCCGATCTCGATGCGCTGGCTGGTTTACCGCAGGTCGGGTTAGAGCTGGGAGTACCCCGGCGGGTTGACCTCGTCCACCCACAGGTCCACGCCGAGCTCCCCACCGGGTACGCAGTCATAGACCGACAGGTCGGTGACGCCGGACTCCACCAGGACGTCCTCGCACAGCAGTGAATTGCCGGTGTAGGACGTCGCCGACCGGGTCAGGATCGCATAGGCGGCATCGGCATACACCTCGGGCTTGCGGGCCCGGGCCATCGCCTCGTCTCCGCCGAGCAGGTTCTGCACCGCGGCGGTGGCGATCAGGGTTCGCGGCCACAGGGTGTTGGAGGCGATCCCGTGCGAGCGCAGCTCTTCGGCCATGCCCAGCGCACACAGCGTCATCCCGAACTTGGCCATCATGTAGGCGGTCGGCTTGAGCCACTTCGACTCCAGCCGGACCGGCGGCGACAGGGTCAGGATGTGCGGGTTCTCCCGGCCGATCATGTGGGGGATGCAGGCCTGCGAGACGGCGTAGGTGCCGCGCACCTCGATGCCGTTCATCAGGTCGAAGCGCTTGAGCGGTACCTCCAGGATCGACCCGAGGTTGATCGCCGAGGCGTTGTTGACGCAGATGTCGATCCCGCCGAAGCGCTCGACGGCCGCCGCGACCGCGCCGGCCACCGAATCGCCGTCGCGGATGTCGCCGACGATGGGCAGCGCCTGGCCGCCGGCCTCCTCGATCTCGGCCGCCGCGGTGTAGATGGTGCCGTCCAGCTTGGGGTGCGGTTCGGCGGTCTTGGCGATCAGCGCGATGTTGGCGCCGTCGGCGGCGGCCCGCTTGGCGATGGCCAGGCCGATACCGCGGCTGGCGCCCGAGATGAACATGGTCTTGCCGGAAAGGGGTGCGGTGTTGGGCATAGCGGTCAGCCTATGCCGAGGGTGCAGAGGGTATGGACGCGGTGGTGGCCCGGGGGCGATCGACAGCCATTGATACACAAGCTCTATCAATCGAGCGGCAATTAGTATTTCAGTATATTAGTGCTGGTCGTTACGGTGGATCTATGGCCCAATCCGATGATGTTGTGATCTGCGAGCCGCCGCTATGAGCCCCGTCGAGGTCCACGCGGTGGTCAGCGGCATCGAGGCTGGACCGGTTGTCGTGCTGTCCAACTCGCTGGGCTCCACCCATCGGATGTGGGACGCCCAAGTGTGCGAACTGCAGCGGCGATTCCAGGTGGTGCGCTATGACACCCGCGGCCACGGCGGCTCCCCGGTTCCGTCCGGTCCGTACACGATCGACGACCTGGCCGACGACGTGGTGGCACTGCTGGACCGCCTCGGGGTGCGGCGGGCACACCTGGTCGGACTGTCCCTGGGCGGGATGACCGCAATGCGGGTGGCGGCCCGCAACCCCGAGCGGGTCGACCGGTTGGCCGTGCTGTGCACCGGCACCCGGCTGCCGCCGCCCGAGGCGTGGACACAGCGGGCCGCGACGGTGCGTGCCAACGGAAGCGGCAGTGTCGCCGCCGCCGTCGTGCAGCGCTGGTTCACCGCGGAATACCTTGCCGCGCACCCGGATGTGCGTGCCGAGAGCGAGGCGATGGTCGCGGCGACACCGGCCGAGGGGTATGCCGGATGCTGCGAGGTGATCGCCGGCATGGATCTACGCGCCGACCTGGCGTCCATGGCCGCGCCCACCCTGGCCATCGCCGGTGCCGACGATCCGGCCACCCCGCCGGACAAACTCGACGAGATCGCAACCGGTGTCCAAGACGGCCGACTGCTGGTCGTTGCCCGCGCGGCACATCTGGCCAACGCCGAACAGCCCGAGATCATCACGCCCGCCCTCATCGAACACCTGGAGCAGTCATGACACTGAACAAAGTGGTGGACTCGGCTGCCGCAGCGGTCGCCGACATCGGCGACGGCGCCAGCCTGGCCGTCGGTGGCTTCGGGCTGGCCGGCATCCCGTGGTTTCTCATCGAGGCGCTGCTCGAGCAGGGCGCAACGGATTTGACCATCGTGTCCAACAACTGCGGCGTCGACGGCGCCGGGCTGGGTCTGCTGCTCGACGCGCGGCGCATCAGCCGGGTCATCGCCTCTTACGTCGGAGAGAACAAGGAATTCGCCCGCCAGTATCTGTCCGGCGAACTCACCGTGGAGCTCACGCCGCAGGGGACGCTGGCCGAGCGGATGCGCGCCGGCGGCAGCGGCATCGGCGCCTTCTTCACCCCCACAGGGGTCGGGACCGCCGTCGCCGACGGAGGGCTGCCCTGGCGGTACGGCACCGATGGCGGTATCGCCATCGCCTCACCTCCCAAGGAGGTGCGCAATTTCCGCGGCACCGACATGGTGCTCGAAGAGGGCATCGTCACCGACTACGCGCTGGTGCGCGCGGCGGTTGCCGATAAGGCCGGCAACTGCCGATTCCATGCGGCGGCCCGCAATTTCAATCCACCGGCCGCCATGTCCGGTCGGATCACGATCGTCGAAGCGGAAAAAGTTGTGGAAGTCGGTGAGCTGGAACCCGATTCGATCCACCTGCCGGGCATCTTCGTCAAGCGCATCCTGGAGCTGACCCCGCAGCAGGCCGCCCGCAAGGACATCGAGAAGCGGACGATCCGAGAGCAGGAGGCAACCCGATGAGCTGGACTCGCGACCAGATGGCCGCCCGGGCGGCACGCGAATTGCGCGACGGCGACTACGTCAACCTCGGAATCGGGCTGCCGACGCTGATACCCGGTTACCTGCCCGAGGATTCGACCATCACGCTGCACGCCGAGAACGGCATCCTCGGGGTGGGACCGTTCCCGTACGACGACGACGTCGACCCGGACCTGATCAACGCCGGCAAGCAGACCGTCACCGTGCTGCCCGGGGCATCGTTCTTCGACTCGGCGACCAGCTTCGCGATGATCCGCGGCGGACACGTCGACGCGGCCGTGCTGGGCGCCATGCAGGTCGCCGCCAACGGCGACCTGGCCAACTGGATGGTGCCCGGCGCCATGGTCAAGGGCATGGGCGGCGCGATGGATCTGGTCAGCGGTGTAGAACGGGTGATCGTGCTCACCGATCACGTCACCAAAACCGGTGCCGCCAAACTGGTTACCAGCTGCGACTTGCCGCTGACCGGTCGCGGCGTGGTGAGCCGGGTGATCACCGACCTCGGGGTGTTCGACGTCACCGGCAGCGGTTTCGCGGTGGTGGAACTGGCACCGGGGGTCAGCTACGACGACGTGGTGGCGAAAACCGGGGCACCGGTCACGCCTCAGCGCAGCAGCGAATTGAGCGCGTAGCGGGTCTGCAGGCCGATGTAGTCGTCGAGACTGTACAACTCGCCGAAGTGCCAGTGCTTGAGCGCCCAGCCGTGCGCCAGCAGCATGATGTCGAAGACCATCAGATCGACGTCGACCTCGTTGAACGCACCGGTGGAGATTCCGGCTTCGATCACGCTGCGAAGCGGTGCGGCACTGGCGATCTCGAGTTCCTTGATCTGGGCACGCCCCGCGGTGTCCAGGGTGCGGCTTTCTCGATAGGTCAGTACCACCGCGTCCAGATTCTCGTCGACGATCTCGATGTAGCGCCGGATGCCGGCGGTCAACTGCGCGACCGGATCGGGACCGGCCGCGGCGATCACCGGGGCGAGCTGATCGGAGAACGCCTCCTGGATCCGCACGATGGTGGCCAGCAGCAGATCCTCCTTGCCGCCGAAGTACTTGTAGATCAGCCCGACGCTGACGTCGGCCTCGGTAGCCAGGTCCTGCATCGACATCTGGTGAAACCCGGTCTGCTGCATGACTTTGACCGCGGCATCGAGGATCTGGCGGCGTCGGGAGTCGGTGCGTGCCGCGCGCACCGCCTCCTCGACTGGCAGCCGGCCATAGTCGGTGGTCATCAGATTCCCAGATCCTTGGCGATGATCGTCTTCATGATCTCGTTCGTGCCACCGTAGATGGTCTGGATGCGGGCGTCGACGAACGCCCGTGATACCGGGTACTCGCGCATGTAGCCGTAGCCGCCGAACAGTTGCAGGCAGCGGTCCGCGGTGCGGAACTGCAGGTCGGTGGTCCACCACTTCAATTTGGCGGCCCGTGCCGCGGTGAGCCTGCCGTCGAGGTGTTCGGCGATGCAGTCGTCGAGGAAGGTGCGGGCCACATCGAGTTCGGTGGCGATCTCGGCGAGCACGAACTGGGTGTTCTGGAAGCTCGCGATGGGGGAGCCGAACGCCTGGCGCGACTTGACGTAGTCGAGGGTCTCGGCGAGTACACCCTCGGCCGCGGCTACCGCGCCCACCCCCAGCGACAGCCGCTCCTGCGGGAGGTTGCGCACCAGCTGATAGAAGCCCTGGCCTTCGGCGCCGAGCAGGTTGTCGGCCGGCACCCGCATGTCGGTGAACGACAGCTCGGAGGTGTCCTGGGCGTGCAGGCCGATTTTCTCCAGATTGCGTCCGCGGTGAAAGCCCGGGGTGTCGCCGGGGACCACCAGCAGCGACAGGCCCCGGTGCCGGTCTTCGCCGGTGCGCACCGCGACCACGAACAGATCACCGGTCTGGCCGTTGGAGATGAAGGTCTTCGCGCCGTTGACCACGTACTCGTCACCGTCCCGGCGGGCGGTGGTGCGGATACCCGCCAAGTCGCTGCCGGTGCCGGGCTCGGTCATCGCGATACCGAGCACGGTCTGGCCGGTCACCACCCCGGGCAGCCAGCGCCGCTGCTGCTCGGGTGTGGTCAGATCGGTCAGATACGGCAGCACCACGTCGTTCTGCAGCGAGATCGCGATGGCCTCGGCGGCGGCTCCGGCGCGCTGCAACTCCTCGATGACGATCGCGTGGTAGCGGTAGTCGTGCACGCCCGGCCCGCCGAACTCTTCGGGAACCGGGAAGCCCAGCAGGCCGAGTTCGCCGGCCCGCGTGAACAGCGACCGGTCCCACGCGCTGGACCGTTCCCAGTCCTCGTGGGCCGGGACGACGACCCGCTGCACGAAGTCGGCGACCATCTCGCGGAAGTGCTGATGTTCGGGCGTGTAGGTCAGTGCCATGGCAGTTGCTCCTAGTCGAATGCCGCAAGCCCGGTGAAGGCTTTGCCGAGGATGAGCTGGTGCATCTCGGGGGTGCCCTCGTAGGTCAGCACCGACTCCAGGTTGACCATGTGCCGGATCACCGGGTACTCCAGCGATATCCCGTTGCCGCCCAGGATGGTTCGTGCGGTGCGGCAGATCTCGATCGCCTCGCGGGTGTTGTTGAGCTTGCCGAAGCTGACCTGCTCGGGTCGTAGCCCGACGGAGTCCTTGAGTCGCCCCAGGTGCAGCGAGAGCAGCTGGCCCTTGTGCAACTCGACGGCGGTGTCGACGAGTTTGGCCTGGGTGAGCTGGAAACCGGCGATCGGCTTGCCGAACTGGATGCGCGCCGTGGCGTAGTCGCGGGCGGCCTGCCAGGCGGATCGGGCGGCACCCATTGCGCCCCAGATGATTCCATAACGTGCCTCGGACAGGCACTCCAGCGGGCCCCGGACGCCGCGGGCCTGCGGCAGCATCGCCTCGGCGGGCAGTCGCACGTCGTCGAGCACCAGTTCGCTGGTGATTGAGGCGCGCAGCGACAGTTTGTGGTGAATCGTGTTGGCGCTGAATCCGGGGGTGTCGGTGGGCACGATGAAGCCGCGGATGCCGTCGTCGGTGGCTGCCCATACCACCGCGACGTCGGCGATGGATCCGTTGGTGATCCACATCTTGCGGCCGTTGAGTATCCAGTCGGAGCCGTCGCGGCGGGCCCGGGTCTTCATGGCGGCCGGGTCGGAGCCGACGTCGGGTTCGGTCAGCCCGAAACAGCCGATCAGCTCCCCGCTGGCCATGCCCGGCAGCCAGTGCTGCTTCTGCTCCTCGGAGCCGTTGTTGTAGATCGCGAACATCGCCAGCGAGCCCTGCACGCTCACCAGCGAACGGATGCCGGAGTCGGCGGCCTCGAGTTCGGTGCAGGCCAGTCCGTAGTGCACGGCCGAGGCCCCGCCGCAGCCGTAACCGTGCAGGTGCATCCCCAGCAGACCGAGCTTGCCGAACTCCCGCGCGAGCTCGCGGGCGGGCAGGTCGCCGATCTCGAACCACTCGCCGACGTGCGGCAACACGTGCTCGGCGCAGAACTTCGCGACGGTGTCGCGCACCGCGATCTCGTCGTCGGACAGCAGCGAATCCAGGCTCAGCGGGTCGAGTGCGTCGAAGGCGGGGGTGGTCATCGGGGCGTCCTTACTGTGGATGTGGGCCGGATGAACTCGCCGGCGGCGAATTCCTCGGCGGCCCTGACGGTTGCCTGATGGTGCAGCTTCTTGCCGGTGGCCGACACCGGCAGCATGTCGACGAAACGGTAGGCGCGGGGTCGCTTGAACGTCGACAGCATTGCATGGTTGCGGCAGAAGTCGTCGAGGTCCTCAGCGCTGGGAGCCGGCCGGCCGGCGACGATGTAGGCCACCACCATCCGCCCCCACTTCGGGTGCGGCACCCCGACCACCAGTGAATCCCGCACTCCCGGATGGGTGTTGATGGCTTCCTCGACCGCAATCGGGTGGACGTTCTCGCCGCCGGAGACCAACATGTCGTCCTTGCGGCCCACGATCGTGAGGTATCCGTCGGTGTCCCAGGTGGCCAGATCGCCGATGTGCAGCCAGCCGCCTCGGAACTTCTGCTGCTGTGACTCCGAGGCGTCGAGATAGGTCACGCTGCACTTGGGTGAGCGCACGATCACCTCGCCGACATCGTGGCCATCGGCTGCGACCAGCTCGTCGGGGCCGGCCAGCCGATCCGGGTGCAGCCGCACCACCCGCACGTCGTCGTCGGTGCAGGCCCGTCCGGCACTGCCGGCGTGCTCGGGCAGATCGGCCGGACGCAGGAAGGTGTTCCAGAAACCCTCGGTGCTGCCGTAGCCGTTGAAGATCCGCGGGTGCAGCACCTGCTGGTAGTGCAGCGCCGCGTCGCGCTCCAGCGGGGCGCCCATCGTGACGATTCCACGCAGGCTGGATAGATCCCGCGGGCGGTCCTGCTGCGCCGCGGCCAGCAACGCGAGATTGGTAGGCGCACCGATCAGGAACGTGACGCCGCGCCCGGCGACCGCGTCCAGGGTGCGGTCGGCGTCGAAACCGCTCATCGAGACGACCTGCCCGCCGACGTAGAACGTGGGATTGGGCCCGCCCGAATACAATCCGCCCCGATGAAACCAGGGCGTCATGTTCAGCGTGACGTCCTCGGCGGTCAGCGGGAAGTGCATGATCACGTCGTGGGCGGAGAATATCTCGATCATGCCGTTGAGCGGCACCGCTTTCGGCATGCCGGTGGTCCCCGAGGTGTAGAGCCGGGTGGTCTCATCCCAGACGGTACGACCGCAGTCGGGCAGCGACTGGTCGGCGGGCAGTTCGGCGTAGCGCAGCACCGTCGAGCCCGAAACCCGGATCGGCTCGGCGTCACCCACGGCCACGATCACCGCCGGCCTATGCGTCGCACGGTCCAGCGCTTCGCCGAGCACCGGCGCCTGCCGGCCGTCGTAGACGAACACCCCCGGCCGGCTGGTGTCGAGGATGTGGGCCACCTCGCCGGCGGCCAGCCGGTAATTGATCGGTGATCCGACCATTCCCGCGGCCTGCGTGGCCAGATAGAGCTCGGCGAACTCCGGGCCGTTGAACAGTTGGTAGGCGATCACCTCGCCGGGTCCGGCGCCCACGGCCAGCAGCCCGGCGGCAAGTCGGTCGACCCGGGCGCCGAGCTGGGCGTAGGTCAGCTGATACCCGCTGTCGGGATCGCAGAGCGCCGGGCGGTCGCCGTACCGGGCGGTGTTACGGCGAAACCCGTTGAGATAGGTGAAGTCCCGCTCGAAGAACGTCCGGTAGACGCTCGGGTCGTAGCCGGCGGTCATGGTCGCATCAGCCGGCCATGGTGAGGCCGCCGCTGACGCTGATCACCTGACCGGTGATGAACGACGCGGCGTCCGAGGCGAAGAACAGCACCGGCGCGGCGACTTCCTCGGGCCGGGCCAGTCGCCGAAACGGAATCGCTTTGACCAGAGCCTCTTTCAGCTTCTCGGGCTGGGCGGCGAACAGCGGGGTGTCGGTGGGGCCGGGGCAGACGCAGTTGACGGTGATCTGGTGCCGCGCCATCTCCCGGGCCAACGACTTGGTCAGCGCGATGACACCGCCCTTGGCGCCCGCGTAGATCGTCTCACCGGCGCTGCCGACCCGCCCGGCGTCGCTGGCCAGGTTCACGATCCGCCCGGCGCCGCCGGCCTCGATCATCCCGGGCAGAAACGCGCTGCACACGTGCACCGGACCGAGGTAGTTGATCGCCACCACCTTCTCGGCGAATTCGGTTGTGGCGTTGAGGAACTGGTCGGTGCGATCCCAGCCGGCGGCGTTGACGACGACGGTGGGCACGCCGACTTCGGCGTGGGTACGGTCCCGCAGCTCGTTCACCCGGGCGCGGTCGGCGATATCGACCGGCAGCGCGGTGATCAATCCCGGATATTGCCCGGCGGTGGCTTCGGCGGCGGCCAGGTCCAGATCGGCGGCGACCACCCGGTCGCCCTGCGCGGCAAAGGCCAGCGCGATCGCCTTGCCGATGCCCGAGCCGGCGCCGGTCACCAGGGCAATCGTTGCGCTCATGGGGGTGCTCCTGTTCTCGTTGTCAGGCCGTGACGAACTGGCCGAAGTCCGCGGGCCGCTTCTCGGCGAACGCCGCGGCGCCCTCCCTGCCCTCATCGGTGTGGACGAAGATCTCCAGTGCCGACATCGCCATGTTGCTCAATCCGGCCTGGTGGTCGGTGTCGGCGTTGAACGACTGCTTGAGGAAACGCAGTGCGGTCGGACTCTTCTCGGCGATCTCGGCGGCAACCGCCTTCGCCTCGTCGAGCAGGCGCTCGGCCGGGACCACCCAGTTCACCAGCCCCCAGCGTTCGGCGGTGGCGGCGTCGTACTGGCGGCACAGATACCAGATCTCCCGCGCCCGCTTCTCCCCGACGACCCGGGCCAAATACGCCGACCCGAATCCGGCGTCGAACGATCCGACGCGGGGGCCGGCCTGGCCGAACTTCGCGTTCGGTGAGGCGATCGAGAGGTCGCAGAGCACGTGCAGCACGTGGCCGCCGCCGACGGCGACACCATTGACCGCGGCGATCACCGGCTTGGGCACATCGCGAATCAGCTTGTGCAGGTAGCCGATCTCGAACATGCCGCTCTCGGTGGGGCCGTAGTCACCGGTCTCGGCGCGCTGCTTGACATCGCCGCCGGTGCAGAAGGCCTTCTCGCCGGCCCCGGTCAAGATGATCGCCGCGACGCGGGTATCGGCCCAGGCCGCCCGGAACGCCTTGATCAGCTCTTCGACCGTCTGGCCGCGGAAGGCGTTGTAGCGGTGCGGGCGGTTGATCGTGATGACGGCGGCGGGGCCGTCGACCTCGTAGGTGATGTCTTCGTAGGCGGTGTTCATCGGAGCTCCTGGTCCGGTCCGGGTGGTCGGCGAAACGATAATGAGGTGTTGTTCACGATCAGTGAATACAGATTCATTAACGATGAATATATGTTGCAGCGCGGGACGCGTCAAGCCGTGGCCGGTGTCGCGATGGTCAGTGCCGCAGCGCGGCCAGCTCGGTGCGCGAGCGCACCCCGAGCTTGGCGTAGACCCGGGTCAGGTGATACTGCACAGTCTTGGGGGAGATGTAGAGTTCGGCGGCCACGTCCCGGTTTGAAAGTCCTTGGACCACAAGCGATGTCACCGCATCTTCCTGTGGCGTCAGCTCGACGTTGCTGCGCGGGCCGCGGATCTGGTGGACACCACCGGCCTTCAGTTCGCGTTCGCACCGCTCCACGAAGGAGCGCGCACCGACTGACAGGTACAGCTCGCGGGCGGCGTTGATCACGGTGTCCGCGTCACGCCGTTTGCCGGCCCGGCGCAGCGTCTGGCCGTAGGCGAAGTTGACCCGAGCCAGGTCGTAGCGCAGCGGCAGACCGTCGAGCAGTGCGATCGCCTCGTCGAAGGAGCGGATCGCGCCCGGCAGGTCCCCCCGGGCGCCGAGCAGTCGGCCACGAGCCGAACGCAGCCGGGCGGTCGCGGAACGGTGGCCGCGAGCGGCCTCCTCGTGGGTATCCAATACGGTCTCGGCGACCTCCAGGCGGCCGTTGGCGACCAGGGCCGTCGCCAGCACGTCGGCCCACGGCCACAAGCCAGGCTGATGCAGCGCGGTGTCCCATGGCATCCGGGACAGCGGTTCCAGCACCCGCTGCACCGTCGGGTGGTCGGAGTCGGCCTCGGCGACCTGGGCGCGGGCGAGCAGCGCCGGGAGCCGCATCAGCTCGTAGTCGCCGCCGACAGCATCGGCAGCCGTCACCGCCGCGGCCGTGGCCGCCCGGTCGCCGCGCAGCGTGTGAATCTGCGCCGCCGTCCACTCCAGTAGCGGACCGACCAGCACGATCCCGCTGGCCGCGGCCAGGGCGCGTCCGCGATCCACGCTGTGCAGCGCTCGATCCCAGTCGCCGATCGCGAACTGGACCCGAGCCAGCCAGCCCAGTGCCCACAGCGTGATCCGCGTCGAACCGCCCAGTTCAGCCATGGCCACTGCGCTCTCCAGACTGCTGCGGGCGCCGTCGAAGTCGTCGGTGGCCAGTTGCAGCCAGCCGCGTCCCATCGTGACGCGCTGGGCCTGGGCGCCGTGCCGGACCCGGGCCGCCAGATCGTCATAGCCGGCGATCGCCTCCCGGGCCCCACCGGTGGCGGCCAGCCCCAGGCCGCGGATGGCGGCGGCCTCGACGCCGGCCGGTGACCGGTCGCCGGCCAACTCGATCGCACGATCGGCCCAGGTGACCAATTCCGCTCCCCGGCACCGCATCAGCGAGTGCAGCACGTAGCGCTGGGCGATCAGGGCGGCGGTCGCCGGGTCGCGTTCGGTGTTCACGATGTCCCAGGCGCGGTCGAGTCGCACCTGGGCCTCGGCGCCGCGGCCGCGCACCACGGCCAGGTAGGCCAGCACGGCGTCGCGCAGCGGTGTCTCGCGCAGGCTCTCCACCGCCGGAACCATCGCCCCGGCGCCCACGCAGTCACCGGCCGCCACCAGGGCGTCCACCGATCGGGTCAGCCTGTCGTCGTGCAGCAGCGGATCCGCGGTCAGCCGGCTGGCGTCACGGAACAGGGTGGCGGCCTGGGCCCAGGCGCCCTCGGCGCCGCGCTGGTGGGCGAGCCGCTCGACCTGCTCGGCCAGTTCGGCGTCCGGGATGGGTGTGGCCGCGACCAGGTGCCGCAGTCGACGTGCCGGATCGGTGAGGATCGCCGCCGCGTGACGGTGGATCTGCGCGGCAACATCGAATCCGATGATCGCGATCACCGCGGCCCGGGTGAGCGGATCACGAAGGCGCAGTTGGTATTGCGGTGAGGCCGCGAGAAGTCCGGCGGCGGCGGCGTCGTCCACCGCGGCGAGCGGATCGGCCAGACCCGCCAGTTCGGCTGCCGCACCCAGGGATTCGTCGTCGCCGAGGATTGCCAGCGCCTGCACCAGTTCACGGCCTGCCGGGCCGCATCGGTGCAGCCGCGCGCGGACGTCTTCGATGACGTGCGCGGGCGCCGGAAGCGGCGAATTCGCCTGCGCCCACACCGAAGCGGGCAACTCGGTGATCAGCGCCAGCACGTCACGCGGGTTGCCGCGGGTGTGCCGGGTCAGCGCGGCGGCCATCGCCGGATGCAGGATGCGGCCGTGCGATCCGGCCAGCTCCGTGACCGCCGCGGTGTCCAGGGCGTCCAGCACCAGCTCGTCGTCGGCGAGTTCGGCCAGCAGTGGAGTCGATGTCGTCGCGGCGAGCAGGATCGTCACCGCAAGGTCGCGGTGGCGGCGCGTCAGCGTGCCCAGCGCCTGCAGGGAGAACGCGTCCGCGTGGTCGGCATCGTCGACGATCACCAGGGTGCCGGCCGTGGTGAGCCGGGCCGCCACCTCCTCGGCGGCGGCGGGTATCGCATCGGGCACCGGCGCCTGCAACAGCTGTCGCAGCACCGCCCCCGGAATGGCGGACTCCCAGGTCGCGGCATCGGCGCGCCAGACCGGGCCGGGGTGCCGAGCCGCGGTTCGGTGCAGCAGAGCGGTCTTGCCGATCCCGGGCGGGCCGAGGATCGCCACCACGCGCGCGCCATCGGCCGGGCGGCTCAGTTGTGCCAGCTCCCGATCACGGCCGACGCACGCCGGTGTGGTCACCGCCACATGGTATTCGCCGATCGCCGGCTCAGCCCTGATCGCCACCGGCCACCGGCAGCACGGTGCCGGTGATGTAGGACGCCTCCTGCGAGGCCAGGAAGCAGATCACCGCGGCTTGCTCATCGAGGGTGCCGTAGCGCTTGAGCAACGACGAGTCGATCGTCTGGTCGATGTGGGCCTGAAACCACGCCTGCTCGGTGTCGCCGGTGAGCTCTGGAGTGCCCCGCGGGATCCGCCGCGGCGGCGCCTGGGTGCCCCCGGGCGCGGTGGCGCACACCCGGATCCCGGCGTCGGCGTACTCCATGGCCAGCGAGGCCGTGATGGCGTTGACCCCGCCCTTGGCGGCCGAATACGGAATGCGGTGCACCCCCCGGGTCGCGGCCGACGAGACGTTGACGATCACACCGCTGCCGCGGGCGACCATGGCCGGCAGCGCCGCCCGGCAGGAGTACAGGGTGGTCAGCAGCGAGCGATCCACCTCGGCGCGGATCTCGGCGTCGGTGAATTCGGTGAACGGTTTGAAGTTGATCGCCCCGCCGACGTTGTTGATCAGTACGTCGATATGACCGAACCGCGAAAGTGCTTGTCGCACCAGGGCGGCGGCGCCTTCGGCCTGCTCGAGGTCGACGGTGACGGCCAGCGCCGGGGCATTGCCGGGGACCGGTGTGTCGGTGAGTTCGGCGGCCAGACCGGCGACCAGCTCGGAGCGATCCGCCAGCACCAGGGTCCCGCCCTCGGCATGGATTCGTCGGGCGGTGCGTTCCCCGATGCCCTGTGCCGCCCCGGTGATGACAACGACCTGGCCGTCGAAACGTCCGGGGGTGATGAGTTTGGGCCGGCGGGCCGCCAGCGTGTCGGCCATGGCGCGGCGCATGGTCTGCTTGGCCCGGTCGGCGTGTGCGGAGATCAGTGCTCGGGCGCCGGCGCGGTCACCGGCTTCGAAGGCGGTGACGATGTCGACGTGGTCGCGGGCGCACAGCGGGTGACACCAGGTGGCGTTGCGCAACACCTCGCCCATCCGGCCCTTCACCCCCAGTGCCTGATACGCCTGCAGCAGATGCTCGTTACCGGTCATCGTGAACAGATATTCGTGGAAGGCCGCGTTCGTATCGGTGTACGCGGCGGCGTCGACGAGTCGGTCGCCGTCGACGTAGGGCAGCGTGGATTCGGCCAGCAGCCGATAGCCGGTGAGTTGTCCGCCGCTGAGCCGGCCCAGGGTCAGCTCCACCGCGCCCAGTTCCAGGGCCTCGCGCGCCTCGAAGATCGCGTCGGATTCGTGCACCGCGGGATGCTCTTCGCCGATCTGATAACCGTCGGGGGCGACGGTGGCGGGCGCCGGTTCGGGCGGTGTGATCTCCGGCGGTGCGGCCGGAAAGAGCTCCTGGCCGATCACGGCGCGGCCCTCGAAGGCCGGCAGCAGGTCGCCGTCCTCGTCCAGGCCGACGTCGCCACCGGCACCGGCCGGGGTCAGCAGCTGGCCCAGCACCCGGTACGCGATGTCGCCCTCGGCGGTGGTGACCACGGCGCCCGGCCACGGGGCGATGTCGGCGGCGGGCAGCATCGGCTGGCCGATCACGGCGCGGGCGTCGGGTGCGGGCACCAGGTCCTCGGTGCGGACCGCTCTGGCCGCCGGGCTCACCGGAGCCTCCGGTTGGGCGGCGGGCGCCTCCGCGGCGGCCGGCGCCGCCAGGGCGAACTTCTCGTAGTAGAAGCCGGTCAGCGGGACCTGGGCGTCGGTGAGGTGTTTGCGCACCGCCTCGACCATGGGCGGTGGGCCGCAGACGTAGGTGGCGACGTCGCCGTCGTAGAGGTGCTCGGGGGAGATCAGGCTCATCACGTGCGCCCGCTCCGGCCCGTGGTTGCGCGCGGTGCTGTGCGGGTCGGAAACGCAGTAATCCCAACTGAATCCGGGCAGCCCGTCGGCGACCGATGCGATCGCATCGAGCGCCACCAGGTCGGTGTCGGTGCTGACCCCGTAGATCAGGTGGGCCCGGCGGCGGCTGCCGTCGTCGCGCAGCTTGCGCAGAATCGACAGCACCGGGGCCAGGCCGGTGCCGCCGGCCAGCAGCAGCACCGGGCGTTCGGTCTCGCGCAGGAAGAACGACCCGTGCGGTCCGGTGAACTCCAGGCGGTCTCCGACCGCGGCGCGATCGGTGAGGTAGGTCGACATCACCCCGCCGGGCGTCAGCTTGACCAGAAACGTCAGCCGGTCATCGTTGGGGGCGTTGCTGAACGAATACGACCGCGTCTGGTCGGTGCCCGGCACCGCGATGTTGGCGTACTGGCCGGGCAGAAACGTCAGCTCGGCCCGGTGCTCGATCGTCACTGCGATCGCCATGGTGGTCGCCGACAGGCGTTCGAGTTGCGCCAGGGTGCCGGTGTAGGCGGTGGCCTGGGTCTTGGCGACCTCGGAGGTGCTGCGGATCTGCAGCACCAGATCCGAGCGCGGTTTCATCACGCACGGCAGGCAGTAGCCGGCCGCGGCCTCGTCCTCGGTGAGCGCGTCCGGCAGGTAACCGCCCAGGTCGTAGCTTCCCGACTCGCAGAACGCCTTACAGGTGCCGCACACGCCGTCCAGGCAGTCCACCGGGATGTTCACCCGTTGGCGGTAGGACGCCCCGGCGACCGTCTGATCCTCGGCGCACTCGACGAAGCGGGTGACACCGTCTTCGAAACCGAGCGCCACCTGGTGCAGCTTGGCGCCGTTCGCGGAGTCCACCGAGGATTGCGGGTGCGATGTGACGGTCATATTCGAGTCCTCAGATGTGATAGATGTCCACGACGTGGTCGATGTAGTCGTTCTTGAGCACCACGGTCTTTCGCCGGATCAGGGGCTGCTCGCCGGAGAAGTCGATGGTGTAGAACGACGTCCCGTAGTACGGGTCGACCTGTTCGTAGCGGTAATACATGGTGTGCCAGTTGAACCGGACGTCCACCACGTCGCCGCGGCGCTCGATGACCTCCACATTGGCGATGTTGTGGCTGGTGCGCGGGTCGGGCAGCGACGTCGCCGACGAACGCTCGGTGCGGATCCGGAAGACCCGATCGTGCAGGCCGCCCTTGTTCGCGTAGTACATCAGCGAGATCTCGGTCTGCGGGTCCTCGGTGAGGCGGTCGTCGACGTCCCAGGCGGGCATCCAGAACACGACGTCGTCGGCGTAGCACTCCAGCCACTTCTCGAACTCGCGGTCGTCGAGGTAGCGGGCTTCCCGGTAGAGGAACGCCTCGATCGCGTTCTGGGTGATGTGCTTGGTGGCGGTCTGCGGGGATTCGGTGGTCGTCATGTCGATGCCTTCGTTCAGTGGCCGCAGGGGGTGCGGTCGAATCCGTTGGTCCCGGCGAGTTCTTTGGCGCGTTCGCGCTGCACGGCGTCGCGCATCGCCTCCAGCCAGTACTGGTCCTGCACGACGAACAGGCCTTCGTCCTCGGCCTTGACCCCCGAGGACACCACGTGGTGCATGCCCAGGGACTCGGCGACCGGGTCCGGGCCGGAGATCCAGTGCTGGGCACCGCGGCTGACGTCGTTCCACGGCGCGGTGCGGGCCCCGAAGCCGGTCTGCACCGAGCGGAACTCCTCCAGGTCGTCGGGGGTCGCCATCCCGCTGGCGTTGAAGAAGTCCTCGTACTGGCGGATCCGGTTGGCGCGGGCCTCGGCGCTCTCACCCTTGGGGGCGATGCAGTAGATGGTGATGTCGGTCTTATCGGCCGAGATGGGCTTGATCCGGCGGATCTGGGTGGAGAACTGATCCATCAGGTAGACGTTGGGGTACAGGCACAGGTTGCGGGATCCGGAAACCATGAACTCGCCCTTGGCTTTTCCGTGTGTTTCCCGGAGCCGGTCGATCTCGCTGTACAGTGGCCGGTCCTGCGGGTTGGCCGCCTGGGTCCACAGGCAGATGTGGCCGTTCGGGAACGCCCAGTAGCCGCCGCCCTCTTCGGCCCACTTGGAGGCGTCCAGGGCCTTGGTCTCGTTGGCGGAGTCGCCGGTGGCGCGCCGTGAGGTGGTGGCGGCGTAGTTCCAGTGCACCGAGGTCACGTGGTAGCCGTCGGCGCCGTTCTCGATCTGCACCTTCCAGTTGGCGTGCAGCGTGTAGGTGGACGTGCCGCGCAGCACCTCCAGTCCCTGGGGTGACTGGTCGACCAGCAGGTCGATGACTTTGGTTGAGTCACCGAGGTATTCGGTCAGCGGCACCACGTCGGGGTTGAGGCTGCCGAACAGGAAGCCGCGGTAGCTCTCGAAGCGGGCGACCTTGGTCATGTCGTGGGATCCGTTGGTGTCGAACTCGGGTGGATAGCCGGCGCCTTCGGGCAGCTTGACCTTCAGCAGCTTGCCGTCGTTGCGGAACGTCCACCCGTGGAACGGGCAGGTGAACGTCGACCGGTTGTCGGTCTTGCGCCGGCACAGCAGGGCCCCGCGGTGTGCGCATGCATTGATCAGGCAGTGCAGTTCGCCGTCCTTGTCGCGGGTGATCACCACCGGGCTGCGGCCGATGTCGGTGGTGAAGTAGTCGCCCGGGTTGGGGATCTGGCTCTCGTGCGCCAGGAAGACCCAGTTGCCCTCGAAGATGTAGCGCATCTCCAGCTCGAAGATATCCGGGTCGGTGAAGATCTGCCGGTGCACCCGGTAGTTGCCGGCTTCGGGGTCGTCGATCACCGCGTCGTCGAGAATGCTCGCCAGGCGGTCGAGTCGAGATGTGGTCGGTGCGCTCATGGGGGCCTCCATCGGTCTGATCCCTCAACCCTCGCACCGCGTGTCGACGGTCACACCAGGCAAATGCCTAGTCGTGTACTGGGCATCGATTCATGAATTCTGGTTATTAATAACCGGAATACGCATCCTTGTTCTGTATGGATATCGGCCATAGTCTGAACATGTATCGCCCGTCACCTTGGGCGAATAAGGAGCGAAAACCATGGAGCTGCGGCACCTACGCTACTTCTGCGCAGTGGCCGAGACCTGCCATTTCGGCAAGGCGGCCGACCAGCTCCACGTCGCGCAGCCGGCACTGTCGTACGCGATCAGGCAGCTGGAGGCCGAGCTTGGCGTCAGCCTCTTCACCCGGACCACCCGACAGGTCGCACTCACCCCCGCCGGTGAATTCCTCCAGGGCGAGGCGGTGCGCATCCTGGCGGGCGTGTCCGCGGCCACCCGCGGGGTGCGGCGGATCGCCGACGGTCGCAGCGGGCTGATCCGGCTGGGCATCACCGGCACGGCCGCGTTCTCGCATCTGCCGCGGCTGGCCCGCGCGGTCAAGGCCGAGCTGCCCGGCGTCGATCTGGAGATTCGCGCCGACATGCTCACCCCGGCACAGTGCGACGCGCTGCGCGCCGGCGCGCTGGATCTGGGCGTGCTGCGGCCCCCGGCGCTCGGCGAGGGACTCGCACTGCGCACGATCGCCGTCGAGCCGCTGGTGCTGGCCGTCTCCGCCGACCATCGACTCGCCGTCGAGCCGGTGGTCTCGCTGTCGGATCTGCGCAATGAGAGCTTCGTCGCCTATCAGAGCCGCGAGTCGGCGGTGAACGACGCGGTGCTGCGCAGTTGCCGCCAAGCCGGATTCGTCCCGCACCGCGAACATCTCGCGCCGGGCACCGCGGTGCTGCTGGCGCTGGTGGCCGCGGGCCTGGGGGTGGCCGTGGTGCCCGAATCGGTGCGTGGGCTGCCGCTGGAGGGCGTGGTGTTCCGCGAACTGCTCGACGCCGGAACCATCGAACTGTCGCTGGCCTGGCGTGCCGGTGAGGACAACCCGGTCATCGACGCGGTCGTCAGCGTCGTCCGGACAGCGTTTCCGATGCTGACCACCGGAGGTGTGGGGTGAAAATAACTGCGCTGGAAGTGATTCCGTTCGCCATCCCGTACACCAAGCCGCTCAAGTTCGCCTCCGGCGAGGTGCACGTCGCCCAGCACGTCCTGGTTCGGGTGCACACCGACGACGGCGTGGTCGGTGTCGCCGAGGCGCCGCCGCGGCCGTTCACCTACGGCGAGACCCAGGACGGCATCATCGCGGTGATCGAGCAGATCTTCGCGCCGCAGCTGATCGGGCTGACCCTGCTCGACCGCGAGACGGCCGGTGCCCGGCTGGCCCGCACGGTGGGCAACCCGACGGCCAAAGCCGCGGTCGACATGGCGATCTGGGATGCGTTGGGGCAGACGCTGGGGCTGCCGGTCAGCGAACTGCTCGGCGGCTTCACCGACCGGATGCGGGTGTCGCACATGCTCGGCTTCGACGACCCGGCGGTGATGGTCGCCGACGCCGAGCGGATGCGGGATACCTACGGCATCACCACCTTCAAGGTGAAGGTGGGGCGCCGGCCGGTCGCCCTGGACACCGCCGTCGTCCGCGCCCTGCGGGAGAGATTCGGGGACGCCATCGAACTCTACGTCGACGGCAACCGCGGCTGGACGGCCTCGGAGTCGCTGCGCGCGATGAAAGAGATGGCCGATCTGGACCTGCTTTTCGCCGAGGAGTTGTGCCCGGCCGACGACGTGCTGGGCCGGCGCTGGCTGGTGAGCCGGCTCGACGTGCCGTTCATCGCCGACGAATCGGTGCCCACCCCGGCCGAGGTCACCCGCGAGGTGCTCGGCGGATCGGCCACCGCCATCTCGATCAAGACCGCCCGCACCGGGTTCACCGGCTCGCAGCGGGTGCACCACCTCGCCGAGGGGCTCGGCGTCGAGGTGGTGATGGGCAACCAGATCGACGGTCAGCTCGGCACGGCCTGCGCGGTGACGTTCGGCGCCGCCTACCAGCTGACGTCGCGCCGCGCCGGGGAGTTGTCCAACTTCCTGGACATGAGCGACGACCTGCTCGCCGAACCGCTGCAGATCCGCGACGGCGTCCTGCACGTGCCGCCCGGAAACGGACTCGGGGTGGCGATCGATCCCGACAAGCTCGCACGCTACCGAACCGATTCCTGAGTTACCGAGGAGAAGAGACGATGACCACGATGGATACCTCGCAGGCGACCGCCGCAGCGTCGGGCAATGCGGCGACCGAACGATTCAGCCTTGATAAATCCGCGTTCGCGAAGGTCAAAGACACCCCGGTCGAACGGGTGGACATGCTGGCCCGCGAGGTGCTCGACGCGGTGCACGCGACCATCCGGCGCCACCGGGTCAGCTATGACGAGTACAACGCGCTCAAGGCCTGGCTGATCCAGGTCGGCGCCGACGGCGAATGGCCGCTGTTCCTCGATGTCTGGGTCGAGCACGTCATCGAGGAGGTCGCCACATCTGGCCGGCAGGGCAACAAGGGCAGCATCGAGGGGCCGTACTACGTGCCGGATGCGCCCGAGCGCGGTGCCCGCGGCGCCGTCCCGATGCGGCCGGAGGAGAAGGGCAGACCGCTGGTGTGGCAGGGCACCATCACCGGCACCGACGGCAAACCCCTCGCCGGCAAGGTCGAGCTCTGGCACGCCGACTCCGACGGCTTCTATTCGCAGTACGCGCCGGGGCTGCCGGAGTGGAATCTGCGCGGCACGTTCTGCACCGGTGCCGACGGCAGATTCGAGATCACCACGATCCGGCCCGCGCCGTACCAGATTCCCACCGACGGCGCCTGCGGCAAACTGATCGCCGCGGCAGGCTGGCACGCGTGGCGCCCGGCGCACCTGCACGTCAAGGTGTCCGCTCCGGGGCACGAACTGCTCACCGCGCAGCTGTACTTCCCCGGCGACCCGCACAACGACGACGATGTCGCCACCGCGGTGAAGCCGGAGTTGATGCTCAACCCGGTGGAGCAACCCGACGGCAGCTTCACGTTGCGCTATGACTTCGTCCTCGACCCGGGGGTTTGAGGCCATGCTGTTTCACGTCCGGATGGATGTGCGGATCCCGCATGATCTCGACCCGCGGCAGTGCGCCGAGATCGTCGCCCGCGAAAAGGCCTACTCGCAGGAGCTGCAGCGGTCCGGCAAGTGGCCGCACATCTGGCGGATCGCCGGGCAGTACTCCAACTTCTCGATATTCGACGTGGAATCCAATGACGAACTCCACGAGATTCTTTCGGGCCTGCCGTTGTTCGCCTACATGGATATCCGGGTGACACCGCTGGCAACGCACCCCAGTGACGTCAAGGCGCCCGGACAGTAGCCGGCCGCCGAGGTTTACGTGGTGGCCGGCGTGGGTACCTGCGGTGTTGCACTGTCATAAGTAGGGAGGAGCTTCACGATGGGACTGGCAGACAAGGCCAAGCACGCCGCGCAGGACATCGCAGGTAAGGCCAAAGAGGCCGTCGGCAATGTCACCGGCGACGACGACCTGCGCAACGAGGGCAAGGCCGATCAAGCCAAGTCCAGCCTGAAACAGGCCGGCGAGAACATCAAAGACGCCTTCAAGGATTAGCTGATCCAGCACGCCGCCCGGTGCGCCGGCCACGGCGCACCGGGCGGCTTCGCGCTCAGCGAGCCCGGATATCGGCGGTCACCGCGCCGGTCAGCCGAATCAGATCCGCAGGTGCCAGCGCCACGTCCCAGCCGCGCTGCCCGGCGCTGCACAGCACCTTCTCGAAGCCCAGTGCCGAGGAGTCCACCACCGTCGGCAACGCCTTGCGCTGCCCGAGCGGCGAAATGCCACCCAGCACGTACCCGCTCGACCGTTGCGCCGTCGCCGGATCGGCCATCGCGGCCTTGGCCGCCCCGAGGGCGGCGGCGACCGCCTTGAGTGACAGCTTCGTCGCCGAAGGTCTGGCTGCGGGGATCGTGGTGGTAGCGCAGCACCTCATGGGGCACCTGTGCGGCGACCAGGGCCGCAATGGCCCGGGTTGCCGCGCGACTCACCGGGCCAGGATAACGGCCGGAAATAGCCGTATGGCTCACGCTGTTGAGCAAGGCAGTCGTGTGGTCGCTGCATATGCTGCCGGCCACGGTCCTAGGATCGGAAGGAGTCGTCGATGTCAACGGCGGTCGGTCTGCTGGAAATCGAGCCACTGGACGTGAGCATCGCGAGAGAAGGGACCGCTGCAATCGACATGGCTGACGCCGAAGGCACCAAGACCCCCGTGCGTACCGACGAAACCGACGAGCAGCTGACCGCGCGCTTCGAGCGCGACGCGATCCCGATGCTCGATCAGCTCTACGGGGGTGCGCTGCGGATGACGCGCAATCCCGCCGACGCCGAGGACCTGCTGCAGGAGACCATGGTCAAGGCCTACGCCGGGTTCCGCTCGTTCCGCGACGGCACCAACCTCAAGGCCTGGCTGTACCGCATCCTGACCAACACCTACATCAACAGCTACCGCAAGAAGCAGCGCTCACCGGCGGAATACCCCACCGAGGAGATCACCGACTGGCAGCTGGCGGCCACCGCCGAGCACACCTCGACAGGGCTGCGCTCCGCGGAGGTGGAGGCCTTGGAGTCGCTGCCGGACACCGAGATCAAAGAGGCGCTGCAGCAGCTGCCCGAAGAGTTCCGGATGGCGGTGTACTACGCCGACGTCGAAGGATTCCCCTACAAGGAGATCGCCGAGATCATGGATACACCGATCGGCACGGTGATGTCGCGACTGCACCGCGGCAGGCGTCAGCTGCGCACGTTATTGGCAGATGTGGCCCGAGACCGCGGTTTCATCCGCGACGGCCACGCACCCGAGGAGATGTCGTCGTGACCGAACACGGGCACAGCACGCCGAACCCGGATCAGTCGATGGTGGACTGTTCCGAGGTGATCGCCGAGGTGTGGACGCTGCTGGACGGTGAGTGCACCGCTGAGAGCAAGGCCAGGCTGCGGGAGCACCTCGAAGCATGCCCGGGCTGCCTGCGGCATTACGGGGTCGAGGAGCGGATCAAGGCGCTGATCGCCACCAAATGCAGTGGCGACAAGGCGCCGCCGAAGCTTTACGAGCGGGTGCGGTTGGAGATCAGCCAGACCACGATCATCCGGACTTACGAGTAGAAGCGCCTACTTCACGGCCTTCGAGCCGGCGTTGGGCCGCTTGCCGTGGTTGGCTTTGCTGTGCTTACGATCGCGCTTCTTGCGGCCACGCTTTGCCATGATTGACCCTCCTAGCAGGTATTCCGGCTGGACAGTCTCTCATACCGCCGGGTGTGACGCGGGCGGCGGGGCCGCAAGGCCGCCCCGCCGCCGCGCCCCGTCGAGCTAGTTCTTGGATCCGCTGAACGTCCGCGACCCCGCCAGGGTCTGCGGTACGAACCCCGGCGCCGGCGCGGCGGCAGCGGGTGGCGTCCCGACCGGCGGCGTCTCCAGGGCGGGTGCACCCGGGGCGCCGGCGGCCGGCGGCGTCAAGGAGCTGACATCGGACGGCATGATCGAGCCGACGCCGGGCACCACTTTGTTGAGCATGCCGTTGAGCACCTGCAGGA
This sequence comes from [Mycobacterium] zoologicum, assembly GCF_020172665.1. GTDB lineage: Bacteria > Actinomycetota > Actinomycetes > Mycobacteriales > Mycobacteriaceae > Mycobacterium > Mycobacterium zoologicum. The sequence continues at coordinate 3,223,464 of NZ_CP083985.1, read as the reverse complement.
AGGAGTTGGCGGCGTTGACGCCGGCCGAGGAGTTTCCCACGGCGGCTCCGGGCACACCGGGCACACCGGGCACCCCGGGCAACGCTGCGGCACCGGGCAACGCGGGGGCACTGATCGGGGCCGGGATCGGCATCGGGTCGTCGACCAGGGTCGGGGCGGCCTTGGCGGAGGCGACACCGAATCCGAGGGTGGCCGCCGTCATGGCGCTGACGCACACCAGGGGCAACCGGACCCGCGGGTCGGAGATGCTGGGAAGGGACCGGGGAAAGGACCGGGAACGGGACTGGGCGACAGACCAAGGGGCAACGGACCAGGCAACAGACCGGGAAACAAACAAGGCACTACTCCTCAAGTTCGACTTCGACTCGTCTCGCGCCACGGCGAATACGTCACGCGTTCGAAACACTCGAGTAACGGTGCTATGCAAATGTCACAGGAGAAACACGACACTGTCACGTTCGGAACTCTCTACGTCCTCTTAGAGATCTTGGAGTTCGCTTACCCGAGCGCCGTGCTCAACGTCCGGGGGTGTTGTGGTTCCATAAAGACCAAGGATTTTCTCCGATCAGGGCGACCAGGTGATGAACGAGGTGAAGATGGCCGAGGATGTTCGCGCGGAGATCGTGGCCAGCGTGCTCGAAGTCGTGGTCCGCGAGGGCGAACAGATCAACGAGGGCGACACCGTGGTGCTGCTCGAGTCGATGAAGATGGAGATCCCGGTGCTGGCCGAGAACGCCGGCACCGTCAGCAAGGTGGCTGTGAAGGTCGGTGACGTCATCCAGGCCGGCGACCTGATTGCCGTCATCAGCTGATCCCGGCATTCGCGCCGCGCGAATGAACGATGTCCACCCTCGGTGACCTGCTGGCCGAGCACACCGTCCTGCCGGGCAGGGCGGTGGATCATCTGCACGTCGTGGTCGGGGAGTGGCAGCTGCTGGCGGACCTGTCGTTCGCCGACTATCTGATGTGGGTGCGCGGTGACGCCGACGCCGGTGAGCCGCTGGTCTGCGTGGCGCAGTGCCGGCCCAACACCGCCTCCACGGTGCTGCTCAGCGACGCCGTCGGCACCGTCGTCGCCGCCGAAGCGCTGCCGTTGGTGGTGGCGGCCTTCGCATCGGAAACGATAGAGAGAGCCGACGTTGAGATCTCGGAAAGCATTGTCGTGCAAGAAGAGTCCCCAAACAATATTGAAGCCGTCCCGATCCGGTTCGAGGATCGGGTGGTGGCTGTTCTGACCCATCAGCACGCGCACGCCTCCGGGCGCGAACCGAGCCGGCTGGAGGCGGCGTACCTGGACTGCGCGGCGGATCTGTTGCAGATGATTTCCCAGGGCACCTTCCCGGGAACCGGTGACCTGGTGGTGTCGCACTCGGGTCCGCGGGTCGGTGACGGCTTCATCCGGGTCGGGGTCGACGGCACGGTGCGCTACGCCAGCCCGAATGCGGTGTCGGCGTATCACCGGATGGGCTTGGACGCGGAGCTGGCCGGGCACGACCTGGTGGCCGTCACCCGACCCCTGATCTCGGACCCGTTCGAGGCGCGCGAGTTGGCCGAGCACGTCGGCGAATCACTGTCCGGCGGGGCGAGTATGCGCTTCGAGGTCGACGCCGGCGGCGCGGTTGTACTGCTGCGCACGCTGCCGCTGATCGCGAACGGCGAGCCGACCGGGGCCGCCGTGCTGGTGCGTGATGTCACCGAGGTGAAGCGCCGGGACCGCGCCCTGCTGTCCAAGGATGCGACGATCCGCGAGATCCACCACCGGGTGAAGAACAACCTGCAGACCGTCGCGGCACTGCTGCGCCTGCAGGCCCGCCGCACCGCCAGCACCGAGGGACGCGAGGCACTGTTGGAGTCGGTGCGGCGGGTGGCGTCCATCGCGCTGGTCCACGAAGCCCTGTCGATGGCGGTCGATGAGGTGGTGAACCTCGACAAGGTGATCGATCGGATTCTGCCGATGATGAACGACGTCGCCAGCGTGGACACCCCGATCCACGTCAGCCGGACGGGTGTTCTCGGCGCGCTGGACGCCGACCGGGCCACCGCGCTGATCATGGTGATCACCGAGCTGGTGCAGAACGCGATTGAGCACGCCTTCGACGCCGGCGAGCATCCGCGCGGTGTGATGATCCGGGCCGAACGCTCAGCGCGCTGGCTCGACGTGGTGGTGCACGACGACGGTCACGGACTGCCGGAGGGTTTCAGCCTGGAGAACTCCGACCGGCTCGGGCTGCATATCGTCAACACCCTGGTGTCCGGGGAGCTCGACGGTTCGCTGACCGCGCGCGACGCCCCGGGCGGGGGGACCGAGATGGTGCTGCGGGTGCCGGTCGGGAGCCGACGGCCCCGCCAGGCACTGTAGAACCCGATGCGAAACGGCGCGGCCCCGACCGGGAAGGTCGGGGCCGCGCCGTCTAGCAGTGCTTGGCGGGTCAGACCCCGCTGCGTGCCCGAGTGCGGGCGTTGCGGCGCTTGAGCGCACGCCGCTCGTCTTCGCTCATGCCGCCCCACACGCCGGCGTCCTGACCGGTTTCCAGCGCCCACGTGAGGCATTCGGTGACCACTGGGCACCGGGTGCAGACCTGCTTCGCGGCCGCGATCTGAGCAAGCGCGGGACCGCTGTTTCCCACCGGGAAGAACAGCTCCGGGTCCTCGTCGCGACAGACCGCCTTGTGGCGCCAATCCATAGGTCTCCAACTCCTCACTCTGGGCGCAGCGGCGTGCGCAACGATGTTTCTTAACTGTTATGTGCGGCGCAAGAAATGGTTACGGCTTACGTCCGATCGATTGATCGTTTCACAGCCTGGACAGATGTCAAGGGTGCGCTTTATCACGTGGCCGACGTCACGTCCGCGCGGGGCTGCTCCCGGAGATTCCGCAGGGATGTACTAACATGAGACCCTCTGTGCGCTCGTCACCGGAATGTTCGCCATCTCCGCAGTTCAGCAAAGTATTTTAGCCGGCGGCGCCACCACGCTCAAAGCGTCCGGGACCGCGCGGAACGTCATCGAGGTACGCAGCCCAAGGTACTCGCCGTCGATCTGGGTGGCGATAGGCGTGTCGCCCGCGTCGACGCGCAAAGTGGCCACATTGTCATCGCGAATGAGTTGTTTGGCGCGCGGGTTCGGTCGTTTCGACAGCATCTGGCGGACCAGTCGCAGGGTCGGCAGCACCTTCAGGCTGGTGGTAGCGAATAAGCCCATGCCCGACTCGAAAGTGGTGTCGGGGTTGGTGAACACCGACCGCTGATCGGCGTAGGTCCACGGGCTGCAGTTCGAGATGAAGGCGAAGTGCACGCCGGTGATCGGGTCGGCGTCGTTGATCTGCAGGGTCAGGGTCGGTTCACGCCGGGTGGCGGCCAGCACCGTGCGGACCGCCGCGCGGATGTAGCGCAGTGCGCTGACATCGCCGCCCTTCTCGCGCTCGGCCTCGACCGCGGCCACAACCGCACCGTCGAGGCCCATGCCGGCGTTGAGCACAGACCACCGCTCACCGCAGTCGATCAACCCGATTCGACGCCAATTCGGGTGTCTGTCAACATCTTCGATCAACTCGATCAGTTGATTGGTAGCCGCGATAGGGTCGGCGGCCATCCCGAGTGAACGGGCGAAGACATTCGCCGACCCGCCGGGCACCACCGCCACCGCGGGCAGGTGCGGCGGCGGCGCGGAGCCGGGCTCGCCGAGTAGACCGTTGACCACACCGTGCACGGTGCCGTCGCCGCCGTGGGCGATCACCAGGTCGATCCCATCGCGGGCGGCGGCCTGGCTGATCTCGATGGCGTGGCCGCGGTAGTCGGTGTGCGCGACGGTCAGCTCGAGCCGGCTCTTGAGGGCGTGCGCCAACAGATCGCGGCCGGCCGCGGTGGTGGAGGTGGCATTGGGATTCACGATCAGCACGGCACGCACAAGGTAAGAGTCTATGGGCAATCGGCGGGTGGTCGGGGCGTGGTTAGGCTGGCCGCGTGACCGACCACGCCGACCGGCCGCCCGCCGTGCTCGTTGCCGGCGGGATCGTCGCGGCTCAGGGGGCGGCCGCGCTGGCGGTGGCGGCGGTGCTGGTGGTGCGCGGCCTGGCAGGCGCGGATCAGCAGGTGGTCAGCGGTTACGGCACTGCGGTGTGGTTCGCGCTGATCGGTGCCGCGGTGCTGGCCGCCGGCTGGACTCTGCTGCGGGGACGGCGGGCCGGGCGCGGCGTCGCGGTGATCACCAACCTGACCCTGCTGCCGGTCGCCTGGTATCTGGGTGTCGGATCGCAGCGCTGGGGTTACGGCGTGGCGGTCGCGGTGGTGGCGCTGGCGGTGCTGGCGGCGCTGTTCAGTCCGGCGGCGCTGCGCTGGGCAGCTGGGCGCCCAGCGCCGTCAGGATCGTCCTGAACTTCGTCACGGTCTCGGCCAGTTCGTCGGCCGGATCGGATTCGGCGACGATCCCGCCGCCGGCGTGCGCCAGTGCGGATCGCCGGTCAGCGGAGAGCCGCGCGCCGCGGATCGACACCACCCAGGCGCCGTCACCGTCGGCGTCGCACCAGCCCACCGCGCCGGCATAGAAACCCCGGTCGCCTTCCAGTTCGGTGATCAGGTCGACCGCGGCGGCGGTAGGGACGCCGCCGACCGCGGCGGTCGGGTGCAGCGCCAGCGCCAGATCCAGTGCCGTGGTGGAGGTGTCGCGCAGCCGGCCGCTGATCGGGGTGCTCAGGTGCCACACCGCTGCGGTGCCGGTCAGCCGAGCGGGCGCGACGTCCAACTCGGCGCAGAGCGGTTCCAGCACGGCCCGCAGCTGATCGACGACGAGCTGGTGCTCGTGGCGGTTCTTGCCGGATTCGGCCAGCGCGGCGCCGTTGGCGGCGTCGACGTCCGGGTCGGGAGAGCGGGGTGCGGAGCCGGCGAACGGCCGGCAGGTGACCCGGCCGCCGTCGCGGGCGACCAGCAACTCGGGGCTGGCGCCCACCAGCACCGTGCCGGTGTGCTCACCGCCGGCCGCGCTCAGGTCGGACAGGTAGCCGTAACTGCTCGGGTCGGCGGCCACCAGGCGGCGCAACACGGCGCCGGCGTCCAGCGGTGCGTCGGCGGCCAGCGCCAGCCCGCGGGCCAGCACCACCTTGTGCAGCACCGCTCGCGGTGCCCTCAGCTCGTCGAGTGCCCGGCGAATCCGGGCTCGGTGCTCCTCGGGCTCGGGCAGGGCCCCGGCGATGTGCACCGCAGGCATCACCGGATCCGCCTGCGGTGGCAGGGCATCGGTGCGGTACACCCGATGGGGGGTGAACAGCGCGGTCGCGGCGCCCGGTCGGAAAGGCAACGCGCCCAGAATAATTGACGCTCGGCCATCGGCCAGTGCGGCTCGCGCGTCAGCGACGTCGCTGAAGCCGGCTGCCACCTCATCGGCCCACAGCGTTCCGCCCGGTCCGGACAGCACGAATGCCGGTGTGCTCACGGTGCTTCCGGCCCGGTCAGGCCGAGTGCCGCCAGCTGGCGTACTCCGTGCTCGAATCCGCAGACGGCCACCGACGCCGGCGGCATCGCGAACCGGGCGCCGTCGGCCAGTGCCAGATCCAGCCAGCGGGTGATCACCGCCCGGGAGAAATGCGCGTGCCCGACGAACACCACGTCGCGGGTCGCCAACTGCGCCAGCGCGACTGCCACCATCCGATCGGCGCGGTCGCTGACCTGGGCCACGGTCTCGCCGCCGGGGCTGCCGTGTGTCCAGACCAGCCAATCGGATTCCGATTCGCGGATCTCTGGCGTGGTCAGTCCCTCGTAGCGCCCGTAGTCCCATTCGGCGAGGTCCTCGGAGGTCTCATCGACATGCAGGCCGGCGAGTTCGGCGGTCACTTGGGCGCGCCGGCGCGGGCTGCAGATCACCAGCGCGTTGTCGGGCGCCAGCTTGGTCAGCGTCGCGCGGGCGGCGACGGCCTGACGCCGGCCGATGTCGGTCAGATCCAGGTCGGTGCGTCCGGTGTGCCGGCCGCTGCGGGACCACTCGGTCTCACCGTGGCGCAGCAGCAGCAGGCGGTGCCCGTCGATCCCCACGCCTGCCGATTCTGCCCGACGGCAGACTGTCGGGTCACCGGGCGTGCCAGTATGTCGGTGTGACGGGCATGCGAATCTTGGCGGTTGCCAATCAGAAAGGCGGCGTGGCCAAGACCACGACCGTGGCCTCGCTGGGCGCGGCGATGGCCGAGCTGGGCCGGCGGGTGCTGCTGGTCGACCTCGACCCGCAGGGCTGCCTGACGTTCTCGTTGGGACACGACCCCGACAAGCTGCCGGTATCGGTGCACGAGGTGCTGCTCGGTGATGTCGAACCCAGCGCCGCACTGGTGCCGACCGGCGAAGGTATGACGTTGCTGCCGGCCAACATCGACCTGGCCGGCGCGGAGGCGATGCTGCTGATGAGGGCTGGCCGCGAGTACGCCTTGCAGCGGGCGCTGGCCAAACTGGACGACCAGTTCGACGTGGCCATCATCGACTGCCCGCCGTCACTGGGGGTGCTCACCCTCAACGGGCTCACCGCGGCCGGCGAGGTGATCGTGCCGCTGCAGTGCGAGACCCTGGCGCACCGCGGCGTCGGGCAGTTCCTGCGCACCGTCAACGACGTCCAGCAGATCACCAACCCGAAGCTGCGTCTGCTCGGGGCGCTGCCCACCCTGTATGACTCGCGCACCACGCACAGCCGTGACGTGTTGCTCGACGTCGCCGACCGCTACAGCCTGCCGGTGCTGGCCCCGCCGATCCCGCGCACGGTGCGCTTCGCCGAGGCCAGCGCGTCGGGAGCCTCGGTGATCGCCGGGCGCAAGAACAAGGGCGCGCAGGCCTACCGGCAGCTGGCCGAGGCGCTGCTCAAGCACTGGAAGAACGGCAAGGCGCTGCCGACTTTCACCCCGGAGGTCTAGCCCGGGAAAACTCAGCCCAGCCCCACCACGGTGTCGTCGCGCTGTTCGAGGATCATCGGGCCGGACACCACCGGAAACACCGAGGACACCCCGGCCGGACGACTGACCGGGATAACGCGTTCGGGTGCACCGGTCTTCTGGTCGTAGACGCCGACGCCGCCGGTGACGGGAATCAGCAGCCGATCGGCCATGATCGCCGCGGGCCCCAGCGGAACCGCGGGCCCGGACGCGCCGATGGTGTACCGGTAGGCCAGGGTGCCCGAATCGAACACCAGCACCGCGTCGCCGGTCCACCAGCAGATCAACCCGGTGGGCCGCGACACCGTCACGGCGGCGCTGGCGGCGGTGGGTTCGGCCGGCAGCAGTGTCTTGGCGATCACGGTGCCGGTCTGGTCGAAGACCTCGACCCGCGGCTCCGGGGTGGGCAGGTACACCGCGGTGTTGGTGCCGGTGTCGGATTCGGTGACCGCCAGCACCCGGGCCCCGGAGTCGGCGGCCACCCCCAGGTCGGGGACATGCTGCTGTTCGGGTTCGTCCTCGTCCTTGGCGGGGCGCAGCAGCGTCAATTGCAGATCTGCCTGGCCGGCGCAGGACTCCAGCACCGAGACCGCCGCGGACGACGCCGCCGCCGACACCAGGATGCAGCCCTGGCCGCGGCCGCGGGCCGACGGCTTCACCCGGGCGTCGATCTCGCCGTAGGACAGCACCCGCACCATGTCCGAGCGCCATAGTTCCAGGCGGGTGCGCCCGGCCGAGAGCACCGCGCTGCCCTCCGAGGTGACGGTGACGGTCTTGTCGGCGTAGCTGGTCCGGGACGGCCCGCGCATGCCGGTCGCAGCGGTGACGGTGCTGACCTGGCCGCAGCCGCGGGAGTCGGGATACACCCCGACGGCCTGACGGTAGATCCACGACACCGCGCACAGGTCGACCCCGCGCGCATAGCTCCAGCGCTGCTCGCCGGTATTGGGGTCGCGCCCGGTCATCTGCGGCCCGTCGCCGGTGATCAGCGTGCCGGAGACCACCACCGGGGAACCGGTGGCCGGGCTGGCCGCGGTCCAGCGCTGGCTCAGTGCCGTTGGCACCATGACCGCCGACTGCGGGTTGGCTGAGGTGTCCGATGCCGGGCGGAGGACGGTGGCGCGGGCGTCACTGGTCCACCAGATGGCTGCCCCGGCGATCACGACCGCGGCGGCTATCGCTGCGGCAGCCATCAGATCGCCTCTGGTGCGGCGTTCCGGTCGGACCATCGGACCTGCGCTCAGCTGCCGTTCGCGGCCGCGACGGCGGGCTTGTTCGGCCGCCGGCGGCGACGACGCCGTGGCGCGGCCTGGCCGTTGTCGTCAGTGGCCGCTGCGGTCTCGGCAGTGGTCTGCGGTGCGGTGCCGTCGCCCTGGCCGCCGCGGGTGCGCCGCCGTGACCGGTTCGGGTTGCGGGGCTCGCGCCGGCGGTCGGCGGAGGTCTCGCGGCGCTCGCCGTCCTCCCGCTTGGCCGGTGCGCGGCGCGGCTTGCCGATGCTGCCGGTTACATCGGTGGGGATGTTGAGCTCGGTGAACAGATGCGGGGAGCTGGAGTAGGTCTCGGCCGGGTCCGGGCAGCACAGGTTCAATGCCTTGTCGATCATCGTCCAGCGGGCCAGCTCGTCCCAGTCCACCAGCGTGACCGCGACGCCGGTGCGGCCCGCCCGGCCGGTGCGGCCGATCCGGTGCACGTAGGTCTTCTCGTCGTCGGGGCACTGGTAGTTGATGACGTGCGTGACGTCGTCGATGTCGATACCGCGGGCGGCCACGTCGGTGGCCACCAGCACATCGATCTCACCGCCGCGGAACTGCTTGAGCGCCTTCTCCCGGGCCACCTGACCCAGGTCGCCGTGCACCGCCCCGACCTTGAAACCGCGCTCGCCCAGATCGTCGGCGACCTTCTGCGCGGTGCGCTTGGTGCGGGTGAAGATCATCGTCGCGCCGCGGCCGCGGGCCTGCAGCACCCGGGCGACCAGTTCCGCCTTGTCCAGCGCGTGGGCGCGGTAGACGAACTGCTCGGTCGCGTCGTGCACCGCCGAGGAGTGCGGCGCCTCGGCGCGGATGTGGGTGGGCTGGTTCATGAAGCTGCGGGCCAGCGTGATGATCGGGCCGGGCATGGTCGCCGAGAACAGCATCGACTGCCGGTCGTCGGGGATGCGGGCCAGGATGCGCTCGATGTCGGGCAAAAAGCCCAGGTCCAGCATCTCGTCGGCCTCATCGAGTACCAGGACCGCCAAGCCGCCCAGCTGCAGGTGGCCCTGCTGGGCCAGGTCGAGCAGGCGGCCCGGGGTGCCCACCACCACGTCGGCGCCGGCCTGCAGCGCCTCGATCTGCGGCTCGTAGGGCCGGCCGCCGTAGATGGCCTGCACCGACAGCGGACGCTCTCCGGCAGTCAGGTACTTGGCCGCGTCGGCGAGGTCGCCGGAGACCTGGATGCACAGCTCACGGGTGGGCACCACGACCAGCGCCCGCGGAATGCCGGACAGCGGCCGGTCGGTGCTGGTGGTCACCCGCTGCAGCAGCGGGACGCCGAAGCCGTAGGTCTTACCCATGCCGGTGCGGGCCTGGCCGATCAGGTCGTCGCCGGCCAGGGCCAGCGGCAGCGTCAGCTCCTGAATCGCGAAGGCATGCTCGATGCCGTCCTCGGCCAGGGCGCGCACGATCTCATCGCGGACGCCCAGTTCGGCGAAGCTCGGGGGAGTGGTCGGGGTGGTGGTGGAGATAAGCGGGGTCATGCGCTGGCAGATGCCTTTCGAAGTCGGCGCGGTATGTCAGTCGATCGCGGTGTGGTTCGGGCGCACACACTGCGACAGTCGATACCTTGCCGATTCGGGGCCTCACACTCGCTGAGGAGGCGGGCCACCCGCGTGCACGCATATTGCGCGGCAGCGCCGAGAACGGCACTGCCTGCTGGTCATAGTACCTGGTCGGGCCGGACATCCGCCTATCGCAGCGCAACGCCTACAGTGTGGTGATGAATTCGGTTCCCTCGGCCGACCCGGTGGCGCAGGCTGAAAAGCCGCGGTTGTCCGCCGATCATCCCGGTGTCAACGAGCTTTTCGCGCTGCTGGCCTACGGCGAGGTGGCGGCGTTCTACCGGCTCACCGACGAGGCCCGGATGGCGCCCGACCTACGTGGTCGGATCTCGATGGCGGCCATGGCCGCAGCCGAGATGGGGCACTACGAACTGCTGCGTGCGGCACTGCACTCCCGTGGCGTCGACGTGGTGGCCGCGATGTCGAAATACGCCACCGCCCTGGACAATTACCATCGACTGACCATGCCCAGCACCTGGCTGGAGGCTCTGGTCAAGACCTACGTCGGTGACGCGATGGCCGCCGACCTCTACCGGCATATCGCCGACGGGCTCCCCGATGAGGCGGCCGACGTGGTGCGCGCCGTGCTCGCCGAGACCCACCACTCCCAGTTCGTGCTGGAGGAGGTGCGCAGCGCGGTGACGGCCAGCGCCAAACAGCGCAGCCGGCTTGCGCTGTGGTCGCGCCGGCTGCTCGGCGAGGCGATCACCCAGGCCCAGTACGTGTTGGCCGACCACGATGAACTCGTGGACCTGGTGGTGTCGGGCTCGGCGGGGCTCAGCCACCTGGCGGCGTTCTTTGACCGGGTCCAGCACACCCATGACGAACGGATGCGCGAACTCGGGCTGGCCTGAAGCGGCGTCCCAATCCCTGGTGTCACAAGAGCATCCTGAATAACTTTGGCCTCTGAGCTGGTGGGGTGAGATCTTTACGGATCGGATATCGCCGGCGATAGCGCTCGCCGCAGGCGCCGGGCCTGATAGAGCTGGGACGTACGGGATCCGGCGTTATCGCCGACGGCGAACGGCCGGTGCGCACCAACCGCGACGCCGTCCACTAGCCTGCTTACAACGCCCACCGCGAAACGAAAGGGGCCGGCGTGGAGGTCAAGATCGGGGTCACCGACAGTGCGCGCGAACTGGTCATCAACAGCTCGCAGACGCCAGACGAGGTCGAGAAACTGGTCTCCGCCGCGCTGGGGAAGGGCACGGAACTGCTCGCCCTGACCGATGAGAAGGGCCGCCGCTACCTGGTGCAGGCCGCCAAGATCGCCTACGTGGAGATCGGCGTCGCGGACAGCCGCCGGGTCGGGTTCGGGATCGGCGCGGACGCCGCTAGCGCATAAGCGGCACGTGTGACAGCCCGCCCCAGGCGAACGCCACCGTGCCGTCGATGGCGTCCTCTTTGGAGATCGGGCGGTCGCTGTCCAGCCAGTAGCGGGCGCAGTCGACGCTGATCGCCACCAACCCCACCGCGACCATCCGGGAGCGGTGCGGGTCCAGGCCGGAATCGTGGCTGACCAGATCGAAAACCGCGTCGATGCAGGACTCGGTGGCCACCCGAACCTGGACCGCCACCTGCGGCTCGGCCACGTTGTCGTTCTCGAAGATCAGCCGGTAGCCCTGGCCGTCGTGCTCGATGAAATCGAAGAACGCCTGAACCGCCGACCGCACCCGCTGGCGGTTGTCGGTGGTGGTCCGCAGCGCCTGGCGCACACCGGAGACCAGGTTCTCGACGTGTTTGGCCAGCACCGCGAGGTACAGCTCCAGCTTCGAGGCGAAGTGCTGGTAGAGGATCGGTTTGCTGACACCGGCACGGTCGGCGATCTCATCCATTCCGGCGGCGTGGTAGCCGCGGTCGACGAACACCTCGCTGGCGGCGATCAGCAGCTGGCCACGGCGCTCGTCACGGGGCAGTCGGCTGCCCCGGCGGTTGCCGGCCGCTGCCTTGACAGCGCCAGAGCCGCGCCCGGCCGACTTTGCGGCGGCGCGCTCAGCCGTGTCGATCGGTTTGCTCATCGACTCCTCAATCTCCGGTTCTGCCGACCGTCGGGCATGCTCACTCGACGGCCGGTGCGTGACAGCGAGACTACGCGCCGTGACCGTCACATCCGCCATCGACATCCGCCAATGCCACGTCGGATACCTTCGGGCCGTCTTCCGGGGTGCTCCGGATGACCCCCGGTTGGCGCGGCGAAGAGTCCCAGCTCGCGGTGGCTGTGTCATCCTGGGACGGTGACCTACGACCCGGGGCGGCACGGCGGTCGAACCCCGGTGCTTCGGGATCGCTTCCGTGAACCGCTGCGCGCCCAGCGTGACCCGCTGGCGGCCGGTGCCGGGCGGGTGCGCTCTGAGCGCGACATCCACCGCCAGTGGCGCAAGCAGAGCTGGTTGGGCCGGTTCGTGTCCACCTACGGCTGGCGGGCCTACGCGCTTCCGGTGCTGCTGGCGCTGACCGTGGTGGTGGTCTACCAGACCGTGACCGGTACCGGGGTGCGCACCCACGACGTCGAAGACGGGATTTCGAGCCCGCCGACGATCGGATCGGCCGGCACCTCGATCATCGGTGCGCCGCCGCGCGGCCTGACCCAGTTCGACGTCAACCTGCCGACCGGAGTCCTGCCCGACGGCGGGCCGGTCAGCGTGGCCGGCAACATGACCTGGCATGTGATACCCGGCGCCGGGCAGGAGTTCGGGCAGGGCACCGAGAAGGTGTTCGCCTACACCATCGAGGTCGAGAACGGCGTCGACACCACCACCTTCGGCGGCGACGAGGGCTTCGCTCAGATGGTCGACCAGACCCTGCGCAACCCCAAGGGCTGGACGCACACCCCCCAGATCGGCTTCGTCCGGGTGGACGCCGCCAGCGGCGTCGAACCTGACTTCCGTATCTCGCTGACCTCGCCGATGACGGTCCGGGAGGGTTGCGGCTACGAGATCGAGCTGGAGGCGTCCTGCTACAACCCGTCCTACGGGGCGAAGTCGGAGCCGCGGGTGTTCATCAACGAGGCCCGCTGGGTGCGCGGCGCGGTGCCCTTCCAGGGCGACATCGGGTCCTACCGGCAGTACCTGATCAACCACGAGGTCGGTCACGCCATCGGCTATTCGCATCACGAACCTTGCGACAAGCAGGACGGCCTCGCGCCGGTGATGATGCAGCAGACGTTCGGCACGTCCAACGACGACGCGGCGAAGTTCGATCCGGAATGGGTCAAGCCCGACGGTAAGACCTGCCGATTCAATCCCTGGCCGTCCCCGATCGCCTGAGCCGATGTCCCCGTCACTGCCACCGTTGGTGGAACCCGCAGCCGAACTGACCCGCGACGAAGTGGCCCGCTACAGCCGCCACCTGATCATCCCGGACGTCGGCGTGCTCGGGCAGCGGCGCCTGAAGAACGCCCGGGTACTGGTCATCGGCGCCGGCGGCCTGGGTGCGCCCACCCTGCTGTATCTGGCCGCGGCCGGCGTCGGCACCCTCGGAATCGTCGATGACGACGTCGTCGAAGAATCCAACCTGCAGCGCCAGGTCATCCACGGGGTCTCCGACGTGGGTCGCTCGAAGGCCGAGAGCGCCCGCGACTCGATCGCCGCGATCAACCCACTGGTGCAGGTTCGGCTGCACCAGGTGCGGCTGACCGCGGACAACGCTGTCGAGCTGTTCGAGTCCTACGACCTGATCCTCGACGGCACCGACAACTTCGCCACCCGGTACCTGGTCAACGATGCCGCCGCGCTGGCGCACAAGCCGTACGTGTGGGGATCGATCTACCGCTTCGAGGGCCAGGTGTCGGTGTTCTGGGAGGACGCCCCGGACGGACGGGGCCTGAACTACCGCGATCTGTACCCCGAACCCCCACCGCCGGGAACGGTGCCGTCGTGCGCGGAGGGCGGCGTGCTGGGTGTGCTGTGCGCTTCCGTCGGGTCGGTGATGGGCACCGAGGCGATCAAGCTGATCACCGGCATCGGTGAGTCGCTGCTGGGCCGGCTGATGATCTACGACGCGCTCGCGATGAGCTACCGCACCATCGCCGTCCGCAAGGATCCGGCCACGCCGCCGATCACCGAGCTGACCGACTACGAGGCGTGGTGCGGCGTCGTCCCCGAGGAGGTCGGCGAGGCGGTTGCCGGGTCCACTATTACCCCCGCCGAGCTGCGTGAACTGCTCGACTCCGACCGGCCGCCGGCGCTGATCGACGTGCGCGAACCCGGGGAGTGGGCGATCAACCACATCGAGGGCGCAGTGCTGGTCCCGCAGTCGGTGATCAACACCGGAGCAGGTCTGGCGACCGTGCCGCAGGACCGGATGTCGGTGCTGTACTGCAAGACCGGTGTGCGCTCCGCGGAGGTCTTGGCCACTCTGAAGAAGGCGGGATTCGCCGACGCGGTCCATCTGCAGGGTGGAATTGTGGCGTGGGCCAAGCAGATGCAGCCCGACATGGTCATGTACTAACGCTCTGAACGTAGTACGCCGTGTTGATGGCGGTGACCCGCCGCGCCCGGCTCCGCCGCGCTCGCGATCACCGCGGTTACTCTTATCGCGTGACAGTCGAGCCGCCGCCCGAGCATGTGCTGGCAACCTTCGGCATCCGCAATGTCACACCCACCCCACTCGGCGCCGGCTGGGAAGACGGTTGGAAGTGCGGGGAAGTGGTGCTGTCGATGGTCGCCGACCACGCCAGGGCCGCCTGGTCGGCAAAGGTGCGCGAGACACTGTTCGCCGACGGAATCCGGCTGGCCCGTCCGGTGCGCTCCACCGACGGACGCTACGTGGTGTCGGGGTGGCGCGCGGACACCTTCGTCGCCGGCAGCCCCGAACCCCGCCATGACGAGGTGGTGTCGGCGGCGGCCAGGCTGCACGAGGCCACCTCCAAGATGGAGCGGCCCCGGTTCCTGACCCAGGCGCCGGTGGCGCCGTGGGCCGACGTCGACGTGTTCATCGCTGCGGACCGGGCCGCCTGGGAGGACCGTCCGTTCGCCTCGCTGCAGGGCGGCGCTCGGCTGGCCCCGGGTTCGGTGGACGGCCAGCGGTCGATCGACCTGATCAATCAGCTTGCGACGCTTCGTAAACCGACCAAGAGCGCCAGCCAGCTGGTGCACGGCGACCTGTACGGCACGGTGCTGTTCTCCGGCGCCGCCGCACCGGGCATCACCGACATCACCCCCTACTGGCGACCGGCCTCCTGGGCGGCCGGGGTGGTGGTGGTGGACGCGCTGTCCTGGGGCGACGCTGACGACGGTCTGATCGAGCGCTGGGAGACGCTGCCGGAGTGGCCCCAGATGTTGTTGCGTGCCTTGATGTTCCGGCTCGCGGTACATGCTTTGCATCCGCGGTCGACGGCGGAGGCGTTTCCCGGCCTGGCGCGCACCGCGGCGCTGGTGCGTCTGGCGCTGTAGCGGCTGCCTTTTCAGAACCGGTGCCGCGCCTCGCTGAGCCGGACCCGCCCGTCGTCGGCCAGCACTCCTTCGGCGCGCAGGCGTTCCAGTTGCGCGGTCTGCAGGTGCGCCGCCGGTCGCCCCGATGCCAGGATCACCCGGTGCCACGGCAGGTCGGCGGAATCGGTGCGCATGATCCATCCGACGATGCGCGGACTGGAAAGCCCTGCGGCATCGGCGACGTCACCGTAGGTGGCGACCCGGCCGGCAGGTATCGCGGCGACCAGCGCGCGCACCAGCTCGACCTGGTCTTCGGTCACCGGGGCCATCAGATCACCGGCAACCGCTCGCGGATCAGCGCCGCGACTGCGGCCGGCTGGGCGTGCGGCACCATGTGCTGAGAGTCGATGTCCACCAACCGGAAATCCGTTCCTGGGCGCTCTTCGAGCGCGGTGATGAGCTGCTGGCTCACATACGGCGGCGATGTGTGGGTGGCCCGCACCAGTGTCGTCGGCGTCGCGTCGGGCAGTGCCAGCGGGCGGGCCAACTCGCTCCAGTACGACATCATCGCCGGCACGCTGATCCGCCAGCCGACGCGTCCACTGGGCAACGTGATGAGGTGTTCGTCGACTTCGGCGTCGAGTACGGCCGCCGGAACATCCGACCAGGAGCCGTGCTCCTTCTCCGCGCGTGCCTCGGCGGCATCGGGGTAGTCGGGGGACGCCAGCATCGCGTCGGCGATCCGCGCCATCCAGGCGCCGTCCAAGCCGGCCGCCGGGTCGAGCAGGACCAGCGCGGCCACCAGATCCGGGCGGGCGGCGGCCAGCTGCAGGGCGACGGCGCCGCCGAACGAATGCGCCACCACTACGACCGGCTGATCGGCGGCCGTCTCCAACAGTGCCGCGAGCTCGGCGACGTTGGCGTCGATGCTCCACGGGGCCGCCCACGACGAACGGCCGTGTCCGAGCAGATCCGGTGCGACGACCCCGAACTCGGCCAGGTGATCATCGGCCAGATGCTGCCAGCGTTGGCCGTGGCCGGTCAGGCCGTGAATCGCCAGGATTCGAACCGGTCCGGGTGGGCCGTAGCGGTGCACATGCAGGAGATCGCTCACCTCGGTGATGCTGCCAGCCGCGGCGCGTCGACGCTGCGCCGACCGGGACTTGTCACACCCCAATGCTGTGATGTCGGCATGTCGCAACGCTGGAGTCCCGACGCGTGCGCCGCGCTGGACCCGGCGCGGCGCGGGGTGCTGCGCGTCCTGGGCGGGCCCGGCACCGGCAAGACCAGCCTGCTGGTGGATGCGGCCGTCGCCCATGTAGCCGGCGGCGTCGACCCGGAATCGGTGCTGCTGCTCACCCCCGGCCGCGTCAGCACCGCTGCGCGTGCGGCGATGACGGCGGCACTGCTGGGTGCCCGCCCCGCCGGCCGGTCGGTGATCCGCGAATCGGTGGTGCGCACCGTGCACAGCTATGCGTTCGCGGTGCTGCAGCGCGCCGCCCGGCGGGCCGAGGCCGCTCCGCCCCGGCTGGTCACCGGCGCCGAGCAGGACAGCGTCATCCGCGAACTGCTCGCCGGCGACGGCGCCGGCGCCTGGCCGGCGTCGCTGCACGCCGCGCTGGCCACCGACGGCTTCGCCACCGAACTGCGGGACCTGATGGCGCGCTGCGCCGAACGCGGCGTCGACCCCGCGCAGCTGATCAGGCTGGGCAAGCAGCACCGCCGCCCGGAGTGGACGGCCGCTGGCCGCTTCGCTCAGCAGTACGAGCAGGTGATGCTGCTGCGGGCCGCGGTCGGCACCGCCGCACCGCAGGCGACCACGCCGGCGCTGGGCGCCGCCGAGCTGGTCGGGGCCGCCCTGGAGGCGTTCGCCGCCGACGCCGAGCTGCTGGCCGAGGCGCGCAGCCGCATCCGGCTGCTGCTGGTTGACGACGCCCAGCAACTCGACCCGCAGGCCGCCCGGCTGGTGCGGGTGTTGGCCGCCGGAGTCCAGAGCACCGTGATCGCCGGGGATCCGGATCAGGCGGTGTACGGATTCCGGGGTGCCGAACCCGCGGCGTTGTTGGCTGACGGGGCCACGGTGCCCGTGGTTGCTTTGACGACGTCGCACCGGTGCGCCCCGGCGGTGGTCGCGGCCGTCAACGCCGTCGGCCGGCGGCTGCCCGGCATCAGCGCCACCCGGCGCCTGGAGGGCACCGGGTCCGATGCCGGATCGGTGACCGTGCGCACCGCGGCCACCGGGCACGCCGAGGCCGCCCTGATCGCCGACACCCTGCGCCGCGCCCACCTGATCGACGGGGTGCCGTGGTCGCAGATGGCGGTGATCGTCCGCTCGGTGCCGCGCGCGGCCGCCCGGCTGCCCCGCGTCCTGGCCGCCGCTGGTATCCCGGTGAGCGTTCCGGCAGGCGGCGGGCTGCTCGCCGAACAGCCGGCGGTGGCCGCGCTGCTCAGCGTGCTGGAATGCACGGCCCGCGGGGTCGACGAGCCCCGGGCGCTGGCACTGCTCACCGGGCCGATCGGCCGGGTGGACCCGATCTCGTTGCGGCAGCTGCAGCGGGCTCTGCGCCGGGGAGGTGGCGACGAGCAGGATGACCGGCTGGCGGCGGCGCTGCGCGGCGACACCGGCTCGCTGCCGGCCGGCCATATCCGGCCGCTGCGCCGGGTGCACGCGGTGTTGCAGGCCGCGGCACGCAGCCATGCCCAGGGCCACGACCCGCACCACACCCTGTGGCAGGCATGGAATCGCTCAGGGCTGCAACAACGTTGGCTCTCAGCCGCCGAGCGGGGCGGCCCGGCCGGAGCGCAGGCCGGTCGGGACCTGGACGCGGTGACCGCATTGTTCGACCTGGCCGAGCAGTATGCGGCGCGCACTGCCGGGGCCAGCTTGGCGGGACTCATCGAGTACGTCACCGCCATGCAGTTGGTGGCGCCGCGCGCCGAACCGGCAACGGGCACCGAGACGGTCGATGTGCTCAGCGCGCACGCCGCGCTCGGACGCGAATGGGACCTGGTGGTGATAGCCGGCGTTCAGGAGGGACTGTGGCCCAATACCATTCCGCGCGGCGGAGTGCTGGGAACCCAGCGGCTGCTGGACGCCCTGCGCGGTCTCGGTGACGACGTCTCGGCCCGGGCGCCGCTGCTCGCCGAGGAGCGCCGTCTGCTGGTGGCCGCGATGGGCCGGGCGCGGCGCAGTCTGATGGTCACCGCGGTCGACGGGGAGGCCGGTGGTGACGAGCAGATCCCGTCGGAGTTCCTCACCGAACTTCTCGGCTGCACGACCGGGGAGAGGGCCGTGCGGGTGCCGCCGGTGGTGGCCCCGCCGGTGCTGTCGGCGGCCGGGCTCGTCGGACGGCTTCGGGCCGTGGTCTGCGCGCCGGATGACGCGGTCGGTGATGATGAACGATCCCAGGCAGCAACGCAATTGGCCAGGTTGGCTCGGGCTGGGGTGCCCGGCGCCGACCCGGACGATTGGTACGGCACCACGCCGGTCAGCTCCACCGAACCGCTGTGGCACACCGGGACCGGGCCGCCCGTCACGCTGTCACCGTCGGCGCTGGGGAATTTGCTGGACTGCCCGCTGCGCTGGCTGGCCGAACGGCACGGCGGCGCCGACGGCCGCGACCTGCGCTCGACCATCGGATCGGTGATGCACGCGCTGGTCGCCCAATCGTCGGGTACCCGCGAACAGCTGCTCGCCGAACTGGACCGAGCCTGGCAGCAGCTGCCGTTCGACGCGCAGTGGTATGCGGCCAACGAGCGTGACCGGCACCGCGCCATGCTGGAAACCTTCCTGGAGTGGCGGGCGCAGACCCGCGACCAGTTCACCGAAGTCGGCACCGAGATCGCCTTCGACGGGGTGATCGACGCCGGCGACGGGGTCCGGTTGCGCGGGCGCATCGACCGGGTCGAACGCGATGCCGCCGACCGGCTGGTGGTGGTCGACGTCAAGACCGCCAAGAGCCCGGCCACCAAGGACGACGCGCAACAGCACGCCCAGTTGGCCGTCTACCAGCTCGCCGTGGAAGCCGGCCTGGTCGGATCCGGCGAAGTGCCCGGCGGCGCCCGGCTGGTCTACCCGGCCAAACCCCGCGACGGCGGCGCCACCGAACGCGACCAGGACCCGCTCACCCCCGACACCAGTCAGCAGTGGCGGGAACGGATCGCCGAGGCCGCCGCGGCCACCGCAGGCCCGGAGTTCACCGCCCGGGTCAACCTCGGCTGCCGGCACTGCCCGGTCCGGCCGATCTGCCCCGCCCACAACGGGGGCGATGCATGACGAATCGTTACGACCCCGCCGAACTGGCGTCCGCGCTCGGGCTGCATCAACCCACCGACGAGCAGGCCGCGGTGATCGCCGCCCCGCCGGGCCCGCTGGTGGTGATCGCCGGCGCCGGCGCCGGCAAGACCGAGACCATGGCAGCCCGGGTGGTGTGGCTGGTGGCCAACGGCCACGCCGACCCCGGCCAGGTGCTGGGGCTGACGTTCACCCGCAAGGCCGCCGGTCAGCTGCTGCGCCGGGTCCGTTCCCGCCTCGCCCGGCTCGCGGGGGTCGGGCTGGTGATCCCCGAACCCGTCGGTGCCGGGCCCGATGCCGCTCCGGCGGCTCCCACCGTCAGCACGTATCACGCCTTCGCCGGTGCGTTGCTGCGCGAGCACGGGCTGCGCCTGGGGATCGAACCCGACACCCGGCTGCTCACCGAGACCGGACTGTGGCAGCTGGCCTTCGACGTGGTCAACAGGCATCCCGGCGAGCTGCGCACCGACCGGGACCCGGCCGCGGTCACCCGGGCGGTGCTGGGGCTGGCCGGCCAGCTCGCCGAACACCTGGTGGACACCGATGCACTGCGCGACACCCACCTGGAACTGGAGCGTCTGGTCCACACCCTGCGGCCAGGCCCGCGTCAGCGCGCCGAACCGAACCAGGCGCTGCTGAAAATGCTGGACACCCAGACCGGTCGCGCCGAACTGGTACCATTCATCGACGCCCTGCACCAGCGGATGCGCGCGGAGCGGGTGATGGACTTCGGAGCCCAGATGTCCACCGCTGCCCGGCTGGCACAGGCCGACGAGGCCGTCGGCGCCCGGCTGCGGGCCACCTACCGGGTGGTTTTGCTCGACGAGTACCAGGACACCGGACACGCCCAGCGCATCGCCTTGTCGGCGTTGTTCGGCCGTGGCGCCGACGACGGCCTGGCGCTCACAGCGGTGGGCGACCCGATCCAGTCGATCTACGGCTGGCGCGGCGCCTCGGCGACCAACCTGCCCCGATTCGCCACCGACTTCCCGCTGTCCGACGGCAGTCCCGCGCCCACCCTGGAACTGCGGACCAGCTGGCGCAACCCGCCGGAGGTGCTGCACCTGGCCAATGAGATCTCCGCGCAGGCCCGGCAGCGCTCGGTCACCGTGCAGTCGCTGCGGCCCCGCCCGGATGCACCGCAGGGCGATGTGCGTCTTGCCCTGTTGCCTGACGTCAACGCCGAACAGCAGTGGGTCGCCGAGCAGTTGGAGCAGCGCTATGCGCGGGCCGCCGCCGAAGGTGTCGCCCCGCCCACGGCGGCAGTGCTGGTGCGGCGCAACGCCGATGCCGTGCCGCTGGCCGAGGCGATCCGGGCCCGCGGTGTCCCGGTGGAGGTGGTGGGACTGGCCGGCCTGCTGGCGGTGCCGGAGGTCGCTGACCTGGTCGCGATGCTGAGGCTGATCCAGGAGCCGACCGCCGGGTCCGCGGCGATGCGGGTGCTGACCGGTGCGCGGTGGCGGATCGGGGCTGCCGACCTGGCCGCATTGTGGCGGCGCGCAACACAATTGGCCCGGCCCGGCCATCCTGGTGAATCGGCCACCGAGATCGCCGCCGTGGCCGGAGTCGACTCCGACATCGCCTGCCTGGCCGACGCACTCGCCGATCCCGGCCCCGCCGAAGGGTATTCGGCCGCCGGGCACCGCCGTATCGTCGCCCTGGCCGAGGAACTGAGGGTGCTGCGCGGCCACCTGTGGCATCCGCTGCCCGATCTCGTCGCCGAGGTGCGCCGGGTGCTCGGCCTGGACACCGAGGTACGCGCCGCGCAGCCGGTGACCGGCGAGGCGTCCGGCACCGAGCAGCTCGACGCCTTCGCCGATGTGGTCGCCGGCTATGTCGAGGGGGTCGGGGGAGCGGCCTGCCTGCCGGGCCTGCTGGGCTACCTCGCGGTGGCCGCCGATGCGGAGAACGGGCTGACGCCCGCTGCCCCAGCTGTTGCCGCCGACCGGGTGCAGATCCTCACCGTGCATGCTGCCAAGGGCCTGGAATGGCAGGTGGTGGCGGTGCCGCACTTGGTGTCTCGGGTGTTTCCCTCGACCGCGTCGCGGCGCGACTGGCTCTCCGACGCCGCCGAACTGCCGCCGCTGCTGCGCGGCGACCGGGCCCGATCCGGCGATCACGGTGTCCCGGTGCTCGACGTCGAGGCGGTCACCAACCGCAAGCAGCTGCAGGAGTCCATCGAGGGGCATCAGCGCCGGCTGGACCAACGCCGGGTCGACGAGGAGCGCCGACTGCTCTACGTCGCGGTCACCCGCGCCGAGGACACCCTGCTGGTCTCCGGCCACCACTGGGGGTCGGGTGAGGCTACGCCGCGCGGTCCCTCGGAGTTCCTCACCGAGCTCAAGGCCGTCCTCGACGACTCGGCCGCCGCCGGATCGCCCTGCGGAACCGTCGACCAGTGGGTGCCGGAACCCGCCCCCGGTGAGCCCAACCCCCTGTCGGAGGTCGCCGTCGAAGCCAGTTGGCCAGCCGACCCGCTGGCCGGCCGGCGCAGTGATGTCGAGCGCGGTGCGGCATTGGTCGCCGGGGCGCTGGCCGCCGGCGAGCCCGAGGGCCGGCAGGCCGGCTCATGGTCTGTCGAGGTCGAGGCGCTGCTGGCCGAGCGGGCCCGCGCCGCCGAGCCGCCGCAACGCCTCCTGCCCGGCCAGGTCTCGGTGAGCAACCTGGTCGAGCTGAGTCGCGACCCGGACGGTGCCGCCCAGCGGCTCACCCGCCGGCTGCCGAATCGCCCCGACCCGCATGCGTTGTTGGGCACCGCATTTCACGAGTGGGTGCAGCGTCTCTACGGCGCCGAGCGGCTGTTCGAACTCGACGACCTGCCCGGTGCCGCCGACGCCGACCAGGCCCGGGCCGACGCGCAGGACCTGGCCGCACTGCAGACGGCGTTCCTGGATTCGCCATGGGCCGCCCGCACCCCGACCGACGTCGAGGTGCCCTTCGAGATGGCCGTCGGGCAGACCCTGGTGCGCGGCCGTATCGACGCGGTGTTCGCCGACCCGGACGGCGGGGTCACCGTGGTCGACTGGAAGACCGGCGCCGCCCCCGACGGGCCCGAGGCACGCCGACACGCCACCGTCCAGCTCGGGGTTTACCGGCTGGCCTGGGCGGCACTGACCGGTTGCCCGGAATCGCAGGTACGGGCGGCCTTCCACTACGTGCGCAGCGGCACCACCGTCGTCCCCGACGAGCTGCCCGGTTTGACCGAGCTCGCCGCACTGCTGAACTGTTGACCACCCGTGTGGTTACAGTGGGTCCGTGCATCAGGTGCGACCGATGACCGTTCGTCGTGGCAGGAGCTAGCTGGCGGCGGTTGCGTCGGCTCGACGAGTCGCTGACCGCCCAACCCAGCCACGCGCTCGTCGGCGTACTGCGCATCCCACAAGGGCAGTCCAGTCCCGGCCGTACCGTCTACAAGCGAAGCCTCATCGCGCTGGCGGCACTGGTGGTGTCCGCGTTGTTCGTCTACGCCGACCGCGACGGCTACCAGGATGTGCAGGGTGACCGGCTGACTTTCCTGGACTGCCTGTACTACTCGGCGGTGACCCTGTCGACGACCGGGTACGGCGACATCACACCCGTCACCGAGTTCGCCCGCATGATCAACGTGCTGATCATCACCCCGCTGCGGATCGCCTTTCTGATCCTGCTGGTCGGAACGACCGTGGAGGCGTTCACCGAGACCTCCCAGCAGGCATTCCGGATTCAGCGTTGGAGGAAAAGAGTGAAAGACCACACCATCGTGATCGGCTACGGCACCAAGGGGAAGACGGCGATCGCCGCCATGCTCGGCGACGACGAGACCACCCCGAGTGACATCGTCGTAGTGGACAACGACAAGGCCGTCCTCGACCGCGCCAAAGCCGCCGGGCTGGTGACCGTCGACGGCGATGCGACCCGGTCGGATGTGCTGCGGCTGGCCAGCGCACAGCGCGCGTCGGCGATCGTGGTGGCCACCGGCTCGGATGCCACCGCGGCGCTGGTCACCCTGACCGCCCGCGAGATCGCTCCAGAGGCAACCATCGTGGCGGCCATCCGCGAAGCCGAGAACCAGCACCTGCTGGAGCAGTCCGGCGCCAACTCGGTGGTGGTGTCCTCCGAGACCGCCGGGCGGCTGCTCGGCATCGCCACCACCACGCCCAACGTGGTCGAGATCATCGAGGATCTGCTCACCCCGGACGCCGGCTACGCCATCGCCGAACGGGAGGTGGAGCGCAACGAGGTCGGCGCATCGGCCAAGCACCTCAATGAGATCGTGCTCGGTGTGGTCCGGGAAGGCCGGCTGTTGCGGCTGGACACCCCGGACGTGGACGCCATTGAGGACGGCGACCGGCTGCTCTATGTGCGAACGATGGGCAACCAGTGACCTTCCGGCTGCACCAGGTGCCCCTGCTGTCGCGGGTCGGGGCGGATCGGGCCGACCAGTTGCGTTCCGACACCGACGCCGCCGTCGCGGGCTGGTCGGCCGCGGCGCTGATGCGGGTGGACCCGCGCAATCAGGTGCTGGTCGCCGACGGCCGGGTGGTGCTGCACGACGCGCGCGAACTCGGCGCAACCCCGCCGGCCGACGCGGTCTTCCTCGGCCGTATCGACGACGGCCGGCATGTCTGGGCGGTCCGCGGCGCGCTGCAGGCCCCGCCCGGCTCCGATGTCAGCGTGCTGGACCTGCGTGCGACCGGCGACATCTTCGACGACGCCAGCGCCCAGCTGGTGTCCTCAGCCATAGCTCTACTGAATTGGCATGACAGCGCGCGGTTTTCGCCGGTCGACGGCACAGCGACCCGCTCGGCGCGCAGCGGGTGGGCGCGAACCAATCCGCTCACCGGTGCCGAGGAGTTCCCGCGGATCGATCCGGCGGTGATCTGCCTGGTGCATGACGGCGCCGATCGGGTGGTGCTGGCTCGCCAGCACAACTGGCCGGTCCGGATGTTCTCGCTGCTGGCCGGATTCGTCGAGGCGGGCGAGTCGTTCGAGGCCTGCGTGGCCCGCGAGGTGCGCGAAGAGGTCGGACTGTCGGTGCGGGAGGTGACCTATCTGGGCAGCCAGCCCTGGCCGTTCCCGCGCTCGCTGATGGTGGGCTTTCACGCGGTCGCCGACGGGGGTGAGGAGTTCGTCTTCAGTGACGGCGAGATCACCGAGGCCAACTGGTTCACCCGCGACGAGGTGCGGACCGCGCTGGCCGCCGGTGCCTGGGACGGCGGCAACGCGGACGCGAAACTCCTACTGCCCGGCTCGATCTCGATCGCCAGGACCATCATCGAATCCTGGGCCGAAGCGGACGGCTGAGTAGGGGGTCAGCCCGCGAGGCGCTCCAGCTTCGCCTTGACCTCCCGGCCAGTCGGGTTCGTCAATGTCGAACCGTCGGAGAAGCGCAGCGTCGGCACCGTTCGGTTGCCGCCGTTGGCCGAGGCGACGAACTCCGCGGCGGTCGGATCCATTTCGATGTCGATCTCGTCGTAGGCGATCTCGAACTTCTCCAGGGACTTCTTGAGCTGGCGGCAATACCCGCACCACTGCGTGGTGTACATGATGAGCGGCGGATCGCTAACGGTCATAGCTGTCCAAACTAGTCGAAGGCGAGTCAGAGGTGCCTGCCAAGATGGTCCCCATGTCCGACTCGCTGATCGCCGCCCTAGACGACGAGCAGCGTGCCGCCGTGCTGGCGCCGCGCGGGCCGGTGTGTGTGCTGGCCGGCGCCGGGACCGGCAAGACCCGCACCATCACCCACCGGATCGCGGCGCTGGTGACGGGCGGTCATGTCGCGGCCGGGCAGGTGCTGGCGGTCACGTTCACCCAGCGTGCCGCCGGGGAGATGCGCTCCCGGTTGCGCGCGCTGGGCAACGCGGTCAACGGTGGCAGTGGCGTGGGCAGCGTTCAGGCGCTGACCTTCCACGCCGCCGCGCGCCGACAGCTGCGCTACTTCTGGCCGCGGGTGGTCGGCGATACCTCCTGGGAGCTGCTGGACCGCAAGTTCGGGGTCGTGGCCCGCGCCGCCGGCCATGCCGGGCTGCGCCTCTCCAACGACGACGTGCGCGACGTGGCCGGCGAGATCGAGTGGGCCAAGGCGTCCCTGATCTCCCCGGAGCAGTATCCCGAGGCCGTCGCCGCCGCCGGCCGCGACACCCCGGTGGATGCCGCGCAGCTGGCCGCGGTCTACGCCGGGTATGAGGCGCTGAAGGTCCGCGGCGACGTCACGATGCTCGACTTCGACGACCTGCTGCTGCACACCGCCGCCGCCATCGAGAACGACGCGGCGGTGGCCGCGGAGTTCCGGGATCGCTACCGCTGCTTCGTCGTCGACGAATACCAGGACGTCACCCCGCTGCAGCAGCGGGTGCTGTCGGCCTGGCTGGGCCAGCGCGACGACCTGACCGTCGTCGGTGACGCCAACCAGACCATCTACTCGTTCACCGGCGCCTCCCCGCGCTACCTGCTGGACTTCACCCGCCGCTTCCCCGACGCCGCACTGGTGCGCCTCGAACGCGACTACCGGTCCACCCCTGAGGTGGTGTCGCTGGCCAACCGGGTGATCGCCGCGGCCCGCGGGCGGGTGGCGGGCAGCAAGCTGAAGCTGATCGGTCAGCGCGAGTCCGGTCCGACGCCCACCTTTCGAGAGCATCCCGACGAGGTCGCTGAGGCCACCGCGGTGGCCAAGTCGATCGCCAGGCTGATCGAGGGCGGCACGGCCGCAGCCGAGATCGCGGTGCTGTACCGGATCAACGCGCAGTCGGAGGTCTACGAGGAGGCGCTCACCGAGGCCGGTGTCGCCTACCAGGTGCGCGGGGGAGAGGGATTCTTCACCCGCCAGGAGATCCGCCAGGCGCTGGTCGCGTTGCAGCGGGCCGCCCAGCGCGACACCGAGGGTCAGGCCCTGCCGGTGCTGGTGCGTGCCGTGCTGGAGCCCCTCGGTCTGACCGCCGAGCCGCCGGCCGGAGCCCAGGCGCGGGAACGCTGGGAGGCCCTCGGCGCGCTGGCCGAACTCGTCGACGACGAAGTGGCCCAACGCCCGGACCTGGATCTGCCTGCGCTGCTGGCCGAACTGCGGATGCGCGCCGACTCCCGGCATCCACCGACCGTTCAGGGCGTCACGCTGGCTTCGCTGCATGCCGCCAAGGGCCTGGAGTGGGACGCGGTGTTCCTGGTGGGCCTGGCCGACGGCACGCTGCCGATCTCGCATGCCCTGGCGCACGGCCCGGACAGCGAAGCCGTCGAAGAGGAGCGCCGGCTGCTCTATGTCGGTGTTACCCGCGCGCGCATTCACCTGGCGTTGAGCTGGGCGCTGGCCCGCGCCCCGGGCGGGCGGGCGTCGCGCAAACCGTCGCGGTTCTTGCAGGGGATCGCGCCGCAGGCCGACGTTGCCGCCACTCCGGCCAAGCGCCGGGCCCGCGGCGCCCCGAAACGCTGCCGGGTCTGCAGCAAGGACCTGGCCACCCCGGCCGCCATCATGTTGAGCCGGTGCGAGACCTGCGCGGCCGATGTCGACACTGAGCTGCTGGTGGCGCTCAAGGACTGGCGGCTGCGCACCGCCACCGAGCTGAAAGTGCCCGCCTACATCGTCTTTTCCGACAACACCTTGACCGCGATCGCCGAGATGCTGCCGGTGGACGAGGCCGCGCTGGTGGCGATCCCGGGCATTGGTGCGCGCAAGCTGGAACAGTTCGGCTCCGACGTGCTGGAACTGGTCCGCAACCGCGGCTGAGCCGTCGCCGGCGTCAACGGTCGATCCGCGCGCGCAGGATCGCCTGGCCGGGGCCCTCAAGTTCCTCGGCGACGCCCCGGCGCCCGGCGATGCACAGCAGCAACGCTTCGCCCGGCCCCCGCACCTCCGGTCCCCGCCCGGCGGCCCAGTCGAAATCGGTGGCGGCCAGCCGCAGGCCGCGGATCCGCCACCCGGCACCCAGCGGTGGTGCAATGCGGGCGAAATTCAGGGCGGGTACCAGCCGCTCGGCCGGGATCTCGCGGAGGATGCCCAGCGGGCGGCGGATGTCCTGCTGGTGGATCATTCCGTCGGTCAGGGCGATCCGGCCGCCGAACGCGGTGGTGAACCCGCGTGGCCGGATGCTGCGGTCGAGCAGGTCGAGCAACTGCTGCGGGCCGTGCCCGGCGTAGTCGTCCAGCCCGATCGTGTTGGCCCGGTAGAGCCGCAGCCGGCCGCGCGCGTACCGGCGCGCGAACCCGGTCGGGTTCAGCTCCTCGTAGCTGAGCATGTGGGTGACGACGTCGCGAACGCTCCAGCCTGCACACAGTGACGGTGTCTGCCACTGCTGCGGGGTAAGTGACCGCAGCAATACCGCGAGGTCAGCCCGTTCGGCGGCGGCCAGCGCTGTGACGTCAAACACCGTGTGCTCCCATCGACGGTCCGGCGCGAAAAGAGGTGGTGGCCCCCGCAGGGGACGGTAGCGGGTCGCCCGGCTCGCAAAAACCAGTTGTGCACCTGGATCGTGACCGGATACCCTCCCAGACCATGACCATCCGAAGCACGGTCGCGGTAGCCGCCGCACCCGCCGCAGCGCATGCCGCTGCCGGCGTGTCCGTGCATCGTGGTTTCGGTTAGCCCGTCAACTGACCGACCCGATGGCCACGGACCCCCTGAGGATCCGTGGCCATTTTTCGTTTTCCAGCTAGGAGCATCCCGATGAAGAACCGATTGCGGTTGCCGTGTCGCACCGCACCCGACCTGTGGTTCGCCGACGACCCCGCCGACCTGGAGCGGGCCAAGACGCTGTGCGGCGGCTGCGGAATCCGTCAGCGGTGCCTGGCGGCGGCGTTGCAGCGCGCCGAACCGTGGGGGGTGTGGGGCGGGGAGATCCTCGACCGTGGCGCCGTCATCGGTCGCAAACGGCCGCGTGGGCGGCCGCGCAAGGAACCGGTGGCGGCGTAAGGCACGTGCTCAGGCGGTGAAGCCCGGCACGTACTCCTCGGACAGGCGCTTGACCGGCACGTGAGCGTCGAGCTGACACATGATCGCTGTGGTCGAGGCGAGCACCCGCATCGGCATCGCCAGCTTGGGCGGCAGGTCGAGCTGACGCGCGGTCTTGAGCTGCTCGACGGGACGCTCCAACTGCTTGCCGGCCATCCGCATCAGCCATTTGCGGCTGTAGTGGAACACCTCGACTTGCACCGGCTCGACGTACTGGCGCAGCATCTCGTCGATCTCGCGGACCGAGACCTCCTGCCCCTTCTGGATGAAGCCGCCCTGGCGCATCGTCGCGATGACCTGGTCGTAGTCCTTGTCCCGCGCGTAGCGGACCGCGGCGCCCAGTTCGGCCGGGAACCCGCCCGGCATCGGGGCGACCGCACCGAAGTCGATGACGCCCATCTTGGTGCCGTCGATCAGCATGAAGTTGCCGGGGTGGGCGTCGCCGTGGATCAGCTCCAGCCGGCGTGCGGCGTCCCAGGTGAACTCGGCCAGCCGGGTGCCCATCAGGTCGCGCTGCTCGACGGTGCCGTTGCGGATGATCTCGGCCATCCCGACGCCGTCGATCCACTCCTGGATCACCGTCTTGGGCGCTGAGGCCACCACGTTGGGGATGACGAAATGCGGGTGGTCCTTGTAGGCCTTGGCGAAGATCCGCTGGTTGTCGGCTTCCAGCCGGTAGTCCAGCTCCATCTCGGTGCGCTCGATCAGCTCGTCGACCACGCCCTGCACATCCACGCCGGGGGCCAGCTGCTTGAAGACGCCGGTCAGCCGCCGGATGGTCTTGAGGTCGGCGCGCAGTGCCTCGTCGGCGCCGGGGTACTGGATCTTGACCGCCACCTTCCGGCCGTCCGCCCAGACCCCGCGGTGCACCTGGCCGATGCTGGCCGAGGCGACCGGCTCGTCGTCGAAGGAGCTGAATCGCTCCCGCCACTTGGTGCCCAGCTGGCCGTCGAGTACCCGGTGCACCTTGTCGGCAGGCAGCGGCGGGGCGTCCTTCTGCAGCTTGGTCAGCGCCTCCCGGTAGGGCTCGCCGAACTCCTCGGGGATGGCCGCCTCCATCACCGACAGCGCTTGGCCGACCTTCATGGCCCCGCCCTTGAGTTCACCCAGGACGGTGAACAACTGGTTGGCGGCCTTCTCCATCAGCTCGGCGGTGACCTCGTCTTTCGACTTGCCGGTCAGCCGCTTACCGAGGCCCAGCGCGGCCCGGCCGGCGAAGCCGACCGGCAGGCTGGCCAGCTTCGCGTTTCGCGCCACGCTCCCACGCTTGATCTCCGACACGAGTCCATCATCCATGACGGCGTTGTGTCCCGGGTCACCGCGTAGCCAATCGGCGCGGACCTGCGGGGCGTCAGCAATCGCACAGCGGGTGGCGGACCCAGCGTCGCGTCATGATCGAGCCGGTGGACAGGTCCACTTCCAAAGTGGCGTCAAGGGTCGGGGGCGGCGCCATCCGGCGGTCGGCGGCCGTCCCACGCACGGCGGCGATCACCTGCTCGATCTGGCTCAGTGCCAGCGCGGCGGTCGCCAGCACCGTGGCGCGGTCGGTGTGTGCGACGGTGTCGCGCAGTTGGGCGGCCACTGCCGGCCAGGCGGCGTCGCGGTCGCGGCGATGCAGATCAGCGCAGCTCAAACAGCTGGTCCGGCCGGGCAGGACCAGTGGGCCGACGACGCCGGTGCCGTCGCGCACCCGCACCGGCAGGTGGGCCACCTGCTCGGCGTGCAGTTCGCGGAGCAGCCGCGGCTCGGTGACCAGGGCATCGGCGAGCACCACCAGATCTGTTCCGGCGCCGCTGACCACGGCGTGCGGGTGGCTGCTGCGCCGGACCACCGCACCCGAGCAGCGCAGCGATTCGACCAGCAGATCCGACAGCGGCCCGCGGCCGTGCACCCGCAGCGATGCCGCCCGGCGTGACCGGGCCGCCCCGGTGTCGCACGCGGCGACCCGCGCCTCGACGAGCGCGGCCAGCAGGCGGTCCAACCACTCGGCGTCCACCGGCCCGTGTGCGGCGGCCTCGCGGCGCAACGCGGCCACCGTGGAGGGGGTCTGCATGCTGCGCAGCACCGCGGCCAGCCCGGCCGTGCTCAGGCCGCTGGGCGGCTGCACCAGCACGGCGCGCTGCGGATCCCAGCCGACCTGCACCGCGCCGTCGGGGCGCAGCAGCACCGGCAGCGAGGGGTCCAGGGCGTAGGCGGTCTGGGCGGGCATGCACCCGAGCTTGGCATCCACAGCCGCGACGTTCATTCGGTTATCCACAGGGTGTCTTGGCGCTGACGGTCGTCGGTGTGCTTCAGGCGACAAGATCAGGACCCATGGCGCCGAGCTGCAGACAATTGTGAAGCCGGCGGACCCAGGGCGGCCAGGCGCCGGTGACGCCCGCCATCGGCTGAACCAGATGTTCGCGGACCAGACGCATTCTGCGACGCCGGGTCAGCGATCTGCGGTCATGCGCTGGCAGGCGAAGGATCGGTACTACGAGCAGGTGCAACGCGCCGCCCAAGGCGATCCAGACGCCTCAGATGACGCACGGAAGGTGGTCAGCGTTTTGCACGACCTCGCGCGGCCGCTGCTGGACGACGTGCAGGTCTGGCGAGGTATTCGTTCCGTCCGCGACTCTTTCCACGTGGGCATCGGGGAGTTGTGCGCCGGAACAACACACATCACCGTGTGGTTCGTGGCTGCCGCGATCGATCCAAATGTTGCACGCGACGAGTTCACGGGCCCCGGCCGGGATCCCGCGGTCTTAAAAATTAGGGCGAAAGCTGGAACAGGCGCCATATGGATACCGCCGATCGGCGATCCGGATGTGGCGTATCAGGGTGAATTGCTCCTCATTCCCGGTTCCATGCTGCGTATCCTGGCGGTGGCCACTATGAGTGGCCTGCCAATGATCGAGGCGGAGGTGAGTCGGCCGTGACCAGCAGATTTTCGGATGACCTCCATCTCGTCGCGCCGGAGGACTACGTGCCGGGCACCGTGCAGGCGTTGCTGGCCCATCTGCACCTTGAGAACGCATCCCGCCACCAGCAAGAGGACGGGATTCGGGGATGGCTGAAGACACATGAGCCGGGCAGGACGATGATCTTCACCTTGCGCAGCAAGGGATTCGGCCACTTGCTTGATCAGCGCACCTCTGCTTGATGCTCACATCCTTGGCGTTGGCGTTGGCGTTGGCGTTGGCGTTGGCGTTGGCGTTGGCGTTGGCGTTGGCGTTGGCGTTGGCCTTGGCCCTGGCCCTGGGCATGGGCAGCGGCCATATTCACCACTCGGTGATTCGTGTGAAGCCAGCGGCGCTCGTGGGCCACGTGTAGATCCATGCCGGCGTCCCGCCTTCGGTGACGATGCTGATGCGCTGGTACAGCCCGTGGCCGGTGCCCTCGATGCCGTCGAGTACAGCGAGGGCCTCCGGCAAGGACTGGGGCGATAGCGCAACGGTGAAACCGGGGATGCGCCCGCTCGGTCCGACGACTGCGGCCGGGTAACCAAAACCGGTATCAAAAAGTTCGCCGTCGACCGAATCGGGCTCGGGCGGCCCGTCAGCCCACATGGCAAGCGTTGGCCAACGGCATTGCCCCGGCATCAGGGTGCCGTATACGAAGACGTGGCTAGTCATAGGGGAACAATCCCTCGACGTCGTCGTAGCCGAATTCGCTCAACGGCACGTACCGGCCCTGGTGAACCGCCGGCTGCCGGTTGGATCCGCCGACGTACACCCAAGCATCACCGATATGCTCGGGAGTGGTTGCGGCGGCGTCACTTTCGACCGTGCAGGTACCCCAGAACGACTGCCGGACGTACCACGGATTGTCTGCCTGGTTGGCGTCGTATCCCTCCCATCCATCGACCTTGGGAAGGTCGTCAGCGGGTACGGCAAGGACAGGACACCGTTCGCTGTGGCCGGGTTTCTCGACGATCGTCGCTACTAGGCGGCGGTCGGCGCGTCGGCGCCCGCTACTCCAGACCGCCTGTGCGCCGCGGACGGTTGCGTCAAGAACGGCGACATCACGGAGATCGCGCTTTTTGGCCTCGCGCAGCAGCTTCATGGGATTCGCGTTGGACCCGTACGCCAAGACGTACCTCCGGCCGTCGGGGTCGACGGTCTCGCCGGTGTGCGTGTCGATCCACATGTCATCCACTCGCGCCAAGGCATGTACCCAATCGCCGACCAGTCGCCACGACGTGTCCGGTCTCTCCCCGGGGTAGGGATATTCCGGCCACTTGCTTGCCGGCAGTCGGGTCCAGTCGCTCATCGGTCGCTCCCCGTCGTCATCGCCTCGGGTTCAACGACGTCGATGATGACCCCATGGTCGCGAGCTGCGGCGATCTCGGTATCGGTGACCGCACAACCCCGGTAGCGCACGACTGTGACGTGATGTCCGGCTAGACGCCGGTACAGCGCGGCTGCGAGGTCGTCGGCGTCGAGCAGTTCGGCTACGGCTTCGACGCCCAGGTGGCCGACCAGGTAGCTGGCGAACAGGTTGGCCAGCAGGGCATCGACGAAGACGTCCATGGTCGGCCCACCTCGCCAGGTTTGAACCTGCCCGTCGACCAGATCGAACAGATCTGTATTGCATGCTCCGCGGCCGAATCCCCAGATGACCGCTTGTCCCACTCTGCTCATGATTTCCCTTCGCTGTTGATTTGCCGCACCGCACCATGCGGGGCCTGTTAGATCAGGATCAGCGACGATTGACACCCAACTGGACGTTTTTGTGTCGAGGTGATCCGATGGGCCACAACCAGCAGGCGTATCTCCCTGAGATCCGGCAGCTGTTGATTCTCGGCCTGCTCAAGCATGCGGGGCGCAACGGCATGCGGCCCAGTCACCTACGTGATCGTCTGTGGTACTACGACTGCTATCCGGGCCGAAACGACGGCGCGCTCCATCGTCGGTTCTCCGAAGACATGAAGGCACTCCGCGGGGCAGGGCTCATCGCCTATAACAACTTGCACGAGAGCTCGACGGTCAAGCTGGCCGTACCGCAGAAGGATCGGTCGATGTTCTTGAGGATCAGTGAACACAATGCGTTGTTCAACGCCCGCCAACGAATGGGGTGGCGGTCGGTGCCAAGCCCTATGCTCGTTGACTCGGGCGCCCCCAAGCTGGACCTCGTGGTTCGGGCGGTGCGGCTGATGGAAGAGGGGACCGTCGATGTCAGCGCCATCGCTGACATGCTCAACGTCCGACCGACAAAGGTGCGGGAGTTGATGAACCGGCTCGACGGGGTCCGTCCGGAATCAGAGCTGCTGACCGAGTTGGTGAAGATCGAGCGTGACGACGCCGGTGCTCGGCCGACCGCAGGGCACGTGCGTTTGGGGGAGGACGATGCCCCGCTCGAAGGTCGCGGCTTGGATGAGATCGGACTCTTCGCCTACAGCCGCGCCGAAATCGATGACCGCCTGGCGCTGATCGATGCCGCACTCAATCACGCCGATACTCCGGAGGTCGACATACGCCCGCTTAGGAAGGCACGCGAGAAGCTTCAACGGTGGAGCCAGAAGCTCGGGTGACTTTCAGAAGCGTCGCGTCAGGCGCCGGTGTCGTCCTCACCTTTGTCGGCTTCCCGCTGGAACTCGGCGATCGCGGCGTCGATGGCCGAGTCGATCTCGCTGGAGCCGCCGATGATCCGGTCGATGAACGCGGCCGGGTCGTCGATGTCGGCGGCGCTGGGCAACAGGTCGGGGTGCGCCCAGACCTGGTCGCGGGCGTCGATGCCGACGGCGGTGGTGAGCCGCTCCCAGAGCACCGCGGCCTCGGCCAGCTTGCGCGGACGCAGTTCCAGGCCGACCAGGGTGGCGAAGGTCTGCTCGGCCGGTCCACCGGTGGCCCGGCGGCGGCGCAGCGTCTCCGAGAGCGCGGCGGTTCCCGGGATCCGGTCGCCGAGGGCGGCGGTCACCACGGTGCGCACCCAGCCCTCGATCAGGGCCAGCAGGGTCTCCAGTCGCTCCAGGGCGGCCAGCTGTTCGGGGGTGGACTTGGGCTCGAACACCCCCTGGTTGAGCAATTCGGCCATGGCCGACGGGTCGCCCATCGACATCGGGTCGAAGCCCTGGGCCAGTTCCTCGATGCCGCGGATGTCGATCTTCATGCCCCGCGCGTAGGCCTCGACGGTGCTCAGCAGTTGGCCGGCCAGCCAC
Organism: [Mycobacterium] zoologicum; assembly: GCF_020172665.1. GTDB lineage: Bacteria > Actinomycetota > Actinomycetes > Mycobacteriales > Mycobacteriaceae > Mycobacterium > Mycobacterium zoologicum. The sequence goes on along the minus strand of NZ_CP083985.1, from coordinate 3,189,027 downwards.
GGCACGTGGGTGAACAGCCGGTGATGGGCGGCCTCGCGCGCCGCCAGGAACGTGACGATCTCACTGCGTGGCAGCTCCAGCCCGGCTGCCAGTTCCTCGATGGCACCGGGCAGCAGGGCGGCGGTTCCCTTGGGGCCCAAGGGAAGTCCGATGTCGGTGGAGGTGAGCACCTCTCCGGAGAGCCGGCCCAGGGCCTGGCCGAGCTGTGATCCGAACGCCAGCCCGCCCATCTGCGACATCACCGACAGCAGCGGACCGGCCATGCTCTTGGCCTCTTCGGGCAGCGCCGACGCCCACACCGACGAGACCTGCTCGGCCATCGGGTCGCACAGCCGCTGCCAGGTGGCCATGGTGTGCTCTACCCAGTCCACTGGAGTCCAGGCGACAGCGGCGGTGGTGCCGGCCGGCAGCGAGGTCACGCCGTTGAGCCAGGTCTCGGCCAGGTGCACCGCGTCGCCGATCGCGGTGTTGGTCGAGTCGGTGACCGGCGCCACCGAACCGATGGACTTGGCCGCGACCTGGCGGGCCAGGTCGTAGTTGACCGGCCCCGCCGCCTTTCCGTCGCCGCCGACGCGGCCGGCGCCGCTGAACATCTGGCCGAGCTGGGTGAACATCTGGCCCAGGTCGCCCATGTTGAACGCCCCGCCGGTGCCAAAGCCCATGCCGAACGGGTCGCTGGGACCCGGGCCCGAACCGGACCGGTCGCGGTCGGGGTCGTCCCCGGTAGAGAATCCGAAGGGCAGATCAGCCATGGACCCAACGGTACCGATCTGTATTGGCCGGCGTGGCACCTACGTCGTCGATGGTCGGGCTTGCCCCGGTCCCGACGGCGGCCGTTTACCATTTCCGGGGTGAACAGGCGGATTGTGACGCTGTTGGCCGCGGTGCTGCCGATGGTCGTGTTCGGCGCGCTGCTGGCGGTGGTGACGGTGCCCTTCGTGTCGCTGGGCCCGGGGCCCACCTTCGACACCCTCGGCACGGTCGACGGCAAGCAGGTGGTCGACATCCAGGGCACCGAGACGCACCCCACCACCGGCCACCTCAACATGACCACGGTCTCGCAGCGCGACGGGCTCACCCTCGGCGAGGCGCTGACGCTGTGGTTGTCCGGTCGCGAGCAGTTGATGCCTCGTGACCTGGTCTATCCGCCCGACAAGTCCCGTGAGGAGGTGGACCGCGACAACGACGACGACTTCCGGGCCTCCGAGCAGAGCGCCGAATACGCCGCGCTGGGTTACCTGCGTTACCCGAGCGCGGTGACGCTGGCCGACGTACACGACCCGGGCCCTTCTGCGGGTGCCCTGAAGCGTGGCGACGCGGTCGATGCGGTCAACGGTGAACCCGTCTACACCGTGGAGCAGTTCACCAAGCGACTGGCGGCCACCAAGCCCGGTGAGAAGGTGGTGATCGACTACCGGCGCAAGAACGCCGCGCCCGGAACCGCCCGGATTACGCTGGGGGAGAACAAGGACCGCGCCAACGGATTTCTGGGTGTCTCGGTACTCGATGCGCCGTGGGCGCCGTTCACCATCGAATTCAACCTGGCCAACATCGGCGGGCCGTCGGCGGGGCTGATGTTCTCCCTGGCGGTGATCGACAAGCTCACCACCGGGGAGTTGGCCGGGCCGAAATTCATTGCCGGAACGGGTGTCATCAAGTCGAACGGCCAGGTCGACCCGATCGGCGGTATCACCCACAAGATGATCGCGGCCCGGGAGGCCGGCGCGACGGTCTTTCTGGTGCCCACCGACAACTGCTACGAGGCGCGGTCGGACGATGTCGGTCTGCAACTGGTCAAGGTCGACAGTCTGGCCCGGGCGGTGGATGCGTTGAAGACCCTTGCCGCCGGAGGTCAGCCACCGTCCTGCTGAGCGGGCGGTTGGCTACAGTGGGCGGATCAGCACCCAACCGAATTAGGAGCGTGGCCTGTGGGTATGCGACCCACCGCGAGGATGCCGAAACTGACCCCGCGCAGCCGGATCATGGTCGGCAGTGCCATCACCGTGATCCTGTTGCTGCTGGTGGCGCCGCGGATGATCGACGGCTACGTCGACTGGCTGTGGTTCGGGGAGCTGGGCTACCGGTCGGTGTTCGTCACGACGCTGCTGACCCGCCTGGTCGCCTTCGTGGTGGTGGCGCTGATGGTCGGCGGGATCGTGTTCGCCGGGATGGCGATGGCGTTTCGGGTCCGGCCGGTGTTCGTGCCGTCAGGCGGCGCCAACGATCCGGTTGCGCGCTACCGCACCGTCGTGCTGTCGCGGCTGCGGGTGGTCGGGTTCGGGATCCCTGCGGGTGTGGGCCTGCTGGCCGGGATCGTCGCGCAGAGCTACTGGGTGCGTATCCAGCTGTTCCTGCACGGCGGTGAATTCGGTATCGCGGATCCGCAATTCGGCAGGGACCTCGGTTTCTACGCCTTCGATCTACCGTTCTACCGACTTGTGCTCGGGCTGCTGCTGGTGACGTTCTTCCTGGCCGCACTGGCGAACCTGACGACGCACTACATCTTCGGTGGAATCCGGCTGTCCGGCCGGGCCGGTGCGCTGAGCCGTCCGGCCCGCATTCAGGTGGTCAGCCTGGTCGGCACCCTGGTGCTGCTCAAGGCCGGGTCCTACTGGCTGGACCGCTATGAACTGCTCAGCCATACCCGGGCCGGCAAACCCTTCACCGGCGCCGGCTACACCGACATCAATGCGGTGCTGCCCGCCAAGATGATCCTGCTGGCGATCGCGCTGATCTGCGCGGTGGCGGTGTTCTCGGCGATCGTGTTGCGCGACTTGCAGATTCCGGCGGTCGGTCTGGTGCTGTTGCTGCTGTCGTCGGTGATCGTCGGCGCGGGCTGGCCGCTGATAGTGGAGCAGTTCAGCGTCAAACCCAACGCGGCACAGAAGGAAAGCGAATACATCTCGCGTTCCATCACGGCGACCCGGCACGCCTACGGGCTGACTGAGGACGTGGTGACTTACCGCAACTACGGCTCGGATACCCGGGCCACCGCCGCGCAGGTGGGCGCCGACGCGGCCACCACATCGAACATCCGGCTGCTGGACCCGACGATCGTCAGTCCGGCCTTCACGCAGTTCCAGCAGGGCAAGAACTTCTACTTCTTCCCCGACCAGCTCACCATCGACCGCTACCGAGACGACGACGGCCAGCTGCGCGACTATGTCGTCGCCGCCCGAGAGCTCAACCCGGACCGGTTGATCGACAACCAGCGCGACTGGATCAACCGGCACACCGTCTACACCCACGGCAACGGGTTCATCGCCTCGCCGGCCAACACCGTGCGCGGAATCGCCAACGACCCCAACCAGAACGGCGGCTACCCGGAGTTCCTGGCCAACGTCGTCGGGGCCAACGGCGGGGTGGTCTCCCAGGGGCCGGCCCGCCTGGACCAGCCGCGCGTCTACTACGGACCGGTGATCGCCGACACCCTCGCGGACTACGCGATCGTCGGGCGCAATGGCAACGACCGCGAATACGACTACGAGACCAACACCGAGACCAAGAACTACACCTACACCGGTACCGGCGGGGTCGACATCGGAAACTGGTTGGCCCGCAGCGTGTTCGCCGCGAAGTTCGCCGAGCGAAATTTCTTGTTCTCCAATGTGATCGGCTCGGACAGCAAGATTCTGTTCAACCGTGACCCGGCCGGCCGCGTGCAGGCCGTGGCACCATGGCTGACCACCGACTCGACGGTGTACCCGGCGATCGTCAACAAGCGGCTGGTGTGGATCATCGACGGCTACACCACCTTGGACAACTACCCGTACTCGGAGCTGACGTCACTGTCGTCGGCGACCATGGACTCCAAAGAGGTGGAGTTCAACCGGCTGCTGCCGGATCGGCGGGTGTCCTACATTCGCAACTCGGTCAAGGCCACCGTCGACGCCTACGACGGAACGGTGCACCTCTACGCCCAGGACGAGCAGGACCCGGTGCTGCAGGCGTGGATGAAGGTGTTCCCGGGAACGGTCAAGCCCAAGGCGGACATCTCGCCCGAGTTGGCCGACCACCTGCGCTATCCCGAGGACCTGTTCAAGGTGCAGCGCATGCTGCTGGCCAAGTATCACGTCAACGACCCGGTGACCTTCTTCTCCACGTCGGACTTCTGGGATGTGCCGCTGGACCCCAACCCGACCGCCAGCAGCTTCCAGCCGCCGTTCTACATCGTGGCGAAAAACCTTGTGAAAGAGGATGGTTCGGCTTCGTACCAGCTGACCAGCGCGATGAACCGGTTCAAGCGCGACTACCTGGCGGCCTACATCTCGGCCAGCTCCGACCCGGACACCTACGGCAAGATCACCGTTCTGACCATTCCCGGTCAGGTCAACGGTCCCAAGCTGGCCAACAACGCGATCACCACCGACACCGCCGTCAGCCAGGACCTGGGTGTGATCGGGCGCGACAACCAGAACCGCATCCGGTGGGGCAATCTGCTGACGCTGCCGGTGGCCCAGGGCGGCCTGCTCTACGTCGAGCCCGTCTATGCCTCACCGGGTTCCAGTGACGCCGCGTCGTCCTACCCGCGCCTTATTCGGGTGGCGATGATGTACAACGACAAGATCGGGTACGGGCCGACGGTCTCCGATGCGCTGACCGGGTTGTTCGGACCGGGCGCCAGTGCGGCGGCCACCGACATCACTCCCACAGAAGGCGGGGCCCAGCAGCAGAAGCCGGTGGCCGCCCCGCCGGTCGCGGCGGTGCCCGCACCGCCTCCGCCGTCGGGTGCTGCGGGCCTGTCGCCGGCGAAGGCGGCCGCGCTGCGCGAGATCGACGCGGCGATCAACGCGGTGCGCGACACCCAGCGCCGGGGCGACTTCGCCTCCTACGGTGCGGCCCTGCAGCGCCTCGACGACGCCATGGAGAAGTTCAACAACACCAAGTAGGACGCGGGAGGCGGCTCAGGCGCCGAACAGCACGGCGTGCATCAGCGTGCGCACGCATGCCTGCTCGTAGGCCAGGTGCGGCGTCTCGGAGGTCTCCAAGGCCGGGTCGGGCCGGTCGTAGTGCACCAGCCGCCCGATATCGACCACCAGGCCCATGGCCGCGTGGACCAGGAATCGCGCGGGCATCGCGCTGAGATCGGGGCGCACGGCCACCAGCAAACCCACCCAGGAGTCGATGGTGGATCGCTGCACATTGCGCAGCAGTGTGCGGTCGATCGCGCACAGGTGGACCTGCTCGCTGTAGTAGATCGAGGCGAGCTCCGGGTTGGCGAACGAGGTGGCCACGTAGATGTCGACCAGTTGTGTCAATGCATCTCGCGGTTCGGAACCGTTGGTGTTGACCACCGACAGCTCCGCGGAGAGCCGATCCGATGAGCGCCGCAACGCGGTGCTGAGGATGTCGGCCTTGCCCGGAAAGTAGCGGTAGATTCCCGATGCCCGCAGGTGGGCGACCTTGGCGATCTGGGCCACACTGGTCTCGGGGTAACCGTGTCGGTGAAACAGCGTCATCGCGGCGTGCAGCACCGCCTCGTAGACTCCGGCATCCGCGGTCAAGATACGTTCTCCGCGCACGCCGGGTGTGAAGTCGTCCGGGGTGGGCAGGGGGGTGTTCAGCATTGCCCACGACGCCTGCACCAGCAGCTCTTTGATGTCGTCGGCGGGGGCGCGCAGTCGGTGATCGGTGATGCCGCCGACAACGCTGAGCACCGCCGCCGACAGCATCTGATGATGCAGCGGTGGGGATTCCGGCAGGAGCTCGGCCATCGGCAGCTGGAGGCGTTGGTTGACCATCCGCAGCTGATCCAACAGCCGGGTGGCGTCGTCGTCGCGCAGATAACGGGCCTGCCATCGGTAGAGGCCCCCGGATTCGCGGTTGCGCAGCGCGGTGTCGATCAGGGCCGTGATGAGCTGATCCAGCGTCCCGGACGGGCCGGCGTCGGGGCCGGGTTCGATGTCGGTGTCGTCGACCAGTTGTTGGCTCAGCGCCAACACCGCGACCCTGAACAGGTCGTACTTGCTGGCGTAGTGCCGGTAGAGGGCAGGAGCCGAGATGCCGACCTCGGTGGCGATGTCTTCCACGCCGACCGTGTGATAGCCCTGACTGCTGAACGATTCGGCTGCGGCCCGCACGATCTGGTCTTTGCGGTCCTTGGGGCGTCGTCGTCGAACCGTGGGTGCGGTATCAGTCACGGACGGCGCTCAGCGGTGTTATCGGATTGTGCTGCGCTGCTGGCGCGAAGTGCGGCGCGCGCCCGGGCGTTCCAGCGGTGCCTGGGGGTCAGCGTCGACATCTGGCTCAACCGGACGAACTGCCGCAGCGACCATCGGTCGGCTGCGTTGACGTCGATTCCGGTGAGTTCTCGGGCCAGGGGATGCTGCAGTGCGCGGATCGCACGTTGGGGGACCGCGCGCATCCACCAGTCGGTGGGGGCGAAGATCTGTTCGCGGTACGGCTCGAAGTGCGGGCCGGACATCAGGTTTGCGCGACAGTAGTCCTGGAAGTACTCGCCGAATTCGGGCCAGGTCGCCGGCATCGGCCGGGTGGACAGGCCATACCGGCGATACCAGGAGCAGCATTCGGAGTAGAGCTGCTCGTGCTCGTCGGCGTCGAGCCGGCGGATGAATGTGTTGACCATGACGAATAGGGACTCTACGTAGGCACTGTGCTGAAAATGGAAGGTATCGGGATTCAGTGCGTGGTACTTCTGGCCGAACGCGTCGACGCCTTTGACATGTTCGTGGGAGAACCGCATCTGAGGACTCATGTCGCGGTCGGAGTAGGCGTAGTTGACGGCCTGGGTGACGGTGCGCCGCTTGTGCAGCCAGATGCGATCACGCATCAGGGCGTGCTCGGTGATCCCGGCGGCGATACCGGGATGCAGCATCAGCAGACATACCGCCCGGGGCAGCACGAACAGGTAGCGCCGGTCGGCCAGGACATGCCACAGGATGCTGTGGGGTCCCAATCCGTCGTCGTGGCGTCGCGACATGATCAGATCAGCGACTTGTTCCGGCGGCGGCGATACCGCAGATCGCCCATCAGCACGGCGTAGTTGGCGGTGCGGATGAACCGGGGAATGAAGCGGTTGACGAATGACACGAACAGGAAGAGGTTCTCGAACCGGCGCTGTTCGGTCGGCGACCATTCGACGGCGAGCAGCTCCCGAAAGACCGGTGAGAGAAACCCGATGGTCAAGAACCGCAACAGTGGAGCGAACAGCACTCGCAGGAGCGGATTGACCATCTTCAATCCGATCAGTCGCAGCAGGAACTCGCGGACCGCGTCGTCCATCTCCAGTGTTCGGCAGGTGGTGTTCCAATAAGTGTCGAATTCGGCCCGGGTGGCCGGCCACTGGTCGGCGGTGACCTGCAGGGTGGTGCCCAGTGGCCAGGCGTGGTGGTAGAACTCCTCGGCCTGTTCCTCGGTCATCTTGCCGCGCAGCAGCTGATAGGTGTCTTCGTAGAAGACGAAAAGGCATGCGGCGACCCACAATTGCAGGTCCCTGTCGAAGGCGTTGTATTTGACCGGACTCTCATCGGTGGAGCGGACCTGCCGGTGCGCGACGTTGATCGCATCGCGGTAGGCGTCGCGTTCCTCGTCGGTGCCCAGCACCGCGACCGCCATGTATTGCGCGGTGGTGCGCAGCCGCTTCCACGGATGTTCCATCAGCGCACCGGATTCCACCCGGCTCTCCACGACGCCGTGTCCGACGCCGGGCATGCTCATCTGCATGACGACGTTGGCGGCCGATGCGGCGGCCGACCAGAAGTCCAGTGCCTCGGTGAGGTTGACGGGTTCGTCGTCCCAGCGCGGGGTGTAGGTCTCAACGCTGATCCGCGTCTGGTCGGTGGTGAGTTCATGCAGGGTGGACATACTCCGCGATCCTTTCGATTGGGCTACGGTCCGGCCAGGTAGTGCGGTAGTTGGGCGAGTCCCCAGATGAGCCCGGCAACCCCCACCAGTGCACCGAAAAAGAGCACGACCAGCACGCCGACGCGCAGCAGCCGGCCTTCGGGGGAGGCCAGGTAGCGCAGCAAGCTGACGACAAGGTCGATGATCCATACCAGAACCATCATCGGCGGGGCCCTCCAATCAGTGTGCGGTTCATGTTCCACCGTATTGCGGACGCAGGACGCCCGACAGTGCCTCCAACGGCACCCGGACCACCACCGCCCCGCCGTCCATCGACCACACCAACCGGTCGGCGGGCTGCGGTGTCTCCCGCAGCATCGGGGCATCGGGCAGGTACAGCACGAGGTGGTCGGTGGACAGCGCGAAAGCCCGGTAGTCGCCGGTGTATCCATTGCCGCGGGGGCCGGGCGAAAACTCCTGCGCGGTGAACGGATAGGTGTTCGGCGCGTGCGGGGGAGCCGCGGCGTCCAGGGCCGCCGGGAGCACCGGGGCCGCTGCGGGTGGGATGACGCTCATCGGGTCGACACCCGGCTTGAACAGGTCGCCCAGGCCGAGCCGGCGCCCTGAGGCCATGTCGAAGACGAAGGTGCGGTAGGCGTTGTTGGCCTGCATCCCAAACGGCTCCAGGCATTCATGAATGACCAGTGACTGCACCGAGCCCGGCCCGGGAAAGCTCTCGTAGTAGGCGATCGCGCTGCTGTCGCGCGCGGCCTCGGCACCCGAACTGCGCCACCCACTCATCAGTCGCTGGTAGAAGTCGCGCACCACAGGGCCCGCTGTGGCGTCGTCCAGCATCGGTTCGGGAAGGTCGAAGGCGATGTAGCGCTCGGCTTTTCGGGGTGAGACGACCAGGGTGCTACACCGCTGGCCGTCCCAGCCGGCCTGCAGTTCGCCACAGAACCCCGCGGCGGAGCCGGCAGGCGCCGGTGCGCAGAACAGCAGCGCGGTAACGGTTCCCGTCGCGGCTGCCGCGGCGGCGAGGCGCCCGGTCACGGGTTCAGCTCCGCGGCAGCGACGTCACTGGCAAGCCAGCGCCCGTCCACCTTCTGCAGGGTGATCGCCATCGGGGTGACGTCGGACGGCGGATCGCCGGGTGCGCCTTTCGCCTTGGCGCTGGTGAAGGTCTGCTGAACGAACAACAACACGGTGGCGCTGCGGGCATCAGCCGACTTCACCGCCGAGTTGACCACGCTGCCGCGGGTGGTCACCTGGTTGGCGAGCAGCAGCGCCCGAAGATCCGAACTCTGCTTGGCGTAGCGATCGTGGAACCCACCGGTGGACCCGTCAAGGATTCTGGTGATCTGCCCGTCGATGGTGCCGGGGCTCGCGGTGGTCAGGATCGCCGCGTATTGCGCTGCGGCGTCGAGCGCTTCGTGGGCGGCGACACCGCAGCGATGGTGTTGGTAGAGCAGCCAGCTCTGATATCCGGTGCCGGTGATCACGGCAATCGCGGTGAGCACGGCTGCCGGTTTCACGATGCGCCGCAGTCGGGTGGTCATGGGTGCTCTCTTCACTGGTCAGATCAGGTCGACTTGGCTGGCCAGCCATTGGCCGTCGACGCGTTCCATGGTCATCTGGATCCGGTTGCGGTCGATACGTGGTTGGGAGCGGACCGCGTTGGTGATGGATTGGTCGACGAACAGCAACACCTCGACCCGTTTTGTGGTGGCCGACTTGACCGCCGCGTCGATGACGACGCCCTTTCCGGAGGCCTTGTTGTCGATCAGGATCTGGCGTAATTGCTTGGCGCCCAGGCTGTAGGCCTCCTTGAACCCTCCGGTCGCTCCGTCGAGTGCGCGGGCGTAGTTTCCGTCGATGTCGGCGGTGTCCAGGGTGGTCAGGGCGATGGCGTAGTCCTTGGCGGCCGCCAACGCGGACTGCGCGGCCGCTGCACTCGCATCGACCTGGTGCAGGCGCCAACCCGCGTACCCCGAATAGGCCAGTGCCGCGATGACCAGCGCGGCCAGCAGCGCCGCCGCCCGGGTTCTCCGCGTCGACGGCGCGCTGGATTCCACGGGATCGGGCGTGGCCGTCTCGGCCTCGGTCGGTGCGGCATCGGGCTCGTAGTCTCCGAGGAGTTCGTCGAAGACGTCGCGCTCGCGGGTATTTCCCATGGGGCTCGGCTTTCTCATCAGTTGGGGATCCATGCGGGCAGCGCGGGACCGCCGTCGGGAGTGGGCAGGGTGTAGGGCGGGTAGACCGGTGGCGGATCCAGAGTCGCCAGCGGATCACTTCCGGGCACCGGGCCGGCGGTGTCATCCCCCGGGGGGCGCGGCGCATTGCGGGCACCGCGGACCAACAAGGACGGGTCGTCATCGGGACAATAGGTATTGCGGTAGGGGGCAGGGAAATTCACCGCCGACGGCGACTTGCGCGGCAGGCCGTAGTCGCAGCGATGCCGCGGGTAGATGTCGGCGATCACCCAGACCCCGCCGTCGTGCACGGTGCCGGCCAGGCGATCCACCAGGGACTGGTGGTCGGGGCGCCACAGGTCCTGCAGGGCAGGCACCCGCAGGTAGAAGATCTGCGACAGGGTGGTGAGGTTGCCCAGCAGGGCGTAGACGTTCTCGCGGTTGTCGCCGATGAAGCCGTCGACCTGCCCGAGTTCGGTGCTGCCGAGGTCGACCAGGGTGCGGAATCCGCCGTCCATCGTGTTGACGCCCTCGAGGATCTGCTGCAGGTCTTTGCTGGTTCCACGCAGTCCCGGGGCGACGTCGCCGAAGGTGGTGAACGTGATCCGGGTGTTGCGCAGCATGCTGACGGTCTCGGGCAGTACGCCGTCGAGTGTCGAGGCCAGCAACACAGTGCCGTCCAACAGCGCGGACAGCTTCTTGCCGCCTTCCGGGCTGACCCGCAGTTCGTTGAAGACCGCGGTGAGCTTCTCGGCATCCACCTGGCCCAGCGCGCCACGGCTGTCGTCGATGATCTGGGGCAGCGACACCGGCACGCCTGTCTGTTCCTGACCGATCAGTGAGCCGTCGGTCAGGTAGGGCCCGTTCTCGTGCTCGGGGCGAAAGTCGAGGTACTGCTCACCGGCGACCGACAGGCCCGATACCCGCACGGCGGTGTCGCGGGGAATCGGGCGGTCGGCGCGCACCGACACCACCGCTTCGGCTCCCGCTGCGGTCAGGTGTACGTCGGTGACCCGGCCGATCGGGATGCCGCGCACGGTGACGTCCTGATTGACCAGCAGACCGCCCGACTGCGGAAGCAGCACCCGCACCGAGATCGTCTTCTGCGCCGGATTGATCCCGACGCCGACGATCGTCACGTAGGCCGCGGCAACCACCGTGGTGAGCGCCAAACCTATGCCGGACAACAGGATGCGTTGCCGATGGCCGACCTGAACCAGCCAGACGCCCAGCCTGGCGAATAGGTCGAGGAGGTCGAGGAACGGTCTCACCGCTGCGCTCCGTAGATTCGGGAGAGCAGGATGTTCCACTCGTAGCGCAGGTCGCCGATCATCAGATGCCAGTCGGTGCCGTCTGACCAATGGAATTCGGGGTCGCCCGGGTAGTTCTTGTCGGGCCAGGGCACCAGCGTGATCTTGTCGATCTCTCCTTTGACGTGGGCGGCGGGGCCGTTGAAGGTCTTCATCAAGATCCCCAAGAACCGGTTGAACGACACCAAAGACAATTCCGGGTCCGTGGCGATGTCGTTGAATACACCGGCCATCTTGTTGATGTCGGCGGTGAGGCTGCGGGTGTCGGTGCCCTGCAACGACGGAAAACGGGACAGTTGCCGGGTGATCCGCGCGCCGGTGTCGACCAGATCGATCAAGCCGGAGGTGTTGTCGGAGATGACGTTGAGCGCCGGTGCCAGGTGGGTCAGTGCGTCGTCGAAGGTGGCCTGACGCTCCGACATGGTCGCGGCCAGATCCGAGGACTTGCGCAGCGTCAGGTCCAACTGCGTCGACCGGGCGCTCATCCGCGACAGCAGCGTCGCCGTCTGGTCCAGCAGCAGGCCGAGCTTCTCGCCGCGCCCGCCGACTGCTTTGCCCGCACCGTTGAGCATGGACACCAGATGGCGCACCGTGCCGCCGTTGACCAGCATCGCCATCGAGCTGATCAGTTCCTCGACGGTCGGTGCGTTGGCGGTCGCGTCCAGCGCAAGCGTGGCTCCGTTGCGCAGCAGCGCAGCGTCGGCGGGCCGGTTCTTGTCCGGCCAGATCTGGACGAAGATGTCGCCCAGCGGGGTGGCCGAGCGCAGTTCGGCGGTGCTGCCGGCATACAGCGGCACATCGGATTTGATCCGCATGGTGATGTAGGCGTTGAAGTCCTGCGCCCGAATCGATTCGACCTCACCGATCTGCGCGCCGTACAACCGGACCTTGGCCTTCTCCGGCAGGTTCAGGGCATCGGAGAACACCGCGGTGATGGTGTAGTAGGGCCCGCCGCCACCGGGTGCGGGCAGGGCCACGCTCTGCAGGTCCAGGCCGCATCCGACCGTCAGCAACGCCGTTGCGAACGCCAGCGTGGCGCGAAGCGCGCGCATCACACGCCGCGTCACGGTTGGTCACCGATCCCGTCCTGCATCAGGTCGAGCATGCTGCCCAGCCCGAAGTCCGGCCCGTAGTCGGCCAGCGTTCCGGTCGCGCACGCCAGCTGCTTCAGCCCCATCAGGTTGCAGATCTCCTTGCCGAACTGGCTGTTGAACAGTGTCTTGCCCAGCAGCAGGTGGGATCGCAGGCTGCCCGCGTGGTCGTCGATGATGTTGTAGAAGTTGTCGACGAACAGTGGTCCTACGTCGAGGATTTCGCGCAGGTCGCGTTCGTTGTCGGTCAGCGTGGTGGCCACCGTGCGGACATCGGAGAACGCGTCGCGCAGTCGGTCCTGGTTGCCTTCGAGCAGCCGCGAGGTCTCGGCGAGCAGCCGGTTGATCTTGGCACCGGTCTTGCCGGAGCCGAGGTTCTCCGCGGCCAGTATCCCGCTGAGTTGATGTACGTAGGAGCCGAATTCGCGTAGCGCGGCGTCATTTCGGGACGCGGCCTCGCTGAGTTCGGAAACGCCGGTGATGATCGTCTGGATGGTCTTCTTGCTATGTTCGCCCTTGTCCGATCCGACCTGCAGGGCTTGCGAGAGCCGACCCAACGTCGCCTTGATATCCGGCCCGTTGCCGACGGTGATCTGTGATCCCAGCGCCACGAACTCACCGAGCGGTCCCGAGTTCTTGTCGTCCCCGCGCAGTGCGCTGCCCAGCTTGTGCATCATCGCCAGGGTGCGTTCGAACTCGACCGGTGTGCGGGTGCGGTCGGTGCTGAGCACATCGCCGTTACGCAATTTGGGGCCGCCGGTGTATGCCGGGGTGAGTTCGACGTGGCGGTCGGTGAGCACTGAGGAGGAGACGGTGACGGCCTGTGCGTCGGCGGGGATGTCCACCCCGGCGTCGATCGCGAGCTCGACCTCGACGTAGCCGCCCCTGGGGGTGATGCCGGTGACCTTGCCGACGTCCATTCCCAGCACCGATACTCCGTTGCCGATGTAAAGGCCGACGGCGTCGGAGAACTGGGCGGTCACCCGGGTCTTGTGCAGGGCTATCCGGGGCAGGTCGGGGATCAGCTGGGGGACCACCGCGGCGCCGGTCACGGCCAGGACCATCGCCGCCGCGCCGGCGAGTGTGTAGAGCTTGAGGGCCCGGCTCATTCGCAGTCCTTGAAGTACTCGACGAGGTTGAACTGCCGGGCGCGTCCACTGAGGGCACACATCCAGGAGTCGACGAAGACACCGGCCGGCAGGAAGACGTCGACCGCGTTGCCGCTGCCGGTGGCGTTGGTGAAGTTGCGCAGCGCCACCGGGGTGGACTGCAGGAAGCTGCGCAGCAATGCGTCGTGGTCGGCGGTCATCTTCATGAACTCACCGAAGTCACCGATCATCTGATTGACGCCCGCCTCGTCGCCCAAGATCCCGTGGGCGCGGTCGATGAGCAGCGTGGCGCTGGCGAACAGCTGCTGCACGGCCGCACGCCGGGTAGCGATCTCGCGCAGCACATCCCGGCCTTGCAGCACCAGCGCACCGAGGTTGGCCCGCTGAGTGCGCAGCATCGTGGTCAACGTCTCGGTGTTGGTCAACAGGGTGCCGAGTTGGTCGCGGCGGTCGGCGATGATGTCGGCCATCGCCTGCAGGTTCTTCAAACTCTGCGGCAGTTCCTGCGCGACCCCGCCGAGGTTGGCGTTGAGCGTGTTCAGCGAGTCGACGAATCGGTCGGCGTCAACCGGTCCCAAGGTGCGGGTCGCCCCTGCCAGGGTTCGCTGCAAGTCGTAGGGAACCTCGGTGTGCGCCAGGGTGATGCGGCGATTCGTCAGTGCTCCGGTGCCCGCCGGTGACAGTTCCAGGTAGCGCGATCCCAGGATGGTCGTGAGTTTGATCGCGGCGCGGGTATCGGCGCCCAGGGGGATGCCGCGCTCGACGTTGAATCCGACCACCACGTGGTCGCCGGCCAGCTTGACGCGTTCCACGGTGCCGACCTTGACGCCGGCGATGGTCACCACCGCACCGGAACGGATCTGAGCCGCCTGGGCGAATTCGCCTTGGTAGCGGGTCCTTCCAACGCCCAGGCCGGAGTAGACGACGGTGGCGAGCAGCACCGTGGCGATGACGATGATCGAGACCACGCCCAGCCACGGCCTGCTGAAGGACTCGATGGGGCGTTTGAGCGCGGCCGGAAAGGGGCTCATCGGCACGCCGCCGAGTGCTGGTGGGCGAGGCCTTCGCTCGCGGTGGCCGCGCCGACGAACGCCCGGAACCAGTTGAACAACCCGCGCCACAGGCCGAAGTCGAGCTCGCAGGCATAGACGTCGCTGTAGGTGCCGCTCTGGGTGACCCGGGCAAGCCCCTGCAGGACATACGGCAGGTTCGCCGCCATGTAGGCGAACCGTTCACGGCCGTCGTTCACCCCGTAGTTGAGCAGCCCGGGCTGGCGCCCGATGAACTCTTCGAGATCGGGTGAGATGTTGTCGACGATGGTCGACAGTCGTGCCATGGTGGCATTGATCGAGCCCACCGAGTCGATCAGCGGCTCGCGCTGGTTGGCCAGGGTGACCATGGTGTCGCGGGACTGACGGATCATCCTCTCCAGGTTGGTGCTCTGGCCGGCCAGGTCTGCCATCAGCCGGTCCAGGTTGACGATGAGCGTGCTGAGCACCTCGTCGGGTCCGGCGAAGGTCTCGGCCATCTGCGAGGCCTGGGTGATCAGCGTCAGCATCGATGACTTGTTGCCCTGTAGCGCAAGGACTGTCGCATTGCTGATGTTGTCGATCTGCTCGGGGTCGAGCTCGGCGAACAGCGGCTCGAATCCATTGAGCATGTAGGAGACGTCCAACGACGGATTGGTGTGTTCGATCGGTATCTGGCCGTGGTCGGGCAGGGTGTCGTGGTTGTCACCGGGCCCCTGGGCCAGACCGAGGTAGCGCTGCCCGATGATGCTCTGATACGTCACCGAGGCGACCGTGTTCCGATAGAGCCGCTGGTCGCGTTGCACCCGGAACTGCACTTTGGCGGTGGTGCCCTGCAGGCTGACCCGGTCGACGCGCCCGACCCGCACACCGGCGACACGGACGTCGTCGCCGGGGCCCATGCCGGAGGCGTCGCTGAAGATCGCCGAATAGGTGTAGGTGGGCCCGGCGATGTCGCGGCGCAACGTGTTGTAGACCATCCAGGTGACGGTCAGGGCGAAGGTGGTGAAGATGGCCATGCCGATCACCGATCTGCTGCGTTGCCTCACCGGCCACCTTCTTTCGCGGTCTGGGACAGGTGCACCGTGCTACCGCGCAGCAACGGGGCGAGCAGCAGCACGGTGGGGGTATCGGCGCTGCCGGCGATCAGGCTGATCTGCTGCTTCTCCTGCGGACTTCCGACCAGTCCGACGTTGCCGCCTGCGACCGCCCCCTGCGGCTCGGCGGCCGGGACCTCGGCCGGGGGTCCCGGCGGCGGGGGGATCGGTGGCCCCTGCGGATCGCCCGGCATGGAGTGCCGCGGTGGGGTGACGTTTGGGCGATTCTCGGTCATGCCCGGGGTGGGTGATACGCCCTGAGATTCCAGCGCTGGGAACAGGTCCGGCGCGGTGGGCACCTTCGGTGCGGTCGCGCAGCTCGGCCCGGCCAGCTCGCCGTAACGTGGGCAGTCCGCGCGGACGTAGGTGCGGCTCGGCGTCAGTGCGATCGCCGCCTTGACCTGGAGCAGATTCTCGTTCGGATCCCAGATTATGTCGTAGATCCGATCGGCAAGAGTCTGCAACTTGGTTGACACGCCGTGGAATTCATCGGCGTGATCCGCGATCACCCCGAGAGCGGGGGTGAATTGACTGGTGATCGTGATCATCCGCTCGGACTGATTCTCCAGGGCGCCGGCCAGCGTGGTCGCGGTGTCGGTTCCGCCAGCCAGCAGACTGGACAGCTGCGGTCCCTTCTCGGCGATGGTGGCCATCGGCCGGATCGACCGGTCGAGTGCATCGAACAGTTCGGGCGACGCCTGCTGCAGGCCTTCGGCTGCCGCCGTGAGTGCGGACAAGGTGGTCGGCCCGGCGTCATCCTCGGCGACAACGGAGTTCAGCTGCGCCAGAATCTCGTTCAGGTTGTGTCCGGTGTCGGTGAGTTCCTGGCCGCGCCCGTGGGTGGCGGTGCCCAGGGCCGCGATCACGCCGACGGTGGTGTCGTCGGGTTTGCGGCCCAGAGGGCTGATCAACTGCCGGAGTTTGTTCAGTACGTTCTGGAACAGCACGGTGGGTAGTGACTCGTCTTCGAGGACCACGGCACCCGAGCGGAGGTGGTCGCGGGCAATGCCATTGTCCACCAGCTGGATCGCCGACACGGCGAACAGGTTGGCCGGTACGACCCGGGCGGTAACGGTGTCGGGGATGTTGACCGCATGTTCGGGTTTGAGCACGATGTGAACTTCGTTGGGCAGCCCGTGCGTGGACGGGGTGATGTCGGAGACCGAGCCGACCAGCAGTTCGTGGTACTTCACATCGGAGCGAGGCGGCAGGCCGTCGCCGATGTTGGTCAGCCGCACGTTGACTCGCACCAGGTTGTCCAGGCGGCCCTGGGATTTGGCGACCATGAGCGTCGCGATGGCGACGGCGACGATGATGAACACCACGCCCAGCACGAACACCCGAAGGTTGGAGGGCCCGCGCGGATCGGTGTCGAATGAGTTGGGCATCGCCTAACCCCCGAACCTGGCGCCGGATTCGACGCCCCACAGCGCCATGGTCATGAACATGTTGACCACAACCACCGCGGTCACGCTGGTGCGCATCGCCCGTCCGGCGGCCACCCCGACCCCTGCCGGGCCGCCCGATGCGACGAACCCGTAGTAGCTCTGAATGGTCGAGGACACGAACACGAACACGGTGGCTTTGAACGTCGCGTACAGCACGTCGCGGCCGTTGACGAACAGTGAGAAGTAGTGCAGGTAGGACCCGTTGGACTGCCCGGAGATCAGGATGACGGAGAACTGGCAGGACACGTAGGCGATGCCCAGCGCCACCAGGAACAGTGGGACCACCGCGATCACCGATGCGACGGCCCGGGTCGTGACCAGGAACGGGATGGGGTTGATCGCCATCGCTTCGAGCGAGTCGATCTCCTCGTTGATGCGCATGGCGCCGAGCTGGGCGGTGAAGCGGCAGCCGGCCTGGGCGATGAACGCCATCCCCACCATGATCGGGGCGAGTTCGCGGGTGGTGGCGAACGAGGAGATCAGGCCGGTGGCGGGTCCCAGGCCGAGCAGGTCCAGCACGTTGTAGCCCTCGACGGCGACCAGCGCACCGGCGATCGCCCCGAGTGCCAGTGCGACGGCGATGGTGCCACCGCCCACCACGATCGACCCGTTGCCCCAGGCGATGTCGGAGAGCAGTCGCAGCATCTCGCGCCGATAGTGACGCAGCATGGTCGGTATCGAGGCGAGGGTTCGGCCGAAGAAATGCACCAGATGGCCGGCGCGGGCCACCGCCAAGAACACGCCACTGAACAGACCGGTGACCGACCGCAGCCCGGGTATCTCAAAAGCGCTGGGAATGACCATTGTCTACAGCGCCTGCCTGGGGAACAGGATCACGTAGAGCTGGCTCATCAAGACGTTGACGAACATCAGAAGCAGGATGGACTCGACGACGGCGGCGTTCACCGAGTTGGCGACGCCGGCGGGTCCGCCGTGGCTGTCGAGGCCCTTCTGGCAGCTGACGATCGCGACGATCATCCCGAAGACGATCGATTTGGCGAATGCCAGCCACATGTCTCCGACGTCGGAGAACGACGAGAAGGTGGCGATGAACGAGCCGGCGGTCCCGTTCTGCAGGAAAACGTTGAAGATGTAGCCGGCGACGTAGCCGACGAAAAAGGTGATGCCGGTGAGCAGTACGCCGACGGTCATCAGGGCGGCCAGTCGCGGAACCACCAGACGCCGCACCGGTGAGACGCCCATGACCTCCATGGCCTGGATCTCTTCGCGCATGGCCCGTGAGCCCAGGTCGGCGCAGACCGCGGAACCGACGGCCACCGCGAGCAGCATCGCGGCGACCAGGGGAGCCGCCTGGCGGATGATGACCAGCCCGGTGGCCGCGCCGGCCAGTGATGAGGCGCCGACTTGGCCGGCTAGCACACTGAACTGGATCGAGAGTGTCACTCCCACCGGGATGGTGACGAAAACCGTTGGCAGGAAAGCGGCGCCGGCCACGAACGCCGTCTGGTCGATGAACTCGCCGAGCAGCAGCCGGCCGGTGAACAGGTCGACGAACAGGTACTGGACGGCTCGCACCCCCAGTACCACTTGGCTGCCGCCGGTGCCCAGCGACTGGATCGGATGGTTCTGCAGGTACTGCACGAGCCAGTCGACGACGGCGCGCAGGCCTGCTCGGCCGGCCAGTTGTCGGTCGGCGAGTTGGATCAGCCGACGCGCGGAATCCGGTGTGGCCATCGGGTCACTGCATGCACACGTTGGAGACCAGCAGCACCGGCCACGACACGATCGACCCTAGGAAGGACACGATCAGGTCAAGTCCTTGCATCTCGTGCAGGTGCGCGGTGTGGGTCAACGACCAGACCAACCCGATGATCAGGTAGGGCGTGCCGATGATCAGGCCCATGCCGATCAGTTCACCGACGCTCATCCGATAGCTGAGTAGACGGCCAATGCCGTCGACAATGCCTGGCATCTGAAAGTTCTCCCGACTCTTCTGGTCCCGCCGCAGCGGGATGTGATGCAGGACTCAATTGGCTTGTGCGAGAAGCATGCCACGGCCGAGGCCGCGCTGCAAGAGGAAAGTTAATTTTGCATTCCCGATTTTGCCCTCGATAGTCGCAGGACGTGCTGGGTAGAAGTGGATGCGGGCCCCAGATTAGTTAATTTTGATTACAGGCCGATTTGAGCCGCTGCGTTCCCACGACGGGCTGGCGAGGGCTTCGACAGCAGGCGATTTGGCGCGGTCGCCGCCTATTCGGTAACCTCGTACCTACCGACGCGGGGTGGAGCAGCTCGGTAGCTCGCTGGGCTCATAACCCAGAGGTCGCAGGTTCGAATCCTGTCCCCGCTACTAGTGGAAGGTGGCCCCCGGAGAAGTTTCCGGGGGCCACTTTTTCAGCTTCCTACGGCCCGACGCCGACCCAGCGACGGTACGTCGCCACATCGACGTTGCTGCCGCACACGATGGTGACGACGTGCCGACCGGCGAAGCGGGAGCGATCCTCCAGGATCGCGGCGACACCGAGTGCGGCCGAGGGTTCGACGACCAGACCCGCATGATCGAGAAGCAGTCGCATACCGGCGATGATCGAGCTCTCCCGGACCAGGACGGCGTCGTCGGCGACTTGCAGGAGATCGTCCAATGCGGCCGGGATAGGGCTGCGGCTGGCAACGCCGTCGGCGATAGTGGTGGTCGAGTCCGTGGTGACGACGCGCCGTTGCTGCCACGAGTACGTCATCGCAGGCGCGCCCAACGGCTGAACACCGATCACCTCGACGCCGGGCGCCAGCTCCTTCATCACATGACCGACACCGATGGTCAGTGCCCCTCCGCCGAGTGCGATCAAGACCGCGTCGAATGACGTTGCGGCGTCCACCAATTCCAGCCCGATGGTCGCCGCGCCTTCGCAGGTCTCGATGTCCACGGTGTCTTGGACCAGTCGGATGCCCTCGTGGCGCGCGATGGTCTGCGCCCGTTCGCGTGCCACATCGAAGTCACCGTCCACCAACTCCAGCCGGGCGCCCAATTCGCGGATGCGATCAAGCTTGGCGGCCGGCGCAGCATGCGATGCCACGACGGTGACGGTGAGTCCCCGGCGTCGACCGGACCAGGCGAGGGCATGGCCGAGATTGCCTGCGCTGGCGCACACCACCGCCTGCGCGCCGTCCTCGACGAGGCGGCTCGCGACGACCTCGGCACCGCGGGCTTTGAAACTGCGGACCGGGTTCAGTGTTTCGAGTTTGATGCTCACCGCGCACCCGAGTTCGGCTTCCAGCCCGTCGCAGCGGTACAGCGGGGTATCGAGAAAAGCCGGATCGATGACCCCGCGGGCCGCTCGGATCCGGGCAGTGTCCAGGCGTGTCCGCTGCACGAGACAGCAGCGTAGCGCCCCAGGTACGGCTCTACGCAGGTTCGACGCCGACGAACTGCCGCCATCGACAACGTTTCCGCCCACGGACCCACTCACACGCTAAATGTCGGTGCCATTCCCTACGCTGGGGACGTGGACTACCCGGCGATCGACGCGCTGCGAGAGCGGCACCCCGCGTGGCGGCTGCTGCGCGCCGGCAACGCCACGCTGATCTTGTCTTTCCTCGGCGCGTTCTTCGTCGAGAGCAACCGGGGCGGCTGCCCGGCTGGTGAGGTCGCGGCGGCGCTGGGGGATCACCTATACGCCTTGAACACCGCGAGTGATGATGTCGAGCAGCGCTTTCCGAAAGAGCCGCGGTCCTACCTGGAGGATTGGGCGGCCACCGACGCCGGCTATCTGAGGCGCTACTACCCGCCCGGCGATGACGACGTGCATTACGAGGTCACGCCCGCGTTCGAGAAGGCTTACGCATGGGTTACCTCACTACAGGGACGGTCCTTCGTGGGCACCGAATCGCGGCTGCACACCGTGGTCGAACTGTTGCGGCAGATCGTGCACGGCACCGAGGAGCAGGCCGATGTGCGCCTAGCCGAGCTGCGCCGTCGCCGCGAGGAGATCGATGCGCAGATCGCGGCGGTGGAATCCGGCGTGCTGACCTTGCTGGATGCGACGGCGGTGCGCGACCGCTACCAGCAACTGTCGGCCACCGCGCGCGAGCTGCTGTCCGATTTCCGTGAGGTGGAGGAGAACTTCCGGCTGCTCGACCGCGCGGCACGGGAGAAGATTGCCGCCTGGGACGGCTCCAAGGGCGAATTGTTGGCCGAGCTGGTCGGCAGCCGCTCCCAGATCGCTGGCTCCGATCAGGGCCGCAGCTTCGGATCGTTCTATGAATTCCTGCTGTCGGAGTCGCGTCAGATCGAGCTCACCGAGCTGCTCGCCAAGGTGTCAGCCCTGGACGCGATCGCTGCCGATGACCGGATCCGCGGCATTCACCACGACTGGTCGGAAGCCGCCGATCGCGCGCAGCGCACCGTCCGGCAGATCTCCGAACAGTTGCGCCGCTTCCTCGATGACCAGGTCTGGCTGGAGAACCGGCGCGTCCTGGAATTGGTCCGGGCTGTCGAGGTTGTCGCCCTTGACCTTCGCGGCAACCCTCCGCCCTTCGGCCTCGAAGTCGACCAGCCGGGCATCGAGATCGCACTGCCTTTCGAGCGCCCGCTGTATCAGCCCCCCGTCGCCGTAGCGGTCGAGAGCAAGATCCAGCAGGGGACCGAGGAAGTGGACGCCGATCTGCTGTTCTCTCAGACCTTCATCGACCAGGCCCGCCTGACCGAGATCATCCGCGACGTCCTGCCTGAGGGTTCCTCGGCGCTACTGTCGGATGTGGTTGCGATCCATCCGATCGAGAAGGGTGCGGCCGAGATCGTCGGCTACCTTGCGCTGGCCGACGACGACGTGGCGGTCGAGATGGATGCGGACGACGAGACGCTGCTGGACTACGTCGACCCCGCCGATCCAGAAGTAATCAAGCGGGCGCGGCTGCCGAAAGTGACGGTGCGACGCCGATGAGCAATGAACACGCGGTTGCCAGCGCGATCATCCGGCTGATGCAAGGTGTCGTCTACCGCGAGTCCGACGAGGACACCTGGGTGACGCTGGAACGGCTCGGCGCCAGTGTCCGCGATCATTTCGCCACCATCGGCGTCGACGTGGTCATTGACGACGCCGAAGGCTATGCCTATTTGCGGTCCCGATCGCAGGATGACGGCGACGACGTGCTGCCTCGGCTGGTCCGGCGGCGCGCACTGACCTACAACGTCAGCCTGCTGCTGGTGTTGCTGCGCAAGCGGCTCGTCGAATTCGAGACCATCGGCGCCGAAGGCAGGCTGGTGCTGACCACCGAGCAGATCGTGGAGATGCTGCGGCTGTTCCAGGCCGAGTCCACCAACGACGCCCGCGTCGTCGACCAGGCGGAGACCACCATCAAGAAGACGGCCGAGTTGGGCTTTCTGCGGCAAATGCGCGGGCAGCGTGACCACTGGGAGGTACGGCGAATCCTTAAGGCGTATGTCGACGCTGCGACGCTGTCGAACTTCGCGGCGAAACTGGAGGAATACGCCGGGGCGGGAGTAGACGATGAGTGATGGACTGTTCTCCGCGGTCGAGCTCGGCCCCGCCCCGCGGGCCGGCTACCGCCTGGCCTACGCGGAGGTTTACAACTGGGGCACCTTCGACAATCAGATCTGGCGGTTCACCCCCGGCACCGAAACCTCCCTGCTCACCGGCGATATCGGCTCAGGCAAGTCGACGGTCGTCGACGCGCTCACCACACTGCTGGTGCCGGCCCACAAGGCCGCCTACAACAAGGCCGCCGGCGCTGACGCCAAGGAACGCACCCTGCGCTCCTACGTCGAAGGCCACTACAAGTCGGAACGGGTCGAGGCCACCAGCAAGTCGCGTCCCAAGGGACTGCGGGAGAACCGCCGCACTTACTCGGTGATTCTCGGCGTATTCATCAACCACGGACACAACGAGACAGTGACCTTGGCGCAGGTCTTTCAACAGCGGGAGCCCACCGGCCAGCCCTACCGTTTCTACGTCACTGCGACCAAGGAACTCTCGGTCGCCACGGACTTCGCCGACTTCGGCACCGACTTGCGGGATCTTCGCAAAAGGTTGCGAGCGTCGGGGACCGAGATCTTCGACGAATTCCCCAAATACGCAACGTCGTTGCGTCGCCTACTGGGAGTGCGCTCGGAGCAGGCGCTGGAGCTGTTCCACCAGACGGTCTCGATGAAATCGGTCGGCAACCTCAACGACTTCGTGCGTGACCACATGCTCGAACCCAGCGACGCCAGTGCGCGTGTCGCGGACATCATCGCCCACTTCGACGACCTGACCAAGGCCCACGACGCCGTGAAGCGCGCCCGCGAGCAGTTGGAAGCTCTGGAGCCCATCGCGGCGACCGCCGCGAAATACGATGCCGCGCTTGCTGAACGCGACGCACTCGATCGCGAACGATCCGCGGTCGCACTGTTCATCGCCGAACTTCGCGCCGGTCTGTTCGCCGACGAGATTGCGGATCTAGAGGTCAAAGGCGCGGCGCTGTTGGCCGAGCAGGACACCGCCAAAGCCCGGCAACAGGTGATGACCGACGAACGCGAATCGCTCATCGAAGAACGTGCCAAGGCTGGCGGGGACCGTATCGGCGAGTTGGAGCGGCTGGCCCGCGAGGCGCAAACCCAAGCCGACAAACGTCGCGGTGCCCGCACCCTGTTCGACGCGGCCGTCGACGCCGCGGGGCTGAAACCCGTCACCGGCAGTGCGGAATTCGCGGCGCTGACCGCTGCGCTGCCCACCGAACGCACGCATCGACTCGACGACAAGCGTGCCCTCGACACCGCCACCTCCGAGCAGATCGGCCGCGAGCAGGACCTGCAGCGGAGATGTGACCTGCTCGCCGCCGAACTGACCAGCTTGGAGAACCGCACCAGCAACCTGCCTGTCGAACAGGTCGACGTGCGCGCGGAACTCTGCGCCGACCTCGGACTGACACCGGAAGATCTGCCCTACGCCGGTGAGCTCATCGACGTCGCCGATGAACACGCGCCATGGCGGGGCGCCGCCGAACGGGTGCTGCGCGGGTTCGCGCTGTCGCTGCTGGTGCCGCAACAACACTACGACGCCGTCACCGGCTGGGTGAACGGCCGACGGCTCACCTTCCGAGGCCGCGGCGGACAGGTGACCGGCGCCAAGCTGGTCTACGAACGGGTTCCCCGGCAACGAGTTCGGCTGCAACGACCGGTCAGCGACAGGCTGATACTCGCCGACTGCCTCGACGTCAAGGACGGACCGTTCCGGGATTACCTGGTCGATGAACTGACCAAGCGCGCCGACCACCGCTGCGCGGCTGACCTGGCGGAGTTCCGCAGTTGCAAGCGTGCCGTTACCCGCGAGGGCCAGGTGCGCTCCGGTGAGCGCCACGAAAAGGACGACCGGCACCGCCACGACGACCCGCGCCGGTGGGTGCTGGGCTGGGCCAACGAACGAAAGATCGCCGCGCTGTACGCCGAACGCACCGAGGCCGAGGATGAGCTTGCCGGTGTGGCCGCCGGACTCGCGCAGCTCATGTCGCGGCGTGACGGGCTGCAAGCGGGTTTGGAAGCGCTGGCCCGGCTGGAGACCTTCGGCTCCTGGACCGACCTG
This sequence comes from [Mycobacterium] zoologicum, assembly GCF_020172665.1. GTDB lineage: Bacteria > Actinomycetota > Actinomycetes > Mycobacteriales > Mycobacteriaceae > Mycobacterium > Mycobacterium zoologicum. The sequence goes on along the minus strand of NZ_CP083985.1, from coordinate 3,164,411 downwards.
GATGCCGACGAAGCCGAGTTGCGTGCGAAAGACCATGACGCCGAACGGGTCCGACTACAGCAGGGGTCATCACGACTGGCGGAAATCACTCGAGCTCTCGTCGATAACGCCGAGCAGGCCCGCGTGGTGGGGGAGTTGATCGACAAGATCACCGGACAACTGGCCACCGCGCAGGCTACGAAAATCCAAGCCGAGCAAGGCAAAAAGCGTGACGACGACTTCGTGGCCGGCCGGCCCGAAGAGGAACTGATCGCCGCCCAGGCGTCGTATCCGGCCCTTGGTGAGCGGCTCGGGAAAAACCGTCCGGTGCGTGCGGTCGACTGCGCGGACACCGAGGTCGCGCTCTCAGCGGATCTGCACCGCCGGATCGAGCGTCGCACCGGCCAACTCAACGGTCACGCCCTGAACCTGGGGCAGTACATGAGCGACGTCCTGCGCCGCTGGCCCGAGTTCCGTGCGGACATGGACGCCACCGTCGAGGCCCGCGCCGATTTCCTGGCGCTGCGTGACCGCGTCGCCAACGACGATCTGCCGCGATTCGAAGCCGAGTTCAAAGAGCAGCTCAATAAGAACGCCATCCAGGAGCTGGCCGGGTTCAACAACTGGCTGGGTCGGCAGGCCGCGGCCATCGACGAGCGGGTCAACCGCATCAACGAAGCGCTCGGTGCGGTGCCCTACAACCCGGGCCGCTACATCAAGCTGGAGAAAGAGCCCACCACCAACAGCGATGTTGCGCAGTTCCGTTCGGAGCTGCGCAACCTGACCAACGACAGCCTCGCCGTCGACGGGGACCAGTACTCCGAGCAGCGCTTCCTCGATGTCAAACGGATCATCGAGCGATTCCGCGGCCGAGACGGCTACGCCGAATCCGACAAGAACTGGACTCGGCGCGTCACCGATGTACGCAATTGGTTCGCATTCTCCGCCTCCGAACGCGACGCCGACACCGATATCGAGTGGGAGCACTACAGCGACTCCGACGGCAAGTCCGGCGGCCAGAAGGAGAAGCTCGCCTACACCATCCTCGCCGCATCGCTGGCGTACCAGTTCGGTCTGGAATGGGGTGTCGAACGATCACGCGACTTCCGGTTCGCGGTCATCGACGAGGCGTTCGGGCGCGGCTCGGACGTCTCGACCCGCTACGCGCTTGATCTCTTCGCGACGCTGGGCTTGCAGCTGTTGATCGTCACCCCGTTGCAGAAGGTGCACGTCATCGAGCCGTACGTGAAGGCTATCGGTTTCGTCGACAACCCGAGCGGTACGTTCTCGCGGCTGCAAACGATGACGATCGAGGAGTACCGGACCCGCCGCGACGGACGGCATTAATGGGGTGGACCACGCCAGAGGACATCGCCGCTAAGGTCCGACGCCGCTGGGCAGACGGATCGCTACTGCGCGGCTACGCCGACGGCGAGCCCTTCGCGCCGATCGAGGTGCCGCTGCGCGGCCCGAAACCCTCGCAGATCGGCGACGACATCTCCGCCGCCCGCGCCTGGGTGGCGGCCCTGGATGCCGGTCGGCGCGACGACACAAGGTACACGCTGGTCTGGCAGTCGATCGGCGGCAGGGCGGTCGGTCGCAACCGTCTGCCGCTTCGTGCGGTGGTGTCAGGTATTGAGCAGGCCTGGGTGCTGCTGGGGGTGGCGGCATCGGTGCGCCGGTTCGACGGGCTTTTGGCTCTCGCGCAAGGGTATCCGCTGGTGCGGCACTGGATCGTCGACAATCCGCATCGTGCCCTCGACCTGGGGTCGCAGCTGCCGCAGCTGATCGCCGCCTACGAGTGGCTGGACACGAACCGGGGCTCGCAGCGCTATCTGCGAGAGATCAGCGCACCCGGTGTGGACACCAAGTTCGCCGAGCGGCACCGCTCGGCTCTGGCGGCGATGCTGGGCGTCCCTTCGTCGGCGTCGGGATTCCTTTCCGGGCTTGGACTTCGGGCTAAACCCGGGTTGGTGCGGCTGCGGCCCGCACCGTCACTGGGGTTCCCGACATCGTTGACTGAGCTGGCGCTGCGTTCCGAGGAGCTGGCGCGGCTGGACGTGCAACCGGGGATCGTGATCATCGTGGAGAACGAGATCAGCTACCTGAGCCTTGAGGTTCCCGACGACGGGGTGGTGATCTGGGGCAAGGGTTTCGAGGTAGACGCCGTGGGCCGATTGCCGTGGCTGGCCGAGGCCGACGTCGTGTACTGGGGCGATATCGACACGCACGGGTTCGCCATCCTCGACCGGCTACGGGCTTGGTTGCCTTTGGCGCGTTCGGTGCTAATGGACCGGGAGACACTGCTGGCGCACTGTGATCGGTGGGTGACCGAGGACCGGCCGGCCCACTCGGCTCTCACCCGGCTGGCGACGGACGAGCAAGAGCTGTATGCCGACCTGGTCTCCGACGTGCTGGGGGAGCGTGTGAGGCTGGAGCAGGAGCGCATCGACTGGGGGTGGGTGCAGCAGCGGCTTCGATGTTGAGCGGCGAGCTCAGGCCAGCTGCAATCGCTCCGTGGGTTGCCCGGTAATCGCGGTGATCAGATCGAAGTCTTTGTCGACGTGCAGGATAGTCAGCCCGGCGAGTTCGGCAGTCGCGGCGAGGAGAAGGTCGGGGATCGACGGAGCACGGTGCTGACCGCGGTCAGCCAGCAAGGTCTGTACTTCGAGGGCGCGGTCCTCGATTCGCGGCTGCAGATACTCCACCGGCATCAAAGACACCGGTGGCTCACGCAGTTCGCGGCGGGCGATGTCGCCGGTCTGGCAGGAGAAGCCCACTTCCAGTCTGGTGACGGTGCTGATTCGGACGAGGCCTCGTCCGATGCGGTTGTGCCAGAGTCGGGGGTCGGCGCAGGCCGACAGTCGGACCAGGGCCGACTTGTCGATCAGCCACTGCTGCTCGGTCACCAGCCCCACGCTTTACGCATCAGCTCCTCGTCAGCGAGGGCGGCGCAGTTCTGCGCGAATCGCTCCATGTCCTCGGATGTGATCGACCGCCGCGGGGCGGCCGGTGTGGCCGCCAATTGGCGGCGCACGTACTCGACGCGGGAGAGGCCCAGTCGCTCGGCCTGTGCATCGAGGCGGGCGATCACGTCGTCGGGAACGTCACGGATCAGGAGATCGCTCATCTCACGATGATAGCAGTCGATATCGTTGCGCGGGGTGTGGAAACCACCTCACTCAAATCACCCACGGCGCAATCAATGTCATCGCCCCCAACACCGCCAGCCCGATGACGAAAGCCACCACCGTAAACCCCATCACCTGGCGGACATTGAGCTTCGCGATCGCCAGTAGCGGGAGCAGCCAGAACGGCTGGATCATGTTCGCCACGCCCTCGCCGACGGCCACAGCCATGGAGATCAATCCCAGATAGGCCGGCGACTGCTGCCCGATCGCCAGCGCGGAGTCGACCGCGATCGGGCCCTGCACCGCCCAGTGCCCTCCGCCGGACGGCACGAACAGGCTGATGATCACCGAGCCCAGGAACGTCAAGAACGGCAGCGTGTACTGCGTCGCGCCGGTCACGAGCATCTGGGCCAGCAGTGTTTGCAACGGCTTTGAGCCCTCGGAGCCCTGATAGGCGAGCAGGCCGACCAGGCCGCCGTACAGCGGATACTGCAGCAGCAGCGGGCCCGATACCTTCGCGGCGCCGGTGAACGCCCGGATGAACCGGATCGGGGTGTGGTGCAGCAGGGCGCTGGTGATGGTGAACAGCATGATCATCGACGAGATGTTCAGCGCGAAACCACTGGCCACGAAGTAGCTGATGCCCGCGGCGAACAGCAGCACGTTGAGGATCCACTGGTTCTCCAGCCATTCGGCGAACGTCGTGCCGGCCGATACATCAACGGCTGCTTCGTCTTCGAACACCGCGGGATCGGGGGCCAGGCTCTCGGAGGGTTCCATTCGCCACACCGCGAGCCCGAGTATCGCCAGCACGAGGATCACCGACAACCAGCTGTACGGCTGGAAGATGGTCTGGCTCAACGGCACGGTGAAGCCGGCGATCTTGTGGATCACGTTGATGGGGCTGCCCGAATCGGTGTTCGCCAGCGCGATCGACGACGAGAGCCCCTGCGTCCAGACGATGAAACCCATGAACGCCGCGGCGATCAGGTAGCCGAAATGCGAGTCGGGGAAACGCCGCGCCAGCTGCCGGGCCACCAGCGCTCCGGCAACCAGTCCGAGGCCCCAGTTCAGCAGGGAGGCAACGGCACTCACGGTGAAGCACAGCAGCGCGCCCTGCGCCTGAGTGCGCGGCAGCGCGGCGGCGCGAACGATGGCTCGCTTGAGAACCGGTGCCTCGGCCAGCGTGTATCCCGTCACCAGGATCAGCACCATCTGGAAGGCGAAGGTGAAGATATTCGCCTGCCCCCAGACGCCGGAGTACCACGCCGTCAGCATGCCGTGGGCGGATGCTCCGGGCACCAGCGCGGCGACCAGCCCGGCGACGATGAGCGTCAGGATCACCGCGAACAGATACGGGTCGGGCATCAGGCGCTCGACGTAGCGGACGCTGAGCCCGGTGAGCGATTGCATGACGCCCCGACGTCGGGTTCGCAGCTCGGTCATCGCGCCAACGATAGATGCCGCGGCTGCCCGGGGCGGGTCAACGCGGAGACACTGCAGCCGTCCGCAGCGCGGCAGCGATGTCGTCGAGTGCGCGGGCGGCGTCGTCGAAGGGCCAGCGGATGAACTCGTGGATCATGCCCGGGTAGCGGATGACGGTGGTGAGAACTCCAGCAGCCCGAAGCCGGGTGCCGTATTCCTCGCCTTCGTCGCGCAATGCGTCGTATTCGGCGGTGATGATCAGCGCCGGTGGCAGTCCGTCGAGTGCCGTGGCCAGCAGCGGCGAGACGTGTCCGTCCAGCTTTTCATGCTCGGCGTTGAGGTAGTGGTTCATGAACCACTGCTGCGTCGGTCGGCTGATGTTGCCGTATTTGCCGGCGAACTCCCGGATGGAGACGTTGCTGCGCCGGAAATCCACGTCGGGATAGATCAGCACTTGGGCTGCGATCTCGGGGCCACCGGCGTCGCGGGCGAGCAGTGCGACCACCGCCGCGAGATTGCCTCCGGCACTGTCGCCGGCGACCGCGAGGTTCGTACCGTCGCCGCCGAAGTCCGCCGCGTGCGCGGCCACCCAGCGCGTGGCGGCGAAACCGGCATTGATCGCGGCCGGATATTTTTGCTCCGGGGACAGCGGATAGTCCACGGAGACGACGACGCGACTGGTGCGGTTGGCCAGTGCTCGGGCCAGGCTGTCGTGGGTGTTCAGGTCGCCGAGTACGTAGCCACCGCCGTGGAAGAAGACGAGGACAGGCAGCGCCCGGTCCGGCTGCGGGTGATAGATCCGGATCGCCAACTCACCGGATGGGGTGGCAATGACGTGATCCTGCACGGCGGCAACGGCTTCGCCGGGGCCCAGGGCTTGGGTCATGAGTCGCATACCCTGGCGAACCTGCTCCGGGGTGAAGTCGTGCAGGTCGGCGAAGTTGCTGCCGGCCAGTCGATCGAGATGTGCTTTGACCTGCGGATGTAGCGTCATGATGGAGGTTTCCTTTCGCTGGGGGCGGGGGTGTCGCTAGTATCTGACTTGAACCACACTTCAAGTCAAGGAACGGACAATGCTGCTGGACATCGCCGAGGTGACCAAGCGATCGGGCCTGGCGTCATCGGCCCTGAGGTTCTACGAGCGGCGTGGATTGATCACCTCGGGGGAGCGCAACGGTCTGCGCCGCACCTACGAGCCGGCGGTGCTCGACCGGCTCGCGCTGATCGGCTGCGCCAAGTCGGCCGGGTTCACCCTGGCCCAGATCGAGCGATTCCTGTCGGCCACACCCAGCGACACCGAACTGCGGGTCCGAATGGCCGAGAAAGCCAGTCAGCTCGACGAGGAGATCGCGCGTCTCACCCGGATGCGCGACAGCCTCACCCACGCCGTCACCTGTACCCACACGCCGCTGGTGGAGTGCCCAGAGTTCAAGGCGCGCATCGCCGATACCGACGGTGACTCATAGTCACCTCACAGTTGCACGTCCACTAGGGTTCTCCCATCGACACATCGGGAGGGCGCATGCCGTTCGAGGCACATCTGAATCGTTGGCGGGTCGCGCGCCTGGTCGCCCTCGCGGTGGCGTTGCTGCTGGGCGGGGTGCGGCTCGCGGGAGGCTTCGGGCCGATCGACGCGGTGCGTGGGGTTCCACCCGAAACCCTGCACGTGATCGGCTGGATCGGGATCGTGTTCTTCGGTCTCGGTCTGGTGATGATGGTTCCGCAGCTCTTCCAGTCCGGCGTCGAGGTTCGCGTCGACGCCGAAGGTGTCTACGGGCGGCGCTACTGCAAACGGGTGATTCCGTGGAGCGCGATCGAGCGCATAGCCACCGTCGACATGGGCCGGATCCAGATCGCCGACCTGTACCTCAACGACCCGGAAAACTACCCGCCCGACGGCGTCGCGGGCTGGATCCGACGGGCAACCCGGGGACTGGGGACGAAAACCTTTGGTGACGTTTCGGTCACGCTGCAGAACACCGATGGGAACATCGCCGACATGCGCGCCGCCTTCGACCATTTCGCGCCGGGCAGGCGCCAAGACCCCGCTGCCTAGCGCCCCGGACGAAAGGTTCCACCATGGCCGGTCTCTACCACGCCGCGCTCATCTTCCTGATCGTCCTGACGATCGTCACCTTCGCCGGCAGCTTCTGGTTCACCAATCCCTACGGCCGGTTCGCCGGCCCGGATCAGCGCTTCACGCTGCCCGGCAAGATCAGCTGGCTGATGTTCGAATGCCCGCAGTGGTGGGCGTTCACCGTGACGTTCTGGCTCGTGGCGCACCGGCATGGAGCGCCGGCGGTCGTGTTGTACGCGCTGTGGCAGTGCCACTACCTCTACCGCGGGCTGCTCTATCCGCTCAGCCGCAAGGGCGATGACAAGCGGTTCCCTATCTCGGGAATCGCCTTCGGCTTCATCTTCAACGCCGTCAACGGGTTCGCCAACGGCTATGCGGTGGCACTGGCCCCGCACCTGCAGCAGGAGCGCTGGTTCGTCGACCCCCGCTTCATCCTGGGCCTCGCTGTCGCGGTGATCGGCTGGGTGATCAATTTCCAGGCCGACCGCATCCTGATCGGGCTGCGCGCCGACGGCAGCAGCGGGTACAGCATCCCGTACGGCGGGGTGTATCGCTGGGTGTCCTCGGGCAACTATTTCGGTGAGCTCATCTTGTGGGCGGGCTGGGCGATCATGGCCTGGACCGTTCCCGGCCTGATCTTCGTGCTCTTCTCCATCGCCAACCTGGGCCCACGGGCGATGGCGACCCACAAGTGGTACCGGCAGCAGTTCCCCGACTACCCGCCCAACCGCAAGGCACTCATCCCGGGCCTGCTCTAGATATAAAGGCGCACAGCCGAAATCGCGCCCCGGTCAGCGGAGTCGCGAGCGAACTCGAACAACCCCACCCCGCGCCTGCCGTTCAGCCGCACCGTGGCAGTCACGGTGTGTCCGGCGGCAAGCAGCTTGTCGACCGCGAGATGCTGTGCAGTTGAGACGAACTCGGCAACCGTGGCCTTGGTGACGCCGTCGGTGCTCAGCGTGGCGTTCGGTGCCAGCAGGGCGGAAACCGTTGGCACATCGGTGCGGCCCAGTGCCGCGACCAGATCCTCGACCCGGCGCTTGCCACGCTTGCGAACCCCGGACAGGCCGCGGAGGAAGCCGGCGCAGCCGGAGAGCCCCTGATGACGAAGCAGTTGCGGGCCCAGGATGACCGACGCCAACAGTCCACGACCACCTGAGGTCAGCAGCTGCCCGATCATCTTCTGCAGTTCCCAATGAGCGAACAGCCGCTGGATCTTCGGCGCGTTGTCCGGCCCTTCGGAGACAAGGTCATAGCGCAGGTGCATCGGGATGTGCATGGTCACACCCGTGGACATCGTGGTACGCACCGTGAGGTCTCGAAACACCGACATCCCCGCGACCACATCGTTGGCGACGTCGAACTCGATGGTGTTCGGTGCGATGAAGGTGTCGAAGAAACGCCCGATGGCTTCCGGGCCGACATGGGGAGTCGACCCGACGGGGTCGTTCACCTGCCCGTCGGCGGCGAAGAGCCCGACCCAGGCCGATTTATCGTGTACTGCAACTGCCTTCGGCGACTGTTCGACGGCGTCGAGCAACGCACTGGAGCTATGCGGAAAACTTACTGTCCGGCATCGCGGTTCCTCTCGTTTCGAAGATCTAGGTACTGGTCCGGCGGGCCCGTGATCTCACCACAACACCGGAACGCCGGCAAGGCCGGCGAATGCGGCATCACCGGTGATCAGGGTCATGGATCCGATGATTGCCTGGGCCGCGAGCATGCGATCGAACGGGTCCCGATGGTCCCAGTCGAGTCGTCCGGCCAGGAGTGCGTGCTCCTCGGTGATCGGCAATCTGGTGGCGCCTAAGCGGTCAAGATGCCTGGAATAGGCGCCAAGGATTGCGTCTGCTTGAGGAAGCTTGCCCAGCCGCTGCTTGGTGGACAGTTCCCAGGCTGACACCGTCGACACAACGATGGGGACGGATCGGTCGGTGAGGACTTCGCGAGCCTCGCGTCCCAGGCGGGCCGGGGCCGTGAGCGCCCACAGCACAGCATGGGTGTCCAGCAGGTACGTCACTGCCATGCGGTGAGTTCTTCTTCGGGCAGTGGGTCGAAGAACGCCTCGGGAACCACATAAGCGACGAAGCCGAGTTCGCGGTCGCCTGGGCTGGCGAGCGGGATCAGTCGGGCGGCCGGGTGGTCGCCGCGGGCGATGACGAATTCTTCGCCGCCCTCGACGGCGGCGATCATCGCGGACAGGTGTGTCTTCGCATACTGGACCTTGACCTGCTTCATGACACCGATGCTAGGTGGTTGACCAAGGTTGGTCAATATTGTTGGTCAACTCGTGTGCGGGATGGGGGTCAGTCGCGCATCCGCAGCACGACCTTGCCGGCCGCCGTGCGGTTCTCCAACGCCGCCAAGGCATCTGCGGCCTGCTCCAGGCCGAATACGTCCGGCTGGGGAGCGGGCACCTTCCCCGATGCCAACAACGTCTCCAGCGTCGACCACTGCCGCTGCAGCTCGCCCGGATGAGACATCACCCAGGCGCCCCAGCCGACGCCGACGACGTCGATGTTGTTGAGCAGCAGCCGGTTCACCTTGACCGTCGGGATCTCGCCGCCGGTGAAGCCCACCACCAGCAGCTTCCCGCCCGGGGCCAGCGAACGCAGCGAGTCGGTGAACCGGTCGCCGCCGACCGGGTCGAGCACCAGATCCACGCCCCGCCCACCGGTCAGCCCGGACACCGCCTCGCGGAACCCGTCGGCCAGCACCGTGTCGGTGGCGCCGGCGGCCAGGGCGGTCTCGGCCTTGGCCGCGGTGGACACCACTGCGATCACCCGCGACGCGCCGAGCGGCCCGGCCAGTCGCAATGTCGACGTGCCGATGCCCCCGGCGGCGCCGTGTACCAGCAGCGTCTGGCCCTCGGTCAGCCCGGCGCGCGTGGTCAGCGCGAACAACACCGTGAGGTCGTTGAACAGCAGACCCGCTCCGGCTTCGAACGACACCGTGTCGGGCAGCTTGAACACCTGCTCGGCGGGCAGCGCGATCACCTGCGCCATCGCTCCGTTGAGCATGGTCAGCGCCGCCACCCGGTCACCGGCTTGGACATGGGCGCCCGGCGGAGCGCTGCGGACCACTCCGGCTGCCTCCCCGCCGGGAACGAAGGGCAGTGGGGGCTTGTGCTGGTACAGCCCGCGGGACTGCAGCACGTCGGGGAACGCCACCCCTGCGGCGTGGACTTCTACGACCACGACGTCACTGGCCCCGTTGTCGGCGGGTTCATCGAGATCGACCACCCGGGCGGCCGACGGTCCATCGAGCTGGGAAATCTGTACCGCGCGCATCGGGGTCCCTTCGTCGGCCGGACAGCAGTGGCTACCGAAAAACCTAGACCACCGGGCGTAGACTCACGAGGCGGCAGTGTGGCCGCAGCTCTGATGAGGTGGCAATGAGTTCTCCGAAATCCCGTCGGCGGGTCCGTGATGAGAAGACCTCGGCGGCGTTGCCGCCCGGTCGCACCATTGCGGTTCGCGCCGCCGACGGAACCAAACTGCATACCCAGGTCTTCGGGCCCTCCGACGGGTATCCGATTGTTCTGGCACACGGCATCACCTGCGCCATCCGGGTCTGGGGGCATCAGATCGCCGATCTGAGCTCCGATTTCCGGGTGATCGCCTACGACCACCGTGGCCATGGCGGCAGTGGGGTGCCCAAGAGCGGTGGCTACAGCCTGACCCACCTGGCATCGGACCTCGACTCGGTGCTCGAAGCCACGTTGGCGCCGGGGGAGCGCGCCGTCATCGCCGGACACTCGATGGGCGGTATCGCCATCAGCGCCTGGTCGGACCGCTACCGGCACCGGGTTTCCGAGCGCGCCGACGCGGTCGCGCTGATCAACACCACCACCGGCGAGCTGCTCGAGCAGGTCAAGCTGTTCCCGGTGCCGCCACCACTGCAGCAGACCCGGGTTCAGGCGGCGCGCCGAGCGCTGCTCGCTTTCGGCAGCGTCCCGATCGTCGGGCCGGCCAACCTCGCGGTCCGGCAATTCGTGCACATGCTCGCCGTCGGTGGCGAGGCGGACCCGACAGTGTCGGCGTTGATCTGCGACCTGTTCGCCAAGACCCCGGCCGCCAGCCGCGGCCACTGGGTGCGGGTGCTGGTCGACGCGCTCGGACCGTCGCACATCAGCCTGGCGGGACTCACAGTGCCCACCCTGGTCATCGGCAGCACCCGCGACAGGCTGCTGCCGATCGCCGCATCGCGGCGAATCGCCTCGGCCGCACCGAATCTCACCAAGTTCGTCGAGATGAGCGGAGGACACTGCTCGATCCTCGAACACCCGGGGGCGGTCAATAAGGAACTTCGCGGCCTCGTTGAGCTGGCCACCGGATTCGCCGACGGCCTGGCCGACGAGCGCGAAGTCGGCTCGTAGCGGCGTTGAGGGTTCTCACCGCGCTGAGCGGACTGACCGGTGTCGTCGAGCAGGCGACCCAGTTGCGCGATGCCGGCGTCAGCGGCGTCTTCACCTTCGAAGGCCCGCATGACGTGTTCGCGCCGCTGACCCTGGCCGCCGCTGTGGGTGGCCTGGACCTGATGACCAACGTCGCGATCGGCTTCCCGCGCAACCCGATTCACCTGGCGCACCAGGCCAACGACCACCAGTTGCTCAGCGGCGGGCGATTCGCGCTGGGGCTGGGCACCCAGATTCGCGCCCAGATCGAGAAGCGTTTCGGTGCCGCCTTCGACCACCCGGTGGATCGCATGGTCGAACTGGTCGCGGCGCTGCGGGCGATCTTCGAATCGTGGAACACCGGTGCCCGCTTGGACTTTCGCGGCGACTACTACCGGCACACCCTGATGACCCCGACCTTCAGTCCTGGGCCGAACCCCTTTGGTGCGCCGCCGATCTACGTCGGCGCGCTGGGCCCGCGCCTGACCCGTGCCGCCGCCGCGCACGCCGACGGGCTGTTGGTGATGCCGTTCTCCAGCAAGCGATTCCTGCGAGACTCGACGATGTCAGCGGTGAATGCCGGGCTGACCCGGGCCGGCCGCAGGCCGCACGACTTTGCGGTGATCCCGGAGATCATCGTGGCCACCGGGGCCACCGACGCCGAACTGCGAGCCGCCGAAGCCGCCACCCGAAAGCTGCTCGGCTTCTACGCCTCCACCCCCGCCTACGCACCGGTGCTCGCCGCGCACGGCTGGGAAGACCTGCAGCCCGAGCTCAACGCGTTGTCCAAGCAGGGCCGTTGGGCGCAGATGGGCGAGCTGATCGACGACGACGTGCTGCACACCATCGCCGCGTGCGGCACCCCCGCGCAGGTGGCCGCCCACATCCGTGACCGGGTCGAAGGCATCTCCGACACCGTCTGCGTCTACCAGGCCGCGCCGGTCGCCCCGGCCGTGATCGGCGAGATCGTCGACAACCTCGGTTAGGGCTGCGTCAGGGCGCCATGGTGACCCAGTCGGGGAATCCCGTCGGGTCGTGGCGGCCCAGCACACCGTGCTCGTAGAGCCCCCAGCCCTCCACCGGGGCGGCGTCGCCGTCGCGGCACACCGCGCGCCCTACGTGGTCGATCATCCCGAAGCTGGTGCGCCCGATGATGCCGGGATCGGTCATGTCGTAGGTGAGTCGTTCGGTGAACTTCTCGCCCTTCCACTCGCCGTGCAGCCAGTCGGCGTCGCCGCCGTACCCGCCGCCGACGTGAATGGGCACCGGCAGTTTGGATTCCACCTCGAAGAGGACCGGCGTGCCGTCCGGCCGGGTGGCCTCGATGGTGGCACCGGTGGCGATGCGGGTGCCCGAGCGGTAACGGGTGGAGATCCGCGGCCAGCCCAGTTGCTCGACGCGGCCGTCGCGCCAGACCCGGGTGCAGTCGTTGAGTGAGCGGAAGCCGTCGGGCTCCTCCTGGATGATCATCACCACCGCGAAGTCCTCGAACGCCATCGGCACGTACAGCCACCACATGCCGTCGAACGGCGGGTCGGCGGGCCGGCCCGCGGGTTCGCGTTCGCCGACCGGACGAATACCCCAGGACCGGTCCCGGGAGCCGATCCAGACGGCGGGGTCTACGGCGATCTCCTCACCGTCGATCACGATCTGCCCGCTCCAGGCGCCCAATTGGGCGAAGCGCTGCGCGTCCAGGGTCACCCGGGTGCCGGTCCGCAGGATGTGCCGCTGCTCCTGCACCGGGTCGAACAGGCCTTCCCAGCGCAGATCCAGTGCGATGCCCTCGGTCTCGTCCATGACCACCCGCAGGCAGCGCAGCGGGTCGGTGACCTCGATGCGGTAGTTGCCGATGCGCTGGTTGAGCCGGTCTTGATCGATGGCGTCGGACAGGTGCACCGCGGTCTGGGTGTCGCCGCGGCGAACCAGCACGTAGGCGTCCTTGACGCCGAGGTTGGGGTAGTAGCCGCAGCCGGTGATCAAGAAGATGTCGCCGGTGCGGTCGTGGGCGTTGAGGTAGCAGCGGTCGTAGAAGTTGCGGTCCGATGAACCCGGCCAGGCGATCGGTTGCGGCAGTTGGTGAACGGGGTATTCGTCGAGGGGGCCCAGCATCAGTTCTGTTCTCCGATCAGCTTTTTCAGCAACCCGGCGTGGTAGAAGAGCGATTCGGGGTCTTCCGGCTTGTCCATCTCCCCGAAGTGCACCCGGCGGGCCCCGGTGCGCATGAACACGATCGCCCACATCACGCCCGCGTAGACGTAGAACCACTGCAGGTCACCGAGTTCGACGCCGGTGAGCTTGCGGTAGGTGGCTCGCACGTCGTCTTCGCGCATCACCTGGGGCAGTCCGGCGAATCCGGCGAGTCCGGCGAGTTCCTCGAACACTGCGTGGGCGAATATCGGCCATGACACGTCCAATTCGCGTGGCCCCAGTGAGACCATCTCCCAGTCCAGCACGGCGACCGGACTGAAGTCGCGGTAGAGCACGTTGCCGATCCGGGAGTCGCCCCAGCACAGCACCGTGTCGCCGGCGGCCGCCTCGGCCGGCCAGTTCGCCTCCAGCCACGCGAAGCTGCGGTCCAGCAGCGGTGAGCGGCCGATGTCGGGTACCGCGAACTCGTACCACGCCCGGATTCGGTCGAAGTGCCGGTGCAGCGCGGTCGGCCCGCTGCGGTCGCCTTCGTCGAGGAAGCCGAATGTCTTCACCGCGTCGGGGATCGAGTGCAGGGTGGCAAGAACCTCAATGGTGGAGTCCTGCAGGGTGCGTTGCTGCGCTGCGGTCGCGTCGGCGAACCAGTTGTTGCCGAATGTGTAGGGCATGACATCGGGGGGGACCTCGCCGTCGACGCGGTCCATCAGGAAGAACGGCCGGCCCAGCACCTCGCCGGTGTTCTCGATCCAGCGGACCTGCGGCACCGGAACATCCGTGAGCTCACCGACCAGGCGCATCACCTCGAACTGGTGGTCCAGCCGGTAGGACGTGAACACCGGGACGTCTTCGTCAGACGGTGCCACCCGCATGACCCAACGCTGGGTGACCGGGCTCCCGTCGGCCTGCCAGCGGCCGGTCAGCATGATCGTCTCCGACGACATGCCGTTGGTGTCGACGCCGCTTTCCACGGTGATCTCCGGCGTGATTCCGCCGGGCAACTGTGTGGCAAGCCAGCGAGACATTACGGTGGGCAGGGTGGTGATATCGCGGCTGGAACGCTGGATCCGGCCGACGTCCTTCTCCACAGTCGGTTGGTCGACCACGGGTTGATCCTCCGTCAGTTAATTACGATACGACAGGTAGCGTTATGAAACCAGAAGCTTCATCGGTTGACAAGGGACCCGGGGCGGGCAGGCCTCGGGACCCTCGTATCGACGCTGCCATATTGCGGGCCGCTGCGGAACTGGTTGTCGAAGTCGGATATTCGAATCTGAGCCTGGCGGCCGTCGCCGAACGGGCCGGGACCACCAAGACCGCGTTGTACCGCCGGTGGCCGAGCAAGGCCGAACTGGTGCACGAGGCCGCATTCGCGGTGCCGCCGAGTGCGGTGACCGCGCCGCCCGGCGACGTGGCCGGCGACCTGCGGGCGATGATGGCAGGCGCGCGCGATTCGTTCACCAACCCGGTCGTCCGGGCCGCCCTGCCCGGTCTGATCGCGGACATGGCCGGCAACGCCGAGCTGACCGCGCGCATCATGGAGCGCTTCGCGGGCCTGTTCGAGGTGATGCGCTACTGGGTGGCCGACTCGATCGGCCGCGGTGACGCACGCGCAGACGTGGACCCCGATCGACTGGTCGAATTGATCGGTGGCGCAACACTGCTGGGAATGATGCTGCGCCCCGGTGAGGATCTGGACGGTGACTGGGTGGAGCGCACCGCCGCCATCATCACCCACGGCGTCGCGGTCTAGGGCCATGTCGACGCCTGTCGCGCCCGCCGCACCACTGCCCTTTCCGGCCGACTGGGACTCGCTGCTGGTGTTGGTCCCGCACCCCGACGATCCCGAATACGGCACGGCCGCCGCGGTTGCGAAATGGACCGCCGCCGGCAAGACCGTGCGTTACGCCCTGGCCAGCAGCGGGGAAGTGGGCATCGCCGGTATGGCCCCTGAGCAGGCCGGGCCGCTGCGGGAGGACGAGCAACGGCGGGCCGCCGCGATCGTGGGGGTAGGAGACGTCGACTTCTGGGGATTTCCGGACAGCAAGATCCACAACACGGCGGCGCTGCGTGGCAAGATCGCTTCGGTGATCAGCGAGGTCCGGCCCGACGTGGTGGTGACGATATACGGCGGCGCGGAGTTTAGGCCGGGAGCGCCCAACCAACGCGATCACATCGAGTTCGCGGCCGCGGTCACCGACGCCTGGGACTCGCTGTCGGACCCGCCGCCGTGGTTGTTCCAGAACGGGCCGGAACCCACTCATGCCGAGATGGTCGGCGACTACCTCGACACGGCAGTCGATTCGCTGGCCGCGCACGAGGTCTACCTGTCGGTACTCGACCCGTCCACCCCGGTGCGCGAACAGGCCGGCGCCGTGGTCGCGATGACGACGTCGGGTCACGCGCGCGGGCCGGCGGCCGGATTCATCCTGCAGCGGAGCACCCAGCGATGAGCGGACCCGACCGGCAACTGCGTATCGGCGTGATCGGTGCCGCGCGGATCACGCCCGACTCGCTGATCAAGCCCGCGGCCGCCAATGCCGAGGTGGTCGTGAGCGCGGTGGCGGCACGCGACCCCGACCGGGCGCGAGCCTTCGCCGCCAAGCACGGCATCGCCCGGGTGCATGACAGCTACGACGCGCTGATCGCCGACCCGGACATCGACGCCGTCTACATCCCGCTGCCGAATAACCTGCACGGGCGGTGGACCCTGGCCGCGGTGGCCGCCGGCAAACATGTGCTCTGCGAGAAGCCGTTCACCGCCAACGCCGACCAAGCCCGGGAGGTCGCCGCGGTGACGGCGCGCAGCGACCGGGTGGTGATGGAGGCGTTTCACTACCGCTACCACCCGATGACCCTGCGCATCGAGGAGATCATCGCCTCGGGGGAGTTGGGCACACTGCAGCGGGTCGAGGCCGCGCTGAGCTTCCCGGTGCCCAAGTCCTCTGACATCCGCTTTCAGTACCCGCTCGCCGGCGGCGCGTTGATGGACGCCGGCTGCTATCCGATTCACATGCTCCGAACCTTCGGTGGGGGCACCCCGGAAGTCGTTGCCGCCCAGGCGAAACTGCGTGGCCCGTCGATCGATCGGGCCATGACCGCGCAGTTGCGCTTCCCGGCGGGGCACACCGGCGCCATCAGCTGTTCGCTGTGGTCGTCGAGCCTGCTGAAGGTCAGTGCCCGGGTGATCGGTGATCGCGGCGAACTGCGGGCGTTCAACCCGCTGATGCCGCAGTACTTCCATCGGCTGAAGGTCCAGTCGCAGCAGGGCAAGCGCGTCGAGCGATTCGACCACAAGGCGTCCTACGCCTACCAACTCGACGCTTTCGCCGACAGTGTACTGCGTGGAGCGCCGGTGCGGACG
The DNA here is from genome assembly GCF_020172665.1 of [Mycobacterium] zoologicum. Lineage (GTDB taxonomy): Bacteria > Actinomycetota > Actinomycetes > Mycobacteriales > Mycobacteriaceae > Mycobacterium > Mycobacterium zoologicum. The sequence continues at coordinate 3,147,894 of NZ_CP083985.1, read as the reverse complement.
ACACCTGCGGATGCGATCGAGAACATGACCGTCATCGATGCGATCTACCGCGTCGTCGGTCTGCCGTTGCGCCAGCCGAGCTGAGCTGTCAGCGCGCGAATTGTGTCGCGGCGTCGGCCAGTTCGAGCAGCGGCTGCGGCAGCACGCCCAACGTCACGGTGATCGCCGCGCACAGCGCAATGGCTGCCTTGCTCCACACACTGGGCGGCACCAGCTGCGGCGGATCGTCGGGGCTGTCGGTGAAGAACATCAGCACGATCACCCGGACGTAGAAGTAGGCGGCCACACCGCTGGTGATCACACCGATCACCACCAGCGGGGCGGCGCCGCCCTGCGCGGCGGCGGAGAACACGGCGAACTTGCTGACGAACCCACTGGTCAGCGGAATACCCGCGAATGCCAGCAGGAACATCGAAAACAGCAGGCCCACAATCGGATAACGACGGCCGAAGCCGGCCCACTGCGACATGTCGAGTTCCTCGGCACCGCCGGAGCGGCGGACCAGGTTCACCACGGCGAACGCACCCACCGTCGAGAAACTGTAGGCGACCAGGTAGAACAGCGTCGAGGAGATTCCCGCCGGGATCGCCGAGAGCACGCCGGTCAGCACGAAACCCACATGGGCGACCGAGGAGTAGGCCAGCATCCGCTTGACGTCGGTCTGGGTGATGGCCGCGAGGGTGGCGACCAGCATGGTCAAGATCGAGATCACCCACAGCAGCGGACGCCACTGATCGTGCAGCGCAGGCAATCCGACGTAGACGATACGCAGCATCGCCCCGAACGCGGCGACCTTGGTTGCGGCCGCCATGAATCCGGTGATCGGGGTCGGCGCACCGACATAGACGTCGGGAACCCAGGAGTGGAACGGCACCGCGCCGACCTTGAAGAACAGTCCCACCAATACCAGTGCCGCGCCGATCAGTGCCAACGGATCAGCGCTGTGGGAGAACAGTTGATCGCCGATCTCCGGCAGGGCCAGCGCCCCGGTCGCGCCGTAGATCAGCGCGATCCCGAACAGGAACAGCGCGGAGGAGAACGCCCCGAGCAGGAAGTACTTCAGCGCCGCTTCCTGTGACAGCAGGCGACGGTGGCGGGCCAGCCCGCACAGCAGATACAGCGGCAGCGAGAGCACTTCCAGGGCGACGAACAGGGTCACCAGGTCGTTGGCGGCCACGAACACCAGCATGCCGCCGACCGCCAGGATGGTCAGCGGGAAGACCTCGGTCTGGGTGACCCCGGTACGCGCCGCGTCCAGCTCGTTGACACTGCCCGGGACGGCCGAGGCCTGCGGGGTGAACGAATCCAGACCCGCTTGCGGGCGAACCGGAGCGATCGCCGCACCGGGCCCCTCCGGCAGACCGGTACCGATACTGCGTTCGGCGATGAAGATGACGGCCATGATCCCGACCAGCAGGATGACGCCCTGCAACACCAATGCCGGGCGGTCGATTGCCACCGCACCCAGCACCACGAGGCGGCCTGCGGCGGGTGTCTCACGGCCCACCATGACGACTGCGGCGAACGCGGCGGCCAATCCGGCGACGGCCAGCAGCACCTGCGTCAGGTAGCGCCCCCGGCGCCCGACGAACGCTTCGGCGAGCACGCCGAGCACCGCGGTGCCGAACACGATCAACAGCGGTAGCACCAGCGCGTATTCGATGGATGGGGTGGGCATGCTCGACATGATCAATGCGCTCCCTCGGCGGTCAGCAGTGCCGGGTCGGTCTGACCGATCGTGGTCAAGGTGTGGTCGACGCCCGGATTGATGATGTCCAGCGCGGGCTTCGGGTAGAAGCCCAGGAACAGCAGCAGCGCGATCAACGGTGCGACGACGACGAGCTCGCGGGGCACCAGGTCGCGGATGCGTTCGTTGCCCGCAGTCATCGGGCCGGTCATCACCCGCTGGTAGAGCCACAACATGTAGATCGACGACAACACCAGGGCGGTGGTGCCGACTGTCGCAGCCACCCAGTACCGGTTGAATGTGCCTATCAGCACCAGGAATTCACTGATGAACGGCGCCAGGCCGGGCAGCGACAGGGTGGCCATCGCCGCGACCAGGAAGGTGCCGGCCAGCACCGGGGCCACCTTCTGCACGCCGCCGTAGTCGGCGATCTTGCGGGCGCCGCCGCGCCGCGAGATCAGGAATCCAGCGATCAGGAACACCGCCGCGGTCGACAGCCCGTGGTTGAGCATGTACAGCGTCGAGCCGCTCTGGCCCTGACTGGTCATCACGAAGATGCCCAGGATGATGAAGCCGAAGTGCGAGATCGAGGTGTAGGCGATCAAGCGCATGATGTCGCGTTGGCCGATCGCCACCATCGCCCCGTAGACCACCCCGATCACCGCCAGCGTGATGATCGCCGGCCGGAAATAGATTGAGGCGTCGGGGAAGAGCTGCAGGCAGTAGCGCAGCATGCCGAAGGTGCCGACCTTGTCCATGATCGCCATCATCAGCACCGCGGTCGCCGGGGTGGATTCCACCGCGGCATCGGGCAGCCAGCGGTGCGCCGGCCACAACGGGGCCTTGACCGCGAAGGCGAACATGAAGCCGGCGAACAACAGTTTGAGCACACCCGGGTCGACGGTGGTGGTTCCCGGCGAGAACGCCGAGACCAGTTCGCGGAAGTCGAAGGTGCCGCCGGAAGTGCCCTCCTGGGCGCTCACCACGTACACCCCGATGACCGCGGCCAACATGATGAGGCCACCGAACAGGTTGTACAGCAGGAACTTCAACGCGGCCTGCGATCGTTTGGCGCCGTTGCCGAAGCCGCCGATCATGAAGTACATCGGGATCAGCATCGCCTCGAAGAACACGTAGAACAGCAGCACGTCCAGCGAGACCAGCGAGATCAGCACCATGGATTCGACGGTCAGGGTCAGAGCGACGTAGGCGTGCGGGCCGCGACTTCGCTCACCTCCGTCGTTCCAGGCGGCCAGCATCAGAAGTGGAATCAGTCCGGCGGTCAGCAGCGCCAGAATCACCGCGATACCGTCCACGCCCAGGGTGTAGCTGGCCCCGAACGCCGGTATCCAGGAATGGGATTCGACGAATTGATACGGTGCCGCCACCGGGGTGGTGTCGAAGCCGACGGTGATCACGACCGCCACCGCCAGCGTCGCCAGACTCACCAGCAGTCCGGTGAACTTCGCCAGCCGGGTCGCGCCGCCGGGCAGCACGATCACCAGTCCGGCACCGACCAGCGGCACCAGCCACAGCAGACTCAGCCAGGGCAGGTTTGCGTTCACAGGTGCACCGCCAGCACTACGGCGGTGACCAGCACCGCTCCGGCGAGCATGGTCAGCGCGTACGAGCGCACGAAGCCGGTTTGCAGGCGCCGCACCAGGATCGACCCGACGGCGACCAGACCGGCCAGGGTGTTGACCGAGCCGTCCACCGCGCGGTCGTCGACGTCGACCAGGACTTGCGCCAGTCGGTTACCCGGACGCATGAAAACCTCCTCGTTGACGGCATCGCCGTAGAGATACTCGCGGGCGGCCACCGTCAGGACGGACACATCGGTGGGCGCGGTGATGGGTATCGGCTTTCGGCCGTACATCCGGTAGGCCACCGCGCACCCGAGCAGTACGACGCCCAGGGTGACGGCGCCGGTGAGCCAGGCCGGGATAGCATGGGCCGCCTCATGTTCGGCCAACTCGGCGATCGGGGTCACTACCGGACCCAGCCAGTGCTCGAGGCGCCCTCCGATCGCCAGCACGCCGCCGGAGAGTACCGCGCCGGCGGCCAGCACGATGATCGGCCAGGTCATGACCCGCGGCGCCTCATGCGGATGTTGCAGTGCCCGCTCGGCGCTCACTTCGCTCTCGTTCGCCGCCCACCGCCGCTCGCCGCCGAACGTCATCAACATCACCCGGGTCATGTAGAACGCGGTGATGCCCGCACCTGCGATGGTGACCGCGCCCAGCACCCAGCCACGTGTCCCGCCCGAGGCCAGTGCGGCCTCGATGATGGCGTCCTTGGAATAGAACCCGGCGAACGGCGGCACCCCGATGATCGCCAGGTAGCAGATTCCGAACGTCACGAACGTCACCGGCATGAACGTCCGCAGCGCGCCGTAGCGCCGCATGTCCTGCTCGTCGTTCATGCCGTGCATCACCGCGCCGGAGCCCAGGAACAGGCCGGCCTTGAAGAAGCCGTGGGTGAGCAGGTGCAGGATCGCGACCGCGTAGCCGGCCGGGCCCAGACCCGCCGCCAGCACCATGTAGCCGATCTGGCTGACCGTGGACGCCGCCAAAGCCCGTTTGATGTCGTCCTTGGCGCAGCCGATGATCGCACCGAACAACAGGGTGACCGCGCCGACGACGATGACCGCCAGCCGGGCGTCGGCGGACAGGTCATAGACCGGTCCGGACCGCACGATCAGGTACACCCCGGCGGTCACCATGGTGGCGGCGTGGATCAGCGCCGACACCGGGGTCGGGCCCTCCATCGCGTCGAACAACCAGGCCTGCAACGGAACCTGCGCGGACTTGGCGCAGGCGCCGAGCAGCAGCAACAGTCCGATGGCGGTGGTCAGACCGCTCGGGCCGTCGGCCTGGACAGCACTGAACAGGCCGTCGTAGGACAGCGTGCCGAACCCGGCGAACATCACGAACATGGCCAGCGACAGCCCGAAGTCGCCGACCCGGTTGGACACGAACGCCTTCTTACCGGCCGTCGCGGCGGACGGCCGGGCGTACCAGAAGCCGATCAGCAGGTAGGACGCCAGGCCGACGCCTTCCCAGCCGACGTAGAGGCCGAGGTAGTTGTCGGCGACCACCAGCAGCATCATCGACGCGACGAACAGGTTCAGGTAGGCGAAGAAGCGTCTGCGGTCGGGATCGTGCTCCATGTAGCCGATCGAGTAGATGTGGATCAGCGCGCCCACCCCGCTGATCAGCAGCACGAAGCAGATCGACAGCTGGTCGATCAGCAACCCGAAGTCGACCTGCAGTGCACCGACCGGAACCCAGTTGAACAGGTGGGTGTGAATCGCCCGGTCGTCGCCCGCTCGGCCCAGCATGTCGACCAGCAGCCCCAGCCCGATCGTGAATGACCCGAGCACGGTGGCGGTTCCCAGCAGATGGCCCCACCGGTCGGTTCGCCGTCCTCCGACCAGCAGGACCAGCGCACCTACCGCGGGCAGCGCCACCAGAAGCCAGCTCAGCTGGCCCAGATTCGTCATAGAGCTCCCCAAATCCCTAGCCGCGCAAAAGGTTCGCGTCGTCGACCGACATCGAACGCCGGGCCCGGTAGATCGTCATGATGATGGCCAGCCCGATCACCACCTCGCAGGCGGCGACGACCATGGTGAAGAACGCCACCATCTGGCCGTCGAGCTCGGAGTGCAGCCGGGCGAAGGTGACGAACGCCAGGTTCGCGGCGTTGAGCATGAGCTCGACGCACATGAACATCACCAACGCGTTGCGCCGGAACAACACTCCGGTGGCGCCGATGGTGAACAGCATCACCGACAGGTACAGATAGTTCTCCGGATTCACTGGTTCGAACCCTCCCCGTCGGCGTGCGCGGCATTCCCGCTGGCGCCGACCCAGCGGTGCGTCAAGGTGTCCGACACCGACAGCGCCGAGAACGAGCCGTCAGGCAGTCTCGCGGCGATGTCCACGGCGTTGTGGCGCGCGTACACGCCGGGCGTCGGCAGCGGGGTCGGGTGGTGACCGGCCTGGAATCGCCGGATCGACAACTCCCGCTGCGTCATCCGCGGTTGGAGCCGCTCGCGGTGGGTGAGCACCATGGCTGCGACCACCGCGGTGATCAGCAGCGCGCTGGTGAGCTCGAACGCCCAGAGGTAGCGGGTGAAGATCAGCGCCGCCAGGCCCTCCACGTTGTTCTGATTCAATTCCTGGCCACTGTCGACCGCTGCGCCCGGAGCACCGACCTGGCGCAGATGCATGGTGGCGCCGCCGATCCCGGCGATCAGCAGGATTCCGAAGGCGGTGCCGGCCAGCGTTCCCGCGACTCGCTGGCCCCGCAGCGTCTCCCGCAGTGATTCGGGGGAGTCGACGCCGATCAGCATCATCACGAACAGGAACAGCATCATCACCGCGCCGGTGTAGACGATGACCTGCACCACGCCCAGGAACATCGCGTCCTGGGCGAAGTAGAACACCGCCAGGATGAGCATCGTCATCGCCAGGAACAGTGCGGAATACACCGCCTTGGCGGCGGTGACGACGCCGAGCGCGCCGACGACGGCCAGCGTGCCCAGCACCCAGAACGCCACCGCCTCACCGGTGGAGGTGCGGATGACGACGTCGGAGGCGAGTTGCACGGTGTTCATCAGGCCTTGCCCTGTTTCTTGCGGTCCAGCATCACGAACAGGTCCGGGTTCTCATCGAGCCCGTCGGGGCTGACCCGACCCAGGTAGTAGTCCTTGTCGGTCGCGCCCGGCGGCATCGCGTGCGGCGGAGCGGTCATTCCCGGTTCCAGTGGCGCCAGCAATTGGTCGCGCTCCCAGATCAGATCGGCCCGGTTGTCGGCGGCCATCTCGTACTCGTTGGTCATCGTCAGCGCGCGGGTCGGGCAGGCCTCGATGCACAGGCCGCAACCGATGCACCGCAGATAGTTGATCTGGTAGACGCGGCCGTAGCGTTCGCCGGGGGAGAAACGCTGCTCGTCTGTGTTGTCGGCGGCTTCGACGTAGATGGCGTCGGCCGGACAGGCCCAGGCGCACAGCTCACAGCCGATGCACTTCTCCAGCCCGTCCGGGTGCCGGTTGAGCTGGTGGCGGCCGTGGTAGCGCTTGGCCGTCGGCTTCTTGTGTTCGGGGTAGCCGTCGTTGATCGGCTTTTTGAACATCGTCTTGAGGGTGACGCCGAACCCGGCCAGGGCGTCGCGCAGGCTAGCCATTGACGTCCTCCTTGAGCCGCGGCGAATTGCGCTGCGGTAGTGGTGGTGTCGGGAATGAACCCTCGTAGGTGGCGACAGGTGGCGGCAGCGGTTCGTAGTTGTCGCCGCGCACCGCACTGAATTGGCGATGCAGCAACACCACTGCCACCACGGTGGCCAGCGTGCTGACGGCGGCGAGTATCGCTTCCCAGTGCGGGTAGCCGTGGTTGCCCAGGCTGCGCATCGCTGCGGCGAACAGCACCCAGATCAGCGCCGACGGGATGAGGATCTTCCAGCCCAGGGCCATGAAGTGGTCGTAGCGCAGCCGGGGAAGGGTGGCCCGCAGCCAGATGTAGATGAAGATGAATCCCCACACCTTGGCGGTGAACCACAGCAGCGGCAGCCAGCCCTGGTTGGCGCCGGGCAGGAGGCTCAGCGGCAGCGGTGCGTGCCAGCCGCCGAAGAACAGGGTGACGGCCAGCGCCGACACCGTGGTGATGTTGATGTATTCGGCGAGGAAGAACAACGCGAACTTCAGCGACGAGTACTCGGTGTGGAACCCGCCGACCAGCTCGCCCTCAGCCTCGGGAAGGTCGAAGGGGGCCCGGTTGGTCTCACCGACCATCGCGGTCAGGTACACCAGGAAGGCCGGCATCAGCAGGAACGCGAACCACACTCGGTCCTGGGCGGCCACGATGCCCGCCGTCGACATGGTCCCGGCATAGAGGAACACCGACGCGAACGCCAGACCCATCGCGACCTCGTAGGAGATCACCTGCGCTGTCGAACGGATCCCACCCAGCAGCGGGTAGGCCGAACCCGACGACCAGCCGCCCAGGATGATCCCGTACACCCCGATCGAGGACATCGCCAGGATGAACAGCACCGAGATCGGCAGGTCGGCCAGTTGCAGCGTGGTGTGGTGACCGAAGACGCTCACCTCGGGGCCGAACGGCATGACCGCGAACGCCGTGACCGCCGGCACCGTCGAGATGATCGGCGCCAGCACGTAGATCACCTTGTCGGCGCCGACGGGGGTGATGTCCTCCTTGAGTGCCAACTTGATGCCGTCGGCGAGGCTCTGCAGCCAGCCCTTGGGTCCGACCCGGTTGGGGCCCGGACGCATCTGCATGCGCCCCAGCACCTTTCGTTCGATGACGATGGCGAACAACACCGTCAGCACCAGGAAGACGAAGACGCACAGCACTTTTGCCAGCATCAACCACAGGGGATCGATCATGGTCTGCGTCCAATCTGTACCACCGCGCCTGGGGTGACCCCCAGTTCTCGATGCACCGCCGATTCCGCCGAGTTCAACGGCAGCCACACCACCCGGTCCGGCATCTCGGTGACCACCAGTGGCAGGGTGACGTGGCCGCGCTCGGTGCTCACGGTGACCGGATCCCCTGGTGCCGCCCCGATCTCTTCCGCGGTCGCCGCCGACAGCCGGGCCACCGGCTTACGGGCGGTGCCGGCAAGGTTCGGTTCGCCGTCTTGCATCGATCCGTTGTCCAGCAGCATGCGCCAGCCGGCCAGTACGGCCGCACCCGCGGCGGGCTGCAGCGCGGTGCCGGCGGCTACATCAGGCCCGTCCGCCCGCGCACCGTCCCAGGTGCCCAGGCCGGTGAGTTCGTCGCGAGCCGCCTCCACTGTTGAAAGCCCCAGTGCCACACCCATTTCCTCGGCGATGGCGTCAAGCACCCGGACGTCGGACAAGGTACCGCGCTCACCCAACGCGACACCGAAACGGCGCGGCCGGCCTTCCCAGTTGAGATACGTGCCGGTCTTCTCGACTGCCGCTGCGATCGGCAGCACCACATCGGCTCGCTCGGTGACCTCACCGGGGCGCATCTCGAGGCTGACCAGGAAATCCACCGTGTCCAGCGCGATCAACGCCGCCTCCGGGTCGGCCAGATCGGCCGGTTCGACCCCGCCGACCAGCAGTGCCCCCAACGTGCCGTCCGCGGCGGCCGCCAGGATGGCGTCGGTGTCGCGGCCGGTCTGCGCCGGCAGATCGCCGGGGCCGTCGAGACCCCACGTCCGTGCGATCTCGGCCCGCGCGGACTCATCACCCAGCGGACGGCCACCGGGCAGCAGACCGGCCAGTGCACCGCAGTCCAACGCGCCGCGCTCTCCGGCGCGCCGCGGCACCCAGGCCAGCCGGGCGCCGGTCGCCTCGGCCAGCCGTGCCGCCGCCGACAACGCCCCCGGTGAACTGGCCAACCGCTCGCCGACCAGCACCACCGCGCCAGGCCGGCGCAGCAGCTGCCCGACCTCGCCGTCATGCAGTCCGTCCAGCACCGCGGCCTCACTGCCCGGCACCGTCGGCAGCAGGGTGCCGAACATCTTGGTCAGCGCGCGATCGGCGAAGGGCGCCACGCTGAACACTTTGGTGTCCTTCTTGCGGGCCGCCTTCCGCAGCCGCAGGAAGACCATCGGTGACTCTTCCTCGGGCTCGAAGCCGGCCAGCAGCACCGCCGGTGCGGATTCCAGATCGGCGTAGCTCACCTCGATTCCGCGGCCGGCCACCCGGGCCGCCAGGAATGCGGCTTCCTCGGCGGACTGCGGGCGGGCCCGGAAGTCGATGTCGTCGCTGCCCAGCGCCACCCGAGTGAATTTCGCGTAACCGTAGGCGTCCTCGGCGGTCACCCGTCCGCCGACCAGCACGCCGGTGCGGCCCTGGGCCGCGGCCAGGCCGCGCGCCGCCACCGCCAGCGCGTGCGGCCAGGAGGTGGGCACCAGGGTCCCGCTGGCGTCGCGGACCAGCGGGGTGGTGATCCGGTCGCGCTGGGTGGCGTAGGTGAATGCCCAGCGGCCCTTGTCGCAGTTCCATTCCTCGTTGACGTCCGGGTCCTCGCCGGCCATCCGGCGCATCACCTTGCCGCGACGGTGGTCGGTGCGCTGGGCGCAGCCCGACGCGCAGTGCTCACACACGCTCGGGGTGGACACCAGGTCGAACGGCCGCGCCCGGAACCGGTAGGAGGCGCCGGTGAGCGCCCCGACCGGGCAGATCTGCACGGTGTTGCCGGAGAAGTACGAGTCGAACGGGGTGTCGGTGTAGATGCCGACCTGCTGCAGGGCGCCGCGTTCCATCATCTCGATGAACTTGTCGCCGGCGATCTCGTCGGAGAACCGGGTGCAGCGCGCGCACAGGATGCAACGGTCCCGGTCCAGCAGCACCTGCGAGGAGATGTTGATCGGCTTGGGATAGGTCCGCTTGGCCTCTTCGAAGCGAGTCTCGGTGCGGCCGTGGGTCATCGCCTGGTTCTGCAGCGGGCACTCGCCGCCCTTGTCACAGGTCGGACAGTCCAGCGGGTGGTTGATCAGCAGCAGCTCCATGACCAGATGCTGAGCCCGGTCGGCTTCGGCGGAGGTGTGCTGGGTGCGCACCACCATGCCCTCGGCGGCGGCCACCGCGCAGGACGGCTGCGGCTTGCGCTGACCTTCGACCTCGACCATGCACTGACGGCACCAGGCCACCGGGTCCAGCAGCGGGTGGTCGCAGAACCGGGGGATCTCGATGCCCAGTTGCTCGGCGGCCCGAATGATCAAGGTGCCCTTGGGAACGGTGATCTGCCGGTCGTCGATGGTGAACGTCACCGACTCCGGGTTCTCCGGCTGCCCGGTCATGCCGCACCGCCTTGCGTTCCGTTTGGCACGAACATGCTCGCTTTCGGGTCGAACGGGCAGCCCCCGTCGAGGTGGGCGATGTACTCGTCACGGAAGTACTCGATCGATGACTTCACCGGCATAGCCGCACCATCGCCCAAGGCGCAGAACGACTTCCCGAACAGCACATCGGCGATATCCAGCAGTGTGTCGAGGTCTTCGGGTGTGCCGCGGCCGGTCTCGAGCCGTTCGTAGATCGGCACCAGCCAGTAGGTGCCCTCGCGGCACGGGGTGCACTTGCCGCAGGACTCGTGTTTGTAGAACTCTGACCAGCGCCGGGCCGCGCGCACCACGCAGGTGGTCTCGTCGAAGATCTGCAGGGCCTTGGTGCCCAACATCGAACCGGCCGAGGCCATGCCCTCGTAGTCCAGCGGGATGTCGAGGTGTTCCTCGGTCAGCAGCGGCGTGGACGATCCGCCCGGCGTCCAGAACTTCAACCGGTGGCCGTTGCGGATCCCGCCGGCGTAGTCCAGCAGCTCCCGCAGCGTGATACCAAGCGGTGCCTCGTACTGGCCGGGCCGATTCACATGCCCCGACAGCGAATACAGCGTGTAGCCGCGGGACTTCTCGGTGCCCATAGACCGGAACCACTCCGGCCCGTTGCGCAGGATCGACGGCACGCTGGCGATGGATTCGACGTTGTTGACCACCGTGGGGGAGGCATACAGACCGGCGACCGCGGGGAACGGCGGGCGCAGCCGCGGCTGGCCCCGGTAGCCCTCCAGCGAGTCGATCAGCGCGGTCTCCTCACCGCAGATGTAGGCGCCGGCACCGGCGTGCACAGTGATGTCCAGGTCGAAGCCCGTGCCGCCGATGTCGGTGCCCAGCAGACCTGCCGCATACGCCTCGGCCACCGCGTTCTGCAGCCGCCGCAGGATCGGCAGCACCTCGCCGCGCACGTAGATGAAGGCGTGCCGGGCCCGGATCGCGTGGCAGCAGATGATCATGCCCTCGATGAGCACGTGCGGTGTCGCCAGCAGCAGCGGCATGTCCTTACAGGTGCCCGGCTCGGACTCGTCGGCGTTGACCAGTAGGTAGTGGGGTTTGGCGCCCGCTCCGTCGTTGCCCTGCGGGACAAAGGACCACTTGGTTCCGGTGGAGAAGCCGGCACCGCCGCGCCCGCGCAGCCCGGATTCCTTGACCAGCTCGATGACGTCGTCGGGTGTCATGGCCAGCGCCCGCTGCATGCCCAGGTAGCCGCCGTGCCGGCGGTAGGTCTGAAGCGTCCAGGACTCGGGGTCGTCCCAGTAGCTGCTCAGAACCGGCGTCAGTGCGGTGGCCGCAGTCGGGGAGGTCGGTGAGGGACTCACTGTGCGCTCCCGTCGGAATCCGGCGCTGACATGCCGTGCTCCTGGGCGAACCGCAGCCCCGCCAGTGTCGGCCCGGCCGGGCCGCCTTGGCCGTCGTCGGGACGGCCGTCAGCGAAACCGGCCAGCACCCGGGCGGTTTCGCGGAAACTGGTCAGCGGCAGGCCGCGGCTGGGCCGAACCTCGGCACCCGAACGCAGCGCGTCGGTGAGGTCGCGCGCGGACTCAGGTGTCTGCTGGTCGAAGAACTCCCAGTTGACCATCATCACCGGCGCACAGTCACAGGCCGCGTTGCACTCGATGCGCTCCAGCGTGACCTTGCCGTCGGCGGTGGTCTGCTCATCGTTGACGTCCAGGTACTCCTTGAGAGCGTCGTAGATGGCGTCGCCGCCCATCACCGCGCACAGCGTGTTGGTGCACACCCCCACCAGGTATTCGCCGGTGGGCTTGCGCCGGTACATCGAGTAGAACGAGGCGACCCCGGCTACGTCGGCGCCGGTCATTCCGAGCACCTCGGCGATGAAAGACATGCCGGCGGGCGTGATGTAGGAGTCCTCGGCCTGCACCAGATGCAGCAGCGGAATGATCGCCGAGCGCGGCTGCGGGTAGCGGGCGATGATCTCCTTGGCATCGGCCTCCAGCCGGGCACGCACCTCATCGGAGTAGGCCCGGGGCGCGTCGGGGTGGTTGAACTGATTGGGTTCCTCCGGCGGCCGGCCCAGCTGCAGGAACACCCGGTTGCCGTCGGTACCGGCGGTGGGCGGCATGAGCCGCCCCCGCCCGGTCTTGCTGACCTGTCCGCCCGTCTCGCTCACCGGTCCACCCCGCCCATCACCGGGTCGAGACTGGCGACCGCGGCGATCACGTCGGCGACCAGCCCGCCTTCGCTCATCGCAGCGACCGCCTGCAGGTTGGTGAACGACGGATCCCGGTAGTGCACCCGGTAGGGCCGGGTTCCGCCGTCTGAGACCATGTGCACCCCCAGCTCGCCGCGGGGCGACTCGACCGAGACGAACACCTGCCCCGGCGGTACCCACAGATCCTCGGTGACCCGCTTGAAGTGGTGGATCAGGCCTTCCATCGAGTGGCCCATGATCCAGCCGATGTGCTCCTTGGAGTTACCCTGCCCGTCCGGGCCGATAGTCAGGTCGGCCGGCCAGGCGATCTTGCGGTCGGCGACCATGACCGGCTGGCCGTGCAACTTGACCAACCTCTCTACACATTGCTCGACGATTTTCAGGGACTCCTTGATCTCTGCGATGCGAATCAGATAGCGGCCGTAGGCATCACAGCCATCATCGGTGATCACATCGAATTCGTAGTCCTGGTAGCCGCAGTACGGTTCCGCGCGGCGCACGTCATAGGGCAGGCCGGTGGACCGCAGCACCGGACCGGTGATGCCCAGCGCCATGCACCCGGTCAGATCCAGATAGCCCACGCCCTTGGTGCGGGACTTCCAGATGTAGTTCTCGGTGAGTAGGTCCTCGATGTCCTTGAGCCGCTTGGGCATCAGCTTGAGGAAGTCGCGAATCATGGGGATCGCCTCGTCGGGCAGATCCACCGACACCCCGCCGGGCCGGATGTACTGATGGTTCATCCGCAGCCCGGTGATCGCCTCGAAGATGTCGAGTACCAGCTCGCGTTCCCGGAAGCCGAACAACATCACCGACAGCGCACCGAGTTCCATGCCGCCGGTGGCCAGTGCCACCAGGTGCGAGGAGATCCGGTTGAGTTCCATCATCAGCACCCGGATCACGCTGACCCGCTCCGGAATGTCGTCGGTGATGTCGAGGAGCTTCTCCACCCCGAGGCAGTAGGCGACCTCGCTGAAGAACGGTGACAGGTAATCCATCCGGGTCACGAACGTGACGCCCTGGGTCCAGTACCGGCTCTCCAGATTCTTCTCGATGCCGGTGTGCAGATAGCCTATGCCGCAACGGGCTTCGGTCACCGTCTCGCCGTCGAGTTCGAGAATCAGGCGCAGCACGCCGTGCGTTGACGGGTGCTGGGGCCCCATGTTGACCACGATGCGTTCACCCGGGTCGGCGGCCTTGGCCGCTTCGACCACCTGGTCCCATTCCTGCCCGCCGACGTTCAGCACGGTGCGGGGCGTATCGGTGCTCATTACTTGTAGGCCCTCCGCTGGTCCGGCGGCGGAATCTGCGCGCCCTTGTACTCGACCGGGATACCGCCCAGCGGGTAGTCCTTGCGTTGTGGGTGGCCATGCCAGTCGTCGGGCATCTCGATGCGGGTCAGCGACGGATGGCCGTCGAAGACGAGCCCGAAGAAGTCGTAGGTCTCCCGTTCGTGCCAGTCGCAGGTGGGATAGATCCCGAACAGCGAAGGAATGTGCGGATCCGCATCCGGGGCAGTGACTTCCAGGCGCACCTTGCGGTTGTGGGTGATGGACCGCAGCGGATACACCGCGTGCAGCTCACGGTCGGTGTCACCGGGGTAGTGCACTCCGCTGACCCCTAGGCTGAGTTCGAACCGCAGGTCCGGGTCGTCGCGCAGCAGTCGGGCCACCGTCGGCAGCTGCGCCCGGTGGATGTGGAGCGTCAATTCACCGCGATAAACCACGACTTTCTCTACGGCGTCGGCGAATTCGACACCATCGGCCTGCAGTCGCGCGGCCAGGGTGTCGACCAGTTCGTCGAAGTAGCCACCGTAGGGGCGCGGTGTCTCGGCGGGCAGCGCGGTCTCGGTCACCAGGCGTCCGTAGCCGGAGGTGTCACCGCTGCCGGCCGCACCGAACAGGCCGTGGCGAACCTTGATCACGTCGGCAGAGGTGTCCGGACCGTCACCGGTGGTGTCCTCGCTCACCGCAGCAACCCCTTCATCTGCCAGGTGGACGGTGCCGACAATGCCGCCTGCTCGGTCTCGGTGATCACCTGTTCCCGGTTGGCTCCCAGCGGCATCTGGCGAATCTTCTCGTGCAGCTTGAGGATTGCGTACATCAGCATCTCCGGCCGGGGCGGACACCCGGGCAGATAGATGTCGACCGGGACGACATGGTCCACCCCCTGCACGATGGCGTAGTTGTTGAACATCCCGCCCGAGGAGGCGCACACGCCCATGGCCAGCACCCACTTGGGCTCCACCATCTGGTCGTAGATCTGCCGCAGCACCGGCGCCATCTTCTGGCTCACCCGCCCGGCCACGATCATCAGGTCGGCCTGCCGCGGCGAGGCGCGGAACACCTCCATGCCGAACCGGGAGATGTCGTAGTCGGGCGCCATCGACGACATCATCTCGATGGCGCAACACGCCAGGCCGAACGTCGCCGGCCACAGTGATCCCTTGCGGAAGTACCCGGCCAGGTCCTCCACCGTGGACAGCAGCAGCCCGCTCGGCAGTTGTTCTTCTAGTCCCATCGCAAAGCCCCGCCCACTCAATCCCAACTAAGGCCGCCGCGCCTCCACACGTACGCGTACGCGACGAAGACGACGGCGGCGAACAGCACCATTTCAATCAGGGCGAACACCCCGAGCCCGTCGAAGGCGACGGCCCAGGGGTAGAGAAAGACGATCTCGATATCGAAGACGATGAACAGCATCGCGGTCAGGTAGTACTTCACCGGGAAACGCTGCCCGGGCGGTGCATGCGGACCGCTTACCGGTTGGTCGGTGGGCTCGATGCCGCACTCGTAGGCTTCCAGCTTCGACCGGTTGTAGCGCGACGGGCCGGCAAGCGCCCCTGCGACCACGGAAAATACGGCAAAACCGGCGGCGAGCGCCGCGAGCGCGAGGATCGGCAGGTACAGGTTCATGCGCTGTGACGTTGTTCCCTTCCGGGGCGTCGATGTGAGTTCACGCACAGCCTAGTCCGCGGCAACCAGGCGGTTGCGAAGAATCCGAAATTGCCGACAACTGTGACGGGCATCACCCGCACCGGTCAACGGCGACAGGGGATTTCGCGTCTGAGGGTGCCCTAACCCGTGCGCAGCAGACCCAGGACCGCGCGGCTGAGCGCCATGGGGTCCACCGGGTGGGCCACCGCGGCGTCGGCATGCGACCACCGGGCCAGCCAGGCGTCGTCGGCGCGGCCGGTGAGCACCACGATCGGCGGGCAGGGGGTGATCTCGTCCTTGAGCTGTTTGCACACACCCATGCCGCCGGCCGGGGTGGCCTCGCCGTCGAGCACCGCCAGGTCGATGCCGCCGGCATCCATCTGCCGGATCACCACCGGCTCGGTCGCCACCTCGACGTAGTCGAGCTCCGGCAGGTCCGGGTGCAGGTGTTTGCCCAGCGCGGCCGTCACCTTTGCGCGGGTCGAAGCGTCGTCACTGTAGACAAGAATCCGCAGCTTGGCGGTGGAGTCAGACACGGGGCCGATGCTACTGCGCGAGTCGTGGCGATTCGGCGGATTCGGCGAGCGGTGTAGTTCCGCGAGCAAGAGATCCGGCGACGAGGGAAATCAGCGGGTTTGGACAGTGCCGTCGAAGTGATTGGCGCGCAGCCACTTATTGGTCGTACCCCGGATGATCTATTGACAACCGGTGCCGGACCAGGGTGTAGAGGCAGTCGGTGAGCGCCTCGGCACGGTCGTCGAGGTCACCGGCCCGGATGGCCGCCGCCAGCGCGGCCTCGTCGGTGAAGCCCAGTGCGGCCAGTGCTGGCGCATCCGAGGACGTGTCGGACAGTTCGCGTTCGACGATGCGCAAAGCGTTGGCGGCCACTCGGGCGTGGAACCTGACCTGGCCCTGCGTGCCGGCGTCGCCGCCGGCAAATGCGCTGTCGAGGAACTCGGCGACCGCGGTAACCAGTTCGGCGGCGGTGGGGCGACGGCCGATCATGCCGGCACCTGATCGAGCAGTCGCAGCAGGTCCCACTCGGTTTCGCTGACCCGACGGCCGATGGTCGCCAATTCCACCGATCGGCTCTGCCCGCTCAGATGTCGTTCCGCCTGGTAGCGGCAGATGATGCCCCAGCGAAGCGTGCCCAACACCAGCCACCAGGCGAAACGGTCCTCATCGACGGTGGTTCCGGCGGCGTCGGCGTAGGCGGCCAGGAAACCGCCGATGTCGCCCAGACCGCCTGCGGCGCGTTCCGGCGGAGCGCCGAACCGCCAAGCCCGAAGGCAGAACCAGGCCAGGTCCTCACACGAGTCGCCGAGGTGCACCAGCTCCCAGTCCAGCACCGCGGCCAGCCTCGACCCGTTGACGATCAGGTTGCCCATCCGGAAGTCACCGTGCACCAGCTGTGCGGGCGCAGGCGAAGGTCGTCTGCTCTCCAGCCACCGAAACGCCCACTCGAAGACGGCCGTTGTGTCGTGCATCGAATCCAGCTGCGCACGGCAGGCCGACAACTGGTCCTCAGAGCTCAGTGCGACGCCAGCCGGGTCGGCCCGATGAATGGCCGCCAGCGCCCGGGCGCACTGATCCAGAAGATATGCGCGGCCGGTGTCGTCGAGCTGGCGCTCGATACGGCGGACCACCGTCTCGCCGGCGATCTCGTCGCAGATCAGGAACGGATTGCCCAGCGCCGCCGTGGAATCGTCGGCGATGAGAACTGTCGGCACCGGGGCTCCCGCCCGCTGCGCGGCGCGTTGGGCATCCGCTTCGAGCTCCATGCCGGCGTGGATCTCATCGGGTGGTCCGGTGCGTAGGATCAGCGCATGGCGTTGCGGCGCATCGCCGGCGGCAACGGCGTCAAAGGCCCAGGTGGTTCTGCTGGCGCCGCCGGTCAGGGTGCGCAGTCCCTCGACGGTGACCGGGCCGAGTTCCGGTGCCAGTACCGTGGCCAGCTTGTCGGCCAACTCGTCAGAAGTCATCGTCGGCGGTCGAACCCGAACAGCCGCTGCGCGACCCGGCGGATCTGAATCTCCTCGGCTCCTTCGGTGATCCGGTACCGGCGGTGGTGACGATAGATGTGCTCGAACTGCTGGTGCCGGGTGTAGCCGAGCCCGCCGAAGGTCTGGATCGCCTGGTCGGCGGCGTTGCACACCAACCGGTTGGCGCGGTAGTTGGCCATCGACACCTTGTCGGAGACCTCCAGGTGGTGATCACGGTCCAGATGCCATGCTGCGTAGTACACCAGCAGTCGCACCATCTGTGCTTCGGTCTGCAGCTCGGCCAGCGGCCATTGGACGGCCTGGTTGATCGACAGTGGCTTGCCGAACACCCGGCGTTGTACGGCGTATTCGGCCGCCCGGTCGATGCAGTACTGCGCGGCACCCAGGCTGGAAGCGGCCTGACGAATGCGGTTCTCGTGCAAGAAGGTCTGGGCGACCTCCAGGCCGTGGTCGACCTCGCCGAGCACCGCCGCGGCCGGTACCCGGACGTCGTCGAGCTCGACCTCGCCGTGATCGGTGGGCATGTTGAACGTCCACCAGTAGAACGGGACGGTGAAGCCGGGCGTGTCGGTGGGTACCAGGAATGCGGTGATGCCGGTCGCGGCGCCGGCCTCTCCGGAGGTGCGGGCGAACACCAGGTCGTGGGTGGCCCGATGCACTCCGGTGTTGAATCGCTTGGCGCCGTTGATCACCCAGCCGTCACCGTCGGGCTCGGCGCGGGTCTCCAGCCAGGTGGCGTCCGAACCGTGCGCCGGCTCGGTGAGGCCGAACGCCATGGACCGCTCGCCGGTGATCATGGCCTGGGAGAACTCGCGGCGCTGCTCGTCGGTGCCGAATCGCTCCATCATGATGACCTGCGGAAAGTTCCCGACGATCGACGACTCGTCCTGCAGGTCGTTGTGTAGGCCGAGTCCCTTGTGCGCCAGATGTTCCCGGATCACGGCCATGTCGATGTTGGTGCCGTCGCGGCCGCCCAGCGACGACGGCAGCCCGTAGCGCAGCCATCCCGCGGCGTCGGCCCGGCGGCGCATCTCGGCGAGCAGGTCCTCCCACTCCCGGCGCGGGATGCCGTCCTGCTCGATGTCGGTACGGGCGAATTCGCGGCGATGGTCGAAGTACTGCATGTTCTCGGCCTGCAGCGGAGCGATCTCGCGTTCGATGAAGGCGTCCATCTCGGCGAGCACGTCCGGCAGGTGGGCGGGCAGGGTGAAGTCCATTGCGTCTCCTTCAGTTGCCGTACAGGGTTTTTCGCCAGATCGTCGCCAGCGTCGCTATTGCGTCGCTGTCGCTGATTCGCCATCCCGGACCGGATGGGCCGACGAAGACGACGGTGAAGTTCTCGAACAGCAGGGCGATGGCCGCCGCGGTGTGGTCGGGATCGAGGTCGAGGCCGTGGCCCTGCTGCTGGGCGTGCCGCACCGAGGCGGCGACGATGTCCATGCCGAAGCGGCGGAACTCGTTCTGCAGCGCGGAGAATCGCGCGTTGGTGGAGGCCAGTTGGGCCACGGCGATCATGACGCCGATGTTCTGCTTGAACATCGACCAGTAGGCGCTGACCACCGAGGTGAAGAACTCGGTGTCGCCCGTGGGGGTACCTCCCGCTTGCGGGGGAGAGTCCGGTAGCCGCATCTTCAGGCCCGACGGCTCCACCACGTCGGTCAGGAACGACTCGGCCAGCGCGGCCAGCAGGTCCTCCTTGTCGGTGAAGTATCGGTAGAGCACCGCCGTCGACTTGCCGGCCGCCGAGGTGATGTCGGCCAGGGTGGTGCCGTGAAAGCCGCGCTCGGCGAAGAGTTTCCGGGCAGCCTGTTCGATCGCGCCGCGAGTCTGGCGGCCCTTCGTACTGAGCTCCCGCTGGCCGGCCATCTCCGGCTCAGTCCCGCTTCCGGTCCCCGGCGGCCAGCAGCGCGCTGGGCAGGCCGTGCCCGACGACGGAACCGGCCACCTGTGCCGCCCCGATCGCGGCCTGCAGGTCGATCCCGGTCTCGACACCACAATCGTGCAGCAGGTAGACCAGATCCTCGGTGGCGATGTTGCCGGTGGCTCCGGGTGCGAACGGACAGCCCCCGAGGCCGCCCGCAGACGAGTCCAGCCGCGTGATGCCGGCGCTGACCGCGGCGTACGCGCTGGCCAGCCCGGCGCCGCGGGTGTTGTGGAAGTGCGCGCCCAGCGGTATCCCGCCGATGATCGGCCGGACCGCCGCGATCAGTTCGGTGACCCGTCGCGGGGTGGTGGTGCCGATGGTGTCGGCGATGGCCAGCCGGTCGACTCCGAATTCTGTTGCCTTGGCTGCGATGTCGCTGACACGCCGCGGGGCAGTCGGCCCGTCGAAGGGGCAGTCCCACGCGGTGGCGATGATCACCTCGACAGTCGCGCCGGCGTCGTGGGCGATGCCGGCGATGTCGGCGATCGCCGCGGTGGCCTCCGCGCTCGAGCGGCCGACGTTGGCGGTGCTGAACGCATCCGAGGCGCACACCACGTACTCGATCGAGGTCAGCCCGGCGGCCACCGCGCGAGCCGCCCCGCCCGGGCTGGCGACCAGCGCGGAGAACTCGGTGTCGGGGTAGCGCCACAGTTCGGCGGCGAGCTCCGCGGCGTCGGCGAGTGCGGGAACCTTGGTCGGCGACACGAAGGACGTCACCTCGACCTCGCGGACGCCGGTGGCGGCTATCGCGGCCAGCAGTTCCAGCTTGGCGCTCAACGGGATCGGCTCCTCGATCTGCAGGCCGTCGCGCAGTGCGACCTCGCGGATCGCGACCTTGCCGGGCAGCGTCATCACAGCACTCCCTCGCTACGCAGGGCTTCGAGTTCGGCGTCGGTCTTGCCCAGCAGCCCGCCGTAGATCTCGGCGTTGTGTTGACCGGGCCGCGCCGACCCAGCGTTGCGGATGGTGCCGGGTGTCTCGGAGAGCACTGGAATGACACCCGGCCCCAACACTTTCCGCCCGGCGCCTTCGTCCCAGTGCTCGGCGAGCATGCCGCGGGCCCGCAGCTGCGGGTCCTTGACGACGTCGGCGACGGTGTTGATCGGCCCGGAGATGACCCCGGCCGCACTGAGCGTCGCGATGATGTCCTCGGGCGCCCGCTGGGCGGCCCACGCGCCGATGATGTCGTCCAGCACGTCCTGGTTACGGCCGCGCGCACCGTGATCGGCGAACCGGGGGTCGGTTGCCAGCTCGGGGGAGTCCATCGCGTTGCACAGCCGGGCGAACACGCTGTCCTGATTGGCGGCGATCACCACCCAACTGCCGTCGGCGGACTGATAGATGTTCGACGGGGCGATGCCCTCCAGGCGGGTGCCGGACGGCCCGCGCACCACGCCGCCGACGTCGTAGTCGGGGACGGTGGATTCCTGGATGGCCAAACACGATTCGGTCAGCGCCACGTCGACGACTTGGCCCTCGCCGGTGACGGTGCGGCGGTACAGCGCTGCCAGCGCGCCCTGCGCGGCGAACATGCCGGCCAGGCTGTCACCGAGTGACAGTGCCAGCCGCGGCGGTGGCCCGCCGGGAAAGCCGTTCATGTGCCGCAGTCCGCTGGCGGCCTCGGCGACGGAGGCGTAGCCCGCCTTGCCGGCGTCCGGACCGGTCTGCCCGTAGCCGGAGACCCGCACCAGGATGATGCCCTTGTTGCGTTGGCGCAGCACGTCGAAGCCCAATCCCCAACGCTCCAGGGTGCCGGGGCGGAAGTTCTCGATGACGATGTTGCAGTGCTCGACGAGCTCGAGGAACAGCTCGCGGCCCTGCTCGCTGCGCAGATCCAGCGTGACGGCTTTTTTGTTGCGGGCGTGCACGGTCCAGAAGAAGTGGTGTCCGTCGAGTTCGGCCTGCCCCCAGGTACGCAACGGGTCCGGCTTGCCGGGCAGCTCGATCTTGATGACCTCGGCGCCCATGTCGCCGAGCAGGCGCCCGGCGAACGGCCCGGAGATCAGGGTGCCGAGTTCGACGACCCGGATTCCGTCCAGTGCGCCCGTCGCAGTCACAGGGTTGAGCTTACGAAGTCATGTCGGGTCAGCCAATCGGTGACGGTGCCGACGGCCTGTCGCAGCGCCCCGCGCTGGTCGACACCGGCGTAGTAGTGGTTGGCCCCGGCGATTTCGTGCATCTCCTTGTCGCCGGTGCCGATCGCCTCGAAGAGCCGCCGGGTGTGGCTGGGGGTGCAGGCGTCGTCGGCCGTGTTGCCGATCACCAGGGTGGGCACTGCGATGTCGGCACCGCAGTCCAGCCCGTCGCCGTTGGCGTCGTCGTAACTCCACTGCGACAGCCAGCTGCGCAACGTGCAGAACCGGGCCAGGCCGACCGGGCTCATGTTCACCACCTGCGGATCGCCCAGATAGCAGGTACCCGGTACGCGGTCGTTGGGGTCGACGGCCGGATCCAGCCAGCGCGGGTCGGCCATGGTGCCGTGCACCACGAACGCGAACTCATCATCGGGACGCCCGGCAGCCTTCAGCTCGGCCAGTTTCTCTTTGACCCACTCGGTGATCCGTCGATTGCGGTTGATCTGAGCGTCCCGGTAGCGGTCCAGGAACTCGGCGGTATAGGGCGGCTGGTTGGGGTTGGCCGGGTCGTAGAGATCCAGCTCCGGGTCACGCTTGGTCGGGTCGGTCTCGTCGAGGATGGAGGCATCCAGCCATTCGGTCATGGTGCCGTGCCGGCTGATGTGGGCGGCCAGCAGCATGACCCCGTCGGCGGGGATCAGCCCGAGCTTGGTCAGGTCGGGGCCGTCGCCGGACGGGCTGGCCGTCACGGTCGGGTGCTGTGCCTGCTGCTGGTAGAACAGCGACAGTGAGCCGCCGCCGCTCCAGCCGGCCAGCACCACCTTGGTATAGCCGAGCCGGTTCTTGGCGTCTTTGATGCACTCGCCGAGGTCTTGGACCACCTTCTCCATCAGCAGCGCGGAGTCGGTGCCCCGAAAGCGGCTGTTGCAGTAGATGACATGGTGTCCGGCGCGCGCCAGGGCATTGACCATCGGCAGGTAGGCGCCTCCGCCGATCGGGTGCATGAACACCAGCACGGTGTCGCTGGGGGTGTCCTTGGGGCGCAACAGATAGCTCTCCAGCACCACCAGCTCGGCCACCCCGCCGTAGACATCGCGGACCCCCGAATCATTCTGGTAGGCAATCAGATAGGGGATGCGTTCGTAGTCGTGTTTCATGCGTGCTGTCCCAGGTCTTTGGCGAGAACTTCCGGTGATGGAGCCAGGCGACGGCGGGTGTCGATCGCGATCACCTGCCAGTCCACTCGGGGATAGTCGTCGAACTTGCGGCGGGCGCGTTCGCGGGCGGCCTCCGGGGCGCCGTGGTGCACACCTTGGGGTGCATGGCTGATCAGGCCCGGCGGCATCGGGATCCCATAGAGCGATCCGCCGTGGAAGAAGGCGATCTCGTCGTAGTCGACGTTGCGGTGATACCAGGGGGTGCGTTCGGTGCCCGGCACCCCTTCGGCGGGCTTGGGCAGGAAGTTCATCACATACACGCCGGTGGCCTGCATGAACAGGTGCACGGTCGGGGGCAGGTGCACGCTGTCGGAGGTGACGACGTTGTAGTCGGCGATGTTGAAGCTGAACGCGAAGTTGTCGCCGCGCCAGCCCGCCACGTCGATCGGATTGTGTTGGTAGTACAGCGTTGTCGGTCCACCGTCGTGGATCAGCCGGACCTCGTACTCCTCGCGACCGTCGTCGTCGATGGGGGCCGGTTCGGGAATGACCGCCTGCGACGGATCGAATGGGAAGTGTCGCCCGAGCGGGCCCGGTGGCGGTACCCGGAACTCGTCGGTGGCCTCGATCAGCAGCAGCGTCGTCTCGGCCGCGGGTACCTGCCGCCAGGTGGTGGCCTTGGGCAGGTACACCCAGTCACCCTCGCGGTAGTCCAGCGGCCCGAACTCGGTCTCCAAGTGCCCGGATCCGGTGTGCACGAAGAACAACAGATCACCGTCGACGTAGCGCACGTGATACGGCATCTCCGCCGAGCGCCGGGACAGCGAGATGCGGCAGTCGTCGTTGTGGAACAACCGCAGCGGGTGCCCCGCCGGGTCGGTGGCGTCGGCCGGCTCGAGTTGAGTCGACAGCACGTCGATCGGCCGCAGCGGGCCCTCGGCCCGGTACGCGGTCGGGTCGCCCAGCCGGTACAGGTTGGCGGTGCGTCCGGTGAAGCCGCCGCGGCCCAGCTCGTCGTCCTTGAGGCCGTCGAGGTCGGCGTGCAGGCGGCGAGGGGTGGTGCCTTTGCGCAGGTGGACGAAGGATTCCATCGGCGACTCCCAAGGCTCGACACAAAAAGTGAAACTGATTTTACTTTTTGTGCCGGGCCGACGCAAGGGTTCACTCGCGCCGAGCGTGCACCAAGGTCCGGGCCCACCTGCGGGTTTGCCGGACCCTTCTGCACGCTCGCGGGGAAGGCTACTTCAGCTCGGCGGAGCTCAGGCCCAGCAGCCGGCGGGCCACCACCAGTAGCTGGATCTGCTGGGTGCCCTCGAAGATGTCCAGGATCTTCGAGTCGCGGCCCCACTTCTCCAGCAGGGTCTGCTCGGAATAGCCCAGCGTGCCGGTCAACTCGACGGTCTTGAGGGTGACGTCGGTGGCCATCCGGGCGGCCTTGGCCTTGCCCATCGAGGCTTCCTTGGAGTTGGGGATGGAGTTGTCGGCCTGCCACGCCGAACGCAGCGTCAGCAGATTCGCCGACTCCCAGTCGGCCTCCATCCGCAGGAACTCTGCGGCCGGTGCGCTCTGGGCGTGTGCCGGCTTGTCGTAGGAGATCTCGATCCCGGCGTCGACGAGCACCTTGCGCAGCTCTTCGAGTGCGGCGCGGGCGATTCCGACCGCCATGGCGGCGACGATCGGCCGGGTGCTGTCGAAGGTCTCCATCACCCCCGAGAAGCTCTTCTCGGTGTTGATCTCCGGGCTGCCCAGCAGGTTGCCCTTGGGGATGCGGGCGTTGTCGAACCGGATCACCGCGGTATCGGAGGCCTTGATGCCGAGCTTGTGCTCCAGGCGCTCGACGATGACGCCGGGGTGCTCACGCGGCACGATGAACGACTTGATGGCCGCGCGTCCCAGTGAGCGGTCCAGGCTGGCCCACACCACGATATGGGTGCACCGCGATCCGGCGGTGACGAAGATCTTCTCGCCGTTGATCACGTACTCGTCGCCGTCGAGGGTGGCGGTGGTGGTCACGGCGGCCGAGTCGGAGCCGAAGCTCGGCTCGGTGATGGCCATTGCCGCCCACACCTTGCCCAGCCGCTCGAGCTGCTCGTCGGTGGCCACGCCGGAGATGGCCGCGTTGCCCAGTCCCTGATAGGGGATCGAGAGCATCAAAGCGACGTCGCCCCAGCTCATTTCGAGCACCTGCAGCATCGCCGCCATGTTGGCGCCGTTGCGGTTGCCCGCCGCGGCGGCGGTGTCGCGGAATGCCTCCGCGCCGGCCAGGTCGCTGCCGCCCGCCTTGGAGACGCCGTCGAACAGGGTCTCGAGCGTGTCCAGTTCGACCGGGTAGGCGTGTTCGCGCTGGTCGTATTTGCGTGAGATGGGGCGCAGGATCTCGGCGGCACCGGCGTGGGTCATCTCGATGACGCTCTGCAGCTTCTTGGGGAGTTCCAGATTGATTGCCATGACAGATCTTTCGTCTGGGTATTCGGGGAGAGGTCAGGTAACTGCTTTTAGATCACCAGGACGCCTTCGGCGACGCCGATGGCCCGCAGGTCGCGGTACCAGCGCTCGACCGGGTGTTCCTTGGTGTAGCCGTGGCCGCCGAGCAGCTGCACGCCGTCGAGGCCGATCTGCATGCCCTTGTCGGTGCCGAGCCGCTTGGCCAGGGCGGCCTCGCGGATGAACGGCAGGCCCTGCTCGGCGCGGCAGGCTCCGCGCCAGACCACCAGGCGCAGCCCGTCCAGCTCGATGGCGATGTTGGCGCACATGAAGGCCACCGACTGCCGGCGGGCGATCGGCTCACCGAACGCCTCGCGCTCCTTGACGTAGGGCATCACGTAGTCGAGTACCGCGTGGCTGGTGCCGACGGCCAGTGCGCCCCAACCCAATCGGGACAGCGCAATGGCTTCCGAATAGTTGGTCGCGTGATCGGCTTCGGTCGTGTCGGCTTCGCCGAGGCGGGCACTGAGGGGCACCGAGACCTGGTTCAGCTCGATCTGGCCGAGGGCGGCGGCACGGATTCCCATGCTGGGGTCCGGCTTGATGCTCAGGCCCTTGGCCGAGGACTCCACGATGAACAGGGCCGGCTTGCCGCTCAGCTGGGCGGCGACGATGAACACCTCGGCGCTGGTGGCCGCTGGGACCAGCGATTTGACCCCGTCGAGGCGGTAGCCGCTGGGGGTGCGCACCGCGGTGGTCTTGAGGTTGGTCGGGTCGAACAGCGGGTGCGGCTCGGTGATCGCCACGCAGGCCTGTGGGACGTTCTCGCCGGCGAAGGAGGGCAGGTAGGTGGCCTGCTGGTCGGCGCTGCCCCAGTGCGTCAGCGCCGAGGCGAAGCCACCCGGTGCCAGGATCGGCAGCGCCAAGCCCATGTCGCCGTAGGCCAGTGCCTCGGCGACCAGAACATTGGTGACGGCCGAGCGCTGTGCGGCGATCCCGTCGAAGTCTTCCGGGATGTTGATCGCGGTCACGCCCAGCTCGGCGGCCTTAGTCAGCAGCGTTGCCGGATAGTCGGCGGCCTCGTCGGCGTCGTGGGCGGCCGGACGCAGCAGTTCGGCGGCGAACTCCTCGACGGTCTCGACGATCATCTGCTGGTCGTCGTCGGGGGTCAGGTCGAAGTAGTCCTTACCGCTGGCCTTGAGTCGGGTGGGGGACTTGCCCAGCGTCTGAACACGCTTGAACTCGCGACCGGCGGTGGCGCCGACCGAGAACACGGTCTTGACCCCGTAGTTCAGGGCGCGGTTGAGCGGGCTGCGCAGGTTGTGGCGGTCCAGGAACTCCTGGCCCACCAGCGGTGTGACGATGGCGAGCGCGGTGGCGATCGGGGACCGCTTGTGCGAGCCGAGTCCGATCGCACTTGAGGGGCCGGTCCGCCGGGTACGGCCCTTGGATCCGGTGGTCGCCGGTGCGGTGTCAGTCATGTCAGAGCCTCACTGGTCAGCAAGCGTGGATGGCTCCACCTTACTCCGAAGTAAGGTGACTCGGTAGTAAGATGTGACGAAACCCTCAGCGCGCAGCCTAGCCCGTGGTCAGACGCCCCAACACCTGTTTGTGCAGCACCGCGTTGGTGGCCACTGCGCTGCCGCCGTGCGGCCCCGATGCACCGGTCAGGTCAGTGAATTGCCCGCCCGCTTCGCGCACCAGCACGTCGAGCGCGGCGAGGTCCCACACCGACACCGCCGGCTCGGCGACGACGTCCACCGCGCCCTCGGCCAGTAGGCAGTACGCCCAGAAGTCGCCGTAGGCGCGCACCCGCCACACCGCCTCGGTCAAGTCGAGGAACTGCTCGCGCAGGCCGCGGTGCACCCAGGTCGTCAGTCCGGCGAACGTCAGGCTGGCCGCATCCAGATCGGCCACCGAGGACACCGACAATTTCTTCGCCGGACCGTTGCCGACGCGGGCGAAGGCGCCTTGGCCATGCGCGGCCCACCACCGCCGGTGCAGAGCCGGGGCGCTGACCACCCCGATCTGCGGCACGCCGTCCTCCAGCAGCGCGATGAGGGTGGCCCAGACCGGGACTCCGCGGACAAAGTTCTTGGTGCCGTCGATCGGGTCGATGATCCACTGCCGGCCGCTGAAAATCGCTGTGCCGCCGAATTCTTCGCCGAGAATCTGGTCGTCGGGCCGCTCGGCCGCCAGCACCTCGCGCAGCGCGGTCTCGACCGCCTGATCGGCATCGGTGACCGGCGTCAGGTCCGGTTTGGTGTCCACCCGCAGATCGAGTGCGCCGAACCGATCCAGGGTGATCTCGTCCGCCCGGCCGGCCAGGGTCAGGGCCAGGGCCAGGTCATCGTCAAGCTTGGTGTTGCTGTGCGCCATGGGTGCAGTCCTACCATGGCGCCATGTGGGAGATCGGGGCACTGCTGCTGCTGTTGGCGATCCTGGCGATGTTCGTCGCACCGCGATTCTTCCGGCCGGGCCCGGGCGGGTCGGCGCAGGAGGGCACCCTTCTAGTCACCGGTGTGAGCCCGCGGCCCGATGCCGAGGGAGAGCAGTTCGTCACCATCGCCGGCATTCTGCACGGCCCGACCCTCGACGAGCACGAGGTTTACCAGCGCCTCGCCGTCGACGTCAGCAGGTGGCCGAGCATCGGTGACCTGCTGCCGGTGGTGTATTCGCCGCGCAACCCCGACAACTGGAACCTGGTGGCCCGACCGCCGCATCAACCCTGACTCTCAGTTGCGCCCGATGCGCAGCATCTCCGCCACGCTGGCCAGTTTGACCCGCGGCCGGCCGTGCGGCTCGCCGGCGGACCGCTCATGGTCGTCGATCCGCTGCCAGTGCTCGTCGGTGATCAGCTCCGGCTGCCGGGACAGCAGCCAGGCCTGCAGTTGCGCTTCGTAGTCGGACCCGACGTCGGGTAGGTCCCGGGCTGCCAGGTCGGCGGCCAGCGTGTCGATGGTCGCCTGGGAGTCGCTCTTGTTGCTGCCGATCACCCCCGACGGCCCGCGCTTGATCCAGCCGACCACGTACTGGTTGTCGGTGCCGTCGATGCGTCCGTCGGTGTGCGGGATGGTCGCGTTGCGCTCGTCGAACGGCAGCCCCGGCGTCGGCACGCCCCGATAGCCCACCGAGCGCACCACCAGCTGGGCCGCCAGTACCTCGCGTTCACCGGTGTCGCGGGCGCTGACCCGGCCCTCGTCGTCGGTGACCAGTTCGTTGTGGCCCAGCACGATCTCCTGCACCCGCCCGTCGCCGCGGATCTCGATCGGCGAGGTGGCGAATCGGAACACGATCCGACGGTGCCCGGGGTGGAGCTCGCGTCCCACGTAGGTGCGCAGCACCTTCACGTTCTGCTTGGGATGCTTGGCTGCCGTCTCGACGTCCTCGTCGGTGATGCCGGCGAACTCGGCCGCCTCGATCACCACGTCGACGTCGTCGAGGCCGGCCAGCTCACCGAGTTCCCGGAGTTCCGGGCTGGTGAAGGTGGCCTGCAGCGGGCCGCGACGCCCGATGATCACCACCTCTTCGATGTCGCGCGGGCCGAGCCGCTCCAGGGCGTGGTCGGCGATGTCGGTGCGGCGCAGTTCATCCGGCTGGGTGATCAGGATGCGGGCCACATCGAGCGCCACATTGCCGTTGCCGATCACGACGGCACGCTTGACGGACAGGTCAGGGGCATGGTCGGCGAAGTGCGGATGGCCGTTGTACCAGCCGACGAAATCCACCGCGGCGACGCTGCCGGGCAGCTCCTCACCCGGGATGCCCAGGTGTCGATCCGACTGCGCCCCAACGGCATAGACCACGGCGTCGTAGCGCTCGGCGAGTTCGGCCGGCGTGACGTGCTCGCCGACGGTGATGTTGCCGAAGAACCGGAACCGGGGATCGGCAGCGGTCTTCTCGAACTGCGAGCTGATCGACTTGATCTTGGGATGGTCCGGCGCCACACCGGAGCGCACCAGCCCCCAGGGCGTCGGCAACATCTCCAGCATGTCGACCCGCACGTCGACGTCACCCCCGGCGGCGAGCTTGAGCAGGGAGGCCGCGGCGAAAAACCCGGACGGGCCGGAGCCGACGATGGCGACGTGGTAGGGACGCATCCGCACCAGCTTTCTGTTCGGGGCTTGTCCCGCTGATGCTAAACGCACACAGGGTCCGGGCGATACAGGTCGGCATCGGTCCGTGACAACCGGATTCACCGGCGCCGGTAACCTTGGCGTTCGTGGAACCTGACCGCCAGTCCGACATCGCCGCCCTCGACGCCACCTTGACCACGGTGGAGCGGGTGCTCGACGTCGACGGACTGCGCCGTCGTATCGGCGATCTGGAACGCGACGCCTCGGATCCGAACCTGTGGGACGACCAGACCCGCGCCCAGAAGGTGACCAGCGAGCTGTCGCACGCCCAGGCCGAGCTGCGCCGGGTCGAGGAACTGCGCCAACGCGTCGATGACCTCCCGGTTCTGTATGAGTTGGCCGCCGAAGAAGGTGGTGCGGACGAGGTCGCCGAGGCCGACGCCGAGCTGGCCAAGCTACGCGAGGACGTCGACGCGATGGAGGTCCGCACCCTGCTCTCCGGCGAGTACGACGAGCGCGAGGCGCTGGTCACCATTCGTTCGGGTGCGGGCGGGGTGGACGCCGCCGACTGGGCCGAGATGCTGATGCGGATGTATATCCGCTGGGCCGAGCAGCACAAGTACGGGGTCGAGGTGTTCGACACCTCCTACGCCGAAGAGGCCGGGATCAAGAGCGCGACGTTCGCGGTGCACGCGCCGTTCGCCTACGGCACCCTGTCGGTGGAGCAGGGCACCCACCGGCTGGTTCGAATCAGCCCGTTCGACAACCAGGGCCGTCGGCAGACGTCGTTCGCCGAGGTCGAGGTGCTGCCGGTGGTGGAGACCACCGACCACATCGAGATCCCCGAGGGCGACGTCCGGGTCGACGTCTATCGCTCCAGCGGGCCGGGCGGGCAGTCGGTGAACACCACCGACTCGGCGGTGCGGCTCACCCACATCCCCACCGGGATCGTCGTCACCTGCCAGAACGAGAAATCGCAGCTGCAGAACAAGGTTTCGGCGATGCGGGTGCTGCAGGCGAAGCTGATGGAACGCAAGCGCTCCGAGGAGCGCGCCGAGATGGACGCGCTCAAGGGCGACGGCGGCAGCTCGTGGGGCAACCAGATGCGGTCCTACGTGCTGCACCCCTACCAGATGGTCAAGGACCTGCGCACTGAATACGAGGTCGGCAACCCGTCGGCGGTGCTCGACGGTGACATCGACGGATTCCTGGAAGCCGGAATCCGGTGGCGCAACTCCCCGGATGGCGACTAAGCCATGATGATGGCCTTCTCGCCCGGACAGCGCTGGCACGACGTGTGGAGTGGTCCGATCGGCGAGTGGGTGATCACCAAGGGCCTGCGGATCGTCCTGCTGCTGATCGGTGCGGCGCTGGCATCGCGGTTCATCACCTGGGCGGCGCGGCGGGTGACGCGGCGCCTCGAACACGGCTTTGCGGCCAGCGACGCGCTGGTGCGCTCGGAGGCTTCCAAGCATCGCCAGGCGGTGGCCTCGGTGATCTCCTGGGTGTCGGTGGTGATGCTGTGCGTGGTGGTGGCCGTGCAGATCACCGGGATCCTCGACATCCCGGTCGGTTCGCTGGTAGGGCCGGCGGCGGTGCTGGGCGGTGCGTTGGGTTTCGGTGCTCAGAAGCTGGTGCAGGACCTGCTGAGCGGTTTCTTCATCATCACCGAAAAGCAGTACGGTTTCGGCGATCTGGTGCAGCTGTCGATGACCGGGGCGCTGACCGAGGCGCTGGGCACCGTCGAGGAGGTGACTCTGCGGGTGACCAAGCTGCGTACTCCCAACGGCGAGGTCTTCACCGTCCCGAACGGCAACATCGTTCGGTCGCTGAACCTGTCCAAGGACTGGGCGCGTGCCGTCGTCGACATCCCGGTTCCCACCACTGCCGACCTGAACCAGGTCAACGAGGTGCTGCACCAGGTGTGCGTGAACGCGCGCGAGGCCGACGCCCCGCTGCGCGACCTGCTGCTCGACGAGCCCTCGATCATGGGGGTGGAGAGCCTGGAGGTCGGCGTGGTCAATCTGCGGATGGTCGCGCGCACCCTGCCCGGCAAGCAGTTCGAGGTGGGACGCCGGCTGCGCACCCAGGTGGTGCGCGCACTGGCCTCGGTCGGTGTGACCACCGCCGGTGAGGTGAAGCCGGTGGAGACGCCGTGAAACTCAAGCTGACGAAACCGGAGACGGCCCGCCCGGCCGGCGACGGGCACCGCTGGCCCGGGTATCTGCTGGGCGGCCGGGTCCGCACCTCGACCGTGGTGCTGATCATTGCGTTCGCCGGGGTTTGGTGGGTTTATGACACCTACCGAGAGGACGTGACGCCGCCGGCCGCGCCGCAGGTGGTGCCGCCCGGCTTCATTCCCGACCCGGCTTACACCTGGGTGCCGCGCACCAGACTGCAGCAGCCGCCGGCGACCGTCACCGAGACCGTCACCCCCACGCCGACCACCACCGAGACGCCCTCACCGACCAGCGAACCGCCGATCCGGACGCCCGTGCCCGGATTCCCGTTCTGCCCGCCGTTCTGCCCGCCGGACGAACCCGAGCAGAGCCCCGCGCCTGTCTCTTATACACATCT
>NZ_CP083985.1:3107040-3115851 GCF_020172665.1 [Mycobacterium] zoologicum | reverse complement strand
AGATGTGTATAAGAGACAGGTGCCCTAGCACGTGGCCTGACCGGCATCGGTGCCCCGCACGGCTAAACTGCGTGCCGTGATGATCACGCTCGACCATGTCACCAAGCAGTACAAGTCGTCGGCACGTCCAGCGCTGGACAACGTCAACGTCAAGATCGACAAGGGCGAGTTCGTCTTCCTGATCGGCCCGTCGGGCTCGGGTAAGTCGACGTTCATGCGACTGCTGCTGGCCGAGGAGACCCCCACCAAGGGCGACATCCAGGTGTCGAAGTTTCACGTCAACAAGCTGCCCGGCCGGCACATCCCGAGCCTGCGCCAGGTGCTCGGCTGCGTCTTCCAGGACTTCCGGCTGCTGCAGCAGAAGACGGTGTTCGAGAACGTCGCGTTCGCCCTCGAGGTCATCGGCAAGAAGCCGGAGATGATCAATCGCGTGGTCCCCGAGGTGCTGGAGATG
This sequence comes from [Mycobacterium] zoologicum, assembly GCF_020172665.1. Taxonomy (GTDB): domain Bacteria; phylum Actinomycetota; class Actinomycetes; order Mycobacteriales; family Mycobacteriaceae; genus Mycobacterium; species Mycobacterium zoologicum. Next base: position 3,115,397 of record NZ_CP083985.1, on the reverse strand, counting down.
GTCGGGCTGTCCGGCAAGGCCAACCGGCTGCCCGGCGAACTGTCCGGCGGAGAACAGCAGCGGGTGGCGATCGCCCGCGCTTTCGTCAACCGGCCGCTGGTGCTGCTCGCCGACGAGCCGACCGGAAACCTCGACCCGGAGACCAGTGAGGACATCATGGATCTGCTGGAGCGGATCAACCGCACCGGAACCACGGTGCTGATGGCCACCCACGATCACCACATCGTCGACTCGATGCGGCAACGTGTCGTGGAGCTGTCGTTAGGACGGCTGGTGCGCGACGAACAGCGCGGTGTCTACGGAATGGATCGTTAAGTGCGCTTTGGGTTTCTGTTCAACGAGGTCCTGACCGGCCTGCGCCGCAACGTCACCATGACGGTGGCGATGATCCTGACCACGGCTATCTCGGTGGGCCTGTTCGGCGGTGGTCTGCTGGTGGTGCGGCTGGCCGATCAGTCCCGCAACATCTACCTGGACCGCGTCGAGTCGCAGGTCTTCGTCAACGCCGACGTCGCGGCCGACGACCCGAACTGTGAATCACCGACCTGCAAGGCGCTTCGGGAGCGCATCGAGTCCCGCGACGACGTGAAGTCGGTGCGCTACCTCAATTCCGACGATGCCTACGCCGACGCGATCCGTAAGTTCCCCGAATTCAAGGACGTGGCGAGCAAGGACTCCTTCCCGGCGTCGTTCGTGGTCAAGCTGGACAACCCCGAGCAGAGCAAGGATTTCGACGCCGCGATGCAGGGGCAACCGGGTGTGCTCAGCGTGCTCAACCAGAAGAAGCTGATCGACCGATTGTTCGCGGTGCTGGACGGGCTGAGCAGCGCGGCGTTCGCCATCGCCCTGGTGCAGGCGGTCGGGGCGGTTTTGTTGATCGCCAACATGGTTCAGGTCGCGGCCTACACCCGGCGCACCGAGGTCTCCATCATGCGGCTGGTGGGCGCCAGCCGCTGGTACACCCAGTTGCCGTTCCTGGTGGAGGCGGTGCTGGCCGCGACGGTCGGCGTGATCATCGCGATCATCGGACTGATCGTGGTGCGAGCGTTGTTCCTGGACAACGCATTGAGCCAGTTCTACCAAGCGCATCTGATCGCACGCATCGACTATGCCGACATCTTCTACATCTCGCCGATCCTGTTGCTGCTGGGCGCGGCGATGGCGGGGGCCACCGGATATGTGACCCTGCGCCTGTACGTCCGGCGGTAGTGATGGCCAAGAAAGCATCGGACAAGGGCAACAAGAAGCAGCCCACCAAACAGATCATTGCGTCGAATCGCAAAGCGCGGCACAACTATTCGATTCTGGATGTCTACGAGGCCGGGGTGTCGCTGGTGGGCACCGAGGTCAAGAGCCTGCGGGAGGGACAGGCCTCCCTGGTCGACGCCTTCGCCACCGTCGACGACGGCGAGGTGTGGCTGCGCAACATGCACATCCCCGAGTACCAGCACGGCACCTGGACCAACCACGATCCGCGGCGCACCCGCAAACTGCTGTTGCACCGGCGCCAGATCGACATGCTGATCGGCAAGATCCGCGACGGCAACCTCACCCTGGTACCGCTGTCGGTGTACTTCACCGAGGGCAAGGTGAAGGTGGAATTGGCGTTGGCGCGCGGTAAGCAGGCTCACGACAAGCGACAAGATCTCGCCCGCCGCGATGCCCAGCGTGAAGTGACCCGCGCGCTGGGGCGTCGCGCCAAGGGGATGACCTGAACGGCGCACTCCTCGCGCTGCTCTCGGCGGCCAGCTTCGGGACGAGTGATTTCGCCGGCGGGATCGCTGCTCGCCGCATACCTGCGCTGCGGGTGGTACTGCTGTCCTACCCGGTGACGATGGTGCTGCTGGGCGGGTTGGCCGTCGTGGTGGGTGGACGGATCTCCCCGGGTGCCATCGGCTGTGGCATGGCCTGCGGGATCGCCCTGGGACTGGGCGGATGGTGGTTCTACGCGGCGCTGGGTTCCGGGCCGATCTCGGTGGTGTCGCCGGTGTCGGCGGTGCTGACCGCGGGGGTGCCGGTGGTGGTGGGCCTGGTCGAGGGCGAGCGTCCCGGACCGGTGGCCGCGACGGGGATCGCGCTCGCGCTGTTGGCAGTGGTCATGGTGAGCCGGCAGGCCACCGACGAGGACACTCGGCCGCACCGGTTCACCCGCAAGGTGGCCTGGCTGACCGTCGGGGCCGGAGTGGCCTTCGGGCTGGATTTCGTATTCATCGACGCGGCACCGCCGGACTCCGGGCTGTGGCCACTGGCCTTCGCACGGGTGACGGCCGCGTTGCTGGTGATCGCCGTTGCGACGGGCACCGGCGACCTGCGGCTTCCGTCGGGTCGGCCGATGCGGCTGGCGCTGCTGGCCGCGCTGGCGGACACCGGCGCCAATATTGCGATGCTGCTGGCCTTGCGGGGGTCGGACCTGTCACTGGCCAGCGTGCTGATCTCGTTGTTTCCGGCGGTGACGGTGGTGCTGGCCATCGTGCTGCTGCGTGAACGGGTGCATCGGGCGCAGCTGGCCGGCATGTTGGCTGCCGTGGCCGCGGTGGTGATGATCACCGCAGGGTAGGGAAAAGGAACGCTTGTCCGGAGACGTGAATATTTCTCCGGACCGGGCTCTGCCAGCGTCTTCCCGGAAGATTCATACGTTTGGGTGACGGACCAAATCGTCCCGGGTTGTTAGCGTCAATCGGGATCGCTGTGGCGGTCCGGACAACATGGAGTGAACAACCCGTAGGAGTCGCATGCCCGGATGGGTGGGCGGGGACGTCGATCAGCTGCGCGCGCTGAGCCGGCGATTCACCGCAGCCGCCGATCAGTTGCGTGCCGTGGTGACGCAGACCGCCGGCCGACTCAACGCGGTCCGCTGGACCGGTGCCGACGCCGATCGGTTCCGGTCCGAATGGCGGGGCGACGCGACGGGCCGGCTCCGAACTGCCGCCGAGGCCCTGGACAAGGCAGCTGAGGCGCTGCGGCGCAATGCCGACGAACAGGAGCAGGCGAGTGCGGCCGGCGGTGCTGTGAACGGCAGCGGGTTCGGGCCGGGCCCGCCGCGTCCGGCGTGGGGCTGGCCGGGCGACGTCGGCGCCACGCCGTGGTTTCTCCGGCCGGGTGGCGGGTTCGCCGATCCGGGCGGGATGACGCTGCCCGGCGGCGGCGACAGTGTCGCCCCGACATGGGGCTTCCCCAATCCCTTCAATGAGTACCGGGACGCCGTCGGCAGCACCCCGATCTGGCCGATCAGTGTCGGCACCGCGATCGGCATGACCCCGCTCGGTGATGCGATGAACGTCGCCGACGGCACGGCGCTGGCGTTCGACGATCGGCTTGGTGTGGGCGACAAGCTCGCCGAAGGCGCCCATCTGGCCACCGATATCGGCGGTGGCGGGCTGCGCCAGGCCGGATTCGACAGCCGCAACCCGGCGCTGTACCTCGGCGGGGCGGCGGTCTCCCAGTGGGGCGACGTGGTCAGCGAGTTCAACAAGGCTGACTTCAGCCCGGCCACCGTGGCCCGCAACGTCGACTTCGTCACCGCGCATCCCGGGCAGGCATTCGAGGCCGCCCGGGACGCCGTGGTCGACTACATCCCCAAGCTGATCTCGAACTTCACCATCAACCCGTTTGGAAAGTGACCTGCCGATGGCCCAGGGAATTCTGCTGACCGACGACGAGGTCGTCGCCCTTGCTGCGCTGCTGGGCCGGCCCTGGCCCACCGGGCTGGCCACCGTCGCGCCGACCGCCGACGAGCTCACCCAGGCCGGACGGCGCGGCGTCCGGTCGCTGACCATCCGTGGAATCCTTACCGCCGACGCCGAATCCGGGTACACCGCGCACCCGGGAGTGGCCGCGGTCATCGAGACGTTCCTGCTCGCGCCGCACCGGATCGGCGCCTACATCGCTCCCGTCGCGGTGCCCGAGACCATGGCCGGTGCGGCGATCACGGCGGTGCCGGTTGCGGGCATCTGGTGGATCGATTCGACGACCGCGCAGGGTGTGCACGGCTTCCGCCAGGTGCAGGGGGACGAGGTGCTCGCGGCGATCACCGAGCTGGCCGACCAGACCGCCGACGGCACCTTGCTGGCCGGTGCCGAGAACCCGTCTGCCTACGCGTGTGTGATCGTCTACGGCGAGGAGCCCGATCAGCGGACGGTGGTGCCGGCAGGCGGAACGTGGGACCGCGCCGGGCTGGAGCAGGCCTTCGCCGCCACGGTCGCCTGACCCGCCCGGATCACAGATCGCTCAGGCTGAGGATGCCGTCCTCGATGGCTCGGGCCAGCAGTGCGGCCTTGGTCGGGGCCGGCCGGCCGACGGCCGCGTACTTGGCCCGGGCCCGCTGCAAGTGGGTGCGGACGGTCGTCGGTGCGATATAGAGCCGGCCGCCGACGAGCTCCTTGCTCTCGGTCTGAAACCAGGTGATCAGCACCTCTTTCTCCCGCTCGGAGAGATTGGTGCGGCCCGAGGTGCGGTCGTTGGCCAGGGCCTTGGCCATCTGCGGGCCCACGTAGGGCTCGGCCGAATGCGCGGCCTCGATGGCGTCGATCAGGTGGCGCTGACCCTCGGTTTTGACCAGGTAGGTCACCGCGCCCATATCCAGGCAGGTCAGGATCACCTCGTCGGTCGACAGCTGTGAGTAGACGACCACCCGCTGGCCGGCCTGGCACATCGCGCGCAGTGCGGCGAATGCCGGCCGGTCGCCGTCGACGAAGATGTCGAAGACCACGACGTCGATCTCGTTGGGGACGTCGGGGTAGCGCGCCAACATCTCCCGGGGGCTGTGAAAACTGCCGACCACCGAGATCGACGACTCGGCCTGCACGCACCAGGCGGCGATCCCGGCGGCGACGACATCGTGCCCATCGACGACGGCGACGCTGATGACCGGCGGCGTAGCGCCCCCGGAATCCGTCTGCGGCGCCATTGCCGCAAGTTCGCTGTCCAACCCGCCGTGCTACCTCTGCTTCCGAGCCGGCCCATGAAGTTCATTTAGCTGGACACTTCAGTGGACGCGGGTCCGCGACCGGGAGCCTATGTCCGAAGAATAGTCATTGATATTCGAGCGTGACAAGTATTGAGACTCCCAGTCTAGAATTGCAGGGTGGTTGACCCGGGGGATTTCAGCAACCGCGAGCAGACCTGGGTGACCGGCGGCGCCTGGCGGCGCCGCCGTCTGAGCGAATCTGACCTGCGGGAACGCATTCTCGGCAGTGCGGTGGCGATGCTGACCGAAAGCGGCGGGCTGACCGTGAGCATGGCGCACCTGAACATGGAAGAGCTCATCCGGATCGCCGATGTGCCGCGCAGTTCGGTCTACCGCGCCTGGGGCAGCAAAGAGGCGTTCTACGTCGAGCTGATGGAGCGGATGGTCGCGCCCGGCCCCGAAGGCAGCTATGCCGACGACGTGGTCCGTATCGCCCGCAGGGTGCTGGATCAGAGCCGGCAGCTGCTCGGCACGGCGCAGGGCCGTCGCGCCGTTCTGGAGGAGATGGTGCGCAGCACCGTGACCCAGAGTTTTCACGGGGCCGCCAGGTCGCTGGCCTGGCGCTCGTTCACTGCGCTGGCGGTCGCGGTGCCCACCCTCGACGACGAGGATCAGCAGCGCATTCTGGCGGCCATGGCGGCGTCGCATGCCCGGATCATCGATCGGGTCGCCGAGGTCTACACCGAGACGCTGCCGCTGGTCGGCATGCGGATGAAAGCAGGTTTCGACATCAGAACGGCGATCGCCACCGGATCCGCGACGATGGACGGGCTCATCCGGCTGGGTTTCACCGACCCGGCCACCGTGGCTTCGGTGATCCTCAAACCGGGCCTGGACGGCGAGCCGGTCGAGTGGGAGCTGCCGCCATTGGCGTTCCTGGCGATCCTGGACGCCATGATCGAGCCCGACCCGGAGTTTCCGGCGTAGTCCGAACGGTCGATACCCGTGGTCAGTCCGCGGTGTGAGGATGATGCGGTAATACATCCGGTGCGCGGTAGAGAGGTGACTTGGATGGATGTCTCGCTCGGGGTCGAGCTGTCCCCAGCGGATGCGCGGATCGTGCTGCTCGACGCCGCCCCGCCCCATTCGGTGATCGACCAGTCGCAGATCAGCCTGGCCGACGGTGACGTGGTGTCGACGCTGGTCTCGACCGATCGACAGCTGACCGACACCGGGCATCGCCTGATAGCGACTCGGGTCTGCGGCGCTGACGACGCCCAGGTCGGCGCGGTGGTCGACGCACTGCGGGACGCCGACGTGATGAACGTGACCGCGGTGTCGTCGCCGGCGGCGACGACCGCGGCTGCGCCGGGACTGACGGGCGGTGAGACCGCCGCGATTCTGTCGGTCGAGGGCGATACGGCGGCGTTGTCCATTGTGGATGCCCCCACCGGCACCACGTCGCTGATCGACGTCGCCACCATCGACGCCGATGATCGTGCGGCGGCCTACCGGGAGCTGCTGGAGCGGCTCGCGGAGGAACCGGGTGGCGCGACCAGCGTCATCATGCTGGATTCGGCGGCGTCGTCGCTCAACGCCGAACTGACCGCCGCCTCGCCGGTTCCGGTGCGCTACGCCGAACAGTCCGACTTCGCACTCGCACAGGGTGTGGCGCTGGCCGGCGCGACCGAGGCCTTTGAGGCACCGCTGGACGCAGCCGGCCCGCAGGGGTCGCAGTTGGCCTACTCCGAGGTCGACGGCGGCGACGACGACCCCTGGTTGCCGTCCGCCGACGCAGTGCCCCAGCAGACCCCGTTGGACCCGTTGAGCGCGATCGGCCCGTTGGACGCGATCGACCCCGACGAGGTGGACGACGTTGTCGCTGACGCGGCAGCTCCGACGCCGGCCCGACCGCCGATTCTGTTGGTGGGCAGCACGATCGCGGGCATCGTGGTCGTCGGATTCGCCGCTCTGGCGGTCAGCGTCGCCATCGGTATCCGGCCTGCGGTCAGCCAGCAGGCGCTGCGGGTGCAGGACTCGTCGGTGCCCGGCGACTACCTGCCGGTGACCCCGGGCCAGGGCGTCAAACCCGATGCCAAGAACTGGACGGTGGTGGAGCAGATCCCGCCGGCCGGCACCGAGACGGCAGCCCGGTCGTTCACACCGCAGGCGCTGGGGCAGCCGGCCAACGCGGCGACGCCGATCATCGACATGTACCGGGACGGGACCGTCGGCGTCCGGGACCCGAATGTGCCGCTGCCGCCGGTGGACTCGTCGGTACCGGCCGCCACCGGACAGGCGATGGACCCGCTCACCCAATTGGTGGCCACCCGGCTGATCCCGGACTTCTCCAAGTTCACCCCGACCGACGTGATCAATCTTGTGAGCAACTTGACTGTGCCGGTGGCCACCGGGGTGGCGACCGGGGCGACGATTGCGCTGGCCAATATCCTCACGGCCGGAGGTCAGAGCCTGGCCGACGTCGGAGTGCTGGCCACCGTGCCGGCCACCCAGGGCGCGTTGTACAGCACGCCGGCCGTCGCATCGGGTGCGTCGGCGTCGGATCCCACCACGCTGGTGCGGAGCATTCCCGGCGGGCTCTTCGCGTCGGGGGCCACCGACGCCGAGAAGGCGGCGGCGTTGCCGACCGGAGTCACGGCGATCTCCGAGTTGCCCGCGGCGGACTCGACCTCGGGAGTGTCCCCACTGGCTCCCACCGTCACCGATCCCGGGTCGCTCGGTTCGACCATTGTCGGGACGGGGCCGCTGCCGACCGTCGAGCCGCCCGTGACGCAGCCGGAGAAGTCCTCCGGTGGCGCCGTGGTGCCGTCGGCGGAGGTGCCCACACCGTCCGCGTCGTCGTCGGCGGAGGTGGCCAAGCCGTCGCCGTCGCCGTCTGCGTCGTCGTCGTCATCGGTGGAGGTGCCCGCGCCGTCCGCGTCGTCGTCGGTGCAGGTGCCGAAGTCGTCTGCGACCGTGGAGGCGCCCAAGGCGTCCGCATCGGTCGAGGCTCCGAAGTCATCGCCATCGGTGGAGGCGCCCAAGTCGTCACCGGCGCCGGTGGTCAAGGCGCCCGAACCCGTGGTGCAGTCGCCTGCGCCGGTGGTCAAGGCCCCGGCTGTGGTCGAACAGGCGCCGAAGGTGGTCGAGCCGGCCCCGGCGCCGAAGGTGGTAGAGCCGGCCCCGGCGCCGAAGGTGGTCGAGCCGGCCCCGGCTCCGAAGGTGGTGGTGCCCACCCAGGCTCCGGTTGAGCAGCCCGCCCCGGTGGTGGTGCCTGCGCCCAAGGCGGTGATGCCCTCGTTGCCTGCGGTACAGGCTCCCGAATCCTCCTCCGGGGGTAGCTCATCGGGTGGCGGCGGACTGTTCGGTGGCGGGTCCTCGGGTGGTTCGTCCGGCGGATCGTCGGGCGGCGGGCTGTTCGGGGGTGGATCCTGTCTCTTATACACATCTC
>NZ_CP083985.1:3106931-3107012 GCF_020172665.1 [Mycobacterium] zoologicum | reverse complement strand
TATGCCGTCTTCTGCTTGAAAAAAAAAACAATAGATAGTGAATCATCTGTTATATCGTGTTATCTTCGTATATCATATGTG
>NZ_CP083985.1:3033829-3106831 GCF_020172665.1 [Mycobacterium] zoologicum | reverse complement strand
ACCGTGAGCACGGGCGTGCCTTCCCGCCAGCGCGCCAACGCTGGTCTTGATCAGAATTCGGATTCCTTGCAGATCATCTTCCGGGAAGGCACGCCCGCCCGGGATCCACAGGTTCTGATCATTGCTCGAAGACGATGTTCCAGAACCAGAACCAGAACCAGCGGTTCGCTTCGTCGGCGGGGTCCGTCGAGCCGTCGTCGCCGCCGGTGCCGGTGTCCGCGGCCAGTATCGGCGGTGCCGGGTCGGTGCCGGGCAGCGAGGCCAATGCGGCCCCGGACACCGCGTCGTACGTCGTCATCACGGTGGCCGCCTGGATCCACATGCGCGCGTAATCGGCCTCGTTGAGCGCGATCGGGATGGTGTTGATGCCGAAGAAGTTCGTCGCGGTCAGGACAGCGTGGACGGTGTGGTTGCGGGCCAGCTCCGCCAGCGTCGGCATGGCGGCCAGGGCGGAGCTGTAGGCGGCAGCCGCGACTTCGTGCTGCGCGGCGGTGCGCGCGCTGTCCGCGCCGGCCCGGGTCAGCCAGCCCAGATACGGCGTGTGCGCGGCGACGTAACTGTCCGCACCGGGGCCGCCCCAGACCGCCGCCCGGGTGGCCCCGAGCACGGTGACGAGTTCGCCCGCCACCGCGGCGTATTCGGCGCTCAGCGCCGACCAGGCACTCGCGGCGCTCAGCAGTGCCCCCGGGCCGGGACCATTACCCAGCAGGGCGGAGTGCGCCTCCGGTGGAGACGCGATCCAGATCGTGGCCATGAGCGCCGACAGCCGCCTACCCGTCGCCGTCCGCAAAACGGCGCTGTAGTCCGCAAAACGCGACTCGACACATGTCTTCAAGATAGCATTGCCTAAGCTAACTTTTGAGCGGGTCGAGGCGGGGTGGCAGCGGGCCCGTGATCGCCTCCACCACATCGCGAGACGTGCGCGCGACGCTATCCTGAGTTATGAGCGCTAAAACGACGTTCCGGGTGGCCCGCGTCTACGACGAGCCCAGCCCTGCCGACGGTGAACGGATACTCGTAGACAGGGTGTGGCCGCGGGGATTCCACAAGGACGATCCGCGGGTGGGCCAGTGGTTCAAGGACGCGTCGCCGTCGCGGGAACTGCGCAGTTGGTACAACCACCAACCGGAACGCTTCGACGAATTCGTCACCCGCTACGAAGCTGAACTGCGAACCCCTGACGGCGCGGCGGCATTTGAGGCCCTACGCGCTTTGGCCAAGGGCCACAAGACAGTCACCCTGTTGACCGCGACCCGCGCCGTAGATGGCAGTCAGGCCGCGGTACTGGCCAAGCTGCTGTCCGGCGCGTCCTAGCCGCGGCCGGCGGTGGTGATCAGCATTCCGATCGGGATGCTGACGATCAGTACCACGATGACCAGTCGGTAGGCCACCAGCGGCCAGCCACGCCGCGCACTGTGCCGCACGCCGTACAACGACTCGACCAGCACGCCGAACAGCAGTGCGGATCCCAACTGGAACACCACGACGTGGTCGGTGACGACACCGAGCACGATCGCCGCTCCGGAGATGTTGAAAGCCGTGGCGGCGATCCTCATTCGGTTCGGCGTCGGCGACTCGGCCGCCAGCAGCACCCGTCCGGCACCGATCAGCAACTGGCCCACCCCGAGCACCAGGACCAGGTAGGCGACCGCCCATACACCGTGACGGGTGGGAGCGGGTGCGGCGATGGCGGACGCCAGGACGCCCCCGCCCACGATCGCGCCGACGCCGGCCACAGCAAACGGTTTGAACGCGTCTCGCCGATCCCACAGCCGCAACAGCGCAGGACGCAACTGAGCGTCGTCGCGGTCACCCATCATGATCAGACCTCCGTGATGAGATTACCGGGGCGGCGCAATGATCAGGCTCACAGCAGCCCGGCGGCCCAGCGTCCGAACTCGGTGGCCGTCAGCCCCAGTACGATTCCGGCGACGATATTGGCCGCCGCCGTGCCGAATTGGCGTTCCTCGGCCAGTCGGTGCGTCTCGAGCATCCAGGTGGAAAAAGTGGTGTAGGAGCCGATCAGCGCGGTACCGACCAGCAAAGTCACCTCGGCCGGCAAAACCAGCCCGCTCATCAGGCCCAGTACGGCGGTGCCGCTGAGGTTCACCACGAGCGTGCCCGAAGGAAACGCCGACGCGGCGCGACGCGCCACGGTGCGATCCACCAGAAAGCGCAGCACCGCGCCCAGGCCTCCGGCCAGGCCCGCCCACACCCACACCAGCGGACTCACCCGCGGGCCCGAACCCGTCGCACCAGGCCGGTGGCCAGGTGGATCGCGGCCAAGCCGGCCACCACACTGGCGGACAGGTATCCCAGTGCCAGGCCCGGCTGCCCGTGCTCGAACATCCGCAGAATCGCGACCTGCAGGGTGGAGAAGGTGGTCAGCGCGCCACACAGTCCGGTGCCGAGCAGCGGACGGCGATAACTCGACACCGGCAGCCGCTCCAGTAGGCGAGTGGTGAAGTAGCCCAACAGGAATGCCCCGACGACGTTGGCGCCGAACGTCGCCCACGGCCACTGCCCCGGACCCGCCGCTGCGACGGTCTCCAACACCGCACGGGCCAGCCCGCCCAGCGCGCCACCGACGAAGATCGCCGCGAGTTCGCGGCCGTCGGGTGCTGCCATGTCGTGGTGTCTCCTTCCACGACTAAGGTTAACCAGTGACCTCTGACTCTTCGGCCGCCGGATTGCGGCTGCCGCGGGAGATCTGGGTTCTGCTCGGTGCCAACTTTCTGATTGCACTCGGCTACGGGGTGGTCTCGCCGGTATTGCCGGTCTACGCCCGCCATTTCGGTGTGAGCATCTCAGCGACCACCTTCCTCATCACGGCATTCGCGCTGACCCGCTTGTGCTTCGCGCCGGTCAGCGGCGTACTGGTGCAGCGGGTGGGGGAGCGTCGGGTCTATGTGAGCGGTCTGGTGATCGTCTCGGTGTCCACGATGGCGTGTGCGTTCGTTCAGACCTACTGGCAGTTGCTGATATTCCGGGCACTGGGCGGGGTCGGCTCGACGATGTTCTTCATTGCCGCGGTGGGTCTGATGATCCGGGTCAGCCCGACGGACGCGCGTGGGCGCGTCGCCGGCATGTTCGCCACCGCGTTCCTGCTGGGCACCGTCGGTGGGCCGGTATTAGGCAGTCTGACAGCGGGTTTCGGGCTGCGCGCGCCGTTCCTCTTCTACGGTTCAGTGCTGTTGGTCGCGGCCACCGTAGTCTTCGTCAGCCTGCGACACTCGCACCTGGCCGAGCCGGCCGAATCTACTGGGACCTCCGTCACGGTGCGGCAGGCCCTGACGCACCGCGCCTATCGTTCGGCGCTGTTGTCGAACTTCGCCACCGGCTGGTCGGTGTTCGGTTTGCGGGTCGCGCTGGTGCCGCTGTTCGTCACCGAGGTCCTAGACCGCGGGCCCTCGTTTGCCGGCCTGGCGCTGGCGACCATCGGCATCGGCAACGTCTGTGCGGTGATGCCCAGCGGTCAGCTCTCCGACCGGATCGGCCGGCGCGGCCCGCTGATCGCCGGGCTGGTGGTGGCCGGCGGGGCGACCATCCTGCTCGCGGCCAGCTCGTCGCTGGTGGTGTTCTTGATCGCGGCATATCTGAGCGGATTGGCCACCGGCATGTACGGGTCGCCGCAACAGGCCGTGATCGCCGACCTGGTCGGAAATCAGGCCCGGGCCGGTACCGCGGTGGCGACCTATCAGATGATGGCCGATCTCGGCTCGATCTTCGGGTCGCTGGTGGTGGGCCAGATCGCCCAGCGCCTGTCGTTCGAGTGGGGATTTGCGATCAGCGGCGTCGTGCTGCTGGTGGCGGCGGCGGCCTGGGTGATGGCACCGGAGACCCAGGGGCGCAGCCCGATCGGCGGAGACACTCCGAAAACCGAGGTACTCTAGCGGATTTGAACCCGCGGCCGGGGTCGTTTGAATGATCGTCGTGCACAACGCCGCCGGTGGCCGCATCATGGAGGAATGGGTGCGGCCTACGGCTTCGACGGTGCGCCACGATCGGTGATCGTGGTGGGCGCCGGCATCGTCGGGCTCTCGACTGCGTGGTTCCTGCAGGAGCGCGGCGTTGACGTCACCGTGGTCGACCGCACCGGAGTGGCCGCCGGCTCGTCGTGGGGCAATGCCGGCTGGATCTCCCCGGCGCTGGCCATCCCGCTCAACGAGCCCGCGAACCTGCGATTCGGCCTGCGTTCGCTGCTGAGCCGCACTGCGCCGCTGCAGGTTCCGTTCGGAGCGGGCCCGGCACTGTGGTCGTTTCTGGCGCGGTTCGCCGTCAACAGCCGCCCGTCGGCGTGGCGCCGCGCGATACGGGCCAACGCGCCCCTGAGCGCCGAGTGCATCGAGGCCTACGACGTGCTGGCAGCCAATGGAATCGACGCCCCGCTCACCGAGGCGCCGATCACCGCGATCTTTCGCACAATGGCCGACGCACAGCGGCTCCTCGACGAACTGTCCCGCTTCGCCGAGGCCGGCGGGGCGGTGTTCGGCACCGAGCTGACCGCAACCGGCCTGCGCCAACGGGTTCCGCTCGCCTCGGCCCAGGTGGCTGCGGCCGTTCGGATCGACGGCCAGCGGTTCCTCGACCCCGGACGGTTCGTGAGCGCGCTCGGGGCCGCGGTGGTGCAGCGCGGGGCCGTAATGCAGACCGTGGACGTGATCGACGTGGCGCCGACAGGCGACGGTGTGGCGGTGACGGGAGCCGACGGTACGACGCTGACCGCGGCGGCCGCGGTGATCGCCACCGGCGCCTGGATGTCGCGACTGGCTCGGCGCTGGGTGCGGGTGCCGGTTCGGGCGGGGCGCGGCTACTCGTTCACCGTTCCGGTGGACGAGGCTGTCACCGGCCCGATCTACCTGCCGGATGCCCGGGTCGCCTGCACTCCGCTGGGCGGCCGACTGCGGGTCGCCGGAACCATGGAGTTCGGCGACCCGGACGCGCAGGTCGTCGGAGCGCGCGTCGAGGCGATCGTGGCGTCGACCCGTCCGCTGCTGGATGGCGTGCGCTGGGAAGAGCGCACCGACGTGTGGGTGGGCCCGCGCCCGGTCAGTCCGGACGGGCGGCCCGTGGTGGGCGAAGTGTGTCCGCGTACGGTCTATGTCGCGGGTGGGCACGGTATGTGGGGCATGACACACGGTCCGGTGACGGGTCGGCTGTTGGCTGAGCAGATCACCACTGGCAAACAGTCGGCCGTGCTGCGTGAGCTTGATCCATTGCGTTGACACGGGGCGACGCGATGCAGATGTTGGGGTAAAGGAGAGTGGGCGGTGTCTGATTCGCAGGGTGTCTGGATGACACAGCAGGCCAAGGACCGGCTGCTGGCCGAGTTGGAGGAGTTGTCCGAGCCGGTTGGTGGCTCCGGCACTGAGGACCTCAGCGAGCAGCAGTCCCGGCAAGCCCGGATTCACCAGATCCACGACCTGCTGGCGGTCGCGGTGGTCGGAGAGGACCCGCCGGACGACGGCGTGGCCGAGCCCGGAATGGTGCTCACGATCCGCTACGAGGACGGCGACACCGAGACCTTCCTGCTCGGGGTTCGTGACGACGACCAGAGCGGCATGGAGGTGTACTCGCCGCAGTCGCCGCTCGGCAAGGCACTCACCGGTGCCCGTCCTGGTGAGCAGCGCAGCTACCAGGTGCCCAGCGGGGCCAGCGTGACGGTCACCCTGCTCGACGCGGTGCCGTACGGGCGGCATCAGACCCAGAATCCCGCCTGAGTGGCGAATGACCGACCAGGCGTTTTGAGCGCGGGTATGGCGGTGGTGTAGCTTCGATGAGCACGACATCGCGGGGCTATGGCGCAGCTGGTAGCGCACCACACTGGCAGTGTGGGGGTCAGGGGTTCGAGTCCCCTTAGCTCCACTTCGTTTTTTTGAGTGAACGTGGCTGATTCGCATCAGTCCGATAACGGATCAATTTGCGGTCCGGGTGACTTACAACCTTGTGATACGGTTCATTCCGCAGTTCAAAAACTGCGTGTCCGGGGGGCTGGATACTAGTAATTGGAGTGTGCGTTGAAGAGCCTCGGGAGACCCGGTATCGCAACAATTACCGGTATCGGCTTGTGTGCCGCTGCATTGGTGTGCAGTGCCGCCGCAGCTGCTACACCGTTTTCGGTGGTGCCGCTGCCGACCGGCGGCCCGATCTGCAACGGGGGACTGACCTCGTTCGTCGGTCCAGCAGATGCCGGTGCCCCCGCGATCGCCGGCGCGCCAGTGGCCGCCGAAGCGACGCTGGTCGATGTAACCACCGCCGGCGGAGCCGCTCCCTGCGGTCCTGCCGTCGCTGACCTGACAACTCTTGCCGGTCCGGTGGTGCCGATGGGCCTGCCTGGCCCGGTGCCCCCGGTGCCGATCGCCCCCATTCCACCGGCTCCCGGTGGGCTTCCGCCGGTGCCGATGGTGGCCCCCGGGCCGGCCGGTGCCGCTGCGGCGAGCCCGGTGGCCGGCGTGCTGACCGATGTGATCGGCGCTCCCGTCGGATTGGCCGGCGGCACGAAATAGAGTTTGCTCGTAAAAAGGCTCGCAGACGGTTGTCTGCGGGCCTTTTTATTGTGCCGTGAATTCGTTCCCGAATTGTTATCAGAAATAGCTTGATCAGCCCGAAACAAGCCGCCGCGGAGTTCCCTCGCAGTAGGCGACGATATCGTCGACGATATCCCGGTAGAACTTACCCATGCACCCCTGCGTGACATAGCCCAGGTGCGGGGTGAGCACGGTGTTGGGCAGCGCGGTCAGCGGATGCCCGGCCGGCAGTGGTTCCTCGCCGTAGACGTCGAGCCCCGCACCGCGGATCCGCCCCGATGCCAGCGCCTCGAGCAGAGCCTGCTCGTCGACCAGCCCGCCGCGGGCAGTGTTGACCAGGATGGCGCTCGGTTTCATCGCCGCAAGCTCGTCGCGTCCGACCACGCCCCGGGTCGTCTCGGAGAGCACCAGATGAAGCGAGACCACGTCCGCGGTCGCGAACAGCGCGCGGCGGTCGAGCAGTTCGGCCCCGGCTTCGGCGGCCCGTTCCGCGGTGAGGTTCGGGCTCCACGCCGCGACCCGCATACCGAATGCGTGCCCCACCGCGGCAACCAGTTTGCCGATGCGGCCCAGCCCGACCAGGCCCAGGGTGGCCCCGGCCAGGTCCGCCCCGACGGTGGTCTGCCAACGCCCGGCGCGCAGCTCGGCATCCTCGGTGATCAGGTGGCGCCCCACGGCGTGGATCAGCGCCCAGGTGAGCTCGACGGTCGGCGTGATGGTCCCGCCGGTCCCGCACACCGTGATGCCCAGCCGGTGCGCGGCCGCAACGTCGATCGCCGCGTTGAACGGTCCGGTGGTCACCAACAGCTTCAGCGCGGGCAGCCGGGCCAGGAGATCGGCGTCGATCGGGGTGCGTTCCCGCATCGCGACCACCACTTCGCGCTCGGCCAGGCGGGCGATCAGCTCATCTCCGGGTGCGACGTGCTCGCGGATCGCCAGCAGCTCGACGGGCCGCGGGATCGGCGACCAGTCCACGGTTTCGGCTATGCCCTGATAGTCGTCGAGCACCGCTATACGCAGCGGCATTGGGGCCACCATCAGAACGCATCCGGATCGCGCTGGACGTTCTCGGGAACCGGATGCCCGTATAGACGCGAGGCGTTCTCCCAGGTGAACTTTCGGATCACCTCGGGTGGCAGGTGTCCGATCTCCTCGTGGATCACCCGCTGGGTGTTCGGCCAGGTGGAGTCGCAGTGCGGGTAGTCGGCTTCGAGCAGGATGTGATCGGTGCCGATCCGTTCATGCTGGCAGAACGACGACTGGTCTTCGACTGCGCAGAACCAGAAGTTGCGCTGCAGAACTTCCGAGGGCGACAGCGTCTCGCCGAGCGCATTCCAGGTGCCGTACATCTGGTGATAGCTCAGCATGTGGTCGAGCCGATCCAACAGCCCTGCGACCCAGCCGATTCCACCTTCGGACAGGCAGATCTTCAACTCGGGGTGGCGAGTGGGTAAGCCCGAGTACAGCCAGTCCACCGCTGCGGAGATGGCGTAGGCGAAGAACAGCACGCCCTGTACATCCGGCGGTGCATCGTCGGTGGTCGACGGCGCCGAGCCCGACGATCCGATGTGCAGATTGATCACCGTGCCGGTCTCGGCGCACGCGGCGACCATCGGCTCCCAGTATCCGGAATGAATGGTGGGCAACCCCAGCATGGCCGGGTTCTCGCTGAAAGTGACCGCGCGGAAGCCTCTTTCGGCATTCTCGCGGATCATGGCCGCGCCCAGCTCCGGATCCAGCAGCCACGGCAGCTGGCAGCCGATGATGCGATCCGGGTAGGTGCCGGCCCACACCTCGTGGTGCCAGTCGTTCCAGGCGCGCACCGAGGCGAGCGCCAGCTCGCGATCCTTGGTGGCCAATTGCAGGCGCTGGCCGGCGAATCCGGGCAGGAACGACGGAAA
The DNA here is from genome assembly GCF_020172665.1 of [Mycobacterium] zoologicum. Taxonomy (GTDB): domain Bacteria; phylum Actinomycetota; class Actinomycetes; order Mycobacteriales; family Mycobacteriaceae; genus Mycobacterium; species Mycobacterium zoologicum. The sequence goes on along the minus strand of NZ_CP083985.1, from coordinate 3,098,403 downwards.
ATTCAGCGACGCGTAGATGCCGTTGAGGTCCATGTCCTTGATGCGCTCGTGGATATCCCAGGCGCCCCGGCGCATCTCGTCGAAGCGGGCGGGCTCGAAACCGTACTCCGACACCGGCCGGCCGACGACGGCGTTGAACCCGACGTTGGGCAGGGACTGGCCGTCATAGATCCACGTCTGGCCGCCGTCGTCGGTCTCCACCACCTTCGGGGCCCGGTCGGCCAGCTTGTGCGGGACACGGCCCTCGAAGGTGTCCGGGGGTTCGACGATGTGGTCGTCAACCGAGATCACCGTGTAATGCCGTTGTGCACGTGGCGGTTCCGGTAGGAAGGTCACCGTGCGCTCGGCGCCGGCCTTGGCCGTGGTGAACTTCAGGTCGGCGCTGAGATCGTCGAGTGATTTCACCGACGGTCCTCCTCAATCCAGTACATGGCGGTCGGACTTGATGGTCATGCGCGCTGCGCCCGCCCAATACACGTCGGCGGCGCGTTCGATCAAGGACGCCTGCATGCCGGCCATGTCGGAACGCCTCATCGGCGGGGGAGTGCGGCCGGTGAGCAGCACGTGATACGCCAGCTTGCATACCCGTTCGATGGTCGCCGACCGGTAGACCGCCTCCGCCAGCGTTCGCCCCATGGCGATCACCCCGTGCGACGCCAGGATGGCCACATTCGCGTCACCGATCCGCGAGGCGAGTTCGGCGGCGCGGGCGGCACTGTCTATCTCGCCGTCATAGGTGTCCACGAAACACAGGTCGTCCAGGAACAGTGCACCGGTCTGGTGGAGCAGTTCCGGTGGGCTGTGCAGGGACGCCATCAGGCTGACGTAGTAAGGGTGGTTGTGCACGACGACCCGCGCATCGGAGCGGGCCCGGTGCAGTTCGGTGTGGATGTGGATGGCCGGGGTGACATCCCAGCGGCCGCGGATCACCCGGGCGTCGGCGTCGACGGTGCAGATGTCGGACGCGGTCAGCTCGGCCCACCACAGCCCCCACGGGTTGACCAGCATGTCGGTCCGACCGTCGACCTGCCAGGTGATGTGACCGGCCATGTTCTCGGCGAAGCCGATCTCGGCCAGGTGCCGGAATGCCACGGCCATGGCCTGCTCGGGGCTGAGTTCGACACCTATCGGCGGGGTGATCGAGGGCGACCAGACGGCCGTACCACCGGGTCTGTCCATGACCAAATCATATGGAAATAAGCCCGAAGGTCAATGCCGCCTGCAATCGGTCGTCATGCGCGGAATTCGCGGATCATCGCCGGGTCGACGACTCCCGACCGGCCGGGGTAGTGCTGAACGTGCAGCAGGTGCGCCGCCGCCAACTCGCGGGCCCGTTGGGCATCGCCCACGTCGATCGCGTCGATCACCTGACGGTGATCTTCGAGCACGGCGCGCCGCTCGGCCACCGGCACCGTCGAGTGGTCGGTGACCTGGCTCGACCAGCTTTGCTCGTGGGCCGACCACAGGGTCTCCAGTGCGCCGGCCATGACCAGCATGGTGGTGTTGCCGCAGTGCGTGACGAGGGCTTCGTGATAGCGGCGGCTGGCCGAGGTGGCCTGCTGCAGATCGTCGACGGAGGCCACCGATTCCTCATGCAGCCGGCGAAGAATCGGCACCACGGTGCTCTTGCGATCTGGGCGCCCCGCACACAGCGCCGCGCAGGCCGGTTCGACCTGCAGCAGTGCGGTGCCCACGTCGGCAAGGCTGACCTGTTGGGAGCCCAGCACCAGACCCATTGTGTAGGCGACGTTTGCCGGAGTGGGGCGGTGGATCAGGGCGCCGCCGTGCTTTCCGCGGCGTACGGTGAGCAGGCCCTCGGCCTCCAGGATGCGCATCGCCTCGCGCAGCGACGGCTTGCTGATGGCGAACTCCACCAGAAGCTCGTCCTCTTTGGGCAGCACGTGATCGTCGGTGAGCTCTCCGGCGAGGATGCGCCGTCGTAGCTCGTCGGCCACCTGTTCGGCGAGCCGCCGGAACCGGACGGTGGGCGCTGACACGGGTCGAGTGTGCCAGATGAACCGTTGAATCCAAATGATTTGTGCCATACGATCGCCGTGCGAGAAGGGGACTATGGCGTGCAGAACTGGACTGTCGGCGACATACGGATCCACGCGGTCCCGCAGGCAGTTATCCCGATCCCGCCGTCGCGGCTGTTCACCGGTGCGCCGTCGCCGCTTCCGGCGGACCTGACACCCGACTACGTCGACGCGTCGGGCAACATCCTGATCGCGATCCAGTCCTATCTGATCGAGTCCGCTGCGGAACGGGTGCTCGTCGATACCTGCTTCGGCGCGGAGTTCCTGCGATCTCGCGGCATACCCGACCGGCACGAGGAATCGTTGGCCGCCACCGGATTCGGGGCCGAGGACATCACCGCGGTGGTGTGCACACATCTGCACCGCGACCACGCCGGACGCAACACCACCGAGCGTGACGGGCGCTGGGTGCCGACCTATCCCAACGCCGACTACCTGCTGACCGCGGCCGAATACGACCACTGGTGCGGGTTCGCCGGTGAGGACCGGGCGCCGGCGGAATGTGTTGTACCGCTGGAACAACACGGCAAGCTGCGCCGGGTCGAACCAGACCATCGCCTGAACGACACGGTGCAGCTGGTGCCGGCGGCCGGGCACACCCCCGGCCACGTCGCGGTGCGCGTCGAGTCCAATGGCGACATCGCCTACATCAGCGGCGATACCGTGCACCATCCGATTCAGATCGGCGACCCCGAGATCACCGCCGTGCCCGACGCCGACCCCGCCGCGGCCCGCGCAAGCCGGGAGATGCTGCTGCGCCGCGTCGCCGACGAGCGGGCGCTGCTGCTCGGATCGCATTTCACCGCGCCGTCAGGCGGATTCGTCGATCGCGGCGCAGGTCGCATGAGCTGGCAACCGATGGCTGACCGAGAGGGAGCACGATGACGCACACCGAGCGGCTGTTGCCGGAGGGGTTCGACTTCACCGATCCTGCGCTCATCGCACAGCGGATTCCGCATGAGGAGTTCGCGCTGCTGCGCAAGACCGAACCGATCTGGTGGAACACCCAGCCCCTGGGCGCCTCGGGTTACCCGGACGAGGGCTATTGGGTGGTCACCAAACACGCTGACGTGAAGGAGGTCTCGCTGCACGACGAGGTGTTCTCCTCGCATGAGAACACCTCGCTGATCCGAACGAACACCACCAGCAACCCGGATGTCCACGAAGCCAGCCGCGAGAACGTGATGCTGTTCCTCGACGGCCCCAAACATGCCAAGCTGCGCCGGATCGTGTCACGTGGATTCACGCCCCGAGTCGTAGCCGGCATGCGGGATTCACTCGACCGCAGAGCAAGGGAGATCGTCGCGGCCGCCGTCGAACACAACACCGGCGACTTCGTCACCGAGGTGGCCACCCAGCTGCCGTTGACGACCATCTGCGAGCTGATCGGGGTGCCGGCGGACGAGCGCCAGAAGGTCTTCGACTGGAGCAACCGGCTGGTCGGCGGCGGCACGGGGAACCGGCGGCGGTCGCCGACGGGATGCAGGCCTCCGCCGAACTGCTGGGCTACGCCTACCAATTGGCCGAAGACCGCAAGAGCAAACCGCGTGAGGACATCGCCACCGCACTGGTCACCGCGTCGATCGACGGGGAGGCGCTGACCCCACTGGAGTTCGGCTACTACGTGATGATGCTGATGGTCGCCGGCAACGAAACCACCCGCAACGCCACGTCGCACGGGATGCTGGCGTTCATCGATCACCCCGAGCAGTGGCAGCGCTACGTAGCCGACCGGCCGCCGACCATGGCCGACGAGGTGGTCCGCTGGGCCACGCCAGTGATCTCCTTCCAGCGCACTGCCATGCGCGACGTCGAACTCGGTGGAGTTGCGATCGCCAAGGGGGATCGGGTCGGAATGTTCTACGGCTCGGCCAACTACGACGAAGAGGTCTTCGACGATCCGTTCACGTTCGACATCCTGCGCAGCCCCAACCCCCATCTGGGTTTCGGGGCGCCGGGCGCGCACTACTGCATCGGAGCCAATCTCGCCCGCATGCAGATCAATCTGGTGTTCGGCGCACTGGCCGACATCACCCCCGACATCCGTAGGCTGGCCGAGGCCACGCGGTCGGTGCTGCCGTGGATCAACGGGATCGACGCCATGCCGGTCGAGTTCGGCGCTACTCCTTGATGATCACCGGGTCGCCGACGCCGACCCGGTCGAAGTACCACTCGGCGTCGGTGGGGCTCAGGCCGACGCAGCCGTGGCTGACATTCTCCAGGCCCATCGAATGCAGCGCCCAGGGCGCGGAGTGGATATAGAGTCCGCGCTTGGTGATGCGCACCGCCTGCTCGACCTCGAAGCGGTAGCCCTCGGGGTCGTCGATCGGGATGCCGACGCTGCTGGAGTCCATCAGCACCTTGCGGTCCTTGGCCAGCACGGTGTAATTGCCTTTCGGCGTGGCGAATTCCTCCTTGCCCATGGTGGCCGGCAGGACTCCGTCCTCGCCCCAATGCGGGCGGTGGTGCGGAGTCGGCAGCGGTCCGGCCGCTTCGTCGTCGACCGACACGGTGAAGGTGTGGGCGGAGATGCTGGCCACCCCCAGTACCTTGGCGCCGGTGCTGAAGTCGGCGGAGAGCTTGCCCACCGACAACTTGACGGCGCTGTGCGCCGGCCAGTAGTGGTCCGGAATCCACTGCACCTCATGGTCGTCGACCCAATCGAAGGTCCCGGTCATGGGTGGGTTGGTGCGCACTGCGATGCGCCGCTCGGCGATGTGCCGATCGGCCACCGCGCTGCTGAACGTCACCACCACCGGATGCGCCACTCCGACCGTCGTGCCCGCAGCGGGCAGGATCGATGTGATGGTCTCGGTCGGGAGTTGGCTTGCTGCAGCCGAACTCGATCCGGGAGGCATCACAACCGCTGCGGCTGAGACCGCGACCATCACTACTGCAGAACGCACCGATGTCCACATCTCCGGCGTACCTTCCCCGACTAATTACTTTGTTCGACGCCGTTGATGGTAGGTAGCCGCATAGCGCAAAACGCCTTGTCGACGACCACGACTCGGTCAAGTCTTCATCAAGGTTTGATCACGCGCCCGAGCCGGGAAGAGTCAACAGCACCGCGCGCCGGGGTCGGCGTCGTGACGCCGCCGCCAGTAGTCGCGTTCGGAGAGCACCGGTTCGCCGGGGTGCGCACGGCGGCGGTAGTCCAGGTACCGCTGATAGTGGTTGTCGCCGAGCAGGCTCGCCCAATACCAGCGAACCTGACGGACGGCAGCCTGCGCTAACCGTATCGGTGGGCGTCCCACTGTGCCTGGACCTTTCGTTCGGCCGCCGACGGGATCAGTCCGGACGGCGCGAACCGCCGGGACAGCACCGGTGCGGCTTCGGTGGTCGGTGTGCTGCCGCGGATCGAGCGCAGCGACACCACGACCGCGGTCACGAACACCACGGCGACGACGCTGGCGAAGATCACCGACAGGCTGCCCTGGATGAACGTGTTGCGCACGACGTCGTGCAACTGCGCACGCGTGGTCGCCGAGCCGTACGACGTCTCACCGGCTCGTTCGGCGGCCCGGTAGGCGAAGTGCTGCGTCCAGTACCCCAGTCGCGGATCGCCGGAGAAGATCTTCTGCCACGAGGCCGTCATCGTGACGGCCAGATCCCACAACAGCGGAAGGCCCGGTATCAGAGCCCATTTCAGGTCTGACCTTCCTCGGGCGCCCTTGATCACGATCACGGTCACCACGGTCAGCGCGATAGCGGCCAGCAACTGGTTGGCGATGCCGAACAGTGGGTAGAGGGTGTTGATCCCGCCGAGCGGATCGGTGATCCCCATCAGCAGGATCGACCCCCACCCGGCGACCACGGCCAGGCTGGCCGCCCACGCGCCGATCCGCCAACTCGGCTCAGACAGCCGGCGCAGCGGCCCACCGAGGTTGCTCAGCGCGTCGGAGAGCATGAACCGCGCCACCCGGGTTCCGGCGTCGATGGTGGTCAGGATGAACAGTGCCTCGAACATGATCGCGAAGTGGTACCAGAAACCCTTCAGCCCCGGCCCGCCGAACACCCGGCCCAGCACGTCGGCCATCCCCAGCGCCAGCGTCGGCGCCCCACCGGTGCGGGAGACGACCGACTGCTCGCCGACGGCGGTGGCCGCTTCGGTGATCTGCTCGGCGGTGATCGGGGCGCCACCCAGGCCGAGCCCGTTGACGTACTCGGCGGCGCTGGCGGCGGTGCCCCCGGTCGCGGCCACCGGGGCGTTGAGGGTGAAGAACAGGTGCTGGTCCAGGATCGACGCGGTGATCAGCGCCATCACCGCCACGAAGGATTCGGTGAGCATGCCGCCGTAGCCGATCAGGCGCATCTGGCTCTCTTTTTCCAGCAGCTTCGGCGTGGTTCCGGAGGCGATCAGAGAGTGGAATCCCGACAGCGCGCCGCACGCGATCGTGATGAACAGGAAGGGGAACAGCGATCCGGCGAACACCGGTCCGTCGCTGGAGTGGGCGAACTGCGAGATCGCAGGGGCGGACATCACCGGCCGGGCGATCAGGATGCCGATCGCCAGCAGTGCGATGGTGCCGACCTTCATGAACGTCGACAGGTAGTCGCGCGGCGCCAGCAGCAGCCAGACCGGCAGCACCGAGGCAGCGAAGCCGTAGCCGATCACCCACCACGACAGGGCTACCGGAGACAGGGTGAACCACGCCGCACCCCATGATGTTTCGGCGACCCACCGGCCGGAGGCGACGGCGAGAAGCAGCAGCACGACGCCGATCAGCGACACCTCCGACACCCGGCCGGGCCGCAGGAACCTCAGGTAGACGCCCATGAACAGCGCGATCGGGATCGTCATCGCGATCGAGAACACGCCCCACGGACTGACCGCCAGCGCACGCACCACGATCAGTGCCAGCACCGCGATCAGCATCACCATGATGAACAGCACCCCGATGATGGCTGCGGCCCCGCCGATCGGTCCGAGCTCCTCGCGGGCCATCTGCCCCAGTGAGCGGCCCCGCCGTCGCGTCGAGCACCACAGCACCAGGTAGTCCTGCACGCCGCCGGCGACCACCGCGCCGATGACGATCCAGATGGTGCCGGGCAGGTAGCCCATCTGGGTGGCCAGCACCGGGCCGACCAGCGGTCCGGCGCCGGCGATCGCGGCGAAATGGTGGCCGAACAACACCCGCCGATCGGTGGGCAGGTAGTCGGTGCCGTCCTCGAAGATCTCCGCGGGGGTGGCGTACTCATCGCGCGGCCGAACAAGCTTCCGCTCGATGAACCTTGCGTAGCAACGGAATCCGATGATGTAGCTGCACAGGGCTGCCACCACGAACCACACCGCGTTCACCGACTCTCCACGGGCGAACGCGATCACCGCCCACGCCAGTGCGCCGGCGACGGCAAGCGCGCCGAAGGCCAGCTTGTGGCGCGCGGAGATAGGCGAACGATCGCTGACGGCCACGGCGGGCAGCTCGGCATCGGTGTGCAGATACCTCACCGAGCCGTCGCGTCTCTCGAGCACTTCCGGAGCGGTCGGTGCGGCCACGGTTACCTCCCTCAGGGGCCCGCCGGATGCCCGAGTGGCAGCGGATTCCGAGCGGAACGATAACTTGTTCTCAATACTCAAGTACCGGGTTGTTAGGAGTTCGCGTGGAGATCAGCGGTAAGAAGGTCGTTATCGTCGGCGGCGCCTCCGGAATGGGCCGCGCAACCGCGGAACTGTTGGCTTCACGCGGCGCGGACGTCGCTGTGCTCGACCGCGAAGGCTCGGAGGGCAAAGAGGTGGCGGCCGGATTCGGTGGCGCCTTCCTGCCGGTGGACATCACCGACTTCGACGCTGCGGAGAAGACCCTGGCCGCCGCGGTTGCCGGCCTGGGCGGCCTGCACGTCATCGTCACCACCGCGGGTGGCGGAATCGCCAAGCGCACCCTGTCCAAGTCCGGCCCGCACGATCTGGAGTCGTTCCGGTCGGTGATCGACCTGAACCTGGTCGCCACCTTCAACCTCAACCGGCTGGCCGCGGCGCACATGAGCACCAACGAGCCCGAAGATGACGAACGCGGGGTCATCATCAACACCGCGTCGATCGCGGCGTTCGAGGGCCAGATCGGTCAGGTCGCCTACACCGCGGCCAAGGCGGGCATCGCCGGCATGGCCCTGACCATGGCCCGCGACCTGGGCTCGGTGGGCATCCGGGTGCTGGCGATCGCTCCGAGCCTGTTCGCCACCGGCCTGACCAAGGGCATCCCGGAGGAATTCGCCAGCGCCCTGACCAAAGACGCGGCGTTCCCCAAGCGTCTCGGCCGGCCCGAGGAATTCGCCAAGCTGGCCGCCGCCGTCATCGACAACCCGATGCTCAACGGCCAATGCCTGCGGCTGGACGCCGGACAACGCTTCGCTCCCAAGTAAATACAACCCAGGAGGCCTCCCATGGGCATCGCAGTAACCGAAGACCACCGCGAACTGGCCGAGGTGGCCCGCGGATTCCTGAACGCGCAGCAGGCCCGGTCCGCGGCGCGTGCCCTGCTGGACGACAGCGCCGAAGAGACCCGGCCGCCGTTCTGGGACGAGCTGGCCTCGCTGGGCTGGCTGGGCCTGCACATCGACGAGCAGTACGGCGGTTCGGGCTTCGGGCTGCCGGAGCTGGTGGTGGTGATCGAGGAACTGGGCCGGGCCGTGGCGCCGGGACCTTTCGTGCCGACCGTCATCGCCTCGGCCGTGATCGCCGCTGCCGGCACCGCCGAGCAGCAGGCCCGGTTGCTGCCCGGCCTGATCGACGGTTCGGTGACGGCTGGGGTGGGCTTCGCCGGCGACGTCGCCCTCGACGGCGGGGTGGCCTCCGGGGACGCCGGGATCGTGCTCGGCGCGGGGCTGGCTGACCTGTTGCTGGTCGCCGCCGGTGAGGATGTGCTGATCCTGGAGCGCGACCGGGCCGGGGTGAACGTCGACGTGCCTGGAAACGTGGATCGGACCCGGCGCTCCGGGCGGGTCACGCTGACCGGCGTGGGAGTCAGCGCCGACGACGTGCTGGCCGGCGCGCGCGAGTCGGCGCTGGCGCGCGCGCGGGTATTGCTGGCGGCCGAAGCCGTCGGCGGCGCGGCCGACTGCACGGATGCGGCCGTCGAGTACGCCAAGGTGCGCGAACAGTTCGGCCGGACCATCGCGACGTTCCAGGCGATCAAGCATCACTGCGCGAACATGCTGGTGGGCGCAGAGGCTGCCACCGCCGCGGTCTGGGACGCCGCGCGCGCCGACGGCGAGGACGAGTTCGCCTTCCGCCTGGCCGCCGCGGTCGCCGCCACCCTGGCGTTCCCCGCCTACGTGCGCAACGCGGAGCTGAACATTCAGGTGCACGGGGGCATCGGCTACACCTGGGAGCACGACGCGCACCTGCACCTGCGTCGCGCCCTGGCGGTGCAGGCGCTGTTCGGCGGCGACGCGCCGGCCCTGGCGGTGTTCGAGAGCGCCGCGGCCGGCATCACCCGGGCCAACAGCCTCGACCTGCCGCCCGAGGCCGAGGAGATGCGTACCCGCATCCACGCCGATGCCGTGGAGATCGCCGCACTGGCGCCCGACGCGCAGCGCGACCAGCTGATCGCGACCGGCTACGTGATGCCGCACTGGCCCAAGCCGTGGGGCCGGGCCGCCGACGCCGTCGAGCAGGTCGTGATCGAGCAGGAGTTCACCGCTGCCGGCGTGCAGCGGCCCGAGTACTCGATCACCGGCTGGGTGATCCTGACCCTGATCCAGGAAGGCACCGCGTCGCAGATCGAGCGGTTCGTGGAGAAGGCACTGCGCCAGGAGGAGATCTGGTGCCAGCTGTTCTCCGAGCCGGGTGCCGGCTCGGATGCGGCAGCGGTGAAGACCAAGGCGGTGCGGGTTGACGGTGGTTGGAAGATCACCGGCCAGAAGGTGTGGACTTCTGGTGCACAGCTGTGCCGGCGTGGGCTGGCCACCGTGCGCACCGACTTCGAGGTGCCCAAGCACGCCGGCATCACCATGGTGATCGTCGATATGGAGGCGCCCGGCGTCGAGGTGCGGCCGCTGCGCCAGATCACCGGTGGTTCGGAGTTCAACGAGGTGTTCTTCAACGACGTCTTCATCCCTGACGAGGACGTCGTCGGCGAGATCAACGGCGGCTGGAAGGTGGCCCGCGCCACCCTGGGCAATGAGCGGGTCAGCATCGGCGGCGGCGGCTCCTACACCGCCGGCGTCGACCAGCGGCTGATCGCGCTGGCGCAGCAGCACCGGAATTCGGTGGCCGACGCCGAGGTCCGGGTCGGCCGCTTCGTCGCCGACGAGCACGCGCTGCGCCTGCTGAACCTGCGCCGTGCGGCGCGCAGCATCGCCGGCGCGGGTCCCGGCCCGGAGGGCAACGTCACCAAACTCAAGCTCGCCGAGCACATGGGCGACGGCGCGGCCATCGGGGCGGCGTTGCTGGGGTCCGACGTCGCGCTGGATGACGGGCCGGGTGCGATGGCGGCCCGGATGGTGATGGGCGCGCGCGGCATCGCGATCGCCGGCGGGACCTCGGAGGTGACCCGCAACCAGATCGCCGAGCGGATTCTGGGGATGCCCCGCGACCCGCTGATCAAGTAGCGTTTCGGGGGTAAACCCCTCCGCGAGCGTGCAGAAGAGTCCGTCAAAGTCCCTGGTGGCGGCGAACTTTTCTGCACGGTCGCCAGTTAGGAGGCGCTGGATGGCAACCGTCGCAGACCACGTCATCGCCACCCTGCAGAGCAGCGGGGTGCACCGCGTGTACGGCATCCCGGGGGACAGTCTCAACGGCTTCACCGATGCGATCCGCCGGGCCGGCGATTTCAGCTGGGAACAGGTTCGCCACGAGGAGACCGCAGCATTCGCCGCTGCCGCTGATGCCGCCCTGACCGGCGGGCTGGCGGTGTGTGCCGGCAGTTGCGGTCCTGGCAACCTGCACCTGATCAACGGGCTGTTCGACGCGCACCGAAGCCGGGTGCCGGTGCTGGCGATCGCCGCCCATATCCCGCTGGCCGAGATCGGCTCGGACTACTTCCAGGAAACCCACCCGCAGAACCTGTTTCGCGAGTGCAGCGTCTACTGCGAGCTGATCAGCACTCCCGAACAGGCGCCACGAATCCTGGAGATGGCGATGCGCGCGGCGGTGGAGGAGAGCGGCGTCGCTGTGGTGGTGGTGCCCGGTGAGATCTTCAGCCACCGCCTGGATGCCACCGGTTGGGGGCAGCGTCCGGTGCGGCCGACCGCCTCGGTGTGCCGCCCCGACGAGCGCGGGCTGGCTGCGGCGGCGGGCATGCTCAATACCGCGGACAGGGTCACCATCCTGGCCGGTGCCGGGGTGGCCGGCGCCCACGACCAGGTGATGGACTTGGCGCGCGCCCTGCAGGCACCGGTCGTGCACGCGTTACGCGGCAAGGAATACATCGAGTACAACAATCCTCACGACGTGGGCATGACGGGACTGCTCGGATTCGCGTCCGGCTACAAGGCGATCGCCGAAGCCGACCTGCTCCTGATGCTGGGCACTGACTTTCCCTACCAGCAGTTCTATCCCGATCGCGCGCAGATCATCCAGGTCGACATCCGCGGCCGAAACCTGGGTCGGCGCACCCCGATCGATCTGGGGCTGCGCGGCACGGTGGCCGACACCGTCGCCGCACTGCGGCCGCTGTTGGCGCCCAAGACCGACCGCACCCATCTGGAGCGGTCGCTGCGGCACTACGCCAAGACCCGACGACGGCTGGACTCGTTGGCGGCCAACGACCGGGACCGGACCCCGATCCGGCCGGAATATGTTGCCGCGGTGGCTAATCGACTGGCCGATGACGATGCGGTGTTCACCGTCGACGTCGGTTCCCCGGTGGTGTGGGCGGCACGGTATGTGACCATGAACGGACGACGGCGGCTGATCGGCTCGTTCAACCACGGCACCATGGCGTGCGCACTGCCGCATGCGATCGGCGCGCAGACCGCCGATCGGGGCCGGCAGGTGATCGGGCTGGCCGGCGACGGCGGGCTGGCGATGATGTTCGGGGAGCTGCTCACGCTGAGGCAGAACCGGCTGCCGGTCAAGATGATCGTGTTCAACAACTCGTCGCTGAACTTCGTCGAACTGGAGATGAAGGCCGCCGGCATCGTCAATTTCGGCACCGAGCTGGACAACCCCGACTTCGGCGCGGTAGCGACAGCGCTGGGCATGTTCGGGAGACGGGTGGAACAGCCCGCCGATTTGGAAGCGGCCCTCACCGAGGCGTTCGCCTACGATGGCCCGGCCGTCGTCGACGTCGTCACCGCCCGCCAGGAACTGTCGATCCCGCCGGCGATCACCGCCGAGCAGGCCAAGGGATTCTCGCTCTATGCGATCCGGACCATCCTGGCCGGCCGCGCCGACGAGTTGCTCGACCTGGTGACCACCAATGTGGCCCGGCGCATCTTGAATTGATATCGATCTCGATACCAGTGCATAAATGGCTTGCACCTCCGGCGGACACGTCACTAGCCTGGGTGACATCATGCGTCACCTAGTCGTAGTAGCCGGCACCCGCAGCGGGGTCTGATCCAGACCGACCCCCCGCTGTGGGTCGGAGGCTACTACCCGTCGGTCGCTCTCTTCGAGCAGAAAAGACCGCAACATGACCAGTACATCCTTCGCAGACCAATTCGACACCCGACTCCCGCGTGAGCTGCGCGACCCAGCCGCCCAGCTCACCCGGGAAGGCTTCGTGGCCACCTACGGTCGCTGCTCCGGTCCGTTGCGGCTGGGTCGGTGGCGCTGCCTGGATTCCGACCGGCCCGCTGCCCGGCTGGGGATACAGGGCCGCACCTATCAGGCGACGATCTCCATCGGAGACCGAACCGGTACCTGCACGGCAGCGGCGCACGGCCCGCTGGGCGCACTCACCGCGATGCTGTACGAACGTGGAATCAGGTTGGAAATCCTAGGATTTCACCAGCTTGCCTGTGGCGCCGAGACAGCGACATTCATCCACGGTTCCAATGGTCGCTCTACGGCCTGGGCGGTGGGTTTCGCGCCCGACGCCGGGGCGTCGGCCGTGGATGCCGTCGTCACCTGTGTGAATCGGCTGCTGACGGCGGTGTGACCTTTTCCACCGCGCAGGAGGCCGGGTGGGGTTGGCGCGGTAGGGGTCTTACAGCCGGCGCAGCACGATCGGCATGCCGTCCATCGGGATCGGCATGCCGGCGTAGTCCCACCGGGGCTGGTAGCCCGGGTGGGCCAGTTCGAAGCGGTAGCTGCGCAGCATCCGGTGCAGGACGGTTTTGACCTCGAGGCGGCCGTAGTTCATCCCGATGCACTTGTGCGCGCCGCCGCCGAACGGCGCGAACGCGTAGCGGTGCTTCTTGTGTTCGGCACGCGGCTCCAGGAAGCGTTCCGGGTCGAATTGCCTTGGATTGGTGTAGATCTCCGGCAGCCAGTGGTTCATGCCCGGCCAGGTGATCACGTAGCTTTCGGCCGGAATGTAATGCCCCAGCAGGTCGGTGTCACGCACGGCTTGACGCATGTTGAAACCCAGCGGGGTGACCAGTCGCAGGGACTCGTCCATCACCAGGTCCAGGGTTTCCAGCTTCTCCAGCGACTCGATGTCCAGCGGCCCGTCGCCGTGCCGATCCGATTCTTCGCGGGCCCGGTCCTGCCAAAGCGGGTTGGCGGCCAGGTTGTACACCATGCTGGTCAACGTTGACGTCGTGGTGTCGTGCGCGGCCATCATCAAGAAGATCATGTGGTTGACGATGTCTTCGTCGCTGAAGGTGTTGCCGTCCTCGTCGGCGGTGTGGCACAACACCGTCAGCATGTCGGTGCCCTCGACCTTGCGGCGTTCGGCGACGCGGGCGTAGAAGTACTCCTCGAGCACCTTGCGGCCCTGCATGCCCTGCCACCACTTGAACGGCGGCAACGCGGTCCGCACCAGTGCGCCGCCGGCGCGGATGGTCTGCTCGAAGGCGTGGTTGACCTTGGCCAGCTGGCGGTGGTCGGCGCCCAGGTCGTGGCCCATGAAGACCACCGAGGCCACGTCCAGCGTCAGTTCCTTGGCTGCCGGATGGAACAGGAATCGGGCGTCGTCGGTGGGCCAGTCGGCCACCAGCGCGGTGGCCACCTTGTCCATGTCCTCGACGTAGCTGGCCAAACGCGGCCGGGTGAACGCGCCCTGCAGAATCCGCTTGTGCCCCAGGTGCTCCTCGAAGTCGAGCAGCATCAGCCCGCGGTTGAAGAACGGCCCGATGACCGGGATCCAGCCGGTGGTGGAGTAGTCCTTGTTCCTGTTGGCGAAGATGGTCTGGGTGGCGTCGGGCCCGAGCGCGACGATCGAGCTCAGGATCGGTGACTCGGCCAGGTAGACCGGGCCGTACTTCTCGTAGAGGTGCAGGCAGAAGTCCGGTCCACCCCGGAACATCTCGATGATGTGGCCCAGCAATGGAAGGCCCGAATCGCCCATCACCGGCTTGAGGCCGCTGCCCGGTGGTGGGTCGGCCAGCGTCTTCTGCGGCCAATCCACGTTCAGCAACCGCTTTTCGATCCGGCCCAGGCCGGGGATGGTGTTCAGCGTCGGGACGAACCGGCGCCGGGCCTGGTCGAGGAGGTAGTGCGGGGTGCTGATCGTGGTCATCTTCTGGACGGCCTCTCGTGTTCGGCATCACGGCGGGTGACTGTGGCGAGAGTCACGCCGCCCCTATCCTCAGATGAAAGTTGACGCGTGTCAAGTTTGAATCCGGCGCGGCGTGGTGCAAGGTTCTTCGGGTGACCAACGAGCACGACGCGGAGGAGCAGGCTTCCGGTGGCCTCCCCGTCCGGCGCGGCGACAAGCAGCGTCAGGCGATTGTGCAGGCAGTGCGGGATCTGCTGGAGGAAAAGCCGTTCGCGGAACTGTCGGTCAGCACCATTAGCGACCGGGCCGGTGTGGCGCGCTCGGGGTTCTACTTCTACTTCGACTCCAAATTCGCCGTCCTGGCCCAGATCATGGCCGAGGCGAACCGCGAGCTCGAAGAGCTCACCCACTACTTCGCGCCACGCGGCGCCGACGAGTCACCCGCGGCGTTCGCCGAGCGCATGGTCGGCAGTGCCGCCGCGGTCTACGCCCACAACGATCCGGTGATGTCGGCGTGCAACGCCGCCCGCAACAGCGACGCCGAGATCCGGGAGCTACTCGACGCCCAGATCGACGCGGTGATCAACCAGATCGTCGGTGTGGTCAACGACGAGATCGCTGCGGGCACCGCGCACCCGATCAGCGACGACATTACGACTTTGGTCCGAACCCTTGCCGCGACCACCGCGTTCATGCTCGCCGGCGAGACCGCCTACGTGAGGCCCGACGGGGACGTGTCCCGCGGCGTTCGGGTGCTCGAAGCGTTGTGGCGCAATGCGCTGTGGGGCGGCGCGCGCGACTGAATCACCGGTCGGCGGTACCGGCGGTATCGTCTGCAGCCATGACACGTGTAGCGCAGTACTACCAGGGAAAGCGATGCTTCATCACCGGAGCGGCCAGCGGGATCGGCCGGGCCACCGCATTGCGGCTGGCCGAGCTGGGGGCGGAGCTCTACCTGACCGACCGCAATGAAATGGGGCTGGCCGAAACCGTCGCCGACACACGCGCCCTGGGTGCTGCGGTGCCCGAGCACCGCAGCCTCAACATCGCCGACTACGACGAGGTCGCCGCTTTCGGCGCCGACATCCACGCCCGCCACGGCGCGATGGACGTCGTGATGAACATCGCCGGGGTGTCGGCGTGGGGGACTGTCGACCGGTTGAGCCACGAGCAGTGGCGCAAGATGGTCGACATCAACCTGATGGGGCCGATCCACGTCATCGAATCGTTCCTGCCGCAGATGATCGCCGCGGGGCGGGGCGGGCGCCTGGTCAACGTCTCCTCGGCCGCCGGAATCGTCGCCCTGCCCTGGCACGCCGCCTACTCCGCCAGCAAGTACGGCCTGCGCGGCGTCTCCGAAGTGCTGCGGTTCGACCTGGCCCGGCACAAGATCGGGGTATCAGTGGTGGTGCCGGGAGCGGTCAAGACCGGACTGGTCCACACCGTCGAGATCGCCGGCGTGGACCGCGAGGACCCGCAGGTGGAGAAATGGGTGGGCCGTTTCGCCGGCCACGCCGTGTCGCCGGAGAAGGCGGCCGACAAGATCCTGGCCGGGGTGGCCCGCAACCGATATCTGGTCTACACCTCCGGTGACATCCGGGCGCTGTATGCCTTCAAACGGCTGGCCTGGCTGCCCTACAGCGCGATCATGCGTCAGGCCAACGTGGTGTTCAGCCGGGCGCTTCGGCCGCGAAGCGACGCCTGAGGGCTCCTATCGGCTGCCCCAGTGCCAGGCCGGGGCGTCGAGCAGGCCCTGGCCGTTGACGCGGGTCTCGCCGAAGTCCCGCACGAGTTCGATCGCGCCGCCGTCGGTGTCCAAGCCGTCGCGCAGCGTCGGCGCATGGGTGATGACGACGACCTGGGTCCGTTGTGCGGCCGAGTGGATCAACCCGGCCAACGGGGCGACCAGCTCGGGATGCAGGGACGTCTCGGGCTCGTTGAGCACCATCAGCGATGGTGGCTGCGGGCTGGTCAGCGCCGCGGCCCACAGCAGGAACCGCAGGGTGCCGTCGGACAACTCCGCCGCCCGCAGCGGCCGCAGCATGCCGCGTTGATGCAGCTGTAGATCGAACAGCCCGTCGTGCACCGCGACGGACACGGTGGCGCCGTCGAACGCGGCGGCCACCGCGCGGGGCAGGTCCTCGCTGCCTGACTCGATGATGGTCTGCACCGCCGCGGCCAGGTCGGCGCCGTCGTCGCCGAGCACCGGGGTACGGGTTCCGACGTGCCGACGGCGGGCCGGCGCGCTCGCATCGACCCGAAATCCGTCGTAGAAACGCCAGCCGCGCAAGCGATCCCGGACCGCCGAGAGTTCGGGATGCGTGCCGGAGTGGGCGAATTCGGCCAGTACACTGCGATAGGTCGGCAGGCTCCGGGACAGCTCCTCGAAGCCGTCACCGCCGTTGGCCTCGGCCAGGCCGCGGGTGCGACGCACCAGAGTCGCGGCCGGCCGCGGCACCGGTCCGGCGAACACGGTCTCCCGCTTGATCTCCGGGTCATGGGCGAAGGCCGAGGCGTGTCCGGGATCCTGCGGCAGACCCAGATCGACCAGGTAGCCGAAGTCGTCGGAGGCGAAGCCCATGTCCAGGGAGACCGGCCTGCTACGGACGGTGCCCTGGGTGGTTCCGCTGCGTCGTGCCTCGCCGAGTTGCTCCGGGCCCGCCCACAGCACCGACTCCAGGCCGCCCTCACGCGCCAGTGAACCGATCACCTCACCGCGGCCGCAGTCCGCCAAGAGCCGCAGCGCCCGATACAGCGACGACTTGCCGGTGCCGTTGGCGCCGGTCACCACGGTCAGCGGGCTCAACGGCAACACCAGGTCGCGCAGTGAGCGATAGCCCCGCACGGCCAGCGTCGACAACATGCCCGGCAGGCTATCTCTCAGCGGTGACACAACGGCGGCGGGCCATGATGGCAGGCATGCTGGGTCGGGTGTGGTCGGTGCGTGCCAGCGTCCGGAGTCGGTCGGCGCTGGCCGCCGCGGCGGTGATGACCCTGTGCCTGGCGATCGCCGGCGCCGTCCTGCTGGTGGTGCTCTACCGGTCGCTGGAATCCACCGCCGAGACCGCCGCCGGACTGCGTGCCGAACGCATGGCCGCCGCGTTGGCCTCCGACGACATCGACGACCTGGATTCGACGTTGCTGGCCACCGACGGGCAGATCGGCGCCGTGCAGGTGGTCGGGACGGATGGGCGGATCTTGGCCGCCTCCAACGGCGCTCCCCGGTCGCCGCTGGCCGCGGTGCACCCCGACGACGGCCAGGCGCGATACCTGGGTCGCGTCGAAACGCCTGCCGGCGTGGAGTACTGGGTGTCGGCCCGCGGCGCTGCCGCCGACCGGGAACCGGTCACCATTCTGGTGGCGGTGAACCGCGAACCGGTCGAGTCGATCGTGGCCAAGGTGGGTGCCCTGCTCGCACTCGGCGCGCCGTTGCTGATCGCCCTGGTGGCGGTGGGCACCTACCGGCTGATGGGCGCGGCGCTGCGGCCGGTGGAAGCCATCCGCACCCGGGTCGCCTCGATCTCGAGTGCCGACCTCACCGAGCGGGTACCCGTTCCGCGAACCGGTGACGAGATCGCCGAATTGGCGACGACGATGAACGCCATGCTGGCCCGGCTCGAACACGGCCGGGCAGCCCAGCTGCGTCTGGTCAGCGATGTCTCGCACGAGCTGCGCAGTCCGCTGGCGACTATCACCACCGCCCTCGAGCTGGCGGCCGGCCGGCCGGAGCTGATGGATCGCGAGCTGATCGAAGAATCGGCGCTGCCGGAGTCGCGCCGGATGAATGAGCTGATCGAAGACCTACTGCTGCTGGCCCGTTCCGACGAGGGCGCCCTCGGGTTGCGTCGCGTCGACGTCGACATCGACGATCTGCTGGCGGCCGAGGCGAGCCGGCTGGACGGCGAAGTCGAGGTGGTGACCGATATCCGGGCGTGCCGGGTGGTGGGGGACACCGCGGCCCTGTCCCGGGTGATCCGCAACCTGGTCGACAATGCGGCCCGCTACGCCCGCACCACGGTGACGCTGACCTGCCGTACCGAGCCGGGGCGTGTCCTCGTCACGGTGGCCGATGACGGCCCCGGAATCCCGGTCGACGACCGGAGCCGGGTCTTCGAACGGTTCGTCCGGCTCGACGCCGCCCGGACCAGGGCGTCCGGCGGAACCGGGCTCGGTCTGGCGATCGTCGACGAAGTGGTGCGTTCCCACCACGGCACCGTCACCGTCGGCGACGCGCCCGGCGGCGGGGCGGTGTTCACCGTCGCACTGCCGCAACAGGATCCGCCCGATCAGCCGTCGGTGTCGGAGCACAGCCGGTAGCCGGCGCCGCGCACCGTCTCGATGGTGGCCAGCCCGAACGGCGCGTCGATCTTGCGGCGCAGGTAGCCGATGTAGACCTCGACGACGTTGTCGTCGCCGGAGTAGTTCGTATCCCACACCGACCGCAGGATCTCGGACTTGGTGACGACGTCACCGCGATGCCGCAGCAGGAAGTGCAGCACGCCGAACTCCCGCGGTGTCAGGCTGAGCACGGTGTCGCCCCGGGTCACCCGGCGCCGCGCCGGATCCAGCGTGAGTGTTCCCGCGGTGAGCACCGTCGGACGCTCCGGGGCGCCGCGGCGCATCAACGCGCGCAACCGCGCCACCAGGACCACGAACGAGAACGGCTTGGTCAGGTAGTCGTCGGCACCGATGTCGAAGGCGTCGGCCAGGTCGTATTCGCCGTCCTTGGCAGACAGCATCAGCACCGGCGTCCAGACCTGCTGCTCCCGCAGCTCGCGGAGCACCTGGTAGCCGCTGAGGCCGGGCAGCATGATGTCGAGCACGATCACGTCGTACTCGCCGGCGAGGGCGGCCTCCAGGCCCTCGGCGCCGTCGTGTTCGACATCGACGACGAATCCCTCGCTGACCAGCCCCCGGCGCACCGTCTCGGCCAGCCGGGTCTCGTCTTCGACCAGCAGTATCCGCACGACACCAGTACAGCAGAGCCCGACCAGCGGGTTCGCCGCGTTCTCAGCGCCACCACAGCGCCCGCCCGACAAGCTGGCGACATGACCACCAACCCGGACATCCTGATCGCCACGTTCGGGCTGCTGGGGGTGCTGGCCGTGGTGTTCATCGAAACCGGGCTGCTGGTGGGGTTCTTCCTACCCGGCGACTCGCTGCTGTTCACCGCCGGCGTCCTCGCCGCTCAACCGCACTCCGCCGTCCCGCTGTGGCTGCTACTGCTCACCATCCCGCTGGCCGCGGTAGCCGGCGACCAGTGCGGATATCTCATCGGGGCCAAGGCCGGACCAGCGGTGCTGGAACGCCCCGGTGTCCGACGACTCGGCCGGCAGTACATCGCCCGGGCCCGGAACTACTTCGAGACTCGCGGCGCGCTGACGGTGCTGCTGGCGCGCTTTGTGGCCGTGGTGCGCACGCTGACCCCGGTGATGGCGGGCGCATCCGGGATGCCGCACCGAACCTTCACCGCCTACAGCGTCGCCGGATCGGTGCTGTGGGGCGCCGGAGTCCCTTTGCTGGGATACCTGCTGGGGGGAATCGCGTTCGTCCAGGGCCACATCGACCTGATCCTGTTGACGGTCGTTGTGGTGTCGGTGGTGCCGGTGGTGCTGGGCGTTCTCGGTGGACGCCTGCGCCGCAAGTGCCCCGAGGTCCCGGCCGAGGCCGCCGAGCTCGCGGAACCGGTGCTGGCCGGCAGCCGCTGACCGCTGCCGCGCGGGCTTTGCTGGGGCGCGACGGCCGGCCGGTCACCGCCGGCGTTGTCGGTGGCAGGTGGTAGACCTGCGTGTTATGAGCGGCAGATGGCCTGATTGTGAGATGCGACACGCCGACGGCCTGCGCGCCACATGGTCACAACCAGCGAATTTCAAGAATGTTGTTCAGAACATCTGGTATCTGTACCGCCACCCGACCACTAGGTGTAGTGTTCGTGAAACCGACAGGCCCGGGATTTTCCGGCCATCCGGGCCGCGGCAACCGGCATCGATCTGGTGCCCTGCCACGGCTGGGGGAGCTGGAGAATCGAAGTCTTGGCGGCCTGTTGAACCTAGTACCGATCCATCGTCCGTTCGTTGTCCAGGATTCGCTGAGGAGTCTGCCGCATGAGCATCACCGTCTACACCAAGCCCGCCTGCGTGCAGTGCAACGCCACCTACAAAGCGTTGGACAACCAGGGCATCGCCTACGAGGTCGTCGACATCTCGATGGACTCCGAGGCGCGTGACTACGTGATGGCGCTGGGCTACCTGCAGGCCCCGGTGGTCGTCGCCGGCGACGAGCACTGGTCGGGATTCCGGCCGGACCGCATCAAGTCGCTGGCCCAGACCGCACTCAGCGCATAACTGGCCGCCGGTCGGGTGCGGGTGGAGTCTTTCTGAGAGCTGAAGGAGGTCGCCGTGGCTGCCGATCCGCAATGCAACCTGGTGTACTTCTCCTCGGTCTCGGAGAACACTCACCGCTTTGTGCAGAAGCTGAACCTGCCGGCCATCCGGATTCCGCTGCACGGCAACATCGAGGTTGACCAGCCGTTCGTGCTGGTTCTACCCACCTACGGCGGCGGCCACAAGCGGCCCGACATCAGCGATGCCAGGTATGTGCCCAAACAGGTCATCGCGTTTTTGAACAACGAACACAACCGGTCGCTGCTGCGCGGGGTGATCGCCGCCGGCAACAACAACTTCGGCACCGAGTTCTGCTACGCCGGCGACGTCGTCGCCCGCAAGTGCGGAGTGCCGTATCTGTACCGATTCGAATTGATGGGAACCGACGAGGACGTCCAAACCGTCCGCGCGGGCTTGGCCGAATTCTGGAAGGACGAGGAATGCCACCAACCGTTGCAACTGCAGAGCAGGTAACCGAAACCAATCACGGTGCTGCGGTGGGAGAGCTGGATTACCACGCGCTCAACGCGATGCTCAACCTGTACGACGGCGACGGCAGGATCCAGTTCGACAAGGATGTGCTGGCTGCCCGCCAGTACTTCCTGGAGCACGTCAACCAGAACACGGTGTTCTTCCACAATCAGGACGAGAAGCTGGACTACCTCGTTCAGAAGGACTACTACGAGCGCGAGGTGCTTGACCAGTACTCGCGAAACTTCGTCAAGTCGCTGCTGGACCGGGCCTACGCCAAGAAGTTCCGGTTCCCGACGTTCCTGGGGGCGTTCAAGTACTACACCTCCTACACGCTGAAAACCTTTGACGGCAAGCGTTATCTGGAGCGGTTCGAAGACCGGGTGTGCATGGTTGCGTTGACCTTGGCCGCCGGTGACACCAAGCTGGCCGAGCAACTGGTCGAGGAGATCATCGACGGCCGCTTCCAGCCGGCCACGCCGACGTTTTTGAACTCCGGCAAGAAGCAGCGCGGCGAGGCGGTCAGCTGCTTCCTGCTGCGCATTGAGGACAACATGGAGTCGATCGGCCGGTCGATCAACTCCGCGCTGCAGCTGTCCAAGCGCGGCGGGGGAGTGGCGTTGCTGCTGAGCAACATTCGTGAGCACGGCGCGCCGATCAAGAACATCGAGAACCAGTCCTCGGGCGTCATCCCGATCATGAAGCTGCTGGAGGACTCGTTCTCCTACGCCAACCAGCTCGGTGCCCGCCAGGGTGCGGGCGCGGTGTACCTGCACGCCCACCATCCCGACATCTATCGGTTCCTGGACACCAAGCGGGAGAACGCCGACGAGAAGATCCGGATCAAGACGCTGAGCCTGGGCGTGGTGATTCCCGACATCACCTTCGAGCTGGCCAAGAAGAACGAGGACATGTACCTGTTCTCGCCGTATGACGTGGAGAAGGTCTATGGCGTGCCGTTCGCCGACGTCTCGGTCAGCGAGAAGTACTACGAGATGGTGGACAACTCGGCGATCCGCAAGACCAAGATCAAGGCGCGCGAGTTCTTCCAGACCTTGGCCGAGTTGCAGTTCGAGTCGGGCTACCCCTACATCATGTTCGAGGACACGGTGAACCGGGCGAACCCGATCGAAGGCAAGATCACCCATTCGAACCTGTGCTCGGAGATCCTGCAGGTCTCCACGCCGTCGGTGTTCAACGAGGACCTGTCCTACGCCAAGGTGGGCAAGGACATCTCCTGCAACCTCGGCTCGCTGAATATCGCCAAGGCGATGGACTCGCCGGACTTCGGTCAGACCATCGAGGTCGCGATCCGCGCGCTGACCGCGGTGTCGGATCAGACCCACATCTGGTCGGTGCCGTCGATCGAGCAGGGCAACAACGACTCGCACGCTATCGGGTTGGGCCAGATGAACCTGCACGGGTACCTGGCCCGGGAGCGCATCTTCTACGGCTCGGAAGAGGGCATCGACTTCACCAACATCTACTTCTACACGGTGCTCTATCACGCACTGCGGGCCTCGAATCGTCTTGCCCTGGAACGGGGTCAGACGTTCAAGGGCTTCGAGAAGTCCAAGTACGCCTCGGGTGAGTTCTTCGACAAGTACACCGAGCAGATCTGGGAGCCCAAGACGGCACGCGTGCGTGAGCTGTTCGCCGACGCGGGCATCCGGATCCCCGACCAGAACGACTGGCTCCGATTGAAGGATGCCGTGCAGGCTCATGGGATCTACAACCAGAACCTGCAGGCCGTTCCGCCGACCGGATCGATCTCCTACATCAACCACTCGACGTCGTCGATCCACCCGATCGTGGCGCGGGTGGAGATCCGCAAGGAAGGCAAGATCGGCCGGGTCTACTATCCGGCGCCCTACATGACCAACGACAACCTGGAGTACTACCAGGACGCCTATGAGATCGGCTACGAGAAGATCATCGACACCTACGCCGCGGCCACCCAGCACGTGGACCAGGGGCTTTCGCTGACGTTGTTCTTCAAGGACACCGCCAGCACCCGTGATGTGAACAAGGCGCAGATCTACGCCTGGCGCAAGGGAATCAAGACGCTCTACTACATCCGGTTGCGGCAGATGGCGCTGGAGGGCACGCAGGTGGAGAACTGCGTCAGCTGCATGTTGTGATGGCTGGTCGCTGACGGCGCGGATCCGGTGGCCGCCGAAAATTTCCTGCTTACCAGGCCTGGCTCCGGCGGCTGCTGGCTAGGTCTTAGGCGCAGGTTCCGATTTTCCGGCCGGGGGGTGATCCATCCCCGCGGGGCACGGTTCGCCGGCGGCGGTGTAGAACGGCTGACCCGACGGGGTGTAGCAGGGTGGCAGGCCGGCGCTCTGCTGTGCGGCGATGTCATCGGTCTGCGCGTGCCGGGTGCCGCGTGGCGCGTCGATCGCACCGCCGACGGCACCGGCAGTGGCGCCTACGACAGCGTCATTCACCAGTGCGCCCAGCAGGCCCGGACCGCAGGGGCCGGGCACGAAGACCGGGCCCAGGACGCCTGGGCAGATCCCGGCGTGCGCCTGCGGCGCCACCGCAGTGGGTACGACGGCCAGGGCTGCGCCCGCGGTGGCGACCGCAGCCAGTAGCAGTGTTACGCGGCGTTTGCCGGGCATGGCATACCTTCCTCTGGTTAGGGGGATTGGCCGCCAGGTTACCCGAAACCGGAATTTGGGCGCTCTAAGTGGCCATCATGACGCCACGAGCCTGGTCGCGGACGGCGAGGAGAACCGCAGGGCCGGATCGGTGACCGGGCCGTGCTTCAGACGCGCGATGTCGTCCTCGTAGGCCATCTTGATCGTCCACGGTCCGGTGGTGCCGGCCTTGGGGAACGCGGCGATCTTGCGCTGGATGTAGCCGGAACTCATCTCCAGCATGGGGACGCGCTCCACACCGGACCCGGGCAGGACCGGGGTGACGACCGTGTGGCCATGCGCGTCCATGTGGTCGAGCAGCCGGATCATGTGCGCGCACACCAGGTCCACCTTGAGCGTCCACGCGAGGTTGGTGTAGCCGAACGCGAAGACGAAATTCGGTACCCCGCTGAGCATCATCGCCTTGTAGGCGACGGTGTCGGCGATGTCGACCGGAGCCCCGTCGATGCTCAGTTCGATGCCGCCCAGCGGCAGCAGGTCAAGCCCCGTCGCGGTGACCACGATGTCGGCGTCGAGGTGCTGGCCCGACTTCAGTGCGATGCCGGTTTCGGTGAAGGTGTCGATCTGGTCGGTGGCCACCGAGGCCCGCCCCGACGAGATCGCTTTGAACAGATCACCGTTGGGCACCATGCACAGCCGCTGATCCCACGGGTCGTACTTCGGGCCGAAGTGGGTGTCCACATCGAAGCCCTTCGGCAGCCGCCAGCGCACGTTGGCCATCAGCAGCCGGCGCATCAGCGATGGGGCCCGCATGCAGGCCTTGAACAGGCCCCGGTTGAGTGCGATGTTCTTGCGCCGGGTGATGGCGTAGGCGCGGTGCGGGCCCATCACCTTTTTCAGGGTGTTGGCGATCGCGTCCTCGCCGGGCAGGGAAAACACATAGCTCGGTGAGCGCTGCAGCATCGTGACGTGGGCGGCCGTGCCGGCCATCGCCGGGATCAGGGTTACGGCGGTGGCGCCGCTGCCGATCACCACGACCTTCTTGCCGTGGTAGTCGAGGTCTTCGGGCCAGTGCTGCGGGTGGATCACCTGGCCGCCGAAGTCCTCGATCCCGGGGAACTCCGGGGTGTATCCGGCTTCGTAGTTGTAGTAGCCGGTACCCGAGTAGACGAATTTGGCTGTGTAGGTGGCGGATTGGCCACCGGTGACGGTGTGGATGCTCCAGCGGCCGGTGCGGGTGTCGAAGTCGGCCGAGACCACCTTGGTGTCGAAGCGGATGTGTTCATCGATCCCGTTCTCGGTGACCGCTTCGTTGAGGTAGTCGAGGATGACGTGGGCGTCGGCGATCGACTGCTTGTGGGTCCACGGCTTGAACCCGAAGCCGAACGTGGGCATATCCGAGTCGGAGCGAATTCCGGGGTATTTGAACAGGCTCCAGGTTCCCCCGATGTCTGATCGGCCATCCAGGATCGCGAACGACGTCGCAGGGCGATGCGTCTTCAAGTGGTAGGCGGCGCCGATCCCGGAGATGCCGGCGCCGATGATGACGACATCGAAGTCGGTTTGCGTCGTGCTGTTGGTGGCCATCGGGACTCCTAGTGATCCAGGCTGGTGACAGCAATCACATTATGGATTAATTACTCGCTTGGATATGGCGTCATCTACATTATTGGTCGCATTGAATGTATGAAATGACATATCCTGACTCGGTGGTCGACGACTCCTCCCGACAGCTGGCCGAGCTCGCCAGCCGCATGCTTGCCGAACTCGACGACCTGGTCGCCACCATGAACGCCGCCGAGCTCGAGATCGCTCCGGGTCTGGCCGCCGACCGCGCCATCACCGAGGAGATGGCCGCCAGCAACCGGGCGAACGTGGCGCAGGTGCTGCACTCGGTGCTCGCGGACCCGACGAATGTGACGCTGCCCGACCCGCCGCGTGAGGCCTACGACGTCGTCCAGACCGTGGTGCGCCGGGGCCTGGACCTGGACGTGATCTTCCAGGCGTATCGGCGCGGGCAGATGGCGGTCTGGCAGCGCTTCATGCAGCTCGCCCCCCTGGTGGCTCCGTCCGGCCCGCAGCTCGTCGAGATGATCGACCGCTTCGCCACGGTGCTGTTCGCCTACGTGGACACGGTGCTGCTGGCGCTCGTCGCCGAGGCTCAGCGCCTGCACGAGGAGACGGCCGGCGGCGCACTCGCCCGGCGGATGGAGACGGTTCGGCTGATCCTCGACGGCGCGCCGATCGATGAACGCGTCGCGGCCGGCCGGCTGGGCTATGAGCTGACGCGCCGCCACACCGCGTTGGTGTTGTGGCTGGACGGCTCTGCTGTCGACAACGGCGAATTGGAAACGGTGGCAACCGAACTCGCGCGCTCCGTGCGTTCCGGGAAGCCGTTGACGATTGCCGCAGGCGTGCGGACACTGTGGGCGTGGATCGGCTCGGACGGGGTGCCTGCACCGAGTGCTCTCGGGAAGGTGATGCGAAGCGCACCCGCCGGAATGCGTGCCGCGGCAGGGCCGACACTGGCCGGGCAGGCGGGCTTTCGCGCCTCTCACGCCGCGGCGATGGCCGCTGCGCAGATCGTCGGCGACAACCCTGGCGGGGATCGTCTGGTCACCTCCACTGACCTGGAGCCGATCCGGGCCATTGCCGGCGACGAACGGGAAGCCGCGCGATTCGTCGCCGAGACCCTCGGCCGGCTTGCCGTCGACGACGAGCGCGGCGCGCGGCTTCGTCACACGTTGCGGACCTTCCTCGCCGAAGCCGACAGCGCCTCGGCGGCCGCCGCGCGGCTACACACGCATCGCAACACCGTGCTGCAGCGCGTCGCCAGTGCGACCGAGCTGTTGGGATACCCGCCCGGCCAGCGCCGGCTGGCGGTGATGACTGCGTTGGAGATCGCCCACTATGTGGGCCCGCGGGCGCTGTCCGGTATCAGTTCCCGCGAGCCTGGTCTGCCTGCAGTGCTTTGAGGCGACGTTGTTCGCGCAACACCTCCTGGTAGCCCTCGCGTTCGGCGACCAGCCAGTCCGGCTTCTCGGCCAGCAGTGCATCGATCTGTTCGGTGGTGAGTGCATTGCCGACGCCGCCGCGCGCGAGAGCTGCGATCGAGACGCCGAGCTTGGCCGCCACCAGGTTCTTCGGGTGCGGCCCGTTCTTGCGGAGGTCCTTGAGCCACTGCGGCGGGTCCGCCTGCAGGGCAGTGAGCTCGCTTCGGGTGATTGGGTTCTCCTGGAACTCCACCGGTGTCGCGGGCAGATACACGTCCAGCTTCTTCGCCGCCGTGGCGGGTTTCATGGACTGTGCGTTCGGCCTGCTCATGGCAGCAGCCTATCGGTAGCCTGATCCGGTGGCGCCGCTCTCGCTGACCCTCGGGTATGTCCCCGGTGCGACGCCCGCGAAGTGGGCCCGGATCTGGACCGAACGTCACGGGGGAGTCCCGCTGGAGTTGCGTTCGGTTGCTGCGGCAGCCGCGGCGGACGCCGTGCGGGCCGGCGCGGTCGACGTCGCGTTACTGCGGCCGCGGGGCGACACCTCGGGGCTGTCGGTCATCCCGCTCTACGAGGAGACGACGGTGGCCGTGGTGCCGGTCGATCACGTCCTGACGGCCGCCGATGAGATCCGCGCCGCGGACCTCGATGGCGAGCCGACACTGCTGCCGCTCGACGACGTCGTCGAATGGGTGCAGGCTCCCGGTGCCCGGATCGATCACCGTCCCGAAACCACCAAGGACGCAATAGAACTGGTCGCCGCCGGTCTCGGTGTGCTCGTCGTTCCGCAGTCGCTGGCGCGGCTGCATCACCGCAAGGACCTGACCTACCGGCCGATCATCGACGCGCCGAGTTGCCCGGTGGCGCTGGCTTTTCCGGAGGGTCCCCAATCGGAACTGGTCGAGGAGTTCGTCGGGATCGTGCGGGGCCGCACAGCGGGCTCGTCGCGGGGGCAGGCGCAGTCGGCACCCAAGCGCACCGCTCGGGAGAAGACCCTGGCCAAGCAGGCCGCCCGAGCCGCTGCGGGCAAGGTCGCCCGCAAGCCCGGCCGTGCCGAGCGCGGTCGGCGTTGACCCGTCGAGGTCCGGGGCGCCGCGTGCCGCGCGAGCGCATAGAAAGTATTAACGTTGGCGTAGAGACTTGAGAATTTTCATGTACCTTCAGTTAAATTTCAGCTAAGCTGTTCGGCCAGCGGAACACTAGCTGGGGGGCTAGCCATGGGTCGTCAAAACATCGCGAGATTCGCCTTCATCACTGGTGCGGTCGCCGGGGCAGTCCTCGGGGGAGCGCTGCTGACCAGCCCAGTTGCACACGCGGAGCCATCCGTGCCGTCGAGCAACGACATTTTCTTCCCGCCCGGCGGACCGGGTACGCCGACCGATGTCGACGAGATCACCGGTGGGCTGTACACCAGCATTAAGGAGAACATCCCCTACTCCATCTACCAGCCTGGCGGCGTGAACGTCATTGGCAATTACGAGGTGGCGCGGGATTACGAGGCCCTGGGCGGCGTCGGCCCGATCTTCGAGAACAACCTGCAGCAGGCGTTCAACAGTTCGGGTGCCGCTCCCGCCGACGGGACGGTGTGGGAGCAGACCTCGGCGGGGCTGCAGTTCGGGATCTCGCGAGTCAACTTCTTCGAAAATTTCTACACCAGCGACCCGACGGGATCGACGCAAGACCTGTTCCAGATCGACTTTCTCACCAACCCGGTCTTCGCCAACTATTACTCCAACGGTCCGGACGGAATACTCGACGAGTGGTTGTTCCCCGGCGGGGTGCGCATCCCGATTATCGACATCCCCGGGGCCGACTCCATGGCGGCGACTTTCGATCCGGGCGACGCCACCGCGTTGTGGTCCGAACTGGCCGGTCTGTTCTGAATCAGCCGTGCGGCGTCGGCGCTGACCGGGGCGGTCAGTCTCCGCGACAGGGCGAGCGCAGGGCGGCCAGCAGTCGCACGATGTCGGCCTGGCGATGAGTTCCAGTCTTGTCGAACACATGCTGCAGATGCGTTTTGACGGTGGCTTGGGACAGCGACATGCGTTCGGCCGTGTCCTTGATGTCATGGCCGTTGAGCACCATGAGGGCGATCCGGGTTTCGCTGGCCGTGAGTCCATAATGGCGATTCAACAGCGTTGCAGCCGTTCGTGATTCGCTGCCCGGGTCGATGGCCACCATGGCTCGCCGGGTGGGCCCGGAGGAATCGGCCGGATCGATGGGCAGCACTTCGACGAGGTAGGGCTGCGCGTTACAGCCGCGCTCACACAGCAGGGAACTCCCCGACGGTGGCGCATCCCGGTGCGTCAGCGCGGCGCGAATACTGTGCTGCAGTGTGGTGTCGGTGGTGGCGAAAGTCGCTTCGAGCCGGCCGGCGCGGATGCGCAGTCCATCGGCTGCCCGCAGCACTTCCTCGGCGGCACGGTTGGCGTAGACGAGATGGGCGCCGGCGGTCACCACGATGATGGCCAGGCGCAACGCACCGGTGACTGCACTCAGGTCACCGGCGCGACGGCGCAAGTTGTCCAGGTGTGCTTGGCTGCGCAAGGCCTGTTGCAGGTGCGGTACCAAGGCGCTGACCAGCGGGACGAACGGCGTTGGCGGACGTGGCCCGGCGGCAAGGAACATCAGCGGCGCGGGGCCGTCGGTGAGCCGTACGAACAACCCGTCCGTCATCTCCAGGGGGCGCAGCCAGTCGAGATGGAACTCCGAGTCGCTCTGCAGTTCCACCAGGGACTGCCCGCCACGCAGCACGCCGACCGGGCCCTGTTCCACGGCTTCGAGCACGTAGTCGATCCGGTGGTAGTGCTGCTCGTAGTCGCAGCGCACCTGCGGGGCCAGGTGTGCTGCCTGTACCGATCGGCCGTTGCCGTCCGCCCGTATCAGCGCGCAACTTTGTACGTCGAGGGTGTGCCGAAGATCGCCGAGTGCCGCGGTCCAGTTCTCGGGTGTAAGCACCGAGCTGTATACCGTCGCGACTATGCGGGAGAAGTCATCCAGGGTCGCCATCGCCGCATCCCAGGTCTTTCGCTCAGCGGACGTAGCGTCCGATATCGCACATTCTGCGCCGCGTGGTCGGCCGTTGCTCTGCGAATTCCGGGAAAAATTTCAACCGTTCGGATGAGGCGCGGGGTGGATCGGGCCTGGTTGGCTGACTGCCATGACAGTAGGAGATGCCGGCGTCGATGTTCGGGCGCTGCCGCTGGCGCCGAAGAACCCGCTGCCGTACCGGCAGCAGGTGCGGGAGGTGCGGCAGATGCACACCGGTGTCGAGAAATTGCGGGATGCCGGCGGGCCGGTGACCCGACTGGTGCTGGCACCGCGCCGACTCGCGCCGCCGATGGTGCTGGTGACTTCGCCGCAGGGGGTCCACGATGTGCTGAGTAGCGGCGACGTCGATCGGTCCCCGGCGCACGATGAGATTCGCCACCTGCTCGGTCCGAACCTGTTCGATCTGCGCAATGAAGCGTGGCTGCCCCGGCGGCGCACGTTACAGCCGTTGTTCACCAAGCATCATGTCCGCGATTTTGGCGGACATATGGCGCAGGCCGCCGAGGTGGTCGCCGCCGACTGGGGCGACGGCGCAACGGTTGATCTGGACGCCGAATGCCGCCGGCTGACGCTGCGGGCACTCGGACGCTCGGTGCTCGGCGTCGACCTCGACGAACGCGCTGCGGACCTGACCGAGCCGATGCGCGTCGCGCTGGAATATGTTTCGGATCGGGCGTTTGCTCCGGTGCGCGCCCCGCGCTGGCTGCCGACCCCGGCGCGCCGTCGCGCCCGGGCCGCCAGCGCCACGCTGCATAGGGTTGCCGCGGACATCCTGCGGGCCTGTCGCAACGACCCCGACAGGGACGCGCCCCTGGTGCGCGGGCTGATGGCCGCCACTGACCCCGAAACCGGCCGCGGGCTGACGGACCGCGAGATCTGCGATGAGTTGATCGTGTTCATGCTGGCCGGCCACGACACCACCGCGACCACTTTGGCTTACGCGCTGTGGGCGCTGGGCAACAACTCCGACATTCAACGCAGGGTTGCCGCCGAGGTGGCCGCGGCCGGGGCCGAACTGACCCCCGACGACGTGGCCCGGCTGCCGTACACCGTCCAGGTGCTCCACGAAGCACTGCGGTTGTGCCCACCCGGTGCCCTGAACGGCCGAACGGTGTTGCGCGACATCGCCGTCGACGGCTTCCGCGTACAGGCCGGCTCGCTGGTTGGCGTCGGGGTCTATGCGCTGCACCGCGACCCCGCACTCTGGGAGCGCCCCGAGGAGTTCGACCCGGACCGGTTCAGCCCAGAGAACTCCGCGGGCCGCAGCCGGTGGCAGTATGTGCCGTTCGGGGCCGGACCGCGCAAATGCGTCGGCGACCACTTCGCCATGCTGGAAGCCACCCTGGCGCTGGCGACGTGTGTGCGGCACTGCGAATTCAGCTCGCTGAGCACTGAATTTCCGCTGGCGGTGCCATTCACCACCGTCGCGGCCGAGCCGATCTACGCGCGTGTCACGCAGCGGGCGGGCGCGCTGCTGTGACGGCGCAGCCAGCGGCGCCCGTTAGTAGGTGTGCGTCGGACCCTGTTGCCCCTTGTACAACCGGGCCAGCATCACGTCGCGGAAGCGCGCGTTGTCGAGCAGCTTCAGACCGGCGTTCGCGAGCTTCGGCGTACCGGCCAACTTGTGAAAGTACCTGCCGCGCCGGTATTCCCGGCCCCACGCCGCTTCCATGCGTTGCGCATAGTTGGTGAAGTCGTCCGGCCCACCGTTGGTCAGCGCCGCGACTGCGCACTCACCGGCCGCCAGCCCGGACTCCAGCGCCTTGGAGATACCCGCGCCCGAGGTCGGCCGGCCAGCTCCGAGGGAGTCCCCGGCGAACAGCACCCCGGGCCGCCACGGCGGCCACGCGGTGAAGCCCATCGGCAGCCGCCAGGCTCGCACCGTCTTGGATTTCTTCAGTTCGGTGATCGACGGCAGTTCCCAGTCCCGCGGCAGCGTCTCCAGGAAGTCGCCGAGGAACTGCGTGGCGTTGATGGCCTGCCAGTTCTTGTAGCTGTTGACATAGCCCAAGCCGATGTTGACCCGGCCGTCACCGAGCGGGAACACCCAGCCGTAGCCGGGCAGCTGATCGCCCTGGAACACCAGCTTCATGTAGATGTCGAGTGAGTCGACGTCGGGCCGCACCGCGGGCATCTCGGCGCGGATGGCGATCGCCGAGTAGCCGTTGTAGTCCGAGTCCAGCTTCAGTGCCCGTTTGATCGGGGAGTAGGCGCCGTCGGCGGCGATCACCGCGTCGGCCAGCACCTGCTCGCCGCTCTTGAGCAGCACCCCGATGACCCGGCCGGCGTCGTCGAGCACCGGACCCGCGGCCTCGGCGGATTGGCGAACCTCCGCCCCGGCCGACTCGGCGTGCTTGAGCAACAGGGTGTCCAGCTCCGGGCGGCGCGCCACGTATCCGTGGTCGGGCATCCCGGGCCGGCGCGGAAACGACAGCTCCCATTCGCCGGGGCTGAACACCTTCACCCGGTTGACCCGGTGAAACTTGTCGACCTGCTCGGCCAGACCCATTTTCTGCAGGTAGCTCACCGCGCGCGCGGTCAGGCCGTCACCGCAGGGCTTGTCGCGGGGAAACTCGGCCTTATCCAGCAGAACCACGCTCGCACCGGCCTGCCTGGCCTGCCAGGCGGCCGCCGACCCTGCTGGACCTCCGCCGACAATCGCAAGGTCGAATCGCTGCACCACAGCGGCGATGTTAGCCGACGGCCGGTCTCCCCAGGTCAGCGGCGGCAACGCGGTAAGGTGCTTGACGTGCGCGGAACCAGCAGACCCACCCCGGCCGACAACGGCGGGCAGAAGGTCGACGCGCGCAGCGAACGTTGGCGCGAACACCGTAAGAAGGTCCGCAGGGAGATCGTCGACGCAGCGTTCCGGGCCATCGACCGGCTCGGACCCGACGTCAGTGTCCGCGAGATCGCCGCGGAGGCCGGCACCGCCAAGCCCAAGATCTACCGGCACTTCACCGACAAGGACGACCTGTTCGAGGCCGTCGGCACCCGGTTACGTGACGACCTGTGGTCGGCGATCTTCGCCTCCATCGACGTCGCCACCAATTCGCTGCGCGACATCGTGCGGCGCAGCGTCGAGGAGTACGTGAGCCTGGTCGACGCACATCCCAACGTGGTGAGGTTCTTCATCCAGGGGCGGGTGCGCGCCCGGTCGGAGTCGACACTGCGGACTCTCAACGAGGGCCGGACGATCACGCTGGCCATCGCCGACATGTTCAGCAACGAACTCCGCGAGCTCGACCTTGACCGCGGCGCAATGGACCTGGCGGCGTTCGCGGCTTTCGGCACGGCGACCTCGGCCACCGACTGGTGGCTCGGCCCGGAACTGGACAGCCCGCGCAGAATGCCCCACGAGACGTTCGTGTCGTATCTGACGACCATCATGGTCAGCGTCGTGGGCGGCACCGCCGAGAATCTCGGCATCGCGATGGACCCCGACCGGCCGATCCGCGAGGCAGTCCAGCGTCGACCTGTTGCCTGATCAGCCACCTGGTTGTATCAATCCCCAGAACCTGATAAATGCCGTATAAAAGGCTGAATTACACACAGCAATGCTTGGCAGATGGGTTCGGGGCTGCTATCGGTGGTCGGCACAGCAGCACTGCTCGTGCCGGGGACGGGCCGCGGCGGAAGTAACCACGCCGCTGGCGGTCACACCGACGGCGTTGACCTCCTCGACGCGTTCGGTCTTGTACTGGCCGCGGCCACCGGGCTGGGGTCGCTGGCGGCGGGTTTCGAGTTGGTCGGGATCATGCACGCGGTGTCCCAGATACAGGCGGAATGGGCGGGCCTGTTCGGCTGACGGGCGGGGCGACACGCGAGCGAAGGGGCATTGTCAGCCGACGACGCCGCGCCAGCGCAGTGCCTCCAATGCGACCGCCACTCGCACGCTGTTGTCGACGACGGGTGCGGGCAACAGCCGATCGGCACGAGTAATCCTGCGCAGCAATGTATTTCGGTGCAGATACATGTGTTCGGCGGTGCGTGAGGTGTTGCACTGTTGATGGATGAACGTCAGCACCGTCTGTTGTAGTTCGGCGTCGGCGAAGGCGAAGTCGCCGAGCGTATGGGTGATGAACCGGTCGGCCTGCTCGGGTTCGGCGCTGATCAGCGCCACCAACTCGATGTCGGTGAATCGGGCGACGCGCTGGGTGGAACCCAGCCGCATCATCATGCGTTGCGTGGTGACGGCGTCGAGGTGGCTGCGCCGGAACCCGTCGACGCCACCGGTGGTGGTCCCCACCGCGATCTGCACGCCCGGCAGGCCGTCAACCGCGTCAACCACACCTGTCAGATCCGGCCCGGTGGGACCGGGAACCCATACCCATCGGGTGGCGGCGCTGGCCAGCACCGACAGCGCGCGCGGACCGCCCTCGGTGCGGGTCAGCGTTTCGGCCGCAGCGTCCAGATCGGACAGGTCGATGGTCGCCTCGTCGCCCCAGACGACGGCGGCGGTATGGCTCTGTTCGAGCCGGTAGCCGAGCCGGCTCTCGGCGCGCTGCCGAGAGATGGTTGCGCCGTCCAGGATCAGCGCGACGGTCTCGCGGCGTTCGGCATGGGTCCCGCGGGTGAGTGCCTCGCGTTCCATCTGCATCTGATGGCCGATACCGGCGATGGTGGCATCGATGAACGACGTCAGCGATCGTGATGTGACGTCGAGCAGCTCGCACAGCTGGTCGTGGTCACGGGTGAGGGTGAATGCGGTCTGCATCCACGACCGCCACGCCACGTTCGTACCGACCCGATAGGCGTCCAGTACCGCCGATTCGTCCATACCGCGGCGGAACCCGTCGCGGACGATGAGCAGTGCCTCTGCTGAGAGGTTGGCCGCCACCGGCTCGCCGGGATGGCTGAGATTGGCTGCGGTCCAGTGCATCAGATTGGACCGATTGCTGCGGCGGATGCCTTCGGCGAGGACCGGATCGGAGGCGATGGCTTGCGTGTAAACCGCTGACAGGGTGGCTTCGTGGAGCTCGTCGAGTGACTCCGGGGGAGCGCTCACCATGACCTGGGCGGTCTGCCGGATCAGCTCGCACACCCGCTCGGACGGTCGCTCCCAGTCCATCGGCCGAGCATAACTGGGTGGTGCATTCTGCATCGGCGGATTGTTCGATCCGGTGCGGATTGCTCTTTCGGCCGCGGATTGGCGCGACGAACAATCAGGCGGCTATCAGGTGACAGTCGTCACAGAGCGCTCTGACCACACGGAGGACCACATGTCGCGCATCGGATCCGCACAACGCGCAGCCGTCGAACAATCCAACCGCAAGGCCGTTCAACGGCGCCGAGTGCGGCAGCGGCTGCGTGTCGTCGCCACCACCGCACCGGGAGCGGTGGCCGGGGCGCTGGCGATGACGCTGGCAACCCCGCATGCGATCGCCGAAGTGGCGCCGACCGCAGCCACGCAGTCGATCATCGACCAGCTGCTGGACGCCCAGCAGCAGGTCACCGAGACCAACAGCAACTACCCGTTCATCGTCCCGTCGGACCTGACGTCCCTGCAGCAGTATGTCCAGAGCGTCGCCTCCACCTCGCTGGCTTTGGAGTATGCCCAGCTCTACAGCCCCAGCGGCGGCGTTCCCTGGATGCTCGGGCAGCCGTGGGATGCCAACTCCGCCGACCCGTCGGCCTTCTACATCCTGGTGAACCCCGACAATCAGTACGGCGTCATCCCGGTCAGCGAGGACGGCACCTACACGATGACGGTCCATCCCGGGCCCGGCAGCATCGACGTCACGTTCACGTCGCTGTCCGGAACGATCGGTTCGGTTCAGGGATTCGAGCCGACCGGTCACGTCCTCGGCCTATCGGATGCAACACCCAATGCCGATGGAAGCTACACGATCATCTTCAGTTCCACACCGCACGAAGGGAACTGGATCAACACGGCCGGCGCCGACAACGTGCTTATCCGCGACACCATCGGTAACGGGGGATTGCCGCACGACTCCTTCTCGCTGCGGCAGGACGGCGTGCCGCAGAGTCCGCTGACGTTCCTCTCGGACAGTCAACTGTCGGAGTTGCTGAACATTGTCGTCAAGGACATTCCGACCATCAACGCTGACGGCGTCTACTACGACCAAACGGCGATTCCTGATTCGTTGCCGCCCAACTGGATGACGCCCATCGCATCTTCCACCTCCTCGATCAACGGCCTCATGCCCGGCCAGCTGAGCACCTTCGGCCACTTCCAACTGGACGCCGATCAGGCGCTGATCATCAAGGTGCCCGAAATCGATGCCGGCTACTACGGCCTCGAACTCGCCAACGCATGGGGGCAGAACGTTCCGATCGTCACCGCGCAGGGCAGTCTCAACAACACCGACACCTTCGAGTCCTCCGACGGCTACATCTACTACGTCGTCAGCAGTAAGGACCCCGGCGTCGCCAACTGGATCAACGACGGCGGGTTGGCCAACGGAATGCTCGGAGTGCGCTGGCAGGACGTGGCGACCGCTCCGACGAGCAACGCCGTCCACGCCGAGGTGGTCAACATCGCCGACGTCAAGAGCCATCTCCCGGCGGACACGCCGGTGGTCACCCCCTCGGAGCAGGCGGCGATGCTGCACGACCGCCTGTTCAACTGGAACTACACCCAGGACCAGGACCACAACATCAACTGGCTGGGGGCAAACCTGTTGCAGAGCCAGGTCGAGGCGGCGATCGGCCACGACGCGTTCAACCAGATCTTCGGCGGACAGGTCGGCGTGCCGACGGTCTGGGACCGGATGTCCGACGCTGCGCTGACGCCGAACCTGAACGCTGTCGCGTCGGAGTTCCTGACCAATCCGGCCGGT
The DNA here is from genome assembly GCF_020172665.1 of [Mycobacterium] zoologicum. Classification (GTDB taxonomy): domain Bacteria; phylum Actinomycetota; class Actinomycetes; order Mycobacteriales; family Mycobacteriaceae; genus Mycobacterium; species Mycobacterium zoologicum. The sequence goes on along the minus strand of NZ_CP083985.1, from coordinate 3,061,512 downwards.
GCCATGGCGGCGTTCATTGGCAATCTGCCGTTGGCGTTCAAGGACATTGAGCTGCCGATGATGCTGAGCATGCTGAGCATGAAGGCTGTCATGGACCAGACCGCGCAAGCCGTGGAGGGCGACTTCAGTACCGGCGACTTGGCGCACGTCTGGACGGATCTGACCGGCGGAATGCAGGGCATGGGGACGCTCTTCGACGACGCGTTCACCGACCCGACCACCAGCTTGATCGCAGGCATGCTCAACGCCCGTGACGACATGGCGACCGGAATCCTGCGCGCCGGCGACACTTTCGACCTGAGTGCGTACTCGCCGCTGATGGATTCGTTGACCGACCTCAATCACCAAGTGATGGCCGCCCTGCAGGGCTGATCCTGGCAGTCGCTGTGCCGCCTTCCCGCCGGACCTTGCGGGAAGGCGGCATGGGCGTTGGAATGAATTTCGATACCCGACAGGGGAAGGACGCGTGATGATACGCACCCGCACACTCATCATCGGGACCGGTTTCTCCGGCCTGGGCATGGCCATCGTGCTGCAGAAGCGGGGTGTGGAATTCCTGATCCTGGAGAAGGCTGACGAGATCGGCGGGACCTGGCGGGACAACACCTATCCCGGTTGTGCGTGCGACGTGCCGTCGCATCTCTACTCGTTCTCGTTTGAGCCGAAGGCCACCTGGAGCCGGCTGTTCTCCCCGCAGCCCGAGATCCTGGACTACCTCAAGAACGTGACGGACAAGTACGGGCTACGCCGTCACATCCGGTTCGGTTCGATGGTGACCCGCGCGGTGTGGGACGACGACGAGTTCCGCTGGCATGTGTTCACCGAAGACGGCAAGGAGTATGTGGCCCAGTTCGTGGTCTCTGGTGTCGGCGGCCTGCACATCCCGCGGCTGCCCGACATCGACGGGATCGACGAATTCACCGGCGCCGCATTCCATTCCGCGCAGTGGGACCACACCGTGGACCTGGCCGGCAAGCGGGTCGCGGTCATCGGGACCGGGGCCAGCGCGATCCAGATCGTGCCCGCGATCGTCGACCGGGTTGCCGAACTCCAGCTCTACCAACGCACCCCACCCTGGGTGTTGCCGGTGCCACATAACCGGCTTCCTAATGTCGTGCGACAGGCCTTCGCGGTGGTGCCCGGGCTGCGCTACGCGGTGCGGGTTGCCACCTACTGGGCGCTGGAAGCAGTTGGATTCGCGATGACCAAGCGGCCCGGGCTGCTGCGTCTGGTCGAGGCGGCCGGCAAGCTCAACATCCGTCGCCAGGTCCGCGACAAAGACCTGCGCCGCAGACTGACTCCGCGGTATCGGGCCGGGTGCAAGCGAATCCTCTACTCGGGCAAGAACTACTATGGCGCGGTCGCCGAGCCGACGACGACGCTGATCACCGAGCGGATCTCCCGCATCACCCCGGACGGCATCGTCACCGCCGACAACGTCGAACACGCCGTCGACGTCATCGTCTACGCGACCGGATTCCACGTGACCGACTCCTACACCTATGTCGGTGTCACCGGGCCCGACGGTGAGGACCTGGTGCAGCGCTGGAGCCGTGAAGGGGTGCAGGCGCACCGCGGCATTGCCGTGGCCGACATGCCCAACCTGTTCTTCCTGCTCGGTCCCAACACCGCGCTGGGGCACACCTCGGTGGTGTTCATGATCGAGTCGCAGATCCGCTACGTCGCCCAGGCGATCGCCGCCGCCGACAAGGCCGGCGCGCAGGCGCTGGCGCCCAGCCGCGCCGCCCAGGACCGCTACAACGCCGAGCTTCAGGACAAGCTCGCCGGCACGGTGTGGATCACCGGCGGCTGCAACAGCTGGTACCTCGACGAGCACGGCGTCAACCGGACCCTGTGGAGCGGGATGACCTGGCAGTACTGGCAGTCGACCCGCTCGTTGCGGGCGGGCGAGTACCGCTTTTCCGGAGTGCGCTGAGGCGACACGAAGACACAACCACTAGTGTTGCCGTCCGTTGTCGCCCCCCAGGGGTAGTGTCGTGGCACTGGCTTCCGGTGTGGCGAAATGGGGTTGACGGTGAGCGAAAAGTTGAAGCTGATCGATCGGGTCTCGGCGATCAACTGGAACCGGGTGCAAGACGACAAGGATCTCGAGGTCTGGGATCGGCTGACCGGCAACTTCTGGCTGCCGGAGAAGGTTCCGGTGTCCAACGACATCCCCTCATGGGGCACGCTGACCGACGACGAGAAGCAGCTCACGATGCGGGTCTTCACCGGTCTGACGCTGCTGGACACCATCCAGGGCACCGTCGGCGCGGTGAGCCTGATCCCGGATGCGCTGACCCCGCACGAGGAAGCCGTCTACACCAACATCGCGTTCATGGAGTCGGTGCACGCCAAGAGCTACAGCCAGATCTTTTCGACACTGTGCTCGACATCCGAGATCGATGAGGCCTTCCGCTGGTCGGAGGAGAACTCCAACCTGCAGCGCAAGGCCGCCATCGTCATGCAGTACTACCGCGGTGACGAGCCGCTCAAGCGCAAGGTGGCGTCCACGCTGCTGGAGAGCTTCCTGTTCTACTCCGGCTTCTACCTGCCGATGTACTGGTCGAGCCGGGGCAAGCTGACCAACACCGCCGACGTGCTGCGGCTGATCATCCGCGACGAGGCCGTGCACGGCTACTACATCGGCTACAAGTATCAGCGCGGTCTGGCCATGGTCGACGAGGCCAAGCGCCAGGAGCTCAAGGACTACACCTACGAGCTGCTCTTCGAGCTCTACGACAACGAGGTCGAATACACCCAGGACCTCTACGACGGGGTGGGCCTGACCGAGGACGTCAAAAAGTTCTTGCGCTACAACGCAAACAAGGCGCTGATGAACCTCGGCTACGAGGCTCTCTTCCCGCGTGACGAGACCGACGTCAACCCGGCGATCCTGTCGGCGCTGAGCCCCAACGGCGACGAGAACCACGACTTCTTCTCCGGATCGGGTTCGAGTTACGTGATCGGCAAGGCCGTCATCACCGAAGACGACGACTGGGACTTCTAGTCGCTATCCCTCGCTATAGCCACTGAGGGATAGCGACTCGGCCGGAAGGCCGCTACTACGGGTCTTGCATCGCGCTTCGGTGAGGTAGTTGTACGCAGACTGCGTGGGCCGCGTTCGACGTCGATCAGGACGTTGTGGGTAACTCCGGGCCTCCGCTGCAGCGGTCTGCGCATGATGAACATGTCCGAATTCATAGGCATGAAGCCTGATCACGGGTCAATAGTCAATTTAAATCCCCTGTGGTGCTACATTTCAGCAGGGCCGGGGGAGTATGCCCAGGTCTGTCACAGCTAACGCTAGGGATTCTTGAGGGGGCCGTTCCGATGAGTCGTCGTCACGGGATAGGTAAGTCTGGTTCACGCACGTCGGGTGCCGTTGGTGCACTGGGTGCGTTCCTGGCGTTCGGGGTTGCACCGGTCGCAGTCGCACCGGCTGCCCAAGCCGAGGATTTCGGCTGGTTCGACCTGCTCGGCCTGGCCGAGGCGTCAGCGAGCGCGGTAGAGACGAACCCCGATTCCTGGGCTGGTCTGTTTGGCTCGTTGATCTACCTGCCGATCCATGACATGCAGCAGGACTGGATCAGCAGCGACTTCGGATCGTGGGTCGACGACAACCTGCTCAACCCGTTATCGCAGTCGCTGTTCGGCCTGGATTTGATCGGCAACGGCGCGGCCGGTATCAGCGGTGGCACCCTGGCGGAGGCTGCCGGCGGCAACGGCGGCCTCTGGTTCGGCGACGGCGGGGCCGGAGGTACCAGCGCCGACGGGTTCGGCGGCGCGGGCGGTTCGGCGTTGGGCATGTTCGGCAATGGCGGTGCGGGCGGCGCCGGCCAATATGGCGGCGACGGTGGTGCCGGTGGCGCCGGCGGCACGCTGATGGGCATCGGCGGCGACGGTGGCGCGGGCGGCGTGGGAGCATCGGGACTTGACGGTGGCAACGGCGGTGTCGGCGGCGCCGGCACGGGCGTGATGTTCGGCAATGGCGGTGTCGGCGGCGCCGGAGGCCGCGGCGGTGCGGGCCTGTCGCCGGTCGGCGAAGGCCAAATCGGCGGCAGCGGCGGCAATGGTGGCAACGGCGGGGCCGGCGGTGCCAGCAGCTCGCTGGCCGGTGCTGGCGGTACTGGCGGGATCGGCGGCACCGGTGGTGTCGGCGGAACCGGCGCCAGCACCACCACCGACAACGGCAACGGCGCCAACGGCGCCAACGGTGGCAATGGAGGCAATGCCGGCGCCGGCGGTGCGGGCGGCACCTTCGCGACGGCGGGTGCCATCGGCGCGGGCGGCACCGGTGGTTCCGGTGGTGCAGGCGGCGACGGCGGCGTCAACGGCGCCGGCGGCGACGGCGGGCATGGTGGTGCAGGTGGGTATGCCGGAACTCTGCCTGGCGCCTCTGGTGCCGTTGGTGTCCAGCACCAGGGACCTATCGGCGCATCGGGAGGTGCGGGAGGCGCGGGCGCCACGGCCAGCGGCGGCGACCATCCGGGCGGTAGCGACAACCCGGGTGGCGGTGACGGCGGCGCGGGCGCGTTCAGTGCAGCCCACATCGCTGAGTTCAATCAGCAGATCCGCGCCCTGGGTGGCAACGACCTGACCACCGCGCAGATCGCCGCGCTCAACGAGTATGCCCAGGCCACGGGCTGGACCAGCGCCAACCCGCAAACCCTCGACCAGTACATGGACAACTACGTGGCGGGGCTGCAAGCCAGCGGTGCGACTTGTGGCTACGTCTGCAATGGTGCTACCGGCACCGAGCTGCACCCTGACGGCAGTGTGGGCGGGTTCGTCTACGGCAACGGCGGTGCTGGCTGGGACAGCACCGAAGAGGGTGTGGCGGGCGGCGCTGGCGGCAGCGCCTACTTCATCGGCGATGGTGGCCACGGGGGCCACGGTGGCGCCGGAGCTGATGGTGGTGCCGGAGGTATCGGCGGGTTGCACCAGGGTGACGGTGGTCGTGGCGGTGATGGTGGCGCGGGATACGCAGGCCATCTGTCCGGAGGTGCCGGCGGACGTGGCGGCGATGCCGTCAGCGTGGGCAACGGCGGCACCGGCAACGGCGGCAACGGCGGCAACGGCGGCGACGCGGCCACAGACAACTCCGCTTCGGCGGCGGATGCGGTCGGTGGCAACGGCGGCGACGGTGGCAATGGCGGCACCGGCCGCGGCGGCAACGGCGGCAACGGCGGCAACGCGATCATGGACTACGACTATGCATCGATGGCGGATGCGGTTGGCGGTAAGGCGGGTGCGGCCGGTACTGGTGCGACCGACGGCGGCAACGGCGGCAACGGCGGCAACGCCTTCACCTGGGGGACGGGTAAGGCCATCGGTGGCGATGGGGCGGCCGGTGGCAATGGCGGCACCGGTCGTGGCGGCAACGGCGGCGACGGCGGCTCCGCGGTCAGCAACAACTTTCTTTCGGCGGCGGACGTGGTTGGCGGTAAGGCGGGTGCGGCCGGTACTGGTGGCACCGACGGCGGCAACGGCGGCAACGGCGGCTACGGCGGCACCCAGGGGATGGGTAAGACCGTCGGGGGCGATGGGGCGGCCGGCGGCAATGGCGGCACCGGCCGCGGCGGTAACGGCGGTAACGGCGGCTCCGCGGAAAGCCTCAACTCTGCTTCGGTGGCGGATGCGGTCGGCGGTAAGGCCGGGGCGGCCGGTGCTGGTGCCACCGACGGCGGTAGCGGCGGCAACGGCGGCGACGCCTTCACAAGGGGGACGGGTAAGTTCATCGCGGCTGATGGGGCGGCTGGTGGCAATGGCGGCACCGGCCGCGGCGGCAACGGCGGCAACGGCGGCAACGCGGGCAACGACAACTCTGCTTCGGCGGCGGATGCGGTCGGCGGTAAAGGTGGCAGCGGCGGCGCCGGTGCCACCGACGGCGGCAACGGCGGCAACGGCGGCAACGCCACCAACTATGGGATGGGTAAGGTCATCGCGGCTGATGGGGCGGCCGGTGGCAATGGCGGCACCGGCCGCGGCGGCAACGGCGGCAACGGCGGCAACGCGGCCATCGGCAACTTCGCTTCGGCGGTGGATGCGGTCGGCGGTAAGGCGGGTGCGGCCGGTACTGGTGCCACCGACGGCGGCAACGGCGGCAACGGCGGCAGCGCCAACACCCAGGGGATAGGTAAGGTCATCGCGGCTGATGGGGCGGCCGGTGGCAACGGCGGCACCGGCCGTGGCGGCGACGGCGGCAACGGCGGCAACGCGACCAACGACAACTATTCTTCGGCGGCGGATGCGGTCGGCGGTAAGGCGGGTGCGGCCGGTACTGGTGCCACCGACGGCGGCAACGGCGGCAACGGCGGCAGCGCCACCACCCATGGGTTCGGTAAGGTCATCGCAGCTGATGGGGCGGCCGGTGGCAATGGCGGCACCGGCCGCGGCGGCGACGGCGGCAACGGCGGCAACGCGACCATCTACACCCCCACTTCGGCGGCGGATGCGGTCGGCGGTAAGGCGGGGGCGGCCGGTGCTGGTGCCACCGACGGCGGCAACGGCGGCAACGGAGGCACCGCCTACGCCGAGGGGACAGGTAAAATCATCGGCGGCGACGGCGGCAACGGCGGCCATGGCGGCACCGGCCGCGGCGGCAACGGCGGCAACGGCGGTGGCGCGTCCATGGGCTTCCAATACTCTGCTTCGGCGGCGGATGCGGTCGGCGGTAAAGGTGGCGATGGCGGCGCCGGCGCCACCGACGGCGGCAACGGCGGCAACGGCGGCTTCGCCACTAACGAAGGGATGGGTCAGACCATCGGTGGCGATGGGGCGGCCGGTGGCAACGGCGGCACCGGCCGTGGCGGCGACGGCGGTAACGGCGGCGTAGCGTGGATCTACAAATCTGCTTCGGCGGCGGATGCGGTCGGCGGTAAAGGCGGCAACGGCGGCAACGGTGTCACCGACGGCGGCACTGGCGGCAACGGCGGTGCCGCCCAGGCCTGGTGGACTGGTAAGGCCATCGGTGGGGACGCTGGCGCAGGCGGCGGCACCACCGGTGCCCACAGCGGCTCTGACGGAAGTGACGGCTCTGGGGAGCATATGGGGCTCGACCTGGGTTCTGCTCCGCAAAGTGCGTTAAATTTTTGGGAAAGTGTCCGGAGCGTTCCTGATTCAGATTATGGTTCTGGATACGGTGTGCAAGAAATCCTTGGCGCCGATGGGACCTTTAGATACATTGTTTATATCGGGGGAACCAACCCTGCTGATATTTTTAGTTTCAACACTGAAACGCAGAGCTGGACTGGGAATGTAACAGGAGCGAGTGGAGTTCCCGATGAGACACAATTTTCGGCGTTGAAAGCGCTGCTCCCAAGTGACGCGCCCATCATGCTCGTGGGATACAGTCAGGGCGGAATGGATGTGCAAAACATTGCTGCAACCGGGTATTTCACAAACATTCAGCAGATCGTGACATTCGGATCGGCCATGCGCAGAGACGGCCTGGACGACATACCTGCTCTCTACTTCATGGATAAGAATGATCCCGTGCCAGGAGTGATGGTAAATATTGGCGGGCCATCCATGTGGCAGGTATCCACATCAAGCGACGGCAAGCTGGTGTACACCGGAGACACTCATTTCAATCCCCTATTGCTTCCCGAGGGAATCCACTATCATTCCAATTATCAAGAAATGATCGATGACTTTGAAAGCTCAGTTAAAGGATCGGCAGAATCTGAATCATTCGCAAATATTGCGAATTTTGATGGCAGAATAACCAACCAAAAGGAGCTTTGACGGAGAATATTCCGAACATCTCGATACGACCCCTTTTTTTGGAGTCGCCAAGGTTCGCCAATATAGACGATCTCTGGCGAGGCGGTGTGGTCAAGGACTAGGTCGTGGATTCCTCGCCTTCGCCCTAGTCTGTCCTCCCGTCCCCCGGCGGAAGCCACCGTTTCGGATTTCCGGTCCACGAGCGCTTCGCAGTGGTTGGATCGTCTCGTGACGAGCACTGAAGAACTGGGCACCGGAACGCAGCAGACGGTGCAGCTGCTGCTGGCCACCTGGGCCTCGGTGATCTGTTTCTGGGCGTGGAATCTGGTCGGTCCGCTGTCGACGCAGTACGCCGCCCAGATGTCGCTGAGCTCCAACCAGCAGGCGCTGATGGTGGCCACCCCGATCCTGGTGGGGGCCTTGGGTCGGATCGCCAGCGGGCTGATGACCGACCGTTTCGGGGGCCGCACCATGTTCATCGGAGTCTCGCTGGCCTCGATCATCCCGGTGCTCGTCGTGGGTTACGCCGCGCAGATCGGTTCTTACCCGCTGATGGTGGGTGCCGGGTTCTTCCTGGGCGTGGCCGGCACCGTGTTCGCCATCGGAATCCCGTTCGCCAACAACTGGTTTGCGCCGGAACGCCGCGGCTTCGCAACCGGGGTGTTCGGGATGGGGATGGCCGGCACCGCGGCGTCGGCGTTCTTCACCCCGCGGTTCGTGAAGTGGTTCGGCCTGTTCGCCACCCACGTGATCGTGGCGGTGGCGCTTGCGGCGACCGCACTGCTGTGCTTCGCGGTGTTGCGCAACGGCCCGCGATTCGTGCCGAACACCGCCAGTGTGTTGCCGAAGCTCAAGGCCGCCGCGAAGTTGCGGGTCACCTGGGAGATGTCGATTCTGTACGCGCTGGTGTTCGGCGGGTTCGTGGCGTTCTGCAACTACCTACCGATCTACATCAAGACGATCTACGATTTTTCCGCGGTCGGCGCGGGTGAACGTACCGCGGCGTTCGCCATGGCGGCGGTGTTCGCCCGCCTGCTCGGCGGCACATTGGCCGACCACATCGCACCGAAATACGTTGTGCTGGCGGCACTTGCCGGCGTCGCCGTGCAGGCGCTCATTGCCGTGTTCCACCCGCCGGCGGACCTGTGGACGGGGTTGACGTTCATTCCGCTGGCGGTGGCGCTCGGCATCGGCACGGGCGGGGTGTTCGCGTGGGTGTCACGACGCGCCCCGTCGGGGTCGATGGGCTCGGTCACCGGGATCGTGGCGGCGGTCGGCGGCCTGGGCGGCTACTTCCCGCCGCTGGTGATGGGCGCGACATACGATCCGGTGCACAACAATTACACCGTCGCGCTGGTGCTGCTGGTGATCACCGCGGTGCTGCTCTTCGGGTATACCGTGATGTTTCTGCCCGCCCGCGAGCGCGCACCGGCAACGTCGACATAGGGAGTGGTGCCATGACGGACAACACCGAGACACAACGCTCCAAGGCTTGGATCGCCGGCGCGGTGATCACGGCCGTGCTCGCACTGTTCTTCGCGTTCGATGCCATCCCTAAGATCCTCGGTGTGTCGTTCGCCCGCGAAGGCACTGAGGCGCTGGGCTTTTCGCCGGACAAGACCGCGGTGATCGGCTGGGTGCTGTTGGTGTGCGTGGTGGTTTTCCTGATTCCGCGCACCGCGGTGCTGGGTGCGCTCGGCCTGACCGCCTACCTGGGTGGCGCGGTGACCACGAACCTGCATGCCGACAAGCCGCTGGCCGGCTTTGTGTTGTCGGGGGTGTATGTCGGTGTGCTGCTGTGGATCGCGCTGATCCTTCGCCGGCCGGAACTGTTGCGGGTGTTGGGACTTCGGCGCGACTGACCGGCTCAGCAGGTAGGCAGGCCGTCCAGCAGCTCGTCGAGAAAGCCGCCCGCTTCGCGCCCGGCCGCCTCGACGTCGCCGGCGGCTATCGCCTCCACCAGGCCGCGGTGCCGGATCTGGTCCTCGTGCGCCGGCTTCGCGCTGGTGCTGGCCACACTGGCCATCAGCACCTCGGTGAGTCCGCAGTACAGCTCGGTCAGCACCGGATTGTGGGAGCAGGCGACCACCGCGAGATGGAAATCGGTGTCGGACCGGACGAAGTCCTGGTGTTGGCCCAGCTCCTGGTGAGAGTCGCGTCGATCCAACAGAGCGCGCAACCGTGCCAGGTCCTCGTCGGTGCGGGCGGCTGCGGCCAGCCGCGCCCCCTCCACCTCCAGGCACCGTCGGACCTGCAGCACGTCGCGCAACTCAGGTCCGCACAGCCGTCGTACGGCGCCGGACACCTCGCTGGTGGCGCGCACGTAGGTCCCGTCACCCTGACGGACCTCCAGGATGCCGCCGTGGGCCAGCGCCCGGACCGCCTCGCGCACGGTGTTGCGGCCGACGCCGAAGGCTTCGGCGAGGTCCGGCTCGGGGGGGATGCGTGAATCGACCGGCCATTCTCCGGCCGTCACCGACGCTCGGAGCTGGTCGATCACCTGATCTACCAAACCGGTGCGGCGGGTGGTGACCAACGGCACAATATCCTCCCTTCACCCAATCATCGGATGTATGCGACCCTACTTCAGGTGACCCGCCGCCCGCGCAACGAAACGCTTGGTCGGTACGAGCATGACCTTGAACTGGAACTCGACGGCGCCACCGAGATCCAGCCCGCGGCGATGGCGGCCGGCGGCGCACTGCTGACCGTCGCGGTGGTGTTGACCGCAGTGAACCTGCGCCCGGCGATCACCAGCGTCGGGCCGCTGCTGCCGGAGATGCGCGGCGCACTGGGCGCCTCGGACACCTGGGCCGGCGTGCTGACCACCCTGCCGGGCCTGTGCTTCGCCGGAGCCGGGCTCGCGGCGCCGTGGCTGTCGCGGCGGATCGGATTGGGCCGCACCATCTCTGCCGCGCTGCTCACCCTCGTTGCGGGACTGCTGATCAGGGTCTGCGACGGGCCGTTGGTCGTGCTCGGCGGAACCCTGGTCGCCACCGCCGGCATCGCGCTGATCAACGTGCTGATCCCGGTCGTCATCAGGGGTTCCTTCCCGGCGCAGGTGGGCCTGATGACCGGCGTGTACACCGCGGCACTGCAGGGCGGCGGGGCATTGGGCTCGGCGCTCACCCCGCTGCTCGACGACGTCCTGGGTGGCTGGCGATCGGCGCTGGGTACCTGGAGTGCGCTCGCCCTTCTGGCCTTCGCGGCCTGGGTGGTGGGTTCTCGCGGATTCGACAGGGGCGCAACGAGTTCACCGGCCAGCGCGACCAAGGGTCGGTCACTGCTGGACAGCAGGCTGGCCTGGACGGTCACGCTGTTCTTCGGCACCCAGTCGTTTCTGGCCTACGTGGTGTTGGGCTGGCTGCCCGAGGTGCTGATCGAGACCGGCATGAGCGACGCGCGCGCCGGCCTGTTGCTCGGCCTGATCTCGCTGATCGCGGTGCCGATCAGCCTGGTGGTCTCCCCGCTGGCTGCCCGCAGCGAGAGCCAGAGCGGCTGGATCGTCGGGCTGGGGGTGCTCGGCATCACCGGCATGCTCGGTCTGCTGATCGCGCCGGCGGCCGCCCCGCTGCTGTGGAGCGTGCTGGTGGGTCTGGGGATGAGCGTTTTCTCGTTGGCGCTCACCGTGATCGCACTGCGAGCCCGCGACGCGCAGGACACCGTGAGCCTGTCCGGGATGGCGCAGGGCTTCGGGTATCTGCTGGCCGGCGTCGGTCCGTTCCTGTTCGGCCTGTTGCATCAGGTCAGCGGCGGATGGACGGTGCCGTGGCTGATGATGCTGGCCGTCTACCTGGTGCAGACGGTCTCGGGCGCCCTGGCCGGGCGCAACCGCTACGTGTGAGCGTGCCGGCGAACCGGTAGCCGAAGATATATCTGGTGTTACTGTTGTATACATGGCCAAAACGCTTGTGGATATCGATGATGATGCGCTCGTCGCGGCGGCCAAGGTACTGAACACCTCGACCAAGAAGGACACCATCAACACCGCGTTGCGGGAAGTCGCGGCGCGCGAGGTCCGTGCACGGATGCTGGATCGCTTCGCCGACGATCCCCAGTACTGGGAGCAGCAGCAACAGGCCCGCGAGCGGGCATGGCGCCGTGACCCCGAATGAGCCAGGTTTATCTGGCCGACACAACTGTCTGGCACTGGGCGCGTCACTCCGTCGCCCGCGCGGCGCTGCAGGACGAACTTGATCGCGGCACGGTCGCGACCTGCGCGATCATTGATGCCGAGTTGACCGTCTCGGCGCGAAGTGAGCGCGAGGCCATCGAGATGGCGGAGGAGCGCCGCGCCCTGCGCTGGTTGCCCAGCCCGGACGAGATCTGGGATGACGTACTTGCCACCCAGCTGGCGCTGGTCAGGGAATCGCTGCATCGAGCGGTAAAGCTGCCGGATCTGATCATTGCGGCGGTTGCGCGTCGCCACGAGGCGACGGTGCTGCACTACGACCATGACTACGATGCCATCGCCGCGGTGACCAAACAGCCGATGCGGTGGCTGGTGCCGCCCGGCGCGCTGAGCTGATTCCCAGCCCACGCCGAACGTGCACTGAGCGCGAGGATTTCGCGAATTTTTCGCCCCTCAGTACACGCTCAGCGAACGGGACACTACGGGGTCCGCAGCGACTCGGTGTCGATGACGAACCGGTAGCGCACGTCGGAGGCGAGCACCCGCTCGTAGGCGGTGTTGATGTAGTCCGGCTCGATGATCTCGATCTCGGGCCGCACATCGTGCTCGGCGCAGAAGTCCAGCATCTCCTGGGTCTCGGCGATCCCGCCGATCAACGAACCCGACACGCTGCGCCGCATCCGGACCAGCGGCCCCGGCGGCACCGCCAGCGCGCTCTCCGGCATGCCCAACTCCACCAACGTGCCGTCCAGGGTGAGCAGGTTCAGATACGCACCCAGGTCCAGGCTGGCCGAGACGGTGTTGAGGATGACGTCGAAACCGTTGCGCAGCTTCTTGAAGGTGGCTGGGTCGCTGGTGGCGTAGTAGTGCTGCGCACCCAGGCGCAGCCCGTCCTCCATCTTCTTCAGCGACTGCGACAGCACGGTGACCTCGGCGCCCATCGCGGTCCCGAGTTTGACGGCCATGTGGCCCAGCCCGCCCAGGCCGACGACCGCAATCTGCTTGCCGGGACCGACATTCCAGTGCCGCAGCGGCGAATAGGTGGTGACGCCCGCGCACAGCAGGGGAGCTGCGGCGTCCAGGGGGATCTCGTCGGGGATGGCCAGCACATAGTTCTCGTCGACGACGATCGCGCCGCTGTAGCCGCCCTGGGTCGGCTGGCCGTCGCGGCCGACGCCCGCGTAGGTGCCGACCATGCCGCCGCCGGTGCAGTACTGCTCATTGCTGGCCAGGCAGCTGGGGCACTCGCGGCAGGAGTCGACGAAGCAGCCGACGCCGACGCGGTCACCGACCTTGTACTTGGTGACCTCGGACCCGACCGCGGTCACCACGCCGGCGATCTCGTGGCCGGGAACCAGGGGATAGGTCGGTCGGCCCCACTCGGCTTTGACGGTGTGGATGTCGGAGTGGCAGATGCCGGCGAAGGCGATGTCGAACGCCACGTCGTGCGGGCCGGGGTCCCGGCGGGTGATGGTGGTTCGGCTCAGCGGGTCGGTGGCCGAGGTGGCGGCGTAAGCGGAAACGGTGGTCATAGTCGAGATTCCTCTTCAGAGATGCGTCGAAGCGTAAAAACATAGCTTAGCAAAGTAATTTTCGGCTGGCTGTCCGCGATCCAGCGTAGGCGCGATATCCAGGCGCGTTTTCCCAGCGTGGTGCTGGTGCGACCGTGGTGACGTAATCCTTGACACACTGTCTCCCATGGTGAATTTCGCGCTGCGATCGTGCGGTCTGCGTGGGCATGCCACCTTCGCGCCCGACGAGCCCGAGCTGCGGGAGCGGCTGCGGGTTGACACCCCGGTCGGGGAGGCGTGGCGCTGCCTGCGGTGCGAGACATTCGTCGTCGGCCCGCCGCGTAGTCGAGGTCCGGCCGACACCGCGCCGGAGATTCCTCGTGGCCGGTTGCTGCGGGACCGGACTCTGATGCGGGTACTCGCGGTGGAACGTGCCGTCAGAGGCGCCCTGCTCCTGCTGCTGGCCACCGGCGTGCTCAAGGTCCGCGGCTCGCGGGAGCAGTTACAGCAGGCCTTCGAACACGACATTCCGTTGCTGCGGCCGTTGGCCGAACAGATCGGGTGGAACCCCGACGACTCGAAGGTCCTGCACCACATCGGCCAAGCGCTGAGCTGGTCGTCATCGACGTTCCTGTTGATCGCGACGGGACTCATCGCCTATGCCGCGATCGAACTGATCGAGGCCGTCGGCCTGTGGTTGGTGCGCCGGTGGGGCGAGTACTTCGCGGTGATCGCGACCAGCGTGTTTCTGCCGTTCGAAATCTACGAGCTCACCGAGAAGGTGACGATGCTGCGGGTGGCGGCCTTGGCGGTCAATGTCGTGGCGGTCGGGTGGCTGCTGTGGAGCAAACGACTCTTCGGCATCAACGGCGGCGCCCGCGCGTACTACCGAGAACACCGGGCGGAAAGCCTGCTGAGTGTTGAACGGGCCGGCCTCGCCGAATCCGCTGCCGCCACGTCGGCGTAGCGGCTGAAGGTTATTTGCTGCGGGTGGCCAGCGCGATGCGGGCCGCCCCACGAAGGATCCATGGTGTCCGCCGTGCCAGCACTGCTACGGCGCGATCGGCGGGGCGCATCGTGGCCTGGGGACCGGGGGTGGGCGTCGACGCCAGTTCGGCCTCGGCAGATCCGGCGGGCGGGCCGTTGCGATCGACGGCCAGCAGTTGCCAGGTGCCGGGAACGCCGCGCAGCTCGACGCTGCCGCGGTCTTCGAAGCCCGTGCCCGAGCCGACGACCAGATCGCGCACCGTGCGCGAGACGAGAATTTCGCCGGCGCCGGCCTGCCCGACGATCCGGGCTGCGGTGTGCACCGCCATTCCGGTGATGTCGTTGTCGATCAGTTCGCACTCACCGGTGTGGATGCCTATTCGAATCTCGATGCCCAGGGTGTCGGCGTCGTTCTGCAATGCCTCGGCGCAGCGGATTGCCTGCGTCGGGCCGTCGAACGTGGCGAGGTGGCCGTCGCCGGTGTTCTTCACCACCGCGCCGCTGAATCGCTCCGTGAGTTCGGCGGTGACTTCGCCGAAGCGGTGCAGCACCGCGCGCCACCGCTCGTCGCCGCTCGCCGCGGCGTGCTGCGTCGAGGCGACGATGTCGGTGAACAACACGGTGCGCAGGGCCCGATGCGACTGCGCCGGCGCCGCGTGGCTGCCGGTGAGGAACTCCTCGACCTCCGTCAGGATTTTGTCCGGCTCGGTCAGAAAGGGCGCGTGGTCGATACCCTCGACTTCCAGGTACCGCGCGCCGGGGATGTGGTCGGCGATATACCGGCCGCCCTGCACCGGAACCGCGTGATCCTCGCGGGCATGGATTACCAGGGTGGGTGCGGTGAGCGTCGGCAGTATCGGCCGCACGTCCATCAAGAACGCCGCTTCAAATGATGCCCGCGCCATTCCCGGGCTCGCGCACATACGTTCACACATCGCGAGCTGGCGTAGGGACCGGACCGACGGAGCACGGATGCTGGCTGTCTCACCGTTGCCCCACCCGGATCGCACCGTGCGGCCGGCTTGCTGGAAACGGGCGAGCTGCTCGATCGACGGGGGCAGACCCAGACGTGGTAAAGCGCTGATTTTTATTGTCGAAAAGCAAGCTTGTCGTGCCCCAAAAGGACCGCCATTGAGCGGTCTTTTTGAATTGACAAATTATTATGATTGTGTAACATATAATTGATGCATTAGACTCTACGAAAAGGCTATCAATGTCGCACATCAATTTCACCAGGTTCGCCTCTGCCGTCGTAGCGGGTACAGCTGTCGCTCTGACCATGAGTGCCTGTAGCTCAATTAGCTCGTCAGACGCAGGCTCGATCAGTATTTCTAGCGAGGCCAAGGACATCCCTAGCGGGTTGAATTCGGCCCAGCTGGACAAGCTGGCTGCGAGTGTCCAGAACTCGGTTACGAATTCAAAAGAGTCCATTTACGGGGCTTCTGTAATCGCTTGCGCCGTTGCTCGTTCGAGTGGTGCAGACTGGGATGCTTACGATGCAAGTCTTAGCAACGTGGCGAGCTCTCTGAGCGATGTCAACGGGCTTAGCTACAATGTCAAGCTTATGCAGTCTGACAACGGTGACGGAAACGAGATGATGAAGAACGCAACTCGGTCCACCGGCAGCCCGGATGTTGTCCTCTGTGACAACCTGTCGGCCCTGCGCTCGCTTTCCTAGACGGTATGGGGGGCTGGGGCCTCGCTCCGGTGTACACGAAACCCAGGGCGGTTCAATCGCATGAGCGTACTGCGGCCGGAGTTTTGTCGTCGCCGGAAACGGCGTGGTCAGACGTCACGCCGATCAGCCCATTAGTCACCAGCCGGCAATGGGAAAAGTCGGCCGGATGAAAGCCTCCACGGTGCAGCAAAATTTCATTCCGCACCGTCGGAAAGGCTTGAATGTCGTCGAATGCGCGTGGCCGAGGACAAAACCTTGTCTGTGCCGCACGCTATCGTGCCCAAATGACCAAAAGCCCCAAAGTCGATCGTCTCGTCCTCTACAAGCACGCCATCGCCTTCGTGGGCCGCCGCGGGCCGGTGGACGGCGACTTCGGCCTGACGTTCCGCCGTGACGATATGAAGGACGTGCTCAAGTCGTTGACGGTCGAGGCGGCCGGCGGAACCGCATCGGTGGGTGCGGTCTCCTTCGACACCCCGGCCGATCCACGCACCGAGTTGGCCGAGCGCAACCTGCTGCTGAACTCCGGCGAGGCACTCGTCGGGCTGTTCGACGCGCTACGCGGCCGCGCCGTGGCGGTGCACGGCGCCACCGAGGTGCATCGGGGCGAGGTGATCGGAGTGGATGATTCGGGCGAGCGCGCCCGGCTCTTGGTGCTGCGGGCGGAATCCGGCGCGGTCGCGCTGGTCGACCTTGTCGATGCCCGGCGCCTCGATGTGCTGGAAACCCCGTCGCAGGAAGACCTGGATTACCTGATCGACCGGTCGCGTGCCGCGACTGCCGGTCGCAACTGCGATGTCACGGTGCAGATCCGCGGCGCGGCCGACGACGTGCGGGTGTCCTACATCATCGCCGCGCCGATGTGGCGGGTGTCGTATCGGGCGATCCGCGACGGTGATGCGGTGACACTGATCGCGACGGGCATCATCCACAACCCGGTCGATGAGGATCTCGCCGACGTCGAGGTGACATTGACCACCGGCCAACCGATCTCGTTCGACATCGACCTCTACCACAGCCGGCAGGTGCAGCGCGTGGTCGTGGAGGAGAGCGAGCGCGTCGCGGCGCCGCGGCGGCTCGGCAACGCGATCATGGCGGCGCCGGCCAGTGCGGCGTTCAGCGTCGATGCGTACGAAGCGTCCGTCGCCGACGTCGAAACCGCTGACCGCGGTGAGTATTTCGAGTATCGGTTGGCCAGTCCGGTATCGCTGAAGCGGGGCGGGGCGGCCATGGTCCCACTGGTGGTGTCGCCCGTGGGCGCGGTGCGCCGCGAAGTGGTGTGGCGCGAGGATCGCGGAGCGGCGCCCGACATCGTGCTGGCGTTCGCCAACAATACCGGCGTGGTGCTCGAAGAGGGCCCGGTGGTCGTCTACGAACAGGGCGGCTATGCCGGAGAAGCCATGCTGGACTTCACCTCCCGCGGCGCCGAGGTGCGGCTGGCCTTCGCCAAGGATCTCGCGGTGCGCTGCGAGGGCTACGCGTCAACCCAGAGCGTCACCACCCGGATCCGGCTGGCCGCCGACGCCGTCATCGAGGAGCAGCGCTGCGAACGGCGCCACACCCTGCGGGCGGAGAACGATCACGACGGCCCGGTCGACGTCGTCTTCGAGTTGCCGGTGGCCCGGGGCCACACCGCCGTAGCGCGGCACGGCGCCACCGAGGCCGGTCACGACGGGGTCTGGCACCGGTTCAGTGTTGCGGTGCCGGGTCATCAGACAGCCGAGGCGACGGTCCTGGAGACCTGGCCGGTCTACTCCGAAATCGCTTACGACGAACTGGAACCCGGCCAGCTCGAGGAGTGGCTGGCGGACCGCTCACTGGACGCGGCGACCTTCAAGGCCCTCGGGCAGGTGCTGGCGCACCAGAACACGGCTCGCCGGCTGGAGCAGGAGCGCGAGAGGGCCCGAGAGCAGCGCGACGAGGCTTACGCCGCGCAGGGCCGCATCGC
Source organism: [Mycobacterium] zoologicum (assembly GCF_020172665.1). GTDB lineage: Bacteria > Actinomycetota > Actinomycetes > Mycobacteriales > Mycobacteriaceae > Mycobacterium > Mycobacterium zoologicum. Next base: position 3,043,528 of record NZ_CP083985.1, on the reverse strand, counting down.
CGAGCAGCTGCGGGTGCTGGGCACCGAGGGCGCCGAGGGGCAGCTGCGGGCGCGGCAGGTGGGCGAACTGGAAACCCTGCAGGATCGGGTCAACGGTCTGGACGCCGAGGTGCGCCGGCTGCGGGACGAGGCCGACGCCGCGCAGCAGCAGGCCTCGGCGGAGCTTCAACGGTTGATCGCCGCGGGGGAGTGAGGAGCTCAGTTGATCGGTGCGCTCAGCCAGACCAGGTCTTCGACCACGCCGGTCGCGGCGATCGGGCCCTGCCCGGTCTGCCATATCTCGTTGTTGACCACGAACACCCGGCTGTCGCGGTTGGCGGACAGGCGCCGCCAGGCCACGCTGTCGAACACGGCGGCCGCCCGCGCCTTTGCCGCCGGTGAGGCGAACGACACGTAGAGGATGTCGCCGTCGGCCGCCGAGAAGTCGCCCCGACCGGCCAGGGCGGACTCGCCCGCCGGGATCTCGATGTAGGGCTGGTCGGTGAACCGCTGCGCCGCCGGCCGGTCGACACCGACGGCCTTGAGCACGCTGGCGGCGAAGTTCGCCGCCCCGTAGACACGCACGCCGTCGTCGGTCAGCTGAACCACCGACGCCTGGAAGTGCGTGGCGTCACTGGACTCGCCGGTGGCATCGGCCTTCTCGGCGAACCTGGCAAGCACGTCGTCGGCGGCGCCGGTGCGGGCTGTCGCCGCGCCGACGGCACGCACGTTGTCCTCCCACGCTCCGCCCGGTGGCCCGGTGAACACCGTCGGGGCGATCGCCGCCAACTCCGAATGGCCAGGGGTGAGCCCTTGGGAGCCCAGGATCAGATCCGGGTGCAGCTCGATGATGGCCTGCAGGTCCGGGTTGCTGCGGGTGCCCACGGCGGGCAGCCCGTGCACCACCGCACCCAGATATGACGGCTGGCTCTCGGAAGCGTCGGGCAGTGCGGCGCCGACAACGCGCGACTGCAGGCCCAGCGCGCACAGCGCGTCCAGCTGATCGCCGGAGAGCACCACGATGCGCTGCGCGTCCTCGGGCACCTCGACGGTTGAGGGCTGCACGTCGGTGAAGTTGTGGACCGACCGGCTCGACGGTCCGGGGTCCGGCCTGGCGGGCTCGGCGGCGCACGATTCATCCGGTCGCCGGTCATTGCCGATGACCCCGGCCCCGGCGACCATCGTGGTGGTGGTGCTGGTCGGTGTCGCCGCTGGCTGCGAGGTCTCATCGGTGCAACCGGCGACTGCGATCAACGCCACGGCCAGTGCTGTCGCCGACACCACCCGCCGGTCCGCCCTGGTCACGCGGTGACGGTAACACCTGCGTCGCGGGCGGCCTTTGTAAGGAAACGAAGAGACGGCGAATACGACAGTTTGTAGGAGGCCTATACCGGCGGGGTGATGCGCGGGGTTAGGATTCGACCAAGTTTCCGGGATGCCCATGTTTGGAGGAATCTTGACCGCCGAAGCACCCCCGCGCGCAGAACTCGAGGCCAGTCGGCCGTTCCCTGCGCCGATGGGCCCCAAGGGCAGCCTGCTGTACAAGATGATCACGACCACCGATCACAAGCTGATCGGCATCATGTACTGCGTCGCCTGCATGGTGTTCTTCTTCATCGGTGGCCTGTTGGCGCTGCTGATGCGCACCGAGCTGGCGGCTCCGGGCCTGCAGTTCCTGTCCAACGAGCAGTTCAATCAGCTGTTCACCATGCATGGCACCGTGATGCTGCTGTTCTATGCCACTCCGATCGTGTTCGGCTTCGCCAACCTGGTGCTGCCGCTGCAGATCGGCGCCCCGGACGTCGCCTTCCCGCGGCTGAACGCCTTCTCCTTCTGGCTGTTCGTCTTCGGCGCGACGATCGCGCTGGCCGGCTTCATCACCCCCGGCGGCGCGGCCGACTTCGGCTGGACGGCCTACACCCCGCTGTCCAACGCGGTGCACTCACCCGGCGCCGGTGCCGACCTGTGGATCATGGGCCTGGCCGTTGGTGGTCTGGGCACCATCCTGGGTGGCGTCAACATGATCACCACGGTGGCCTGTATGCGCGCCCCCGGTATGACCATGTTCCGGATGCCCATCTTCACCTGGAACATCCTGGTCACCTCGATCATGGTGCTGATCGTCTTCCCGCTGCTGACCGCCGCGCTGTTCGGTCTGGCCGTCGACCGCCACCTGGGCGGACACGTCTACGACTCGGCCAACGGTGGCGTGCTGCTGTGGCAACACCTGTTCTGGTTCTTCGGCCATCCCGAGGTCTACATCATCGCGCTGCCGTTCTTCGGCATCGTCAGTGAAGTGATCCCGGTGTTCGCCCGCAAGCCGATCTTCGGCTACGTCACCCTGGTGTACGCGACCATGAGCATCGCCGGTCTGTCGACCGCGGTGTGGGCGCACCACATGTACGCCACCGGCGCGGTGCTGCTGCCGTTCTTCTCGCTGCTGACGCTGATGATCGCCATCCCGACCGGCCTGAAGTTCTTCAACTGGATCGGCACCATGTGGCGTGGGCAGATGACGTTCGAGACGCCGATGCTGTTCTCCATCGGATTCATCGTCACCTTCCTGGCCGGTGGTCTGACCGGTGTCATGTTGGCCAGCCCGCCGCTGGACTTCCACGTCAGCGACACCTACTTCCTGATCGCCCACTTCCACTACGTGCTGTTCGGCACCATCGTGTTCGCGACGTTCGCCGGGATCTACTTCTGGTTCCCGAAGATGACCGGACGGCTGCTCGACGAGCGGTTGGGCAAGCTGCACTTCTGGTTGACGTTCATCGGGTTCCACACCACGTTCCTGATCCAGCACTGGCTGGGCAACATGGGTATGCCGCGCCGCTACGCCGACTACCTCGACACCGATGGCTTCCAGCCACTCAACATCGTCTCCACCGTCGGTGCCTTCATCCTGGGCGCGTCGATGATCGTGTTCACCTGGAACGTGTTCAAGAGCTGGCGCTACGGCGAGGTCGTCACGGTCGACGACCCGTGGGGCTACGGCAACTCGCTGGAGTGGGCAACCAGCTGCCCGCCGCCGCGGCACAACTTCACCGAGCTGCCCCGGATCCGTTCGGAGCGGCCCGCTTTCGAGCTGCACTACCCGCACATGATCGATCGGCTGCGTGCCGAGGCGCACGTCGGCCGTCACCCCGGTGACGAGCTGTACGAGGCCACGCCGGTCTGATGGGCCAGTCGGGGGTGAGGCGGCGCCGGGTCGGCGCTCGCCGCGGGTGAGCATGCCCAAGGTGCCGGTGCTGATCACCGTCACCGGCGTGGATCAGCCGGGCGTGACCTCGGTATTGTTCGAGGTTCTCTCACGCCACCAGGTTGAACTGCTCAACGTGGAACAGGTCGTGGTCCGCGGCAGGCTGACGCTGGGCGTGCTGGTGTCGGTGCCGGAATCGGTGGCAGACTCGGCGGCGCTCGCCGACGAGGTGACCGCGGCCATTCAAGGTGTGGGACTTGACGTCACCATCCAACGCAGCGACGACGCGCCGATCATCGCCGTGCCGTCCACGCACCGCATCGTGGTGCTGGGCCGACCGGTGGCGGCCACCGCGCTGGGAGCGCTGGCCCACGAGATCGCCGAGATCGACGCCAATATCGACATGATCCGAGGCGTCTCGGATTACCCGGTGACCGGATTGGAGCTGCGGGTCTCGGTGCCCGCCGGCGCTGCGGGGGAGTTGCAGTCCGCGCTGAGCAGGGTCGCCGCGCAGCAGCACGTCGACGTGGCGTTCCAGGACGCCAACCTGTCGCGGCGCACCAAGCGGCTGATCGTCTTCGACGTCGACTCCACTCTGATCCAGGGTGAGGTCATCGAGATGCTCGCCGCCCGCGCGGGCGCCGGCGATGCGGTCGCGGCCATCACCGAGGCCGCCATGCGCGGTGAACTCGACTTCGCCGAGTCGCTGCACCATCGGGTGGCCACCCTGGCCGGACTGTCCGCCGACGTCATCGACGAGGTGGCGGCACAGATCGAGCTCACTCCGGGAGCGCGCACCACGCTGCGCACCCTGCGCCGGCTGGGATTCCAGTGCGGTGTGGTGTCCGGGGGTTTCCGCCAGGTGATTGCGCCGCTGGCCGAGGAGCTGAAGCTGGACTTCGTGGCGGCCAACGAGCTGGAGATCGTCGACGGAAAGCTCACCGGTCGGGTGAGGGGGCCGGTGGTCGACCGGGCCGGCAAGGCCGTCGCCCTGCGTGACTTCGCCGGTCGCGCCGGGGTTCCGATGGAGCAGACCGTCGCCGTGGGGGACGGCGCGAACGACATCGACATGCTCGCCGCGGCGGGTCTCGGGGTGGCGTTCAACGCCAAACCCGCGCTGCGCGAGGTGGCCGATGCGTCACTGAGCTACCCGTATCTGGACACCGTGCTGTTCCTGCTCGGTGTCACCCGCGCTGAGATCGAGGCCGCCGACGCCCATGACGGCGTGCTGCGCCGGGTGGAGATCCCCCCGGAATAGCTACGGGGCTACGTCGAACAAGCCGACCAGGTTCACCAGGGTGCCGCCGATGGCCTCGGCGACCGGCGCGATCGTGCCGTACATGAACGCGAACGGAACCAGGCCCGCCAGTGCGCCGATCGCGCCCTCGATGCCGGTGATCGGGTCACCGGCGGAGAACTCGGCCAGCAGGTAGTCGATCCCGGCTGCGGGCAGACTGGTCAGCAGCGCGTTGATGGTGTCGGCGATCGGCAGCAGCGTCGCGTAGTCGGCCGCCAGGGTGCCGGTCAGCATGTTGATGATGTCGGTCGGCGACGACGCAAACGTCACGTCCGAGATCGGGAAACCGGCGAACTGACGCAGTGCGTTCTGCGCCAGGTCCAACAGGTCAGAGGGGCTGGCCATCAGTTGGTCCAAGCTGGTGGCGTCGGTGAAGCCCATCATGTTTGCTGCCGTCACCAGCGGCGAGAGCGCATCGGAGAAACCGGTTGCCCCGCTGGTCGGGTCCGCTAAGTCGTTGAGCGCGTTGGTGAATCCGGTCTGCGCTCCGGTCACCAGTGCCGTGAACAGTTGGCCCAGGTCGATGTTCGGGAACAGCCCCACCGATGTGGGGACGTCGGCCGGCCCCTGGTTCCAGCCCTCGGTGAGGCTGCCGTAGCCCAGATTCACCAGCACCCGCATGTCGGGTTCCAGCAGGTCGTAGAGGACCTTCCCGCCGTGCCCGAACAGCAGCAGCGGCTCCAGCAGCGGCAGGTACTGGGCGGGAATCACGTAGTAGCTCGTCAGGGAGTCGGCCGCCGATGTCGGCAGTGCAATCGCGTCGGCGATCTGTTCCGGCGTCAGACTGCCGTAGCCCAGGTGCTGAAAAATGATGCCCATCAGGGCGTTCAGGGTGGACAACTCGTTGATCGGATAGCGCGGGAAGTCCGCGAAGCCGTCGTACTCGTTGGTGTAGACGGTGGTGGGGTAGAGGTCGTTGGGCTGCGCGCCGCTGAAGGTCAGCCCCAGGGCGGGCGCGGCCGGGTGCGCGCCGGCCGGCAGGTCGAACATCGACAGCGAGCCGCCGTTGGGGATGCTCTCGTCACCCACCAGCACGAAGTGGACGTAGTCGCTGGGCACGCCGTTGGCGGCGAGTACCGGCATCAGTTGCGCGGAGATGACGGCGCTCTGCGACCAACCGAACACCACCACCGGGTTGTCCGCGCTGACGTTGCCGGTAGCGATCTGATTCATGATCGCGTTTTCCAGGATCTGCTGTCCCTGGGCCACGGAGGTGTCGAACGGCAGGCTCTTGACGCCGGTGATCGGATACAGCGCCTCGGGTGTGTCCAGCACCTGGGTGGTACCGGTGAAACCGAGCGGCGCCAGGTAGAGCCGCTCCATCTGATCGGCGTAGGCCTGCGTCGGATTGGGAATCCCGCTGGGACCCAACACGAACGCCGTCCCGCCGCCCAACGAGGAATCGGCACCGGCCAGTTGCACGGCGTGAATCTGGTGGTCCTGCACCGGCGGCGCGGGGGGCGCAACGAGTACCCCGGCCCCGACGAGACCGAGGCTGAGCATGCTGTGCAGACGAAACACCGAACCCCCCTGAGAAAACACCCATGCACCGATGTGCGCTGACTGTGACCGAAATTACAACATGTTACTGGCTGGTAGCAAGCGTCCGGCCCCACCGGCAACCGGGACCCCGTCACAGGCCGCGCAGGCGCGGTACGGCACCATGGTCAGGTGCCCGAATCCGGACGCCCCGGCCCTCAAGCAGCGGCCGACGAGGACCTGTTGCTCCACTTCGAGGGCATTTCGCTGTCCCGTGGCGGGCGCACCCTGGTGGGTCCGCTGGACTGGTCGGTGGAGCTCGACGAACGCTGGGTGATCATCGGGCCCAACGGGGCCGGCAAGACCTCGCTGCTGCGGATCGCCGCCGCCGCCGAACATCCGTCGTCGGGGGTGGCCTACGTGCTCGGCGAACAGCTGGGGCGGGTCGACACCACCGAACTGCGGGCCCGGGTGGGCCTGAGCTCGTCGTCTTTGGCGCAGCGCATTCCGGATGGTGAGGTGGTGCGCGACCTGGTGGTCTCGGCGGGTTACGCGGTGTTGGGCCGGTGGCGGGAGCGTTATGACGCCGTGGACCACGACCGAGCGGTCGATCTGCTGGAGAGCCTGGGCGCCGAGCACCTGGCCGATCGCACCTACGGCACGTTGTCCGAGGGTGAGCGCAAACGGGTGCTGATCGCCCGCGCGTTGATGACCGACCCGGAGCTGCTGCTGCTCGACGAACCCGCGGCCGGTCTCGACCTCGGCGGGCGTGAGGAACTGGTGGCCCGGCTGGCGGATCTGGCCGCCGACCCCGACGCGCCGGCGATCGTGCTGGTCACCCACCACGTCGAGGAGATCCCGATCGGGTTCAGCCACTGCCTGCTGCTGGCCGAGGGGCGCACGGTGGCCGCAGGCCTGCTCAGCGATGTGATGACGGCGGAGAATCTGTCAGAGGCGTTCGGCCAGTCGATCTCATTGGACGTCATCGACGGTCGGTACTTCGCCCGCCGCACCCGCGGTAGAGCAGCTCATCGGAGGCGCGCATGACCAATCCACCGCCACTGCCGACCCGGCCCGCCGCGACGGTGATGCTGGTCCGCGACGGCCGTACCGCGCTTGAGGTGTTCTTGATGCGCCGGCATGCCGCGATGGAGTTCGCCGCCGGGGTGATGGTGTTTCCCGGCGGCGGGGTCGACGACCGCGACCGCAGCACCGACATCGCCTGGGTGGGGCCGGACCCGGCCTGGTGGGCGCAGCGCTTCGGGGTGGACGTCGAACTGGCGGCGGCGCTGGTGTGTGCGGCCGTGCGCGAGACGTTCGAGGAGTCCGGGGTGCTGTTCGCCGGCCCGGCCGATGATTCGCACAGCGTTGTCGCCGACGCATCGGTGTACGCCGACTCCCGACGCGCACTGGCCGCCGGGGATCTGGCGTTCGCCGATTTCCTGCGCACCGAGAACCTGGTGCTGCATGCCGAGCTGCTGCGGCCCTGGGCGAACTGGGTGACCCCGGAAGCCGAACGAACCCGCCGCTACGACACCTTCTTCTTCGTCGCCGGTATGCCGGCAGGCCAGCTCGCCGACGGCGAGAACACCGAGTCGGACCGGGCCGGCTGGAGCACCCCCGAATCCGCGATCGATGACTTCTCGGCCGCGCGCAGCTTCCTGCTGCCGCCGACCTGGACCCAGCTGGATTCGCTGGCCGGCCGCAGCGTGGTGGATGTCCTGGCCGTCGAACGCCAGATCGTGGTCACCCAACCGACCCTGGCCCGCAACGGCGACAACTGGGAGTTCGAGTTCTTCGACTCCAAGCGCTACAACGCCGCGCGCGGCAACCGGTGGCCCCGATGAGGGAGTTCGTCGAGATCCGCCCGTCGCAGCAGCTGCCCGGGGTGGCCACCCTGGTGTTGTCGCGCCCGCCGGCCAACGCGTTGACCCGGCAGGTATATCGAGAGATCGCCGAGGCCGCCGCCGAGATCTCGGGCCGCGACGACGTGGTCGCCGTGGTGATGTCCGGCGGCCACGAGGTCTTCTGCGCGGGCGACGACGCGCCGGAACTGGGCACCCTCAACGCCGCGGAGGCCGAGGTCTTCACCCGGGTTCGCCGCGACGCCGTACGGGCCGTGGCGTCGATCGCCAAACCGACGGTGGCCGCCGTCACCGGGTACGCGCTGGGCAGTGGGCTGGCGCTGGCACTGGCCGCGGACTGGCGGATCAGCGGCGACAACGCCAAGTTCGGGGCCACCGAGATTCTCGCCGGCAAGGTTCCCGACGCCGCGGGGCTGGCCTGGATGGCCCGCACCGTCGGGGTGAGCCGCGCCAAGGAACTGGCCTACAGCGGCCGTTTCTTCGACGCCGAAGAGGCATTGGCGCTGGGACTGATCGACGAGTTGGTGGCCCCCGACGGGGTCTACGACGCCGCGATCGCGTGGGCCGGCCGGTTCGTCGATTCCTCGCCCGCCGCCCTGGCCGCGGTGAAGGCGATGTTCGCGGACGCCGGACACTAGTCCGCTACGCCGGAAGTTCCTTGGGGCGATAACGGCCCATTTTCACGCTCCTGTCAGCTAACGTCGCGTGACGCGGTGAAGTCCCGCGCCGTGCTGGGAGCGAGGAAGAGGCTATGCGACGACGTGTCACCCGGACCTGTAGTACCGCTGCCGTCGCGTTGGTCGGCGCCGGTGTCCTAGCGGCCCTACCGACGCCGCCGGTCTCCGGTGCGACAGTGGCCGAGTTCCTGCTCGCGGCCCAGGACATCACCATCGACATGGTGCGACACGGCGAGTCGGTGGATAACGCCGAGGGCGTGCTGGGCACCATTCCTCCGGGCGCCGAACTGACCGCCCTCGGTCACGTGCAGGCCGCCGACGTCGCACCCTTGATCAAGTCCGCGTTTCCGGACGGGATAGCAGGGATCTACGCCTCGGAGATGATCCGGGCGCAGGACACCGCGCAACCACTGGCCGACCTGCTGGGCATGGACGTCACGCACCTGGCCGGGTTCAACGAGATCAACGCCGGCTGGTTCGAAGGGCACGATCTCGACGCGATCGGTCAGATCGCTTACGCCTTACCGACATTGATGTGGGTCATGGGGCAGTACTGGGTTCCGATGCTGGGATCCGAGACGGACCCGAACGGGGTGGCGTTCAACGACCGTATCACCCACGCGATCGAGGCGGTCTACAACAACACCGTCTCCGACCCGGACAACCCGCAAAGCGATGCGGTGTTCGCCCACGCCGGGACGATCGCGATCTGGACGCTGATGAACGTCAAGAACCCCGACTTCGGACTGGTCCTCGATGCGTTGCTCGACACCCACAGTCCGCTGGGCAACACCGGTCAGGTCGTGATCGAGGGCAACCCGACCGACGGTTGGACGCTGGTCAGCTGGGAAGGCCACGACGTGGCGGCCACCCCGGACCTGCTCACCGGTCTGTTCGTGGACTGGCGGGACTTGAACACGGCTCCGCAGATCGCCGGCTGGCACATCCTGGAGGCATTGCAGGGCGGCGACCCGGCGGAGCTCTCGGCGGCACTGCAGACGGGGTTTGACGAGGTGGTTACGGCGTTCGTCACGTTCCCGCAGGCGGTGATCGACACCATCACGGGCGCGCTGAGCGGCTGATATGTAGGGAAGTTTGTCAAGGGCAGGGTGAAGCGGCGGCCACGACCGTCGTCATGGCCGCCGCTTCGTGACCAGGTGAATTGGGGTTGTCGAGCGTGTCGTATCGACGCGTATCAAG
>NZ_CP083985.1:3023422-3033729 GCF_020172665.1 [Mycobacterium] zoologicum | reverse complement strand
CGGCGCAGTGTTCCACCAGGGCAAGCTCCTCGAACGTCCGGTCGACATCACCCCGGAACCATCGCCCGACACCCCAGTGTCCGAGGTCGCCTGACGACCCTCGATCCACAGGATTTGACTATTTCTCGAAAGAGCGGTTTCGCGACCAGTAGGGAGGAAAGCGAAGAAGGTGTCGCATCCGTTGCTGTCGCCATACCTGCAAGAGGTCCCGACGTGAGGCTGGCACTAAATGCATCAGCGCCGAGCTATCGGTTACGGCCATCACATGTCCGCAAAGTAGCTGGCATCATCGGCGAAGCTGCCGCAGAGCTTGCTACTAAGCTGGTCTAACTACATTGGCAAAGGAGATGTTCTGTGTCGAGTACCCCCGACCTGCCGGCGTTCGTTTCGACGATCGATGACTACCTGCGCTTAGAACAGCGCCACTCGCCGGCCGAGCAAATGTTCGCAACCGTCCTCACAGACGACTTCGAAATCGGCTTTCGCGGCGGCCACCAATGGAAGGGACTCAATGGTCTGCGGTTGTATCTCACGCAGCGGGACGGGATTTTCGACGAACGCCTCGAACTGCGTCAAGTACTTTCCTACGTTCCGGTGCAGGAGGATGTCATCGAGCTGACGACACGACTCGAGTTCTTCTTCCGTCGCTGGAGAGCTCCTTCGCCGGTCAGCGAAGAATTCACCGGTGCGGCCTTTCACACGTGGCTGATCCGCATTGTCGACCATGAGACCCGCGTGGCCCGGGTGGTTATCGATGGATTTGCAAATCTCAACGACAACGCCAGGGCGGCGTTTGCTATCCCAGATGAAGGGTTCGACGAATAACGCATGTGACCGCATCGTGATCACTTTGCGCTTTACTCGCACAACCCGTGGGCCGACAACACGGGTGCAGATCAGGCCGCCTGCTTCGCCGGGAGACGCCGCGGCCACGAAAGTTGCAGGGCGGCTGGACATTAGCGCCGTGGATGGGTTGACCGGCCGCCGTGTGTTTGACCGCCGTCGTCAAGCGCCCTTCGAAGCGATTACCTTGACAATTTCTCCACTGCTTACGTGTCGCCGACGCCGAAAGCCTCGGCGAAGCTAACGTTGCCCCTGGTTTCCCTCTGGGTTGCGTCCACGGCAGCCAGGAGGCGGGAGTTCTCGATGACTATCATCTCGACGTCCTGTTGGTCATCTGCATAGTGGCGATGCCATACCCACGGCGGCGTATACACGAAGTCGCCTGCGCTCCACGTTACGCGTTGATCGCCAATCTCCGACCAGCCCGAGCCATGTCGCACGAAGTGAACTGACTCGTGTACGTGTCGATGAAGGTCACTGCCCGCACCGGCGGGGATCTTCTGCAGGAAGAACTCAATGGAGCGGGCGGGTATCCGCAGAAGCAATCCAATTTCTGATGGGCTTCCGGTCTGGATCCAGTGTGCCTCGGTGGAGTTCACGACGAGGTGCTCCTCGGTCACGTGCTGGGTGTCGCGATCCCCTGCGCGCGCCATACTTTCGGCGAAATCGGCTAGCTCGTCACGGGATAGGGTCATCAATCCACTCCTCTGGGAATTTCGTCGCTGAGCGAGCATGGAGTCACTTTTCGGCGACCCAAGCGCCAGGGTCACGACAGAGCTATGTGCAAGCGCTTCTCGAGCGCGGCGATACTGATGGCGAAGGTCTCGAGTACGCGCACGCGTCCGTCTCCGGCGTTGTCGATGTCGAAGATCGCGTACTCGGTATACAGCCGGCTGACGCACCGAAGCCCGGTCAGCGGGTAACTGCACTCCGGAACCAACTTCGCGGTCCTGTCCTTGCCGAACAGCGTCATCATCACGAATACGCGCTTCGCTCCGATGGCGAGATCCATCGCACCCCCGACCGCGGGAATGGCGTCCGGTGCTCCGGTGTGCCAGTTGGCGAGGTCTCCACGCTCGCTGACCTGAAACGCCCCGAGCACACACACGTCGAGATGGCCGCCGCGCATCATGGCGAAGGAGTCGGCGTGGTGGAAGTAGGACGCCCCAGGGGTTTCGGTGACCGGAACCTTGCCTGCATTGGTGAGATCCGGGTCAATGGCGTCTCCTGTCGCGGCGCCTCCCATGCCGAGCATGCCGTTCTCGGTGTGCAGCACCACCTCGGCGGCGGGGTCGAGGTAGTCGGCGACCATCGTGGGCTGGCCGATGCCGAGATTGACGTACGACCCAGGTGCGATGTCGCGGGCGATCATCGCGGCGATCTCCCCGCGGTCCAACGGGCCACGGTCGAGATGCTCGACACGACGCCGTGTCCTTGCATCGAGCGTTCCCGTCACGAGGCGGCCTCGGTGCGGGCGGCGGGAATCGAGGACAGGTCGAGGATGCGGTCGACGAAGATACCCGGCGTCACGACCGTCTCGGGGTCGATGCCTCCGGTCTCGACGACGCGGGAGACCTCAACGACGGTCAGCGTGGCGGCGGTCGCCATGACCGGACCGAAGTTGCGAGCAGTCTTGCGGTACAACAGGTTTCCGGCCCGGTCGGCCAGGTGTGCTGCGATGAGTGCGACGTCGCCGCGGATCGGATACTCCAGCACGTAGTCGCGGCCGTCGATCGTGCGGATCTCCTTGCCCGAGGCGAGCGGGGTGCCGACACCGGTCGGGCAGAAGAACGCGCCAATGCCCGCGCCTGCCGCTCTGATCCGCTCGGCCAGGTTGCCCTGCGGGACCACTTCGAGGTCGACCATGCCGTCCCGGTAGAGCCTGTCGAACACGTACGAATCGGCCTGTCGGGGGAAGGAACAAATGACCTTCGCGACCCGACCGGCAGCCAGCAGCGCGGCCAGACCGGTGTCGCCGTTGCCCGCGTTGTTGCTGACGATGGTGAGCTCGGCGGCGCCCTGTTCGATGATCGCATCGATGAGTGTGGTGGGCATGCCCGCCATGCCGAATCCGCCGACGAGAATTGTGGCGCCGTCAGCGATTCCGGCGACGGCTTCGTGGGCGGCGGCGCAGACGGCGGTGCGGCTCATGACGACGCCCGCTCGTCCTCGTCGAATTCCGGCAATACCTCGGCGGCGATGCGAAACGCGGAGTTGGCGTCGGGGACGCCACAGTAGATGGCAGTCTGCATCAGCAGCTCCTTGATCTCGTCGTTGCTCAAACCGTTCCGGCGGGCCGCTCGCAGGTGCATCGCCAGTTCCTCGCGGTGCCCGCGCGCGACCAGCGCCGTCAGGGTGATCATCGAGCGGCTGCGAAGGTCTAGACCTGGGCGTGTCCAGATGGTTCCCCAGGCGTACTGGGTGATCAGGTGCTGGAAATCGGCGGTCATGTCGGTGGTACCGGCGATTGCCCGGTCGACGTGCCCGTCGCCGAGCACCTGGCGCCGTATCGCCATTCCCGCGCGACACACATCCTCGACGGTCCTAGTCGCAGGCTGCGGAATACCCACCTGCTCTGCGATGAGGCCGGCGACCCGGTCCGGGGCTTCGGCGGGTGCCAGGTGGCCGACACCGTCGAGCACTACGAGGTCACCGTCCTGGACACCGGAGGCGATGCGCCGCAATGACTCCGGCGGTGTGGGCACGTCGGCGCTGCCTGCCACGGCCAGGACGGGAGTGACGATCTCGCGCAATCGGTCGGAGACGTCGAATGCCGCGAGGGCCTCGCAGGCCTGCGCATAGGACTCCGGATCGGTGTGGCTGAGGGTGTCCAGCAGCGCCGCGCCGACACCTGGTTGCCGGTCGACGAAGCCCGGCGCGAACCACCGCTGGGCCGCGCCCGAGAGTAAGGTTTCGACGCCCTCGGCGCGGACGGTGGCGGCGCGCTCGAGCCAGCCAGCTGGGGTGCCGATCAACGCACCGGTGCCCAGTAGGGTCGCCGAGTCCACCCGTTGCGGCGCGTCGAGCATCAGCTGCAGACCGACACAGCCACCGAGCGAATCACCGGCGTAGTGGAAGGTCTCGGCGTGCATGTCGTCGGCGAGTGCCAGCACGGCGACCGCGAGTTCGGCGATCGTGAAGGGCTCGCCAGGACCGCCTCGACCGTGACCGGGTAGGTCCCACCCGACGACGCGGGCGTGCGCACTCAGCCATCCAGCCGCAGCGCTCCACAGCGTGGCTGCCGAGGTACCCAGTGAAGGCCCCAGCACGAGGACAGGCGCACCGTCGGGTCCGCCGAAGTCGATTGTGGCCAAGGCCGGAATGGTCATGACGCAGACTTGATGAAGCGGCGGGCCCGACTCAAGGTCGAATCGATCAGCCGATCGGCGGCACCGGTGTAGTCGGGCCGTGCTGGGCTACCGGTCAACTCGGTCATTGCACGTTGTTCGGTGAGCAGCCCGCCCGCGTCGGCCAGGTTCGCGGCCGCCCGCGCCGTGTCCACCTGCAACCCGGAGAGCAGTTCGGAGGCTTGGATGGCCGCCACGACGGTGTGGCGGGCGAGCGTGCGCAGTGTGGCCCATTCGGCGTGCCACGCGCCGTCGGAGCGCTCGTCGACACTCGCTCCTGCGGCCAGGTGCAGGGTGGCGCCCAAGGTGCCCGCGGTGAGCGCGGTGCGCCGGATCAACACAGAGCGGACGGGATTGTTCTTGTGCGGCATCGTCGATGAGCCGCCACCAGTCCCCTCGGCCAGCTCGCCGACCTCGGGCCGGCTACCGGTCGCGATGTCGGCGGCGATGTGCCCCCAGGCGTCGCAGCAGCTCACCAACGCATCCCCGATGCGGGTGATCGCCGAGCGGGTGGTGTGCCAGGGCGGAGCCGGCGCCAGCCGCAGTGCGCCGGCGAGCGCGTCGCTCAACGCGATGGCGCCGTCCACCGAACCGGTCAATTCGGTAGCCGCCGCCAGCGTTCCCACCGCGCCACCGACCTGCACCGGCAGCGAGGGCAGCAGCCCGGTCAGCGGTTCGGCGGCGTCCAGTATGCCGGTAAGCCAACGTGCCATCTTGGCGCCGAAGGTGCTTGGTAGGGCGGCCTGGGTCAGGGTACGCGCGAGTGTTGGTGTGCTCCGGTGCCTCTCAGCGAGCTCGGACAGCGCCCGGACTTGGACGGTGAACTCGTCGCCGATGCGCATGAGGACATCACGGGCGCAGATGACGAGCGCTGTGTCGACGACGTCCTGACTGGTTAGCCCGCGGTGTAACCAGCGGGCTGTCGCCGCCGTTGAGCGCTCACGCAACAACGTGACCAGAGCGCTGACGGGGCTGCCGTCGGTGGCGGCGCGGCGGGCGATCGACTCGGTGTCGGCGTCGGCGATGAGGTCTGCCAAGCTGGCACGCGCCTCTTGCGGTGCGATACCGGCGTCGACGAGGCTGTCCAGCCACGCCCGTTCCACGGCCACCATGGCCTCGAGGAATGCGGGGCCGCTCATCAGGTCGCCTGCGAGGTCGTCGCCCGGCCAGAAGAGGTCAGTCATCGCTGGTGTCCCGCGTAGCGCAGGAAGACCGTCTCGGGTTTGCCTGGCGCGTCCTGCAATTGGATGTCGAAGCGTAGTCCGGCGCCCTCGCGGGTGGCGATGAGCGTGTCGCGACGCTCGGGCGGCAGGGACGCCAGCAGTGGATCGCCGGCCAGCTGCCCCCCGGGCACGTAGGCGCGGGTGAACAGCCGGTTGAGCAGCCCGCGGGCGAACACGGTGATCAGAAAGAACGGTGCCGCACCGGGATCGCAGGGACCTGGGATGACGGTGGAAAAGTTGTACCGTCCGCCATCGTCGGTGCCGGCGCGGCCCCACCCAGTGAAGGTCCAGCCGTCCCGGTGTAGCGAGCCGGTGGACGTGGGGATGGTGCCGTCGGCGTTTGCCTGCCAGATCTCAAGTAGGGCGTCGGGAACAGGCTGGCCGTCACCATCGAGGACCAAGCCGGAAAGCTGGACGGCACCCGGTGAGCCGGCCGGAACCAGCTGGTCGCACCGGTCGAACGGGAGTGCGTAACCGAAAAAGGGTCCGACGGTCTGCCCCGGGGTGGCGGTGAGCAGGGTATTCATCAGTGTTCGCTTCCGCGGTGGGGATCCTCGGTCGGAGTGCGCGTCGCGCCGGTGAGGATGATGTCCCACCGGTATCCGGTGGCCCATTCGTGGGTGGTGACGTCGTGGTCGTAGTTGGCAATCAGTCGGTCTCGGGCCTTTCGGTCGGTGATCGACTGATAGATCGGGTCCAGCGCGAACAACGGGTCGCCGGGGAAGTACATCTGGGTGATCAGCCGTTGCGTGAATTCCGTTCCGAACACCGAGAAGTGGATGTGGGCTGGGCGCCAAGCGTTGCGGTGGTTCCTCCACGGATACGGCCCTGGCTTGATCGTGGTGAAGCGGTAGCTTCCGTCGTCATCGGTCAGGCAGCGGCCGACGCCGGTGAAGTTGGGGTCGATCGCGGACGGGTGCTGATCACGCTTGTGGATGTAGCGACCGCCGGCGTTGGCCTGCCAGATCTCGACGAGTTGACGTCGCACCGGCCGTCCGTCGCCGTCGACCACCCGGCCGGTCACCACTATCCGTTCGCCGATGGGTTCGCCTGAGTGCTGGATGGTGAGGTCCGATTCAAGCGGATGCACGTCGCGTTCGGAAAAGCAGGGCGTCCACAGCTCGACGCCCTCCGGGTCAGCGTGGTGTAGGTCCTTCGTGGGATGACGCAGCAGGCTGCTGCGGTAGGGCGCGTAGCCGAGCCGCGGCTGCGTCTCCTCGATGCCAGCGCGCTGATACTCGGACTCGATCGCCTCGATCTCCGCGCTGATCGCCTGCTGCCTCGGCAACCCGCCGTCGGGATCGGGGTCGATCACTGCTGTCATAGCCTTGACACTATTGGCTCCTCGGCGACTGACCTACGCTAGATTACCACTGAGCGGAAAGGATCCGTGAGTGGCGGGAAATACCTCAACGCCCGGCACCAGCGTCGCTTCTCGTTTGCTGCGCATGGTCGCCGCCTTCGATGAGTGGCACCGGACACTGACGCTGTCCGAACTGGCGGGTAGGGCCAGCCTGCCGATGGCCACGGCCCACCGGCTGGCTGCCGAACTGGTTGCGGGCGGGGCGTTGCAGCGCCGCACGGACGGTCGTTTCGAGGTCGGCCGACTGATGTGGAGCGCTGGGCTGCTCGCCCCGGTCGGAGGCGGATTACGGCAGGTCGCAGAGCCGTTCTTGCACGATGTCTACGCGGCAACGCTCGCCACCGTGCACCTCGCGGTACGCGACGGCAACGAAGTATTGTACCTCGAGCGGATGATGGGTAGGGCATCCGTGCCGATCGTTAGCACCGTCGGCAGCAGGTTGCCGATGCACTGCACCGGCGTCGGCAAGGTGCTGTTGGCGCACGCGCCACGCGAAGTCCAGGATCAGGTGTTTGCCAATCTGACTCCGATTACTCCCTACACAATCACCCAGCCTGCGGTGCTGTCCCGACAGTTGGAGGGGGTGCGGCGCGAGGGGTTGGCTACCACCGTGGAAGAGATGTCGCTAGGCGCCTGTTCACTGGCCGTGCCGATCGTCCGGCAGTCCGACGACGCTGTGGTGGCCGCGATCGCCGTCGTAGTTCCGTCGTTGAAGCGAGGTCGCCAGCGACTGCTCGGCGCCCTGCAGGTGGCTGCCCGCGGCATCGTCCGGCTGCTGTGACCCACGGGCCGCCGCAGCAGCGATCGCTGTGCTGTCGGGCGGCTTCTGACAAAACGCGACACCGTCGCTAGCCGTCGAAAAAGTGGTGACTGCCATGACATCTGGCGCGAATCGGAGTCCGCGCCGCGGTGGAGGGATAGACGCGACCGATCCCCCAGTTGAAGCTGAGAAAGCATCAGCAAAGGGTCCGCCGTTCAACGATCAGCGGCGGAATCCATCCTGCCCACCTCGCACTCTCACCTCGCGAATCGTCACTTGAGGAATTGTCAATACCTGTGGATCGGGGTGTTTCAGGCGACCTCCGTTCCGGCGTCCTGATCGTCGTCTGAGGGCGGTGTTGGTGGGGTGATGTCGGTGGGGCGTTCGAGCAGTTTGCCTTTGTGGAAGACCGCGCCGGCGCGGACCAGGGCGACCAGGTGCGGGGCGTTGACGGCGCGCCAGCGGGCCGAGGCGGCGTCGATCAGCTTGTAGGCCATCGCTAGTCCGGCCGTTCGCGATCCCGGGCCTTTTGTCACCTTGGTCCGAAGTCGCACTGTGGCGAAGGTGCTTTCGATCGGGTTCGTCGTGCGCAGGTGGATCCAATGTTCGGCCGGGTACTTGAAGAACTCCAGCAGCACATCGAGGTCGTCGGTGATCTTGGCGACCGCCTTGGGGTACTTGGCGCCGAAATCGACCTCGAAGGCCTTGACCGCGAGCTGGGCCTTGTCGATATCCTCGGCGTTGTAGATCTCCTTGAGTGCCGCCAGGGCCGACGGGTGTGCTGATTTCGGCAGTGCGGCAAGAACATTGGCTTGCTTGTGGAACCAGCAGCGCTGCTCTTTGGTGGCCGGGAACACCTCACGGACCGCTTTCCAGAACCCGAGTGCACCGTCACCGACGGCGAGCACGGGGCGGTCATGCCGCGCCGTTTGCAGTCGCGCAGCAGATCGGCCCACGACTCGGCCGATTCACGGTAGCCGTCGCTGATCGCCACCAGCTCCTTGCGGCCGTCAGCGCGCACACCGAGCATCACCAGCAGACACAGCTTTTCCTGGTCCAGGCGGACCTTGAGGGGGATGCCGTCGACCCACAGGTAGACATAGTCGCTGCCCGACAGATCGCGACGACCGAACGCGGCGGCCTCATCTTGCCACTGCGACGTGAGCCGGGTGATCGTCGATGCCGACAACCCGGCACCGGAGCCGAGGAACTGCTCCAGGGCCGGGGTGAAATCGCTGCTCGACAACCCGTGCAGGTACAACAGCGGCAACACCTCGGACATCTGCGGGGACTTGCGCGCCCAGGCCGGCAGGATCGCCGAGGAGAACCGCTTGCGTTCACCAGTGTCGGGATCGACACGTTTGTCGTTGACCCGCGGGGCCCTCACCTGCACCGCACCGGCTGCGGTCAGCACCTCGCGCGGCTGGTGGTAGCCGTTGCGGACCACCAATCGGTGGCCGTTGTCATCGCGCTGGTCAGCGAACTGCGCCACGTAGGCGGCGACCTCGGCCTGCAACGCCGCGGCCAGCATCTGCCGAGCGCCATCACGGACAATCTCATCCAACAACGACCGACCAGCACCACTGTCGGTGTTGTCGTTGGCCTCCGCGCCGTCGTGAACTACGGTGAGCATGGGCGTACCTTCCCAACCAGCGCGCCAACGCCGGTCTTGATCGAATACCTGATTCCGTGATGATCATCCTCGGGAAGGTGCGCTCATTTTCACGCCCCCACGCCGAGGCTCATCCACAGGTTCTGATCATTCCTCTCACTAAGCCTGATTCCACCGACCGACGGTGTGGTGGCCGGTTGAGCTGATGGTCTTGATCCGGGCTGGTGGTGGGCATGACGAGGCCGCTGGTCTGTCCAGCTTTTCCTGTCGGGTTCCTGGTTGTCGGGTCGGGTGGTCGGTGGTTCAGGCGCTGGATCGGTGGCCGATGGTGTTGTGCCACAGGGTCATCCATGCTGGTTCGGCGGGCCAGTGCCGGGGTAGGTGCAGGATCGGTCGTCGTTGGGGTCGGGCCAGACGAGCCGGGATATTGACCAGGTGACGGCGCAGGGTCGCCCCGCGCGCGGTGCGGTGACGGGTCCCGGCCAGGGTCGCGGTGGCGCGCAGCAGATTGTGGGCGATCGCGGCGCAGACGGCCCAGGCACTGTTGGCGCCGAAGCGCCCGGAGGGAATGTGGGCCAAGGGGCCGTCGATGAGGTCGGCGAAGGTGGTTTCGATGATGGCGTGGCGGCGGTGGGTGATGTCGGCGTCGGTGGCCGACTCGGTGGTGTTGGTGAAAAACGGGTGATACCGCCAGATCGGGAACAGCCCGTCTTGGGGTTGGTTGGCGTCTTTGACCCGGCGCACGATCAGCCGGGCGGTGACCGCCTCATAGGTGCCGGTTTTGGCCATGGTGTAGACGGCTTCAGCGACTTCGGCATCAGAGATCCAGGCCCCGGTCTCGCGATCGAGCACCGCACCCGGGTATTTCACCGGGGTCCAGGCGTTCTCGGGAATGCTGTCGATGGCGCGTTGCACCGCGGCGTTGCGGGTCAGCACCAGCGAGAACACCGCCCCGTAGCGGCGGCATACCCGGATCACCGCCCGCGATCCATAGGCGCTGTCACCGCGCACGATGATCTGCCCGGTGACGCCGGGGTCCCGGCAGTAATGGCGCAAAAAACAACGAGGTTCGCGTAGCGCCTGGTCCGGGTAGACGGACGAGTCGTTGTTGGTGGCCGCTATCGGTGGCCGCGGTCGGGACCGAGGAGGCTGGTGATGC
>NZ_CP083985.1:3018846-3023322 GCF_020172665.1 [Mycobacterium] zoologicum | reverse complement strand
CGAACGCGCCGGAACCTACCAGCACTGGCTGCATCACTACAATCACCACCGACCCCACACCGGCATCGGCGGAATGACACCAATCGAGCGCCTACGCGTTCACAACCTACCCGTGAAGAACAACTAGCCGGTGTACGTCTCCGGGTCCGGGCGGTACCGGGTGCCGTCGTCCAGGCCGTTGAGCGCGGCCATCTGGTCGTCGGTGAGCTCGAAGTCGAACACCTCGAGGTTGGCCGCCAGGTGCTCCGGCGACCTCGACCGGGTGATGACCGAGTTGCCCAGCTGCAGGCTCCACTTGATCAGCACCTGCGCCGGGGTCTTGCCGTGCGCCTGGGCCACCGAGACGACGGTCTCGTTGTCCAGCAGCCGGCCCACGCCCAGCGGGCTGTACGCCTGGGTGACGATCCCGTAGCCCTTGTTCACCTCGCGCAGGTGCGCCTGGTTGAGCAGCGGGTGCAGCTCGATCTGGTTGACCGCGGGGGTGAAGAACGACAGGTCGATGACGTTCGACAGGTGCTCCTCGTGGAAGTTGGACACCCCGATGGACTTGGCGTCGCCGAGCTCCTTGTTCTTCATCAGCCCGCCCCAGCTGTCGATGTACTTGCCCTGCTCACCGGCGGGCCAGTGGATCAGGTACAGGTCGACGTAGCCGAGACCGAGTTCCTCGACACTCTTGCGGCAGGCGTCCTGCGCACTCTTGAAACCCTGGTCGCGGACGTCGAGCTTGCTGGTGACGAAGATCTCCTCGCGGGGCACCCCGGACTTGCGTACCGCGCGGCCGACGGCGGCCTCGTTGCCGTACGCGGCGGCGGTGTCGATCAGTCGGTAACCGGCCGACAGCGCCGCCAGCACCGCCTGCTCGGCGTCGGCCTCGGACAGCTCGCCGACGCCGATGCCGAGCACCGGCATGGTGTTGTCGTCGTTGAGCGTGACCGTCGGAATGGACGAGGAGGTCATGTCACCTACCCTGTGAACTCGAAATTTCTCGGGTCGGGACCCAGGCGAGTGCCATCGCCGAGCGACGAGATCGACGCCATGTCCTGCTCGCTCAACTCGAAGTCGAACACGTCGAAGTTGCTCACAATCCGCTCGGGGGTCACCGATTTCGGGATGACTATATTGCCGAGTTGGATATGCCACCTAATCAGTACCTGCGCCGGGGTGCGTCCGTGCGCCTCCGCGACTGAGGTGACGGTCGGATTCGCCAGCAGCGATCCCTGCCCCAGCGGGCTCCACGCCTCGGTGGCGATGCCCAGTTCGGCGTGTACCTCACGCAGCTCCTGCTGCTGAAGCAGCGGGTGCAGCTCGATCTGGTTGACGGCGGGCACGACGCCGGTGGCGTCGATCAGCGTGCGCAGGTGTTCGGGCTCGAAGTTGCTCACCCCGATCGAGCGGATCCGGCCCTGGTCACGCAGGTAGGCGAACGCCTTGAAGGTGTCGACGTACTTGTTGGTCTTCGGCATCGGCCAGTGCACCAGATACAGATCGAGATACTCCAGGCCCAGCCGCTCCATGCTCTTGTCGAACGCGGCCAGCGTGCTATCATAACCCTGGTCGGCGTTCCACAGCTTGGTCGTGATGTAGACGTCCTCGCGGCGCAGACCCGACTTGGCCAGCGCCTGCCCGACCTCGCGTTCGTTCTGGTAGGCGGCGGCGGTGTCGATGTGCCGGTAGCCCGCCTCCAGCGCCGTGGCAACCGCGCGCTCGGTGGCCTCCGGCGGCGTCTGCCAAACTCCGAGTCCAACCTGGGGGATCGCATTACCGTCATTCAGCGTGATCAAGGGAGATGCCATGACTGCGAGTCTGCCAGCTGACGGCGCGTACAGCCCGGGACGCAAGGAGGCGCTCGTCACCGCGATGGCGGGTGTCACCCTGCGCGCGTTGCCGCGCATCCCCGACCCGGTGAAACGCCTGCTGCTGGCGGGCCGCACGGTGACGGTGGACGGCAACACCCTCGACACCACGGTGCAGCTGATGCTCGCCGGGCAGAAGCTGGTCGGGATCGACGGTGGCACCAACAACGTGGCGGCGGCGCGGGCGCAGCTGCGCGACCTGTCCGGCGGGTTCCGGCAGGCGATCCCGGTGGCCGCGGTGAGAGATCTCACCGTGACCGGCGGGGACGGTGAGATCCCGGCCCGCCACTACGTTCCGCCCACATCCACCGCCGACACGGCCGCCCCGCTGCTGGTGTTCTTCCACGGCGGCGGCTTCGTGATCGGCGACCTCGACAGCCACGACGACCTGTGCCGGCTGATCTGCCGCGACGCCGGGGTGCACGTGCTGTCGGTCGACTACCGGCTGGCCCCCGAGCACAAGGCGCCCGCCGCCGCCGACGACGGGTTCGCCGCCTACCGCTGGGCGCGCGAGCACGCCGCCGAACTCGGTGCCGACCCGGACCGCGTCGCGGTCGGCGGGGACAGCGCCGGCGGCAACATCGCCGCCGTCGTCGCCCAGCGCGCCCGCGCCGAAGGAGTGCCGCAACCGGCGCTGCAACTGCTCATCTACCCGTGGACCAACCCCAGCGGCGAGACCCGGTCGCAGACCCTGTTCGCCTCCGGCTACTTCCTGACGAAGGCCGACATCGAGTGGTTCGCCGACAAGTACGTCACCGGTGCGTCGGTGCAGATCACCGATCCGGTCGTGTCACCGCTGCTGGCCGACGACCTGTCCGGGCTCGCGCCTGCACTGGTGCTGACCGGCGGCTTCGACCCACTGCGCGACGAGGGCGTGGCCTACGCCGAGGCACTGCGCGCCGCCGGGGTGGCCGTCGACCTGCGGCAGGCCGGTGCGCTGATCCACGGCTTCGCCAACATGTTCCCGATCGGGGGCGGTTGCGCGGCCGCGGTCGCCGACATGATCAGCGCGCTGCGCACCCGTCTGCGCGGCGTCTGACGGGCCGCGAAAACGCCGCCGGTACGCTTGTCCCCGTGGCCTCGAAACCGAAGAAGACCCCGAAGTACGACCTGAAGGCGGCCGACAAGAAACGCAATCTGGCCGTACAGATCGGGTTGACCGCGATCGTCGTGATCTTCGCCGTCGCGCTGGTGCTCTACATCGTCATGACCAAGGAGGACAAGCCCGGCGAGGGTGAGGCCAAGCCGATCCGGGTGGCGTCCAGCGACGTCATCACCGGTGACGACGGCGAGCCCAAGGCCGTGCTGTCGCTCTACGAGGACTTCCTGTGCCCGGCGTGCGGCAACTTCGAGAAGGCCTTCGGCCCGACGATCAACCGGCTGATCGACAGCGGCGCCGTGGCGGCCGACTACTACATGGTCTCGATCCTGGACCGGGCCGGCCAGGGGTACTCGACCCGCGCCGCGAACGCCGCCTACTGCGTGGCCGAAGCCGACACCGAGGCGTTCCGCCGCTTCCACGCCGCGCTGTACGCCCAGCAGCCGCCCGAGGGCGTCGGCCCGTTCCCGGACGAGGCCCGGCTGACCGAGGTGGCGCGCCAGGCCGGCGTCGTCGGCGACGTCCCGAACTGCATCGAGAAGGGCCGCTACGACGACATGGTCAAGGGCATGGCCAAGGCGACCGAGGTCAAGGCCACCCCGACCATCCGCATCAACGGCAAGGACTACAAGCCGACGACCCCCGACGCGCTGATCGACGAGATCAGGAGCATCGTCGGTGACCTGCCCGTGCTCGACGCCGGTGCGCCGCCGCCGAATCCGGATCCGACGACCCCGGCGCCCGCTCCCGCTCCCGCTCCATGAGCGTGAGCGCGCCAGGGGAGGTGTCCCCGGCCGAGCCGGACAGCCCCGAGCACGGTGGGGTGCACGTCGGGAGGCTGAGCGCGCTGTGGGTCCTGATCGCCGGCGTGGTGGGCCTCTCGTCGGCGCTGGCGCTGACCATCGAGAAGGTCGAGCTGCTCAAGAACCCGGCCTACGTGCCGACGTGCAGCCTCAACCCGGTGCTGTCCTGCGGTTCGGTGATGGTCACCCCGCAGGCCGCCGTGTTCGGTTTCCCGAACTCGCTGATCGGCATCGTGTCGTTCACCGTCGTGCTGGTGACCGGGGTGCTCGCGGTGGCCCGGGTTCAGCTGCCCCGCTGGTACTGGGCCGGGCTGGCGGTCGGCACGCTGCTGGGCACGGTGTTCGTGCACTGGCTGATCTACCAGAGCGTGTTCACCATCGGCGCGCTGTGCCTGTACTGCATGGTGGTGTGGTCGATGACCATCCCGCTGCTGGTCGTGGTGACGACGATCGCGGTGCAGCCGCAGCGCGGCAACGCCGTGCTGCGCGGGCTGCACACCTGGCGCTGGTCGATCGTGGCGCTGTGGTTCACCGCGGTGATCCTGTTGTGCCTGGTGCGGTTCTGGAGTTACTGGTCCACTCTGCTCTGAGGATCTAGGTGTAACTCCCAGACAGGTTGTGAACGGCGTGGTGAGCGGAAGTAGGTGAGGACCTCCGGTATCGGTGTGGTTACCAAACACGCACATCCGATTACCGAGAGGTCCTCATGGTCCACGCTAAT
>NZ_CP083985.1:2842145-3018746 GCF_020172665.1 [Mycobacterium] zoologicum | reverse complement strand
CCAACACTCGTACGCTGAACCTTCACTGGGGCCTCCCACATCTTGTGGCTCTACCGGCCAGGACCTGATTCCTGTCGGCAACCCACGTTCACATGTGAGTGAGGCCCCAGCCCCCCATACCGTCTAGAACGCTATGTCTGAACTACGGCAAGTTGAGGATTGACATAGGGAAAACATCAGGTTATTTTCAGCAAAGACCTTTGCGCTACGGGTCGTAGCGTAACTGGAACCAGAGACTTTGCCGAAGGAGATCATCATGAACCACACCCGCCCGTGGATCACCGCCGGAGTAGCCCTCGTCGGCGCCGGCCTCGTCGCCGCCCCGGTGGCCCCGGCGGCCGGACAGCTGGCCGCGGTCACCTTGCCCGGCATCGAGCTGACCGCCGCCGACATGGTGCTCGACCTGGTGCGCCACGCCCAGTCCGAAGACAATGTGAGCGGGGTGCTGGGGACGGTGCCCCCAGGCGCGCCGATCACCGATCTGGGCGAGACTCAGGCAGCGGCCCTCGCCGGCAAGCTCGCCGACCCGGACTCCTATGCCGGCATCTACGCCTCGCAGTTCATTCGCACCCAGGAGACCGCTGACGGCTGGCTGACCGCGGCGGGCTCGGACCTGCACCCGACGGTGCTGGCCGGGCTCAACGAGCTCAACGCCGGCTTCCTCGAGGGCCAGACGATGACCAGTCAGGCCGAGGGGCTGCTGTACATGGTGGCACCGCTGGCCTGGATGTTCGGCCAGTACTGGGTGCCGCAGCTGGGCTCGACCATCGACCCGAACGGCATGGCGTTCAACGACCGGTTCACCGACGCCATCGACACCATCTACAACCAGGGCGCCGCCGGCGCCGACGGAACCTTCGACAGTGTGGCGTTCTCGCACGCGGCGTCCATCTCCACCTGGGTGATGATGAACGTCAAGAACCCCGACTTCGAGCTCTTTTTCCAGTCCCTGCAACAGGGCCTGTTGCCCAATACCGGCCAGGTCGTGATCGAGGGCAACCCGACCGACGGCTGGACCCTGGTCAGCTGGAACGGGCAGGACGTGGCAGAGAACCCCGGCCTGCTCACCGGACTGTTCGTCGACGTCCGTGACTTGATGGTCGCGCCGCAGATGGCCGGCTGGCACATCACCGAAGCCCTGCAGGGTGGGGACCCGACCGAGATCATGGCGGCACTGCAGACCGGCTTCACCGACGTGTTCTCGGCGATCTCGGCGTTCCCGCAGGCCGTGATCGACACCCTCACCTCGGCTGCCGGTGGCAGCGCCGAGGCGGCCGGCGACCTGCTCGCGTCCCTGACCGCCTGAGAGATGGCATATGCCCGGCCGGGCGTGGCGACTGACCGCCACGCCCGGCCGGCGCATTTTCTGACAGGTGTGTTTGGTTTCGCTGAAGGCCGGGTATTGCTCAGCTCTCCAACCCGTAACTAAGATGTGAAGTCGATCACATCGCATCCTGTCTGGGGGATAGACATGCAGCGAGTCGTCACCCGAGCGTGGATTGCCGCCGGTATCACGTTGGCGGGAACCGGAATCGTCACCGCCACACCGGTGCCGGCGTCCGCATCCGCCGCCGGGTTCTTCGCCGTCCAACTCACCGCCGCCGACATCACCTTGGACCTGGTGCGGCACGGGCAGTCGACCGACGACGTCAACAGCATCCTCGGCACGGTGCCACCCGGTGCTCCGCTCACCGCGCTGGGTCAACAGCAGGCCGCCGACGTGGCCCAGTCCATTCAGCAGGAGTTCCCGGGAGGCATCGCCGGGATCTACGCGTCGGATCTCATCCGGACCCAGCAGACCGCCGACGCCCTGGCAGCTCTGCCGGGGATGCCGGGCGTGACGGTGCTGTCGGATCTCAACGAGATCCCTGCCGGCCTCTTCGAAGGCCACCCCCGCGACGTGCTCACCGAAGCCGCCTTCTTCCTGCCGATGGCTTCCTGGATCCTCGGCGGCGTCCTGGTGCCCGAGTCCGGCACCAATTACAACGGGGTGGTCTTCGACGACCAGGTCGACAGCGCCATCAACACGATCTACAACAACACGATCGACGGCAACGGCCCGATGACCGATGTGGCGTATGCCAGCGGCGGCGACATCGCCATCTGGACCCTGATGAACGTCAAGAACCCCGATGTGTGGCCGATCATCGAGTCGGTGCTGGCGAACGGTGGCCCGCCCCCCAATGGGGGCCAGGCCATACTCGAAGGCAACCCCACCGACGGCTGGACGCTGGTCAGCTGGGACGGCATATCTGTGCCGGCGACTCCGGACCTGCTCACCGGGTTGTTCCTCGACTACCGCGATCTGATCACCGCGCCGCAGATCGCGCTCTGGCACCTGTGGGAGGCCATCCAGGGCGGGGACCCCGCCGACATCACCGCGGCGATGCAGACGGGCTTCAACGACGTGATCACCGCGTACGAGGCGTTCCCGCAGGCGGTGATGGACACCCTCGCTGCGGCGTGACGGCTCGACCCCATCGCCCGACTTCGTCGTTCTTGCAGTCACCGCTTAGGCTGGCTCACTATGACGAGCACGGACCCGACGCCGAACCCGCACGCCACCGCTGAGCAGGTGGAGGCCGCGCGGCACGACAGCAAGCTCGCTCAGGTGCTCTACCACGACTGGGAGGCCGAGCAGTACGACGAGAAGTGGTCGATCTCCTACGACGAGCGGTGTATCGACTACGCCCGGGGCCGCTTCGACGTGATCGTGCCCGCGGCCGAGCGCACCGGCGCGGCCCCGCTCTACGACCGGGCCTTGGAGCTGGGCTGCGGCACCGGCTTCTTCCTGCTCAACCTGATGCAGTCCGGGGTGGCGGCGCGCGGCTCGGTCACCGACCTCTCGCCGGGGATGGTCAAGGTCGCCACCCGCAACGGTCAGGCCCTGGGTCTCGACGTCGACGGCCGGGTCGCCGACGCCGAGGGCATCCCGTATGAGGACAACACCTTCGACCTGGTGGTCGGCCACGCGGTGCTGCACCACATCCCCGACGTCGAACTGTCGCTGCGCGAGGTGATCCGGGTGCTCAAGCCGGGCGGGCGGTTCGTGTTCGCCGGCGAGCCCACCACCGTCGGCAACTTCTACGCCCGTCGGCTGGCCGACCTGACCTGGAAGACCACCGTCGCCGCGATGAAGCTGCCCGGCATGGGCTCTTGGCGCCGGCCGCAGGAAGAGCTCGACGAGAACTCCCGCGCCGCGGCGCTGGAATGGATCGTGGACCTGCACACCTTCGAGCCCGCCGACCTGGAGCGCATGGCCGCCAACGCCGGCGCGGTCGAGGTGCGCACCGCCAGCGAGGAGTTCACCGCAGCCATGCTGGGCTGGCCGGTGCGGACCTTTGAGTCGACGGTGCCACCGGGCAAGCTCGGCTGGGGCTGGGCGCGGTTCGCCTTCGGCAGTTGGACGACGCTGAGCTGGCTGGACGCCAACGTGTGGCGCCGCGTGGTTCCCAAGGGCTGGTTCTACAACGTGATGGTCACCGGGGTAAAGCCGTCCTAACCCTCGACCAGGTCAGCTATCTGCGTTCGGCGGCCGGCCAGGACGCGCTGCGGGAGGTGGCCGGCCTGGCGTTGACCGAGGCCACCAAGGTCACCGATATCGCAGGCGTGCGTGCCCGGTTCGGCGACCGCACCCCGGCGCTGGTCGAGACCACCCTGCTGCGTCGCCGCGCGGCCGCCAAGCTGCCGGACACCGGCGACTGGCTGTTCACCGACGAGGCACTGCAACAGGCCAGCGCGGCCGCGGTGGCCGTTCACCGTGCGGCGCGCCTGGCCGGGCGCGTCGTGCATGACGTGACCTGCTCGATCGGCACCGAGCTGGCGGCGCTGCGGGGCGCGGCGACCGGGCTGATCGGCAGTGACATCGACCCGATCCGGCTGGCGATGGCACAGCACAACCTGCCCGGGGTCCCCTTGCTGCGGGCCGACGCACTGGCTCCGGTCACCCGAGACACCGTCGTGCTGGCCGACCCGGCACGGCGCAGCGGCGGGCGGCGGCGCTTCGACCCGGCCGACTACCAGCCTGCCCTCGACCGGCTGCTGGACACCTACGCGGGACGCGATCTGGTTGTGAAGGCCGCTCCCGGAATCGATTTCGACAAGATCGCGCTGCTCGGTTTCACCGGCGAGATCGAGGTCACCTCGTGGCGTTCCTCGGTGCGGGAAGCCTGCCTGTGGTCACCCGGTCTGAGCGAGGCGGGGGTGCGCCGCCGGGCGGTGATGCTCGACCGCGGCGAGCAGATCACCGACGCCGAACCCGACGACATCGACGCGCGGCCCGCCGGGCGCTGGCTGGTCGACCCGGACGGCGCGGTGGTGCGCGCCGGGCTGGTCCGCCAGTACGGCGCCCGGCACCGGCTGTGGCAGCTCGACCCCGACATCGCCTACCTGTCCGGTGACGAGCTGCCGGACGGGGTGCGCGGATTCGAGGTGCTCGAATCGCTGCCCTACAGCGAGAAAAGGCTGCGCCAGGCGCTGGCGGCACTGGACTGCGGATCGCTGGAGGTCCTGGTCCGCGGCGTGCGTGAGGTCCAAGCCGACCCCGACGCGCTGCGCCGCCGGCTGCGGCTGCGCGGGCGGGTCGCGCTGTCGGTGGTGATCACCCGGATCGGCGCCGGGGCGGCGGCCAAAGCGATTGCTTTCGTCTGCCATCCGTCGCGCTGAGTGGCCCGGTAGGCTGTCGGCTTCGGGCCATTTCCTGTGTTCTGGGGCAGGTTGAGACAAAGCGAGACAAACCGACAATGCGCATTCTGGTGGCCGCCCTGATGGCGGGCGGGGCAGTGGGTGGCTGGCTGGGTATGGCGGGCGTCCCCACGGCGCAGGCGACCTCGCCCTGCGCCGAACTGGGCGGGTCGCTGGAGTCCGGGCAGTGCCACGTGCACTCCTCGACCGCCAACTACACATTGGACATGAAGTTCCCGGTCGACTACCCCGACCAGCAGACGCTTACCGACTACCTAGTCCAGAACCGTGACGGTTTTCTGACGGTGGCCAAGTCGCCCGGCTCGCGCGACATGCCCTATGAGATGGACGCGACGTCTGAGCAGCACCGGTCCGGCCAGGGCTCCAAAGGCACCCAGAGCGTCGTACTCAAGATCTTCCAGGACCTCGGCGGCCCGCAGCCGTCCACCTGGTTCAAGGCCTTCAACTACGACCTGGCGACCCGCAAGCCGATCACCTTCGAGACGCTGTTCGCCTCCGGCAGCAAGCCGCTGGAAGCGATCTTTCCGGTGGTGCAGCGCGACCTCGAACGCCAGACCGGTGTCCCGGCGATCCTGATCTCGTCGGGCTCGGGCATGGACCCGGCGCACTATGAGAACTTCGCGATCACCAACGAGGACGTGATCTTCTACTTCGCGCCCGGCGAACTGCTGCCGATGAGCTCGGGTGCCACCACGGTGAAGGTGCCGCGCACGGCTATCCCGGCGCTGAACGTCTAAGCCGGCGCGAAGCTGAAGACCTGGCCGGCGCTGGTGGTGGCCACCACCCGCCGGTCCTTGCCCACGGCGACCCCGAGTGGAAATCCCCGCGCCTCGGGAAGCGGATAGCTGTTGACGGTGTGCCCGTCGGCCGGGTCGAACACCAGCAGCGACAGGCCCGCCGGCCCCAGGCTGGTGCCGGCGACCACCGTGTAGGCGACCTTTCCGGCGATGCTCGACGACGACAGCGGAGCGGTGTCCTCGCGGCGCCACACCTCCTCGGCGTGCTCACCCTGGTCGGCAAACGCGACCAGCTCGGTGTCCGGGCCGCCGCCGGAGACGATCAACCCCTCGGGCGTCACCGCCGGTGGGGTCTGCGCCAGGAACTTCAGCGGCACCGACCATTTCGCCTTGCCGTCGCCGGCGTCGATCGCCCACAGTCGTTGGTCGCGGCCGTTGACGTAGACGGTGGATCCGTCGGCCGAGAGCACCGGGCTCGACAGCACTCCGTCGACGACGGCGTCGCTGGTCCATTCCTGGGTGAGCAGCGACGTGCCGCCCGGGTGGTACTTGAGCCCGACCAGTACCGATTCCTTGGCGCCGGGCTGCCACAGACCGACCACCACCGTGTTGCTCGCCGGTGAGAAGGAGGGCGCGGCGGCCACCGGGCAGTCCGGGCGAGCGGCGGGGCAGTCGGCCAGGCCGCGTCGGAAGTCCGTCGGGTCCACATCGTCCACCAGGTCCAGCGGGGTGCCGACGACGGTACCGGCGTGCGTGTCGAAGATCAGCACCTGACCCAGGTGTGTCACCACCAGCAGCAGGCCGTCACCGAGGATCCGCGGGGTCGACGGCATCCCGATCACCGGAGCACGCCAGCGAATCCACTGGGTGGGCGGAAACGACAGCATGGCACCCGGCTGGCCCACGTAGACGTTGTCGAAGCCGTCGATCAGCGGGCCGAAGAACCCGCCGCCCTGCAGCAGCCGAGTGCACCAGCGCTGCCTGCCGTGATCGGCGTTCTCCCACTGCATCAGCGAGCAGCCCGCGTCGGTCTGGGCGTTGAGCATCAGCCAGCCCGTCGCGCCCAGTGCCGGTCCGGCACCCAGCTCACCCTTGACCGAGCGGGTCCAGTCCAACTGCAGGTCGCCGGCGCCGGCGGTGTCGGTGTGGCTGCTGTTGGCGGCGTCGGCGTACTGGGCGGGCCAACCCGGCGCGGGAGCAGCCTGGACCCACGAATCGGTGTTGGCGCATCCGCTCAGCGTCCCCGCCACCGCCAGGACCGCGATTCCGGCCAGGGCACCACGTCGCCGCAACACAGTGGCAATCCCCAATCCGTCGCTGAGCGGGTGAACGAGTCCAG
The DNA here is from genome assembly GCF_020172665.1 of [Mycobacterium] zoologicum. Lineage (GTDB taxonomy): Bacteria > Actinomycetota > Actinomycetes > Mycobacteriales > Mycobacteriaceae > Mycobacterium > Mycobacterium zoologicum. Next base: position 3,011,966 of record NZ_CP083985.1, on the reverse strand, counting down.
GTGAGGGTAGCGCGTGGCACAAACCCGCTCGCGTAGGCTTTCCGGCCATGACGACCATGTGGGGTGCGCCGATCCACAAACGCTGGCGGGGTTCACGGCTGCGGGACCCGCGGCAGGCCAAGTTCCTCACGGTCGCCTCGCTGCGCTGGGTGTTGGCCAACCGCGCCTACACCCCGTGGTACCTGGTCCGGTACTGGCGGTTGCTGAAGTTCAAGCTGGCCAACCCGCACATCATCACTCGCGGCATGGTCTTTCTGGGCAAGGGCGTGGAGATCCAGGCAACCCCGGAGCTGTCCCGGATGGAGATCGGCCGGTGGGTGCACATCGGCGACAAGAACACCATCCGGGCCCACGAGGGGTCGCTGCGATTCGGCGACAAGGTGGTGCTCGGCCGCGACAACGTCATCAACACCTATCTCGACATCGAGTTGGGCGACTCGGTGCTGATGGCCGACTGGTGCTACGTCTGCGACTTCGACCACAAGATGGACAACATCGATCTGCCGATCAAGGACCAGGGCATCATCAAGAGCCCGGTCCGGATCGGGCCGGACACCTGGATCGCGGCCAAGGTCACGATCCTGCGTGAGACCAGCGTCGGCCGTGGCTGCGTGCTGGGCGCGCACGCGGTCGTCAAGGGCGTCATCCCGGACTACTCGATCGCGGTGGGTGCGCCGGCCAAGGTGGTCAAGAACCGCAAGCTGGCCTGGGAGACCTCGGCCGCCGAGCGCGCCGAGTTGGCTGCCGCGCTGGCCGACATCGAACGCAAGAAGGCCGCGCAGAACTGAGTCGTGTCGTGACGCGACCGAGGGTCGTCATCGCCGGGCTGGGCGACAGCGGTGTGCTCACCGCGATCCGGCTGGCCAAACACGCTGACGTGGTAGGTATTTCGGTGAAGCCGGCCCTGGTGAGCGGCCAAGAGCTCGGCCTGCGGTTGTCCCGTCCACGCGATTGGGCGCGCGAGTACTGGCTGCCGTTCGACCGGTTGCCCGCTCTGGATGCGGTGCGCACCGTGCACGGCGCGGTGTGCGGCGTGGATCTGGACGCCGCAGCGGTGACCGTGGCGTGTGCCGACGGCTCCACCCGCGAGGAGCCCTATGACGCCCTGATCATCGCGACCGGGGTCAGCAACGGCTTCTGGCGCCGGCCCACCACGCAGTCGGCCGGCGACGTCGCCGCGGAGCTCACCACCGCACACGACCGGCTGGCCGGCGCGCAATCGGTGATGATCGTGGGCGGTGGCGCCGCGGCGGTCAACAGCGCCGCCAACGTCGCCCGCACCTGGCCTGGCAAGCGGGTCGAGCTCTACTTCCCGGGAACGCGCCCGCTGCGTGACCACCATCCCCGGGTATGGAACACCGTGCAGCGGCGGCTGACCGACGCCGGTGTGGTGCTGCACGCCGAACACCGTGCGCTGGTGCCCGACGGGTTCGGATGCGATCGCATCACCGACGACCCGGTTCGTTGGAGCACCGGACAAGACCCGGCATCGGCTGACGCGGTGTTGTGGGCGATTGGCAAGGCGCGGCCGAACACCGACTGGTTGCCAGCAGAGCTGCTCGACGACGACGGCTTCGTTCGGGTGCTGCCCGACCTGCGCGTGCCCGGTCATCCCCGGGTGTTCGCGATCGGTGACGTGGCGGCGACCGATCCGCTGCGCAGCTCGGCCCGCAATCGGGCCGACGGGCTGCTGGCCCACAATGTGCTTGCCGTCTTCGCCGGCCGGCCGCTACGCCACTACCGACCGCCCGCCAGGCGCTGGGGTTCGGTGCTCGGGCCCCGGCCCGATGGCCTGGAGGTGTTCGCGCCGTCCGGGCACGCATTCCGCTTCCCGGCCTGGTCGGTCGAGCGGGTGCTGTTTCCCTGGATCGTCCGGCGTGGCATCTATCGCGGCGTGCGCCCCAACGATCCGCTGAAAGCGACGCGAATCGGGTCGTGACGCCTGCTGCGGCGTTCACCGTTACGGCTGCAGCGCCGGCAGCACCTGGTCGACCAGCAGCCGCAGGCTCTCCCAACCCTCGTCCAGCGGCAGCCCGCCGATCAGCGGGTGCAGGGTCACCCCGGTACGGCCGGCGCGGCACTGCGCGACGAGCTCTTGCGGGGTGAGCACCTCGACGTTGCCGGCCGCACGCAATTCACCAACCGTGGTGGCCGGGCTCTCGTTGGGCCGCGGCACATCGGCCACCGCCCAGGAGCTGTATTCGGTCGCCTCGTGCAGGAAGTGCTGACCGCAGTGCGCCCAGGCCCGCTCCGGATCGGTGGTCAGATGCGTGACCGTGCTGCCGTTTTCTGGGCTGAATACGAAACCCTGCTTGCCGTGGCGTACCAGCTCGTCCCGGTACACGGCCTCGATGTCGGGCATCGGCATGGGCGGTGAGAAGGGCAGCCCGAACCGGGCCGCTCGGCGGGCCGCCGCGGCGCTCATGCCGCCGATGAACAACACCGGATGCGGCTTGGTGTGCGGCTTGGGTGTGACGTCGATCAGCCTGCCGCGATAGTCGAACGGCTCGTCGCCCCAGGCTTTCAGCAGCACGTCCAGGCACTCGTCCATCAGCCGGCCCCGCCGGCGGAAATCTTTGTCGACGGCATGGTATTCGGCTGGGCGGTAACCGATTCCGGTCACATAACTGACTCGCCCAGCCGAGAGGTGATCGAGCACCGCGATGTCCTCGGCGAGGCGCACCGGGTCATACAGCGGCACCAGCAGTGCACCGATGCTGATGCGGATGGTGCTGGTACGGGCTGCGACCGCGGCGGCGAGTACCAGCGGGGAGGGCAGCCAACCGGTGGCCGTCAGATGATGTTCTTCGCAACCGACCGCGGTGATCCCGTTGGCGTCGGCGTAGGACGCCATCTCCAACGCCGCGCGGTACCGATCGCCGTTTGCGGCACCGGGGACATCGGTCATATTCAGGCGCAGCGCGCTCAGTAGTGCCATGGGGTTAGCCTAGGGAGCGTGCGGACCCAGCTGCTGATCGACGGCGCGCTGGTCCCCGGTGGGCGCGGGGTGTTTCCGACGATCAACCCGGCGACCGAAGAACCGATCGGCGCAGCCGCCGACGGCGACCCCGACGATCTCGACCGGGCCATCGCCGCCGCCCGGATGGCGTTCGACACCTCGGACTGGGGCCGCGACACCGCGCTGCGGGTGCACTGCCTGCGCCAGCTGCGCGACGAGCTGGGCGACGAGATCGAGACGCTGCGTGAGATCGTCATCGCCGAGGCCGGTGCGCCGCGGATGCTGACGTACGGCGGGCAGTTGCAGACACCGGTGGACGATCTGGCATTCCCCGCCGACACCGCCGAGCGTTACCCGTGGACGGCCGATCTGGGGGAGGCGGCGCCGCTGGGCATCGCCACCCGGCGCACCGTGGTGCGGGAGCCCTTCGGGGTGGTCGGGGCGATCACGCCGTGGAACTTTCCGCATCAGACCACCTTCGCCAAGCTCGGGCCGGCGCTGGCCGCCGGCAACACCGTGGTGCTCAAACCGGCACCCGACACCCCCTGGTGCGCAGCAGAAGTCGGCCGCATCATCGCCGAGAAGACCGACTTTCCGCCGGGCGTGGTCAACATCGTCACTGCGTCCGATCACCGTATCGGCGCGTTGTTGGCCGAGGATCCGCGGGTGGATGCGGTGTCGTTCACCGGATCGACCGTTACCGGCCGCGCGGTGATGACCGCCGCCGCGGCGACCATCAAGAAGGTGTTCCTCGAACTCGGCGGCAAATCGGCGTTCCTGGTGCTCGACGACGCCGACCTGGGGGCGGCGTGCGCGGCGGCGGCCCGCACCGTGACGACGCACGCCGGGCAGGGCTGCGCGCTGACCACCCGGCTGGTGGTGCCGCGCCGCCGCTACGGCGACGCTGTCGATGCGGTGGTGGCCGCCATGTCGGCGATCCCGTTCGGAGACCCCAGCGATCCGAAAACCCTTTGTGGGCCGTTGATTTCGGCACGGCAACGCGATCGGGTGCAGTCGTATCTGGATCTGGCGGTGGCGCAAGGCGGTGAGTTCGGTTGCGGCGGCGGCCGGCCGGGCTGGGCGCACCGGGGTTTCTACATCGAGCCGACCGCGATCGCCGGGCTGACCAACGACGCCCGGGCAGCGCGCGAAGAGATCTTCGGCCCGGTGCTGGTGGTGCTGGCCCACGACGGCGACGACGACGCGGTGCGCATCGCCAATGATTCGCCGTATGGCCTGTCCGGCACGGTGTTCGGTGCCGACGGAGAGCGCGCCGCCGGCGTGGCCGCACGGCTGCGGGCTGGAACCGTGAACGTCAACGGCGGCACGTGGTACTGCGCCGATGTGCCGTTCGGCGGCTACAAGCAGTCCGGAGTCGGCCGCGAGATGGGGCTGGCCGGCTTCGAGGAATACCTGGAGACCAAGGTGGTGGCGACCGCAGTCGCCTCCGGGACGGAGCGTTGATGGCGGGTACCCCCGATCCCCAGGTGCTCGCGGCGCTGCTGGCGATGCGCGACGGCAGCGGCGCCGACGACGCGCCGCCCCCGCCGGTCGGTGACGTCGCCACCCGCCGCGCCAACACCGGCCGGATGTTCAACCAGGTGCTGGCCGCGCGATCACCGGTCACCGGCGTTGAGGCACAGGAGTTCTCGCTGACCCTCGACGACGGCGGCACCATCGCGTTGCGCTGGTACCGCCGAGTCGGTGGGGCTCAGCCCGGCAGCGCCGTACTGTATCTGCACGGCGGCGGCATGATCCTGGACTGGGGACACATGGGTCCGCTGTATGACCAGGCGGTGCGCGGCTACGTCGCCGCCTGCGGGGTGCCGATGCTGGTGGTGGATTACCGGGTCGCGCCGGAATTCCCCTATCCCACACCGCTGGAGGACTGCTACGCGGCGCTGTGCTGGCTGGCCGAGCATGCCGCCTCGTTGGGCGTCGACACGGCGCGGCTGGCGGTGATGGGCGACAGCGCCGGCGGGGGACTGGCCGCAGGGCTGGGACTGGCGGCCCACGACCGCGGCGGGCCGGCGATCGCCGCGCAGTTGCTGATCTACCCGATGCTCGACGACCGGACGTGCCGGGCTCCTGCCGATCCGCCGCCGCTGCAGGTCTGGAGCTACGACGACAACGCCACCGGGTGGGCGGCCCTGCTGGGCGGGCGTCCGGCCACCGGCTATGCGGCGCCGGCCCGAGTGGCCGATCTGGCCGGTTCGCCACCGACGTATCTGGACGTCGGCGGGCTGGACATCTTCGCCGAGGAGGACGTGGCCTACGCCGGACGGCTGCTCGCCGCGGGTGTGCCCGTCGAGGCGCACGTGTACCCCGGCTGCCCGCACGCCTTCGAGCTGATGGCACCCGATGCCGAAGTGTCCCAACGGGTTATCGACCACCGGCTACGGTATCTGAAGACGCTGTAATGGCCTACGACGCGGAGTTGGCGGCTCGGGTACGGGAGATGTTCGCGGCCGGTCCGCCGGTGCTCGAGAAGAAGATGTTCGGCGGGCTGGCGTTTCTGGTGGACGGTCGGATCTCTGTGGCCGCGAGTTCCGCCGGGGGGCTGCTGGTTCGGGTCGGAGCCGAGCGTGCAGAACAACTGGTGGCGACCAACGCAGCAGAACCGATGGAGATGGGCGGGCGAACCATGCGGGGTTGGGTGCATGTCGACGGTGAGCAGGTGCACTCCCGGCGGGAGCTGGCCAAGTGGGTCGACGTCGGCATCGACGCCGCCACGAACGCGAAAGGCCCTCGAACGTGACCGGCGGCCACGAGTTTCAGGGCCTGGGTTTTGATCCGAACGCCCTGCGGGACAAGTACACCCGGGAACGCCAACGGCGGCTTCGTGACGACGGGATCGATCAGTACGTCGAGGTGGCGGGCCGATTCGCCCGGTTCGCCGACGACCCGTGGGCCCAGCCGGGGTTTGACCGCGAACCACTGTCCGACGACGTCGATGTCGCGATCGTCGGCGCCGGGTTCGGCGGGCTGCTGACCGGAGCACGGCTGCGCGAACTCGGCGTCGGCGACATCCGGCTGATCGACAAGGCCGCCGACGTCGGCGGCACCTGGTACTGGAACCGGTATCCCGGCATCGCGTGCGACGTGGAGTCCTACGTCTATATGCCACTGCTGGAGGAACTCGGTTACGTCCCCACCGAGAAGTACGCCAAGGGCCCGGAGATCTTCGAGCACTGCAAGGCGATCGCCCGCCACTACGATCTGTACCGCAACGCCTGCCTGCAGACCGAGGTCCGCGAAATCCGTTGGGACCCGGATATATCGCGCTGGGTGATCGCGACCGACCGCGGTGATGCGATTCGGGCCCGATTCGTGTCGATGGCCAACGGCTATCTGCAGAAGCCGAAACTCCCGGGCATTCCCGGCATCGACGATTTCGCCGGCCGCACCTTCCACACCAGCCGATGGGACTACGGCTACACCGGCGCGAATCTGGAACACCTCGCCGACAAGCGGGTCGGCATCGTCGGAACCGGCGCCACCGCCATCCAGTGCGTGCCGCGGCTGGCCGGTGCGGCCGGGCACCTGTACGTCTTTCAGCGCACCCCGTCGACGGTGGACGTGCGGGGCAACCGGCCCACCGACGCGGCGTGGGCGGCGGGGCTGGAGCCGGGCTGGCAGCAGCGCCGCATGGAGAACTTCCAGATCCTCACCGCCGGCGGCTGCGCCGACGAGGACCTGGTCGACGATGCCTGGACCAGCCTCACCAAGAAGATGCCGATCGTCGACGAGGGCGGCCCGAAAGCCGCCGAGATGGCCGACTTCGCCAAGATGGAGGAGATCCGCGCACGGGTCGACGCGACCGTCACCGATGCTGCGACGGCTGAGGCGCTCAAGCCGTGGTACGGGTACTACTGCAAGCGGCCGTGCTTCCACGACGAGTACCTGCAGGTCTTCAACCGCGACGACGTCACCCTGGTCGACACCAAAGGCCTTGGCGCCGAGCAGATCACAGCGGACGGCGTCGTGGTGGCCGGAGTCGAATACCGGTTGGACTGCCTGATTTTCGCCACCGGCTTCGAGGTGGGCACCGACTACGGCCGGCGCACCGGGTTCGAGGTCATCGGCCGCGATCGCGTGACGCTGACCGAGAAATGGGCCGACGGGGTGCGCACCTTCCACGGACTGCACGTCCACGGTTTCCCGAACTGCTTCATCGAGAGCATCGCCCAGTCCGGGTTCACTGTGAACTTTCCGTACCTGATCGACACCCAATCCCGCCACGTGGCCTGGGTGATCGCCCAGGCGCTGCAACGCGACGTCACCGCGCTGGAGGCCACCGCGGACGCCGAGCAGCAATGGGTCGATGCCGTGGTGGCGCGCTCCGATGTGATCGCCGGGCGTCGCGAGTCGTGTACCCCCGGCTACTACAACCGGGAAGGACAGGCCAACGCCAGACTGCGCCAGGACAGCTTCTTCTTCGGCAGCCCGACCGAATACGGCGACATCCTGGCGGCCTGGCGTGACACGGGCGGACTCGAGGGACTGAACTCGACGGATTGAACCGCGTCACAGCCCGAAATCGATGACGCCCCTGACCAATTCGCCGCGGGCGAGGTCTTCATACGCCTCGTTGATGTCGTCGAGCCGGTAGCGCCGCGTGATCATCTCCTCGAGCCGCAGACGGCCCGCGTCGTAGAGACCGGCCAGCAGGCCGATGTCGGTGCGCGGGTTGCACGACCCGAACACCGTGCCGCACAGGTTCTTGTTCATCAACGCCAGGTCCTGAGGGTCCAGGCCGGTCCGGGTTCCCTGCACCGACATCGCGGTCAGCACACAGGTCCCACCCTTGCGGGTCAGGCGCAACGCGTCCTCGACGTCGCCGTCGGTGATCACCGCAGGGGAGACCACGACGGCGTCGGCCATCACCCCGCGCGTCAGTTCGGTGATGAGCCCGAGCGCCTCGGCGGCGCTGGAAGCAGTGTGGGTGGCACCGAACGTCGACGCCGATTCCCGTTTGAACGCAACGGGATCCACCGCGAGGATCCGGGCGGCCCCGCGGAGTCGGGCGCCCTGCACGGCGGCCGTCCCGATGCCGCCCACCCCGATCACCACCACGGTGTCGCCACCGCGCACCCCGGCGCGGTACACCGCCGAGCCGTATCCGGTCGGCACCGCGCACGCCAACAGGGCGGCGGGCAGCAGCGGCAGCTCCGGGGAGACCTTGACCAGCGAGGCCGCCGCGACCACGGTGTGCTCGGCGAACGCACCGATCTTCGACACGTGCGCCAGATCCCGGCCGTCGCGATCATGGTGCCGGAAGGTGCCGTCGGTGGGCATTCCGGGCAGCATGGTCCCCGCGCCGGCGTCACAGATGTACTCCATACCCGAAGCGCACCAACGGCATCGGCCGCATACCGCGACGAAAGACGTCACCACGTGGTCGCCGGGCGCCAGGTCGGTGACGTCGTCGCCGACCTGCACGACCACCCCGGAGCCCTCATGCCCGCCGATCGTGGGGGCCGGGGGAGCTTCGGCGCCCGGCGCGGCCAAGTGGCCCAGCCGGATGTGCTCGTCGGAATGGCACAGGCCCGCTGCGGCCATGGCGAGAAGAACCTCGCCGGCGCGCGGCGGGTCGAGCTCGAACTCCTCGATCGACCAGGGGCCGCCAAAGCGGCGCAGGATCGCGGCGCGGCTCTTCATCGCCTCTACCGGTCAGGCAGCGCGTGCTCGATGATCGGACGGCGCGGCTGCGGGTCGCGCAGCCGGCGTTTGGCCGCCAGGTACACCTGCGCAGTCTCGTCGGCCACGGTGTGCCAGTCGAAGTCGGCGGACAGTCGGTCGCGGGCGGCCACGGCGCGCTGCTGGGCGGCGGCCGGGTCGTCGAGCACCCGGCACACCGCGGCGGCCAGGGCCGGTACGTCGCGCGGCGGGAACGACACTCCGGTCTCGCCGTCGATCACGGCCTCGCCCAGCCCGCCGACATTGGCTGCCACCAGCGGAGTGCCGGCGGCAGCGGCCTCCAGGGCGGCCAGGCCGAACGGCTCGTAATGGCTGGGCAACACCGCGGCGTCGGCCGCATGGAGCTGGTGCAGCAGTTCGTCATGATCCAGACGCCCGACGAACCGGGTGGCCTTGAGCACCCGATGCTTGCGGGCGCACTCGACCAGCCAGTCCTGCTGGGTGCCGTCGCCGGCGATGGTCAGCGTGGTTCCGGGGTGGGCGCGCCGGATCCGCGGCAGCGCCGCAATCGCGTCGTGCACGCCCTTCTCGTACTCCAGGCGTCCCACGAACAGCAGCTCCGGCGGACCGTCGTGGGCGCGGCGCCGGGCGAACGGCCAACGGGCGGCGTCGATCCCGTTGCGGATCACGCTTGTCTCGGACAGACCCGGGCCGAACAGTTCGGTGATCTCGTCGCGCATGGACGCCGAACACGTGATCAGCGAGTCGGATTCGCGGACCAGCCAGGATTCCACGGCGTGTACCTGACGGCTGAGCGGGCCGGATACCCACCCGGAATGCCGGCCGGCTTCGGTGGCGTGGATCGTGGAAACCAAAGGCACGTCATAGAATTCGGCGAGCGCGATCGCGGGGTGCGCCACCAGCCAGTCGTGGGCGTGCACCAGGTCTGGGCGCCACAGGGCCTGGCCGCCGTCGATCTTCAGTGACAGCCCGGCGCGCACCATCGAGTGGCCCATCGCCAGGGTCCAGGCCATCATGTCGTCGCCGAAGGAGAACTCGTGCGGGTCCTGGGCTGCGGCGACCACCCGCACGCCCTCGCTGATCTCGTCAGAGGACGGGTGGGTGCTCGGGTCGGTGCCGGACGGGCGACGGGCCAGCACCACGACGTCGTGGCCGGCAGCGGCCAGCGCGGTGGACAGGTGGTGGACGTGTCGGCCCAACCCGCCGATGACCACCGGCGGGTACTCCCACGACACCATCAGGATCTTCATGCGGCTCGTTCTCTTCCGCGCGAGCGTGCGCAGAATCGCTCGGACCGCGGCGTGCCGAGGTGCAAACACGCACGCTCGCGGAGGTGGCGGGGGGTCACCGTGGCAGCCTACGGGCATCGAGGGCACCGAACAGACCGTCGGCCCTATTCCAGTCCTGCGCCAGGGCCTGCGCGGCATTGTCCTGGCGGCCGCCCGAAGATCTGGTGAGGGCGTCGGAGATCTCCCGGGTGGCGTGTGCGTGCAGGTTCGCCCGGTGGCGGGCGTAGTCGGCGGCGGAGTCCTTGCTGACCATGAACGGCCAGTCGCTGGACACCGTGAGCAATGCCTCCCGCAGGATCTGGTCAGCGGCCCGGTCGCGGGGGACCGGGCCCGACGGGGACGCCGCCTGCGCCAGCGCCTTGTCGACGGCGCCGAGCGCGGTGTCGACCACCTCGTTGTTGAGTTGCACCAGGTCGGCGACCTTTTCCCCGGACCACACCTGCCAGTCCTTGCCCGAGCCCCAGGAGCTGGGTGGCAGTTCGGCGGGTTCGCCGACGTAGCCGGCTTCGATCGCGCCGGCCAGCGTGCCCACCTGTACGCCGGCTTCCGGCAGGGCCCGTAATACGCGGGCCAGCCACTGCGGCCCCTCGTACCACCAGTGCCCGAACAGTTCGGTGTCGAATGCGGCGACCACGTGGGCGGGGCGGCCGATCCGCTCGGATTCCTCGGTCAGCCGGGCCCGCACCACGTCGACGAAATCGGCGACGTGGGCGTCGATCGCGGCGTCGGCGAGCTGCGGGTCGTACGGCGCCTTGTCCTCGGGGGCGACGTTGCGGCCGGTGACCCGCGACGGCTTCAGGCCGGTGCGGTGGTCGTAGGTGTGGAAATCCCGGTAGGCGCCGTGGCCGGGGTAGCCCGACTTCGGCGACCACACCCGGTAGCTGACGGTCAGGTCGCGACCGAAGGCGATCACGTCGGTGTCGGCGACCGGGCGGCCCAGCGCGGTATCGCCGTGCAGTGAGGGGCCGTCGACCATGAAGTGCGAGACCCCGGCGGCGCTGTAGAGGGCCTCCAGGCCGGGGGCGTACGCGCATTCCGGGGCCCAGATCCCCGCGGGGGTGTGGGCCAGCCGTGCGTGGGCGTCGGCCAGGCCCTCCCGCAGCGCGAATTCGCGGAGCCGGGGAGCCAGCAGCGGCTGGAACGGGTGTGCCAGCGGGCCGCCGAGTATCTCGACGGTGCCGGCCTGCACCAGTTCGCGCAGCAGCGGGCTGGCGCCGTGGCGCCACAGCAGTGCGAACTCCTCTAAGGCGGCATCGGCTGCGGCGCATTCGCGTGTCCCGAATTCACGCAGGTCGGAGATGGTGGCGGCCTGGGCGGCGCGCAGCCGCCAGTTCGACAGCCAGTGGTGCATGCCGTCGAGGCAGTACGGATCATCGAGCTGCGCGGCCACCACCGGAGTGATCCCCAGCGTGAGAAGGTCGCGGCGGCCTTCGGCGGCCAGCGTGCGCAGCACCCGCATCAGCGGCAGGTAGGCCGCAGACCAGGATTGATAGAGCCATTCCTCGCCGACCGGCCAGCGGCCGTGGTGCGCCAGCCACGGCAGATGGGTGTGCAGCACCAGGGTGAACATGCCCGGGACCGGACTGTTGGGTGTTTGTGTCACTGCCGCACCGCGATCGCGACCAGGTCCAGGCTGTCATCTATCTGCCGCTCGGCGGCGTCGACGATCTCGAAGTCATCGCAGCTGACACCGGCGACGTCGGCCAACAGCTCGTCCGGCCAGGGCGCGTCGGCCAGCGCACGCGCGATCTGTGCGTCGATGATCGAGCCGCCGTGCCGGGCGTCCATCGCGCGCAGCGTGGGCCCGTGAAACACCCCGAGCATGGACTCCATGGTGAATCCGCCGTCGAGCAGCAGTTCGGTCAGCTCGGCGGCGTTGAGCTCGCGGGTGTGGAACGGGTTGATCGGGGTGTCGCGGCCGGGGGAGAAGGTGATCCGGTTCGGGGTGGACACCATCAGTAGCCCGCCGGGCCGCAGCACCCGGGCGCATTCGGCGATGAACTGGGCCTGGTCCCACAGGTGCTCGATGACCTGGAAATTGACCACGACGTCCACCGAGGCGTCCGGCAGCGGCAGGTCGGCCAGATTTCCCTGCAGCGTCTCCACCCGCGGGTAGCGCGCCCGCACGTGCGCCACCGCGGTGTCGTCGTAGTCCACTCCGATCACCCGGTTGGCGGCCCGGGCGATCAGGTCGGCGCCGTAGCCCTCACCGAACCCGGCCTCGAGCACGTCGCGGCCGCCGCAGCGCGGCGCCAATTGCTGGTAGACGACTTCGTGGCGGCGGAACCAGTAGTTCTCGACGTCGAGCCCGGGGATGGTGCGTTCCCCGGTCAGCACCATCGCGGTGTCGCCGGGGGACGTGCCGGCGGGCTGCTCGGCGGGATTCGTGGAATTCATCGCATAGGCAGGCTAACGCCAACGGCACGGTCGACGAACCGGCTACCCCGCAGTCGCCCTATCACGACCCGCTACGCTGTACACGCGAACCGCACGAAATTACCGATGAGTAACAAGGATCGGGCGGCTGCGTGAATCGTGACCCAGTCTTGTGGCCGCCTGCCGCAGGACCCCTTCGAGGAGGACGAACCACACTCATGACGAACATCGTGGTCCTGATCAAACAGGTCCCAGACACCTGGTCGGAGCGCAAGCTCACCGATGGTGACTTCACGCTGGACCGTGACGCCGCCGACGCCGTGCTCGACGAGATCAACGAGCGCGCCGTCGAAGAGGCGCTGCTGATCCGTGAGAAGGAAGGCGCCGAAGGCACCGTCACCGTGCTGACCGCCGGCCCCGAGCGGGCCACCGAGGCGATCCGCAAGGCGCTGTCGATGGGGGCCGACAAAGCCGTGCACATCCTCGACGACGGCATGAAGGGCTCCGATCTGGTCCAGACCGGCTGGGCGCTGGCCCGGGCGCTGGGCGCCATCGAGGGCACCGAGCTGGTCATCGCCGGCAACGAGTCCACCGACGGTGTCGGCGGTGCGGTTCCGGCCGTCATCGCCGAGTACCTGGGCCTGCCGCAGCTCACCCACCTGCGCAAGCTGACCGTCGAGGGCGGCAAGGTCACCGGTGAGCGTGAGACCGACGAGGGTGTCTTCACCCTGGAGGCCGCGCTGCCGGCCGTGGTCAGCGTCAACGAGAAGATCAACGAGCCGCGCTTCCCGTCCTTCAAAGGCATCATGGCCGCCAAGAAGAAGGAAGTCACCGTGCTCACCCTCGCTGAGATCGGCGTGGAGGGCGACGAGGTCGGTGTCGCCAACGCTGGTACCAAGGTGACCGCGTCGACGCCGAAGCCGCCGAAGACCGCCGGCGAGAAGGTGACCGACGAAGGCGACGGCGGTACCAAGATCGCCGAGTACCTGGTCGGCCAGAAGATCATCTAAGACGAGCCCCCGGATTCTGAGGAAGAGAAAACATGGCTGAAGTACTTGTGCTCGTTGAGCACGCCGACGGGGCGCTGAAGAAGGTCAGCTCCGAATTGATCACCGCCGCGCGCGCGCTCGGCGAACCGTCTGCGGTCGTCATCGGCGCCCCGGGCACCGCCGCACCGCTGGTCGACGGGCTGAAGGAGGCCGGCGCCGCCAAGATCTACGTCGCCGAGTCCGACGTGGTGGAAGGCGTCCTGCTCACCCCGTACGTCGACGTGCTGGCCGCACTGACCGAGTCGGCCACCCCGGCGGCGGTGCTGATCGCCGCAACCGCCGACGGCAAGGAGGTGGCCGGCCGCCTGGCGGCCCGGATCGGGTCCGGCCTGCTGGTCGACGTGGTCGAGGTCAAGGCCGGCGGCAAGGCCGTCCACTCGATCTTCGGTGGTGCCTTCACCGTCGAGGCCGAGGCGACCGGCGACACCCCGGTCATCAGCGTGCGGGCCGGGGCCGTCGAGCCCGCGCCGGCCGCCGGTGCCGGCGAGCAGGTCACCGTCGAGGTGCCTGCCGCCGCCGAGAACGCCACCAAGATCGTGTCGCGTCAGCCGGCCGTGGCCGGTGACCGTCCGGAGCTCACCGAGGCCTCCATCGTGGTGGCCGGCGGTCGTGGCGTCGGCAGCGCGGAGAGCTTCTCGGTGGTCGAGGAGCTGGCCGACTCGCTCGGCGCGGCCGTGGGCGCCTCGCGTGCCGCGGTGGACTCGGGCTACTACCCGGGCCAGTTCCAGATCGGCCAGACCGGCAAGACCGTCTCGCCGCAGCTGTACATCGCGCTGGGCATCTCCGGCGCGATCCAGCACCGGGCCGGCATGCAGACGTCCAAGACCATCGTGGTGGTCAACAAGGACGAGGAAGCGCCGATCTTCGAGATCGCCGACTACGGCATCGTCGGGGATCTGTTCAAGGTCGCCCCGCAGCTGACCGAGGCGGTCAAGGCCCGCAAGGGTTAATTTCTTCTGCGTGAGAAGTCGTCAGGGCCCCCGCACTTCAGTGGCGGGGGCCCTTTCGAATCTTCGTGGCCGCGACGACGAGTGCCGCCGGCTGCAGGAGCTGCTGGCGGCCACCCGCGCCGGCACTGCTCAGGTGCTGGTCCTGCGGGGCGAGCCCGGCATCGGCAAGACCGCGCTGCTGGACTACCTGGTCGCGGCCGCCCCGGATTTCCGCGTGGTGGGCGCCGGCGGCGTCGAATCCGACATGGAGCTCGCCTACGCCGGCCTGCAGCAGCTGTGCGCGCCCCTGCTGGAGCACCTCGACGTACTGCCGGACCCGCAGCGCGCTGCCCTGCAGGTCGCGTTCGGGCTGAGTGCCGGATCCGCCCCGGACCGCTTCCTGGTCGGGCTGGCGGTGCTGGGCCTGTTCGCCGCGGCCGCTGCCGCGCGGCCACTGCTGTGCGTGGTCGACGACGCCCAGTGGCTGGACCGGTTGTCGGCGCAGACGCTGGGATTCGTGGCACGGAGGTTGGTCGCCGAATCGGTCGCGGTGTTGTTCGCGCTGCGCGAGCCGGTCGACGGGCTGACCGGACTGCCGCGACTCATCCTGCGAGGACTGTCCGAACCGCACGCCCGGGCACTGCTGGACGCCGAGTTGTCCGGGCGAATCGACGCCCAGGTCGTCGATCGGATCGTCGCCGAAACCCACGGCAATCCGCTGGCCCTGCTGGAACTGCCCCGTGGGCTGTCCGCGGCCGAGCTGGCCGGCGGCTACTACCGCCCGGACGTGGTGCCGGTGGCCGGACAGATCGAGCGCCATTTCCTCACGCGGGTCCGCTCCCTGCCCGACGACACGCAGCGGTTGCTGCTGGTTGCGGCCGCCGAGCCGGTGGGAGACGCAGCGTTGTTGCTGCGGGCCGGCGAGGTGCTGGGGCTGGCCGCCGCGGCCCTGGCGGCGGCCGAGGAGGCGGGGCTGATCGAGGTGGCGGCGCAGGTGCGGTTCCACCACCCCCTGGTGCGATCGGCGGTTTACCGCGCGGCGACCGGTGCTGACCGCCGCGACGCCCACCGTGCCCTGGCGGCGGCAACGGACCCGGCGCACGATCCCGACCGCCGGGCCTGGCACCTCGCGCACGCGTCGGCCGGCCCTGACGAGGAGGTAGCGGCGGAGCTGGAGAATTCCGCCGACCGAGCCGCGATTCGCGGTGGAACCGCCGCGGTGGCAGCGTTCTTGGCCCGTGCCACCGAACTGACCCCCGATGCGGCGCTGCGCGGATCGCGCGCGCTGGACGCCGCCATGGCCAAGCATGCCGTCGCGGAGCTCGACGCTGCCGATCAGTTGGTGGCCACCGCTGAACTGGCGCCGTTGGGGGCTCTGCAACGTGCGCGGCTGGCACGGCTGCGCGCCCAGCTGGCGTTCACCCGCGGCCGGGGCTCCGGCGATGCGCCGGTGCTGATCGATTCGGTTCACCAATTCTTTGGCGCCGCAAGTGATTTGGAACCCCTCGATGCGGTGATGGCGCAGGAGACGCTGCTGGAGGCGGTCAGCGCGGCGATGTATGCGGGTCGCCGGTTCGGGGCGGACGTGCGCGCCCACGTCACGGCGGCACTGGCGGCCGGTCCAGAGGTCGACCCGACCCGGCCGGCCGAACTGCTGCTGAGGGCCCTGACCACCCGGATCAGCGCGGGCAGCCGCGCCGGTGTGCCGTTGCTGCGGGCCGCCGTCACGGCGCTGACCCGTGAAAGATGGTCGTGGCAGGCGTTTCCGGTCGGGTACGAAGCGGCCGTGCACGACCTGTGGGATGACGAGGCGTGGTACCGGATCTCAGGAGACGCGGTGCGGGTGGCGACCGACAGCGGAGCGCTGGCGATGCTGCCGACGGCGTTGACGACCCGGGCCGGTGTGCACATCCAGGCCGGAGAGTTCGCGGCGGCCCGGACGCTGATCGCCGAGGCGAGCGCCCTCTCGGCGACCGCCGGCCAGACACCCGTGCGCTATCACGAGCTGGCGCTGGCGGCCTGGACCGGTGACGAGGTTGCGACCACCCGGCTGCTCGACGCCGCGGCCCGCGACGGGACGGCGCGCGGTGAGGGGCGGGTGATCGCGCTGGTCGGGTATGCCGGTGGGGTCCTGAACAACGGGCTGGGGCGCTACGAGTCGGCCTGCGAGCTGCTGAGCCGGGCGTGCGAATACGAGGACCTGGGCCTCTACGGTTGGAACCTCGTGGAACTGGTGGAGGCCGCCGTTCGGACCGATCAGCACACCGTCGCCGCCGGCGCGCTCGAAGGGCTTGAGCAGCGGGCGCATGTCGCCGGAACCGATTGGGCGCTGGGGGTCGCGGCCCGGTCCCGGGCGCTGCTCGGTGACGGCGATGCGGCCGAGGGTCGCTATACCGAGGCGATCGAACGGTTGGGCCGGACCCGGATCGCCGTGCAACTCGCCCGCACCCATCTGCTCTACGGCGAGTGGCTGCGCCGCGAGGCCCGGCGCACCGACGCGCGGACCCAATTGCGGATCGCCCACGAGATGTTCACCGGCTTCGGCGCGCAGGCGTTCGCCGCACGCAGCCACCGCGAACTGCAGGCGACGGGTGAGAAGGCACGCAAACAACCGGTCGTGGTGGGGGACGAGCTGACCGCGCAGGAGCGCCAGATCGCCGAGCTGGCCGGCGCGGGCCTGACCAACGCCGAGATCGGGGTGCGGCTGTTCATCAGCGCGCACACCGTCGAGTGGCACCTGCGCAAGGTCTTTTCCAAGCTGGGCATCCGGTCGCGCCGCGAACTGCGCGACCTCCCGTGGCGCTGATCCACGGTTGAGACTACGGACTTTCCGGGGTACGACTACGGCCCTCCAGTGACAGTGTGGACAGAACACAGTCAGTCAAGGAGGGATTAGGACAATGAAGATCACCGTGATGGGTGCCAGCGGACAGATCGGCTCCAAAGTCGTCGCGCTGCTGAAGGCGGCCGGACACGAGACCGCGGCCGCGTCGCACAGCTCGGGCGCCGACGTGCTCACCGGAGCGGGCCTGGCCGACGCGCTGGCCGGTGCCGACGTGCTGGTCGACGTCGTCAACTCCCCGGACTTCGCCGACGCCGCGGTGCTGGACTTCTTCACCAAATCCACCACCAACCAGACGGCTGCGGCCAAGGCGGCCGAAGTGGGCCACTACGTCGCGCTGTCGATCGTGGGGTGCGACGGGCTGCCCGACAGTGGCTACATGCGCGCCAAGGTCGCCCAGGAGCGCATCATCGCCGAGTCCGGGCTGCCCTACACGATCGTGCGCGCCACTCAGTTCCACGAGTTCGCCGACGCGATCACCGCGTCGCTGACCGTCGACGGCGTGGTGCGCGCCCCCGAAGGACTCATCCAGCCGATCGCGGGCGCCGACGTGGCCGCCGCGGTGGCCCGGGCGGCCCAGGCGGCACCCGTGGACGGCAGCATCGATGTGGGTGGCCCCGAGAAGATGACGTTCGCCGAGATGGCCACGCTGGTGTTGGCGCACCGCGGCGAGCATCTGCCGATCGTGGTGGACCCGGCTGCCGTCTACTTCGGCACCAAGGTCGGCGACACCGGACTGGTCACCGGTGACGGCGCGAGCCTGGCCCAGACCCGGCTGGCGGACTGGCTGGCGTCGCAATGACCGAACTGGCGGGCCGGACCGCGTTGGTGACCGGCGGCACCTCGGGCATCGGGTTGGAGTCCGCCCGGCTGCTGGCGCGGCACGGCGCCACGGTGATCATCACCGGCCGATCCGCCGATCGAGGGGCCGCCGCCGTCGCCGAGCTCGGCGGCGGCGTCCGGTTCGTCGCCGCCGATCTGTCCGACCTCGAATCGGTGAGATCCCTTGCCCGGCAATGCGGTGACGACGGCGTCGACATCCTGGTGAACAACGCCGCGGCGTTCCCCGGCGCGGCCACCGTCGAACAGGACGTCTCCTCCTTCGAGTTGACGTTCGACACCAACGTGCGCGGCGCCTACTTTCTGGTCGCGGCGCTGGTGCCGGCCATGTTGCGGCGCGGACACGGCAGCATCGTCAACGTCACCAGCATGGTCGCGTTCAAAGGCGTTCCCGGTGCGTCGAGCTACAGCGCCTCCAAGGCAGCGCTGGAGTCGCTGACCCGCACCTGGGCCGCCGAATTCGGGCCGCACGGGGTGCGGGTGAACAGCGTCGCGCCCGGCCCCACCGCCACCGAGGGCGTGGCTGCCGAATGGGGTGACGTCAACGACGAACTGGGCCGGGCACTTCCGCTCGGGCGTACGGCTCAGGCCGCCGAGATCGCCGAAGCCGTGTTGTTTCTCGTCTCGCCGCGGTCCAGTTTCATCACCGGCTCGACACTGCACGCCGACGGCGGCGGCGCCGCGGCCTGACCGGCACCGAATATCCGCGCGGCGGTGCCGGTCGCAATTCGTCACCGAGCGTGCATCAACGCGTCACGTGCTGATTGCTTGTGCGCAGCATCGCTGCGCGACCGTGCTGTATGTGAGCACTGGTTCTGTTCTCATCGCCCCCGACCCGACGACCACCTCTTCAGGCGCCGCTACCGACACCCCGCGTTACTCGCTGCTGCTGTCCACCGAATCCGAGCTGATCGAGGCCGCGCAGCGGCTGCGCTACGAGGTCTTCAGCACCGAGCCGGGATTCAGCCTGCCGCACTCCGCAGACGGCCGTGACGCGGACCGATTCGACCAGTACTGCGATCACCTGCTGGTGCGCGACGACAACTCCGGCGAACTGGTCGGCTGCTACCGGATGATGCCGCCCACCGGTGCCATCGCCGCCGGCGGGCTCTACAGCGCCGGCGAATTCGAGGTCACCGCACTGGACCCGTTGCGGCCGTCGTTGGTCGAGATGGGCCGCGCGGTAGTGCGTCCCGGCCACCGCAACGGTGCCGTCGTGCTGCTGATGTGGGCCGGAATCCTGGCGTATCTGGACCGCTACGAATACGACTACGTCACCGGGTGCGTGTCGGTGCCGGTGCACGGGGAAGGTGCGCCGGGAAGCCAGATCCGCGGCGTCCGCGACGTCGCGCAGCGTCGGCACGCCTCGCCCTACCGGGTGACCCCGTACCGGCCGGTGGTGCTCGACGGGCGGTCCCTCGACGAGATCGCCCCGCCGGCCCGCCCGAGCATTCCGCCGCTGCTGCGCGGCTATCTGCGGCTGGGTGCCCAGATCTGTGGTGAACCGGCCCACGACCCCGACTTCGGGGTGGCCGACTTCCCGGCCCTGCTGTGCCGCAACGAGGCCGACACCCGCTATCTGCACCGCCTGCGGTCGGTGGCGGCGGCAGCCGAGATGTCTGCGTGAACGAGGCGGCCGTCAACGCCTGGGCGCCTCGGGCATTCTGCACTCCGGCGTGCGTGCAGAGCGGCGTCGAGCGACTGTCCCCGGTCGGGGTCGCGCTGCGACTGGCCCTGGTGATCATGCTGCTGCCGGTATTGCCGCTGTTGGCGATACCGGCACCGGGAAGGGTCCGGTTCCAGCGCGCCTGCTGCCGGATGGTGTTGCGCTGCTTCGGGGTTCGGGTCGTCATCAGCGGAGCGCCGGTGCGCAATCTGCGCGGCATGCTGGTGGTCGGTCAGCACACGTCCTGGCTGGACGTGTTCGTCGTCGGAGCGGTCTGCCCGGGCGTGTTCGTGGCGCGCGCCGATCTGATCAGCTGGCCCGGAATCGGGGGGTTGGCTCGCCTGATGCGGATCATCCCGATCGACCGGGACAACCTGCGCCGGCTGCCCGCCGTGGTCGAGGAGGTGGCGGCCCGATTGCGGGCCGGCCGCACGGTGGTGGCCTTCCCGGAGGGCACCACCTGGTGCGGACGCGCCCACGGCCGGTTCTATCCGGCGATATTCCAGGCCGCCGTCGACGCGGCGCGGCCGGTGCAGCCGCTGCAGCTGAGCTACCACCATCGCGACGGATCCCGGTCCACGCTGCCGGCCTTCGTCGGCGACGACACCCTGATGGCCTCGATGCGGCGGCTGGTTGCCGCCCGTCGCACGGTGGCCCAGGTCCACGTCGCATCCCTGCAGTTGCCGGGGGATGACCGGCGGGAACTGGCAGCCCGCTGTCAGCAGGCGGTGGGCTGCCGGGTGCGGCCGAACCGGGCGGCCTGCGTCTTCTGCTGACACACGCGGCCGGGGTGGCTGCGGCTGCCCGGTATTCTGGGCGGGTCATGGTCTATCTGGATCACGCAGCCACCACCCCGATGTACCCCGAGGCCATCGAGGCGATGACGGCTGTGATGGGCCGAGTCGGCAATGCCTCCTCGTTGCACGCCGCCGGCCGAGCGGCGCGACGCCGGATGGAGGAGTCCCGGGAGTCCATCGCGGCCCTCCTGGGGGCGCGTCCGTCGGAGGTGGTGTTCACCGCCGGCGGCACCGACGGTGACAACCTGGCGGTCAAGGGCATCTACTGGGCGCGCCGCGACGCCGATGCGCGCCGGCGCCGGATCATCACCACCGAGGTCGAACACCACGCCGTGCTGGACTCGGTCAGCTGGCTCGCCGAACACGAGGGCGCCGAGATCACCTGGCTGCCGACCGAGGCCGACGGCTCTGTTTCGCCTGACGCGCTGCGCGAAGCCCTACGCGAACCCGACGACGTCGCGCTGGTGTCGGCGATGTGGGCCAACAACGAGGTCGGCACGGTGCTGCCGATTGCCGAACTCGCTGCGGTCGCCGCCGAATTCGGGGTGCCGATGCATTCCGACGCGGTGCAGGCAGTGGGAGCGCTGCCGGTCGACTTCGGCGTCGGCGGCCTGTCGGCGCTGACCCTGACCGCGCACAAGTTCGGCGGGCCCTGCGGGGTCGGCGCGCTGCTGGTGCGGCGCGATGTGACGTGCGTGCCGCTGCTGCACGGCGGCGGGCAGGAACGTGACATCCGTTCCGGCACACCCGATGTCGCGGGCACGGTTGGGATGGCCGCCGCGCTGGAGATTGCGGCGGGGTCGCTGGAGGTGGCCCCCGATCGTGTTGCGGCCCTGCGCGACCGGCTTATCGACGGGGTGCTGGCGAACATCTCCGACACCAGTGTCAACGGCTCGCGCGTGCACCGGCTGCCCGGCAATGCGCACTTCACCTTCGCCGGATGCGAGGGCGATTCACTGCTGATGTTGTTGGACGCCAACGGTATCGAGTGCTCGACCGGCTCGGCGTGTACCGCCGGGGTGGCGCGTCCGTCACACGTACTGATGGCGATGGGCGCCGACCCGGTCACCGCTCGAGGATCACTGCGGCTGTCGTTGGGACACACCAGCGTCGACGATGACGTGGACGCGGTGCTGGCGGTGCTGCCCGGTGCGGTGGACCGGGCCCGCCAAGCCATGCTGGCGGGGGTGGCCCGGTGAAGGTGATAGCCGCGATGAGCGGTGGGGTGGACTCGTCGGTCGCCGCGGCCCGGATGGTCGACGCCGGACATGACGTGGTCGGCGTGCATCTGGCGCTGTCGCGCAACCCCGGAACACTGCGCACCGGCTCGCGGGGCTGCTGCTCGCGGGAGGACTCCGACGACGCCCGCCGGGTCGCCGACGTGCTCGGTATTCCGTTTTACGTGTGGGACTTCTCCGAGCAGTTCCAGGAGGAGGTCATCGACGACTTCGTCGAGTCCTATGCGCGCGGGGAGACCCCGAACCCGTGCGTGCGCTGCAACGAGAAGATCAAGTTCTCCGCGGTGGCCGCCCGCGCCGTCGCGCTCGGCTTCGACATGGTGGCCACCGGTCATTACGCCCGGCTGGACGGTGGCCGGCTGCGCCGCGCGGTGGACGCCGACAAGGACCAATCCTACGTGCTGGCGGTGCTCACGGCCGAGCAGTTGAGTCACGCCGCGTTTCCGATCGGGGATACCCCCAAGTCGGAGATCCGCGCCGAGGCCGCCGAACGCGGCCTGGCGGTGGCGAGCAAGCCCGACAGTCACGACATCTGCTTCATCCCGACCGGTGACACCCGCACCTTCCTGGGCAGCCACATCGGGGTGCGGCCCGGAGCCGTCGTCGACGCGCAGGGAGCGGTGCTGGCCGAGCACGACGGCGTGCACGGCTTCACCATCGGCCAGCGCAAGGGATTGGGTATCGCCGGTCCCGGCCCGGACGGACAGCCCCGGTATGTGACCGGGATCGACGCCGCCACCGCCACCGTCACCGTCGGCGCCGCCGCCGACCTGGACGTGCTGGCGCTGACCGGCCGGGCGCCGGTGTTCACCTCGGGAAGCCCATGGAGCGGCCCGGTCGAGTGCGAGGTGCAGGTGCGCGCCCACGGCGAGAACGTCCCCGCGGTCGCCGAACTGGTCGGCGATGAGCTCCAGGTGCGGCTGCGCGAGCCGCTGCGTGGGGTCGCCCGCGGGCAGACCCTGGCCTGCTACCGCCCGGACGCGGACGGCGACGAGGTGATCGCCAGCGCGACGATCTCCGCCACCCTTTCCTAACCCGGGATCGCCGCTGCCATGTTCGTGACCACGAGGTCGGCGACCGACTCCGAGAAGCCGCAGTGCGTGACCTCGATCAGGGCCGTCGACTTCCACCGGTAGGAGCGTCCGCAGGCGCCGGGACGCGTGTGCAGCCACGGCCCGTCGACGGCCCACTCGCCGACCAGCTCCGGCCCCACCGGGCTGTCTGCGCACGCGGCGACGGTGCCCACCAGCGCATCGAACGCGCCCCGGGCGGCATCCGGGTCGGGGTAGACGGCCACGCCCTGCGAGATCAGCCCGGGCCTGGGTGGGTCCTGGTAGCTGGTTTTACGGAACCGGGTGAAACCGCCGCCGAACACCGTGGTCTCGGCATAGATGAACCGGCACGGCGGCGGGACCGTCGCGGCGAGTTCGTCGATATCCACCGGGGCGGTTGAATCCATGGTGGGGATGGCGGTCAGCTCGTCGCCGGCGCCGACGATGGCGCGCAGCCGTGCGGTGCTGAGCATGATCCGGCCGATGTCGACGGCGCCGTCGGGTACCGGCGGTGTGATGAGCGGCAGCACGTCCCCGCCGACCACCCGGGTGCAGCCGAGCGCGACCGACACCGCGGCGCAGACCGCTGCCAGCCGCAGTGTTCTCACGACTGGAAGGCTAACCCGCCGTGTCGGGGCGCCGACGGCGTTCAATACGGTTGGCCGGTGAGTGCTTTCGCCACCGGAACGGGATTGGGGTCGTGGCCGGGTACCTCGGCGCGCCAGGCCGCCGAGGTGGTCGTCGGTGAGTTGGGTGGTGGCCTGGCCCATCTGGTTGAGTTGCCGGCCCGCGGGGTGGGTGCGGATCTGATCGGCCGGGCCGGTGCACTGCTGGTCGACATCGCCCTCGACACCGCCCCGCGCGGCTACCGGCTGGCCGCGCGCCCCGGCGCCGTGACCCGGCGTGCGGTCAGCCTGCTCGGTGAGGACACCGACGCCCTCGAAGAGGCCTGGGAGGTCGCGGGCCTGCGGGGCAGCGGACACCCGGTCAAGCTGCAGGGGCCCGGACCGCTCACGCTGGCCGCGGAACTGGAGCTGGCGAACGGCCACCGGGCCATCACCGACCCCGGCGCGGTGCGCGATCTGGCCGCATCCCTGGGCGAAGGCCTGCGGGTGCGCCGGGCGGAGCTGGTCCGGCGGCTGGACACCACGGTGCTCGTCCAGCTCGACGAGCCGTCGTTGGGTGCTGCGGTGAGCGGACGGCTGGCCGGGGTCACCAAACTGAGCCCGGTGCCGGCGATCGACGAGGCGGTGGCGACCGGACTGCTCGACGACTGCGCCGATGCCGTGGGCGCCGACGTGCTGGTGCACAGCTGCGCCTCGGATGTGCCATGGAACGTGTTGCAGCGCAGTCGGATACCGGCGGTAGCGGTGGACTGCACGGCCTTGGAGGCGGGCGGCTACGACGAGCTCGGGGCGTTCATCGACTCGGGCCGCACCGTGGTGCTGGGCCTGGTGCCGGCGCTTGCTCCGGCGCGGCGGCCGTCGATGGAGGAACTGGCCGCCGCGGCCGCGGCCATCACCGACCGGATCGGGTTCGCGCGTTCGGTGCTGGCCGAGCGGGTCGGCATCAGCCCGGTCTGCGGTCTGGCCGGTGCCACCCCGGCGTGGGCGCGCACCGCGGTCGCCCTGGTGCGGCGGGCGGGCGAGGCTCTCGCCGACGACCCGGACGCGGTATAGCCGAAAGACGGCCTACGTCCCGTCGAGCAGCCGGATCAGCCGTGCCGACGCGGTCAGCCGAAACGACGCGTCGACCAACTCGCCGACCTCGTCCCAATCCACCGGCGCGGCACCGAAATCCAGCCCCAGCCACCCCGACGGTGCCAGATACATCGGGGAGAAGAACCGGCTGTCCTGCCCGAGCGCACGTTGCTCGGACTCGTCGACCTTGACCAACAGCGAATGCGGGTAGGACACCATCGTGCCGTCGGACTTGGCGTTGCCGCCGTAGACCGCGAACATCTTCGGCGCGCAGAACGCCGGGCGGCCGTGCGAGATCTTCTCGAACGCCTCGGGAAATCCCAACGCGACACGGCGCAACTCGGTCAGGCCCGGGTCGTCGTCGCGGAACATGATCGGGTGGGGCATCACCCCACCGTATCGGGGGGCCTCAGCCGGTGGTGATCATCGTCACCGCCGCGGCGGCCAGCGCCATGCCGGCCACCTGCCAGCGATTGACCCGCTCGCGCAGCACCAGGACCGCCAGCATCACCGTCGCCGCCGGGTACAGCGAGATCAGCACGCTGCCCAGTGACAGCAGTGAGGTGTGCAGCGTCAGCACCATGGCCACGTTGGCCGCGGCATCGAGCACCCCGGCGATCAGTGCCAGTCGCAGCGGGAAACCCGACGGCGGTGCGGTGTTGCGGGTGGCCGCGGCCATGCCGAACACCAGCACGGTGGCCGCGGCGCGGGCGAACAGCAGCGGCCACAGCCGGGACTGGAACTCGGTGTGGTCGATGCAGACGAAATTGAGCCCCAGTGCGACCCCGGAGCCGATCGTCAACCAGGCGACCTTGCTGGTGAAGCGGTGTGCAGCCGAGCCCGCGTCGGCTTGGCGGCTGATCAGGACCACCGCCATCAGCGCCAGCGCGATACCCGTCATGGCGACATGGCTCGGTCGCTCACCGGAGAACAACCCGAACGCGACCGGCACCGAGGCGTCGACCACCGCGGCAAGCGGGGACACCACTGAGATGGGCCCGGAGCCGAGCGCGGAGAAGAACCACCAGACACCCATCGCCTGGCTGACCCCGCCGAGCACCCCGAAGATCACCGAGTGCGGTGTCACGAAGCCGCCGGTCACCACCGCCAGGCCGCCGATCAGCAGCATCGACACCGGTGTGGAGATCATGATCACCCGCAGTGCGGCGACCTGGCGGGCGGCCACCCCGCCGACGAAGTCGGTCACCCCGAAACTGGCGGCCGACACCAGGGCCAGTGAGGGGCTTGAGGTCGGGCTGATCAGGTCACGCCCTTGATGAATCGCGATGCCGCCATGCCCGCCCAATCTCCCGCTTCAAAGTGAGGTCCCGCAGTGTTGAGCAAGCTCTCATACATCACGATGGCTTACGCATAGCGCACATTAAACAACCTCGGTGTACACGTGGTAAACGGATTGCGTCGTCTTTGGTTGTTCAGTACCTGGACACCGGCGGTTGGGGACAAGAATCACCGTGCGCCGAAATTCCACTGCCGGGTCCACCCGATAGCCTGCGGAGGTGAATCCAGAGGCGGACGGCGTCACCGGCGACATCCGGCGGCAGTGGCATGAGCTGGCCGAGGAGGTCCGCGAACACCAGTTCCGCTACTACATCAAAGACGCGCCGATCATCACCGACGGCGACTTCGACCAGCTGTTCAACGCACTGCTCGCGCTCGAGGGGGCCCACCCGGAACTGCGCACCGCCGACTCACCCACCCAACTGGTCGGCGGGGCCGGGTTCACCACCGACTTCGCGCCCGCCGAGCACCTGGAGCGGATGCTGTCGCTGGAAGACGTGTTCTCGCCCGATGAGCTGATGGCCTGGGCGGGCCGGGTCCGCGGTGAGATCGGCAGTGACACCGCCTACCTGTGCGAGCTCAAGATCGACGGGGTGGCGCTCGGGCTGGTCTACCGCGAGGGCCGGTTGATCAGCGGGGCCACCCGCGGCGACGGCCGGGTCGGCGAGGACGTGACGCTCAATGCCCGCACCATCACCGGTATCCCGGAATTCCTCAACGCCGACACCGAGTTTCCGGTGCCGGCGGTGCTGGAAGTGCGCGGCGAGGTCTACTACCGGCTGGAGGACTTCGCGGCGCTGAACGCAGGCCTGGTCGCCGAGGGCAAACCGCCGTTCGCCAACCCGCGCAACAGTGCGGCAGGCTCACTGCGCCAGAAGAATCCGGCCGTCACCGCGCGGCGCAACCTGCACATGATCTGCCACGGCCTGGGATACACCGAGGGTTTCAACCCGGCCACCCTGCACGAGGCCTACCTGGCGATGCAGGCGTGGGGGCTGCCGGTGTCCACCCACACCACCCGGGTCCAGGGGATCGACGCCGCCGCCGAACGCATCACCTACTGGGGCGAGCACCGCCACGACGTCGAACACGAAATCGACGGTGTCGTCATCAAAGTCGATGACCTGGCGCTGCAACGCCGGCTCGGGGCCACCTCGAGGGTGCCGCGGTGGGCGGTGGCCTACAAGTACCCGCCGGAGGAAGCCCAGACCACTCTGCTCGACATCCGGGTCAGCGTCGGCCGCACCGGCCGGGTCACCCCGTTCGCTTATATGACGCCGGTCAAGGTGGCCGGCTCCACGGTCGGTCTGGCCACCCTGCACAACGCCTCGGAGGTCAAGCGCAAAGGTGTGCTGATCGGCGACACCGTGGTGATCCGCAAGGCCGGCGACGTTATCCCCGAGGTGCTGGGGCCGGTGGTGGACCTGCGCGACGGCACCGAGCGCGAATTCGTCATGCCCACAACATGTCCCGAATGCGGCACCGAGCTGGCACCGGCCAAGGAGGCCGACGTCGACATCCGCTGCCCCAACGCGCGGTCCTGCCCGGCGCAGCTGCGCGAGCGGGTGTTCCACGTCGCCGGCCGCGGCGCCTTCGACATCGAGGCCCTGGGCTATGAGGCGGCGACCGCGCTGCTGGGCGCCGGGGTGATCTCCGACGAGGGGGACCTGTTCTCCCTCACCGAAGACGACCTGCTGCGCACCGAATTGTTCACCACGCAGAAGAATGTGCTGTCCAAGAACGGGCAGCAGCTGCTGGCCAACCTCGACAAGGCCAAAGCCCAGCCGCTGTGGCGGGTGCTGGTGGCGTTGTCGATCCGGCACGTCGGACCCACAGCGGCTCGTGCGCTGGCAACCGAATTCGGCAGCCTGGAGGCGATCACCGCGGCGTCCACCGAGCAGCTGGCCGCCGTCGAGGGGGTCGGGCCGACCATCGCCGCCGCGGTCACCGAGTGGTTCGACGTCGACTGGCACCGCGCGATCGTCGACAAGTGGCGCGCCGCCGGGGTGCGGATGGCCGACGAACGCGATGCCAGCATCGAGCGCACGCTGGAGGGTCTTTCCATCGTGGTCACCGGCTCGCTGACCGGCTTCTCCCGTGACGGCGCCAAGGAGGCCATCATCGCCCGAGGCGGCCGGGCGGCCGGCTCGGTGTCGAAGAAGACCGCCTATGTGGTGGCCGGGGACGCTCCGGGTTCCAAGTACGACAAGGCCGTTGAGCTGGGGGTGCCGATCCTCGACGAGGAAGGCTTCGCCAGGTTGCTGGCCGAGGGCCCCGAGCCGCAACCGGCTTCAGAACCAGCCGACTAACGCAACAGGGTCGCAACGATCCCGGCCAGATAGCCCAGCCGCAGCACCTCGGCGGGCAGGAAGTCCGGACCGCCGGTGCGGCCCAAAACTATTGCGGTACTGGGGTTTCCGAGCGGTGCAGCGGCCAAGGCGATGTCCATGTTCCGCCACACCTCCGGCACCCAGTCCGCGGTGTTGTCCAGGGTGGTGGGGTGTTCGATCGGCAGCCAGGGCACCGCGCCGACTTCGGTCTCCGGGGTGCCCGGGCTGCGGGCGAGCCGGCGGAACCCTCTCTCGGATTCGTCGGCGCGCAGTACGGCGCACCAGCTGACCCGCAGGACCCGGGGTGCCTCGTCGACGAGTTTCTGCAGCTTGGCCTTGCGGGCACCGGCGGCGGCCACGTGATCGATGAGCTCGAGTTCGCGGTGTGCGTCCAGCAGGCCGGTATGCGGGCGGACACTGTGCACCCGCACACCGTCGAGCCGTTCGGCGGCGGTGATCAGGACGTCGGGCATCGACCCGGCCGGCAGCTCGACCACCAGGTCGTCGATCGCAGATCCCTGCCCGCGCTCCACGACGTCCAGCGACAGGATGTCGGCCCGCACCGAGCCGAGGGCCACGGCCAGCGAGCCGAGGCTGCCGGGGCGGTCGTCGAGTTCGACGCGGAGCAGGTAGGAAGACACACAGAAAACTGTGCCACAGCGCCCGACCGTGGCGGCCGGTTGGACTCCGAGCGACTGGTCACCGCGCTTGCCTGCCGCTAGAGTTTGGCCGGTCAAAATAAGCGAACGTCGGTTCTACGTGTCGTTCGTACACGTGTGCAGGGAGTTCATGTGACGCAGTGGTCCGATCCGCCGGGTCGGTTCGGGGGGCCCAATCCGATCGGCGATCCCGCTTCGGCGGGGGCGCCCGGCGGCCCGCCTCCGGCAGCCCCGCCGCCTTTGCCTCCGCAGATGCCGCCCGGCCCGATGCCGCCGGGTGCGATGCCTCCCGGTTGGATGCCTCAAGGCGGTGCGAACCCGCCCGGCCCCAACCCGGCGTGGCCGCCTCAGCCGGGCCTCTCGCCGATGCTGCAAATGCCCTTCGGTGCCGCTCCCAGACGCAGTCGCAAGAAGCTGGCCCTAATCCTGGCGTCGGTTGTCTTGGTGCTGGCCGGTGCTGGGATCTTCGGGGTCGTCCGGCATCACAGCAGCGCACCGCGCACCGCGGGGGACACGGTGCGCGCGTATCTGGAGGCGCTGGCGCGTGGTGACGCCGCGGCGGCCCTGTCCTACTCGGACGACCAACCGGCCACCAAGGAGTTCCTCACCAACGACGTCCTCAAGAAACAGATCGCGCAGTGGCCGATAACCAACATCCGGATCCTCAACGACGACTCGTTGGCGGGCGGCACCATGGCCATGGTCCACGTCGCGGTCAATTTCGGTGACAACGTGGCAGACGACATCGTTGACGCCACGAAAGGCGCGAAGGGGGTGTGGAAAATCAAGCAACCCGCCGTGAAGCTGAGCTTCAAATACAACACGACTAGCGCTGCTGCGTTGAAGACCCTCACGCTCTTCGGGACTCCGGTGGACACCAGTAAAACAACGTACGTGTTTCCGGGCTGGGTGGACCTCGGCAGCAGCAACCCGAACATTTCAGTGAAACAACCGAACCGGCCGTTCCTGCTCGATCAATTGAAGTACGAAGAATCGCCGATGCTGAATTTCGAGATCAGTGAGGCGGGCAACGCAGCCATCGATACCGCGGTCAAGGCGGCGCTCGCCCAGTGCGCGCGCTCGACGGATCTGCATCCCGAGAACTGCCCGCAGTACGCCTACGACTCGAGTCTGGTGAACGGAACGGCGCAGTGGACGCTTCCGGCTGACCTCAGCTCGATCCGGATCAGCTATCTCCACGCCGACGACCTGACGGCGGATGCTCGCGGTTTGGTCGAGTTCGGACTGACGGCCACGGGGTCCTCCGGGGGGAAGAAGTCCGGCCAGATGCTCGCCTCGGTCTATGGGTCCGTGGACCTGACCAAGAGCCCTCTCGTGTTCACGTTCAGGTAGCGGGGTGACAGGTCAGGGGCCCAACGGGCCGTATCCGCCGCCAGGTCCGGGTTGGCCCGCCGGGGTGCCACCGCAGCCGGGTCCGGGTTGGCCCGCCGGGGTGCCACCGCAGCCGGGCCCGGGCTGGGGTGGTCAAACCCCGGGCGGATACCCACCGCCGGGCTCAATGCCGGCGCAGGGCCCACCAGGCTTCGACCCCACGCCAGGTTCGAGTGGCCCGTGGAGACCGCCGCTCCCGCCAGGCCGCTCCCGCAAACCGCTGATTGTCACCTTGCTGGCATCGCTGGCAGTGTTCAGCGTGGTCGGCATCGTCATGGCGATCGTGCTCGGGGCCGGCGGCCACGGCGGCTCGAAGAATGCCGGAAGGGCCGGCGACGCCGTGAAGGCATACCTGGAGGCGCTGGCTCGAGGCGATGCCGACGCCGCCCTGTCGATGGGCTTGGCCGAGCCCGCATCACGGAAGTTCCTGACCAACGAAACCCTCAAACAGCAGATCGAGCACTGGCCGATCAAGAACATCGAAATACTCAGCGATAGTTCGGAGACGGAGTCATCGGGCGAGACCGCGATCGTGAACGTCAGCGCTGATTTCGGCGGCAACCGCTCATCGGGTCAGGCGTTCGTGAAAAAGAGGAACGGCACCTGGAAGCTGCCCTCGGCCGCTCTGCATCTCACGATCTATTCGGCGGGCACTGACGGCATGGACAGCAATCTGAACGTCCTTGGCAAGCCACTCGGGAAGGATCGTGACCTCTATGTCTTTCCAGGCTATGTGGGTGCGACGTCGGTTCCCTATGTGGATGTCCACGTCGAATCACTGCTGCAGGAGCCGGTTCCGACGAACGACATCAGCCAACCGTTCAGCTACAAGTACGAACTCAACGACGCCGGCCACAAAGCGGTTCAGACTGCCGTCGAGACGTGGCTCGCGGGTTGTCTGCGGGATCCGGAGCACTTCTACAAGTGCCCGAAGCAGCAGATCGATCCGCCGATCAAGCCGGAAACGGTGAAGGTCGTCGGCCCGATGGACTTCAGCGGCGCCAAGTTGAGTGCGGGCACGACGTCCCCGCGTGGGTTTGTCGAAGGGGCGGTGCGTTTTTCCTTCACCGCCGAAACCGCTAGCGGTGGGGTGGCGACCTACGATTCGGTTCAAAACCTATTCACCGGAGTAGATCTGACGAAGGAGCCTCCCGTTGTCGGCCCTTAGAGCTGACGCGAAAGCAGCCGACCAAATACCTACGGAGAGTTGATCGATGACCAGCGCCCGAGTTCAGCCCAACCAGCAGGACATGGAATACGCCTATCGCGTGATCGGTGCGATCTCCCAGGAGTTCGCGGCCAAGGTCGTCGGCCAGGACTACCTGCGGGAGTCCCTGCTGATCGGGCTGCTCACCGGCGGGCACATCCTGCTCGAAGGGGTTCCCGGACTGGCCAAGACCACCGCCGCGCGGGTGATCGCCGACGCGGTCTCGGGTCAGTTCCAGCGCATCCAGTGCACGCCGGACCTGTTGCCCAGCGACATCATCGGCACGCAGATCTTCAACTCGACGACCAATTCGTTTGCCACCCAACTGGGTCCGGTGCATGCCAACATCGTGCTGCTCGACGAGATCAACCGCTCCAGTGCCAAGACCCAGAGCGCGATGCTGGAAGCGATGGAGGAGCGTCAGACCACGATCGCCGGGGAACTCCACCGCATCCCGGAGCCGTTTCTGGTGATCGCCACCCAGAACCCGGTGGACCAGGAAGGTACTTATCCGTTGTCGGAGGCGCAGACCGACCGCTTCACGCTCAAGGAGGTGTTGCGGTATCCGTCGGCGCAGGACGAAGTCGAGATGATGATGCGGATCGACGCCGGCGTCTACGACCGGAACGAGAAGCCGCGGGAGGTGGTCGGGCTTGACGACATTCGTCGAATCCAGCAGACCGTGCGCAATGTTCACATGGACCCTGCGCTGGTCTCCTACGTCAGCCAACTGGTGCAGGTGACGCGAAACCCGCAGCAGTTCCTGCCGCCGCAGCTGGCGCGGCTGCTGGAGTACGGCGCCAGCCCGCGCGCCACCATCGCGTTCTGCCGCTCGGCGCGAGCGCTGGCGGTGCTGTCCGGGCGAAATCACGTGGTGCCCGACGACATCCACAAACTGGCTCACCGGGTGCTGCGGCACCGCCTGATTCTGGGCTTCGAGGCCGCCGCAGCGAATATCACCTCGGAGACGGTGATCGACGCCGTGCTCCAGTCGGTCCGGGTGCCCTGACCCCACCATGGGTAGGCACCTCAACCGGGCGCGGAGCCATTTCGGCACCAACACGCGAGGCATGCTCGAAGGCGGCCGCCACGCGTTGTTGCACACCCGAACCCTGGAACTCGACGACCTGCGTCCATACGTCGCCGGCGACGACGTGCGCGACATCGACTGGAAAGCCTCGGCTCGTTCCGGTGCCGTTCTGGTCAAGCGATTCGTCTCCGAGAAGCATCACAAGATCTTGCTGGTTGCCGATGCGGGACGGAACATGTCGGCGCTGGCCCGCGATGGAGAGCTCAAGCGTGACTTGGCCACCAACGTGCTGGGAGCGATCGGACTGATCTCGATCCGCAGGCAGGACGAGGTCGGCATGGTCTACGGCGACTCGCGAGGTTCGGCGACCATTCGTAGCCGCCGCGGTGAGACTCATATCGAGAGCATGCTGGAGCACTTCTACACCCACACTGCCGGCGACACCGGAGCCAGTGACGTTGCGACACAACTGCAGTACGTGCTGCGGGCGCACCGTCGGCGACTGCTGCTCGTCATCGTCTCCGACGAGCCGGAGGTGACACCAGCACTCAGTGAGGTGCTCACGCAACTGGGCGGACGGCACGAGTTGCTCTGGCTGATGATCACCGACATGCCGGCGATCGGTTCGATCGACGGTGAACGCGACGGATTCGATGTCGCCAGTGGACGTTTCGTGCTCAGCGGCGCCATGCTGGGGCCCCGGGTGCTGGCCGCCTATCAGCTCGCCGAACAGCGGCGCTGCGCCGAGCTCGACGAGTTCCTCACCGCGCACCGGGTCCGGTTCGTCCGGATCGCCGGTAGCCACGAGATCCGCATGCGGATCCTTGAGATGAGCGAGGGGTATCGGCGTGCCAACTGATGATCTGCTGCGGTTCATCGGCGGCCCGCTGCCGTTCTCGGCATGGTGGATCGTCTTCGGGGTGCTGTTGGTGCTTGCGGTGATTGCCTGGCTGGCGGGCGTTTTCGTGTGGACGCTGCCGCCGTCGCGACTGCGCCGGATGCCGGTTGTTCGCACCGTACACGCGTGGTTGACCCGCCGCCGTTTCACCGCAGCGGTGCGCACGGCCTGCGGGCGCTATCAGGCGGGAGGGGTGACAGCGGCGCAGGCCAGCACCGACATCAGTCGCACCGTACGCAGTTTCTTGTATGTCAAGACCGGCATTCGAGCTCAGTACCTGCACGTCGACGACATCGCCGACGGCCCGCTGGCGCCCGCGGCCGCATTGCTCGCCGGGTTGAATGTGGTCCGGTTCGATCCCCAGGCTCGCGCGGACGTTGCCGCAATCGGACGGTCGGCGGAGGAGTTGATCTCGACGTGGACCTGAAATGGCCGGCGGTGATCATCGTCGGGCTGGTGGGTCTGGCAGCGGCCTCGGCGGCAGCGACTCTGCTGCCGATGGCCCGCATCGACCGGGTGCTGCGGCCGCTCGCCCATGTCAACCGGCTCACCCGGCTGCCGGAATACGCTCGGGTTTACCGCGTGTATTTTCTGTCGGTCGTTGTGGCCGGGGTGCTGCTGTTGGCGACGTTCCTGTTTGCGCTGGCCGCCACTGCGCGCCCCAGCGGGTGGGCGACGGCCGAGCGGGAGTTCGACACCGTGCACCCCGAGGACATCATGTTGTGCGTGGGCGAGCCGGCCAGCGATCCGACGACGGCGGGATTCTTCAATTACTTTGCCGGCCAAACCGGTTCGTCGGGTGGTTCGCTGGGATCCAGCCGGATCGGGCTGACCTCTTCGACGCTGCGGGTCATCCCGCTGACCCGTGATCACGACTACGTCGGAACGCGACTCGACTCACTGGCGAGGCTGGCGCGTATTCAGCAGGACCTCGACACCGGAAAACCGGTATCGGCTCTGGACCGTGACCAGTTGGAGTTCGGGGTCTCCGCGTTCTCCCGTCCGGTCAGCTACGTGGACTACGCCCCGAGCGTCACCGATGTGTTGGCCTTGTGCATGACGGGCTTTCCGACCTACCAGGACCGCAGTGGGCATCGTCGCCAACTGATCTACTTGGGCTACAGCACATTCAAAGACGCGACTGATGAGCGCGCATCGCTGTATTCCGCCGAGGACGTCATGAAGTCGGCCGACGAGAGTTCGGTGCAGATCAACGTCATCGCACGCTCGGATGTCGCGTCGTCCTCGACCGCCGACAGCGACGCACTGCGTGGTATCGCCACGGCCACAGGCGGAAAATTCGCTCTCTACAACCCCGCCGGGACCGCCGCCGCAGACTCGGGCACGGACCCGACGCTGAGCAGTCAGCTCGACCAGATCCGACAAAGCCCTCCGACGGTGCGGCTGTCGGGCAACAAGATCCTCACCAGTCGGTCCATCGACTCGCCCGAACTCCTACTCATCGCCGCTGTGGTCGCTGCCACGCTGCTGTCGGTTGCCCTGGCGGTGTTGCGACGATGATGTTTCATCCGGTCATCCCGGTTGCGGTCTTGCTGGCGGTCGCGGCCGTCCTGAGCATGGTGCGCATGGTCGCGCTCTACCGAGTTCTGGTGCGCACCGGGTCGGGACGCTATCGGCCGGTAGTCGTGCGCTGGAGCCTGTTGACGGTGGCCATCATCTTGCTGCTCGTCGCGGCGGCCCGGCCCGCGGTCGACACCGACGACGCTCAGATGCCGGTCGAAGCGAACCCGAACGCGGTGGCCGACCCGAACCTCAACGTGTTCTTCGTGGTCGACCGATCGGTGAACTCGCGGGTCGAGGACTACGGGGATCGGCACTCGCGGATGACCGGAATCCGTTCCGACATCAGCGGGCTCATCGACGAGTACCCCCACGCACGCTTCGGAGTCATCTCCTACGCCAGCCGAGCGGCTCTCGACTGGCCGTTGTCCGATGACGCATGGAGCCTGCGGTCGATGGTCGGCGGGCTGTCGCCCTACACGCTGGTGACGGCGGACGCCATGTACCAGACCGATGCCACAGCTGCGGCGAAACTATTAGCAGACCAGCTTAATTGGGCGGCGGCGACGTTTCCCGGATCACACAGCGTGGTCTTCTACCTCGGCACCGGGGCGGCGGGTTCGCATTCGGTGGCAGGCTCATTCGGCGCCGACACCAAGAAGATCGTCGGCGGTGCGGTGCTGGGATACGGTACGCCCCAAGGCGGTCCGATCCCCCAGGGCTGGGCGAACGGGGCAAAGGTCTACCAGTCCGACCCGAGCAACCCTAGTGCGGCGTTGACGTCGACCATCGATGAAGCGCGGCTCAAGCAGATCGCGGTCCAACTTGGCGTGCCCTATTTCCACCGCGAGGCCGGCACGTCGATCAGCAGTGTGGTGCCGGCCGTCGACTTGGGCGCGTCCACCGCGCACGCCGGTGTGGTGCCCAAGACGCACCCGATCGCCTGGCGCGAACTGTACTGGCTGTTCACCGCGCTGGCATGTGGGCTGCTGGCGGGTGAGGTCGTGATGACGATCCGGGAGTTCCGCCGCAACCGGATGGCCCGGCGGGATGTGACACCGTGATAGGCAAAGATGCTGTCGCGCAGGCGTTGCGCGAAGCCTTGATGTGGCTGTCGGCCCGACTGCGGCCGTCATCGCCGCGACTGCGACTGCGCACCAGGCTGTACCTGGTGTCGGCTCCGGTGATCGTGGTGCTGCTTCTGTTGGCGGCCAAGCTGATCGGTGTCGGGCTCGTCAGCAACTCGGCCGTGACCGACTTCACCCGGCATGACATCGAGGCGCTGCGTGGCGATGTGGCCTTCCTGCAGAAGTTCGATGTCTTCGACCCGGCCAAGACGGCATTCGCGGCGGGTGACCTCAGCGTGCTGGAGGGACGCCTGCAGGACGCCGACGACCGATTCAGTGACTCACTGGCCCGCATCGGCGCCGAGAAGTCCTGCCCGGTACGGATAAACCTGGTACTCGTGCGCGAGACGTTGGGGGACCTGGCAACTCGCGCAGGGAAGAAGGACGAAGCCGAGGGATACTACTCCGATGCGATGATGCTGGCGCAGCAGGCTCCGGCCGATTGTTTCGAGGGCAACTCCGACCCCAATGAAGACCGTCAGGCGATCCGTGCGGACTCGGTTCCGCGACTGCAGCGCAAGATCGACGCACTACACCGGCCGCCGGAGTCGAACTCGCCTCCGCCGTCGACGGTGGCGCCCGACCCTCCGCCCACCTCGTTGACGCCCACGTCAGTGCCACCGTTGCCGGGGCTGGCGCCGACGGAATCGTCGCCGGATTCCACCGAGGGACCGGGTCCGGCCAAACCATCCGAGACACCGGTACCGGGCCCGGGAGCGAACATGCCGGATCTGCCGCAGTCGTCCGGCGGGCAGGGGCCGGTGATCGGGCCGGACGAGGGGGGTGCTCCCAACGACGGCCCCGGGGTGATCGACCCGATCTCCCCGGACCGGATTCCGACGGCGGGCAGCGGTTCTCCGCCCGGGCACAAACTGGGGCCCGGTACCTCCGGGGATCGGTTGCGTCGGCTGCTGGACAACTCCAACGCCTACGGCGACAACCGGGAGATGCCAGCCGACTAGGCTCTCTACCCGTGTCCCAGATCTCCCGTGATGACGTAGCCCATCTGGCCCGTCTGGCCAGGCTGGCGCTGACCGACGCCGAGTTGGACGGCTTCGCCGGTCAACTCGATGCGATCCTGACCCACGTCAGCACGATCCAGGCCGTCGACGTCACCGGCGTCGAGGCGACCGACAACCCGCTCAAGGCGGTCAACGTGACCCGGCCCGACGAGATCGTGGCCTGCCTGACTCAGCAGCAGGCGCTCGCGGCCGCTCCCCGCGCCGAAGACGGCCGGTTCGCGGTCCCGCAGATCCTGGGGGAGAGTCAGTGAGTGAGCTGATCCGTTCCGACGCCGCAACCCTGGCCGCGGCGATCGCCGCCGGCGAGGTGTCCTCGGTCGAGGTCACGAGGGCCCACCTGGACCAGATCGCCGCCACGGACGAAAGCTACGGCGCATTCCTGCACGTCGGTGCGGACGAAGCGCTTGCTGCGGCGAAGGCCGCCGACAAGGCCATCGCGGCCGGCGAGGCGCCGTCGGCGCTGGCCGGGGTTCCGCTGGCCCTCAAGGACGTCTTCACCACCGCCGATGCCCCCACCACCTGTGGGTCGAAGATCCTGGAAGGCTGGCGGGCCCCCTACGACGCGACGGTCACCGCCCGGCTGCGCGCCGCCGGCATCCCGATCCTGGGCAAGACCAACATGGACGAGTTCGCGATGGGCTCGTCCACCGAGAACTCCGCCTACGGTCCGACCCGCAACCCCTGGGACGTCGAGCGGGTGCCGGGCGGCTCGGGCGGCGGCAGCGCCGCGGCGCTGGCGGCGTTCCAGGCGCCGCTGGCCATCGGCACCGACACCGGCGGCTCCATCCGCCAGCCGGCCGCCCTGACCGCGACCGTCGGCGTCAAGCCCACCTACGGCACCGTCAGCCGTTACGGGCTGGTGGCGTGCGCGTCATCGCTGGACCAGGGCGGGCCGTGCGCGCGAACCGTGCTCGACACCGCCCTGCTGCATCAGGTGATCGCCGGGCACGATCCGCGTGACTCCACCTCACTGGATGTACCGGTGCCCGACGTCGTCGGCGCCGCGCGCGCCGGGGCCGCCGGTGACCTGTCCGGAGTGCGGATCGGCGTGGTGCGCCAGCTGCACAGCGGCGAGGGGTATCAGCCGGGCGTGCTGGCGTCGTTCAACGCCGCCGTCGAAGCGCTCAAAGCCCTTGGTGCGCAGATCTCCGAGGTCGACTGCCCGCACTTCGACTATTCGCTGAGCGCCTACTACCTGATCCTGCCCTCGGAGGTGTCGTCCAACCTGGCCCGTTTCGATGCGATGCGCTTCGGGCTGCGGGTCGGCGACGACGGCACTCACAGCGCCGAAGAGGTGATGGCGCTGACCCGGGCGGCCGGATTCGGCCCGGAGGTCAAGCGCCGCATCATGCTCGGCACCTACGCGCTGTCGGCCGGCTACTACGACGCCTATTACAACCAGGCGCAGAAGGTGCGCACGCTGATCGCGCGGGATCTGGACACCGCGTACGAGTCCGTCGACGTGCTGATCTCGCCGACGACGCCGACGACTGCGTTCCGGCTGGGCGAGAAGGTCGACGACCCGCTGGCGATGTACCTGTTCGATCTGTGCACGCTGCCGCTGAACCTGGCCGGGCACTGCGGCATGTCGGTGCCGTCGGGGCTCTCCGGCGACGACGGGCTGCCGGTGGGGCTGCAGATCATGGCGCCGGCGTTGGCCGATGACCGGCTGTACCGGGTGGGGGCGGCCTACGAGGCGGCCCGCGGAGCGCTGCCGACCGCGATCTAGCCCCGGGGGAAGTCGGCACCCGGCAAGATGGGGGCCATGCGTATCGGAGTGCTCACCGGCGGCGGCGACTGCCCCGGACTGAACGCGGTGATCAGGGCGGTGGTGCGCACCTGCGACTCGCGCTACGGCTCGACGGTGGTCGGATTCGAAGACGGCTGGCGTGGACTGTTGGAGAACCGCCGCGTCCAACTGGCCAACGATGATCGCAACGATCGGCTGCTGGCCAAGGGCGGCACCATGCTGGGCACAGCCCGGGTGAACCCGGACAAGTTGCGCGCCGGCCTGGATCAGGTCAAGGCGACCCTGGATGACAACGGCATCGACGTGCTGATCCCGATCGGTGGTGAGGGCACGCTGACCGCGGCGCACTGGCTGTCGCAGGAGAACGTCCCGGTCGTCGGGGTACCCAAGACCATCGACAACGACATCGACTGCACCGACGTCACTTTCGGTCATGACACTGCGCTGCAGGTCGCCACCGACGCCATCGACCGGCTGCACTCCACCGCCGAATCCCATCAGCGGGTGATGCTGGTCGAGGTGATGGGCCGCCACGCCGGCTGGATCGCGCTCAACGCGGGTCTGGCTACCGGCGCACACATGACCCTGATCCCGGAGCAGCCCTTCGACGTCGAGGACGTGTGCCGGCTGGTGAAACAGCGGTTTCAGCACGGCTCGTCACACTTCATCTGCGTCGTTGCCGAAGGCGCCAAACCCGCTGCCGGCTCGATGGAGTTGCGGGCCGGCGGAGTCGACGAGTTCGGTCACGAACGATTCACCGGGGTCGCCGCCCAGTTGGCCGTCGAGATCGAGCGGCGAGTCAAGAAGGAGGTGCGCACCACGGTGCTCGGCCATGTGCAACGCGGCGGCACCCCGACCGCTTATGACCGGGTGCTGGCGACCCGGTTCGGCGTGAACGCCGCCGACGCCGCGCACGCCGGCGAGTACGGCATGATGGTGTCGCTGCGCGGTCAGGAGATCGGCCGGGTGCAACTGGCCGACGCGGTGCGTCAACTGAAGGTGGTGCCGCAGAGCCGCTATGACGACGCGGCGGCGTTCTTCGGCTGAGGCCGGTGGCCGTCCGCACGCGGCATGAGCATGACAAAGAGCGAAAATGGCCGCACAATGGTCACCGTATGTTCGGCGTTGTGCCGATCACCTGCTTGACAACTGATGATGGGGCGGAGATGACAAAACTGACATGGATGGTCGCTGCCCTGAGTGCGCTGCCGGTGGCGTTGCTCTCCGCCGGTTCGGCTCACGCCAGCGGCGACGCGGTGGGCGGCTACGTCGACGACCACGGCGGCGAGGTCTGCGGGTTCATGCGTGACCAGCCGAACCTGGGTGGCGTCAAGCGCGCGGTCGATCACATCCTGGCGACCAGCGGCCTGCCGGAGGACCAGACCGGGCGGCTGCTCGCAGCGTCGGTGTCGGCGGACTGTCCCGAAAACGGCGGGCTGGTCGAGGAATTCGTCTGGTACGTCCGTAACCGCCAGCAGAACAGCGGCGGCGGCGGTACGGGCGTCACGCTGGGTTATTGACTCACAGTTCACCCGGACTGTCGGGAACGTCAACCGCGTACTGCCGCAACACATCCAGCGAGACAACATCGAGGGTGCGCTCGTGGGTGGCGGCCAGTACCACCGGGGCAGCACAGCCGTCTTGGTGTGCGCGAAGCCAATTCACCGCGGTCACACACCACCGGTCGCCGGGGGTAAGTCCGGGGAACCGGTAGGCGGGCATCGGGGTGGACAGGTCATTGCCGATCGAGCGCTGATGGGCGAGGAACTCGGCGGTGACCACCGCGCAGATGGTGTGCAGCCCGATGTCTTCGGGACCCGATGAGCAGCAGCCGTCGCGGTAGAAACCGGTGACCGGGTCTGTGCCGCACTGTTGCAGGGGCTGGCCGAAGACGTTGCGGTCTGACATCCGGCCAGCTTAGTGCGACGGGATAGCCTGGGGCATGGCTGATCGGACGGGTGCGGCGCTGTGGGGCCTGGCCGCCGACATCTATGAGCGAATCTGCGAGCACCCCTTTGTCACCGGACTGGCGGACGGCTCGTTGGGCCACGACCGATTTCGTTATTACCTCGTCCAAGACGCCCACTATCTGCGGGCGTATGCGCGGGCGCTGGCCGGGTGCGCGGCCAAGGCGCCGGTCGAGGCGGAGCTGACCATGTTCGCCGAGCACGCCGGAGTGGCCATCGCCGCCGAAAACGAGTTGCACGCAGGGCTGCTCGCTGAACTGGGCTTGAGCTCGGCGGGGGCCGCATCACTGCCGGTCGCCCCGACCACGCAGGCCTATGCCAGCTACCTGCTGGCGGTCACCGCGACCGGGT
This sequence comes from [Mycobacterium] zoologicum, assembly GCF_020172665.1. Classification (GTDB taxonomy): domain Bacteria; phylum Actinomycetota; class Actinomycetes; order Mycobacteriales; family Mycobacteriaceae; genus Mycobacterium; species Mycobacterium zoologicum. The sequence continues at coordinate 2,971,015 of NZ_CP083985.1, read as the reverse complement.
CCTACGCCGAGGCGGTCGCAGCGGTGCTGCCGTGCTACTGGATCTACGCCCGGGTGGGTGAGCACCTGCAGCGCATCGGCTCCCCGGACCCGCTGTTCCAGCGCTGGATCGACACCTACGCGGGAGCGGAGTACCAGGCCGTGGTCGAGCAGGTGCTCGGTGTCATCGACCGAGTCGGTGCCCAGGCCTCGCCGGCGGAGTGGGACCTGATGTGCCGACATTTCCACACCGCGTCGCGCTATGAGTGGATGTTCTTCGACGCAGCCCGGCGGATGGAGGACTGGCCGGTGTGACCCGGTCGCTTAGACTTCCGGGCATGACCGCTGCTGTCGCCGAACTGCTCGATTACGACGACGTCGTCGCCCGCTTCGACCCGGTACTGGGCCTGGAGGTGCACGTCGAGCTGTCCACGGCCACCAAGATGTTCTGCGGCTGCTCGACGGAGTTCGGCGCCGAACCCAACACCCAGGTGTGCCCGGTGTGCCTGGGGCTGCCCGGCTCGCTCCCCGTTCTCAACGGGGCCGCGGTGCAGTCCGCGATCCGGATCGGGCTGGCGCTGAACTGCGAGATCGCCTCCTGGTGCCGATTCGCCCGGAAGAACTACTTCTATCCCGACCAGCCGAAGAACTACCAGATATCCCAGTACGACGAGCCGATCGCTTTCAACGGCTACCTCGACGTGCCGCTTGATGACGGGACGTTCTGGCGGGTCGACATCGAGCGCGCCCACATGGAGGAAGACACCGGCAAGCTGACCCACATCGGCGGTGAGAGCGGCCGCATCGGGGACGCTACCGAATCGCTGGTCGACTACAACCGGGCCGGGGTGCCGCTGATCGAGATCGTCACCAAGCCGATCACCGGCACCGCCGAACGGGCCCCGCAGATCGCCCGGGCGTATGTGACCGCGCTGCGGGATGTGCTGCGGGTGCTCGACGTCTCCGATGTGCGGATGGACCAGGGGTCGATGCGCTGCGATGCCAACGTCTCGCTGAAGCCAACCGGTGCAACCGAATTCGGCACCCGCACCGAGACCAAGAACGTCAACTCGCTCAAGAGCGTCGAAGTGGCCGTCAGCTACGAGATGCGTCGCCAGGGTGCAGTGCTCACCGGTGGCGGAACGGTGGTCCAGGAGACCCGGCACTTTCACGAGGCCGGCTACACCAGCCCGGGCCGGGCCAAGGAGACTGCCGAGGACTACCGGTATTTTCCCGAGCCCGACCTGGAGCCGGTGGCGCCGAGTGCGCAATGGGTCGACGAGCTGCGCGGCACCATTCCGGAGCTGCCGTGGCTGTCGCGCAAGAAGATTCAGGACGAGTGGGGCGTCTCCGACGAGGTGATGCGTGACCTGGTCAACGCCGGTGCGGTCGAAATGGTCGCCGCCACCGTGTCCGCCGGGGCGTCCAGCGAGGCGGCCCGGGCCTGGTGGGGAAACTTCCTGGTTCAGAAAGCCAACGAGGCCGGCGTCGAACTCGACGCATTGGGCATCACGCCGGCGCAGGTCGCGCAGGTGGTGGCTCTGGTGGATTCGGGCAAGCTCTCCAACAAGCTGGCCCGGCAGGTGGTTGAGGGTGTGCTGGCCGGTGAGGGCGAGCCCGAGCAGGTGATGACCGACCGGGGCCTGGTCGTGGTCCGTGACGACTCGGTGATCCAGGCGGCGATCGACGAGGCGTTAGCTGCGAATCCGGATGTGGCCGAGAAGATTCGGGGCGGCAAGGTGCAGGCCGCGGGTGCGATCGTGGGTGCGGTGATGAAGGCCACCAAGGGCCAGGCGGACGCCGCCCGGGTGCGTGAGCTGGTGCTCGCAGCCTGCGGCTAGTCCTGCGCGGCTCAGGCCGCGATGGCGGCGTGCGGCTGCGGCTGCTGACGTGTCGAGTGGTGGCCCAGATGGTCCAAGATGTACTGCAGCCACCGAACGTCGATCAACATGGTGTCGTCATCCTTTTCGCTGGACGGTCGTTCTGTCGACCGCTCGATTCCCAACGTAAGGCTGATATTTAAGGCGCTCGGGCGGAGTCGGTAATGGTTTTGTGAGAACCGGCCGGGCGATGGGTGCCGCATGCCTCGCGACGCAGAAGTGGCCCCCTTCGTCAAGGGGGCCACTTCGCGGTCATCCGCAGATTCAGATGGAGCCGAGCAGACCGTCGAGCGGGTCGCTGGCACCGTCCCAGCCCAGCGCGGCGGCGATGATCTGGTCCAGGCTCTCCCAAGCGCCGATCGATCCGACGCCCTGGCCCTCAACCACCAGCGGGAAGCCCATGAGGCCGGTGGTCAGCCCCAGTCCGTTGATGATCGAGCCGCCGATGCCGGGGGAACTGCCGTCGGAGATCAAGTTGACGAAGCCCTCGACGTCGGTGCCGGTGACGCCGGGTGACAACAGCCCGCCGAACGTGTAGCTCAGTGCGGTGACGTCCAAATTCTCGGGGAGCAGGCCGGCTTCCGTCAGGGTCGGCAGCAGGGCATCGAGGTTGAGCGTCGCGCCGTTGAGGAGGCCGCCGACCATGTTGGCCGGGATGTTGACGATGTCCTGCAGGGCCGTGTTCCAGTCCGGGTCGTCGCCGGTCAGGGCGTTGCTGATGTCGGTGAAGCTGTTGCCCAGCGCTACCAGCGGAGCGATCGACGGGCCGATAGCACCCATCAGCACGCCGCTGAACGGGGAGGCCAGGAACGACAGGATCGGCGTGAGCTGCTCGGTGGTGAGGGGGAAGTCGCTGGGCATGAACTGCGGCATCACCAGCGTGATCAGCGCCTGCAGCGCGTCGTTGCTCAGCAGCAGCGGAGACATCGGCAGGTCGGTTGCCATGTTGGGTTGCACGATGGCGTCAACGACCGCCTGCGGATCGATCGACGTGCCGTTGACCAGGTCTGCGATCAGTTGCTGCCCGGCGACGAGCGAAGCGTTGTCCGACAGCGTGGTGATGTTTGCCTTGGCGGTGTCGAACACGTCCTGCCAGGCTCCGAAGACATCGATACCGGCGGTCAGTGCGACCGCGGGCGAGTCAAGCCGGGTGGGCAGCGCGGCGACCGGAGTGGCGGCGATGGCGCCGGCGCCGATGAGCGCGATTCCGGCGGCAACCCAGGGGGCGGGGGCGAGGTGTTGCATGGGTCTCCTTGTTACTAGCGCGTGACGGTTGACACGGCGGATGGAATGCTACGTGAAAGTAAGTTGTGAATCCACAAATAGCTCTATAGCAATAAGACGAGGTCGAGATGGCTTTTTCCGAACTTTGCGACGACTTCGCGCTACGGACCGTTAAGAAATTGACAGGAAAGTCTCAGAGATAAGTGGAGTTACGGTGGAGCGTCGGGGTGATCTGGTGGACCGGGGTCCAGCTGGCTGGCAGCCGGTCCCGCTCGATCAGTCCTTGTCGTCGTTGGCCCGCGGGAAGCCGCCGCCGGACGGGAACAGCGGGAACACAACGTCGTCGAGCTTCTCGGCATCGCCGGCGGTCTTGTTCACCGTCGCGCCCCAGACGTTGCCGTCGGGAGACATCTTCACCGCCCAGACGTGGCCGTGGGTGTCCTGGCGCATGACCTCGGGCTCGCTGCTGACCGAACCGGTGCCGGCGGCCAACCGGACCGCCACGGTCTGCTTGGTGTTGACCAGGTTGACCAGCACGATCCCGTCCATCGCGGCGCAGCCGGCCACACCGGGCTTGTCCGGCCAGGTCCACACGGTCGAGACCTGGGAGTCCTTGGTGATGCGCTGCAGGCGGTCGCCGCCGGGGCTGCGGTCGGTGACGTAGAGCGAACCGTCGACGTGGTCGACGCACATCCCGCCGCCGGCGCCCAGCCCGCTCAGCGCGGTGGTGGGGGCGGCCTGTCCGACCGTGGTCGGCTGCTCGATGCGCAGCACCTTGCCTGCTGTGGATCCGGGATCGGCTGCCGCCGCCGGGTTGCCCGCGTCACCGGTCTGCACCACCAGCGTGGTGGGGCTGGTGAAGATCAGCGCGCCGGTGTTGCCGGTCGCCCCCTTGGGGATTCCGGTCAGGATGTCTTTGGGGACGTCGCCGTCGGCGACCCGAACCACCCGGTTGTCGGTCGGGGTGCTGATGTAGGCGTACATCAGCCGGTCCTGCGCGTAGGTGGGGGACAGCACGATGTCCATCAGCCCGCCGTCGCCGGCCGGATCGACGCCGATGACCGTCTTCACCTTGGGCTCGGCGCTCAGCGAGACCTCTTTGACCGCACCGGTGGTCCGCTCGGCGACCAGGGCGGATTTGCTGTCGGCGTGCATGATCAGGCCGCTGGTGCTCTCCAGGCAGCCCTGCATCACCCCGGGTGCCGGGCATTGCTTGGGGAACGGATTCGCCGGCAGCGGTGGGGGAGGCGGGGGCGTGGTGGCTGGCGCCATCCCGCGGCGGGGCACGGTGGTGAACGGCTGCGACTGTGCGTCGTCGAAATGCGCGCAGCCGGTCAGCGTCAGGAGTGCCGTGCACAGGACAACTGGCATCCGCTGAACCGCCCCGCGCATACGCATGCCCGTCAGGTTACGGACCCCCGGTCCGTTCTCGCCAGGAAGTCCGCTCCGGGCGAAGACTCCCGCGGCGTTGTCCGGGCTGTACCGGGCCGGATTCGATTCGCTAACGAAGCCGTTCAAATCCCCAATCCGATCCGGGTTGCCCTTACCCTGGCTGGGTGACCAGTCAAGGTGAGGGCTCACGCTGGCGCAAGCCGGATGAGACTGCCGACGCAGGCAAAAGGCGTCCCAAATCGGCACGTCTGGTAGATCCGGAGGACGACATGCCATCACCGACCTATACCGGTGATTTCGAGACCGCAGCCATTCCGCCCTACGACCCCACCGGTGCCCGCGGCATCGGCGGCGATTACCACCCGTTGCCGTATGCCGAGCCGCAGCCCGCCGGCGGACGGCTGGCCGGGGCTGTCGACGCCGACGAGCCGTTTCGTGCGGTGGACCGTCGCGGCACCCAGGACCTGGGCCTGCTGATCCTGCGGTTGGGTCTGGGCATCCTGCTGGTGGCGCACGGGCTGCGCCAGCTGTTCGGCTGGTGGGGCGGTGCGGGCCTGAACGGGTTCCAGGACTCGATCTCGGCCGCCGGCTACCAGCACGCCGACATCCTCACCTACGCCGCGGGCGGGGGTCAGATCGCCGCCGGCCTGCTGCTGGTGCTCGGGTTGTTCACCCCGTTGGCCGCCGCCGGCGCACTGGCCTACCTGATCAACGGCGTGCTGGCCGGTGTCTCGCACGAGCAGGGCCGCTTTGCGGTGTTTCTTCCCGAGGGCCACGAGTTCCACCTCATGCTGATCGTCGTCGCGGTGGCGATCGTGCTGGTCGGTCCGGGCCGGTACGGGCTGGACGGCGACCGTGGCTGGGCTCGGCGGCCGTTCATCGGATCGGTCGCGGCTCTGCTCCTCGGCATCGCCGGCGGCGTGGCGATGTGGGTGTTCCTCAACGGGGCGAACCCGCTGGGCTGATCTACACGGCGGCGGGGTCCGCACAAAGAATAAATATTGACTACTTATTTTTAGTGCGTAATGATGAGCGGGTGACGCCCACCCAACCCACCAAGCCCCGCCGCACCCAGGCGGAGCGCACTGCCGAGACCCGGCGTGCGCTGCTGGACGCCACCCTCGACGCCCTGGTAGAGGTCGGATTCAAGGGCACGACGACCACCGAGGTGGCCCGCCGCGCCGGGGTCTCGGTGGGGGCGCTGCAAGGTCACTTCCCTTCGAAGATCGGCCTGCTGACCGCGGCCATCGAGTTCTCGCTGAACCGGCGCATCGAGGAGTTCGAGGTGTTGATGGCAGGACTCGATCCCGCCGCCGACAAGCTTGACGAGGCCTTCGACCTGCTGTGGTCGATGTTCTCCGGTCCGACCTTCACCGCGACACACGAACTGTGGGTGGCGGCGCGCACCGACCCGGACCTGGCGCCGGCGGTCATCGAAACCGATCGGCAGTTCGCGGAAGCCTGCGAGCGCGTCTACGACCAACTGCTCGGCCCGGCCGACCCCGCTGGTGTCGCCGCCCCACGGTCGCGCATCGGCCTGCAGATGGCTTTCGTGTTGATGAACGGCCTTGCGATGTCGCGGTCGATAGAGGGCCATGAACCGGTGGCCACCAACGACGTTCTCAACACTTTCAAAATGCTGGTTCGGCCACTGGTGACCGGCCCTACAGACCCACCACCCGAGAGGGAGTCATGACCGCCAACGAGAACCACCACCCGGCGGTACAGCCGCGCCGCATCCGGTTCAGCTACCCGGTGGCGGCCCTGGACCGCCACTTCGTCGCCGGCGACCTGGTGATGAGCCACATGATCGCGCACCTGTCGGCGGTGTTCCCCGAGGGTGAGGACTTCTTCATTCGTTCGGTGCGCCGCTACGCCGATCAGATCACCGACCCCGATCTCAAAGATCAGGTCAAAGGATTCATCGGCCAGGAGATGACCCACGGCCGCGAGCACCGTGCGCTCAACGAGCGGCTGCACGAGATGGGTTACCCGACCCGCAGGATCGACCGGCTGGTGGCCCGCCGGCAGGCCGCCGTCGAACGCCGGTTCTCGCCGCTGACCTGCCTGGCCATCACTGCGGCGCTCGAACACTTCACCGCCGTATTCGCCGAGACGCTGCTGTCCGACGAGCGGGCCCAGGCCCTGCTCGGCACCACCGAAGTGCGGTCCATGCTGCTGTGGCACGCCATTGAGGAGTCCGAGCACCGTTCGGTGGCATTCGACGTCTATCGCGCCGTCGGCGGTGACGAGACCCGGCGCATCCGCACGATGCGGATCATCCGGTTCACTTTCCCGCTCGCCGTCGTGGTGAACACCATCATCTCGCTCTTCGCCGACCGGGCCTCCTATCACCCGGTACGGCTCGTCCGCAGTTTTGCCGCCCTGCGGCATTCGCCGTTCCTGACCCGCGCGGTCTTCCGCCGGCTGGGCGAGTACCTGCGGCCGGGTTTCCATCCCGATGACCAGGACAACGCGGCGCTGCTGGAGCACTGGGAGGCGGAGCTCTTCGGCGAGCAGGGCGCCCTGGTCGATCATCTGCACTGACCAGGGTTTGACTGCCGGTCGGTGCAGCGACTACCGTCATCGGCTATGGACAACGGCATGCTCGTAGTAGCCCCCTGCGCGTTGGTTGTTGCCTGAGCTTTCAACCACCAACGCGCAACCCTCGTGCAGCAGCTGAGCTGGCGGGGGTTTTTTGTTGCCACCAGTCCAGAGCACCAGAGACAAAGAGGAAATCGTGAGCGCACCCACCACACGACCGCCCGAGCGGTCGGCAGCGCAGCAGTCAGCCAACGGGACGGAAACCAAGTCACCCGCCAAGCGCGTCGCGCCCGAGCAGATGACCGGCGCCCAGTCGGTGATCCGGTCGCTGGAGGAACTCGACGTCGACGTCATCTTCGGCATCCCCGGCGGTGCCGTGTTGCCGGTCTATGACCCGTTGTTCGACTCGAAGAAGCTGCGCCATGTGCTGGTGCGCCATGAGCAGGGCGCCGGCCATGCCGCCAGTGGCTACGCGCACGCCACCGGCCGGGTCGGGGTGTGCATGGCCACCTCGGGCCCCGGTGCCACCAACCTGGTCACCCCGCTGGCCGACGCGCAGATGGACTCCATCCCGGTGGTCGCGATCACCGGGCAGGTCGGTCGCCAGCTGATCGGCACCGACGCCTTCCAAGAGGCCGACATCTCCGGCATCACCATGCCGATCACCAAGCACAACTTCCTGGTTCGCAACGGCGACGACATCCCGCGGGCGCTGGCCGAGGCATTCCACATCGCGGCAAGCGGGCGGCCCGGAGCAGTTCTGGTCGATATCCCCAAGGACGTGCTGCAGGGCCAGTGCACGTTCGCCTGGCCGCCGCGGCTCGACCTGCCCGGCTACAAGCCCACCATCAAGCCGCACAATCGGCAGGTCCGCGAGGCCGCCAAGCTGATCGCCGCGGCACGCCGCCCGGTGCTCTACGTCGGCGGCGGCGTGATCCGCGGCGACGCCTGCGCCGAGCTGCGTGAGCTGGCAGAGATGACCGGCATTCCGGTGGTCACCACCCTGATGGCCCGTGGTGCCTTCCCGGACAGCCACCGCCAGCACCTCGGCATGCCCGGCATGCACGGCGCCGTGTCGGCCGTTGCCGGCCTGCAGAAATCGGACCTGCTGATCACCCTGGGCGCCCGGTTCGACGACCGGGTCACCGGCCAGCTGGACTCGTTCGCCCCGGACGCCAAGGTGATCCACGCCGACATCGACCCGGCTGAGATCGGCAAGAACCGGCACGCCGACGTCCCGATCGTCGGCGACGTCAAGGCCGTCATCACAGAGTTGATCGCCGCCCTGCGTCACGACAAGGCAGATGTCGGCCTGGACCTCGCCGACTGGTGGGCCTACCTGGACGACCTGCGCTCGACCTATCCGCTGAGCTACGGGCCGCAGAGTGACGGCAGCCTGTCGCCGGAGTTGGTGATCGAGAAGCTGGGCCGCATCGCCGGACCTGACGCGATCTATGTCGCCGGCGTGGGCCAGCACCAGATGTGGGCCGCGCAGTTCGTCTCCTACGAGAAGCCCCGCACCTGGCTGAACTCCGGGGGACTGGGCACCATGGGATTCGCCATTCCGGCGGCGATGGGCGCCAAGATGGGCAGCCCGGAGGCCGAGGTGTGGGCCATCGACGGCGACGGCTGCTTCCAGATGACCAACCAGGAGCTGGCCACCTGCGCCATCGAGGGAATCCCCATCAAGGTGGCGCTGATCAACAACGGCAACCTGGGCATGGTGCGCCAATGGCAGACCCTGTTCTACGGCGAGCGGTATTCGCAGACCGACCTGGCCACCCACTCGCACCGCATTCCGGACTTCGTGATGCTGGCCGAGGCGCTGGGCTGTGTCGGATTGCGTTGCGAGCGTGAAGAAGACGTTGAAGACGTGATCAATGCGGCCCGGGCGGTCACCGACCGTCCGGTGGTGATCGACTTCATCGTCGGCGCCGACGCGCAGGTGTGGCCGATGGTGGCCGCAGGTACCAGCAACGACGAGATCCAGGCCGCTCGCGGAATTCGGCCGCTGTTCGACGACAACGACAACGAAGGACACGCCTGATGTCTTGGAAGACGCATACGCTGTCGGTGCTGGTCGAAGACAAACCCGGTGTGCTGGCTCGGGTTGCGGCACTGTTCTCCCGGCGTGGCTTCAACATCGAGTCGCTGGCCGTGGGCGCCACCGAGACCAAGAACATGTCCCGGATGACGATCGTCGTCTCGGTGGAGGACACCCCGCTCGAGCAGATCACCAAGCAGCTCAACAAGCTGATCAACGTCATCAAGATCGTCGAGCAGGAAGACGACAATTCGGTGGCCCGCGAGATCGCCCTGATCAAGGTCCGCGCTGATGCCGGGACCCGCGGGCAGATCGTCGAGGCCGTGAATCTGTTCCGCGCCAGGGTGATCGACGTTTCGCCGGAGTCGTTGATCATCGAGGCCACCGGCACCCCGGCCAAGTTCGAGGCGCTGCTACGGGTGCTGGAGCCCTACGGCATCCGCGAGATCGTCCAATCGGGTCTCGTATCGTTGGCGCGCGGTCCGCGCGGCATCGGTACGGCCAAATAGTTTCCCAACGAAGAGATAGTAAGGAAGAAAACCAGTGGCAGTTGAGATGTTCTACGACGACGACGCCGACCTGTCGATCATCCAGGGCCGCAAGGTCGGTGTGATCGGCTACGGCAGTCAGGGCCACGCGCACTCGTTGAGCCTGCGCGACTCCGGTGTGCAGGTGAAGGTGGGTCTCAAGGAGGGCTCCAAGTCGCGGGCTAAGGTCACCGAGCAGGGCCTGGAGGTCGACACCCCGGCCGAGGTCGCCAAGTGGGCCGACGTGATCATGCTGTTGGCACCCGACACCGCGCAGGCCGAGATCTTCACAAACGACATCGAGCCCAACCTCAAGTCCGGTGACGCACTGTTCTTCGGCCACGGCCTCAACATCCACTTCGGTCTGATCAAGCCGGCCGCCGACATCACCGTCGGGATGGTCGCGCCCAAGGGCCCGGGTCACCTGGTGCGCCGGCAGTTCGTCGACGGCAAGGGCGTGCCCTCGCTGATTGCGGTCGCCCAAGACCCGACCGGCACCGGCGAGGCGCTGGCGCTGTCCTACGCCAAGGGCATCGGCGGCACGCGGGCGGGCGTCATCAAGACCACCTTCAAAGAGGAGACCGAGACCGACCTCTTCGGCGAGCAGGCCGTGCTCTGCGGCGGCACCGAGGAACTGGTCAAGGCCGGCTTCGAGGTGATGGTCGAGGCGGGCTACGCCCCGGAGATGGCCTACTTCGAGGTGCTGCACGAGCTCAAGCTGATCGTCGACCTGATGTATGAGGGTGGGATCGCCCGGATGAACTACTCGGTGTCCGACACCGCGGAGTTCGGCGGCTACCTGTCCGGGCCGCGGGTGATCGACGCCGACACCAAGCAGCGGATGCGCGACATCCTGTCCGACATCCAGGACGGCACCTTCGTCAAGCGCCTGGTGGCCAACGTCGAAGGCGGCAACAAGGAGCTGGAAGGTCTGCGTAAGGCCAACGCCGAGCACCCGATCGAGGTCACCGGCAAGAAGCTGCGCGACCTGATGAGCTGGGTGGACCGGCCGATCACCGAGACCGCCTGAGGTTCGCCGCTGGTATCAGCGGGCAGAAAGACGAGTGGCCCCTTCCTTTGGGAAGGGGCCACTCGTCTTCAGTATCGGCAGGACTACAGGTCGAGCAGGCCACCGAGCAGGCCACCCATCAAGCCGTCGAGCAGGCCGGACGCGTTCAGGCTTTCCAGCAGTGCGGTCAGGTGCAGGTCGGAGACCAGGCCGGGTACGTCGAAGTCGGTCAGGAAGTCGCCGACGCTGGCGAAGACGTTGGACATGTCGAAGTTGGTCAGGAAGTCGGTGAGGCCGTTGAGGATTCCGGTCAGATCCAGGCCACCCAGCATGTCGCCCAGTCCGTCGAGGAATCCGGACAGGTCCAGGCCGCCCAGGAAGTCGCCGAGGCTGTTGAGCAGGCCGGTGAAGTCGAAGGTGCTCAGGAAGTCGTTGAAGCTGTCGAAGATCGCCGAGAAGTCGATGTTGCCGAGCAGCTGGCTGAACTCGCCGAAGATCTCGGACAAGTCGATGTTGCCGAGCAGTCCGTCGAAGATGTCGGACAGGTTGAGGGTGTTCAGGAAGTCGGTGAGGCCGTTGAGGATCCCGGACAGGTCGAAGTTGCCCAGGATGTCGCTCACGTCGGCAGTGAGCTCGATGGCCGGCATCGGCACCTTCGCCGGGGCCACCAGTACAGGGGTGGCGGCGATGGCACTGGCGCTGATCAGCGTGGCGCCCGCGAGGGCAAGGGGTCGGAGTGTAGTACGCATGGGAATCCTCCTCTGAGTGTGAACTGTGACACGCCTATGAAGTTTTGTGACAAACAACACACATAAGCTGAAGCTACACTGAGCCTGGCAACTTGTCAGCAAATATCTGGTAATAACCTGTGCGGATGACGCAATGCATTGACGTATCGCGTCCAGTCGAATAAATTGCGCCGTCTCTGGAGGGACAGGCCGCACTCGGGTGTGGGGCATGCGGGTTGCCCGGCTCCGCCGCGCTCGCGACCGCCCACTACGCTGTCCGGGTGACTCTGCCCGTGGTTCTGATCGCTGACAAACTCGCCCAATCCACCGTTGCCGCCCTCGGTGACCAGGTCGAAGTGCGCTGGGTGGATGGCCCGGACCGAGAGAAGCTCCTGGCCGCGGTTCCGGAAGCCGACGCACTGCTGGTGCGGTCGGCCACCACCGTCGACGCCGAGGTGCTCGCGGCCGGAACCAAACTCAAGATCGTGGCCCGCGCCGGGGTGGGCTTGGACAACGTCGACGTTGACGCCGCCACCGCGCGCGGGGTGCTGGTGGTCAACGCCCCGACGTCCAACATCCACAGCGCCGCCGAGCACGCGATCGCGCTGATGCTGGCCGCCGCGCGGCAGATCCCCGCCGCCGACGCCACCCTGCACAACCATGAGTGGAAGCGCTCGTCGTTCTCGGGCACCGAGATCTTCGACCACACCGTCGGCGTGGTCGGCCTGGGCCGGATCGGACAGCTGGTCGCCGCGCGGCTGGCGGCCTTCGGCGCCCACATCGTGGCCTACGACCCCTACGTGTCGGCCGCACGAGCGGCGCAGCTCGGCATCGAACTGCTGTCCCTCGACGACCTGTTGGCCCGCGCCGACTTCATCTCGGTTCACCTGCCCAAGACGCCGGAGACTGCCGGGCTGATCGGCAAGGAGGCACTGGCCAAGACCAAGCCGGGGGTGATCATCGTCAACGCCGCCCGCGGCGGGCTGATCGACGAGGCCGCGTTGGCCGAGGCCATCACCAGCGGCCACGTCCGCGGCGCCGGCCTGGATGTGTTCGCCACCGAGCCGTGCACCGACTCGCCGCTGTTCGACCTGGCGCAGGTGGTGGTGACTCCGCACCTGGGTGCCTCCACCGCCGAGGCGCAGGATCGCGCCGGTACCGATGTCGCCAAGAGCGTGAAACTGGCGCTCGCCGGGGAGTTCGTTCCCGACGCGGTCAACGTGGGCGGCGGTGCGGTCAATGAGGAAGTGGCGCCCTGGCTGGATCTGGTGCGCAAGCTCGGGCTGCTGGCCGGAGTGCTATCCGACGGACTGCCGGTGTCTTTGTCGGTGCAGGTGCGCGGTGAGCTGGCCGCCGAAGACGTGGCGATACTGCGACTTTCGGCTCTGCGCGGACTGTTCTCGGCCGTCATCGAAGACCCGGTGACCTTCGTCAACGCTCCGGCCCTGGCCGCCGAGCGCGGGGTGGACGCCGAGATCGGCACCGCCACCGAAAGCCCCAACCACCGCAGCGTCGTCGAGTTGCGGGCGGTCACCGCCGACGGGTCGGTGGTGACGGTGGCCGGCACGCTGTCGGGTCCGCAGCAGGTGGAGAAGATCGTCATGATCAACGGGCGCAACTTCGATCTGCGGGCTCAGGGCGTCAACCTGATCATCAACTACTCCGACCAGCCCGGTGCGCTCGGCAAGATCGGCACGTTGTTGGGGTCCGCCGAGATCAACATCGCGGCCGCACAGCTCTCCGAAGACGCCGAGGGTCCCGGGGCGACGGTGTTGCTGCGGGTGGACCGTCCGGTGCCCGCCGATGTCGCCTCGGCGATCAGCGCGGCGGTCAAGGCGAACAAGATCGAAGAGGTCGACCTGTCATGAGCCTGAAACTCGCGGTCATCCCGGGCGACGGGATCGGCCCGGAAGTCATCGCTGAGGCCGTCAAGGTGCTCGACGCGGTGCTGCCCGGTACCGAGAAGACCGGTTATGACTTGGGCGCCAAGCGTTATCACGCCACCGGCGAGGTGCTGCCGGACTCGGTTCTCCAAGAGATCCGCGGCCACGACGTGATCCTGCTCGGTGCGATCGGCGACCCGTCGGTGCCGCCCGGTCTGCTGGAGCGCGGGCTGCTGCTGCACGCCCGGTTCGCGTTGGACCATCACGTGAACCTGCGTCCCAGCCGGCTGTATCCGGGGGTGGCCAGTCCGCTGGCCGACCCGGGCGAGATCGACTTCCTGGTGGTGCGGGAAGGCACCGAGGGGCCCTACACCGGCAACGGCGGCGCGCTGCGGGTCGGCACCGAGCACGAGGTCGCCACCGAGGTCAGCGTGAACACCGCCTACGGCGTGGCCAGGGTGGTGCGTTTCGCGTTCGAGAAGGCCCGGGCCCGGCGTAAGCACCTGACCCTGGTGCACAAGAACAACGTGCTGGCCTACGCCGGCTCACTGTGGACCCGTACGGTGGCCGAGATCGCCCACGACTACCCGGACGTCGAGACGGCCTACTGCCACGTCGACGCCGCCACCATCTACCTGGCCACCGACCCCGGCCGGTTCGACGTGATCGTCACCGACAACCTGTTCGGCGACATCATCACCGACCTGGCGGGCGCGGTGTGCGGTGGGATCGGGCTGGCGGCGAGCGGCAACATCGACGCCACCGGGGCCAACCCGTCGATGTTCGAGCCGGTGCACGGCAGCGCGCCCGACATCGCCGGGCAGGGCATCGCCGACCCGACTGCCGCAGTGATGTCGGTCGGCTTGCTGCTCAACCACATCGGCGAGCGTGACGCCGCCGCCCGGGTCGACGCGGCTGTCGAACGGCACCTGGCCACCCGGGGTGGCCAGAAGTTGTCCACCGCCGCGGCCGGTGATCGGATTCTGGGCCTGCTCTAGGGTTTTCCTTCCCCGCGACCGTGCGCAAACATCCGCTAAAACCCCTGGTCGGGGCGGACACATCTGCACGGTGGCGCTAGGAATCAGCGTCGGCGGGTACCAGCGGCAGTGCGGCCAGTGGGAAGATCGCGCAGACCGCGAACGCCAGCGGATAGCCGGCCGCCCCGATCAGGGTTCCGAACAGGGGCGGCGCGAGCCCGGCCGCGAAGTGCTGGCTGGTGTTCTGGGTGCCCAGGGCGCGTCCGCTCCAGAACGGCCCGGCGATTTCGGCGATCGCGGTGAACGCCAATCCGTTGTCCGACACGGTGATCACCGAGGCCACCACCATCAGCGCGATACTGACCGGCCAGCCGGCCCAGGCGGCCGCCGCCAGAGCGATCATGGTCAGTGCGGCCGCGGCGGCGATGGTGCGGATCGGGCGCAGCCGCGATCCGACATGATCCGACCACCGCCCGGCGCTGATCCGGCCGGCCGCCCCCAGCAGTTGGCTCACCGTGACCAGAGTTCCGGCCGCGCCCGCCGTCCAGCCGCGTTCGGTCATCAGCCACACCAGCATGAACGTCCACACCATGACCTGCGGCACCACCAGCAGCACCGACATCGCGTGGATCCGCCACAGCAGTGTCGAACCGCGATACGGGTTGGCCAGATGTTCGGCAGGCGCTTCGGCGCGCGGCGGGCGTGGCGGATCGCTGATCCCCACCGCGCAGGCCAGGGCGGAGGCCGCACATACCGCCGCCGGGAACAGCAGTGCCGCGCCGATGCCGTGGTGCTCGGCCACGCGGGGAATCACCAAGGCGCCCAACCCAACCCCCAGTGGTTGAGCGGTCTGGCGAATACCCATCGCCAGGCCACGCTGATGCGCCGGGAACCAGCCGACCACCAGTCGCCCGCTGGCGCTGTTGCTGCTGGCCGCGGCCATCCCGCCCAACAGCAGGAACGCCCCGGTGGCGGTCAGCGAGCCGGCCGAGGATGCGCCGAATGCCGCCAGCGCGGTGAGCGCCGAGCCGGCCACCAGTACCAGGCGCTCGCCGAGTCGGTCCACCAGATAGCCCCAGGCGATCAGCGTGGCCACCAGGCCGAAGCTCGGCAGCGACGACAGCAGCCCGGCCTGGGCCAGATCCAGCCCGCGGTCGCTGTGCAGGGTGGGGATGAGGAAGGCGACACCGTTGATGAACACGTTGGCGCACAACGTCGCCGTCAGGGCCAGGCCCAGGATCGACCAGCGACGCACCCGCACTCCTCCTCCGGCGACCGTGCACATCAGTACGGCGTTTCGAGGGTAGCGACGTACCTTTGTGCACTCTCGCCGGGGGAGAGGCCGGGGAGAGGCCGGGGAGAGGCCGGCGGACCTACACCGGGTCGAATACGCGGCTGGCGATGAACGTCGGCCGCGGTGCGGCGGCGCCGTAGGGCTGCGCCAGGGCGTTGTCCACGCTGTTGTAGACGATGAACACATTCGAGCGTGGATAGGGCGTGATGTTGCTGCTGGACCCGTGCATGCAGTTGCTGTCGAAGAAGACCGCCGATCCGGCCGGGCCGGTGATCTGGCGGATACCGTGCTGCTCGGCCAGCCACGACAGACTTTCGTCGTCGGGCGTGCCGATCTCCTGCTGCATCAACGATGATCGGTAGTGATCCGGCGGCGTCTGGCCCGGGCACGACACGAACCAGCGGTGCGAGCCCGGCATGATCATCAGCGAGCCATTGGTGTCGAGATTCTCGGTCAGGGCCACCGACACGCTGACCGCACGCGGGGCTGGCATGCCGTCTTCGGCATGCCAGGTCTCAAAGTCGGAGTGCCAGTAGAACTCTCGGCCGTTGAAACCCGGCTTGAAGTTCACCCGGCTCTGATGCACGTACACATCCGAGCCCAGTAGTTGGCGGGCCGGACCGACCAGGCGGGGGTCGGCCACCAGCGCGGCGAACGCCGAGCTGATCCGATGTACCTCGAAGATGGACCGGATCTGCCCGCTGTCGCGCTCGCGGATCGACCGCTCGTCTGCCGCCAGGACCGGGTCGGCGCGCAGCATGTCCAGCTCATGGCTCAGGTCTGCGACCACGTCGGCGTCGAGCAGGCTGTCGATCGCCAGGAACCCGTCGGCGTCGAACCTGCTGACACCGTTGGCATCCAATGGGCCTCCGCTGTTCTCGGGAGCCCAGACCACCGGGTCATGGCGTGGCTGGATACCGATCGTGACGTCGTTACGGGTGGGGTAGTGGTCGGCGACGGCGATCGTCACGGCACGGCCTGTTGTGGCTCTTCGATGAGCAGGGGATAGGCGCCCGTCTCATCGTGCACCTCCTGCCCGGTCACCGGCGGATCGAAGACGCACACCATACGCAGATCGGTGTGAGCCGAAACCCGGTGGTGCTCATGGCCGTCCAGCAGATACAGGGTGCCGTCTGTCAGTGGAAAGGTCTCACCCGTCTCGTCATTGATCAACTCGCCCTCGCCACCGACGCAATACACCGCCTCGACGTGGTTGGCGTACCACATCGCGGTCTCGGTGCCGGCGTACAGGATCGTCTCGTGCATCGAGAACCGCTGACCGTCGCGGGCGAGCAGCAGACGCTGGCTGTTCCAGGTCTTGGACTGCACGTCGCGGTCGGTGCCCTTGATCTCGGTGAGAGTACGAACGATCATCGATTGGCTCCTGAGGTTGTTCCGACGAGTTCCCTGGCGGCGACCGCCTCGATCGATTGGGCTGTGATGGTGAGTCCTTCGGCAAGATCGTCGTCGTCGATGGTCAGCGCCGGCATCAGTTTCACGACTTCGCCTTCGGGGCCGGAGGATTCCAGCAGCAGGCCCCGTTCGAACGCCTCTCGGCAGACTTCGCCGGCCAGTTCCGGGCGTTCGAAGGCCACGCCGCGGATCAGGCCGCGACCGCGGGTGCTGATCCCGTCGAACGGCTCCACCACCTCGGCCAGTGATTGCTCGATCAATTCGCCCTTGCGCAGCACGGACTTCTCCAGCCGATTGTCCGACCAGTAGTCCAGCGCTGCGGTGGCGGTGACGAACGACGGGTTCTGGCCGCGGAAGGTGCCGTTGTGCTCACCGGGATCCCACACATCGAGCTCCGGCTTGAAAAGGGTGAGCGCCATCGGAAGCCCGTAGCCGCTGATCGACTTGGACAGGCAGACGATGTCGGGGACGATCCCGGCCGCCTCGAAGCTGAAGAACGGGCCCGTTCGGCCGCAACCCATCTGGACGTCGTCGACGATCAGCAGCAGCTCGTGGCGCTGGCACAAATCGGCCAGGCCGCGCAGCCATTCCAGTCGGGCCACGTTGATGCCGCCCTCACCCTGAACGGTTTCGACGATCACCGCGGCCGGGTCGTTGAGGCCGCTGCCGCTGTCCTGCAGCAGTCGTTCGAACCAGATGAAGTCGGGGACGACACCGTCGAGGTAGTTGTCGTAGGGCATCGGGGTGGCGTGCACCAAGGGAATACCCGCTCCGCCGCGTTTCATCGAATTGCCGGTGACACTCAGCGCCCCCAGTGTCATGCCGTGAAACGCGTTGGTGAAGCTGATGATCGACTCGCGCCCGGTGATCTTGCGGGCCAGTTTCAGCGCCGCCTCCACAGTGTTGGTTCCGGTCGGTCCGGGGAACTGGACCTTGTAGTCGAGCCCGCGTGGCTTGAGGATCACCTCCTCGAACCGCTCCAGGAACCGGCCTTTGGCCACGGTATTCATGTCGAGGCTGTGCACCACCCGGTCCGAACTCAGGTAGTCCAGCAACGGACCACGCAGTGCCGGGTTGTTGTGGCCGTAGTTCAGCGCACCGGCGCCGGCAAAGAAGTCCAGGTATTCCTTGCCGTCGACATCCCACATCCGGGAGCCGCTGGCCCGGTCGAATGTCACCGGCCAGGATCGGCAATAACTTCGCACCTCGGATTCGAGGGTTTCAAAAATGGTCATGGTTCCTCCGTCCGTCGATCACAAACAACGGAACGGAACGACAGGTCGATTTTCGGTGTCGCGGGCCTTCTCCCGCCCGACCCACCACCCCGCTCGGGATGCTCCGGCCACGGTCGGCCAGAGTTCACGTTTACGCGAACGCGACGTTACCGATATCAAACCGTTATCTCAACCGTGCCGGGCCGTGTCTAGCGGGTATTTGGTACCCGCAGTGGCCCGATCCGAAACAGGTCCTCGGACAGATGTGACTCGGGAAACAGCCCGGTCCCGAACAGTTCCGAGCAGTTCAACGTGGCGTCCCACCTGCGGGCGAAGGCGCTGAACAGCCGCCGGCTGGCGTCGTTGTCGGGTGTGATCGACGTCTCGATATGTGTGACGCCATTGGGCAGTTGCGCGGCCACCAGATGATCAAGCATACGGCCGGCCAGCCCGGCACCGCGGTGCGCGCCGTTCACCGCCACCTGCCAGACCATCAGGGTCTCCGGCTGCTGCGGGCGCCGGTAGCCGGTCACGAACCCGGCCGGAGCGCCGCCGCGCTCGGCGATCACCGACGTGGTGGCGAAATCGCGGCACCACAGCAGGTACGCGTACGGCGAGTTGACGTCGAGGGTGGTGCTGTCGACGGCCATCTGCCACAGGGCCTGGCCGTCGGTCAGCGTCGGTGTGCGCAGTCGGTAGTCACCGGTGTCAGTCATCTCTTCGACGGTACGGCCTGTCCCGGATGGCCGGGCGGGTCGGGAGGCGGTTGCGGCGGCACCCGCAGCGTGCGCAACGCCTCGAGCACCGAGCGGCCCTCGGGCTCGGCGTGCACCGGGACCAGCCCGGTCGCGGCAAGCGGGAACAGTCCGCACACCGCGAACGCCAGCGGATAACCGACCGCGCCGATCAGCGCACCGAAGAGCGGGGGAGCGATACCGGCGGTGAGCCGCTGGGTGGTGTTCTGGATGCCCAGCGAGCGTCCGCTCCAGTACGGTCCGGCGATCTCGGCGACGGCGGTGGACGACAGCCCGTTGTCCAGCACACTGATGAACGCCGCGATGACGATCGCGGTCGGGGCCAGTTGCCAGTGCAGATGATCGGTCACCGCCAGAGCCGACATGGCCAGCGCGCTGCCGACGGCGATACTGCGGACCGGTCGCAGCCGCGATCGAACTCGGTCCGACCATCGCCCGGCCAGCACCCGGCCGATCGCGCCCAGCAACTGCGAGACAGTGACCAGCGAGGCGGCCGCGGCGATCGACCAGTTGGTGTCGACGATCAGCCACACCAGCATGAAGGTGGCGAGCATGCACTGCGGAACCATCAGCAGTGCCGACGACAGATGGATGCGCCACAACACCTTCGAGTCGGCGTAGGGGTTGGCCAACTCGGAAACCGTTGCGGCCGAACGTGGCCGGCGCGGAGGATCGACGATCCCGATGGCGCATGCCACCGCCGCCACCGCGCACAGTGTCGCCGGGAACGTCAATGCCCGGGACAGGCCGTGCTCGGCCAGGTCCGGTATCACCTCGGCGCCCAATGCGATTCCCAGCGGCTGCGCGGTCTGGCGGATCCCCATCACCAGCCCGCGCTGGTGCGGCGGGAACCAGCCGGTGACCAGCCGGCCGCTGGCGTTGTTGGCGCTGGCGGCGGCCATCCCGCCCAGGAACAGGAAGGCGCCCACTCCGACCAGTGAGCTCATCGACGCGGCGCCGAAGGTGGCCAGCGCGGTCAGCGCCGAGCCGGCGGCCAGCACGATCCGTTCGCCGACCCGGTCCAGCAGGGCTCCCCAGGCGAACAGTGTCAGCACCATGCCGAAGCTGGGCATCGAGGCCAGCAGACCGGCGACCGCCAGATTGGTGTCGCGTTTGGTCTCCAGCATCGGGATGACGAACGCGATGCCGTTGATGAAGACGAACGAGCACATGGTCGCCAGCAGCGCGACGATCATCACCGACCAGCGTGCGGCCGTACTGATCGGCTCCGCGGACATCCGACCATGGTTCCACAGACCTACCTGCTGGTGAGGCAGCCCGCGCCGCGCTGGTTAGGCTTGCCGAATGCGTCTAGGTCGAATTGCCAGCCCGGACGGTGTCGCCTTCGTCAGTCTGGAGGGCGATGCCGGCCGGCCCCATGAGATGACGGCTCGCGAGATCGCCGAACACCCCTTCGGAACACCGGAGTTCACCGGACGCTCGTGGCCGCTGGCCGACGTGCGTCTGCTGGCCCCGATCCTGGCGTCCAAGGTGGTCTGCATCGGCAAGAACTACGCCGCGCACATCGCTGAGATGGGTGGCGCCCCACCGGCCAACCCGGTGATGTTCCTCAAGCCCAACACCGCGATCATCGGGCCGAACGTTCCGATTCAGCTACCTGCCGACGCCTTCCCGGTCCACTTCGAAGGTGAACTGGCCGTGGTGATCTCGCGGCCCTGCAAGGACGTCCCGGCCGCTCGGGCCCGCGACAACATACTGGGCTACACCATCGGCAACGACGTGTCGGCGCGCGAGCAGCAGGCCTCCGACGGGCAGTGGACCCGGGCCAAAGGCCACGACACCTTCTGCCCGATCGGGCCGTGGATCGTCACCGACGTCGACGCGGGCGACCTGGCGATCCGCACCGAGGTCAACGGCTCGGTCAAGCAGGACAGCCGGACCTCGCTGATGATGCACGACGTCGGTGCCATTGTGGAGTGGATCTCCGCGGTGATGACCCTGCTGCCGGGCGACATCATCCTCACCGGCACCCCCGACGGCGTCGGCCCGATCGAGCACGGCGACACCGTGTCGGTGTCGGTCGAAGGCATCGGGACCTTGACCAATCCGGTTGTCCGCAAAGGAAAGTCGTGACCGAATCTGCTGTTCGCGTCCGGTTCTGCCCGTCACCGACGGGCACCCCGCACGTCGGGCTGATCCGCACCGCGCTGTTCAACTGGGCCTACGCGCGGCACACCGGCGGGACCCTGGTGTTCCGGGTCGAGGACACCGACGCCGAGCGCGACAGCGAGGAGAGCTATCTGGCGCTGCTGGACGCGCTGCGCTGGCTGCAGCTGGACTTCGACGAGGGCCCGGAGGTGGGTGGGCCGTATGGCCCGTATCGGCAGTCGCAGCGCGCCGAGATCCACCGGGACGTGGTGGCGCAGTTGCTGGCCGCGGGGGAGGCCTACGAGGCGTTCTCCACGCCGGAGGAGGTCGAGGCCCGGCACCTGGCCGCCGGGCGCAACCCCAAGTTGGGCTATGACAACTTCGACCGTGACCTCAACGAGGAGCAACGCGCCGCGTACCGCGCGGAGGGGCGCAAACCGGTGTTGCGGCTGCGGATGCCCGACACCGACCTGGGCTGGGACGACCTGGTCCGCGGGCACACGTCGTTTCCGGCCGGTACGGTTCCCGACTTCGCGCTGACTCGTGCCAACGGCGACCCGCTCTACACGTTGGTCAACCCGGTCGACGACGCGATGATGAAGATCACCCATGTGCTGCGCGGTGAGGACCTGTTGCCGTCGACGCCGCGTCAGATCGCGCTGTATCAGGCGTTGATCCGCATCGGTGTGGCCGACCGGATTCCAGAATTCGCCCATCTGCCCAGTGTTTTGGGCGAGGGGACCAAGAAGCTGTCCAAGCGCGACCCGCAGTCGAATCTCTTCTTGCACCGCGACCGCGGCTTCATCCCGGAGGGCCTGCTGAACTATCTGGCGCTGCTGGGCTGGTCGATCGCCGAGGACCGTGACGTGTTCAGTATGACCGAGATGGTGGCGGCGTTCGACGTGGCCGACGTCAACTCCAATCCGGCCCGGTTCGACCAGAAGAAGGCCGACGCACTCAACGCCGAGCACATCCGGCTGCTGGACGCCGACGACTTCACCGCGCGGCTGCGCGCCTACTTCGACACCCACGGGCATGACACCGGCCTCGGCGACGCCGACTTCGCGACGGCCGCGGGCCTGGTACAGACCCGGGTGGTGGTGCTCGGGGATGCCTGGGGACTGCTGAAGTTCTTCAACGACGACGAGTACGCGCTGGACCCGCGGGCCGCCGCCAAGGAGCTGGGGCCCGACGCGGCGCCCACCCTGGATGCGGCCATCGCCGCGCTGGACGGCGTGGCGAACTGGACCACCGCCGGCATCGAGGCCGCCCTGAAAGCCGCGCTGCTGGATGGACTCGAGCTCAAACCGCGCAAGGCGTTCGGTCCGATCCGGGTGGCCGTCACCGGCGGAACGATCAGCCCGCCGCTGTTCGAGTCACTGGAGCTGCTGGGTTCGGGGCGCAGTCTGGACCGGTTGCGGGCGGCCCGCGACGGGCTGCGCTAGGCGCGATGCGAACTTCGCGGGAGAAGTTTGGTAGTCTGCTCGTCGGCCCGAAGCGGCTGGCCCGAAGTGCCCGACCGGCACTGTGACCAGCGGTTATGGCCAGGCCTGACGAGGCCAATGGGGTATGGTGTAATTGGCAACACAGCTGATTCTGGTTCAGCCATTCTAGGTTCGAGTCCTGGTACCCCAGCAAAACTGGTCCGCCGCAAGCGATTAGGCGGGCCGTTTGGGTTGGGCTATGCTGACAACCCGGAATTGTTCTAGCCCCCGTCGTCTAGCGGCCTAGGACGCCGCCCTCTCACGGCGGTAGCGTGGGTTCGAATCCCATCGGGGGTACAAGTGTGATCGATGATTTGACGTCGTCGCGCATTCCTGACCACACCCCGCGGATAGCACGGCGTCGACCTTCGGCGTCGGCGTCTCCAAGGGTCCCTGATCCACTCCGGCCAACTTCAAGGCCGAATCAACGCACTCTGAATCGGGAAGAGCCGGTAAATTGGATCGGTCAGTAACGGGAGAATGCGAGCACTACTATATAGGCCGATGTGATCGACGGTAGCAGTGGGGCGAACCAGTAGGCGAAGGCTATTGCCCTACCCTTGCATTTTCGGGCCCGGAAAAATGCGGCCGAGGTGAGAATAATAAGAGTTACGGCGGCAACGGTGACCCACCAATAATAAATCGGAGTTAGTAAGATTATTGCCATAAGGATTACTGACCACACCAGATATCCAAGGATCATGCCCGTCAATGCGAAGGCAAGCGGCTTCGGTTGTAGACGTCTCATTGGTTCACCAGTCCGAGGTGGCGGTCGGCGGAAGGCTCGGAAGCCTAGCGTTCAGGTTGTTTGCGAAAACTTGCCATATAGCTTTGTTTGCCCAGCTGGCTCCAGGGATGAGACTTCCCTTGGACAACGGCCCCGACGCGGCAACTTGCAGTTCCCAGTTGAGTTGACCGGGGATTGGACTAGCCGGCGCTGGCACGATGTCGAACCTGATGACGCGTCCGGCTCCTTCGCTGTGACCGGGAAGTGAGACAAACGAGAAACTGTTGGGTGTAACGCTCGTTACCTGGACGGGTTCGTATTCCCCGAATGGTCCTTTCAAGTTTATTTTGGCGCCGTTCATTATCTCACTTTTATCCGCGGTAAACGTGAAGTATTTATTGAAATTATGTTGCACTTCTGACATTACCTGGTCGTTGGTCCAACCTTCGGGGGTGCTGAATTCATAGCCGTAGTGGTAGCTTCCGTATCCGCCCCCGGGTTGGTGCGGTCCGTCCTGCCTCCAATCAACCAGCTGTATGCCGTCGCGTCTCCCACTGGTCGTACCGGGCGTCTCGTCGAATTTCAGGTTGCCGAAATCAGCGGTGGCCGTTATCAGTTGGGAGGCGACAGTGGCGTCGTTGGCAACGAGGTTGGCGACGCGGTGGCGGATGAAACTCGAATGCGCGTCGGCCTGGGTCTGGCGTTCGATGAGTTGTTCTTGGGTGAGCACCGGCCGGGTGTCGACGACCCGGTACTCGCCGCTGACCATGAAGCCGTCTCGCTCGGCGTCGTCGACCGCATCAAGCACTAACCGCTTGCTGGCCTCCAGGGTTTCCTGGCCTCGTCGGGCGACCGCGGCGGCATCCTGGTGAGCCCATCCCCAGCCGCGCAGCTTCCGGACGTCGGCGTCGGCGTGGTGGATCGCCGCGTTGGCTGCGCTACCTTCCCAGTTGGTACCGCCGGGGGTGCGTACCTGTTGGGCGATCTCGGCGAACTGCGTCTGTGTCTTCGCGGAGATGCTTTCGCACCAGTCAGCGAATGAGCCGAGATGGTCGAATGTCGCCGACCGCACCTCCGGCAGTGTCGGCAACCCGGCCGGCATTGCGCTCAGTGCGGACATCAGCGCCTTACGAGGACGGTGAACTGCGCTGCGGCGTGCTGGTCGTCGATGGCGTAGTCGGTGCCGGCTTTGGCGTACGTCTGGGCGCGGGTGTTCAAGTGGTTGGCCGCGCTGGCCAGGTCTGCGCACGCGGCGGTGCGTGCGGCGTGTACCGCGGTCGCGTTGGTCTGCCAGGTGGTTGCGGTCATCGGTGGAGCAGCGGCCTCCGCGGCCAGCTCGGTGCCCACAGCCCCGCAGTGAGCGCTCAGCTGGCGCAGACCGGCAGCCAGCACCTTGACGCGGCGACCGGGCGCCTCTGATGGCATGGGTGGAATATTAGCGCGTCGGCATCAGGAGGGTACGCGACAAGAGTTCGACGAAGAATCCCCGCCGCAGAGCATGGATTGTGCAGTCTTAGTCCTCCACCGGCGCGGTGGACCCGGCCAGCGGCATCGCCGGCAGCCCCAGCTTGCGGTGATCCCAGGACCGGGTGCGGCGTGTGACGATCCGCACAGCGACCCGGTTGTTCATCATCGCGTCGACGCCCGGCTTCATCTCCTCGGAGTAGGGGCCGGTGTAGCGCTCCCAGACGCTGACGCCCACCCGGAAGATGGTGTCCGGGTCGTCGACGATCTCGGCGACTCCCTCGAAGGACGCCCCGCGCAGGGTGTCGTAGGTCTGGCCGGCCTCGAGCAGGAAGCTGACCCGCGGGTCGCGCTTGAGGTTGACCGCCTTCTGGGACTTGGCCTTGGTCTCCAGCCAGATCTCGCCGTCGAGCACCGCGTACCACATCGCGGTCAGGTGCGGCTGGCCGTCGGGCCCGATGGTGGCCAGTGTTCCGGTGCGGTGGGTGGTGACGAAGTCGGCGACCTCGGCGTCGGTCATGACGATCTGTGCGCGCTGCTTGGTTCCCATGCCTGCAGTCTGTCAGGTGCGGCGCCGACGTGGTCCTACAGCCGGTCGGCGAGTGCTTCGGCGGACGCGAGCAGGTCGGCCGCCCAGCGCGCTCCGGGGCGTCGCCCCATCCGGTCGATGGGACCCGACACCGAGATCGCCGCCACCACCGTGCCGCGCCGATCGCGCACCGGTGCCGACACACTGGCCACGCCCGGCTCGCGCTCGGCGACGCTCTGCGCCCACCCCCGCCGACGCACCTCGGCCAGCGTGCGAGGCGTGAACTTGGCCTGCGCCAGCACTTCCTGCTGCACGGCGGGCTCGGCGTAGGCCAGCAGGACCTTGGCGCCCGAGCCGGCAGTCATCGGCAGTCTGGCGCCGACGGGAACCGTGTCGCGCAGTCCCGCAGGAGGTTCGAGTGCGGCGATGCAGACCCGCGCGGAGCCCTCGCGGCGGTAGAGCTGCACGCTCTCTCCGGTGATCTCGCGCAGCCGGGGCAGCACGGTGGCGCTCACGCTGCGCAGCGGATCGTCGGCGCGGGCCGCCAGTTCGGTGACCGCCGGCCCGATCTGCCAGCGGCCGTCGTCGTCGCGGCCGAGCAATCGGTGGGACTCCAGTCCGGCGGCCAGCCGGTGCGCGGTGGCCCGGGGGAGGCCGGTGCGCTCACACAGTTCGGCCAGACCACAGGGCGATTCGGCAATCGTGTGCAATACCGCCAGGGCTTTGTCCAGAACTCCGATGCCGCTATGCTGTCCCATATACAGATACTAACGTCTCACAATGTGAGATCAACCAGATTTTGGGGATGGCAGTGATGTCCAAGACGCAGCAGCCTCGCACCCTGGCCGAAAAGGTCTGGGCCGACCATGTGGTGGTGTCCGGCGGCGAGGCCGAGCCCGACCTCATCTACATCGACCTGCACCTGATCCACGAGGTCACCACTCCGCAGGCCTTCGAGGGCCTGCGCCTGGCCGGCCGCAGGGTGCGCCGGCCCGATCTGACCATCGCCACCGAGGACCACAACGTCCCGACGATCGACATCGACAAGCCGATCGCCGACCCGGTGTCGCGCACCCAGGTGGAGACGTTGCGGCACAACTGTGCCGAGTTCGGCATCCGGTTGCACCCGATGGGCGACGACGAGCAGGGGATCGTGCACATCATCGGGCCGCAGCTGGGTCTGACCCAGCCGGGCATGACCGTCGTCTGCGGTGACAGCCACACCTCCACCCACGGCGCGTTCGGCGCACTGGCAATGGGTATCGGCACCTCGGAGGTCGAGCACGTGCTGGCCACCCAGACGCTGCCGCTGCGGCCGTTCAAGACCATGGCGGTCAACGTAGAAGGGGGAGCCGGAGGTGGGTTGCCGCCGGGGGTCACGGCCAAAGACATCATCTTGGCGGTGATCGCCCAGATCGGCACCGGCGGCGGCCAGGGCTACGTCATCGAATATCGGGGCAGCGCCATCGAGTCGCTGTCGATGGAGGCCCGGATGACGATCTGCAACATGAGCATTGAGGCCGGTGCCCGGGCCGGCATGGTCGCCCCCGACGCGACCACCTACGACTATCTGCGCGGGCGCCCGCATGCGCCCGAAGGCGCGGACTGGGACGCCGCCGTCGCCTACTGGGACAGCCTGCGCACCGATCCCGGCGCGGTGTTCGACGCCGAGGTCTACCTGGACGCCGGCGAACTGACGCCGTTCGTCACCTGGGGCACCAACCCCGGCCAGGGGGTGCCGCTGGGTGCGGAGGTCCCCGACCCGGAGTCCATTCTCGACGAGGCCCAGCGCCGCGCCGCCGAGAAGGCGTTGGCCTATATGGATCTACGTCCGGGCACCCCGATGCGCGACATCGCCGTCGACACGGTGTTCGTGGGGTCGTGCACCAACGGCCGCATCGAGGACCTGCGCGCGGTCGCGGAGGTGCTGCGCGGGCGGCAGGTGGCCGACGGCGTGCGAATGCTGGTCGTGCCGGGGTCGATGCGGGTGCGTCAGCAGGCCGAAGCCGAAGGCCTGGCCGAGGTTTTCACCGCTGCGGGTGCCGAGTGGCGCCAGCCCGGCTGCTCGATGTGTCTGGGCATGAACCCCGACCAGCTCGCTCCCGGCCAGCGCTGTGCGTCAACCTCCAACCGCAACTTCGAGGGCAGGCAGGGCAAGGGCGGACGTACCCATCTGGTGTCTCCGGTTGTCGCGGCGGCCACCGCGATCCGCGGGACCCTATCCGCCCCGGCCGACTTGAACTGACCCGCAACGGTATTTAAAGGAGCTAAGTCATGGATGCTTTTCACACCCATACCGGGATCGGGGTGCCGCTGCGGCGGTCCAATGTCGACACCGACCAGATCATTCCGGCCGTTTACCTCAAGCGCATCACCCGGACGGGATTTGAGGACGGCCTGTTCGCGACCTGGCGCACCGATCCGTCATTTGTACTCAATACCAGTCCCTTCGACCGGGGTTCGGTACTGGTGGCCGGACCCGATTTCGGCACGGGATCGTCTCGCGAACACGCGGTGTGGGCGCTGATGGACTACGGCTTCCGGGTGGTGATCTCATCGCGGTTCGCCGACATCTTCCGGGGCAACGCGGGCAAAGCGGGGTTGCTGGCGGCCCAAGTGGCTCAAGACGACGTCGAGTTGCTCTGGAAACTCATCGAGAGTAGCCCTGGGCTGGAAATCACTGTCAATCTTCAAGATCGGAATATCACCGCCGGAACGGCGGTGGTGGCGTTCACTATTGACGACTACACCGCCTGGCGGCTGTCCGAAGGACTCGACGATATAGGTCTTACGCTGCGGAAACTGGATCAAATCGATTCCTTTGAGGCGGGCCGTCCGAACTGGAAACCGCGCACCGTTCCCGCTCCTTGACGGCGGTCACCCATAGCGAATTCGGGGAGATTCAACACCGGCCGCCAGCTCCCTAGGGCGGTAACCGGTTTGCCGCATTTGCCGATAATCTCACCTGAAATTGCGCGTGGCTCTTGGAAATCAGTGGTACCAGGGTTTACCGTGTGCTCTAGTCGGCTCAAGTAGGGCCACTGGTCTCGGAGGGATTGGATGAACAAAGCAGAGCTCATCGAGGTTCTCACAAAGGAATTGGACACCGACCGCCGGTCGGCGACCGAAGCCGTCGAGCACTTCGTCAATGCCATTGTGCGCGCCGTCCACAAGGGTGAGAGCGTCACCATCACCGGGTTCGGTGTCTTTGAACGCCGTCGCCGCGCTGCGCGCGTCGCCCGCAATCCCCGCACCGGTGAAACGGTCAAGGTGAAGCCGACGTCGGTTCCCGCCTTCCGGCCCGGCGCGCAGTTCAAGGCGATTGTGTCTGGCGCGCAGCGTGTCCCGTCGGACGGGCTGGCCGTCAAGCGCGGTGCCGGTGCCGCCGGCGGTGGCACCGCCAAGAAGGCCGCGAAGAAGGCTCCGGCCAAGAAGGCGGCTGCCAAGAAGACCGCGGCCAAGGCTCCGGCCAAGAAGGCCGCCGCCAAGAAGGTGGCCGCCAAGAAGGTCGCCGTCAAGAAGG
Source organism: [Mycobacterium] zoologicum (assembly GCF_020172665.1). Classification (GTDB taxonomy): domain Bacteria; phylum Actinomycetota; class Actinomycetes; order Mycobacteriales; family Mycobacteriaceae; genus Mycobacterium; species Mycobacterium zoologicum. Next base: position 2,942,317 of record NZ_CP083985.1, on the reverse strand, counting down.
CTCCGGCCAAGAAGGTGACCGCCAAGAAGGTCGCTACCAAGGCTCCGGTCAAGAAAGCCGCGGTCAAGAAGGCTCCGGCCAAGAAGGCCGCGGTCAAGAAGGCTCCGGCCAAGAAGGCCGCGGTCAAGAAGGCTCCGGCCAAGAAGGTCGCCGCCAAGAAGGCTCCGGCCAAGAAGGCCACGGCCCGAAAAGGCCGTAAGTAACAACATCACTGGCCGAGCGCCGCGGGGGATACCCTCGCGGCGCTCGGTTTTTCACACCGGTACCGGCGCCGCCAGCGGACTGCCGAGATGGTCGGCGGCGATCAGTCGACCACCGGACAGTGACAGCACCCACGTGCTGCCCTTGCGGTTACGGGACTTATCCGGGCTCACTCCGTCGCGCGCGCACCACCAGGCGATCAGATCCGGAATCACCTTGCCCTGCGTACAGATCACCGGGGTACCGCCCTGGCGGGCGATCTTGAGTACTCGGTGACGCGCGGTCTTCGGGTCGCGGGAGTAGGCCTCCTCGGTCAGCGCCGGCTCGTTGTGTACCGGCACCCCCAGTTCGGCGGCCAGCGGCTCCATCGTCTGGTGGCATCGCGTCCGATCGCCCGCGTAGACCTCGGCGGCGCCGAACGCCATCAACTGAGAGACCAGGGCCTCGGCCTGCGCCCGGCCCTTCTTGTCCAGCGGGCGCAGGGTGTCATCACCGGAGAACCGGGCCCGGCGGCCGGCACTGCCGTGCCGCACGATCAGCACCGTCTGGGTATCGGCTGGCGCCTTGGTGAACCGCCGCAAGATCTTCCGGTCGTAAGGGTACTGCAGCTCCTTCATCGCGTGCTCGGGCGAGAGCCAGACCAGATCGTCGACTTCGTGATTCGGCACGAAGTCACCGCCCAGGGCGCGCGCATTCCAGTAACACACCTTTTTCACGCCCTGCTGCACCGGATAGCTGACAGATCCCAACCGGCGCCCCAGGCAGGCGAACTGGCCGGTCTCCTCGAGGATCTCCCGTACCGCCGTCACCGGTGCGGTCTCACCGGGGTCGACTTTGCCCTTGGGCAGTGACCAGTCGTCGTAGCGGGGGCGGTGAATCAGCGCCACCTCAACGGCCTTGCGACGACGCCGCCAGAGCACAGCGCCGGCAGCGTGAACGATCCGATCCTCCGGCGCCGAGCCGTTCGACGACGAGTGGTTGGGCACCTTGCAACTCCTGCCGGTCAATTCGGGCCTGCTGGACGGCGTTTGGTGAATCAGGGGTTGCGATGCCGCTCCATCAGCGACGCCTGGTGATCACGCACCGTTGCACCTGCCCGAGGCCGGGCTGTCCACTGACCATCGGGGCCGAGCTCCCAGCAGCGAGTCGACGGATCCATGGTGGAGTCGAACACCTCGCCGAGTTGCGCGGTCAACCGCGGATTCTTCACCTGGGCCATCACTTCCACCCGCCGGTCCAGGTTGCGGTGCATCATGTCGGCGCTGCCGATCCAGTACTCGTCGAGAGCTTGGAAGTGGATGATCCGGGAGTGTTCCAGGAACTGGCCCAGAATCGAACGCACGACGATGTTCTCGGAGAACCCCTCGACTCCCGGTCGCAGCGCGCAGATCCCGCGCACCACCAACTCGACCCGGACGCCGGCCCGCGACGCCCCATAGAGTGCGTCGATCACCTGCTCGTCGACCAGCGAGTTGAGTTTGAGCCGGATCCGGCCCTTGCCCGCCCCGGCGCCGGCGCCTCGATGCGCGGCGATCTCACGGTCGATGCGTTCGATGATCCCCGCCCGGACGCCGTGCGGGGCCACCAACAGGTTGCGGTAGGCGACCTTGCGCGAATATCCGGTCAGGGAGTTGAAAAGGTCGGTGAGGTCGGCGCCGATGTCCGGGTCGGCGGTCAGCAACCCGACGTCCTCGTAGAGCCGGGCGGTTTTGCTGTTGTAGTTGCCGGTGCCGATGTGGCAGTACCGTCGGATCGCCGAGCCCTCCCGGCGCACCACCAGAGCGACCTTGCAGTGGGTCTTGAGCCCGATCAGCCCGTACACCACGTGCACGCCGGCCTTCTCCAGCTTGCGCGCCCACTTGATGTTGGCCTGCTCGTCGAACCGGGCCTTGATCTCAACGAGTGCCACCACCTGCTTGCCGGCCTCAGCGGCGTCGATCAGCGCGGTGACGATCGGTGAATCACCCGAGGTGCGGTACAGCGTCTGCTTGATCGCCAGCACGCCCGGGTCGGCGGCGGCCTGTTCGAGGAACCGCTGCACGCTGGTGGCGAACGAGTCATAGGGATGGTGCACCAGCACATCGCCCTCCCGCAGGGTGGCGAAAATGCTTTTGGGCGTTTCCCGTTCGGCGAACGCCGGGTGAGTGGCCGGCACGAAGGTGTGGTCCTTGAGGTCCGGACGGTCCTGGCCGTAGACCTGCCACAGCGCCGACAGATCCAGCAGCCCGGGCACCTCGACGACGTCGCCAGGGTCCACATCGAGTTCACGCAGCAGCAACTCCAGCATGTTCTCGGTCATGTCGTCGGCGACCTCGAGACGAACCGGTGAACCGAACCGGCGCCGCGCCAACTCGCGCTCCAGGGCCTGCAGCAGATCCTCGTCGCGGTCCTCCTCGACCTCGAAATCGGCGTTGCGGGTGATGCGGAACGCATGATGCTCGACGATCTCCATGCCGGGGAAGAGCACCGGCAGGAACGCTGCGATCAATTCCTCCATCGGCAGGAAGCGGACCTCGCGCGCCCCGTCGCCGCCGTCGGCGCGTGCCTCGAGCACGACGAAACGGTCGACGTTGTCGGGGACCTTGACCCGTGCGAAGTGGCTGCCGCCGTCCTCGGGGCGCTTGACCGTGACCGCCAGGTTCAGGCTGAGGCCGCTGACGAACGGGAACGGGTGCGCGGGATCGACCGCCAACGGCGTCAGGACCGGAAACACCTGCTCGGTGAAGTACGTCGACAGTTGGTCGCGTTCGGCCGGCAGCAGGTCGGCCCAGGTGACGATGTGGATGCCCTCGGCGGCCAGCGCCGGGCGCACCGAATCCAGGAACACCCGGGCATGGCTGGTGGCGATCTGCTGGGTCTGCTCGCCGATCCGGCGCAGTTGTTCGCGCGGGGTCAGCCCGTCGGCCGAGCGCACTGACAGGCCCATCTCGTCACGGCGTTTGAGCCCGGCGACCCGGACCATGTAGAACTCGTCGAGGTTCGAGGCGAAGATCGCCAGGAACTTGGCCCGCTCCAACAACGGCAGCGACGTGTCGGCGGCCAGGGCCAGCACGCGGGCGTTGAAGTCCAGCCAGCTCAGTTCGCGGTTGAGGTAGCGATGCGCGGGCAGTTCGTCGTCGGCTTCGGCCGGTTGGGTGGCGGCGGCCGGGGTGGCCGCGGGAGGTGCCGCAGGGGCGACGTCACTGGGATGCCAGTCGACCTCGTCGATGCTGGGCTCGGCGAGTCTGCCGGCTTCGATTTCGTCCACTCCGAAATCATGGCGCATCGGCGATCCTGCCGCTACCGGGTCCATTCGGACTAATGGCGGGCCAACGCACGTGAAGTCGCGGGCCCGACGCCGAGCTGCCGGGCAACCGCCAGGTCATCGGGGGTGTCGATGTCGCAGCGCAGTCCGGGCCAGGCCCCGGTCAGTTCCAGCGCACCCGATTCCCGGTGTCGCGTAGATGAATTCCTGCCGAACATCGGGTGCAGCGGGGCACCGAACGCGAACAGCGCCGCGGTGCCCATTCCGTGCCGGTCGGAAACGAAACTGCGCGGGTGGGCCCGCGCCGCGTTGATCGCCTCGTCGAGTTCATACGTTTGCAGTGCCGGCAGATCACCCTGCAAGACAACGATATTCGGAACCGAGGAAGCCACCGCGCGTTCGGCGATGGCCAGTGCGTTGTTCAGCGGATCGGCGTGACCGTCCGGAGTCGGATCGGCCAGCACCTCAGCGCCCAGCTCGGCGGCGGCTGCAGCGGCGGCCTCATCGGGGGTGACCACGGTGATGTGCGCCAGCCCGCGGGCGTGAAGTGCCGCGCTGATGGTGTCGACCAGCATGGCCAAGACCACGGCCTCGCGCTGCGGTGCCGGAAATGCCGGCGCCAGCCTGGTCTTGGCAACGCCGAGTTGCTTGACGGCGATGATCAGGCCGATACCGGTTTCCTCGGCCACAGAGTTCACAACTCACATCCTGCCAGCGTCGGGTTCGGCGGCTGGAGTGTCCGCACCGAGTTAGGGTGATGCGCCTAGAGGGAGGTGGTGCGAAATGGTCGGGACCGAGGGCACCGTCGCGGTGATGGGGGCCGGAGCGTGGGGTACCGCCCTGGCCAAGGTGCTCGCCGATGCGGGCAGTGACGTCAGGCTGTGGGCACGCCGGTCCGACATCGCCGCGCAGATCAACGAGACTCGCCGGAACCCGGACTATCTGCCGGGTTTCGTGGTGCCCGATCGGGTGCGTGCCACCACTGACGCGGCCGAGGCGCTCGACGGGCTGACCACCGTGGTGCTGGCCGTGCCGGCACAGACCATGCGGACCAATCTCGAGGGGTGGACGCCGCAGGTGGCCGACGGCGCCACCCTGGTCAGCGTCGCCAAGGGCATCGAACTGGGCACCCTGATGCGGATGAGCCAGGTGATCGCCGCGGTGACCGGGGTCGACACCAGCCAGGTCGCGGTGGTGTCGGGCCCCAACCTGGCAGCCGAGATCGCCGCCGAGCAGCCCGCTGCAACCGTGGTCGCCTGCACCGACTCCGGCCGCGCGGTGGCACTGCAGCGGATGCTCAACACCGGATACTTCCGGCCGTACACCAACGCCGATGTGATCGGCACCGAGATCGGTGGTGCGTGCAAGAACGTCATCGCACTGGCCTGCGGGATGGCCGCCGGGGTGGGCCTGGGGGAGAACACGGCGGCGGCGATCATCACCCGCGGCCTGGCCGAGATCATCCGCCTGGGTGTCGCACTCGGCGCCAAGGGCGCCACGCTGGCCGGACTGGCCGGGGTGGGCGATCTGGTGGCCACCTGCACGTCGCCGCACTCGCGTAACCGATCGTTCGGCCAACGGCTCGGTCGCGGCGAGGTCATGCCCCCGGCTCCGGGAGCGACCGGGCTGGCCAGTACCGCAGACGGTCACGTGGTCGAAGGCGTGACATCGTGTCAGTCGGTGCTGGCGCTGGCGTCGAGCTATGACGTGGAGATGCCGCTGACCGACGCTGTGCACCGGGTCTGCCACAAGGGCTCGTCGGTCAACGAGGCGGTGGCGCGCCTGCTGGGGCGCAGCACCAAGCCGGAGTAAGCGGGCGCGGCGGGCCGGCCGGACCTGATGGGGCGGTCCAGCTGCGCCTCTCCTTCGTCGAGCCTTGCTGACCGGCCGGTACCCTCTGGCGTGTGAATTCCCACGAACGTATCCGGGTGGCCGTAGTGTTCGGCGGCCGCAGCAGCGAGCACGCCATCTCCTGCGTGTCGGCGGGCAGCATCCTGCGCAACCTGGACCCGGCCCGTTTCGAGGCCATCACGGTGGGCATCACCCCGGAAGGCGCCTGGGTGCTCACCGACGGCGATCCCGCCGCGCTGGCGATCAACGACCGGCAGTTGCCGGCGGTCACCAATGCCTCCGGAGCCGAGCTGGCGCTGCCGGCCGATCCGCAACGGGCCGGCCAGCTCATCGCGCTGCCGGCCGGGACGCCGGGGCCCACCGCGGTGCTGGGCTCGGTGGACGTGGTGTTCCCGGTGCTGCACGGACCCTACGGCGAGGACGGCACGGTGCAGGGGCTGCTGGAGCTGGCAGGGGTGCCCTACGTGGGTGCCGGGGTGCTGGCCAGTGCCGCCGGGATGGACAAGGAGTTCACCAAGAAGCTGCTGGCCGCCGAGGGCCTGCCGATCGGCCCCTACGCCGTGCTGCGGCCCGGGCAGTCGACGCTGTCGACCGCCGACCAGCAGCGGCTGGGGTTGCCGCTGTTCGTCAAACCGGCACGCGGCGGGTCATCGATCGGGGTGAGCCGGGTGGCCGATCTCGCCGATCTGCCGGCCGCGATCGCCGAGGCGCGCCGGCACGACCCGAAGGTGATCGTCGAGGCCGCGATCATCGGCCGCGAACTCGAGTGCGGTGTGCTCGAATTCCCCGACGGCACGGTGGCGGCGAGCACGGTGGGGGAGATCCGGGTGGCCGGCGTGCGGGATCGCGACGACACGTTCTACGACTTCGCCACCAAGTACCTCGATGACGCCGCCGAGCTCGACGTGCCCGCCAAGATCGATGACGATACCGCAGAGGAGCTGCGGCACTTGGCTATTCGGGCGTTTGCGGCGCTGGACGGGCAAGGCCTGGCCCGGGTCGACTTCTTCCTCACCGACGACGGCCCGGTGATCAACGAGATCAACACCATGCCCGGGTTCACCACCATCTCGATGTACCCGCGGATGTGGGCGGCCAGTGGTGTCGACTACCCGACGCTGTTGGCGACCATGGTCGACACCGCGTTGGCGCGCGGTGTGGGCCTGCGTTAGCGCGCCGGCCCCGGCTTGATCGGCACCGCGGGCACCGAAGCGGCGATCAGATCCGACAGCTCCTGGATCGGTGCCGGACCCGATCCCGGCGGCAGCGTCAACGCCAGATACACCGGTCGATCGACGGTGTACCAGGTGGCGCGGTCACCTTCGCGGACCTCGAACCACTGCACCGCGTCGACGACCTGGATCGGTGAGCCGACCACGAAGTCGGCCGGCCGGTCCAGCCCGCAGCGCAACACCACCGACCGGCCACCGCCGGCCGTCCAGGCCGCCGCGCCCGCCGGTGCCGGCTCCAAGAGTTCGGCACGGGAAAAGTCGCCGAGCTGCGGCGGCAGGCCGTCCAGCACGGAGCGGCAGGCCGCGCCTTCGGCGTGCGGGGCGGGCACCGTGGCCAGCGGGATCGGCCCGGTGGGTGGTTCGCCGGATTGGCGCGCCGCCGCATACGCCAGCGCGGCACCCACCGCGACCACGGCCACCACCAGCGCGGCGATCAGCACGGCGCGCGGTGGCCCGTCGGTCTCCGGATTGCTCAAGGCCTGCGTTCCCTTCGGTCGCATCTAAACTCGGTGGCTGTGCGCGGTAACGAGCCCACGCTGGGTCAGCTTGGTGAGTTTCCCATGATCGACCGGCTGGTGTCCGGCCGCCGCCAGCCCACCACCACCGAGTTGGGTCCCGGTGACGACGCAGCGGTGGTGCGCTGCGCCGACGGACGCGCCGTCATCTCCACCGACATGCTCGTCGAGGGCCGGCATTTCCGGCTGGACTGGTCGACCCCGCACGACATCGGCCGCAAGGCGATCGCGCAGAACGCCGCCGATATCGAGGCGATGGGTGCGCGTCCCACCGCGTTCGTCGTCGCTTTCGGCGCCCCGGCGCACACCCCGGCCGGCGACGCCGCCGCACTGGCCGACGGGATGTGGGCCGAAGCCGGTCGGCTGGGCGCGGGCGTGGTCGGCGGTGACCTGGTGCAGGCCGATTCCTGGGTGGTCTCGGTGACGGTGCTCGGGGATCTGGCCGGCCGGGCGCCGGTGCTGCGGTCCGGGGCGCGGGCCGGGTCAACGGTGGCGGTCACCGGTGAGCTGGGACGTTCGTCGGCCGGATATGAGCTGTGGCGCAATGACATCGGTGGCTTCGACGAACTGCGGCGGCGTCATCTGGCCCCGGCGCCGCCCTACGGGCAGGGGGCGATCGCCGCGGCCGCGGGTGCGCAGGCCATGACCGACGTCTCCGACGGCCTGATCGCCGATCTGGGGCACCTGGCCGTCGCGTCGGCGGTGACCATCGACGTGTCCACCGCGGGGCTGGCCGACGATCACCGGGCACTGGCCGCGGCCGGCGCCGCAGCCGGTGCGGACCCGTGGTCATGGGTGCTGGGCGGGGGAGAAGACCATGCGCTGGTGGCGGTGTTCCCCGCCGCGGTGCCCGATGGCTGGCGGGTGATCGGGCGGGTGACCGACGGGCCGGGGCGGGTGCTGGTCGACGGGACCGCGTGGGGCGGCGCCACCGGTTGGCAGTCGTTCCACGGCTGAGCCGCTAGGCTCAGCGGCGATGACCGCACGCCCGCTCAACGAACTCGTCGAAGAGGGCTGGGCCGCGGCCCTGGCTCCGGTAGCCGATCAGGTCGCCGTCATGGGGAAGTTCCTCCGTGAGGAGATCGCCGCGGGCCGGGGCTATCTGCCCGAGGGGCAGAACGTGCTGCGCGCCTTCACGTTTCCGTTTGATGCGGTCCGGGTGTTGATCGTGGGCCAGGACCCGTATCCGACCCCAGGACACGCCATGGGGCTGAGTTTCTCGGTGGCGCCGGACGTGCGTCCGCTGCCGCGCAGCCTGGACAACATCTTCCGCGAATACGCCCAGGACCTCGGGCATCCGGCGCCGGCGTGCGGTGACCTGAGCGCGTGGGCGAAGAGTGGCGTGATGATGCTCAACAGGGTGCTGACCGTGCAACCCGGCAAGCCCGCCGCGCACCGCGGTAAGGGTTGGGAGGCCGTCACCGAGTGCGCGATCCGGGCGCTGGTGGCCCGGCCGCAGCCGCTGGTGGCGATCCTGTGGGGTCGTGACGCGGGGACGCTCAAGCCGATGCTGAACGAGAACTGCCGCACGATCGAATCACCGCATCCATCGCCGCTGTCGGCGTCGCGGGGGTTCTTCGGGTCGCGGCCGTTCAGCCGCGCCAACGAACTGCTGGGGCGGCTGGGTGCCGAGCCGATCGACTGGCGGCTGGATTAATCGTCAATCGAGCGTGCGCAGCGGTACCGTCGCGCCCGGCGTGTCGCGGACAGACACGCACGCTGAGCCCGAGGGAAGACCCGAGGGAAGACCCGAGGGAAGAACGGTCCTAGCCGCGGGTGACCTTGCCGGCCTTGATGCACGAGGTGCAGGCGTTGAGGCGCTGCTTGTTGCCACCGGGACGGGCGGCGTGCACGACCTGGATGTTCGGGTCCCACCGACGGCTGGTCCGACGGTGCGAGTGGGACACCGACTTGCCGAAGCCCGGGCCCTTTCCGCAGATATCGCACACGGCAGCCATATGTGACACTCCTCAAAACTCTTGCTTGAGGGCCAACGACCGAAAGTGGGTGGCCCGACAACCTGATCAGGATACCCGCCGGGCCGCGCAACAACCAAAACGCCCTACTCGGGCCCGTCGGCCGGGTTGATTAGGCTGGCGGCACCGGAGGTGCCGGCAGGAAGGTTGGGTGGCGGTGGGCAACCTCGATCGTCGGCTGGACGCGGCCGCCCTGCGGGACTGGGCGCACACCGCCGTCGGCGATTTGATCACCCACACCGACGAGATCAACCAGCTCAACGTCTTCCCGGTCGCCGACTCCGACACCGGCACGAACATGCTGTTCACCATGCGTTCGGCCCTGGCCGAGGCCAACACCGTGGCCGCCGCCGGCGAGGTGTCCCGGGTCGCGGCCGCCCTGTCGTCAGGGGCGCTGCACGGGGCGCGCGGCAACTCCGGGGTGATCCTGTCGCAGATTCTGCGCGGCCTGGCCGACGTGACCGCCCCGGACAACTGCGACACCGTCGTCACCGCCATCGATGCCGCGCTGCTCGGTGCCGGTCTGGGGCACGGGGCCGAGTTGGTGGTCGCCTCGATGGGTGGTCGGGAGGTGCCGGGCACCATCGTGTCGGTGTTGGCCGCCGCCGCCTCGGCCGCCGAGCGCACCGCGGCCGAGGGGCTGGGTGTGGCGATCACCGCCGCCACCGACGCCGCCGCCGACGCGCTGGACAAGACCACCGAGCAGCTCGATGTGCTCGCCGACGCCGGCGTGGTCGACGCGGGCGGCCGCGGCCTGCTGGTGCTGCTCGACGCGCTGCGCTCCACGATCACCGGCCAGGCCCCGGTGCGGCCGGTGTATCAGCCGTCGCCGCGGCCCCGCACACAGGCGGCCGGCACCGAACAACCCGAACCCCAGTTCGAGGTGATGTACCTGCTCGGCGACTGCGCCCCCGAAGACACCGCGATGCTGCGGGAGCGGCTGTGCCAACTCGGTGAATCGGTGGCGATCGCGACGTCGGGGGTGGTCGGCGGTTATTCGGTGCACGTGCACACCGATGACGCCGGGGCCGCGGTCGAGGTCGGCCTGGAGTTCGGCCGGCCGCGGCGCATCCAGGTCTCGGCGCTGGCCGGGGCGACCGGGCCGTCGCCGGGCGGTTGGGCTCGCGAACGCGCGGTGCTGGCCGTCGTCGACGGCGACGGGGCCGAGGGGCTGTTCGAGTCCGAGGGTGCCTGCGTGCTGCGGCCCGAGCCGCACAGCGCCGATCCGGCCATGATGATTACCGCCCAGCAGCTGCTGCGGGCCGTGGTGGACACCGGCGCGGCTCAGGTGATGGTGCTGCCCAACGGCTACGTCGCCGCCGAGGAATTGGTGGCCGGGTGTACCGCGGCCATCGGCTGGGGAATCGACGTGGTGCCGGTCCCGGCCGGGTCGATGGTGCAGGGCCTGTCCGCGCTGGCCGTGCACGACCCGGGCCGCCCGGTGGTGGACGACGGTTACACGATGGCCCGCGCGGCGGGCACCACCCGGCACGGTTCGGTACGGGTGGCCACCGAGCAGGCGCTGACCTGGGCCGGCACCTGCCGTCCCGGTGACGGATTGGGCATCGCCGGTGACGAGGTGCTGATCGTGTCGCATGATGTCGCCTCGGCCGCCATCGGCCTGATCGATCTGCTGCTGGCGGCCGGCGGCGACCTGGTGACGGTGCTGTTCGGAGCGGGCTTCGACGGCGACCTTGTCGATGTGCTTTCCAAACACATGCACGACGAGCACCCCGGCATCGAACTGGCGGTCTACTTCACCGGGCACCGAGGGGACGCACTGCTGATCGGGGTCGAGTAGCGATGGTGACGTTGCGCGATCGACTGGATTTCATCCTGGGCTCCGAGGCCGCCGACAAACTCGACGAAGCTTTCGGCATCCGCACCGTCGGCGACCTGCTGGGGCACTACCCGCGCAGCTACGTCGAAGGCACGGGGGTACGCGGCGCATCCGACAGCCGCCCGGTCGAAGGTGACCACATCACCATCGTCGACACCATCGAGACCGCGCAGCTCGTGGAGATGCAGCGCCGCAAGGGAAAGTTCCTCGCCGTCACCGTCGGCACCGGCCGCAACAAGGTCAGTGCGACGTTCTTCAACCCCAAGGGCCTGCGCTGGCGGCTCACCAAGGGCACCCGGGTGATGCTGTCCGGCGAGGTGAAGCTGTATCGGGGCGCCATCCAGCTCACCCATCCGGATTTCCTGGTGCTCAAGGAAGCCGATGGTGTTGGGCAGGAACGCAATTTCGGCAGCAGTTCACTGCGCAACATCGCCGACGCCTCGCAGAAGGTCAGCGGGCAGGTCAGCCAGTCGGACTTCGAGCGCAGTTGTTACCCGATCTATCCGGCGACCGCCAAACTGCAGAGCTGGGACATCTTCAATTGCGTCCGCCAGGTGCTCGACGTCCTTGAGCCGGTACCCGATCCGCTGCCGGCGGTGGTGCGCACCGAGCGCGGCCTGATCAGCGAGGACGAAGCGCTGCGGGCGATCCATCTGTCGGAGAGCGCGGCCGAACGCGACCGCGCGCGCGATCGACTCGCCGTCGACGAAGCCTTCGGCCTGCAGTGGGCGTTGGCGATGCGACGCAACTCCGAACTGTCGCAGTCCGGCCCTTCGGCCGTCGCGCGTGCCGACGGCCTGGCGGCGGAGATGCTGGGCCGGCTGCCCTTTGAGCTGACCGCCGGGCAACGTGAGGTGCTCGGTGTGCTGGGTGCCGAGCTTGCCGCTTCCCGCCCGATGAACAGGCTGCTGCAGGGGGAGGTCGGCTCCGGCAAGACGATCGTTGCGCTGCTTGCCATGCTGCAGATGGTCGATGCCGGCTATCAGTGCGCACTGCTGGCGCCCACCGAAGTCCTTGCCGCCCAACATCTCCGGTCGATACACAATATGCTGGGCCCGCTCGCGCTCGCCGGTCAGCTGGGCGGTGCCGACCATGCCACCGGGGTGGTGCTGCTCACCGGGTCGATGTCGGCAGCAGCCAAGAAACTCACCCGCGCTGAGATCGCCGGCGGCCGGGCCGGCATCGTCGTCGGCACCCACGCCCTGCTGGTCGATGCGGTCGAGTTCGACAACCTGGGCATGGTGGTCGTCGACGAACAGCACCGATTCGGCGTCGAGCAGCGAGATCAGTTGCGCGCCAAGGCGCCGGCGGGCATCACGCCGCACCTGTTGGTGATGACGGCGACTCCCATCCCGCGGACCGTCGCGCTGACCGTCTACGGCGACCTGGAGACCTCCACGCTGCGTGAGCTGCCGCGCGGCCGCAGGCCGATCGCCAGCTCGGTGATCTACGCCAAGGAGAAACCGGTCTGGCTGGGCCGGGCGTTGGCGCGGGTGCGCGACGAGGTGGCGGCCGGGCGGCAGGCCTACGTGGTGGCGCCGCGCATCGACGAGGCCGACGAGGTGCCCAAGCCCGACGCGGCCGTCGAGGGCGGCCAGGCCGAGGGCGGCCGAACCTCGGAGACCGCGGTGGGACTGTTCGACAAGCTGCGGGCCGGGCCGTTGTCGGGGCTGCGGCTGGGCTTGATGCACGGCCGGCTCACCGGCGACGAGAAGGATGCGGTGATGACGGCGTTCCGTACCGGCACGGTCGACGTGCTGGTCTGCACCACGGTCATCGAAGTCGGCGTCGACGTACCCAACGCCACCGTCATGCTGATCTCCGACGCCGACTGGTTCGGCATCAGCCAGCTGCACCAGCTGCGTGGCAGGATCGGCCGGGGCGAACACGCCAGCCTCTGCGTGCTGGTGACCTCCAGCCGGCAGGGCTCCAAAGCCGGAAGGCGACTGGAGGCGGTCGCGGCGACCCTGGACGGGTTCGCCCTGGCCGACTTGGATCTGCGAGAACGCGGCGAGGGAGATGTTTTGGGGCGTAACCAGTCCGGATGGCGAGGAGGTTTGAAGCTGCTGTCGCTGGCCGACCACGGCGAGGTGATCGAGGCGGCGAGGGCCTTCTGTACCCACGCCTGGGACATCGATCCCACCGATCCCGGACTGGCTGCGCTGGCAGCACCTTTCACCGACATCGAATACCTGGACAAGGCATGACGAACCGCAAGGCCCTGGTGTGGCTGGCCGTTGCCGCGGTGCTGGCCGTGATCGTGGCGTACCAGACCGTGTCGGCGGTGGTCAGGAGCAACCACACCGCCGCCGCGATGGCCGGCATGCCCACCGTGGCAGCCGGCACCGACGTGCTGGCCGGGATCACCGTGGTTCCGGTCCGCACGCACCGCTTCGACTACCGGCGCTCGGTGTTCGGCGATGCCTGGGACGACGACAACGACGCGCCGGGCGGGCACAACGGCTGCGACACCCGCGACGACATCCTCAACAGGGACCTCGTCGACATCACCCACGTCTGGACCAAGCGCTGCCCCGAGGCGGTGGCCACCGGCACCCTGCACGACCCCTACACCAATGCCACGGTCTCCTTCACCCGCGGCGCCAAAATCGGTGAGGCAGTACAGATCGACCACATCGTCCCGTTGTCCTACGCCTGGGATATGGGCGCTTCGGCATGGCCGTATCGCCAGCGGTTGCGCTTCGCCAACGACCCGGCCAACCTGCTGGCGGTCGCCGGGCAGGGCAACCAGGACAAAGGAGACGCCGGGCCCGGACAGTGGATGCCGCCGAATAAATCATTCGCGTGCCAGTACGCCGTCGCCTACATTGCCGTCGTGCGGGGCTACGGGTTACGTCTCGATCAGCCGTCGGCCGAGGAGCTGCGCCGGGCCTCGGCGACATGTCCGACGGGATAGCTGCCCGACCGAACGGGGAATGCATGGCGATCGACCACTGGACCACCACGCCGACCCTGCGCGGTGAACGGGTGCTGCTGCGCCCGACCGTGCTCGCCGACGTCGACGGCCTGGCACGGGCCTACGACGTCGAGACCACCCGGTATTTCCTCTACGGCAGCCAATCCGGCCCGCCCACCGAAGAATCCGTGGCCGAAGCACTGGGTTTGAGCAGCGGTCCCAGCTTCGCCTCTCCTTCGTCGAGGCTCGCTGAACCGCTGGCATCCGGCCGGCAGGTGCTGACCCAGATCGAGATCGGAACCGGCGAGATCGTCGGGACCACGTCGATCTACAACATGAGCGAGGTGCACCGCCGGGTGACCGTCGGCTACACCTGGTTGACCTCCCGGGTCCGCGGGTCGGCGATCAACTCCGAATCCAAACTGCTGCTGTTCGACCACTGCTTCGAGCGCCTCGGTGCGGTTCGGGTGGAACTCAATGTGGACGAGAAGAACGAGCGTTCCCGGCGTGCAGTGCAAGCCATCGGGGCGACCGAGGAGGGTGCGCTGCGCCGCCATGCCCGCCGCGCCGACGGCTCGTGGCGGACCACGATGGTCTACTCCGTGATCGACCAGGAGTGGCCGCAGGTACGGGCCCGGCTGGTGGAGCGGATCAACCGCCGAACCCGCTGAGCGCCGATCAGATGCCGGTGTAAGTCAGCGGGTCCTCACGCACCCGGGTGCCGTCGTTGAGCCCGTTGAGGGTGCTCATGTGCTCGTCGGCGAGTTCGAACCCGAACACGTCCAGGTTGGAGGCGATGCGCTCCGGGGAGGCCGAGCGGGGGATAACCGAGTTGCCCAACTGCAGGCTCCACCGGATCAGCACCTGCGCCGGTGTCTTGCCGTACTCGCCGGCGATTGCGGTGACGGACGGGTGGTCGAGCAACCGGCCCACCGCGAGCGGGCTGTAAGCCTGCGTGACGATCCCGCGCTCGGCGTGGAAGGCCCGCAGCTCGGCCTGGTTGAGCAGCGGGTGCAGCTCGATCTGGTTGACCGACGGGGTCTCGAAGGCCAGGTCGGTGACGTCGCTGAGGTGCTCCGCGGTGAAGTTGCACACCCCGATCGAGCGGGCCCAGCCCAGTTCCTTGGCCTGGATCAGCCCGCCGAAGCTGTCGACGTAGAGGCCCAGCGCCGGAGCCGGCCAATGGATCAGATACAGGTCCACGTAGTCCATGCCGAGCCGCTCCAGGCTGGCCTGGCAGGCCGCGATGGCGGCGTCGACGCCGTGGTCGGCGTTGGCCAGCTTGGTGGTGATGAACAGTTCGTCACGCGGGATGCCCGACGCGGCGACGGCCCGGCCCACGGCCTCCTCGTTGCCGTACACCTTGGCGGTGTCGATCAGCCGGCACCCCGCTTCAAGTGCGGCCGAGACCGACCGCTCGGTCTCGGCCTCCGAGAGCTCGGCCACTCCGATGCCCAGAGTCGGCATCGTGTGCTCGTCGTTGAGGGCGACGGAGGGGATCGAAGTACCCGGCGTCATCTCACCTACCTGTGTAATCGAACGTGCGTGGATCCGGTCCCAATCGGGTGCCGTCGTCGAGCGAGGATATCGCGGCCATCTCGGCATTGCCGAGTTCGAAGTCGAAGACGTCGAAGTTACTCACGATGCGCTCAGGGCTGACTGATTTCGGAATCACGATATTACCCAGCTGAAGATGCCAGCGGATCAGCACCTGCGCCGATGTCCTGCCGCAACGCTGCGCGACCTCGGTCACCGTCGGGTTCTCCAGCAGTGCGCCCTGCCCCAGCGGCGCCCACGCCTCGGTGGCGATGCCCAACCGGGCGTGCACTTCCCGCAATTCGGCCTGGCTGAAGCGGGGGTGCAGTTCAACCTGGTTGACCACGGGCACGATGCCGGTCCCGTCGATCAGCGTTTGGAGATGTTCGGGTGCGAAATTGCTGACCCCGATCGAGCGGATCCGGCCCTGATCGCGCAGGTGGGCCAGCGCCCGGAAGGTGTCGACGAATTTGCCGCTCGCCGGCAGCGGCCAGTGGATGAGGTAGAGATCCAGGTAGTCCAGGCCCAGGCGCGCCATGCTCTTGTCGAACGCCGCCAGCGCCGTGTCGTAGCCCTGATCGGCGTTCCACACCTTGGTCACCACGGAGATCTCCTCGCGTGGCACCCCGCTGGAACGCACCGCGGCGCCGACCTCACGTTCATTGCCGTATATCGCCGCTGTGTCGATGTGGCGGTACCCGGCGGCCAGTGCCGTGGCGACCGCCTGCTCGGCGTCGGCGGCCGGAATTTGGAAAACCCCGAAACCCAGGCGGGGTAGCGAATTACCGTCGTTGAGCGTGACCGTGCGCAAATCATTTCGAGCAGTCATGTCAGGCAGTCTGCCAGGCGACTCGGGCCCCGCTCCGCGGTGGACTCACCGGCTCAAGAGCACCGCCATGAATGTCGGGATGAAGGCGATGCCGTGGCTGCCGATCGGAGTGCAGCGGCTGATGACCGGCGTGCGGTCGGTGACCGTCGACGGCAACACCTTGGATCCCACGCTGCAGCTGACCCTGGTCGCGCAGCGCGCCATGGGTGTCAACGGCCTCGTCGTCGGCGACGACGTAGCGGCCTCGCGGGCCCAATTGGGTGAGTTGGCCGTCGGGCTGGGCGGCGGTGGCATCCGCGGCGTCGAGGTGCGCGACATCACACTGCCCGGCCCGGCCGGTGAGATCGCCGCCCGGCACTACCGGCCGGCCGGCGGCGGCGCCAAGGCACTGCTGGTCTTCTACCACGGCGGCGGGTTCGTACTCGGTGACCTCGAGAGCCACGACGCGGTGTGCCGGCTCACCTGTCGGGACGCTGACGTCGTGGTGCTGTCGATCGACTACCGGCTGGCGCCTGAGCATCCTGCACCCGCGGCGGTCGACGACGCCTACGCGGCGTTTCGCTGGGCCTACGACCACGCCGAGCAGCTGGGCGGCCTGCCCGGACAGGTGGCGGTGGGCGGGGACAGTGCCGGCGGCAACCTGGCCGCCGCGGTGGCGTTGCTGGCACGCGACGACGCCGGCCCGGCGCCGGTTCTGCAGTGGCTGCTCTACCCAGTGACCGACTGCACCGCGGTGACCCGCTCGCGCACCCTGTTCGGCGAAGGTTTCCTGCTGACCAGGCACGACGTGGACTGGTTCACCGCCCAATATCTCGACGGCTCACAGGTGGATCCGACCGACTCTCGGGTGTCACCGTTGCTGGCCGGCGACTTGTCCGGACTGCCGCCCGCGCTGGTTGCGGTCGCCGGATTCGATCCGCTGCACGACGAAGGGAAACAGTTCGCGACGGCGCTGCGTGAGGCCGGGGTTGAGGTCGACCTGCGCCAGATGAGGTCGATGACGCACGCTTTCATGAACCTGTTCCCGCTCGGCGGTGGCAGCGCGGCGGCAACCGCCGAGCTCATCTCGGCGTTGCGGGCACACCTCAGCCGCAGCTGAGACCTCTGGCACGCGCCGGTAGGCTGAACCGCAAACCCACCACCGAAGACGAGGACCAACCGACAGTGGCCAGCAAACCCAAACGCCCCGGAGCCTCCGGCCTGCGGGCCAACGACCACAAGCGCAACCTCGCCATGCAGATCGGTCTCATCGCCGTCGTGGTGATCTTCGCGGTCGGCCTGATCAGCTACATCGTGCTGTCCAACAACCACAAGCGCGACGGCGCCAACCAGGCTATTCGGGTGACCTCGGCCAAGCTGGTCACCAAGGACGGCACAGGCGAGCCCAAGGCCGTGCTGGAGTTCTACGAGGACTTCCTCTGCCCGGCGTGCGGCAACCTGGAGCGGGCGTTCGGCCCGACCGTGTCGCGGCTGATCGACAGCGGCGCCATCGCCGCGGACTACCACATGGTCGCGATCGTGACCGGCCGTGACGACTACTCGATGCGCGCCGGTGCCGCGGCCTACTGTGTGGCCGACGAGAGCAACGACGCGTTCCGCCGGTTCCACACCGCGCTCTACACCAAGGAAATGCAGCCCGAGGAGACCGACATCACCTTCCCGGACAACAACCGTCTGATCGAGCTGGCCCGCCAGGCGGGCGCCGGTGGCAGCGTTCCGGCCTGCATCAACAGCGGTAAATACCTCAAGCTGGTCGACGGCATGGCCCGGGCCGGCGGCATCCACGCCACGCCCACGCTGCGGATCAACGGCGAGGACTACCGGCCGTCGACCCCGGAGGATCTGGTCGCCAAGATCCGGGAGATCGTCGGAGATGTGCCGGGTATGGAAGCTACGGCCAAGGAGTCGTGACCATCGCGGCACCGCCGGTCGAACCGTCACTGTCGCCGGCCCCGATGGGCCGCGCCTGGGCGGTGCTGATCGCCGGGGTCATCGGCCTGGTGGCCTCGCTCACGCTGACCGTGGAGAAGATCCGGCTGCTGGCCGATCCGGGGTACGTACCGTCGTGCAATCTCAACCCGGTGCTGTCCTGCGGGCCGGTGATGGCCACCCCGCAGGCATCGGTGTTCGGTTTCCCCAACCCGCTGATGGGGATCGTGGCGTTCACCGTGGTGGCGGTCACCGGGGTGCTGGCGGTCGCGAAAATCGAGTTGCCGCGGTGGTATTGGTTCGGCCTGACGCTCGGGACGCTGGCCGGTGCCGGGTTCGTGCACTGGCTGATCTTCCAGAGCCTGTACCGGATCGGCGCAGTGTGCCCGTACTGCATGGTCGTCTGGGCGGTCACCATGGCGCTGCTGGTGGTATTCGCAGGATTTGCACGCCGGCCCGATGCGCAACGCTTTATTTCGCAGCATTTACACCGATGGCGGTGGACCCTTGTTGCGTTATGGTTTATCGCGTTATTCCTGTTGATATTCCTGCGATTTCAGGACTACTGGCTGACGCTGTTCTAGGGGGTGCCGCTTGATCTCGAAGGTGCTGGTCGCCAACCGCGGGGAGATCGCCATCCGGGCGTTTCGTGCCGCCTACGAACTCGGGATCGAGACGGTTGCCGTCTACGCCTTCGAGGACCGCAATTCGATTCACCGGCTCAAGGCCGACGAGTCTTACCAGATCGGCGAACCCGGGCACCCGGTACGCGGCTACCTGTCGGTGGAGGCAATCGTCGGCGCGGCCAAGCGATGCGGCGCCGACGCGGTGTATCCCGGGTACGGATTCCTCTCGGAGAACCCACGGCTGGCGCAGGCCTGCGCCGAAGCCGGCATCACCTTCGTCGGTCCGAGCGCGGCGGTGCTGGCGCTGGCCGGCAACAAGTCCCACGCGGTGGCCGCCGCACGCGAGGCCGGTCTGCCGGTACTGGTGTCCTCGGAGCCGTCCCGGTCGGTTGACGAATTGGTTTCCGCCGCAGCCGATATGACCTTCCCGCTGTTCGTCAAGGCGGTCGCCGGCGGGGGTGGCCGCGGAATGCGCCGGGTGGCCGACTTCGACGGGCTGGCCGAGGCCGTCGAAGCCGCCAGCAGGGAGGCAGAGTCGGCGTTCGGCGACGCGACGGTCTATCTCGAACAGGCGGTGATCAACCCGCGCCACATCGAGGTGCAGATCCTGGCCGACACGCACGGCAACGTGGTGCACCTATACGAGCGGGACTGCAGCGTGCAACGCCGGCATCAGAAGGTCGTCGAACTGGCTCCCGCGCCGAACCTGGATCCAGTTTTGCGGGACCGGATCTGCGCCGACGCCGTCGCGTTCGCCCGCCACATCGGTTACAGCTGCGCGGGTACCGTGGAGTTCCTGCTCGACGAGCGCGGCCACTACGTCTTCATCGAGATGAATCCGCGAATCCAGGTGGAGCACACCGTAACCGAGGAGATCACCGACATCGATCTGGTGTCGGCTCAGCTGCGGGTCGCGGCCGGGGAGTCCCTGGTCGATCTGGGTCTGCGCCAAGACGACATCGTGGTGCACGGCGCGGCGTTGCAGTGCCGGATCACCACCGAGGACCCGGCGAACGGTTTCCGGCCCGACACCGGTCGCATCACCGCCTACCGCAGCCCGGGCGGCGCGGGCATCCGGCTCGACGGCGGCACGAACCTGGGTGCGGAGATCAGCCCGCACTTCGACTCGATGCTGGTCAAACTGACCTGCCGGGGCCGGGATTTCTCCATCGCGGTCAAGCGGGCCTGCCGCGCGATCGCGGAGTTCCGTATCCGCGGGGTGTCGACGAACATCCCCTTCCTGCAGGCGGTTCTCGACGATCCGGACTTTCGTGCCGGGCACCTCACCACGTCGTTCATCGATGAACGTCCGCAGCTGCTGACGGCGCGTTCCTCCGCGGATCGCGGCACCAAGATCCTGACCTTCCTGGCCGACGTCACCGTCAACCAGCCGCACGGCGCGCGGCCGTCGGCGGCCTACCCGCGCGACAAACTGCCCCCGGTGGACTTGTCCGCCCCACCGCCGCCCGGTTCCAAGCAGCGGTTGGCCGAACTCGGACCAGACGGCTTCGCTCGCTGGCTGCGGGAGTCGCCGGCTGTGGGGGTCACCGACACGACGTTCCGGGATGCGCACCAGTCACTGCTGGCCACCCGGCTGCGCACCAAGGGGCTGCTCAACGTTGCGCCGCATATCGCCCGGACTACCCCGCAACTGCTGTCGATGGAGTGCTGGGGTGGTGCGACTTACGATGTGGCGCTGAGGTTTTTGAAGGAAGACCCGTGGGAGCGGCTGGCGGTGTTGCGGGAGGCACTGCCCAACATCTGTCTGCAGATGCTGCTGCGGGGCCGCAACACCGTCGGCTACACGCCGTATCCGGAACTGGTGTGCTCGGCGTTCGTGGCCGAGGCCACCGCGACCGGTATTGACATCTTCCGGATCTTCGACGCACTCAACAATGTCGACTCGATGCAAGCGGCGATCGAGGCGGTACGCGAAACCGGCAGTGCGATAGCCGAAGTCGCCATGTGCTACACCGGCGACCTGACCAATCCGGCCGAGAATCTCTACACCCTGGACTACTACCTGCGGCTGGCCGAGCAGATCGTGGCCGCCGGCGCGCACGTGCTGGCCATCAAGGACATGGCCGGGCTGCTGCGGCCCGCGGCGGCGACCACTCTGGTGCGGGCACTGCGCAGCCGCTTCGACCTGCCGATCCATGTGCACACCCATGACACCCCGGGCGGTCAGCTGGCCACCTATGAGGCGGCCTGGCACGCCGGCGCCGACGCCGTGGACGGGGCGTCGGGGCCGCTGGCCGGCACCACCAGCCAGCCCGCGCTCAGCTCGATCGTGGCCGCCGCGGCGAACACGGCCTATGACACCGGCCTGTCGCTGGAGGCCGTGTGCGATCTGGAGCCGTACTGGGAAGGCGTGCGAAAGGTATACGCGCCGTTCGAATCCGGGCTGGCCGGACCGACCGGCCGGGTGTACCGCCACGAGATCCCGGGCGGCCAGCTGTCCAACCTGCACCAGCAGGCCAAAGCACTCGGTCTGGCGGATCGATTCGAGGAGATCGAGGCCAACTACGCCGGAGCCGATGCGGTGCTGGGCAGGCTGATCAAGGTCACCCCGAGCTCCAAGGTGGTCGGCGATCTGGCTCTGGCGCTGGTAGGCGCCGGCGTCACCGCGCAGGAGTTCGCGACCGACCCGGGGCGGGTGGACATCCCCGACTCGGTGATCGGATTCCTGCGCGGCGAACTGGGCGAGCCGGCTGGCGGCTGGCCGGAACCGTTGCGCACCAAGGCGTTGGAGGGCCGCGACCCGGCCCGAGGGGTGCAGCCATTGTCGCCGGAGGACGAATCCGTGCTCATGCTGTCCGGGCCGAAGCGCCAGGCGACGCTGAACCGGCTGCTGTTTCCCGGTCCCACCAAGGAATTCGAGGCGCATCGCGAACTCTACGGCGACACCTCGCAGCTCTCGGCGAATCAGTTCTTCTACGGGCTGCGCCAAGGGGAGGAGCACCGGGTCCGGCTGGAGCAGGGGGTGGAGTTGCTGATCGGGCTGGAGGCCATCTCCGAGCCGGACGAGCGCGGCATGCGCACGGTGATGTGCATCATCAACGGTCAGCTGCGCCCGGTGGAGGTGCGCGACCGCAGCATCGCCAGCGAGGTGCCGGTGGCAGAGAAGGCCGATCGCACCAAGGCCGGCCACATCGCCGCACCCTTCGCCGGGGTCGTCACCATCGGGGTGGCCGAAGGCGAGAAGGTCAGTGCCGGGCAGACGATCGCCACCATAGAGGCGATGAAGATGGAGGCCGCCATCACCGCACCCTCGGACGGGACCGTGGCACGGGTCGCGGTTTCGGGGACCGCGCAGGTCGAGGGCGGCGACCTGCTGGTGGTGCTGAGCTGACCCGCATCGTCGGCGGTGCGGCCGGTGGGCGGCGCATCGCGGTTCCTCCGCGCGGCACCCGGCCGACCACCGACCGGGTCCGCGAGGCGTTGTTCAACGTGCTCGACGCCCGCCTGGATCTGACCGGGATGACGGTGCTGGACCTGTATGCGGGCTCGGGGGCGCTGGGTCTGGAAGCGTTGTCGCGCGGCGCGTCGGCGGCGCTGTTCGTCGAATCCGACCGCCGGGCCGCCGAGGTGCTGGCCGGCAACATCGCCGCACTGGGACTGCCCGGTGCCACGCTGCGCCGTGGTGCCGTCGCAGCGGTGTTGGCCGGCGGGACACCGGCTCCGGTGGATCTGGTGCTGGCCGATCCGCCCTACGAAGTGGCTGCGGCCGACATCGACGCCCTGCCCGGGCTGTTGACGGCGGGCGGCTGGGTGGGGCCGGGCACCGTCGTGGTGATCGAGCGGGCGTCGTCGAGTCCCGCGGTGGGGTGGCCCGACGGCTGGCAGGCCTGGCCGGAACGGCGCTACGGCGACACCCGACTCGAGCTGGCTGAACTCGGCTGACGGTCCTGCTAGCGTCGTCGTCTATGAGTGGCGCGGTATGCCCCGGTTCCTTCGACCCGGTGACGCTGGGACACGTCGACATCCTGGAGCGTGCGGCCGCCCAGTTCGACGAGGTGGTGGCCGCGGTGCTGATCAACCCGGCCAAGCAGGGCATGTTCAGCCTGGACGAGCGCCTGGAGATGATCGGTGAGGCCACCGCGCACCTGCCCAATGTGCGCGCCGAATCCGGCCGCGGCCTGGTGGTCGACTTCGTCCGGGAGCGGGGACTGACCGCGATCATCAAGGGCCTGCGCACCGGCACCGACTTCGAGTACGAGCTGCAGATGGCGCAGATGAACAAGCACATCGCCGGGGTGGACACGTTCTTCGTGGCCACCGCGCCGCGGTATTCGTTCGTGTCCTCGTCGCTGGCCAAGGAGGTGGCGTCGATGGGCGGGGACGTCTCCGACCTGTTGCCCGAGCCGGTGAACCGGCGGCTGGCTGCCAAGCTGGGCTCCTAGGCCCTATCCGGGCGGGAGCTCCAGGCGCTCCGCGGTCGTCGCGCGCAGCCCGGCGAAACCCTTCGCGCACCCCAGCACCCGCAGCGCGGCCTCGGCGGTGGTCCACGGGTAGTCGGGCGGGCAGTCACCGTCGTCGGCGCGACGGTTGATCACGGCCTCGGTCAGCCGGAACGGTAGGTCGTCGGCGCCGGCAGCTCCGTCGTGCTCGGCGATCACCGCGGAAGCCAGCGTGCGGTAGTGGCTTCGCAGCTCTTCTCGGCACCGGTGGAACACCGCGAAGCGCTCGACGCGCAGGTCCGGCAGCAGATACAGAGTGCCCAGATTCCAAGTGCCGCCGCACAGTTGGGTGGCGTCGGCGACCACCAGTGTATGCAGCCGGGGAGCGGCGGGCCCGCCTTCGGCGAGCAGTTCGGCGGCCAGCTCCACCGAGGCGTCCACGGTGCCGGCCAACAATGCGTCGAGGATGTCGTCCTTGGCGGCGAAGTGGTGATACAGCGAGGCCTGCCGGATGCCGACACTCTCGGCGATGCGTCGCGTTGAGGTGGCGGCGTAGCCGACAGTGGTGAACAACTCCGCTGCCGCATCGAGGATCTCGTCACGCGCACTGCGCCCCGGCCGGCGAGATTCGACCAGCCTGGGCCGCCCACGTCGGTCGGTCTCCATAGCGCACCTCCTGGCATTTCTATCAAGTGATAGGTAACCATGTTAGGGTGCTGGCTGTCGAGAGGAGACGCCTGTGAACACCGATTCGGCCAGCGGCGCCCGGTCGCATGCCCGCGCCCAGGCCCGCCAGGCCGACATGCGGATGCCCGAGCCTCCCGACGGCGTTGACCCGGCGGCGCTGAGCTGGGCCGAGTCGATCCCGGCGAACGGCTACGCCACCAAGGTGCTCGCCCGCGGCAGCCGGATCCGGCTGATCGACGTCGACGGCGGCGCGTGCGCGCATCTGCTGCTGTACCGAGCCGAGTCGTCATGGGAGCGGCTGAATGTCGCCGACACCATGAAGGTGCCGTGGCAGGCATACCTGGGCACCGGGCATCCGCTGCTGTCCGATCAGGGCAGGGTGCTGGCCACCGTCATCGCCGATTCCTCGGGCCACCACGACATGCTGTGCGGGCCGAATGCCACCGGTCGGCAACTGCTGCTGTTGGGTGCGCTCAAACACGGCATGGACATTCGCGACGTTGCGCCGTCGCTGTCGCTGTTCCGCGGCGTGCGCGTCGACCCGGCAAGCGGCGCACTGGAATTCACCGGATCGGCCGGCCCGGGCGCGGTGGTCGACCTGCTGATCCACCTTCCGGTGCTGATGGTCATCGCTAATGCCGCGCACCCCCTTGATCCCGATCCGCCCGCCGCAGCATTGGACGTGCTGGCGTGGAAGTCGCCCGAGCAGTTGGCGCAGTTGTCCAACCACGACCCGGAATACCTGCGCGCCGTGGCGAACACCGAAGCGGTGGTGGCGGCATGGTGATCATCTCCGACGACGTGGTCCCCGCCCGCGCGCCGTGGTCGGCGGTGGTGGACGCCGGTGACCGGCTGGAGATCATCGACCTGAACGGCAACCAGGCCGTGGACTGCCTGCTCTACGACGCCGCCGACCACACCCGCCGCTACAGTGCCCAGGCCACCGTGGCCGCCCAGCGCAACATCTTCCTGACCACCGGCTCGGTACTGCGTACCGCCGACGGCACCGCGCTGATGACCGTCGTCGCCGACGACGTCGGCAATCACGACACCATCGCCGGAGCCTGCTCGCAGGAGTCCAACACGCTGCGCTACGGCCACCACACCGCCCACCAGCACGCCTGCGTCGAGAACTTCCTCGCCGAAGGCTCCAAACACGGCCTGGGCAAGCGCGACATCGTCTCCAACATCAATTGGTTCATGAACGTCCCGGTCGAAGCCGACGGCACGCTGGGCATCGTCGACGGGATCTCCGCGCCGGGCAAGAGCCTGACGTTGCGGGCCGAGACCGACACCTTGGTGCTGGTGTCGAACTGCCCGCAGATCAACAACCCGTGCAACGGTTTTGACCCCACCCCGGTTCGGACGGTGATCACCCGACCATGATCGGCATCGAGGTGGTCGCCCCGGGGCCGCTCACCACGGTGCAGGACTGGCCCGGACGCATCGGCTACTGGCATGTCGGGGTGCCGCCGTCGGGTCCGATGGACGACCTGTCGTTCCGTGTCGGCAACCAGGTACTCGGCAACCCCGAGGGCGCGGCCGGGCTGGAATGCACCCGATCA
Source organism: [Mycobacterium] zoologicum (assembly GCF_020172665.1). Classification (GTDB taxonomy): domain Bacteria; phylum Actinomycetota; class Actinomycetes; order Mycobacteriales; family Mycobacteriaceae; genus Mycobacterium; species Mycobacterium zoologicum. The sequence continues at coordinate 2,916,969 of NZ_CP083985.1, read as the reverse complement.
GGACCCGCCCTGCGCTTTTCGAGCCCGGCGTGGGTCTGTGTCACCGGCGCCGCGGTACCGGTTCACCTGGACGGCGTCCCGGTGCCGCAGTGGCACTCCGTGCGGGTACCCGCCGACGGGCTGCTGGAGATCGGCACCATCCCCGGACCCGGGACGCGCTGCTACGTTCTGGTCGCCGGTGGCATCGCGGAGACGCAATTCCTGGGCAGCGTAGCAACATTCACCCAGGGCGCATTCGGAGGACATCGGGGGAGAGCGCTGCGTGAAGGCGACCTGCTCAACGCCGCCGGCGGCGGCGCACCCGCGCTGTCCCGCGCCCCGTACGAGAGCCGGCCCAGCATCGGCCACCACTGGCAGCTGGCAGTCGCCGAGGGCCCGCACGCGGCGCCGGAGTTCCTGACCCGCGCCGATATGACAACCCTGTTCGCCACCGACTACACCGTGCACTTCAACTCCGACCGCACCGGCGTGCGGCTGGTCGGACCCAAACCGCGCTGGGCCCGCCCGGACGGCGGTGAGGCCGGCCTGCACCCGTCGAATATCCACGACACCCCGTACTGCGTTGGGACACTGGACTTTACCGGTGACACTCCGATCCTGCTCGGCCCCGACGGGCCCAGCCTGGGCCGGTTCGTCTGCCCGGTGACGGTGGTGCGCGGCGACCGCTGGAAACTCGGTCAGCTCGCACCGGGCGACACCGTGCGGCTGGTGCCGATCCGGGCCGGCCATGCCCCGCCGGTGGCGTCGCTGGGGCCGCGCCGCCGGGCGGCGATGCCGGTGGTCTCGGAATCCGGTGACGCCGACGACGGAGTGCTGACGCGCTACACCGGCCGAGACGGGACAGCTGTGACCATGCGCCGAGCCGGTGACGGCGGGATTCTGCTCGAATATGGCCCGATGACACTGGACCTGGCGTTGCGGGCACGGGTCCAGGTGCTCTACGACCAGGTCCGGGAGCGCGGACTGCCCGGGTTGGCCGAACTGACGCCCGGGGTGCGCTCGCTGCAGATCCAGTTCGACACCGAGCGGTCCTCGTGCGCCGAGGTTGTCGAGGAACTGGCCGCGATCGACGATGCGTTGCCGCCGTGCGATGAGCTCGTGGTGCCGAGCCGGTCGGTGCGCCTGCCGTTGAGCTGGGACGACCCCGGTACCCACGAGGCGATCCGCCGCTACATGTACGGCGTGCGGGCCGACGCGCCGTGGTGCCCGTCGAACATCGAATTCATCAGGCGCATAAACGGACTCGACGAAATCTCGCAGGTGCACGACATCGTCTTCGGCGCCCAGTACCTGGTGCTGGGCCTCGGCGACATCTATCTCGGCGCGCCGGTGGCCACCCCGCTGGATCCGCGGCACCGGTTGGTGACGACCAAGTACAACCCGGCCCGCACCTGGACCCCGGAGAACGCCGTTGGCATCGGCGGCGCCTACCTGTGCATCTATGGCATCGAAGGACCGGGTGGCTATCAGTTCGTCGGGCGCACCACCCAGGTGTGGAACCACCAGCACGCCACCGCCGGCCTGTTCGATACCGAAACCCCTTGGCTATTACGCTATTTCGACCGAATCAGCTTCTACCCGGTGAGCGCCGGGGAACTGCTGGAGTTACGCGCCGAAACCGCCGCGGGCCGCGGTGCGGTCGACATCACCGATGGTGAGTTCTCGCTGCCGGCCTACCGGAAGTTTCTCGACGGCAATGCCGAGAGCATCGACGGATTCCGCCGGCAACAGCACGCCGCGTTCACCGCCGAGCGCAGCGCGTGGCGCCGGTCCGGAGAGATCGGTTAAAGCAGTCTCAGTGAGTCGTCGCGGTAGAGCACGAAGAAGTACGGCCGGTCGGAGCCCCGCAGGTCCATCGCCCCGATCACCGCGTCGTCGGAGATCCGCCGGAAGACGTCGTTGACCGGCGCCTGGTCGTAGACCATTGTCGCGCTGTCGGTTCCGCGGTAGCGCGTGGTGCGCAGCCGAGCCCGGGCCGTCCGGGTCCGCAGCAGCGGCTGCATCAGGTTGGTCGGCCCGAGGAACGACCGGGTCTTGAGCACCGGAAGCCTCGTGGAGATGCCCAGCACACTGAACGCCAGCACCGGGTTCAACGCCCACAGCGCGGACCCGTCCCGGGTGGGGAACAGCAGCGGGTGGACCGTCTCGGCGTCGACGAACTGCTTGCCCCACCAGCCGGTGGCGGCCAGTAGCCCGTCCAGCGGGTGTCCGGTCGGCAGCTCGGCGCCGTGCCAGGTGCCGATCATGAAATCGGGGTCGACCGCCTCGGCGGCGTCGAAGATCTCCAGCGCCTCGTCGGTGGTCGTCGGTACCGCCGGGAAAAGATCCGAAACGAGCATGTCGATCACCGTACTTGACAAGTGTCAAGGAAGGCGAGTCCCGTTCAGAACACCACGGTTTCGCCTGCGACCCGCAGCACCCGGTCCTGGCAGTGCCACTGCACCGCCCGGGACAGCACGGCCCGCTCGACGTCGGCGCCCAACCGCATCAGGTCGGTCACGCTGTGGGTGTGGTCCACGCGCACCACGTCCTGTTCGATGATCGGCCCCTCGTCGAGCACCTCGGTGACGTAGTGCGCGGTGGCGCCGATCAGCTTCACGCCGCGTTCCCGCGCCCGTTGGTAGGGCGCCGCACCGATGAATGCGGGCAGGAAGGAGTGGTGGATGTTGATCAGCGGGCAGCCCAGCGTCTCGATGAACTCGCCGCTGATGATCTGCATGTAGCGCGCCAGCACCACCAAATCGACGTTGCCGCAGAGCAGTTGCAGCTGCCGCTGCTCGGCTTCGGATCGGATGTCGCGGGTGGCGGGGATGTGGAAGAACGGCACCCCGAACGGGCGGACCTGCTCGGCCAGGTCCGGGTGGTTGGAGATCACCATCGCGACGTTCATCTCCAGTTCGCCGCGACGGTTGCGCCACAGCAGATCCAGCAGGCAGTGATCCGTCCGGGAAGCCATGATCGCCACCCGTTTGGGTTTGGCCGCCTCGGCGAAGCGGTAGTCCATCGCGAAGCGGTCGGCCACCGTGGCGCTGAATCGTTCCCGCAGCCCGTCGATGGCGGCCGGCAGGCCGGGAAGGTGGAAGATCGCCCGCTGTACGAACGTCCCGTCTTCGGGGGCGGTCGAATGCTGGTCCAGCGAGATGATGTTGCCGCCGGCTTCGGCGAGGAAGGCGCTGACCGCGGCGATGATGCCGTGACTGTCGGGGCAGCGCAGCAGCAGTCGCCCGATGTCGGCCGTCGCGGCGTCCGGCGCGCCCGTACTGCCCGGACTCCCGGAAGTACTCGCCATGGCCGCCCTTCGCCGATCCGGATGTCAACGGCTCAGGGTACCGGTGTAGTGGACCAATATCCGACACACCGAGCAGCTAACGCAGTCACACACGCAACACCAGGCACACTAGTCACAACAACTAGGCCTGGAGGGTGCTGCCGTGTACCGAGTGTTTGAAGCCCTTGACGAGCTGGGCTCCATTGTTGAAGAAGCACGTGGCGTGCCCATGACGGCCGGTTGCGTGGTACCCCGCGGCGATGTCCTCGAGTTGATCGACGACATCCGCGACGCCATCCCCGGCGAGCTGGACGACGCGCAGGACGTTCTCGACGCCCGCGACTCGGTGCTCAACGAGGCCAAGGAGCACGCGGACTCGATGGTCAGTTCCGCCACCGCCGAATCCGGCTCGATGGTCAGCCACGCCCGGGCCGAGGCCGACCGATTGCTGGCCGACGCCAAGGGCCAGGCCGACCGGATGGTGGCCGAAGCCCGCGGGCACAGCGAGCGGATGCTCACCGAGGCCCGCGAGGAGGCCGGCCGGCTGACCGCTACCGCCAAGCGCGAATTCGAGACCGCCACCACCCGTGCCCAGGCCGAATGCGACCGATTGGTCGAGAACGGCAACGCCGCCTACGAGAAGGCCGTGCAGGAGGGCATCAAGGAGCAGCAGCGGCTGGTCGGGCAGAACGAGGTGGTGGTCTCGGCACGTGCCGAAGCCACCCGGCTCATCGACTCCGCCCACGCCGAAGCCGATCGGATGCGCGGCGAATGCGACATCTACGTCGATGCCAAACTGGCCGAGTTCGAGGACTTCCTCAACGGCACCCTGCGTTCGATCAACCGCGGGCGCCACCAATTGCGTACCGCCGCCGGGACGCACGACTACGCAACACGCTGACCGCCGGGTCTGATCGGCGGTCCAGCTTCGCCTCTCCTTCGTCGAGCCTTGCTACCGCCGGCGCGGGCTCGCCCGCTGCGTAGAATCGCGCCATGGCGAGACACCCGAACGCAGGAAAGCGGCAGCGGTCTTCGCCGTTCGTGGTCAACATCGCCCGGCTGGGCCGGCGCCCCGGCTCGATGCTGTCGCTTCGGGAGCAGCGTTGCAGTGTCGCGTCCATCGGTCTGGATCTGATGGCGATCCCCGCCGACGCCGAGGTGGACCTGGATCTGCGGATCGAGTCGGTCTCCGAGGGCGTGTTGGTGACGGGCTCGGTCTCGGCGCCCACCGCGGGTGAATGCGCGCGGTGCCTGCGGCCGATCGCCGGCGACATCGACATCACGCTGACTGAGCTGTTCGCCTATCCCGACAGCGCCACCGACGCCACCACCGACGACGACGAGATCGGCCGCGTCGTCGACGACTCGGTGGATCTGGAGCAGGCCATCGTGGACGCGATCGGTCTGGCGCTGCCACTGTCACCGCTGTGCGACCCGGATTGTGCGGGGCTGTGCCCGGACTGCGGGGTGGTGCTGGCAGAGGCGGAGCCGGGACATCATCACGACAAGATCGACCCGCGCTGGGCCAAACTCGCCGAGCTGGCCGGGCCGCCGGCGAACGACGACGGGGACAGGTGAGCCGTCCCCGCCGCGCCGTGCTCGATGCACTGGGCGTGGATCTGACCGATGAACTGCTCACGCTGGCGGTCACCCACCGCAGCTATGCCTACGAGCACGGCGGGCTGCCCACCAACGAACGGCTCGAGTTCCTCGGCGACGCCGTACTCGGGCTGACGATCACCGACGAGCTGTTTCACCGTCACCCGGACCGGCCGGAGGGCGACCTGGCCAAACTGCGCTCCAGCGTGGTCAACACCTCGGCGTTGGCCGATGTCGCACGGGGACTGACCGCCGACGGCCTGGGCGCCCACCTGTTGCTCGGCCGCGGCGAGGTCAACACCGGTGGGGGCGACAAGTCCAGCATCCTGGCCGACAGCATGGAGTCGCTGCTCGGTGCGGTGTATCTGCAGCACGGTATCGACACGGTGCGCGAGGTGATCCTGCGACTGTTCGGTCCGCTGCTCGACACCGCCGCCACCCTGGGCGCCGGACTGGACTGGAAGACCAGCCTGCAGGAACTGACCGCGGCGCGCGGTATCGGCGTGCCAAACTACCAAGTCAGCTCCACCGGGCCTGACCATGATCGGGAGTTCACCGCGACCGTCGTCGTCGCGGGCACCGAATACGGCACGGGAGTCGGCCGGTCCAAGAAGGAAGCCGAGCAGAAGGCGGCGGCCGCGGCCTGGACGGCGCTGGACGCGCTGGACGCCGGCGCGCCCGGGTAGCAGCGCATGCCGGAGCTTCCCGAGGTCGAGGTGGTGCGCCGTGGCCTGGACACCCACCTGGTGGGCCACACCATCACCGGTGTGCGGGTTCATCACCCGCGTGCTGTGCGCCGCCATGAGGCCGGCCCCGCCGATCTGACCGGCCGTCTGCTGGGTGCGAAGATCACCGGCACCGATCGGCGCGGCAAGTACCTCTGGCTGCTGCTCGGTACCGGCGAGGCCCTGGTGGTGCATCTGGGCATGAGCGGGCAGATGCTGCTGGGAGAGTTGCCCGACAACAGGCACCTGCGGATCGCCGCGGTGCTCGACGACGGTACGAAGGTCAGCTTCGTCGACCAGCGAACGTTCGGCGGTTGGCAGCTCACCGATCTGGTCACCGTGGACGGAAGTCTGCTGCCGCTGCCGGTGGCCCATCTGGCCCGCGACCCGCTGGACCCGTGCTTCGATGTCGAATCGGTGGTGAACGTGCTGCGGCGCAAGCACTCCGAGATCAAGCGGCAGTTGCTGGATCAAACGGTGGTGTCCGGCATCGGCAACATCTACGCCGACGAGGCGCTGTGGCGCGCCGGAATTCGCGGCACCCGGATGGCCGACGCGTTGTCCCGGCCGCGGTTACGCGCGCTGCTCGGGGCGGCCGGGGCCGTGATGCGCGATGCGCTGGCGGCCGGGGGCACCTCGTTCGACTCGCTGTATGTCAACGTCAACGGTGAGTCCGGCTACTTCAGCCGGTCGCTGGACGCCTACGGCCGCGAAGACGAGCCATGCCGGCGATGCGGAACGCTCATCCGGCGGGCGAAGTTCATGAACCGCTCGTCGTACTACTGCCCGAAATGCCAGCGCTGACGCTGTCCCTTCCCCCGCCGAGCGTGCGGAAATGTTCGGTAAAACCCCTGGTCGAGGTGGACACTTCTGCACGCTCGGCATGGATGGCGGGCACGCTCGGCATGGATGGCGGGCACGCTCGCCGCAGCTGGGCGTCATTCGAAGATGTCGCCGCACACCCGCCCCGGCGGCAGCGCCGGATCGACGAACCACTCCCGGCCCAAGAACGCACCGACCATCTGCGGGGGCAGCCACGACAGCGTGCCGAACAACACCGCCGCCACCCGGTTGTTTCCGACCTGCGAGCGATGCGCGGCGAACGCATCCCGCTTCTGCCGACCGTACCGAAACACGTTGATGCGGTGGGTGATTGCGGACCCCGGCGTGTAGGCGGTCGGCAGTATCTCGGGCTCATACGGCGCCGGCAGTCGCAGCGCCCGCGCGACCCTGCTGAGCCGGATCAGCATCTCCCGCGGCATGGTCGCCTCCAAAATCCGCGGTGTGCCCGCGAGTTCGGCGGCCCGCTTGCCGACGTGATGCACCTGCACATGATCGCGATGGCCGTAGCCGCCGTTGGCCTGGTAGCTGAGGAGCAGATCGGCGCTCTCGTCGCGCAGGATCGCGGCCAACCGCTGTGCGGCCTCCTCGACATCGGCGCGGGCGAAGCGGACCCGGCCCGGCGGGTCGGGATAGAACCGCGCACCGTAGCCGCTGTCGGCATAACCGAGGTGCTCGACCCGATGCACCCCGAGAGCGTCTGCGCTGACCCGTAATTCCTCGAGTCGCACGTCGTCGTCCTCGTTGTGGACGCGGCCGTCGGTGGCCACCACGAGCACCACCCGGTGCCCCTGGGCGACCGCCCGAGCCAGGGTTCCCCCGGTCAGCACCACTTCGTCGTCCGGATGGGCGTGGAAAGCGACGACAGTGGCCATGACCGCCCAGTATGCCCGGCGGCTGCCAAGATATCCCCATGACGAAGTTGTGGGTGGAACGCACCGGAACCCGTCGCTACACCGGGCGCAGTTCCCGGGGCGCGCAGGTGCTCATCGGCAGCGAGGACGTCGACGGCGTGTTCACCCCCGGGGAACTGCTCAAGATCGCCCTGGCGGCCTGCAGCGGCATGTCCAGCGACGCCCCGCTGGCGCGCCGGCTCGGTGACGACTACCCGGCGACGATCCAGGTCTCCGGTCCCGCCGACCGGGAGCAGGAGCGCTACCCACTGCTGGAGGAGACCCTGGAGCTGGACCTGTCCGGCCTGGACGACGCCGAGAGGCAACGCCTGCTGACCGTGGTGCATCGCGCCGTCGACCAGGTCTGCACCGTGGGCCGCACGCTCAAGTCCGGCACCGAGGTGCGGTTCGAGATCGCCCAACGTGACTGACGTTCGGCTGACGGCGTGGGTGCACGGTCACGTCCAGGGGGTCGGTTTTCGCTGGTGGACCCGCTCGCGCGCGCTGGAGTTGGGACTGACCGGATACGCCGCGAACCGCCCGGACGGCCGCGTCCAGGTCGTCGCGCAGGGCCCCCGCGAGGACTGCCGGCGTCTGCTGGATCTGCTGCAAGGCGGCGCCACACCGGGCCGGGTGGACACCGTGGTCGCGGACTGGATGGCCGCCGGGGACCCGATCGACGGGTTCGCCGAACGCTAGACCGGTAGTCTCACACCCCGTGCACCTCAAGAGTCTGACGCTGAAGGGCTTCAAGTCCTTCGCCGCGCCCACGACTCTGCGCTTCGAACCTGGCATCACCGCGGTGGTCGGACCCAATGGTTCGGGCAAGTCCAACGTGGTCGACGCGCTGGCCTGGGTGATGGGTGAGCACAGCGCCAAGACGCTGCGCGGCGGGAAGATGGAAGACGTCATCTTCGCCGGCACCTCGTCGCGTGCGCCGCTGGGCCGTGCCGAGGTCACCGTCACCATCGACAACTCCGACAACGCGCTGCCGATCGAGTACGCCGAGGTCTCGATCACCCGGCGGATGTTCCGCGACGGTGCCAGCGAATACGAGATCAACGGCGCCGGCTGCCGCCTGATGGACGTCCAGGAGCTGCTGAGCGACTCCGGTATCGGCCGCGAGATGCACGTCATCGTCGGCCAGGGTCGGCTGGCGCAGATCCTGGAGTCGCGGCCCGAAGACCGGCGGGCGTTCATCGAAGAGGCCGCGGGCGTGCTCAAGCACCGCAAGCGCAAAGAAAAGGCGGTGCGCAAGCTCGACGCCATGTCGGCCAACCTGGCTCGGCTGACCGACCTGACGACCGAGCTGCGTCGCCAGCTCAAGCCGCTGGGTCGCCAGGCTGAGGTGGCGCGCCGCGCCGCGACGATCCAGGCCGACCTGCGCGACGCGCGGCTGCGGCTGACCGCCGATGACTTGGTGTCCCGGCAGGCCGAGTTCGCCGGGGCCGGCAACGCCGAGGCGACACTGCGCCGCGAACACGATCAGATCACCGAACGCCTGACGGTGGCCGCCGACGAGCTGACCACCCACGAATCCGCCGTCGCCACTCTCACGCACCGTGCCGAAGCCGCCCAGCAGACCTGGTTCTCGCTCTCGGCGCTGGCCGAGCGGGTCAGTGCCACCGTGCGTATCGCCAGCGAACGTGCCCAGCATCTCGATGAGGAGCCGATCAGCACCGGCGGCGTCGACCCCGAGGCGCTGGAGGCCGAAGCCGAACAGGTGGCCGCCGCTGAACAGCAGCTGCTGGCCGAGCTCACGGACGCCGGTACCCGGCTGGAGGCCGCCCGCGCTGAGTTGGCCGAACGGGAGCGCCGCAGCGCCGAGGCTGAGAAGGCGCACCTGGCCGCGGTCCGCGCCGAGGCTGACCGGCGCGAGGGCCTGGCCCGCCTCACCGGCCAGGTGGAGACCATCCGGGCGCGAGTCGAGTCGATCGACGTCCACGTCGGGCAGCTGAGCCAGCGCATCGAGGAGGCCGCCGAGCGCGCCCAGGCCGCCCAGGCGGAGTTCGAGACGGTGCAGGGCCGGGTCGCCGAACTCGACCAGGGTGAGGTCGGCCTGGATGAACACCACGAACGCACGGTGGCCGCGCAGGTTCTCGCCGATCAGCGGGTGGCCGAGCTGCAGGCCGGTGAACGCGGCGCCGAACGTCAGGTGGCGTCGCTGCGGGCCCGTATCGACGCGCTGTCGATGGGGCTGGAACGCCGCGACGGTGCGGCCTGGCTCACCCAGAATCACAGCGGTTCAGGGCTGTTCGGGTCGATCGCCAAGCTGGTCAAGGTCCGCTCCGGTTACGAGTCGGCGCTGGCCGCGGTGCTGGGATCGGCCGCCGACGCGCTGGCCGCCGAGAATGCCGGTGCGGCCCGTTCGGCGTTGACCGCACTCAAGACCGCCGACGGGGGCCGGGCCGCGATCGTGCTGGGGGACTGGCCGATCCAGACGCCCCCCGAACACGCCGGTGGGCTGCCCGACGGGGCCCGGTGGGCCCTGGAGCTGATCGAGGCGCCGGATCGGCTGCGCGGCGCGATGACGGCGATGCTGGGGTCGGTGGCGGTGGTCGCCGACCTGCCGGCCGCGCTGGATCTGGTGGCCGCTCGTCCGGGGGTGCGCGCGGTGACCGTCGACGGTGATCTCGTCGGCGCCGGTTGGGTCAGTGGCGGTTCGGACCGCAAGCCTTCCACTCTGGAGATCAACAGCGAGATCGACAAGGCGCGCGCCGAGCTGGCCGGCGCCGAGACGCAGGCCGGGGAACTCGGTGCGGCTCTCTCCGGTGCGCTGACCGAGCAGGCCGCCCGCCAGGACGCCGCCGAGCAGGCACTGGCCGCGCTCAACGAGTCCGACGCCGCCATCGCCGCGACCCACGAGCAGTTGGGCCGTCTCGGGCAGGAGGCCCGCGCCGCGGAGACCGAATGGCACCGCCGCCTGCGCGAGCGCGAAGAGCTGGAGGCCGGCCGGGCGCAGACCGTCACCGAACTCGGCGAGCTGGAGTTCCGGCTGCGCAATGCCGAACAGGATCAGCCGGCAGACGCCGCCGAGCCGGTGGATCGCCAGCAGATCGCCGCGGCGGCCGAGGCGGCTCGCAGCGTCGAGGTAGAGGCGCGGCTGGCCGTGCGTACCGCCGAGGAACGCGCCAATGCCGTTCGGGGGAAAGCAGATTCACTGCGCCGGGCAGCGGCGGCCGAACGTGAGGCCCGAGTGCGCGCCGAGCAGGCGCGCGCCGCCCGTGCGCGTGCGGCCGCCACCTCGGCTGCGGTGGCCGAGGCCGGCGTCACCTTGGCCCAGCGCCTGCAACTGGTGGTGGCCGCGGCCTCGCGCAGCCGGGATGCGCTGGCCGGCGAACGTCAGCACCGGTCTGCCGCGATGGCCGCCGTGCGCGACGAGGTGAACTCCCTGAGTACCCGCATCACCGCGCTCACCGAGTCGCTGCACCGCGACGAGGTCGCCAAGGCCCAGGCATCGCTGCGGATCGAGCAGCTAGAACAGAACGTGCTCGAACAGTTCGGGATGAGCTCGGCGGACCTGATCGCCGAATACGGCCCCGACGTCGCTCTGCCGCCCACCGAGTTGGAGATCGCCGAGTTCGAGCAGGCCCGTGAGCGCGGCGAGCAGGTCACCGCGCCGGCTCCCATGGCGTTCGACCGGCCCACCCAGGAACGCCGGGCCAAGCGCGCCGAACGTGAACTGGCCGAGCTGGGCCGGGTCAACCCGCTGGCACTGGAGGAGTTCGCCGCACTCGAAGAGCGCTACAACTTCCTGTCCACCCAGCTCGAAGACGTCAAGGCGGCCCGCAAAGACCTGCTCGACGTGGTGTCCGAGGTCGACGCACGCATCCTGCAGGTGTTCACCGACGCCTACGCCGATGTGGAACGCGAGTTCACCGAGGTGTTCGCGGCACTGTTCCCCGGCGGCGAGGGCCGGCTGCTGCTGACCGACCCCGGCGACATGCTCACCACCGGGGTCGACGTCGAAGCCCGCCCGCCCGGCAAGAAGGTCAAGCGGCTGTCGCTGCTGTCCGGTGGCGAGAAGTCACTGACCGCGATCGCCATGTTGGTGGCGATCTTCCGGGCCCGCCCGTCGCCGTTCTACATCATGGACGAGGTAGAGGCCGCCCTCGACGACACCAACCTGCGCCGTCTGCTGGCGTTGTTCGAGATGCTGCGGGCCCGCTCGCAGCTGATCGTCATCACCCACCAGAAGCCGACCATGGAGGTCGCCGACGCGCTGTACGGGGTGACCATGCAGGGTGACGGGATCACCGCGGTGATCTCGCAGCGCATACGCGGCGAGGAGCTGGTCGCCAGCCCGAGTTAGCCGGTCAGCTCGCCCAGGGTGAACCGCACCTCAGCGGGCTCGTGCACAACGGCGTGATCGCCGTCGAGCGCAGCGACCGGCCGGTATACGTCGCCGTCGAGGCGGTAGGCCAGGAACCACTCTCCGGTCGGGGCCTCGGCGTCGACGATCCAGTAGTGCTCGATGCCGGCCTTGGCGTACTCGTACAGCTTCATCACGTGGTCCATGCTGCGTGAGCCGGGCGAGACGATCTCGACGACGAGCACAACGTCGGCCGCTGGGACCCGCGTGGCGCTCGGCTTGAATGCGGCTTCTCGAATCACCGTGATGTCCGGGTCACGCACGCTGGGCGGAAACGATGTACTCGTCGTGACCTCGATTTCGGGAAGCGTTCGCATTCCACCCGGTAGGTGATCATCGAGGAGGCGGGTGAATCGTTTCGAAATTTCCTGATGTATCAGCGGTGGTCGCGGCGACATGATGATGGACCCCTCACTGAGCTCCCACCGTCGCGCATGGGCGATCTCCAGCGCATCCCACTGCTCCAGGGTCATCAAGTCAAACGGCCCATCCAACAGCTCGGACACGGTCCACCTCCTTCCGATGGCAGCTCAGGTAGTTGCAGATTACGCCCGAAGGCGTCTTGGTCGCAGTCTGCCGAACACCACCGACAACCCGTGCCCGCCGAGGCCCTGAAACAATGGCGGGCGTGTCTGAAGGTCTCTGGATCGCCCTAGCGGTCGCCGTCGCCCTCGTCGTCATCGCCGCGCTGGTCTTCGGCCTGGTGCGCCAACGGCGCCGGCGCATCAGCCTGTCGGGCGCAACACGCCCAGAACAGCAGAGCCTGGACCGCTCCGGCGGCTACACCGCGTCGACGGGAATCGAGTTCAGCCGCACCGAGACCCCGGTCGTCGGCGACGACGCCACCGTGCCCCGCGACGCCCCCCGGCGCACGATCACCGACGTCGCACTGCCCGAAGCACCCGCCGAGGCCGTTCGCGAACCCGACATCGAACCGGTTGACGGCCGGATGCAGCGCCTGCGCGGCCGGTTGGCCAAATCGCAGAATGCGTTGGGGCGCAGCGTGCTCGGGCTGCTCGGCGGCGGCGACCTGGACGACGACTCCTGGCAGGACATCGAGGACACCCTGCTGGTCGCCGACCTGGGGCCCGTCGTCACCGAGTCGGTGGTCGCCCAGCTGCGGGAACGGCTGGCAGGTGGTCAGGTGCGCACCGAAGCCGAGGCCCGCGCCGTGCTGCGTGACGTGCTGATCGGCGAGCTGCAGCCCGGCCTGGACCGCGCGATCAGGGCGCTGCCGCATGACGACCATCCCTCGGTGCTGCTGGTGGTGGGGGTCAACGGCACCGGCAAGACCACCACGGTCGGCAAACTGGCCCGGGTGCTGGTGGCCGACGGCCGGCGGGTGGTGCTCGGCGCGGCCGACACGTTCCGGGCCGCTGCCGCCGACCAGTTGCAGACCTGGGCGGCACGGGTCGGGGCGGAGGTCGTGCGCGGCCCCGAGGGGGCAGATCCGGCCTCGGTGGCTTTCGACGCCGTCGACACCGGTGTGCGATCCGGTGCCGATGTCGTCGTCGTGGACACCGCCGGGCGGCTGCACACCAAGACCGGGCTGATGGACGAACTCGGCAAGGTCAAGCGGGTGGTGACCAAGCGCGCAGCCGTCGATGAGGTGCTGCTGGTGCTCGACGCCACCATCGGGCAGAACGGCCTGGCGCAGGCCCGGGTGTTCGCCGACGTCGTCGACATCACCGGGGTGGTGCTGACCAAGCTCGACGGCACCGCCAAGGGCGGGATCGTCTTCCGGGTGCAGCAGGAGCTGGGAGTCCCGGTCAAGCTGGTGGGGCTCGGCGAGGGACCCGACGACCTGGCCCCGTTCGAGCCGGAGGCGTTTGTCGACGCGTTGCTGGGCTGAGCGAAATGCGCCGATCGTGACCGTCCTGTGACCTCGCGGCGATCGTAAGGTAATTTTTCCCTGTGACCCCCGCACTCTTTGGCGCTGTTGCGCGCTGCCTTACCCCGTTTTTGGCTGTTGCCGCACTGGCCGGCGCGAGTCCGGCCCAGGCCGACGGGGACAACCCGCTGGCCGGTAGGCCGTTCTATGTCGACCCGATCTCGAAGGCGATGCATGCCTCCAGCGCGCAGCCGGACAGTGCCGAGCTGGCTCGGGTAGCCAACACCCCCCAGGCCTACTGGCTTGACCAGGCCTTCTCGCCCGGCTCGGTCGGTGCGACCGTGGCCCGCCACACCGGTGCGGCGGCTGCGGCCGGGGCCACGCCGGTGCTGGTGCTCTACGCGATCCCGCATCGGGACTGCGGCAGCTACGCCGCCGGCGGATTCTCCTCAGGCGCGTCCTACCGCGCCTGGGTCGACGGCGTCGCCGACGGAATCGGCGGCAACCCGGCCGCGATCATCCTCGAGCCCGACGCGCTGGCGATGGCCGACTGCCTCTCCGGTGACGCGCGCCAGGAGCGCTTCGATCTGATCAGCTACGCCGTGGACACGCTGAGCCGCAACCCGGCCACCGCGGTCTACGTCGACGCAGGGCACTCCCGCTGGGTGAGTGCCGGCGAGATGGCGAACCGGCTCAACCAGGCCGGTGTGGGCCGCGCCCGGGGCTTCAGTCTCAACTCGACGAACTACTTCACCACCGAAGAGGAAACCGGTTACGGCGAAGAGATCTCGGGTATGACGGGCGGAGCGCACTACGTCATCGACACCTCCCGCAACGGTGTCGGTCCGGCCGAGGGCGACCCGTTCGGCTGGTGCAACCCCAGCGGTCGGGCCCTGGGCACACCGCCCACCACCGACACCGCCGGACAGCACGCCGACGCCTACCTGTGGGTCAAGCGGGTGGGGGAGTCCGACGGCAGTTGCGGCTCGGGTGAGCCCGCGGCGGGGCATTTCGTCAGCGAGTACGCGATCAACCTGGCGCGCAACGCCGGCTGAGCGCGGCCCACTGAAAGCGGAACTGCCTAGGGCCCAGCGGGTGACGATCAGCTATGACGAGGCGTTGCGAGAGCGGATCCGGGCACGCCTGGACGCTCATGACCGCCGCGCGGTGACGGACCCGTCGAAGCGGCACGCGGCCGTCGCGGTGGTGATCGTGGACTCCGAGATCGGTGAAGACCGAGTCGACCCTGCGCCCGTGGACGACTGGATCGGCGGGCGGCCCATGCCGGAGGCGGGACTCGACGGCCGCATGGTCGACGTGTCCGGAGGTGCTGCTTTCCTCTTGTGCCGCAGAGCTTCTCGTCTCACCTCGCATGCCGCTCAGTGGGCGTTGCCCGGGGGTCGCCTGGATCCCGGCGAAACCGCCGTCGACGCTGCGCTGCGGGAGTTGGATGAGGAGGTCGGCATCAGGCTGCCCGGCTCAGCCGTGCTGGGTCTCCTCGACGACTACCCGACACGCTCCGGATACGTCATCAGCCCGGTGGTGATCTGGGGCGGTGGGCGGCTCGACCCGCGGCCCGCGCCCGACGAGGTGGTCGCGGCCTACCGGGTCGGGCTGCACCAATTGCAACGCGACGACTCCCCGCGCTTCATCTCGATCCCGGAGAGCTCGCGTCCGGTCGTGCAGATCCCGTTGGGCAACGACCTCATCCACGCGCCGACGGGCGCGGTGCTGCTGCAATTGCGGTGGCTGTGCCTGGAGGGTCGAGGAGACCCGGTCGATGAACTCGAGCAACCGGTGTTCGCCTGGAAATAACTCCGGGCACCGATGCCCCGCATTAGGCTGCGGTCCATGGCGAAGGACCGCGCTGCGCTTGTCGCCGGCAGCATCCGGCTGGCCTCGGGCGTATCGTTCCTGGTCGACCCCCTGCGGGCGAACAGGATATGGGGAGAACCGGATGACCCCGGGCCTTCCGCACGTCTGCTTCTCCGGTCGATGGGCTACCGCGACGCCCTGATCGGGGGCCTGTTGCTGTATGCAGCCGTGCGTGGCCGAGATACCCGCGGCTGGTTCCTGGCTTCCGGTGGTGCAGACGCGGCCGATCTGCTGGGCGGGATGAGCGTGCACGCCGACCTCAAGCGCGGCCAGCAGATCATCGGCCTCGGTGGAGCGATCGTCGGCATCGGCGTTGGGCTCTGGGGCGCCACCCGTCACGCCGGTCAGGGTGTCCAGCGTCGCGGGTAGCCGCGAAGTGCGGACGTGATCGAGCTCCGGTCGTGGTAGAACCGGAAGTCATGAGTGGTCTTGCGGCTCAGACCCGGTGGATGGACGCCACTGCGCAGGCGGAGCTGGTCGCCAAGGCGAGGTCAGCCCGAGCGAGCTGCTGGAAGCGGCGGTCGAGCGGATCGAACAGTCGAATCCGACTCCCTGACACCCAGAAGGCCCCCGTCGAAACGGGGGCCTTCGGCTAGACGGAAAGCTGCTACTTGGGTGGCATCCGGATACCGCCGTCCACGCGGACGACTTCGGCGTTCATGTAGGAGTTGGTGATCAACTCGATCACCATGGACGCCAGTTCGTCGGGCTTGCCCAGTCGGTGCGGGAACAGCACGGACTGACCGAGCTTGGCCTTAAAGGCCTCGGAGGCTTCACCTTCCCCGTAGATCGGGGTGTCGATCAGGCCGGGCGCGACGGTGTTCACGCGGATGCCGACCGCCGAAAGGTCCCGGGCCACCGGCAGGGTCAGGCCTACGACGCCGCCCTTGGACGACGAGTAGGCGGCCTGGCCGATCTGGCCGTCGAACGCCGCGACGCTGGTCATGTTGACGATCGCACCGCGTTCGCCGGTGTCGGTGAGCTCGTTGCGGCTCATCGCGGTGGCCGCGATCCGGATGCAGTCGAAGGTGCCGACCAGGTTGATGTCGATGACCTTCTTGTAGAGGTCCAGCTTGTGCGCCGACTCGAACTCGCCGTCCTTGCCGATGGTGCGCTGAGCCCAGCCGACGCCGGCCGAGTTCACCAGTGCCCGCAGCGGGCCGAGGTCGGCGGCTGTGTTGACGGCGTCGATGATCTGGTCGGTGCTGGTCACGTCGACCGGGACGAACACGCCGCCGATCTCGTGGGCCAGTGCCTCGCCCTTGTCCGCCTGCAGGTCGGCGACGACGACCCGGGCTCCCTTGGCAGCCAACTGACGCGCAGTTGCCGCACCGATTCCTGACGCGCCACCGGTGACGATCGCGCTCGCTCCGTTGATATCCACGCCGACACCTTACGCGGGCACGGTGCGGCATCCGGACGCGGGCGAGGGATGGGGCGGGGACATCGCGGGATTATCACGATGTCCGGCAGCATCGGGTTATGTCAGCTTGGTTGCCTTTCGGCGGAACGACTGACTAAAACTGTTGTGGGTGGTTCAATTTCGATTGAATAACGGTTCGGTCGCAGATCCGCCGTTAGCAGTTCTCTTGGAAGGCGTGGCTGCGATGACTGTCATTGATGGTGCGGCTGCGCTGCGCCGTGTTCGCGTATTGCTGAGCTGCCTAACCGCTCTAGCTGTGCTTGCCGGCGTGGCCGGAGTATTCCGCGCTTCGCCTTTGACCCCAACGGCATCCGCTGCATCGGCTTCGGCAGTGGAGCTGACCGGGGGCGGTACCGCGTTCGTGATGGGCGGCAGCGGTGTTCCGTTGCCGTCGGACGGTTATGTGAACGCCGCCAACCTGTTTTATCTGCAGCCGCACGGTTTCACCGGGACGCCACAATCGCTTTTCACGCCGCAGTTGTACTTTCCCGGAAACGTCTCCGAAGTCGAAGGGGCGCAGATACTTGCCGATGCGATCAGCAAAGAGATCGCCACCGGACAAGTGAACGCCGAAAATCCGGTGTACGTCTTCGGCTACTCGCAGAGCTCCGCGATGTCGTCGATGACCATGGAACAACTCCACCACCAAGGTGTGTCCGCCGAAGACGTTCACTTCGTGTTGGTCGGCAATACCGCCAACCCCAACGGCGGCCTGGTCGAAATGATGAATTTCACCGGCGGCGACGTCAGCTTCCTGACCGGGCTGACCCTGGGGCACCCCACGCCGGACTACTTCTCCACCGACGTCTACACGATGGAGTACGACGGGTACGCCGACTTTCCGAAGTATCCGCTGAACCTGCTGGCGACACTCAATGCCCTCGCCGGCATGCTCTTGCTGCACAACGGGTACCTGGGACTGAGCCCCAGTGACATCGCGAACGCGATCGAACTGGACACCACCGACCCCAGCAGCCCGACCAACTACTACATGATCCCCACCGAGAGTCTGCCGTTGCTGGATCTGTTGCGGCTCAACCCGTCCTGGGGCAGCCCGCTGGCCGCGTTGCTGGAACCGACCATGCGCATTCTGGTGAACCTGGGCTACGGCAGCCTGACCGAAGGCTGGAACCAGGGGCCCGCCAACGTGCCGACCACCATCAGCTGGAACCTGTTGCCCAGCAACATCAGCCTGTCGGACATCAGCTCCGCCCTGGCCAACGCCTGGAACCAGGGCGTTCAGGACGCGTTCAAGGAATTGGCTGACCCGAAGACCTACATTCCGGGCGGATTCCTGTCGGAGGAGCCGTTCTCCACCTTGTGGGCCGCGGCGGAGCGCGTCTTCTTCGACGTCCAGGACACCGGTTCGTGGTGGGGCGCACCGGCGATGGCCACCGACCCCCAGGGCGCTCCGTTGGACACCAACGTCGACCTGTCCCCGATCGCCGACGCCCTCGGCCTCGACTCCTGAAGAAAGGTCGTTCGACAATGAAGCGTCGTGATCGTGTGGGACGTGCGCTCGCCTGCGCCGTCGCCGCACTGGCCCTTGCGTTGACGCCACTCGCGG
Organism: [Mycobacterium] zoologicum; assembly: GCF_020172665.1. Taxonomy (GTDB): domain Bacteria; phylum Actinomycetota; class Actinomycetes; order Mycobacteriales; family Mycobacteriaceae; genus Mycobacterium; species Mycobacterium zoologicum. The sequence continues at coordinate 2,898,576 of NZ_CP083985.1, read as the reverse complement.
TGGCACCGTCGGCGCAGGCGGACTTCGACTTCCTGGACCCCAGCACCTGGTTTGATCCGGCCGCCTTCGAGCCCGCCGCTGTGGAACCGGCCAACTTCGACGCCGGTGAGATCGGCCTGGCCGCCGCCGAACCGTTCGACATCGGCTCGGTCGACTTCAATGCGTTCTCGCCGGGCGACTGGGCCGACCTCTACCAGGACTGGTTCTACACGCCGATCCACAGCATGGTGGAGGACTGGCTGCACGACGCCGGTAACCAGCTCACGATCGATCTGATCAACACCCCGTGGGTGCTGATGTTCGGTCGCGACCTGATCGGTGACGGCGTCGACGGCTTCACCGGCGCCAACACCTCGCTGTTCGGTTGGCTGGGCCTGGGCAACCTCGGTGACGGCGGCTTCCTGTTCGGCGACGGCGGCACCGGCGCGGCCGGGGTGGCCGGAGTCAACGGTGGCATCGGCGGGGCCGGCGGTGACGCCGGACTGTTCGGCAACGGAGGCATGGGCGGCCAAGGTGCCGCCGCCTACCTCGCCGCCGACGGCACCGTGATCGAGGCCGCTGACGGTGGCCAGGGCGGCAACGGTGGCCTGTTCTACGGCGATGGCGGCATCGGCGGTCAGGGCGGCACCGGCTTCCATGACACCTTCAACGGCACCAACCTGGTGGCGCACGACGGCGGCGACGGCGGCAGCGGTGGCAACGCGCTGGCCAGCTGGGGCTTCGGCGGCACCGGTGGTCAGGGCGGATCCGGCTGGGCGGGTGTCAACGGAAATCTCGTGACCGCGTTGAACGGCGGCAACGCCGGCAACGGCGGCGTCGGCGGCAACGCCGGGTGGTTCCTGGGATCCAGCGGAAACGGTGGTGACGGCGGTGTTGGCGGGGTCGGGGCGACCGGCAGCGACGGAACGGCTTCTCAGCCGATGGGCGGCAACGCCGGCGACGGCGGTAGCGGTGGAAGTGCCGGGGCCGCGGGCGCCAAAGCCGGATGGGTCGGCGCACTGGGGAAGGCTGGAGACGACGGTGATGGCGGCGCGGGTGGCGCAGGCGGCGCCGGCCTGACCAACCCGATGGGCACCGGAGGTGCCGGCGGCGACGGCGGCAACGGCGGGGCCGGAGGCACCGGTGCGACCGGCGGTAACGGCGGCGCCGGCGGTGCCGGTGGGGCCGGCGGCAGCGGCAGGGTCGGCGCTAACGGTGGCAACGGCGGCAAGGGCGGCGCTGCCGCCGACCAGGTGGGCAGCGTGGGTGGCCGCGGTGGCGACGGCGGCAACGGCGGTGACGCAAGCGTCGGCGCCGGCGGTGACGGCGGCCGTGGCGGCAACGGCGGGGCAACCGGTGGTGTAGCCGGTGGCCCGGGGCTGCCCGGCAGCCCCAACGTCGATGGCACCGGCGGTGCCGGTGGGGCCGGCGGCACCCCGGGGGCGCCCGCTTAGCGCTGTCCGGCCAGCATGGTCCGCACGTTGTCGGCGAACGCGGCGGTGCTGAAACAGACGGGTTCGGCGAACTCCTCCAGCGCTAGGGCCTCGTTCCAGCCGGCGTCGGCGGCCGCGCGCAGCAGCGGTTTGACCATGGCCGTGACGTGCGACGGCATCGCCGCCACCCGCGAACACCACTGGTCGGCGGCCGCCACGAGCTGGTCATGGGGGACGACTTCATGCACCAGGCCGAGCTGTTGCGCGCTGTGGGCATCGATCGGCTCGCCGCGCAGGTAGTAGGCCAACGCGCCCTGGTAGCCGAGCCGCCGGGTCAACGCCCAGCTGGTGCCCACCTCCGGAAGCAGGCCCAGGCGGCCGAAGGCGGGCACGATCACCGCACGATCGCCGGCGATGGTCAGATCGCAGGTCAGTGCCCACGCGAGGCCGACACCCGCGGCGGCACCATTGAGTGCGGCGATGAAGATGGTGTCCGATCCGGCGATGAGCCGCGCGACACCGCCGAACTCGCGGCGAATCCACCGCCACACGTCGGCGACGCCCTCCGGCGCCGGGTCATTTCGCCCCTCGGTGACCGCGGACATCATCTTCAGGTCGCCGCCGGCACTGAATCCGGGATCGGTGCCGGTCAGCACCACGGCGCGGACGCCGGGGTCGGCGTCCAAGGCGATCAGCGCGCGCCGCAGTTGGCGCACCAGCGGCGCCGATAGCACGTTGAGCCGGCCGGGCTCGTGCAACGTCACCACCGCCCGGTCACCACGATGCTCCACGTGGACCCGCACCGGCGCGTCCGGCGCATCGCCCTCGGCGATCAATCGGTCGTATAGGGATTCGGTCATGGATCCTCCTCCGGTTTGCCGCGCAACGTCGCCCACGCCGCGTCGGCGAAGGTGGTGATGGCGCCGCGCGGAAGTTTCGCCGCGTGGCCTGCCAGCCAGTGCCGGCTGAACTCCTGAGCCGGTCCGAACCAGAGCGCGGCGGTGATCGGGGTCTGCAGGGGCCGCAGCGCACCATAGCTCTGGTGGGGGCGCCACCAGTCCCGGACCGCGCCGAAGAATTCTGTGTTGGATTTCCGCAGCTCCGGGCTGTCGAGTCGGTCGCCCAGCAGCAGTTCGGCCTCGCCGCGGTGTGCCGCAACCCAGCGCAGATGGTGCTCGACGCCGCCGCGAATCCCTCCTTCGGCGGTCGCCTGCCTGCGCAGCATCATGAGGAACCCGGCCTGGTAGTCGGCCATCACCCGGGCGTACACCGCGGCCGCCAGTGCGGCCTTGTCCGGAAAGTGGTGGTACAGGGCGCCCACGCTGACGCCGGCCTGCTGCCGGATCTCTTCCAGGGTCGGGGTCAGTGTCCCGCTCGCGGCGAAGCGAATCCGTGCCGCTTCCAGCAGCCTGTCTCGCGCAGTAGGTCCCGCCACGAGGAATATTCTATTCGAACAGAGATATCCTCGGTAGAGGGTTTCGGGCGACTTCGATGGGGTCGATCGGTACGCTCCGAAAATCATGGGGACGACGTGAGTACGGCGATTGTGGTGGGCAGCGGGCCCAACGGGCTGGCCGCCGCCGTAACCCTGGCGCAGCAGGGCCTGCAGGTCAGCGTGCTCGAAGCCGCCGACCAGGTGGGTGGCGGCACCCGCAGCGGTGAGGCGATCCTGCCGGGCCTGTTGCATGACCACTGCTCGGCGATCCACCCGATGGCCGTGGGCTCACCGTTCCTGTCCGGGCTGGACCTGCAGCGCTACGGCTTGGCGTGGCGCTGGCCGCAGATCGACTGTGCCCACCCACTCGACGGCGGCTCTGCCGGGGTGCTCTACCGCTCGGTCGATCAGACCGCAGACGGGCTGGGCCGCGACGGCCGCCGTTGGCATGCGCTGTTCGACCGCCCGGTCGCCCGCTTCGATGCCCTCAACGACGACATCATGGGCCCGCTGCTGCGGGTGCCACACCACCCGCTGACCCTGGCCCGATTCGGCGCGCCCACCACGCTGCCCGCATCGGCCCTGGCCCGCTGGTTTCGGAGCGCCCAAGCCAGGGCCTTGTTCATTGGCGTTGCCGCACATGCCTTTCGGCCGTTGCACTACCCGATGACCTCGGCGATCGGGTTGGGCATTCTGACCGCCGGGCACCGGCACGGATGGGCGGTGGCCGCTGGTGGATCGCAGGCGATCGCCGATGCGATGGCCGCAGCGCTCACCGATCTGGGTGGCACCATCGAGACCGGGGTGCGGGTGGAGTCCGCCGCACAGTTGCCGCCTGCGGACGTGACGATGTTCGACCTGGCGCCTGAGGCGGTCGCGGGCATTCTCGGTGACCGGCTGCCCGCCCGGGTCGCGCGCGCCTACCGTCGCTTCCGGCGCGGACCCGGCGCCTTCAAAGTGGACTTCGCCGTCGAAGGCGGTGTGCCATGGGTCAATCCGGATGCCCGGCGGGCGGGGACGGTTCACTTGGCCGGGACGCACGCCGAGCTCGAAGCCACCGAACGCGATGTCCATGCCGGACGCATGCCGCAGCGGCCCTTCGTGTTGGTCGGCCAGCAGTATCTGGCCGACCCCCAACGATCCGTCGGCGACGTGCACCCGGTGTGGACCTATGCGCATGTGCCCACCGGCTACACCGGCGACGCCACCGCCGCGATCATCGCCCAGATCGAGCGGTTCGCACCAGGTTTCGCCGACCGCGTGGTCGGTCAGACGGTGCGCAACACCGCCGAGATGGCGGCATACAACGCAAACTACATCGGTGGAGACATCATGACCGGTGCAAAGGACCTCCGCCAGTTGATGTTTGGGCCGCGAGTGACCCTGTCGCCGTATGACACCGGAATCCCCGGCAGATACATCTGTTCAGCGGCAACCCCGCCGGGTCCCGGCGCGCACGGGATGTGCGGAGTCAATGCGGCGAAGCTGGCGCTGAGCCGGCTGTAGTCGCCGCCGTACCTGTGAGCAGCTTGTGACATGGCCGCAACAACGCGGCGCTGCAACCGAAACAACCTCTACGCATTGTATGAGCAACGTGGTCCGCGAAGCGGGCAGTCGCGTCGGCGAGAGGGGTTGGGCTCTTGGATGGTCATCCGCTTACCGGGGTGCCGGACACCGGCGATACCGCGTGGATGCTGATCAGCGCCACTCTGGTGCTGCTGATGACGCCGGGTCTGGCGTTCTTCTACGGCGGCATGGTGCGTGTCAAAAGCGTGCTGAACATGATCATGATGAGTGTCACCGCGATGGGTGTGGTGACCGTGCTGTGGGTGCTCTACGGATACTCGGTGGCCTTCGGTGACGACGTCGGCAATGTAATGGGGCGCCCGAGCGACTACTGGGGCCTCAAGGGCCTCATCGGAGTCAACGCGGTGCCCGCCGGCCCGGACGGAGGCGCTGCGGCCGTGCAGATTCCGATCGTCGGCACAGTGCCGGAGAACGTCTTCGTCGCGTTTCAGCTGATGTTCGCCATCATCACGGTGGCGTTGATCTCCGGGGCGGTCGCCGACCGGATGAAGTTCGGCAGCTGGCTGATGTTCGCCGCCCTGTGGGTGAGCATCGTGTACTTTCCGGTGGCGCACTGGGTGTTCGCGTTCGACGGCGCCACCGCCGCGCACGGCGGCTGGATCGCCAACAAGCTGCATGCCATTGACTTCGCCGGCGGCACCGCGGTGCATATCAACGCTGGCACCGCAGCACTGGTGCTCGCGATCATGCTGGGCCGCCGCCGCGGCTGGCCGATGGCGATGCGGCCCCACAACCTGCCGTTGGTGATGCTCGGTGCCGCTCTGCTCTGGTTCGGCTGGTACGGCTTCAACGCCGGTTCTGCGGTCAGTGCCAATGGAGTCGCGGGGTCGACGTTTCTGACCACCACGATCGCGGCCGCCGCGGCCATGCTCGGCTGGTTGTTGGCCGAGCGAATCCGCGACGGGCATGCGACATCACTGGGTGCCGCGTCGGGCATTGTGGCCGGGCTGGTGGGTATCACCCCGGCGTGTGCCTCGGTGAACGTCGTCGGCGCCCTGGCTATCGGCGCGGTGTCCGGCATCGCCTGCGCCTTGGCGGTGGGCCTGAAATACCGCTTCGGACTGGATGATTCGCTTGATGTCGTCGGTGTTCACCTGGTCGGCGGCGTCGTCGGCACGGTGCTGGTGGGTTTCCTGGCGGCTCCCGCCACCGCCGCCATCGCCGGTGGGTCCGGCGTGTCGCCCGGGCTGCTGTACAGCGGGGGTGCCCAGCAGTTGTGGCGTCAGATCATCGGCGCGTGCAGCGTCGCGGCCTATTCCGCGATCGGAACGGTCATCGTGGCGTGGATCGTCAAACTCACCGTCGGACTTAGGGTGGACGCCGAAGCCGAAGCCTCGGGTATTGACGAAGCACTGCACGCCGAGAGCGGTTATGACTTTGCGGTGGCCGCCAGCCCGGTATCAACCCACTTCGCCGAAGAGAGAAGAGAGTATGAAGCTGATCACCGCGATCGTGAAGCCGTTCACGTTGGAGGAAATCAGGACCGGGTTGGAGCAGGCGGGCCTGCAGGGCATGACGGTCAGTGAGGTCCGGGGCTACGGGCGGCAGAAGGGACACACCGAGGTCTACCGGGGAGCTGAGTACTCGGTCGACTTCGTACCCAAACTGCGGGTCGAGGTCCTCGTCGATGACGCTGCGGTGGAACGGATTCTGGACATCATCGCGCGTGCGGCCCGCACCGGCAAGATCGGCGACGGCAAGGTGTGGGTGACCCCGGTGGAGACCGTGATGCGGGTACGCACCGGTGAACTGGGAGTCGATGCCCTATGAGATTCGACCCGAGTTGATCGTGGCGAAACACGATGACGCGCGTGGATCTGTCGGAGGCGCGGGCCGCGTTTCGGTCGCAGGCCGCGGGCCGGCTGGATTCCGCAGCTTTGCGCGACGCCTGGCGGCACCTGCATGAGAACTGGCTGACCGCCAGGGCGGCCGAGATCGGCGTGGTGGCCGGCAGCGGTTTCGCGATCGTGGCGACCGGTTCGCTGGGGCGGTGCGAATTCCTCCCGCATTCGGACGTGGATCTGCTGCTGCTGCATGACGACAAGCCCGCCGGCGCCGTCGAGGACGTCGCCGCGCTGCTGTGGTACCCGCTGTGGGACGCCGGTGTTCGGCTCGACCACAGTGTGCGCACCGTGGCCGAGGCCGTCGAGGTTGCCGGTGCTGATCTACTCGCCGACCTGGGCATGCTCGACGCCCGCCACATCGCCGGAGACGAGCACCTGTCGGAGCAGCTCGTCCGGGACGTCCGCCACCAATGGCGGCACGGAATCGCTTCCCGCTTCGGCGAACTCGTCGAGACGACACACGCGCGCTGGCAGCGGAGCGGAGACGTGGCGCATCGCGGGGAACCCGATCTGAAAAGCGGACGGGGTGGATTACGCGACGTTCAGCTGCTCAATGCACTGGCACTGGCACAACTTGCCGACCGTGCGACCGTTCGCCGTGCCCAGATGCTCGGAGGCTCGGTGACTGAGGCCTATGTGCGTCTGCTCGATGTGCGCACCGAGCTGCACCGCATCTCGGGCAGTGGCCACGATCTGTTGCCGGCCCAGTACGCCGACCAGATCGGCGAGGCGCTACACATCGGCGACCGCTACGAGCTGTCCCGCAGCCTCTCCGATGCGGCCCGCACCATCAATTGCCGCGTCGACGCAGGCCTGCGCATCGCAGCCAACGCGCTTCCCCGACGCGGGATGTCGGCGGTGCGGCCACGGCTGCGGCATCCGCTGGACGACGGCGTGGTCGAGTACGCCGGCGAGGTGATCCTGGCTCGCGACGTCCAGCCAGAGCGGGATCCGGGGTTGCTCCTGCGCGTCGCGGCCGCGTCCGCCGCCACCGGATTGCCCATCGCGGCAGACACCGTGAACCGGCTGGCCCACGAGGCACCCGAGCTGCCCGTGCCGTGGCCGCGGGAGGCGCTCGACGACCTGTTGGTACTGCTGTCCGCGGGTCCGGCGATGGTGCCTACCGTCGAGGCACTCGATCGCGGGGGACTGTGGGGCCGGCTGTTTCCGGAATGGGCGGCGGTACGCGACCTGCCGCCGCGCGATCCCGTCCACATCTGGACCGTCGACCGGCATCTGATCGAGACGGCGGCCCGGGCTGCGGCGTTCACCACCGCGGTGGCGCGCCCTGACCTGCTGGTGCTCGCCGCCCTGCTACACGACATCGGCAAGGGCAGCGGTGCTGATCACAGCCTTGTCGGCGCCCAGCTGGTCACCGCGATCGGCGCCCGGCTGGGCCTGTGGCCGTGTGATGTCGCGATGCTCGCCACGCTGGTGACCCACCACCTGCTGCTGTGCGACGTCGCCGTCCGCCATGACCTCAATGACCCCGACGTCATCGCCGGTGTCGCCGCAGCGCTGGGCGGGGACGTGGTGCTGCTGGAGGTGTTGCACGCCCTGACCGAAGCCGATTCGGTGGCCACCGGGCCGGCGATGTGGAGCGACTGGAAGGCGTCGCTGGTCGCCGACCTCGTTCGACGGTGCCGCCTGGTGATGGCCGGCGAGCCGCTGCCGCAGGCCGACCCGATCCCCGCCGAATACGTGGCGACGGCGCGCGAGGTTTCTGTGGAGCTGCGCGCCGACGAAGGCGGGCGCGGCTATCGCGTGAACATGATCGCCCCGCACCAGCGCGGTCTACTGTCCAAGGCCGCCGGTGTGTTGGCGCTGAACTCGCTGCGCGTCCACGCGGCGACGGTCAACATCGCCCACGAGACGGTGGTCACCGAGTTCGTGGTGTCGCCGTACTTCGGCCCGCCGCCGGCTGCGGAGCTGATCTGCGAGCAGTTCGGTCTGGCCCTCGCCGACGGCATCGACGTCGCTGCCGCGCTACAACAGCGCCCACGCGAGTCCTGCCGGATGGCCTCCGGCGATGTCGCAGGGGTTCCGGCGAGCGACCTGACGGCCCCGCCTCGCATCGTGTGGTTCGACAGCGCCCCGGGCCGCTCCATCGTCGAAGTCCGCGCCGCTGATCGGCCCGGCCTATTGGCCCGGCTGGCGGCCGCACTGGAGGGGGCGGGAATCGACATCGTGTGGGCTAAGGCCACCACCCGGGGATCGACGGTCGACGACGTTTTCTGTGTGGTCCTGCCGCAGGCGGCTGATCGGGCGGTGGCCGAGAAATATTTACGTACCGCGTTGGATTAAATCGCCGACGCTGTTATTCTCGCGTATTTTTGCGCTCAAATTGTTTTTCGTTTTAAATTGCGTGTCGATTAATTTGTCCCGAATTGGCATCTCAGGGTCCGGCCAGGAACTCAGGGTGCTGCCAGGGTGGCGGCGTAGCGTTGCCAGCAAGACGTAACATGAACGAAACACTTGGGACAAGTGATGAAGCATTTCGGCAGGATGGCGTCCGCGGGGCTCGCCGTCGGCGCGGTTTTGGCGGTTGGGCTCGGTGGTTTCGGTCCGTTTCCGGCGGGCATCACCGAGGTGACCGCTCCCGTCAGTCAGGTGCTCTCTGCGCCCGGTCCGCAGGCCTGCATCGTCGGCCTCAACTGCGGCTGCATCCGTTACCGCACCTGCCCGGGGCACAAGCGTCCACCGGCACGCGTTCCGGAGGCCCGGCCGGACGGCGAAGTCCCCGCCGTCAGCGGCGAACTGGGCAGCGGCCCGGGCGCGGCCCCGGCAGCGGTTACACAAACACCTGTTTGGGCATCACTGTCGGTTTGACGCCGTAGCGGGGGGCGCCCAGGCCGAGGCCGGAACGTCCCGCCGCGCCCGCCGACCCCATCCCGGCCGGTACCGCGTGCAGCGGAGCGGCCTCTTCTGTGACGCCCGTCCAGCCCGATCCGCTCGATGCCGCGACCTCGGTTCCTGCTGCGGCCGACCAGGCACCCGGTACCGACACCCCGCCGACTGCAGACGCCTGACCGAGGCTCGCCAGCACCGGTGCCGCACCGGATGCCACCGCGCCGGCCGGTTGCACCATGCCTGCCAGCACCCCCGAACCCAACCCGGCCGCAAGTCCCTCGACACCCGTGACATCGGATGCCAGGGTGGCCGGACCCGCCAGCGCCAGGGTGTGGCCCAGCGAGACCGCCGTCGGGATGGCGGTGCAGACGAACCACGCCGCGGTGTTCACGCCGCCGTTGATGGCGTTGCCGATCAACGGGGTGCCGAGCAGCAGGTCGAGTGTGCTCCCGGATCCCACCGGTGCGGCGGCCGTCTGCAGGGTGCCCTGTAGCGCCGTGATGGCCTGGGCCAGCTCCTCCTGGAATCCGCCGGCGGCAGTGGCGCTGGCGACGGCCGATCCGATCGGGTTGGAGGGTTGCGGCGCCGGAGTCATCGGCGACAGCTCGGCCGCCATCGCCGACGAGCTGCTGTAGCCGAACATGGCCAGGGTGTCCTGTGCCCACATCTGCATGTAGTGGGCCTCGGTGGCGAGGATCGCCGGGGTGTTCTGCCCCAACAGGTTCGACGCCACCAGCATCGCCAGCTGGCTTCGATTGGCGACGATCACCGGTGGGGGCACGACCGCTGCGCGGGCGGCCTCGAATGCGCCGGCTGAGGCCATCGCCTGCGAGCTCGCTTGTTGCGCGGCTGCGGCGGTGGTCTGCAGCCAGGCCAGATAGGGCGTGACGGCGGTGGTCATCGCCGCCGAAGCCGGCCCGGTCCACTGCTCGCCCGACAGTTCCGAGATCACCGAGTGCGCCGCCGCCGCCGTCGACTCCAACTCGGCGGCCAGGCTGTTCCAGGCCGAGGCCGCCGACATCAGCGGAGCGGAACCGGCTCCGCTGTACATCCATGCGGACACGATCTCCGGCGGCAATGCTCCGAAATCGAAAGGCATCTTCGTCTATCCCGTTCTGGTCGGTGGTCGGGCCGCTAGACGGCGGTCGGCTTGGGCATGACGGTGGGCTTGTCGCCGTAGCGTGGCGTGCCCAATCTCCCCACGCCGCCGCCCGATCCCGCAGACGGCATGACCGCAGGTACGGCCGCCATGCCCGCCGCGGGGCGCGCGGTGACCATGCTCGCGGCGGCCAGGCGAGCGGCGGGTGCGGCCGCCACGCCCTCGCCCGCCCAGCCAGGCGGGACCGACATGGCGCCGAGCGTGCCGGCCTGCGCAACGCCGGCTGCCACCGGCGCGACACCCATAGCGGCAGGTGCGACGGCCCCGGCCAGCATCGCCTGGTCGAATCCGACCAGGCCGGCGCCGGCCTCGGCGGCGACTTCCTCGGGAAAGTCCAGGAGACCACCACCGGCCATGCCGAGCAGGGCCGAGCAGGCCGACGCCCAGTTGCCCGTCCCGATGTTTCCGATGTTGGCCAGGTTGCCCGACAGCAGCGAACTGCTGCCGCTGGTCGGCACACCGAGGATGTCGGTCAACAGGCTCTGGATCGCGGTGTCCAGCGACGTCGTGGTCTGGTTGGTCGCCTCGGCCGAGGAGTAGGCACCGGCGTTCTGCCCCAGAACCGTCACCAGCTGCTGGTGGACGGCGGCCGCCTGGTCGCTGATCGACTGGTAGAGGTTGCCGTAGGTGGAGAACAGCGTGGCCTGCAGCTGCGAAATCGGGTCAGTGCCGGCCGGCGCGATCACGGTGGTCGGGGCCAGCGCAGAGCCGTTCGCGGCGGTCAGTGCTTCGCCGATGCCCGCCAGTTGGGTCGCAGCGGATGTCATTGCCTCGGGGAGCGCTTTTACAAAAGACATGCATCCTCCTTGCTGGAAGCCGTACCGATGCCGTGAAGCATGGCAGGAATTCCACAGAGAAAGTCGGTCGGTAACGCTTTTTTAGCGGCCGGGAGCCAATCCTTAACGGAATTCGATATCCCGTGAAAGGTCGGCAACATTTCTTTAACCGAGGTGAATCTCCGGCTTAACTGAGTAATTTATCTAACGTGGCGGGTACACGTCGGCGGCCGTGGATTAGGCTGGCTGCGTGTTTGAATCGCTCTCCGACCGCTTGACCTCCGCCCTGGCGGGCCTGCGCAGCAAGGGACGTCTCACCGACGCCGACATCGATGCCACCGCCCGGGAGATCCGGCTGGCGCTGCTGGAGGCCGACGTCTCGTTGCCGGTGGTGCGGGACTTCATCGGCCGGATCAAGGACCGTGCCAAGGGTGCAGAGGTCTCCGGCGCGCTCAATCCGGCCCAGCAGGTCGTCAAGATCGTCAACGAGGAGCTCATCGGCATCCTCGGCGGGCAGACCCGCACCCTGTCCTTCGCCAAGAACCCGCCGACGGTCGTCATGCTGGCCGGTCTGCAGGGCGCGGGCAAGACCACGCTGGCCGGCAAGCTGGCCACCTGGCTGCGCGGCCAAGGTCACACGCCGCTGCTGGTGGCCTGCGACCTGCAACGGCCCGGCGCGGTCAACCAGCTGCAGGTCGTCGGGGAACGCGCCGGCGTCGCGGTGTTCGCCCCGCACCCGGGCACCTCACCGGCCGGCGATGCGCTGGCGGCCGGTGCCGGGGATCCGGTCGCCGTCGCAGCGGCGGGCCTGGCCGAGGCCAAGGCCAAGCACTTCGATGTCGTCATCGTCGACACCGCCGGCCGCCTGGGCATCGACGAGGAGATGATGGCCCAGGCCGCCGCCATCCGCGACGCCGTCCAGCCCGACGAGGTGCTGTTCGTCCTCGACGCGATGATCGGCCAGGACGCGGTGACCACCGCCGACGCGTTCCGCGAGGGAGTGGGCTTCACCGGCGTGGTGCTGACCAAGCTGGACGGTGACGCCCGCGGTGGCGCGGCGCTGTCGGTGCGTGAGGTCACCGGCGCCCCGATCCTGTTCGCCTCCACGGGAGAGAAGCTGGAGGACTTCGACGTCTTCCACCCCGACCGGATGGCCAGCCGCATCCTGGGCATGGGTGACGTGCTCAGCCTGATCGAGCAGGCCGAGCAGGTCTTCGACGCGAGCAAGGCCGAGGAGGCCGCGGCCAAGATCGGCTCCGGCGAGCTCACCCTGGAGGACTTCCTGGAGCAGATGCTGGCGATCCGCAAGATGGGTCCGATCGGCAACCTGCTGGGCATGTTGCCCGGCGCCGGACAGATGAAGGACGCGCTGGCCGCCGTCGACGACAGCCACCTGGACCGGCTGCAGGCGATCATCCGCGGCATGACCCCGGCCGAGCGGGCCGACCCGAAGATCATCAACGCCTCGCGCCGGCTGCGCATCGCCAACGGCTCCGGGGTCGCCGTGTCGGAGGTCAATCAGCTCGTCGACCGGTTCTTCGAGGCCCGCAAGATGATGTCGTCGATGATGGGCGGCCTGGGCCTGCCCGGGATGGGACGCAAGAGCGCCACCCGCAAGGCCAAGGCCAAGGGCAAGAAGGGCGGCAAGAAGCGGGGGCCGACCCCGCCGAAGGGGGCGCGGGGCATGTTCGGGCCGGGCATGCCCGCCGGTTTCCCCGACCTGTCGCAGATGCCGACGGGCCTCGACGAGCTGCCGCCGGGACTGGCCGACTTCGACCTGTCCAAGCTGAACTTCCCGGGCCAGAAGTAATTTGGCGCTGCACATTTCCGGTCGCGGGCTGCCCGATGAGCAGCCCGTCGAGTACTGGATCGCCGACGGTGCGATCAGCCTCGAGCCGGTGGCCGGCGCGCAGACCGTCTTCTCCGACGGCTGGATCATTCCCGGCCTGGTCGATGCGCACTGCCATGTCGGTATCGGGCCCGGCGGACCGGTCGACGCCGACGAGGCGCTGCGCCAGGCCGAGACCGAGCGCCGCGCCGGGGTGCTGCTGATCCGCGACGCCGGATCGCCGATCGACACCCGCGGTTTCGACGACCGGGCCGACGTGCCGCGCATCATCCGCGCCGGGCGGCACATCGCGAAGACCAAACGCTACATTCCCGGGCTCGGCCTCAACGTCGACGACGAGGCGCAGTTGCCGGAAGCTGTTGCGGCCCAAGCCTGCCGGGGTGACGGCTGGGTGAAGTTGGTCGGTGACTGGATCGACCGGGGGATCGGCGACCTGGCTCCGCTGTGGTCCGACGACGTGCTGAAGCCGGCCATCGACGCCGCCCACGCCAACGGCGCCCGGGTCACCGCGCACGTCTTCGGCGAGGACGCGCTGCCGGGCCTGATCAACGCCGGCATCGACTGCATCGAGCACGGCACCGGTATCACCGACGACATCATCGCGCTGATGCTCGACCACGGCACGGCGCTGGTGCCGACGCTGATCAACATCGACAACTTTCCCGGGATCGCCGATTCGGCGGCCAAGTATCCGACCTACGCCGCGCACATGCGGGCGTTGTACGCCGGTTCCCGGGCGCGGATCGGTGCCGCTCGCGAGGCCGGGGTGCCGATCTACGCCGGCACCGACGCCGGCGGCATGATCGCGCACGGCCGGATCGCCGACGAGGTGGCCGCGCTGACCGGTGTCGGGCTCAGTGCCACCGACGCCCTCGGTGCGGCCTGCTGGAATGCCCGGGGTTGGCTGGGCGCGCCGGTGCTGCAGCAGGGCGCCTCTGCGGACCTGTTGTGCTTCACCCAGGATCCGCGCAGCGGCCCGGAGGTACTTGGGCATCCCGATCTGGTGATGTTGCGCGGTCGGGTGTACTAACTCCCCGCCGAGCGTGCAGAATCGTTCGGGCCCACCTGGGGAAATGCCGGACCGCCCTGCACGGTCGCGGCTAAAGCGAGCCGATGCCCGACGCCAGCGGGCCCTGCCCGAAGCCCCAGTCCAGCAGCGCCATCGCCTGGTCCCAGTAGTTCGGGCCGCCCTCGTGGATCAGGCCGTACATCATCGCGACCACCAGGTGCCGACCGTTGCGTTCCGCCCCGCCGACGTAGGTCTTGCGAGCGGCGTCGGTGAAGCCGGTCTTGCCGCCGAAGGCGCCCGGGTAGCGGGTCAACAGCTCGTTCATGTTCACGATCGGCCGCTCACCGGACTCGGTGGGGAACATCGCCGAATGTTGCGCGGTGATCTGGGCGAACACCGGGTTGGCCATCGCCGCCCGGAAAATGACCGCCAGGTCGTGCGGAGTGGTGCCGCCCGAACCCCCCGGGCCGTCCAGCCCGGACGGAGTGGACGCGTGAGTGTCGGTCGCGCCGACCTCGCCGGCCTTGGCGTTCATCTTCGCCACCGCCGCCTCGGGGCCACCGAGCATGTCGGCCAGCGCATTGGCGGCATCGTTTCCCGACACCAGCAGCAGGCCCTCGAGCAGTTGCCGGGCGGTGTAGGTGTGGCCGGCCTTGAGCCCGGCGCAGTTGCACTCCACCGCGGTGTCGGCCCCGGTGGCGACCACCGTGTCGTCGACGTTCAGCTCGTCGAGCACCGTCAGCGCGAGCAGTACCTTGATGGTGCTGGCGGGTGGAGTGACGGCGTAGCCGTTCTGTTCGGCCAGTATCTGCCCGGAGTCCATGTCGGCGATCAGCCAGTTGGGGGCCGGGCCCCCGGGGATCGGTGCTGATCCGAAGGGCTGCGCGACATCGGCGGAAGTGGTCACCGCGGGAGTCGCGAACAGGGCTGCTGCGACCACGGCCGTCACGGCCAGAATCTTCCGCATGGCCGGTCACCTTACCGCCCGTGGTGTTGAATCGAGGAATGCTGAGCCAGGCTGAGATGTCCGATCGGTGGCAGATCCAGCAGTTGCTGGTCGACTACTCCACCGCGATCGACACGCGAAACTTCGACGACCTCGACGCGATCTTCACCGCCGACGCCTACATCGACTATTCCGCGATGGGCGGCATCGACGGGCACTACCCGCAGGTCAAGACCTGGCTCGCGGAGGTCCTGCCGAACTTCGCCGGCTACGCCCACATGCTGGGTCTGCCCTCGATCCGGGTGGACGGCGACACCGCCACCGCGCGCACTTTCTGCTTCAACCCGATGGTATTCGGCGGTGAGACCCCGGCCACCATGCTGCTGGGCCTCTGGTACCACGACGACTTCGTCCGCACCGCCGACGGCTGGCGGATGTGCCGCCGGGTGGAGACCAAGTGCTTCGAGAAGCTGCCCTGAGGCGATTTCTGCTGACCGGGCCGGTTCTGGCACAATGGGCGGCTGCAACACGCGAGGCAAAACCGGATGTGGGCAAATCCGCCCGTATCGCTGAATTGCAGCGTGAAACGCCCAGGAGTAATTCATGGCTGTCAAGATCAAGCTCACCCGGCTCGGCAAGATCCGCAATCCCCAGTACCGCATCTCGGTCGCCGACGCCCGCACCCGCCGCAACGGCCGGGCCATCGAGGTCATCGGCCGCTACCACCCCAAGGAAGAGCCCAGCCTGATCGAGGTGGACTCGGAGCGCGCCCAGTACTGGCTGTCGGTCGGTGCTCAGCCCACTGAGCCGGTGCTCAAGCTGCTGAAGATCACCGGTGACTGGCAGAAGTTCAAGGGCCTGCCGGGCGCCGAGGGTCGCCTGAAGGTCAAGCCCGCCAAGCCCAGCAAGCTGGAGTTGTTCAACGCCGCGCTGGCCGAGGCCGAGGGTGGCCCGACCACCGATGCCACCACCGCCAAGAAGAAGAAGGCGCCGGCAAAAAAGACTGAGCAGGCCGACAAGGCCGAGGCCAAGGCCGAGGAGCCCAAGGCCGACGAGGCTCCGGCCGCCGAGACCGAAGCTGCCGCCGAGGCCGCCGAGCCGGCCACCGAGAGCTGACCGCCGCCATGAGTGCAGTGGTGGCAGACGCCGTCGAGCACCTGGTGCGCGGCATCGTCGACAACCCCGATGACGTCCGGGTCGACATGGTGACCAATCGGCGTGGCCGCACCGTCGAGGTCCACGTCCACCCCGAGGACCTGGGCAAGGTGATCGGTCGCGGCGGTCGCACGGCCACTGCGTTGCGCACCCTCGTCGCCGGAATCGGCGGACGCGGCATCCGCGTAGACGTGGTGGACACCGACCGGTAGCAGGCCGGTCATGGAGCTGACCGTCGGACGGGTGGTCAAGGCCCACGGCATCACCGGCGAGGTCGTCGTCGACGTCCGCACCGACGATCCCGAACTCCGGTTCGCGCCGGGAGCTACGTTGCACGCGCGGAAAGCCGGTGCGCCGCAGCGTGACTATGTCGTCGAGGCGGCGCGGCCGCACGGAGCCCGACTGCTGGTGCGGCTGGCCGGAGTTGGCGACCGCGACGGCGCCGACGCACTTCGGGGAAGCGTCTTCGTGGTCGACTCCGCCGACCTTCCGCCGATCACCGAAGCCGACACCTACTACGACCACCAGCTCGAAGGTCTGCGGGTGCGCACCGGGGCGGGGGAGGAGATCGGCACCGTCACCGAGGTGTTGCACACCGCCGCCGGCGAACTGTTGGCGATCAAGCGGACCGACGGACGTGAGTTGCTGGTCCCGTTCGTCGCGGCGTTCGTGCCGTCGGTGTCGCTGGCCGAGCAGACCCTGGTCATCGATCCGCCCGACGGTCTGCTGGATCTGGAAGGCTGAGGCGTGCGCGTTGACGTCCTGACCATCTTCCCCGACTATCTCGATCCGATCCGTCAATCGTTGCCGGGCAAGGCCATTGAATCCGGCGCCGTCGACCTCGCGGTCCACGACCTTCGGCGCTGGACCCGCGACGTGCACCGCTCGGTGGACGACTCGCCGTACGGCGGGGGGCCCGGAATGGTTATGAAGGCCCCGGTGTGGGGTGCTGCGCTCGACGAAATCTGTTCGGAGCAGACCGTTCTCGTCATACCCACCCCGGCCGGTGTGCGCTTCGACCAGGCCACCGCGCAACGGTGGAGCCACGAGGGTCATCTGGTGTTCGCCTGCGGGCGTTATGAGGGCATCGACCAGCGGGTCGCCGACGATGCCGCCCGGCGGATGCGCGTCGAAGAGGTGTCGATCGGTGACTACGTGCTGGCCGGCGGCGAGGCCGCCGTGCTGGTGATGTTGGAGGCGGTCTTGCGGCTGATGCCTGGAGTCCTGGGCAATCCGCTGTCCCCGCAAGATGATTCGCACTCCGCCGACCGTGACGGACTGCTGGAGGGGCCGAGCTACACCCGCCCGCCGGTCTGGCGCGACCTACCGGTTCCCGAAGTACTGCTCTCCGGTGACCACGCCCGGATAGATGCCTGGAGACGTGAGGCGGCGCTGCAACGCACCCGGGAACGCCGCCCGGATCTACTCGGCTAGATCCGGCCGCCGGGGAAGATGGTCTTGACGGCCTGGGTGATCGTGGTGCGCGCGGTGGCGTCATCGCTGGGCTGCAGCGACTCGATCACCACTACGTAGCGGCGGTCCGCGCCGACCACACCGGTCGACAGGTGCATCCAGTTGTTGCCGATGCAGCACATCCAGCCCTGCTTGACCGCCACCGGCTCGTTGTAGAGGCCCTCGGGGATGCCGAACCGCTGGGGGTACCCGTCGATGCCGGTCGGCGTGGACTGGGCCAGGTTGTTGATGATGATGTTGGCCTTGTCGACCGGCAGACCGCCGGAGCCGTTGAGCAGCATGTCGTAGTAGCGCGCCAGGTCCGGCGCGGTGCTGATGGTGTTCCACCAGGCGCCGTTGGACGGCGGCCAGGTGCCGGACAGGCCGTAGCGGCTGGCCACCCGGGAGACGATCGCGTTGCCGCCGCCCGAGTTCCAGAACGTCTCGGCGGCGCCGTCATCTGATGACTGCAGCATCGCGTCCACGGCGGCACGGTCGTCGGCGGACAGCGGGTTCTCCGACGACGTCCGCATCAACAGGTCGTCGGCGATGAACAGCTTGACCACCGAGGCGGTGGCGATCGGCCGGGTGTTGCCGTTGGTGACCAGCTGATGCGTGGTCCGGTCCAGCACGGCCACCGAGATGTTGGCGCCGGTCTTGGCGGCATCTTCGGTGGCGTCCTGCAGCCGCGAGGCCAGGGTGTCGACCACCGCGGCCGGCTGGATGGCGGGCGCGCGCGGGGCTTCGATGGCCGTGGCCACCGGGGTGACCTCCGGGGCGCGGTACTGGGGCCGGGCGTCGGCGGCGCCGTACACCTTCTCGTCGCAGCCGAAAATCACCGTCGACATCACCATGACGATGGTCAGCAGGAGCATCGATGGCCGCACGGCGGTTGGCCTCCTCAGCAGGCAATAGGGCAGATATGAATACCGACGTGGGATTACGGGCTCGCCGCAAAAGACGCCATCGGCTCGGCGGATAGATTACCGCGTGGACGCCCGGATTGCGCAGTTCGGTTGCGGCGATTTGCGCGATTTCGCCGAATCCGCGGCGTCTGGCACAATTGAGCAGTTGTCGCCCGACGGGTGGGCCTGGCGTCCCGGTCACCGCGCAGTGCGACAGCAGGCCCGAACCCATCGGCTCGGCTACCGTCTGCACGCGTACTGCGCGTGCCGGCCGGTCGGCAGCCGCGAACCACGAGGAAGTGTTTCCCCATGAACACGCTGGACATCGTCGACAAGGCGTCGCTGCGCGACGACATCCCGGCCTTTGCCCCCGGTGACACCGTCAACGTGCACGTGAAGGTGATCGAGGGCACCAAGGAGCGCATCCAGGTGTTCAAGGGCGTGGTCATCCGCCGCCAGGGTGGCGGCGTCCGCGAGACCTTCACCGTGCGCAAGGAGAGCTACGGCGTGGGTGTGGAGCGCACCTTCCCGGTGCACTCGCCCAACGTCGACCACATCGACGTGGCGGTGCGCGGTGACGTCCGCCGGGCCAAGCTGTACTACCTGCGTGAACTGCGCGGCAAGAAGGCCAAGATCAAGGAAAAGCGCTGAGCTTGCCCGTCGGTCAACGGCGCCGCTGATGCGGTCACTACCCTGATCTCGTGACCGACACCACGGGCTCGTCGCCCGAGAACTCCCCTGAGGCCGAGCAGCCCGAGGCGGTTGACTCCACGCCGGATTCCGGTGACGGCAAGAGCACCACGCTGCGTGAGTCGACCATCCTGGTCGCGATCGCGCTGCTGCTGTACTACCTGATGCTGACGTTCGTCGCGCGTCCGTATCTGATCCCGTCGGAGTCGATGGAGCCGACCCTGCACGGCTGCCACGGCTGCGTCGGCGACCGGATCATGGTCGACAAGGTCACCTACCGGTTCAGCAAGCCACAACCCGGCGACGTCGTCGTCTTCCAGGGCCCGCCTTCCTGGAACATCGGTTACAAGTCGATCCGGTCGTCCAACACCGCGATCCGGTGGGTGCAGAACGCTCTCTCCTTCATCGGGTTCGTCCCGCCGGACGAGAACGACTTGGTCAAGCGAGTCATCGCGGTGGGTGGCCAGACCGTGCAGTGCCGCAACGACACCGGGCTGACGGTCGACGGCAAGCCGCTCGAGGAGCCGTACCTGAACCCGGCCACCTTGATGGTCGACCCGATTGTCTATCCCTGCCTGGGCGCTGAGTTCGGCCCGGTGACGGTGCCGGCCGAGCGACTGTGGGTGATGGGCGACAACCGGACCCACTCGTCGGATTCGCGGGCGCACTGCGACAACAGCCCGGCCGACATCCAGAACCGGCTGCTGTGCACCGGTGACGACCCGAACCTGGGCACCGTGCCGGTGGCGAACGTGATCGGCAAGACCCGATTCATCGCCTGGCCGCCGTCGCGCTGGGGACCGGTCAGGGCGATCAACCCGCAGCAGGGCCCCTAGCCATGGCTCCGGCCTGGCCGCCGCGCGCGGTGATCCGGCGTTCGCCGGGGCTGCGCACACTGGAGTCCGCGCTGTACCGCAGCGGGCTGGGGCCGGTCGCCGGGGTCGACGAGGTGGGCCGTGGCGCGTGCGCCGGACCGCTGGTGGTGGCCGCCTGCGTGCTCGGGCCGGGCAAACCCGCCGCCCTGGCGGCACTCGACGACTCCAAGAAGCTCACCGAGGCCGCGCGCGAGCGGTTGTTTCCACTGATCCGCCGGCATGCGCTGGCCTACCACGTGGTGTTCATCCCGTCGGCCGACGTCGACGTGAGCGGTGTGCACGCCGCCAACATCGAGGGCATGCGGCGCGCCGTGGCCGGGTTGGCAGTGCGGCCGGGGTACGTGCTCTCCGACGGATTCCGGGTGCCGGGGCTGGCGATCCCGTCGCTGCCGGTGGTCGGCGGCGACGGCGCAGCGGCCTGCATCGCCGCGGCAAGCGTGCTGGCCAAGGTCAGTCGCGACCGCTACATGGCGACGCTGGACGCCGACCACCCCGGCTACGGTTTCGCCGTGCACAAGGGGTATTCCACCGCCGCACATACCGCGGCCCTCACGGCGCTGGGGCCGTGCAGCCAGCATCGATACTCGTTCGTCAACGTACGCAAGGTGGTGAGTGCCAGATGAGCGCTGAGGATCTCGAGAAGTACGAAACCGAGATGGAACTCTCGCTGTACCGCGAATACAAGGACATCGTGGGGCAGTTCAGTTACGTCGTGGAGACCGAACGGCGTTTCTATCTGGCCAACAGCGTGGAGATGGTGCCGCGCAACGCCGACGGCGAGGTGTACTTCGAGCTGCGCCTGGCCGACGCCTGGGTGTGGGACATGTACCGTCCGGCCCGGTTCGTCAAACAGGTACGCGTGGTCACCTTCAAAGACGTCAACATCGAAGAGGTCGAGAAGCCCGAGCTGCGGCTGCCGGAGTAAACACCGCGACGCCGGTGCGCAGTCCCTGCGCTTCGGTCTAGGCTGACAGCTATGACCGCTGTCGACCGTGCCGTCTCCCGTCGTGAAATCGCAGATGCTCTGCTCAAGGCCATGGAACGCCGCCATGAGGTGCTCGACGTGATCGTCGATTCCGACGACCGCGCCTCAGCGGTGCTGGCGATCGCGGACCTGCTCGGCACCTCACCGGCGGGCTGCGAAGCGGTTATCGGGATGTCACTCGATCAGCTCACCAAAGACTCGCGCGACCGGATCGCCGACGAGCTCAACGACCTGAACAACGAGTTGACCTTCACCCTCGGTGAGCGGCCGGCCAGCTCCGGGGAGACCCTGCTGCTGCGCCCGTTCGCCGGCGACCCGGACCGCGACATCTTCGCGTTGCGGACAACCGATGTCGGCGCCAGCGGCGACGGTTCGGGTGGCCCGGCCGGTGGCCTCGACGACGAGATCCGGGGGCTGCTGGCCCGGATCGACGACGAGGACGCCGCGCTGTTCGTCGCTATCGACGGCGCGGAGAAGATCGGGATGGTCTTCGGCGACCTCAACCACGGCGAGGTGAACGTGCGGATCTGGATTCATCCCGAACACCGCAAGAAGGGCTACGGTACCGCCGCGCTGCGCCGAGCGCGCTCCGAGCTGGCGGGCTATTTCCCCGGTGTGCCGCTGGTGGTTCGGGCGCCGGCACATCCGTAATTCGCCGCGGTGAGCCAGGACTTCCTCAAACTCACGGCCTACTTCGATGAGCGGCAACGCAGCGGCGGCCGTTTCCTGTCGGCGCAGATGCTCGACCTCTTCGGTCGGCGTTCGATCGCGGCCAGCGTGGCGTTGCGCGGGGTCGGCGGGTTCGGGGCGCGCCGGCACCTGCGCAGTGATCGCTCCCTGAGCCTGTCGGAGGACCCACCGGTCGTCGTCGCCGCTGTCGACGCCAAGCCGGCGATCGAGGCGTTGCTGGATCCGTTGCGTGCGATGCCCAAACGGGCGCTGGTCACGCTGGAGCGGGCACGGTTGCTGGAGGATTCCGACGCCGTCGAGGGCACCACCAAGCTGACCGTCTACCTCGGGCGCAAGGAGCGGATCAACCGGTTTCCCGGCTACATCGCGGTCTGTGATCTGCTGTACCGCAACGGTTTCGACGGCGCATCTGCGTTCCTCGGCGTCGACGGCACCATCCACGGCCGTCGCGAACGGGCGCACTTCTTCGGCGGTAACGCCGACGTCCCGGTGATGATCATCGCCGTCGGCCGTGCCGAGTGCGTGAATGCGGTGCTGCCCGAGCTGCGTCGGATGCTGCGCCGTCCGCTGATCACCGTCGAACGGGTCACGGTCTGCAAACGCGACGGCCAGTTGCTGGAGCACCCGGACGCGGTGGCGGGTGTGGACGAACACGGAATGAAACTGTGGCAGAAGCTGATGGTCTACACCGGCGAACCCGACCTGCACGGCGGCGTCCCCATCCACCGCGCCCTGGTGCATCGGCTGTGGGAGCACCGATCATTGGGCGGTGCAACGGTATTGCGGGCCATCTGGGGCTACCAGGGCGGGCGTGCGCCGCGCGGGGACCGGCTCCTGCAGGTGACCCGGCGGGTGCCGGTCGCCACGATCATCGTCGACACACCGCGCAACATCGCCGAATGCTTCGAGGCCGTCGACGAACTCACCGACACCCACGGTCTGGTGACCAGTGAGACGGTGCCCGCTTTAGCCGCGACTGACGGCTGTGGATACTCGCCGGACTGGGGATAACCGGGGAGTTCACCGGGGTTTCGGTTATCGGGCGGGGGCGCGCTGTCGGGGGTGCCGCAGAACCTGACCGGCATGACAACGATGACGAGAGCGCAACTGGGTGCGCTAGGCGAACAGACCGCCGTCGACTATCTGAGCGGACAGGGCTGGGAGATCCTGGCGCGCAACTGGCGCTGCCGATACGGGGAGCTGGACGTGATCGCCGCCGACCCGGCAACCGCGACACTGGTCTTCGTCGAGGTGAAGACCCGCAGCGGTGACGGGTTCGGCGGCCTGGCGTATGCGGTCCCGGAACGCAAGGTGCGTCGGCTGCGGCGGCTGGCCGGGATCTGGCTGGGGGATCAGGACACCCATTGGCCGCGGGTGCGCCTGGACGTCATCGGTGTGCGGGTAGGCCGCAGTGCCACACCCGAGATCAGTCACCTGCCCGGAGTGGGCTGATGGCGCTGGGACGGGCGTTCTCGGTGGCCGTGCGCGGCCTGGACGGGCTGATCGTGGAGATCGAGGCCGACATCGCCTCGGGTCTGCCCGGGGTGCATCTGGTCGGGCTTGCCGACGCCGCACTGCAGGAGTCGCGGGACCGGGTGCGCGCGGCGATCACCAACAGTGGGCAGAGCTGGCCGGCGGCCCGGCTGACCCTGGCGCTGTCCCCGGCTACCTTGCCCAAGGGCGGATCCGTCTATGACTTGGCCCTGGCCTGCGCCGTACTCTCGGCCGACGGTGAAACAGCGTGGTCGCGGCTGGAAAAGACGGTGCTGCTCGGTGAGCTGGCGCTCGATGGGCGGGTGCGGCCGGTGCACGGCATCCTGCCGGCGGTGCTGGCCGCCAAGCATCAGGGCTGGGCAGCGGCGGTGGTACCGGTCGACAACCTCGCCGAAGCCAGCCTGGTCGACGGCATCGACGTCTACGGGGTGTCAACGCTCACGCAGCTGCTGGGCTGGCTGGAGGGATCGTCGCGCCTGCGGGGCCGGATCGCCGCGGTGGCGCCCGCGCCCGAGACGGCCGCGGATCTGGCCGAGGTGGTCGGTCAGGCCCAGGCCCGCTTTGCCGTAGAGGTGGCCGCGGCCGGCTCACACCACCTGATGCTGACCGGACCGCCGGGCATCGGAAAAACGATGCTCGCCCAACGGCTTCCGGGCCTACTTCCGCCGCTGACCGAACCCGAGTCGCTGGAGGTCACCGCGATCCACTCGGTGGCGGGCCTGCTGTCGGGCCGTGCTCCGCTGATCACCCGACCACCGTTCATCGCCCCGCACCACAGTTCCAGCGTCGCGGCTCTGGTCGGTGGCGGCTCCGGAATGGCCCGACCTGGCGCGGTGAGCCGGGCCCATCGCGGGGTGCTGTTCCTTGACGAGTGCGCCGAGATCAGGGTCAGCGCCCTGGAGGCGTTGCGAACTCCGTTGGAGGACGGGGAGATCCGGTTGGCGCGTCGCGACGGGGTGGCCTGCTATCCGGCTCGCTTTCAGCTGGTGATGGCGGCCAACCCCTGCCCGTGCGCACCCGCCGATCCGCGGGACTGCACCTGCAAATCGATGGTGAAGCGACGCTACCTCGGCCGACTGTCCGGGCCGCTGCTGGATCGGGTGGATCTGCGGGTCGAGATGCATCCGGTGCGCGCCGGGGCGTTCTCCGCCGACGACGGGGAGTCCACCGCGGTGGTGCGGGCCAGGGTGGCGCGGGCCCGCGCCGCGGCCGCGCACCGGTGGGGGCCGCACGGCTTTTGCACCAATGCCGAAGTCGGCGGGGCGTTGCTGCGCCGCAGGTTCCGGTTGGGCGTCGAGGCGATGGCGCCGCTGCGCACCGCGCTGGACCGGGGCTTGCTGTCTATTCGCGGGGCCAATCGCACGTTGCGGGTGGCGTGGACGCTGTCGGATCTGGCGGGCCGCACCTCGCCGGGTCTCGATGAGGTGGCCGCGGCACTGAGTTTTCGCCAGGCGGGAGCGGACCGATGAACACCGACGACTGCACGCTGCGGGCCTGGGCGTATCTGTCTCGGGTGGCCGAACCGCCGCGTGCGGATCTGGCCGCACTGGTCAGCCGCGTCGGGCCTCTCGAGGCGGCCGACCGCATCCGGCGCGGTGCCGTGGATGCCGACCTGGCCCGTCACACCGAGGCCCGCCGCGAGATCGACCAGGCCGCCGCGGATCTGGAGTTGCTGGACCGCCGCGGCGGCCGGCTGATCACTCCCGGCGATGACGAGTGGCCGGCCCTGGCGTTCGCCGCCTTCGGCGGTACTTCGGCCACCGGCAAGCCGGACTGTCGCCCGCCGATGGCACTGTGGGCGCTGGGCCCGGTGTGCATCGACGAGGCCGCCGAACGCGCCACCGCCATCGTCGGAACGCGGGCCGCCACCGCCTACGGTGAACTCGTGGCCGCTGATCTGGCGGCGGGGCTGGTCGAACGGGATGTGGCGGTGGTGTCCGGCGGGGCCTACGGCATCGACGGGGCCGCGCATCGTGCCGCGCTGGCTGCCGACGGCATCACCGTGGCGGTGTTGGCCGCCGGAATCGACGTCCCTTATCCGGCAGGGCATTCCGCGCTGCTGCATCGCATCGGCGCGAACGGTCTGCTCGTCACCGAGTACCCGCCGGGGCTTCGACCGACCCGGTATCGGTTTCTGACCCGCAACCGGCTGGTGGCAGCGCTGGCGGGAGTCACGGTGGTCGTGGAGGCCGGCCTGCGCAGCGGGGCGGCCAACACCGCGGCGTGGGCGCGGGCGCTGGGCCGGCCGGTGGCCGCGGTACCCGGGCCGGTCACCAGTTCGGCGTCGGCGGGCTGTCACGTGCTGCTGCGCGGCGGCGCCGAACTGGTGACCCGCGCCGACGAGGTGCTCGAGCTGGCAGGCCGGATCGGGGAGCTGGCGGCCGATCAGCCGCACCCGGCCACTGCGCTCGACGGGCTCAGCGAGGCCGAGCGCCTGGTCTACGAAGCGCTACCGGGCCGCGGTGTGGTCACCGTCGATCAGATCGCGGTCGCCTCCGGGCTGCCGCCGGCGCAGGTGTTCGGTCCGTTGGCGCTGCTGGAGGTGGCGGGCCTGGTGCAGCGGCGCGACGGCAGCTGGGGGATAGTCCGGGCCAAGCGGTACTGACGTTCTCCCCGAGCTGCACCTTGCCGTGTCGGCCGATCTGCCATCGCCGGGGCGTCGTCGCTGGTGACGTTCAGGCGGGCGAGTTCGAGGTCGCCGCGATCAGCGTCATTGAGGTCGCCCGGTATCCGCCGACGACATCGACGAACTTGAACGGTTGTCCGCCCAGTTCGACTGGGTTGACCGGCCGATCGCTGAACGTGTGATCGCAAAGCGTCGCAAGGAAATCGCGGCCGCCACCTGATTGCCGCGGCAGCGCCGAGCCGTGTGCCACGCCGGGCGCCTCGTATAGTCGGCGGAGGTAAGCCGAAATCAGGAGGCAGCGTGGCGGGACGGCCGGTACACACCTTCGAAGTCGTCCGTACCGAACAGCGATCGCCGCACCTGATCCAGGTGGTGTTGGGCGGTAGCGGATTCGACACGTTCACCCCGGGTCCCCACACCGACTCCTACGTCAAGATCGTCTTCGTCGCGTACGAGGTCGACGTGGCGGCCATGCCACAGCCGTTGACCCTGGACAGCTTCGATGCACTGCCCGCCGAACAGCGGCCGGTCATCCGGACCATGACCGTGCGCCACGTCGACCCGGTGGCCCGTCAGATCAGCATCGGCGTGACCGTGCACGGTGACCACGGCGTCGTCGGCCCGTGGGCCACCAGTGCGCAGCCCGGCCAGCCGGTGTATCTGATGGGCCCCGGCGGGGCGTACTCGCCCGACCCGGCCGCCGACTGGCATCTGCTGGCCGGTGATGAGAGCGCCCTGCCGGCGATCGCCGCCGCCCTGGAGGCACTGCCGTCCGACGCGGTCGGCAAGGCGTTCATCGAAGTCGCCGATCCGGCTGACGAGATCGCACTGACCGTCCCGCCGGGAGTCGAGTTGACCTGGCTGTACCGCGGCGGACGTGCCGACCTGGTCTCCGACGACCGCGCCGGTGACCACGCGCCGCTGATCGCAGCGGTCACCGGCGCCGAGTGGCTGCCCGGACAGGTTCAGGTGTTCATCCACGGTGAGGCGCAGGCCGTCATGCACAACCTGCGGCCGTATGTCCGCAAGATGCGCGGCGTCGACGCGAAGTGGGCGTCGATCTCGGGCTACTGGCGACGCGGACGCACCGAAGAGACCTTCCGGCAGTGGAAAAAGGAACTCGCCGCGTCCGAAGCTGCGGCAGGCTAGCGCCATGGCTTACGGCGACTACCAGTTCGAGATCTACCTGCAGGGCCTGGCCGGAGTGGTGCCGTCATGGCCGATGACCTACTCGGAGTTGGAGGCCAAAGCCGCCGCCGCGATGCCCCCGTCGGTCTGGTCGTATGTGGCCGGCGGGGCCGGTGACGAGCGCACCCAGCGGGCCAACGTCACCGCGTTCGATAGCTGGGGGCTGATCCCGCGCATGTTCGTCGGCGCCGCCGAGCGAGACCTGTCGATCGAGATGTTCGGGTTGCGGCTTCCCGCACCGGTGTTCATGGCGCCCATCGGCGTCATCGGCATCTGCGCCCAGGACGGCCACGGCGACCTGGCCTCCGCGCGCGCGGCCAAGGCCACCGGTGTCCCGATGATGGTGTCCACCCTGACCGCCGACCCGCTGGAGGACGTCGCCGCCGAATTCGGAGACACGCCAGGGTTTTTCCAGCTCTACACGCCCAAGAACCGGGAACTGGCCGCCAGTCTGGTGCACCGCGCCGAGACCTCCGGGTACCAGGCCATCGTCGTCACGCTGGACACCTGGGTCCCGGGCTGGCGTCCCCGGGACCTGGCGACGTCGAACTTCCCGCAACTGCGCGGACACTGCCTGTCCAACTACTTTTCCGACCCGGTGTTCCGCGCGGGCCTGGCCCAGCCGCCCGAGGAGAACCCGCAAGCTGCCATCTTGTCCTGGATACAGACCTTCGGGAACCCGCTGACCTGGGATGACCTGCCGTGGCTGCGGTCGCTGACCGATCTGCCGCTGATCGTCAAGGGCATCTGCCACCCCGACGACGCCCGCCGCGCCCGCGACGGCGGGGTGGACGGCATCTATTGCTCCACCCACGGCGGGCGTCAGGCCAACGGTGGTCTGCCGGCCCTGGACTGCCTGCCCGACGTGGTGGCGGCCGCCGACGGATTGCCGGTGTTGTTCGACTCCGGAATCCGCACCGGCGCCGACATCGTCAAGGCGCTGGCACTGGGCGCCACCGCGGTCGGAATCGGCCGCCCGTACGCCTACGGGTTGGCGCTCGGCGGGGCCGACGGGATCGTGCATGTGCTGCGCTCGCTGCTGGCCGAAGCCGACCTGATCATGGCCGTGGACGGCTATGCGTCACGGGTTGATCTCACCCCGGACACACTGCGGCGCGTCACCTGAGCCGCGTGGCGCCATCTGTCACGGTGGGCCGGTGGACGCGATTCTCGAGGACTTCGACGAGTACCTGGAATTGGAGCGCGGCCGCTCGGAGCACACTCGGCGGGCCTACCTGGGGGACCTGCGGTCACTGTGGGCGTTCCTAGCGGAGCGGGGTTTTCAAGGCGTCGACGGGCTGAGCCTGCCGTTGCTGCGCGGTTGGCTGGCACAGCAGGCCGGCAATGGCGCGGCCCGCAGCACCCTGGCGCGCCGCACCTCGGCGGTCAAGACCTTCACCGCGTGGGCGGTCCGGCGCGGTCTGCTGGATTCCGATCCGGGTGCGCGTCTGCAACTGCCCAAGGCCCACCGGACACTGCCCACGGTGCTGCGCCGCGATCAGGCCTGCGATGCGCTCAACGCAGCCGAAGTCGGTGCGCAGCAGAAGGATCCACTGGCATTGCGGGACCGGCTGATCGCTGAACTGTTGTACGCCACCGCGATTCGGGTCAGCGAGCTGTGCGGCCTGGACATAGATGAGGTCGACGTGTCCGCCCGGCTGCTGCGGGTGCTCGGCAAGGGCAACAAGCAACGGACGGTGCCGTTCGGCAAGCCGGCCGCCGAGGCGCTGCGGGCGTGGCTGGCCGACGGGCGGCCGGCGCTGGCGACGGCGGAGTCCGGTCCGGCGCTGCTGCTCGGAGCTCGCGGCGGGCGCCTCGATCCGCGCCAGGCCCGCACCGTGGTGCACCAGACCGTCGCCGCGGTCGGAGGAGCCCCCGATATGGGTCCGCACGGGCTGCGCCACACCGCGGCCACCCACTTGCTCGAAGGCGGCGCGGATCTGCGCATCGTGCAGGAGTTGCTGGGGCACTCCAGCCTGGCCACCACCCAGCTCTACACCCACGTCACCGTCGCCCGACTGCGCGCGGTGCACGACCAGGCCCACCCGCGGGCGTGAGGGTGCGGTCCGCTCTCGAGCTGTCGTCGGGACCGGTCTCCTACCTCGATTTTCGTCCCGACGACGCGGTCGGCACCGTGGTCCTGCTGCACGGTGGCGGGGTGGACAGCGCCTCGCTGTCCTGGGGTGACGTTGGTCCACGGTTGGCGGCGGCCGGTTTCCGGGTCATCGCTCCCGATCATCCCGGCTGTGGACAGAGCCCGCTGCCGGCCTGGCGGGTGACCCAGCAACGACTGGTGACCTACGTCGGGGAGTTCGTCGATGCGCTCGGTCTGGATCGCTACGCCATCGGTGGGTTGTCCCTCGGTGGTGGACTGTCGCTGGGGCATGTGCTGGACCGGCCCGAGCGGGTCACCGCGGCGGTGCTGTTGGACAGTTACGGGCTGATGCCGCGCCTGCCCGGCGGCCGGCAGCTGCTGGCCTGGGCGATGCAGCGCACCGGCGCTCTCGACGCCGCCACCCGCTGGATGGCGACCAACCGGGCCGCCCTGACCTGGAGCCTCAAATCGTTGATCCGCGATCCGGCGCAACGAACTCCCGAACTGGTCGCCGAGATCATCGCGGCCGCAAGACAACCCGGTCTGACCGCGTTCGAGCAGTGGCAGCACGACGAGATGTCGTGGAACAGACTCAAGACCGACTACACGGCGCGGCTTCGGTCATTCCCGCGCCCCGCCATGATCGTCCACGGTGACAAGGACACCGGCGTGCCCATTGCCCGCGCCCGTAACGCCGCCGCATTGATCCCCGAAGCTGAACTGAAAGTCATTGCCGGAGCGGGACATTGGGTCCAACGAGATCAGCCCGAGGCCGTCGTCGCCGCCATGCTGGACTTCCTGCGCCGCCGGGTCCAGGCTTAGCTCAACAGGCCGGCGCAATCAGCATCACCTCACCCGCCCAGCGGCTTGAGTCGGACCGGCGTCGACGCCAGCAGCCCCAGCGGGTCGACGTAGTCCGCGTGTGACGCCGGGCCCCACATCGCGCCCCAGTGCAGGCAGGCCGCGGCGCCACAGCCGGGGTGTCCTGGCTCCACCGAGCCGATCATCGTGCCGGCCGAAACCCGCTGACCGGGCCGCACCACCGCCCGCACCGGCTCATAGCTGGTACGCAACCCGCCCGGATGAGCCAACGACACCACCGGCACTCCGCCGGCCGAACCGGCGAACACCACGGTCGCCTCGCCGGCGGCATACACCGGCTGGCCGGGCGTCCCGGCCAGGTCCACGCCCCGGTGGCCGCGCTGCCAATCGGGCCTCGGAGCGTCGAATCCCCGCGCCACCGCCGGTCGCGGGCGCAGCGGCCAGTCCAGCCGGAAATCGTCGGCGCCCGCCGTCGCAGCCGTGACCAGGGTCAACACCACCAGCACCGCGGTCCATCGCATCCGGCCAGTGGACCGCAGCGCCGGCGAATCCGGCCAGTCACCGCTGTGGACAAAGCACCAGCTCCCAGCGTGTAAACTCATCGGCGCAGTTCGCGTAAGCGGGCTGACTTCACGTGTCTGCACCACAACGTAGATGTCGGGTGGTCCCCAAGGGGTCCGGCATCACAGCAGACACCAGGGCCCGGCCTCACCCGACGCCGGGCGTCAACCGAAAAAAAGGAACCATGGACTCATGGCTGTTGTAACCATGAAGCAGCTGCTTGACAGCGGCGCTCACTTCGGGCATCAGACCCGACGCTGGAACCCCAAGATGAAGCGGTTCATCTTCACCGACCGCAACGGCATCTACATCATCGACCTGCAGCAGACGCTGACCTTCATCGACAAGGCCTACGAGTTCGTGAAGGAGACCGTCGCGCACGGCGGGTCCATCATGTTCGTCGGTACCAAGAAGCAGGCGCAGGAGTCGGTTGCCGAAGAGGCCACCCGGGTCGGGATGCCCTTCGTCAATCAGCGCTGGCTGGGCGGCATGCTCACCAACTTCTCCACCGTGCACAAGCGTCTGCAGCGCCTCAAGGAACTCGAGGCCATGGAGCAGACCGGCGGCTTCGAGGGACGCACCAAGAAGGAAATCTTGATGCTCACCCGCGAGAAGAACAAGCTGGAGCGCAGCCTCGGCGGTATCCGCGACATGGCCAAGGTGCCCTCGGCCGTCTGGGTCGTCGACACCAACAAGGAGCACATCGCCGTCGGCGAGGCTCGCAAGCTGGGCATCCCGGTCATCGCGATCCTGGACACCAACTGCGACCCCGACCTGGTCGACTACCCGATCCCGGGTAACGACGACGCCATCCGCTCGGCGGCGCTGCTGACCAAGGTGATCGCCTCCGCGGTCGCCGAGGGCCTGCAGGCCCGGGCCGGCGCCGGCGCCGGCGCGGGCAAGGCCGAGGCCGAGGCCGTCGAGCCGCTGGCCGAATGGGAGCAGGAGCTGCTCGCCGGTGCCACCGCTTCGGCGCCCGACGCCGCAGCCGGCACCGACACCCCCACCACCGACGCATCGTAGGAAAGGCAACACAACAGTGGCGAACTACACCGCTGCCGACGTAAAGCGGCTTCGGGAGCTCACCGGCGCAGGCATGTTGGACTGCAAGAACGCGCTGAGCGAGAGTGACGGCGACTTCGACAAGGCCGTCGAGGTGCTCCGTATCAAAGGTGCCAAGGACGTCGGCAAGCGCGCCGAGCGTGCCACCGCCGAAGGTCTGGTGGCCGCCAAGGACGGCGCGCTGATCGAGATCAACTCCGAGACGGACTTCGTCGCCAAAAACGACGAGTTCAAGGCGTTGGCCGACGAGATCGTGGCGGTGGCCGCCGCCGGCAAGATCGGCGACCTCGACGCGCTGAAGGCCGCCAAAGCCGGCAGCGGCACCGTCGAAGAGGCCATCGCGGCACTGTCGGCCAAGATCGGCGAGAAGCTCGAACTGCGCCGGGTCGCCTACTTCGGCGGCACCGTGGAGACCTACCTGCACAAGCGGGCATCCGACCTGCCGCCGGCGGTGGGTGTGCTGGTGGAGTACACCGGCTCCAGCACCGAGGCGGCTCATGCCGTGGCGCTGCAGATCGCCGCGCTCAAGGCTCGCTACCTCACCCGCGACGACGTGCCCGCCGACCTGGTGGCCAACGAGCGCCGCATCGCCGAGGAGACGGCCAAGGAGGAGGGCAAGCCCGAGGCTGCCCTGCCCAAGATCGTCGAGGGCCGGGTCACCGGTTTCTTCAAGGACGTCGTGCTGCTGGAGCAGTCGTCGGTGTCCGACTCGAAGAAGAGCGTCAAGGCGCTGCTCGACGAGGCCGGCGTGACCGTGACCCGCTTCGCGCGGTTCGAGGTCGGCCAGGCCTGAGTGATTTCGGCGCGGTTATCGTCGCTCAGCGCACATAACCGCGCCGAAATCGCATAGTTTCTAGGCATGCGACATGTGCACGGTTTCGGTGACGACGCGCTCGGCGACTCCGACACGGTCGGCCTCGTCGAAAGACTCCGATCAGGCGATGTGTCGCCCGCCGAGGTCGTCGACGCCGCGATCGCCCGCACCGAAGCGGTCAACCCTGAGCTGAACGGGCTGGCCTACCGGGCGTTCGATCGCGCCCGGGCCGAAGCGGCCGCACCCCGCCCCGGCTTCTTCTCCGGGGTGCCCACATTCGTCAAGGACAACGTGGCCGTCGCCGGGATGCCCACCATGCAGGGCACCGACGCGTGGCAGCCGCATCCGGCCGCCGCCGACGGTGACTTCGCGCGGACGTATCTGGGCACCGGGCTGATCCCGCTGGGTAAGACGCAGTTGAGCGAGTTCGGGTTCAGCGCCTCCGCGGAGCATCCGCGATTGGGGGCGGTGCGCAATCCATGGAACACCGACCACACCGCCGGGGCGTCGTCGTCGGGGTCGGCGGCGTTCGTGGCGGCCGGGGTAGTGCCGATCGCGCACGCCAACGACGGCGGCGGGTCCATCCGAATTCCCGCCGCCTGCAACGGACTTGTCGGTCTCAAGCCGTCTCGGGGCCGGTTGCCGCTGGACAAGGACCTGCGGGCCATGCCGGTGCGCATCGTCTACAACGGGGTCGTGACCCGCTCGGTGCGCGACACCGCCGCCTTCTTCCGGGAGGCCGAACGTATCTGGCCCAGCTCCAAGTTGCCTGCGATCGGTGACATCCGGGAGCCGGGACGCCGGCGCCTGCGGGTCGCCGTCATCACCGCGTCGCTCAAACGTGAGACGTCGGCGGAGATGCGCGAGCTGACACTCAAGACCGCCGCGCTGCTCGAAGAACTGGGCCACCGTGTCGAATATCTGGACAGTGCACCGGTTCCGGCGCATTTCGTCGACGACTTCCTGCTCTACTGGGCGTTCTTGGCCACCGCGCTGGTTCGGGGTGGACGGCGGATGTTCGGCCCCACGTTCGACCGCACCAGGTTGGACAACCTGACGCTGGGTCTGGATCGCCACGCCACCCGCCACCTCTACCGGCTGCCGTTGGCGGTGGCTCGGCTGGCGGCTGTGCGTCGCCGGCACACGTCGAGGTTGTACGGCGACTACGACGCGGTGCTCACCCCGACGCTGGCGCACGAAACACCGCGGATCGGTCACCTGGACCCGACGGCCGACTATGAGCAGATCATCGACCGGCTGATGGACTGGGTGGCGTTCACCCCGCTGCAGAACGTCTCCGGGGAGCCGGCGATCTCGTTGCCGCTGGCCGAATCTGCCGCTGGACTGCCGGTCGGGATGATGTTCAGCGCCCCGCTGGGGGCCGACGCCCGGCTGCTGGAGTTGGCCTACGAGCTGGAGGCGGCCAAACCCTGGCGTATCGTCCGGGCCTGAGCCGTCACTGCACGCCGATCCGTTCCAGCATCAGCCGCAGCTGATGCTGCTCATCTGCACTCAGGACGGACAGCACGCGGCGGTCGGCGATCCGCACCTCGTCCTCGGCCCGCTTGAGCAGCTCGCGCCCGGACTCGGTCAGCGTTGCCGGCAGAGAGCGCCCCGACGACACGGTTTCGGGTCTGGCCACCGCACCTCGGTTCTGGAGCCGGTGCAGCACGGTGTTCATGGCCTGCGGGGTGACGCTGGTGTGTCGCGCCAACTCGGCACTGGACAGTCCGGGGAACACCGAAAGCACACGCATGCAGACGAATTCGGGAAGTGTCAGTCCCAGCGGTGTGAGTGCCGCGGTCGCGTGCGGGCGCAGCGCGGAATTCACCCGGTACAGCAGATATCCCAGCGGAGCGTCGTCCACAGCACCCATATCAAATATCCTGACATACCGCACACCGGTGTGCGCGCTATAGGTCGTTCCCGGCGTAGGACAGGTTGAAGCTCTTATTGGTCAGCGGGAAGTCCGGAACGATGGTGTCGGTCATGGACATCGGCAGGGCCGGCCAGTTGAACCAGGACGGGTCGACGATCTTGGCGCGGGTGAAGGTGCCCTCGGCGCCGATCTCCACCCGGTGCACGATGCTGCCGCGCCAGCCCTCGGCGATACCGACGCCGCTGACGGCGCGAGTCGTGGCGGGCAGTTCCACGCCCGCCTCGATGGGGCCGCGGTGTTCGCCGATCAGTCTGCGGCACAACGCCACCGATGCCACGAACTCGTCGCGGCGCACGGTGTAGCGTGCCAGCACGTCACCGGCTGTCTCGCCCACCTCGTGGATCGGCAACTCGGTGGTGGGATGGTCCAGCCGCGCGTCGGTGACGATGCCGCTGGCGCGCGCCACATAGCCCAGCGTGCCCAATGCCTCGGCGTCCTGACGGCTCAACACCGATGTGGTGGCGAACCGGTCGTAGATCACCGAGTTGCCCAGGGTCAGCTCGGCGATCTCGGCGACGTCGTCGGCCAGCTCCTGCAGCCGCACCGGATCCGGAAGTGCTTGCAGTGCAACACCCCCGGGGCAGATCGCCCCGCGAAGCAGGCGGTGCCCGGTCACCTGCGCGTTGATTCGCAGGAGTTGTTCGCGGACGCGCTGGGCGTGCGCGTTGGCCAAGCCGAAGCCGACATCGTTGGCCAGGGCGCCCATATCTGCGACGTGGTTGTAGAGCCGCTCGAGTTCGACCAGCAGTGTCCGCAGCCGGTGCACTTCGTCGGGTAGTTCGACGCCGAGCGCGTCTTCGACGGCCAGGGCGTGTGCCAGCGCATGACCGGCGGAGGTGTCACCACTGATCCGTTCGGCCAGATCGACCGCCGCGCCGGCCGGCCGGTCGTGAAACAGCCGCTCGATTCCGCGGTGCACGAACCACAGTCGTGCCTTGAGCCGCAGCACCGATTCACCGACCACCGAGAAGCGGAAGTGGCCCGGTTCGATCAGACCGGCGTGCACCGGCCCGACCGGGATCTCGTAGACGCCGGCCCCCTCTACGTTCAAGAACGGGAACCGTCCCGCCGCAGCGAATTCCGGGGGCCGACCGGCATCGGTGCGCATCGGGTGCCAGTTCTGCGGCCAGTGCGCGTGCCGCACCAGGCGACGTGGCTGCGGATGGCCCACCGGGGTGATCCCGTACAGGTCCATCATCTCGCGCTCGAAGCGACTGGCGGGGAACGACAGTTCGGCCAGCGTCGGGACTTTCAGCTGTTCGGCGGGCACGGTCAGGGTCAACTCGGTGCGGCGATCCGGGCGGCCCGCGAGGAACAGGTACACCACCCGCAGGCTGTCGCCGTCGTCATGGGCCGCCACCAGGGCCAACCGGAACCCGTCGGCCAGCAGGGCCGCGGCGGCACCGGTCAGCTCGGCCTCGGAGACCGACTGTTCGTGCGTGAGCGGACTCATCTGTGTGCCCCGAGTTGGCCTGCGGCGGTTGCGAACAGGTCGGAGAGCGGGCCGGCGGTCACACCCAGGGCGATTGAGACCAGCAGGCCGGTGACCAGTGCTGCGGCGACCGTCAGCGGCACCCGGATCGCCGGAGCGTCGGAGCTCGGTGAGCCCAGCAGGATCCGTCCCGAGTTGCGGACCAGCGCGGCGAACGCCACCACCAGCGCCGTCAGTGCCAGGCCCAGCGCCCATGTCAACCGGGTGTCGACCAGCGAGATCGCGATCGCCAGTTCACTGGCGAACATCGCGAACGGCGGCAATCCGAGCAGCACCACCATCCCGACCGCGAACGCGCCACCGACCAGTCGTGATCGGCGCAGCACCGCGGTGATCTCGCCGATCGCCGTCGAATCATGGGCGGCCTGCAGCTGCCCGCCGGCCAGGAACAGCACCGTCTTGCCGACGCCGTGGGCCAGGATGTGCAGCAGCAGTGCAGCGATCGCCAGACCGGTTCCTGCCGCGGCGGCGACCGCCATCAGGCCCATGGTCTCCATCGATGAGTAGGCCAGCATCCGTTTGAGATCGCCTGTCACGGTCAGCAGCAGCGCGGCGATGAACAACGTGGTCAACCCGGCGCCCAGCAACGCGGTCCGCAGAAAGCCGGGGCCCACCGCGACATCGATGATCGGCTTGATCCGGATGATCACTGAGAACGCGACCGACAGCAGCACGCCGCTCATCAACGCCGACACTGGGGCGGGTGCCTGGCTGTGCGCGTCGGCCAGCCAGGTGTGAAACGGCGCCAGGCCCATCTTGGCGCCGTAGCCGATCAGCAACAGGGCACCGGCCAGCCGGGTGACCGCCGGGTCCAGGGCGGCGGCGTGCGCGGCCAGGATGTCGAGGTGCAGCGCATCTTCCGGGCCCGCGCCGGCGTGGCGCGCGGCGAAGTGCAGCAGCACAGTGCCCAGGAACGCGATGGTGATTCCCACCGAGCACACCATCACGTACTTCCAGGTGGCCTCCAGGGCGGCCCGGCTGCGATGGTGGCCGACCAGGAACGCGGTGACCACCGTGGTGGCTTCTACCGCGATCCAGACCACACCGATGTTGTTGGCCGACACCGCAAGAGCCATCGCTGCCAGGAACGCCGGGGTGAGGATTCCGTACAGCCGGGCACCGCGCGCATCGGTGTGCCCGTGTACCAGCTCGGCGTCGAGGTAACCGATGCTCGCCCAGGTGGCCAGGCTGCCCACCACCCCGATGACGATCAGCATGGTCGCCGACAGCGCGTCGGCGCGCAGCAGGCCGGACAAGCCCAGGTAAACCTGGTCGTCGACCCGAAGCCCCAGGGCCACACCGCATCCGAGGATGGCCAGCGCCGAGGCCAGCGTGATGATGGCGCTGATCCGGCGCCACCCGACCGCTAGGCAGAACAGTGACGCCGCAACGGGCGCCAGCAGCGAGAGCAGGATCACCGGTGTCATCAGTCCCGCAACTCCCGCAGCAGGTCCAGGTCCACGCCACCGAAGGCGTTGCGCAGTTGTCCGGTGAGCACGCCGAGCACGATCAAAACGAACAGCACATCCAGCGACGCGCCGAGTTCGACGATCAGCGGGACACCGGCGGTCAGCAGGAACGCCGTGGCGGCGATTCCGTTGTCCAGCATCAGCAGTCCGACCGCCTGCGAGATGGCGTTGCGGCGGGTCGCCATCATGAACAGCGCGATCAGCACTGTTGCGATGGCCGCCGGGGCGGCGTTGGTTGCGGTACTGGGCGCCAGCGCGATCACCGGCTGGGTGATGGTGAACGCCGCGACCACCAGAGCGGTGACCACCAGCAGCGACGCGCCGTTGCTGACCAGGGGAGCGGCCTCGCGGCGCTCTTTGCGTTCGGCGCCCAGTGCCCGGGCCAGCAGCCACGGCAGTAGGACCGCGCGCACGGCCAGCACCGCAATCCCGACCATGACCAGGGCCTGATCCTGGTCGTGCACACCGCGAATCATCGGGATGGCGGCCAGCGCCAGGCCTTGGGCGACCAGCAGTCGGCGCACGATCGCCGACAGGTCCCGGCGCCAGACGGCCAACACGGCGGCCAGCAGCACCCCGCCGGCGGCCAGATCCAGCATGTTGACGTAGTCGATCCAAGCGTCGTTCATCCGGCGCCTCCCGAGAAGAAGTTCGCCGCGGTGACGGCCAGCAACGCCAACAGGAATGAGCCGGCAAGCAGTTCGGGTACCCGGAACAGCCGCAGTTTGGCGAGGAACACCTCGGCGCCGGCCAGCGCGACGGCCAGCACCGCCACCTTGATCGCGATCGCGCCCGCGCCCAGGAACACCTCGAGCAGGCCCGGGTCGGTGCCGGCGATGCCCCACGGCACGAACAGGTTCGCCAGCAGTGCGAGCAGCACCGTCAACCGCATGCCGGCCGCCCACTCGACCAGGGCCAGTTTGGGGCCGGCGTATTCCAACACCATCGCCTCGTGCACCATCGTCAGCTCCAGGTGGGTGGACGGGTTGTCCACCGGCAGCCGGCCGGTCTCGGCGACGATCACGATCACCAGGGCGACGAACGCCAGGGCGCTGGCCAGCGAAATGACCTGTCCCGGATGCTCGATCGTGTCGGCGACGATGGCGCCCAGGTTGGCCGAACCCGCCGGAACCGAGCACGCGAATACCGCCAGCAGGATGGTCGGTTCGACCAGTGCGGCGATGGTGATCTCCCGGCTGGCGCCCATGCCGCCGAACGCCGTCGCGGTGTCGATCCCGGCCAGGGTGAGTGCCACCGTGCCCAGGAACAGCAGACCCACCACGGTGACCAGATCGGCGACCGGATCCAGCGGCGAGCCGGTGGCCACCAGCGGTGCGGTCGCGACGATCACCAGTGTGGTGGCCGCCAACGCGGCCGGGGCCGCGGCGAACACCCAGGTGGTGCCCAGCGGCTTGAGCACCTGCTTGCCCAGCAGCTTGCGGGTGTCGCGCCACGGCTGCAGCACTCCCGCGCCGACGCGGCCCTCGGCTCGGGCCCGGACCTGGCGCATCAGTCCGATCACCAGCGGGGCACCGAGGATGACACCGGCGACCTGCACGAAACCGGCCAGGTAGGCCATCGCGTTCATCGCGCCACCAACAGGGCGATCAGCACACCGACGGCGCCGTAGGCCAGATAAAGGTGCACGCTTCCGGTGTGGGCGCGGCGGACCAACTGCGCTGCCGCGGCGATGCTGCGCAGCACCGGCGCGTACCAGCGGTCCTCAATGACATCGGCGATGCGTGCTCGATAGGCGATCCGCTCCACCACGTAGGTCGAGCTCGCCTGGCGGGTCACCTCGACGTCGGTATCGGTGCGTAACACGTCGTCGAAGACCTGCTGAAGGGGCTGGGCGAAAGACGTTGCGGTGTACTGCATGCGGTGTGTCAGGTCGTCGGCGCCGCAGGCCCACAGCGGCACCGTCGCCGGCGCGGGACGCCGTCCCGAACGCCAGCGCGAACCGACCAGGACCAGTGCCGCGGCCGCGGCTACCGCGCCCGCCAGCAGGCCGGGCGACATCGATACGGGCAGACCCGGAATGCGCAGCACCAGTCCGAGCGTCGGGGCGTTCCCGGCGACCGGCAGGGTGTCGAGCGCCCGGTTGATCATGGGCGCAACCGCACCCGGGGCCAAGGCCAGCACCAGGCAGGCCAGCGCCGGCAGCGTCATCCCCGCGATCATCGTGCGGGGCGCCTCGCGCGCGGCCGCCGCGGCATCCGAGCGCGGGCGTGCCAGGAAGCCGATCCCGAACGCCTTCACCATGGCGGCCACCCCCAACCCTGCGGTCAGGGCGACCGCCGCCACCGCCAGCGGTGTCAGCAGCGCGATCGTGGCGTCGTGGTCGGGCTGGGCGTGCATCAGCGACTGGATCAACAGCCACTCGCCGGCGAAGCCCGCACCCAGCGGCAGCCCGGCGGCGCCGAGCGCGGCAAAACCGAAAAACGCTGTGGTGACCGGCATCCGGCGAGCCAGGCCGCCGAGCCGGTCCAGATCGCGCAATCCGGTGGCGGCCAGCACCGACCCGGCGGCGAAGAAACCGAGGCTCTTGAACGCACTGTGGGCGATCAGGTGCAGCAACGCCGCAGTCATGGCGACAGCCGCCGCCTGTCGGGATCCCGAGCCCGACAGCAACATCGCTGTGCCTAGTGCCAGGGTGATCAGCCCGATGTTCTCGGTCGTCGAATAGGCAAGCAGTCTTTTGAGATCAGTTGCCACCGATGCCTGCAGCACCCCGTACACCGCGGACACGCCTCCGACGATCAGGAGTGTCAAGGCCCACCACCGCGGGCCGGGGCCCAACAGCTGCAGGTCGATACGGATGATCCCGTAGATGCCGAGGTTCACCATGGCACCGGACAGCAACGCCGAGATCGGACTCGGCGCCTCCGGATGTGCCCGGGGCAACCACGCGTGCAACGGCAGCAGACCGGCCTTGGAGCCGAAACCGATCAGCGTCAACACGAAGACCGTGTTACGCGCGCCGTCGGGCAGCACGCCGATTCCCGCGAAGTCATCGCCGGCAGTGGCCGCCAGCACCACCATTCCCAGCAGCAGCGTCACGAAGCCCAACTGCGTCATCACCGCGTAGACCAGGGCGGCTGAGCGCACCTCGCTGCGCTGCTGGTCGGTGAGCACCAACACCAGTGAGGTCAACGCCATCAGTTCCCACGCGAACAGGAACGTGGTGACCGACCCGGCCGCCGGAACCGCCAGCAGGGCGAGCACGAACAGGGGCAGTGTCACCAGCGGGACAGTGCCGAACTTCTCGTGGCGCGCATAGCCGATCCAGTACAGTCCGGCCGCGACGGCCACCGCGCCGGTCAGCACCATGAAGAATCCGCCGACCGGCTCTACGCGCAGCTGCATACCCAGCAGGGGGATAAGCCATCCGATCCGGACCGCCGGTAGGGCGCCGGCCAACCCCGCCAGGCCCACGCCGATGCCGGCCGCGCCGATCCCGGCCGTCACCGCACCGCTGAGCAGCGCTGCCAGCGCGTTGCGGCGCAACGATTCCGGGGGAGCCGGCGTCGGTGTGCTCACTTGCCGGTGAC
This sequence comes from [Mycobacterium] zoologicum, assembly GCF_020172665.1. GTDB lineage: Bacteria > Actinomycetota > Actinomycetes > Mycobacteriales > Mycobacteriaceae > Mycobacterium > Mycobacterium zoologicum. The sequence continues at coordinate 2,857,844 of NZ_CP083985.1, read as the reverse complement.
CGACCGTAGTGCGGCGAGTATCTGCTCCGGCGTCGGTGGGCAGCCGGCGATCTCCACGTCGACGGGAACGACATCGCCGACGGCGCCGACGGTTCCGTACGCCTGGGCGAACACCCCCCGGTTGAGTGCGCAGTCGCCGCAGGCGATGATCCGGCGTGGCTGCGGGGTGGCCTCGACGGTGTTGCGCAGCGGCTCGGCCATGTTGCGGGTGACCACCCCGGTGACCAGCAGCGCGTCGGCGTGCCGGGGTGATGCGACGAGCCGGGCGCCGAATCGTTCGGCGTCATAGACCGGGCCGAAAGCCCCGGCGATCTCGATCTCGCAGCCGTTGCATGATCCGGCGTCGACATGACGGATCTGTACCGAACCGCGCGTCATCGCCGCCGCGCCGTCGGGCCGGTCCTCGGCCGGTTCGGTGATGCGGCCGAGGGTGAAGATCCGTCTGAGCCAGCTCATCGCTGGGTCTGCAAGTCGTCGAGGATCGCGGCCTGTTCGGTGAGCAGACCGGCCAGCGCCTTGCGGGCCACTGTCATCAGTTCGCCGATCACCGGTGAGGCGATCGAGTAGATCACCGTGTTGCCGTCCTTGGTGGCCGTCACGACACCGGCCCGCCGCAGGACGCCCAGTTGCTGGGACAGGTTGGAGGCTTCCAGCCCGATCTCGCCCAGCAACTCGGCGACGGTGCGGTCGCGCTCGGCCAGGAGTTCCAGGACCCGGATCCGGGCCGGGTGGCCAAGCGTCTTGAAAAACTCAGCCTTCACCTGGTGTAGCGAGTTCGGCACGGACCGACCCTAGCAAAGAGTTCATCAATTGAAAATAGTTTCATAAGCGAAAGGGGTTGGTCGTTCGAGGTGGATATTGGAAAGCGGTCACCCCCGCAACGGTTTGACCAGCCCGATAGGGCAGGATGGGACGTGCCGTCGCGGATGATTTTCGCGATGGCGCCCTCATGCGCGGACCCCGAGGAGCCAGATGACGGAGCCCCAGATGACGGAGCCGACTCCCGACCGACCCAAGGCCGACCGCCCCCATTACTCCCGGGTGCTGCTCAAGCTGGGTGGCGAGATGTTCGGCGGCGGCCAGGTGGGCCTCGACCCCGACGTCGTCGCACAGGTCGCCCGACAGATCGCCGAAGTTGTGCGCGACGGGGTGCAGGTGGCCGTCGTGATCGGCGGCGGGAACTTCTTCCGCGGCGCCCAGCTGCAGGAGCGCGGCATGGAGCGGATGCGCTCGGACTACATGGGCATGCTCGGCACCGTGATGAACAGTCTTGCGCTGCAAGATTTCCTGGTGAAGGAAGGTATCGACACCCGCGTCCAGACCGCGATCACCATGGGCCAGGTCGCCGAACCGTACATTCCGCTGCGCGCCAAGCGGCACCTGGAGAAGGGCCGGGTGGTGATCTTCGGTGCCGGTATGGGGCTGCCGTACTTCTCCACCGACACCACCGCGGCTCAGCGAGCGCTGGAGATCGGCGCGCAGGTGGTGCTGATGGCCAAAGCCGTCGACGGCATCTTCACCGCGGACCCACGAGTCGAACCGGACGCCGAACTGCTCACCTCGATCAGCCACCGCCAGGTCATCGACCGCGGGCTCAAGGTGGCCGATGCCACCGCGTTCAGCCTGTGCATGGACAATGGCATGCCGATCCTGGTGTTCAACCTGCTGACAGACGGCAATATCGCGCGGGCGGTCGCCGGTGAGAAGATCGGGACACTGGTCACCACCTAAAAGGGGAGAGGCGCACATGATCGACGAGGCTCTCTTCGATGCCGAAGAGAAGATGGAGAAGGCCGTGGCGGTGGCCCGCGACGACCTGGCGACCATCCGCACCGGCCGGGCCAACCCGGGGATGTTCTCCCGGATCGCCATCGACTACTACGGCGCGATGACGCCCATCACCCAGCTGTGCAGCATCAACGTTCCCGAAGCCCGGATGGTGGTGATCAAGCCCTACGAGGCCTCGCAGTTGGGACCCATCGAGACGGCGATCCGAAACTCGGACCTGGGCCTGAACCCCAGCAACGACGGTTCGCTGATCCGGGTGGCGGTGCCCCAGCTCACCGAGGAGCGGCGCCGGGAACTGGTCAAGCAGGCCAAGGGCAAGGGCGAGGACGCCAAGGTCGCGGTACGCAACATTCGCCGCAAGGCGATGGAGGAGCTGCACCGCATCCGCAAGGACGGCGACGCCGGTGAGGACGAGGTCGGCCGGGCCGAGAAGGACCTCGACAAGTCCACCCAGCAGTACGTCACGCAGATCGATGACCTGGTCAAGCACAAAGAGGGCGAGCTGCTGGAGGTCTGACGGCCTTCGAGTAGCAGAACTGACGTGGCAGACAAGCCTTCCGGCGCCGACGCCGGACAGAAGCATTCGCGGGCGGGACGCAACCTGCCGGCCGCGATCGCCGTCGGCGTTCTGCTCGCCGGCACCCTGGTCTACACGCTGTTGTTCGCCCCGCGCTTCTGGGTGCTGATTCTGGCGGTGGCCACCCCGATCGCCACCCACGAGATCACCAGGCGGCTGCGCGAGGTCGGCTACGACGTGCCGTTCATCCCGCTGGCGCTCGGCGGTCAGGCGATGCTGTGGCTGTCGTTGCCGTTCGGGGCCAGGGGAGTACTGGGCGCGTTCGGTGCCACGGTGGTGATCTCGATGATGTGGCGGTTGGTGGGCCGGGGGCTGAACCATGCCCCGGTGAACTACCTGCGCGACATGTCGGCGACGGTGATGATCGCGGTCTGGGTGCCGCTGTGCATGAGTTTCGCCGCGCTGCTGGTCTTCCGCGACGACGGGCCCGGCCGGGTGTTGTGCCTGTTGTTCCCGGTGGTCTTCTCCGACATCGGCGGGTACGCCGTCGGTGTGCTGTTCGGCAAGCACCCGATGGCGCCGGCGATCAGCCCGAAGAAGTCGTGGGAGGGCTTCGGCGGATCGCTGGTGCTCGGTATTGCCGCGGCGGTGTTCGCGGTGACGGTGTTCCTCGGCCGGCCGTGGTGGGTGGGGCTGCCGCTGGGGCTGCTGCTGGTGTTCACCGGCGTGTTCGGTGACCTGATCGAGTCCCAGGTCAAACGCGACCTGGGCATCAAGGACATGGGCCGGCTACTGCCCGGCCACGGCGGGCTCATGGACCGGCTCGATGCGCTGCTGCCGGCGGCCGTGATGACCTGGATCGTACTGACCGTGCTGCCGTGACCAAGCAACAGTTGGTGTTCACCGCGCCGCGGCGGGCATTGCCGCCGCGGCACCTGGCCGACCTCGACGCCGACGGTGTGGTGGCCGCGGTCGCCGAGCTGGGGTTGCCGGCATTCCGTGCCAAGCAGCTGGCGAACCAGTACTACGGCCGGCTGATCGCCGACCCGCAGCAGATGACCGACCTGCCCGCCGCCGTGCGCTCGGCGGTGGCCGAAGCGCTGTTCCCGACGCTGCTGACCGCAGCCAGCGAGATCGAATGCGACGCCGGTGAGACGCGCAAGACGCTGTGGCGGGCGCATGACCACACCAAGTTCGAGTCGGTGCTGATGCGCTATCCCAAGCGCAACACCGTCTGCATCTCCTCGCAGGCCGGCTGCGGCATGGCGTGTCCGTTCTGCGCGACCGGCCAGGCCGGGCTGACCCGCAACCTGTCCACCGCCGAGATTCTCGAGCAGGTGCGCACGGCGGCCGTCGAGCTGCGGGACAGGGATCATGGGCGGCTGTCCAACATCGTCTTCATGGGCATGGGCGAGCCGCTGGCCAACTACGCGCGGGTGGTGGCGGCGGTGCGGCGCATCACCGAGGCGCCGCCGAACGGCTTCGGCATCTCGGCGCGGTCGGTGACGGTGTCCACGGTCGGGCTGGCCCCGGCGATCCGCAAGCTCGCCGACGAGCGCCTCGGGGTGACGCTGGCGCTGTCGCTGCACACTCCCGACGACGACTTGCGCGACACGCTGGTTCCGGTCAACAACCGGTGGAAGGTCTCCGAAGCGCTCGACGCCGCCCGGTACTACGCCGACGTGACGGGCCGGCGGGTTTCGGTGGAATACGCGCTGATCCGCGACGTCAACGACCAGCCGTGGCGGGCGGATTTGTTGGGCCGCAAGCTGCACAAGGTGTTGGGGCAGCTGGTGCACGTCAACCTGATTCCGCTCAACCCCACGCCGGGCAGCGACTGGGACGCCAGCCCCAAGCCGGTGGAGCGGGAGTTCGTCCGCCGGGTGCGGGCCCAGGGCGTGGAATGCACGGTGCGAGACACCCGTGGGCGTGAGATCGCCGCCGCGTGTGGGCAGTTGGCGGCCGAAAGCGACTAGTTAGCGCAGCCAGCCGCGCTTGCGGCCGATCATGTCGCGCAGCACAACGACCAGCGACAGCACCGCGAACGCCAGCAGGAAGTAGTCCTCGACGTGGCCGACGTGGTTGCCGCGCAGCATCAGCAGCAGGAAGCCGACGATGCCCAGGCCGGCGAGATGCCAGGTGCGGTGGTTGATCTCGCTCCAGCCCCATCCCACGGACGGAACATCGGCGGGGTCAAGCCCGGTGTGACGCTCCACCTCGGTACCGGCCACTTCGACTCCTTAGGTTCGCAGCAAGTTCGCATCATTCTGGCATACCGATCAGATCTCGAATGTCCGGTAGGCGGCGGGGCCGACGATGGCGGCCGGCTCTCTGGCGTCCACTTCTGGTCGCCGTCGAGGAACATCCGTGCGGCGGCCTCGCAGATCGCCAGGAACAAGACATCGGCGATGATCAGCACCGGCCACGCGACGATCTCCCCGAGGAGGCTCGCTGGTGAACAACGCCGCGGGATTCGGGCACAATGATCAGGTGAGTGTGTCGCCGGCGCGCCGGACCAAAGTGCTGCTGCTGGGGTCGACCGGCTCGATCGGAACCCAGGCGTTGCAGGTCATCGCCGCGAATCCGGATCGCTTCGAGGTGGTCGGCCTGGCTGCCGGCGGCGGCAACGCGGCGCTGCTGGCCGCCCAGCGCGCCGAGACCGGGGTCACCAACATCGCCGTCGCCGACGTGCAGGCCGGCGAAGCGCTCGAGGCCCCGTATCGCGGTCCGGACGCTGTCACCCGCTTGGTGGAGGACACCGACGCCGACGTAGTCCTCAACGCCCTGGTCGGGGCGCTGGGTTTGCGGCCCACCCTGGCCGCACTGGAGACCGGGGCCCGGCTGGCGCTGGCCAACAAGGAATCCCTGATCGCCGGGGGGCCGCTGGTGCTGGCCGCCGCCGAGCCGGGCCAGATCGTGCCGGTGGACTCCGAGCACTCGGCGATCGCCCAGTGCCTGCGCTCCGGAACGCCCGACGAGGTCGCCAGGATCGTGCTGACCGCCTCGGGCGGGCCGTTCCGCGGCTGGAGCGCCGCGGACCTGCAGCACGTCACACCCGAGCAGGCCGGAGCTCATCCGACCTGGTCGATGGGCCCGATGAACACCCTGAACTCGGCATCGCTGGTGAACAAGGGCCTCGAGCTCATCGAAACCCACCTGCTGTTCGCCGTCCCCTACGACCGCATCGACGTCGTGGTACATCCCCAGTCGATCGTGCACTCCATGGTCACCTTCACCGACGGATCGACGATCGCCCAGGCCAGCCCGCCCGACATGCGGCTGCCGATCGCGCTGGCGCTGGGGTGGCCGGCCCGGGTGCCCGGCGCGGCCGCGGCCTGCGATTTCACCACCGCCTCGACTTGGGAGTTCGAGCCGCTGGACAACCGGGTTTTCCCCGCGGTGGATCTGGCCCGGCGCGCCGGGGAGACCGGTGGGTGCATGACCGCGGTCTACAACGCTGCCAACGAAGAGGCAGCAGAAGCGTTCCTTGCTGGCCGGATCGGCTTCCCGGCGATCGTCGACACCATCGCTGGTGTGCTGGACGCCGCGGACCAATGGGCTGCACAACCCGCTACCGTGGACGAGGTACTCGATGCGCAGCGTTGGGCCAGCGAACGGGCGGCACGCGCCATCGATGCCACAGTTACGAGAAAGGTCGGAAGCTCCCGATGATGTTCGCGGTCGGCATCGCGTTGTTCGCGCTGGCCATCCTGGTGTCGGTGGCACTGCATGAATGCGGCCACATGTGGGTGGCCCGGGCCACCGGCATGAAGGTGCGCCGCTATTTCGTCGGGTTCGGCACCACGCTGTGGTCGACGCGCCGCGGCGAGACCGAGTACGGCCTCAAGGCGATCCCCGCCGGCGGGTTCTGCGACATCGCCGGGATGACCTCGGTGGAGGAACTGGAGCCCGACGAGGTCGAGCGCGCCATGTACAAGCAGAAGACCTGGAAACGGGTGGCGGTGCTGGCGGCCGGCCCCGGCATGAACTTCATCATCGGCCTGGTGCTGGTCTACGTGATCGGGGTGATCTGGGGCCTGCCGAACCTGCACGCTCCGACCACCGCCGTCATCGGCGAAACGGCTTGTGTGGCACCGGAAGTCGTCAAGGGAGAACTGGGAACCTGCACGGGTCCCGGCCCGGCGGCCCAAGCCGGCATCCAGGCCGGCGACGTCGTCGTCAAGGTCGGCGAGATCCCGGTGTCGACCTTCGCCGAGATGGCCGCCGCAGTGCGCAAGCAACACGGCGTTACCCCGATCGTCGTCGAACGCGACGGCACCACGCTGACCCGCAACGTCGACGTGACCCCGACCCAGCGCTGGATCGCCGACGGAGGCGACAGCGCGGCGGTTCCCAGCACGGTCGGCGCGATAGGTGTGGGAGCCGCCCAGTTCGGGCCCACCAGGTACAACCCGATCACCGCGATTCCGGCCACCTTCACCTTCAGCGGTGACCTGTCGGGATTGCTGGTCAAGTCCCTGGCCAACATTCCGTCCAAGGTCGGTGCGCTGGTGCACGCCATCGGCAATCCGAGCGGCCCGCGCGACCCCGAGACACCGATCAGCGTGGTCGGGGCCTCGATCATCGGTGGCGACACCGTCGATCACGGAGTGTGGGTGGCGTTCTGGTTCTTCCTGGCGCAGCTGAACTTCATCCTCGGTGTGCTGAACCTGGTGCCGCTGCTGCCGTTCGACGGCGGACACATCGCGATCGCGCTGTATGAGAAGCTGCGCAACTTCGTCCGGTCGGCGCGCGGGAAGGTAGCCGCGGCGCCGGTCAACTACATGAAGCTGATGCCGGCCACTTACGTAGTCTTGGTGGTGGTCGTCGGCTACATGTTATTGACCGTGACCGCGGACCTGGTCAACCCCATCCGGCTGTTCTGATAGGAGCGCACCCATGAGCGTCGGCCTCGGTATGCCGAAACCGCCGGCGCCCACGCTGGCACCGCGCCGCAAGACGCGCCAGCTGATGGTCGGCGGTGTCGGAGTCGGCAGTGATCACCCGATCTCGGTGCAGTCGATGTGCACCACCAAGACTCACGACATCGACGCCACCCTGCAACAGATCGCAGCGCTGACCACCGCCGGCTGCAACATCGTGCGGGTGGCCTGCCCGCGCCAGGAGGACGCCGACGCGCTGGCGACCATCGCCCGCAAGAGCAAGCTCCCGGTGATCGCCGACATCCACTTCCAGCCCAAGTACATCTTCGCGGCCATCGACGCCGGATGTGCTGCGGTGCGGGTCAATCCGGGCAACATCAAGGAGTTCGACGGCCGGGTCGGCGAGGTCGCCAAGGCCGCCGGAGCCGCCGGCATCCCGATCCGCATCGGTGTCAACGCCGGATCGCTGGACAGTCGTTTTCTGAAGAAGTACGGCAAGGCCACCCCGGAGGCGCTGGTGGAGTCGGCGCTGTGGGAAGCGTCGCTGTTCGAGGAGCACGGCTTCGGCGACATCAAGATCAGCGTCAAGCACAACGACCCGGTCGTGATGGTGGCCGCCTACGAGCAGCTCGCCGAGCAGTGCGACTACCCGCTGCACCTCGGCGTCACCGAGGCCGGTCCGGAGTTTCAGGGCACCATCAAGTCCGCCGTGGCGTTCGGCGCGCTGCTGAGCCGGGGCATCGGTGACACCATCCGGGTGTCGCTGTCGGCGCCGCCGGTGCAGGAGGTCAAGGTCGGCAACCAGATTCTGGAGTCGCTCAACCTGCGGCCGCGGGGGCTGGAGATCGTCTCGTGTCCGTCGTGCGGGCGGGCCCAGGTCGACGTCTACAAGCTGGCGAACGAGGTGACCGCCGGGCTGGAGGGGCTTGACGTCCCGCTGCGGGTAGCGGTGATGGGCTGCGTGGTCAACGGGCCTGGTGAGGCTCGTGAAGCGGACCTGGGTGTGGCCTCTGGCAATGGCAAGGGACAGATCTTCGTCAAGGGCCAGGTGATCAAAACCGTGCCGGAGGCGCAGATCGTCGAGACGCTGATCGAAGAGGCACTGCGGCTGGCGGCCGAGATGGGCGCGACGGGTGAGGGAACTTCCGACGGTGCGCCCACCATCACCGTAAGCTGAGACACTATGTCGGCTCCGCCGGAACTCCGCATCGAGCAGCGACGGGTTTCGGTCGTCCGAGATGCCGCGGCGGTCTGGCGCGTGCTCGACGCCGATCCGGTCGGCTCCTGCATGGTCGCCGCTCGGGTGGCAGACCACGGCGTCGACCCCCGATCGATCGGCGGAGAACTGTGGACTCGCGGCGGCGTCGACGAATCCCTTTGTTACGCCGGGCCGAACATGATTCCGCTGCGCGGGTCGCCGGCTGATCTGACTGCTTTCGCCGATCAGGCGGTGAGCTCCATCCGTCGCTGCTCGTCGCTGGTCGGACGGGCCGAACTGGTGTTGCCGATGTGGCAGCGGCTGGCTGATGTCTGGGGCCCGGCCCGCGACGTTCGCGAGAGCCAACCGTTGATGGCGCTGCGCACCATGCCCGCCTGTTCGCTGGACCCCGAGGTTCGCCAGGTGCGCCCGGACGAACTCGACGCCTACCTGGTGGCTGCCGTCGACATGTTCATCGGCGAGGTAGGGGTGGATCCGCGGGCCGGCGACGGCGGCCGGACCTATCGTCGGCGGGTGGCAAACCTGATCGCGGCCGGACGGGCGTGGGCGCGCTTCGAACGCGGCGAGGTGATCTTCAAAGCCGAGGTGGGCGCGCAGTCCCCGACGGTGGGCCAGATCCAGGGTGTCTGGGTGCATCCGGAGCGGCGCGGGCAGGGGCTGGGCACCGGTGGCACCGCGATGCTGGCCGCGGTGATCGTCGGCACCGGCCGGATCGCCAGCCTCTACGTCAACGACTTCAACGAGGTGGCCCGGGCAACCTATGAGCGGGTCGGCTTCATCGAGACCGGCACTTTCGCGACGGTCCTGCTGGACTGACGCCGGGGCGCGGGTCACCGCACCATCACGATTGGATCTCGGCGTGCCTCCGTCGTTGCCGACAATCCAGCTCTTAACATCAGCCTCAATGACAACATCAACCTCATTTGTCACACGCGTCACGGGTGTGTTCACCGTAGTGCTGACCGTGGCCGGCTTGGCAGCATGCACCCCCCGGCCCGAGGGCCCCGGTCCCGTCGCCGAGCAGTTCTTCGCCGCGCTGGCTACCGGCGACACCGGGGCGGCCGCCGAACTCAGCGACGATCCCGCCGCCGCCCGCAGCGCCCTCAACGCGGCCTGGGCGGGTCTGCAGGCCGAACACCTCGACGCGCAGGTGCTCGGCTCCCGCTACAACGACGACACCGGCACGGTGTCCTACCGCTACAACTGGCAGCTGCCGAAGAACCGGACCTGGTCCTACGACGGTCAGCTCAAGATGGTGCGCAACGAGGGGCACTGGGCGGTCCGCTGGACGGCCACCGGCCTGCACCCGCGACTCGGTGAGCACCAGACCTTCGCGCTGCGGGCCGACCCGCCGCGACGCGCCTCGGTCAACGAGGTGGGCGGCACCGACGTACTGGTTCCCGGCTACGTCTACCACTACCAACTCGACGCCGGCCGGGCCGGACGCAACCTGGTGCGCACGGCACGCGCGGTGATCGATGCGCTCCGGCCGTTCGACGACGCCCTGGGCGACCCGCAGCGGCTCGCCGAGCAGGCCAGCTCCTCGGTGACTCCGCTGGACCTGATCACGCTGCGCAAGAGCGACCACGACCGCGTCGAACCCGCCATCGGACGGCTCCCGGGCGTCGTGGTCTCCCCGCGGGCGGACCTGCTGCCCACCGACGACCAGTTCGCGCCGATGCTCATCGGCGAGGTCAAGAAGGCCGTGTCGGCGCAGCTCGACGGCGAAGCCGGCTGGCGCGTGGCCAGTGTCAACCAGAACGGCGTCGACGTGGCCGTGCTCAACGAGGTCGAGCCGTCGCCGGCGCCGTCGGTGACGATCAGCCTCGACCGGGCAGTACAGCGTGCCGCCCAGAACGCGGTCAACACCCGCGGCGACAAGGCGATGATGGTGGTGATCAAGCCGTCGACCGGCGAACTGTTGGCGGTCGCCCAGAGTGCCGCCGCCGACGCCGACGGACTGGTGGCCACCACCGGCCTGTACCCGCCCGGCTCCACATTCAAGATGGTCACCGCCGGCGCGGCGATCGAACGCGACATGGTGACGCCGAACTCGATGGTCGGCTGCCCCGGCGAACTCGACATCGGCCAGCGCACCATCCCCAACTACGGCGGATTCGACCTCGGCCTGGTGTCGATGTCGCGGGCGTTCGCCAACTCGTGCAACACCACGTTCGCCGAACTGGCCAGCCGGATGCCGCCCCGGGCGCTGTCGCAGGCCGCCACCCGCTACGGGATCGGGGTCGACTACCTGGTGGATGGCATCACCACGGTCACCGGTTCGGTACCGCCGACCGTCGACCTGGCCGAACGCACCGAGGACGGATTCGGTCAGGGCAAGGTTCTGGCCAGCCCGTTCGGGGTCGCGCTGGCAGCGGCGACGGTGGCCGCCGGCACGACGCCGGTACCCCGGTTGCTGGAGGGCCGGCCGACGGTGGTCAACGGCCCGCCAGCTCCTCCAGTCAGCCGGGAGATGCTCGACGGCCTACGCGAGATGATGCGTCTGGTGGTGACCGACGGCACCGCGCGGGCCCTGGCGGACTGCGGGCCGGTGTTCGGCAAGACCGGGGAGGCCGAGTTCAGCGGCGGCTCGCATTCCTGGTTCGCCGGCTACCGAGGCGACATGGCGTTCGCCGCCCTGATCGTCGGCGGCGGCAGCTCGGAGTATGCGGTCCGGATGACCAAGGTCATGTTCGACTCACTGCCGGACAACTTCCTGCTCTGAGGCGCTTAACCGCCGGTACCGGTAAGTTGGGTTGCCATGACGGGGCTCGATGACGATGTGCTGGCCGCGCTGCGCGTCTCGGATGCGGACCGCAACGGCACCCTTCGCCGGCTGCACAACGCCGTCTCCCTCGGATTGATCGACATCGGCGAATTCGAGGAGCGAGCCGCGCAGGTGTCGCAGGCCAGGATGCGCGCGGAACTCGACACGCTGATCGGCGATCTGCCGGGGCCGCGTGCCATCGTCACCTCAGCGGCCGACCGAGTGGAACTGCGCGGCTGGGCGGGCTCGCTCAAACGTCACGGCGAATGGATCGTGCCGACCCGGTTGTCGCTGGTGCGCCGCCTCGGCTCGGTCGACCTCGACCTGACCAGGGCGCGTTTCGCCGGGCCGGTCGTGGTCATCGAGCTCGACATGCGACTCGGGTCGGTCGGGATCCGGCTGCCCGACGGCGCCAGCGCCTCAATCGACGACGTGGAGGTCTACGGCGGCAGCGCCAAGGACCGCCGCAAGGCCGCCCCCGCCGAGGGCAATCCGCATGTGGTGTTGACCGGGCGGGTGGTGTGCGGGTCGGTGGACATCCGAGGCCCTCGGCGTAAGCTGCGCTGGCGGCGCTGATCAGCTCCGTTAAGCTGGCGTAATGCCCGCTCGTGCCGCACTTTCCCCCGGCGTGGTGTCGCCGACACTCCCGGTGCCGAAGTCGATTCCGCGCCCCGAATACGTCGGACGGTCGACGGCCGCCGAAGGCAGCGAACCGTGGGTGCAGACGCCCGAGGTGATCGAGAGGATGCGGGTGGCCGGCCGGATCGCGGCGGGGGCTCTGGCCGAGGCGGGCAAGGCTGTGGCGCCCGGTGTGACCACCGACGCGCTCGACCGCATCGCGCACGAGTACATGGTCGACCACGGCGCCTACCCGTCCACGCTGGGCTACAAAGGGTTTCCCAAGTCGTGCTGCACCTCGCTGAACGAGGTCATCTGCCACGGCATCCCCGACTCCACCGTGATCGCCGACGGCGACATCGTCAACATCGACGTCACCGCCTACATCGACGGCGTGCACGGCGACACCAACGCCACCTTCCTGGCCGGCGATGTCGCCGAGGAGCACCGCCTGCTGGTCGAGCGCACCCGGGAAGCCACCGAACGGGCCATCAAAGCGGTCAAGCCCGGGCGGGCCCTGTCGGTGGTCGGCCGGGTCATCGAGGCGTACGCGAATCGGTTCGGCTACAGCGTGGTGCGCGACTTCACCGGCCACGGCATCGGTGAGACTTTCCACAACGGGCTGGTGGTCCTGCACTATGACCAGCCCGCGGTGGACACCATCATCGAACCCGGGATGACGTTCACCATCGAACCGATGATCAACCTCGGGGGCCTGGACTACGAGATCTGGGACGACGACTGGACGGTGGTCACCTCTGATGGACGCTGGACCGCGCAGTTCGAGCACACCCTGCTGGTGACCGCCGACGGAGCCGAGGTCCTTACCCTGGTGTGATCGGCCGTTGGCTGCCCTGCCCCTGCGGACCTCGCAAAACCCACACCGTGCGGCTCCGCTGCCGGTACCGTTGCGCAGATGCCTGGCACGATGATGACCATCGACGGGTTTCCGATCCCGGTCGATGTCAACGGCCCGCAGAACGGGCCCGTCATTGTCGTGCTCGCGGCGTCCCAACATCCGCTCACCGCCTATGACGCGGTCTGCCAGCGCCTGCACACCGCCACCATGCGCACCATCGTGATCGGCGCGGACCCGCGGTTGACGCCGAAGTCTGTGGTGGGAATTCTCGATTCGCTGGGCGTGCAGTGCGGCGTGCTGGTGGGTGATCGAAGCGGCGCGGACAACGCCTGGGAGCTGGCCGCCACCCGCCCGGACCGGTTCACCGGCCTGGTGGTGCTGGATCGCGGGCATCCGCGGGCACCCGACCTGAGCGGGGTGATCCAAGACGATCGCTGCCCGCCGGTGGAGATCAACACCACCGTGCTGGTCAGTTCACGGGCCACCGCTACGGTGGCCGAAGCCAGTCAGCCGTTCATCTACGGCGAACACCGGCTGGTGGTGTTGCCGGGGCGGCGCACCGCCAGTGAGTTCACCGCGCAACTCGCGATGGAGATCGTGCTGCGGGCCAGCACCTGGTAGGCGGCTCTCGGGGAGAGAGCCATCCGACACTGATGGGGGAAATGCCATGCTGTCATGGGGGAGATCGATTCCGGGGCTGCTGCGGGAACGAGCCGAGCAATGGCCGGATCGGCCGGCGTTCACCTTTGTCGACTACGACCTCGACCCGTCCGGCTACGCCGAGACGCTGACCTGGTCGCAGATCTCCTGCCGCACCGATGCGGTGGCCGCCGAGGTAGCCGCGGTCGCCTCGCCCGGTGACAGGATCGCGCTGCTGGCGCCGCAGGGCCTGGAGTACATCGCGGCGTTCTTCGGTGCGATGGAGGCAGGCTGCATCGTGGTGCCGCTGCCGGTACCGCTGTTCGGCAGCCGCGACGAGCGGGTGACCGCGGCACTGAAGGACTGTGCCCCGACGGCCGTGCTCACCACATCGACTGTGGCCGGGGACATTCAGGCCTGTCTCGCTGCCGCCGGCGGCCACCGGCCGGCGATCATCGAGGTCGATCTGCTCGACCTCGACTCACCCTCGGGCTGGGACCACCCGGGTGCCGTCACCACCAAGACGGCGCTGCTGCAGTACACCTCGGGCTCGACCGGCTCGCCGAGGGGCGTGGTGGTCTCGCACGGCAACGTGTTCGCCAACATCGAGCAGGTGATGGCGGACTACTTCGGCGGCGACGGGGGAGCGCCACCGCCGGAGACGACACTGGTGTCCTGGCTGCCCTTCTACCATGACATGGGCCTGCTGCTCGGCGTGATGGGCGCGGTCACCCTGGGACGCCATTCGGTGCTGATGACCCCGATCGCGTTCCTGCAGAAGCCGGCCCGGTGGATGCAGCAGCTGGCGATGAACTCCTCGGCGTTCACTGCCGGGCCGAACTTCGCCTTCGAGCTGACCGCGCGCCGCACCGCCGACGACGACCTGGCCGGACTCGACCTGGGCGGGGTGCACACCATCCTGTCGGGAAGTGAGCGCATCCACGCCGCGACAATCCGTCGCTTCACCGAACGGTTCGCCCACTTCAATCTGCCCGCCAACGCCCTGGCACCGTCCTATGGGCTGGCCGAGGCTATGGTCTACGTCTGCTCGGCGCCGCGCACCAACCGTCCGGTGGCCGTGCGGCTGGACTACGAGAAGCTGGTGGCCGGTGTGGCAGAGCCCGCGCCGGTGGGTGCCGACCTGGTCAGCATCGGCGCCCCGCGGGCCTGCACAGTGCGCATCGTCGACCCCGAGGCGCGCATCGAATGCCCGGACGGTCAGGTCGGAGAGATCTGGGTGCACGGGGACAACGTCGCCGGCGGGTACTGGCACAACCCCGAGGCCACCGAACGGGCCTTCGGTGGGCGGCTTGATGAGCCGACCGCCGGCACGCCGGCTGCACCGTGGCTGCGAACCGGCGATCTCGGCGTGATCCACGACGGCGAGCTGTTGGTTGTGGGGCGGATCAAGGACCTGTTGATCGTCGACGGGCGAAACCACTACCCGGACGACATCGAGGCCACCGTGCAGGAGATCACCGGGGGCCGCGTCGCGGCGATCCCGGTCACCACCGACGGCCGGGAACAGCTGGTCATTGTCGCCGAACTCAAGGCCCGGGGCAGCGCCGACGAGCAGGCGCGGCGGATGGCGACCCTGAAACGCGATGTGGCGGCTGCGGTTTCACGCGCGCACGGGGTGCGGGTCTCCGACCTGATGTTGGTGGCGCCGGGTTCGTTGCCGATCACCACCAGCGGCAAGATCCGCCGGTCGACATGCGCGGACTCTTACCGGTCCGAACAGTTCCAGCGGCTGGAACTCGTCGGCTGACGCACCCGGCTACGGACCTTCATCGTCGTCGGTCTCTCGTAGCAGTTTCTCGGGGTGATGGAACGTGTTCGTCCTAGGTTGGCCGTGGTCGAGGTGGGTTGGGGGCAGGGTTTCGGTGATGCCGTTGTGGCGTTTGCGGGTTTGCCAGCCGTGGGAGAGTAGTCGGTGGTGGGGGCGGCAGCGCAGGGTGAGGCCGTCGATGTCGGTGCGGCCGCTGCGCGCGTAGTCGTTGTTGTGGTGGACTTCGGTGAGTTGGGCGGGCACGGTGCAGCCGGGGTGGGTGCAGCCGCGTTCTTTGTCGTAGAGCGCTAGGCGTTGGCCGGGGTTGGCGAGGCGTTTGGTGTGAAAGAGCGCGATTTCTTTGGCGCCGTTGTAGATGCGTAGGTAGTGGTGGGCCTTCGAGGCCAGGGTGATGAGGTCGCGGACGGGTAGCCAGGTGCCGCCGGCGGTGGTGGCTTTGCCGGCGGCGGATTGCAGTTCGGCGAGGCTGAGGGAGACCACGACGGTGGCGGGTAGTCCGTGGTGGCTGCCGAGTTCGCCGGAGGCCAGCAGGTTGGTGGCCATGGCTGCCAGGGCGTCGTGGTTGCGTTGGGCCGCGCTGCGGCGGTCGGCCTCGATGGCGGCCTGGGTGGGGGTGCCCG
>NZ_CP083985.1:2823709-2842045 GCF_020172665.1 [Mycobacterium] zoologicum | reverse complement strand
GGGCGTCGTGGTTGCGTTGGGCCGCGCTGCGGCGGTCGGCCTCGATGGCGGCCTGGGTGGGGGTGCCCGAGTGACAGGGGGTGTCGTCGTCGGGGTTGGCCATGCCGGGTGCGGCCCAGCGGGCCAGTACGGCGTCGAGGGCGGCGCGTGCTGCCGGGTCGAGGTGGCCGGTGATCGCGGTCATGCCGTTACGGTCTTGGGGACCGAGCACTACCCCGCGGCGTTGGGCTCGGTGTTGTTCGGCGCGTTCGTCGGGTTCGTCGCCGTCGGGGTGCAGGTGATCGGCGAGGCGTTGGGCCAGCTTCGCTAATTCGTCGGGGCGGCATCGGCCGGCCAGTTCGGTCAGATGCGCCTCGGCCTGGGCCAGGGTGCCTGCATCGATGTCGGTGGGTAGGTAGTCGAAGAAGGAGCGGATGACGATCACGTGGCCGGTGCCGAGGCGTCCGTTGCGTTGGGCGGCGGCCACCACCGGCAACAGCGGCTCCAGCGGTTCGCCGGTCAGGGCGCGTCGTGGCCCCAGTTCGGCGGCGTCGTCGATCCGGCGTTTGGCGTCACTGCGGGTGATGCGCAGGGCATCGGCGAGGACCCAGTGGGGTTTGCCGCCGATCTCGGCGGGGTCGGTGGCGGCCAGGAGGTTGACCAGGGGGTGCTCGACGGCGGGCAGCCGGCGGCGCAGGGTTTCGCAGCGTTTCAGCAGGTCCAGGCATTCTCGCGGGGTCAGGGCGGAGAAGTCCAGGTTCAGTGCCCGGTCCAGATCGGCCGACAGCGCGTCGAACGCTTCGACCACTGTCTCCCGATCACTCGAACACATGTGCTAATCGTAGCGGTCCTCACCGACAACGCGCTCACGCCAAAACCACTGTTACACAAGTGAAAAGAGTGAAATCAGAACCAGTTCGGCTGCATCTCCAGCGTGGTGCGGTCCAGGCTCGCCAGCAGATCGAGTTGTGGGCCGACCCGGGGCAGTTCGTAGCGGAAGAAGTACTGCGCGGCCCGGCGTTTGCCGTCGTAGAAGTCTCCGGTCCGCTGACCGACGGCCAGCAGCTGTTCCAGCCACATCCAGGCGATCACCATGTGGCCGAAGGCCTCCAGATAGATCGCACTGTTGGCCAGCGCGGCGTCGATGTCGCCGGAGGCGAACATGCCCGCGGTGACCGTGACCAATCGCTGCACCACCGCGTCGAGTTGCGCTGCGGCATCGGCCAGCTGGCCGCCGGCGGCGCGCGCGGCCGCAATGCTCTCGGCCATCGCCTGTTGCAGCGCAGCCAGGCTCGCTCCGCCACGCTGAACCACCTTGCGGCCCAACAGGTCCAGGCTCTGGATGCCGTGGGTGCCTTCGTGGATCGGGTTGAGCCGATTGTCCCGGTAGTGCTGTTCGACGTCGTACTCGCGGGTGTATCCGTAGCCGCCGTGCACCTGAATGGCCAGGTCGTTGGCGGCCAGGCACCACTGCGAGGGCCAGCTCTTGGCGATCGGGGTGAGGATGTCCAGCAGCGCGGTGGCATGCTCGGACTCCGCATCGGAGGCGGCGGTGTGCGCGATGTCGACAAGCCGCGCGCAATACAGTCCCAACGCCAGCGCCCCCTCGACGTAGGACTTCTGTGCCAGCAGCATCCGTTTGACATCCGCGTGCTCGATGATCGGAACCTGCTCCGTCGCCGGGTCTTTCGTCGTCGCCGGGCGTCCCTGCGGCCGGCTGCGGGCGTAGTCCAGCGACTTCAGGTAGCCGGTGTAGCCCAACGCGATCGCGCCCATGCCCACCCCGAGGCGGGCTTCGTTCATCATGTGGAACATGTAGTTCAGCCCGCGGTGCGCCTCGCCCACCAGGTAGCCGACCGCGCCCGGCTCGCCGCCCGGCCGGTGGCCGCCCTCGCCGAAGTTGAGCACGGTGTTGGTGATGCCGCGGTAGCCCATCTTGTGGTTGAGTCCGGCCAGCACGACGTCGTTGCGCTCACCGAGAGCGCCGTCGGGCCCCACCAGATACTTCGGCACGATGAACAGCGAGATGCCTTTGGTGCCCGCCGGGCCGCCGGGGATCTTGGCCAGCACCAGATGGACGATGTTGTCGGTCAGTTCGTGATCGCCACCGGAGATCCACATCTTCGATCCGAACAACCGATAGGTGCCGTCGGGCTGGGGTTCGGCGCGGGTGGTGATGTCGGCCAGCGATGATCCGGCCTGGGTCTCCGACAGGCACATGGTCCCGAAGAAGCGGCCGGCCAGCATCGGTCGCACGAACGCGTCGATCTGCTCGGCGCTGCCGAACTTGGCGAGCAGGTTCGCGTTCGCCATGGTCAGCATCGGATATCCGGCGGTGCCGACGTTGGCGGCGAACAGCCAGGCGAAGCCGGCCTGGGCCACCGTCGCCGGAAGTTGCGCACCGCCCAGGTCGTAATCCATTGCCATGCCGATCAACTCGGCCTCGGCGCAGGCGTTCAGCGCCTCCTTGACCTCGCCGATGATCGTCACCGTCGTCCCGTCGAATGTGGGCTCGTTGGCGTCGCTCTTCTTGTTGTGCGGCGCGAAATAGCGAGTGGCCAGCTGTTCGCAGAGGTCCAGGGTGGCGGCGAACGTCTCCCGGGAGTGGTCGGCGAATCGCGAGCGCCGGGTCAGTTCTTCGACCCGCAGCCAGTCGAACAGCAGAAAATCCAGGTCTTGCCTCGACAGTAGGACAGACTTCATCGCAATCCTCTCAATCGAGGCCCAGTAGCGCGTTCTCGACGACCTCCGGCAGTGCCGGGTGGATCCAGTATTGACCGCGGGCCATCTCGGGTGCGGTCAACCCGAAACTCATCGCCTGGATCAACGGCTGGATGATCGACGACGCCTGATGGCCCATGATGTGCGCCCCCAACAGTCGCCCGCTGCCGCGTTCGCCGATCAGCTTGACGAACCCGGTGGTGTCCTCCATGGCCCAGCCGTAGGCCACGGCGCCGTAGTCCTGAATCTTCACCGAGATGTCGAATCCCTGTGCGATGGCCTGTGTCTCGGTGAGTCCGACGGTGGCGATCTGCGGATCGGTGAACACCGCGAACGGAACGTAGCGGTGATCGGTGGCCCGCATCGCGGCGGTGTCGTCCCAGTCGCACAGCAGGTTGTGCTGCACCACCCGGGCTTCGTGGTTGGCCACGTGCTTGAGCTCGAAGGGGGAGGAGACGTCGCCGAGTGCGAAGACGCCGCGCGCCGAAGTTCGTTGGTACTCATCGACGCTGACCCGCCCGTCGGAGACCTCGACGCCGGCCAGCTGCGCGTCGAGCAGATCCCCGTTGGGTATCCGGCCGGTGGCCACCAGCAGGGCCTCGGCCCGCACAGAAGATCCGTCGTCGAGCCGCACCTCGACGCCCGTGCCGACGTTGCGGGCGCCGGCCACGGTTCGGCCCCTGTGCAGGTCCCACTTTCCGGCCGCGACGTCGGTGTAGCGCTGAGCGACGGTCTCATCGCAGTGCCGCAGCATGGTCTGGCCCCGGACCACCACACTGACCCGGACGCCGAGCGCGGAGAACACGTGGGCGAACTCCGCCGCCACGAATCCGGCGCCGACGATCACCAGGGACTCGGGCAGTTCGGCGATGCGCATGATGTCGTCGCTGGTGTGAAAGCGCACACCGCTGTCGGCGATCGCCGCCGGGACGGTGGCGCGTGCGCCCGCGGCGATCACCACCTGCTCGGCGGTGAACTCGTCACCGGTCGCGGTGCGCAGCAAGTACTTACCGTCGCTCCCGACCGGTCCGAACCGCGTGTGCGCGCCGTACACGTCGATGTTCGGCAGCCCGCGCCGGTACTCCTCGCCGCCGGCGGCGATCGGATCGATGCGCCCGAACACCCGCGCGACGATGTCGGGCCAGCGGATCCGCTCGATCCGGGCGTCCACGCCGTAGCGGGCCGCGTGGGTCACCGCCGCAGCCACCTCGGCGGCGTAGACGAACATCTTCGTCGGGATGCACCCCACGTTCAGGCAGGTGCCGCCGAAGGTGCCCTGCTCGCAGATCGCCACCCGCTTGTCGGCGTAGCGCTCATCGAGAATGCTGTTGCCCGAACCGGTTCCGATGACCGCCAGGTCATAGCTCTCCATTGCGCCAGCTTAGAGCCTGTGCCGGATAGCCTGGACAGCGTGCCTGCCCCCGCCACCACCGATATCGCACTGATCGGCGCGGGCATCATGAGCGCCACCCTGGGGGCGATCCTGCGCCGGCTGGAACCGGACGCCTCGATCACCGTCATCGAGCGATCCGAGGCTGCCGGCACCGAGAGCAGCGGCGCGTGGAACAACGCCGGCACCGGTCACGCCGGCCTGTGCGAGCTGTTCTACACGCCGCAACGGCCCGACGGCTCGATCGACGTCGCCAAGGCGGTGCGCGTCAACGAGCAGTTCCAGGTCACCCGTCAGTTCTGGGCGTACGCGGTCCAACACGGCATGATCGAGCGACCGCGCGACTTCGTGCATCCGATCCCGCATGTGAGCTTCGTCCACGGCGCGCACGGCGTGGACTATCTGCGGCGGCGCCACGACGCACTGGCCGATCACCCGTTGTTCGCCGGAGCGGAGTTCATCACCGACTTCGCCGAGTTCGCCGCGCGCCTGCCGCTGATGGCGGCCGGCCGCGATCCCGATATCCCGGTGGCGCTGGACTGGGCGTCGCACGGCACCGACGTCGACTTCGGGGCGCTGACCAGGCACCTGATCGACTACGGCGCGCGCAACGGCACGACGGTGTTGTTCGGTCACCAGGTGCGCACCATCGCCCGGGCGTCCGGCGGCCGGTGGGAACTGGATATCAGGGACCGTCGCACCGGTCAAAGCTCAAGAATCACAGCGAAATTCGTCTTCGTCGGCGCCGGCGGCGCGAGCCTGCCGCTGTTGCAGCGCTCGGGCATCCCGCAGGCGAGGGGGTTCGGCGGATTCCCCATCGGCGGGGTGTTCCTGCGCAGCGGGGCGGCGCAGCTCACCGCCGGGCACCGAGCCAAGGTGTACGGCGCACCGGCGCCGGGCGCCCCGTCGACCACGGCCCCGCATCTGGACGCCCGGACAGTCGACGGCGCAGATTGGCTGCTGTTCGGTCCGTTCGCGGGCTGGTCACCGAAATTCCTCAAGAACGGCCGGCGCAGCGATCTGGCCAGGTCGATCCGCCCCGGCAATGTGACGTCGCTGCTGCGTGCCGGGCTCGGGGAGCGGGAACTCATCGGTTACCTGATCAGCCAACTGCGGCGCACACATTCGGCCCGCACGCAAGAACTGCGCGACTTCGTTCCCGGCGCGCTGGAGCAGGACTGGTCGCCGGTTCGGGCCGGCCAGCGGGTGCAGGTGATCCGCGGCGGGCGGCTCGAATTCGACACCACCATCGTCCATGCCGACGACGGCAGCATCGCCGGGTTGCTCGGCGCCTCCCCGGGGGCGTCGACCGCGGTGCCGGCCATGCTGGAAGTGCTGCGACGCTGCTTTCCCGGCCGGGTGGGGGACTGGACGCCGACGTTGCGGGAGATGGTTCCGTCGTTGGGCACGCGCCTGGCCGATCAGCCCGCGCTGTTCGAGCAGGTATGGCGGTGGGGGACCCGGGCACTGGAGCTTTAGAGTTACCGGGTGACCGAGAACCCCTACCTGGCCGGACTGCGGCTGGCCGGCCGCAAGGTTGTCGTGGTTGGCGCCGGCGGCGTCGCGCAACGACGGCTGCCGCTGCTGATCGACAGCGGAGCCCAGGTAACGGTGATCGCGCCCGAAGCCACCCCGGCGGTCGAGGCTCTGGGGGAGCGCAAGCCCGGCATCACGCTGGTCTCACGCGCCTACCGCGACGGCGATCTGGCCGACGCCTGGTATGCCATTGCCGCCACCGACGACGCGGACGTCAACGCCGCCGTGGTCGCCGAGGCGGACCGGTGCCGGATCTTCTGTGTGCGTGCCGATCTGGCCGTCGAGGGATCTGCGGTCACCCCGGCGACCTTCGGCTACTCCGGCCTGTCGGTCGGCGTCCTGGCCGGTGGCGAGCACAGTCGGTCGGCGGCGATCCGCTCGGCGATCCGCGAAGCCCTGCAGTCCGGCACGATCACTGCCGAGACGTCCGACGTGGTGCGCGGCGGGGTGGCACTGGTGGGCGGCGGGCCCGGCGACCCGGAACTGATCACCGTGCGGGGCCGCCGCATGCTGGTCCACGCCGACGTCGTGGTGGCCGACCGGCTGGCCCCGCCGGAGCTGTTGGCCGAACTGCCGCCGCACGTCGAGGTCATCGACGCCGCCAAGATCCCCTACGGGCGGGCGATGGCCCAGGACGCCATCAACGCGCTGATGATCGAACGCGCCCGGGCCGGCAAGTTCGTGGTGCGGCTCAAAGGCGGCGACCCGTTCGTCTTCGCCCGGGGCTATGAAGAGGTACTGGCCTGCGCGGAGGCCGGGATTCCGGTGACGGTGGTCCCCGGCGTGACCAGCGCCATAGCGGTGCCGGCGCAGGCAGGTGTTCCGGTCACCCACCGGGCGGTGAACCACGAGTTCGTGGTGGTCAGCGGGCACGTCGCACCCGATGACCCCGAATCGTTAGTCAATTGGGATGCGCTGGCCGCAATGCGCGGAACCATCGTGCTGCTGATGGCCATCGAACGCATCGAGCAGTTCAGCGCGGTTCTACAAAAAGGCGGCCGACCTGCGGATACGCCGGTGTTAGTGGTTCAACACGGCACCACGCCGGCCCAACACACCCTGCACGCCACACTGGCCGACGCGCCCGAGAAAATCCGCGCGGAGGGCATTCGACCTCCCGCAATCGTCGTTATCGGCGCTGTGGCGGGCTTTGGGCTTTAAACATCTCTTAATATTACTGTAGGGTAGCCCGTTATGACTGCTCTCGATGATGCAGGACGAACGACCGCGCAGTGGCAGGCACAGGGTGCCGAATCAGTGCCGCCCGGCCGGAGCGAGGCAAATATTGTGAGCCGGACCCGCCGATTCGTGGCATCGCTGCTGCCGTCCCGCCGATTCATCTACGCCGTGATCGCCATCGGTGGCATGCAGCTGCTGGCCACCATGGACAGCACCGTGGCGATCGTCGCCCTGCCCAAGATCCAGGACGAGCTGGGCCTGTCCGACGCCGGCCGCGGCTGGGTGATCAGTGCCTACGTGCTGACCTTCGGCGGTCTGATGCTGCTCGGCGGGCGGCTCGGCGACACCATCGGCCGCAAGCGCACCTTCATCAGCGGCGTCGCGCTGTTCACCATCGCCTCCGTGCTCTGCGCGGCGGCCTGGGACGCCCCGACCCTGGTGATCGCCCGGCTGCTGCAGGGCGTGGGCGCGGCCATCGCCTCACCGACCGCGCTGGCGCTGATCGCCACCACCTTCCCGAAGGGGCCGGCGCGCAACGCCGCCACCGCGATATTCGGCGCGATGACCGCCGTCGGCTCGGTGATCGGCCTGGTGATCGGTGGCGCGCTGACCGAGGTGTCCTGGCGGCTGGCGTTCGCGGTCAACATCCCCATCGGCCTGCTGATGATCTACCTGGCCCGCACCGCCCTGACCGAGACCAATCGGGAGCGGATGAAGCTGGACGCCGCCGGCGCGCTGCTGGCGACGCTGGGCTGCACCGCCGCGGTGTTCGCGTTCACCATCGGCCCGGAGAAGGGCTGGATCTCGACGATCACCATCGGTTCCGGTGTGGTCGCGGTGCTGGCGCTGCTGGCGTTCGCCGTGGTGGAGCGCACCGCCGAGAATCCCGTGGTGCCGTTCAGCCTGTTCCGCGACCGCAACCGGCTGCTGACCTTCGCGGCGATCTTCCTGGCCGGCGGTGTGCTGTTCACCTTGACCGTGACCATCGGTCTGTACGTGCAGGATCTGATGGGCTATTCGGCGCTGCGTGCCGGCGTGGGATTCATTCCGTTCGTGATCGGGCTGGGCGTCGGACTGGGTCTCTCCTCCCAGCTCGTGCGTAAGTTCCCGCCCCGGGTGCTGGTGATCTCCGGTGGTGTGGTGTTGCTGGGCGCGATGATCTACGGCTCGACGATCAACCGGGACCTCCCGTACTTCCCGAACTTCGTGACGTTGATCGTGCTCGGTGGGCTCGGGATCGGTGTGATCGTGGTGCCGCTGACGCTGTCGGCGATCGCCGGTGTGGGTTTCGACCAGATCGGCCCGACCTCGGCGATCGCACTGATGCTGCAGAACCTGGGCGGACCGATCGTGCTGGCGGTCATCCAGGCCGTCATCACCTCGCGCACCCTGTACCTCGGCGGCACCAACATGCCGGTCAAGACCATGAACCCCACCCAGATCGCCGCGCTGGACGCGGGCTATACCTACGGTCTGTTGTGGATTGCCGCGGTGGCGGTGCTGGTCGGCGCCATCTCACTGCTGATCGGCTACACCGCTCAGCAGGTCGCACACGCCCAGGAGGCGCAGGACGCCTTCGGCGCCGGCAACATGTAACTTCGCCGCCAATCCCGGCCGGCGCCAGGTCAGGTTGTCAGCAGGTCATCCTGACGGGTGCTCAGTGTCCCACCGCCGGCCAGTGTCAGCACAGTCCATCGCGGGTCGGCTGCCGCGGTAGAACATGCCGCGGGATAACGGAATTCACTGATGGCGGCCCGTGGCGCGTACAACACGTCATCGGAGAGGGAACCCGCCCCCAGGTCCATTCGGTGACGCAGCAGCGGGCGGTGATCCAGGTCGACTCGCAGCGCGCCCGACCAGAAGCCCTGCCGCTCCCCGGTCCTGCCGACCTGCACCCGCTCCCGCAGACGCATTGACCCGCCGCCGCAGAGGTGCACGGCGGTGACACAGGCATGCCGGGCGTCGGCGGCGACGATGGTCGGCTCAAGATCGACTTCCAGGTCGCCTGCCACCTCCATCTGCCAATTCGCTTGCGAGGTCAGGGTCGTGGCACCGGGCAGCACCACGGTGGCGGCCGCGCTGCGCAGCGTCAGCCGGGCGCCGGGCTCCACGATCAGGCGGATCTCGATGACGTCGCCGCCCAGGGGAGTGGCGGCTACCGACACCAGGTGCACCGTGTCCGCTCCGGTACGGCGGGCTGCCAGGCCGCCACCGAATTCGATGCGCGGCAGCCGGTTCGGGCAGGCGACCACCGTGACGCGGGAATGCATCAAAGGTTCGAATGCTCGCGCAACTGGTCCCGGACCCAGGCCAGGACCTCGGTGGCGGTCGGGTCCTCCGTCAACGACTGCAGCACGGTGGGCCGGCCGTCGCGGACCGTCGCGGCGTCGCGGGCCATCACTCCCAGATCCGCGCCGACCATCGGTGCCAGGTCGGTCTTGTTCACCACCAACAGATCCGAGAACGTGACGCCGGGACCGCCCTTTCGCGGCACCTTGTCGCCGCCGGCCACGTCGATGACGAAGATCTGCACATCGATCAACCCCGAGGAGAACGTCGCAGTCAGATTGTCGCCACCGGACTCGACCAGAATCAGGTCGAGCCCGCTGTGTGCGGCCGTCAGATCGTCGATGGCATCCAGATTCGCGGTGATGTCGTCGCGGATCGCGGTGTGCGGGCAGCCGCCGGTCTGCACGGCCGAGATCCGGTCGTCGGGGAGCACGGCGTGCTTGCGCAGGAAGTCGGCGTCCTCGGTGGTGTAGATGTCGTTGGTCAGCACCGCCAGTGACAACTCATCCCGTAACTGTCGGCACAGCGCCGCGACCAGCGCGGTCTTGCCGGAGCCGACCGGACCGCCCACGCCGATGCGCAGCGGTTCCCCGGGCTTGCGGACCCGTTTCGGCCGATCGGAATGGGTGTGCGGCGCACCGTCGAGGAAATGGGGTGGCATGAGGTTCCTTTCACGAAACGAATAGGGGGCGTTCGCGGGTGGCGTGCTGCTGAGCGAGCGTGTCCAGCAGAGGGTCGGACAGGTCGGCCAGGCCGGTGGTCGCCTCGGCGGCGGTGCGCTCGCACAGCTCCGCCAGACTGAATGTCAGGGCGGCGACATCGGCCGGATCCAGTGCCAGCAGGCGCTGCGCAGCGGTCGCCGGACTGGTCATCGAGGTGTACACCAGCGTCAGCGTGTTCTCACCGGGGCTCAGGCCGCTGACCGCACCCACCAGGCCGGCGACGGTGGCCAGGTGTGGCCGGGCGTCGAGCCTGTCCCAGCACGGACCGGGCCAGACCCGCCGCGCCAGCCGCGCCAGACCGCGTCCCTGACTGCGGGACGCCAGCCGGGAGGCCGGGGCCGGGGTGCGGGCGTCGGTCTCGTCGTCGGCATCGGCGACGCTGAGATCGCCCCGGTGCACCGCTGCCGCGATCGAGGCGGTGACCAGCCCGTGGCTGCGGATACGGCGCACCAGAAACGCCTCCAGCGTCGCCAGATCGATCACCAGTCCACTGGTCACGGCCTCCTCGAGGCCGCCGGAGTGCACGTGTCCGCCGATCGGCAACCGCGAATCGGCGAGGGAGAGCAGCGTTGCCAATCCAGACATCAGGGTGCCATCAGAACAGGAAGTAGCGTTGTGCCATCGGCAGTTCAGCCGCCGGTCGTTCCTCCCACACGTCGCCGTCGATGCGCACGGTGAAGGTGTCGGGGTCCACCACGATGTCGGGCAGTGCGTCATTGAGCGGCATCTGGGCCTTCCCGATCGAGCGGACATCGGCCACCGAAACCAGTCGCCGCTGCACCGCCAACTTCTGGGCCAGGCCTGCTTCGATGGCCTGCGGCGACACGAAGTGCACCGACGTCGCCGCGGCGGTCTTCGGGGCGGCGCCGAACATCGGCCTGGGAAAGACCGGCTGCGGCGTGGATATCGACGCGTTGGCGTCGCCCATTTCGGCCCAGGCGATCGCGCCGCCTTTGAGTACCGCGTGCGGGCGGACACCGAAAAACGCCGGTTCCCACAACACCAGGTCGGCGAGCTTGCCCACCTCCACCGAGCCGACCTCGTGGTGCAACCCGTGGGTGATCGCCGGGCAGATGGTGTATTTCGCGATGTAGCGCCGCACCCGGGTGTTGTCGGCCGCGCCGTCGCCGGGCAGGGCGCCGCGGCGGTGCTTCATCACATGGGCGGTCTGCCAAGTACGCAGCACCACTTCGCCGATGCGGCCCATCGCCTGAGAGTCGCTGCCGATCATCGAGATCGCACCCATGTCGTGCAGCAGGTCCTCGGCGGCGATGGTCGACGGCCGGATCCGGCTCTCGGCGAATGCCAGGTCTTCGGGCACCGCGGGATTGAGGTGATGGCAGACCATCAGCATGTCCAGATGCTCGTCGATGGTGTTGACCGTGTGGGGGCGGGTGGGATTGTTGGAACTGGGCAACACATTGGGTTGTCCTGCGACGGTGATGATGTCGGGCGCGTGCCCGCCGCCGGCCCCCTCGGTGTGGTAGGCGTGGATCGGCCGGCCGGCGATGGCGGCAAGGGTGTCCTCCACGAAACCCATCTCGTTGAGTGTGTCGGCATGCAGCGCCACCTGCACGCCGGCGGCCTGCGCGACGGTCAGGCAGGCGTCGATGGCCGCGGGTGTGGCGCCCCAGTCCTCGTGCAGCTTGAAACCCGATGCGCCGTCACGCAACTGCTCCCACAACGAGGCTGCGTTGACGGTGCTGCCCCTGCCGAGCAGTGCGACGTTGACCGGCCACGAGTCCAACGCCTCGAGCATCCTCGCCAGGTGCCAGCCGCCGGGGGTGACGTTGGTGGCCTGGGTGCCCTCGGCGGGCCCGGTGCCGCCGGCGATGAGGGTGGTGATCCCGGAGCCGAGCGCTTCGGGGATCTGCTGGGGGCAGATCAGGTGGACGTGGCAGTCGACGGCGCCGGCGGTGACTATGCGGCCATTGCCGCTGATGATCTCGGTCGACGGTCCGACCACCAGATCCGGATGGACGCCGCCCATCGTGTCGGGGTTTCCGGCCTTACCGATCGCGACGATGCGCCCGTCGCGGATCCCGATGTCGGCCTTGATGATTCCCCAATGGTCAATGATGACCGCGCCGGTGATGACGGTGTCGGGAGCGCCGTCGGCCCGGGTCGCACGTGCCTGGCCCATCGACTCGCGCAGCACCTTGCCGCCGCCGAAGATCGCCTCCTCGCCGGAATGCCCGGGCCCACCACTGCGATCTTCGGTGATCTCCACCAACAGATCGGTGTCGGCCAGCCTGATCCGGTCGCCGGTGGTCGGCCCGAACAATTGCGCATAGCGCTCTCGGGACAGTCGAGCCATCAGTCGTCCAACCTCCCCGGCGGGTTCAGTGTGAGGCCGGGCACCTCACGGCGTCCGCCAAGCGGTATCAGCCAAACGGTGCGCGGCACCCCCGGTTCGAAGCGAACCGAGGTGCCCGCCGGGATGTCCAGCCGGCGACCGTGGGCCGCGGCCCGGTCGAACGACAGCGCCGTGTTGGCCTGCGGCAGGTGGACATGACTGCCGACCTGGATCGGGCGGTCGCCGGCGTTGACGATCTGCATCTCCAACCGATCGGCGCCTGCATTGATCTCGATCTCGTCGGGACCGAACAGGATCTCTCCGGGGATCACCGTCAGCCGATCGGATGGTGCACGGAGACCAGCTTGGTGCCATCGGGAAACGTTGCCTCGGCCTGCACCAGATCCAGCATCTCGGGAACGCCCTGCATGACGTCGTCGCGCCCGAGCACGTCGCGCGCGCTGGCGATCAATTCTGAGACGGTCCGTCCGTCACGCGCGCCCTCGAGAATGTGGTCGGTGATGATCGCGACGGCTTCGGGATGGTTCAGTCGCAGCCCCCGAGCGCGACGCCGGCGCGACAGCTCAGCGGCATAGGACAACAGCAGACGTTCCTGCTCATGCGGGGTGATGCGCATATCACGCGATCATGCCATGCGGCGGCGGGGAGGTTTCGGGTATCGGACCCGATAGGCTGGCGCGCTGTGATCACCCGGATGTCCCAGCTGTTTCTGCGTACCCTGCGCGAAGACCCCGCCGATGCCGAAGTTCCCAGCCACAAGCTGCTGATCCGGGCCGGCTACATTCGGCCCATCGCGCCCGGGCTGTACAGCTGGCTGCCGCTGGGTCTGCGGGTGCTGCGCAACATCGAACGGGTGGTGCGCGAGGAGATGAACGCCATCGGCGGGCAGGAGATCCTGTTCCCGGCGCTGCTTCCGCGCGCACCGTATGAGACCACCAACCGCTGGACCGAGTACGGCGACGGCCTGTTCCGCCTGCAGGACCGGCGGCGGAACGACTATCTGCTCGCGCCCACCCACGAGGAGATGTTCACCCTGACCGTCAAGGGTGAATACAACTCCTACAAGGACTTCCCGGTGGTTCTCTACCAGATCCAGACCAAATACCGCGACGAGGCGCGGCCGCGCGCCGGCATCCTGCGCGGCCGTGAGTTCGTGATGAAGGACTCGTACTCCTTCGACATCGACGACACCGGGCTGGGTGCCGCCTATGACGCCCACCGGGCGGCCTACCAGAAGATCTTCGACAGGCTGGGGCTGCGTTACGTGATCGTCGCGGCGACGTCCGGGGCGATGGGCGGCTCGGCCTCCGAGGAGTTCCTGGCCGAAAGCGAGAACGGCGAGGACACCTTCGTGCGGTGCGTGGAGTCGGGGTATGCGGCCAACGTCGAAGCCGTCGTCACCGCCCGCCCGGAGCCGGTGCCGGTGGCCGGGCAGCCCGAGGCGACCGTGCACGACACCGGCGACACCCCGACGATCGCCACCCTGGTCGACTGGGCCAACTCTGCTGATCTGGGCGCCTACCGCCGCCCAGTCACCGCCGCCGACACCCTCAAGAACGTCATGGTCAAGGTCCGCGAACCCGGTGGCGAGTGGGAGTTGCTGGGCATCGGGGTCCCCGGTGACCGTGAGGTCGACGACAAGCGGCTGGGAGCGGCGCTCGAACCCGCCGAGTACGTGCTGCTTTCCGAGGCCGACTTCGCCAAGTACCCGTTCCTGGTGAAGGGCTATATCGGTCCGAAAGCTCTGGCCGACAACGGGGTTCGCTATCTGGTCGACCCGCGCGTGGTGGACGGCACCAGCTGGATCACCGGTGCCGATCAGCCCGGTAAGCACGTGGTCGGGCTGGTGGCCGGCCGCGACTTCACCGCGGACGGCACCATCGAGGCCGCCGAGGTGCGCGACGGCGACCCCTCACCGGACGGCGCCGGGGAGTTGGTCAGTGCCCGCGGGATCGAGATCGGCCACATCTTCTCGCTGGGCCGCAAATACACCGACGCCTTCACCGCCGACGTGCTCGGCGAGGACGGCCGGCCGGTGCGCCTGACCATGGGGTCCTACGGGATCGGGGTATCGCGACTGGTGGCGGTGATCGCCGAGCAGCAGCACGACGAGCTGGGGTTGCGCTGGCCGGCGCAGGTCGCCCCGTTCGACCTGCATCTGGTGATCGCCAACAAGGACGACGCGGCGCGGGCCGGCGCCGAGGAGCTGGCCGCCGAACTGGACCGGCTCGGGGTGCAGGTGCTGCTCGATGACCGCACCGCCTCGCCCGGGGTGAAGTTCAAGGACGCCGAACTGCTCGGGATGCCCCTGGTGGTGGTGGTCGGCCGCGGCTGGGCCGACGGGGTGGTGGAACTGCGCGACCGCCTCGCCGGCGAGAAGCGCGAACTGGCCGTCGGCGCCGAACTGGCCGGGCAGATCGTCGCCGCGGTCCGCGGCGAAACCGGTTAGCCCGGCGCCATCCGGCACAGGCTGCCACGGGCCGCGCGCATGAGTTTGGCGGCCTGATCGTGGCTGGCGCCGTGCTCGGCCCCGACCTGGTCGATCACCGCCGCCGAAGGCTGGCCGGAGTACAGCAGATGGCACATGTACTTACCGGCCTGCAACAACTCGTCGTCGTCGCCGGGAAAGGTGCCACGCGCGGTGTTGAGGAATCGGATGTCGTCAGAGGTCAACGGGATCGGGTAGGCCGACGCCGGCCCGGCGGCGACCCCCAGCAGTGCACCTGCGGCAGCCGCAGCCGCGGCCAATCGGACGCTTCGACTCACCATTGCGGCTCCCATCAGTCCTCGCCGCCAGGGAATGGGCGGGTGATCGGCCAGTTGCCCAACGCGCGATTCCAGTGCGCAGCCAGCACCGCGCTCTGGCCCAGCGCGGTCGCGGCGAACTCGCGGTCGGCGGCGTCTCGGGTCTGCTCGACCACCGCGCGCCACGCCGTCGCGGTGTCGTTCTCCATCCGGACCGCCAGCCGCAGTGCGTCACCGGAGGAGTTCACCGGCAGCGGCAACTGGTAGCCGGCGGCGGCGGGCGGGGCCTCGACGGCGCGGCTGGTCAGAATCGTGATCGTCCGATCACGGCGCTCGCGGTGTTGGCGGATGGTCGCCACCACCAGGCCGTTGAACTCCGGCAGTGAATAGGCCGACACTAGCCCATAGCCGTAGACGACCCCGTGTTCGGTGGCCAGTGCTTCGCGCAGGGCCGCGTCGGGGCCATCGATCGGTTCGGTGGACGTCACGACTGCACCGCCAAGGCGACCGCGTAGGAGGCCGTGCAGGACGCCGCGATCGAGGCGAGCAGTCCCGCCCGGTAGCCGGATGAGGCGATCGCCAGCTTGCTGGAACTGTCGGCCGCGGCGCGCAGTGCGTTGACCACCTGCGTCACCGTGGGGGCCGGAGCATCCGGTACCGCGGTGGCCGTGCTGGTCTGCGATGTTTCGGGGGCGGGGCGCCCGGATGCTCGGATGATCTCGGTGGCCAGCGCCCGGGCGTGGTCGGCGCGCTCTTGCGAAACCTGCGCCAGCGCGGTGGCCTGGGCCGTGTCGTCCGGCCCGGTCAGGGCAGTCCCGGCCGCGGCGGCCAGCTCACTGTCGTGCTGCGCCAACAGTCGTTGCGCCTCCAGGGCGTCTACCTCCGGTGGAGTCGGCGCCGAGCCGCACGCCGGTGCCGCCACGGCGAGCAGCGCGAGAATCCCGGCGCCGGTCAGTACGCGCCGCCGGTCGATAGCGGTCAGGGGGCCGGACATCTGAGACATCCTGCCACTGCGGGTCGGGCGGGCGTATCCTTGGTATCCGGTTCCGGCTGCGCCTGGCGCGCGGGAATGCGTTGACCGCACAACTCAAGATGAGGAGCTCGCCGTGGCCACCGGGCTACCTTCCCAGACACAGGTGATCGAGCTGCTCGACGCTGAGTTCACGCGCGCCGGATACGAGATCGAAGACGTCGTCATCGACGCCGCCGCACCGTTACCGCGAATCACCGTGATCGCCGACGGCGACACCCCCCTGGATCTGGACACCGTCGCGGCGTTGTCGCGCTCGGCGTCGGCTTTGCTCGACGAGCTGGACTTCGACGCCCCCTACGTTCTGGAGGTCAGCTCACCCGGTGTGCAGCGACCGCTGACCACGGTGAAGCACTTCAGGCGCGCTCACGGCCGCAAGGTCGAAGTGACCCTGACCGACGGATCCGGTCTCACCGGCCGGGTGGGCCTGGTCGCCGACGACGACGTGCTGACGCTGGTGGTGCGGGCCGGGCGGGACTTCAACCTGCGCCGATTACCGCTGAGCGAGATCAGCCAGGCGGTCGTGCAGGTCGAGTTCTCACCGCCCGGTGAACGCGAGTTGGAGTTGGCGGGCCGGCAGGCCCCGGATGCCGGAATGGAGAGGCGCCAATGAACATCGACATGGCCGCGTTGCACGCGATCGAGGCCGACAAGGGCATTCCGGTCGACGTGGTGGTGGACACGATCAAATCGGCGTTGCTCACCGCCTACCGGCACACTGAGGGGCACCAGGCCGACGCGGTGATCGACGTCGACCGCAAGACCGGCGTGGTGCGCGTGCTGGCCCGCGAGACCGACGAGGACGGCAACGTCCTCAGCGAGTACGACGACACCCCGGAGGGATTCGGCCGGATCGCGGCGACCACCGCCCGGCAGGTGATCCTGCAGCGGCTGCGGGATGCCGAGAACGAGAAGGCCTACGGCGAGTTCTCGGCGCGGGAAGGCGACATCGTCGCCGGCGTGGTGCAGCGCGACGCCCGGGAGAATGCCCGGGGTGTGATCGTGGTGCGGCTGGGCACCGAGGCCAAGGGATTCGACGGAGTCATCCGGCCCGCCGAGCAGGCGCCCGGCGAGGGCTACGAGCACGGCGACCGGTTGCGCTGTTACGTCATCGGCGTCACCCGGGGGCTGCGCGAACCGCGCATCGAGCTGTCGCGCACCCACCCGAACCTGGTGCGCAAGCTTTTCGCCCTGGAGGTGCCCGAGATCGCCGACGGCTCGGTGGAGATCGTCGCGGTCGCGCGCGAGGCCGGCCACCGATCCAAGATCGCGGTGGCCTCGGCGGTGCCGGGGCTCAACGCCAAGGGCGCCTGCATCGGGCCGATGGGCCAGCGGGTGCGCAACGTGATGAGCGAGCTGGCCGGCGAGAAGATCGACATCATCGACTTCGACGAGGACCCGGCACGGTTCGTCGGCAACGCGCTGTCGCCGGCCAAGGTGATGTCGGTGACGGTGATCGACCAGGCGACGCGCGCCGCCCGGGTGGTGGTCCCGGACTTCCAGCTGTCGCTGGCCATCGGCAAGGAGGGCCAGAATGCCCGGCTGGCGGCCCGGTTGACCGGCTGGCGGATCGATATCCGCAGCGACACCCCCGAGCCGGGGGAGGACGATCATCCTGAGCGCGACGCCAGTCAGGGTGCCGTGGGCGGTCGATAGCGGTCCTGGGTCTCCGACGTTGGTTCGGGACCACGTTGGTTCGGGACATCGCCGTTGTATGGGTAGACTGAGCCGTGATCCAGCGCGAGGTTTCGTCAACGGGCTCGCGGACGCACCGCTCCCCACGGGGACCGGTGCGCACGTGTGTCGGGTGCCGAAAACGCGAATTGGCCGTCGAATTGCTTCGAGTGGTCGCTGTGTCGACGTCGGACGGCAATGGGGCCGTGGCCGTTGACCGGGTGGGTAACCAGCCGGGACGGGGTGCGTGGCTGCACCCCGCGCCGGACTGCCTGCAGGCGGCGATCCGGCGACGAGCCTTCGCACGCGCGCTGCGGATCAGCGGTTCCCCGGATGTATCCGGGGTGGAGGAGTACTTCGATCACCAAGATCGGCTCGCCGCCCCGGGCAACAGAACAGGTAGCGAAGAACATGAGCACACCGTGAAGTCCCGATGACCATGCGTCATAGCTAAACCCGAGGCGCGGCCCACCACCGCTGTCGCCTCATAGACAGGAGATGTAGTGGCAAAGGCCCGCGTACACGAGTTGGCTAAGGAACTCGGTGTTACCAGCAAGGAAGTCCTCGCACGCCTGAGCGAGCAGGGCGAATTCGTCAAGTCGGCGTCCTCGACCGTGGAAGCGCCCGTCGCCCGACGGCTGCGCGAGTCGTTCGGGGGCTCCAAGCCCGCTCCCAAGAGCGAAGCACCGGCCGCCAAGGCGCCCGCACCGGAGAAGCCGACCCCGACCCCGACCCCTGTCTCTTATACACATCT
>NZ_CP083985.1:2823493-2823609 GCF_020172665.1 [Mycobacterium] zoologicum | reverse complement strand
TC
Organism: [Mycobacterium] zoologicum; assembly: GCF_020172665.1. Lineage (GTDB taxonomy): Bacteria > Actinomycetota > Actinomycetes > Mycobacteriales > Mycobacteriaceae > Mycobacterium > Mycobacterium zoologicum. The sequence goes on along the minus strand of NZ_CP083985.1, from coordinate 2,823,607 downwards.
ATATGCTGACGAGAGTTATCCGACGGCGCGTCCCACGCCTACCAGGCCGATGTGTACGTTTCGCGTTCGGAACGAGGTCGCGAGATCGGCAAGAGAGTGTTGTGCTTTTTTTTT
>NZ_CP083985.1:2780608-2823446 GCF_020172665.1 [Mycobacterium] zoologicum | reverse complement strand
AGATGTGTATAAGAGACAGGTACCGTCCGCGAAGCCGGCTGCCCCGGCCGCGCCGGTCGCCGAGACCCCGGCACCCGCGGCGTCGGCTTCCCCGGCCGCATCGACCGCAGCTCCGGAGGCGCCCCCGGCTCCCGGAGCCCCCGGCCCCCGGCCGGCCGCACCGGGCCCCAAGCCGGGCGCTCGGGCTCCGCGCGTCGGCAACAACCCGTTCTCGTCTGTGCAGCCGGTGGAGCGCGCCATCCCGCGTCCGCACCCGCAGGCCGCACCCCGGCCCGGCGGCGCACCGCGTCCCGGCATGCCGCGTCCCGGCGGCGGCGCGACACCGGGCAACATGCCCGGCCGCACCAGCAACTTCGGAGCACCCGGCCGCCCGGCGCGTCCCGGCGGCCCCCGCCCGGGTCCAGGCGGCGCCGGACGTCCCGGCGCTCCCTCCGGTCGTCCCGGTGGCGGTCCCGGCGGTAACTACCGCGGCGGCGGCCCGGGCGGTCCCGGTGGCGGTGGTGCTCCCGCCGGCGCCGGCGGATTCCGCGGTCGTCCCGGTGGCGGTGGCGGAGGCCGTCCGGGCCAGCGCGGCGGCGCGGCCGGTGCATTCGGCCGTCCCGGCGGTGCCCCCAAGCGGGGCCGCAAGTCGAAGCGGGCGAAACGCGCCGAGTACGAGAACATGCAGGCCCCGGTCGTCGGTGGTGTGCGGTTGCCGCACGGCAACGGCGAGACGATCCGGCTGGCCCGCGGTGCATCGCTGAGCGACTTCGCCGAGAAGATCGACGCCAACCCGGCTGCCCTGGTGCAGGCGCTGTTCAACCTCGGTGAGATGGTCACCGCCACCCAGTCCGTCGGCGACGAGACCCTGGAGCTGCTCGGCAGCGAGATGAACTTCGTCGTGCAGGTCGTCTCGCCCGAGGACGAGGACCGCGAGCTGCTGGAGTCCTTCGACCTGTCCTACGGTGAGGACGCCGGCGACGAGGAGGACCTGCAGGTCCGGCCGCCGGTGGTCACCGTCATGGGTCACGTCGACCACGGCAAGACCCGCCTGCTGGACTCGATCCGCCAGGCCAACGTCCGCGAGGGCGAGGCCGGTGGCATCACCCAGCACATCGGCGCCTACCAGGTCGGGGTCGACTTCGAGGGCGCCGAACGCTTGATCACCTTCATCGACACCCCCGGTCACGAGGCGTTCACCGCCATGCGTGCCCGTGGCGCCAAGGCCACCGACATCGCGATCCTGGTGGTGGCCGCCGATGACGGCGTGATGCCGCAGACGGTCGAGGCGATCAACCACGCCCAGGCCGCTGATGTGCCGATCGTGGTGGCGGTCAACAAGATCGACAAGGAGGGCGCCGACCCGGCCAAGATCCGCGGGCAGCTCACCGAGTACGGCCTGGTGGCCGAGGACTTCGGCGGCGACACCATGTTCGTCGACATCTCCGCCAAGCAGGGCACCAACATCGCCGCGCTGGAAGAGGCGGTGCTGTTGACCGCCGACGCCGCCCTGGACCTGCGGGCCAACCCCGACATGGAAGCCCAGGGTGTGGCGATCGAGGCGCACCTCGACCGCGGTCGCGGCCCGGTGGCCACCGTGCTGATCCAGCGCGGCACGCTGCGGGTCGGCGACTCGATCGTCGCGGGCGACGCCTACGGCCGCGTGCGTCGCATGGTCGACGAGCACGGCGAAGACGTCGAAGAGGCGACCCCGTCGCGGCCGGTGCAGGTCATCGGCTTCACCTCGGTGCCCGGTGCCGGCGACAACCTGCTGGTCGTCGACGAGGACCGGATCGCCCGCCAGATCGCCGACAAGCGCAACGCCCGCAAGCGCAACGCGCTGGCGGCCCGCTCGCGCAAGCGGATCTCGCTGGAGGACCTGGACTCGGCGCTGAAGGAAACCAGTCAGCTGAACCTGATCCTCAAGGGCGACAACGCCGGTACCGTCGAGGCCCTCGAAGAGGCCCTGATGGGAATCCAGATCGACGACGAGGTGCAGCTGCGGGTCATCGACCGCGGTGTCGGTGGCATCACCGAAACCAACGTCAACCTGGCATCGGCGTCGGACGCGATCATCATCGGGTTCAATGTGCGCGCCGAGGGTAAGGCCACCGAGCTGGCCAACCGCGAGGGTGTGGAGATCCGGTACTACTCGGTCATCTACCAGGCGATCGACGAGATCGAGAGCGCGCTCAAGGGCATGCTCAAGCCGGTCTACGAGGAGAAGGAACTGGGGCGTGCGGAGATTCGCGCCATGTTCCGCTCGTCGAAGGTGGGCAACATCGCGGGCTGCCTGGTCACCTCCGGCATCATGCGCCGCAACGCCAAGGCGCGCCTGTTGCGGGACAACGTGGTGGTCGCCGAGACCGTCACGATCTCCTCGCTGCGCCGGGAGAAGGACGATGTCACCGAGGTCCGCGACGGCTTCGAGTGCGGTCTGACCCTGACCTACAGCGACATCAAGGAAGGCGATGTCATCCAGGCCTACGAGCTCGTTGAGAAGGCTCGTGCGTAGGCGCGGTCGTCATGGCTGATGCGGCCCGGGCGCGGCGGCTGGCCAAGCGGATCTCGACCATCGTCGCCTCGGCGATCGAATACGAGATCAAGGACCCGCGGCTGGCCGGCGTGACGATCACCGACGCGAAGGTGACCGCGGACCTGCACGACGCCACGCTGTACTACACGGTGTTGGGTCGCTCGCTGGACGACGATCCCGACTACGGGGGTGCCGCGGCGGCACTGGAGGGCGCCAAGGGTGTGCTGCGGTCCAAGGTCGGCGCCGGCACCGGGGTGCGTTTCACCCCGACGCTGACATTCGTCCGCGACACCGTGCCCGACACCGCGCACCGGATGTCGGAGTTGCTGGCCGCCGCGGCGGCCGCCGACGCCGACCTGGCCCGGATGCGTGAGGGCAGAAAGCCGGTGGGAGACGCCAACCCGTATCGGGAGGCACCCGCGGAACCGGATGCCGAAGACAGCGGTCTCGGTGAGCGGTTCGGCGACTGAGCTGCCGCCGGAGGGTCGGCGCGTCGACGTCGCGGGGGCCGTGGGTCTGCTGGCTGCTGCCGGCAGCGTTGCGGTGGTCTGCCATGTGCACCCCGACGCCGACACCATCGGATCCGGGCTCGCGCTCGCGCTGGTTCTGAAACGATGCGGCAAGGCGGTTCAGGTCTCCTTCGCCCGTCCGGCAACCCTGCCGCAGTCGCTGCAGTCACTACCGGGCGGTGAACTGTTGGTGGCCCCTGACGAGATGCGCCGCGACGTCGATCTGGTGGTGAGCGTCGACGCGTCGAGTGCGGACCGGCTCGGGGGGCTGGGGGAGCTGGCTGCCGGTCGCGAGCTGCTGGTGATCGACCACCACGCCTCGAATCAGTTCTTCGGGACCGCCAATCTTGTTGATCCGAACGCGGATTCGACGACGATGGTGGTGGCCGAGTTGATCAAGGAGTGGGGCCGGCCGGTCGACGCCGACGTCGCGCACTGCCTGTACGCCGGGCTGGCCACCGACACCGGCTCGTTCCGGTGGGCCAGTCCTCGCGCGCACCGGCTGGCGGCGCAACTGGTGGACCTCGGAGTGGACAATGCCGCCGTTGCCCGCACGGTGATGGACAGCCACCCGTTCGACTGGTTGACGATGCTGTCGCGGGTGCTGGCGAAGGCACGGCTGTTGCCCGAGGCCGCGGGCGGCCGCGGCCTGGTCTATGCCGTGGTCGACCATGCCGAGTGGACTGCGGCGCGGCCCGAGGAAGTGGAGAGCATCGTCGACATCGTGCGCACCACGGCACAGGCCGAGGTGGCGGTGGTGTTCAAGGAGGTCGATCCGGCACGTTGGGCTGTGTCGATGCGGGCCAAGTCAGCGGTCGACCTGAGTGCGGTGGCCGTCTCCTTCGGCGGCGGCGGGCATCGGCTGGCCGCCGGGTACAGCGCGGCCGGCGGCGTGGACGACGTGGTCGCCGCTCTGGTCGCCGCCCTCGGGTGACAGTGGGCGGCGGCGGATACCGCCGGATCGCGGCGCTGGCGTTGCCGGCACTGGTGGTGCTGGCGGCCGAACCGCTGTACCTGTTGTTCGACACCGCGGTCGTCGGACGGCTCGGCGCTCGGGGGCTGGCCGGGTTGGCCATCGGCGGGCTGGTGCTGAGTCTGGTCGCCTCGCAGGGCACCTTCCTCTCGTACGGCACCACCGCGCGGTCGGCGCGTCACTTCGGCGCCGGAGATCGTCGCGCCGCCGTCGCCGAAGGCGTCCAGGCGACGTGGCTGGCGCTTGGCCTCGGTGTTGTGGTGGTCATCGGCGTCGAACTCGGGGCGGCGCCGTTGGTGGCGGCGATCGCCGGTGATGACGGGATCGCCCGAGCCGCCCTGCCCTGGTTGCGGGTCGCCATCCTCGGTGCCCCGGCGATCCTGGTCTCACTGGCGGGCAACGGCTGGCTGCGTGGTGTGCAGGACATCACGCGGCCGCCGCGTTATGCCACAGCGGGTTTCGCGCTGTCGGCTCTGCTGTGCCCGCTGCTGGTCTTCGGACTCCTGGGTATGCCGCGCATGGGCCTGACCGGCTCGGCGGTGGCAAACTGCACGGGTCAGTGGCTGGCCGGGCTGCTGTTCCTGGGCGCGCTGCGCTCCGAGCGTGCCGACCCGGTTCCGGACAGATCGGTGCTATGGGCCCAGCTGAGCACGGGGCGCGACCTGATCGTGCGGTCGCTGGCCTTTCAGGCCTGCTTCGTCTCGGCGGCCGCGGTCGCCGCGCGATTCGGGGCCGCAGCCCTGGGCGCGCACCAGATCGTGTTGCAGCTGTGGACGTTTCTGGCCTTGGTGCTCGATTCGCTGGCCATCGCCGCGCAGGCCCTGGTCGGTGCGGCGCTGGGCGCCGGCGATGGCGCCCGGGCCCGGTCGGTGGCCGCGCGGGTGACGGTGGTCTCCACGGCGGCCGCAGCACTGCTGGCTGCGTTGCTGGCCACCGGCGCGGCCGTGATTCCGGGACTGTTCACCACAGATGCCGCGGTGCTGGCCGCGGTGAGCGTTCCGTGGTGGTTCCTGGTCGCCCAATTACCCCTTGCCGGAATCGTTTTCGCCCTCGATGGCGTGCTGATCGGTGCCGGCGACGCAGCATTCATGCGGACCGCCACGGTGATCAGCGCGCTGGTCGGCTTCCTCCCGCTGACCTGGCTGGCGCTGATCCTGCACTGGGGACTGGCGGGCATCTGGTCGGGGCTGACCACGTTCATCGCGTTGCGATTGGTGTTCGTCGGGTGGCGGGCGTTTTCCGGGCGCTGGACGCTGGCAGGCCGGCCGCAGGATCGGCCGGCCTGAGCGGTCCGGCAGGGGTGCCCCGCGGGGTTGACCCGAAATCTCGACCCCAAGTTCCGTCGAAGTGAACTCCATTACAGATTTCCGACAACCGACAGAAAAAAGAAAAATTTTTCATGAGTTTGTCTATACATTCAGGTTACTCATCGGTAATGTCCTGCTGGTTGTTACAGGTGTCACACGCCGCCATCGGGCGGTGTTGGGCGCTCGGTCTTGGCCAAACCCACGGAACCGGGAGATACGGAATGATGAATTATCGGCTGATAGTCGCAGGTCTAGCCGCTGGTGGCGGATTGCTGACCGCTGCCTTTCTGCAGGCGGCCCTCGCGGTGGCCGACACGGGCGAGGCTGTCGCCCCCAGCGCCGATGGGGCTGATGCCTTCACGATCGGCGGCTACACGTTCGACCCGTTCTCAGGATCCGGCTCCTCGGCGCAGGAGGGCTTCAGCCTGGTCCACCCGCTCACCGGCTCCGCACCCCTGCTGACTTTGGGCGGCGGTAGCCCCGGCGGTCTGTTGCCCACCGCGCCGCAGAGCTTTGAGGTCTACGGTGCCGACGGCACCAGCCTGGGCAGCATCGACTCCAGCGTGGTCGTCACCAACCTGGCGGGCTTCACCAACACCGAGTTCACCGTCACCGGCGTCACCGGCTCGGCGGCGGATCTGCCGGCGTCGGGCTCGGTCTATGACGTGTTCAACCTCGGCGGCGGTTTCGCCAACATCTACGTCGCCACCCCCGGCGAGAACGGCACCGTCACCGACACCTTCGTGACGCCGTGGGGCAGCACGGACCTGAGCAAGATGTTCGGCGGGTTCAACGCGGCGAACCCGTTGCAGCCCGGCGACGCCTTCGCCCCGCTGCAGGCCGGTGCGGCCGGCGGTGGGGACGACGCCTTCGCCATCGGCGGCCTCACCCTGGACCCGTTCACCGGATCCGGCGACACGGCCGAGGAGGGTTTCGCCCCGATCACCGCGCTCGGCGGCGCCGCGCCGCTGCTGGCCATCGGCGGCGCATCGCTGGGTGACCCGAGCCACCAGGGCAACGGCCTCGCCTCGCAGGACTTCCACGTCTACAGCGGCTCCGGTGACGACGCCACGCAGATCGGCACCATCAACACCGGCGTCGATGTCACCAACCTGCTGGGGATGACCAACACCCAGTTGGTGGTCACCGACGGCTCGGACACCGGCGACGGACTGCCGGCGGTGGGAACGGTCTACGACGCGTTCAACTTCGGCGGCGGCTTCGCCAACGTCTACGTCGCCACCCCGGGTGAGGACGGCAAGGTCACCGACACCTTCATCACGCCGTTCGGCAGCATGGACCTGAGCTCGCTATTCGCCGGCGTCAACGCGGCCGGGCCGCTGGACCCGGGCGCGGCGTTCACCGCCCTGGGCGGCAGCACGGTGGGTGACGACGCCTTCACCATCGGCGGCACCACCTTCGACCCGTTCACCGGGTCCGGGACCACTACCACCGAGGGCTTCGCGCCGGTCTTCCAGACCGTCGGCGCGCCGCCGCTGCTCAACATCGGCGGTGGCACACCGGGTCTCAGTCTGGGCGGTACCTACTTCCCGCTGCCGATCACGTCCCAGGACTTCAACGTCTACGACGGCAAGGACCTGCTGGGCACCGCACACGCCCAGGAGACCGTCACCCAGCTGTTGGGCCTGACCACCACCGAGTTCACCATCGACGGTGTCACCGCGGGCAGTGGCGTGGACGCTTCGGACCTGCCGGAGGTCGGATCGGTGTACAGCGTCTTGAACCTCGGCGGTGGTTTCGCCAACGTCTACTCGGCCATCCCCGGCCTGGACGGCGCTGACGCCACGGTCACCGACACGTTCGTGACGCCGTTCGGAGACATGGACCTGAGCTCGCTGTTCGGCGGCTTCGACGCATCGTCGCTGATGGACCCGGGCGCCGCGTTCCTGGGCCTGTAGGGATTCACCTCGAGCACCCGTCCCGGGCGGCGCACCTGCCGCCCGGGACGGGTGTTCTGTGCGTGCGGCTGTACCTATCGTGGACGACATGAATGCCGCTGTGAGCACTCCAGCACTCAAGGAGTGGAGCGCGGTGGTGCACGCGCTGCTGGCCGGCCGGCAGTCGGTCCTGTTGCGCAAGGGCGGTATCGGCGAGAAGCGCTTCGCGGTGGCGGCCGATGATTTCCTGTTGTTCCCGACGGTTGCACACAGCCATGCCGAGCGGGTGCGGCCGCAACATCGGGTCCTGCTGGCCGCGGCCGCCGCGGACTGCTACGACGACCGGGTGCTGATCCGGTCGGCGGCCAAAGTGGTTGCGGCAGTGCCGGTCACCCGCCCCGAGGGGCTGGCCGCCATCGAGGATCTGCACATCTGGACCACCGAGTCGGTGCGGGCCGATCGGCTGGATTTTCGGCCGAAGCATCGGCTGGCCGCGCTGGTCGTACAGGCGGCCCCGCTGGTGGAGCCGGTGTGGGTGACCCGCACCCCGGAATACGCCGGCTGCACCAGCTGGGTGCAGGTACCGATCACCGCGGCGCGGTCCGCACCGGTGTTTGACGACCGAACCCTGGCGCAGGTGGCCGACCGGGTCCGCGACGCGGTGGGTTAGTGCTCGACGGGCAGCAGCAGCCGTGACTCGCCGAACGCCACCGTGTGCACCGCGGGCTGCGTCCTGCTGCCGCTGATCGGGGCTTCGCCGGTGCCCAGGTTCACCGCGTACCGGGGGTGGTTTCCGCCGCCTATCACCACCCGGATCCGGGAGCCCGCGGCGAAACGCCTTGCGACGGCGTCCAATTCGATGCGCACCGGGCCGGTGTGCCGGTGCAGTCGCCGATAACCCTCGGTCACATTCACTGAGCGGCCGCGCGGGTTGACCTCGCTGACCCGGACGAACACATCGACGTCGTCGTTGTCGGCACTGTGCTCCAACTCCACGACCGGGACGCCGCACACGTCCAGGTCACGGGTCAGTGCCGCGCTGGTGAAGTTGAGCATGTCGTCACGGCGAGCCAGCATGCTGTCGTTGCGGTAGCCGCCGGCCGCGGACAGCAGCCGGCCTCCGATCGTGGGCGGCGGGTCGGTGGGGTCGAACCGGAACGTGGCAGATGCCGGGGCGGGCGCGATCTGTGAGAGCGCGCCCCCGGGCTGCAGATACCACGCGTCAACGGCGTCGGCCGGTGCCCAGTCCGGCCGGTCCTGCCAACCCCGGCCGGCGGAGTAGACCCGCACCCTGCTCGGCCGCGGCACCGTTTCCACACCGGCCAGATGAGTGTCCAGCCACTGCAATGACTCCGAGGTGACCCGGCTCAGGCCGGACGTCAGCATCTGGGTGTGGGTCCACGGCCCGATGGTCATCGCCACCTCGACGTCTCGGTCTCGCAACGCCCGGTACTGGTCCAGGGTCTGATCCAGGAACAGGTCCTGCCAGCCGCCCAGCAGCAGCACCGGCACCTCGGAGCGCTTCAACGCTTCGGGGTGGCGCAGCGCATTCCAGAACGGGTCGTCGGCCTCGGGGTGTTCGACCCACGATTCGTACCACGGCGAACCGGTGCCCAGCAGTGCCCGCCCGGCCGCACCCAGGGGCCGCCGGGCCGCCGCGCGGCCCACCCTGCGCTGGGCGGTGAGCTGGTGCAGGCCGGCTCGAAGCCGCGGGCGATCTTCCTGGTGGGCCATCAGATGGCTCCAGCCCAGGAAGTCGTTGAGTGCGAACGAGCCCACACCCCAGGTCGACTGGTGCAGATCGTGCGGCCCGACGGTGATGACGGCGGCCGCCAGCTCCGGTGGCGGATCAGCCAGCAGCGCCCATTGGGTGAATCCCAAGTAGGACAGCCCGATGGTGCCGAACGAGCCGGTGAACCAGGGCTGGGTGCGCATCCAGGCCACTGTGTCGGCGCCGTCGGCGGCCTCGTTGACCATCGGCTCGAACTCGCCGCCCGAGCCGAACGTGCCGCGAACGCTCTGCAGGATCACCCGGTAGCCGCGTGCGGCGTACATCCGGCCGAAGACCGGTGCGAACGGGAAACCCCGCCCGTACGGGCAGCGGACCAGCAGGGTGCCCCGGATGTCACCGGTCGGCTGGTAGTGGTCGGCAAGCAGGACCACGTCGTCGCGCATCGGGATGCGTTCCCGGCGCACGGTGTAGCCGGTGGTGGGTGGCGGAAGCTGCCGCAGTACCCGGTTCAGGATTACATCGGTGCGGCGCGGGCTGCTCACCGTTGATCAGTACTTGTAGTACGGCGCCAGCTGGTGGGCCCGCATCAGGTTCTCGGCGGCGCAGTCTACGTCGGGGTTGGAGTACACCGGGGAGTAGTACAACGCCTGCTGGATCAGCCCGTAGCTGGTCTTGAACGCCACCATGCACGAGACCCACCAGCGGTTGTTCCACTCGGTGGGCTTCATCACCCAGAACTGCGCCGCACGATGTCCCCCGATGTTCGTCTCGATGGCGTCGGCCGGGATGCTCTCGTCGTAGCTGCGCCAGATAAACGTCTCGACGGCCATCTGATAGTTGCCGGCGTCGTACTCGCAGCGCACACCCTCGACGGGCTTGGGCGGGGTGTAGGCCAGCCCCAGCTGGGCGACGACGTCGAAGGGGATGTCCTCGCAGGCGTCGAACGGGCGCGGATTGGTGAGTTTGACCGGGTCGCTGGAGGTGGGCGGCGGCGCCAGCGGCAGGGCGGTGGAACGCAGTTGCACGCCGTGCGGCCCCATCTCATGGGACACACCGCCGAGCGGGGATTGCTGGCCGACCATGACGACAGCCAGGATCAGCGCACTGAAAGCGGTGATCAGGCGCAGTTTGGTGAGCATGCCACTCCTCTTGGTCCCGCTGGACATCTGCCGGGAGTGTACAAGTAGTGGTGGCGGCCACTGCCCGGAAGGTGAGAACACGTTCCAGTTTTTCGCCACCCGTTAGGCTCGAACCTCGTGACCACCGTTGAGCCGACGCCGTCGCACGGTCCGACGCTGTGGGCGATCTCCGACCTGCACACCGGCCACATGGGCAACAAGCCGGTCACCGAGTCCCTGCATCCGGCGACCGGCGACGACTGGCTGATCGTCGCCGGGGACGTCGCCGAACGCACCGATGAGATCCGCTGGGCACTGGATCTGCTGCGCAAACGCTTCGCCAAGGTGATCTGGGTTCCCGGCAACCACGAGCTGTGGACCACCACCAAGGACCCGATGCAGATCTTCGGGCGCTCGCGGTACGACTACCTGGTCGACATGTGTGACCAGATGGGCGTCATCACCCCCGAGCACCCCTTCCCGGTCTGGACCGAGGAGGGCGGACCGGCCACCATCGCGCCGCTGTTCCTGCTGTACGACTACACGTTCCTGCCCGCCGGGACCACCAGCAAGGCCGAGGGGCTGGCCGTCGCGCGGGAGAGCAATGTGGTGTGCACCGACGAGTTCCTGCTGTCGCCCGAGCCGTACGGCACCCGGGACGCCTGGTGCCGCGATCGGGTGGCCGCCACCCGCAAACGGCTCGACGACCTGGACTGGATGACGCCGACGGTGCTGGTCAACCACTTCCCGATGGTGCGCCAGCCCTGCGATGCGCTGTTCTATCCGGAGTTCTCGCTGTGGTGCGGCACCACCGAGACCGCCGACTGGCACACCCGCTACAACGCGACCTGCTCGGTCTACGGTCACCTGCACATCCCGCGCACCACCTACTACGACGGGGTGCGCTTCGAAGAGGTGTCGGTGGGCTATCCGCGGGAGTGGCAGCGCCGCAAGCCGCACCGGTGGCTGCGCCAGATCCTGCCCGACCCGCAGTACCCGCCGGGCTACCTCAATGAGTTCGGTGGCCACTTCGCCATCACCGAGGAGATGCTGGCGGCTCGAGCCAAATTCGCCGAGCGGCTGCGGCAACGGCAGTCCCCATGAGCGGGCTGTTGGACACCGTGCTGACGCCGGCATCGGGGCATGCGCTGGCGTGGGCCGAACGCTACGACGATCCGCCCGGGCTGGCTCCGCTGCCCGAGGAGGAGCCGCTGGTGGCGCGGTCGGTCGCCAAGCGCCGCAACGAATTCGTCACGGCGCGCTACTGCGCCCGGCTGGCACTCGAACAGATCGGCCAGCCGCCGGTGCCGATTCTCAAGGGGGAGAAGGGCGAACCCTGCTGGCCCGACGGCGTGGTGGGCAGCCTGACGCACTGCGCGGGCTTCCGCGGCGCGGTCGTGGGTCGCAGCGCGCAAGTGCGATCGGTGGGTATCGACGCCGAGCCGCATGACACGCTGCCCGACGGCGTCCTCAACGCGGTCAGCCTGCCCGTCGAACGGTCCGAGCTCTCGACGCTGCCAACGGAGCAGCACTGGGACCGGATCCTGTTCTGCGCCAAGGAAGCCACCTACAAGGCGTGGTTTCCGCTGACCAGGCGATGGTTGGGCTTCGAGGACGCCCACATCACCTTCGATCCCGGCGGGGGATTCGTCTCCCGCATCCTGATCGACCCGGCCGCGCTGTCGGGGCCGCCGCTGAGCGAGCTGCACGGGCGGTGGTCGGTGACGGGCGGGCTGGTGCTGACGGCGATCGTGCTGTGAGTGCACCTGAACCGGGCCTGGTGATCGTCGACAAGCCGGCCGGAATGACCAGCCACGACGTGGTGGGACGCTGCCGCAGATTCTTCGGTACTCGCAAGGTAGGTCACGCCGGAACCCTGGACCCGATGGCCACGGGCGTGCTGGTGATCGGCATCGAACGCGCCACCAAGATCCTCGGCCTGCTCACCACGTCGTCCAAGTCGTATGCCGCCACGATCCGGCTGGGTCAGACCACCACCACCGAGGACGCCGAAGGCGAAGTGCTGCAGATGATTTCCGCCGCGCACCTCACCGGTGCCGAGATCGAGTCCGGTATCGCACCGCTGCGCGGCGACATCGATCAGGTGCCCTCGGCGGTCAGCGCGATCAAGGTCGCCGGCAAGCGGGCCTACCAGATGGTGCGGGACGGCCAGACCGTGGAGCTGCCCGCCCGCCCGGTGCGAATCGAGCGATTCGAGGTGCGCGACGTGCGTCGCGCGGGCGATTTCGTCGATCTGGACGTCGAAGTCGACTGCTCGGCGGGCACCTATATTCGGGCGCTGGCCCGCGACCTCGGCGCGGCGCTGGGAGTCGGCGGGCATCTGATCGCGTTGCGGCGCACCCGCTCCGGGCGCTTCGGCCTGGATCAGGCGCGCACGCTCGAGGAGCTGGGGGAGAGCGCACAACTGAGCTACAGCCTGGATGACGCCTGCCTGCAGACCTTTGCGCGCCGGGACCTGGACGCCGCCGAGGCCCTCGATGTCAGTCACGGCCGGCCGCTGACACCCGCGGGAATCGACGGGATCTACGCGGCAACCGACGGCGGCGGGCGGGTGATCGCCCTGCTGGAAGACTCCGGAAAGCGCACGAAGTCGGTGGTCGTCATCCGGCCGGCGACGCTGTGAGCAGCAGAGGCATCTTTATGCCTGCCTTTGACGCTAAGATGTCATCATGCGCACCACGATCCGGATGGACGACGATCTCTACCGGGAGGTGAAGGCGCTGGCGGCCCGTTCGGGCCGGACGGTCGCCGCGGTCCTCGAAGACGCCGTGCGCCGGGGTCTGCGCCCGGACGTCGCGCAACCACCCCAGCCCTATGTGGTGACCCCGTTGGGCCGGGGAGGGCTTCGGCCCGGTGTGGACCTGTCTTCCAACGCCGCCGTCGCCGAGGCGATGGACGAACCCGGATCGATCGATGCGTTGCGTTGACGTCAACGTCCTGGTTTACGCACACCGCTGGGATCTGCCCGAACACGACGACTACCGCGGTCTGCTCGAACGACTTGCCAACGACGACGAGCCGCTTGGACTGCCGGACCTGGTGCTCAGCGGGTTCGTGCGAGTGATGACCAACCGCAGGGTGTTCGCCGAACCGGCGAATCTGGCCGACACGACTGCCGCCGTCGACGAATTGCTGGCCGCCCGCAGCACCATGAGGCTGCGGGCCGGGGAACGGCACTGGACCTTGTTCCGCCAACTCGCCACTGAGATCGACGCCCGCGGAAACGACGTCGCCGACGCCTATCTGGCCGCCTACGCGGTCGAGAACAATGCGACCTGGCTGAGCGCCGATCGCGGGTTCGCCCGGTTCGACCGGCTGCGCTGGCGGCATCCGCTCGAACTCTGACTCCGCGGCGCCGGCGACGTCGTCGGGGGTGGTCGACGGCTCAGGTGTACAGCGTCTCGAAGCGCTTGATCGAACCCTCGATGTCGCCCTTGACCGCGCGGGCGGCGGTCGCCCCGATCGGCCCGAACAGTGCCCGACCACCCATGTCGAGCCGCAGTGTGAAGCGGGATCCGCCACCGGCCGGCGCGATCGCCAGTGACAGACCGTATTTGGTGCCGCCCACGCCGTCGCCGGTGAGCTCCAGCAGCCTGGGCGCCTCGAGCTTGCGGACCGTCCAGGTGACGCGGTTGCGCATACCTTTGGCGCCCGCCACCCCGACCAGGGTGGTGCCGACGGCGAGTTCGGCCGGGATCTCACAGCGCCAGCCCTGGTGCAGGGAGAGCCAGTCGCCCAGTTCGGCCAGGTTCGACGCGTGCGCCCAGGCGTCGTCGGGCGACAGCGAAAGGTCGCGGGACAACTCAAGTTTTGCCATCGGGTGATTACACCACCCAGATCGCCTGGGCCGCAGGACTTCCCAAGTCAATGGTGGTCTGTTCGCCCGCGGGTGCCCCGGGTGACTCCAGGGCTACCGAGATGATCCCGGCGAACTCCCGGCGGGTCAGCACCCGCAGCCGGGCGTCCAGGCTGATGCCCACTTGGGCGAAGTAGCGCAGCATCTCGGGGTCGTGGTCGGAGATCCGGGCCACCGTGCCGGACTCGCCGTCGGCGCACGCCCACAACTGGCGCGCCGGGGGCGTCGGCACCTGACCGTCGTCGGCCGGGATCGGGTCGCCGTGCGGGTCGCGTTGCGGAAACCCCAGCTTGGCGTCGATGCGTGCGATCAGCTGGTCGGACACCGCGTGCTCGAGCACCTCGGCCTCGTCGTGCACCTCGTCCCAGCCGTAACCGAGCTCGCACACCAGGAACGTCTCGATCAGCCGGTGCCGGCGCACCATCGCCAGCGCCGCCCGCCGTCCGTCCTCGGTAAGGCTCACCGCGCCGTACTTCTCGTGATCCACCAGGCCGGCGTCGGCGAGCTTGCGGATCGACTCCGAGGCGGTACTGGCTGACACGCCGATCTTCTCCGCCAGCATCTTGGTGCTGACTTTGTCCGGTGACCACTCCTGGGCGGTCCAGATGACTTTCAGATAGTCCTGGGCGACGGTGGTCAGCCCATCCGATTGCTCCCAAGGGCTCACGGCCAACAGTTTAGGCTTGCGGTTGTGCAGCGGTGGCGGGGGCAGGATGAGATCCCCACAGACTGGGGCAGGTGCGTGCTCACCATCGGGGTGTTCGACGGTGTGCATCGCGGCCATGCCGAATTGATCTCGCGTGCGGTGAAGACCGGGAAGGCACGCGGCGTACCGACCGTGCTGATGACGTTCGATCCGCACCCGATGGAAGTCGTCTATCCCGGCAACCACCCGGCGCAGCTCACCACGCTGGCGCGCCGCGCCGAGCTGGTCGAGCAGTACGGTGTGGACGTCTTCCTGGTGATCCCGTTCACCCCGGACTTCATGAAGCTCACCCCGGACCGCTACGTCCACGAGCTGCTGGTCGAGCACCTGCACGTCGTCGAAGTGGTGGTGGGGGAGAACTTCACGTTCGGCCGCAAGGCCGCGGGCAACGTCGAGACGCTGCGCCGCGCCGGTGAGCAGTTCGGTTTCGGCGTGGAATCGGTGTCGCTGGTGGCCGAGAACACCGACTCGGACGCCGCCTCCGCGGTCACCTTCTCCTCCACCTACATCCGGTCCTGCGTGGACGCCGGTGACGTGGCCGCGGCCACCGAGGCCCTGGGCCGGCCGCACCGGGTCGAGGGGCTGGTGGTGCGCGGTGACGGCCGGGGGCGCAATCTGGGTTTCCCGACCGCCAACGTGGCGCCGTCGGCGTATGCGGCCATTCCGGCGGACGGCGTGTATGCCGCCTGGTTCACCGTGTTGGGGCACGGCCAGGTCCCCGGGACCGTCGTCGCAGGTCAGCGTTGTCGGGCCGCGGTGTCGGTGGGCACCAACCCGACGTTCTCCGGGCGGGCCCGCACCGTGGAGGCGTTCGTCATCGATGAGACCGCCGACCTGTACGGCCAGCGCGTCGCCGTCGACTTCGTCAGTCGGATCCGCAGCCAGGAGAAGTTCGACTCGGTCGAGGACCTGATAGCGGTGATGAACACCGACGTGGAGAAGACCCGCGGCCTGCTCTGCTAGACTCGCCGCTCGGTGCGCTGCAGTCCGCGGTGGCCACCGTCATTTCATTCGCGGGACCTATTGATGGAGATTCGTCGTGGCACTGACTGCCGAGCAGAAAAAAGAGATCCTGGGCAGCTACGGACTGCACGAGACCGACACCGGCTCGCCCGAAGCGCAGATCGCCCTGCTCACCAAGCGGATCGTCGACCTGACCGAGCACCTCAAGACCCACAAGCACGACCACCACTCGCGTCGCGGTCTGCTGCTGCTGGTCGGTCGTCGGCGTCGTCTGCTCAAGTACCTGACCCAGGTCGATGTGGCGCGTTACCGCTCGCTGATCGAGCGCCTGGGTCTGCGTCGCTGACCACGAACGGGCCGGTGCACGCCGGCTCCATGTAGAGTGAGACCGTTCCGGGCCGTCCAGGTCCGGACATCGGTGTGGCTCGCGCAGTCCGTGCGCGCCGCTCCGGCACGTCACAACGGGACACGTTCCTGCGATCAGCGGAAGAACTTGCGTCGGGCGGTCTTCGGTAGTGGCAGCCGGGTCTGGATATGCGTCCAGCGATCCGGCCGCTTCGATCGACGACCGTAGCCGCATCCTCGTTCTTGCCGATCAGCAAAGCTGACGCTGCGAAACAGCAGAACGAATCAGAGAGGCCGCACGAGCGTCCATGTCTGCAACTGAAATTGAAGAAGGCGTATTCGAAACCACCGCTGTCCTCGACAACGGCAACTTCGGCAAGCGCACCATCCGCTTCGAGACCGGCCGGCTGGCCCAGCAGGCCGCCGGGTCCGTCGTCGCCTACCTGGACGACGAGACCATGCTGCTGTCGGCGACCACCGCCAGCAAGGCTCCCAAGGAGCACTTCGACTTCTTCCCGCTGACCGTCGACGTCGAGGAGCGGATGTATGCGGCCGGTCGCATCCCCGGCTCGTTCTTCCGCCGCGAGGGCCGGCCGTCCACCGACGCGATCCTGACCTGTCGCCTCACCGACCGTCCGCTGCGCCCGTCGTTCGTCGACGGCCTGCGCAACGAGATCCAGGTCGTGGTGACCGTGCTGAGCCTGAACCCCAACGACCTGTACGACGTGGTGGCGATCAACGCCGCGTCGGCGTCCACCCAGCTGGCCGGTCTGCCGTTCTCCGGCCCGGTCGGTGCGGCGCGGGTCGCCCTGATCGACGGCACCTGGGTGGCGTTCCCCACCGTCGAGCAGCTCGAGCGCGCGACGTTCGACATGGTGCTGGCCGGACGTGCACTCGAAGATGGTGACGTCGCGGTCATGATGGTCGAGGCCGAGGCCACCGAGAAGGTCATCGAGCTCATCGAGGCCGGTGGGACCGCGCCGACCGAGACCGTGGTGGCCGAGGGCCTGGAGGCGGCCAAGCCGTTCATCGCCGCGCTGTGCAAGGCCCAGCAGGAGCTGGCCGACGCGGCGGCCCGCCCGACCGCCGAGTACCCGCTGTTCCCCGCCTACGGCGAGGACGTCTACTACGCGGTCGCCTCGGTCGCCACCGACGAGCTGTCCAAGGCGCTGACCATCGCCGGCAAGGCCGAGCGTGACGAGCGCACCGACGAGCTCAAGGGTGAGGTGGTCGCACGACTGGCCGAGACCTACGAGGGCCGTGAGAAGGAGATCAGCGCGGCCTACCGGAGCCTGACGAAAAAGCTTGTGCGTCAGCGCATCCTGACCGACCACTTCCGCATCGACGGTCGCGGCATCACCGACATCCGGGCGCTGAGCGCCGAGGTCGCCGTGGTGCCCCGGGCGCACGGCAGCGCGCTGTTCGAGCGTGGCGAGACCCAGATCATGGGCGTGACCACGCTGGACATGATGAAGATGGCGCAGCAGATCGACTCGCTGGGGCCGGAGAAGTCCAAGCGCTACATGCACCACTACAACTTCCCGCCGTACTCCACCGGTGAGACCGGTCGGGTCGGTTCGCCCAAGCGCCGCGAGATCGGCCACGGTGCCTTGGCCGAGCGGGCCCTGGTCCCGGTGCTGCCCAGCGTCGAGGAGTTCCCCTACGCCATCCGGCAGGTGTCGGAAGCCCTGGGCTCCAACGGCTCCACGTCGATGGGTTCGGTCTGTGCGTCCACGCTGGCGTTGCTCAACGCCGGTGTGCCGCTGAAGGCTCCGGTCGCCGGTATCGCGATGGGCCTGGTCTCCGACGAGGTGGAAGTGGACGGCAAGACCGAGCGCCGGTTCGTCGCGCTCACCGACATCCTGGGGGCCGAGGATGCGTTCGGCGACATGGACTTCAAGGTCGCCGGCACCAAGGACTTCGTCACCGCGCTGCAGCTCGACACCAAGCTCGACGGGATTCCCTCGCAGGTGCTCGCGGGTGCGCTGGCGCAGGCCAAGGACGCCCGGATGACCATTCTCGAGGTGATGGCCGAGGCCATCGACGCCCCCGACGAGATGAGCCCGTACGCGCCGCGGGTCACCACCATCAAGGTTCCGGTGGACAAGATCGGCGAGGTGATCGGGCCCAAGGGCAAGATGATCAACTCGATCACCGAGGAGACCGGCGCCCAGATCTCCATCGAGGACGACGGCACCGTGTTCGTCGGCGCCACCGACGGCCCGTCCGCGCAGGCCGCGATCGACAAGATCAACGCGATCGCCAACCCGCAGCTGCCCAAGATCGGTGAGCGGTTCCTGGGCACCGTGGTCAAGACCACCGACTTCGGCGCCTTCGTGTCGCTGCTGCCGGGCCGCGACGGTTTGGTGCACATCTCCAAGCTCGGCAAGGGCAAGCGGGTCGCGAAGGTCGAAGACGTGGTCAAGGTCGGCGACAAGCTGCGCGTGGAGATCGCCGACATCGACAACCGCGGCAAGATCTCGCTGGTGCCCGTGGAGGATTCAGCGGACGCCGCTGAGCCTGCCGATGCCGCGACCGCCGAGGGCTGACCTGCGCCGCACCACCCTGGCGGGCGGACTGCGGGTGGTCACCGAGTACCTCCCCGCGGTTCGTTCCGCGTCGGTGGGTGTCTGGGTGGGCGTCGGGTCCCGTGACGAGGGCGCGACGGTGGCCGGGGCGGCGCACTTCCTGGAGCATCTGCTGTTCAAGGCCACCCCGACCCGCACCGCGGCCGGGATAGCCCAGGCGGTGGATGCCGTCGGGGGCGAGCTCAACGCCTTCACCGGCAAGGAGCACACCTGCTACTACGCGCACGTGCTCGACACCGACCTGGAGCTGGCCGTGGCACTGGTCAGCGACGTGGTGCTCAACGGGTGCTGCGCGGCCGAGGACGTCGACCTCGAGCGGGACGTGGTGCTCGAAGAACTCGCGATGCGCGACGACGACCCCGAGGACGCCCTCGGCGATGTGTTCTTGTCGACGTTGTTCGGTGACCATCCGATCGGACGGCCGGTGATCGGCAACGTCGAGTCGGTGTCGACGATGACCCGCGCCCAGCTGCGGTCGTTCCACCAGCGCCGCTACACGCCCGAACGCATGGTGGTGGCGGTGGCCGGCAACATCGACCACGACACCGTCGTGGCGCTGGTGCGAGAACACTTCGGGCATCGCCTGATTCGCGGCGAGAAGCCCGCCGAGCCGCGGCGCGGGACGTCCCGGGTTCCGGGAGTGCCCGGCCTGAGCGTGGTCAACCGGGACGCCGATCAGACGCACATGTCGCTGGGCGTGCGCGCGCCGGGCCGGTACTGGCCGCATCGCCAGGCGCTGGCGGTGCTCAACACCGCACTGGGCGGGGGACTGAGTTCCCGGCTGTTCCAACAGGTTCGGGAATCCCGCGGCCTGGCGTACTCGATCTACTCGTCGGTGGACACCTTCGCCGACGCCGGCGCGCTGTCGGTTTACACCGCATGCCAGCCGGATCGGTTCGGCGAGGTGGTCTCGGTGACCGCCGACGTGCTGGAGTCGGTGGCCCGCGACGGCATCACAGCCGACGAGTGCCGAATCGCCAAGGGCTCGCTGCGCGGCGGTCTGGTGCTCGGCCTGGAGGATTCCGGTTCGCGGATGAACCGGCTGGGCCGCGGTGAGCTGAACTACGGCCGGCATCGGCCCATCGCCCGCACGCTCAAGGAGCTCAACGCGGTCACCCTCGACGAGGTCAATGCGGTGGCCCGCCAACTGCTGAGCAAGCCCTACGGCGTCGCGGTGCTCGGTCCCTACCGGTCGAAAGGATCACTGCCCCGGAGGCTGCGGGCACTGGCTGGTTGATGGCAGGCTAGAGCGATGGCTTTCAGCTTCTCCGAACTCGCGCTCCCGCTGGTCGGTGCGCCGATGGCAGGCGGGCCCAGCACGCCGGCACTGGCTGCGGCGGTGTCGCAGGCCGGCGGCCTGGGATTCGTCGCCGGTGGCTACCGCACCCCGCAGCAGCTCGCCGATCAGATCACCGCGGCGCGGGCGGCGACCTCCGGTCCGATCGGGGCCAATCTGTTTGTGCCGCAACCCAGCGATGCCGACATGGTGGCGCTCGACGACTACGCCGACCTGCTGGCGTCATTGGCCGACCACTACGGCGTAGAACTCGGCCGGCCGCGCTTCGGTGACGACGACTGCTGGCCGGAGAAACTGGAGGTGATCGCCGATCTGCGGCCCACGGTGGTCTCGTTCACCTTCGGGGCACCGCCGCCGGAGGACCTGGATCTGTTGCGCGGCCTGCGCATCCTGACCGTGGTCACGGTGACCTCGGCCTATGAGGCCGGGATTGCGGTGGCGCACGGTGCCCAGGCATTGGCGGTTCAGGGCCCGGAGGCGGGCGGACATCGCGGGACCTTCGCTCCCGACACCCAGCCCGGAACTCAGAGTCTCGCCGCGTTGCTGGCCGAGATACGCCATGCGCACCCCGACCTGCCCCTGGTGGCGGCGGGGGGTCTGGGCACCGCGGACAATGTGGCCGGTGTCCTGGGCGCCGGCGCGGTGGCCGCCCAGGTGGGCACCGCACTGCTGCTGGCTGATGAGGCGGGCACCAATCCGACGCACCGGGCGGCGCTGACCAACCCGGAGTTCACCAACACGACCGTGACGTGTGCGTTCTCCGGGCGGTACGCCCGCAGCCTGGAGAACGATTTCACCAAGACCTTCGAGAATGTGGCGCCGGTGGGATACCCGGAGATCCATCACATGACCTCGCCCATCCGGGCGGCGGCGGTGGCGATGGACGACCCGCACGGCACCAGTCTGTGGGCCGGAACCGCCTACCGGACGATCCGCACGGGGCCGGCCGCCGAGATCATCACCGGCTTGACGCCCCTATGATCACCGCATGACTGACGCAGCAGCGCCTTCGGCCACCGGAACCGTGCAGATCAACGCTGCTCCGGACGTGGTGTACCGGCTGATCACCGACTTGTCCGTCCTCGCCGACTGTGCTGAGGAGAACGTCGGAATGGATTGGCGCACCGGCGATTCCGCTCGCCCCGGCGCGGTCTTCGTCGGTCACAACCGCCATGGCGGACGGCGGTGGAGCACCACGTGCACCGTCACCGACGCCGACCCCGGCAAGGTATTCGCCTTCGACGTGCGCTCCGCGGTGATCCCGGTGGCCCGCTGGGAGTACCGGATAACCTCGAATCCCGGTGGGCAGGGCGGCTGCCAGGTCACCGAGAGCATGTGGGACCGCCGGCCCCGTTGGTTCGTCGGCATCGCCGGGCTGGTCACGGGCGTCAAGGACCGGCCGACGGTCAACACCGAGCACATCCGGATCACGCTGGAGCGCGTGAAGCAACGTGCGGAAAACGGCGGCTAGCGCGAGCGTGAACCTCCGATGGGCGCGCGGTCTCATGGGCGTCGCCGTACTGGCGTCCGCGTCGATCGGGTGCACGACGACCGTACCCGGGCATCCGGTGGGTGCCGGGTCGATACCGGGTGACACGAGAGCCGCGCTCTCCGCAGAGGGGTTGCTGCTGCCCGATGGCAGCCGGACGCCGCTGGGGCAAGCCCAGGCGACTGAGGTTGGTGGGACGTACTTCACCCGGGCCGAGCCGGTGAAGTGTTCAGCGGCTGTCCTGTTCAAGGGTTCGCCACTGCCGCCGGAGGGCGCGACCGACGACGCCGAGTCGGCGTTTCTGATCAAGGGCACGGTTGCGCTGTACGCCGAATCGGTCAAGGTTTACGACCGACCGTTGGCCGTGGCCGACGTGGTGCGCGCTGCGCTGAGCGCGGTGACCGCCTGCGACGGTGCCGCACACGGAATCAGCCCCAGCGGCGGTCGTGGTGAGCCGATGCAGCTGAGTCGGGTGGTCGTTCCGTCTGACGGTGTGCTGGTGTGGAGTCTGGTGCGCAGCGGTTGGAGCTGCGGGTACGGATTGGCGGTCATTCCGGCGGCGGTCTTGATGACTTCGCTGTGCGATCGCGATCCCGGGTTCGACATGGCCGACTGGGCGACCACCCGGCGTAGCCAGATCCAGCGTCTGTCCGTGTAGCTCGGGCCCGGGGCAAGCTCCAGCGCTGGAGGAAATTAATTCATCAGTGTAGGAATCCGCTAGGCTGTCGGCATTGTGAGTGCACCAACGAAAACCCGGGCGAGCCATCTTGGGCCAGAGCGGCGTCGGCCGATGGTGTTGGATGCGGCGCTGGACGTCGCCGTGCAGCACGGCGTCAACGCGGTCACCGTCGGTGCGGTCGCCGAGCGCCTCGGTGTGACCCGCCCGGTGGTGTACGCGTGCTTCGCGGACCGGATCGAGCTGATCGAGGCCCTGCTGGAGCGTGAACACATCCGGTTGCTGACCGATGTGCTGGCTGCCCTGCATCGCACCGGCGGCGACGACCCGCAGGCGGCTTTCGCCGACGGCTACCGGGCCCTGCTGCTGGCGGCCGAGGGGCGTCCCGCCGCCTGGCAGCTGATCTTTGCCGCCGCGCCGGATGCGGCGGTCGCCGACCGGTTCCACCGGGCCCGGGGCGCGCTGGCCGCCGAGTCCGCACGGTGGATCCGGCCGGCGATGACGCGTTGGTGGGGCACCGCCGATCTGGACCGCAAACTGCCGGTGCTCATCGAGTTGTTCGTGTCGTCATGCGAGGCCGCGGTTCGGTCGCTGCTGGACCCGCAACTGGATTGGACCGCCGATCAGTTGGCGGACCTCTACGGTCGGGTGATCGCCGAGTCATTGCGGCTTGCGTAACCCAGTCGATATACTTTTACTCACGTTCTGTCGAGTATGAAGACAAATCATCCATAAATGTAAATCTTGGCAGGGGGTTTGACATGCTGAAAGTCGACGACACCGCGGCCGGTCCACACGACGCCTCGATCGACCACGAACGCATCGTTCTGCAGGCCCGGGACGTCAACTTCGACTGGTCGGACCTCCCGGTGCACTACGTCCCGGGTGAAGTGTTCGCCACGCATTTCTGCAACGTGCTGCACCTGCTGTTGCCCGCCGGCGAAGAGTTCTTCGTCGAGGTGTTCAAGCAGGCGCTGCCACTGATCAAGGACGACCAGCTGCGCCTGGACGTCCAGGGCTTCATCGGGCAGGAGGCCACTCACTCCCAGGCGCATGCCGGCGTCGTCGAACAACTGGCCGCCCGCGGCGTGGACATGGCGCCCTACACCGATCAGATCAAGTGGCTGTTCGCCCAGTTGCTCGGCGACCGGCCGAAGTGGAGCAAGCGCCGACAGCAGCGCTGGCTGCTGGAGCGGGTGGCGCTGGTCGCCGCCGTCGAGCACTACACCGCGATCCTGGGCGAGTGGGTTCTCGACAGCCCCGCACTGGACGCCACCGGTGCGCACCCGGCGATGCTGGACATGCTGCGCTGGCACGGCGCCGAGGAGGTCGAGCACAAAGCCGTCGCGTTCGACGTGATGAAGCACCTGCAGGCCGGTTACCTGCGGCAGGTCCGTACCCAGCTGGCCGTCACGCCGCTGATGCTGTGGTTGTGGGTGCGCGGGCTGCGGTTCATGTACAAGGTGGACCCGGAATTGCCGCCGGGCGTCAAACCCCGCTGGAGGGACTGGTTCGCGGTGTCGCGGCGCGGACTGGTGCCGGCGCCGTTCGAGTTCCTTCCCGCGATCGCGTCCTACTACCGGCCCGGTTTTCACCCGGCGCAACTCGGCGGCGTGGAGAAGGCAGTCAACTATCTCGCCGTCTCACCCGCAGCCCGCGCCACGCACTGACACTTGAGGAGTGCACTAGATGACCACCCTGACCGCATCCGACGGCGTGAGCCTTGCCGTCCATGCCTACACCGACCTGGATCCGCGCCGGCCGACCATCATGGCCATTCACGGCTACCCGGACAACCACCACGTCTGGGACGGGGTGGCCGAGTATCTGGTCGGCCAGGGGCGCTACAACGTGGTCGCCTACGACGTGCGCGGCGCGGGTGAGTCGTCGGCGCCGGCCGACCGCTCGGGATACCGCTTCCCCCAGCTGATCTCCGACGTCGGCGCCGTGATCGAGCAGCTGGGCGTGGATCAGGTTCACCTGTTGGGCCACGACTGGGGCTCCATCCAGGGCTGGGCGGCGGTGACCGATCCGGTCGTGTCGGCCAAAATCGCGTCCTACACCTCGGTTTCGGGACCGCACCTCGATTACGCCGGCAAGTTCCTGCGGTCGGCGCGCAACCTGCGCGGCGCGGTCGACGTCATCCGGCAGTTCCTGGAGTCGACCTACATCTGGCTGTTCTTGACCCCGCGGTTACCGGAGCTCATCTTCCGGTCCGGTTTAGGTGCCAGAGTCATTGGCGTGCTTGACCGCATCGGTCGGTCCGGCGGCCCGCAGCGCGAAGTTCCCCGCGGCGAGAACGACTACGTCAACGGGCTGAACCTGTATCGCGCCAACATGCCCAAGCCGCTGCTCATGCCGGCGTCACCGTTGCCGGTCACCGAGGTACCCGTGCAGGTGCTCGCACCGCGCTGGGACGTGTTCGTCAGTCCCGCTGTGCAGCGGTTCGGCGGCTCGATCCCCGCCCACCACCGGGTGCTCGACATCGACGGTGGCCACTGGGTGGTGACCGATCGGCCCGAGGTCATCGCCCGGCACACCGCGGAGTGGGTCGAGCTGACTGTCGCCCGCGGTGTGGCCTGATATGCCGCAACCGATCTGGGGTTCCCGGCCGCGCGACCTGTATGGCCGGCGCAAGCACGACAGATTCTTCAATCTGCTCTGGGGTGCGGTGACGGTCTTCGGCGGTGTCGCTGCGCTGTCGAGGTGGAAGCCGTCGCGCGTGGTGCCGGTGCCGCGGTCCATCGCCGCCGTCGTCACCAAGCGGGAGATGCTGACTCCCGATGTGGTCGCGCTGACGATCGCCGACCCGGATGGGGGACTGCTGCCGTCGTGGACGCCGGGCGGTCACATCGACGTGCAGCTGGCGTCGGGCCGTCGCCGGCAGTACTCGCTGTGCGGAGTGCCGGGGCGCCGCACCGAATACCGCATCGCGGTGCGCCGACTCGACGATGGTGGTGGCGGTTCGGTCGAGATGCACGAGTCCTACGCGGTGGGCGACACGCTGACCTTCGAGGGCCCGCGTAATGCCTTCCATCTGGGCACCGACGAATCTGAGGTGCTGTTCGTCATCGGCGGCATTGGGGTGACCCCGATCCTGCCGATGCTGCGGGAAGCCGATCAGCGCGGAATCAATTGGCGCGCAGTCTATGCCGGCCGCAGCCGTGCCGACATGCCGTTGCTCGACGAGGTGCTCGCGGTCGATCCCGAGCGGGTCACGGTGTGGGCCGACGACGAGCAGGGGCGCTTCGCCGGGGCCGAGGAACTGCTGGCCGGAGCCGGCCCCGGAACCGCGGTGTACGTCTGCGGGCCGTCGGCAATGCTCGAGGCGGTGTGCGCCACCCGCGACGAACATGCGGACGCCCCACTGCACTACGAGCGATTCAGTCCTCCGCCGGTGGTCGACGGTGTGCCGTTCGAGTTGGAGCTGGCCCGGTCGGGGCGCCTGCTGCTGATACCCGCGGATCGGTCGGCGCTGGATGTGATGCTCGACGCCGACCCGACCACGGCGTGCTCGTGCCGCCAGGGCTTCTGCGGCACCTGCAAGGTGAAGGTGGTCTCCGGTGACGTCGACCGGCGTGGTCGCACCGCCGAGGGTGGCGACGAGATGCTCGTCTGCGTCTCGCGGGCCAACGGCGGCCGGATCGTCATCGACGCTTGAACATCACAGCCTGAGGACCGGCGATAGACTGCCCGGATGTCTTCTGTGGCGCAGGTCCATCGCGCGAGTCTGCCGGCCAGGATCATCTACGCCGTGTTCGCGGCGCTGATGCCGCGCTGGGTGCGGTGGAACAACCGTCGTGGAGGTCCGGACGGCAGGGCCGGCGTCTTGACGAAGCTGGGCCGTCGCACCAACACCATCGCCCGCCTGCAGCGGGTGCGGCCGCATCTTGGGGTCCACTTCACCCGCGAGTCCGCCGGAGGTGTTCCCGTCGAGATCGTTCGCCGCACGGACGCTCCGTTGAGCGACGGCGTCATCCTCTACTTCCACGGTGGCGGATTCTTCACCGGTGGCCTGGACACCCACCTGCACGTGGTGGTCAAGCTGGCGCGACGCACCGGGCTGCCGGTGGTGCACGTCGACTACCGGCAGTTCCCGGAGGTGACCGTCGACGGCTCGGTGGCCGACTGCGTCGGCGCCTACCGCTGGCTGCTGGACCAGGGTGCCGTCCCGGCCAGAACGGTGATCGCCGGGGACTCCGCGGGCGGCTTCCTCACGTTCGCCACCGCGCTGCGAGCCCAGCAGGAGGGGATGCCGGCCCCGGCGGGGGTGATCGGGATCTCGGCGTGGCTGGAGCTCGACGGCGAGGCCCGCAGCACCCACCCGAACCAGGGCAGCGACGCGTTCGGCATCGCCGACGCGCTGCCGGACCTCGTCGACCAGGTGTGCCCGTCACCCGAGATGCGTCGCGAGCTCGCGCCGATCAACGGACCGCTGGCCACCATGCCGCCGGCGCTGCTCATCGCCGCCGAGTCGGAGATCCTGCGATGCGACAACGAACGGCTACACGCCGCGCTGCTGGCGCACGGGCGGCCCAGCCGCCTTGAGCTGTGGGCCAGTCAGTTGCATGCGTTCCCGGCGTTGTTTCCGTTCCTGCCGGAGAGCCGGGCCGCCTTCGCGCTGATGACCCGCTTCGTCGCCGAGTGCCTGGCGGACGCCGACCGTCCCGACCAGAGCCGCCGGGAAGTGTCGTAAGTAGGGTGGCAGCCATGCGGGTAGCAGTGCTGGGCGCCAAGGGCAAAGTCGGAGCCACCATGGTGGCGGCGGTGCGCGACGCCGATGACCTGACGTTGTCCGCCGAGGTCGACGCCGGTGACGCGCTGAGTCTGCTGACCGACGGCGGCACCGAGGTGGTGATCGACTTCACCCACCCCGACGTCGTGATGGACAACCTGAAGTTCCTGATCGACAACGGGATTCACGCGGTGGTGGGCACCACGGGTTTCACCGCCGAACGGATCGAGCAGGTCCGCTCGTGGCTGGCCGCCAAACCCGGTGCGGCGGTGCTGATCGCCCCCAACTTCGCCATCGGTGCGGTGCTGTCGATGCACTTCGCGGTGCAGGCCGCCAAGTACTTCGAATCGGTTGAGGTCATCGAGCTGCACCACCCGCAGAAGGCCGACGCGCCGTCGGGCACCGCCTCTCGCACCGCTGCGCTGATCGCCGCCGCGCGAAAAGGCCTGCCGCCCAACCCCGATGCCACCAGCACCGGTCTGCCGGGAGCTCGCGGCGCCGACGTGGACGGTGTTCCGGTGCACTCGGTGCGGTTGGCCGGGCTGGTCGCGCACCAGGAGGTGCTGTTCGGCACCATGGGGGAGACGCTGACCATCCGGCACGACAGCATCGACCGGACGTCCTTCGTGCCCGGGGTGCTGCTGGCGGTGCGCCGGGTCGCGGAGTTCCCGGGGCTGACGATCGGTATCGAACCCCTGCTCGACCTGAAGTAGGCGCGGTGAAGCTTTCGGCGCCCGCGCGGATGAAACTGCTCCTCGCGTTCATGTGTCTGGCGCTGCTGATGTACCTGGTGTTCCTGGGCCGGATCGCGGTGCTGCTGATCGGCTCCGGTTCACTGTCGGCGATCGGGCTGGGCGCGGCGCTGCTGATCATGCCGTTCATCGGGTTGTGGGCGATGGTCGCCACGCTGCGCGACGGCTTCGCTCATCAGCGGCTGTCCCGGCTGATCGCCGCCGACGGGATGGAACTGGACGGCAGCGCGCTGCCGCGCCGGCCGTCCGGGCGTATCGAGCGCGACGCCGCCGACGCGCTGTTCCACACGGTTCAGGATGAGCTCGATGCCGACCCGGACAACTGGCAGCGCTGGTACCGGCTGGCTCGCGCCTACGAGTTCGCCGGGGACCGGCGCCGCGCGCGGGAGGCGATGAAGACCGCCGTGCGGTTGCAGGAGAGCCGATGAGCAAGACGCTGCTGGTGGTGCACCACACCCCGTCACCGCACTGCCAGGCCATGTTGGAGGCGGTGTTGTCGGGGGCGAGCGATCCCGACATCGAGGGCGTGGAGGTGGTGCGCCGGCCGGCGTTGAGCGTGTCGGTCTCGGACATGCTGGCCGCCGACGGCTACCTGTTGGGCAGCCCGGCCAACCTGGGGTACATCTCCGGTGCCCTCAAGCATGCCTTCGATGTGTGCTATTACCCGATCCTGGACGCGACCCGGGGGCGGCCGTTCGGCTTGTTCCTGCACGGCAATGAGGGCACCGAGGGCGCTCAGCGGGCGGTGGATTCGATCACCGCCGGGCTGGGCTGGGTGAAAGCCGCTGACTACGTGGTGGTGTCGGGCAGCCCCGGCAAGGCCGAGTTGCAGGCGTGCTGGGAGCTCGGTGCGACGGTGGCCGCGCAGCTGATGGACTGAGCGCCGCTACGGGTCGATATGGGTTTCCGGCATGTAGAACGAGTGCAGCGGATAATCCCGGCCGGGGCCCATCGAGTGGCAGTCCTGTTGCATCGGTGGCGATTTCGGCGGCTCGTAGTAATAGAACACGCAACGCTGCCAGCTGCCGTCGGGCTGAATCGGGCCGTCGCACTTCTGGGCCGTGGAGAAGAACAGCAGCGGGTTGTCCGCACACCCGGCTCGGGCCGGAGGGGCCGAGGCGATCAGCCAGCCGGACAGGACTGTCGCCGCTCCCAACACGGCGCCTAGAACCCCGGCGTAGTAGCGCTTCACGGCCCGTCCCCTTCCCGTCTCGGCTGACTATGCCGGATGCCGCCGCGGTTTGCTACGGGTTTGCACCCAGTACCCATCGTGAGGCGATAGGCTGCGATGCCGTGACGCAAGCTAACGACACCCAGACCACTGACCTGCTGGCGCGCACCCTGGAATCGGTGCGCGCAGCCTACGAGAACATCGCGGAGCTGGCCCAGCAGAAGGACGGCATCCATGCCGTGGCGAACACCGCCAAGGGCACCGCGCTGATCCATGACCTGCGCAAGGAACTCGACCAGCTCAACAAGATCCTGCCCTTCAAGAGCTGACCGGGTATCAAGGCGGGCCGTTGAGGGCCCGTTCGGCCGCTATCTGTGCCGCGCGGTTCTGAGCTCGGGTGCGGGTGCGGGTCGGCAT
Organism: [Mycobacterium] zoologicum; assembly: GCF_020172665.1. Taxonomy (GTDB): domain Bacteria; phylum Actinomycetota; class Actinomycetes; order Mycobacteriales; family Mycobacteriaceae; genus Mycobacterium; species Mycobacterium zoologicum. The sequence continues at coordinate 2,794,378 of NZ_CP083985.1, read as the reverse complement.
CATCACGCTGCGGCACGCCGTTGGTGCCAGTGGTGTTCGTGGTGGTGGTGGTGGTGCGCCTGTGGGTAGGCAGAGCGTGGGGAAGAGCAGTTTGCTGTCCGGCGTGGTGGTGTAGGTGTGGCCGGTGGGGCTGGTCCATTCGATGCTGCCATCGGGGTGCTGGATATCGCGCCAGCCCTTGTCGCCGGTCCAAAAAGTCTTCAGCAAGTGATGTTTTCGACAGAGGCAACGCAAGTTGGCCGGGTGAGTGTGGCCGATCGGATGGGCGATGGCATGGTCGATGTCGCAGTAGGTGGCGGGGCGATCGCAACCGGGGAATCGGCAGGTCATATCCCGGGCGCGAATGAACGCGGCCAGGGCGGCTGAGGGTCGGTAGCGCGGCTCGGCGGGCGCATCGCCGGGGTGGTGCAGCGGTTTGACGGTGGCGCCACCGCGAATCAGCTGCGCCAGCAGCGGCCCGGGTACGCTGCCACCGCCGATGATGCGCCCCGACGGCGCGGGACGAGCTTGGCGTTGCTTTCCGGCCGGCTCGGAATCGCCGCAGGGCTCGCCATTGCCGAACTGCGGGTCTGCGGCGGCATTCAGTGCGGCTTGGTCGGCCACGACGTAGACGGTCACGTTGGTCGAGCGGGCATCGGAACCGGCAGACGACGGGCAGTCGCTGTTGTCGCAGGCACAAGACAGCGTCTCGGCCCCCACGGCCAGGGCGCCCAGGGCATCGGCGCGGCGCTGGGCGAGGGTGCGCGGGTCGTCGTCGCAGACGGCGTTGGCCATCTGGGCCAGCCGCTGGGCGAGGGCGGCGGCGTCGGCGTCGAGCATCCGGCCCCACATTCCGGTGGTGCCGTTCTCACTGTTGCGCGTGTCGACGACCACATCGCGGCCACGCGCACTGTGATGGTGGCGCCGGATGGCTTTCGGGTCGTGCCGGTCGATCAGCGCGTCGATGGCCGCAGCGGCCTTGGCCGCCGACAGTCTTCCGAGGCCGGTGGCGACCCCGACGAGTTCGGAGTCGACGGCGTGCAGCAGGTAGGGGTCGGTGATCAAGCCGGTGTGCCAGACGATCGTGGAGACCAACCGAACGCTGATCATGCCGTCCAGAAACGACGCAGCGACCTTCGGCAGCCGGTCGCGCAGCGCCGAGGCCAGATACAGCTGGGATGACGCCATACCGTGGCTGATGCGCTGTGCGGCGGCGACTTCGGACGCCGCGACGTCCCAGTAATCGCAGGACCAGCGTGATCGGTTCACCGCATCGGTCCCGCGAGTGCGTCGTGCCACCAACTCGCCGATCGCGGCCAGCCGGCGGGCCGCCGCAGCGGCCTCCACCCGGGCCCAGCCTCCGATCGCGTCCACCAGGGAGGCGTCGTCGACTTCGGCCAGGTCAGCGGGCTCGGTGAACTGCGAATCGAACATATATTCGACTATACACGGATCTCCGACAGGCCGCTTAAAAGCTCGGCTAGGTCGTAGGGTGACCCGAGTAGGTAGCGCGAAAGGAGCGACACGACGATGCCCACCTTGCTGAGCATGGCGCTGGGTGCCGCACCGGTGTTCGGTGGAGCCCTGGTCACCGCGGCCGCCGGTCAGTTCAAGGGCCCGGACCTGCGTGGCCTGATCAAACAGGACCTCGATCTGCTGGACCGGATCCCGGCCGATCAGGTGGAGCGTCGGGCGCGTCTGCAGCGCACCGTCGACGAGCGGATCGACGACCTGGTCGCGGCGTCCGACCGCAACCGGGCATTGCGGACCGCGGCGCTGTCGTATCAGGGCAATTGGCGTGACCTGGTGCTGTTCGTGTGTTCGCTGTTGTTCACCTACGTCTGGTGGCACATCAGCCATGAGCGCGGCAACTGGTTGCCCATGTTCGTGGTGCTGATTCTGGCGTGCGTGCTGACCGCCGGTTATGCGCTGCGCGGGACGATTCGCAGCCTGGCGCATCGCCGACAGGCCCGGTGAGGAAGGGCTGTTCATGGCAGACGTCATCGAGATTGCACGCAGTCACAACCCTTTTCCGTCCGCCGGGGTGGTGCGCGATGGCAACGGCGTCCCGCGCTACGAGCAGCTGCCCGCGACCCTGCTCGACGTCCTGGCAGAACAGGCCGAGCAGCGGCCGGACAGCGAAGCCGTGGTCGAATTGGGCGCAGGGTCGCTGACCTACCGGCAGCTGTGGCAGCGGGCGGCCCGGGTGGCCGGCGGTCTGCGCCAGCAGGGCCTTGGGCGCGGTGACCGGGTCGCGGTGCGCTATCCGGCGGGGCTGGACTGGGTGCTGGCGTTCTGGGGAACACTGATGGCCGGCGGTATTCCGGTGGCCGTCAATATCCGTTCGGCCGCACCGGAGGTCGACTTCGTGCTGGGCGACGCCGGGGTGCGGGTGGACCTGGGACCCGGCACCGTACTTCCCGACGGCCAGCCCTACGTGGCCGACGGGCTCGAGCAGGCCGACGCCGCCGCGCTGTTCTACACCTCCGGAACCACCGGGCGTCCCAAGGGCGTGCCCACCACCCACCAGGCCTTCCTGACCAACGCCGAGAACATGGTGCGCTCCATGGGCCAGTCCCGCCAGGTCGGTGAGCAGTTGCGCACGTTGATCTCGGTTCCACTGTTCCACGTCACCGGATGCAACTCGCAGCTGCTGACCGCCGCCTATGCCGGTGGTGCGGCGGTGATCATGCCGGAACTGAACCTTCCGGAATTGGTCACTGTTCTTTCTGGGCAACGGATTTCGTCGATGATCACCGTTCCCGCGGTGTACGCCCTGCTGCTGCGGCACCCCGAGTTCGCACACGCCGACGTGTCAGGGGTGCGGTGGGTCGGCTACGGCGGGGCCCCGACGGCACCGGTACTGGTGCGCGCGCTGCGCGACGCCTTCGGTGCGGCAACGGTGTTCAACGGCTACGGTATGACCGAGACCGCCTCTCTCATGACGGTGCTGCCCGATGGCGAGGCGGTCGAGCACGCGGACTCGGTCGGCTACGCGGTGCCCTCGGGTGACATCGGCATCGCCCCGCTGGGCGAGGAGGCGGGTGTCGGGGAACTGGTGGTGCGCGGCGCGAATGTGATGCGCGGCTACTGGAATCGACCGGAGGCCACCGCCGCCACCATCATCGATGGGTGGCTGCACACCGGCGACGTGGTGCGCGTCGACGACGCCGGCCGGGTGCACATCATCGATCGGCTCAAGGACATCATCATCCGCGGCGGCGAGAACATCTCCAGCGTCGAGGTGGAGGCCGCGCTGCTGTCGGCACCAGGGGTCGCCGATGCCTGCGTGCTGGCGGTACCCGACGACGTGATGGGCGAGAAGGTCGGCGCGGTGCTGGTGGGCGATGACCTCGACGTCGCCGCGGTGCTTGAGCACTGCCGCACAGAATTGGCGGACTTCAAAGTTCCGCAATACATCACGATCCATGCCGACGCGCTGCCCCGCACTGCCAGCGGGAAGGTGCTCAAGGGTCACCTGCGTCAGCGGGTGCGGTGGGGTGCCCCGCTGCGTTGAATACCACTGCTGCTGTGACGAAAACGGTATTGATCGCCAACCGTGGTGAGATCGCGTTGCGGATCATCCGCACCGCAACCGAATTGGGCTTTTCCACGGCCGCCGTCTATGCCGAGGACGACGTGGACAGCCCGCACGTATCGGCAGCCGACGTCGCCGTCGGCCTGCCCGGCACCGGTCCGGCCGCCTACCTCGACGTCGCAGCCGTCGTGGCCGCAGCGGCGAAGTCCGATGCCGCCCTGATCCATCCCGGATATGGATTCCTGTCGGAGAGCGCCGAATTCGCGCGGGCCGCTGCCGCAGCGGGACTCATTGTCCTCGGACCCGGACCCGAGGTGCTCGCCGTCTTCGGTGACAAGTCGGCGGCGCGGCGGGCCGCGGTCAAGGCAGGTCTGCCGGTGCCCGCGGCCACCGAAGGCGCGGGCACCGTCGGGCAGATCCGCGAGTTTCTCGGCGCCCACCCCGGCGGGATCATGCTCAAGGCGCTCGCCGGAGGCGGAGGGCGGGGGATTCGCACGGTCCGCGACGCCGGTCAGATCGAGGACGCCTACCGGTGGTGCGCCGCAGAGGCCCGTCTCGGGTTCGGTGCCGCGGAGGTGTTCGCCGAAGAGATCATCGACGCCGCACGCCACATCGAGGTGCAGATCATCGCTGACGGGGTGCACGCCCTTGCGGTGGGCGACCGCGACTGCAGCATTCAGCGGCGGTATCAGAAGCTGATCGAGATCGCGCCCGCGCCAGGAATTTCCAGCGAGCTGCGCGACGCGCTGTACGACGCGGCCGTCCGACTCTGCGTCGACGTCGGATATCGGGGCCTGGCGACCGTGGAGTTCCTGGTCACACCCGACCGGTTCGTCTTCCTTGAGGTCAACCCACGAATCCAGGTGGAACACACCGTCACCGAGGCGGTCACCGGACTGGATCTGGTGGCCGTGCAGTTCCAGATCGCCGAGGGTGCTGCGCTGGGGGACATGGCGCTGTCGACCGAGGCGCGAGGGATCGCGGTCCAATGCCGGGTCAACACCGAGACGACCGGCACCGTATCGGTGTTCACGCCACCGAGCGGGCCCGGGGTGCGAGTGGACACCTATGCGCGCCCGGGGCTGAGAATCGGCGCCCGCTACGACCCGCTGCTGGCTAAGGTGATCACCCATGTCCACGTCGACTCGCTCGCCGCCGCGCTGCGCAAGGCGCGAACTGCACTGGCGGAGTTCGCCATCACGGGCATCGGCACCAATATCGGACTGCTGCAGGCCATTCTGGCTCACGATGACCTGGCCTCCGGGTCGGTCACGACGGGGTGGCTGGACCGGCAGTTGCCCACGCTGGTGGGAGACCTGAGGCCCGACATCGAGGAGTACCGGCCCGGCGAGCAGCTTCTCCGCGCGCCCATGGCAGGCACGATCGTCGAGGCCGGACCCGACGGCGTCGTGCTGGAGGCGATGAAGATGCAGCACGTGCTCGCCGCTCCCGCCGGCACCCGCACCCTGCGCACGCTGGTCGACCCGGGGCAGGTCGTGAACGCGCGCGAACCCGTGCTGGTGTTCGTGGCAAGCGACGAGCAGTCCGCGGAGGGGGCCGATGCGGGCCCGGCGCTCGATTCTCCACGAGCCGACCTCGACGAGGTCGCCGACCGGCACCGCCTCACCCGGGACGAAGGCCGACCCGAGGTGGTCGCCAAACGACACGGGCTGGGCCGGCGCACTGCCCGGGAGAACATCGCCGATCTGGTCGACGCAGACAGTTTCGTCGAATACGGGGCGCTGGCGGTGGCAGCGCAGCGCAGCCGGCGCTCAGATGAGGACCTGATCGTCAACACACCGGCCGACGGGCTGGTTGCTGGACTGGCGACCATCGACGCGGTACCGGTGGCAGTGGCCTCCTACGATTACACCGTGCTGGCCGGCACCCAGGGCATGCGCAATCACGTCAAGACGGATCGGCTGTTCGAGGTCGCGGCCCGCCGAAAGCTGCCCGTGGTGCTGTTCGCCGAAGGCGGCGGTGGGCGTCCCGGGGATACCGATGTCGCGGGCATGGCCGGGCTCGATCTGATGACGTTTCGGTCGCTGGCCGCATTGAACGGCCGAGTTCCGCTGGTGGCCATCGTGTCTGGTCGCTGTTTTGCCGGTAACGCGGCGTTGGCCGGGGCGTGCGACGTGATCATCGCGACCCCGGAGGCCAACATCGGCATGGGTGGTCCGGCCATGATCGAAGGCGGCGGGCTGGGGGTCTTCGCACCCGAGGAGATCGGGCCGATCGGGGTGCAGCGCCGCAACGGGGTGGTGGGCCTGGCCGCGGCCGACGAGGTCGATGCGGTGACGCTGGCCAAACGTTATCTGTCCTACTTTCATGGCGCGGCCACCGACTGGCGCGAGCCCGACCCGCGGCTGTCCCGGCATGTGGTGCCGCAGAACCGGTTACGGGCCTACGACGTGCGCCGGGCCATCGAAGCGATCGTCGACGTCGATTCGGTGCTGGAACTGCGGTCCGACTACGGAGTCGGGATCGTCACCGCACTGGTGCGGGTGCATGGCGTCGCCTACGGACTCCTGGCCAACAACAGCCATCATCTCGGTGGTGCCATCGACGCGGAGGCGGCCGACAAGGCGGCTGACCATCTGACGCTGTGCGAGTCGTTCCGGCTGCCGGTGCTGACCCTGTGCGACACACCGGGTTTCATGGTCGGCCCCGACGCCGAACGCGACGCCACCGTGCGCCGGTTCAGTCGGATGTTCATCGCCGGAGCACGCCTGACGGTGCCGATGGGCATGATCGTGCTGCGTAAGGGCTATGGACTGGGCGCCATGGCGATGGCCGGCGGGTCGTTTCACGCCCCGCAGTTCACCGTCGCCTGGCCGACCGGCGAGATCGGCGGGATGGGGTTGGAAGGCGCGGTGCGGCTCGGCTTCCGCAAGGAGCTGTCCGAGATCGCTGACCCGCAGCAGCGGCAGAAGCTCTTCGACGACCTGGTTGCGGCGGCCTACCGGCGCGGGCGCGCGCTGAGCGCTGCAATGACGTTCGAACTCGACGACGTCATCGACCCGGCGGACACGCGGGCGTGGATCGCGCGGCTGCCTGACGGGTGATGTCAGAGGGTCGCGCTACGGTGCGCCCATGGACACAGCCCTGCTGATCCTCCTGACCGCTCTGGCCATGCTGGCGGTGATCCTCCAGCTCATGGTCCTGCTGCGTCCCGCCGCGGCGATGGCACCCGAGCAGCTCGCGGCGTTGCGCGCCGACAACGAACGGGTGGAGCGCACCCTGCGCGAAGAACAGCACGCCGGGCGGGCCGAGCTCGCGCAGGCATTCCACCAGTGGCAGCAGACCCTGCACCGTTTCGGCGCCGGCCTCCAGGAGGCCCAGGAGAAGCAGGGCTACGTCCTGGACCGGCAGCTGGAGAAGATGCGCGCCACGGTGGACGAGAAGCTGCAAGCCACCCTGGAAACCCGGCTGGCGCAATCCTTCACCCAGATCTCCGAGCGTCTCGAGGCCGTGCAGCGCGGCCTCGGTGAGATGCAGAGCCTGGCCACCGGGGTCGGTGACCTCAAGCGGGTGCTGTCCAACGTGAAGACCCGCGGCATCTTCGGGGAGGCGCAACTGGCAGCCCTGCTGGCCGAGACGCTGACGCCGGAGCAGTACCTAACCAATGCCGTGACGGTGCCCGGCTCGAATGCGCGGGTGGAGTTCGCGATTCGGCTGCCCGGCGGGTCGGATGCCGCTGAGGTGCTGCTGCCGATCGACGCGAAGTTTCCGCGTGAGGACTTCGAGCGCCTCCTCGACGCGCAGGAGTGCGCCGACATCGCGGGGGAGGCCGCTGCGCGACAGGCTCTGATCCGGCGGATCGAGGCCGAGGCCGGCGACATCTGCGACAAGTACCTCGCGCCGCCACACACCACTGACTTCGCGATCCTGTTCCTGGCCACCGAGAGTCTGTACGCCGAGGTGCTGCGCCAGCCCGGCCTGTTCGAACGGATACAGGCCAAATACAAGGTCACTCTGGCCGGGCCGACCACGTTGGCGGCGCTGCTCAACAGTCTGCGGATGGGGTTTCGCACGCTGGCGATCGAGCAGCGCAGCTCCGAGGTGTGGCAGGTGCTCGGCGCGGTCAAGACCGAGTTCGGCAAGTTCGCGGCAGTCCTGGAGAAGACCCGCAAGCAGCTCGATCAGGCCCGCAACACCATCGAGAGCGCGGGCGTGCGGACCCGCGCCATCGAGCGCAGGCTGCGCGGTGTCGAGTCACTGCCGAATTCTTCCGGAGAGTGGGATGAACTTGACGTCGGATTCAGCTAAGCTGCCGGGGTGGAGTCCGTGCCTGCCGTGCCCCCTCGCCAGATGCCGGCGACGGTGCGCGGAGCACGCACCCGGGCGGCGCTGGTCGCCGCGGCCCGCAGGGTGTTCGAGCGCGACGGCTATCTCGACGCCAAGCTGACCGAGATCGCCAAGGTTGCCGGTTGCGCGACCGGCTCGTTCTACACCTACTTCACCAACAAGGACGAGATCTTCGCCGCGGTTCTCGAGCAGGCCCAGCAGGACATGATGCATCCGGGGATGGGCCGGGTCAGCGACACCGATGAACCGTATGCGGTGCTGGAGGCCAGTAACCGGGCCTACCTGGAGGCCTATCGGCGCAACGCCAAGTTGATGGGACTGCTCGAACAGGTGGCCCAGATCGATCCCAAGTTCCGGGCCTTCCGGGCCCGCCGTGCCGATGCGTTCATCCAGCGCAACGCCGCCGGGATCGCCGACCTGCAGCAGCGCGGCATCGCCGCCGCCGGGGTGGACCCGTTGCTGGCCTCGCAGGCGTTGTCGGGGATGGTCAGCCGGTTGGCGTACGGCATCTTCGTGGGCGGGGAGGGGTCCGAGGGTGTGGACTTCGACGCCGTTGTCGACACCGTCACCAGATTGTGGGCCAACGCCCTCAAGATGAATTCGGATTCAACTCGAGTGATAGGGACTTGCCCATGAAGGTTGCCGAACGGGTCGCGATCGTCACCGGCGGCGGAGGCGGTATCGGTGGGGCGGTAGCGACGGCGCTGGCCCGTGCCGGGGCCCGGGTGGTGGTGGCCGACCTCGACATCGAAGCCGCAACGGTGGTGGCCGATCAGATCAACGTGTCCGTGGCGGGCGCGGCGGTCGCCGCCGGCGGCGACGTTTCCGACACCGAGGTGATCCGGACACTGATCGAACTCGCCGAGCGCCACTTCGGGCCCGTCGACATGTACTTCGCCAATGCCGGCATCACCGGTGCTCCGGGACTGGAGGCCACCGACGGTGACTGGGACCAGGCCATCGACGTCAACCTGCGCTCCCACATCCGGGCGGCGCAGCTGCTGGTGCCCGGTTGGGTGCAGCGCGGCGCGGGCTATTTCGTCTCGACCGCGTCGGCCGCCGGACTGCTCACCCAACTCGGCGGAGCCGCCTACGCCGTCACCAAGCACGCCGCGGTCGGATTCGCCGAATGGCTCAACATCACCTACGGCGATCAGGGGATACGGGTCAGCTGCCTGTGCCCGATGGGTGTGAACACCAAGCTGCTGTTCGCCGGTGCGCAATCCGGTGACCCGGTGGGCGACCTTGCGACCCGGGCGGTCACCGCGGCCGGCGAGGTGCTCGAACCCGACGCCGTCGCCCAGGAAGTGCTCGCCGCCGTCGACGACGAACGCTTCCTGATCCTGCCGCATCCCGCGGTGCTGGAGATGTACCGGTTCAAGGGAACCGACTATGACCGCTGGCTGCGCGGCATGCGCCGCTACCAGCGAAGCCTGCTGGGCAACTGAAAGGAATCCGCATGTCGCTGTTTGAAACATCCGAACGTGCCAACAAGATTCGGGCCGACCTGCTCGAATTCATGGACAGCCATATCTACCCGGCCGAGCCGGTCTACGAGAAGCAGATGGCGGAGTCGGGCGACCCGCACTTTCAGCCGCCGATCATCGAGGACCTCAAAGCCGAGGCACGCAAACGCGGTCTGTGGAACCTTTTCCACCCGCACGCCGAGTGGGGCCCGGGGTTGACCAACCTGGAATACGCGCCGCTGGCCGAGATCATGGGCCGCAGCCCGCACCTGGCCCCGGAGTCGACCAACTGCGGTGCACCCGACACCGGCAACATGGAGGTGTTCACGCTGTTCGGCAGCGACGAACACAAGGAGAAATACCTCAAGCCGCTGCTGGACGGCACCATCCGTTCCGCGTTCGCCATGACCGAGCCGCAGGTGGCGTCCTCGGATGCCACCAACGTGCAGCTGTCGATGGCCAAGGACGGCGCAACCGGCGATTACATCCTCAACGGACGGAAGTGGTTCGCGTCCAATGCATTGCACGCCAACTGCAAAGTGATGATCGTGATGGGCAAGACCGATCCCGACGCAGCCACCCACCGGCAGCAGTCGATGATGGTGGTGCCCATCGATGCGCCCGGCGTCACGGTCATGCGCGGGCTGACAGTCTTCGGCTACCAGGACCGCGAAGGCCACGCCGAGATCGATTTCAAAGACGTCCGGGTACCGGCCAAGGATGTGCTCAAGGGCGAGGGGGAGGGCTTCGCGATCGCCCAGGCCCGCCTCGGTCCGGGGCGCATCCACCACTGCATGCGCTGTATCGGCATGGCCGAGCGGGCACTGGAACTGATGTGCCGGCGGGCGAATTCGCGGATCGCATTCGGCAAGCCGATCAGTGCCAACTCCAACATCCGCGACTGGATCGCCGAGGCACGCATCGACATCGAGATGATCCGGCTGCTCACTCTCAAGGCGGCCTATCTGATGGATACCGTCGGCAACAAGGCCGCCCAGGTCGAGATCGCCGCGATCAAGGTGGCCGCACCGAACATCGCGTTGACCATCGTTGACCGGGCGATCCAAGTGCACGGCGCAGGCGGCGTCACCGAAGACTTCCCGCTGGCCGCGTTCTGGGCGCACCTACGCACGCTGCGACTCGCCGACGGCCCCGACGAGGTACACAAACGCGCGATCGCCCGGCAGGAACTCCGCAAATACCTCCAGGACGTCCGATGACAGATCTGAAGGGACGCACCGCGATCGTCACCGGCGCATCGCGCGGGATCGGGTTGGCGATCGGGCAGCGGCTGGCCGAAGCGGGCGCCAACGTGGTGCTCACCTCCCGGGACCAGGAAAGCGCCGACGCCGCCGCAGCTCAGGTCAACGGCAACGCAATCGGGGTGGCCGCGCACGTCGCCGAAGACGGCGCCGCGCGGAATTGCATCGACCTCACCATGGAGCGCTTCGGCAGCGTCGACATCCTGGTCAACAATGCCGGCACCAACCCGGCCTTCGGCCCGTTGATCGACCAGGACCACGCCCGGTTCGCCAAGATCTTCGACGTCAACCTGTGGGGTCCGTTGCTGTGGACGTCGCTCGCAGTCAAGGCATGGATGGGCGAACACGGCGGCACGGTGGTGAACACGGCCTCCATCGGCGGGATGAGCTCGGCGCCATTGATGGGCATGTACAACGCCACCAAGGCCGCGCTGATCCACATCACCAAACAACTCGCGCTGGAACTCTCACCGGGCGTGCGGGTCAATGCCGTCTGCCCCGGTGTGGTGCGGACCAAGCTGGCCGAGATCCTCTGGAAGGAGAACGAGGACGGCATGGCCGCGGCGATGCCGCTGGGCCGGATCGGTGAGCCTGTCGACATCGCCGAGGCGGTCGCCTTCCTGGCTTCGGACGCGGCGAGTTGGATCACCGGCCAGACACTGGTGATCGACGGCGGCCAACTCCTCGGCGGCGCTGCGGCATTCAGGTCGGGCGCTGATGGCTGACGTGGTCGGCGTGGACCCGGTGATGGTCGCGCGCTGGATTGCACAGCTGGGTATACCGGTCACGCGCCCGCTCAGCTTCGAGCGGATCGGTATCGGTCAGTCGAACCTGACCTATCTGGTCTGCGACGCGGCCGACCACCGATGGGTGCTGCGGCGGCCGCCGATGGGGCAACTGCTGGCATCGGCTCACGACGTCGCCCGGGAGGCGAGGATCCTGACCGCCCTGCAGGAGGCCGATGTGCCCTCTCCGCGGGTGTACGGGCTCACCCGCGATGCCGAGGACGTGCCGCTGCTGTTGATGGAATACGTCGACGGGGTGGTGGTCGATCGGATGTCGGTGGCCGAATCGCTTACGCCGCAGCGCCGCCGCCAGATCGCGCTGTCCATGGTGGAGACACTGGTCAAGATCCATGCCGTCGACATCGACAAGGTCGGCCTGGACGACTTGGCCAGCCACAAACCGTACGCCCAACGTCAGCTCAAGCGTTGGTCCGGGCAATGGGAGCTGTCCAAGACCCGCGAGTTGCCCGCACTCGACGACCTGACCCGGCGGCTGGTTGCCGCGGCGCCGCCGCAGCACGAACTGACACTGGTGCACGGCGACTTCCACATTCGCAACGTGATCACCTCGCGTGCCGGTGGTGCGGTCACCGCGGTGCTGGACTGGGAGCTGTCCACCCTCGGTGATCCGCTGGCCGACATGGGCAGTCTGTTGGCGTACTGGCCGCAGGCCGGTGAGGAGCACATCGCCGGCGAATTCGTCGTAACCACGCTGGACGGCTTCCCGGACCGGGCCGAGATGGCCCGGGTGTATCTGGAGCGCACCGGACGCGACGCGGCCAGCCTGGCGTTCTGGCACGCGCTGGGTCTGTGGAAGGTGGCGATCATCGCCGAGGGGATCGTGCGGCGGGTGCTGAACAATCCGGAGAACCGGGCGGCGTCGGGGACGCCGCTCACCGGTTGGATCGACGCGCTGGTACACCAGGCCCGCAAGGTTGCCGACGACGCGGGAATCTGAGCGGGGGATGACCCGCAGGATCGCGCTGGCGTCGATGATCGGCACCACCATCGAGTTCTACGACTTCTACGTCTATGCCGCCGCGGCCGTCACGGTATTTCCGCATCTCTTCTTTCCGCAGGGAAATCCGACCGTGGCGCTGCTGGCGTCGTTGGCGACGTTCGGCCTGGCCTTCGTGGCCCGGCCGGTGGGCTCGGTCCTGTTCGGCCACTTCGGTGATCGGCTGGGCCGCAAAACCACCCTGGTCGCCTCGTTGCTGGTCATGGGTGTCGCCACATTTGCGATCGGGGTGCTGCCCACCTATCACCAGATCGGTCTGCTCGCACCGGTTCTGCTGGCTGTGCTGCGGTTCAGTCAGGGCGTGGCGCTCGGCGGGGAATGGAGTGGTGCGGCACTGCTGGCCACCGAGAACGCCAAACCGGGCCAGCGCGCGATGGCGGGGATGTGGCCGCAATTGGGCGCGCCGCTGGGTTTTCTGCTCGCCACCGTGATGTTCCTGATCCTGTTGCACAGCCTCGGGCCGGCCGCCGACGGGCAGGACGGGCCGTTTCTCGCGTGGGGCTGGCGGATACCGTTTCTGCTCAGCGTGGTGATGGTGGGCGTCGGGCTCTATGTTCGGTTGCGACTCAACGAGACTCCGGTCTTCGCCCAGGCTGTCGAGAGCGGTCAGCGGGTCAGCGCGCCGATAGCAGAGGTGTTCCGGGGCAATTGGCGTCAGCTGATCATCGGAACGCTGGTGATGGTGGCGACCTACACGCTGTTCTACACCGTGACGACGTGGACGCTGAGCTACGGCACCACCAAACGTCCACCCGCCGGAACCGGACTCGGATACAGCTACGCGGAATTCCTTGGACTACAGGCGATTGCGGTGCTGTTCTTCATGGCGGTGCTACCGCTGACCGGCGCGCTCGCCGATCGATACGGCCGGCGTCCGGTGCTGCTGGTGTTCACCTCCGGAATCGTGCTGTACGGAACCACCTTCGGCGCGTTCTTGAAGCCGGACAGTTCCACCGGCGCGGTGCTGGCCTTCCTGATCGTCGGAATGGCGTTGATGGGGTTGTCGTTCGGGCCGATGAGTGCGGTGCTGCCCGAACTGTTCCCGCCCAACGTCCGCTACACCGGCTCAGGGGTGTCCTACAACGCGGCGAGCATTCTGGGCGCGGCGGTGGCGCCGTTCATCGCCACCTGGCTGGCCACCGAGCACGGGGTGCGGTGGGTGGGTGTGTACCTGTCGACGGCGGCGGCATGCTCGTTTGTCGCGCTGCTGGTCATGCGCGAGACCAAAGACACCGCGTTCGGTGAGGTCACGATCGCCGACCATCTCGGGGACGCCCTGCACCCGGGCTAGACGGTATGGGGGGCTGGGGCCTCACTCACATGTGAACGTGGGTTGCCGACAGGAATCAGGTCCTGGCCGGTAGAGCCACAAGATGTGGGAGGCCCCAGTGAAGGTTCAGCGTACGAGTGTTGG
>NZ_CP083985.1:2720222-2780508 GCF_020172665.1 [Mycobacterium] zoologicum | reverse complement strand
TTGATACGCGTCGATACGACACGCTCGACAACCCCAATTCACCTGGTCACGAAGCGGCGGCCATGACGACGGTCGTGGCCGCCGCTTCACCCTGCCCTTGACAAACTTCCCTACATATCAGCCGCCGAGGTTTATGCGGCGGCCCAGCTTCGCCTCTCCTCCGTCGAGCCTCGCTAGCCGCCGAGCGCGGCGCCGAACACCTCGCGCAACGCCGCCCAGTGCCGGGCCGACGCGTCGGCGTCATAGGGCGCGTTGTCGGGGACGGCGAAGCCGTGCTCGGCGGGATAGAACTCGACGGTGTGCTCAACGCCGGCCTCGGCCAGCGCCTCGTCCAGCGTCGCTGCGTGGGCCTTGGTGAACGCGCCGTCGTTCTTGGCGCCGGCCACATATACCCTGGCCCGCATCTTCTCGGCCAGCAGGTGCGGGCTGTCCGGTGTGTCGGTGACCAACCCACCGCCGTGGAACGACGCCGCTGCGGCAACCCGCTCCGGGACACGCCCGGCCACCACCACCGAGGTACGCCCGCCCATGCAGTAGCCGCACACCCCGAACCGATCACCGCGGACCTCCGGACGCCCGGCCAGATAGTCGAAGAACGCCCCGGCATCGGTGACCATCCGATCCTGCGTCACCTGGCCGATCATCGAGAACAGCCGGGCGCGCTCCTTGGCGTCGCCGAATACCGTCCCCATGTCGAACGGCGCCCAGCCCGGATGGCGGTAGTAGACGTCGGGCAGCAGCACGGCGTAGCCGAACCCGGCCAGCTCGGCGGCCATGCCGTCGAAGGTGTCGCGGACACCCCCGGCGTCGACGTACATGACGACGCCGGGCCACGGGCCCGGACCGTCGGGGGTGAACAGCTTGGCCGGGCAGCTGCCGTCGGGCGTGGTGATGGTGTCGCTGATTGCGGGCATGGCTTCCGTTGTACTCCGCCCGATCACCGCTAGGCTGGGCGACGTGCCGATCGCGACCCCGTATGAGGACCTGCTGCGGCTGGTGCTGGCGCAGGGCACCCCCAAGGCCGACCGCACCGGTACCGGCACCCGCAGCCTGTTCGGTCACCAGCTGCGCTATGACCTGTCCGCCGGATTTCCGCTGATCACCACCAAGAAGGTGCACCTCAAATCGGTGATCTACGAGCTGCTGTGGTTTCTGCGCGGTGACTCCAACATCGACTGGCTCAACGAGAACGGCGTCACCATTTGGGACGAATGGGCTTCCGAGACAGGCGATCTCGGGCCGGTCTACGGGGTGCAGTGGCGGTCTTGGCCGACCCCGTCCGGTGAGCACATCGACCAGATCGCGCGCGCGGTCCAGTTACTGCGCACCGACCCGGATTCGCGGCGCATCATCGTCTCGGCGTGGAATGTCAGCGAACTGGACAAGATGGCGCTGGCCCCGTGCCACGCCCTGTTCCAGTTCTACGTCGCCGACGGCCGGCTGTCGTGTCAGCTGTATCAGCGCAGCGCGGACCTGTTCCTCGGGGTGCCGTTCAACATCGCCAGCTATGCGTTGCTCACGCATATGATGGCCGAACAGGCCGGGTTGGGTCTGGGGGAGTTCGTCTGGACCGGCGGCGACTGCCACATCTACGACAACCACCTCGAACAGGTCCGCGAGCAGCTGTCCCGCGAACCGCGCGCTTACCCGGAACTTGTTCTAGCGCAGCGGGATTCGATCTTCGATTACACGTTCGACGACATCGAGATCCGTGGCTACGACCCGCACCCGGCGATCAAGGCGCCTGTGGCGGTATGAGCAAGCTCGCGTTGATCTGGGCCCAGTCGGTGTCCGGGGTCATCGGGCGCGACGGCGGCATCCCGTGGCGGCTGCCCGAAGACCAGGCGCGGTTCAAAGAACTCACCCTGGGCCGCCGGGTGGTGATGGGCCGGCTGACCTGGGAATCGCTGCCGGCGAAGGTGCGGCCGCTGCCCGGGCGGGCCAATGTGGTGGTGACCCGGCAGCCCGACTACGTCGCCGACGGCGCCGAGGTGGTGCCCACGCTGGATGCGGCGGTGGCCGGTGCCGAGACCTGGGTGATCGGCGGCGCGCAGATCTACACGCTGGCACTGCCCGACGCCGACCGTTGCGAAGTCACCGAGATCGACATCGACCTGGCACGCCAGGGCGGCGATGCGCTGGCCCCGGCGCTCGACGACGGCTGGTCGGTGCACAAAGGGCAGTGGCTCACCAGTGCGGCGGGGCTGCGTTACCGGTTCTGCAGCTACCGTCGGTGACGCCGTCATTGACGGCCGCCCAGGCGCGCCGGATCGCTGTTGCCGCACAGGGATTGGCCGAGACCAAGCCGCGCGCCGAGGTCAGTCGGGCGCACCTGAGGCGGCTGATGTCGCGTATCCAGGTCCTGCAGATGGACTCGGTGTCGGTGGCGGTGCGTGCTCATTACGCACCGGTGTTCAGCCGGCTGGGCGGCTATGACCGCGCGGTGCTGGACCGCGCCGCCTGGAGCCACAGCGCACGTTCCCCGCGGCTGCTGGTCGAATACTGGGCGCACGAGGCGGCGCTGGTCGCCGTCGACGACTGGCCGCTGCTGCGGTGGCGGATGCGCCAGTACACCCGGGGCCGGTGGGGCAATGTGGCGCCCAACCCGCGACTGGCCGACGCGATCGTCGCCGCGGTGACCGAGCTGGGTCCGGCTACCGCCGGGCAGATCGAGGAGCACCTGGCGGGCCGGCCCAAACGGGGCAAGGGCACCTGGTGGAATCGCAGCGAGACCAAATGGGTGGCCGAGGCGCTGTTCGCCGCGGGGGTGCTGACCACCGCCACCCGGGTCGGCTTCGCCCGGCACTACGACCTGGTCGCCAACGTGCTGCCGGCGCAGGTGCTGGCCCGCGAGGTCGACGACGACGAGGCGGTGCGGGAGCTGGTACTGCGGGCCGCGGGTGCACTCGGGGTGGCCACCGAGGCGGACTTGCGTGACTACTTCCGGCTGTCAGCCGCCCAGACCAAGCCGGCGATCGCGCAGTTGGTCGCCGCCGGTGAGCTGGAACCGGTGCAGGTCGCCGAGTGGGGAGCCGCCGCGTATCTGCGTGCCGGGCAATCGATTCCGCGGACCGACCGCGGTACCGCGCTGCTGTGTCCGTTCGACCCGCTGATCTTCTTCCGGCCCCGCGTGCACCGGCTGTTCGATTTCCACTACCGCATCGAGATCTACACGCCCGAGCCGAAGCGGCAGTACGGCTACTACGTGTGGCCGTTCCTGCTGGACGGTGAGCTGGTTGCGCGGGTCGACCTCAAAGCCGACCGGCAACACGATGCCCTGCACGTAGTCGGGGCGTTCGCCGAAGGGGGGCAGTCGCGTCCGCGGGTTGCCGACGCGCTGGTGGCCGAACTCGAGTCCATGGCGTCCTGGCTGGGCCTGAGCCGGGTCACCGTGGGCAGCAGCGGCGACCTGGCAGGACCGTTGCGCCGACGCTAGGGTGGCGACCGGGAGCTGATCGGCGACACTGAGGGCTGGCGCGCCGATCCGGGGTCAGGGATGCCGAGGTGATCGAATGCGGATTCTTGGTGCGTGGGTGCTTGTTGTCGCGGGCGTTATACCGGCCGCTGGATGTGGCAGTCACGAACCAACAGTCCTGCCCAGCGCCACATCGTCGGTGCCCACCACCACGGCCGTCGTGCCCGTCGCCGAGGACGCCCTGCGTGCCCTGCTGCTCACCCCCGAGCAGATCAATCCGATCATGGCGGCGACCGACATGGCCGTCACCCGCACCCACACCGCCCTGTCGGACGACAGCGCCACCATGCAGCCCCAAGAATGCCTGGCCATCGACGGTGCGGCCCAGGCACCGGTATACGCCGACAGCGGCTACACCGGGGTGCGGGAACAGGCGCTGAGCGAGGGCGACGATTTCGAGCACTTCGCCGAACAGGCCGTCATCGCGTTTCCGTCGGCCAAGCAGGCTGCCGCCGTCTTCGCCGCCGCCGTCCAACAATGGCCGGCCTGCCACGAATACAGCCACCTGCAGAGTGGCACCACCTGGACCGCCGGACCCATCACCAACGTCGACGGCATGTTGAGCACGGTCGCGACCCAAGACAATGCGGGCAACGACGTGAGCTGGGCCTGCGGGCGGGCGTTGACCGTGGTCAACAACGTCGTGGTCGACGTCAACACCTGCAGCGCGGACCCCAAGGACACTGCGGTGGTCATCGCCGGGCAGATCGCCGCGAAGGTGCCGAACGGCTGACGTTCTGAACCGGATCCTGTGCAAGACCTGTTCGTACACGCGCGCCCCGGCCCGGATCTGAACTTCCTGCGCGCGCTGGTGCCCTACGAGTGGGCGCGGTGGCACTGACACCGGGCCGGCACGCCTTAAGGTGATTGCCGTGGCCGAAAAGGCGCCGCTGCGCGTGCAACTGATTGCCAAGACCGACTTCATTCCGCCGCCGGACGTGCCGTGGAGCACCGACGCCGACGGCGGCCAGGCGCTGGTCGAGTTCGCCGGGCGGGCCTGTTACCAGAGCTGGTCGAAGCCCAACCCGCGGACCGCCACCAACGCCACCTACCTCAGGCACATCATCGACGTGGGGCACTTCTCGGTGCTCGAGCACGCCTCGGCGACGTTCTACATCACCGGTGTGTCCCGGTCGGCCACTCACGAGCTGATCCGGCACCGGCACTTCTCGTTCTCCCAGCTGTCGCAGCGCTACGTGCCCGAGCCGGACGCGCGGGTGGTGGTGCCGCCCGGCATCCAGGACGACCCGGAGCTGCAAGAGATCCTGACCGAGGCCGCTGATGCCAGCCACGCGGTCTACACCGAGCTGATGGCCAGGCTGGAAGCCAAATTCGCAGACCAACCAGGGGCGCTGCTGCGGCGCAAGCAGGCTCGCCAGGCCGCCCGCGCGGTGCTGCCCAACGCCACCGAGACCCACATCGTGGTGACCGGCAATTATCGGGCATGGCGGCACTTCATCGCGGTGCGGGCCAGCGAGCATGCCGACGTCGAGATCCGCAGGCTGGCCGTCGAGTGCCTGCGGCAGCTGGTGGCGCTGGCCCCGGCGGCATTCGGGGACTTCCAGATCAGCGCCCTGGCGGACGGCACCGAAGTCGCCACCAGTCCGCTGGCCACCGAGGTCTGAGCCGGGCGGAAGGCCAGGTAATCTGGACGCCGTGAGCAGCAGCGGATTCGACGCCAAGGCGCAGTTGGGCACCGTTGTGACCGCGATGGTGACACCGTTCAGCGCGGACGGTTCAGTGGACACCGACGCCGCCGCCCGGCTGGCGAATCGCCTGGTCGACGCGGGCTGCGACGGACTGGTGGTCTCCGGGACCACCGGTGAGTCGCCCACCACGGCTGACTACGAGAAGCTCACGCTGCTGCGCGCGGTGGTCGAGGCCGTCGGGGACCGGGCCCGCGTCATCGCCGGTGCCGGCAGCAATGACACCGAACACAGCGTCCGGCTGGCCGAGGCCTGCGCCGGGGTGGGCGCGCACGGACTGCTGGTGGTGACGCCCTACTACTCGCGGCCCTCGCAGGCAGGTCTGCTCGCGCATTTCACCGCGGTAGCCGACGCCAGCGCCCTGCCGGTGATGCTCTACGACATCCCGGCCCGCTCGGTGGTGCCGATCGCACCGGACACCATCTTCGAACTGGCCGAGCACCCGAACATCGTCGCGATCAAGGACGCCAAGGGTGACCTGCACGCCGCCGCACAGATCATGGCCGAGACCGACCTGGCCTACTACTCCGGCGATGACGCGCTCAACCTGCCGTGGCTGGCGATGGGGGCCACCGGCTTCGTCAGCGTGATCGGGCACTTCGCCGCCGGACAGTTGCGCGACATGCTCACCGCCTACCAGTCCGGCGACGTCGACATCGCGCGCAAGATCAACGTCGAGATCGCGCCGCTGTCCAACGCGATGGCCCGCACCGGCGGGGTGACCTTCGTCAAGGCCGGCCTGCGACTGCAGGGCGTCGACGTCGGTGACCCGCGACTGCCGATGGTGCCGGCGACCGCGGTCGAGGTCGACGAACTCGCCGTCGACATGCGTGCCGCCTCGGTGCTGCAGTAGGTGCCGGTGAATGAGGACCTCAAGCCACCGGAGCCGCTGACTCCGGGTGGCCTGCGCATCACGGCGCTGGGCGGTATCAGCGAAATCGGCCGCAACATGACCGTATTCGAGCATCTCGGCCGGTTGCTCATCATCGACTGCGGGGTGCTGTTCCCCGGGCACGACGAACCGGGCGTCGACCTGATCCTGCCGGACATCCGGCACATCGCCGACCGGCTCGACGACATCGAGGCGCTGGTGCTCACCCACGCCCACGAGGACCACATCGGCGCGATCCCGTTCCTGCTCAAGCTGCGGCCCGACATCCCGGTGGTCGGCTCGAAATTCACCTTGGCCCTGGTCGCCGCCAAATGCCGCGAACACCGCATCAAGCCGGTGTTCCAGATAGTGGCCGAAGGCGAGCGCAGCACCCACGGGGTGTTCGAGTGCGAGTACTTCGCCGTCAACCACTCGATCCCGGATGCGCTGGCGATCGCGGTGCACACCGGCGCCGGCACCGTGCTGCACACCGGCGACATCAAGCTCGATCAGCTGCCGCCGGACGGACGTCCCACCGACCTGCCCGGCATGTCGCGTCTCGGCGACAAGGGCGTGGACCTGTTCCTGTGCGACTCGACCAATGCCGAGATTCCCGGCGTCGGGCCCAGCGAGAGCGAGGTCGGGCCCACCCTGCACCGGCTGATCCGGGGCGCCGAGGGACGGGTGATCGTGGCGTGCTTCGCCTCGAATGTGGACCGGGTCCAGCAGATCGTCGACGCCGCGGTGTCCCAGGGCCGCCGGGTGTCGTTCGTCGGACGGTCGATGGTCCGCAACATGGGCATCGCCAAAGACCTGGGCTTTCTGCGGGTGCAGGACTCGGATCTGATCGACATCGGGGCCGCCGAGATGATGCCGCCCGAGAAGGTCGTGCTGGTCACCACCGGAACCCAGGGCGAGCCGCTGTCGGCGTTGTCGCGGATGTCGCGCGGCGAGCACCGGTCGATCACCCTGACCGCCGGCGACCTGGTGGTGCTGTCGTCATCGCTGATCCCCGGCAACGAAGAGGCCGTCTACGGGGTGATGGACGCCCTGGCCAAGGTCGGCGCCCGGGTGGTCACCAATGCCCAGGCGCGGGTGCATGTCTCCGGGCACGCCTACGCCGGCGAACTGCTGTTCCTCTACAACGGTATTCGGCCCCGCAACGTGATGCCGGTGCACGGCACCTGGCGGATGATGCGCGCCAATGCCGCGCTGGCCGCCCGCACCGGGGTGCCGCAGGAGTCGATCCTGTTGGCCGAGAACGGCGTCAGTGTCGACCTGGTGGCAGGTGAGGCCGGCATCGCCGGGGCGGTTCCGACCGGCAAGATGTTCGTCGACGGGCTGGTCGACGGCGACGTCGGTGACGCGACGCTGGGGGAGCGGCTGATCCTGTCGTCGGGTTTCGTCGCGGTGACCGTGGTGGTGCGCCGGGGGACCGGCAAGCCGGTGGCGCCGCCGCATCTGTATTCGCGGGGCTTCTCCGAAGATCCCAAGGCGCTGGAGCCGGTGGCCCGCAAGATCGAGGTGGAGCTGGAATCCCTTGTCGCAGAGCAGGTCACCGATCCGACCCGGATCGCCCAGGCTGTGCGCCGCACGGTGGGCAAGTGGGTGGGCGAGGTCTACCGGCGTCAGCCGATGATCGTGCCGACGGTCATCGAGGTCAACGGCTAGCGCTTGTTGATGTAGCCGGCGTCCACCGGCAGCGTCACACCGGTGATGTAGCGGGCCGCATCGGACACCAGCCAGTACGCCGCGTTGGCGACGTCTTCGGGTTGCAGCACCTGCACCGGCAACGCGTTGCCCATATCCGGTCCGCCCTGGGTGTCGATGCCCTCCAGCCATTTCCGGGTGAACTCGTTGTCGATCATGGGTGTGAGCACACCGGCCGGATGTAGCGAATTAACCCGAATGCTGTGCGGCGCAAGCAGGTTGGCGTAGACCCGCATCAGTCCCACGATGCCGTGCTTGGCGGCGGCGTAACCCAGAGATCCTGCGGCGGGAGCGGCCAGGCCGACCAGCCCGGCCACCGAGCTGACCAGCACGATCGACCCGCCGTCCCCTTGGGCGATCATCGGCTTCATCGCCACGTCGACGGTGTGGTAGATGCCGGTGAGGTTGACGTCGATCACGTCCTGCCAGGCGTCCTCGCCTGCCATCGGAGCGATTCCGGCGTTCGCGATCACGATGTCGAGCCGGCCGAGTTCGTCCATGCCGGCCTGCAGCGCGGTGGCCAACCCGGCGCGATCGCGGACATCGGCGGTGGTGGCCACAATTCGGGAGCCGGTGTCCTGCACCAGCTTGACGGTGGCCGCCAGATCCTCCGCGGTGGCCAGCGGGTAGGGCACGCTGGCTATCTGGTCGCACAGATCGACGGCGATGATGTCGGCGCCCTCGGCGGCCAGCCGCAGCGCGTGGGCGCGGCCCTGGCCACGGGCGGCACCGGTGATGAATGCGACCTTGCCGTCCAGCGTCCCCATGCTCTAGGCCCGCAGCCGGCCCTTGGCCGGGTCGCCGGCCGGCACCGGCGTCAGCATCTTGATGTCCGGCGGACCGGCCAGGTGCTCGCTGAGGCTGCCGAACAGCCCGGCGACCGATGGTGCGGCCGAATGCGCCTTGAGTGCCTCTTCGTCGGCCCACTGCTCGACGAAGACGAAGGCGCCGTCGGTCTCGTGCAAGGAGTACAGCTGGCAACCGGGTTCATCGTGGACTTGCGGCACCGCCTTGGTGCAGATTTCGCGGACGGCTTCGACCGATTCCGGCTTGACGGCAAATGTGGCGATGATGACCACGGGCATGTGCGGCTCCTCGACAGGCGGGGGGTTTCTCCGGCCACCTTACTCAGCGCGAATCGGCCTGTGAGATGAACCAATGCGCCGGGGCCAGTGTGCCTTATGGTGCAGATGAGGCTATTGCGACTACGCTTGCCGATATGGCTAGTAAGACCACTAGTAGGGCTCCCGCACGTTCCGGCACCCGAACGACCGGGTCAAAGGCCGGCGCCAAAGGTGGATCGCGGCCGACACGTGCCCGGCAGCCGGCCAAAACCCGCCGCCCAGCACAGCAACACTCCTGGCCGGTGGCCGCCGGGCTGGCCGGCGGACGGATGGCGCGCGCAACCTGGCTGATGATGGCCAAGGGCGCCGGCGGGGCAGCCCGATCGGTGGGCCGCGCACACGACATCGACCCGGGACACCGCCGTGACGGCATCGCGCTGGCCCTGCTGGGTCTGGCCGTGGTGACCGCAGCAAGCTGCTGGCTGGACGCCGCGCGCCCGGTCGGGGCATGGGTCGACACCGGCCTGCGCACATTGATCGGTGGCGCGGTGATGCTGCTCCCGCTGGCCGCGGCCGCCGCCGGTGTCCTGTTGATGCGCACCGAGCCCGACCCGGAGACCCGGCCCCGGCTGATCCTGGGCTCGGTGATGGTCGCGCTGCCGATCCTGGGCCTGTGGCACCTGTGGTCGGGCTCGCCGCAGAGCCCCGACGGTCGCCTGCACGGCGCCGGCTTTGTCGGATTCGCCATCGGTGGGCCACTGGCGGACGGGCTGACCCCGTGGATCGCCGCGCCGCTGCTGTGCATCGGGGTGCTGTTCGGAGTGCTGCTGCTGACCGGCACCACCCTGCGCGAGGCGCCCGAGGCGCTGCGCACGATGTTCCGTGGCGCCTACGACGATGGCGACTACTACGACGACTACGGCTACGGCCAAGGCGACGACTATGCCGAGGATTACGACGACGGCTACGACGATCAAGCCTTCGTCGACGAGGGTGCCGCTGCCGCAGCCGACGAGCCGGCCCCGGACTGGCAGTCGCGCACCCCGCTGGACAACTACCCACTCGACGAGGCGCCCGCCGAGGCGCCGGCCAAGCCGGCCCGCCGCAAGGCGCCCAAGGCCAAGCCCGCCAAGTCCAACGACACCGTCGTCCTGGACCGCGTGGTGGAAGGCCCCTACACGCTGCCGTCGCTGACCCTGCTCGTCGCGGGCGATCCGCCCAAGACGCGCACCGTCGCCAACGAACAGATGGCCGACGCGATCACCTCGGTGCTCGAGCAGTTCAAGGTCGACGCCGCGGTCACCGGCTGCACCCGCGGTCCTACCGTCACCCGCTACGAGGTGGAGCTGGGGCCCGGTGTCAAGGTCGAGAAGATCACCGCGCTGCAGCGCAACATCGCCTACGCGGTGGCCACCGAAAGCGTGCGGATGCTGGCGCCCATCCCGGGCAAGTCCGCCGTCGGCATCGAGGTGCCCAACTCCGACCGTGAGCTGGTGCGGCTGGCCGACGTGCTGACCGCGCCGACCACCCGCGCCGACCACCATCCGCTGGTGATCGGGCTGGGCAAGGACATCGAGGGCGACTTCATCTGCGCCAACCTGGCCAAGATGCCGCACCTGCTGGTGGCCGGCTCCACCGGCTCGGGCAAGTCGAGCTTCGTCAACTCGATGCTGGTGTCGCTGCTGGCGCGGGCCACCCCGGAAGAGGTCAGGATGATCCTGATCGACCCGAAGATGGTCGAACTCACGCCGTACGAAGGCATTCCACACCTGATCACGCCCATCATCACCGAGCCCAAGAAAGCCGCCGCCGCGCTGGCCTGGCTGGTCGAGGAGATGGAGCAGCGCTACCAGGACATGAAGTCGTCGCGGGTGCGCCACATCAACGACTTCAACGACAAGGTGCGCTCCGGGGAGATCACCGCGCCGCTGGGCAGCGAACGGGTGTACCGGCCCTACCCCTACATCCTCGCGGTCGTCGACGAGCTCGCCGACCTGATGATGACCGCCCCGCGCGACGTCGAGGACGCCATCGTGCGGATCACGCAAAAGGCGCGGGCAGCCGGTATTCACCTGGTCTTGGCCACGCAGCGGCCGTCGGTGGACGTCGTCACCGGTCTGATCAAGACCAACGTTCCGTCCCGGCTGGCATTCGCCACCTCGTCGCTGACCGACTCCCGGGTGATCCTCGACCAGCCGGGCGCCGAGAAGCTGATCGGCATGGGCGACGGACTGTTCCTGCCGATGGGGGCCAACAAGCCGATCCGGCTACAGGGGGCGTTCATCTCCGACGAGGAGATCCAGGGCGTCGTCAACGCCTGCAAGGACCAGGCCGAACCCGAATACACCGAGGGCGTCACCGCGGTGAAGCCCAGCGGCGATCGCGCCGACGTGGACCCCGATATCGGCGACGACATGGACGTGTTCCTGCAGGCCGTCGAACTCGTGGTGTCCAGCCAGTTCGGTTCCACCTCGATGCTGCAGCGCAAGCTGCGGGTCGGGTTCGCCAAGGCGGGCCGGCTGATGGATCTGATGGAGACCCGCGACATCGTGGGCCCGTCCGAGGGTTCCAAGGCCCGTCAGGTGCTGGTCAAGCCGGACGAGCTGGCCGCGACGCTGATGCTGATCCGCGGCGGCGGCGAGCCGGAACCCGCCGACGATGATTTCTAGCCACGCCTGAAACGGAAGGTGACAACCAGCTGGACGAACGGGGATAATCGTCGGGTGGATTGGGCACGACTCTTCGCTTTCGATACCCCGCCGTTGGAGATCTTCATCCGCGGAACGGTCATCTACGTAACCATCTACGCCTTGCTGCGGGTGGTGCTCAAACGCGAGGCCGGCACCAACGGCATCACGGATCTGATCGTGGTGGTGCTGATCGCCGACGCGGCGCAGAACGGTATGGCGGGCGGGTACAAGTCGATCAGCGACGGCGTGTTGCTGGTCAGCGTGATCATCGGCTGGTCGTTCGTGCTGAACTGGGCGGCGCACCGCTGGACGTGGGCGGCGCGGGTCATCCGGCCCGGTTCGCTGCTGCTCATACGCGACGGTGAGCTGCTGTATCAGAACATGCGCAAAGAGATGATCACCGAGAATCAACTCCGCGAACAGGGGCGCAAGCAGGGCATCGCGGATCTGAGCGTGGTCCGCGAAGGCCGGATGGAGTCCGACGGGCAGTTCAGCTTCCTCATCGGAGCGGCCCCCGGCTTCCTCGCCTCTACGGCGTAGCCGTCACAGCACGAGCAGCATCCGGGTGTTGCCCAGGGTGTTCGGCTTGACGTAGCTCAGGTCCAGGAACTCGGCCACCCCGACGTCGTAGGAACGCTGCATCTCCTCGTACACCTCGGCGGTCACCGGCGTGCCCTCGATCTCGGTGAAACCGTGCCGGGCGAAAAAAGCCGTCTCGAAAGTCAGCACGAACAGGCGCTGCAACTCCAGATCGCGGGCGACCCGCAGCAGCCGGGCGACGATCGCATGCCCGATCCCTTGGCCGGTCAGCGCCGGATCCACCGCGATGGTGCGCACCTCACCAAGATCCGACCACAACACGTGCAGGGCGCCGCAGCCCACGATCCGGTTGTCGGCGTCGGTGGCCACCCAGAATTCCTGAACCGATTCGTAAAGGGTGACGAGGTTCTTCTCCAGCAGGATCTTGCCTGCGTACACGTCGATGAGGCTCTTGATCGCCGGGACGTCAGAGGTCCGGGCGCGCCGGATCCGGGTCTGGTGGACCGGTTCCTCAGCCGCTGGATGCACAGCTGAACATTAACGGTTTCTGGTTTCGGGCTGGGTACCCGATATTCTGTCTGCCGTGTCAGGGCACCCTCAAATCGATCCGGCGGTGACGCGTGTCCCCGTGATCAATCTGCCCAACGCGCTGACCACGATGCGCCTGCTGCTTGTCCCGGTTTTTCTGGTCGCCCTGTTCGCTCAGCACGGCCATGACACCAATACGCGCATCGTGGCTTTCGTCGTCTTCGCCGTCGCGATCGTCACCGACCGGCTCGACGGCGCCCTGGCCCGCCGTTACGGGCTGGTGACCGAGTTCGGCGCCCTAGCCGACCCGATCGCCGACAAGGCCCTGATCGGTGCGGCATTGATCGGGTTGTCGATGCTCGGCGACCTGTGGTGGTGGGTGACGGTGCTGATCCTGGCCCGCGAGATCGGCATCACCCTGTTGCGGTTCGCGGTGCTGCACCGGGGGGTGATCCCGGCCAGTCGCGGCGGCAAGCTCAAGACGTTGGTTCAGGCCGTCGGCATCGGGCTGCTCGTCCTGCCGCTCGACGGCCCCTGGCTGGTGACGGCCTGGGCGGTGATGGCTGCCGCCGTGGTGCTGACCGTCGTGACCGGGGTGGACTACGTGATCTCGGCCGTCACCGATCTCCTAGGCTCCTCGCGGGGTTGAGTCGGGTGATTCGGGAACCCGAACGGGCTCGTGCGCGTTGTCTCTCCTGACTGGGGAGTTTTTCCAAGTCGACAAAGAGGCGTCGACCCAAGAGGGAGAGCACAGATGACAGCGTTGCTGCGGGAGTCCGTCGGCGAGATGCTGCGCGAGGCCCGGATGACGCAGGGCCGCACGCTGCGTGAGGTGTCCGACTCGGCGCGGGTCAGCCTGGGGTACCTGTCGGAGGTCGAGCGCGGCCGCAAGGAGGCCTCCAGCGAGCTGCTGAACGCCATCTGCGCGGCGCTGCAGGTCCCGCTGTCGGAGGTGCTGTTCGACGCCGGAGTCCGGCTGGCGCGGGCCGAGCGGGCCGAGCAGGACCGGCAGGCTCAGCGGGTCGGCTCCGTCACCCGCATCGACGCCGGCACCAAGGTCGTGATCCCGCCGATTCGGGCGATGGCCTCGGCGTGACGCGCCGCAACCGAGCCTGATCACCCACCCGGTGCGCACTGACCCGATAAATTGGTCACCGGGTGCGCCGCGGACCCGCTGACACTCGACCACAACTCATACGGAGCTGACTGATGGCCAACCCGTTCGTCAAGGCCTGGAAGTACGTGATGGCGCTGTTCAACGCCAAGATCGACGAGCACGCCGACCCGAAGGTGCAGATCCAGCAGGCCATCGAGGAGGCGCAGCGCCAGCACCAGGCGCTCACCCAGCAGGCCGCGCAGGTGATCGGCAATCAGCGTCAACTCGAGATGCGGCTGAACCGGCAGCTGGCCGACATCGAGAAGCTTCAGGTCAATGTGCGCCAGGCGCTGACGCTGGCCGACCAGGCCACCGCCGCCGGTGACGCCGCCAAGGCCACCGAGTACAACAACGCCGCCGAGGCGTTCGCGGCCCAACTGGTCACCGCCGAGCAGAGCGTGGAAGACCTCAAGACACTGCACGACCAGGCGCTGTCGGCAGCGATGCAGGCCAAGAAGGCCGTGGAGCAGAACGCGATGATCCTGCAGCAGAAGATCGCTGAGCGCACCAAGCTGCTCAGCCAACTCGAGCAGGCCAAGATGCAGGAGCAGGTCAGCGCGTCGCTGCGGTCGATGAGCGAGATCGCCGCGCCGGGGACCACCCCCAGCCTCGATGAGGTGCGCGACAAGATCGAGCGCCGCTACGCCAACGCGATCGGCGCGGCCGAACTGGCGCAGGGCTCGGTGCAGGGCCGGATGATCGAGGTCGAACAGGCCGGCGTGCAGATGGCCGGCCACTCCCGGCTGGAGCAGATCCGCGCCTCGATGCGCGGGGAAGCGCTGCCGGCCGGTGGGGCCGCCAACACCCCGGGCCAAGCCACCCCGGCCCCCGGCCAGGCCGCCACCGACCGCACCCCCGAGAACCCGCTGGGCCGGTAGTAGATGGCCCGGGCAGTCGGGGGGCGTACCAGGGGGACCCTGCTACAACGTGCTGTCGATCGCGCCAGCGAGGCCGCCGACATGCTCGCCGACAAGTTGGGCGCGCTTGCCAACCCTCGGGCCCGGCTGCTGCGAAAGCGGCGATGGGCGCTGCGGCTGGGGTTGTTCTTCACTGCCGCATGCGGGTTTTGGATGCTGGTGACGGCGGTGCTGGCGTCGTGGGCCACCCCGGTGTGGGTGCTGCTGATCACCGGGCTGATCGCTGCCGGGGCGGCCGCACCGGCCACGCTGTTGCTGCTGCGGTACCGCTGGCTGCGTTCTGTGCCGTTGCCGACCACGCCGGCCACCGCAGCGCGCCGCCTGCCGCCGCCGGGTTCAGCGGCACGGCCGGCCATGTATGCCCTCGGCGCCTCCGAGCGCGGGATGGTGTCGCTGCTCAGCGTGCTCGAGCGTGGCGGGCTGCTGCCTTCCGATGAGATCGTCGAGCTGACGTCCGCGGTCAACGGTGCCGCATCGGCGATGGCAGCCACTGCGACACAAGTGGTTTCGATGGAACGGGCCGTGCAGCACAGCCCGCAGTCCCGTGACTACCTGGTACCGACCATCAACGCGTTCACCGCCCAGCTCAGCGCAGGGGTGCGCCAGTACAACGAAATGGTCACCGCCGCAGCGCAACTGGTTGCCTCAGCCAACGACGGCCCGTCGTCGGGGGTGCCGGCGAATTCGCCGATGTCGCAGCATCGTTACCGCGACGAGCTGGCAGGTGCCACCGACCGGATGCTGGGCTGGGCGCAGGCGTTCGAGGAGCTCGCCGAACTGCCCCAGGTCTAGATGTCGTCGCTGCGCTGATCGGCCGATTCGGGCCGGGCTCCGTAGCGTTCGACGTAGGACCGGTGAATGTGGGCGTCGCGCTGGCGGACGCGCTCGTCGGCCAGGTTCGGGTCGAGGCCGTGCATCCGCAGCATGTGCTTGCGCCACACCTTGTTGAGCGCATGCGAGAACAGGATCACCATGAACCAGATCGGGAACGTCATGCTCAGGTGCGTCATGAAGTCTGTCGGCAACAGCCAGAACGGGGCCAGGATCAACGTCGTCGGCACCAGGCCGCGCATGATCATCCGAATGGTGGCACCCGGGCCGGCCAGATCGTTGCGGACCCAGTCCCGCATCGAGGCCGGCAACGGACGCCCGATGCAGTAGCGCAGATATTGGATCGCGTTGGGCCGCCTGCGCGCGCCGGTGTCGCTCATGTCAGTGTCGGGCGCAGTGCTGGGAATACCGTGGCCGCCACCGCCCGCAGCGTCGCCTTGAACATGTCCAGGAAGTCGAAGTAGTCGCGCCACAACGTGATTCGCCCCTCGCACACCTCGAACACCCCGCACACCCAGAACTGCAGCCGCAGCGGGCCCAGTGTCAGCACGTCGGTGCGTTCGGTGAGCACCGCGCAGCCCTCGGCGGCGATCCGGTGCATCTTGACGTCGAAGCCCATCCGGCCGCTCATCCGCTTGAACACCCCGATGGTGGCCCGGCGCCCGTGGATGGTCGGCAACCCGACGTTCTGGTAGACCACGTCCTCGGCGAGAGCGGCTGCCGCGGCGTCGAGATCGTCGGCGGCGAGCGCGGCCAGGAAGGTCTCCACGGTGCGGATGTTGTCGACGCCGGTCTGCGTGGCACTCGGTTCGGTCATGCCCACCAGCCTAGGCGGGGGGCACTGTGGCACGGTAGGCCGATGCGAGTGGTGGTGGTAGCCGGGCCGGATCCCGGACACGCGTTCCCGGCGATCGCGTTGTGCCGGCGGTTCGCCGAGGCCGGCGACACGCCGACCTTGCTGACCGGCGTGGGATGGCTGGACACCGCGCGGGCCGCCGGGGTGGACGCCGCAGAACTGCTCGGACTCGATCCCACGCCCGACGACGACGATCTCGACGACGGCGCCAAGATCCACAACCGGGCCGCGCGGATGGCCGCCCAGAACCTTGACCGGCTGCGGGATCTGGCGCCGGACCTGGTGGTCTCCGATGTCATCACCGTCTGCGGCGGACTGGCGGCCGAGCTGCTCGGTATCGCGTGGGTGGAGCTGAGCCCGCATCCGCTGTACCTGCCGTCCAAGGGGTTGCCGCCGATCGGCAGCGGGCTCGCGCCGGGCACCGGGGTGCGGGGCCGGCTGCGCGATTCAGTGATGCGGTACCTGACGGCGCGGTCGGTGCGGACCGGACTGCGGCAGCGGGCCCGGGCTCGCGCCGGGATCGGCCTGCCGGGCGTCGACCCGGGGCCGCTGCGCCGGCTGATCGCCACGCTGCCCGCGCTCGAGGTGCCCCGGCCGGACTGGCCCGCCGAGGCCGTCGTCGTCGGGCCGCTGCACTTCGAACCGACCGAGCACGTGCTGGCCGTGCCGCCGGGTCCCGGGCCGGTGGTGGTGGTGGCACCGTCCACCGCGACGACCGGAGCCGCCGGGCTGGCCGAGCTGGCGTTGGAGCACTTGGTGCCCGGAGTCGGGCTGCCCGCCGGTGCTCGGGTAGCGGTGTCACGGATCGACGGCCCGGAGTTGGACCTGCCGCCCTGGGCGGTCGCCGGGCTGGGGCGCCAGGACGAATTGTTGGCGCGCGCCGATCTGGTGATCTGCGGCGGCGGGCACGGCATGGTGGCCAAATCGCTGTTGGCCGGGCTGCCGCTGGTGGTGGTGCCCGGTGGGGGTGACCAGTGGGAGATCGCCAATCGTGTTGTGCGCCAGGGCAGTGGGCGGCTGATTCGGCCGCTGAACGGACCGGCGCTGGCCGAGGCGGCCGGTGAGGTGCTGTCGTCGCCGGGTTACCGCGACGCCGCCCGTCGGGCCGCGGCAGGTGCCGACGGCGTGGCCGATCCGGTCCGGGTCTGCCGTGAGGCACTGGCGAGCGCGAAGTAGGTTGTGACGCGTGCGCCTGACCGAATTCCACGAACGGGTCACGCTGCGTTTCGGTGCGGCCTACGGCGCGTCGGTACTGACCGACCACGTGCTGTCCGCGGTGGGCGGGCGGACCGCCGCCCAGGCGATCGAGGCCGGTGTGGAGCCCCGCGACGTGTGGTGGGCGCTGTGCTCGGACTTCGACGTGCCGCGCGATCAGTGGTGAGTGGGATCCGGCGGCCGCACGATGATGTTGCGGACCACCGACACGCACAGGTCGGCGCAGACCGTGGCCAGTTCGGCGGTGGACTCGACGGGATCGGCCAACCAGGACTCGATGATCTGGTTGACCCCGCCGACCAGGAACAGCGCGCCCCGGCGTAACTCCGCCGGTTCGGGGGTCTCGGAGCCGAGCACGCCCGGTGTCAGTTGCACGATCAGGTCGGCGATCATCTCCAGGATGTGCGCGCGGTGTTCGGTCAGGCCGGGCACCCCGGACAGGTCGTCGGTGGCGATCCGATGGATGTGCGGGTCGGCGGCGATGCGGTCCAGGAACGCCGTCAGTGCGGAGCGGAGTTTGTCGGTCAGGGTGCCCGGGTCGGCGACGCCGGCGGTGACCAGGGTTTCGAGCAGTTGGTCGCGGACGTCGTCGGACACCGCGAAGATCAGCGCGTCGCGGTTTCCGAACTGCTCGTAGAAGTAGCGGGGGATCAGGCCGGCCTCGGCGCACACCCCGCGCACGGTGACGTCGCGCAGCCCCGACTCGCCCCACAGCTGCCGGCCGGCGGCCAGCAGCTTGGCGCGCCGTTCGGCGCGACGGTCGACGGCGCTGATGCCGCCGTAGTCGCGTACCACTTCCCGGCGTGTCATTGACAGCACTCTACCCGCGCCCTAGATTTGGAATACGGATGTTATCCAAAACTGCATTGGGGGCCGTCTTGACGAACTCGCCGATTCCCACCCGGCACCCGGAAACCCCCGGCGCGGTTCCGGTCGGAATCCGGCTGATCGCCGGAGCGCTGGGGATCGACAAACCCTCGCCGCAGCGCTGGCATCAGATCGGTGTGGACCTGACCGTCGGCGACGAGCCGATGCGACGGCTGGTGGACTGGATGTCGGCCACCGGCACCGCAGCGACCCGGCCGATCTTCGATGAGATCCTGACGCACGGCCTGGCCGCCGTGCCGGACGCGCCGGAGCCGTTGCGGGAGTTCTTCGGTGAGTTCGAACCCATCCCGGAGTGGGTCGATATGGATCTGCTGCGCCGGGGGCAGCGGGCACTGCGGCGCGGCGGCGCCGACGGCGTCTACATCTCCCGCGACGTCTCACTGCTGGGCGGGTACCGGTTCTCCTCGTTCAACAAGACCCTGCTGCGCACCGGGGTGTTGGAGAAGGGCTCGAACAAGCGATTCGCCGAGACCATGCAGTGGGCGCTGGACCTCACCGCCGAAGGCGGCCTGGAGCCGCTCGGCGTCGGGTATCGGGCCACCGTCCGGGTCAGGCTCATTCACGAGTACGTGCGCCGGCACGTGGCGGCGCTGCCGGACTGGCGCGGTGACGAGTGGGGCCTGCCGGTCAACCAGACCGACATGGCCGCAACCCTGGTGGGTGCCCTGATCGCCCCGCCGATCGGCGGACTGGGGATAGGTATCGTGCTGCCCCCCGGCGAGCTCGACGCCATCGCCCATCTGACCCGCTACGTCGGCTGGCTGATGGGGGTGCGCGACGAGTGGCTGCCGCGCAGCTACCGCGACGCGGTCCGCATCCTGTACCACACGCTCGGTGCGCTGTCGGCGCCCGACGAATCCACCAAGCAGCTGGCGGTTCCGATGGCCGACGATCCGCTCCAGTGGCACTACTCCACCATGACGGGCCTGCGGCGACGGGTCGCCCGGGCCCAGCATCTGTCGCTGACCAGCGGTTTCCTGGGTCCGCGGGCGATGCGCGAGCTGGGGCTGCCGGCCTACGTCCCGCCGTGGTACCAGGTGTTGCGGACGCCGATCAACCTGGTGCGCAGCACCGCGGCACTGGTCTTGCCGGGCGGCCTGGACCGCGCGGCTCTGCGCGGCAGACGGGAACAAGAGGCGTTCATGCGCACCATGATGGGCG
This sequence comes from [Mycobacterium] zoologicum, assembly GCF_020172665.1. Lineage (GTDB taxonomy): Bacteria > Actinomycetota > Actinomycetes > Mycobacteriales > Mycobacteriaceae > Mycobacterium > Mycobacterium zoologicum. The sequence goes on along the minus strand of NZ_CP083985.1, from coordinate 2,760,900 downwards.
CCGGCGACACCACCATCGGCGCCTCGGCCCATGTGATGCGGGTGGCCTGACCCGGTCTCGCCGCTCTGGAAAGTCAGACACACCGACACGCCGCGTGCCTGACTTGATTCGAACACGCGTTCGCCTACTGTGGATGGAGTTCGGCGGATTGTCGGACCCCGCTACTAGCGTCACGGCCAATCGACCGATACCCGGTCAACCGGACTACCGAACCACAGGAGAGGCATCATGGCGCAAGCCCCCGATCGCGAAAAAGCACTCGAACTGGCGATGGCCCAGATCGACAAGAACTTCGGCAAAGGCTCGGTAATGCGCCTCGGCGACGAGGTGCGCCAGCCGATCACAGTCATCCCGACCGGGTCGATCGCACTCGATGTCGCGCTGGGCATCGGCGGGTTGCCCCGGGGCCGGGTCGTCGAGATCTACGGCCCGGAGTCCTCCGGCAAGACCACGGTGGCGCTGCACGCGGTGGCCAACGCCCAGGCCGCCGGCGGGATCGCGGCGTTCATCGACGCCGAGCACGCGTTGGACCCCGAGTACGCCAAGAAGCTCGGGGTGGACACCGACTCGCTGCTGGTGTCCCAGCCCGACACCGGTGAGCAGGCACTGGAGATCGCCGACACGCTGATCCGCTCCGGAGCGCTGGACATCCTGGTGATCGACTCGGTGGCCGCCCTGGTGCCGCGCGCCGAGATCGAGGGCGAGATGGGGGACAGTCACGTCGGCCTGCAGGCCCGGCTGATGAGCCAGGCGCTGCGGAAAATGACTGGCGCACTGAACAATTCGGGCACCACCGCTATCTTCATCAACCAGCTGCGGGAAAAAATCGGAGTGATGTTCGGCTCGCCCGAAACGACCACGGGCGGAAAGGCTTTGAAGTTCTACGCTTCAGTTCGATTGGACGTCAGGAGAATCGAGACGCTCAAGGACGGCACCGACGCGGTCGGTAACCGCACCCGGGTCAAGGTGGTCAAGAACAAGTGTCTTGCCGAAGGAACCCGAATCTTCGACCCTGTCACCGGCGCAACGCATCGAATCGAGGACGTCGTCGACGAGCGCAGGCAGATCCACGTCGCGGCTGCGGCAAAGGACGGAACATTGCATGTCCGGCCGGTGGTGTCCTGGTTCGACCAGGGAACCCAGGATGTGGTCGGCTTGCGGATCGCCGGCGGCGCCACGCTCTGGGCAACGCCCGATCACAAGGTCCTGACGGAACACGGCTGGCGTCAGGCGGGGGAGCTTCGCGCGGGAGACCGGGTGGCGCAGCCGCGTCGCTTCGACGGATTCGGCGACAACGAGCCGATTCCGGCGGATCACGCCCGGCTGTTGGGGTATCTGATCGGCGACGGTTATGTGGGCGGCAAGACTCCCGTCAACTTCATCAACATCCAGCAGTCGCTGATCGACGACGCGACCCGAATCGCGGCGACGCTCGGTTGTGCCGCCCATCCGCAGGGGCGGATCTCATTGGCGATCAGCCATCGGCCCGGTGAACCCAACGGTGTTCTGGACCTGTGCCGGCGGGCCGGTATTCACGGAAAGCTAGCGTGGGAGAAGACGATTCCCGCCTGGTTCTTCGAGCCGGACGTCAGTGCCGATGTCGTCGGGAACTTGCTGTTCGGCCTGCTGGAGAGCGACGGCTGGGTGAGCCGGGAGCAGACCGGTGCACTGCGGGTCGGCTACACGACGACATCCGAACAGCTCGCGCACCAGATCCATTGGCTGCTCCTGCGATTCGGCATCGTGAGCACCGTCCGAGACTACGATCCGACCCAGAAGCGGCCCAGTATCATCGACGGGCGACGGGTGCAGTCCAAGCGTCAGGTATTCGAAGTCCGGGTCGCAGGTATGGAGAACATCGCGGCCTTCGCCGACGCCGTTCCGATGTGGGGCCCGCGAGGTACGGCTCTCACGAACGCCATTCCGGAAGCCATGCGTGGGCGGCGCCGCGGGTCTCAGGCGGTCTATCTGTCGGCGGAAGTTGCCACTGCCGTGCTGAACTACCTCGATGAGCGCGGTGTGACGGCACAAGAGGCCGCGGCAATGATCGGAGACGGCGCCGGCGACCCCCGCGGCGGCATGAAGCAGGTACTGGGTTCCAGCCGGCTGCGCCGGGACCGCGTGCAGGCGCTGGCGGAAGCCTTGGAAGACAAGTTCCTCGGTGAGGTGCTGGCCGACGAACTGCGGTACTCGGTGATCCGTGAAGTGCTGCCGATGAAGCGAGCGCGAACCTTCGACATCGAGGTCGAGGAATTGCACAACCTCGTCGCGGAAGGGGTTGTGGTGCACAACTGCTCGCCCCCCTTCAAACAGGCCGAGTTCGACATCCTGTACGGCCGCGGCATCAGCCGCGAGGGCTCGCTGATCGACATGGGTGTGGATCAGGGATTCATCCGCAAGTCCGGCTCGTGGTTCACCTACGACGGCGAACAGCTCGGGCAGGGCAAGGAGAACGCCCGAAACTACCTGCTGGAGAACGTCGACGTGGCCAACGAGATCGAGAAGAAGATCAAAGAGAAGCTCGGTATCGGCGCCGTGCTGACCGCTGAGCTGACCGATGACGTCCTGCCCGCTCCCGTCGACTTCTGAGTCTGACGAACCCAAGCGTGAGGAGCAGGCGAAGTCACTGTGCCTTCGCCTGCTCACCGTGCGGGCCCGCACCCGTGCCGAGCTCGCCGGACAGCTGGCCAAACGGGGCTACCCCGATGACGTCAGTACCCGGGTGCTCGACCGGCTGACGAAGGCCGGCCTGATCGACGACGCGGACTTCGCCCAGCAGTGGGTGCGCTCCCGGCGCGAACACGCGGGCAAGGGCCGCAAGGTGCTGGCCGCCGAGCTGCGTACCAAGGGCGTGGATGAGGACGTGATCGCCGGGGCGCTGGCCGGTATCGACGCCGGCGCCGAGCGCGCCCGGGCCGAACAGCTGGTGCAGGCCAAGCTTCGCCGGGAGATCCTTGGCGAGGACGACGTTCGTGTCACCCGGCGGCTGGTGGCGATGCTGGCTCGCCGCGGCTACAACCCGTCGATGGCCTACGACGTGGTCCGCGACGAGCTTGCTGCCGAACAGGAGCGCCGCCGGGTTTGAGGCTCAGGCGTCCTCGGCCTCGTCGGCGTCGTCTTGTCCGGTGAACACTTCCTTGGTCCGCTCGACGGCGTGCGTGGCGATCTCCATGGAATCTTGAACGATCGCGTTGACGCCACCGGAGATGTCCCCGCGAATGATGTCGCCGGCGTCCTCGACGATGTCGGAGGCCTTCTCAACGGCGTGCGCGGCGATGTCACGGGCGGCGTTGAACGCGTCCTTGGGGGTGATAGCCATGGAAGTCTCCTCATCGGTAGCTGTCGGCACCGACTCTAGACGCCGAGCCGACCGCGCGCACCGCCTAACGAACCCGGGCCCCGGGGGTGCCCTCGGGCTCGATGGCGGCCGCCTCCAGCGCCCGGTGACGTGCCCGGCGCAGCCGTCGCTCCAGCCCGGTCGCGGCCGCCGAGAGAACCAGGTTTCCGGCGATCATCAGCGCCGCGATCACCAACAGTGCGGGCAGGTAGTTGCGGTACTGGGAGCCGACCACGGTGCCCTGGCGCACCATCTCCACGTAGGTGATCTGGTAACCGATCGCGGTGTCCTTGAGCACCACCACCAATTGCGACACCAGCACCGGCAGCATCGCGGTGACGGCCTGCGGCAGCAGCACCAGCCGCATCGAGGTTCCCCAGCCCAGCCCCAGCGCGGCGGCCGCCTCGGACTGTCCGCCTGGCAGACCGAACACCCCGGCCCGGACGATCTCGGCGATGACCGCGCCGTTGTACAGCGTCAGGCCGGTGACCACCCCGGCCAACGCGAGCTGCTGCGGCGGAAACAGCCCGAGCGCCCCGTAGACGAAAAAGGCGAAGATCATCATGATCAGCACCGGGATGGCCCGGAAGAACTCGACCAGCACCGCGCAGGTCCAGTGCACCGGACCGATGTGCGACAGCCGGCCGACCCCCAACCCGACACCCAGGATCAGCGCCAGCCCTATCGACCACGCCGCGGCCGTCAGGGTGCCGGCCACTCCGGGCAGTACGTAGGTGCGCCACAGGTCGGCGGTCAGAAACGGCGTCCACTTCTCCGCGGTCAACTGGCCCTTGGCCGCCAGCCGCGCATACAGCACCCAGATCAACAAGGCCGCGGCTAGCAGCGCGATCACCGTCAGCGCGTGATGGCGAGCCCGGGCCCGCGGCCCGGGGGCGTCGTAGAGCACCGTCGCGGCGGGCGTCATCGCGTCACCGCCCAGCGCCGGCCCAGATATCCGAACAGCAGGCCCAGCGGCAGGGTGAGCACCACGAAGCCGGCCGCGAACGCCGCACCGACCGCGAGCAGGGCCGCGGTGTTCTCGGTCATCGACTTCATCAGCAGGGCCGCTTCGGCGACACCGATCGCCGAGGCCAGCGTGGTGTTCTTGCTCAGCGCGATCAGCACCGAGCCCAGCGGGATGATCACGGCGCGAAAAGCCTGGGGCAGCAAGATGATCCGCAGGTTCTGGGTGAAGCTCAGCCCTAGCGAGCGGGCCGCCTCGGCCTGCCCGATCCCCACCGTGTTGACCCCGGAACGCACCGCCTCGCACACGAAAGACGCGGTGTAGACGCTCAGTCCCAGCACGGCCAGCCGAAAGTTGCTGTCATCGATCGACGTCGGCGACTGCGAATCGACCAGCGTCACCCCCAGGGTCTGGGCCAGGCCGAACGAGCACAACAGCAACAGCAGCGTCAGCGGCGTATTGCGGACCAGGTGGACATAGCAGCCTGAAAGCCACCGCAGGGCCGGCACCGGAGCCAGCCGCATGGCGGCCAGACCGGTGCCGAGTATCAGCGCGAAAAAGCCGGACAGCACCGCCAACTCCACGGTGACGGTGAACGCCTCGAGGAACTGGCCGCGATTCTGGGCGAACATCATCGATCGATCGGCGGAGGGGTGGGAACCGCGAACCCGGCGGCGCCGAAGTTGGCCGCGAACGACGCCCGCCACGAACCGTCGCTCTCCATCTCGACGAGCGCATTGTTGATCTGGGTGCGCAGCGCGTCGTCGCCCTTGCGCACCCCGATCCCGTAGCTCTCCGCCGAGAACGGCTCGCCCACCAGCTTGAACGCTCCGGGACTTTGGGCGGCATAGCCGGCGAGGATCACGTCGTCGGTGGTCACCGCATCGATTGCGTTGTTGCGCAATGCCTCCACGCAGGCCGAGTAGGTGTCGTAGCGCTGCAGCTGCACGCCCGGGTAGCGGTCCTTGATGCGCTGCGCCGGCGTGGAGCCCGACACCGAACACAGCTTCTTGTGGTGCTGCAGCGACGATGTCCCAGTGATGTCGGTGTTGTCGGTGCGCACCAGCAGTGACTGCCCGGTGAGCAGGTAGGGGCCGGCGAAGTCGACTTTGCGGCGCCGGTTGTCGGTGATCGAGTAGGTGGCCACCACATAGTCGACCTGGCCGTTGCGCAGCAGCGTCTCGCGTTGGCCGGACGGCGCTTCGATCCAGGTGATGCGATCGGGCGGATAACCCAGCCGCCCGGCGACGTAGCGGGCCACGTCGACGTCGAACCCGCGCAGCGTCCCGTCGGGTTCCTTGACGCCCAGGCCGGGCTGGTCGAATTTGACTCCGACGGTGATCCTTCCGCTGTCGTGGGCGGTGCAGGCCGTGATCGGAGCGGCCAGCGCCGCGAGCGCGGCGCAGACCCGGGCCAGAAGGTGCAGAGCCCGCATCAGTGGCCGATCACCTTGGTGAGAAACTCTTGGGCGCGAACGGATTTCGGGCTGTCGAAGAACTCCGCGGGGGAGCCGTCCTCGACGATGGCGCCGTCGGCCATGAACACCACCCGGTCGGCGGCGCGGCGCGCGAATCCCATCTCGTGGGTGACCACCACCATCGTCATCCCGTCGCGCGCCAGCGTGGTCATCACGTCCAGGACTTCGCTGATCATCTCCGGGTCCAGCGCGCTGGTGGGCTCGTCGAACAGCATCACCTTGGGGTCCATCGCCAGCGAGCGGGCGATCGCCACCCGCTGCTGCTGCCCGCCGGAGAGCTGGGCGGGGTGCTTGTGGGCCTGATCGGCCACGCCGACCCGCTCCAGCAGTGCCATCGCCCGCAGCCGAGCCTGGTCGCGGGGGGTCTTGTGCACCTTCATCGGAGCCAGTGTGACGTTGTCCAGGACACTCTTGTGCGGAAACAGATTGAAGGACTGGAAGACCATCCCGACCTGGGCGCGCAGTCGGGCCAGCGCCGCGCCCTCGGCGGGCAGCGGTTCGCCGTCGATGGTGATGAGGCCGGAGTCGACGGTCTCGAGCCGATTGATGGTGCGGCAGAGGGTGGATTTTCCCGAGCCGGACGGGCCGAGGATCGCCACCACCTCGCCGCAGGCCACCTCGAGGGTGATGTCTTTGAGGACATGCAGGCCACCGAAGTGCTTGTTCACGTCTCGGATGGCGATCATCGGCACCGGATCGGCTCCGCCGCTGGTCATGGGTTATGAGCCTACCCAGCAGCGCCGTACCATGGCCGGGTGAGTGCGACGACGCTACCGACTCGCACCTATGAGGTGCGCACCTACGGCTGTCAGATGAACGTTCACGACTCCGAACGCATCGCTGGCATGCTGGAGTCCGCCGGTTACCGCCGGGCTGCCGAGGGCGCTGATGCCGATCTGGTGGTGTTCAACACCTGCGCGGTGCGTGAGAACGCCGACAACAAGCTGTACGGCAACCTCAGCCACCTGGCGCCGAACAAGCGCAGCAACCCCGATATGCAGATCGCTGTCGGCGGCTGCCTGGCCCAGAAGGACAAGGACGGCGTGCTGAGCCGGGCCCCCTGGGTCGACGTGGTGTTCGGCACGCACAACCTCGGCTCACTGCCGGCACTGCTGGAGCGGGCACGGCACAATCGGACAGCTCAGGTCGAGATCGTCGAGGCGCTGCGCGAGTTCCCGTCATCGCTGCCCGCCGCCCGGGACTCGGCCTATTCGGCCTGGGTGTCGATCTCGGTGGGCTGCAACAACACCTGCACGTTCTGCATCGTCCCGTCCCTGCGGGGCCGTGAGGTCGACCGCAGTCCCGACGACATCCTCGCCGAGATCCGCGCGCTGGTCGCCGACGGCGTGGTCGAGGTGACGCTGCTGGGCCAGAACGTCAACGCCTACGGGGTGTCGTTCGCCGATCCGGAACTGCCACGCGACCGTGGCGCGTTCGCCGCGCTACTGCGGGCCTGCGGCACAGTCGACGGCCTGGAACGGGTCCGCTTCACCTCCCCGCATCCGGCCGAGTTCACCGACGACGTCATCGAGGCGATGGCGCAGACACCGAATGTCTGTCCGGCCCTGCACATGCCGCTGCAGTCCGGCTCTGATGCGATCCTGAAGGCAATGCGCCGCTCCTACCGCGCCGAGCGCTACCTGGGCATCCTGGAGCGGGTTCGGGCCGCCATCCCGGACGCGGCGATCACCACCGACCTGATCGTCGGATTCCCCGGTGAGACCGAGCGGGACTTCCAAGACACCCTCGATGTGGTGGCCACCGCCCGCTTCTCGGCCGCGTTCACCTTCCAGTACTCCAAGCGGCCCGGTACACCGGCGGCCGAACTGCCCGACCAGCTGCCCAAAGCGGTTGTGCAGGAACGCTATGACCGCCTGATCGAGCTGCAGGAACAGATCTCGTGGGACGAGAACAAGGCACAGGTCGGCCGCACCGTCGAGCTTCTGGTGGCAGTCGGGGAGGGCCGCAAGGACGCCCAGACGGCGCGGATGAGCGGTCGCGCCCGCGATGGCAGACTGGTGCACTTCGCCCCGGGTGCGTCGCAGGTGCGCCCGGGCGACGTGGTCACCACGACGGTGACCGGAGCGGCGCCGCATCACCTGCTGGCCGACGGGCCTTTGCTGCACCATCGGCGCACCAGGGCCGGCGACAGCCTGGCCGGCCCGCCGCCCGGTGTCGGGCTGGGCATGCCGAAGATGCCGGGGGCCGCGTCGTGAGCGACTTCGACGCCTACCGGGCCGACATCGAGGCCGCCGAGCGCCGGGTGGCAGGCGAGATCGACCCCGGCGGCAGGGGACTGGTCGTCTTGATCTGCGTGTTCGTGCTGGTGGCGTCGTTTCTGTTGCCGCACACCGGAAGTGTTCGCGGTTGGGACGTGCTGATGGCCGGCAACGGCGCCGACGAGGCCATGGTGACGCTGCCGTCACGGGTGTTCATGTGGCTGGCGCTGGTGTTCGGAGTGGGGTTCTCCCTGCTGGCGATGGTGACCCGGCGCTGGGCGGTGGCCTGGGTGGCGCTGGCCGGTTCGGCGGTGGCCAGCGCGGCCGGGCTGCTGGCGGTGTGGTCTCGCCAAACCGTCGCGCAGGGCCATCCGGGGCCGGGCATCGGACTGATCCTGGCCTGGATCACGCTGATCGTGCTGACCTTCCACTGGGCCCGCGTGGTGTGGTCGCGCACCGCGCTGCAACTGGCCGCCGAGGCTGAGCGGCGGCGCAACACCGTCGAGCTGCACTCGAAAAACCTGCTGGACGGCTTACACGGCCCAGATGACCCAGACGACCCGGACGGCCGCAAGAACTCCTGAAGTCAGCGCTTGCCCAGCGCCTGCTCGGCGGCCTGCGCCCACTCCCGCCACTGCGCTGCGCTGGCAGCGGCCTCCGCGGCCTCCTTGTCCCGGCCGGCGGCTTGGGCCTTGGTGGCCTGAGCCTCGAATTGTTCGGCGCGAGAACGGAACTGGGCAGCCCGGGCCTCGGCCTCGGGGTCCACCACGGCGGCGTCGGCGGCGGCACCGGCGTCGCGCACCTTCTTCTCCACCGCGCGCAGTCGCCGCTCCAGGTCCGCGGAACGCTCGCGGGGTGTCTTGCCGATCGCATCCCATTTGGTGACGATCGACCGCAACGCCGCACGGGCGGCATTCTGATTGGCCGGGTCGATCCGCTCCGCCTCGGCGAGCAGGGCCTCCTTGGCGGTGGCATTGTCTTCGAACTCGGCATCGCGTTCGGCGTTCGCGGCGTTACGGGCGGAGAAGAACGTGTCCTGGGCGGCCTTGAACCGCTGCCACAGCGCCTCGTCGACGTCCTTGGACGCCCGCCCGGCCGCCTTCCAGGTGGTGAGCATCTCCCGGAACACCGCGCTGGTGGCCGACCAGTCGGTGGAACTGGACAGTTCCTCGGCTCGCTTGCACAGCCGTTCCTTGTCTTCGCGGGCCCCGGCGCGGCCGCGGTCGAGGTCGGCGAAGTGCGAACCGCGCCTCCGGTTGAAGCCGTCGCGGGCCGCGGCGTAACGCTTCCACAGCGCATCGTCGGTTCTGCGGTCCAGCCCGGTGATGGTGCGCCATTCCTCCAGGATGGTTCGCAACCGGTCGCCGGCGGACTTCCACTGGGTCGAATTCGCCGCCAGTTCCTCGGCTTCGGCCGCCAGCGCCTCCTTGCGCGCGGTGGCTTCGGCGCGCTGCTCATCGCGGTGCGCCCGGCTTTCCGCGGCGGCCGCGACGGCATGCTCGCTGACCGCTGCGATTCGCGCGGCGAGTGCATCGACGTCACCGAGGACGCTGGCGGTCGGCAGTGACTCGGCCAGCGCCGCCGCGGACGCCTTGATCTTGCGGGCGTCGCCGCTTCCGGAGGCCAGCCGCTCTTCGAGCAGGGTGACTTCGGTGCTCAGATCGTCGAACCGCCGGCCGAAGTGCACGAACGCGGCGTCGGGGTCACCGGCCTGCCAGGAGCCGATCTGCCGCTCGCCGGAGGAGGTGATCAGCCACACCGTACCGTCGTCGTCGACACGGCCGAACCGGTGCGGATCAGCGGTCGGTGGGCTGACGACCTGCGGCCGAGCCCCCGGTTTGGGGCCGACACGAGGGCCGGGACGAGGGCCGGGACGAGGCCCCGGGCGTGGCGTGGGAGTGGGCGAACCGCTGTCGGTGGTCCCGTCCGTGGTCATGCGTCGTCACCTAACCCTTCGCGCAGACATCGCGCATCTGCCGCGCACCGCGGCGCCTTCAAACTGCCTAAGGGTATTGAAGCAGTTCCCGGCCGCGGCGGTAGCGTGTCCCATCGCATCTGTGAAGCACCTTCAGGAGGCCGGCCATGGCCAAAGAGACCATCGCCGTGCTGCTCGCTCTGGGAGCGGCGCTGTTCATCGCGATCAGCGACGTGATCCACCAGCGCAGCGCCCAGTCGGTCGGCGACGAGTCGATCGGCCATATCGCGCTGTTCGCCCGACTGCTGGCCGACCGGCGGTGGTGGGCGGGCAGCCTGGTCGCGGTAGTCGGTTTCGGCCTGCAGGCCACCGCGCTCGGACTGGGGTCGGTGTTGCTGGTGGAATCGCTGTTGGTGACCTCCCTGTTGTTCGCCCTGCCGATCAGCGCGCGGCAGTCCGGTCGGCGGCTGGGCCGGTCGGTCTGGCTGTGGGCAGCGCTGCTGGTCGCGGCGGAGACCGTCATCATCACCGTCGGCCACCCCACGGCCGGCCAGGCCCACGCCTCGCTGCTCACCTGGTTCTGGGTCTTCGCAGTGCTGGGGCCGGTGGTGGTGCTGTGTCTGCTGGGTGCCCGAATGTACGGCGGGCGGGTTGCGGCGGTGCTGCTCGCGGTGCTGTCGGCCACCTCGTGGGGCATCGTCGCGGTGCTGACTAAGGGGGTGGTCGAGCTGATCGGTCACGGTCTGCGGCCGCTGCTGGCCTCACCGGAGCTCTACGCGTGCGCGGCGGTCGCGGTGGCCGGGATGGTCTTCCAGCAGTCGTCGTTCCGCGCCGGGGCGCTGACGGTGTCCTTGCCGACGATGACGGTGCTGGAACCGATGGTGGCCGCCGCGCTGGGCATGGTGCTGCTCGGTGAGGTGCTGCGACCCAGCCACGGGGCCGAGCTGATCCTGGCGCTGGCAGTGGCCGTCCTGGTCTGTTCCGTCGCGGTGCTCTCGCGTGATGAGGCCGCCAGTGGAGCCGATCCGGTGCCCACCGGCGTTTAGCGGCTGCACGGTTATCGCGAGCCCGGCGGGTATTGTGGCGCCGGTTGGAAGGGCGGGAATGTCGACAGGGAATCTCATAGCGGCGCTGCTCGCGTTGTGCGCCGCACTGGCGTCCGCGATCGGCGACGTGATCCGTCAGCGGTCCGCTCAGGAGATCACCGACCAGCAGGTCGGCCACCTGAGACTGTTCTGGCTGTCGCTGCGTGACCCCCGGTGGTGGGGTGGTGGTGCGGCGGCGGTGGCCAACTACGCCCTGCAGGCGGCGGCATTGGCGGTGGGTTCGGTAATGCTGGTGACCGGGCTGCAGGTGACCGCACTGCTGTTCGCGCTGCCCATGTACGCCTGGCTGACCCACCGCCGGGTCAGCAACTGGGAATGGATGTGGGCGATCGTGTTGGCCGGCGCGCTGGCCGTGGTCGTGATCGTCGGCGACCCGACAGAGGGCAAGCAACACGCGCCGGCGACCACCTGGATCGTGGTGTCGGTGGTGCTGACTGCGGTCCTGCTGAGCTGCGTGCTGTTCGCCCGCAAGTTCAAGGGCCGGCCGGCGGCCGCGGTCCTGCTGGCCGTGGTGGCCGGCGCTTCGCTGGCGGTGTTCGCGCTGCTGACCAAGGTCCTCGTGGAGCTGGTCAAGGCCGAGGGCCTGGAAGACGCGCTGGAGTCGCCCGTGGTGGTGCCTTGGCTGGTGGCGACCCTGGCCGGAATGATCTTCCAGCAGTCGGCGTTCCGCGCAGGCGCATTGACAGCCTCTATGCCGACCATGACCGTGGCCAAGCCGCTGGTGGCCAGCGTGCTGGGCGTGCTGCTGCTCAACGAGCACATCAACGCCGGCGGGATCGAGGATGTCGCGGTGATCATCGGGGTGGTTCTGATCGTCATCGCGACGGCCGCGTTGGCCCGCGGTGAGGCCGCCACGATCGTCGCCGACGCCGGAGGCGCCGACCGGGGAACGCCGGTGCCGTCAGTGACGAGCTAGCTGTGATCTCATGCTGGGTCCGATAGCGATCGTGCCGTCGGCGCCGGTGCTGGTGCCCGAGCTGGCCGGCGTCGCGACCGAGGCGGCCGAGCTGCGGACCGCGGCGTTGGCCGCCGTCGCGGCCCTGCCACAGCGGTGGGTGGCCTTCGGCACCGGGGCTGATGCGGTCTACGGACCCGACAGCGTGGGTACGTTCGCCGGATTCGGCGCCGATGTGGCCGTGCAGCTCTCGCGCGATGCCGACCGACCGGTCGACCTGCCGTTGTGCGCGCTGGTCGCCGGCTGGATGCGCGGTCAGGCCCGGCTGGACGCTGAAGTGGTGGTGCACGCCCACGCCGATCCCGACGTCGCATTCGCTGCGGGCCGTCGAGTGCGCGCCGAGATCGACCTGGCGCCCGAGCCGATCGGGGTGCTGGTCGTGGCCGACGGCGCCAACACCCTGACCGCCGCCGCACCCGGCGGCCACCGTCCGGCCGACGTCGAGGCGCAGCGCGCCCTCGATGACGCACTGACCGGCGGCGACGTCGGCGCCCTGATCGGACTGCCGGCCTCGATCATCGGCCGAGCCGGGTTCGCCGCACTGGCCGGGCTGGCCGGGGGCTCGCCGCGTAGCGCCACCCAGCTCTACCGGGACGCGCCCTACGGTGTCGGCTACTTCGTCGGCGTCTGGCAGCCGTGAGACCGATCGCGGTGGTCGGGCCCACCGGCACCGGCAAATCGGCCCTGGCCCTGCAACTCGCCGAGAACCTGGGGAGATCAGCCGAGATTGTTAATGCCGACGCCATGCAGCTCTACCGCGGCATGGACATCGGCACCGCCAAGCTGACACGGGCAGAGCGCGGCGGCATCCCGCATCATCAGCTCGACGTCCTCGACGTCACCGCGACCGCGACCGTCGCCCGCTACCAGCAGGCCGCGGCCGCCGACGTGGAGGCGATCGCGCGCCGCGGTGCCGTACCGGTGATCGTCGGCGGTTCGATGCTCTACCTGCAGGCGCTGCTGGACGACTGGGCGTTCCCAGCCACCGACGCGGCGGTGCGGGGCCGCTACGAGCAGCGGCTCGCCGAGGTCGGGGTGGCGGCGCTGCACGCCGAGCTCGCCGATGCCGACCCGGCCGCCGCAGCGGCCATCCTGCCCACCGATGCCCGGCGGATCGTGCGGGCGTTGGAGGTGGTGGAGCTGACCGGCAAGCCGTTCGCCGCGTCCGCCCCCAGCATCGGCGCCCCCCGCTGGGACACCGTCATCATCGGATTGGACTGTGCCACAGCCATTCTGGACCAGCGACTGGCCGCCCGCACCGACACCATGTTCGATCGGGGCCTGGTCGCCGAGGTGCAGGCGCTGCTGGCCGTGGGCCTGCGCGAAGGGGTCACCGCCCGAAGGGCGCTGGGCTACGCCCAGGTGATCGCCGACCTCGACGCGGGTGGCGACGGAGCCGCAGCCCGCGAGCCGACGTTCATCGGCACCCGCCGCTATGTGCGCCGGCAGCGGTCCTGGTTCCGCCGGGATCACCGCATCGAGTGGCTCGACGCCGCCGGTGACGGCCTGCTCGACGCGGCGCTGGCCGCGTGGCGGCACGTATCCTGAGCAAGTGAATTTCGCCAAGGGCCACGGCACCCAGAACGACTTCGTCGTGCTGCCCGATCTGGGTGTCGACGTGGATCTGACGCCCGCCGCGGTGGCCGCGCTCTGCGACCGGCGCCGCGGCCTGGGCGCCGACGGCCTGCTGCGGGTGACCACCGCCGGAGCGCTGGTGGATGCCGGGGTGCTCGAGGCGCTACCCGAGGGAGTGGCGGTCGGCGACTGGTTCATGGACTACCGCAACGCCGACGGCTCGATCGCCGAGATGTGCGGCAACGGGGTCCGGGTGTTCGCGCACTACCTGCGGGCCACCGGTCTGGAGTCCAGGGACGAGTTCGTGGTCGGCTCGCGCGCTGGAGCACGGCCGGTGGTGGTGCACCACGCCGACGACGTCCGGGCCGAGGTCACCGTGGACATGGGCAAGGCCAACGAGTTCGGGAGCGGGGGACCGGCGTTCGAAGCGACCGTCGGCGGTCGGAGGTTCGCCGGGCTGGCCGTCGACGTCGGCAACCCGCATCTGGCGTGTGTGGTCGAAGACTTCTCGGCCGCCGACCTGGCCGCCCTGGACGTGGCCGCACCGGTGTCATTCGACGCCGCCCAGTTCCCGGACGGCGTCAACGTGGAGATCCTGACCGCACCGCGCGACGGTGGGGTGTCGATGCGGGTGCACGAGCGCGGGGTCGGGGAGACCCGGTCCTGCGGCACCGGAACGGTGGCCGCGACGGTGGCCGCCCTTGCGCACGTCGGCGCGTCGACCGGCACCCTGCGGGTCGACATTCCCGGCGGGCAGGTCATCGTCACCGTCACCGAGGCCACCAGCTTTCTGCGCGGCCCCTCGGAGCTGGTCGCCCGGGGCGAGATCGCATCCGGGTGGTGGGCGGCGCAGTGAGCTATCCCGAAATCCCCAGCGCCGGCGAACTCGCACTCGATGACCGTGCTGCGCTGCGCCGGGTGGCCGGGTTGTCCACCGAACTCGCCGACGTTTCCGAGGTCGAATACCGTCAGCTGCGCCTGGAGCGGGTGGTGCTGGTCGGGGTGTGGACCGAGGGCACTTCGGCCGAAGCCGATGCCAGCATGGTCGAGCTGGCGGCGCTGGCCGAGACCGCCGGCTCGGAGGTGCTCGAGGGACTGATCCAGCGCCGGGACAAACCCGATCCGGCCACCTACATCGGCTCCGGCAAGGCCCAGGAGCTCCGCGAGATGGTGCTGGCCAGCGGTGCCGACACCGTCATCTGCGACGGCGAGCTGTCCCCGGCGCAGCTGACGGCGCTGGAGAAGGCCGTGAAGGTCAAGGTGATCGATCGCACCGCGCTGATCCTCGACATCTTCGCCCAGCACGCCACCAGCGCCGAGGGCAAAGCGCAGGTGGCGCTGGCCCAGATGCAGTACATGATTCCGCGGCTGCGCGGCTGGGGCGAGTCGATGTCACGCCAGGCCGGTGGCCGGGCCGGCGGCGCGGGCGGCGGGGTGGGTACCCGCGGACCCGGTGAGACCAAGATCGAGACCGACCGGCGCCGCATCCGGGAGCGAATGGCCAAGCTGCGCCGCGAGATCAAGGCGATGAAGCAGGTGCGCGATACCCAGCGCAGCCGCCGGCTGAGCAGTGACGTGCCCTCGGTGGCGATCGTCGGCTACACCAATGCCGGAAAGTCCAGCCTGCTCAACGCGTTGACCGGTGCCGGTGTGCTGGTGCAGGACGCGTTGTTCGCCACCCTGGAACCCACTACGCGCCGTGGCACTTTCGACGATGAGCGACCTTTCGTGTTGACCGACACGGTCGGTTTCGTACGGCATCTGCCCACCCAGTTGGTGGAGGCGTTTCGTTCCACCCTGGAAGAGGTGGCCGACGCCGATCTGCTGCTGCATGTGGTCGACGGCTCCGATTCGGCGCCGCTGAGTCAGATCAGCGCGGTACGTCAGGTGATCTCGGAAGTGATCGCCGAGCGGGACGCCAGCCCGGCGCCGGAACTGTTGGTGGTCAACAAGATCGACGCCGCCGGGGACCTGGCTCTGGCGCACTTGCGCCGTGCGCTGCCGGATGCGGTGTTCGTCTCGGCGCACACCGGCTACGGCATCGACGCCCTGCGTCGCCGGATGGGTCAACTGGTGGCCCCGGTCGACACCGCGGTGGATGTCGTCATCCCTTACCACCGTGGAGATCTGGTGGCCCGGGTACATGAGCACGGCCGGGTCGCCCACGCCGAACACACGCCGGACGGCACCCGAATCCGCGCGCGGGTGCCGGTGGCACTGGCTGCCAGCCTGCGGGAATTCGCCCGGGTGTGATCGGTCACAAGAGTTTCGGAGTCCGCGCCCCGGTGGGTTAAGCTCGCATCAACGCTGGTGTGAATTGACGCCAGTACGTCGTGGAACGCTTTCTCGCCGGGAGATCCTGGCGAACGGTGCGATCCAGCACAGGCTCTTCTCGCGGCGATCGATTTTGCCCACCGGCAATCTCGCCCAACCCGATGCCCGAAAGGCACCACATTCATGACCACTAGTTTTGCCGACCTCGGCGTGCCCACACCTCTTGTGGCAGCGCTGAACTCCCAACAGCTCACTGCGGCGTTCCCGATTCAGGTGCGTACCCTGCCCGACACTCTGGCCGGCCGTGACGTGCTGGGCCGCGGAAAGACCGGCAGCGGAAAGACACTGGCGTTCTCAATTCCATTGGTGGCCAGGCTGTCTGAGGTTCGGCGGCGTCCGAACCGGCCGTCGGGTCTGGTGCTCGCGCCCACCCGTGAACTGGCCAGCCAGATCACCGAGACGGTGAAACCCCTTGTCGCTGCTTACGGGTTGAAGGTCACCACCATCTTCGGCGGGGTGTCCCAGAGTCGCCAGGAGACCGCGCTGAACGGCGGCGTCGACATCGTGGTGGCCTGCCCCGGCCGCCTGGAAGATCTGATGAAGCAGCGGCTGATCAGCCTGGATGCGGTGGCGATCACCGTTCTCGACGAAGCCGACCACATGGCCGACCTCGGTTTCCTGCCCGGCGTCACCCGGATTCTGGCGGCCACCCCCGCCACCGGTCAGCGGCTGCTGTTCTCGGCGACCCTGGACAACGGGGTGGACAAGCTGGTGCAGCGCTTCCTGCACGACCCGGTCTCGCACGCCGTCGATGACGGCAAGGACGCGCCGCCGCCGGCCATGACCCATCACGTGTTTCACGTCGCGGGCGCCCAGGACAAGAAGGACCTGGTGCACCGGCTGGCCTCCGGTACCGGTCGCCGGATCCTGTTCATGCGCACCAAGCACCAGGCCCGCAAGCTCGCCAAGCAGCTGACCGAGGCCGGGATCCCGTCGGTCGACCTGCACGGCAACCTGTCCCAGCCCGCGCGTGACCGCAACCTGGCCGCGTTCAGCACCGGGGAGGCCCGGGTGCTGGTGGCCACCGACATCGCCGCGCGCGGTGTGCACGTCGACGAGGTGGAGCTGGTGGTGCACGTCGACCCGCCGGCCGAGCACAAGGCCTACCTGCATCGCTCCGGGCGCACCGCACGTGCCGGCAGCGCCGGAGACGTGGTGACCGTCGTGCTGCCCGAACAGCGCAAGGACACCCAGGTGCTGCTGCGCCGGGCCGGCATCACGGTGGCGCCGGTACAGGTCGGCGCCGACTCCGGGCCGGTTCAGGCGCTGGTCGGCGAGGTCGCCCCGCTGCGGATGCCCGCTCCCAAGCCGGTCGTTCCGGCGCGTCCCGCGTCGCCGAAGGGCCAGGGCCGCGGTTCCGCTGGCGGTGGCGCCCGGCGGCGTCGTGGCCCGGCTCCGGCTGGATCGCAGCGGCCCGCACGACGCGGCGGCCCTCGCCGAAGTGGGGCGGACGCGCGGTAGGACCGCCGGTCCGACCAACCACTCGGTTGGTCTATTCTCGTCGGAAAGTTTCCGTCGATCCCGGAGGTCAGGCGATGAGCGCCGCAGTGAAGTACCAGCGAACCCTTTTCGAGGCCGAGCACGACCTGTTCCGGGAGTCCTTCCGGGCGTTCCTGGACCGCCACGTCGCGCCGTACCACCAGGAGTGGGAGAAGGCCAAGATCGTCGACCGCTCGGTCTGGCTCGAAGCAGGCAAGCAGGGCTTTCTGGGCATGGCCGTCCCCGAGGAGTACGGCGGCGGCGGCAACCCGGACTTCCGCTACAACACGATCGTCACCGAGGAAGTCACCGCCGGTCGTTACAGCGGGCTGGGTTTCGGCCTGCACAACGACGTCTGCGCGCCGTACCTGCTGGAACTGTGCAACGAAGAGCAGAAGCAGCGCTGGCTGCCCGGATTCTGCACCGGTGAACTCATCACCGCGATCGCCATGACCGAGCCGGGCACCGGCAGCGACCTGCAGGGCATCAAGACTCGCGCGGTCCGCCAGGGCGACCACTACGTGCTCAACGGCTCCAAGACGTTCATCACCAACGGCATCAACTCCGACCTGGTGATCGTGGTGGCCCAGACCGACCCGGAGAAGGGCGCGCAGGGGTTCAGTCTGCTGATGGTGGAGCGCGGCATGGAGGGCTTCGAGCGTGGCCGCCACCTGGACAAGATCGGCCTGGATGCCCAGGACACCGCCGAGTTGTCCTTCACCGACGTGCACGTCCCGGTGGAGAACCTGCTGGGCCAGGAGGGCATGGGCTTCATCTACCTCATGCAGAACCTTCCGCAGGAGCGCATCTCGATCGCGATCATGGCCGCCGCGGCGATGGAGGCGTCGCTGGAGCAGACGCTGACCTACACCAAGGAGCGCAAGGCGTTCGGCAAGTCGATCGGCAACTTCCAGAACAGCCGATTCGTACTGGCTGAGCTGGCCACCGAGGCCACCGTGGTGCGGATCATGGTCGACGAGTTCGTCCGGCTGCACCTGGACAAGCAGCTGACCGTGGAGCAGGCCGCGATGGCCAAGTGGTACACCACCGAGAAGCAGGTCCACCTGATCGACCGCTGCCTGCAGTTGCACGGCGGCTACGGCTACATGCGGGAATACCCGATCGCGCGGGCTTACATGGATTCCCGGGTGCAGACCATCTACGGCGGAACAACCGAGATCATGAAGGAGATCATCGGGCGCAGCCTGGGCGTGTAAAAAGCGGCGCGATCCGGTGCGCCAAGGGGCCTGTTTTCGGTCGATCCAGCCGTTTGACCTGCGGATTTGACCGACGATTGGGCCCCGTCGGCGTCAGTTGGTTTTGGCATCGTTTTGGCATCGGCTGGGTCACTGTTTTTGCAATATCCATGTCTTGGCTTCGCAATTCGGGCCGATTGCGGGAAAGTCGATGCCGGGAAGAATTGCGTCTTTATGCGATGCCTGGGAGGGCTGGTGACTAGTCGGAGAGATCGATTCGGCAAGACGGCGGTGCGTGTGACGCTCGGCCTGGCGGCCTCGGTCGCCTTGCTGTTTTCGGTGCACACTGCAGCGGCCACGCCGGACAGCGACGCCCATGACGCCATCACCGCGGCCTGGGAGGCCGCCGGTGGAGACGGGTCACCGCTGGGTGCCCCCAAAGGTGACGTGCACCCGGCCGGTGCCGGATTCGCTCAGGAGTTCGCCGGCGGCGCGATGTTCTACACGCCGGAGACCGGCGCCAAGGCGCTATACGGCGCGATCCTCAACAAGTACCAGTCGTTGGGCGGCGCGGCGGACAGTGACCTGGGATTCCCCACCGGCGACGAGGTCCCCGGGCTGGTTCCCGACAGCCGGGTGGTCCTGCTGTCCGGCGACGACAAGCCGCTGATCTACTGGACGGGCGAGCACGGCGCGCACGTCGTCCGCGGACCGATCAACGCCGCCTGGGACGAGCTGGGCAGCTCAACCGGTGCCCTCGGGGTGCCGATCGACGACGAGAACTACGTCGGTGCCGTGGTCACCCAGAAGTTCAGCAACGGTGTGCTGTCCTTCGACGGTGCCACTCGGACGTTCACCACGCAGCCGCCGGATCTGGCGGCCAAGCTGGCTGAGCTGAAGGTTCAACTGGACCCGACTGCGGCGATCGACCAGGCCTGGCGCGGTGCGGGCGGCCCGTCGGGGTCGCTCGGGGCCAAGCAGGGCGGCGAGTACGGGGTCCCCAATGACGGTGTGGGCCAGGATTTCGCCCGCGGCAAGGTCTACTTCAGCCCGGCGACCGGCGCGAATGCGATCGACGGTGACGTCCTGGCCAAGTACGAGTCGCTGGGTGGTCCGGCCGGAAGTGACCTGGGTTTCCCGATCACCAGCACCGCCGACGGACAGCTGAGCGGCAGCAAGTTCAGCGCGTTCGCCGCCGACGACGAGCCGGTGATCTTCTTCAGCCCCGACAACGGCGCGTTCGTCGTGCGGGGCGCGATGAAGGTCGCCTGGGACAAGCTGGACGGCGCCTCCGGGGCGTTGGGTGCCCCGGTGGGTGACCAGACCGTCGACGGCGATGTGGTGTCGCAGAAGTTCACCGGCGGGCTTGTCAGCTGGAACCAGGCCACAAACGCCTACAGCACCGAGCCGGCCAAGCTGGCCCAGCAGCTGTCGGGTCTGCAGATACCCGGGGCGAACCTGCCCGAGGGCAGCACCGCCACGTCGACCGGTGCCGGTGAAGAGGGGCACTGGAACTGGCTGTGGGTGCTGATCCCGGTCGGGGTGCTCGCGGTGCTGGGTGCCGTGGCGGGTGGGGTCATGTGGTGGCAGCGCCGCCAGTCGGCCGCAGCGCCGGCGCCGGCCCCGGCGCGGGTGCCGGTCCCGATGCCGCCTGTCAACGACGACTACGACCACGACGACGAAGACCAGCAGTGGGCGCACCACGAGCAGAACGATCACGAGGGCACGGTTCGGTTGCCCAGCCGCTACGGCACATCGTTCGGGGCGACAGCAGAGACCGACCTACCCTCCCAGTCGATTCCGAGCGCGCCCTGGTTGCACTACGGCGAATCGGAAGCCGCCGCCGCCGATGACGACGACGATGACGACACCGACACCGCGCCGACCCGGGTGGTCGCCGACGAGTTCGGCACCGGCCGGCACGCGGTCGGTCACGAGTCCTCGGGCGCAGAGCCGCGCTCGTATGGCGCGCCGGAGCCGCGCTCCTACGGAGCGCCCGAACCGGGGCTGTTCGGTGTGGCGGAGCCACGCGGCTTCACCGCCGACGAGTCGTCTCACCCGGTGATGCACCTGCCGTTGGACGATCCCTACCAGCAGCCGGCCGGTTACCCGATCAAGGCGAACATCGGTTCGGGGCTCTACTACACGCCGCAGAACGCGCTCTACGACGACACGCTCGCTGAGATCTGGTTCGCCACCGAGGAGGCCGCCCGGCTCAACGGGTTCACCAAAGCCGGCTGATCAGGGCGTCAGGCGCGCCAGCGCCTCGGCGGCGGGAACGATGTCGTGGATGCGGTGGATGGTCTCACCGGCATACAGAGCTGACCGGTCGACGATGGCGGGGTGCATTCCCGCCAGCGGCAGCGCCGGGGTGTAGAGCGGTACCGAGATCCGCTGCGCCGCCAGGATCGTGCCCTGGGCGCTGATGGGCAGCAACCTACTCAGCGGTGCGCTGATCCGGTTGAATCCCCGCGCCACCGCAGGGCCCAGTTCGTCTCGTGCACACCAGCGTTCGGTTGCGGCGTTCGGAACGACCCGGTGCGCGAGCGGCCACCCCATCCCGAACAGCATCGTGCGGATGGTTCGCTGCGCGCCCAGCACCCTCTGCTTGTAGCCCGGGTGTGCGCGTGATTCCTCGGTGAGCAGGAAGCGGGTTCCGGCGACCGCTCCGACGGCCCCGGCCGCGAGGAGGGCGGAGACGTCGTCGCCGTCGGCGATGCCGCCGGCCGCCAGCACCGGAGCGCCGTTGGCGGCATCGAGTACTTCGGGCAGCACCACCGAGAGCGGTCGGTCGGCCACCAGATGGCCGCCCGCCTCGACGCCCTGCGCGACCAGCCCGTCGGCGCCGGCAGCCAATGCCCGGCGGGCCTGGCCGGCATCACCGGCCGAGCACAGCACGAGAATGCGGGCCGCCCGCAGGGCGGCGATCCAGCGACCGGGAGCGCCGTCATGGAAGACCACCAGCGCGGCGCCGGTCGCGATGCAGGCGTCGATGTGGGCCCGGTGGGTGAAGGGCACCAGTAGGTTGGCCGCCACCGGTCGGCCGCCGGCCATCGCCACGGCACGATGCAGCTCGGTGGCGAAGCTGCGCGGGTCACTCAGCCCGATGGTGCCAAGTCCGCCTGCGGCCGAGACCGCGGCGGCCAGCTCGGCACTGGTCACGCCGCCGCCCATACCTGCCTGCATGACCGGGACGCTGAGTCCCAGTGTCTCCAGCACGTTCACCGATGTCGGCCGATGCGCCCGGGTGCGCGGACGGTGACGCAGCACCTCCGCTCGCAGGGTGTCAGGTCTGCCTGCTGCGGCGACACGTCGATGCCCTCCAACATGCCCTGGATCAGTTGCAGATTGAGCCCGCATACCGTTTCGGTGTGCTCCCGGGCCAGTCGTTCGAACGGGCAGTTGCGCAGTTCGATGTCGCCGTCGTCGGTGACCGCCGGCTCGTAGCCGTGTTCCCGCAGCGCATCGAGGATGCCGTGTTGGGCCGCCGTGATCCGGCCTGCCCGGCGTGCCGCCGACCAGACCGAGGTGCGCACCGTGCCGTCGCCATCGGCGTCCATCGCGGTGATCAGCAGGTCGGCCAGCAACCCGTAATTGCGTGGTGGCACGCTCACCGAGAGCTCATTGCGGGTGCGCTCGTAGCGCTTGGCGGGGCGCCCGGCGCCCGGACCGGAGCGGCCGGCCGGCCTGGCGTAACTCACCGAGAGGATTCCCGCCTCTGCGAGCTTGTCGAGGTGGTAGGCCGCCAAGGTGCGACTGATGCCGGCGGCTACCGCGGCGTCGTCGCGGGCCACGGGGTCGTCGCACGAGGCGATGTAGTGGTAGAGCCGTTGCCGTACCGGGTCGTCCAGGCTGCTCAACCCGGCTAGCGGATCAAGGCCGCCGCTGGCTGGGGTGCTCATCACCCCAATGTAACACCAATTAGTTTTGACAAATAGGGTCGGGTGTGGTCAATCTAAACGCAATGCTGATTGTCATAGGGGAGGCTTAGATGTCAGTGGCCGTGTACGCCGACCTGCGGGTGGCTGACCGTCCGGTTCCGGACCTGGACGCCGCTGAACAGGCCGCCGCGGCATTCCTGCACGCGCTGGGTATCTCCACCGCCGACGAGCAGCTGCGTAACACGCCGCGCCGGATGGCCCGCGCCTACGCCGAGATGTTCGCCCCGAAGCCGTTCGAGGCCACCACGTTCCCCAACGACGGGCGGTACGACGAGCTGGTCCTGGTCCGAGACATCCCGTTCCGGTCGGTCTGCGAGCACCACCTGCTGCCATTCACCGGGACCGCGTGCGTCGGCTACCTGCCCGGCGAGCGCATCCTCGGCCTGTCCAAGCTGGCCCGGGTCGTCGACTACTTCGCCGCCCGCCCGCAGGTGCAGGAGCGGCTGACCAAGCAGGTCGCCGACTGGCTCACCGACCACCTGCAGCCGCGTGCTGTGGGAGTGGTTCTTCGTGCAGAGCACAGCTGCATGACGTTGCGCGGGGTGCATGCCAGCGGATCGACCACCGTCACCTCAACCCTGCTGGGCACGCTGCGCACCGACGGACGGTCCCGTCAGGAGTTCTTCGCACTGGCCGGTATCGGCTGAGGCTGGGACTGACGGCGGTGTGCCGTCAGATCTTGCGGATGACCGTCACGACCTTGCCCAGCACCACCGCGTCGTTGCCCGGGATCGGGTCGAAAACGGGGTTGTGCGGCATCAGCCAGACCTGGCCACCGGTGCGCTTGAAGGTCTTGACGGTGGCTTCGCCGTCGATCATCGCGGCGACGATATCGCCGTTGTCGGCGACGTTCTGCTGACGAACCACCACCCAGTCGCCATCGCAGATCGCGGCGTCCACCATCGATTCGCCCACCACCTTGAGCAGGAACAGCTCGCCTTCGCCCACGAGTTCGCGGGGGAGTGGGAACACGTCCTCGACCGCCTCCTCGGCCAGGATCGGTCCACCGGCGGCGATCCGGCCCAGAACCGGCACGAAGGTGGGTTCGGGCAGTGCGTCCGAGCCCGCGAGGTCGGTGCGCGCGGCGCCGACCGTGGAGTCGTCCGCGCCGCGCACGTCGACGGCGCGTGGGCGGTTGGGATCGCGGCGCAGATAGCCCTTGCGCTCCAGCGTGCGCAGCTGGTGTGCGACCGACGACGTCGAGGTCAGCCCGACCGCGTCGCCGATCTCACGGATGCTCGGCGGGTAGCCGCGTTCGTTCACCGATGCGCGGATGACATCGAGGATGGTGCGCTGCCGCGCGGTCAACGGTGAGTCCGGCGAGCTGGTCGGCGTATTACTGCTGCTGTCGCTCATGGGTGCGAATGTAGTCGCCTCGAAACGAATTATCAAACATGTGTTCGAGGTGTGTCGCGCGGACGTTCGAAGGGTGGCGCTCGACGGGCCGGGTTGTCGGAGGGGCCCGCTAACGTGTTCGACAACGAATCGATCACATGTTCGGATATCGAACGTATTATCGATTATGATTCGAACAGTCGAGCGAACAGGCTCGCCGACTACGAGTGAGGGAGAACCGCACATGATGCTCACCGACACGTTCGCCCCGACCTTCGACCGGGCTGCGTCTGCGCCTGCGTCGGCCTATGGCCGGGCCGGGGCCCCCGCGCCGGCCCGCAGGCGCCCGGTGTCGACTCGCCCGGTGCGGCTGGCCCGCTCCCGGCCCGGTGGCGAGCCCCTGCGGCACCGCGGGACCGGTGTGTCGATGTCGCGCGCCGCGCACCGTCCGCGCCCGATCACCCCGGGTACCACGGTGCTGCTCGCTCTGATCGCTGCGGCGTTCACGGTGTGGCTCGGGCTGGTTGCACAGTTCGGCGCGGCGACGGCTGGAAGCGCTCCCGCGGTACCGGATCACCTTGGCGTGGTGCGGGTCCAGAGCGGGGAGAGCCTGCAGCACCTGGCGGCCCGGGTCGCCCCCGACGCGCCCACTCATCAGGTGGTCGAGCGGATCCGCGAGCTCAACGCCCTCGAGTCGGGCACGCTGGACGCCGGTCAGCCGCTGATCGCGCCGATCGGCTGACCCGAGGTGTCCGCCCGGCCGCGATTCGCGGCGACGGCGGGCCGCCGTCCGATGGTCGCGCAGGTACGCTCACAGTTGTCCCAGTGGCCCGAGGGCGAAGGAGCGGCCGTGCACTGCCCGTTTTGTCGCCATCCAGACTCACGGGTGGTGGATTCCCGCGAAACCGATGAGGGCCAGTCAATCCGGCGCCGGCGCTCGTGCCCCGAGTGCGGCCGCCGGTTCTCCACGGTGGAGACCGCGGTGCTGGCGGTGGTCAAGCGCAGTGGAGTCACCGAGCCGTTCAGCCGGGAGAAGGTCGTCAGCGGGGTGCGCCGGGCCTGTCAGGGCCGCCAGGTCGACGACGACGCGCTGAATCTGTTGGCCCAGCAGGTGGAGGACGCGGTACGCGCCGCGGGTTCACCCGAGATCCCCAGCCACGAAGTCGGTTTGGCGATCCTCGGCCCGCTACGCGAACTCGACGAAGTGGCCTACCTGCGATTCGCCTCGGTATACCGCTCGTTCTCGTCGGCGGCCGACTTCGAGCGGGAGATCGAAGCGCTGCGCGAACACCGTGAGGTTCCCAGCACCAGTTGAGGGCCGGCGAGCGTCTCGGCGCACTACGCTTGCGCCATGGCACCCGACCTGCATCCCAATCTCGTCGAACTGGCTCCGCTGTTGGGCACCTGGTCCGGCCGAGGCCGCGGTATCTATCCCACGATCACATCATTCGACTACCTCGAAGAGGTGGTGTTCTCCCACGTCGGCAAGCCGTTTCTCGTTTACGGCCAGAAGACCAGATCCGCCGCCGACGGCCTGCCGTTGCACGCCGAGACCGGCTACTTGCGGGTGCCGGAGCCGGGCCGCATCGAATGGGTGCTGGCGCACCCGAGCGGCATCACCGAGATCGAGGTGGGCGGATACACGGTCGACGGCAACCGGATCGACCTGCAGATGTCCGCGCCGACCATCGGCCTGACGCCTACGGCCAAGGAGGTGTCGGCGCTGAGCCGGCACTATCGCCTCGACGGCGACGAGTTGTCCTACACCATGGACATGGGCGCGGTCGGCCAGCCGTCGCAGAACCACCTCACCGCGTCACTCCGGCGAAGCTAGTCGTCGTCGCTGTTCTTCCGGGCCTCCTGGGCCAGGAACCGTTCGAACTCGGCGCCGAGCTCATCAGCGCTGGGCAGATCCTCGTCGCGAGCCAGCAATGACCGATTCTCCTGGGCCGAGACGAACGCGTCGTACTGGCGTTCCAGTGCGGTGACCACCTGCGCCACCTCGTCGCTCGCCCCGACCTGCTCGTCGATCTTGGTGCGGATGGCGGCGGCCGCCGTGCTGAGTTCGGCCAGCGGCAGCTCCAGGGCCCCGGTCTTGGCGGCCTGCTTGAGCAGTGCCTCGGCCGCCTCGGGGTAGTCGGTCTGGGACACGTAGTGCGGCACATGCACGGTGAACCCGACCACCTCGTGGCCGTGCTGGGCCATCCGGTACTCCAACAAGTTGGAGGCGCTGCCGGGGACCTGGACCTCGGTGATCCACGGAGTGAAGTCGGTGATCAGCTCACGGTTGCTCGAGTGCGCGGTCAGAGTCACCGGCCGGGTGTGCGGAACGGCCATCGGGATGGTGCCCAGACCGATCGTCCGCCGCACGCCGAGTCGCTCGGCCAACAGTCGCACCGCGGTGATGAATCGCTCCCACTTCAGGTCGGGTTCCATGCCCGCCAGCAGGAGGAAGGGTGTGCCCGCACTGTCACGCAGGGCGTACAGGCTGAGCTCGGGTTCGGTGTAGTGGGTGAAGTGATCGGACTTGAACGTCATCAGCGGACGCCGGGACCGGTAGTCCAGCAGGTCGTCGATCGCGAACGACGCCACCAACTCGCTATCGAGGGCGGCCTTGAGATGGCCGGCCGCCAGCCGGATCGCGTGACCGGCGTCGGAGAAGCCCTCCAGCGCATGGATCAGGACCGGACCCTCGCCGTCCGGTGTCGTCAGCTGCGGCGCCGGAACCTCCAGCTCGTACATGCCACTCTGGTCGGGCTGGTAGTGCCGGTCCGGGTGATCGGCCATGGCCTTCGCCTCCTCGTTGCGCGGATCTCACATGTGGATCGCACGGTCTAGTTTCCCCCAAGTCGGGCCGCACCGGGAAACCGATGCTCCACATGTGGTGGGCAACGCGCGCGGGTGCCGGGCGAATTCCCCCGGGCATGAGGAGTTCGCTCAGCGGTGAATCGCTGCGGGCTGGCGCTTTCAGCCGCGGAACTGTTGCAGGGCCCGCATCTTGTTCATCACGTCCAGTGCGGCGTTCTTGTAGGCCTCGGAGAACGTCGGATAGTTGAAGACCGCGTCGACCAGGTATTCTACCGTGCCACCGCACCCCATGATCGCCTGCCCGATGTGCACCATCTCCGTGGCGTTGGTCCCGAATATGTGCACACCGAGCAGAGTGAGATCGGTGGTGGACACCAGCAGCTTGAGCATTCCGTAGGAGTCGCCGGCGATCTGGCCGCGGGCCAGCTCCCGATAACGCGCCACGCCCACCTCGTAGGGCACCGCGTTGCGGGTGAGTTCCAGTTCGGTCTTGCCCACGTAGGAGACTTCGGGAATGGAATAGATCCCGATCGGCTGCAGGTCGGTGATTCCATCGGTCGGTTCGCCGAATGCGTGGTAGGCGGCCAGCCGGCCCTGCTCCATCGAGGTGGCGGCCAACGCGGGGAAGCCGATCACGTCCCCGACGGCGTAGATGTGTTCCACCGGTGTGCGGTAGTCGTCGTCGACCACGATACGGCCCCTGGGGTCGGCCTCCAGGCCGGCAGCCGCCAGGTCGAGGTGAGCGGTATGCCCTTGGCGGCCGGCGGAATACATCACCGTCTCGGCGGGAATCTGCTTGCCGCTGGCCAAGGTGGTGACCGTCCCGGTCGGGCTGACCTCGACAGCGGTAACCTCCTCGCCGAACCGGAAGGTCACCGCCAGATCGCGCAGGTGAAAACGCAGCGCCTCAACCACTTCGGGGTCGCAGAACTCCAGCATCGAATCGCGTTTCTCTACCACCGTCACCCGGGTTCCCAACGCGGCGAACATCGATGCGTACTCGATCCCGATGACGCCGGCGCCGACCACCACCATCGAGGACGGGATGAACCGTAGGTCGAGGATTCCGTCGGAGTCCAGCACCCGTTCCTCGTCGAAGGCGACCCCGGGTGGCCGGACGGGTTGGGTGCCGGTGGCGATGACGATGTAATCGCCTGTGACGGTGGTTTTTTCGGCGCGCTGGGACTCTTCGACGACGATCGTGTGCGGGTCGATGAATCGGCCGTGGCCGACGAGCAGATCGATGCGGTTGCGCATCAACTGGTTTCGCACGACTTCGATTTCCTTGCCGATCACGTGCTGGGTGCGTGCGAGCAGATCGGCGGGGGTGATCTTGTCCTTGACCCGATAGCTGGCCCCGTACAGTTCGCGTTGGCTCATCCCGGTCAGGTAGAGCACCGCCTCACGCAGTGTCTTGGACGGAATGGTGCCGGTGTTGACACAGACGCCGCCGATCATCCGGCCGCGCTCGATGACCGCGACGGACTTGCCGAGTTTGGCCGAGGCGATCGCGGCCTTCTGTCCCCCGGGACCTGAACCGATGACGACGACGTCGTACTCACGTTTCGAATCCATGACACTGACACTTACCTTCATTCACCGCGTCGTGTACGTCGAACACCCCTTGTTCACAGTTGCCGGTTCATCCCCAGCGCGGCGGCCTTCGATGATCCGGCGTGCCCTTGATGACGGTGGTGGTCGTCACCGTTGCTGTCATGACAACCAAGCAACCGGAATTCACCCTCAGTCGTCCCGGAGCGCTGATCGCAGCGCTGCCGGCCATCCTCGGCTTCGTGCCGGAGAGCTCCCTGGTCCTGGTGTCGGTCGACGATGGCGAGCTCGGCTCGGTGCTGCGGGTCGACCTGTCCGAGGAGCTCGCCGACTCGATCGGCCACCTTGCCGATGTTGCCGCAGCCGCGGCACCGGAAAAGGCCATCGCGGTGATCGTCGACGCGCACGGCGCCTGCTGTCCGGTCTGCAGCGACGAGCACCGCAGACTGATCGGCGCACTGGAGCAGGAGCTGTCGCGCAACGACATCGGGCTGCTCGCGGCGCACGTGGTCGATGAGGTGGCGCCCGGCGGGCGCTGGCACTGTGCTGACGGCTGCGGTGCGGGCGGCACAGTCGATGACCCCGCAGCCTCCCCGCTGGCCGCCGCAGCGGTGCTGGAGGGCCGAGCGCTCTATCGCCGGCGGTCGGACCTGCAGGCGGTGATCGCCCCCGACGACGCGGCGCGCAGCGCCGCTGTGGCCGCCGCGATCGACGACGCCGCGGCAGACCGGGCCGCCGCAGCAGCCGGCGATGCCCGCGGACTGGCCCGCCGGGACGTCGAACAGGCGGTGGCGGCCATCGTTGCAATGGCCGTCGGCCGGATGCCGGGTGGCACCGAACTGGCCCGGCTGGGTGCCTCGTTGAGCGACGTGCTGGTCCGGGACACCCTGTGTGCGTTGGCGATCAGTGAGCATTCCGGCGCCGCCGAGATGCTGTGGTCAACCCTGGCGCGAAGCCTTCCCGAACCGTGGCGGGCCGAGGCTCTGGTGCTGGTGGCGTTCAGCGCCTACGCGCGCGGGGACGGGTCGCTGGCCGGGGTGTCGCTGGATGCCGCACTGCGATGTGTGCCCCAGCACCGGATGGCGGGCCTACTCGACACGGCCCTGCAGTCGGGGCTGCGGCCGGATCGGATCCGAGGATTGGCCGATACCGGCTACCGGTTGGCGCGGCAGCTCGGGGTGCGGTTGCCCCAACGCCAGGAACTCGGTCAGCGGGCGGGCTGAACCGGGTCAGACCTTCTGGACCTTGACCGCGTGGGCCATCTCGTAGGGCAGGCTCACGTCGGTGTGTCCGGGAATCACGATGGTGACGCCGTCGTCCTCGTCGGCCTCGACGGTCACCCGGGCGTTGGGAACCACGCCCGCCTCCTTGAGTCGGGTGATCAGGTCGATGTCGCCCTGGACGTGTTCGGTGAGCTGACGCACAACCACCGCCACCGCCGCACCGGCCGGCAGCTCGGTCAGCCGGACCAGGTCGGAATCCCAGCCGCGGGAGTCCCCGCCGAAACCCAGATCCGGTAGCCCGGGAATCGGGTTGCCGAAGGGTGAGGTGGTTGGGTTGTCGAGCACCTGCACCAGGCGGCGCTCGACGTCCTCGCTCATCACGTGCTCCCACCGGCACGCCTCGGCGTGGACGTCCTCCAACGGCAGGCCGATGATGTCGACCAGCAGCCGTTCGGCGAGCCGGTGCTTGCGCATCACCGACACGGCCAGGTTGCGACCCTTCTCGGTGAGTTCGAGGTGTCGATCGCCGGCCACCCTCAGCAGCCCGTCGCGCTCCATCCGGGACACCGTCTGGCTGACGGTCGGCCCACTCTGCTCCAGGCGCTCGGCAATCCGCGCGCGCAGCGGGGTGACACCTTCTTCCTCAAGGTCGTAGATCGTCCTGAGGTACATCTCGGTGGTATCGACCAAGTCATTCATTCGGCGCCTTCCGTCGCCGCCGAGTCTACTTCGGCGGCCCGGCGCAACGGTGCGTCAGCTCGCGTAGGAACGCAGCCGGTCGGCCCGGTCGCCGTGACGTAGCTTCGACATCACCTCGCGCTCGATCTGGCGGACCCGCTCGCGGGACAGCCCGAAGAGCTTGCCGATCTGGTCGAGCGTGCGCGGCTGACCGTCGTCGAGTCCGAAGCGCAGGCGGATCACCTGGTGCTCACGCTCGTCGAGGGTCGCCAGCACACTGCGAATGTCGGTGTGCAGCAACTCGGCGATCACCGCGTTCTCCGCCGACATCGCCTCGGAGTCCTCGATGAAGTCACCCAGCGGGGCCTCCTCGTCGGAGCCGACCGGCATGTCCAGGCTCACCGGGTCGCGGCTGTGCTCCAGCAGGTCGTTGATCTTCTCCACCGGAATACCCGACTCGGCGGACAGTTCCTCGTCGGTGGCCTCGCGGCCGAGCTGCTGGTGCATCTCGCGCTTGATCCGGGCCAGCTTGTTGACCTGTTCGACCAGGTGGACAGGCAGTCGGATGGTGCGGCTCTGATCGGCCATGCCGCGGGTGATGGCCTGGCGAATCCACCAGGTGGCGTAGGTGGAGAACTTGAATCCCTTTGCGTAGTCGAACTTCTCCATCGCGCGGATCAGGCCCAGGTTGCCTTCCTGGATCAGGTCCAGCAGGGGCATGCCCCGCCCGGTGTAGCGCTTGGCCAGCGACACGACCAGGCGCAGATTGGCTTCGAGCAGGTGCTGGCGGGCCGCCTGGCCGTCGCGGGCCACGATGGCCAGTTCGCGCTTGCGCTTCTCGCCGAACCGTGGGCGGCTGTCGAGTAGATGCTGTGCGTAGAGCCCGGCCTCGATACGTTTGGCGAGCTCGACCTCGTCGGCGGCGTTGAGCAGTGCGGTCTTGCCGATGCCGTTGAGGTACACCCGAACCAGGTCGGCGGCTGGGCTCTGAGAGTCCAGATCCCTGTCGATCCGACTGATGGTTGCATCTGCCCTTGCCATTGCGGCCTCCCGTTGATCGGCTTCAGCTGTCACAGGTGACAACGCTCGACTCGGGTGCAGAGTTCCCGCGGGATCGCTTTTCCACACCTCTTGACGTGCGGAAACGGGCCTTAGATTTTGAGAATGTACTAAGAACCGGTACCTTGCGGCGATTCGCCGGGAGGCTCATCGGAGTTTGGGCCGGTTCCCGGGTGCTCAAGCTCGGGGCGTGAGCCGGTGGGGAACAGCGGGGTGTGGGTCGGCGCGGCCTCGTATCTGCGGGGCTCCTCGGCGCTGCGGGGCGGCCGGTCGTTGGCGATCAGCACCGCCATCCACGGCAGCGGGATCGACCCGAGCAGGATCAGCAGCGAGGTCAGGCCGTTGTGCCACAAGTTGTAGGCCACCGCGGCCAGTATCAGTGCCGGAACACGGAACGCCATCAGCAACAGATATTTGCGCACCCGTTCGCGGTGCTGCTGCTCATAGGACGGTGCGGCGGCGGTGATGAGCACCGGCCGGCCTTCGTCGTCGAAACCCAACTCGGGGCCGTGCCTCATGTTTCCACTGTCCCACACCTGCGCTTGGGAGTGGCAGGGCACAATGGAGCGATGGGAATCCAGACCGACACCCTCGAACGCACCGATGCCGATGAACGCGTCGACGACGGGACTGATGGCGATACCCCGAAGTATTTCCATTACGTCAAGAAGGACAAGATCGCCGAGAGCGCGGTGATGGGCACGCACGTCGTCGCGTTGTGCGGCGAGGTTTTCCCGGTGACCAAGTCGGCCAAGCCCGGGTCGCCGGTCTGCCCGGACTGCAAGCGGATCTACGCCACCCTCAAGAAGGATTGACCGGATCGGTGTCATGACCGACCCGGCCGGTGTGTGACACCACCCAGTTGCGGAACTGGTGCAGGTGCGTGGTCTGTGCCGGCCACTCCTCCTGGATGGCGGCGTTCAACTCCGCGCCCATCATGATCGCGAAGCCCAGCAGAAACGCGAACAGCAGGAATGCTATCGGCGTGGCCAACGCGCCATAGGTGTAGCCGGTGCTGGTGATGTAGCGCAGGTAGATCCGCAAGCCCATGGTGGCGACCACGAATACCGTGGTGGCCAGCACGGCCCCGATCACCAGGCGATGCGAGGGCAGTGGCCTGGGCAGTGAAACGCGGTAGAGGACGGTCACAGACACCAGCAGGCCCAACACCAGCGTGGGGTAGTAGGCGAACCGCAGCAGATCTGTCCAGCTTTCCGGCAGGTGTTCGGCCACCGCGTGCGGCCCCAGGGCGGCGAACGGCGCGCAGGCCACCGCGATCACCAGCATCGCCACGTAGAGGCCCAGTGCGAAGAATCGCTGGCGCACCGGATGGCGCAGCGGTGTCTGCCCGTGCGCCTCGACCACCGAGTCGACAAAGGCCGAGACCGCCGACGAACCGGCCCACAGCGAGATGACGAAGCCCAGTGACACCACCTCGCCGCGTGCGTTGGCGACGATGTCGCGCACCGTGGGTTCGATGATCTCGACCACGACGTTCTTCGAGAAGAAGCTGCTGGCCATGCCGATCAGCCGGTCCTGGATGGTCCCCAGGGTGTCCGGGCCGAACAGCGGCGCCACATAGGACAGGCTGCCCAGCATCCCGAGCAGCAGCGGTGGCAGCGACAGCACCGACCAGAAGCCGGCCTGGGCCGACTCGGCGAAGATCGAGTCGTCCCAGCTCTTGACCAGGGTGCGGCGCGCAATGCGCAGGAGGTGGCTACGGGAAGGTCTGGGGATTTGGTCAGTCATGACCAGCCCAGCATTCCTGACGGAAGGTGCTACCGCACAATCGCTGCCGTCGGCGTGTTGGATCTAGACCTCGCCCGCGGAACTGGTGTGCAGCACGGCGGCCAGCTCGACCAGCTTGGCTTCGTGCTCGTTGGCGTGGTGCTGGCAGAAGAGCAGCTCGGCTCCGGAGGGCAGCGTGGCGCGCACCTGGGCGGCGGCGCCGCACCGGTCGCATCGATCAGCCCGAGTGAGCTCAGGACTGGTCAGAGTCGCGTTCATGGGCTCCTCCGTATCTCGCGGGTCAGTCAAGTGTGTCAGACGCTTGCGCGTTCGGCGTTGTTCCCGGCTTTGGCTGTGTCGTGTGTCACCACACGCGCCGGTGCGGCAGGATCGGATCGATGAACGACAACGGCATCCTCGTGCACCTGTGCAGCGACCGGGACTGGGCGAGCGCCCAGCGCAGCGGGGCACTGCGTCCGGAGTCCCTGGACGACGTCGGCTTCGTGCATCTGTCCACACCGGAGCAGGTGCATCTGCCCGCAAACCGGTTATACCAAGGGCGAACGGATCTCGTTCTGCTGCAAGTGGATTCAACAAAAGTGGGGGCGCCGGTGCGGTGGGAGCCCGGCGTGCCGGGCGATCCGGATGCGATGCTGTTCCCGCATCTGTACGGGCCGTTGCCGACCGACGCGGTGGTCGGCGTCAGGGCGTATCAGCCGGGCCCGGACGGGCGGTTCGACGCGGCGGATTGATGTTGATCGGGGTGGTGGGCTTGGCCGCGCTGACCCTGGTTCGTTCGCTGCGGGCGAACGTGTTCTGTGCCTTGTTGATCAGCGCGACGGGCACCCGGGGCCACGCGGCGGCCACCGCGTTGAGGGCGGCCAGCACCGCGGGGTCCAGATCGGCATCGGCCGGCGCCAGGTGACCGTGGTCCACCGCCCGCTTGAGTAGTGCGGAGAACGTCCGGGGTGCATCGGTCGGCATGATCGGCGTCCGTCTCAGACGGCTCGGGCTTCGACGATCGACATCGGGCCGGTGGTGGGCACCACCCGACGAAGCTCGAATCCCGCCTTGGCCAGCAGCTCGGCGTACTCGCGCTCGGTGCGTTCCTGGCCGCTGCCGGCCACCAGCATCTCCAAGTCGAGCAGAAACCCCGGGTGGGCGGGCGCGCCGTCGGGCAGCACCATCTCGATCAGCAGCACCTTGCCGTGTGGCGCGATGACACTGCGGATGTTGCGCAAGATCGCCAGGGACTTCTCGTCGTCCCAGTCGTGGATGACGGTCTTGAGCAGGTAGGTATCGCCGTCCGGGGGAATCGACTCGAAGAATGACCCGCCCTGGATATCGCAGCGCGACGCCACGTCGGCCACCGCCGTGCCGGCGCCGGCCACCACCTGCGGCAGGTCGAACAGCACCCCGCGTGCCTGTGGGGCTTGCCGCAACACCGCGGCCAGCAGTGCGCCATGCCCGCCACCGACATCCACGATCAGCTTGCTGGTGCTGAAATCGTAGGCGGGAACAGCGCTTTCGATCGCGACCGTGGAAGCCCCGGTCATGGCGTCGTTGAAGACCTGCGCCAGCTCCGGGTCGGTGTCCAGGTACTCGAAAAACGGCATCCCGCGCAACTTGGCGACGGCCGTCTCACCGGTCCGCACCGAGTGCTGGAGATGGGACCAATGCTCGCGGTGACGCGGGTGGCCGATGAACGCGATCATCGAGGCGACGCTGCCCGGACCATCGGAGACCAGGGCGCGGCCGGTGCGGGTCAGCGCGAATCGGCCGTCTTGACGCAGTCTGAACACCGACTGGCTGGCCAATGCACGCATCAGCCGGTAGGTGGCGGCCGGATCGCTACCCGCTGTTCGTGCGACATCCTCCGCGGTCAGCGGACCGGCTTTGAGTGCATCGGGGATCCCCAGCTGCACTGCGGTGACCATTGCCTGGGTCAGCCAGCCGCCGAACCCGAGCTCCATGACGGCGACGGAGGCGGGGACGGTGGCCTGGCGCAGACGCTGCAGACCACCACGAAACGCATTGACGGCATTGAGCACTGCCGCCGGCGGCGATTTGGGCATCCGCGTGACGTTAGTCGAGGTAGTCGCGTAGGACCTGGGATCGGCTCGGGTGCCGCAGCTTCGACATCGTCTTGGACTCGATCTGACGGATGCGTTCGCGGGTCACCCCGTAGACCTGCCCGATCTCGTCGAGCGTGCGGGGCTGGCCGTCGGTCAGGCCGAAGCGCAGTCGCACCACGCCGGCCTCGCGCTCCGAAAGCGTCTCCAGCACCGACTGCAGCTGGTCCTGCAGGAGGGTGAACGAGACAGCGTCGACAGCCACCACGGCCTCGGAGTCCTCGATGAAGTCACCGAGCTGCGAGTCGCCCTCGTCACCGATGGTCTGGTCCAGCGAGATCGGCTCCCGGGCGTATTGCTGGATCTCCAGCACCTTCTCCGGGGTGATGTCCATCTCGCGGGCGAGCTCTTCGGGCGTGGGCTCGCGGCCGAGGTCCTGCAGCAGCTCGCGCTGGATACGGCCGAGCTTGTTGATCACCTCGACCATGTGGACCGGGATACGGATCGTGCGCGCCTGGTCGGCCATCGCGCGGGTGATCGCCTGGCGGATCCACCAGGTGGCGTAGGTGGAGAACTTGTAGCCCTTGGTGTAGTCGAACTTCTCCACCGCGCGGATCAGGCCAAGGTTGCCCTCCTGGATCAGGTCCAGGAACGCCATCCCGCGACCGGTGTAACGCTTGGCCAGCGACACCACCAGTCGTAGGTTGGCCTCCAGCAGGTGGTTCTTGGCCCGGTCGCCG
Organism: [Mycobacterium] zoologicum; assembly: GCF_020172665.1. Lineage (GTDB taxonomy): Bacteria > Actinomycetota > Actinomycetes > Mycobacteriales > Mycobacteriaceae > Mycobacterium > Mycobacterium zoologicum. The sequence continues at coordinate 2,725,208 of NZ_CP083985.1, read as the reverse complement.
TCGCGGCAGATCCAGGCCATGTCACGCCGGTAGGCGACGGCCAGCTTCTCGCCCTTCTCGGAATGCTCGGTCATCTTCTGAGTGGCGAACAGGCCGGCCTCGATGCGCTTGGCCAGCTCGACTTCTTCTTCGGCGTTGAGCAGCGCCACCTTGCCGATCTGCTTGAGGTAGGCGCGCACGGAGTCGGCCGAGGCAGTGAGCTCGGCGTCCTTGCGGGCTTGGCGCAGCGCTTCGGATTCCTCTTCGTCCCAGACGAAATCGCCTGAGGCCTTGTCCTTCTCGCTCGGCTCGGCGATCTCTTCGTCTTCTTCGTCGGCCGCACTGCCGGCCGCGACGGCGGCCGGTCCGGGCGCGGCTTCGTCGGTGCCGCCGTCTTCGAGGTCGTCGTCGATGGCTACGTCCTCGCCGACGTCGATGTCGTCGTCACCGGGCTCGCCGTCGAGTTCGGTGTCGAGATCCTCGGGAGTGGCTTCGGCGTCGTTGGTCTCGGCGGCGGTCGCCTTCTTCGCCCGGCTGGTGCGGGCCTTGGGCTTGGCGTCGGCGTCGCCGGCGGCCTTCTTGGCGGGGGCGCTCTTGGTCGCCGTGCGCGCTGTGGTCTTGGTGGCCTTGCGGGCGGGAGCCGCGGCCTTGGTGGCCTTGGCTGCGGTGCGCTTGGCCGGTGCGGCTGCGGCCTTGACGGGCGTCTTGGCGGCGGCCTTGGTGGCGGTGCGCTTCTTCGGCTCCTCAGTCGCCGGCTGTGCCTTGCTCGCTGCCACGTCCACCCCTTCGGTCGGACTGACTTCCGGTGTGCAGGGCTGCGCACGACCGAAAGTGTCGGGTATGTCGGATATCGGCTCTATATCAGTTGGGAGATCAACCGGGATAGTTCGCCGCTATCGGTTAGTCGGCCGCCGCGGACCATTGTAACGACAGGCCGCGGCGATCGCTGAACCGGCGGAACTCAGTGTGTGGCGTCGGCAGCTGACGCCATTGCCGCCCCGACGATCCCCGCGCTGTTCTGCAGAGTGGCGGCGACCACCGGAGTCCGGTTACCCAGCAGCGGCACCCACCGGTCGGCCTTGCGGCTGATACCGCCACCCACGATGATCAGGTCGGGGCACAGGGCGTCCTCGATCGCGATCAGCACCCGGGTCACCTGCTTGGACCACTTCTCCATGGACCAGTTGCGGCGTTCCTTGACCGAAGCGGCCGCACGGTGCTCGGCCTCCTTGCCGCCCACGTCGATGTGCCCGAGTTCGGTGTTGGGCAACAGTTTTCCGTCGTGTATCACCGCCGAGCCGATCCCGGTCCCGAACGTCAGCAACACGACGACCCCGTGGTGGTCGCGGCCCGCCCCGAAGCGCACTTCGGCCAGGCCCGCGGCGTCCGCGTCGTTGAGGACGGTGACCGGTTGGCCGTCGAGTTCGGCGGCGATCGTGTCCCGCGCGTTGAGACCGATCCAGGAACTGTCCACGTTGGCGGCGGTCTGCACGACCCCGTCGACCACCACGCCGGGATAGGTGACACCGAGCGGGCCGGTCCAGCCGAAGTCCCGGACCACCGCCGCGACGGTCTGGGCGACCAGGGTCGGCGTGGCGGGGCTGGGGGTGGGCAGCTTGAATCGTTCGCCGATCAGCGTCCCGGTGTCCAGATCGACCACGCCGCCCTTGATCCCGCTGCCGCCCACGTCCACGCCGAAACCGCGGCGCTGCGGCCACACCCCTCCGGTCGGGACGGCGGAAGCGCCGGCCGGGCCGGGCGTCGGTTGGGTGCCGGTCATCGGGTCTCCTCGTCGTCGGCGATCGGTGGTCAGCAGGTGCCGGAATGGATCTTGGTCAACAGGGCCCGGTCGGGCAGCCCGGTGGCATCCGGACGCAGTCCGGCCAGTGCTGCCTCGATGTCGTCACTGTGCGCCAGGCTGACGAAGTCGCTTCCGACCGCCAGGTCGACGGAGTCGTCGGTGCGGTCGTCGCGGAACAGTTCCGCGCACGGCGCGACCAGCCAAACGGCGGCCGCGGCGGCTTGGCCCGCCTGGCCGAAACGAATCTGGCCGTGGCAGTCCAGCGGGTCGCCTGCGTAGATCGGATCGTTGGCCGCGGTCGGCTGCGGAAAGCCCTCGTCGCGCAGCGCGTCGGCGGTGTCGGCGGCCTGCCCGGCCCGCCCGCTGGCGTTGAGGACACGGGCCTTGACCTCGGCCAACTTGGCCGGGGTCGCGGTGATCATCGCCGCGCTCGCCACCTTGGTGCCCAGTCGCGGCTGGTCAGGCTCGGTCGGAGCCGGCGGCGCGTTGCACACCGCCACCTCATGGACGTCGGCCGGCCGGGTCAGTGCGACCCCCCAGGCGACCGCGGTCAGCAGGGCCAGGCAGGCCAGGGCGTAGGCCGCCGGCCGGTTGTTGCGCCGCCGGAACGGCAGGCCATGCTTGTCGAACTCGGTGCCGGAGGTGATTTGCGTGACCACGTAACGCACTCTAAAGGGCGCGCGGACCGGCGATAACCGTGGTCAGGGGATGAATGTGATACAAATCACAGTTGATCTTGCCGTGAACCGGGCACGAATCATTTGGTGGATGCGTTCGACGCTGGTACAAAGCTCGCGCAGGGTTACGAGGGGAGTGAGGGGAGAAGACGATGGCTACCGACTACGACGCACCGCGGCGCACCGAGAGCGACGATGTTTCCGAGGATTCGCTGGAGGAGCTCAAAGCGCGGCGCAACGAAGCGCAATCTGCCGTCGTCGACGTCGACGAATCGGAATCCGCCGAATCCTTCGAGCTGCCCGGCGCGGACCTGTCCGGCGAAGAGCTGTCGGTGCGTGTCGTCCCCAAACAAGCCGACGAATTCACCTGTTCGAGCTGTTTCCTGGTGCAGCACCGCAGTCGTCTGGCCAGTGAGAAGAACGGCGTGATGATCTGCACCGACTGCGTGGCCTGACGGGCGGACCCCTCCTCGCCCGTCAATCGTTCTGCAGGGCCGCCAGCATCCGCTGTGGATTCCGGCAACTGAACAGCCAATACGGTGTCGGGTCGTCGGGGTCGTCGAGGACCACCAGCACCAACGGGCCCACCCAGCCACGATGCGCGACATAGGCCGCGGGATCGAGCTGGCGTCCCAGCGCCGCCGACTTGGCCGACTGCGGAACCTCGGCGCTGCGCGCGATCACCTCGGTGGGCAGATGCGCCTCGCCGACCCAGAGCTGCCTGCGCCCCCCGCTCTCGGTGACCCGCACCTGGATGCGACCCAGCCACAGCAGTGCGGCGACGGTCATTGCGAAGAACGCGGCGAACGGCAGCCACCCCGGCAGGTTGCGCAGGCCCAGCCGGACCTCGTAGGCCATCAGACCGGTACCCAGCAATCCCAGTGGCCACCACCACCACGGCACCCACAGCTGCTCCCGGTAGTGCACCGTTTGTGATGCGACATGCGATCCCGACACGGGGCTAAGGGTAGTCTTGCGCCTCGTGTCGCAACGTCTGGCGGTTGTCCGCCTGGATCCCGATCTGCCGCTCCCGAGCCGCGCTCATGCCGGTGACGCCGGTGTCGACCTCTACAGTGCGGTCGACGTCGAACTGGGCCCTGGTGAACGTGCCCTGGTGGCCACCGGCATCGCGGTGGCGATACCGTTGGGAATGGTGGGTTTGGTGCATCCACGGTCGGGTTTGGCCGCACGCGTTGGTCTTTCGATCGTGAACAGTCCGGGAACGATCGACGCCGGCTATCGCGGTGAGGTCAAGATCTCGTTGATCAACCTCGACCCGGCGACGCCGATCCAGATCCACCGCGGCGACCGGATCGCCCAACTGCTGGTCCAGCGGGTTGAGCTTCCCGAGCTGGTCGAGGTGGGCTCGTTCGACGAGGCCGGGCTGGCCGCCACCACCCGGGGCGCCGACGGACACGGTTCGTCGGGCGGCCATGCGAGTTTGTAATAGCGAAGTGACGAAGATGGGTGGGCGTGATGGCATTCGGTAGGGGCAAAGGCGGATCGGCCGGCGAGCCCACCGGTGATTCGGACCTGGGTGGTCTTGAGCCGCAGGACGACGAGGTCGACTTCGGCGAGGAGCTCGACGGCCCTTTCGACATCGAGGACTTCGACGACCCGGCGGCTGCGACCACGGCCCGCCTCGACTTGGGTTCGGTGCTGGTGCCGATGCCCGAGGGCGCCCAGGTTCAGGTCGAACTGAGCGATGCCGGTGTGCCCAGCGCGGTGTGGCTGGTGACGGCCAACGGGCGGTTCAACATCGCGGCCTATGCCGCGCCGAAGTCTGCCGGATTGTGGCGTGAGGTGGCCGGCGAGTTGGCCGATGCGCTGCGTAAGGACTCCGCCAGCGTCAGCATCGTCGACGGCCCGTGGGGCCGGGAGGTGCTCGGTTCGGCGACCGGCTCCGTCCGTTTCATCGGCGTGGACGGTTATCGCTGGATGGTGCGGTGCGTGGTCAACGGCCGGCCGGAGACCATGGACGCGCTGACCGCGCAGGCCCGGGAAGCCTTGGCGGACACCGTTGTCCGTCGCGGTGACACCCCGATGCCGGTGCGTACCCCGCTGCCGGTGCAGCTGCCCGAGCCGATGGCCGAGCAGTTGCGGGCCGCTGCGGCGCAACAGGCGCAGCAGGCCCAACAGGACCAACAGGCCCAACAGGCCCCGCCGCCTCCGGCCGAGCCGGCCGCGCGCCGCAGTGTCGAGGGCTCGGCGATGCAGCAGCTACGGACTATCACCGGCGGTTAACGAGCCTCGACGGAGGAGAGGCGAAGTTGGGCCGCCGTTTAGGCACCGGCGGTTAACGAGCCTCGACGGAGGAGAGGCGAAGTTGGGCCGCCGTTTAGGCACCGGCGGTTAACGAGCCTCGACGGAGGAGAGGCGAAGTTGGACCGCCATTTAGGCACCGGCGGCTGATATGTAGGGAAGTTTGTCAAGGGCAGGGTGAAGCGGCGGCCACGACCGTCGTCATGGCCGCCGCTTCGTGACCAGGTGAATTGGGGTTGTCGAGCGTGTCGTATCGACGCGTATCAA
>NZ_CP083985.1:2636952-2720122 GCF_020172665.1 [Mycobacterium] zoologicum | reverse complement strand
CCAACACTCGTACGCTGAACCTTCACTGGGGCCTCCCACATCTTGTGGCTCTACCGGCCAGGACCTGATTCCTGTCGGCAACCCACGTTCACATGTGAGTGAGGCCCCAGCCCCCCATACCGTCTAGGGAGGCTTGGCCCAGCGCGGTCAGGGAGGCGGCGCCCAATACCGTTGGATCGGCGCCCATCTCATCGAGCGTCACCGTGCACAGCGCGGCCCGCGGAGCGGCGTCGGCCCATTCGGCGGCTACCGGCAGCGGATGAACGAGGTCGTCGACGGCGGCAGCCACACCCATCGGTACCGACAGCTTCCCCAGCTCGGTGAGCGTCGGCGCCACATAGGCAGCGGCCTGCTCCAGCGCATCGGGCAGCTGCGGCCACTGCGCGGTCCAGGAGCGGGTCAGCTCATCGCCGAGCCAGGCCGGGCTGGACGCCCGCATCTCGGCGACCACGGCCGCCAACCCGTCGCGGCGCAACTGCCCGGCGCTGAAACGGGCGGCCTGGGCGGCCGGGGCTCCGTCGGGTGTACCCGACCAGGCCGGTAGCGCGGCCAGAACCGCGACCACTTGCCGGGGATGCTGCAGCGCCCAGGCGGCGGCCACCGCCGCTCCGATCGACACGCCGCCGGCGATGATCGGCCCCGACCGGGCCGCCGCGTCGTCCAGCGCCGCCAGGTACCCGGCGATCAGCCGGTCAGGTTCGGGTCGGGGTGCGATCAATCCGGCGCCTACCTGCTGCAACGGTGCCGAAAAGACCCGGCGGATGTAGTCGTCGTCGGATCCGGTACCCGGAAGTAGAACGGCCGTCGTGCCGTGTAGATCGAATGCCACCCCATGATCGTGCCGGGTCATGTGGCATTCGCTAATCAACAGGTCTACCGTAGCGGTCGCACACACATGAGGAGAGGGCATGGCTGCGCCGAAAGGGTATCTGCGTCGGCTGACGCGGCGGCTGACGGAAGATCTCGAACTGCAGGACGTTGAGGAGCTTTCCGACGAAGCCGCTAACACCGGCGCGCAGCGCGCGATCGACTGCCAACGTGGCCAAGAGGTCACCATGGTGGGGGTGTTGCGCAGCGTGGAGGCCAACGCCAAGGGCTGTGTGGGCGGTGTTCGAGCCGAGCTCTTCGACGGTACTGACACGGTGACCCTGGTCTGGCTGGGGCAGCGGCGAATCCCCGGAATCGACTCGGGTCGCACCCTGCGGGTGCACGGCCGACTCGGCAAGCTCGACAGCGGCTGTAAGGCGATCTACAACCCCCATTACGAAATCCAGCAGTGACAGGTGATTTCGACGCCCAGGGGCCGCAGCGGCTTCTGGATCAGATCGGCGGCGTGGCCGGGCTCATCTATTCGTCACTGCCGGTGGTGGTGTTCGTGCCCGTGTCCAGTGCCTTCGGAGTGCGTGCCGCCGTTTTCGCGGCGCTGGGCGTCGCCGCCGCGGTGCTGGTCTGGCGGCTGATCCGCCGGGAGTCCACCCAGCCGGCGATGTCGGGGTTCTTCGGGGTGGCCGTCTGTGCCCTGATCGCCTATCTGATGGGTGACTCCAAGGGGTATTTCCTGCTCGGCATCTGGACGTCGCTGGGGTGGGCGGTGGTGTTCGCCGGTTCGATACTGGTCCGCCGTCCCGCGGTCGGCTACATCTGGAGCTGGGCCAGCGGCCAGGGCTCGGCGTGGCGGGAGCTGCGCGCGGCGATCTACGCCTACGACATCGCCACCCTGGTGTGGGTGCTGGTGTTCGGCGCCCGCTTCGTGGTGCAGCGGTTGCTCTACAACGCCGACCAGACCGGCTGGCTGGGGGTGGCCCGCATCTCGATGGGCTGGCCGCTGACCGCGGTGGCGGCGCTGGTGACCTACCTGGCGGTCAAGTACGTGCAGCGGGCCGTGGATGACGCCCAGCCCGCGCCAGGCGCCGACCGCGAAAGCTCAGTGCGCGGGTAGCAGCAACTCGCGCAGTTCGTCCTCCACACCGGAGGTCGCGACGAACAGCAGCTCGTCGCCGCCTTCGAGCGGCTCGTCGTCCTGCGGCACGATCACCCGCGTCCCACGCAGGATCGTCACCAGCGCGGCGTCGCGAGGCAGCGTGAGCTTACGCACCGGCTTGCCGCCCCACGGGGTGTCGTCGGGCAGGGTGATCTCCAGCAGATTGGCCTGGCCCTTGCGGAACTCCATCAGCCGCACCAGGTCACCGACTGCGACGGCCTCCTCGACCAGTGAGGCCAGCATGCGCGGGGTGGACACCGCCACGTCGACGCCCCAGGCGTCGGTGAACAGCCATTCGTTACGGGGATCGTTGACCCGGGCCACCACCCGCGGCACCGCGAATTCGGTCTTGGCCAACAGCGACAGCACCACGTTGGCCTTGTCGTCGCCGGTGGCGGCGATGACGACGTCGAAGGACTCCAGGTGCACCGACTCCAGCAGGCTCAGCTCGCAGGCGTCACCGAGGTGCCACTGCGCGTCTGAGATGTCCTCGACGGCGATGTGATCGGGATTGCGCTCGATCAACGTCACCTGATGGTCGCTGTCGAGCAGCTCACGGGCGATGGAACGGCCGACGGCTCCGGCCCCGGCTACCGCGACCTTCATTTGTCCAGATCCTCGCTGGGCGGCAGCGCGGCGATCGCGATGGACTCGGCGACTCGGCCGGACACCGCGACGATGTAGACCTGATCGCTGGCCTGGATGACCGTTTTGGGCTCGGGCAGGATCCCGGTGCCGAACCGGATCAAAAACGCCACCCGGGCGTTCACGGACGCCTCCAGATCGGTGACGGGGCGGCCGATCCAGTCCTCGTGCAGGACGACCTCGGCCACCGCCACCGTCCCGGTCGGGTCGCGCCACTTGGTGGTCTCGCTTTCGCGGGTCAACGCGTCGAGCAACCGGTCGGTGGTCCAGGGCACGGTGGCGATGGTGGGAATGCCCAGGCGCTCGTAGACCGCGGCGCGCTTGGCGTCGTAGATACGGGCGACCACCCGCGACACACCGAACGTCTCGCGGGCCAGCCGCGCCGCGATGATGTTCGAATTGTCACCCGAGGACACCGCGGCGAACGCGCCCGCGTCCTCGATGCCGGCCCGCAGCAGCACGTCGCGGTCGAATCCCATGCCCAGCACCCGCTCGCCGTTGAATTCCGGGCTGAGACGGTTGAACGCAGCGCTGTCACGATCGATGATGGCGACCTCGTGGCCGATCCGGGAAAGCCCGTCGGCCACCGAGGCGCCGACCCGGCCGCATCCCATCACAACTACCCGCACGTGCATGGTCCTTTCGTATTCGGTGAACGCTACCGGCATCGCCGCGCTGCCTTACCCTTGGCTCTCGTGTCGAAGATTTCCACGGCCGCGCGCCGGTTGCTTCTGGGCCGGCCGTTTCGCAGCGACAGGCTCAGCCACACCCTGTTGCCCAAGCGTGTCGCTCTGCCGGTGTTCGCCTCCGATGCGCTGTCTTCGGTGGCCTACGGGCCCGAAGAGGTCTTCCTGGTGCTGTCGGTGGCGGGCATCACCGCCTACCGGATGACGCCCTGGGTGGGTCTGGCGGTGGCGTTCGTGTTCATGACGGTGGTGGCCAGCTACCGCCAGAACGTGCACGCCTACCCGTCCGGAGGCGGCGACTACGAGGTGGTCACCACCAACCTCGGGGCCGCCGCGGGGCTGACGGTGGCCAGTGCGTTGATGGTGGATTACGTTCTGACCGTTGCAGTTTCGATCTCGGCGGGGATCGCCAACATCGGATCGGCGATACCCTACATCGCCGAGCACAAGGTCGTCTTCGCGGTGGGGACGGTGATCGTGGTCGCCGCGGCCAACCTGCGTGGCATCCGGGAGTCGGGGACGGCGTTCGCGATCCCGACGTACGCGTTCATGATCGGCGTGTTCGCCATGCTCGGCTGGGGGCTGTTCCAGATCTTCGTGCTGGGGCACCCGCTGCGGGCCGAGTCGGCGTCGTTCAAGATCCACTCGGCGCACGGTGAGGTGGTCGGACTGGCTCTGGTGTTCCTGGTGGCGAAATCGTTTTCCTCGGGCTGTGCGGCACTGACCGGGGTGGAGGCGATCAGCAATGGTGTGCCGGCCTTCCGCAAACCGAAGTCGCGCAACGCCGCCACCACGCTGCTCATGCTCGGCGGGATCGCGGTCACCCTGATGATGGGCATCATCGTGCTGGCCGGCCAGACCGGGGTGAAGATCGCCGCCCGCCCGCACGAGCAGCTGATCGGTGCGCCGGCCGACTACGACCAGAAGACCCTGCTGGCCCAGTTGGCCGAGACGGTGTTTCGCGGATTTCCGCCCGGCCTGTGGGTTATCGCGGGGGTGACGGCGCTGATCCTGGCGCTGGCCGCCAACACCGCGTTCAACGGGTTCCCGGTATTGGGGTCGATCCTGGCCCAGGACTCCTACCTGCCGCGCCAGTTGCACACCCGCGGCGACCGGCTGGCCTTCTCCAACGGCATCGTCTTTCTGGCGGTGGTGGCCATCACCTTCATCGTGGCGTTCGGCGCGGAGGTGACGGCACTGATTCAGCTCTACATCGTCGGGGTGTTCGTCTCGTTCACGCTGAGTCAGATCGGCATGGTCATCCACTGGAACCGGTTGCTGCGCACCGAAACCGACCGAGCGGCCAGGAGCAAGATGATGCGGTCCAGGGTGGTCAACACCATCGGCTTCATCGCCACCGGTTCGGTGCTGATCGTGGTGGTCCTCACCAAGTTCCTGGACGGGGCGTGGATCGCGATCGTCGCGATGACCGTGCTGTACGCCCTGATGAAACTGATCCGCCGGCACTACGACGCGGTCAGCCAGGAGTTGGAGGCACAGACCGCGGCCTCCGCGGACGAGGCCGTGCTGCCCAGTCGCAACCACGCCCTCGTCCTGGTGTCCAAGCTGCACCTGCCGACTCGGCGCGCGCTGGCCTACGCGCGGGCGACCCGTCCGGACGCCCTGGAGGCCATCACCGTCAGCGTCGACGACACCGAGACCCGAAAGCTGGTGCGGGACTGGGAGGACAGCGACATCACCGTGCCGCTCAAGGTGATCGCGTCGCCGTATCGCGAGGTCACCCGCCCGGTGCTCGACTACGTCAAACGCATCAGCAAGGAGTCGCCGCGTACGGTGGTGACCGTCTACATCCCCGAGTATGTGGTGGGCCACTGGTGGGAACAGGTGCTGCACAACCAGAGTGCGCTACGGCTCAAGACCCGGCTGCTGTTCATGCCGCAGGTGATGGTGACGTCGGTGCCCTGGCAGCTGAACTCCTCGGAGCGGCGCAAGGTGCTGGCGCCGCATCACGCGCCCGGCGACGCCCGACGAGGATTCATGGAGTGAACGAACATCAGCTGACCCTGGTCGCCGAGGCTCCCGCGAACGGCGGCAGTTGTGTGGCCCGCCATGAAGGCCGGGTGATCTTCGTGCGCTATGCGCTGCCCGGAGAGCGGGTGCGGGCGCGCATCACCGCGCAGCGGGGCTCGTACTGGCACGCCGAGACCATCGAGGTGCTCGATCCCGCGGACGGCCGGGTGCCCTCGCTGTGCCCGATCGCCGGGGTGGACGGTGCCGGATGCTGCGACCTGGCGTTTGCCGACCCGGTGGTGGCCCGCGGCCTGAAGGGCGAGGTGGTCGCCAACCAGCTGGCCCGGATCGGCGGGCATCAGTGGCAGGGCGCTGCAGAATCCCTCGGGGACGACGGAGCCACCGGATGGCGAAGCCGGGTCCGGTTGGAGGTCGGCGCCGACGGGCGGGCCGGGTTCCACCGCTATCACAGTGATGAGCTGGTCTGTGACCTGCGTTGCGGGCAGCTGCCGGCCGGGATGATCAAGGGCCTGGCCGAGCAGACCTGGCGGCCCGGTGACCACCTGCACGTGGTGGCCGACGACGACGGCGTCCGGCATGTGGTGAGCACCGGGCGTGATCATCGACCGGAGGTCATCGAGGGCGACTATCACGCCACCCAGTGGGTCGGGCGGCGCCGCTGGCAGATCCCGGTCACATCGTTCTGGCAGGCGCATCGGCGGGCGGCCGCGCTCTACAGCGGCCTGGTGGCGCAATGGGCGCAGGCCGAGGCCGGGATGACCGCATGGGATCTCTACGGTGGGGCCGGGATCTTCGCCGCGGCGCTGGCCGAGGCGGTGGGGGAGTCGGGCAAGGTGATCAGCGCCGACACGTCCCGCGCCGCAACCGGTGCCGCCCGGGTCGCGCTGGCAGACCTGCCGCAGATCTCGGTGCGCACCGACTCGGTGCGCCGGGTCTTGGCCGACGCGCAGTCCGGTGCCGATGTCGCTGTGCTGGACCCGCCGCGTGCCGGGGCCGGGCGCGAGGTGATCGAGGCGCTGGCCGCCGCGGACGTGCCACGCATTGTGCACATCGGTTGTGAGGCGGCCTCGTTCGCCCGCGACATCGGCCTGTATCGCAGAAGCGGGTATGCCGTGGAGGCGATCCGGGTGTTCGACGCGTTTCCGCTCACCCATCACGTGGAGTGCGTGGCAGTGCTGACCCGCTGACGGGGCGCTCAGCCGAACACGAAGTAGCGCAACCACAGATACAGCGCTGCGAGCGCAACCGAGACCGCGGTGACCACGATGCCCTTGCGGGTGAACTCCCAGAATGTGATGGGATTCCCTGCGCGACGGGCGATTCCGAGCATTACCACGTTGGCGCTGGCACCCACCGCGGTGAGGTTGCCGCCGAAGTCGGCCCCGAGCGCCAGCGCCCACCACAGTGCGTCCGGGTGCAGGTCGTTGGGAAGTGTGGTGCTCAGCTCGGCCACGATCGGAGTCATGGTGGCGACATAGGGGATGTTGTCGATGATCCCGGACACCGGTGCCGAGACACCGAGGATTCCCAGCGTGGTCAGCACCGCGTTGCCGCCGGTGATGTCGGTGGCGGTCCGGGCCAGTGCGCCGATCGCACCGGTGTCCACCAGCGCGCCGACCATCACGAACAGGCCGGCGAAGAACAGCAACGTCTCCCACTCCACACCGGACAGGTAGTCCGAGCGCTCCATCTTGGAGATCACGATCAGTACGCCGGCGCCCAGCAGTGCGACCACGGATGGTTCCAGGTGCAGGGCCCCGTGACCCAGAAACCCGACGAAAACCGCGGTCAGCACCACGCCGCACTTGATCAACAGGCCGCGATCGCGGATCGCCTCGCGTTCCTCGAGTGCCATCACGTCGGCGACCCGGTCGGGATTCACGGTGAACGATCCGCGGAACAGCCAACGCAGCATGACGATGAACACGACCAGCACAATGGCCACGATCGGCGCCAGGTGCACCAGGAAGGCGTTGAATGTCAGCCCGGCTCGGCTGGCGATGATGATGTTGGGCGGATCGCCGACCAGGGTGGCGGCCCCGCCGATGTTGGAGGCGAACACCTCGGCCATCAGGTAGGGCGCGGGGTTGATCTCGAGCCGGTCGCAGACCAGCAGGGTTACCGGGGCGATCAGCAGCACGGTGGTGACGTTGTCCAGCAGTGCCGATGCGACCGCCGTCACCAGCACCAGCAGGATCATGATCCGCAGCGGAGAACCGTTGGCGCGCTTGGCCGCCCAGATCGCGACATACTCGAAAACGCCGGTCTGGCGCAGCACGCTGACGATGATCATCATGCCCAGCAGCAGGAAGATGACATCCCAGTCGATGCCGGTCTCGCGGGAGTAGAAGATGTCGTCGGAGGAGATGACCGGCAGGATCACCACGGCAGCCGCGCCCGCCAGCGCAACCAGCGTCTTGTTGATGCGGTCGGCGGCTATGAACGCATAGGCGGTCAGAAAGACCGCCACCGCCAGAAATGCCACCCGATCAGACTTCTAGGGCTGCGGCCAGCAACTGCGACGCGGTGATCACGCCGTGCAGTTTACCGTCCTTGACGACGGCGATCAGCGGGGTGCGCAGTCTGGCCATGGTGGAGGCCACTTCGACCAGGGTGTCGGCGGCTCCCGCGGACGGCACATCATGCTGGTGTTCAGGCAAAACGTCGCGCACCGTCTTGCCGTGCAGTTTCTCGGCGACCCGATCGGCCGCGGTCTCGCTGAGCACCCCGGCCAGCGACGGGTCGTCCTGTACGTAGCCCGGCACGATGAACCGCACCACCTGCGAGGCCGGCAGCACCGCGTACGGCATGCCAGTCTGATCGGTCACCACCAGGCCCGGCAACCGGTGTTCGGCCAGCAGCCTGGCCGCCTCCAGTGCCTCGGAGTCGACGGTTACCACCGGGTATTCCTCGGCAATCTCCTCAGCGTGCATGACTCAAGACCATACGGTGCGTGTTCCCCGTCATGCGTAGACTGAGCCGATGCTTGAAGGGATCCGCGGCCCCGCCGATCTGCAGCACCTGTCACAGGCGCAGTTGACCGACCTAGCGGCGGAGATTCGTGAGTTCCTGATCCACAAGGTCGCCGCCACCGGGGGCCATCTGGGGCCCAATCTGGGTGTGGTGGAGCTGACGCTGGCGCTGCACCGGGTGTTCGACTCGCCGCATGACCCGATCGTCTTCGACACCGGGCACCAGGCCTATGTGCACAAGATGCTCACCGGGCGCGCCCCGGACTTCGGCACCCTGCGCAAGAAGGGTGGGCTGTCCGGGTATCCCTCGCGCGCCGAGAGTGATCACGACTGGGTGGAATCCAGCCACGCCAGCTCCGCGCTGTCCTATGCCGACGGACTGGCCAAGGCGTTCGAGCTGACCGGGCACCGCAACCGGCACGTCGTCGCCGTCGTCGGCGACGGGGCACTGACCGGCGGCATGTGCTGGGAGGCGCTGAACAACATCGCGGCGGGCCGCCGGCCGGTTGTGGTGGTGGTCAACGACAACGGCCGCAGCTACGCGCCCACCATCGGAGGCTTCGCCGACCACCTGGCCGCGTTGCGGCTCCAGCCCGCCTACGAGCGGCTGCTGGAGCGGGGCCGCTCTGCGGTGCGTGGCATGCCGGTGGTCGGGGAGTTGGGCTACCAGGTGATCCACAGCTTCAAGGCGGGCCTCAAGGACGCGCTGGCGCCGCAGGCGCTCTTCACCGACCTGGGCCTGAAGTATCTGGGCCCGATCGACGGTCACGACGAGGCCGCGGTGGAGTCCGCGCTGCGGCGCGCGCGCGGCTTCGGCGGGCCGGTGATCGTGCACGTGGTCACCCGTAAGGGCAAGGGTTACGGCCCCGCCGAGAACGACGAGGCCGAGCAGATGCACGCCTGCGGCGTGATCGACCCGCTGACCGGGTACGCCACCGAGACCTCGGGACGTGGCTGGACATCGGTGTTCTCCGACGCGCTCATCGAGTACGGCGCCAAGCGCCGCGACGTCGTCGCGATCACCGCGGCGATGCCCGGCCCGACCGGGCTTGCGGCGTTCGGCCAGCGCTATCCGGACCGGATGTTCGACGTCGGGATCGCCGAGCAGCATGCGGTCACCTCGGCAGCCGGCCTGGCGATGGGCGGCCTGCACCCGGTGGTGGCGGTGTACTCGACGTTCCTCAACCGCGCCTTCGACCAGGTGATGATGGACGTGGCGCTGCACAGGCTGCCGGTCACGCTGGTGCTGGATCGTTCCGGCGTCACCGGGCCGGACGGCGCCAGCCACAACGGCATGTGGGACCTGTCGATTCTGGGGATCGTGCCGGGCATGCGGGTGGCCGCGCCCCGTGACGGCTCCCGGTTGCGCGAGGAACTGGCCGAGGCACTGGATGTCAACGACGGACCCACCGCACTGCGGTTCCCCAAAGGCGATGTGGGCGAGGACATTCCGGCTATCGAGCGGCGCGGCGGGGTGGACGTGCTCGCGGTGCCGGCCGATGAGCTACCCGCCGATGTGCTGCTGGTCGCGGTCGGTGCGTTCGCGCCGATGGCACTGGCGGTCGCCGAGCGGCTGCGCAACCAGGGGATCGGTGTGACGGTGATCGACCCGCGCTGGGTGCTGCCGGTGCCCGCGGTGATCACCGAGCTGGCCGCCGCCCACAAACTGGTGGTCACCTGCGAGGACAACGGGGTGGCCGGCGGCGTCGGCTCAGCGGTGTCGGCGGTGCTGCGGGCCGCCGATATCGATGTCCCGTGCCGCGATATCGGTCTGCCGCAACGTTTTTACGACCACGCCTCGCGGGGCGAGCTGCTGGCCGAGGTCGGCCTGACCGCGCAGGACGTCGCTCGCCAGGTCACCGGCTGGGTCGCGGCGATGGGCGCCTGCAACTGCGTGGAAGAAGTCAGCGAGCAGCTGGATTAATTCGCGCCGCCGCCGAGTGCGGCGGCCAGCACCGACACCGTCAGCTCACGCTGCCATTCCCGGGCGCCGCCGTCGATCAGGAACGCCTCGATCACGGCCGCGGCGTCGCCGGTCGGGGGTTTCCAGTCCCAGCACAGACGGCGCACCAGGTCGGGGCTGAGCAGGTTTTCGGTCGGCACCGTCACCTGCTGCGACAGTTCGCCCAGCGCGAGGCGGGCGGCCTCCAGCCGGGCGGCGGCCTCGGGTTTGCGCCGTGACCAGCGCGATGGCGGCGGGGGACCGGTGTTGGACTCGACGGCCTCCGGCGGATCCGGATTGTCACGGGCGGCGGCCAGCGCCCCCAGCCAGGTGGCCGCGCTGCGCCGCTGCTTGGGCCCGCTGAACACCGGCAGCGCGATCAGGTCCTCCACCGTGGTGGGGTTGGCCACGGCGGCGGCGACGATCGCCGAGTCGGGCAGGATCCGCCCGGGCGCGATATCGCGGCGCTGGGCGATCTGGTCGCGTACCAGCCAGAGCTCGCGCACCGCTGCCAGGCCGCGCTGGTCACGCACCTTGTGGATTCCCGACGTGCGGCGCCACCGGTCGCGCCGGGTCGACGTGGCGATGTCGGTGACCCGAAGATGATTGAATTCCTGTGCCGCCCAGTCGGTTTTACCCTGATCCGCCAGCACCTCGGCAATCGCATGACGCAGTTCGATGAGCACCTCGACGTCCAGTGCGGCGTAGTTGAGCCAGTCCTGGGGAAGCGGGCGTTTCGACCAGTCGGCAGCACCGTGGCCCTTGGCCAGACCCAGCCCCAGCAGGCGCTGCACCATCGCGGCGAGGTTGACCCGGTCGAAACCGGCCAGCCGCCCGGCCAGTTCGGTGTCATAGAGCGCCTTGGGCCACATGCCGACGTCGGACAGGCAGGCCAGATCCTGGTCGGCGGCGTGCAGAATCCATTCGTCGTCGTCGAGCACCTCGGCGACCGGGCGCAGCAGTGCTGCCGGGTCCTCGCCGGCGTCGACCGGGTCGATCAGTACGGTGCCGGCGCCGGCACGCCGAATCTGGATCAGGTACGCCCGATTCGAGTAGCGGAACCCAGATGCCCGCTCGGCGTCCACCGCGAACGGGCCCCGGCCGCCGGACAGCAGGTCGGCGGCGGCGCGGATCTGCGCGGGCGTGACCGACACCTCCGGTACCCCGTCGGCCGGACATGGCAGCGGCGTCGGCTCGGGCTCCTCGGACTCCTCGGGTGCCGGTTCGGTGATCTGCTCTGACATCTCAGACGCGGGTTCGCGAGCTCAGGTCGGTGATCCCGACCGGTGGCAGGCCCGCGGCGTGTTCGAGGACTTCGCAGAACGCCTGCACGTGCGTCCCCAGTTCTGGGGTGGTCGCCGTCCAGGACGCCCGCAGCTCCAGCTGGTGCCCGCGGGGCGGGCCGGAGATGTCGCCGTAGCGCACCGAGGTGGTCGCGGTGACGGTGCCGCCCAGCGCGGTGACGTGCTCGGTGCGGGCCCCCAACGCCTCGACCAGCCAGCTCCATGCCACTTCGGGCAACAGTGGATCGATCGCCTCATTGTGGTCCAGGTCGGCCTGGATGAACGCCACCAGCCGCATGGTGCCATCCCAGGCGTCGGTGCCGTCAGGGTCGTAGAGCAGGATCAGCCTGCCGAACGCGTCGCCGTCGGAGTCCTCCGGGATGAAGTCGGTCTCGGGGTGCTTGACCTCGGCGCCCAGTGCGTAGCTGTAGGGCGCCAGCCGCTGGGGCGGACGGATCGGGCCCAGTTCGATCTCGGACCGCACTGTCGCCGCGTGCATGGTCGCCACCGCTTCACGAAAGGGGGCAGGCTCGGCTGATGTCACGGATGCCGCTCCTTTAACTCATCGCTGTGCGTCGCAGTGACAGCCAGCGGCCGACCCCCAGATGCTGATGCGCACCGCAGCGCCGCGGGTCGCCTGACCTCACGCTAACCCCCGGCGCCGGTCGGTGTGAACAGGCTCGCCGGGCATGGCAGCATTGAGCACGATGAGTGCCCGTCGTGAACTGCCCGATTCCCCCTACCTCAACGCCGCCACCGGCCGGACACCGAGCCGTGTTCCGGTGTGGATGATGCGGCAGGCCGGCAGGTCCCTCCCGGAATATCGGGCGTTGCGCGCACAGCACAGCATGCTGTCGGCCTGCTTCGATCCCGAGCTGGTCTGTGAGATCACCCTGCAACCGGTGCGCCGGCACGACGTCGACGCCGCCATCCTGTTCTCCGACATCGTGGTCCCGCTGCGCGCAGCTGGGGTGGACCTGGACATCGTTCCTGACGTCGGACCCGTGATCGCCGACCCGGTACGCACCGCCGCCGACATCGCCGGGCTCCCGCCGTTGGAGCCCCAGCGGGTGACCGCGGTTGCCGAAGCGGTGTCGTTGCTGGTAGCCGCGCTCGGCGAGGTGCCGCTGATCGGCTTCGCAGGGGCGCCGTTCACCCTGGCGTCCTACCTGGTCGAGGGTGGGCCCAGCCGCACCCATGCTCGCACCAAGGCGATGATGCTGGCCGATCCGGACAACTGGCACCAGCTGATGACCAGGCTCACCGACCTGACCATCGCGTTTCTGACCGTGCAGCTCGACCACGGCGTGGACGCCATCCAACTGTTCGACTCCTGGGCCGGGACCTTGTCGCTGGCCGACTACCGCGCCTTCGTACTGCCGCACAGCTCCCGGGTGTTCGCCACGCTGGCCGACCGGGATGTGCCGATGACGCACTTCGGGGTCCAGACCGCCGAGTTGCTCGGGGCCATGGCGGAAGCCGGTGCCACTGTGGTCGGGGTGGACTGGCGGACGTCGCTGACCGCTGCCGCCGCCCGGGTCGGCGCCGGCACCGCAGTGCAGGGCAACCTGGACCCCGCCGTGCTGCTGGCGGGATGGCCGGTGGTCGAGCGGGCCGCCCGCGCCGTCGTCGACGACGGCCGGGCTGCGGTCGCCGCCGGGGCAAGCGGGCACGTGTTCAACCTCGGGCACGGCGTGCTACCAGACTCCGACCCCGGCATCCTCACCGATCTGGTCTCGTTGGTCCATACGTTGTGACAGCATCGTATTGCGTTGTCGGAGGCGGTATCTCCGGTTTGGCCGCCGCCCACCGGCTGCGTGCGACGCTCGGTGGCGCCGTCGACATCACCGTCTTCGAGCCGGCTGAGCGGCTCGGCGGGGTGCTGCGCACGGAGAGCCTCGGTGGCATCCCGATGGACGTGGGTGCCGAGGCGTTCATCGCGCGCCGACCCGAAGTGCCCGCTCTGCTGGCGGAGCTCGGCCTGGCCGATCGGCAGCGCAGCACCACCGGGGTGCGACCACTGCTCTACAGCCGTCGGCTGCTACACCGGTTGCCGCCGGGCACGCTGAGCGGCATTCCGGCGTCACCGGAATCGATGACCGGCCTGGTCGACGACGAGACGCTGACCCGCATCGCCGCCGAACCCGGCCGGCCGCTGGAGTTCGAACCGGGCAGCGACCCGGCGCTGGGTGCGTTGGTCGCCGACCGGTTCGGCGAGCAGGTGGTGGCTCATTCGGTCGATCCGTTGATAGGCGGGGTGTACGCGGGATCGGCGGCCACCGTAGGGCTGCGCTCGGCGGTGCCCGGCCTGGCCACCGCGTTGGACGCCGGCGCCCCCAACCTCACCGAGGCGGTGCGGCGGGCCCTGCCGGCGACCAGCAGCGCACCGGTGTTCGGCGCCATCGACGGTGGTTACCAGGTGCTGATCGACGCCCTGGCGCGCAGCAGCGGACTGCGTTGGATCCAGTCGGCGGTGACGCAGATCGACCCGGTGGGCGACGGCTGGCAGCTACGCGATTCGGCCGGCGGCGTCCATCGTGCCGACCGGGTGGTGATGGCCGTGCCGGCCCATGTGCTGGCACGGGTCGCGACCGGGTTCGCGCCCGTCGCCGCGGCAGCGGCCAGCCGGATCGACCATGCGTCGTCGGTGGTGGTGGCGATGGCGGTGCCCGCCGGGGCGGCGTTGCCGGACAACTCCGGGGTTCTGGTCGCCACCGGGGAGCGGTTGCACGCCAAGGCGATGACTCTGACCTCGCGCAAGTGGGGCAGCTGGGGCCACGGCGGCAAGGTGGAGTTGCTGCGGCTGTCGTTCGGCCGGTTCGGCGACTCCCGCATCCGGGCCTCTGACGGCCAGCTGGTCACCTGGTCGGTGCAGGACATCGAAGCCGTCTTCGGGGTCGTGGTGGATCCGGTCGAGGTGCGGGTGCAGCGCTGGCCTGCGGCGATGCCGCAATACCGCTCCGGGCATGCGGCGCTGGCCACCACGCTGCGGGCCGGACTGCCTCCGACGGTGGCCGTGGCGGGAAACTTCCTGGACGGTATCGGGGTGCCGGCGTGCATCGCGGCGGCCGATCGGGCGGTGGCGGCCGTGATAAGTGCCACCCCGGCGCCCTAGAGCCTTTTACGACGACCCGTGGCAGCATATGGGCCATGGCGCACCTCGATTATGACAAGTTGAATTCCACCATCCGCTACGTGATGTTCTCGGTGTTCTCGGTTCGTCCTGGAGTGCTCGATGACGGCACGATCAGCCGTTCCGAGGTGGCCGACCAGGCCGCTACCTTCCTCAAGCAGCAGGAGGAGCGCGGCGTGGTGGTCCGCGGTGTCTATGACATCGCGGGCATGCGTGCCGACGCGGATTTCCTGATCTGGACCCATGCCGAGCGGGTCGAGGACCTGCAGGCGGCCTACTCCGAATTCCGGCGCACCGCGCTGGGCCGGGCCAGCAGCCCGGTCTGGAGCAACGTCGGGCTGCACCGGCCTGCGGAGTTCAACAAGAGTCACGTCCCGGCGTTCATCGCCGGTGAACCGGCGGGTGCCTACCTGTGCCTGTACCCCTTCGTGCGCTCGCACGAGTGGTATGTCCTGCCCGAAGAGGACCGCCGCCGGATGCTGCATGAGCACGGGATGGCCGCCCGGCCGTACAAGGAGGTCCGCGCCAACACCGTGCCGGCGTTCGCACTCGGGGACTACGAGTGGTTGCTCGCCTTCGAGGCGCCCGAACTGCACAGCATCGTCGACCTGATGCGCGACCTGCGCAACACCGAGGCCCGCCTGCACGCCCGCGAGGAGACCCCGTTCTTCACCGGCCCGCGAGTTGAGATCGAGCAGCTGGTCGCCTCCCTGCCATGACGGGAAGCTCGGACGCCGAACGCTTCGAGGAGATCTACCGCACCGATCTGACCACCCAGGGACTGCCCGCGGCGACACCCTGGGACATCGGCGGACCGCAACCGGCGGTGCGCCGGCTGGTCGCCCTGGGCGCGATCCGGGGTGCGGTGCTCGACCCCGGCACCGGCCCGGGACATCACGCGATCCACTTCGCCCAGAACGGTTGCACCGCAACCGGTGTCGACGTGGCGGAGACGGCCATCGACCGTGCCCGCGCCAACGCACGGGCGGCCGGGGTGTCGGTGGACTTCCAGGTCGGGGATGCCAAGACCCTCGACGGCTTCACCGACCGCTTCGACACCGTGGTCGACACCGCGTTCTACAACACCTTCGGCGGCCAGGCTCAGCAGCACTACCTGCGGGCGCTGCATCGGGCCACCAGGCCGGGGGCCCGGCTGTTCATGATCGAGGCCGCCGACTACAACATCAACGGATTCTTCATGCCGCCGGCGATGTCGGCCGAGGAGCTGCGGACCGGGCTACCGGCAGGCGGCTGGCGGATCGACTATCTGGGGCCGACCAGCTACCTGGTCAATGTCAGTGCGGCCCGGTTCGCCGCGCAGGTGCAGGAGAATCCGGCTGCCCCGCCCCGGATCCGGGCGATCGCCGATCGACTGGCGGTCATCGAACCGCTGATGGACGGCCAACTGGCGCACGCCCCGTTCTGGGAGATCCACGCCACCCGAATCGACTGATCTCAGGACTCCGGCACCAGCCGCAGGCAGATGGAATTTATGCAGTACCGCTGGTCGGTCGGGGTGGGGTAGCCCTCGCCTTCGAAGACGTGCCCCAGGTGGCTGTGGCAGGACGCGCACAGCACCTCGGTGCGGCGCATCCCCAGCGAGTCATCGGAGCGCAGGATCACCGCGTCGGAGTCCGCCGGGTCGAAGAACGACGGCCAACCGCAGTGCGAGTGGAATTTCTCGGTGCTGCGGAACAATTCGGCGCCGCAGGCCCGACACTCGTAGGCGCCTTCGGTGGTGGTGTCGGTGTACTCGCCGGTGTTCGGCGGCTCGGTGCCGGCGCGGCGCAGCACCGCGAACTCATCGGGGGTCAGCTTCGCGCGCCACTCGTCGTCGGTGAGCGACACCTTGGGAGAGGTCATGCCTCCACGTTAGCCTTCGCCGGCTCGGCGGCCAGCCACGCGGGATCGATCCCGTCATCCAGGCGACCCTGCTCCTTGGCGTCCAGGTAGCGGTAGCACAGCACGGTGGTGATCACGATCAGCAGCAGCGACCAGCCGTAGGTGATCTTGAGGTAGTCCAACGGCCGGCCGACATTCATCCACCGGAAGATCAACCACTTGTCCAGGGTCATGAAACCGTAGATGCCCAGCCACGCCGGCCAGTTGCGCAGGACCGAATTCGGCAGCACCACCGTCATCAGGAACGGGAACAGCACGATCGAGTAGTAGCCCTGGCCCAACGACAGCACCAGGAACGACGTCGTCAGCAGCACTCCCGAGGAGGTCAGCATCCAGAACCGCGGGTCGCGGGTGCGGTAGTAGCGGTACAGCAGCCACAGGCTCACAGCGGCCAGCAGCGTGAAGCCCACCCGCATGAACAGGATCAGCGCGGGCGGCAGGCCGAAGAACATCCCGTTGCCCAGGATCGAGGAATTGAAGTAGTCGCGGGTGCCCATGATGTAGGGCACCGTCTGGGTGAAGTAGCTGGTCGGGTCGCTGGCCAGCGGGTATGCCACCAGGTTGAACAGCACCGGTACCGCCATCGCTCCGACGAACGGCCGCCACTGCCGGCTCAGCAGCGGCAGCAGCAGCAGCGGTGCCAGCACCGGCTTGACCACCAGGGTCACTCCGATCGCCACCCCGGCCCACCACTGCCGGCTGGTCCGGGCGTCGAGCAGCCAGCACAGATACAGCACCTCGGCCAGCAGGATCACACCGTTGATATTGGTGAACACCAGTGTGCTGCTGACACTTTCGGTGAGGAACATGGTGGCCAGCAGCGCCGGCGCGGCCACCGAGCCCAGTCCGAATCCGAACATCCGCAACAGCAGATAGGCGGCGAGCACGATCGCGACGGTGTTGGCGGCGATGAAGGTGTAGCGCGACAGGGTCTCGGGCAGGAACCCGAACGGCGACATCAGCAGGGTGCCGCCGGGGGAGTACAGGTAGTGCGGGTCGACGTAGTCGAAATGCTCGTTGTAGATGTCCAGGCCGTGGCGGAAGTTCAGCACCGCCCGGTACACCGGCTTGAAGTCGTCGGTGATGTTGCCGTTCAGCGGAAGCACCACCGCGCGGTGGATCAGCGACATGATGGCCACCGGCCACAGCACCGAACGCAGCACGGTCGCGGTGCTCGGTGCGCTGGTGGGCGGCCGGAAGGCGGCCGATAGTGCGGTGCTCACCCGGTTTGCAATGGAGTCGGCTGCGCTCACCTGCGCACCGTACACCGAGGCGATATCAGGCCGGGCAGAAGACGTCGGTGTCGGGAAGTTTCCCGCTGTCGAGATAGCCGATCAACGGTGTCAGGGTGCACGCGGAGTACACCGCCGCGCCGTGCCCGGTGCCCTGCCACATCACCCGCTTGCTGGTGGTCCCGGCGTTGATGACCGCTGCCGCGGTGGCCGCCACGCCCTCCTCGCCGACGATCGGATCGTTCTGCGCCCCGAGCAGCAGCACGTCGATCTTGAGGTCCTTCGGCAGCTCCGGGGCGCTGCTGCTGGGCCAGCTCAGGCACTGCGCCATGTCGAGTGCGCCGACCACGCCGAACTGCGGGTAGAGCTTGCCCCAGGCGACCACCAGTTCGCGGATCCGGTCGGGGGTGGGCCGGTTGAGGGCGTCGGCGCACGCGTTGACGAAGTGGCCGTCGGTGCCGACCGTGCCCTGCGCGCGGTTGATGAGGTTGTTCAGCAGGTTCGCGTCGCCGGAATTCGCCGCCGCCAGGGCTTTGCCCAGTTCATTGGTGTTGCTGACCCGGTCTCCGCTGGGGTAACCCAGCGCGGTGACGATGGCCTGGGTGACCGCGGCCGCCGACGGCCCGCCCGGACTGTGTGCCGACCGCGCGGAGTCCAGGACCGCGTTGATCCCACCCTTCGGGTCGGGCGCCAGCGGGCAGTTGATCGCGATGCACTGGGCGGTGAAGGCCTCGAAGGCCGCCTCCTGGCCCTTGATCCGCTGCTCGGCCGCGGCTTCGGCGGCCACCCCCAGCGCAATCGGTGAATCCAGCGCGAGCCGGGCCACCTTGCCGGGGTGGGAGCCGGCGTAGGCGAGCGCGATCTGGGCGCCGTTGCCGATCCCCATCAGCGCCAGTGCCGGAACGTCGAAGATGCTGCGCAGTCGTTCCAGGTCGGTGGCGGCGTGGATGTTGTCGTAGGACGATTCGCCGGGCGAGATGGCGTCGGTGCAGTCGGTGGTGGCCTCGATCACGACGGTGCCCAGGTTGGCGACCGGGTCGTCGCCGGGAGAGAACTGCGCCTGGTTCCACATCGTGTCGCGCTGTGCGCGGTTGCGGCAGTCGACCGGGCTCGACAGCCCGGTACCGCGCCGGTCCACGGCCAGGATCGGGTGGCTCTTGAGCACGTCCGCGCCGGACCGGGCCAGCCAGACCGGGAGCTGCTGCGACGACGGCATGTCCCAGCCGGTGGTGAACACGATCGGCCCGGCGTCGGGCGGGGTCTGCACCGATCGGGCCCGCACCACGCCGATGCTGATCGCCGCGGAACCCCCGCCGAGTGGGTCGACGTCGGCGTCATAGCTCGAACAGTCCAGCCGAACTCCCGGGGTGGCGGGGACCGCGGCGTCACCGAACAGCCGTGCCGTGCAGTCACGCCAGCCCAGGTCGTTCTTGGGGGCCTCGATCGGCGGCGGCCCGGCCTGGTCCGAGGTGGATTCGGGCTGTCCCTGCGGCCGGGCGTCCGAGTTGGTGGCAAAGCGTGGGTCGGCCGCCAGGCCGGGGGCGCAGCCGGCCAACGTCACCGCCACCGGCAAGAAGGCCGCGAGCGCGATCGTGGCGAATCCGGTGTGCCGACTCATGACAGTCACCTTATAGGCGCGTGCTTTTGACGTAGCGGCTGTAGAGGTAGCCGGCCTCGTCGCTGAGCAGATGTGCGCGGTGCATCGGGGTGCTCTGTTCGCCGGCACCCGTGGCGATACGTCGGGCCAGACCCCCGACCAGGTACGGCGCCACGGTCAGGCACAGCTCGTCGAGAAGGTCGGCTTCGATGAACGAATCCAGCAGACTCGGGCCGCCTTCGGTGAGCACCCGATGCTGGCCGCGATGGGCCAGCGCGCTCAATACCTCGGCCACGTCGACCCGCGTGGTGTCGGCGCCCGAGCAGGCCAGCACCTCGGCGCGTCCGGCGAGCCGCCGCGCCGTGTCGTCGGCGGCGGCCGCGCTGGTCAGCATCAGTGGCGGCAGTTCGGTTTCGGTGAACACCCGCAGATCGCGGTCCAGGCGCCCGGAACCGGAGACGATCGCCAGCCGGGGTACCTCGGTCTGGCCGCGGTCCCGGCGACGCTGACGTTCGGTGACGTTGAGGTGGGCGCCGCCGTAGTTCTCGACTCGGATTGTGCCGGCTCCGACCACGATGATGTCGGCCAGCGTCCGCAGCAGGGTGAACACGCTGCGGTCGCCCGGCCCGGCCAAGCCGCCGGAGGTGCCCGACATGGTCGCGCCGCCGTCGATGCTGCTGATGAAGTTGGCCCGCACCCAGGGGCGTGACTCTTCGGGGTAGGCGTAGAGCTCGGCGAGCTCGGTGTCGTCGACGGGGGCCGTGGAGCCCAACCGCATGAAACCCAGATCGGCACTCAGGTCGGACATGCCCTCGATTGCACCATGTGGCTACAGTTCCTGCGTGCCCAATCCCGCTGTAGCTTCCGTCGACCACCTGGTGGACCGGCATCCCGCGGTGTCGCCGGAGCTGTTGATCGCCCAGCTCACACCGCCGCCGACGTTTGCCGGCGCCAGCTTCGACAGCTACCGGCCCGACCCGGCGCAGCCCACCCAGGCGGCGGCCGTGGCGTCGTGCACCGCGTTCTGCGGGCAGGCACTGACGCGGCGGGCCGGTCGGCGCAAGCTGCTCGGCAGACGTGAGGTGCTCCCCGGTGTGGGGCTCTACCTCGATGGCGGATTCGGGGTCGGCAAGACCCACCTGCTGGCCTCGATCTATCGGCGGATCACCGAGGGCACCGACGGCGGTGACGCGCACCAGACGGCGTTCGCCACCTTCATGGAGCTGACTCAGCTGGCCGGGGTGTTCGGATTCACCGAGTGCATCGAGCTGCTCGGCGGCTACACCGTGGTGTGCATCGACGAGTTCGAACTCGACGACCCGGGCAACACCACGTTGGTGTCACGGCTGCTGTCGGAGCTGGTGGCGCGTGGGGTGTCGATTGCGGCCACCTCCAACACCCTGCCCGATCAACTGGGCGAGGGGCGGTTCGCGGTCCAGGACTTCCTGCGTGAGATCAGTGCGCTGGCAAGCATTTTCACCTCGGTGCGGGTCGACGGCCCGGACTATCGGCACCGCGACCTGCCGCCGGCGCCCGAACCGCCGTCGGCCCAGCGGGTTGCCCAGCTCGCCGCGGCGCGGCCCGGTGCCACGTTGGACGACTTCGACGCCCTGTGCGCGCACCTGGCGACCATGCATCCCTCGCGGTATCTGACCCTGATCGACGGCGTCACCGGTGTGTTCCTGACCGGGGCGCACCCGATCGATGACCAGAACGTCGCGCTGCGACTGGTGGCGCTGACTGATCGGCTCTACGACGCGGGCACTCCGGTGGTGGCCTCGGGGACCAAACTGGACGCAATCTTCAGCGCGGAGATGCTGGCCGGCGGCTACCGCAAGAAGTACCTGCGGGCCACCTCGCGGCTGCTGGCGTTGAGCAGCCCCGGGGCGGGGCTTCGCTAGGGCAGGTTCCACTGCGCCAGGCGCAGGCCGGTGTTGCGGGACAGCATTGTGACGTGGGTGACCAGGCCGCGGTAGACATCCCAGTAGACCCCGCCGGTGATGGTGGAGCCCGCCGGCGCGTTGGTCAGCAGCGCGTCCAGGGTGGTGGGGTCGTCGGTGTGCTTGGCCACGTAGGCGTCTCCGCCCGGAGTGACGCCGTTGAAGGTGGTCGAGGCCGCCATGATGTAGGGGTTGGGCACCGAGATGGGGTGGACGGTGATGTTGGCCCGCCACGGACCGCCCTGATTGCGCCACCGCGGCGAGCCGTTCTGGCCCCAGCCCGGCGGGATCTCGCTGGGCAGCACGTCGTGCACGGTCACGTCGGCGACGATCGGGCCGAAGGCCTCGTCCTTGTACTGGATGCGCAGCGTGTCGCCGAGGCGCCCGATTGGAGCCTCCGGATTGGTGGTCGGCGTGGCGTATCCGGTGGCCGGCGCGCTCAGGGCGGCCGCCACGGTGATGATGGAAGTGACCAGGGCCAGAATCCAGCGGTGCATCATGAACTTCTCCGATTTCTTTTGGGGAATGATGGCACATCGGCCGCAGCGGTGCAGCAGCCTCTGCGCAGCCGGTCAGTTCGCGGCGATTGACTTCAGTGCCTGCGCCAGGTCGCTCTCGGCTTGGTCCCGGTCCACGCCGGCGCGGTGCAACGGCCCGGTGTCGTCCTCGCACTCCAACAGTGCGAGCAACAGGTGCTCGGTGCCGATGTAGTTGTGGCCCAGGCGAAGTGCGGTACGGAAGGTCAACTCCAGTGCCTTGCGGGCCGGGCCGCTGAACGGAATCAGTGTGGGGGACTCGGCCCCGGCGGGAGGCAGGGTGACGCCGGCGGCGAGGGCTGCGGGGTCGACGTTCTGGGCGGTGAGCAGTGCGGTGGCCAGGGCGCCGGGATCATCGAGCAGTCCCAACACCAGATGGTCGGGGGTGATCTCGGCGTTGCGGGCCCGGTGGGCGGCATTCTGGGCCGCCACCACCGCACTGCGTGCCCGTGGCGTGAAGCGGGCGAAGCCCTGCTCGTCTGCGCCGGCGGCTTCGGCGCGTGGGACGAATCGCTTCTGGGCAGCCTGTTTGGTGACGCCCATGCACTTGCCGATGTCGGTCCAGGACGCCCCGGATCGGCGAGCCTGGTCGACGAAGTGTCCGATCAGATGATCGGCGACCTCGGCGAGGTGCTCGGCGGCCAGCACCGCGTCGGTCAACTGCTCCAGCGGATCGGCGTGTACGCCGGTGATGGCGTTGATCAGGTCGTCGAGGCGGACGGACGGGATGAGGGGCGTGGGATCGACCATGCCGTCAACCCTAGGTTGACGATAAGGGACCGTCAACCACAAATTGACGCTCTTGTGCTCAGGGCAGGTTCCATTCCCCGAAGTCCTCGGCGAATCCCGATGACGGCAGGTATTTGAGCTTGGCCGGGCTGACGTTGGGCGGCAGCGCGAAGACCACGCATCCGGTCGCCGATTGGCCCGGTTGGAGGTTGAACACCCCGGAGTCGAAGTTCGCGCATTCGCTGACGTTCCGCAGATCCGGTGCGAGGCTCTGGCCGTCCGAGGCCACCATCGAGACGTTGATGTTCACGTTGCCCTCGATCGCCGCTGTTCCCGGCGCCGCGACCATCAGCTTGGTGGCGATGTAGGTGACGCCCGGATCGCCGGGGCTGGGAGTCGGTGTCGCGGGGTTGATGACCTCTTGCAGGGTCACCGCGATGGGGCTGTCGTCGGCGCGGGTCAGAGTCAGGGTGTCGCCGATGTGCCCGGTCGCCGCCGGTGTGCCCGTGCCGGGTCCGGAAACGCCGGGGGTCGCGGCCGGCGCGGTCTCGGCGTGGCTGGAGCATCCCGCTGACACGGCGACACTCAACATGGCAAACACCGCAAGGGTCACGTCCGGTCGATTCATGGAAGGCTCGCCTTTCGTCAGTGTGGAGCTGCGCGTGTGGTTCCCAATTGTGCTGCCTGGCCGCCCGTCGACTCGGCTCGACCCCGTCTCGGCTTGAGCGGGCGCGAATCTTGCGCGTCGACGATTTTCATGTTGCCTATTTTCATGTTGCCTGATGAAGGGCAAGAAGGCCTGAGCCGGCACGGAACGCGAAAAACCCCTGTCGTCACCCGGTGACGGCAGGGGTTTTCAGTATGCGAAACCTGGTGCGCGGTACTGGGATTGAACCAGCGACCTCTTCCGTGTCAGGGAAGCGCTCTCCCGCTGAGCTAACCGCGCTTAGAGCCTTGGGACGGAGGTGGAGACGGGAATCGAACCCGTGTGCACGGCTTTGCAGGCCGTTGCCTCACCACTCGGCCACTCCACCGCAAGGGGGTTGAAACCACTTGACACCCTCGAGCGGATGACGGGATTCGAACCCGCGACCCTCACCTTGGCAAGGTGATGCGCTACCAACTGCGCTACATCCGCGTGCCACGGGCGAGATCGTCGCCCGTCGCGAAGCAGAACATTAGTCCACTGATGTGAGGCAACACAACTTGGCCCGTCAGATCGGCGAGTCGATCGGAATTCGGCCTGCGCGTTGAGGCTCCGGGCTTCGGGCGTGCTAGTCTTCGACCTCGTTCATCCGGTCTCGTAGCTCAGGGGGAGAGCGTCCGCCTCACACGCGGAAGGTCGCTGGTTCGATCCCAGCCGGGACCACAAGGTTTGATCTGCACGGACGCGGTGATGTCACACTTTCGCTGATGCGGCGTGTCCGGTTTCTGTCCGTTCGCCTGCTTCTGACTGGCGCCGGGCCCGTTGTCGGCTTATCGGATGAGTGGGCACACGCTCTACTATCGCGGATATCGTGGGACGGCGACAGGTCACCTCGCGAACCGCTGGAAGCTGAACGTCGATATTCTCCGCCGGGCGCGGGGCCCTCACGCTACTGCTGGACCGCAGGCCGTAGCCGGTCGGTGTTGAGGTGCACAGACGGCGACGACGAAACTCTACGGCTGATTCGGCATGCCAGGTTCCTGTCGGTCCGCCTTGGTCCCGTCCGACGCGTGGAGCCGGTCGAGGTTGACTGCCACCTGGTCGAGTTCGTCCGAGTAGAGATCGCTGTAGATGTTGGCGGTGACGGTGGGTGTCGAATGGCCCATGGTCTTCTGGACGTAGCGCAGATCGGCGCCCGAGGCCCGGGCCAAGCTCGCATAGGTGTGGCGTAGCTCGTGGATTGTCAACGGCGCGAGGTGTGTCGTTTGCAGAGCGCGGGTCCAGTGGGTGTGGCGGCGCCAGTTGTTGGATCGCAGGAAGCCGCCGTTCGGCGAGGTGATGGCTTGCTCGGCGGGCTCACGGCCGGCGATGCGCGCCTTGAGCAGTTCGACGACGACCTGGGGGAGCGGGATGGTCCGCACGGCCGCCCGGGTTTTCGGTGGGCCGACGATGATGTGCCCTTCGACCTCGGGTGCGGCTTGGCGCACGTAGAGCCTGCGTGCCGCCAAGTCGATGTCGCCCACCCGCAAGCCCACCAGCTCAGACCACCGCAGTCCGGTGTAGGCCAGGACCGTGACGACATCGCCTTGGTCACCGCATGCCGCGGCCAGGGTCGCAACTTCGGCGGTGGTGAGGTAGCGGTGGCGTTCCCGTACCGGTAACCGTCCCGCTGATACGCCCTGTGCCGGGTTGCTGTGAATCCGGCCCTCCTCGCGCGCCATGTCGAGTATCGACCGCAGCAGCCGCACCGTGGACATCTTGGCCCAGGGGCCGACAGTCAGGGTGTCGACGAAGACCTGGATATCCCTGCGGCTGATCTCATCGACGGGCACATGGCCGAAGCGCGGGCCGATGCGCAGCTCCCAGTGCTGGGTGTAACCGCTCCATGTCTTGGGGGATACGGCGGGGCGTTTGGATGCGCTGTATTGCGTCCAGATCGCCGAGAGGCGGACCCGGCCGAGACGCGGATCGAAACGTCTGGTTCCGAGGGCCACTTCACTATCTCGCTCGGCCTTGAATGCCCGAGCTTCTCGCAGCGTGGCGAATGTCGATGAGGTTTCCACCCACCCGGACGGTGAGTTGGAGTCGCGCACCAGGTAGCGCACTTGATAGCGGGCTTGGCCGGCGGCGTTGGTCCGCTTTCGGATTCCGGGGGGTAGTGAGCCGGCCATCAGCGTCGCACCCGGCGTAGCCATGTGCGGACTTCGGCTGCATCCCAACGTCTTACGCGATCAGAAAGTGCGTAGCACGGTGGTCCCACTTGCTGACCCTGGTCCCGCATCGCGCCCCAGCGGCTGACGGTGGCCGTGGACACGCCAAGCAAGTCCGCGACCTGCTCGGCCGTCAGAAGCTCCGGAAATACGGTGGCCGCGGTGTTGGAATCGAGGATTGTCATGGCGATTCCTCAGCTCTGGCCGAAAGCTATCTGCGTACGGCAAAGAATTCCGTATCGCGTTGTGACAGAACGAATTAACCCACGTGGCCAGTGGTCGTCGTGGACACACCCACGGTGTGCAAAAACCTCCTGGTGGGGCACCTTCGGTACAAGCATTGGTCAAGCCTCTCGGGAACTGCTCTAGATAGTTCCATCCTACCTAGTTATCTAGATGTGTTCAACGCATTGCCGGAGATTGTTTGTCCGAGATGCAACGACGCGAGAACGCAAGGGGGCCAGTCGAAGCAGAGCAGTGCGGTCCAGCCCAACATCGGGGATGAACCCGCCACTTCTGAGTGGGGTTGGGCATCATCATTTCCCTCAATGCCCGGCAACCATCAAGGGCCGCAGCCAGAACCACATCCACTCCAGGAAGCGACCCACCCGCCTCACGCAACCCCACCTGAACGGCCATCCGGAACAGGGCCGGAGCCGCGAAGCGGCGCAGGCCGTGTTTCGGATGGGACCAAAAGACGTGCCACACCAGCCAAAGCGCCTTGAGAGACCGACGAGAGCGACGCAGGGACCCACATCATGACCGGTGCCTCTGTAGTCGAGGCGTCCTGAGATGGTGTGGTTCAGCGCGCTGGGAACTCGTATTCGAGCACATAGGCGGACGCGACTTTGACGCTGGCGCAGACTTCAACTGCCGCGTCGTTGGTGTCGTAGGCGGTCCGCAGCACGCTCAGAACGGGAACCCCTGACTCCAGCTGCAACTCGCGGCGTTCTTCGGGGGTGGGCATCCGAGCGGTGACTTCCTCGGTGAAACGTGCGAGGGCGTGACCGGTTTCCTCCAAGCGGGCATAGATGCCACCCGGTCCGGTATCGGCCTCGGAGATCTGCGCATCTTCGGCAATCGTCAAGGGTAGGTAGGAGACGGCCGTCTCAATGGGTTGCCCATCGGCGAGGTAGCGCCTTGACCACGCGACGACCTTATCGGCGGCCGACACCTGAAGACGTTCGGCCACAAGCTGGTTCGTTTTCTTCCGAGTCACCGCGATCCGGTCGACTTGCGGCGAGTACCCAGATTCCTCCACTCCGATGTCGGACGCAGCGCCGCCGCCGGTTCGGTGTTTCCGCGCGAATCGATCGGATGCCACGCGCTGGATCTGAGGCGCCGGGCGGACGAACACGCCGCGACCGCGCTCGGCGATCACCAGCCCTTCGGAACGAAGCTCTTGGACCGCTTGCCGGACCGTCATCCGTGCCACACCGAAATGCTCGATCAACTCAGTCTCCGACGGCAGCCGTTCTCCGGGAGCTAGCCGGGCCGAGCTGATGGCCTCGCGCAGCATGCTGGCGATCTGCCGATAGGGCGGGCTGTCCACGGTCCGATCGACCTGACCAAGTTCGAGCACTGACCCGCCTCCCGCCGTCATATCTAGACGACTAGCTTAGCGGGCTGACCGACCTATGTCACTCGCCCTCATGCCGGGGCCGCCTGGGGGACGCCGACGCAGTAGCCCACAGTCGGGCACAGCGCAAGGCTCCCGGCGATGGAACCATACGACAGATAGCGTTGCTCTGGCATCGCCGATCGATGCTAACTGCGGAGGCGAACGCGGTTCGGGATGCGTAGTTGTTGTCGTAGTGATTGATGGAGGTGTGCTGTCGCGAGATCGCGGTCCTCCAATGTTGCAGCCAGGGCGTATGTTTGGCTCTCGTACGCGGGATCGTTGCGTGCCCAGGTTTGCGCTTTGTGAGTGACGGCGATCAGGAACGTTTTGTCGTCGTTGACGAACGAGTTGCGTCCGACCCATGAACGGAGTTGAAGCGTGCTGTGGGTGAAGGTGTTCACTCCGGGTTGAAGATTCAGCTTGCGCCGGTCGCTAATCAGGTCGGACGGATCGTCGGGGTCCTGCCGCTCGAGTATCTCAGCGAGCTCGTCAGCGCTAATGTCGCGGTAGACTTCGAACTTCATTGTGCCAGCGAGGTATTCGCGGCGTTGGCGTCGTACTGGCGGGTCGAACGCGAGCGCGACGCTGATGATGCGGTCGCGCCGGCTGCCCTGGCGGAATTCCTCCGGTACGGGCATCGGGTGAATCTGGACGGTGTCCACGGGCATAGTGCCGTCGTACGTCATCGTGACCCGATGGTCATCGCTTGAGACCGCCCTCTCCCCATCGGGAAGGCCGAGCCCGTAGATGCGGTTGCGCCGGTGGAGTTCGGTGACGGCGGCCGCTGGCGGGGTCTGTGAAGCCCCTGTCGCTAGGAGGGCGCGGATCAGGTTGGCGGATGCGTCGGGGTATGCGTACGCGATGTCGGCCGCGACTCGTGCAACGGCGGGTACCGCATAACTTGTGCCGTTGACGGCTGCGAAAATCTGGCCGCCGGCACCACGCGTCGAAGTGCTGACCAACGAGGCGCCAGGATCGTTCGGCACCATGTGTCCTGTGTCGTTCACGACCACATTTCCACCGAAGTGGGTTACGTCAGGCTTGTTGGCGCGGCGGGAGTTCGTCCCGAGCCCTGGGCCGCTCCGGCTGAAAGGAGAAGCCTCGCCGGCATCGGCCGCCGCCTGCCATCCGAAGCGGCGCGGCAGCTCGGCGGGCGCTCCGCTAAGTGCCAGCGCGCCGACCGTAACAGCGAGGGCCGCGGGGCCGGGCTCAGCCAAACGGTGCTCAGGTGCGAAGAAGTACTCGGGCTTGTCGTTGATGATGTGGTGACCGCTCGGCATGCGTGCGGTGATATCCGCCGGAACGTTGCCCGTCGGCAGGACGACGACGATGTTGAGCTCTCGCGCGAGATCATCGATGGTCTCCGTCAGCGGTCCAAGATGGAGGTCGTTGAACGGCTCCGAATAGCCGATCGAGAGGTTGAACACCCGAACGCCGTAGGCGCCATGCAGGTGGCGGATCGCCTTCTCCACCAAGTCGTGTGGCGCGGCATAGGCGGCGAACCGTGGAGGATGGTCGGGTCGGGACGGATCGGGCTCAAGGATCCGAACGACCCGAACATGTCCAGCGGCGGTGATAGGCAACGCATCACGGAGTTCTTCGTGAAGGTTCGGCAGGAGGAGGCGGCCGATCACCTCGGTTCCGTGGGTTCCGCGCTGTTGCCATTGGTAGGCCGGTGGCGCGAGGGACTCATCAGACAGCACCAGACCCGTCAGCAGTGGATGTGACGATTCCGGTGAGTCATCGAGAACGCCGATGACCTCACTGGCTTGCTCGCCTCGGGAAACAGACGAGATGTCGACGTTCCGCCAGTCACGGAAGTCGAGGAACGGAACTGGTGGCCTGCGGACCAACTCGACGACGCTGGTGTTCAACAGGTCAGAAAGCCCGGCGGCCGTGATCTGTATGCGGAGGTAACTGCGGCGTGCGGAGACAGATCGGAGCAACACTTGGCCGTCGTTCTCGGCGACGATCTCCTGGATGATGCCGGCGCGCCGTTCGGCCTCGTTGTGTGTTCCCGATGGCCAGATGGTGATGTCTACGACATTCGTGCCCGTGAAGTCAGGTGCCAGCTCATCGATTCCCGGCCCAGTTCGATCTGCTGGGCCATATGGCTCGATGTCGTCGATCTGATTGAAGAAGCTGCGAAGCTCGCCAGTACGGACGTAGCGTTGGATCGCATCTTCCAGCGATGCACCCTGGTCGCTCGACAACACGAAGTACGTGTAGTCGATGGTCTCACCGAGAACTTGAAGCCCTCGGCCTTCGAATGCTGAGTCTTCGGGTCGAGAGGCCGCCTTGATCTTGAATACGAAGTCGGGATCTACCCCTGCGTTGAGTTCGCGAGGAGTTCGGGCGGCGTCAAGCTGTCGACGAAGATGGCCACCGTGCTCCCCGCGCTGGCGAGTTGGGGAGGCTCCGCCTGCAGGGCTGGATCGTCGTGACTGAAGTTGTCGAGGATTCGGAAGCAGTAGATGTTCAGGCATTGTGTTACCAGGGCCGCGACGTAATGCCAGGCAGCGCCTTTCTCATGTCCTCGTTCTCGACGATCCCTGAGTTGCGCAGGATGGCGTTGCGGCGCGCGTCAATCACGAGTTTCTCGGCCGCCGCGTGCGGAAGTCCTTTGAGAGCACTCGCATATTGGTCGATTTCCAATCCCGAGTGAGACACACTCTTGAGACGGAGGCGGAGGAGCTGGCGAATCTGATGAACGGTGGGTAGTTCGAATGTCAGTACTTCGTCGAAGCGGCGCCAGAGTGCCTCATCAAGAAGCGATGGATGATTGGTTGCCGCGAGCAGCAGGCTCGGCCCTCGGTAGCGGTCCGTCATCTGAAGGAAGGCGGTGACGACGCGCTTCATCTCACCGTGTTCGGAAGCATCGTCTCGTGACCGGCCAAGCGCGTCGAACTCATCGAACAGGACGACGAACGGTGCCTGATTTGTGTAGTCCAGAATTCGACGAAGGTTGCTTGCGGTCTCTCCGAGGTACGAGGAAACAACTGCATCCAGCCGAACTACAAGAAGCGGTCGACCTAGCTCTGCAGCGACGCCCTCGGCCGCGGTGGTCTTGCCACAGCCGGGCGGTCCTTGGAGGAGGAGTCGCTGTCGCCGAGGGAGACCAGCGGCGTCCAGTGAGGGCCATTGACGCACCTCTTCGGCAATGTTCTCTAGGGCCGTTGAGACGGCCTGACGAAGAACGAGATCCTCGAGTAAACGCTCCGGTTCGCGGATCTCTCCGAGGTCCCACTCGCCTTCACGATCCTTCGGTGGCGCCGGGACGACGACGGTCATGCCAGAGTCGACTGCGCCACCACCAGCGACGAGGAGCTTCTGGAGATCACGGGCCAGCGCGTTGTGATGCTTCGCTTGCTCTTCCTCGATGATCTCAGTGGCCGCGCGACGGAACGCCAACTCATCCCGCGCGTGGAACGCGCGGAAGATTTCCTTTAACTGTCGCCCGGCCACGGCTTCATCCTAGGGGCGGTGTCCGTCAGATCTTGGCCGGCGTCCGTGGGCGTGGCGGGTTCCGAAATAGACCGCGCCGCCACGGCATGCCAACGCTCGCTGTTCCTGGTCAACCAGTGTCGCAGCAACAAGACCTCGTGCAACCTGTTGCCCGGATAGCTAACCGGAAGACATTTGTAATCGCTTGAGATCAACGAGGTTAGCCACAAGTTGGCAAACTGCCCGTAGTGCGCGGAACGTGTTTCAGAAGTGCCGAGACAGCTGTTTCTGTTTGAACTACCACGACGGTCATATTTGTTTGCTCATGTGGCTTATATCTGCCTCTTGAACTGTGATGACGATCTCGTTGCCCAGTTGCGGTGCGACGATGTCCAGCAGCGAATTAAGAGAACGCTATCGAAAAGTTGGTTGTGCTCAGCTTTACTCGTGAACACCTTGAGTTTCGAGCCGACACACGTCCAAGGAGGCATCGTGCACCTGGCACCCGGCACCACCGCCGGCCCCACCACGGCCCCGGACCCGTTCGGCTCAGCCACGACGTCCAGTGCATTCACCCACCGCAGCGAAGGGACAACATCCATGGCTCGTCAGCAGGACATCACCGCTCCTCGCGCAACTGTGCGCGCCCAGGCGGGGGGGGGGGGGCGTCTCCCTGCCTAAGTAAGCTTCGCCCCTTCGCGACCGCCGGTGCCGTTCTCCTGGGTGCCGGCCTTGTCATATTTACCCCGGTGGCGGCCCCGTTGCCCGACATGGGCACGTTCCGTGACGTCGCGCTCACCTCCGGCGAGGCCGATCTCACCCCTTGGATCGACGTTTTCAACACCGCGTCCGCCAACTCGACGACGCTGCTCAACAGCTTCTTCGAAGCTCCTGCTGTGGGGCTCCAGCAGCTGCTCGCCAACTGGGCCGGCTTCCTGCAGGACTTCTTCAACGACCCGACGAGCAGCACCGTCACCAGCGTGAGCCAGGAGATGCAGCAGAACCTGGCGGCAGTGTTGACGGGCTATACGCTGCAGAACGCGACCACCGCAACCACGAGTATCGTGACGGCACACACGCTCGATAAGTACGGCAGCATATTCAGCGGCTTGAACGGGGACCCCACCGGCCACGCGGCTGTCTTCGGCGAGATTCCGTCATTCTTGCCGGCCAGCGACGCCGCGACGGTCACGCAGATTCTGGATTTCATGGCCTCGCCGGCCAGCGGCATCATCATCGGCGAGTTGGGCCCCTACATCGCCCCGTGGGTCGCGCTGAGCAACAGCATCACTGCCGGCGACGGCTTCAACGAGACACTGGCCAACATGGTTGGCGCTTTCTTCAACGGTGCGGATCTCAACCTCGACAGTCTGATCCCGGCGATCGAGCAAGCGGATGTCTTGCCGGCGGGCATGAACATCGAGAATCTCGACTTCGCATTCGGTGGATTGCTCACACCTGGCCAAGTCGGCACGGTCACTGACGGCGTAACCCCCGACGTCGGCGGCTCGATCTTCAATGGCCTTGGCATCGATCTCACCGGTGTCCCGACGATTCAACAACTCGAAACAATCAGTCAGGCGGTCGGCCCAATCGGGGCCTGGGAGGGCTGGGTGCAGACCATCGCTTCGCTGCTCGGCTGGGACGGCTCGGGATCGCCGTTGGCTGACGTCACGCTCCCTGTCATCCCTACCGACATCCTCGATAGCGGCACGAGCGCCGCCGCCGTGGCCGCGGACCTGTCCACGTGGGTGCAAGACCTTCTTGCCGCATTCTGATCGGCCAAATCCATTCCACCCCAAGCATTACCGCCCCATCGGGGCTGTTCACACGAAAGGTGTTCGCACATGAGCCGTCGTCACACCAACAACCAGCGTGACCTTCACCGGAAGAAGGGGCTGCGCCGCAACCGGGCGATCGGTTCCGGTAGTGCGGTGGGCGCGTTTCTCGCGCTAGGGATGGCTCCGCTGGCGGCCACGCCGGCGGCTCACGCTGATATCGAGGACCTGATCTTCGACCCGATCATCAATGCGCTGGCCGGGATCGACCCCACCCTGGGTGCCGATCTGACCGGCCTGGTGGGTAGCTTCGATCCTTCGTTTGCCGTTGACACCGCAGCGGCGGCGTCGTCACTCGATGCTGCCAACGCTGCCGCAACCAGTTCTTCGATCGACTACGCGCAGCTGTTCGACACCTACATCTACGCCCCGATCCACGTGGCCGAACAGGCCTGGATCACTAGTTCATTCGGGGAGCAGCTCGACAACGCCATCAACCAGGCGTCCGGACTGTATTTGATCGGTAATGGAGTCGACGGGACGGCCGCGAACCCTAACGGCGGTGACGCCGGGTTGTTGTTTGGCGATGGCGGTAGCGGCTACGACGCGAGCGCCGATCCCGGCGTTGCCGGGGGCAGCGGTGGCGCTGCCGGCCTGCTCGGCAATGGAGGTGATGGCGGCGACGGCGGGGTGGGTGCCGACGGAGGCGCCGGCGGTGCCGGTGGCTCGTTCATGGGCTCCGGTGGTGCCGGCGGCAACGGTGGTGCGGGTCTTACCAACGTCGACCAATACGGCGACGGCGGTCCTGGTGGTGCCGGCGGTGCCGGCGGCAACGCCTCCGGCTGGCTATTCGGTAACGGTGGTGCGGGTGGCGCCGGTGGTGCCGGCACCGCCGGCGCGAACGCGAGCTGGACCAACTACGGCTACGTCGGCTTCGGCGGCGACGGTGGAGTTGGCGGTGCGGGCGGCAGCAGCGGGTTCCTGATCGGCGAAGGCGGCCATGGCGGCGCCGGCGGAGTCGGTGGTGCCGGCGGGGCGGGCGTTGACGGCAATGCCGACAACCCCAGCGGAAATTACGGGGGCAATGGCGGCGACGGTGGTAACGGCGGTGCGGGCGGCGTCAAGGTTTGGGGCTCGCTCGGGCAAGCGGGCCAGCAAGGCAACGGCGGCAACGGCGGCGCCGGTAACGTCGGCGGCGCCGGCTACAAAAACGCCGCGGGCGTCTATCTGGGCAGCGGTGCCAAGGGCGGAGCCGGCGGTAACGGCGGTAACGGCGGTCAAGGCGGCTACGGCGGCGCCGGCGCCGCTGGCGGTAACGGCCTCTCCGGTGGTGCCGGTGGTCGCGGCGGCTACGGCGGCACCAGCTCTGTGGGCGACTACAACGGCGGCGCCGGCGGCAACGGTGGTGTCGGCGGCAACGCCACCGACGGTCACGCCGGTGCCGGTGGCCAGGGTGGCGCCGGTGGCTCCATCACAGGCAGCGGCACCGGGACCGGCGGTACCGGCGGCCAGGGTGGCGCGGGCGGTAACGGAGCCACCAGTACCGAAACCGTCAAGACCTTCGGCGGTGCCGGAGGCGCCGGCGGCGCTGCCGGCGGCGCGGGGACCGCCGGTACCACCGGCGTCGCGGGCAACGGCGGCAACGGCGGCTCCGGCACGTTCCAGGGTGGCGCCGGCGGTCAGGGCGGCAGTGGCGGCAAAGGCGTTTATCAAGGCGCCGGGGGTGCTGGCGCGGCCGGCGGTAACGGCGGTACGCCGACCGGCTGGGATGACAACGGCACTATCTTCAGCGTGGGTGGCGCCGGTGGCCAGGGGGGTACCGGAGGCTATGACTCGACCGGTGTCGGCGGCGCTGGTGGTGTCGGCGGTAACGGCGGCGCGGGCGGCGACCAGGGTGTCAGCGTCGGTGGCGCCGGCGGTCACGGCGGCAACGGCGGCGCCGGCGGCGGCATCTTCGGCGGGACCGGAGTCGGTGGTGCCGGTGGTGCCGGCGGTACGGGCGGTTACGGCACCGCCTCCGGCGGTGCCGGCGGTGTCGGCGGTACCGGTGGTGTCCCCGGCACCGGCAATGTCGGTGGTGTCGGTGGTGTCGGCGGTAACGGCGGTGACAGCGGCGGTGTGGTGACCCCGGCCGGCGCCCCGTCCCCGATTGCCGGGCCCAGCCACGCCGGCAACGGCGGTATCGGCGGTACCGGCGGTGGCGTCGCGATCAATGCCCACAACAGCACTGGCGGCGCCGGCGGCGACGGAGGGGTCGGCGGCAACGCCGCGGGCAGCGTCAACGCCGGGAACGGCGGGGCCGGTGGTACCGGCGGGGCCGGCGGTAACGGCTCCGGCGGCAGTGCCGCCCCGACGACGGCGGGTGGCACCGGTGCCGATGGTGGCACCGGTGGTGTGGGTGGCACCGGTGGTGCGGGTGGTACCGCTGCCGCCGGCAACGGCGGCACGGGTGGCGCCGGTGGCCACGGTGGTGCCGGTGGCACCGGTGGCGGCGGCGGTCTCGGCGGCGTCGACAGCTCCGGCAACGGCCTGGCCGGCGGAGCTGGCGGGACCGGCGGTACCGGTGGGGTCGGTGGCAACGCTGGCGCAGGCGGCGTGAGCACCAGCGGCACCAGCGGCGCCGAGGGTGCTGGCGGCAGTGGCGGCACGGGCGGCAACGGCGGCACCGGCGGCAACGGCGGCACCCCAACCGGGACTGGCACTGGCGGCCAGTACGGCAGCGGTGGCGCGGGCGGCAGCGGCGGCGACCCCGGCACCGGTAACCCCGACGGCAGCCAGGGTGGCACCGGGACCACCGGGGCCAATGGCCAGCCTGGCTAACACGGGGGGTTGCTTGGCCGCACCCGCCGAGCAACCCCATCCATAGACGTGGCTCCGGCACGGCGGGTGGTCGATGTGAACAATCTCCAATCTGCCCACGGAGTCACCCAAAACCGGCGGTCGTCGGGTCTTTCGGGCTCGGCGGCCGCCGGCCCTCATCGCGAGGAGCGTGTCAGTGACGTCGATGCACTTCATCTCGGGTTTGCCGCGGTCGGGCTCGACGTTGTTGGCGGCGTTGCTGCGGCAAAACCCGCGCTGTGAGGCGGGGATGTCGGGGCCGCTGGCCGGGCTGTTCGGGGCGCTGCTGGGCGAGATGAGTGCCCGCAACGAGTTTTCGGTGTTCATCGACGACGCCAAGCGCCAGCGCATCCTGCACGGGTTGTTCGACAACTTCTACGCCGACTGCGACGCCGAGGTGATTTTTGACACCAACCGGGCCTGGTGCGCGTGGATGCCGGCAATCGTGCAGCTGTTCCCCGCCGCGAAAGTCATTGCCTGCGTGCGCGATCTGCCGTGGGTGATCGACAGCATCGAACGCATCATCCAGCGCAATGTCTTTAGCCCGTCGTCGATCTTCAACTACACCGCCGGCGGCACCGTGTACACCCGCGCCAACGGTGTAGCGGCGCAGAACGGGATGGTCGGCGCTCCCTTCGATGCGCTCAAACAGGCCTGCTACGGCGCCCAACGCGACCGCCTGCTGCTGGTGCAGTACGAAACCCTGACCACCGACCCGGCCAAGACCATGCACGCCATCTACGCGTTCCTCGGCGAACCGCCCTTTGAGCACGACTTCGACCACATCGACTACGACGTCACCGAATTCGACGACCGCGCCGGCACCCCCGGCCTGCACACCGTCGGTGGCACGGTCAAAGCCCAGCCGCGGGACACGTTGCTGCCGCCGGATCTGTTCCATCGCTTTGTCCACGACGCATTTTGGCGCGACCCCCGCAATATCCCGGACGGTTTACGTGTCGTGTGAGCCCGTCCAGGACCGTCTCGCACCCCGCCTCCTCGGGGAGGTGACGCCGACCGCGGACACGGTGGTGGAGTTGTTGGGTCAGCAGGCGGCGTGGTGTGGGGAGAAAGCCGCGTTCAGCTACTCGTATCACGGTGATGGCCGATACGGCGCCCAGGTGACGTTCCGGGAGCTGGATTATCGGGCGCGGGCGATCGGGGCGGGGTTGCAGCGGTCGGGT
Source organism: [Mycobacterium] zoologicum (assembly GCF_020172665.1). Taxonomy (GTDB): domain Bacteria; phylum Actinomycetota; class Actinomycetes; order Mycobacteriales; family Mycobacteriaceae; genus Mycobacterium; species Mycobacterium zoologicum. The sequence goes on along the minus strand of NZ_CP083985.1, from coordinate 2,683,831 downwards.
GTGCTTGAGGGTTCGCCGGTGTTGGTGCTGTGCCGACCCGGATTAGACAGTGTCGCCGGCATGTTCGGGTGTTGGTATGCCGGTGGGATTGCGGTGCCGATCCCTGAACGGGTTGGGCCGGGGTTGGCGTCGGTGATCGCCGATGTCGGGGCGGGCTTCGCGCTGGCTTCCACGGTGACGCCGGCCAGCATCCGCGCGGCGGTGGACACCCTGGCCGGGCGGGTAGGGGAGCCGTTGGTGTGGTGCGACACCGAAAACGGGGATGCCGGCAGCTGGCAGGTACCGGTGATCGACGCGCACACCGTGGCGATGGTCCAGTACCCGTCGGCCCCGACCCGTGCGGCGCGGGGTGTGGTGCTGATGCACGGCAATCTGATGGCGAGTCTGGTGGCCCTCGGCGAAGCCTGGCCGGGCGATCATCGTGACGTCGCGGTGTCGTGGCTGCCCACCCATCACGGGATGGGCCTGATCGGCGCCGTGTTGAGCGGGATCTATCGGGGGTGTTCGACGGTGTTGATGTCGCCGTCGGCGGTCATGGCGCGTCCGCTGTGCTGGCTGGAAGCGATCTCCCGGTGGCGAGCCACGATGACCGTCGCCCCGGATGTCGCGTACCGGTCGTGTGTGGCGCGCTCCACCCCTGCGGAGCGGGCGGGCCTGGATCTGTCCAGCCTATCCACGGCGACCAATACCGGGCAGCCGCTGCGGGCGGCCACGATGCGCAGCTTCAGCGACGCGTTCGCACCGTCGGGGTTTCGTGGTGAAGCGTTCACGCCGGTCTACGGGTTGCCCGAGGCCAGCGGGCTAGTGGCTGGCGGTGCGGCATCCCCGCTACCGGTGATACGCCACCTCGATCAGGTTGCGCTGCAGTCGGACCGTGTTGTCGACGCCGCCCCCGATGATCCCGGTGCTGTCGAGGTGGTGGGCTGTGGGCGGCCCCGCGCACAGGTGGTGATCGTCGACCCACAGTCCTGGCGGCCCTGCAAACCCAATGAGGTCGGCGAGATCTGGATCGCCGGGCCCAGTGTGGCCCGCGGCTATTGGGATGCGCCCGCGCCCACCGAGCAGATGTTCGGGGCGATGCCCGCCCACGCCCGCAACGGCCCGTTTCTGCGCAGCGGAGATCGCGGATTCGTCCGCGGCGGGCAATTGTTCGTCATCGGGCGCTGCCACGACCTGGTGGTCCTAGGCGGGGCGCACTACCACCCGCATGACCTCGAGGCCACCGTGGCGGCCTGTCATCCGCTGTTGGTTGCCGGGCGTGGTGCGGTATTTACCGCGACGCCGCCATCCGGTGGTGGCGACTGCGGTCGTAGCGCGTAGGAGCTGCGGGGTTCGGGGATGGGCGTGGATATTGCACCTACTGCGGACACCGTGGTGGAGTTGCTGCGTCAGCAGGCAGCGCGGTTCGGGGAGAAGACCGCGTGCAGCTTCTCCTATTACGGGGATGGCCGCGACGGTAGCGCGTTGACGTATCGGGAGTTGGATCTTCGGGCGCGGGCGATCGGAGCCCGGCTGCAGGGGTTGGGTGCTGCGGGTTCGCGGGTATTGGTGTTGTGCGGTCCGGGTTTGGAGGGGATCGCTGGGATTTTCGGGTGCTGGTATGCCGGTGGGGTTGCGGTGCCGGTGCCGCAGCGGGTAGGGCCGCGGTTGGCGGCGGTAATCGCCGATGTCGGGGCGGGGTTTGCGGTGGGGTCCCCGCAGCTGCCGGAAAGCATCCGCTCGGCGGTCGACACCTTGGCCGGACGGGTTAACGATGAACCTCTGGTGTGGTGTGGCACCGAGGAAGGCGATGCGCAGCAATGGGCGGCGCCGGCCGTCGACGCCGACAGCATTGCACTGATTGTGTATTCGGCGGGGTCACCTCGCTGCCCGAGGGGCGTGGTGGTGACCCACGAGAACGTCATGGCCAACCTGGAGGCCATCGGTGCGGCGGGGCTCGGTGATCACCGTGATGTGGCGGTGTCGTGGCTGCCGACGCACCACGAGAGGGGCCTGATCGGCGGGGTGCTGGCGCCGATCTACCTGGGCGCCACCACCGTGTTGATGTCGCCGTCGGCGTTGATCCAGCGGCCGATGCGCTGGTTGGAGGCGATCTGCCGGTGGCGGGCCACGCTGACCATGGCTCCGGATCTGGCCTACCGGTTGTGTGTGCAGCGCAGCACCCCAACCGAGCGTGCGGCGCTCGATCTGTTGAGCCTGTCCACCGCGGTGATTACTGGGGCCGAGCCGGTGCGGGCGGCCACGATGTGGGCCTTCGCCGACGCATTCGCCCCGGCAGGCTTTCGCCGTGAGGCGTTCATGTCGGTGTACGGGCGGGCGGAGGCCACCCTGCTGGTCTCCGGCGGTTCGCAATCCGGCCCACCGGTGGTGTGTCACATCGATCGCGCTGGCCTAGCCTCGGGGTGGGCTCTGGACGCCGACGCGGATGACCCCGGGGCGGTCGCTGTGGTGGGGTGTGGGCGACCGCGTCAGCAGGTGGCGATCGTCGACCCCGACACCCGACTGGAGTGCGGTCCCGATGAAGTGGGCGAAATCTGGGTGGGCGGACCTGGGGTCGCCCAAAGCTATTGGGATGCACCGGCTCAGAGCGATCAGATCTTCGAGGCGTTCCTCGCAGACGGCGGGGGAGGCCCGTTTTTGCGCACCGGCGATCGAGGATTTATCCGCAGCGGGGAGTTATTCGTCACCGGACGCTGCAAAGACCTGGTGGTGCTCGGTGGGGTGCACTACTACCCGAAAGAGATTGAAGCCACGGTGCAGGATTGCCATGCGGTGTTGCTATCGGGGCGTGGCGCGGTGTTCGCCGACGAATACGAGAAGTTGGTAGTGGTGAACGAGGTCAGCCGCGACATCGGCGTGACAGAACTGGCCACACTGGTGCCACTGATCCAGTCGGTTCTGCATGAATCTCCTGGCATCCAAGCGGATTCGATCCTCTTGGTGGCGCCTATGCGGCTGCCCACCACCGCGAGCGGCCCCATCCGCCGTACCGCCTGCCGCTGCCTATACCTCGACGGTGACCTCGACACCGTCGCCCAGTGGCAGGCCCCGGTGACCGTCGACCCGGCCGGTGAACCGCGGCACGCCACCGTCGTCGCGCTCACCCGAAACCGCAGCTGTGCAGAAAGGTCGATCTGGGGATAACTGGCTGCCGGGAGCTGTTTTCGATGCGGTCCGCCTCGACGTCGTCGGTGCCATGGCCCAACCTGACGGGCATGACAACCATGACCCATGCGCCGGACACGCGCACCGTGGCGTTCATCCCGGAGAGCACTCAGCCGCGGGGGGTGAAGTGATGGCACTCGGACGGGCGTTTTCGGTCGCGGTGCGCGGCCTGGACGGTCTGATCGTGGAGATCGAGGCCGACATCACCGCGGGCTTGCCCAAGGTGCATCTGGTGGGGCTGCCCGATGCCGCACTGCAGGAGTCGCGGGACCGGGTTCGGGCGGCGATCACCAATAGTGGGCAGCGCTGGCCGACCTCATGCCTTACGTTGGCGCTGTCCCCGGCCACGCTGCCCAAGACCGGCTCGGTGTATGACCTGGCCCTTGCGGCCGCGGTGCTCTCGGCGGGCCGCGGCACGCCGTGGTCGCAGCTGGACAAGACGGTGTTGCTCGGCGAGCTGGCGCTGGATGGACGGGTGCGCCCGGTCCACGGGGTGCTGCCTGCGGTGCTGGCCGCCAAGAACGACGGCTGGCCCGCCGCCGTGGTGCCGTTGGAAAACCTCGCCGAAGCCAGCCTGGTGGACGGCATCGATGTCTTTGGGGTGGCGACGCTGAGTCAGCTGCACGGCTGGCTGGACGGGTCGGCTCGGCTGGCCGACCGCATTACCACGGCGCCCCCGCCTGCCGCCCCCGCCGCGGAGCTGGCGGAGGTGGTCGGTCAGGCCCAGGCGCGGTTCGCCGTCGAGGTGGCCGCGGCCGGATCGCATCATCTGATGCTGACCGGCCCACCCGGAATCGGCAAAACCATGCTCGCCCAGCGTCTTCCCGGCCTGCTGCCGCCGCTGACCGAGACCGAGTCGTTGGAGGTCACCGCGATTCACTCGGTAGCGGGCCTGCTGTCTGGTTGCGCACCGCTGATCACCCGCCCGCCGTTCATCGCGCCGCACCACAGCTCCAGCGTCGCCGCGTTGGTCGGGGGCGGCTCCGGAATGGCAAAGCCCGGCGCGGTGAGCCGCGCGCACCGTGGCGTGCTGTTCCTCGACGAATGCGCCGAGATCCGGGTGAGCGCCCTGGAGGCGCTGCGAACACCGTTGGAAGACGGGGAGATCCGGCTGGCCCGCTGTGACGGGGTGGCCTGCTATCCGGCCCGCTTCCAGCTGGTGATGGCCGCCAATCCGTGCCCGTGCGCGCCGGCCGACCCGCGGGACTGCACGTGTAGGCCGATCGAGAAGCGGCGCTACCTCGGCCGATTGTCCGGGCCGCTGCTGGACCGGGTAGACCTGCGGGTCGAGATGCATCCGGTGCGGGCGGGCGCGTTCTCCGCTGCCGATGGGGAGTCGACGGCGGTGGTGCGGGCCCGGGTGGCACAGGCGCGCGCTGCGGCCGCACACCGCTGGGGGCCGCACGGCTTTGCGACCAACGCCGAAGTCAGCGGGGCGTTGCTGCGCCGCACGTTCGAGCCGAGCGCCACCGCGATGGCGCCGCTGCGCACCGCCCTGGACCGCGGCCTGCTCTCGATCCGCGGGGTCGACCGCACCCTGCGGGTGGCCTGGACCCTGGCCGATCTGGCGGGCCGGAACTCGCCCAGCCTCGACGAGGTCTCCGCGGCGCTCAGTTTCCGCCCGCCGGGGCCAGCCCGATGAGTGCCACTGACCCAGCCGACACCACGCTGCGGGCCTGGGCTTACCTGTCCCGGGTGGCCGAACCGCCGCGCCCGGACCTGGCCGCGCTGGTCGGGCGGGTCGGCCCGATCGAGGCGGCCGAACGCATCCGGCGAGGTGCGGTCAACCCGGAGCTGGCCAAACACACCGCGGCCAGACGGGAGATCGACCGGAGCACTGATGATCTGGAGCTGCTGGCCCGCCGCGGTTGCCGGCTGATCACCCCCGACGACGACGAGTGGCCGCTGCTGGCGTTCGCAGCATTCGACGGCGCCGCAGCCGGTGCAGCGGGCAGGAAGCGGTACTGCCTCCCGCCCCTGGCGCTGTGGGCGCAGGGCCCGGCGCGCCTCGCCGACACCGCGCAGCGCGCCGCGGCCGTCATCGGGACGCGGGCCGCCACCAGCTACGGCGAGCTGGTGGCCGCCGACCTGGCTGCCGGGCTGGCCGAACGCGACGTGGCGGTGGTCGCTGGCGGCTCCTACGGAATCGAGGGTGCGGCTCACCGTGGCGCGCTCGCCGTCGACGGCACGACGGTAGCGGTGCTGGCCGGCGGAATCGACATCTGCTCTCCGGTCGGCCATTCCGCGCTGCTGCACCGTATCGGTGAGCAGGGGTTGCTGGTCACCGAGTACCCGCCGGGCTTCCGCCCGCTCGGCTACCGGTTTTTGACCCGCAATCGGCTGGTGGCGGCATTGTCTGGTGCAACCGTGGTGGTGGAGGCGGGGCTGCGCAGCGGCACGGCCAACACCGCCGCGTGGGCGTGGCTGCTGGGCCGGCTGGTGGCCGCGGTGCCCGGTCCGGTCACCAGTGCGGCCTCGGCGGGCTGCCACAAGCTGCTGCGCGCCGGTGCCGAACTGGTCACCCGGGCCGAGGAGGTGATCGAGTTGGCGGGCCGGGCCGGGGAACTGGCGCCCGAGCCGCCGCGGCCGGCCACCCCGCTGGACGGCCTCAGCGACGCCGAACGTCAGGTCTACGACGCACTGCCGGGCCGCGGCGTCGCCACCGTCGACCAGATCGCCGTCGCCTCCGGGTTGGCCCCGGCACAAGTGTTCGGGCCGCTGGCCATGCTCGAGGTAGCCGGCCTGGCGCAGCGGAGCGACGGCAGCTGGGGAATAGTCCGGTCGAGCCGGTGATCTGCGACGCGTCAAGGCGACGGCGACTCGGCACCCGGCGGCTTGGGGGCTTTCGGCGCTCCTGCACCGTGGCCCTTTTGTCGCGGATGGGATTCGTCCGTCCTGCCGGACTTCTTCGGGCCCGGTCATGATGTGGGTCCCGGCGTCGCCCCCGGTCGGTCTCTCTGGGCACTTTGGCAGGTATGGCAAGTTGGTTGGTCCCAGTCGGAACACGGCCTACGCCGCTCCGCAGCTCCGGACGTGTTCCGACTGGCCGTTCGGGGCGTTGTTGCGTGAGGTGGGTGAGTCGCTCCGTGGCGGGTGTGTTTGTAGGGTTGGGGTGCCGGGCTTTGGGAGCCTGTTCCCTGGCGCAGGCGGCACGGATCGGGGTGACCAGCCGGGCGGAGGCATCCCCAGTCGGGAGCTCGGTCACCGTGTCCGGTTTGTGTCCGGTCGCCGGGCGAGTGGCCTGCGTCAGACGCGTTCAGTGCGCCGCATACGACGCATAGAAGTAGATAAACTGCAGGTCAGCGGTCATTCCACCCGCCTCACACGCGGAAGGTCGCTGGTTCGATCCCAGCCGGGACCACAAAAAAGCCACCCAAGGGGTGGCTTTTCTGTTTCAGATCGCATGGCTACGCGATCATCGGGTCGATTGCCGCCCTGGGCACCAGCACGTGCAAACCCCCGGCCGAGGCGGGTAACAACACGCCCTGATCGAAGAAGAAGATCACCCCGTCGTTGACCACTGCGAAATTCTGATAGTTGTTCGGGTCGTACAGCGCGGCCGGGGCGATCGGCAACGGTGCCGGTGCCGGTGCTGTGGCGCTGGCCGTGGTGCCGGATGTGTTCGTAGCCGGCGGCGGCGGCGCCAACTGCTGCTGCAGTTCGGTCTGGACGATCGGCGCGACGGTCTTCAGCGGATCGTCCACCTGCCACAGCGGAGCATGGTCTTTGTCGTCCGCTGCAGCCCCGAACAGGATTGACTTGCGGTAGGTCTGGTCCCAGTTGAACGCCTTGTACGTCGTCTGTGGCTGTGCCCCGCCGATGTTCTGGTTCACCGTGAACACCACCGACTGTGTGCCGCGCGGGGGAATCGCCGAGCTGTATTCCGTTGGCTTGATGCTCAACTTGGACTGCGTGCTGCCGGACGCACCGGCTTTGGCCGAGTTGAGGAACGCGTCGCGGGTCGCGGCGATGTACTCGGCGACCGGCTTCTGGTCGGGGTAGTTCAGCGGCATGCTGATGTCGACGGTGTACCCCGTCTCGGAGAGCTGGATCTCACACGTACGGCCGGCATTGCCACCGTGGAGCTCGGCGCAGTAATCCGTCGGGGCCGCCACGGCAACGGCTTGGCAACCGAACGTGGTGGCGCCGATGGCGACCACGGCCACCGCAAAGGACCGCATGGGGATACCTCCTAGCAAAGGCGGCAAGGCGCCGCGACCAAAGAGTAGCGTGCGGTCACCGATACCGAAGCGCGCCCCAGCGGCAGCTTCGCCCAATACGGCTGACGGCGATCAGGCCATCTCCGGCACGTTCAAATGCGCTATCGCCAAGTCGAATTCGGCGACCTCCACCACTTCGGCGGAGGCGTCGTTGACGGCCCTGGCCCAGATCGCCTGCTCGCCGCCCCGGCTGGCCACCATCGCCGCCCGGTCATCGAAGCTGACCGACGACACCGCCCGGCCGGAGCGCCGGTCCACCATCAGCGTGGCGCTGCAGAACCCGCCGAGATCCTCCACCTCGGGCATCAGCGCCAGGTTGTAGGTGTCGATCAGTCGCTCGCACCGCGCCGGGTCGGTCCGCAGCCAGGTGACCCGAGCGCCGGCGTGACGTCGGGACCGGTGGTCGCGGTGCACCGCGGCGATCTCCCAGCGGCTGATCTCGGCGGTGGCGTGAAAGATCTCGGTGGCCCGGTCGCACAGCTGCTGGGCACTGATCTCGCTGGCACGCAGGGTGTCCTCGTCCAGCCAGGACGAGGTGATGATGCAGCGCCCGGCGTCGCGGTCGACCAGCATGGACATCCCCGCGCAGCCGTCGGTGTCGGCCAGTGTCGGCATCACCACGCCGCGGACGTGGGTGATCCCCTCATCGAGGAATGATGGATGTGCGTGTATCGAGGTAGCGCGCGCGAACATGTCGGCCTCCGGGTGATCGGGGCGACACCCCGGCGGTGCCGCCGGTCTCGGTGTCCACCATGCTCCGTCGGCGCGGCGGCGACAACCCCTATTCGGCTGAATAGTCGCTGACAGGATCCGGTTCGGGGCGGTGCTGAGCCTCCAATTCGGCGATCCGGGCGCCGACGCGCCCGCGCAGCGCCATGGTGCCGATGACACCGGCGAGCACCGCGACCAGCAGCGCAACCCAGGAGAAGCGCGACAGCCAGTGCTCAGCCGCCATCCCGGCGTAGTACACCAGGGCGGTGGTGCCCCCGGCCCAGCAGATCGCACCCGTCACGTTGGCCATCAGGAACCGCGGGTATGCCATCTTCAGTGCCCCGGCCAGCGGTCCGGCCAGGATGCGCAGCAGGGCGACGAACCGTCCGAAGAACACCGCCATGACACCCCAGCGGTCGAACAGGCTTTGAGCAAACGCGATGTGGCCGGGCCCGAAGTGATTCGGATAGCGCGCTCCGACCCGGTCGAACAGCGGCATGCCGAATCGCCGGCCGATGGAGTACCCGATCGAGTCGCCCACCACCGCGCCGATGATCGCCGCCGCCGCGACCCCGGCGGGGTGTACCGGCAGATCGTGCCGCGACGACATCAGTGCGGCTCCGACCAGGACCACCTCGCCGGGCAACGGGATTCCGAGGCTTTCGATGCCGATCACCCCGCCGACGAGCAGATAGACCAGCAGGGGCGGTATCGACAACAGCAGGGCATCCACCGACATGCGGCCAAGCATGCACGACGCCCGCCGAATCCGCCCGCAGACCTGCACGCCGCGACCTTGTACGGTAGCGCGGGCAGATGCCCAACCTGCTGGTGCGCGAATCGGAGGAGCGGCAGTGGAGTTCAACCTGGCCCAGGTGTTCACGGCGGTGGCACAGGCCGTCCCCGATCGCGTCTGCATCGTCTTCGGCGACCGGCGATTCAGCTACCGGCAGGTCGAGGATCGGTCGCGCCGGCTGGCGCGGGCGCTGCACGAGCGCGGCCTCGGCCTGCGCCGCGAGCGCTCGGAGCTCGCCGGGCATGAATCCGGTCAGAGCCACTTGGCGTTGTACCTGGCCAACGGCAACGAATACCTCGAGGGCATGCTGGGCGCCTTTTACGCCCGCGTCGCCCCGTTCAACGTCAACTACCGCTACGTCGCCGACGAGCTGGTCTATCTGCTGACCAACGCCGAGGCCGAGGCGATCATGTACCACGCCCGCTACGCGCCGGTGCTGGCCGACGCACTGGCCCACAGCGGCGACCGGTTGCCCACCTCGGTGCTGATCCACGTCGACGACGAGTCGGGCAACGAGCCGCTGCCCGGTGCGGTGCGCTACGAGGAGCTGCTGGCGGCCACCTCGCCGGAGCCGCTGGAGCTGGAGCTGTCCCCGGACGACCTCTATGTGCTCTATACCGGCGGCACCACCGGCATGCCCAAGGGGGTCCTGTGGCGTCAGAACGACATCTTCATCAACGCGATGGGCGGTCGGCCGTTCGGTTCCACCGAGGCAGTCACCAGCATCGCCGAGATCGTGGAACGTGCCTCGGCCGGCGGGCCGGGTTCGATGACGGTGGCGCCGCTGATGCACGGCGCCGCCCAGTGGGCCGCGTTCACCAGCCTGACAGGTGGCCGGCCGTTCGTGATGGGTGCCAACACCGACCGGTTCGATGCCGCCGAGACCTGGGAGATGGTCGCCCGGGAGAAGGTCATCTCACTGTCGGTCGTCGGTGACGCCTTCGGCCGTCCGCTGGCCGACGCGCTGCAGGCCGGGGGCCCGAAGCTAGTTGAAGACCTGTCCTCGTTCTTCGTGGTGGCCAACGGTGGTGCCGCGCTGACGCCGGGCATCAAGGCGCGCCTGCAAGACCTGCTGCCGCATCTGACGATCATCGACGGCGTGGGGTCCTCGGAGTCCGGTGCCCAGATGGGCCAGGTGTCCAGCAAGAGCCAGGCCGCCAGTGGCCGATTCGCCCCGAACCCCGGTGCGGTGGTGGTCAGCGCGGACATGGCCAGGGTGCTCAGCCCCGGCGACGACGAAATCGGCTGGCTGGCCCAGCAGGGCATAGTGCCGCTGGGCTATCTCGGTGACGCGGAGAAGACCGCGCGCACCTTCCCGGTGATCGACGGCATCCGACATTCGGTCCCCGGCGACCGGGCCCGATGGGACGCCGACGGCGGTATCGAGCTGCTCGGCCGCGACTCGGTGACGATCAACTCCGGAGGAGAGAAGATCTTCGCCGAGGAGGTCGAAGCCGCGATCGCCCAGCATCCCGCCGTCTACGACGTGGTGGTGGTCGGCCGGCCCAGCGAACGCTGGGGCAACGAGGTCGTCGCCGTGGTGCAACTGGCCGAGGATGCACAAGCCGCCACGGAGGACATCGTCGCCGAGGCGGCCCGCCACATCGCGCGCTACAAGCTGCCCAAGGACGTGGTGTTCTGTGCGAAGGTGCAGCGTTCGCCGTCCGGCAAGGCCGACTACCGCTGGGCCAAGGAGCAGGCCACCGGCTAGGTGAACCGCGGCTTGCGCTTCTCGCGCACCGCGGCCAGCCCTTCGTGTCGTCGCGGCCGGAGATCGTCTCGCGCCGTGCAGATTTGCCGATTCGGCGGCCTGGAGGGGGCATCGCGACGAGCGCCCGAAATTTAGGCCTACCTATGTCGTTTCTCCAAAAATTCTTGTGTAAACTCTGCTCCCATGGCATATGTGATCGGGAAGCCGTGCGTTGACGTGATGGACCGGGCCTGCGTGGAGGAGTGCCCGGTCGATTGCATCTATGAAGGCGGTCGAGCCCTCTACATCCACCCGGACGAGTGTGTGGACTGCGGCGCCTGCGAGCCGGTCTGTCCGGTCGAGGCCATCTACTACGAAGATGACCTGCCGGACGAGTTGCAGCCCCACCAGGCCGACAACGCGGCGTTCTTCAACGACCCGCTGCCGGGGCGCGACGAGGCGCTCGGCTCACCCGGTGGCGCCGCCAAGATCGGCCCGCTCGGTATCGACACCCCGCTGGTCGCCAGCTTCCCTCCCCAGGGGGAGTGAGCAACATCGCGAAGCTGCCTGGGCCGCCCGGAGGACGTCGCCTCGACGTGCTTCGGCTGCTACAGGCCGCCGAGGCTCCGCTGAGCATCGCGCAGATCGCCGATGAGTTGGGGGTGCACCCCAACACCGTGCGTTTCCACCTCGACACCCTGGTGGAAGAAGGCCGGGTCGAACACACCGAACCCGACCACAAGGGACGTGGTCGCCCCGCGCTGATGTTCCAGGCGATCCGGCAGATGGACCGCGGCGGTACCCGCCATTTCCGGTTGCTGGCCGAGATCCTCACCATCGGGCTGGCAGCCGATCAGGACCCCAGCGGCAAGGCGCTCGCGGCCGGCCGGGAGTGGGGGCGGCGCCTGCGGCCGGCGGACCACAACGGCGATGCACCCGAGGACGCCGACACCACCGATCAGCTGGTGGACATGCTCGACGAGTTGGGATTCGCACCCGAGCGCCTCGAACCCGACACCGCCGGGCAGGAGAGGCTCGGGTTGCGGCACTGCCCGTTCCTCGAACTCGCCGAGGAAGCCACCAACGTGGTGTGTCCGATCCACCTCGGTCTGATGCAGGGTGCCCTTGAATCGATTGACGCATCGATGACGGTGGATCGCCTCGACCCGTTCGCCCAACCCGATCTCTGTGTGGCACACCTGAAGTCGTCGTCGCTGTCGCAGGCCGATCCGGCAGACGGTGCCGTCGGATGAGCCTCGGGTCTGCCGTTGCCACCGCGGCGACATTCCTGTGGCTGGGGATGGTCACCGCGATCTCGTTCATGGAAGCGCCGCTGAAGTTCCGTGCGCCCAACGCGACCATCCCGATCTGCCTGGGTATCGGCCGGCTGGTGTTTCGGGCCCTGAACACCGCCGAATTCACCCTGGCGGCCGCCATCGCCGCGTCGTTCGTCTCCACCCGGCCGACCACGCCCATCGCGGTGACGTTCGCGATCGCGGTGATCATGCTGTTGGCCCAGGTGGTGGCGGTCCGGCCGCGGTTGGGGCGCCGCGCCGATCAGGTGCTGTCCGGGCTGGAGGCGCCGCGCTCCCGCGCCCACTACGCCTATGTCGTCCTGGAAGTGATCAAGGTCGCCGCTCTGGTGCCATTGGGCATTCTGTTGTTGTCCCGCTGAGGTATCCACCGAAAGGAATCCCGATGGAATCGACTTCTCTGAACGCGTTGGCTGACGAGAAGCTGGCCGAGGCGGCCGCTCACCACAGCGGGCGTGCGGCACACACCGTCTACGGCGGCTCCGTGCATCACCTGCGCCAGACGCTCGTCGCGCTGAAATCCGGTCAGGCGCTGGCCGAGCACGACAGCCCGGGGGAGTCCACCTTGCAGGTGCTGCGTGGCCGGGTCCGCCTGACCGCCGGCGACGACGCCTGGGAGGGCTCCGTCGGTGAGATCGTCACGCTGCCGCGCACCCGGCACGCGCTGGAGTCGCTGGAGGACTCGGTGATCCTGCTGACCGTGGCCAAGAGCGCCTCACACTGACCGTGCCGCTGGCCACACCCTGGTCGTCGCGCGCCGGGCTGCGATTGCCGGTGCTCAACGCCCCGATGGGTGGCGTCGCCGGGGGACGGTTGGCCGCCGCGGTCACCGCTGCCGGTGGGCTGGGCATGATCGGCATGGGCAGCACCGCCACCGCAGCCACCCTGGCAGGCGAACTGGCGCACCTGGGAACCTCGTCTCGGTTCGGAATCGGTCTGGTGGACTGGGTGATTCGTAACCAGCCCGATCTGCTCGACGCCGCACTGGCCGCCCGGCCGACCCTGCTGTCGGTGAGTTTCGGCACCGACCTGTCCTGGGTGGACCGCGCACACGGTGCCGGAATCCTGGCCGTCACCCAGGTCTATGACGCCCAGACCGCGCTGCGCGCCCAGGATGCCGGGGTGGACGTGTTGGTGGCCCGCGGCGCCGAGGGCGGCGGACATGGGGAGATGCGGCTGGCCACCCTGCCACTGCTCGACGCCGTGCTCGACATCGCGACCGTGCCGGTGCTGGCAGCCGGTGGGATCGCCTCGCCGCGCAGCCTGGCCGCCGTATTGGCGGCCGGCGCCGCCGGTGCCTGGCTGGGCACCTGCCTGTCGGCCTGCCCCGAGGCGCTGACCGGCGACGGCGCCCGGCGTGCGCTGATCTCCGCGGCCGGCACCGACACCGTCGCCACCCGGGTGTTCGACGTCGTTCAGCGGCTCGACTGGCCGGCGCGGTTCCCGTCGCGGGTGTTGGACAACGACTTCGTGACGCGCTGGGCGGGCCGGGAAGACACCCTGGCCGATGATCCGGATGCCGCCTCGCAACTGGCCGCCGGGATCGCCGCCGAGGATCAGCGGGTGGCTCCGGTCGACGCCGGCCAAGGCGTGGGCATGGTCGTCGACAGCCGTCCGGTGGGGATTTTGCTTGAGGAGCTGTGCGCCGGGGCGGCGGAGTTACTGGCGCGCTGGGGGTAGCCAAGGGCCTGGCAAAATTTCTATAAAACAAAACTCTTGACGGTAGAGCCGGTTCGTTCTAACGTACAAAATATTAGCCGTTAGAACGAGGAGGACGTCATGAGCACCACCAATCGGGCGGGTTCACCCGCTGTCTCGGAGCGCTTGAAGGATCCGCTGTTCGAGGCGTTCTTCCTACTACGCACCCTGTTCACGGTCGCTCCGATCCTGTTCGGCGTGGACAAATTCTTCAATCTGCTGCCGCACGTGCCCGGCGCAACGGGATCGAGTCACTGGGACAAGTACCTCGCCGGGTGGATCAACGACATTCTGCCGGGCAACGGCGACCAGGCCATGTACCTGATCGGCGTCATCGAGATCGTCGCCGGTGTGCTGGTTGCGGTCGCGCCGCGCATCGGGGCCTGGGTGGTGGCGGCGTGGCTCGCCGGCATCATCTTCGACCTGCTCACGCTGTCCGGCTACTACGACGTCGCCCTGCGTGACTTCGGTCTGCTGGTCTCCGCGGTCGTGCTGGCACGGCTGGCACAGGCTGTGCACGTCCGTCAGCTGACCTGACACCGCCACGACCCCCCACCGGCTTGCGGCCGCGCCACGGCTGACCCCGACCTGTCCGTGGCGTGGCCGCATCTTGTCGGTCATGTCAACTCATGTCAGTGAGGCCACCACCCTGCGCGGCGGTCGTAGCGGCAACGCTTAAATAGGGGGGTGCCACACGCCGGCGGCGGTTTCAATCCGCCCGAACCGACCGATAAGGGCGGGCCGGACTACGGCCGGTTCCTGGAGGCCATGCGCGCTCTGCAGGACCACGCCCGGGCCGCCAACGCCCCCGACGAGGTGTTCAGCCGGGCTGCCGACGCAGTGCAGCAGGTCTGCGACCTGCTGGCGCCGTTCGACGCCGACGAATGGTCGTCGCCGTCGGGGCGCCGGCTGGACCTGCCGATGCGCGGCAACCTGCTGCCGGTGCCGATGAAGGTGGAGCGGGAACGCTCGCAGGACGGGTCCGCCGACCGGCTGCGTGGCTGGGCCCGATTCCGGCGCTTCCACCTAGGGCGCAACGGGGCAGCGCACGGTGGGGCCATCGCGTTGCTGTTCGACTCGGTGCTGGGAACCGCGTCGTGGCTGCTCACCGGCGGGCCCTATCAGCGCACCGCCTACCTGCACATCAACTACCGCAACATCGTCCCGATCGACAAGGAGCTGCAGATCGAGGCATGGGTCAGCCGCACCGAGGGCCGCAAGATCTTCGTCGAGACCCGGTTGTGCGACGGCGACACGCTGCTCACCGACGCCGAGGCCTTGTTCGTGGTGCTCAAACCCGGCCAGCCGTGAGGTCGGCGTACTCCCGAGCGGCCGGCCGGATCAGCCCCGATAGCATGGCCGCAGACGTTTCGACACTTCACATCCCCTTGGAGACCACACCATGAGTGCGCCCGCACAGCCCGCCCCGATCCGGGTTCCTGCCGGCACCACTGCCGCCGACGCGGTGCGCACAGCGGGTCTGCCCAGCCGGGGGGCGCCGGACGCGATCGTGGTGGTGCGTGACGGGTCCGGCAAACTGCGCGACCTGAGCTGGATTCCCGACACCGACGCCGAGGCGGTCCCGGTGCCGGCCGACACCGACGACGGCCGCAGCGTCATCCGGCACTCGTGTGCCCACGTGCTCGCCCAGGCGGTCCAGGACCTGTTCCCGGCCGCCAAGCTCGGCATCGGCCCGCCGATCACCGACGGCTTCTACTACGACTTCTACGTGCCGGAGGCCTTCACCCCGGAGGATCTGGAAAAGCTCGAGAAGCGCATGCGCGCGATCATCAAGGACGGCCAGCTGTTCGCCCGCCGCGTCTATGAGTCCAAGGACGCCGCCCGCGCTGAGCTGGCCGGTGAGCCGTTCAAGCTGGAGCTCGTGGACGACAAGTCCGGTGACAGCGACATCATGGAAGTCGGTGGAGATGAGCTCACCGCCTACGACAACCTGAATCCCCGTACCCGGGAAAGGATCTGGGGCGACCTGTGCCGTGGCCCGCATATCCCGACCACCCGGTTCATCCCGGCGTTCAAGCTCACCCGCTCCTCGGCTGCCTACTGGCGCGGTGATCAGAACAACGCAAGCCTGCAGCGCGTCTACGGCACCGCATGGGAATCGCAGGAGGCCTTGGACAGCCACCTCGAGCTGATCGAGGAGGCGCTGCGCCGCGACCACCGCAAACTCGGCGTCGAGCTGGACCTGTTCAGCTTCCCCGACGAGATCGGTTCGGGCCTACCGGTTTTCCACCCCAAGGGCGGCATCATCCGCCGGGAGCTGGAGGAGTACTCGCGACGCAAGCACATCGAGGCCGGCTACCAGTTCGTCAACACCCCGCACATCACCAAGTCCGAGCTCTACGAGACGTCCGGCCACCTGGAGTGGTACCGCGAGGGCATGTACCCGGCGATGCACATCGACGCGGAGCTCGCCGAAGACGGCACCCTGCGCAAGCCCGGCCAGGACTACTACCTCAAGCCGATGAACTGCCCCATGCACCACCTGATCTTCCGGTCGCGGGGGCGCTCCTACCGAGAACTTCCATTGCGGCTCTTCGAGTTCGGCAGCGTCTACCGCTACGAGCGTTCCGGTGTGATCCACGGGCTGACCCGGGTCCGCGGCATGACCCAGGACGACGCGCACATCTACTGCACGCGCGAGAACATGCGCGAGGAATTGACGTCGCTGCTGCGGTTCGTGCTCGACCTGCTCGCCGACTACGGCCTGGACGACTACTTCCTGGAGTTGTCCACCAAGGACCCGGAGAAGTACGTCGGCTCCGACGAGGTGTGGGAGGAGGCGACCGAGACGCTGCGCGAGGTCGCCGAAGCCTCCGGGCTGACCCTGGTTCCCGACCCCGGTGGCGCGGCGTTCTACGGGCCGAAGATCTCGGTGCAGGTCAAGGACGCCCTCGGGCGCAGCTGGCAGATGTCGACCATCCAGCTCGACTTCAACATGCCCGACCGTTTCGAGCTGGAGTACACCGCCAGTGATGGAACCCGGCAGCGGCCGGTGCTCATCCACCGGGCACTGTTCGGTTCGATCGAGCGGTTCTTCGGGGTGCTCACCGAGCATTACGCCGGCGCCTTCCCGGCCTGGCTGGCGCCGGTGCAGGTGGTCGGCATCCCGGTCGCCGGCCAGCACGTGGGCTACCTGGAAGACGTTGCCGCGCAACTGCGCAGCCAGGGCGTGCGCGTCGAGGTGGACGCCAGCGACGACCGGATGCCCAAGAAGATCGTCAACCACACCAACCAGCGGGTGCCGTTCATGCTGCTCGCCGGCGACCGGGACGTCGAGGCGGGCGCGGTGAGCTTCCGGTTCGGCGACCGCACCCAGATCAACGGGGTGCCCCGAGATGAGGCGGTGGCGGCGATCACCGGCTGGATCGCGGCGCGGGACAACACCGCACCGAACGCCGACACGGTGAAGGTGGGCGGCAGCGCGTGACCGCCGGCGAGGAGCAGTCGATCGTGGACACCGGCGCCGGTGAGCCCGATCGCCTCGAGCGGCTCTGGACCCCCTACCGGATGACCTACCTGGCCGAGGGACCGCTGCAGCGCACCGGGTCCGCACGCTCCAGCCGGCCCTTCACCGACATCCCCACCATGTCCGACGAGGACGGGCTGGTGGTGGCCCGCGGCGAACACGTCTACGCGGTACTGAACCTCTACCCGTACAACCCCGGCCATCTGATGGTGGTGCCCTACCGGCGATTCTCGGAGTTCGAAGACCTCACCGACGCCGAGGGCACGGAGTTGATGAAGTTCATCCAGAAGTCGATTCGCGTCATCAAGGCGGTCTCCCACCCGCACGGGTTCAACGTCGGGCTGAACCTGGGCGAGTCGGCCGGCGGGTCGCTCGCCGAGCACCTGCATGTACACGTGGTGCCGCGCTGGGGCGGCGACGCGAACTTCATCACGGTCGTCGGCGGGTCCAAGGTGATTCCACAGCTGCTGCGCGACACCCGGCGGCTGCTCGCCGAGGAGTGGGCGAAACAGCAATGAGCCGGCTGCCTTTCCTGTCCCGGGCGACCTTCGCCGGTCTCACCACTCCGGTGGCGCGGGCGTTTCTGCGCGCCGGGCTCACCGCCGACATGGTCACGATCATCGGAACCGCCGGTGCGGTGCTCGCGGCGCTGACCCTGTTTCCCGCCGGGCATCTGTTCGCCGGCACCCTGATCGCCTGGTTCTTCGTGCACTTCGACATGGTCGACGGCGCGATGGCCCGCCAGACCGGCGGCGGCAGCGCTTTCGGCGCGGTGCTGGACGCCACCTGCGATCGGATCAGCGACGGTGCGGTGTTCTGCGGGCTGGCCTGGTGGGCGGCCTTCGGTCTGCACTGCCCGCCGCTGGTGGTTGCGACGTTGATCTGCCTGGTCACCTCGCAGGTGATCTCCTACATCAAGGCGCGCGCCGAGGCCAGCGGCCTGCGCGGCGACGGCGGCTACATCGAGCGCCCCGAGCGGCTGATCATCGTGCTGGTGGGCGCCGGGCTGTCTGATCTGCCGGGCTTCCCGCTGCCGTGGGCGCTGCACGTGGCGATGTGGCTGCTGGCGGTGGCAAGCCTGATCACCTGCGCCCAGCGCCTACACACCGTGCGGACCTCGCCGGGCGCGATGGAGCCGCTGCCTTCTGCCGACGCGCAGGGGAACACGGGATCGTGACCTTCATCCCGAGCGGTCTGCGCGTTCCCGGCCTGAGCCAGCTCGACGCCTGGGCCACCGACGCCGGTTTCGCCGCCGGCTGGATGATGGTCCGTGCGATGCCGGAGTTCTTCGCCCGCAACGCGTTCGATGCCGGTGCGTTGTATGCGGCGCGTGGTGGGGGACCGGAGCAGCTGCGCAAGAACCTGGCGCGGGTGCTGGGAGTGACACCGGCACAGGTGCCCTCGAAGCTGATGCGCGAGTCGCTGGCCTCCTACGGGCGGTACTGGCGTGAGGCGTTCCGGCTGCCCGCCATGGACCACGCGGCGGTGGCCGCCCGGGTCGACGAAACCGTCGTCGGTGCCGACAACGTCGACGCCGCGTTGGAGGCCGGTCGCGGGGCGGTGCTGGCGTTGCCGCACAGCGGCAACTGGGACATGGCTGGGGTATGGCTGGCCCAGACCCACGGCGGGTTCACCACGGTGGCCGAACGCCTCAAACCGGAGTCGCTCTACCGGCGTTTCCTGGCCTTCCGGGAAGGCCTCGGATTCGAGGTGCTGCCGCTCTCGGGTGGGCCCCGCCCGCCGTTCGAGGTGCTGGCCGAGCGACTCACCGCGAACCGGCTGGTGTGCCTGATGGCCGACCGGGACCTGACCCGCAACGGTGTGCCGGTCGACTTCTTCGGCGAACAGACCCGGCTGCCCGCCGGCCCCGCCAAACTCGCGATCCAGACCGGGGCGGCGCTGCTGCCCACGCACACCTGGTTCGACGGCGACGGCTGGGGGCTGCGCATCGGCCCGCCGCTGGACTGCCGTGGTCGCGGCGACGTCGCTGAACGAGTTGAAGCGATCACCCAGGCGCTGGCCGACACGTTCGCAGCCGGGATCGCGGCTCATCCGGCCGACTGGCACATGCTGCAGCCGCAGTGGGTCGCTGATCTCCCCGAGTCCCGACGGGCACGGTTGGAGGAGAGCTGATGCGGATCGGCATGGTCTGCCCCTACTCGTTCGACGTGCCCGGCGGCGTGCAGGCGCACGTGCTGCAGCTCGCCGAGGTGCTGCGCAACCGCGGTCACGACATCAGCGTGCTGGCACCGGCATCGCCACACGTCGAGCTGCCCGAGTACGTGGTGTCGGCGGGCAAGGCCGTGGCCATTCCCTACAACGGGTCGGTGGCCCGGCTGCAGTTCAGCCCGGCCGCGCACCGCAAGGTCAAAAAGTGGCTCAAGCGGGGCGATTTCGATGTGTTGCACCTGCACGAACCCAACGCACCCAGCCTGTCGATGCTGGCGCTCAACACGGCCGAGGGCCCGATCGTGGCGACTTTTCACACCTCGACGACCAAATCGTTGACCCTGAGCATGGTGCAGGCGCTGCTGCGACCGATGCACGAGAAGATCATCGGCCGGATCGCGGTGTCGGATCTGGCCCGGCGCTGGCAGATGGAGGCGCTCGGGTCCGACGCGGTGGAGATCCCCAACGGGGTCGACGTCGCCTCTTTCGCGTCCGCCCGGCCGTTGCCCGGGTATCCGCGGCCCGGCCGAACCGTGCTGTTTCTGGGCCGCTACGACGAACCGCGCAAGGGCATGGCGGTGCTGGTGGCCGCACTGCCGACTCTGGTCGCGAAGTTCCCCGACGTCGAGGTGTTGATCGTCGGTCGCGGCGACGAAGCCGAATTACGCAGCAATGCAGGGAAGTTGGCTTCGTGCCTTCGTTTTCTCGGGCAGGTCAACGACGCTGAGAAGGCATCCGCGTTGCGCAGCGCCGACGTCTACTGCGCACCCAACACCGGTGGCGAGAGCTTCGGGATCGTGCTGGCCGAGGCGATGGCCGCGCGCACCGCGGTGGTCGCCAGCGACCTCGACGCGTTCCGCCGGGTGCTGCGCGACGGACAGGCGGGCCGGCTGGTGCCCGTCGACGACTCCGCGGCGCTGGCGGCCGCACTGATCGAGGTGCTCGACGACGACACATTGCGGGCGTCGTATGTCGCCGCCGGCTCCGAGGCGGTGCGGCGCTACGACTGGTCGGTGGTGGCCGACCAGATCATGCGGGTCTACGAGACCGTCGCCGGCGTCGGCGGCAAGGTCACGGTGGGTGACTGATGGGGTGGCCGACGGTGGTGACCCTGCTGGTGCTCACAGGCGTGGCGGTGCTGGCCGCCTGGTTGGCCTGGGCGTATCAGACCGCCAGCCGGCTCAACCGGCTGCACGTGCGCTGCGATCTGTCCTGGCATGCACTGGATGCGGCGCTGGCGCGCCGCGCGGTGGTGGCGCGGGCCGTCTCGATCGAGGCCCATGGCGACGCGGCGGCCGGCCGGCGTCTGGCGGGCCTGGCCGACGCCGCCGAGCGGGCGAAACGCGAGGATCGTGAGGTCGCCGAGAACGCGTTGTCAGCCCAGCTGGCGATGATCGGCCCTGATTCCCTGCCGGTGGCGCTGGTCGCCGAGATGGCCGACGCCGAAGCCCGGGTGCTGCTGGCCCGCCGGTTCCACAACGATGCGGTCCGCGACACCGTGGCGCTGCGGGAGCGCCCGCTGGTGCGGGCATTGCACCTGGGCGGGACCGCGCCGATGCCACGGTATTTCGAGATCGTCGAGCGGGCCGTCATGCACGGGGGCGCCCCGCCTGCGGAGAGCGGGTAGATGCCGCGCGTCTCGGCGCGGGTGGTGCTGCTCGACGAGGGCGGGGCGGTGCTGCTGCTGCGGGGTCGCGATCCGGCGCTGCCCGACGACGGCCCGGCCGGCCCGGCGCCGCGCTGGTGGTTCACCGTCGGCGGGCAGGTCGGGCCGGACGAGCCGCTGGCCGACGCCGCGGCCCGCGAAGTGGCCGAGGAGACCGGCCTGCGCGTCGAGCCGGGGGAGCTGATCGGACCGATCTGGCGCCGCGAGGCGGTCTTCGAGTTCAACGGCGAGCGGATCGACAGCCAGGAGTTCTTCTTCGTCCACCGCACCGGCCGGTTCGAGCCGTCCGGCGCGAACCGGACCGGGTTGGAGCAGCGCTACCTGAATGGTCATCGCTGGTGTGATGCGCAGGAGATCGCCGAACTGGCCGGCGCGGGGGAGACGGTGTACCCGTTGCAGCTGGGTGAGCGGCTGACCGAGGCCGCGGCGCTAGCCGACACGACCGGCGTGACCCCGGGCATTCGCCGGATCGCCTGACCGAAGGCAGGTGCTGCTCGCACGCTGGGTTGCCGCTCGGGGGCGGCATAGGATCCACCCATGTCATCCCACCGCGCCGTGCACGTCCAATCCGCCGGGGCCGCGCTGGCCCTCGTCGACGTCGACACCTCGGGCCCCGGGGCCGATCAGGTCCGCATCGCCGTTGCCGCCTGCGGTGTGTGCGGCACCGATCACGGCATCGTCAACGGCGGATTCCCCGGCCTGCGCTGGCCGTTGACTCCGGGACACGAGATCGCCGGGACCATCGCCGAACTCGGGACCGGTGTGACGGGGTGGGCGGTCGGCGACCGGGTCGCGGTGGGCTGGTTCGGCGGGCACTGCAACCATTGCATCCCCTGCCGCAAAGGCGATTTCATCCACTGCGCCAACGGGCAGGTGCCCAGCTTGGCTTACCCGGGCGGCTACGCCGAGTCGGTCACCGTGCCGGCCAACGCGCTGGCGCGCATCCCCGATCAGCTGTCCTTCGCCGAAGCGGCACCGATGGGCTGCGCCGGGGTGACCACTTTTCATGCGCTGCGCTCCACCCGGGCACTGCCCGGTGACCGGGTCGCGGTGCTGGGCCTCGGCGGACTGGGGCATCTGGGTGTGCAGTTCGCCGCCGCCATGGGTTTCGAGACTATTGCCATCGCCCGCGGCGCCGGCAAGGCCGAGGACGCCCGCGCGCTGGGAGCCCACCACTACGTCGACTCGACCGCCGGTGACGTCGCGGCCGCGTTGCGCGACCTCGGCGGCGCATCGGTGGTGCTGGCCACGGCCGCCAATTCGCAGGCCATGGCCGACACGCTCGGCGGGCTGGCGCCGCGCGGCGAGCTGGTGATCATCGGGGTGAGCGCAGAGCCGTTGCCGATCTCCCCGGTGCAGTTGATCGGGCCGGGACTCAGCGTGACCGGCCACCCCTCGGGCACCGCCCGCGACGTCGAGGAGACCATGGCCTTCGCAGTGCAGTCGGGGGTGCGGGCCCGCATCGAAGAGATGCCGCTGGCGCGGGCCGCCGAGGCCTACGCCGCCATGGCGGAGGGCCGGGCGCGCTACCGCATGGTCTTGACCATGTGAGCGGTGTATCCCTCAGGCGGCGTCGTAGTCCCAGCGGGTCGGCGGCTTCATGGATCACCGTGGACTGACGAGGGGAAAATCGGCTGGCGACCGCCCACTACACTGGATCGGTATCCCGGTCAGCAAGGAGAAGCATTCAGTGGACAGCGCGGCGCAGAACGGCTCGGCAGCCGGCGGACAGACCGGCACGGCACGGGTCAAGCGCGGCATGGCCGAGATGCTCAAGGGCGGCGTCATCATGGACGTCGTCACCCCCGAGCAGGCCCGCATCGCCGAAGCCGCCGGCGCCGTCGCGGTGATGGCACTCGAGCGGGTGCCCGCCGACATTCGCGCCCAGGGCGGGGTGTCGCGGATGAGCGATCCGGACATGATCGAAGGCATCATCGCGGCGGTCACCATCCCGGTGATGGCCAAGGTTCGCATCGGCCACTTCGTCGAAGCGCAGATCCTCCAAAGCCTCGGGGTGGACTACATCGACGAGTCCGAGGTGCTCACCCCCGCGGACTACACCCACCACATCGACAAGTGGCGCTTCACCGTGCCGTTCGTGTGCGGGGCCACCAATCTCGGTGAGGCGCTGCGCCGTATCACCGAGGGTGCGGCCATGATCCGCTCCAAGGGCGAGGCCGGCACCGGCGACGTCTCCAACGCCACTACCCACATGCGTTCCATCGGCGGGGAGATCCGCCGGCTCACCTCGCTGTCGGAAGATGAATTGTTCGTTGCGGCAAAGGAATTGCAGGCGCCCTACGAGCTGGTCGCCGAGGTGGCACGGGCCGGCAAGCTGCCGGTGACGTTGTTCACCGCCGGCGGCATCGCCACCCCGGCCGACGCGGCGATGATGATGCAGCTCGGCGCCGAAGGCGTGTTCGTCGGCTCCGGGATCTTCAAGTCCGGCGACCCGGCGGCCCGTGCGGCGGCCATCGTCAAGGCCACCACCTTCTACGACGACCCCGATGTACTGGCGAAGGTGTCCCGCGGCCTGGGCGAGGCCATGGTCGGCATCAACGTCGAGGACATCGCGCAGCCGCACCGGCTGGCCGAACGCGGCTGGTAGCGGTACACGGTGGCGATCCAAGAGATCCTCGATCTCGAGCAACTCGAGAACGACATCTTCCGCAGTACCGTCGTCAACGATTCCCCCGGAATCCGCAACCGCGCATTCGGTGGCCGGGTGGCCGGCCAATCGCTGGTGTCGGCGGTGCGCACCGTGGACCCCCGCTACCAGGTGCACTCACTGCACGGGTACTTCCTGCGGCCCGGAGATCCGGTGGCTCCCACAGTGTTTCTGGTTGAGCGGGTTCGCGATGGCAGCTCGTTCTGCACCCGCCGGGTCAGCGCGGTACAGCACGGCAAGTCGATCTTCCATATGCAGGCGTCCTTTCAGGTGCCCCAACTCGGTATCGAGCACCAGAACACGATGCCGAGTGCACCCGAACCGGACAGCATCCCCGAGATCAGCAGCATGATCGCCTTTGACGACGAAGGCTTCAAACAGTTCGAGGAATGGGACCTGCGCCGGGTGCCGCGTACGCAACTGCCGCACCTGCCGGGCAAGGTCGCCGAGCAGCAGGTGTGGTTCCGGCACCGCGATCCGCTGCCCGATGACCCGGTGCTGCACATCTGCGCGCTGGCTTACATGAGCGACCTCACCCTGCTGGGCACCTCGTGGGCGATTCACCCGAAAGAAGAGCGCGACCGCCTGGAGGTGTCGTCGCTGGACCACGCGATGTGGTTCCTGCGGCCGTTCCGCGCCGACGAATGGCTGCTCTACGACGAGTCGTCGCCATCGGCGGTCGCCGGGCGAGCGCTGTGTCAGGGCAAGATCTACAACCGCTCCGGAGACATGGTGGCCGCGGTGATGCAGGAGGGCCTGACCCGGTTCCCGCACACTGGCGCTTCGTGACGCCCCGCATCGGGGTGCTCGCACTGCAGGGCGACGTCCGCGAACATCTGACCGCCCTGACGGCCGCCGGCGCCGAACCGGTGCCGGTACGCCGCCGCACCGAGCTCGACGCCGTCGACGCGCTGCTGATCCCGGGCGGTGAGTCGACCACGATCAGTCACCTGCTGCGCGAGCTGGAGCTGGCCGATCCACTGCGGGCCCGGCTGGCCGGCGGCATGCCGGCCTACGGATCGTGCGCGGGAATGATCCTGCTGGCCACCGAGATCGTCGACGCCGGGGCGCCTGGGCGTGCCGCCATCCCGCTCTGCGGTATCGATATGACCGTGCGGCGCAACGCTTTCGGACGCCAGGTCGATTCCTTTGAAGGCGACGTGGACTTCGACGGCCTGGACGAACCGGTGCATGCGGTGTTCATCCGGGCGCCGTGGGTGGAACGGATCGGACCCGGCGTGCAGGTTTTGGCCGAGGCCGCTGGCCACCCGGTCGCGGTGCGTCAGGGCGCTGTGCTGGCCACCTCGTTTCATCCGGAGGTGACCGGTGATCGGCGCGTCCACCGGCTCTTCGTCGACGTCGTAGCCGGGTGGGCCTGACGTGCCCGCGTAGACTGATCAGCCTGACTTTGCGAGCGAGAAGAAGAGGTAGTGCATGAGCGGCCATTCCAAGTGGGCCACCACGAAGCACAAGAAGGCCGTCATCGACGCCCGCCGGGGCAAGAACTTCGCTCGGTTGATCAAGAACATCGAGGTCGCGGCCCGGGTCGGCGGCGGCGACCCGTCGGGTAACCCGACGCTCTACGACGCCATTCAGAAGGCTAAGAAGAACTCGGTGCCCAACGACAACATCGAGCGGGCCCGCAAGCGCGGCGCCGGTGAGGAAGCCGGTGGGGCGGACTACCAGAACATCACCTACGAGGGCTACGGGCCCAACGGTGTGGCGGTGCTCATCGAGTGTCTGACCGACAACCGCAACCGCGCCGCCAGCGAGGTGCGGGTGGCGATGACCCGCAACGGCGGCCAGATGGCCGACCCCGGTTCGGTCGCCTACCTGTTCAGCCGCAAGGGCACGGTCACCCTGGACAAGAACGGGCTGACCGAGGACGACGTGCTGGTGGCGGTCCTCGATGCCGGCGCCGAGGACGTCAACGACCTGGGCGAGAGCTTCGAGGTCATCTCCGAGCCGGGGGACCTGGTGGCGGTGCGCAGCGCGCTGGTCGAGGCCGGCATCGACTACGACTCGGCCGAGGCGAGCTTTCAGCCGTCGGTCAGCGTCCCGGTTGACGTCGAGGGGGCCCGCAAGGTGTTCAAGCTGGTCGAGGCCCTCGAAGACAGTGACGACGTGCAGAACGTGTGGACCAACGTCGACCTGTCCGACGAGGTGCTGGCCGCACTCGAAGCCGAGTAGCGGACAGTACTGGTGCCGGCGATCCATTTCATCTCGGGGTTGCCCCGCTCGGGCTCGACGCTGCTGGCCGCACTGCTGCGCCAGAATCCGCGTTGTCACGCCGGTATGTCAGGGCCGTTGGCGGGGCTGTTCGGCGCCCTGCTGGGTGAGATGAGCGCTCGCAACGAGTTCTCGGTGTTCATCGACGACGCCAAGCGGGAGCGGGTTCTGCACGGGCTGTTCGACAGCTTCTACGCCGACAATCCCGCCGAGGTCATCTTCGACACCAACCGGGCGTGGTGCGGCTGGATGCCCGCGGTCTCACGACTGTTCCCGGACGCCAAGGTGATCGCCTGTGTGCGCGACGTGCAGTGGGTGGTCGACAGCATCGAGCGACTGATCCAGCGCAACGTCTTCACCCCGTCGTCGATCTTCGGCTTCAACCCCGGCGGCACCGTCTACACCCGCGCCAACGGGATCGTGGCCCAGGACGGGCTGGTCGGCGCGCCCTACGACATGCTCAAACAGGCCTGCTTCGGTGCGCAGCGCGACCGGCTGCTGGTGGTGCAGTACGAGACCCTGACCACCGACCCGGAACGCACCATGCGGGCGGTCTATGACTTCATCGGCGAGCCGGCCTTCGAGCACACCTTCGATGACATCGACTACGATGTCACCGAGTTCGACGAACGCGCCGGGACGCCTGGACTACACACCGTGCACAGGAAGATCGGGTCCCGCTCGCGGGAGACGATTCTGCCGCCGGACCTGTTCAATCGCTTCGTCAACGACGCGTTCTGGCGCAATCCCGAAACCGTGCCCGAGGGCCTGAGGGTCGTCTAGTCCGGATTTACCCGGGCGAACCGCCGCGTGTCGTGCGTGCCGGTGTCAGCCCGACCCGCTACTGTTCGAACAGATGTTCACAACGGTAGGGAGCGCGCGGTGCGGGTGATGGGTGTCGACCCCGGGCTGACCCGCTGCGGGCTGTCGGTGGTCGAGGGCGGGCAGGGCCGCCAGGTCACCGCGCTGGACGTCGACGTGGTGCGCACACCCGCCGATCAGCCGCTGCCGCAGCGGCTGCTGACGATCAGCGATACCGCCGAGCACTGGTTCGACACCCACCGGCCCGACGTCGTCGCCGTTGAGCGGGTGTTCGCCCAGCAGAACGTCTCCACCGTGATGGGCACCGCCCAGGCCGGCGGAGTGATCGCACTGGCGGCCGCCCGCCGCGGTATCGAGGTGCACTTCCACACACCCAGTGAGGTCAAGGCCGCGGTCACCGGTAACGGCGCCGCGGATAAAGCGCAGGTGACGGCCATGATCACCAGAATCCTTGGCCTGCAACAGAAGCCGACACCTGCCGACGCGGCGGACGCGCTGGCGTTGGCGATCTGCCACTGCTGGCGAGCCCCGATGATCGCCCGGATGGCCGCCGCCGAGGCGCTGGCCGCCGAACACAAGCGCCGGTATGCCGCCAAACTCAAGGCGGCCCGGGCATGATCGCCTCGGTGCGTGGCGAGGTCATCGACATAGCCCTGGACCACGCGGTCGTCGAGGCGGCCGGGGTCGGCTACAAGGTGATGGCCACTCCGTCGACGTTGTCGACGCTGCGCCGGGGAACCGAATCCCGTCTGATCACCGCGATGATCGTGCGCGAGGATTCGATGACGCTGTACGGTTTTCCCGACGGCGACGCACGCGACCTGTTCCTGACCCTGATCGGGGTGTCGGGCATCGGGCCCAAGATCGCCCTGGCCGCACTGGCCGTCTACGACGCCACCGCACTGCGCCGGGTACTCGCCGATTCCGATGTCACCGCGCTGACCCGGGTTCCCGGGATCGGCAAGCGCGGCGCCGAGCGGCTGGTGCTGGAGTTGCGCGACAAGATCGGTGCCGCCCCGGCGTCCGACGGACTCACGTTCAGTGCTCATGGCGTGCGCGCACCGGTGATCGAAGCGCTTGTGGGGCTTGGCTTTGCCGCCAAGCAGGCTGAGGAGGCCACCGACAAGGTGCTCGCCGATGACCCGGAGATCAGCACCCCCGCAGCCCTGCGGACCGCGCTGAGCCGGCTGGGGAAGACCAAGTGAGTGAGCCCGACGACGCTCGGGAGATGTCCCCGGCGCTGACCGTCGGCGAAGGGGACGTCGACGCCGGACTGCGCCCGCGCAGCCTGGCTGAGTTCATCGGCCAGCCCCGGGTCCGCGAGCAGCTGCAGTTGGTGCTCGAGGGCGCCAAGAATCGTGGTGGCACACCGGATCACATCCTGTTGTCCGGCCCGCCCGGGCTGGGCAAGACATCGCTGGCGATGATCATCGCCGGTGAGCTTGGCAGCTCGCTGCGGGTCACGTCGGGCCCAGCTCTGGAACGGGCCGGTGACCTGGCGGCGATGCTGAGCAACCTGGTCGAGCACGACGTGCTGTTCATCGATGAGATCCACCGCATCGCCCGGCCGGCCGAGGAGATGCTGTACCTGGCCATGGAGGACTTCCGCGTCGACGTCGTCGTCGGCAAAGGCCCTGGGGCGACATCGATTCCGCTGGAGGTGGCGCCGTTCACCCTGGTCGGTGCGACCACCCGGTCCGGTGCGCTCACCGGCCCACTGCGCGACCGGTTCGGGTTCACCGCGCACATGGACTTCTACGAGCCGCCGGAGTTGGAGCGGGTGCTGGCGCGCTCGGCGAGGATCCTCGGCATCGAGCTCGGGTCCGAGGCCGCCGCTGAGGTGGCGCGGCGCTCCCGCGGCACGCCGCGGATCGCCAACCGGCTGTTGCGCCGGGTGCGTGACTACGCCGAGGTGCGTGCCGACGGGGTGATCACCCGCGACGTGGCCAAGGCCGCGCTGGCCGTCTACGACGTCGACGAACTCGGCCTGGACCGACTGGACCGGGCGGTGCTCTCGGCACTGACCCGCAGCTTCGGCGGGGGACCGGTGGGGGTGTCCACTCTGGCGGTGGCAGTGGGTGAGGAGGCCACCACAGTCGAGGAGGTCTGCGAGCCGTTCCTGGTGCGCGCCGGGATGATCGCCCGGACCCCGCGCGGCCGGGTCGCCACGCCGGCGGCCTGGACTCATCTGGGCATGGTGCCGCCGGTCGGGGCGGGCAGGCTGGGGCAACAGGGGCTCTTCGAGACCGACTGAGCCCGCTAGAGCTTCCCCAGCTCGCCGATCAGCACGTCCAGACCTTCTTCGAGCAGCTCGTCGCTGATGGTCAGCGGCGGCAGCAGTCGCACCACGTTGCCGTAGGTTCCGCAGGTCAACACGATCACGCCGGCCCGGTGGCACGCCGTCGCCAGCGCCTTGGTCAGTGCTCGATCCGGTTCGCAGGTTCCCGGCTGAACCAGCTCGACGGCGATCATCGCGCCGCGACCGCGAACGTCGCCGATCCGTTCGTCGTCGGCCTGCGCCAGGCCCAGCCTCTGCAGCATCAGCCGCTCGATCTGGCGGGCCCGGCCCATCAGGTCGTCGGCCTCGACGGTGGCCAGGGCCCCGAGTGCGGCGGCGCACGCCACCGGGTTGCCGCCGAACGTCCCGCCCAATCCGCTGACATGCGGGGCGTCCATGATCTCGGCTCGTCCGGTGACCGCTGCCAGCGGCAGCCCGCCACCGATGCCCTTGGCGGTGCAGATCAGGTCGGGGACCAGACCGCCCTCGTGCTCGCAGGCGAACATCGCCCCGGTGCGCGCGAAGCCGGTCTGCACCTCGTCGGCGATGAACACCACGTTGTTGTCGCGGCACCAGGCCGCCAGTGCCGGCAGAAAGCCCGGGGCCGGAACGATGAAGCCGCCTTCGCCCTGGATCGGTTCGATGACCAGCGCGGCCAGGTTGTGGGCGCCGATCTGGCTCTCGATGACGCCGATGGTGCGGGCGGCGGCCAGGTCTCCGTCGGCGGCCAGATCCTTGTCGAACAGACCGTCGCGGTAGGGATAGGAAGCCGGGGCGCGGTAGACGTCCGGCGCGAACGGCCCGAACCCGCTCTTGTAGGGCATCGACTTGGCCGTCAGCGCCATCGTCAGGTTGGTGCGGCCGTGGTAGCCGTGGTCGAACGCCACCACCGCGGTCTTGCGGGTGTAGGACCGGGCGATCTTGACTGCGTTCTCCAAGGCCTCGGCGCCGGAGTTCAACAGCACTGAGCGCTTCTCGTGGCTGCCCGGGGTGAGTCGGTTGAGCTCCTCGGCCACCGCCACATACCCCTCGTAGGGGGTGACCATGAAGCAGGTGTGGGTGAACGCGCCGACCTGATCGCGCACCGCCTCCACCACGCGGGGTGCAGCGGCGCCGACGGTGGTGACCGCGATCCCCGAGCCCAGGTCGATCAGCCGGTTGCCGTCGACGTCCTCGACGATCCCGCCGTCGGCGCGTGCGGCGTAGACCGCCAAGGTGCTGGAGACCCCGCGCGGTATGGCAGCCGCCCGCCGCTGCGCCAGCCGCAGCGAACCCGGCCCCGGAATCTCGGTGGCCAGGTGACGGCTCTGCGGTAGCGGCAGCACCTGATCTACAGCTGGCCGAGTGGCCGGCAGGCGTTGCCGAAGGGGTTCCACCATTCGCCGGGCGGGCAGCTCAGCGGTGTCGGTCCCTGGCCCAGCGGCATGCAACTGTTGGTGCTGGGCTCCCAGTAGGCACCGCCCGGGCAGTCCAGGGGTGTCGGTCCCTGGCCCAGCGGCATGCAGCTGTTGGTGCTGGGCTCCCAGTACTGGCCGCCCGGGCAATTCAGCGGTTCCGCAGACCCGACGGCGGGCAACGCGATAGTTCCCACCGCCAGGGGAGCTGCCGCCAGGGCGACGGCGGCCGCCAGACCGCGTGCAAGGTTTCTCATGGGTCCAACCTTCCCTCAAGAAATTCGGTCGTGCCCCACAATGGCACACTGGAGCCATCGCGGCGGCACACCGCATCCCTTTGCGGGCCGATGCTGAACTCCAGATCCGAACCAACTGAAAGATCGAATGCTGTCATGAACCAAATGGTTGCCTTCTTGCCGCTGCTCATCGTGATGGGCGCGTTCATGTTCTTCGCCTCGCGTCGGCAGCGCCGCGCGATGCAAGCCACCATCGACCTGCATGAGTCCCTGCAGATCGGCGACCGGGTCCACACCACCTCCGGGATGGAGGCCACGATCACCGGTATCACCGACGACAACGTCGAGCTGGAGATCTCGCCCGGTGTGGTGACTACCTGGATGAAGCTGGCGATTCGGGACAAAATCGAGGCTGACGACTTCACCGCCGAGGCTGTGATCGAACAGGCCGCCGAGGGCGCGTAACCGTTCGACGCGCCGAACCCGCCGCCCAACGGTCACACCGGTGGGCGCGACACGTACCCTTTTGCGGATGCAGTCGAACTGATCGGCGCCGCATCGCGCATTGAGCGAAGGAGAATCAACAACGTGGCATCGCCTTCGGCGCCGGTGCACCCTGCCCGCAGTCTGGCGGTTTTCCTGGCAATGCTCATCGGTGTCTACCTGCTGGTATTCCTGACCGGAGACAAGCTGGCCGAACCCAAGCTGGGTATCGACCTGCAGGGCGGCACCCGCGTGACACTCACCGCGCGCACGCCGGACGGTTCGGCGCCCACCCGCGACGCGCTCAACCAGGCGCAGCAGATCATCAGTTCGCGCGTCAACGGCCTCGGGGTGTCCGGGTCCGAGGTGATCATCGACGGCAACAACCTGGTCATCACCGTTCCCGGCAGTGACGGCAATGAGGCTCGCAGTCTGGGACAGACGGCCCGGCTCTACATCCGTCCGGTGACCCTGGGTATCTCGGTGGAGGAGGCGCTGCGCAGCGCCGGCATGGCGCCCAGGCTTCCGGGCGGTCCCGGTGGTCCCGGCCTGCCGCCCGGTGTTCCCGGTGTTCCCGGCGCGGTACCGGGTCAGCCCGGCTCACCGGTCACCGGCGGCCAGTCCGATCAGGGCGGTCTGCCCGGTGGGTTCGGCGCGGGCGGTGCCGGCGGCGGTCTCGGCGGCGAGGGTGCGCTCGGCGGCAACGGCGTGCAGCAGCCCGCGACGGCTCCGGCGCAGCCCCGGCCGTTCCCGCGGGACCCGACCCCGACACCGGGCACCACCTCGGAGAGCCCCGGCGATGAGGGCGGCACCGAGACCGCGACCACGCCCGCACCGAGCGAGCCGCAGAACCCGGTCGGGCAGCACCCCGCCGGCCAGACACCGGTCAGCCCGGCACTTCCCGGTCTGCCCGGCATGCCTGGTCAGCACGGCCACCCCCGCGAGATCGGCCTGGCGGCTCGGATCGCCGCGGAGAAGCAGCTGCGCCAGAGCGACAACATCCTGATGCAGGGCGTGGCCATGAAGAGCATGGCCAGCCGCTGCGCCAAGGCCGACTTCGAAGACGTCCTGGCCGGCAACGACGACCCGGACCTGCCGCTGGTCACCTGCTCGCAGGACCACCAGACGGCCTACCTGCTGGCACCCTCGATCATCAGCGGTGACCAGATCGCCGACGCGAGTTCGGGTATGGATCAGCGCAGCGGCGCCAACATCGTCCAGGTGAAGTTCAAGAGCGCCGCCGCCGACACCTGGGCGGAGTTCACCGCCGCCCACATCGGTACCCAGACGGCATTCACGTTGGACTCGCAGGTGGTCAGCGCGCCGCAGATCCAGGAAGCCATCCCCGGCGGCAACACCCAGATCACCGGTGGCTCACCGGGATTCACGCAAGACCAGGCGCGTCAGCTGGCCAACGTCTTGAAGTACGGGTCGCTGCCGTTGTCGTTCGAGGCGTCGGAAGCCGAAACCGTCTCGGCCACACTGGGAATGACGTCGCTGCGGGCGGGCCTGATCGCCGGCGCGATCGGCCTGGCGCTGGTGCTGGTCTACTCGTTGCTGTACTACCGGGTGCTGGGCGTGCTCACCGCGCTGTCACTGGTGGTCGCCGGCGCCATGGTCTACGCGATCCTGGTGCTGTTGGGCCGCTACATCAACTACACCCTCGACCTGGCCGGTATCGCCGGTCTGATCATCGGTATCGGCACCACCGCAGACTCCTTCGTGGTGTTCTTCGAACGCATCAAAGACGAGATCCGGGAAGGCCGTTCGTTCCGCTCGGCGGTTCCGCGCGGATGGGCTCGGGCCCGCAAGACCATCGTGTCCGGTAACGCCGTGACGTTCCTGGCCGCTGCGGTGCTGTACTTCCTGGCGGTCGGCCAGGTGAAGGGCTTCGCGTTCACGCTGGGCCTGACCACCATCCTCGACCTCGTCGTGGTGTTCCTGGTGACCTGGCCGCTGGTGTATCTGGCGTCGAAGTCCCCGACACTTGCCAAGCCGGCCTACAACGGCCTCGGCGCCGTCCAGCAGGTCGCGCGCGAGCGGCGTGCGGTGGCGAAGGCCGGCGGCCGGGCCGGGGCCAAAGCGAGCGCGCGGGTGACCGCCCAGTCGACGGGACGGGGATAGCCAGATGGCCAAACCGAGCACCAAGGGTGACAAGAGCGAGACGACGGCGGTCGAACTCACCGAGAGCAGCGCCGCGTCGGCCCAGAAACCCCGCAGGCCCAAAGCGCCTGCGCCTGCCCCCAAGCACGGCTTCCTGTCGCGGCTCTACACCGGAACCGGCGCCTTCGAGGTCATCGGCAAGCGCCGGATGTGGTACGCGATCAGTGGCGCCATGGTCGCGATCGCCATCATCAGCATCCTGGTCCGCGGCTTCACCTTCGGCATCGACTTCGCCGGCGGCACGAAGGTGTCGTTCCCGCGCGGTGACACCAACGTCAGCCAGGTCGAAGAGGTCTTCCGCGACACCATCGGAAACAGCCCCGAATCGGTGGTGGTGGTCGGCAACGGCACGTCGGCGACGGTGCAGATCCGGGCTGAAACGCTGACCAACGACCAGACCGAAAAGCTGCGGGACGCGCTGTTCGACAAGTTCGCGCCCAACGGGCCCGACGGCCAGCCCAGCAAGCAGGCGATCAGCGACTCCGCGGTGTCGGAGACCTGGGGCGGGCAGATCACCGAGAAGGCAGTCATCGCACTGGTGGTGTTCCTGTTGCTGGCGGCGTTCTACATCACCGTGCGTTACGAGTGGTACATGACCATCGCGGCGATGGTCTCGATGGTGTTCGATGTCGCGGTCACCGCCGGTATCTATTCGCTGGTCGGGTTCGAGGTGACGCCGGCCACCGTGATCGGCCTGCTCACGATCCTCGGCTTCTCCATCTACGACACCGTGATCGTGTTCGACAAGGTCGAGGAGAACACCCACGGCTTCGAACACCGCACCAAGCGCACCTATGCCGAGGAAGCCAACCTGGCGGTCAACCAGACCTTCATGCGGTCGATCAACACCAGCCTGATCTCGGCGCTGCCGATCATGTCGCTGATGGTGGTCGCGGTATGGCTGCTGGGCGTGGGAACACTGCAGGACCTTGCGCTGGTGCAGCTCGTCGGTGTGGTCGTCGGCACCTACTCGTCGATCTATCTGGCCACGCCGCTGCTGGTCACGCTGCGGGAGCGTACCGAGCTGGTGCAGAACCACAACCGACGGGTGATGCGGCGGCGCAAGCCGACGTCGGGCTCCAAGGCCATGCCGGCCGCCGCGGCTGACTACGACACGGACATCGACGTCGACAGCGGCGATGACGAAGAGGCCTCGGCGGTGAGCACCGCTGCCGCGCCTTCCGCGCCGGCGCCGGGTGCCAAGCCGGTACGTCCCACCAGCCGGCGCACCCAGCGTCCGACCGGCAAGCCGGGCGCCGGCGGGTAACCGGCGATGGCGGCCCGCGGTCGGCACGCTGCGGCCCTGGTGGTGGCGATCGTCACCGCAGCCGGGTCTTTGTCGGCATGCACCAGTGCCGCCGTCGACCAGATCGACTACAGCGTCGACGGCAGCCTGCACACCTACAACACCACGTCGGTGGCCGGTGCGGCTTCGGCTGCGCCGCAAGCGTTCTCACGCACGTTGACCGGCTTCGGCTACCACGGGCCGGACGGTCAGATCCTCACCGATCGCGACTTCGGCGCCGTCTCGGTGGTGGGTCGCGCCCCGCTGGTGCTGGACTACCAGATCAACGACGCTGCGGTGTATTCCGACGACAAGCCGGTCACCTGTGACGATCTGGTGCTGGCCTGGGCGGCACAGTCGGGGCGTTTCCCGGGGTTCGACGCCGCCAGCCGGGCGGGCTATCTGGACATCGACCACATCGAATGCCGGCCCGGTGAGAAGAAGGCCCGGGTGTCGTTCTTTCCCGACCGCGCCATCGTGGACTACGACGACCTGTTCACCGCGACGTCGATGATGCCGTCGCACGTCATCGGCGAGAAACTCGGGCTCAACACCACCGAGGTGCTGCTGGCACCGCCCGGACCCGCCGATGAGGGCAAGGCCAAGATCGCCGAGGCCTGGAACACCACCTGGCAGCTCGACCGATCCTCCGACCTGAACCACTTCCCGTCGTCGGGGCCCTACAAGATCGACTCGGTGCTCGATGGGGGCGCCGTGGTGCTGGTGGCCAACGAGAAGTGGTGGGGCGCCAAACCGGTCACCAAGCGGGTCATCGTCTGGCCGCAGAGCGCCGACGTCGCCGACCGGGTCAGCAAGCGGGCGGTCGACGTCGTCGACGTCGCGACCGGCTCGGCCGGGTCGCTGATCACCCCGGACGACTACCAGAGCAGCAACACGCCGTCGGGTGGCATCGAGCAGCTGATCTTCGCCCCGTCGGGACCACTGTCGGAGACTTCCGCGCGCCGGGCAGTGGCGCTGTGCACTCCTCGTGACGTGATCGCCGCCGATGCGGGTGTCCCACTGGTCAATTCGCGGCTCAACACCGCCATCGACGACGCGTTCGACCAGGCCGAGAACGTGCCCGAGACCGCCCAGTTCGCGCACGCCGACCCGAAGGCCGCCAGTGAGGCGCTGTCCGGCAAACCCCTGACGGTGCGCATCGGCTACCGCGGACCCAACACCCGACTGGCCGCGGTGGTGGGCGCGATCAGCAGCTCGTGCGCCCCGGCGGGTGTCACCGTCAACGAGGTGGCGTCCGACGCCATCGGACCGCAGGCACTGCGGGAGGGCCAGATCGATGTACTGCTGGCCAGCACCGGCGGCTCCACGGGCAGTGGGTCGACCGGCTCGTCGGTGATGGACGCCTACGAATTGTTCAGCGGCAACGGCAACAACCTGTCGGGCTACCACAACGACCAGATCGACGGAATCATCTCCGCGCTGGCGATCACCGCCGACCCGACCGAACAGGTCCGGCTGCTGGAGGAGAGTGGACCGGTGCTGTGGGCCGATATGCCGACGCTGCCGCTGTTCCGCCAGCAGCGCACCCTGCTGTGGTCGAAGAAGACCTACGGCGTGGTCGCCAACCCCACCCGGTGGGGGGCGGGCTGGAACATGGACCGCTGGGAGCTGCAGCAGTGAAGCCGGCCGGCCCGGCTGACGGCACCGTTGCCGATGTCGTCGCGGCGCTGACCCGCGAGGTCGCGGACTTCCCGGTTCCCGGCGTCGCGTTCAAAGACCTGACGCCGGTGTTCGCCGACGCCGCCGGCCTGGCCGCGGTGATCGACGCGCTGGCCGCCGTTGCCGACGGCGCAGACCTGGTCGCCGGGATCGACGCACGCGGATTTCTGCTGGCCGGAGGGGTCGCCGACCGGCTCGGGTTGGGCGCGCTGGCGGTCCGCAAGGGCGGAAAGCTGCCGCCGCCGGTGTTCTCGGAGACCTACCAGCTCGAGTACGGCCACGCCGTGCTGGAGATCCCGGCCGACGGCCTGACGCTGACCGGTCGCCGGGTGGTGATCGTCGACGACGTGCTGGCCACCGGCGGCACCCTGGCGGCGACGCTGCGGCTGCTGCGCAGGGCGGGAGCCGAGGTGGTCGCGGCGGCCGTGGTGCTCGAGCTGGGCGGGCTGGACGGGCGCGACGCGGTGGCTCCGCTGCCGGTGCACAGCCTGCGCGTCGTTTAGCCGATATTCTCGTGGTCGGAGGTGAACGACGTGGGTCTTGAGGAGAGCTTCGACGAGGCCGTCGAAGAGGGGGTTGCTCAGGACTCGCCCACCGAGCGTACCGACCTGCTGAAGGTTCCCACCAGCGCCTCGCGGCGGGTCCGGGCCCGCATCGCGCGCCGGATCACCGCCCAGCGCGGTGCGTTCAGCCCGGTACTGGAGCCGTTGGTCGCGGTGCACCGGGAGTTCTACCCGAAGGCGAACCTGGCGCTGCTGCAACGTGCCTACGAGGTCGCCGAACAGCGGCACGCCAGCCAGCTGCGGCACTCCGGCGACCCTTACATCACCCACCCGGTGGCCGTCGCAACCATCCTGGCGGAGTTGGGCATGGACACCATCACGCTGGTGGCCGCGCTGTTGCACGACACAGTCGAGGACACCGGCTACACCCTGGAGGGGCTGGGCGCCGAGTTCGGTGACGAGGTCGCCCACCTGGTCGACGGGGTGACCAAGCTGGACAAGGTGGTGCTGGGCACCGCGGCCGAGGCCGAGACCATCCGCAAGATGGTCATCGCCATGGCGCGTGACCCACGGGTGCTGGTGATCAAGGTCGCCGACCGGCTGCACAACATGCGCACCATCCGATTCCTGGCGCCGGAGAAGCAGGCGCGCAAAGCCCAGGAGACGCTGGAAGTCATTGCGCCGCTGGCGCATCGGCTGGGTATGGCCACCGTCAAGTGGGAGCTCGAGGATCTGTCGTTTGCGATCCTGCACCCGAAGAAGTACGAGGAGATCGTCCGGTTGGTGGCCGACCGTGCACCGTCGCGGGACACCTACCTGGCCAAGGTGCGCGCCGAGATCGTCAACACACTGGCGAAGTCGAAGATCACCGCTACTGTCGAGGGCCGGCCCAAGCATTATTGGTCGATCTACCAGAAGATGATCGTGCGGGGCCGCGACTTCGACGACATCTACGACCTGGTGGGGCTGCGGATCCTGTGCGATGAGATCCGGGACTGCTACGCCGCGGTCGGCGTGGTGCACTCACTGTGGCAACCGATGGCCGGCCGGTTCAAGGACTACATCGCCCAACCGCGTTACGGGGTCTACCAGTCGCTGCACACCACGGTGATCGGTCCGGAGGGCAAGCCGCTGGAGATACAGATCCGCACCCGCGAGATGCACCGCACCGCCGAATACGGCATCGCCGCGCACTGGCGTTACAAAGAGTCCAAGGGCCGCAACGGCGTTCCGCAGTCGGGCACCCCCACCGAGATCGACGACATGGCCTGGATGCGTCAGCTGCTGGACTGGCAGCGGGAGGCCGCCGACCCGGGGGAGTTCCTCGAATCCCTGCGCTATGACCTGGCGGTCAAAGAGATCTTCGTGTTCACCCCCAAGGGCGATGTGATCACCCTGCCCACCGGTTCGACGCCGGTCGACTTCGCCTACGCGGTGCATACCGAGGTCGGACACCGCTGTATCGGTGCCCGGGTCAACGGCCGGCTGGTCGCGTTGGAGCGCAAGCTCGAAAACGGGGAAGTGGTGGAGGTCTTCACCTCCAAGGCCCAGAACGCCGGGCCGTCACGGGACTGGTCTCAGTTCGTGGTGTCGCCGCGGGCCAAGGCCAAGATCCGGCAGTGGTTCGCCAAGGAGCGCCGCGAGGAGGCACTGGAGTCGGGCAAGGACGCCATCGCCCGCGAGGTGCGCCGGGTGGGGCTGCCGCTGCAGCGCCTGGTCAACGGTGAGTCGATGGCGGCCGTCGCCCGTGAACTGCACTACACCGACGTCTCGGCGCTCTACACCGCGGTCGGTGAGAACCACATCTCCGCACACCACGCCGTGCAGCGGCTGGTGGCGCAGCTCGGCGGGGTGGACCAGGCCGAGGAGGACTTGGCCGAGCGCTCCACACCGCTGACCATCCCGCGCCGCGAACGGCACACCGATGACGTCGGCGTCGCGGTACCCGGCGCGACGGGGGTGCTGACCAAGCTGGCCAAGTGCTGCACCCCGGTTCCGGGCGACAAGATCATGGGCTTCGTCACCCGCGGTGGCGGGGTGAGCGTGCACCGGACCGACTGCACCAACGCCGATTCACTGCGGGACCACGCCGAGCGGATCATCGAGGTCAAGTGGGCGCCGTCGCCGTCGTCGGTGTTCCTGGTGGCCATCCAGGTCGAGGCCCTCGACCGGCACCGGCTGCTCTCGGACGTCACCAAGGTGCTCGCCGACGAGAAGGTCAACATCCTGTCGGCGTCGGTCACCACGTCGCGCGACCGGGTGGCGATCAGCCGGTTCACCTTCGAGATGGGCGACCCGAAACACCTGGGCCACCTGCTGAATGTGGTTCGCAACGTCGAGGGTGTCTACGACGTCTACCGGGTGACGTCGGCTGCCTGAGCCGGTG
This sequence comes from [Mycobacterium] zoologicum, assembly GCF_020172665.1. Lineage (GTDB taxonomy): Bacteria > Actinomycetota > Actinomycetes > Mycobacteriales > Mycobacteriaceae > Mycobacterium > Mycobacterium zoologicum. The sequence goes on along the minus strand of NZ_CP083985.1, from coordinate 2,644,789 downwards.
AGCTCAGTGGGCCGGTGTGAAGCTGTCCGGGTCGGCGAACGCCCAGTCGGCTTCCCAGGAGTCGGGACGTTCGGCCAGCAGTTGGCCCGGCCGCAGCCATTCGTAGATCTCGGCGTAGGTCCGCACGATCGACGGTGAGAGCCGCTTGCGCAGCATGTGCGGGTTGAGCTGCTCGGGCCGGTGGGCGCCCAGCGAGGCGATCATCTGCATCGCCTGGTGAACTGTGGCGGCCTGATAGCGCTGCACCCGCACACTCTTGTCGGCGACGTTGAGGGCGCGGGCCCGCCGCGGATCCTGGGTGGCCACGCCGGTGGGGCAGGTGTTGGTGTGGCAGCGCTGCGCCTGGATGCAGCCGATCGCCATCATCATCGCCCGCGCCGAATTGGTGTAGTCCGCACCCTGGATCAGGCGTTTGACGACGTCGGTGGCTCCGGCGACCTTGCCACTGGCGCCCAGTCTGATCTTGTCGCGCAGACCCATCCCGACCAGGACGTTGTGGACGGTCATCAGGCCGTCGGTGAGCGGCATACCGACGTGGTCCTCGTATTCCAGTGGTGCCGCGGCTGTTCCGCCTTCGGCACCGTCGACGATGATGAAGTCGGGCGCGGTTCCCTCATCGACCATCGCCTTGCAGATCGCCAGCACGTCGGTGCGGGTGCCGACACACAGTTTGAATCCGGTGGGCTTGCCGCCGGCCAGTTCACGCATCTCGGCGATGAACCGGATCAACTCCCGGGGGGTGGAGAAGGCCGAGTGGGCGGCGGGGCTGACGCACTTCTGATGTGCGGGAACACCGCGGTAGCGGGCGATCTCCTCGCTGACCTTGGCGGCCGGGAGCACGCCGCCCAGACCGGGTTTGGCACCCTGACTCAGTTTCAGTGACACGCATTTGACGTTGGGATGCGCTGCCTTGTCGGCGAACTGCGCGGAGTCGAAACGACCGTCGGCGGAGCGGGCCCCGAAGTATCCCGAGCCGATCTCCCACACCAGATCACCCCCGTGCTCGGTGTGATACGGGGTCAGGCCGCCCTCACCGGTGTCGTGGGCGAAACCGCCCAGCGCGGCCCCCTTGTTCAGGGCCAGGATCGCATTGCTGGACAGCGCCCCGAAGCTCATCGCTGAAACATTCAGCAGCGCCATCGAATACGGCTGCTTGCAGTCCGGACCGCCCACCAGCACCCGAGGCGGGGTGTCGGGCACCGGGGCCGGTGCGATCGACTGCGCGAGATGCTCATAGCCGACCGAGTCGATGTCACGTTCGGTGCCGAACGCCTGCTCGGAGTGGGTGCCCTTGGCGCGCTCGTAGATGATCGTGCGGCGAGACCGATCGTAGGGGCGCCCGTCGAAGTTTCGCTCGATGAAGTACTGCTGCAGTTCCGGGCGCAGATCCTCCATCAGGAACCGCAGGTGACCCAGCACCGGATAGTTGCGCAGCACCGAGTGCCGGGTCTGGATCAGGTCGTAGATCCCGAGCGCGAACACCAGCGCCGCCGGCACGGCAAGCCACCACCAGGTCGGGTGATCGGCGATGGCGCCGGCCCCGGCGCACATGGCGACCACGCCGAGGGCAGCGATTGCGATGAACCGGTACATGCGCTAGTCGGAGCGAACCGACTTGATCGTCACCTTGGTTACCGGCGCGCCGTCGCTGCCACCGCCCTTGACGCCTGCCTCGGCGATCTTGTCCAGGGTGGCCAGGCCGTCCTTCTGGATGGTGCCGAACACCGTGTACTGCGGCGGCAGCATCGAGTCCTGGTACACCAGGAAGAACTGGCTGCCGTTGGTGCCGGGCCCGGCGTTGGCCATCGCCAGCGTGCCGCGCGGGTAGGTCACCGGCTGCTGGGAGCCCAGATCGTCGGCGGCGTACTGGTCGGTGGGGTATTCGTTGGCGAACTGGTAGCCGGGGCCGCCGGTGCCGTCGCCGGTCGGGTCGCCGCACTGCAGCACGCTCAGCGACGGTGACGTGGTCAAGCGGTGGCACTGGGTGTCGTTGAAGTAGTCCTTGTTGCCCAGGCTGATGAAACTGTTGACGGTGCATGGGGATTGGGCGTTGTTCAGGATCAACCCGATGGGACCCTGATCGGTCAGCATCGACACGCTGACCTCGGCCGGCTCGGTGGGCACCTTCCCGGAGCGGGGCGGCTCGACCTTCTTGCTCGCCGGCTGCCGCGAGGCCGGGTACTGGCAGTTGGAGCCCAGGGTGGGCGACGCGGTGAACTTCGGCAGCTCACCGGCTATCCCGGCCGGCTTCTTGGGGGCGTCGCCGGCCGCCGAGCTCTGCGAGGTGTCCGGCTTACCGGCGTTGATGTTGCCGGAGCCGCTGTCGTGCAGCACCGTGAACACCACGCCGACGATCAGCGCCACCGCCACCACCGCACCGGCGATCACCAGCACCAGGCGTTGCTTGCGCGCCGCCGCAGCCCGCTGCTCCATCTGCTGGTCCAGCTTGCGCTTGGCGTTGGCGCGCCGTTCTGAGTTCGTGGACACCGCGGGTCTACCTCCCTGGCTTGCTGGGCGAATCGGGTCCCAAGTCTGCCAGAGCCCACCCACGCCGCCCGCGTCCCCGCCGTCGCGGCGTGCAATGGGAAACTGGTCGATGTGTTGGTCACCGGATTCGCCGCCGGAATGCTGGCGTGTAACTGCTACGTGCTGGCGCCGCGGCAGGGCGCGGACGCGATCGTCGTCGACCCCGGCCAGCGGGCGATGACCCAGCTGCGTCGCGTGCTGGACGAGAACCGGCTCACGCCGTCGGCGGTGCTGCTCACCCACGGCCACATCGACCACATCTGGTCGGCGCAGAAGGTCTCCGACACCTACGGCTGCCCCACCTACATTCATCCCGCCGACCGGTTCATGCTCACCGACCCGCTGCGGTCGTTTGCCACCATGCCCGGCCAGGCGCTGTTCGGGACGCTGAGCAAGCTCATGTTCGCCGAACCCAAGCAGCTGATCGAGCTCGACCGCGACGGGGACAAGATCGGCCTGGGCGACACCACCGTCACCGTCGACCACACCCCCGGGCACACCAGAGGCTCGGTGGTGTTCCGGGTGGAAGGCGATGCGAAAGAGGTGGTGTTCAGCGGGGACACCCTGTTCCAGAACTCGGTCGGCCGCACCGACCTGCCCGGCGGCAGCGGCCGCGATCTGCTGCATTCCATCGTCGGCAAGCTGCTGAGCCTGGACGACGCCACCGTGGTGCTGCCCGGCCACGGTCCGAAGACCACCATCGGCGCCGAGCGCCGCAACAACCCGTTCCTGGAAGGTCTGAGTGCGTGAGTACCTTTGCCGCACCCAAAGGGGTGCCGGACTATGCACCGCCGGCGTCGGCGGCCTTCGTCGCGGTCCGCGACACGCTGCTGGCCGCTGCCCGCCGTGCCGGCTACGGCGACATCGAGCTGCCGATCTTCGAGGACACCGCCTTGTTCGCCCGCGGGGTGGGCGAGTCCACCGACGTGGTCTCCAAGGAGATGTACACCTTCGCCGACCGCGGTGACCGCTCGGTGACGCTGCGGCCCGAGGGCACCGCCGGGGTGATGCGCGCGGTGATCGAGCACGGCCTGGACCGGGGTCAGCTGCCGGCCAAGCTCTGCTACTCGGGGCCGTTCTTCCGCTATGAGCGCCCGCAGGCCGGCCGGTACCGGCAGCTGCAGCAGGTCGGTGTGGAAGCCATCGGAGTCGACGACCCGGCGCTGGACGCCGAGGTGATCGCTGTGGCCGACGCCGGTTTCCGCTCGCTGGGGCTGGACGGATTCCGGCTGGAGATCACCTCCCTGGGTGACGACACCTGCAGACCGGCGTATCGAGAGCTGTTGCAGCAGTTCCTGTTCGGACTCGACCTGGACTCCGAGACCCGGCGCCGCGCCGAGATCAACCCGCTGCGGGTCCTCGACGACAAACGCCCGGCGGTCAAGGCGCTGACCGCCGACGCGCCGCTGATGCTCGATCACCTCTCCGATGCGGCCAAGGCGCATTTCGACACCGTGCTGGCACACCTGGACGCCCTGGGCGTGCCGTACGTGATCAACCCGCGGATGGTGCGCGGGCTGGACTACTACACCAAGACCACCTTCGAGTTCGTGCACGACGGGCTGGGTGCACAGTCGGGCATCGGCGGCGGCGGCCGCTACGACGGCCTGATGCGCCAGCTGGGCGGGCAGGACCTGTCCGGGATCGGGTTCGGGCTCGGGGTGGACCGCACCCTGTTGGCGCTGGCCGCCGAGGGCAAGACGGTGGGCGCGACCACCCGCTGCGACGTGTTCGGCGTCCCGCTCGGTGAGGCCGCCAAGCTGCGGCTGGCGGTGCTGGCCGGGCAGTTGCGGGCCGCCGGGGTGCGGGTGGACCTCGCCTACGGGGATCGCGGGATGAAGGGCGCGATGCGTGCCGCGGACCGTTCCGGCGCGGTGCTTGCCCTGGTCGCCGGTGACCGCGACGTCGAGGCCGGCACCGTCGGGATCAAGAATCTGGCTACCGGGGAGCAGGTCGACGTCGCTTTCGACGACGTTGTCGGTGAGGTCGCGCGCCGCATGCCGTCGTGATGCACGGTCGTGCACAGACCACCTGACAAAATCCGACACTCGGCGGCCTCCGGTAGCGTGGCTCGGTATGACGACGATGCGAAACGTGACAGTCAGGTTCGGGGCGGCGCTGGCGCTGGCGGTCGCCGGAGTTGTGGCCAGCCACGCCACATCGATCGCGGACCCGGAGCCCACCGCGGAGTCCCCGGCGCCGAGCGCGACCGAATCGGCACCGGAAACCCCGAAGGAGACTCCGGAGGAGACCGCGAAAGAGACCCCGAAGAAGAGTCCGACCGGCGGCCACGAGGTCACCTACACCATCACCGCCACCAGCGACCTGACCGGCAACATCTCCTACATCAAGGCCGACCCGCCGAGCATGGCGGCCTACAACGCCAACGCCGCGGAGTACCTGGAGACCGTGCACGCCCCGATCAGCGGGGGACAGCCGCTGGTGTACACCACCACGCTGGCCGACCCCGGCCAGTGGGCGCTGGTCACCGCCAGCGGGGGCCTGCGGATCAACCCCGAGTTCCACTGCGAGATCGCCGTCGACGGCGAGGTGGTGGTGTCCCAGCAGGGTGGCAGCGGCGTGAGCTGCTCGACCCGCCCCTGGTGACTCAGCCGGCGAACACGTACACCCAGGCTCGCGCGCCGGAGCGCAGCGGCACCGACATCCGCCGGTAGGCGTCGACTTCGTAGTCGTCGGCGGCCGCCAGCTCGGCGGGGCTGATCGCGAACACCGTGCCGGGGACGCAGGCGTCGGGCGCCGTAGACGGGAGCAGGATCGGATGACGGTCGCTGCCGCTGACGGCCACCACGTGTGGATCGGTGATCGTCACGTAATCCAGGTCGAAACCGACGATCGCGTCGGGGCGGCCGTCGAGCAGCCGCCCGAAGGTACTGCGCTGCACCCCGGCCAGCTGCAGGGTGCCGTAGGAGAACAGCAACTCGGTGCTCACCGCGCGCCACCGGGTTCGCCGCCTGCGACGACGACCACCTCGGCAGGCTCAGAGCCCACCGCGCGGATGCGATGGCTGATCGAGGCGTCGAAGTAGGCACTGTCGCCGGCAGCAAGGGTCCAGGTGACGTCGCCGTATTCCAGTTCCACGGTCCCGGTGTGCACGAATACGAATTCCTGACCGCCATGCAGGGGATGGGTGCCTCGGTTGATGCGCTCGGTGGGGCGAACCACGAACGGGGACATCGACTTTCCCAACATGCTCGCGGCCATCGCCCGGTAGCGCTGTCGGTCGGCGCTGCGGTCCGCGGCCCGGTCCACCGTGATCTTGTCCTCGTCGCCGCGTTCGGAGAACAGTTGCGCCACATCGACGTCGAGGGCCTGCGCCACCTTGATGGCCACCGCGATGGACGGCGTGCTGCGACTGCGTTCGACCTTGGACAGATAGCTCTTGGTCAGCCCGGTCCGCTCCGCAAGGCCTTCAAGGGTGAGCCCTCGCTGCTTGCGGACGGCACGCAGCAGTTCCGTCATCACACCATGATGACACAAGGTGTCATAACGAATACCATGTTGTCATGGCCGAAACCTTCGACGATTCCAAATCCGACCTGATGCAGCGCGCGGAGCAACACTTCGCGGAGAACTTCATCGAAACCGCGTGGTCCACCCGTCAGAAACTGGCGCTGACCTGCCGGGCCCTGTCCGACCGCGGCCACGACTCGGGCCTGGCCGGCCAGATCACCGCCCGCGCCGAGGCGCCGGGCACCTACTACACCCAGCGGCTCGGCCTGGGCTTCGACGAGATCACCGAGGACAACCTGTTGCTCGTCGACGAAGACCTCAATGTCATTGAGGGCGAGGGGATGGCCAACCCCGCCAACCGATTCCACAGCTGGATCTATCGGGCCCGCCCCGATGTGCAGTGCATCGTGCACACCCACCCGTTTCACGTCGCCGCACTGTCCATGCTGGAGACCCCGCTGGTCGTCTCGCACATGGACACCACGCCGCTCTACGACGACTGCGCCTTCCTGCCGCTGTGGCCGGGGGTTCCGGTCGGAAACGAAGAGGGCGAGATGATCTCGGCGGCCATCGGCGACAAGAAGGCGATCCTGCTGGCACACCACGGTCAGATCGTGGCCGGCGCCAGCGTGGAGGAGGCGTGCTCGCTGGCTGTGCTGATCGAGCGCGCCGCCGCACTGCAACTGGCCGCCATGGCCGCCGGCACCATCAAGGCGCTCCCGGAGAAGCTGGCCCGCGAGGCCCACGACTGGACCCTGCTGCCCAACCGCAGCCAGGCCAACTTCGCCTACTACGCCCGCCGCGCGTTGGTGAACCACCCCGACGCACTAACCAAGGAGTCATAAGTGGCAGCACAGTTGTACGGCGTCATCGGCTACCCGGTGACGCCTTTGAATGACGGCGGGATCGACACCGCGGCCCTGACCACCGTCATCGAGCGGCTCGTCGCAGCCGGGGTGCACGCCGTCGCCCCGCTGGGCAGCACCGGCGAACTCGCCTACCTCACCGAAGACGAGTTCGACACCTGCGTCGACGCCTCGATCGCCGCGGTCGCCGGCCGGCTGCCGGTGCTGGTCGGGGTGTCGGACCTGACCACCGCGCGCACCGTGCGCCGGGCTCGCTATGCCGCGCAGGCCGGCGCCGACGCGGTGATGGTCGCGCCGGTGTCCTACTGGAAGCTCTCCGAGCGCGAGATCACCACCCACTTTTCCGCCGTCTCCGACGCCGTCGACGTCGACATCGTCGCCTACAACAACCCGGCGACGTCCGGGGTGGACATGAGTCCCGAGCTGCTGGTCGGCATGTTCGAGAACATCGAGCACGTCACCATGGTCAAGGAGTCGACCGGGGATCTGACCCGGATGCTGCGGATCGCCAAGTTGTCCGACGGGCGTCTGCCGTTCTTCAACGGCAGCAACCCGCTGGTGCTCGACGCGCTGCGCGCCGGGGCCGCCGGCTGGTGCACCGCGGCGCCCAATCTGCGCGCGCAGCCCTGTCTGGACCTCTATTCCGCGGTCACCACCGGTGAGCTGAACACCGCACAGGTGCTCTACGACGACTTGAAGCCGCTGCTGGAGTTCATCGTGGCGGGCGGGTTGGCCACCACCGTCAAGGCCGGGCTGGAGCTGCTCGGGGTGCCGGCCGGAGAACCACGCCGGCCATTGTTACCGCTGGACGAGGCCGGACGGGCCGAGCTGCGCCGGTTGTTGTCGCTCTAGACGGTATGGGGGGCTGGGGCCTCACTCACATGTGAACGTGGGTTGCCGACAGGAATCAGGTCCTGGCCGGTAGAGCCACAAGATGTGGGAGGCCCCAGTGAAGGTTCAGCGTACGAGTGTTG
>NZ_CP083985.1:2348952-2636852 GCF_020172665.1 [Mycobacterium] zoologicum | reverse complement strand
ACTTGATACGCGTCGATACGACACGCTCGACAACCCCAATTCACCTGGTCACGAAGCGGCGGCCATGACGACGGTCGTGGCCGCCGCTTCACCCTGCCCTTGACAAACTTCCCTACATATCAGCCGCTAGCCCAGGTCGCTGGCGGCGAACGTGTTGCACTGCTTCGGGTCGCCGCTCTGGTAGCCGACGGTGAACCAGTGCTGCCGCTGCGCCGAAGCACCGTGGGTCCACGATTCCGGGTTGACGTGCCCGGTCATGGACTGCTGGATGCGGTCGTCACCCACCGATGACGCTGCCGACAGCGCGTCGCGGATGTCGTCGTCGGTCAGCGGCTTCAGGAACGTCACCCCGGTGCCTTCCTGCTTGGTGATCGCCGCATAGTGCGCCCACACGCCGGCGTAGCAGTCGGCCTGCAATTCGGTGCGCACCCCGGCGCCCGTCGCGCCCTGCGCACCGTGCTGGGCGCGGCCCAGGTCACCGAGCAGGTTCTGCACGTGGTGGCCGAACTCGTGGGCCACCACATACTCCTGCGCCATCGGTCCACTGCTGGAGCCGAACCGGTCGACCAGTTCCTGGAAAAAGCCGGTGTCGAAATAGGCGGTCTGGTCGGTGGGACAGTAGAACGGCCCAACGGCACTGCTGGCCGTCCCGCAACCGGTGCTGATCTGGCCGCTGAACAGCTGGACGTGCGGGCGGGTGTAGCCGCGCAGCAGATCCGACCACACCGCGTCCACCGAATTGCCCGTCGCCGTCACCCGGCACTCCACGTACTTATTGGCGTCCGCACCCGTGCGGCACTTGTTGAGGTCGAAGCCCGGCGCCGAGTACTGTCCGGTATCCACCGGCTGCTGGCTCAGTACATCGCCCGGGTCGGCACCCAGCAGTAGCGCCACCACCATGATCACCAGGCCGGCGACCCCGCCGCCGATCGCGATGCCACGGCCGGCGCCGCCTGACGAGGTGGTGCTGGTATCGATCTGCATACCTTCGTTGAAGGTCATCGCACGCTCCGTTGAGTTGCCGTAAGTCCTGGGCCCCGGTGCGAGCCCGTCGGGCCCGCGGCCACATTAGCTTTGCACACCCGGACAGGCCCGGACCCCTGGTTGACCGTGATGAATCCGTGCGCCGGATCAACGCAACCCGGGTTGTCTGGCGAGTATCCAAACCTTTGCTGAATGTTTACAGCCCCGCTGTACGCCGTGGTCCCGGCGGTGTTACGTTCTGCTCCCGGCCGCAGGTGGAAAACACTCCACCACGGCTGGCGCAGCTATCGGGAGAGGATGTCAGGTCGATGAACGCGTCAACTCGATGTCGTCGGCCCCTGTCGGGGAGCCCGGCCGGAGTTGTCGGCAGCATCAGCAGCCACACGTTTATCAGGCCGTTATCACATCGCTCCGCTACAGTGACGTGCGTCAATCTTTTGACATAGACCTCTGCTGCCGCACGACCGCCGACTTCTACCACTACATGCTTCAGGGTTCCAGGAGGATCAGATGCCATTCGTAACCGCTCAGCCTGAGCTTCTGACTGCGGCTGCCGGCAGCCTGTCGGGGATCGGTGACTCGATGTCGGCGGGTATCTCGGCCGCGGCCGCGCCCACCACCGGTGTGGCGGCGCCCGCCGCCGACATGGTGTCGACGGTGACTGCTGCCCAGTTCGCCGCGCACGGACAGTTGTTCCAGCAGGTCAGCGCTCAGGCTGCCGCGGTTCACCAGCAGATCGTGGCCACCTTGAGTGGCAACTCCAACCTCTACGCCCTCACTGAGGCCGCCAACGCCGCGTCGGCCGGTTGAGTCAGGGCGTATAGATGAGCTATTCCATCTTTCCGCCGGAATGGAATTCTGGCTTGATCTACACGGGTCCGGGCTCGGAACCGCTGCTGGTTGCCGCCGCCGCGTGGACCGCGCTGGCCACCGACCTGTCTACCTCGGCCACCTCCACCCACTCGGTGGTGGCCAATCTCGCGTCCACCTGGACGGGCACGGGTTCGGCTGCGGCGACCACCGCGGTCGCTCCGTACGTGGCGTGGCTGGAGCAGGCTTCGGCCACCGCCGCCCAGAACGCGGCGCTGGCCACGCAGGCAGCCGGGCTGTTCGAGGCGGCCCGCGCCGCCTCGGTGCCGCCGCCGGTGATCGCGGCCAATCGGGCGATGCTGCTGGCGCTGATCTCCACCAACTTCTTCGGGCAGAACACCCCCGCGATCGCGGCGACCGAGGCCCAGTACGAGGCGATGTGGGCCCAGGACGGTGCCGCGATGGACACCTACGCCGGATCTGCGCAGGCCACGACCAGCTCGCTGACGCAGCAGACGTCCCCGCCGGGATCCGCGCAGGCCACGCAGGCGACGCCGGGATCGGCTGAGGGCGGTCCGGTCGTCACCCCGCCGACCACCCCGCCCACCGGCTACAACCCGTCCACCATCGGTGGGCTGTTCGACATGCTCGGCATGAAGGGCTTGATCAATTCAATTGACCCGCAGCTGGCGGCCACCTCGGTCAGCTCGGCCATGTCGCCGTTGACCTCGGCGTCGTCCATGGGCATGATGGGCGCGCGTCTGCTGATGATGCTGCCGCAGCTCGCCCGCATGGGCGCCATGACCGGCGCGACGGGCGCGCTGGCCGGCCAGGCTTCCGGCGCCGGCGGCACCGGCACCCTGATGACGCAGATCGGCGACTTCGTCAACGACAAGCTGCAGGGCGCGGTCGGCGTGCTGGCCGGCCACTTCTCCACGGCCACCAACGCGATCTCCGCCAAGCTCGGCCAGGCCGCCTCGATGGGCGCGCTGAAGGTGCCGCAGGCCTGGTCGATGGCCGCCGACGGCATGGTCCGCGCCGCTCCGGTACTGCCGGCCACCACCGTCAGCGCCCCGATCCAGACCATGTCGGCCACCGGCGGAATCCCCGGCGGCCCGTTCGGCAATGCGCTGATGGGCGCGATGGCCGGCCGTGGAATGGGCGCGGTCGCCGCCAAGGCCCCGAAGATCATGCCCCGTTCGCCGGCGGGCGGATAGCGGAAGGGGCGCCCAACTCATACGTGACAGCCGAGCCGCCGCCCGGCATCACCACACACTTCAAGCGAGAGGAAAAAATCATGGCTACACGTTTTATGACGGATCCGGATGCGATGCGGGCGATGGCGGGTCGGTTCGATGTGCATGCGCAGACCGTTGAGGATGAGGCGCGTCGGATGTGGGCGTCGTCGACCAATATCTCGGGTGCGGGTTGGGGTGGTCTGGCGGAGCGGACCTCGATGGACACCATGGGTCAGATGCAGACTGCGTTTCGCAACATCGTGACGATGCTGCACGGTGTGCGCGATGGTCTGATCCGGGATGCGAACCACTATGAGCAGCAGGAAGCTGCGTCGCAGCAGATCCTGGGCAGCTAGGGAGGATTAGGAAGATGTCGATCAACTACCAGTTCGGTGATGTCAACGCGCACGGCGCGTTGATCCGTGCCCAGGCGGCTTCGTTGGAGGCTGAGCACCAGGCGATCGTGCACGATGTGCTGGCCGCGGGTGATTTCTGGGGTGGTTCGGGTTCGGTGGCGTGCCAGGAGTTCGTGTCCCAGTTGGGTCGCAACTTCGCGGTGATCTACGAGCAGGCCAATGCTCATGGTCAGAAGGTGCAGACCGCCGGCAACAACATGGCCAACACCGACGCCTCGGTGGGCTCCAGCTGGGCCTGACCCGCCCGGCCCGACAAGCAAAAGACCGGCGCAACCCTTTGCGGGTTGCGCCGGTTCTTTGCGTCAGGACCTGTTCTACCCGCCGGCCGTACCGGCTGACGCGCACCCACCAAGCACGGTGGTGGACAGAAACGTCGCCGCGTTGGCCAGGTGGTTGTCCGAGGGATCGTAGGTGGGCAGCGACAGCACGAACGCCCGCCGATACTGCGAGGACAGCTCCGCGAAGTCCTGCAGGATCGGGTTGTTGCTGCGCCGGCCCAACTGCTGCATCTTGTTGGCCAGACTGATCATCACCGGGCCGACCGCCAGGTTGACCGCCTTCTGCTGGGGGTTCCAGTAGGTCGCCGGGATGCTCGGGTCGATGTCGCCCCACTCGGCGGTGTCGGTGCCGAACTTGTCCAAGGTGGCCTTCCAGTCGGCGCACACCGGATTGGCACTGGTCAGATACCGCTGCGGGTTGGTGGGGTTACCCGGCGATGCGACCTTGGTGGGGGTTGACTGCGCCTCGACCAGTGGTCCACGCGCGGCCGCCGACCCGTTGTTGGCTGACGCGCAGATGGCCGCCAGTGCCGACGCCGCGCTGTGGGCGGTACCGGCCAGCGCCGCATCGCGTGCGGTGTAGGTAGGGATGTGCTCGACGAAGGTGCGGGCGTAGGCGATGAACTGCTCGTAGAGCTCTCGCATCACCCGGTGCGGGGTCAGCTTCACCAGCCCGACGGTCTGGGCGGCGGCGTTGCGCACCACCTGACCGGCGGCCAGGTACTCCTTCTTCTGTTGGTCGTCCCACGCCGAGGCCGGGGTCGACTGATCGCGCTCGTTCCACTTGCCGTGGCCCAGCAGCGACAGTGTGCTGGCCAGGTTGGAGCTGATCGATCCCCAGGCGACGCAGCTGGGATCGGTGATGATGATGGCGACCGGGCCGGTGTCATCGGCGCTGGCGATGCCCGAGGCCGCGGAATTGCGGGTGGACTCGCCGCCGGCGGTGCTGTTGACGGGGTCCCCGCCCAACAGCACTACCGCCACCAGCACGATTGCGACCACGGCCAGCACCACCACTGCGGCCAGCCCCCACTTGAGGCTGTTGTTCTGCTTCGGCGAGGCTTCCTCTTCCTCGTATTCCTCGTCGTCGTAATCGAAGTCGAGGTCATCGGTGCCATTGGTCACAGTGAGCCAGCTTAGAGCACCGACCGGCGCGGGGCAGTGCAGCGAGCGGCCACTAGACTTGGCCCCCGTCGAACCGTTACTCGACCGACTTCGAACAAAGGGGCCCTTTGGTGTTGCGCAGCCACGACGCAGGCTCGTTGCGGGCCACCGACGCCGGAGCAAGCGTGACGCTGGCCGGCTGGGTGGCGCGCCGACGCGACCATGGCGGCGTCATCTTCATCGATCTGCGGGACGCCTCCGGGGTGGCGCAGGTGGTGTTCGGTGATTCCAGCGACGCTGAGGTACTTGCGCAGGCCCACCGGTTGCGCGCCGAGTTCTGTGTTGCGGTCACCGGTGTGGTCGAGGTGCGCCCGACCGGGAACGAGAACGCCGAACTGCCCACCGGCGCCATCGAGGTCAACGCGACGACGCTGACCGTGCTCAACGAGGCGGCGCCGTTGCCGTTCCAGCTCGACGAGGCTGCCGGTGAAGAGGCCCGGCTGCGGCACCGCTACCTGGACCTGCGCCGCGAAGACGGCCCCGGCGCCGCGCTGCGGCTGCGTTCGAAGGTCAACGCCGCCGCCCGCGCGGTACTGGCCGAGCGGGGATTCGTCGAGATCGAGACGCCCACGCTGACCCGCTCCACGCCCGAGGGCGCGCGCGATTTCCTGGTTCCCGCCCGGCTGCAGCCCGGCTCCTTCTACGCCCTGCCGCAGAGCCCGCAACTGTTCAAGCAGTTGCTGATGGTGGCCGGCATGGAGCGCTACTACCAAATCGCCCGCTGCTATCGCGACGAAGACTTCCGCGCCGACCGCCAGCCGGAGTTCACCCAGCTGGACCTGGAGATGAGCTTCGTCGACTCCGAGGACGTGATCGCCGTCGCCGAGGCGGTGCTCACCGCACTGTGGGCGCTCATCGGCTACGACCTGCCGACCCCGCTGCCGCGGATGAGCTACGCCGACGCCATGCGCCGCTACGGCTCCGACAAACCGGATCTGCGGTTCGGTCTGGAACTGGTGGAGTGCGCGGAGTTCTTCAAAGACACCACCTTCCGGGTGTTCCAGGCGCCGTATGTAGGTGCCGTCGTCATGCCGGGCGGGGCGTCGCAGCCGCGGCGGACCCTGGACGGCTGGCAGGAGTGGGCCAAGCAGCGCGGGGCCAAGGGCCTGGCCTATGTGCTGGTCGGTGAGGACGGCGAGCTGTCCGGGCCGGTGGCCAAGAACCTCACCGACGGTGAAAGGGCCGGCCTGGCAGCGCATGTCGGCGCGGCGCCGGGGGACTGCATCTTCTTCGCGGCCGGGCCGGCTAAGCCGTCGCGGGCGCTGCTGGGTGCGGCCCGCGGCGAGATCGCCCGCCGACTGGACCTGATCGACCCCCAGGCCTGGGCGTTCACCTGGGTGGTGGACCCGCCGCTGTTCGAGCCCGCCGGCGACGCCACCGCCGCCGGCGACGTCGCCGTCGGTTCGGGTGCCTGGACCGCGGTGCACCACGCCTTCACCTCGCCCAAGCCCGAACACGCCGCCCATGTCGAATCCGACCCCGGTGCGGTACTGGCCGACGCGTACGACGTGGTGTGCAACGGCAACGAGATCGGCGGCGGCTCAATCCGTATCCACCGCCGCGACGTGCAGGAGCAGGTCTTCAAGGTGATGGGCTTGGGCGCAGCGGAGGTGGCCGAGAAATTCGGGTTCCTGCTCGACGCGTTCAGCTACGGCGCACCGCCGCACGGCGGGCTGGCGTTCGGCTGGGACCGGGTGGTGGCTTTGCTGGCCGGGGTGGATTCGATCCGCGAGGTCATCGCGTTCCCGAAGTCCGGCGGAGGTATCGACCCGCTGACCGAGGCGCCGGCACCCATCACCGCGGCTCAGCGTAAGGAAGCCGGCATCGACGCGGTGCCGCAGCAGCGTTAGAGACCCTGGACAGCGCCGCTGTCGTCGGTCAGGGTGGAACTCATGGATTCTGCCGAGTTCGCCCGAATGGTGGTCGCCAGCATGCCGTTTGCGACGGCCCTGCAGATCGAGGTCACCGAGCTGACCCCGCAACAGGTGAGCGCCATCATGGCGTGGGCGCAGGAGCGGTGCACCACCGCCGGAATCCTGCACGGGGGAGCGTTGATGGCGTTCGCCGACACCGTCGGTGCGGTATGTGCGGTCGCCAACCTGCCCGAGGGTGCCGGCACCTCGACGATCGAGTCGAAGACGAATTTCTTCCGGGCGGTGCGCGAGGGCACCGTCACCGCGACCAGCACCCCGCTGCACGTCGGGCGGACGACGATCGTCGTGCAGACCGACCTCACCGACGACCGCGGGAAGCGGGTCGCCCGGGTCACTCAGACCCAGGCCGTGCTCACCAGAACGGCTTGAGCAGGCTGCGCATCGCCGGCGGCACCCAGCCCTTGACCGACGACGGGAATACCCGGCCCGGGCCGCACGTCGGCCAGGCATATGGTCCCTGTTCGTCGAGGACCCGATTGGCGACCGCGATCTGTTCCTCCCGAGACGCCTTCGCCGGCGACCCCACACCGCCGAATGCGTGCCAGGTTGACGGTTTGAACTGCAGGCCGCCGTAGAAACCGTTGCCGGTATCGGCGGCCCAGTTACCGCCGGACTCGCATTGGGCCACCGCGTCCCAGCCCATCATCATGTTCGTATCCGCGTGGGCGATACCGGCCGAGGCCAGCAGCGCCCCCACAATCCCCCCGGTAACCAGCCCGGATGCGGCCCACGCAAAGTGCCGCCCTCCGCGCTGCACGACACGCCATGTCGTGTTCCGGTGCATATCACAACCTCCGTGATAGTTGTGTATTAGTGAGGTTCACGAGCATAACGCGACAATTGATGAAATTGCACATTTTGAACACCTAACGATGCGAATGAGTTTGTTGATATTGCTGAGGTGGAAGTAAACTAGTGATATTTGAGTTAATGGTGTTGTTATTGATACGTATGTTGCGAGAGATCTCTTAATAACTAAGGGAATATTGAGTGACTAATGTTGTCTATGTGACGGATGATGCCTGAGTGAACAATGCGGTACGCGCAGGCCGCTGTGGAGCCCGGGGGCTCTCGCGGTCGCCACGTCAACCGGTCGGGATCCGATCATCGGAACTTTCGGTGCGCCCGGATGTCCCCGACAGCAACTCACGAACCGCGGTACGGGACCCGTAGGGCCGAAGCATCTGGCTGGCCGGACGGGGTCGCACCCGCAGCGGCCACCAGAACCAGCGTCCGAGCAGTGCCGCGATCGACGGCGTCAAGAAGGACCGCACGATCAACGTGTCGAACAGCAATCCGAGGCCGATGGTGGTCCCGATCTGACCGAGCACCCGTAGGTCGCTGAAGGCGAAGGACGACATCGTTGCGGCGAACACCAGGCCCGCGGCGGTCACCACCGAACCCGAGCCGGCCATCGCACGGACGATGCCAGTGTTCAACCCGGCGCCGATCTCCTCTTTCAGTCGGGAGATCAGCAGCAGGTTGTAATCGGACCCCACCCCCAGCAGAACGATGACCGCCAGCGCCAGGACGATCCAATACAACTGGATGCCGAAGAGATACTGCCAGACCAATACCGAGAGCCCGAACGACGTGCCCAGCGACAGCGCCACCGTGCCGACGATGACGATCGCGGCAACAATACTGCCGGTGACGAACATCATGATCAGCAGAATCAGGCTGAGTGCGGCCACGCCCGCGATCATCAGGTCGTACTTGGCGCCGTCTTGAATGTCCTTGAAGGTCGAGGCGGTGCCGGCCAGATAAATGTCGGCGCCCTGCAGCGAGGTGCCCTTGGTGGCCGCGCGCGCCGCCTTCTTGACCGGATCGACGTGTGAGATGCCTTCCGGCGTCGCCGGATCGCCTTCGTGGGTGATCATCATGCGA
This sequence comes from [Mycobacterium] zoologicum, assembly GCF_020172665.1. Taxonomy (GTDB): domain Bacteria; phylum Actinomycetota; class Actinomycetes; order Mycobacteriales; family Mycobacteriaceae; genus Mycobacterium; species Mycobacterium zoologicum. The sequence goes on along the minus strand of NZ_CP083985.1, from coordinate 2,628,141 downwards.
GCCGCGCGGCCGTCCGGTGAGAGGAACATCTTCAAGCCCCGCTGGAAGTCGGGGCTGTCGAAGGCCTCCGGCGGCAGATAGAAGAAGTCGTCGTTCTTGGCCGTGTCGAAGGCCTTTCCCATCGCCGTTGAATTCTCGGTCATGGCCGCCATCCGCTCGTACATCCCCGAGATCGTCGAGTAGTTCGTCAGCATCAGTTCGCGGTTGGTCTCTTGGCTGGCGATCTGTTCGGGCAGCAGCGAGACCAGCTGCGGCTGGATTCCCGCCAGCTTGTCAATCGTGTTCTGCACGTTGCCCATCTGCTCGCTCAGCTGGTCGATGATGTCCATCGCGTCGAAAGCGGATCTGAAAGCCGCGCAACTCGGGATGTCGTAGCAGTGCGGCTCCCAGTAGAAATAGTTGCGAACCGGCCGCAGAAAGTCGTCGAGGTTGGCCAGCCGGTCCCGCAGTTCGCCCAGAGTGCGGGTGGTTTCCTCGAATCCGTCGGCCTGCTCCCGGGTTGCGGCGGCCAACTCCTGCTGCAGCGCGTACTGGCGCTTCATCACCTCGATCGACGTCGCCAACTCGTCAGCCTGCTTGAGCATGTCGGCCGCACGGTCCTGCTGATACGTCAGGTTCAGCCCCTGGGCGGTGTTGCCCATGCTGATCTGAAACGGTATGGAGGCGTGGCTGATCGGCGTTCCCAGTGGCCGGGTTATGGACTGCACCAGGTCGATACCGGGGAGATGGAAGATGCTTCTGGCCACCCTGTCCAAGACGAGCATGTCGGCTGGATTGCGCATATCGTGATCGGCTTCGAGCATCAGCATCTCGGGATTCAGCCGGGCCGCCGAGAAATGGCGCTCTGCAGCCGCATAGCCGATATTGGCCGGGGCAGTGGCCGGGATGTAGTGCCGAACGTCGTAACTCGTTTCATAACCCGGCAGGGCCAGCAAACCGATCATGGCTACCGCGCCGGTCGCGGTAAGGATCGGTCCGGGCCAGCGCACGATCGCCGTACCGATTCGCCGCCAGTGGCGGGTTCGCCTGGCGCGCTTGGGTTCGAAGAGGCCGAACCGACTGGCCAGGGCGATCACGGCCGGGGTCAACGTCAGTGCGGCCATCAGCGCAATGAGAATGCCGAGCGAGACCGGCGTGCCCAGGCTGTGAAAGTACGGCAACCGGGTGAAGTTCAGGCAGAACACGGCGCCGGCGATGGTCAGGCCCGAGCCCAGGATCACGTGGGTCGTGCCGTAGTACATGGTGCGGAACGCGGTGGTGTGATCCTCGCCGGACGAGTGGGCTTCTTGATAGCGGCCGACGAAAAATATCGCGTAATCCGTTCCGGCGGCGATGATCAGCAGCGTGAGCAGATTGGTCGCATACACCGACAGGCCGATGAGCCCGGACTCGGCGAGAAAGGCGATGATCCCCCGGGCCGCGAGCATCTGGACCAGAACCACGAACAGCACCAGGAACATGCTGGCGAAGGATCGGTAGACCGACAGCAGCATCACTGCGATCACAAGAAGTGTGATCAGCGTGACCTTCACGGTCCCCTTGCTGCCCACCCCGAACTGATCGGTGAGCAGCGGCGCCCCGCCGGTGACATAGGCCTTGACCCCGTCCGGTGCCGGGGTGTGCGCGACGATGTCGCGGACGGCGGCGACGGACTCGTTGGCCAGCGCCTCGCCTTGATTGCCGGCCAGGTACACCTGCACATAGGCGGCCTTGCCGTCAGCGCTCTGCACGCCCGCTGCCGTCAGCGGGTCTCCCCAGAAATCCTGGATGTGCTGGACGTGCTCGGTGTCCCGGGACAACTTCTGGACCAGGGCGCCGTAGAAGCGATGGGCGTCGTCGCCAAGGGGTTCGTCGCCTTCCAGGACGATCATCGCGGCACTGTCGGAATCGAATTCGCCGAACACCTCGCCGACCCGCTTCATCGCCTGCAGCGACGGCGCGTCGGTCGGGCTCAACGACACGTTGTGCTCCTCGGCGACCTTTTCCAGACGCGGGACCGCCACGTTGGTCAGGGCGGCCAAGCCCACCCAGAACAGCAGGATCGGCACCGCGAGTCGGCGGATCGCTTCTGCCACGGTGCTGCGGGGCCGGTGATCGCCGCTCATGACGACTTGTCCAGACAGAAGGTGTAGGCGTTCACCTTGTAGACGGATCTCTCCTCTTTGGCGACACCATTGACGGTGATGCGGCAGCCGATGAAGTCACTGTCGCCCTGTGCCACCAGGTCACCGAAGACCGCGGGCAGTGTCGTTGTCATCGTGTGCGACCACGGCAGTGCCGTGTCGCGAACCGTCTGAGGTTGAGCATCGACGTCCAGGTAATTGATGGTCGCCACCGTCCCGGGAGCGCCGAAAACCTCCAAGGTCACCGTTTTTGGGTTGAACGCGACGATCTCGTTCGGGGGAGCCCCGCCGGACGGGACGCCGGCATCGGAGCCGAACATGCCCTGCAGTCGATACACACCGAATGCCGCTGCCGCGATGACGACCACAGCGACCGGCACCTGCCACCATCGCCGGCCGAGGCTGCTCAGCGAAATCGTTTGCACCGGTCGCCCTTTCGATCACCCGTCCCGAAAGCAGTAACAATACGATACCGTATCGTATCATTGTCGAGTCATCCGGTCGGTGCGGCGAGGGGGCTGTCGTTTCGCCGGTCAGCCGAGGCTGGGCAGGATCAAGTCGTCGACGAGCGCGCGCACGATGTCCGGGGTCAGGGGTTGGCTCGGGATGATGATCCGGAACATCAGATAGCCGGGCAGCACATCCCACAGGTCACTGTCGGCGGCCGCCGCATCGACCTCACCGCGGTCGACGGCCCGCCCCAGTATCTCGCGCATCAAGGCCTTGCGCCGGCCCAAGAACTGCTGCTGCACGGCTGCGTCGAGCGCGGAGTTACGCGATGCCTCGACGAGCACCGCGCGGATAGTGCTGGCGTGCCGGCCCGCCTGAAGGCAGACCAGCTCGCCCAACTGCAGCAAATCGCCCCGCAGGGTGCCGGTGTCGGGCGCGGCCACGACCTGACTAATGCTCTCCAGGAAGGCCGCCAACACCAATTCGGCTTTCGACGGCCAGCGCCGGTACATGGTTGTCTTACTGGCGCGGGCAGCGATGGCGACCGCGTCCACCGTCAACCGGTCGTACCCGTGTTGCTGCAGTAGCTGCAACGTCACCGCCAGCAGTTCGCGCTCCCGGGGTGACCATGGTGATGATTCGACGGTGCCGTTGTCGATGTCGGTCACATGTCCCACCATAGAAAGCAGTCAGCCGGTATAGCCCAGTCGGGCCTGTCATAGCCCGGGGGCAACACGATGAGACATGTCGGTCTCTTGGCGGGCATGGCGGACAAACCCGCCTAGGCTCGCTCGGGTGGCCGACCGCTATGGGACCGACATCCTCTCCGCCAACCCGCACGCCGCCCGCAAGATCCGCTCCACCGAGGTGCCCATCAAGCTGGGCATGGTGGTCGAGGACGCCCAGACCGGCTACGTCGGCGCCGTCGTCCGGGTCGAGTACGGCCGCATCGACCTCGAAGATCGGCGCGGTCTTACCCGCGGCTTCCCGGTCGGCCCCGGCTACCTGATCGACGGGAAGCCGGTGATCCTGACCGAACCGCGCCCGGCCGCAGTCAAGGCGCCTGCCCGCACCGCTTCCGGCTCGGTGGCGGTGAGCGGTGCCCGCGCCAAGGTCGCGCTGGCCAGCCGGATCTATGTGGAGGGCCGCCACGACGCCGAACTCGTCGAACAGGTCTGGGGTGACGACCTGCGCATCGAAGGCGTGGTCGTGGAATACCTCGGCGGCATCGACGACCTGGCCGGCATCGTGGCCGAGTTCCAGCCCGGGCCCGGCCGTCGGCTCGGGGTGCTGGTCGACCACCTGGTGACCGGCTCCAAGGAGACCCGGATTGCCGAGGCGGTACGCCGCGGGCCGGGCGGCGAGCACGCCCTGATCGTCGGGCATCCCTACGTCGACATCTGGCAGGCGGTGAAGCCGGCGCGGCTCGGCTTGAAAGCGTGGCCGACGATCCCGCGCAATGTCGAGTGGAAACACGGCATCTGCGCGGCGCTGGGTTGGCCGCACGCTTCACAGGCCGACATCGCCGGCGCCTGGCAGCGGATTCGGGGCCGGGTGCGCGACTGGACGGATCTGGAACCGGAATTGATCGGGCGGGTCGAGGAATTGATCGACTTCGTCACGCAATCCCACTGATTCGGGCCACCGCGGCCTCTTGAGCCGGTTGGATGTCAGACATGAAAACGATTGCCGCCGTGGCGCATGCGCCCAACCAGCCCTTCGAGATCATGGAGTTGGACCTGGACGGTCCCGGTCCGGGCGAGGTGCTGATCAAATTCACCGCCGCCGGACTGTGTCATTCGGACCTGCACGTGGCCGACGGCGACTGGCCCAACCGGTTCCCGATCGTCGGCGGACATGAGGGCTCCGGGATCATCGAGGACGTCGGCCCCGGGGTCACCAAGGTCAAACCCGGCGATCACGTGGTGTGCTGCTTCATCCCCAGTTGTGGCAGCTGCCGGTACTGCTCGACCGGCCGGCAGAACCTGTGCGACATGGGCGCCACCATCCTGGAGGGCTGCATGCCCGACGGCACCTTCCGATTCCACTCCGGCGGTACGGATTACGGCGGCTTCTGCATGCTGGGCACCTTCGCCGAGCGGGCGACCGTTTCGCAGCACTCGGTGGTCAAGGTCGACGACTGGCTGCCGCTGGAGACCGCGGTGCTGGTCGGCTGTGGTGTGCCCACCGGCTGGGCGACCGCCAACTACGACGGCGGGGTGCGTGCCGGGGACACCGTGGTGGTCTACGGAATCGGAGGCGTCGGGATCAACGCCGTACAGGGCGCCGCACACGCCGGGGCCAAGTACGTGGTGGCCGTCGACCCGGTGGAGTTCAAACGCGAGACCGCCCTCAAACTCGGGGCCACCCACGCGTTCGCCACCGCCGAGGAGGCGATGGAGAAGGTCGCCGAGCTCACCTGGGGGCAGATGGCCGACCAGGCGCTGATCACCGTCGGCGACCTGGGGTTGGCCGTCACGACCGCGGCGATCAACACGATCGGAAAGGGCGGCACCGTCGTCATCGCCGCGATGGCCCGCCTCGAGGACCTCGACGTGCAGGTGTCGGGCACCATGCTGGCGCTGTTCGGCAAGACCATCAAGGGCACGCTGTTCGGCGGGGCGAACCCGCAGTACGACATCGTGCGGCTGCTGCGGCTCTACGACGCCGGACAGCTCAAGCTCGACGAGCTGGTGACGCGCCGCTACACCCTGGAGCAGGTCAACGAGGGCTACCAGGACCTGCGCGACGGCAAGAACATCCGCGGGGTGATCGTGCACCGCTGACGTCGTTCGACCCGGTTCGCTCAGAAGGGCGGGGGCTCGTCGTTCCGGGTACGTTCGGCCGCGCGTTTTCGGTGTTCGTGAGCCAGGCGTTCCTCGTTGATGCGTCGTTCGCAGCTGATGCGGTAGCGGTGTTCGGCGGCGCGAGTGCGTTTGCGGCGCGGCATCATCACTCCACGCACGGCGTCGGGCACCGGGAGCCGGTTGGGCAGCACCAGCTTCCCGGTCGGGGCGGCGAAGACGGGAAAGAAGAGGCTTCCCGTCGGGGTGGTGGTGTAGGACTGGCCGCTGGGCGCGGTCCAGGTCACGGTGCCATCGGGTAGTTGGCGATCCGCCCAACCACCCACACCGGTGTAGAAGGTCTTCAACAGGTGATGAAAAATGCACAGCAGCTTGAGGTTTGACGGATGGGTGGGGCCCAGCGGATAGGGCACGGTGTGGTCGATCTGGCACACCGCGGCCGGTTCATCGCAGCCGGGGAACCGGCACGTGAGATCGCGTAGGCGCACGAATTCGGCCAACGCCGCCGAGGGGCGATAACCGGGCTCTGGATCGGCAGAAGGGATCGGCAACGGCTTGAGTTTGGCGGTCGCGGCCATCTCGCGTAACGCGGTCGCCGGGATGGGGCCGTAGCCGGGCAGGTAGGCGGGAGCTTGCGTGTCACCGGTGACGGTGGCCTGCTCGGCGAGCACATGGATGACCACATCGGTGCCCGCCGACCGGCCGGCGGCCGGGCAGTCGGGTGACCCGCATTCGCAGCGCAGCGCGTCCAATCCGGCGGCCAATGCCCCGAACGCGTCGGCCCGGCGCTGCCGCTTGGTGCGCGGATCATCACGGCACACCGTGGCCGCCAACGCATCCAGTTTCTGATCCAGCGCCGCCCCGTCCGGGGCACGCAGCTGCGCCCAGATCCCCGCCAAACCGGATTCCACCGGCCCGATCTCGACGTAGCGGTCGTCGTTGCCTTGGCCGGGCATGCGCCGGCCGGCCGGATCGAACCGGGCCACCCACATGTCGATGCGCTCGATGAGTTTGGGCTTCGACAGCCGCATCCAACGGTGGGCATATTTGGCCACCGCCGCATCAAGCTTGGCGATCAGCACCGGATCCTCCACCAGCTCGGTGCGGCTCACCAACGTCGCCATCAGCCGAAAGTCGATGTCGCCGCGCGCAAAGACCTCCGCCACACGCGGCAGCCGCTCGCGCAGGTCGATCGCGTACCTCAGTAGTCCGCGTGCGCGGCCCCGGCTGATGCCCAACGCGGCCGAGACTTCGGCGACCACATTGGCATGCCCGTCGACAGCCCAGTTGGCCCGATCGATGTCCGCCTCGGGAGCGCGGCGTGCATACAGTTCCCCGATCGCGGCCAACTCGCGCGCGCACGCCGCGTTCTGCTCCCGCGCGGCAGCCGTGATCGCTCCGGCCACACCCGCATCGTCGATCCCCCGAAAAGCCTCGGCGGCCTGCGACGATGGGTCGAAATCGAACATGTGTGCGATTTTAGCGGATCGGTCCGACACCCGTTGCCACACCTCACGATCATGTGGACACCCGTGGTATGCCTGAAGGCGTGTCCGACGGACTGTTCGACCTGACCGGTGCCCCGGCGCCTGAACCCAGCAGCACCTCCACTCCGCTGGCGGTGCGGATGCGCCCGGCCTCGCTCGACGAGGTGGTCGGCCAGGATCACCTGCTGGGACAGGGCTCCCCGCTGCGCAGGCTGGTCGACGGCTCCGGGGCGGCCTCAGTGATCCTCTACGGCCCACCCGGCACCGGAAAGACCACCCTGGCCTCGCTGATCTCCGGCGCCACCGGACGACGATTCGAGGCCCTGTCAGCGCTGAGCGCCGGGGTCAAAGAGGTGCGCGCGGTGATCGACACCGCGCGACGCGCGGCCGCGTACGGCGAGCAGACCGTGCTGTTCATCGATGAGGTGCACCGGTTCTCCAAAACTCAGCAGGACGCGTTGCTGGCCGCGGTGGAGAACCGGGTGGTGCTGCTGGTCGCGGCCACCACCGAGAACCCGTCGTTCTCGGTGGTCGCCCCGCTGTTGAGCCGGTCGCTGATCCTGCAGCTGCGGCCGCTGGGGCCCGAGGACATCGCCACGGTGGTGCGGCGCGCCATCGACGACGAGCGCGGCCTGGGCGGACGCATCGAGGTGACGCCGGATGCCGTCGATCTGCTGGTTCGGCTGGCCGCCGGCGACGCCCGCCGGGCCTTGACCGCACTGGAAGTCGCGGCCGAGGCGGGCCAGCGTGTGACCGTGGAGATCGTCGAGGGATCCCTGGATCAGGCCGCGGTGCGCTACGACCGCGACGGCGACCAGCACTACGACGTGATCAGCGCGTTCATCAAGTCGATCCGCGGCTCTGACGTCGATGCCGCCCTGCACTACCTGGCCCGGATGCTGACCGCGGGGGAGGACCCGCGCTTCATCGCCCGCCGGCTGATGATCCTGGCCAGCGAGGACATCGGGATGGCAGACCCGAGCGCGCTGCAGACCGCGGTCGCCGCCGCGCAGACCGTCGCACTGATCGGGATGCCCGAGGCGCAGCTGACCCTGGCGCATGCCTGCGTACACCTGGCCACCGCGCCGAAGTCCAACGCGGTGACCACCGCACTCGGTGCGGCGATGGCCGACATCCGGGCCGGCAAGGCCGGGGCGGTCCCGGCGCACCTGCGCGACGGCCACTACTCGGGTGCGCAGGCGCTGGGCAACGCCGTCGGCTACCGCTATGCGCACGATCACCCGGATGGTGTTGTGCCGCAACAATATCCGCCCGACGACCTGGTCGGCACCGACTACTACCAGCCCACCGGCCGCGGCAACGAACGCGAGATCGGCGGGCGGCTGGCGAAGTTGCGCGCCATCATCCGGCGCCGCTAGCTCACCAGGTGCCGGCGGCCAGGTCGGTGAACAGGTTGGTGATCGTGTCCGGCACGGCGTCCAGGCCCGCGGAGATGCCGGCCAGCCCGTCGGAGAACGCCGCGGTCACTGCCACCGAATCACCGGATGCCAAGGCGTCCAGGATGTGGCCGAACGCCACCTGCGGTGGCAGCGCCAGGTCGCGCCAGATCAGGAACAGATCACCTAGGACGCCCGGATTCTCCGGGACCTGCTGGCCGGCCCAGCTCACCAGCGTCCAGCCGTCCTCGGGGTTGCCCGCGAGCTGAATCAGGCCGGCGTTGGGGACCAGCCCCGGCGACCCGCCGTTCTGCAACGACGCGATCAGCTCGTTGACCAGCGCCATCGGATCGGGGTTCTTGACGTTGAGCATCGTCCAGATCATCATCGACGCTTCGCTGGTGTAGCCCACGGCGGTGATGTTGCCGTCGTCGCCGACCACCGGATTGGCCACTGCCGCGGTGTACATCGCGTTGACGGCCTCGGTGTAGTTGTCGTTGACGACCACCCCGTTGTACTCGTCGGCACCCGGAATCTGAAAGGCGTTGACCAGGCCCAGCATCCACAGCACCACGGCCACGTCGTAGTAGATCCCGCCGAGGCTGAGCACCGGTTGGTTGGCGAAGGGCCCGCCGTCGACCTCGACGAGCCCGTTGAGGACCTGTGGGTCCAGGCCCTGTAGCGCGGCGAACGGCACCGCGGTGTCCTGGGCGTCGGTGTCCGGTCCGGAGAACAGGCCGGCGACATGGCCGGGTCCGCCGACCTGGCCGAAGATCTGGTTGGCGGTGTCGATCGCCTGTTGCTTGCCCAGATCGCTGATGCCCGCTCCGGGGAACTCGGGGGAGAACGGGATTCGCGAGTTGGCGGGGGCCAGGTCCTCTGCATGTCGAACGAGGTCGAGGACGATGTCTTGGGCCGTCAGCGCGACGTCCGGCCTGGAGAGCACGGTGGGGACCGGCGATGCCGGTGCGGCAGCCGGCGCGATCAGGCCGGCGCTGAGGATGACGGCGCTGGTGCCGCAGAAGGACATTCCTGGCATCGCAAGTTCCCAAGGTCGAAAGACTCAGGTGAGCGTAGCAACGCGTTTCGCAGTGACAACGGGTTTTCACCGCGGCGGCGTCCGTAGGCTGGGGTGATTGCCTACGACGGCCGCGACCGGCAGACCGGTACTGTAGGGCCGTTCAAAATTGCGACACGGCGGGAAGCGATACACAGTGCAGACACACGAGATCAGGAAGCGCTTCCTCGATCACTTCGTGAAGGCGGGGCATACCGAGGTGCCCAGCGCTTCGGTGATCCTTGATGACCCCAACCTGTTGTTCATCAACGCCGGCATGGTGCAGTTCGTACCGTTCTTCCTCGGCCAGCGCACCCCGCCGTACGCCACCGCCACCAGCATCCAGAAGTGCATCCGCACACCCGACATCGACGAAGTCGGCATCACCACCCGGCACAACACCTTCTTCCAGATGGCCGGCAACTTCTCGTTCGGCGACTACTTCAAGCGCGGTGCGATCGAGCTGGCCTGGACCCTGCTGACCGGCAGCGTCAAAGACGGCGGCTACGGCCTTGACCCCGAACGGATCTGGGCCACCGTCTATCTTGACGACGACGAGGCCATCGCACTGTGGCAGGAGATCGCCGGGTTGCCCGCGGAGCGCATCCAGCGCCGCGGCATGGCCGACAACTACTGGTCGATGGGCATCCCCGGGCCGTGCGGCCCGTCGTCGGAGATCTACTACGACCGTGGGCCGGAGTTCGGTGTCGACGGCGGTCCGGTCGCCAACGAGGACCGCTACATCGAGATCTGGAACCTCGTGTTCATGCAGAACGAGCGCGGCGAGGGCACCTCCAAGGACGACTTCGAGATCCTCGGTCCGCTGCCGCGGCAGAACATCGACACCGGGATGGGCATCGAGCGGGTCGCGTTCCTGCTCCAAGGCGTGCACAACGTGTACGAGACCGACCTGGTGCGGCCCGTCATCGATCTGGTCGCCATCCGCGCGCCGCGGGGCTATGACGCAGGCAACGCCGCCGACGACGTGCGCTACCGGATCATTGCCGACCACTCCCGCACCGCGGCCATCCTGATCGGCGACGGTGTGAGCCCCGGCAACGACGGCCGCGGCTATGTGCTGCGCCGGCTGCTGCGCCGGGTGATCCGCTCGGCCAAACTGCTGGGCGTCGAGGGCCCGATCGTCGGCGACCTGATGGCCTGCGTGCGTGACGCGATGGGCCCGTCGTACCCGGAGCTGGTCACCGACTTCGACCGGATCAACCGGATCGCGGTCGCCGAGGAGGGCGCGTTCAACCGCACCCTGGCGTCGGGCTCCAAGCTGTTCGACGACGCGGCGGCGGCCACCAGATCCGCCGGGGTTACGGTGCTGTCCGGCAGTGATGCGTTCACGCTGCACGACACCTACGGGTTCCCGATCGAGCTGACCCTGGAGATGGCCTCGGAGGCCGGCCTGTCCGTTGACGAGGCAGGCTTTCGCGAACTTATGGCCGAGCAGCGCCAGCGCGCCAAGGCCGACGCCGCCGCCCGCAAGCACGCCCACGCCGACCTGAGCGCCTACCGGGAGCTGATCGACGCCGGACCCACCGAGTTCACCGGCTTCGACGAGCTCACCACCGAAGGCCGCATCCTGGGCATCTTCGTCGACGGCAGGCGGGTGCCGGTGGTGGCGCACGGCGATGCAGGGACGGACCGTGTCGAGTTGGTGCTGGACCGCACCCCGCTCTACGCCGAGGCGGGTGGGCAGATCGCCGACGCCGGCACCATAAGCGCAGGACCGGCCGGATCTTCACTGGCCACCGTCACCGATGTGCAGAAGATCGCCCAGACGCTGTTCGTGCACACGGTCAACGTCGACGCGGGTGAGTTCGTCGAGGGCGACACCGTCACCGCGGCGGTCGACGCTGCCTGGCGCAAGGGAGCCACGCAGGGCCACTCGGGCACCCACATGGTGCACGGCGCGCTGCGACAGGTGCTGGGGCCCAATGCCGTTCAGGCCGGTTCGCTGAATCGGCCGGGCTATCTGCGGTTCGACTTCAACTGGCAGGGCGCGCTCACCGATGAGCAGCGCAGTCAGGTCGAGGAGGTCGCCAATGAGGCGGTCCAGGCCGCTTTCGAGGTGCACACGTTCACCGAGGAACTCGAGAAGGCCAAGGCCCGCGGCGCCATGGCGATGTTCGGGGAGAAGTACCCCGAGAAGGTCCGGGTGGTCGAGATCGGCGGGCCGTTCTCGCTGGAGCTGTGCGGCGGCACCCACGTGGGCAACTCCGCGCAGATCGGACCGGTGACCCTGCTCGGCGAATCCTCGGTGGGTTCGGGGGTGCGCCGGGTGGAGGCCTACGTCGGGCTGGACTCGTTCCGGCACCTGGCCAAGGAGCGCGCACTGATGGCCGGCCTGGCGTCGTCGCTGAAGGTGCCCTCGGAGGAGGTGCCGGCGCGGGTGGCCAACCTCGTCGAGCGGCTGCGGGCCGCCGAGAAGGAGATCGAGAAGGCGCGGCTGGCAAATGCACGCGCCGCGGCGGCCAATGCGGCCACCGGGGCCGAACAAATCGGTAACGTGCGCCTGGTGGCGCAGCGGATGGCGAGCGGTGTCGGCGGTGGCGACCTTCGCTCGCTGGCCGGCGACATCCGCGGCAAGCTGGGCGAGAACCCGGCCGTGGTGGCGCTGATCGCCGACGGGGATGACAGCGTTCCCTACGTGGTCGCCGCCAACCCCGCCGCGCAGGAACTCGGATTGCGGGCCGATGAACTGGTCAAAGACCTGGCCGCGGCGGTGGCCGGGCGCGGTGGTGGCAAAGCGGATCTAGCGCAGGGCTCCGGCAAGGATCCGGCCGGTATCGATGCCGCACTGGCGGCGGTCCGCTCAGCAGTCGAGCGGGGTGCCAAGGGGTGAGTGCACTGCAGCGTCGCAGCCCGGACCGCCCGGGTGGGCCGGGCGATCCCGGCCGCGGACGACGGCTGGGTGTGGACGTGGGCAAGGTGCGCATCGGGGTGGCGTGCAGCGACCCGGACGGTCTGCTGGCTACGCCGGTGGAGACCGTCCGCCGCAACGCATCCGGCTCGCACCTGCGACGGTTGGCCGACCTGGCCGATGAATACGATGTGGTCGAGGTGGTGGTCGGGTTGCCCCGGACGCTGGCTGACCGTGCGGGGTCGGCAGCCGAGGACGCGATCACGGTTGCCGAGGACCTGGCCGGGACACTGGCCCAGCGCCACCGGACGGCGCCGGTACGCCTTGCCGACGAACGGTTCAGCACCGTTGCAGCGGCGCGCTCCTTGCGGGAGGCCGGGGTCCGGGCCAAGAATCAACGGGCCGTCATCGACCAGGCGGCCGCGGTGACGATCCTGCAGAGCTGGCTTGATCAGCGCCGGGCCTCGCAAACAGTGGCCCCGGCAGCGCCGATGGGAAATGACGATGCCTGACGAGATGTCGCCCGACGAGATGGTGCCCGACGGGGGCTTCGTCGACGACCACTCCACCGACGAGAACTTCGTCGACGATCGGTTCGCCGACGAGGAATTCGTCGATGACCGATTCGGTGATGACGACTTTGCCGACGAGCACATGCCCGACGGGGAAGTCGACGACGAGGAGCCGGCCACCGAGGTGCTTGCGCCGCAGCGGCCGACGGAAAGGGCTATGCCCGTGGCAGTCGCACCGTCGACGAAGAGTCGCACCGAGCGGGCCCGCGAGCGCCGGGAGGGCAGAAACCGCCGGCTGGTCACCGTGCTGGGCGCGGCGCTGGCCGTGTTGCTGACGCTCGCCGGAGTCTTCTTGGGCGCCAAGTATTTTCGAAACTCCGGGCCGCCCGTCGACTACACCGGCGAGGGCGGTCAGCAGGTGCTGATCGAGGTGCATGAGGGCGACTACACCTCCGCGATCGCCGAAACCCTGCTCAACGCCGGGGTGATCGCCAACGCCGACACATTCCTCAATGCCGCACAGAGCAACCCCGCGATCGCCGCGATCCAGCCCGGCTTCTACCGGCTGAAGGCCGAACTTCCGGTCGCCACCGCTGTCGAGCAACTCGTCGACCCGCAGAACCGGGTGGGCAAGTTGGTGATCCCGGAGGGCCGCCAGCTCGACGACGTCACCGTCCTGGCGAACAACTCGGTGACTCAGGGGGTGTTCTCGCTGATCGCCGAGGCCAGCTGCCTGGACCTCAACGGCGAGCGGACCTGCCTCAAGGTGTCAGATCTCAAGCGTGCCGCCGAGACCGAGACCCCGGAGGCACTGTCGGTACCGGAGTGGGCCGTCGGCCCGGTCACCAAGATGGGCCGTGACCACCGGCGCATCGAGGGCCTGATCACCGCGGGCACCTGGAACGTAGACCCGACCGCCCCGGCTGCGACGGTGCTGACCAAGCTGATCGGTCAGAGCTCCGCCGAGTTCGCCAAGTCCAACCTGCCCGCCACCGCCGAGCAATTGGGCATGACCCCGTACGAGTTGCTGGTGGTGGCGTCGCTGGTGCAACGTGAAGCCCTGCCGGACGACTTCGCCAAGGTGGCCCGGGTGATCGACAACCGGCTGGGCGAGCCGCAGCGCCTGGAGTTCGACTCGACGGTCAACTACCCGCTGGACCGCCAGGAGGTGGCCACCACCGACGCAGACCGGGCCAAGGTGACCCCGTGGAACACCTACGCCTCCGACGGACTGCCGGCCACCCCGATCTGCTCGCCGGGCATCGAGGCCCTGCACGCCGCCGAGCACCCCGAGCCGGGGGACTGGCTGTACTTCGTGACGATCGACAAGGACGGCACCACGTTGTTCACCCACAACTATCAGGAGCACCTGAGCAACATCGAGTTGGCGCTGGGCAACGGTGTCCTCGACAGTTCCCGCTGATCCCGGGCCCCGCAAGGCGGCCGTGCTGGGCTCGCCGATCGCCCACTCCCGCTCGCCGCAGCTGCACCTGGCCGCCTACCGGGCGCTGGGGCTCGACGGCTGGACCTACGACCGAATCGATTGCAGCGCAGCGGAATTGCCTGCGCTGGTAGCCGGATTCTCCCCGCAGTGGGTAGGCGTTTCGGTGACCATGCCCGGCAAGTTCGCGGCGCTGGCGTTCGCCGACGAACGCACTTTCCGTGCCGAGCGGATCGGCTCGGCGAACACCCTGGTGCGCACCGAGACCGGATGGCTGGCCGACAACACCGACGTTGACGGGGTGCGCGGCGCACTGCAGTCCGCCGGTGACGTCTCGGGGACCCGGGCGATCGTGCTGGGTTCGGGCGGCACCGCCCCGGCCGCGGTGGTGGCGCTGGCCGAACTCGGGGTCAGCCACATCAGCGTGGTCGCCCGCAACGCCGACAAGGCGGCCCGGCTGGTGCGCCTGGCGGCCGAGCTCGCGGTGCCGGCCGCTCACTGCGCGCTGGACGACCAGGTGCGCCTGGCCGAGGTGGCCGGCGCCGCGGCGGTGATGGTCAGCACCGTTCCCGCCGACGTCGCGGCGCGGCACACCCTGCTGCTGGCGGGCGTGCCGGTGCTGCTCGACGCCCTCTACGACCCGTGGCCGACGCCCTTGGCGGCTGCGGTGAGCGCGGCCGGCGGAACGGTGATCAGTGGTCTGCAGATGCTGCTGCATCAGGCGTTCACCCAGGTCGAGCTGTTCACTGGGAGGCCCGCACCGCGGGCGGAGATGACTTGCGCGCTCGACGCCCCGGCCTGAACATGACGCCATGCATGCGGTGGTGGCGGGCCTGGTCCTGGGCTGGCTCACGGCTCTCAGCGGTTATGACATCCGCCGGCGGCGGCTGCCCAACGCGCTGACGCTGCCGGCGGCGATAGCGATGCCGGCGGTTGCGTTCTGGGTGGGCCGCGGGCCGGCGGCGCTGGCCGGTGCGGCGGGCCTGTCGGCGGTCTATCTGGTGGTGCACCTGATCGCACCCGACGGGCTCGGTGCCGGCGACGTCAAGCTCGCGGTCAGCCTTGGCGCGCTGACCGGCGCGTTCGGTGCCGACGTGTGGTTGCTGGCGGCGGTTGCCGCGCCGCTGCTCACGGGGTTGTGGGCACTGTTCGTGCTGGCGGTGCGGCGCTCGCGGACAGTGCCGCACGGGCCGTCGATGTGTCTGGCCAGCGTGGTGGCAGCGGGTCTGGCGATGTATTGACGGTCGCCATGTTAATGCCGTGACCGGCCTTGCCAGAATTGGCTTGCCGCTCAGGACGCTATTAGCGTAAGATCAAGTGATTGAACTCTGCTGACCGGCTGTGACCATTAGGGGGTGGTGACCGTGAAGCGAGGAGTAATCGGGGGATTCGCCGCTGGTGCGGTCATGATCGCCGGTGCGGTGGTGGCCACCAACATGGCGTCGCCGTCCCTGCCTGACGTGCAGGTTCCCGCAGTTGCGCTGTCCAGTGCCGAGGGTAACGACGCCACTGTGCAGTGGCTGGACCTGTTCGCGCAGACCTCCGGCAATGCCGACGCATACGGCGCATACCTGCTGGACCCGGCCGGCTCCGCCGCGCCCGGCGAGTCGCCGCTGGTGCTGATCGACCCGCAGAATTCCGCCGAGGACTTCGACCGGATCCTGGATAGCGTGGTCGGCAATGCGGGCAGTCAGCTCAACGCGGTGACCTCGCCCAGCAACGGGCGTGACGCCGTCACCTATCTGATCCTCAAGAACGGCTCCTGAGCCTCACCGGGGTCGATCCCCGGTGGTCGACACACGCCTATGGTGCGTGTGAGCAACCGTAACGTCCTCCAAGCCCGGATGGGCCAGACCGGCATGGGAAGATGGGACACGTGTTGCGTTGGATAACCGCCGGGGAATCACACGGTCGTGCGCTGGTTGCCATGGTCGAGGGCATGGTCGCCGGAGTCGCCGTCACCTCGGATGACATCGCGGCCCAGCTCGCCCGCCGCCGCCTGGGCTACGGACGCGGCGCCCGGATGAAGTTCGAGGCCGACGCCGTCACCGTGCTGTCCGGGGTGCGCCACGGCATCACCCTGGGCGGCCCGATCGCCGTCGAGATCGGCAACACCGAATGGCCCAAGTGGGAGACGGTGATGTCCACCGACCCGGTGGACCCGGCGCGCCTCGACAGTGAGGGCGGGGCCCGCAACGCACCACTGACCCGTCCGAGGCCCGGCCACGCCGACTTCGCCGGCATGCTCAAGTACGGATTCGACGACGCCCGCCCGGTGCTGGAGCGGGCCAGTGCACGCGAGACCGCCGCCCGGGTCACCGCCGGCACCATCGCCCGGGCGTTCCTGGACCAGGCGCTGGGCGTTCAGGTGATCTCGCACGTCATCTCCATCGGGGCGTCGGAGCCCTATGACGGTCCGGTGCCGCAGCCCGCGGATCTGGCGGCCATCGACGACAGCCCGGTGCGGGCGTTCGGCGCCGCCGCGCAGGAATCGATGATCGCCGAGATCGAGGCGGCCAAAGCCGACGGCGACACGCTCGGCGGGGTGGTGGAGGTGGTGGTGTCCGGCCTGCCGATCGGGCTGGGCTCGTTCATCAGCGGCGACGACCGCCTCGACAGCCAGCTGGCCGCCGCCATCATGGGCATTCAGGCCATCAAGGGCGTCGAGATCGGCGACGGCTTCACCACCGCCCGCCGGCGCGGCAGCGCCGCCCACGACGAGATCTACCCCGGCCCCGACGGGATCGTGCGCTCCACCAACCGGGCCGGCGGCCTGGAGGGTGGCATGACCAACGGCCAGCCGCTGCGGGTGCGTGCGGCTATGAAGCCGATCTCCACTGTCCCGCGGGCGCTGGCCACCGTCGACATGGCGACCGGCGAGGAAGCCGTCGCGATCCACCAGCGCTCTGACGTCTGCGCCGTACCGGCCGCCGGCGTGGTGGCCGAGGCCATGGTGGCACTGGTGGTCGCGCGTGCCGCGCTGGACAAGTTCGGCGGCGACTCACTGACCGAAACCCGCCGCAACATCGACGCGTACCTGCGATCGGTTGCCGACCGTGTGCCGGGGGACGACCAGGCCCGGGCATCGGGGTAGGTCGTGGCGCCCAGAGCTGTTCTGGTGGGCTTGCCCGGAGCGGGCAAGTCCACGATCGGGCGGCGGCTGGCCAAAGCGCTCGGTGTTGAGATGCTCGACACCGACGCGGCCATCGAGGCCCGCACCGGCCGCACCATCGCCGACATCTTCGCCACCGACGGCGAACCGGAATTCCGCCGCATCGAGGAAGAGGTGATTCGGGCGGCCCTGGCCGAACATTCGGGTGTGCTGTCGCTGGGCGGAGGCGCCGTCACCAGCCCCGGCGTGCGCGAAGCACTGGCCGGCCACACGGTGGTGTTCTTGGAGATCACCGCGGCCGAAGGGGTGCGCCGCACCGGCGGCAGCACCGCCCGGCCGCTGCTGGCCGGGCCGGGACGTGCCGAGAAGTTCCGCGAGCTGATGACCCAGCGGGTTCCGCTGTACCGGCGGGTGGCCACCATCCGGGTCAACACCAACCGCCGCAACCCGGGTGCGGTGGTGCGCTATATCGTGACCCGGCTGGAGGCCGCCGGGCGCACCGGCCCGGCCACCGGGCCCCAGCCCACAGCGGTGCCCACCGATGCACCGCCCACCCCGGCCACCCTGGCCGCGCGACAGACCGGAGGACGCAAGTGACCGAGATCCATGAGCCGACCACCGTCACGGTGGCCACCGATCCGCCGTATCCGGTGGTGGTCGGCACCGGCCTGCTCGGTGACCTCGCCGGGCTGCTGGCCGGCCGGAACAAGGTTGCCATCCTGCACCAGCCGACCTTGGAAGCCACCGCGGAGGGCATCCGAGACTACTTGTCCGGCAAGGGAATCGAGGCGCACCGTATCGAGATCCCGGACGCCGAGGAGGGCAAGTCGCTCCAGGTGCTCGGGTTCATCTGGGATGTGTTGGGCCGCATCGGCCTGGACCGCCGCGACGCGCTGGTCAGTCTCGGCGGCGGCGCCGCCACCGACGTCGCGGGGTTCGCTGCGGCCACCTGGCTGCGCGGCATCTCGATCGTGCACGTGCCGACCACCCTGCTGGCGATGGTCGACGCCGCGGTCGGCGGCAAGACCGGCATCAACACCGAGGCAGGTAAGAACCTGGTCGGTGCGTTTCATCAGCCGGCCGCGGTCGTCGTCGACCTGGCCACCCTGGAGACGTTGCCGCAGCGCGAGATCGTCGCGGGCATGCCGGAGATCGTCAAGGCCGGCTTCATCGCCGACCCGGTGATCCTGGACCTGATCGAGGCCGATCCGGTAGCCGCGATGGATCCCAAGGGCGAGGTGCTCGGCGAACTGATCCGGCGCGCGATCACCGTCAAGGCCGAGGTGGTCGCCGCCGACGAGAAAGAGTCCGATCTGCGCGAGATCCTGAACTACGGACACACTCTCGCGCACGCGATCGAGGCGCTGGAGAACTACCAGTGGCGCCACGGCGACGCGGTGTCGGTAGGTCTGGTGTTCGCCGCGGAACTGGGTCGCGTCACCGGACGGCTCGACGACGAAACCGCCGACCGGCATCGCTCGATCCTGACCTCGCTGGGTCTTCCGGTCAACTACTACGAGGGCGCGTTGCCGGCGTTGCTGGAATACATGATGGGGGACAAGAAGAATCGGGCCGGGGTGCTGCGCTTCGTGGTACTCGACGGGTTGGCCAAACCGGGCCGCCTCGAAGGGCCCGACCCGATGCTGCTGGCCGCCGCCTACGACGAGGTGGGCCGGCGATTCCGATTGGAGCGACGGTGAACCGCATCAACGTCATCAACGGACCGAACCTGCAACGGCTCGGCCGGCGTGAGCCGGATATCTACGGCGACAGCAGTTATGCGGACCTGCAGGCGCTGATCGAGAGCGCGGCGGCCGAGTTGGGTGTGGACGTATCTGTGCGCCAGAGCGACAGCGAAGCCGAGCTGCTGGAGTGGATCCACGCCGCGGCCGATGCGGCCGAACCGGTGATCCTCAACGCCGCCGGGCTGACTCACACCTCGGTGGCGCTGCGCGACGCCTGCGCCGAGCTGCGGGCACCGCTGATCGAGCTGCACATCTCCAATGTGCATGCCCGCGAAGACTTTCGGCGGCACTCCTACCTGAGCCCGATCGCCACCGGGGTGATCGCCGGCCTGGGTGTGCGCGGCTACCTGCTGGCGCTGCGCTACCTGGCCGAAGCCTGATTCAGTCGGCCGGCTTCTCCGGAGTGTCGTCGGTGACGGCGGGAATCTCCTCGGTGGTGAAGCCGGCGGCCGCGCCGCCCAGTGTCGCATCGGTGTCGGCAGCGGTGGCCGTCTGCGCAGCCGCCTCGGCGGCTGTGGGCAGGGCACCCACGCTGGCGAACACATCCGTGGTGGGCGCCGGCTGGCCTTCGGCGGCCAGGCCGTGGTGCCGAACCGGCATCTTGGCGTAGCCCTTGTCGACGCCACGGCGCCCCAGTGCCACCGCGGCCACCCCGGGCACGAACACCAGCAGCGCGGTGAAGGCCGCGAAACTGGTCAGCTCGTTGAAGAACGTGCTGACGTAGAGCGACTTGACGAGCAGGCCGATGATCCAGCACGCCAGCCCGCTGAGCAGCCCGGCGGCCAGCCCGGCACCCAGCCAGGTCATGGCCAGATCCTCGCGGCGGTCCGGATCGGGGTTGGCCCTGGCGTCGGCCCGGCCATCGGACAGGCCCCACAGCAGCACCGGGACCAGGAACAGTGCCACCAGCGCCAGGCTGATCAAACCCGCCTTCGACTCGAAGGCATTGATCAGCACGCCCTGAACCAGACGGACGACGACCATCAGCGCTGCGAACACCAAACCGCGAAGAAACCACTTGCTCATGGGGCCACAGCGTAGCGAGTACCGTCACACCGCGTGACACATTGCTCCCGTAGAGCGCGTCTGGGCGTCGCGATCGGTGCTGCGGGCCTGGACGCGATGCTGGTCACAGACCTGGTCAACGTGCGGTATCTGTCCGGGTTCACCGGCTCGGCGGGCGCACTGCTGGTCTACTCCGACGACCGTCCCGCGGTGCTGGCCACCGACGGCCGATACCGCACCCAGGCCGCTCGGCAAGCCCCTGACCTGCAGATCGCCATCGAGCGGGCACCGGCGAAGCACCTGGTGGCGCAGGCCTTCGACGGCAGCGGCGCCGGGGCGCGCCAGGTGGGGTTCGAGGGCCACGTCGTCACCGTGGACGGATTCGAGGCGTTGAGCGCGGTCGCGGCCGAGACGTCTCAGGTGACGCTGGTGCGTGCCTCGGGTGCGGTGGAGGCGCTGCGCGAGGTCAAAGACGCCGGTGAGGTGGTGCTGCTGCGGCGGGCCTGCGAGGTCGCCGACGCCGCGCTGAGCGCCCTGGTGGAGCGCGGCGGACTGCGGCCGGGGCGCACCGAACGCGAGGTCCGCCGGGACCTGGAGGCCCTGATGCTCGACCACGGTGCCGACGCCGCGTCGTTCGAGACCATCGTGGCGGCCGGTGAGAACTCGGCGATCCCGCATCACCGGCCCACCGACGCGGTGCTGGCCGCCGGCGACTTCGTCAAGATCGACTTCGGTGCGCTGGTGGCCGGCTACCACTCGGATATGACCCGCACCTTCGTGCTGGGCCCGGCCGCCGACTGGCAGCGGGACATCTACCGGTTGGTCGCCGACGCCCAGCGGGCCGGCCGGATCGCGCTGGTGCCCGGCGCGGGATTGCGTGACGTCGACACCGCGGCGCGCACGGTGATCGCCGATGCCGGCTACGGGGAAACCTTCGGCCACGGCCTCGGCCACGGGGTGGGGTTGCGGATACACGAAGCGCCGGGGATCAATGCGACGGCCGACGGTACACTGCTTGCCGGTGCTGTGGTGACTGTGGAACCCGGCGTCTATCTGGCTGATCGTGGCGGCGTCCGCATCGAAGACACGCTCGTGGTCGCGGATACTGCCGGGCAGCCCCCGGACCTGCTGACTCGGTTCCCCAAGGAACTGACCATTCTCTAGGAGACGTGAACGACCGTGGCTTCAACTGCTGACTTCAAGAACGGGCTGGTGCTGGTGATCGACGGCCAGTTGTGGCAGATCACCGAGTTCCAGCACGTCAAGCCGGGCAAGGGCCCGGCCTTCGTGCGCACCAAGCTCAAGAACGTGGTGTCGGGCAAGGTCGTGGACAAGACCTACAACGCCGGCGTGAAGGTGGAGACCGCCACCGTCGACCGCCGCGACGCCACCTACCTCTACCGCGACGGCAACGACTTCGTGTTCATGGACAGCGAGGACTACGAGCAGCACCCGCTGCCCGAGGCGCTGGTCGGCGACTCGGCGAACTACCTGCTGGAGAGCATGCTGGTGCAGATCGCCTTCCACAACGGGGTACCGCTGTACCTGGAGCTGCCGGTCAGCGTCGAGCTCGTCGTCGCGAACACCGAGCCCGGCCTGCAGGGCGACCGCTCCAGTGCGGGCACCAAGCCGGCCACCATGGAGACCGGCGCCCAGATCAACGTGCCGCTGTTCATCAACACCGGCGACAAGCTGAAGGTCGACACCCGCGACGGCAGCTACCTGGGACGGGTCAACTCCTGATCATGCCCGCTGGCAAGCCGGTTAAAGGCCGGCACCAGGCGCGTAAGCGTGCGGTCGACCTGCTCTTCGAGTCCGAGGCGCGGGGACTCACACCGGCCGAGGGCGCACAGCTGCGGGCGGCGCTGGCCGCCGAGCAGCCCGACGTCGCGGCGCTGCACCCCTACACGGTCACGGTGGCCAATGGTGTCAGCACCCACAGTGCTCACATCGACGACCTGATCACCTCCCACCTGCAGGGCTGGAAGCTGGAGCGTCTGCCGGCCGTCGACCGGGCCATCCTGCGGGTGGCGATCTGGGAGCTGTTGCACGCCGAAGACGTACCGGAGCCGGTCGCCGTGGACGAAGCGGTGAAGCTGGCCAAGGAACTGTCCACCGATGAGTCGCCGGGCTTCGTCAACGGCGTACTGGGCCAGGTGATGCTGGTGACCCCGCAGCTGCGTGCGGCGTCGCGGGCGGTCCGGGAGTCCGTCGAGAGTACCGAGCCAACCGAACCCGCCGAGCCCGCTGAGCCCGAATAGTTCGCCTCAGTGCCGCGGGGGACAGCTGCCCTGCGGCCCGCGTGCTACACAGCGAGCGAGCTCGCCGCCGCTGTCGCGCAGGCACCACAGGTAGAAGGCGTCGCCGATCTTGTTGACGCCCTCGAACGGCTCAGCGGTGATCTCACCGCCGTCGACGGTGACCGATTCGCCGGCCACCGATGCGGCGAATCCGGCGGCGCTCAGGCGATCGCAGGCCTCCTGCGCGGTCTGTGCGCCGGCCAGCGCGGCGGTATAGGTGTCGATCTCGGCGATGTTGCCCACCTGACCGAGGCTACCGACGCCCCCGACCCGCGCCCACGGTATTTAGCAGGTGGATCGCAGGCCGTTGTGCCCTTGCGCGCCCACCGGACCCCACCCCCGGCGAAAGCACCCCATCGCGCGATGAAGCGGGCCACACTGGCCCTATGACGTCTGGCAGTGACGGGCGAGGGCGCAGGCTCAGGGTGTCGGCGCTGGCGGCGGTGGCCAATCCGTCGTACTCGAGGGTCGACACCTGGAACCTGCTCGACGACGCCTGCCGGCAACTCGCCGCGGCCGACCGGACCGGGCTGGACACCGCCCATCACGCCGCCCAGGTGAAACGCCTGCTGGACAGGATCGGCGCCTATGAGCGGTACTGGCTGTTCCCGGGCGCGGCGAACCTGGCGACATTCCGCGGCTACCTCGAGTCGATGGCCACGGTCTCACTCACCGAGCACGTCTCCCTGGTGGTGCGGTTGCTGTCGGACTACGGCGACCGGGCGGCGTTGTTCGACCTGGGCTCACCGCTGTCGGACCAGGAGCTGGTGGCGGCGGCCCGCCACCAGCAGTTCTACACGGTGCTTTTGGCCGACGACTCGCCGCCGAACGCCCCCGAGTGCCTGGCCGAATGCCTGCGTGAGCTGCGCAATGCCGACGACGAGGTGCAGATCGAGCTGCTGGTGGTGTCCAGCGTGGAGGACGCCGTGACCGCGGTGGCGCTCAACGGCGAGATCCAGGCCGCGATCGTTCGCCATGACCTGCCGCTGCGATCGCGCGACCGAGTGCCGCTGATGAACACCCTGCTGGGGGCCACCGACGACGCCGGGATCGTCGACTGCGGCCGTGATGCCATCGAGTGTGGCGAGTGGATCCGCTTGCTGCGTCCGCACATCGACCTCTACCTGCTCACCGATGAGTCGATAGCCGCCGACACCGAGTCCGAACCCGACGTCTACGACCGCACCTTTTACCGGCTCAACGACGTCACCGACCTGCACAGCACCGTGCTGGCCGGCATTCGGAAGCGTTATGCGACACCATTTTTCGATGCGTTGCGCGCCTATGCCGCCGAGCCGGTCGGTCAGTTCCACGCGCTTCCGGTGGCGCGCGGAGCCAGCATCTTCAACTCCCGCTCCCTGCAGGACATGGGAGAGTTCTACGGCCGAAACATCTTCATGGCTGAAACATCCACCACCTCAGGTGGATTGGACTCGTTGCTGGACCCGCACGGCAACATCCGGGCGGCGATGGACAAAGCCGCTCTGACCTGGAACGCCGACCACACCTACTTCGTCACCAACGGCACGTCCACGGCCAACAAGATCGTCGTGCAGGCGTTGACCCGGCCGGGCGACATCGTGCTGATCGACCGCAACTGCCACAAATCCCACCACTACGGCCTGGTGCTGGCCGGTGCGTACCCGATGTACCTGGACGCCTACCCGCTGGCGCCGTTCGCGATCTACGGAGCGGTGGCGCTGCACACGATCAAGCGCGCGCTGCTGGACCTGGAGGCCGCCGGTCAGTTGCACAAGGTGCGGATGCTGCTGCTGACCAACTGCACCTTCGACGGGGTGGTCTACAACCCGCAACGGGTGATGGAGGAGATTCTGGCGATCAAGCCGGACATCTGCTTCCTGTGGGACGAGGCGTGGTACGCGTTCGCCACCGCGGTGCCGTGGGCCCGGCAACGCACCGCGATGGTCGCCGCCGAACGGCTTGAGGCCAAGATCAATTCAGCCGAGTACGCCGCGGAATACCGGGCGTGGTGTGACGCGATGGCCGGGGTCGAGCGCTCCCAATGGACCGAGCATCGGCTGCTGCCGGCCCCCGGCACCCGGATACGCGTCTATGCCACCCACTCCACCCACAAGTCGCTGTCCGCGCTGCGGCAGGCGTCGATGATCCATGTGCGCGATCAGGACTTCAACTCCCTGGCCCGCGAGTCGTTCACCGAGGCGTTCCTGACCCACACCTCGACCTCGCCGAATCAGCAGCTGCTGGCGTCGCTGGACCTGGCCCGACGGCAGGTGGACATCGAAGGGTTCCAGATGGTCCGGCGGGTCTACGACATGGCGCTGGTGTTTCGCCACCGCGTCCGCAAGGACCGGTTGATCGGCAAGTGGTTCCGCATCCTCGACGAAGACGACCTGGTGCCCGACCGGTTCCGGGCGTCGACGGTGAGCTCCTACCGTCAGGTCCGCCAGGGTGCGCTGGCGGAGTGGAACGAGGCCTGGCGCTCCGACGAATTCGTGCTCGATCCCACCCGGGTCACACTGTTCGTCGGCAAGACCGGGATGAATGGCTACGACTTCCGCGAGAAGATCCTCATGGGCCAGTTCGGAATTCAGATCAACAAGACTTCGATAAATTCCGTGCTGCTGATCTTCACCATCGGGGTCACCTGGTCCAGCGTGCACTACTTGCTCGACGCGCTGCGCCGGGTCGCCACCGACCTGGATCGCGCCTGGAACGCTGCCAGCACCGACGATCGGGCGCTGCAGCAGCGTCGCGTCGCCGAGATCACCGGGGATCTGCCGCCGCTGCCGGATTTCAGCGAGTTCGCCGACGAGTTCCGGCCCGACGAAGCGAGCCCGTTCGGCGACATGCGGTCGGCGTTCTACGGCGGCTACGAGGAGTCCGATCGCGAGCACGTGTTGATCACCGATGCCAGTCGCCGCATTGCCGACGGTACGACGCTGGTGTCCACCACCTTCGTGGTGCCGTATCCGCCGGGCTTCCCGGTCCTGGTTCCCGGGCAGGTGATCTCCAAGGAGATCCTGTTCTTCCTGACCGAACTCGACGTCAAGGAGATCCACGGCTACAACCCCGACCTGGGGTTGTCGGTGTTCACCCAGGAGGCGCTGGCCCGGTTCGGCTGACGTCTTTCTCCCGCGAGCGCGCGTGTTTGTCCGCCGACACGCCGTCTGCGGTGACATTCTGGGCGCGCTCGTGGCCCGGCTTGAGCGGCATCACCCGTGCCGATCCCGCCACGCTTCGATGATCTCGGGCCGTAGCCGACCCCGGTCCGACACTGGAAGACCGGCAGAGCGCGCCCACGCGCGGACCTCGGCGCTGCTGGGCCCGGGTTGAGCCGGGGCGGCGACGATCGTAGGTTCAGGACCCAACGTGGTTGCGGCGTAGCTGTTGTCGGCCGCCCAGGTGTGTGCGGCGGCCAGATACCGGTAGGTGTACTCCTGGGCCAGTTTGCGGGTCTGGCAGAACACGATCGGCACGTTCGGGAAGGCCACCTGCAGCTCGGCCAGGCTATCGGCGATCGCAGCGGGCCGGGCATGGGTGAGGGTGAAGATCTCCGAGAACCGGTCTTCGACGACGACGACGGCGCGGGGCAGCGCGGCGAGCTCGGTCAGCTGGTACTTGAGCGTCCCGGTGAGCAGACAGCTGGCCAGATCGGCCAGAGATTTGCGTTCGACTGCCGCCAGTAGTCGGCCCTCGATGGTCAGCCCGTAGTCCCCGCAGGGCAGGGCGCGGCGGCTGGTGGTCACCGGTTTGCCGGCGAAATCGTAGCCGTAGCGTTCGTGGGAGTCGACGATGATCGCCAGCTCGGCGATGCCCGCGGCCCGAGCGGTGGGGGTGCGCACCCCGGGCCGGGACTGCTTGGCGGTGCGCGGGCCCTGCCAGAACACGACGTCGCGGCCGCGGGCGGTGGTGAAGACCAGCTGGGAGCGATTCTCCCGCGACCGGGCAGCCACGACATCGATCGCGGCGCCGCGCCGCCGGCAGGAGCGCAGTTCGACCGATTCGACGATTGCCGGCTCGTCGGGCCAATAGTCCGCGGACAGCGGATGGCAGTACAGCGCCTTGGTGCGCGGCCAGACGTCGGAGGTGGCGAACACCTGCCCGCCATCCAGCGGCAACCGCAGCAGATAACGCAGCCGGGAATCCGCATTGGGATTGGTGGCGATCAACAGCTCCACGACACCCGAGGCTAGTGGCTGCACCCCGCGCCTAGGCAGACCCGGCTGCACGCTCGCGGCTCAGCCCGCGGAAACCGGACGCACCCGCATCCGGGGTCAGTACGCTGACTCGCCATGGCTGCTTCCGACTCCGCTGGCTATGGAACAAATCCCCGCCTGTCGGTGCAGGACTGGGTGCAGGCCGGGTTCGGGCTGCTGGCCTCAGAGGGCATCAAGGCCCTGACCATCGATCGGCTCTGCCGGGGACTCGGGGTCACCAAGGGCAGCTTCTACTGGCATTTCACTGACCTGAAGGCCTATCGGCAGGCCCTGGTCGACACCTGGGCGGCCGTGCGTGACTGCGACCGCGGTGACTTCGACGCGATGGATGCGCTGCCGCCGCGTGAGCGACTGGTCGCGATGATGAATTCGTTGGTGGGCCCGCGGCATTGGATGTTGGAGCGCGCGATGCGGGAGTGGGCGCGTTCGGAGCCCAGCGTCGCCGAGGCGGTGCGTGCCTCGGATCGCCGGGTGCTCAAGGCGGTTCGGCAGGTGTTTCTCGACGACGGCTTCGACGCCGAGGAGGCCGAGATGCGCGCGGGCGCCACCTTCGCCGCCGGGATCGGGTTCCTGCATGTGTCCGGTTCACGCCCGGGCCGGCTTGCCGCGGAACGCCGCGAGAAGTTCGTGGATGTGATGCTGCGGCACTGATCCATCGTCGGCCATACTAAAAGGTATGGTAGCGTCCGGGCATGACGCGCAGCGCGGACGCCGGTGTGACCGACGTCTTCATCGCGGCCCTGGCGCAACGCGCCGCCGAGGCCGAAGAACTGCGCCGGCTTCCGGACGAAACCCTCAACGACTACCGCGCCTCCGGGCTGGCCGGGCTGCTGCTGCCGGCGCGCTACGGCGGCGAGCAGGCCGACTTCGGCCAGATCCTCGACCCGATCCGGCGGATGGCGCACGGCTGCGCCTCCAGTGCCTGGACGCTGGGCTTCTACACCCTGCACAACTGGATGCTGGCGCTGTTCGGCGAGCAGGCCCAGGACGAGGTGTTCGCCAATGGGCCGGTGCGCTGCCCGGCACCGCTGGCCCCGACCGGCCGCGGGGTGCCCGATGGTGAGGGCATCCGGTTGTCCGGACGCTGGTCGTGGGCCACCGGGGTGATGGCCGCCGACTGGATCCTGGTCGGCGCGATCTGCGGGCCTGACGACGCACCCTACCCGGCGCTGGCGCTGCTGCCGGCCGGTGACATCACCGTGGAGGACGTCTGGCACACCGCCGGCATGCGCGCCACCGGCTCCAACGACGTCGTCATCACCGACGCCTGGGTGCCTACGCACCGGCTGGTCAAAGTCGTCGACATCTACTCCGGAACCGCGCCGGGCGCGGCGCTGCACGACGCCTCGGCCTACCGGTGGCCGATGGTCCCGGCCCTGGCACTGGTCGCGTCCATGCCCGCCCTCGGCTCGGCCGAGCGGGTCGCCGACCTCTTCGCGCAGCGCCTGTCCGAGCGGGTGCTGGCCTATTCCGGTGCGGCGCAGAAGAATCAGCCCGCTGCGCAGATTCGCCTCGGGGATGCCCGGGTCCGGTTGCGGGCCCTGCGCGGGTTGCTCGACGACACGGTGGGTGGGCTGCAGGGCGCGGTCGACGCCGGTGACCGGATCGGACGGGCCATGCGGGCCGACGCCCGCGCGGGCGCCGCCCACATCGTGCACGAGTCACGGGCGGTGATCGCCGATCTGCTCGAATCATCGGGCGCCAGCGTGCATTTCCTGACCAATCCGATGCAGCGCGCCAAACGCGACGTCGACATCATCTGCGGACATGTGGTGTTCGACTACGACGTGGCACGCGAGCTGGCGGGTGCGCTGGAGGTCGGCGTGAAGATCTCCCCGATCGCGATGATCTGATGGCCTCAATGAGAACGCTGTGGGTGGAAGCCAGCCCGAAACAGGAACATTCGCTGTCGTCGACCCTGGCCCAGGCCTTCTTGGATGCCGCGCCTGCCGCCGCGGTCGGTGAGGTGCAGCGGTTCTCGGTGTGGACCGACGAGATGCTGGTGTTCGGGCGAGATGCCGCACTCGCCAAGTTCGCGCCGCTTTACGGCGAGCGGCGAAGCCCGGAGCAGAAGCAGATCTGGGCGCAGGTGCTGGCCGAGATCGACCGGGTCCGCTCGTTCGACCGGCTGGTGGTGTCGTCACCGATGTGGAATTGGCATGTGCCGCATGCGCTGAAGGCCTGGATCGACGTGATCGTGCAACCGATGGCCAGCTTCACACTCAACGAGCGCGGCGAACATGTGGGGACGCTGGGGGAGGGCAAGCCGGTGCAACTCATCTTGACCCGTTCCAGCGCCTACGACGGCAATCGCGCCGACCTGCAGGACTTCCAGCGGCCCTATCTGGAGTATGTGTTCACCATGCTCGGCTACAGCGTCCAGACCCTGGTGTTCGAGCCGACCACGCGGTGGACTCCCGAGGAGCGGGCACACATGCGCGAAGCGGCTCTGGACAAGGCTCGCCGTGCGGGGGCGAGCCTCTAGCTCACAGGCCCAGCGCCGCGTAGGTGCGGCGCACGAACTTCGGTTGCGCGATCCGCAGTTTGGCCACCGCGGTGTTTCCGGCGATCGCCGCGGCCGCCTCGGTGGACAGCGTCGGGGAGTTCTGCACCAGATAGATCAGGATCAGATCCGCCGACGGATCGGCCTGCCACCAGGTGCCGTAGGCGCCCGGCCAGCTGAACGCACCCGCACCTCCGGGGCCGTACAGCGGCCGGGATTTCGCCGGGTCGGTCACCACCGACAGGTTCAGCCCGAACCCGCGGCCCACCCAGAACGGTGCCCCCAGAAACGGATGCCGGCGTTGGTCGTCGGTGAGCCGGTCGGTGCGCATGGCCCGTGCCGAAGACTCCGACAATATCCGTGTTCCGTCGAACATGCCGTCCGCCAACAACATTCGCGCAAATGACAGATAGTCGTCAGCGGTGGACATCAGCCCGCCGCCGGCGTTGGGGAAG
Source organism: [Mycobacterium] zoologicum (assembly GCF_020172665.1). Classification (GTDB taxonomy): domain Bacteria; phylum Actinomycetota; class Actinomycetes; order Mycobacteriales; family Mycobacteriaceae; genus Mycobacterium; species Mycobacterium zoologicum. The sequence continues at coordinate 2,598,682 of NZ_CP083985.1, read as the reverse complement.
ACCGGCATGGTGATCGGCATCGGGCCCATCGCGTCGTCGCGCAGCGTGTCGCCGTCGACGCGATACATGGTTGCGCTGCGCCGGCGGCTCTCCGGGGAGATGCAGAAGCCGGTGTCGGCCATGCCCAGCGGACCCAGGATCCGCTCGTCGAGCACCTGCGGCAGCGGCTTGCCCGCGATGCGCGACAACAGCACGCCCAGCACGTCGATGCCGTGGCCGTAGGTGACCCGCTCGCCGGGCTGATCCACCAAGGGCAGCGCGGCCAGAGCGGTCAACCAGGCGTCGGGACCCTGCCCGAACGGCAGCCGCTGATACTCCCGGGCGATCGGGCCGGGCACCGAGAACCCGTAGCCGATACCGCAGCGGTGCGTCATCAGGTCCTCGACCGTCAGCGGCCGCCGGGCCGGTACGGTCTGCGTCAAGGGGCCGGCCGGATCGGACAGCACCTGCGGCGCGGACAACTCCGGTAGCCAGTGCGCGATCGGATCGGTCAGGCGCAGTCGGCCTTCATCGACAAGGATCATCGCGGCAGCCACCGTGACGGGTTTGGTCATCGAGGCGATCCGGAACACCGTGTCGCGGGTCATCGGCAGTCCGGCTCCGACATCGCGGTGGCCGATCTCGTTGACCTGCAGCACCTGCCCGCGCTGCCACACCAGGGTGACCGCGCCGGACAGCAGACCGGCGTCGCAGGCCTCGCGGAGGGACGCCTGGTTCGGGTCGAGATTCACCGGATCAGGCTAACCGTGACGGGATGCTAGGCTACCCGGCAGTTCGACATCCTTTAACGAGCCGTCCCGTGAGGCGGAGAAGGAGGTCCAGCGGTTTCCCATGGGCGCTGCCGGTAATTCCAGCACCGACCGAGAGCTGATGTCCTCGGCGGATGTGGGTCGCACGGTTTCTCGTATCGCGCATCAGATCATCGAGAAGACCGCTTTGGACGGTTCCGATGATCCCGACGGTGTGCCCCGGGTGGTGCTGTTGGGCATTCCGACCCGCGGAGTCACCCTGGCGCAGCGACTGGCCGTCAAGATCAGCGAATTCTGCGGCGTGGACGTCGCGCACGGCGCGCTCGACATCACCCTGTACCGCGACGATCTGATGCGCCAACCGCCACGGCCCCTGGAGACCACCTCCATTCCGGCCGGCGGCATCGACGATGCGTGCGTGATCCTGGTCGACGACGTCCTGTTCGCCGGCCGGTCGGTGCGCGCCGCACTCGACGCGCTGCGCGATGTGGGCCGTCCTCGGATCGTGCAACTGGCGGTGCTGGTCGACCGCGGCCACCGTGAACTGCCCGTTCGCGCCGACTACGTCGGCAAGAACGTGCCGACCGCACGCGGCGAGAGCGTGCACGTCTTATTGGCCGAACACGACGGACGTGACGCGGTGGTGATCACACGATGAGTACCCGACACCTGCTGGCCGCGGGAGACCTGAGCCGGGATGCGGCCACCGCGATCCTCGACGACGCCGACCGGTTCGCCGAAGCGTTGGTGGGCCGCGAGGTCAAGAAGCTGCCCACCCTGCGCGGGCGCACCGTGATCACCATGTTCTACGAGAACTCCACCCGCACCCGGGTCTCGTTCGAGGTGGCCGGCAAGTGGATGAGCGCCGACGTGATCAACGTGAGCGCATCGGGATCCTCGGTGAGCAAAGGGGAATCGCTGCGCGATACCGCCCTGACCCTGCGGGCCGCCGGCGCCGACGCGCTCATCATCCGGCACCCGTCCTCGGGGGCCGCCCACCTGCTCGCCGAGTGGACCTGTGGTGCCGACGGCGGTCCCGCGGTGATCAACGCCGGCGACGGCACCCACGAGCACCCCACCCAGGCGCTGCTGGACGCGTTGACCCTGCGTCAGCGCCTCGGCGGCATCGAGGGCCGGCGGGTGGTGATCGTCGGCGACATCGTGCATTCCCGGGTGGCCCGTTCCAATGTCAGCCTGCTGGCCACGCTCGGAGCCGAGGTGGTGCTGGTGGCCCCGCCGACCCTGCTGCCCACCGGTGTGGCCGACTGGCCGGTGACGGTCTCGCATGATTTCGACGCCGAGCTGCCGGCCGCCGACGCGGTGCTGATGCTGCGAGTGCAGGCCGAGCGGATGACCGGCGGGTTCTTCCCGTCGACCCGCGAGTACTCGGTGCGCTACGGACTCTCCGAGAAGCGGCGCGCCATGCTGGCCGAGCATGCGGCGGTGCTGCACCCCGGCCCGATGCTGCGCGGTATGGAGATCGCCTCTTCGGTGGCTGATTCGTCGCAATCGGCTGTGCTGCAACAGGTTTCCAATGGAGTGCATGTGCGGATGGCGGTGCTGTTCCATCTGCTGGTGGGTAGCGAAGCCGCGGGGTCGGCGGCGTCGTCGGAAGAGGTGGAGCTGTGAGCGTGCTCATCCGCGGCGTGCGGTGCTACGGCGAAGGCGATCAGCTCGACGTGCTGGTCGGCACCCCCGGTTTCGAGGGGCAGATCGCGCAGATCGGCGCGAGCCTGACCGCGCCGGACGGCTGCGAGGTGATCGACGCGGCCGGCCAGGTGCTGCTGCCCGGCTTCGTGGACCTGCACACCCACCTGCGCGAACCGGGCCGGGAATACGCCGAGGACATCGAAACCGGCTCGGCGGCAGCGGCTCTGGGCGGCTACACCGCGGTCTTCGCGATGGCCAACACCGATCCGGTCGCCGACTCGCCGGTGGTCACCGACCACGTCTGGGCGCGCGGGCGCCAGGTCGGGCTGGTCGACGTGCACCCGGTCGGCGCGGTCACCGTCGGGCTGGGAGGCACCCAGCTGACCGAGATGGGCATGATGGCCGCCGGCGCGGCGGGCGTGCGGATGTTCTCCGATGACGGTGTGTGCGTGGACGACCCGCTGGTGATGCGCCGGGCCCTGGAGTACGCCAGCGGCCTGGGGGTGCTGATCGCCCAGCACGCCGAGGAGCCCCGGCTGACCGTCGGCTCGGTGGCCCACGAGGGACCCACCGCCGCCCGGTTGGGGCTGGCCGGCTGGCCGCGGGTCGCCGAGGAGTCGATCGTGGCGCGCGATGTCCTGCTGGCCCGCGATGCGCGCGCCCGCCTGCACATCTGCCACGCCTCCACCGCCGGGACCGTGGAGCTCATCAAATGGGCCAAGGGACAAGGGATTGCGGTGACCGCGGAGGTCACTCCGCACCACCTGATGCTCGACGACAGCCGGCTGGCCGACTACGACGGCCGCAACCGGGTCAACCCGCCGCTGCGGGAGGAATCCGATGCCGCCGCGCTGCGCCAGGCGCTGGCCGACGGCGTCATCGACTGCGTGGCCACCGACCACGCGCCGCACGCCGACCAGGAGAAGAACTGCGAGTTCGCCCACGCCCGCCCCGGGATGCTCGGCCTGCAGACCGCGCTGTCGGTGGTGGTGGCAACCATGGTCGAGCCGGGGCTGCTCAGCTGGCGAGACGTGGCCCGGGTGATGAGTGAGCGGCCCGCGGCGATCGTCGGCCTGCCCGACCAGGGCCGTCCGCTGGAGGTCGGGGAGCCGGCCAACCTCACGGTCGTCGACCCGCAGGCGAGCTGGGTGGTCACCGGCACCGACCTGGCCAGCCGGTCGGCGAACACCCCCTACGAGGAGATGACGCTGCCGGCCACCGTCACCGCGACGCTGCTGCGCGGCCGGGTGACCGCTCGTGACGGGAGGTCACCGGCGTGAACACGCCCACGATGGTGGGGTCGCTGATCTTCGCCGCGGTGCTGGTGGTCATCATCGGCCTGCTGATCCGGTTGATGATGCGCGGCTGGCGGCACCGCGGGCAGTTGCAGGACGCACTGATCGGCGCCCTGCCCTCGGTGCCCGACACCGTCGGTGCGCCCAGTGTCGGGGCCACCCGAGGCGTCTACCTGGGCTGCACCCTGGCCCCGAAGTGGAACGACCGGGTGGTGGTCTCGGACCTGGGCTATCGCACCAAGGCGGTACTCACTCGGTACCCCGAGGGAATCATGGTGCAGCGCAGCGGAGCTCAGCCGATCTGGATACCGGAAGACTCGATCACCGCGGTGCGCACCGAAAGCGGCATCGCCGGACGGGTCATTCCCACGCTGCCCACCCGGCCTCACGACGGCGTGCTTGCGATCCGCTGGCGACTGCCGTCGGGCACCGAGATGGACACCGGCTTCCGCGCCGACGACCGTGCCGAATACACCCGCTGGCTAAAGGATGAACGATGAGCAACACAGCAGCCGCCCTGGTTCTCGAGGACGGCAGGGTCTTCACCGGAACCCGGTTCGGGGCCGTGGGCCAGAGCCTGGGTGAGGCGGTGTTCTCCACCGGCATGTCCGGCTACCAGGAGACGCTGACCGACCCCAGCTACCACCGGCAGATCGTGGTGGCCACCGCCCCGCAGATCGGCAACACCGGCTGGAATCACGAAGACGGCGAGAGCCGCGACGACAAGATCTGGGTGGCCGGCTACGTCGTGCGTGACCCGTCGCCGCGCGCGTCGAACTGGCGGGCCACCGGAACCCTCGAAGACGAATTGGTGCGCCAGGGCATCGTCGGGGTGGCCGGCGTGGACACCCGCACCGTGGTGCGCCACCTGCGCAACCACGGCTCGATGAAGGCCGGGGTGTTCTCCGGCGATGCGCTCGCCCCGGAAGAGGAGCTGGTGCGCCGGGTTCGTGAGCAGCCGGCGATGCTCGGCGCCGATCTCGCCGGCCAGGTCAGCACCGACGCCGAGTATGTGGTGGAACCCGAAGGGGCGCACCGGTTCACCGTCGCCGCGCTGGACTTGGGTATCAAGACCAACACGCCGCGCAACTTCGCCCGTCGTGGAATTCGCAGCCACGTGCTGCCGTCGTCGGTGAGCTTCGATGAGATCGCCGCACTGGGGCCCGACGGGGTGTTCCTGTCCAACGGACCCGGGGACCCGGCCACCGCAGAGGCCATGGTCGCCTTGACCCGCGAGGTGCTGGGGGCCGGAATCCCGCTGTTCGGAATCTGTTTCGGCAACCAGATTCTGGGCAGGGCGCTGGGGCTGAAGACCTACAAGATGACGTTCGGGCACCGGGGCATCAACATCCCGGTGATCGACCACGCCACCGGCCGGGTGGCCGTCACCGCGCAGAACCACGGCTTCGCCCTGGAAGGTGAGGCAGGCCAGCGTTTCGACACCGAGTTCGGTCCGGGACTGGTCAGTCACACCTGCGCCAACGACGGCGTCGTCGAGGGCGTGAAACTCGCCGACGGCCGAGCTTTCTCGGTGCAGTACCACCCGGAGGCCGCGGCCGGACCGCACGACGCCGAGTACCTGTTCGACCAGTTCGTAGACCTGATGGCAGGGGAGAAGCAGTGAACCCACCTCCGCCGAGCGTGCACAAGCGTTCGCTGCGACCTGGGATTTGCCGTACATTTGCGCGCGCTCGCGCCCAGATCGGAGAGGGAAAATAGTGCCGCGCCGTACCGACCTGCGCCACGTCCTGGTGATCGGCTCCGGACCGATCGTGATCGGCCAGGCCTGCGAATTCGACTACTCCGGCACTCAGGCGTGCCGGGTGCTCAAAGCCGAAGGCCTGCAGGTGAGTCTGGTCAACTCCAACCCGGCCACGATCATGACCGACCCGGAATACGCCGACAACACCTACGTCGAGCCGATCACCTGGGAGTTCGTCGAGAAGGTGCTGGCCCAACAGGCCGAGCGCGGCAACAAGGTCGACGCGCTGCTGGCCACCCTGGGTGGGCAGACCGCGCTCAACACCGCTGTCGCACTTCATGAGAACGGAGTGCTGGAACGCTACGGCGTCGAGCTGATCGGCGCCGACTTCGAGGCCATCCAGCGCGGCGAGGACCGCCAGCAGTTCAAGGACATCGTCGCCAAGGTCGGCGGCGAGTCGGCCCGCTCCCGGGTCTGCTACACCATGGCCGAGGTCACCGAGACCGTGGCCGAACTCGGGTTACCGGTAGTCGTGCGGCCCTCTTTCACGATGGGTGGCCTGGGCTCCGGTCTGGCCTCCAGCCTCGAGGAGGTCGCCCGGATGGCCGGCGACGGCCTGGCGGCCTCACCGACGGCCAACGTGCTGATCGAGGAATCCATCTACGGCTGGAAGGAATTCGAGCTCGAGCTGATGCGCGACGGCCATGACAACGTCGTCGTGGTCTGCTCGATCGAGAACGTCGACCCGATGGGCGTGCACACCGGCGACTCGGTGACCGTCGCACCGGCGATGACGCTGACCGACCGGGAATACCAGACGATGCGCAGCCTGGGCATCGCGATCCTGCGCGAGGTCGGGGTGGACACCGGAGGCTGCAACATCCAGTTCGCGGTCGACCCGAAAGACGGTCGGCTCATCGTCATCGAGATGAACCCGCGGGTGTCGCGGTCGAGCGCGCTGGCGTCGAAGGCCACCGGTTTTCCGATCGCCAAGATCGCCGCCAAACTCGCGATCGGCTACACCCTCGACGAGATCATCAACGACATCACCGGCGAGACCCCGGCCTGCTTCGAACCGGCGCTGGACTACGTGGTGGTCAAGGCGCCGCGTTTCGCGTTCGAGAAGTTCCCCGGCGCCGACCCGCGCCTGACCACCACCATGAAATCGGTGGGCGAGGCGATGTCGTTGGGCCGCAACTTCATCGAGTCGCTCGGCAAGGTGATGCGGTCTCTGGAGACCGACCGGGCCGGATTCTGGACCAAACCCGACCCCGAGGAGGATTCAGCCGACGCGGCGCTGGAGCGGCTGCGAGTTCCCACCGAAGGCCGGCTCTACGACATCGAGTTGGCACTGCGGCAGGGTGCTTCGGTGGAGCAGGTCGCCGAGGCCTCCGGGGTGGACCCGTGGTTCGTCGAGCAGATCAACGGCCTGGTGGCGCTGCGCGCCGAGGTCGTCGACACCCCGGTGCTCGACGCCGACCTGTTGCGCCGCTGCAAATACAGCGGCCTATCGGATCATCAGATCGCGGCACTGCGGCCGGAACTCGCCGGCGAGGACGGGGTACGGCTGCTGCGAAACCGGCTGGGCATCCACCCGGTCTTCAAGACCGTCGACACCTGCGCGGCCGAGTTCGAATCCCAAACCCCTTACCACTACAGCACTTTCGAGCTGGACCCGGCCGCTGAGACCGAGGTGGCCCCGCAATCGGCCAAACCCAAGGTGCTCATCCTGGGCTCCGGGCCGAACCGGATCGGGCAGGGAATCGAGTTCGACTACAGCTGCGTGCACGCCGCTATCACCTTGACCCAGGCCGGGTTTGAAACCGTGATGGTCAACTGCAACCCCGAGACGGTCTCCACCGACTACGACACCGCCGACCGGCTCTACTTCGAACCGCTGACATTCGAAGACGTGCTGGAGGTGTACTACGCCGAACAGCAGTCCGGTAAGGGTGGACCCGGTGTCGTCGGCGTCATCGTGCAACTCGGTGGACAGACCCCGCTGCGGCTGGCCCAGCGGCTGGCCGACGCCGGGGTCCCCATCGTCGGAACCAGCCCGGAGGCCATCGACCTGGCCGAGGACCGCGGCGCCTTCGGCGACGTGCTGACCTCGGCCGGCCTGCCCGCGCCGCGATACGGCACCGCGACCACGTTCGATCAGGCCAAGCGGATCGCGGCCGAGATCGGCTACCCGGTGCTGGTGCGTCCGTCCTACGTGCTGGGCGGACGCGGCATGGAGATCGTCTACGACGAGGAGACCCTGCGCGGCTACATCACCCGGGCCACCGAACTGTCGCCGGAACACCCCGTGCTGGTCGACCGGTTCCTCGAGGACGCCATCGAGATCGACGTCGACGCCCTGTGCGACGGCACCGAGGTCTACGTCGGCGGGATCATGGAACACATCGAGGAAGCAGGTATCCATTCCGGCGACTCGGCGTGCGCACTGCCGCCGGTGACGTTGGGGCGCAGCGATATCGAGAAGGTGCGGCGCGCCACCGAGTCGATCGCCCACGGCGTCGGTGTGGTGGGTCTGCTCAACGTGCAGTTCGCCCTCAAGGACGACGTGCTCTACGTGCTGGAGGCCAATCCGCGGGCCAGCCGGACGGTGCCGTTCGTGTCCAAGGCGACCGCGGTGCCGCTGGCCAAGGCGTGCGCGCGAGTCATGCTGGGCGCCACCATCGCCGAGTTGCGGGCCGAGGGCCTGCTGGCGGCCGACGGCGACGGCGCCACCGTCGGCCCGCACGCGCCGATCGCGGTGAAAGAAGCGGTCCTTCCGTTTCATCGGTTCCGCCGCGCGGACGGATCCGGGATCGACTCGCTGTTGGGCCCGGAGATGAAGTCCACCGGCGAGGTGATGGGCATCGACCGGGATTTCGGCACCGCGTTTGCCAAGAGCCAGACCGCGGCCTACGGCTCGCTGCCGGCCAACGGCACGGTGTTCGTGTCGGTGGCCAATCACGACAAGCGTTCGCTGGTGTTCCCGGTCAAACGCCTGGCCGATCTGGGGTTCCGGGTCCTTGCCACCGAGGGGACCGCGGAGATGCTGCACCGCAACGGTATTCCCTGCGATGTGGTGCGCAAACATTTCGAGGAGCCCAGTCCCGAGCGGCCGGCCCTGTCCGCGGTGGAGGCGATCCGGGCCGGCGAGGTCGACCTGGTGATCAACACCCCCTACGGCAACTCCGGTCCGCGGGTGGACGGCTACGAGATCCGCTCGGCCGCGGTGAGCATGAACATCCCGTGTGTGACCACTGTGCAGGGCGCCGCCGCAGCGGTGCAGGGCATCGAGGCCGGTATCCGGGGCGACATCGGGGTGCGCTCACTGCAGGAGTTGCACAGCACGCTCGGCGGGAAGTGATGACGGCCGGGTTCGGGACGCGCCTGGCAGAGGCGACTGCGGCCCGCGGGCCGCTGTGCCTGGGCATCGACCCGCACCCCGAGCTGCTCGCCGCGTGGGGCCTGCCCGCGACGTCAGACGGCCTGGCCGTGTTCAGCGAGACGTGCGTGAGCGCGTTCGCCGAGTTCGCCGTCGTCAAGCCGCAGGTGGCGTTCTTCGAGGCGTACGGATCAGCCGGGTTCGCAGTGCTGGAGCGCACCGTCGCCGCGCTGCGCGAGGCCGGCGTGCTGGTGCTTGCCGACGCCAAACGCGGCGACATCGGTACGACGATGGCGGCCTACGCCGCGGCCTGGGCCGGTGATTCGCCGCTGGCGGCCGACGCGGTGACCGCCTCGCCGTATCTGGGCTTCGGGTCGCTGCAGCCGCTGCTGGACACCGCGGAGGCCAACCGGCGGGGCGTCTTCGTGCTGGCCGCCACCTCGAACCCGGAGGGTGCCGCTGTGCAGCGTGCCACCGCGGCCGACGGCCGCACCGTCGCGCAGACGATCGTCGACGCCGCCGCCGCGCTGAATCGGGGCACCGGATCCGGATCGGTCGGCGTCGTGGTGGGCGCCACGCTGCGCGAGGTGCCCGACCTGAGCGCTCTGGGCGGCCCGGTACTGGTGCCGGGCGTCGGGGCCCAGGGAGGGCGTCTCGAGGCGCTGGCCGGCCTGGGCGGGGCCGCTGCGGGCACACTGCTGCCGGCGGTCTCCCGCGAGGTGCTGCGCGCAGGCCCCGACGTCGCGGCGCTACGGGCGGCGGGGGAGCGGCTGCGCGACGCCGTGGCGTATCTGGCCGGGTAAGCGGGGAATCCCCGCGGAACCGGTTTCGACACGCCCGACACGCCGTGGAGTGCGAATTCAATGTCGTCGTTGTCCGTGGCAGCTCGAAGCGCCGTTGCGGGGACACTTCGCGCCGCCCGGGCCGGGCGGTTGATCTGATCAAACGCCCAGGTCATGCTGGGTTTTCTTGGCCGTGCATGCTGCCGCTGCGGCTCGCCGGATCCGGCTCGCCGCAACCCGGCCGGGTGGGGCCGGACCCGCCCGGCACCGGCCCCGCACGCTGGGCATTTGTAGCCGGAATCGGGGGGTGGGGTTAGATTTCGTCAGACGGCGTGGGTACGGTCGTCGTCTCTGGCAGGAGTACCCGGCCGAGACAAGGAAAACATCGGTGTCCGCCGATGACGATGAGACGGAGGAATCGTGGCCCTTCCCCAGTTGACCGACGAGCAGCGCGCTGCCGCTTTGGAGAAGGCGGCCGCCGCGCGTCGAATCCGAGCGGAGCTCAAGGACCGCCTGAAGCGCGGTGGCACCAACCTGAAGCAGGTGCTGAAGGATGCCGAGACCGATGAGGTCCTGGGCAAGATGAAGGTCTCCGCACTGCTGGAGGCGCTGCCCAAGGTCGGCAAGGTCAAGGCGCAGGAGATCATGACCGAACTCGAAATCGCCCCCACCCGCCGTCTGCGCGGCCTGGGCGACCGGCAGCGCAAGGCGCTGCTGGAGAAGTTCGACTTCTCCTGATCCGACAGTGAATGCCGGTGGAGGACCGGACAGCCGGTACGCGGGACGCGTCGTGGTGCTGTCCGGTCCCTCCGCGGTCGGAAAATCCAGCGTTGTCCGCTGCCTGCGCGAGCGGGTGCCGAACCTGTACTTCAGCGTCTCGGCGACCACTCGTGCACCGCGGCCCGGTGAGGTCGACGGTGTCGACTACCGGTTCGTGACGCCCGAGGAGTTCGACCGGCTTATCGACACCGATGCGCTGCTGGAGTGGGCCGACATCCACGGTGGCCTGCAGCGATCGGGCACCCCGGCCGCCCCGGTGGACGACGCGACCCGCTCCGGGCGCCCGGTCCTGATCGAGGTCGACCTGGCCGGCGCACGGTCCATCAAGAAGGCTCTTCCCGAAGCCGTCACGGTGTTTCTGGCGCCGCCGGATTGGGAGACGCTGCAGGCCAGGCTGGCCGGCCGCGGCACCGAATCCGAGGACGTCATGGCGCGCCGGCTGGCCACCGCACGCACCGAATTGGCGGCCCAAGGAGACTTCGACCGGGTGGTGGTGAACGCTCGATTGGAAACCGCCTGTTCAGAATTGGTATCCTTGCTGGTGGACAGCACACCGGGTCCGGCCTGACCGACCCGAACCCCCAGTCATCGCACAGCTCAGACAGCACAAGCGCAGGAGAATGTCTCACGTGAGTACCGCACAGGCCGAGTCGACCACCGACGCCGACGAGTTCGACCCGTCGACCATCGGCGGGTACGACACGCCGCTCGGCATCACCAACCCGCCCATCGATGAGCTGCTGCAGCGTGCGTCGAGCAAGTACGCCCTGGTGATCTACGCGGCCAAGCGCGCGCGCCAGATCAACGACTACTACAACCAGCTCGGGGAGGGCATCCTCGAGTACGTCGGGCCGCTGGTCGAGCCCGGCCTGCAGGAGAAGCCGCTGTCGATCGCGATGCGCGAGATCCACGGCGACCTGCTCGAATACACCGAAGGCGAGTAGCAGAGGTTCGGGGGCGCGTAGCCGTGGATGCCAAACGGGTCGTCGTCGGCGTCTCCGGCGGCATCGCCGCCTACAAGGCCTGCACCGTCGTGCGGCAGCTGGCCGAAGCCGGCCACTCGGTGCGCGTACTGCCCACCGAGTCCGCGCTGCGCTTTGTCGGCGCCGCGACCTTCGAGGCGCTCTCCGGCAATCCGGTGCACACCGGGGTCTTCGATGACGTTCCGCAGGTGCCGCACGTCGCCATCGGCCAGCAGGCCGACCTGGTGGTGGTGGCGCCGGCAACCGCGGACCTGCTGGCCCGCGCGGTGGCCGGCCGCGCCGACGACCTGCTGACCGCCACCCTGCTCACCGCCCGCTGTCCGGTGCTGTTCGCCCCGGCTATGCACACCGAGATGTGGCAGCACCCGGCCACCGTCGCCAATGTGGCGACCCTGCGGGAGCGCGGCGCGGTGGTCCTCGAGCCCGCCTCGGGACGGCTGACCGGTGCCGACACCGGACCGGGCCGGCTGCCCGAGGCCGAGGAGATCAACACGTTCGCCTCGCTGCTGCTGGAACGAGCCGATGCGCTGCGCTACGACCTGGCCGGCCAGCGGGTGCTGGTTACCGCGGGCGGCACCCGCGAGCCGATAGACCCCGTTCGCTTCATCGGTAACCGCAGTTCGGGCAAGCAGGGCTACGCGGTGGCCCGGGTGGCCGCCCAGCGCGGCGCTGAGGTCACGCTGATCGCCGCGCACACCGCAGGCCTGGCCGACCCGGCCGGCGTCGACGTGGTGCACGTCAGCTCCGCCCAGCAGCTGCATGACGCGGTGACCAAGCACGCCCCGGAGGCCGACGTGCTGGTGATGGCCGCCGCCGTCGCCGACTTCCGTCCGACCCGGATGGCCCCGGCCAAGATCAAGAAGAGCGCCGACGCCGAGGATCAGGCTCCCACCATCGATCTGGTCCGCAACGACGACGTGCTGGCCGGTGCGGTCCGGGCCCGCAATGACGGGCAGTTGCCCCACATGCGCGCCATCGTCGGATTCGCCGCCGAGACCGGCGACGAGAACGGCGACGTGCTGTTCCACGCGCGGGCGAAACTGCGCCGCAAGGGCTGCGATCTGCTGGTGGTCAACGCCGTCGGGGACGGACTGGCCTTCGAGGTGGACCACAACGACGGGTGGCTGCTGGCCGCCGACGGCACCGAGTCCGCCCTCGAACCCGGCTCCAAGACGTTGATGGCCAGCCGGATCGTCGACGCGGTCGCGGACTTCCTGCATGTGCACGATCGATGAGAGCGCTGCTACGGTAGCGAGCCGGGGGTTATGACGTAGGCCGGGCGCCGGCTGCGGGTATTGCCCACTGGCGTAGCGGGCAGAGCGCAGACGCTATATTTGCCCGGCCTATCTTTTGTACAGCGCGGTGACGCGCGGAAGGGTTGACATTGTGAGCGAAAAGGGTCGGCTGTTCACCAGTGAGTCGGTGACCGAGGGACACCCCGACAAGATCTGTGACGCCATCAGTGACTCGGTGCTCGACGCACTGCTGGCCGATGACCCCCGCTCACGGGTCGCGGTGGAAACTCTGGTCACCACCGGCCAGGTCCACGTGGTCGGTGAGGTGACGACCAATGCGCGTGAAGCGTTCGCCAACATCACCAACGTCGTCCGCGAGCGCATTCTGGAGATCGGCTACGACTCCTCGGACAAGGGCTTCGACGGCGAGACCTGCGGGGTCAACATCGGGATCGGTGCCCAGTCGCCCGACATCGCCCAGGGCGTCGACACCGCCCACGAGGCCCGGGTCGAGGGTGCCGCCGACCCGCTGGACTCCCAGGGCGCCGGCGACCAGGGCCTGATGTTCGGCTACGCGATCGCCGACACCCCCGAACTGATGCCGCTGCCGATCGCGCTGGCCCACCGGCTGTCGCGCAGGCTGACCGAGGTCCGTAAGAACGGCACGCTGGGATACCTGCGTCCCGACGGCAAGACCCAGGTCACCATCGAATACGAGGATGACGTCCCGACCCGGCTGGACACCGTGGTGATCTCCACCCAGCACGCCGAGGGCATCGACCTGGTGAACACCCTGGACCCGGATCTCCGGGAGCACGTGATCAGCACCGTGCTCGCAGAGCTGGCCCACGACACGCTGGATTCCTCGTCGACCCGCATCCTGATCAACCCGACCGGCAACTTCGTCGTCGGCGGCCCGATGGGTGATGCCGGCCTGACCGGCCGCAAGATCATCGTCGACACCTACGGCGGCTGGGCGCGGCACGGCGGTGGCGCCTTCTCCGGCAAGGACCCGTCGAAGGTGGACCGCTCGGCCGCGTACGCGATGCGCTGGGTGGCCAAGAACATCGTCGCCGCGGGTCTGGCGCAGCGCGTCGAGGTGCAGGTCGCCTACGCCATCGGCAAGGCCGCACCGGTCGGTCTGTTCATCGAGACCTTCGGCACCGCAACCGTCGACCCGGTCAAGATCGAGAAGATCGTGCCCGAGGTCTTCGACCTGCGCCCGGGCGCGATCGTGCGGGACCTGGACCTGCTGCGGCCGATCTACGCGCCGACCGCCGCCTACGGTCACTTCGGCCGCACCGACATCGACCTGCCGTGGGAGCGGCTCGACAAGGTCGAGGACCTCCAGCGCGCCATCTGACCGCGCCCCCGCCGAGCGTGAAGCCAAGTTCACTCTCGGCGCCGAACGTGAAGCCAACTTCACGCTCGGCGGTGAGGGACTAGGGGCTACGCGCTGAACCGGTAGTCGTCGAGGTCGAAGCGCCGGCTGCGCCAGTACGCCTCGACGGTGGTGGTTGGCCGCAGCGGCACGTCGCCGTTCTTGTCGAAGTAGTAGCTGTTGGCCTGCCGGCAGCTGTCCTGCCAGAACACCTGCCGGTGCCGCTTGCGCATCATCTCGGCGAAATACCGGTCGTTGGCGGCCTCGGAGATCTCGATGCGGGTCGCACCGCTGCTGCGGGCGCGTTTGAGGCAGCGCACGATGTGGTGGGTCTGCGCCTCGACCAGCGCGAAATACGACGACCCGACGTAGCCGTACGGCCCGAAGACGCTGAACATGTTCGGAAACCCGGGGATGCTCACGCCTTCGTAGGCCTGCAGTCGGTGCTCGTCCCAGAACCGGCTCAGCGACTGTCCGCCGCTTCCGGTCACGGCGAAGGTGGGGATGTTGTCGCTGTCCATCACCTTGAACCCGGTCGCCAGGATCAGCACGTCGACGTCGCGAGCCGTTCCGTCGGCCGTCACCACACCGGTGGGAGTGATCCGCTCGATCGGGTCGACGACCAGATGCACGTTGTCGCGGTTGAACGTCGACAGGTAGGTGTTGTGGAACCCGGGCCGTTTGCAGCCCACCGCGTAACGCGGCGTGAGCTGATCGCGGACCACCGGGTCGTGCACCTGCCGGCGCAGATACGCCCGGCCGGCGGATTCCATCTGCTTGGCCAGCGGAAACACGGTGAAGTACTGCGCCGCGATCGGGAAGGTCGCCTCGACGTAGGCCTGACTGGCCCACCTCTGCAGGGCCTTGCCGCCGGGAATGCGCATCGCCCAGCGCACCGGCGCGGCAAGCGGCATGTCGAATTTCGGGAAACACCAGATCGGTGTGCGCTGAAAGACGGTGAGCTCGGCGACCTTCGGGGCGACCTCGGGGACCACCTGAACGGCCGAGGCGCCGGTGCCGATCACCGCGACCCGCTTACCGGTCAGGTCCTGGGAGTGGTCCCAGCGTGCGGTGTGGATGTTCACCCCGGCGAAAGTGCCGGCGCCGTCGATGTCGGGCAGGTTCGGGGTGGTCAACACGCCGCTGGCGTTGATCAGGAATCGCGCGGTGATCTCTCCGCAGGTATCGGTCCGCACCCGCCACAGGCCGTCGACGTCGTCGTAGCCGGCCTCGATCACCTTGGTGTTGAAGCGGATTCGGGAGCGCAGGTCGTATTTGTCGGTGCAGTGCTCGGCGTACGCCTTCAGTTCAGCACCGGGCGCGTAGGTGCGCGACCACGCGGCGCTCTGCTCGAACGAGAACTGATAGGAGAACGACGGAATATCCACTGCGATACCAGGATAGGTGTTCCAGTGCCAGGTGCCGCCGACCCCGTCGCCGGCCTCGACGATCAGATAGTCGGCCATGTCGGCCGCATCCAGGCGGATCGCCGCGCCGATGCCGGAGAAGCCGGCGCCGACGATCAGGACTTCGTAATCGGGTTGCTCGTTCACTGATCGCTCCTGTCGAGTCGCCACGGCGGATTCCGGCGGGCCTCGCCGGCGGCATACAGGCACAGCGGGTGCCCGTCGGGGTCGGACAGCCGGGCTTCGCGCCACAACCACGGCATATCGGCAGGGGCAGTAGTGAATTCGACCGAGCCGTGCAGCCGCCGGTATTCGGCGTCGACGTCGTCGCATTCGAAGTAGATGACGATCAGCTGCAGGCCCAGCATCCGGTCGAACCGCTCGGCACGGTCCAGGTCGGTACTGCCGATGGTGACCTGGTTCAGTCTCATCGGACTACTTCAGGGCGGCTTTCAGTGCGGCCAGCCCGCGATCGGCGGCCTCGGTGGCCGCCGGGATCGCCCCGGCATAGCCCAGGTAGCCGTGAATCAGCGTCTCGGCGTTGTCCACCTGCGCCGGCACCCCGGCCGCGGCCAGCAGCTCGCCGTAGCGGATGCCGTCGTCGCGCAGCGGGTCGTGGCCGGCCACCGCGATGTAGGCCGGCGGCAGTCCCGCCAGATTCGCGGCGCGGGCCGGCGCCAGGGTCGCCGGCGGGTCGCTCAGATCGAGGTGACCCGCGTAGGCCAGGCTCAACGCGGCGATCGCCTCGGTGTCGATGATCGGCGCGTGGGCGTTCTCGGTGAACGACGGCAGGCTGATGTCGTAGGTGGTTGCCGGATACCACAGCAGCTGGAAGGCGATATCCGGGCCGCCGGCATTGCGGGCCAGCTGCGACACGACGGCGGCCAGGTTCCCGCCGGCCGAGTCGCCGGCCACCGCGAGCCGGGCCGGGTCGACACCCAGTTCGTCGGCGTGCGCCGCCACCCACTTGGTGGCCGCGAACGCGTCGTCGACGGCGGCCGGGAACGGGTGCTCAGGGGCCAGCCGGTAGTCCACCGACACCACCACCGCGTCGGCGCTGGCGGCGTGCAGGCGAGCGGTGCCGTCATGGGTGTCGAGGTCGCCGGCGACGAATCCGCCGCCGTGGAAGAACACCACGACCGGGGCGCCGGAGGCCGGGGCACCGGAGGCCGGGGCGCCGGCCGGACGGTAGATGCGGATCGGCAGGTCGCCGCCCGGGCCGTCGATGACGCAGTCTTCGCTGGCCACCTCTGGGTGTACCGGCAGGCGCGGCAGGTCCCGCATCAGCCGGCGCGCCGCTTCCACACCGTCGTCGAGTGACAACCGGAACGGAACCGCGTCCAGTACCTTCAGCACTATGGGGTCGATAGCGGGCATGGACACACCGTACGCACCACGCCAGGTTTCCTTCGCGTGGGCTGCCGCGGGTTGGGCCGGCGCGACCTACGGCGTGTTTCTGACGGCGCTGGCCTTCTCCGCGACTCCCGGCGACGCGCTGACCGGACACTGGGTCGGCCAGCCGGCGTTCAAGACGTTGATGGCGGTGCTGCTGGCGGTCGCCGCCGCCGGCCACCCGATCCGCCGTGAGGCACGCTGGCTGGTCCCGGCCCTGATGTTCTCGGCCGCCGGTGACTGGCTACTGGCCATCCCGTGGTGGGAGCCGTCATTCGTTGCCGGCCTGTCGGCATTCCTGTTGGCGCACTTGTGTTTTCTGGGCGCACTGATCCCGCGGGCGGTGGTGTCCGGCCCGGGTCTGATCGGGGTGGGCGTGGTCTGTGTGAGCTGCGTAGGCCTGCTGGACTGGTTCTGGCCCGGCCTGGTCCGTGAGGGTATGACCGTCCCGGTGGTGGTCTACGTCGCGGTGCTCGCCGCCATGGTGTGCGCCGCCCTGCTGGCCGACCTGCCCACCCGCTGGACCGCGGTGGGCGCGGTGTGTTTCGCGGTGTCGGACGCGATGATCGCGATCAGCCGGTTCGTGCTGCGCGACGAGGTGCTGGCGGTGCCGGTCTGGTGGACCTACGCCGCGGCCCAGGTGCTCATCACGGCGGGGTTCTTCTTCGGCCGGTCCACGTCCGAGGAGCAGTCGGCCGAATAGTCGGCCGAATCCTTTCAATGCCGGTGGTTTCCGCTGCCGAGGCGCAGTCGTTCCGGCTCGAACGCGGGCAGCCGGCGTCGGTGTAACGCCGTCATGTGATCGCGTGCCAGTGCGTCGCCGTGCCCGGAGGCGATGTCGCCGATGCTGAACAGCGATTCGCCGCCGGGACGAAAGTACGAACTGTGCGCACGCATCGGAGATGCCAGGCCGCCGACCTCGGCTTTGAACCGGGTGGCCCCGTAACCGTCGGCGGCCGGGTCGGCGCCGAGCCCCACGGTGGCCGACGTGGCGGGAACGGACAGTTGCGGCTGCCCGCCCAGCCGGGTGATCGGGTCCGCTGACGACGCACCGACATACACGTGCCCGGCCGGCGGGAGGTGAAAGTCGGTGGCGCTGCGGGCCAGGTCGGTCCCGGGTGACCCGACGAGCACCACGTCGTCGGCGCGCATCCCGAATACGGCGGCGTCGGCGACCGTCGTCGATCCGTAGGAATGCCCGATCACCGTGACGTGTGCGGCACCGCGGTGGGTGAGCGCCAGGGCGTTGACGTCGGCGGCCAGCGACCGTCCACCGGCGCGAGCCGAATCAGGGTGCGCCACACGCGAATCAAGAAGGCTGTCCGGCGTTCGGTAGCCCATCCAGACGATCACCGAATTACTGCGGTCCGGGTCCGCGTGGCAGGCCTCCCGGTAGACGTTCACGCCGTCGGGTTGCGACAGGTAACCGTCGCGCACGCTGCAGTGCGCGCCCGGCACCAAGACCGTGGTGTTGTCGGCGGTGTCGGGGTCGCCGATCGCGATCGCGGCCCGGCCCCGTCCTTCGAAGGCCGCCGGATCGTAGATCAGCAGCAGCGCCGGGCCGGTTTCGGCGCTGACCCGCAGACCGTCGAGGACCTGCATGGCGTTGTCGTAGCGGCGCATGTCTTCGGCGCTGATCGCCTCGGTGGCGTTGCGCACCCGGTCGATGTCGGCGGCCAGGGCCTGCCGGTTGATCCGGTCGCGTTCGGCTGCGGGCACGCCGTACCCGTCGCCCGCGCAACGCAGCATGGTCGTCCGCGACCGGGCGTCGGAAACGGCGTCGCTGATCACCGCGCGGATGTCACGGGCCTTGGCCGCCAGGAAAAGCTGCAACTGGCGGGCACCGGCGGGGCTGTCCCACACCCGTACGTCGGAGACTGCATCGGTGATCTCGGCACCGATCGCGTCGAGGCGACGTCGGCTCACGCGGGCGTGATCGGCCGCATCGTGCAGCGTCGCGGTCAGCAGTCGATCGGTGTCCGCCGCCGACCGGAACGCACCGGCCAGGGCCGCCTCACGCATTCGGGCGGCCTGGACGTGGGCGCCGCGCAGCTCGGACATACCCCGGCAAGCTAATTCGGTCGCGACCCCGCCGTATTCGCCGATGCACAGGCCGATTCGCCTGTGAGCCGGCGGCTGCCGCGGTCGGAGGAGTCTGCTACACCTGCGTAGTGAACGTCGACAGCGAACCGATAGCGCGGGTGCTGCCGATGCTGTCGGTGCCTCACCTGGACCGCGAGTTCGACTACCTGGTCACCCCCGAGCAGTCCGAACAGGCCCAGCCGGGGGTCCGGGTGCGGGTGCGTTTCCACGGCCGGCTGGTGGACGCCTTCGTCTGGGAGCGCCGCGCCGACACCGACCACACCGGCCGGCTGGGCCGCCTGGAACGGGTGATCTCGGCCGAACCCGTGCTCACCGCCGAAGTGCGCCGGCTGGTCGAGACGGTGGCGGCCCGCTACGGCGGCAGCCGCGCCGACGTACTGCGACTGGCGATTCCGCCCCGGCATGCCCGGGTAGAAGGCGAACCCGCGCCCGCGCCGACACTGCCGGTGATCGGTCCGGTCGATTCGGCGGCTTGGGGGCGCTACCGCGCGGGCAGTCAGTTCCTGACCGCGCTGGGCGAGGGCCGCGCGGCGCGGGCGGTTTGGCAGGTGCTGCCCGGCGATTCGTGGTGCGAGCGCTTCGCCGAGGCAGCCGCCGCCGCGATCCGGGCGGGCCGCACCGCGCTGGCGATCGTGCCCGACCAGCGCGACGTGGATGCCCTGGTGCGCGCGGCGGTCACTCGGATCGACGAGTCGGCCGTCGTCGCGCTGTCGGCGGGCCTGGGCCCGACCACCCGCTACCGGCGCTGGCTGGCGGTGCTGCGCGGCGGGGCCCGGCTGGTGATCGGCACCCGCAGCGCGGTGTTCGCCCCGATCGCCGATCTGGGCCTGGTGATGGTGTTCGACGACGGTGACGACAGCCTGGCCGAGCCGCGGTCGCCCTACCCGCACGCGCGGGAGGTGGCGATGCTGCGGGCCCACCTGACCGGCTGCGCCGCGCTGATCGGGGGATACGCCCGCACCGCCGAGGCGCAGGCACTGGTGCGCAGCGGATGGGCCCATGACTTGGTGGCCTCTCGCACGGTGCTGCGGGCGGCCGCACCGCGGGTGGTGGCGCTCGATGACAGCGGTTACGCCGACGAGCGCGACGGGGCGGCCCGTACCGCCCGGTTGCCGTCGATCGCGCTGCAGGCCGCGCGCACCGCGCTGACCGCGGGTGCTCCGGTGCTGGTGCAGGTGCCGCGACGCGGCTACGTGCCGTCGCTGGCCTGCGCACGCTGCCGCGCCATCGCCCGCTGTCGGCACTGCACCGGGCCGCTGGCGCTTCCCGAACACGGCGGTGCGGCCACCTGCCGGTGGTGCGGGCGCGCCGACCCGGCGCTGAAGTGCGCGCGCTGCGGGTCCGAGGCGGTGCGCGCCGTGGTGATCGGCGCCCGGCGCACCGCCGAAGAGCTCGGCCGGGCATTTCCCGGCACCACCGTGATCACCTCCGCAGGCGACACCATCGTCGAGCACACCGACGACGGTCCCGCCCTGGTGATCGCCACGCCCGGCGCCGAGCCTCGCGCGCCGAGCGGTTACGGGGCGGCGCTGCTGCTGGACAGCTGGGCGCTGCTGGGCCGGCAGGATCTTCGTGCGGCCGAGGACACCCTGCGGCGCTGGATGGCGGCCGCGGCGCTGGTGCGTTCCCGGGAGTCGGGCGGGGTGGTGACGGTGGTCGCCGAATCCTCGATCCCCACCGTGCAGGCCCTGATCCGCTGGGATCCGGTCGGCCATGCCGACGCCGAGCTGTCCGCCCGCGCCGAGGTCGGCCTGCCGCCGGCGGTGCACATCGCCGCCGTCGACGGCGACCCGGATTCGGTGACGGCCCTACTGGAGGCGGCTCACCTGCCCGACGGCGTCGAGCTGCTCGGTCCGGTACCCCTGCCGCCGGGGACGCGGCGCCCGCCGGGGGTGCCCGACAACCTGGTCGTCACGCGGATGCTGGTTCGGGTAGGCCGTGATCACGGCCTGGCACTGGCCGCGGCGCTGCGGCACGGCGTCGGGGTGCTCAGCGCCCGGGGTTCGCATCATCCGGTCCGAGTGCAGATCGACCCATTGCACATCGGCTAGTGGCCGGTCAATTGAGGTCCAACTCCATCTCTTGAGGTCCAACGACTCTGCAGCACGGCGCCGGAGAACGGTAGCGTTGAGGGTATAGAGCCGGCTAGTTCGGCTGGCCGGCCCGATATTGGTTGGAGGGCCGAGCGATGTCAACAATCAAAGCGCCGCACGGAATCGTGGTGGGTGTCGACGGGTCGGCGGAATCCGAGGCCGCGGTGGCCTGGGCCACCCACGAGGCGATCCTCCGCAAGCAACCGATGACGCTGCTGCATGTGGTGGCCCCGGTCCCCGTCGGGTGGCCGCCCGACCCGATAGTCAAGGGCATGCCCAGCTGGCAGTCCGAGGAGGCGGACAAGGTGCTCGCCCGGGCCCGCACCGTCGTCGACTCGGTCCGCGGCGACGCATCGCCGGAGGTGCACACCGAAGTGGTCTACGGCCAGGTGGTCCCGACGTTGATCGATGCCACCGAGCACAGTGTGCTGACGGTCGTCGGAAGTGTCGGACTGGGTGCCATCGGCCGACTGCTGCTGGGCTCGGTGAGCACCAGCCTGATTCACCACGCGCACGGCCCGGTCGCGGTCATTCGCACCGATCGGGCCACCGTCGACGATGGTCCCGTGGTGGTGGGAATCGACGGCTCACCCGCATCGGAGGCGGCGACAGCCCTGGCGTTCGACGAAGCGTCCCGTCGCGGCGTGCGGCTGGTGGCGTTGCACGCCTGGAGCGATGCCGGGGTCATTCCGCTGCTGGACGTCAACCGCAGCGAACACGAACGGCAGGCACACGAGATCCTCGCCGAACGCCTTGCCGGTTACCGGGAGCGGTACCCCGATGTGCTCGTCGAACAGCGAGTGCGCCTCGATCACCCCGCTCGTCGGCTGATCGAGGCGGCCGAGCACGCCCAGCTCGTGGTGGTCGGCAGTCGCGGCCGCGGCGGGTTCGCCAGCCAGCTGCTGGGTTCGGTGAGTTCGGCGGTGGTCCACGCCGCGGGCATTCCGGTGATCGTGGCGCGCGGGGAACCGTAGCCGCCTGTCGTCCATATCGCGCGCGTGGGCTCAGGCAACCGAATCCGGGCGCTCGTCCCGGCCCGCCGCCGTCCGGATGTACTCACCGATCCGGCACAGCGAGCGGGTGGCCTCGGGCACCAGGGGAGCCGCCAGCTGAAAGACGTGAATCTGCCCGGGCCAGATCTCCAGTTCCACCGGGACCGCGGCGTCGGCCAGTCGCTGCGCGGCGAGCCGGGCGTCATAGGCGAGTTCCTCGGCGCCGGAGACGTGGATCAGGGTCGGCGGCAGGCCCGGCTCGATGTGTTCCAGCGGCTCGTACAGCACCCCGTCATGGGCGGCGATCAGGGCGGTCAGCGCCGCGAACGAACTGTGCGGCAGCATCGGCCCATGACCGGCCGGCCGGTTCGGATCCAGCTGCAGCAGCGGGGACAGCAATGCCAACGCCGCCGGTGTCTCACCCTCGGCGTGCAGCCGCTGCGCCAGAGTCAGGGCGAGGTATCCGCCGGCGGAATCACCGGCGATCGCAATCTGGTCGGGCTCATAACCGTGTGCCCGCAACCACCGGTAGGCGTCATGACAGTCCTGCAATGCCATCTCGATCGTGTGCTTGGGCAGCATCCGATAATCGACCGCCAGCACCGGGCTGTCGGCGAAACCGGAGAGTTTCTCGATGAGTCGCAGATGGGTGTTGATCCCGCCGAGCAGGAAGGCGCCGCCGTGGCAGTACAACACCACCCGACCAGTGCGGGATGCCACCCCGCGGGCCCGCACCAACTGCGCTTGGGCATGCGGCAGGGGCACCGCCGTCCGGGTCATACCGCGAGGAGCCGGCAGGACGCGCGCCGCGTTGTCGATGACACCGAACGGCAGTGGCCAGCCCAATGCGGCACTGCCGAGGGCCACGGCGTTGTAGAGGGTCAGCCGGACGGTACAGCTGAGCAGGCGGGCGGCCAGGCTCGAACCGGGTTCGACCGTCCCGGAAGTCCCGACGTCTCGGTGGTCACGGTCAGCAGAACCCAGGATCGCCATCATCGCCCTCCGGACACATTCGGGATTGTTTTGTCAATTGAAGTGTTACAACGCCGTCGCGGGCTGCGGCATTCCGACGGGCGAACGGCCCTGACCGCCGGTGATCCCTAAACTGTGCCGGTGCGCATTGTCTTCGCCGGCACGCCGGACACCGCGTTGCCGTCGCTGCAACGGCTGATCGACTCGCCACGCCACGACGTGGTGGCGGTCCTGACCCGGCCCGACGCGGCGTCCGGGCGGCGAGGCCACCTGCAGCCCTCCCCGGTCGCCCAGCGGGCGCTCGACCACGGCATCCCGGTGCTGCGCCCGGCGCAACCCAATGCACCCGAATCGGTGGCCGCGCTGGCCGAACTGGCACCGGAGTGCTGCCCGGTGGTCGCCTACGGCGCACTGCTGCGCGACGAGTTGCTGGCGGTGCCGGCGCACGGCTGGATCAACCTGCACTTCTCGCTGCTGCCGGCCTGGCGGGGCGCGGCGCCGGTGCAGGCGGCCATCGCCGCCGGCGACGAGATGACCGGTGCCACGACGTTTCAGATCGAGCGCGAACTGGACTCCGGGCCGGTCTACGGTGTCGTGACCGAGACCATCCGGCCGGACGACACCGCGGGTGAACTGCTTGCCCGGCTGGCGATTTCGGGTGCCGAGCTGCTGACGGCCACCCTTGACGGCGTCGCAGACGGCGCGCTGACCGCGGTGCCGCAGTCATCCGACGGGGTCAGTTACGCCCCGAAGATCAGCGCCGACGATGCCCGGGTGCGCTGGGACCTGCCGGCCGCGGTCATCGACCGCCGGATCCGGGCGGTCACCCCGGCGCCGGGCGCCTGGACCCAGATCGGCGACCTGCGGGTCAAGCTGGGCCCAGTCTGCCTGGTCGACGATGCGCCGAAGGACCTGCCGCCGGGCGACATTCACGTCGACCGGCGACATGTTTGGGTCGGCACCGGCACGGGACCGGTCCGGTTGGGGGAGCTGCAGCCGCCCGGAAAGAAAGCGATGAACGCCGCAGACTGGGCGCGCGGCGCCCGGCTCGACGAGGGGGTGCGGGCGTCATGACCGGGCCACGCAGGCGTGCGCGCAAACCGCTGGATCCGGCGCGCCGTGCCGCCTTCGACGTGCTGCGCGCCGTCTCCGAACGCGATGCCTATGCCAACCTGGCGCTGCCGGCGATGCTGTCAGAACGCGGGATCACCGGCCGCGACGCCGCTTTCGCGACCGAACTGACCTACGGCACCTGCCGGGCCCGCGGCCTGCTCGACGCGGTGATCGGGGCGGCGGCGCAGCGCGCACCGGAGTCGATCAACCCGGTGTTGCTGGATCTGCTGCGGCTGGGCAGTTACCAGTTGCTGCGCACCCGGGTCGAGCCGCACGCCGCGGTGTCCACCACCGTCGAGCAGGCGGGTATCGAATTCGATTCGGCGCGAGCGGGATTCGTCAACGGCGTGTTGCGCACCATCAGTACCCGCGACGAGGCGTCGTGGACCGCCGAGCTGGCCCCGGACGCCGCCACCGACCCGATCGGGCACCTGGCGTTCACCCGCGCCCACCCGCGTTGGATCGCCCAGGCGTTCGCCGACGCGCTCGGGGCCGCCGCCGGCGAGCTGGATGCGGTGCTGGCCGGCGACGACGAACGGCCCAGGGTGCACCTGGCCGCACGTCCCGGCGTCCTGACCGCGGCCGAGTTGGCGGCCGCGGTGGACGGTGAAGTCGGCCGGTATTCGCCCTACGCCGTCTACCTGCCCGGCGGTGACCCCGGCCGGATCGACGCCGTGCGCGACGCCCAGGCCCTGGTGCAGGACGAGGGCAGCCAGCTGGTGGCCCGCGCCCTGACCCTGGCCCCGGTGGACGGCGACACCGGGCGGTGGCTGGATCTGTGCGCCGGACCCGGCGGCAAGACCGCGATGCTGGCCGCGCTCGCCGCGCAGGCCGGGGCCCGGGTGACCGCGGTGGAGCAGGTGCCGCAGCGGGCCGCCCTGGTCGTCGAGAACACCCGCGGCCTCGACGTCGAGGTGCTGACCGTCGACGGCCGCGAGTCCGGCCTGCAACCCGGCTTCGACCGGGTCCTGGTGGACGCACCGTGCACCGGGCTCGGCGCCCTGCGGCGGCGCCCCGAAGCCCGCTGGCGCCGGCTGCCCGCCGACATACCGGTGCTGGCCAAGCTGCAGCGCGAACTGCTGGCGGCGGCGATCGCGCTGACCCGGCCGGGCGGCGTGGTGCTCTACGCCACCTGTTCGCCGCACCTGTCGGAGACGGTCGGGGTGGTGGCCGACGCGGTGCGCCGGCACGGGGTGCAGCAGTTGGACACCCGGTCGCTGTTCGCACCGGCCGACCAGCTCGGTGACGGGCCGCACGTGCAGTTGTGGCCGCACCGGCACGGCACCGACGCCATGTTCGCCGCGGCGTTACAAGTAATCTGAGCCCATGTCACGACCCATGATCGCGCCGTCGATCCTGTCCGCGGATTTCGCCCGCCTCGCCGATGAGGCTGCTGCCGTCAAGGGGGCGGACTGGCTGCACGTCGATGTCATGGACGCCCACTTCGTGCCCAACCTCACCCTCGGGCTGCCGGTGGTGGAGAGCCTGCTCAAGGCCACCGACATTCCGATGGACTGTCATCTGATGATCGAGAACCCGGGCCGGTGGGCCCCGCCGTACGCCGAGGCGGGCGCCCACAACGTCACCTTCCACGCCGAGGCCACCGACGCCCCCGTCGCGGTCGCCCGCGACATCCGGGCCGCCGGGGCCAAAGCAGGCTTGTCGATCAAACCGGGCACCCCGCTGGAGCCCTACCTGGAGATCCTGCGGGACTTCGACACCCTGCTGGTGATGTCGGTGGAACCGGGCTTCGGCGGGCAGTCGTTCATCCCCGAGGTGCTCGACAAGGTGCGCACCGTGCGCAAGCTGGTGGACTCCGGGGAGCTGAACATCCTGGTCGAGATCGACGGCGGCATCAACGCCGATACCGTCGAGCAGGCCGCCGAGGCCGGTGTCGACTGCTTCGTGGCCGGCTCGGCTGTCTACAGCGCCGCAGACCCCGGCGCCGCCGTCGAAGCACTGCGCCGCCAGGCGGGCGCGGCGTCGCCGCACCTGACGCTGTGAGCGCCAACCCGGTGCTCGACGACGACGCCGCCATGCTGCTGGCCGTCGAACAGGCCGAGAAGGTCAAAGGCGCCACCTACCCCAACCCGCCGGTGGGCGCGGTCATCCTCGACCGTGAGCACCGGGTGGTCGGCGTCGGCGGCACCCAGCCGGTCGGGGAAGCGCACGCCGAGGTGGTGGCGCTGCGCCGGGCCGCCGGCTCGGCCGCCGGGGGCACCGCGGTGGTCACGCTGGAGCCGTGCGATCACCACGGCAGGACTCCGCCGTGTACCGAGGCGCTGCTGGCGGCGGGCGTGGCCCGGGTGGTCTACGCCGTCACCGACCCCAATCCGATTGCGGCCGACGGTGCCGCCCGGCTGACCGCCGCCGGTGTCGAGGTGATCGCCGGGGTTCGGGCCGACACGGTGCAGTCCGGGCCGCTGCGCGAATGGCTGCACAAGCAGCGCACCGGCCGGCCGCATGTCACCTGGAAGTACGCCACCAGCATCGACGGTCGTAGCGCCGCCGCCGACGGGTCCAGCCAGTGGATCACCAGCGAGGCGGCCCGCGCCGACCTGCACCGCCGCCGGGCTGCCGCCGAGGCCATCGTGGTGGGCACCGGCACCGTGCTCGTCGACGACCCGACTCTGACCGCCCGGCTGCCGGACGGCACCCTGGCCGATCGGCAGCCGCTGCGGGTGGTGGTGGGCGAGCGTGACATCTCCGCGGAGGCAAAGGTGCTCAACGACGACTCGCGCACAATGGTGATTCGCACCCACGATCCCGCCGAGGTGCTGCGGGCCCTTGCCGACCGCACCGATGTGCTGATCGAGGGCGGGCCGACCCTGGCGGGCGCGTTCCTGCGGGCAGGGGCGATCGATCGCATCCTGGCCTACGTGGCGCCGATCCTGCTGGGCGGGCCGGTCACCGCCGTCGACGACGTCGGGGTGTCCAGCATCGGCCGGGCGTTGCGCTGGCGGTACGACTCGGTGCAGCCGATCGGGCCCGATCTGCTGCTGAGCCTGGTCCCGAACTGACTCAGCCCGCGGTGGGCACCGTGGCTTGGGATTCCGAAGTCTCGGGGTCGGAGACGTGATCGGCATTGCTGCCGATGAACAACCCCAGCACCGCACCGGCCACACAGATCAGGGCGGTGATCCCGAAGATCTCGCCGTACATCGCCGCGAAGGCCTCTCGGGAGTTGCGCGCGATGGCTTCGACCTTCTCGGCCAGATTGCCGTTCGGCGTGGTTTTGCCGGCCAGGATCTGGTTGAACCGATAGAGCCCCCACGCGCTCAGCGCGGCCATTCCGACCAGCATCCCGGTCATCCGGGCCACCACCACACCAGCGGCGGCGATGCCGTGCTCACGCGGCGGCACCACCCGCATCACCGCTGACGTCAGCGGGCCGATCACCAGACCCAGACCCAGCCCGGCGACCAGCTGGTCGGTGTGGGCGGCCGGAAGGCTCAGCCCGAATACGTCGTGGTGGTAGGACATCAGGTCCACCGGCCACTTCGAGATGAACCAGTAGCCCACCGCGGCGACCAGCAGGCCCGCAAACGTCACCACTCGGTCACCGGCCCTGGTCGCGATCGCGCCACCTGCCACGGCACCGATCGGCAGCGCGATCAGGAACCACAGCAGCAGCATCGCTGCCTCGTTCTGGCTCTTGCCGAGCACGCCCTGACCGAACAGTTCGACGTCGACCAGGGTGACCATCAGCGCGGCGCCGGCAGCAAGGGAGGAGCCCAGCGCGGCCAGGAACGGGCCGAATCGGGCACCTTCGGGGTCGATCAGCTTGGTCGGCGACTTGATCTCCCAGACCGCGAACGCCACCAGTGCGACCGCGGCGACCGCCAGGTACACCAGGCCGTGGTCGGGCAGCGCCTGTTTTGCGCTGGGGTCGGGGTTGTAGAGCCCGATCGTCAGCAGACCCAGGATCGCCGCCAGCAGCAGCCCGCCGACCACGTCGACGCGCTCGCGGGGGCCGTCGGTGGACTTCGACGGAAGGCTGAAGTGGATCAGTGCCATGGCCAGCAGGGTCAGCGGCACGTTGATCCAGAACACGTCTCGCCAACTGGTCAGCGCCCAGACGATGAAGATGCCGTACAGCGGGCCCAGTACGCTGCCGAGCTCCTGGGCGCCGGCGATCCAGCCGAGCACCGCCGACCGGTTGCGCTGGGCCCACAGGTCGGCGCCGAGGGCGAACGTCACCGGCAGCAGCGCACCTGCCGCGATGCCCTGCACGGTGCGGCCGATCACCAGCGTCTGCAGGTCCAGCGACATGGCCGTGACCACCGAACCGGCGGCGAACAACGCCAGGCTGAACTGCAGCAGCAGCTTGCGTCCGAACCGGTCGGAGGCCCGGCCCAGCAGCGGCATCGCGGCGATGTAGCCCAGCAGATAGCAGGTGATGATCGGGGTGAGCTGCTGAATCTTGTTGATCGGGATCCCGACACCGGCTGGTTGCGGCGCCATGATGTCGCGCATGATCGTGACCACGACATAGGTGTCGAGGGCCCCGAGCAGGACAGCGATGCTGCCCGCGCTGATCGCGAGTTTGCGGTTGGCCCGCATCACGCTCCAGCCGGCTTCTCGACGGTGACCGGGGCGTTCCAGTTCGACAGCGTCATCTGGATCGAGTTACCCGCGCTGGGGTCGAGCCTGGCCTGCACCAGCTGGTGGTCGCCGTCCTCGGAGATCCAGACGGTGGCCGGGATGGGGGCGGTCGCCTTGAGCTGCGGTGCCAGCTTGTTCACGTCATCGGCGGGAACGTCGCCGGACACCCGGACGGCCTTCTCGCCGTTGATGGTGTCGCGGCCCTGCGCTTTCGGGTTCTCCATGGTGTTCAGCAGGTTGGCCAGGCCCTTTTCCGGGCTCAGGATCGCCGCGACGTCGTAGATCTTGTCGGCCGAACCGAGGTTGTCGTAGGAGTCGCCGGTGATCGCCGCGTACAGGTCGCCGTCGATCACCACGAACTTCGCGTCGAGGTCGGAGCCCAGCATGGTGATGGTGGCGCTGCCCTTGGCGGCCGTGGTCGGCTGGTTGGTCAGATCACCTTCGAGGGTCTTGACCGGGAGGTTCTTGATCTGGCCGGCGACCGACAGGGCCAGGTGCGCGCTCTTGAGGTCGGCGGTGGTGGTGGCCGATTCCTTGACCAGCGTGGCCGCGTCCGGCAGTGGTCCACCGGCGTCCTTGCCGGAGCAGCCCGCGAGCAGGGCGGCGGCGGTGGTGGCGGTGGCCAGGGCGATGAGAAGTCTGCGCATGGGTGACATCGTATAGAGGTCGCCCGGTAGGGGGCCGCTAGCCTGTTGTGATGTTCACCGGAATCGTCGAGGAGCTGGGCGAGCTGGTCAGCCGTGATGAGCTGACCGACGCCGCGCGCCTGGTCATCGAGGGGCCCACCGTCACCTCCGACGCCCGGCATGGCGACTCGATCGCCGTCAACGGCGTCTGCCTGACCGTGGTCGAGGTACTGCCCGGCGGACGGTTCTCCGCCGACGTCATGCATGAGACCCTGCAGCGGTCCAGTCTGGACAAACTGTCGCCGGGAAGCCGCGTCAACCTGGAGCGGGCGGCCTCGGTGGGCAGCCGGCTGGGTGGGCACATCGTGCAGGGACACGTCGACGGCACCGGGGCCGTGGTGGCCCGAACGCCCGCCGAGCACTGGGAGGTGGTGCGCATCGCACTGCCCCGCGAACTGGCCCGCTACGTGGTGCACAAGGGCTCTATCACCGTCGACGGCATCTCGCTGACCGTGGCCGGGCTGGGGTGTGATCCGGATGACTTCTTCGAGGTGTCGTTGATTCCGACCACATTGGAACTGACCACGCTGGGCCGCGCGCCGGTGGGAACGCGGGTCAACCTGGAGGTCGACGTGATAGCGAAGTATGTTGAGCGATTGCTTGCCCGACCTTAGTGGTTTGACGTGCATCTTTGCCCGTCACGGCGAGGCTACCACGTAAGCACACCGCTATATGTCAAGATATTCGGCATGGGTGAGTCTTTGCTGGATTTGCGCGGGCTGCTCGACTCCTGGCGGCTGTCACTGCGTGCCGCGCGCAAATCCGAGGCCACGGTCAGCGCCTACCGGGAAGGTGTCTTGGCGTTCCTGCGGTGGTGCGAGACCAGCGGAACCCCGCCGGAGATCACCCGCGCCAACATGCAGGCCTTCACGGTCGACCTGCTTGCCGGTGGTGCGGCGGCGGCCACCGCCCGCAGCCGACACCAGGCCGTGAGGCGCTTCGTCGCGTGGCTGGTCGATGAGGGCGAACTTGAATCCGATCCGCTGGCTGGCCTAGACCCGCCCAAGCTCGACACGAAGGTTACCCAGGCCCTCAGTGATGACCAGCTCAAGGCGCTCGTCAAGGCCTGCGCGGGCAAGGACTTCATCGACCGCCGAGACGAGGCGGTCATTCGGTTCATGGCCGAGACCGGCGTCCGGGCCGGCGAACTCCTCGGAATGGCGCTCCCCGACGACATCGACGTGTCGCGGGGGATCGCCGTGGTGCGGCGCGGCAAGGGCGGCAAAGGACGTGTCGTGCCGTTCGGTCCGCAGACCGCCGCTGCGGTGGATCGCTACCTGCGCGTGCGACGTGGCCACCGGCTCGCTGACGGCCCGGTGATGTGGCTCGGCGGCAACGGCCAAGGACTGGCCTATCACGGCCTGGACCGCACGCTGAAGATCCGCGCAGAGCGCGCCGGCATCAACGGTTTTCACGTGCACCTGTTGCGATCCACCGCGGCGACGCGGTGGCTGCGCGCGGGCGGATCGGAACAGGGGCTGATGGCGGTGGCGGGCTGGTCATCGCGCTCGATGCTGGACCGGTACACCACAGCATCGGCCGCCGAGCGCGCCGCAGCCGAGGCGCGCGGGTTGAACCTAGGGGAGTTATGAACACCGAAACGGCACATACGATCCGAGACCTATTGCGCGGCAAACCAACTGACATCAGGGTGCTTTGTCCGCGAGGGCACTTCATCGTGCATATCGGGCTGTACGTCTACGAGCATGACGACGGGCCGCGCGAGGAGGACTCGATCCGAATGCATCCGCGGGGACCCAGGAAGGAATACGTAGGCGATCTCAGCTTGGGTCACCACGGATTTCGGATGGCATTACATCATCCGACCAATAGCTACAACGTCAAGCTGTGCTGCATGAACAAGCGATGTGACTACTCTGGCAGCTTCAATTTCTTCGCGTTGGGCACAGAGTTGGCGGCTGCGGCATTGGGCGGACACGCCGAGTATCGGCTAACGCGCTGAGAGCACACCGCACCGCATACACTGTGCTAAGTCGCCCATCCCGGCTACGACTCCACTACCGGGATGTACGCCCCTAAGGGGTAGGTCTTGACGGGCCTTCGAGTAGAAGGCCCGTCTGTTGATTACCGAATCCGAACGCGTACTTCGCGCCCAAATCGCCGCACACACGTCGTGGGCGATTACCACCGACCGGTCAGCGCGTACCCGTAACGCCCGCGCGAAGTTCGATGAGCGCTTTGAACGGGAGGTTGACCCCAACGGGGTACTGCCGCCCGACGAGCGCGCCAAGCGCGCGGAGAACGCTCGCAAGGCGTACTTCGCGGCGTTAGCTCTGAAGTCGGCCAAGGCCCGTCGGCTCCGTAGCGCGGGTGGTGCCGAATGACCGCCCCGCAGCGGGGAGGCCCGCCGGAAAAGGAAGCGGCCCCAGCTTCCGCCAGGGCCACCGCCACCATTCACACCACCGCCCAGTCTAGCTGCTCCGTCGCGGAGTGGAAGCGCCGTCGCGCCGCGTCCCAGCGGCTGGCCATCTTGGACTGCGGTCGCGCCGACCCGTGGCACTACGACGGCGTGCCGCTGACCGAGCATCAGGCCGAGTCCTGGCAGCGCACCGTCGATCACCTGCGTAGGGCCGGATTCCAGCCGATCGTTCCGGTTGAGGTTGAGGCGGTGCTGCGATGACGGACGCCGAACTGATCGCCGAAGCGGAGCGACGCGGCTTGATTCTGGGATGCCGCTGCGACTGCTGTTCAAGACCATTGACGGCTGCGGCCAGCGTTGAGCGCGGCCGGGGGCCAGTCTGCGACGAACGTGCCGGGGTGAGTGCATGACCGACGACACCATTGCCCGCGGCCGGGAGCTGGTCGCCAGCGGGAAGTATCAGCCAAGTTCACTCACTGACGCACACACGGTTTTTCGACGGTGGCTCGGCGACGATTACGACACCGATGCACTCGATGCGGTGCTGGCAACCGCTGCCGTGGAACGGCTCGACGGTGACCCGTTATGGCTACTGCTGGTCTCGGGGTCTGGCAATGCGAAAACCGAGACCGTGCAGGCGCTTGACGGCATCGGAGCTGTCATTACCAGCACCATCTCATCGGCCGGTGCATTGCTGTCGGCGACGGGACGCAAGGACCGCGCCAAGGACGCTACGGGCGGCCTACTTCGCAAGATCGGATCGCGCGGCGTCCTGGTCATCAAGGACGTGACCAGCATCCTGTCGATGTCCGGCGAGGCCCGCAACGAAGTGCTTGCGGCAAAGCGTGAGGTCTACGACGGACGGTGGTCACGCAACGTCGGCTCAGACGGCGGCATGACGCTGGAATGGGCAGGCCGCATCGCCGTCATCGGAGCCGTGACGACCGCATGGGACAAGGCGCACGCGGTCATTGCGGCTATGGGTGACAGGTTCGTACTGATCCGCATGGACTCGACCAAGGGTCGCCAAGCTGCGGGCCGCAAGGCCATCGGCAACACGGGCAGCGAAGTTCAGATGCGCGCCGAGTTGGCTGACGCTGCTGCCGCCGTCATTGCCGGAATGTCAGCCGCACCGGTGCAGCTCACTGCGACTGAGACCGACGTGCTGCTGTCGGCTGCGGATTTGGTGACGCTATCGCGCACCGGAGTCGAGTACGACTATCGGGGCGATGTGATCGACGCTCACGCCCCGGAGATGCCCACCCGATTCGCTAAGCAGCTCGCCCAGGTGGTCCGTGGCGGTGTCGCCATCGGGGTCAAACGCAACGCAGCGTTGCGGCTGGCGATCCGATGCGCCCGCGACAGCATGCCGCCGCTGCGGTTGGCGATCATCGACGACATCGCTCGGCACCCGAACAGCCCGACCGCCGACGTACGCAAGCGTCTGGGCAAGCCCCGCGCCACCGTCGACCGGCAGTTACAGGCCTTGCACATGCTCGGCGTTCTCCAGTGCGATGAGCATGAAGTTCAGCACGCGGGACGAGACGCAACGCGCTGGTATTACCGCCTGGCCGACGATATCGACCCCGGAGCGCTCGACCCCAATTCAGTGCCAGATTTTGACGTACGTACCCCTTACCCCCAAGAAGAAGGGCCGGAAGATGGGCCGGAAACCGGCTCTGTAGGTATGGGTGCCGCTATTTCTGGCACTGACCAGACGTGCCCGTGTGGCTGTCCGCTCGTCAACGAGGAATCGGTCAAGTCCGGGCAGTGTTTGGAGTGCTACTACTCCGGCGGGGTGACCCCGTGAGCGCCCCGGCCGACACGCTGCTGATGCTGTCCGGCGGCATCGACTCGGCGTTCTGTCTCTGGCAGCGGGTGCAGGCCGGACTGCCCACCCGGACACATCACGTCCACTTCCAAAACTCGGACAATCGCGCCGACGCCGAAGCCGCCGCCGTCGCCGACATCTTGGAGTGGCTGGCCCGCAACGGTGGCCACGGGTTGATCACGCACACCGCGAGCCGGCTGGACCATGGGGACCTTGCCCTGCATGGGCTCTGGGACGGCTTCATGCTCGCCTTCTGGGCGGGCGCCATCCTGCACGCCGATCCGTTCATCGCCAGCGTGATCGTCGGGGTACAAGCCGACGATGCCGGACCTCGTGACGACGTACGTGACCAGCTTTTCTGGCGGATCGCGGCCAACGTTGGCCGCCGCCAGTTCTGGCTTTCGCATCCGGCCCGGAGTCTGACCAAGCGCGACATTATCGCTGCGATGCCGCCGGAGTTGGTCGACCTGTGCTGGTCCTGCCGCCGACCGCAGGACGGGCACCCGTGCCATAGCTGTCACACCTGCCGGCTTGTGGACGCGGCGAGGGGAGTCCGGCCTTGACCGCCCCCACCCGCCGGGGCCGCCCGGACACCGCCCCACCGCCATGGATGGTGCTCCTCGGCGCGATCCTGACCGATGTCCCGCGCCTACCCGGCCGTGCCGCCTGCCGCGATCACGTCGGACTGTTCGACCAGGCGGCAGATGGTGACCGCCAGGCCGCCGAGGACGCCATCGAAATCTGCGGCCGATGCCCGGTACGTGATCGCTGCGCCGAATGGATTGCCCGCGCTCACCCGCAACGGCCGCCACCCGGAGTCTGGGCCGGCCGCTACCAACCACAACCCACCACCCGACGGAAGAAGGCAACAACATGACCAATTACGGCCCCTATGTCCCTGGCGAAACCTTCCCGGTGCTCGACGCCGACCGCAGCCACGCCGACCGCGAATATCAACGCCACGTCATCGCCGAATGCGGCTTCACCGAGCCCTACATCAGCGAGACCGACGATTGGTGCACGATGCCGCTACGCGTCGTCGTGGACAGCGCCTCAGACGTGCACATCGAGTTCGGACCCTATGACCTCAACATCGCCGACATTCAGGCACTACAGCGCGCAATCGGCACCTACTACGAGAACGTCAACCGCAGCCGGCTGCGGGTCATCGGTGACGGGGGAAACCAGTGACCGACACCGCTCTCGCCACCCGTTGCCCGACTTGCCACGTACCACCGGGCGAGCCGTGCCACCGTGGCATTCCGTCGCCGCACCGAGCACGCCGCGACCGCGCACGCGGAATCGAAATCACCACCACGCGAAAGGAAATGAAGTGATAAATCCCGACCTGACCGATGCCGCAGTCTTCAATCCCTGCGGGGTGTCGCTGATCGC
The DNA here is from genome assembly GCF_020172665.1 of [Mycobacterium] zoologicum. Lineage (GTDB taxonomy): Bacteria > Actinomycetota > Actinomycetes > Mycobacteriales > Mycobacteriaceae > Mycobacterium > Mycobacterium zoologicum. The sequence continues at coordinate 2,563,778 of NZ_CP083985.1, read as the reverse complement.
CTACCCGATCGACACCACGGTTCTGGGCTTGGCGCTGGTTATCGACACCCCGGAGTTCGGGAAACTCGTCGCGCCGGTGACGATCGAACAGGTGCGCGCGCTCGGTGAAGCCTGCACGCGCACAGTCAATTACACCCCGCAACAACTGGCCGTCCTACGGACCGCCATGACCTACAACGAAGGAGAGAACAATGAGTGACACCACCACCGAGACAACCGAAGTCGTGGAGGACAACCTCGCCACCGAGGAACCCCAGCCGGAAGGTGACATCTCAGATGTGACCCCCGAAGGGTCCGATCCCGAATCCGACCCCGAGCCGCAAAGCAGGCGCGAAGCCCGGTACCGGACGCAGCTTCGGGAGACCGAAGCCGAACGGGACACGCTGCGCGCCACCGTCGAATCGATGCAGCGCCGGGAGGTGGAACGCCTTGCCGCCGACCACATCACCAAGCCCGCCGCCCTGTGGACCGCCGGCACCGAACTCGCGGCCCTCCTCACCGACACCGGCGCCGTCGACCCGGAGAAGGTCGCCACCGCCGCAGCCGACGCCCGCGACCAGCTCGGCCTGGAACACCCACAGGCGAAGCGGCTCCGCGGCCCCGTCGTACCCCGCGAAGGCACGAGCTATGGCCGGGAATCAGCGGGCAACACGTGGGAGAACGCATTCAGGCAGTAGAATCGCCTGTGACGCCGAACATCTGGTGAGTCACCAGACCCCGGCAGACATACCGCCCACGCGGGCACCGGACGACGCGAGCCGCGCACCGAGGACAACAACCACGGTGCGCGGCTTTCGCGCATCTGAACCGTAAGGAGCAAAACAATGGCAACGCAGACAACCCTCACCAGCGCGACCGCCTGGTCACCCGATGTCACCGCCGTCGCACCATCCGACGCCATCCCCAACGCGTTGATCCTCCAGACCTCCACCGTCGCCGGAACCGTCGAAGGCGACGCCCCGATGGTCAGGGTCATGTACGTCAACGACGCCGATGCCGGATTCGTGACTGAAGGCGAACCCATCGATGTGGATGACCCCGGCCTAGCAGAACGGCTCATTCCGACCGGCAAGGTGGCGCAGATCGTGAAGCTGTCCCGCGAGCAGTGGCAGCAGGAGAACGCCTCGGCGCTGCTGAGTGCCAGCGTGGCCCGCGCCGTCACCCGCGCCGGAGACACCGCCTACCTCAGTCAGGCAGTGCCCACAAGCCCCGCCGTCACGCCGCCCGCCGGCCTGATCAACGTCCCCGGCATCGTCAACGGCGGTGCCGTCGCCGACGACCTCGACGGCCTCGTCGACCTGTTGGCGACCCTCGCGACCAACCTCGCCACCCCGAGCCACATCCTGCTGTCACCGACCGCATGGGCATCACTTCGGAAGTTCAAGGTGGCGGACAGCTACAACACCACCCTGCTCGGCACCGGAGCCACCGACGCCCAGCCCTACCTGCTCGACCTGCCGGTCATCGTCACCCCGGCCCTGTCAGGCAACAACGGCATGGTCCTGGACAACACCGCCGTGGTGTCAGCGGTCGGGCGCGTGATGGTCGCAACCAGCGAACACGCGTTCTTTGACTCCGACACCATCGCCGTGCGCTGCACCTGGCGGTTCGGGCAGAACGTCGTCAAGCCCAACCGGATCGGCAAGTTCACCGTCACCGCACCGACCGCACCGTAAGGACCGGGTGTCGGGTCGGGCGTCAACGCCCGCCCCTTTCAGAGGCAAAAGGCTCGCCATGACCGGTCGGTCTTGAACCGCGAGCGATGCCCTGCGCCCGACCCGACACCCATCCATGCCATGCATAACCATGCACGATCCGCCAGAAGGCAAGGCGCGGAAGCATCAGCAGCAGACGCACACCCGTGCAGCAACAAGCCTTTGACCTGCACTTATGATGGGGGAGGCACCCCCTGGGCGGTGGCCGAGATGCCGCTCCGTAGGCATCTATGTGTGTGTGTCACCCCCCCCTACCCCCTGGACTGCATAACCATTCATCGTTCGGAAGGCGGCGCGGATGCCCGAATACGACTCTTTGAACGCGGCAATGGTTGCCGGCGACGAGCTGGCGGAGGCGGAGATCCGTTACCGGCTGCTCGCGGAAGTGTTCGAGGCGATGCCGCAGCTTCGAGGCAACCTCAACTCGGCACTGGAACGGGCCAAGGCAGAGATCATCCGGTTGCGGGCGCTCGCCAAGCCGGAGGTCGACTCGGGCGAGGAGAAGCCGCTCGGCAAGGTGGTCGCGTTCGATGCCGGCCGCTTCCGCAAGTCGTCAGGGGATGCTTTGACCTAACGCGCGTTAGTTGCGCTTCCTGCCCTCGCCCGCCCGGGGCGCACACTTCCTGACCTGCACGAAAAGGCCCCCGACATCGCGTCAGGGGCCGATTCGTCGTGCTGGGGCCGGTCAGTCGGTTCTGCTTTCCAGGTACCGGTCAAGTGCCTTCGCCTGATCTACCAAGGCGTTGGCCTGCATCGTCAACGACATGATCGTGGACGACACTTCACTGCGGGAGCATTCGCCCAGCGGCTTGAAGCTTCCCGGCTCGACCTCAAGGAACGCGGGCACCTGCCCAGGCTTACGGGCATCGTCGTCGGCGGGACCGGCCCCCGTGAACATCTCGCTCATCGGGTCACCGTACCGTTGCCGCCCAGCGCGTCGAGGCCAGTTGCGGTCGTCATGACCGTGACTCCCCGATGTCGCGGTGGAATCGGCAAGCCTCATCGGCTGCATTGACCCGCCGCCGGCACGGCTTGCCCGTCGTCGGCGCGATCCGGCCGCAGCGGACCGACCTATCTTCTACGCGCCGCCGAATCCAGATAGGCAGCGCGCCGGGGTATTCGTGTGCCGGGAAGCGGAAGCCTGGACACTCGGCGCCGTCCCCGCCGTCCGGGTCCATGAGCCAGAAGCTGCGATGCCCGCTCAGGTTGACGCATTCGACCAGCCGCCAGTTGGGCGCCCCGGAGGCGGTGAGGTCAACACCGTCGATTACCCGCGGGGCATTGTCGTCGGTGCTCATCGGGCGTAGACCTGTTCAACGGTCAGCTTGCCGATCCCGACGCCCGCGGCGTGGGTGATGTCGGCGACGAACTCGCCGTGTTCGTCCAAGTAGGGACGTAAGGCTTGAAGTGCTTCATCGGCGGCGCGGATGTGTCGGCGCGCTTCCATGATGAGGCTGAGCCGGTTGTCGGCTGCGGTGCTGCTGTCCATGCTCGGCATGTTGGCACCGGGGTCCGACAGGTTTCCAGTGGTGCAGTCGCGGCTGTGCTGGCCGATGGCGTGGCAGCACGGGTGATAGGTGCTGTTGACCGGGTGTGGTGTGGTGGTGGACATTTGCGACTCCGTTCAATCGGTTCGGAGTCGGGCATTAGCTGCGCTCAACATATTCTGACTACAACGCTTCGTATTGACCTGCATTTGCGCTGGTCAGCACAGCGTATAGCTCTCGACTACTAGCGAAATATGTCGAGCGACTGGTGGCAAATCCCGCTCGGTGAGTGAGGTGGCAAACCGGGCCGCTCAGGTGGTTCATACTGGACGGACGGACTGCCTCCGACCGGCGTCCGGCAGACAGCGAACCAAGGTGGAGTGAAGATGACGAAGTTGGACACCGTCGAGCGGGCGGTTGCCGACATCGCAGCGGGTAAAGCCGTCGTCGTCATCGACGACGAGGACCGCGAGAACGAAGGCGACCTGATCTTCGCCGCCGAAAAGGCCACCCCCGAACTGGTGGCCTTCATGGTGCGCTACACCTCCGGCTACCTCTGCGTGCCGCTGGACGGCGCGATCTGCGACCGGCTCGGGCTGCTGCCGATGTACGCGGTCAATCAGGACAAGCACGGCACCGCCTACACCGTGACCGTCGACGCGAAGAACAATGTGGGCACCGGTATTTCGGCGTCCGACCGGGCGACGACGATGCGCCTGCTGGCCGATCCGGGCAGCGTCGCCGACGACTTCACCCGGCCGGGTCACGTGGTGCCGTTGCGCGCCAAGGACGGCGGCGTGCTGCGCCGCCCCGGGCACACCGAGGCCGCGGTCGACCTGGCCCGGATGGCCGGCCTGCAGCCGGCGGGGGCGATCTGCGAGATCGTCAGCCAAAAAGACGAGGGCGCCATGGCCCAGACCGATGAACTGCGGGTCTTCGCCGACGAACACGGGCTGGCGCTCATCTCGATCGCCGACATGATCGAGTGGCGGCGCAAGCACGAGAAGCACATCGAGCGGGTCGCCGAAGCGCGAATCCCGACCCGGCACGGCGAGTTCCGGGCTGTCGGCTACTCCAGCATCTACGAGGACGTCGAACACGTCGCACTGGTTCGCGGCGAGATCGCCGGGCCGCACAGTGAAGGTGACGACGTCCTGGTCCGGGTGCACTCGGAGTGTCTGACCGGCGACGTGTTCGGTTCTCGCCGTTGCGATTGCGGTCCGCAGCTCGACGCCGCGCTGGCGATGGTGGCCCAGGAGGGCCGCGGTGTGGTGCTCTACATGCGCGGGCACGAGGGCCGCGGCATCGGGCTGCTGCACAAGCTGCAGGCCTACCAACTTCAGGACTCCGGCGACGACACCGTCGACGCCAACCTCAAACTCGGGCTGCCCGCCGACGCCCGCGACTACGGGATCGGCGCACAGATCCTGGCCGACCTGGGCGTGCGCTCGATGCGGCTGCTCACCAACAACCCGGCCAAGCGGGTCGGGCTGGACGGCTACGGGCTGCACATCATCGAGCGGGTTCCGCTGCCGGTGCGGGCCAACTCCGAGAACATTCGCTATTTGATGACCAAACGCGACCGGATGGGCCACGACCTGACCGGTCTGGAGGACTTCGACGACGTGACTCCGGTTTCCGACGAGTTCGGCGGGGCGCTGTAGATGAGTCCCGCGGCGGGAGTGCCGGACATGCCGGCACTGGATGCCTCAGGTCTGCGGCTGGCCATCGTGGCCAGCACCTGGCACACCCGGATCTGTGACGCCCTGCTGGAAGGCGCCCGCAAGGTGGCCGTCGACGCCGGTGTCACCGAGCCCACGGTGGTGCGGGTGCTCGGCGCGATCGAGATCCCGGTGGTAGCCCAGGAGGTGGCCCGCAACCACGATGCGGTCGTCGCACTAGGTGTGGTGATCCGCGGCGGCACACCGCATTTCGACTACGTCTGCGACGCGGTTACGCAAGGCCTGACCCGGGTGTCGCTGGATGCGGCCACCCCCGTGGCCAACGGCGTGCTCACCGTCAACGACGAGGACCAGGCGATCGACCGCGCCGGGTTGCCCGGTTCGACCGAGGACAAGGGCGCCCAGGCCGCGGCGGCCGCGCTGAGCGCCGCGCTGACCCTGCGCGACCTGCGTGCCGCGCTGTGAGTGGGCCGAGCCCGCACTGGGAACTGGACGTGCGGCCGCGGCTGATGCGGATCGGCCTGTGGAGCGCGGCGATCCTGATCGTGGTGATCCACGTGGTGGTGAGCTTCCTGCTGACCATCCGCGCCAGCGGGGTGATCTTTCGGACCTACGACCGGGTGGCGGTCGTCGTGCTGGGTGTGATCGTGGCCTGCTCGATGCTGTTGTGGACGCGGGCCCGGGTGCGCGCGGGCGCGTCGGGGGTGTCGGTGTGCAACGGGCTCGGTAACCGGCTGATTCCGTGGTCGCAGGTGCTCGGCGTGACGTTCCCGCCCGGTAAGCGCTGGGCCCGGCTGGAGTTGCCCGACGACGAATACATCCCGCTGGTGGCCATTCAGTCCGCCGACAAGGAGGCCGCCGTGGCGGCGATGCGGACGCTGCGGGAGCTGATGGCGCGCTACCGGCCGGGCGACGGACCGCCCGACTAGCCTTGTAGTCGTGCCAGATCCCGCGACCTATCGCCCGGCACCCGGGTCCATTCCCGTCGAGCCCGGCGTCTACCGGTTCGTCGACCCGCACGGCCGGGTCATCTACGTCGGCAAGGCGAAAAGCCTGCGGTCGCGCCTGACGTCGTACTTCGCCGACGTCGCCGGCCTGCACCCGCGCACCCGCCAGATGGTGACCACCGCGGCAGGCGTCGAGTGGACGGTGGTCAACACTGAGGTCGAAGCGCTGCAACTGGAATACAACTGGATCAAGGAGTTCGATCCCCGGTTTAACGTCCGCTATCGCGACGACAAGACCTACCCGGTGCTGGCGGTCACCCTCAACGAGGAATACCCGCGGCTGATGGTCTACCGCGGACCGCGCCGCAAAGGGGTTCGCTATTTCGGGCCGTACTCGCATGCCTGGGCCATCCGGGAGACACTGGACCTGTTGCTGCGCGTCTTTCCGGCGCGCACCTGTTCGGCCGGGGTGTTCAAGCGCCACCAGCAGATCGGCCGGCCCTGCCTACTGGGCTACATCGGCAAGTGCTCGGCTCCGTGCGTCGGGCGGGTCAGCGCGGCCGAGCACCGTGCGATCGTCGACGACTTCTGCGACTTTCTGGCCGGCAAGACCGACCGGCTGGTCCGCAGCCTGGAGCAGCAGATGCTGGCGGCCTCCGAGGAACTCGACTTCGAGCGCGCCGCACGGTTGCGTGACGACGTCGCCGCGCTCAAGCGCGCCTTGGAGAAACAGGCCGTGGTGCTCGGTGACGGCACCGACGCCGACGTGGTGGCCTTCGCCGACGACGAGTTGGAGGCCGCGGTTCAGGTGTTCCACGTGCGTGGCGGCCGGGTTCGGGGGCAACGCGGGTGGATCATCGAAAAGCCGGGGGACCCAGGAGATTCCAGCGACTTGGAACGCCTGGTGGAGCAGTTCGTCACCCAGTTCTACGGCGACCAGGCCGAATTGGAGGGCGCCGCCGACGAGCCGGTCAACCCGGTTCCGCGCGAGGTGCTGGTGCCGTGCCTGCCGGCCAACGCCGACGAGTTGACCAGCTGGTTGTCCGGGCTGCGGGGCTCGCGGGTCTCGCTGCGGGTGCCGATGCGCGGCGACAAGCGCGTTCTGGCCGAGACCGTGGAGCGCAACGCCAAAGAGGCTCTGCAGCAACACAAGTTGAAGCGTGCGGGGGATTTTACCGCCAGATCCGCTGCGCTGCAGAACATTCAGGAGGCGCTGGGGCTGGCCGACGCGCCGCTGCGCATCGAATGCGTCGACATCAGCCATGTGCAGGGCACCGATGTGGTGGCCTCCCTGGTGGTGTTCGAGGACGGGCTGCCCCGCAAGTCCGACTACCGTCACTTCGCGATCCGCGAGGCAGCCGGGGAGGGCCGCTCCGACGACGTAGCCTCGATCGCCGAGGTGACCCGCCGCCGCTTCCGTCGGCACCTGGAAGAGAAGGACCCGGAAATGCTTGCCCCCGAAGGCAAGTCCCGCAAGTTCGCCTATCCGCCGAACCTGTATGTGGTGGACGGCGGCGCCCCGCAGGTCAACGCGGCCGCCGCGGTGCTGGCCGAACTGGGTATCACCGACGTGGCGACCATCGGCCTGGCCAAACGCCTGGAAGAGGTGTGGGTGCCTTCGGAGCCGGACCCGATCATCTTGGCGCGCCAGAGCGAAGGCCTCTACCTGTTGCAGCGCATCCGTGATGAGGCACACCGGTTCGCCATCACCTATCACCGCAGCAAGAGGTCCCGGCGGATGACCGCTTCGGTACTCGACGCCGTCCCCGGATTGGGCGAACATCGGCGCAAGGTGCTGATCTCGCATTTCGGCTCGGTGGCGCGGCTGAAGAACGCTACGGTCGAAGAGCTCACTTCGATCCCCGGGATCGGCGCGGCCACCGCCACCGCCGTCCTGGAGGCCCTGGGAGCCGACGGCGCGCCGGGCGCCGCGCAGCAGCAACGGATGTCGGGATGAACCAGGATTCAGCCAAGGGCGTGCGCGAGCGCGACGTCGCCGGTCCCGGAGACGGCGCCGGCATCGACGTCGTGCTGGTGACCGGGCTGTCCGGCGCGGGCCGCGGCACCGCGGCCAAGGTGCTCGAAGACCTGGGCTGGTACGTCGCCGACAACCTGCCGCCGGAGCTGATCGCCCGGATGGTGGATCTGGGGTTGGCGGCCGGCTCGCGGATCACCCAGCTGGCGGTGGTGATGGACGTGCGCTCGGCCGGGTTCACCGGTGACCTGGATTCGGTGCGCTCGGAGCTGGCGACCCGCGGGATCAACCCCCGGGTGCTGTTCATGGACGCTTCCGACGACGCGCTGATCCGCCGCTATGAGAACAATCGCCGCAGCCACCCGCTGCAGGGCAAACAGACACTGGCCGAGGGGATCGCCGCCGAGCGCACCATGCTGGCGCCGGTGCGTGCGGTCGCCGACCTCGTCATCGACACCTCGGTGCTCAGCGTGCGCGAACTGCGGGAGAGCATCGAGGACATGTTCGGTGGCGACGCCGTCACCGCGCCCACGTCGATCACCGTCGAGTCCTTCGGTTTCAAGTACGGCCTGCCGATGGACTCCGACATGGTGATGGACGTGCGATTCCTGCCCAACCCGCACTGGGTCGACGAGCTGCGCCCGCACACCGGGCAGCACGAGGCGGTGCGCGACTACGTGCTGAGCCAGCCGGGCGCCGACGAGTTCCTGAGCACCTACCACCGGCTACTGTCCCTGGTGGTCGGCGGCTATCGACGAGAGGGAAAGCGATACATGACCGTGGCCATCGGTTGCACCGGCGGCAAGCATCGCAGTGTCGCCATCGCCGAGGCGCTGGCGCGGCTGTTGGACAGCGAAGACACCTCCGGAGAGCTGTCGGTGCGGGTGCTGCACCGGGATCTGGGCCGTGAATGAGTATTGAGCCCGCGAGCGCCAACCGGAGCATCGTCGCGCTCGGTGGCGGACACGGTCTGTACGCGACCCTGTCGGCCGCCCGCCGGCTTACCCCGCACGTCACCGCGGTGGTCACCGTCGCCGACGACGGCGGCTCGTCGGGACGGCTGCGCGGCGAACTGGACGTGGTGCCGCCCGGGGACCTGCGGATGGCGCTGGCCGCGCTGGCGTCGGACAGTCCCAGCGGACGGTTGTGGGCGACCATCCTGCAGCACCGGTTCGGCGGTACCGGTGCGCTGGCCGGACATCCGATCGGCAACCTGCTGCTGGCCGGCCTCAACGAGGTGCTGGCCGACCCGGTGGCCGCCCTCGACGAGCTGGGCCGGATGCTGGGCGTCAAGGGCCGGGTGTTGCCGATGTGCCCGATCGCGCTGCAGATCGAGGCCGACGTCTCGGGCCTGGACGCCGACCCGCGACTGTTCCGGCTGATCCGGGGCCAGGTGGCGATTGCGACCACCCCGGGCAAGGTGCGCCGGGTGCGGCTGCTGCCGGGCAATCCGCCGGCCACCCGCCAGGCCGTCGACGCGATCATGGCCGCAGACCTGGTGGTGCTCGGTCCGGGGTCGTGGTTCACCAGCGTGATCCCGCACCTGCTGGTGCCGGGCCTGGCCTCGGCGTTGCAGGCCACCAAGGCGCGGCGCGCCCTGGTGCTCAACCTGGTGGCCGAGCCGGGGGAGACGGCGGGCTTCTCGGTGGAGCGTCACCTGCACGTATTGGCCCAGCACGCACCCGGATTCACCGTCGATGACATCGTGATCGACGATGGGCGGGTGCCCAGTGAGCGGGAGCGCGACCAGCTGCGCAGGGCGGCGGCGCTGTTCGGTGCCGAGGTTGCGTTCGTGGACGTGGCCCGACCTGGTACACCTTTACATGACCCAGGAAAGCTGGCAGCTGTGCTGGACGGGGTTCGGGAGGCCGGCGCGCCGCCGCTGACGGTCCCGACGCCGGTCCTGCCGACCGATGAGGGCGGGGGCCGGCAAACCGGCGTGAGTGGACCGAGCGGACTCGGACCAGGAGGTGGCAAGCCGTGGCGATGACGGCCGAAGTCAAAGATGAGCTGAGCCGTCTCGTGATCAGCTCGGTCAGCGCGCGCCGTGCCGAGGTGGCGGCGTTGCTGCGCTTCGCCGGCGGGCTGCACATCGTGGCGGGCCGGGTGGTGGTCGAGGCCGAGGTGGATCAGGGTGTGATCGCCCGCCGGCTGCGCAAGGACATCTTCGACCTGTACGGCTACAACGCGATCGTGCACGTGTTGACCGCCAGTGGGATGCGCAAGAACACGCGCTACGTGCTGCGGGTGACCAAGGACGGTGAGGCGCTGGCCCGCCAGACCGGTCTGCTGGATCTGCGCGGACGCCCGGTGCGTGGCCTGCCGGCCCAAGTCGTCGGCGGCAGCGTGGCTGATGCCGAAGCCGCTTGGCGCGGAGCGTTTTTGGCCCACGGATCGCTGACCGAGCCGGGCCGCTCGTCGGCGCTGGAGGTCGGCTGCCCGGGCCCGGAGGCGGCGCTCGCGCTGGTGGGTGCGGCGCGACGGCTGGGCATCAGCGCCAAGGCCCGCGAGGTGCGCGGGGCCGATCGGGTGGTGGTGCGCGACGGTGAGGCGATCGGTGCGCTGCTGACCCGGATGGGTGCCCAGGACACCCGGCTGGTCTGGGAGGAGCGTCGGATTCGCCGCGAGGTGCGCGCGACCGCCAACCGGCTGGCCAACTTCGACGACGCGAACCTGCGGCGTTCGGCGCGCGCGGCGGTGGCCGCGGCCGCGCGGGTGGAACGTGCGCTGGCGATCCTGGGCGACGGGGTGCCCGACCATCTGGCCTCGGCGGGCAAGCTGCGCGTCGAGCACCGGCAGGCATCCCTGGAGGAGCTGGGCCGGCTGGCCGACCCGCCGATGACCAAAGACGCTGTGGCCGGCCGGATTCGGCGACTGCTGTCGATGGCCGACCGCAAGGCCAAGCAGGACGGGATTCCCGACACCGAGTCGGCGGTCACGCCGGATCTGCTGGAAGACGCCTGACTTCTCCAGAGTTGCGGGTTCGGCGAGGCCGACGTCGACGGCATCGTCGCTATCCTTCGAACCGTGAAATCCAACGCCGTCCCCGCGGGACTCCCGGCATGAACCACCGGCCCGTCATCCCGAGCCGGCTGCTCTACCTCACCGAACCCGCTCGCGCCGCCGTCGATATCGGGCTGCTCGCCGGGGCGGCACCCCTGCTGGGAAATCTGCCGCGTGGTGACGGCCACCCGGTGCTGGTGCTGCCCGGCCTGGGTGCTGCCGACTCGGCGACCCTGGTCCTGCGCCGTGTGCTGCGGCGGCTGGGTTATCGGGTGCATGGCTGGGGACTGGGCACCAATTTCGGCCCGACGCCGCGGGTGCGTGACGGGATAGCCGCACGGCTCGACGCGCTTTCGGCCCGCTATCAGGTCCCGATCTCGGTGATCGGCTGGAGCCTGGGAGGCCTATATGCCCGTGAATTGGCTTGGCGCAGAACGGAATCAGTTCGCCAGGTGATCACCCTGGGTTCGCCGATCCGGCTCGCCACCGGCATGTCCGATCAGGCCGACTCCGTACCGACCGACATGTCCGACTTCCCGCAGTGGCCGCGCTGGACCCAGTGGGCCCGCTGGTACGGCGACTATCAGTCCGCGATGCACGAAGTGCGTGGCGAATCCGAGCCGCCGCCACTGCCGGTGCCCACCACCGCGCTGTACTCCGTCGTGGACGGCATCGTCGGGCGGCAGGTGTGCCTCACCTGTGTCGCGCCCCAGACCGAGAACATCGGCATCGCCGCCAGCCACATCGCCTTCGCCTACCATCCTGCGGCGGTCTACGTGATCGCCGATCGCCTGGCGCAGCCCGCCGGCGACTGGCACCCGTTCAAGCCGCCGGCGCTGCTGCGCGCGGCCTACCCGAAAAGCTGACCGGCCTCACGCCGCGGCCGTTATAACTGAACGGACTCCAGCGAGTGAGGACAACATGGGATTCATCAAACCGTCGGTCCCCGACATCGCCCCCGAGACGTGGCGCGCCGCCCCGTGGGCGACGCGTATCCAGATCTGCAGCCGGCACTGGGCCGAAGAGGGCTTCGGCACCCCGTCGGGGGTCTACCTGATCTACCTGCTCAAGATCGCGGCCTACGTCGCCGGCGCGGCGGCTGTCATCGCGACCACCCCGGGCCTGGACGGCTTGAGCCGCATCTCCGAGTGGTGGACGCAGCCGATCGTCTACCAGAAGCTCGTCCTGTTCAGCCTGCTGTTCGAGATCGTCGGCCTGGGCTGCGGATCGGGTCCGCTGACCGCCCGGTTCTGGCCGCCCATCGGCGGTGCCCTGTACTGGTTGCGGCCCAACACGATCCGGCTGCCGCCCTGGCCGGACAGGATTCCGCTGACCCGCGGCGACACCCGCACCGTCGCCGACGTCGCGTTGTACGCCGCGGTGCTGATCTGCGGTGTGCGGCTGCTGCTGTCGGCCGGTCAGGGCGACCCCGCCCCGGTGGGCCTGCTGGACCCGACGCTGGTGGTGCCGGTGGTGATCGCGCTGGTCGTGCTGGGTCTGCGCGACAAGACGATCTTCCTGGCCGCTCGCGCCGAGCACTACGGCCTGACCCTGCTGGTGTTCTTCTTCCCCTATGTCGATCAGATGGCCGCGTTCAAGCTCATCATCCTCGGATTGTGGTGGGGTGCAGCCACATCCAAGCTCAACCACCACTTTCCCTATGTGGTCGCGGTGATGACCAGCAACAACGCCCTGCTGCGGGCGAAGATCTTCACCGGCCTCAAGCGCCGGATGTACGTCGATCACCTCGATGATCTGCGCCCCACCCGGATACCGCAGCTGATGGCCCACGTCGGCGGTACCACCGCCGAATTCGTGGTGCCGGCATTACTGGTGCTGGTCGCCGGAGATCACCCGTGGCGGTGGTTCCTGATCGCGTTCATGGTGATCTTCCACCTCAACATCCTGTCCAACCTCCCGATGGGAGTCCCGTTGGAATGGAACGTGTTCTTTCTGTTCTCACTGTTCTTCCTGTTCGGGCAGCACCCCGAAGTCAGCGTCTACGACCTGCGCTCACCGCTGCTGATGGCCATCCTGTTCACCGGGCTGGTCGTGATCCCGATCGCGGGAAACATGTTTCCGCAGCAGATCTCGTTCCTGCCGGCCATGCGGTACTACGCCGGGAACTGGGCGGCCAGCTTCTGGTGCTTCCGCGGCGGCGCCGAGGACACCCTGGAGACCAAGATCGTCAAGAGCTCGCCACTGGTCATCAACCAGTTGGCGAAGTTCTACGACCCGGCGACCGTCGACCTGGTGGCCGCCAAGGTCCCGGGGGCGTTTCGTGCCATGCACCTGCACGGCCGGGCGCTCAACGGACTGCTGCCCCGGGCACTGGGCGGAGAGGGCAACGCGGCCGACTACACGATCCGGGACGGCGAGGTCATCGCCGGCCCGCTGATCGGATGGAACTTCGGCGAGGGACACCTGCACAACGAGCAGCTGCTGGCGGCGGTGCAGCGCCGCTGCGACTTCGCCGACGGCGACCTGCGGGTGATCACGCTCGAAGGCCAACCCATTCACCGGCGCGAACAGGCCTACCAGATCTTCGACGCCAAAACCGGGCTGATCGAGGCCGGCTATGTCGCGATCGCCGACATGCTCAGCCGCCAGCCGTGGCCACAGCCCGGCGACGAGCTCCCCGTCCGCATCACCAAGCGCGGTCGGGTCAAACCGGACCGGTAGCCGCCTCAGCGCGCAGTGCCGCAGCGAACGTCGCCACCTCCGCCGCCCCGGAGATCGCCGTGCGCTCGTTGATCAGGAAGTGCGGCACCGCGTGGATACCGAGTTCACCGGCTCGGCGCTCATCGTCTCGCACCTGCGCGGCGTAGGCGTCGCCGGCCAGCACCGCCGCCACCGCCGTGGCGTCCAGACCGGCCTCGACGGCCAGACCGGCCAGCACGTCGCGGTCCCCGATTGCGGCGCCTTCGGTGAAATACGCCCGCAGGAACCGCTCCTTGACATTGTCGGCCAACCCCTGTGATGCGCCCAGGTGGATCAGCCTGTGAGCGTTGAAGGTGTTGCCACGCTTGATGTTCGCATAGTCAAAGGACAGGCCCACGGCGGCAGCCGATCGGCGCTGGCCGTCGAGAAAGGCCCGGGCCCGGTCCTGGCTGAAGCCGTACTTGGCGGCCATCGCCTCGGCCAGCGGCCGATCGAGCAGGGGCGGCGCCTGCGGGTCCAGCTCGAAGCTGCGCCACGCGATGTCCGCGGAGATCCCGGTCTCGGCCAACGCGGCCTCCAGCCTGCGTTTGCCGATGTAGCAGAACGGGCACACGACGTCCGACCAGATCTGTATGCGCATGGCACTAGCCAACCGCACTGACCGCGGACTGATTCCCGCACCGGCCGCCGGTCCGGCCGGTGTCGCGGGATTAACGTCGAGACCCTGCGCCGTGTGCTACGTCACGCACTAGGCTGACTGGGAATACATCGGCTCATTTCAGCAAGACACGAGGAGTAACCAGTGACGGTCCGGGTAGGCGTGAACGGCTTCGGCCGCATCGGGCGCAACTTCTTCAGGGCATTGGACGCGCAGAAGGCGGCGGGCAACAACACCGACATCGAGATCGTCGCGGTCAACGACCTGACCGACAACGCCAGCCTCGCGCACCTGCTGAAGTTCGACTCCATCCTGGGCCGGCTGCCCCACGACGTCAGCCTCGAAGGCGACGACACCATCGTCGTCGGCAACACCAAGATCAAGGCCCTCGAGGTCAAGGAAGGCCCGGCGGCGCTGCCCTGGGGCGACCTGGGCGTCGACGTCGTCGTCGAGTCCACCGGCATCTTCACCAAGCGGGACAAGGCGCAGGGCCACCTCGACGCCGGTGCCAAGAAGGTCATCATCTCCGCGCCGGCCTCCGACGAGGACATCACCATCGTGCTCGGCGTCAACGACGACAAGTACGACGGCAGCCAGAACATCATCTCCAACGCCTCGTGCACCACGAACTGCCTCGGACCGCTGGCCAAGGTCCTCAACGACGAGTTCGGCATCGTCAAGGGCCTGATGACCACCATCCACGCCTACACCCAGGACCAGAACCTGCAGGACGGCCCGCACTCCGACCTGCGTCGCGCCCGCGCCGCCGCGATCAACATCGTGCCCACCGGCACCGGTGCCGCCAAGGCCATCGGCCTGGTGCTGCCCGAGCTCAAGGGCAAACTGGACGGCTACGCGCTGCGGGTGCCGATCCCCACCGGCTCGGTCACCGACCTGACCGCCGAGCTGGCCAAGTCGGCCTCGGTCGCCGACATCAACGCCGCCATGAAGGCCGCCGCCGAGGGCCCGATGAAGGGCATCCTGAAGTACTACGACGCGCCGATCGTCTCCAGCGACATCGTCACCGACCCGCACAGCTCGCTGTACGACTCGGGCCTGACCAAGGTGATCGACAACCAGGCCAAGGTGGTCTCCTGGTACGACAACGAGTGGGGTTACTCCAACCGGCTGGTCGACCTGATCGCGCTCGTCGGCAAGTCCCTCTAAGCGCTGTGGCTCACAAGACGCTCGACGACCTGCTGGCCGAAGGGGTGACGGGTCGGGGCGTGCTGGTGCGCTCCGACCTGAACGTCCCGCTCGACGACGACGGAAACATCACCGACGCCGGACGGATCACCGCCTCGGTGCCCACCCTGCGGGCACTGTCGCAGGCCGGCGCCAAGGTGGTCGTCACCGCGCACCTGGGCCGGCCCAAGGGTGCTGTCGACCCCAAGCTGTCGCTGGCGCCGGTCGCCAAGGCACTGGGCGAGCAGCTGGGCCGGCACGTCCAGCTGGCCGGTGATGTGGTCGGCACCGACGCGCTGGCCCGCGCCGAGGGCCTGACCGACGGGGACGTGCTGCTGCTGGAGAACATCCGCTTCGACCCGCGCGAGACCAGCAAGGACGACGCCGAGCGGCTCGGGCTGGCCCGCGCACTGGCCGAGCTGGTGGCCGCACCGGACGGCTCGCCAGGGGCGTTCGTCTCCGACGGCTTCGGCGTGGTGCACCGCAAGCAGGCCTCGGTCTACGACGTGGCCACCCTGCTGCCGGCCTACGCCGGGACACTGGTCGACGCGGAGATCAAGGTCCTTGCGCAGCTCACCGAGTCGACCGAGCGGCCGTACGCGGTGGTGCTGGGCGGATCCAAGGTCTCCGACAAGCTGGGCGTGATCAAGTCGCTGGCGACCAAGGCCGATTCCATCGTGATCGGCGGCGGCATGTGCTTCACCTTCCTGGCCGCCCAGGGGCTGCCGGTGGGCACCTCGCTGCTGGAGGCCGACATGGTCGACACCTGCCGGCAGTTGCTCGACGACTACGCCGACGTGCTGCGGCTGCCGGCGGACATCGTGGTCGCCGAGAAGTTCGCCGCCGACGCGACGCCCACGACGGTCCCGGCCGAGGACATCCCGGAAGGCCAGATGGGCCTGGACATCGGCCCCGGCTCGGTGGAGCGGTTCGCCACACTGCTGTCCAACGCCAAGACCATCTTCTGGAACGGCCCGATGGGCGTCTTCGAGTTCCCGGCGTTCGCCGCGGGCACCCGGGGTGTGGCCGAGGCGATCGCGGCGGCCACCGCCAAGGGCGCGTTCAGCGTGGTGGGCGGGGGAGACTCCGCGGCCGCGGTGCGGGCCCTGGGCCTGCCCGAAGACGGCTTCTCCCACATCTCCACCGGTGGCGGGGCGTCACTGGAATACCTTGAGGGCAAACCACTCCCAGGCCTGCAGGTACTGGACAATTAAATTTTTCAAGGGGAGCTGCACATGAGTCGCAAGCCGCTGATCGCCGGCAACTGGAAGATGAACCTCAACCACTTCGAGGCCATCGCCCTGGTGCAGAAGGTGGCGTTCTCGTTGCCGGACAAGTACTTCGACAAGGTCGACGTCACCGTGCTGCCGCCGTTCACCGACCTGCGCAGCGTGCAGACCCTGGTCGACGGCGACAAGCTGCGGCTCACCTTCGGCGCCCAGGACCTCTCGCAGCACGACTCGGGCGCCTACACCGGTGAGGTCAGTGGGGCGTTTCTGGCCAAGCTGGGCTGCACCTTCGTGGTGGTGGGGCACTCCGAGCGGCGCAGCTACCACGGCGAGGACGACGCGCTGGTGGCCGCCAAGGCCGCGGCCGCCCTGCGGCACGGCCTGACCCCGATCGTCTGCATCGGCGAGCACCTGGAGATCCGGGAGGCCGGCACCCACGTCGAGCACTGCCTGGAGCAGCTGCGCGGCTCGCTGGCCGGCCTGAGCGCCGAGCAGATCGCCCAGGTCGTCATCGCCTACGAGCCGGTGTGGGCGATCGGCACCGGCCGGGTGGCCGGTGCGGCCGACGCCCAGGAGGTGTGCGCAGCGGTGCGCGCCGAGTTGGGCAAGCTCGCCTCACCGAAGATCGCCGAGACGGTCCGGGTGCTCTACGGCGGCTCGGTCAACGCCAAGAACGTCGGCGAGCTCATCGGCCAGCCCGATGTGGACGGTGGTCTGGTCGGCGGTGCGTCGCTGGACGGCGAGCAGTTCGCCATCCTGGCCGCGCTGGCCGCGGGCGGGCCGCTGCCTTGACCAAAGCCGGGAAACGGTAGGGTAGCGGCATGATTTTGACGCTGCAGATCCTCTTGGTGATCACCAGCCTGCTGGTGATCCTGCTGGTGCTGCTGCACCGCGCCAAGGGCGGCGGCCTGTCAACCCTGTTCGGTGGCGGCGTGCAGTCCAGCCTGTCGGGCTCGACCGTGGTCGAGAAGAACCTGGACCGGCTGACCTACTTCGTCATCGCCATCTGGCTGGTGTCGATCATTGCGGTCGGCCTGCTGATCAAGTACCAGAATCACTTCTAACGCACGACGCGGTTGCGCATGGCGTTGAACATGCCGCGCACCGCGTTCTCGGTCGCCGCCAGCGGCGACATCGCGGTCTCGCCGACCTCGACGAGGTAGTCGATCCGGCTGACGATGGCCTCCACCGGTTCGATCAGCGCAACCAGCCGCCGGGCCAGGTCGTCGAGGCTGGCCATCGTCGCCTCCAGATGATCCAGCCCGTTGCCCAGACGTTCGACGGTGGCGTTGAGACCGACCAGGGAACTGTTCAGCTCACCCATCGTGGTGCCCAGGCCGCCGAGGACGTCTTCGAGCTGTCCGACTGTCACGTCGGCGTTCAGTGCCGCCTGGGCGAGGGTCTTGAGCCGTCTGCGTTCGGGGCCGGTGCCCGCGGTCCTGTCAGCCATGCGAGCCATTATGGCGTGTCGACGTCGTGCTCACTGCGACAACCGCGAGGCCGCGGCCGCGTCGAGCAGCCACACCGTCTGTTCGCGGCCCACCGCACCGGCCGCCGGCACCTGAACCGGGTCGGCGCCGCCGATCGCGGCGGCCACCGCTTCGGCCTTGGCTTCGCCGGCGACCACCAGCCAGACCTGGCGGGAGCGCCGCACGGCCGGCAATGTCAGCGTGATACGCCGCGGCGGGGGCTTGGGCGAGTCGGGCACCCCGACCACCAGCCGGACCGTCTCGCGCACCGCATCGGTATCGGGGAACAGCGAGTTGATGTGGCCCTCGCCGCCCATCCCCAACAGGTGCACGTCGAAATCCGGTGCGGGCTGGCCGGGTGCGGCATTGGCGGCCAGCACCTGCTGGTAGGCCAGTGCGGCGGCGTCCAGGTCGTCGCCGGCCGGGCCGTCACTGGCGGGCATGGCGTGCACGTTGTCCGCCGGGATGTCGATGCGGCCCAACAGGGCGTCGCGGGCCTGCTTGGCGTTGCGGTCGGCGTCGTCGGCGGGGACGAACCGGTCGTCGCCGAAGAACAGGTGCACCCGGGTCCAGTCAATGCGTCCGGCATGCTCGCCGAGCCGGTGCAGCAGCGCGATCCCGTTGCCGCCCCCGGTCAGCACGATCAGCGCCCGGCCCCGGTCGGCGACCGCGGCTTCGATCGCATCGGCGAGCCGATCCCCGGTGGCGGCCACCAGCTCGTCGGCGTCGGGGTAGATCTGCACGACGGTCGTCGTGGGTGTCACTGGTACTCCACCCTTTCCAGACCGCGCAGGGCGGCGCCGTAGATGACGTCCTGATCCAGCCGGCGCAGATCCTCGGCCAGACACTCGGAGGTGTCGCGTCGCGGCAGCGGCAGCAGTGCGTCCGGCCGGCCGGTGCGGCTCAAGGTGGCCACCACCCCGTCCTGGGGGCGGCTGAGCGTGACGGTCTCGCTATCGCGCACCAACTCGATCTTCAGCTCTCCGACGGCGCGGCGCACCGGCCCCTCGATGCAGCTGGCCAGCCAGCCGGCCAGGATGTCCAGGGCCGGTTCGGTCGACAACCCGGAGACCAGCACCGAATTGACCGGCTCATACGGCGGCTGATCCAGCGCGGAGGCCAGCAGCGCCCGCCAGTAGGTGATCCGGCTCCAGGACAGGTCGGTGTCGCCGGGGCGGTAGCCGTCGCGGCGGCCCTTGATCGCGGCGAGCGGGTCGGTGCTGTTGGTGGCGTCGGTGATCCGTCGTACCGCCAGCGCGCCCAACGGGTCCTCGGAGGGCGAGGCGGGAGCGGCCTGCGGCCACCAGGCCACCACCGGGATGTCGGGCAGCAGGAACGGCACCACCGCCGCATCGGCGTGTGCGGCCAGTTCGCCCGCCAGCCGCAACACCACCACCTCGCCGGCGCCGGCGTCGCCGAACAGCCGCAGCTGGGCGTCCAGGCGCGTGTCGCCGGTGTCGCCGGTATCGCCGGTGCAGACCACGATCACCCGGCATGGATGCTCCTGGCTGGCCACGGTGGCCGCCTCGATCGATTCCTCCAGCAGCGCATCGCCGGACACCGCGATGATCAGGCTCAGCACCCGTCCGGTGTTGCCCGCACCGACTTGCTCGCGCAACTCGGTGAGCTTCTTGTTGATCGCCGTGGTGGACGTGTCGGGCAGGTCCAAGATCATTGGCGCCGCTCCTCCGCATCGCTCATTCTTCGTTCTGCCTCGTCGGCGGCGCGAATCACGGCCGCCGCCATTCCCGGCCCGAGCGGGCCAGCATCTCGAACGACGAACTCGGCCCCCAACTGCCGGCCGGATACTGCTCGGGTCTGCCGTGCTCGGCCCAATTGTCTAGCACCGGATCGAGTATCTCCCAAGACAATTCGACCTCGGCATTGACCGGGAACAATGACGGCTCACCCAGCAGCACATCCAGGATCAGCCGTTCGTAGGCCTCCGGCGAATCCTCGGAGAACGTCGAACCGTAGGAGAAGTCCATGTTGACGTCGCGCACCTCCATGAGGTTGCCGGGCACCTTCGACCCGAATCGCAAGGTGATTCCCTCATCGGGCTGCACCCGGATCACCAGAGCGTTCTTGCCCAGTTCGTCGGTCATGGTGGCATCGAAGGGCAGATGCGGTGCCCGCTTGAACACCAGGGCGATCTCGGTGACCCGACGCCCCAGCCGCTTGCCGGTGCGCAGATAGAACGGCACCCCCGCCCAGCGCCGGGTGTCGACCTCCAACGTGATGGCGGCATAGGTCTCGGTCGACGAATCCCGAGCGAACCCCTCTTCGTCGAGCAGCCCGACCACCTGCTCGCCACCCTGCCAGCCGCCGGTGTACTGGCCGCGGGAGGTGGTCTCGTCCAGCGGCTGCGCCAGCTTGGTGGCCGAGAGCACCTTGATCTTCTCGGCCTGTAATTCGCTGGGGGAGAAGCTGACCGGCTCCTCCATCGCGGTCAGCGCCAGCAACTGCAGCAGGTGGTTCTGGATCACGTCGCGGGCGGCGCCGATGCCGTCGTAGTAGCCGGCGCGGCCACCCAGCCCGATGTCTTCGGCCATGGTGATCTGGACGTGGTCGACGTAGTTGGCGTTCCAGATCGGATCGAACAACTGATTGGCGAAGCGCAGCGCCAGGATGTTCTGCACCGTCTCCTTGCCCAGGTAGTGGTCGATGCGGAACACCGACTCCTCCGGGAAGACGCGGTTGACCACTGCGTTGAGCTCACGAGCGCTGGAAAGGTCATGGCCGAACGGCTTCTCGATCACCACCCTGCTCCAGCGGCCATCGCGCGGGCGGGCCAACCCCGAGGCGTGCAGCTTCTCGCACACCACCGGGAACGCCGCGGGCGGAATCGACAGGTAGAACGCGTGATTGCCGCCGGTGCCCCGTTCGGCGTCCAGATCCTCCAGGGTCTTCGACAACCGGGCAAACGCATCGTCGTCGTCGAACGTGCCGGCCACGAACCGGAATCCGGCAGCCAGCCGATCCCACACGGCCTGACGGAACGGGGTGCGAGCATGCTCCTTGACGGCCTGGTAGACCACGTCGGCGAAGTTCTCGTCGGCCCAGTCGCGGCGGGCGAAACCGACCAGGGCGAAGGTGGGCGGCAGCATGCCCCGGTTGGCCAGGTCGTAGATCGCCGGCATCAGCTTCTTGCGGGCCAGGTCGCCGGTGACCCCGAAGATCACCACCCCGCACGGACCTGCGATGCGGGGCAGGCGTTTATCGCGCTTGTCCCGCAACGGGTTCAGCCACGGCGCTGCGTCAGAGCGAGCGGCTGCCCCGGTCATTTCGAGGCGGCCTCGAGGCGGGTCTGGGTGGCTTCGAGAAGTTCGGCCCACGACTTCTCGAACTTCTCGACCCCCTCGGTTTCGAGGACCTTGAACACGTCCGGGATGTCGATGCCTATCGCGACCAGCTGATCGAAGACCTGCTGTGCGGCCGCACCGGTGCCGCTGACGGTGTCACCGCGGATCTCGCCGTGATCGGCGACGGCCTCAATCGTGTTCTCCGGCAACGTGTTGACGGTGTGCGGGGCCACCAGCTCGGTGACATAGAGGGTGTCGGGATAGGCCGGGTTCTTCACCCCGGTCGACGCCCACAGTGGCCGCTGAACCCGAGCGCCGTCGGCGGCCAGCGCGGCGAACGTGGCACCGCCGAAGACCTCTTCGTAGGCGGCGTAGGCCAGCCGGGCGTTGGCCACACCGGCCTTGCCGCGCAGGGCCAGAGCCGCCTCGGAGCCGATCTTCTCCAGTCGGGCGTCGATCTCGGTGTCCACCCGGGAGACGAAGAACGACGCCACCGAGTGCAGCTTCGACAGGTCGTGGCCACCGGACCTGGCGGCCTTCAAGCCGGCCAGGTAGGCGTCCATCACCTCGCGGTGCCGCTGCACGGAGAAGATCAGCGTGACGTTGACCGAAATCCCCTCGGCCAGTACCGCGGTGATCGCCGGAAGGCCCGCCTTGGTGGCAGGGATCTTGATGAACAGGTTGGGCCGGTCGACGATCTTCCACAGCTCGACGGCCTGCAGGATCGTCTTGTCGGTGTCGTGGGCCAAGCGCGGGTCGACCTCGATGGAGACCCGGCCGTCCACCCCGTTGGAGGCCTCCCAGGCCGGGCGCAGCACGTCGCACGCGTCGCGGACGTCATCGGTGGTGACGGTGCGGATCACGGCGTCCACGTCGGCGCCGCGGGCGGCCAACTCGGCCACCTGGCTGTCGTAGGCGTGGCCCTTCTCCAGTGCCTTCTGGAAGATGGTCGGGTTCGTGGTCACCCCTACCACGCTGCGGGTCTCGGCGAGCTCGGCGAGGTTGCCCGAGGTGAGCCGGTCACGGGACAGGTCGTCCAGCCACACCGAGACTCCGGCGGCGCTCAGCGCGGCGAGGTTGGGGTTCTGAGTCATAAGACGGCGCTCCTTCTCAGTTGTTCAGGGCACGTTCTGCGGCCGCGACGACGGCTTCGGGGGTGAATCCGAACTCCCGGAACAGAGTCTTGTAGTCCGCGGATGCCCCGAAATGCTCGATCGAAACAATCTGCCCGGCGTCGCCCACCAGCTTATGCCAGCACTGGGCGATGCCGGCCTCGACGGCGACCCGCGCGCGCAGCGCCGGCGGCAGCACCTGGTCGCGGTAGGAGGCCGGCTGGGCCTCGAACCACTCCATACACGGCATCGACACCACCCGGGCCTTGATGTCCTTGTCAGCCAACAATTTCTGTGCTTCTACGGCCAGCTGCACCTCAGAACCGGTGGCGATCAGCACCACGTCGGGGTCACCGCCGGCCGCTTCGCTGAGCACGTAGCCGCCGCGGGCCACCCCGTCGGCGTCGGTGCCGGCCAGCACCGGCACGTTCTGGCGGGTCAGGATCAGGCCGACCGGGCCGCTGTCGGCGCCGCGGGCCAGCACCGTGCGCCAGGCGTAGGCGGTCTCGTTGGCATCGGCCGGACGCACCACCGACAACCGCGGGATCGCGCGCAGCGCGGCCAGGTGCTCAATGGGCTGGTGAGTCGGGCCGTCCTCGCCCAGGCCGATCGAGTCGTGGGTCCACACGTAGATCGGGTCGATGTCCATCAGCGCCGCCAACCGCACCGCCGGCCGCATGTAGTCGGAGAACTGCAGGAATGTCCCGCCATAAGCGCGGGTCGGCCCGTGCAGCACGATGCCGGACAGAATCGAGCCCATCGCGTGCTCGCGGATGCCGAAGTGCAGGGTGCGGCCGTAGGGATCGGCGGTGTACTCGCCGGTGGAGATCGACGCCGGCCCGAATGACTTCACACCGTCCATCGTGGTGTTGTTGCTGCCGGCCAGATCGGCTGAGCCGCCCCACAGTTCGGGCAGCTTCGGACCCACGGCGGAAAGCACTTTGCCGGACGCGGCGCGGGTTGCGATGTCCTTGGAGCCGGGCTCCCAGTACGGCAGCTCGGCGTCCCAGCCCGCCGGCAGTTCACCGGCCAGCAGCCGGTCGAGCAGGGCTTTGCGCTGCGGCTCCCGCGCCGCCCAGTCGTCGAACCCGGCCTGCCACTCGTCACGGGCCTTTTTGCCCCGGGCCACCAGCGAGCGGGTGTGGGTGATGACGTCGTCGGAGACGTCGAACGTCTTGTCGGGGTCGAACCCGAGCGCCTTCTTGGTGGCCGCCACCTCGTCGGCGCCCAGCGCCGAGCCGTGAATGCCGCCGGTGTTCATCTTGCTCGGGGCGGGGTAGCCGATGATCGTGCGCACCGAGATGAACGACGGCTTGTCGGTGACGGCCTGGGCCGCCGCGATGGCCTCCTCGATGCCGGTGACGTTCTCGCCGCCCTCGACTTCCTGGACGTGCCAGCCGTAGGCCCGGTAGCGGGCGGCGGTGTCCTCGCACAAGGCGATCGCGGTGTCGTCCTCGATGGAGATCTTGTTGTGGTCGTAGAACACGATCAGGTTGCCGAGCTGCTGCACGCCCGCCAGCGACGACGCCTCGCTGGTCACGCCTTCCTCGATGTCGCCGTCGGAGGCGATCACGTAGACGTAGTGGTCGAACGGGCTGGTGCCCGGCGCCGCGTCGGGATCGAACAGGCCGCGCTCGTAGCGGGCGGCCATCGCCATGCCGACCGAGGAGGCCAGGCCCTGCCCGAGCGGGCCGGTGGTGATCTCCACGCCCTTGGTGTGCCGGAACTCCGGGTGGCCGGGGGTCTTGGAACCCCAGGTGCGCAGTGCCTCGATGTCGGCCAGCTCCAGACCGAAGCCACCCAGGTACAGCTGGATGTAGAGGGTCAGGCAGGAGTGGCCGGGGGAGAGTACGAAGCGGTCGCGGCCGAGCCAGTGCGGGTCCGACGGGTCGTGCCGCATCACCCGCTGGAACAGCGTGTACGCCAGGGGAGCGAGGCTCATCGCGGTGCCGGGATGGCCGTTGCCGACCTTCTGTACCGCGTCGGCGGCCAGTACCCGGGCGGTGTCGACCGCCACGGAGTCGATGTCGGCCCAGTCGCTCGGGTGGTGCGGTCGGGTCAGGGCGGAGATCTCTGCAGCAGTGGTCACGAACGCCAAGCCTAGTGCGAATCGACCCTGCGATTCGGCGGGCCCGGCCACGCGGTCTACCATCGTCCGTAGTAGACGCTGCCGTCGCTGCTGTCATCCAAGGAGTCATCACGTGAGTATTCGCGAGGGCGTCGCGCCGCGCCGCATCCGCGCAATACGTTCCACGTTGCTGGCGTACCTGTCGCTGACCAAGCCGCGGATCATCGAGTTGCTGCTGGTTACCACCATTCCGGCCATGCTGTTGGCCGATCGCGGCAACGTCAATCCGCTGCTGATCTTCAACACCATGATCGGCGGCATGCTGGCCGCCGCCGGGGCGCACGCGCTGAACTGTGTCGTCGACGCCGACATCGACAAGGTGATGAAGCGCACGGCCCGCCGGCCGCTGGCCCGCGACGCGGTGCCGACACGCAACGCGCTGATCTTCGGCCTGATGCTGTCCGCGGTCTCGTTCGCCTGGCTGTGGCGCACCACCAACCCGATGTCGGGCATCTTGGCCATGGCCACCATCGCGTTCTACGTGCTGGTCTACTCGATGCTGCTCAAGCGGCACACCTCACAGAACGTGGTGTGGGGCGGTGCGGCCGGCTGCATGCCGGTGGTGATCGGCTGGTCCGCGGTGACGGGCACCATCGGCTGGCCCGCGCTGGTGATGTTCCTGGTGATCTTCTTCTGGACTCCGCCGCACACCTGGGCGCTGGCGATGCGCTACAAGGACGACTACGCGGCAGCCGGTGTGCCGATGCTGCCGGTGGTGGCCAGCGAACGCGTGGTCACCCACCGCATCGTGCTCTACACCTGGGCGACGGTGGCCGCCACGCTGGCGCTGGTTCCCGCCGCCGGGTGGCTGTACGCGGCGGTCGCGGCGGCGGCCGGGGCCTGGTTCCTGACCATGGCCCACCAGCTCTACGCCGGGGTGCGCCGCGGTGAGCCGGTCAAGCCGCTGCGGCTGTTCCTGCAGTCGAACAACTATCTGGCCGTGGTGTTCTGCGCGCTCGCGGTGGACTCGGCCATCGGGCTGCCTACCCTGTTCTAGACCGTTGGTCTAAGCCCTGCTTGTGGTCCAAGCCCTACTTGCCGAATCGGCATGTGAATGCTTGTTTCAGCCCGTCCATTGATGACACAGCAGTAGTGCAGGTAACACGAGGGCGCAGCGCCTTGTGCGGACGGCGTGGCCGGTATTGAATTTGCCGATAATGAAAATCATGTTCAACAATTCATCGGGTGGCCGACGGTGACCGCAGCTGCGCCGATCTGGATGGCGTCGCCGCCGGAAGTGCATTCGGCGTTGTTGAGCTCCGGGTCCGGGCCCGGCCCACTGCTGGCCTCGGCGGCGGCGTGGTCGCTGCTGAGCAACGAGTACACCGCGGTGGCCGACGAACTGACCGCGGTGTTGGGGGCGGTGCAGTCCGGGGCATACCAGGGGCCCAGCGCCGAATCGTATGTGGCCGCCCATGCCCCGTATCTGGCGTGGCTGAATCAGGCCTCCGCGGACAGCGCTGCGTCGGCGGTCCAGCTCGAGACGGCTGCCGGGTCCTATGTCAGTGCGCTGGCGGCGATGCCGACGATGGCCGAGCTGGCGGCCAACCACGCCACCCACGGGGTGCTGGTGGCGACGAACTTCTTCGGAATCAACACCATTCCGATCGCGCTCAACGAGGCCGACTACGGCCGGATGTGGGTGCAGGCCGCTACCGTCATGGGCACTTACCAGGCCGTTGCGGGCAGCGCCGTCGCCTCGGTTCCCCAGACCGCCCCGGCGCCGCAGATCGTGAAAACAGATGCGACACAGGCGCAGTCGGCCGACGACGACGAGAACCCGCTGGGTCTTCCGCAGTGGCTGGTGGACGAGTTGCAGAAGCTGGGGATCGGCAACAGCCAGCTGGCCCACGATCCGACGATCTCCAACGGGTTCGACCAGTACCTCGCACAGATCTTGCAGAACTTCGGGTACAACTGGAACCCATCGGGAGGCACCCTCAACGGATTCGACTACGACTACTACACCCATCCGGCGCAACTGAGCTTTTGGGTCGCACGGGCGCTGGAACTGCTGGAGGACTTCCAATACTTCGGCCAGCTGCTCTCCCAGAACCCGGTGCAGGCCATCCAATGGTTCATCAGCTGGCAGTTGTTCGACTTCCCGACCCACATTCTTGAGGTGGCCCAATTCCTGGCGGAGAACCCCGCCCTGATCGCCGCGCTGGCCGTCCCGGCCGTCGCGCCGTTGGGGGCCGCGGGCGGCCTGGCGGGATTGGCGGGCCTGGCCGCGCTGCCCCCACCGGCGCCCGCGACGGTACCGATCGTGGCGGTGCCGGATCTTCTGCCGGCGTTCTCGGCCTCGACGACACCTGCGGTTCCGCCCGCACCGGCCCCTGCACCCGCGCCGGCCCCGGTGCCGGCCGCCGGTGGAGTCGGCGGCCCGCCGCCTCCGGCGCCTCCGGTCGGGGCGGGCTCGGTCGCCTCGGCCACCTTCCTGCCCTATCTGCTCGGCCCGCCGGGTATCGGAACCGGTTCGGGCATGACTACCGGGGCGGGTGCGTCGCGCAAGTCTGCTGAGCCGCGCGGTTCGGCCGCGGTTGCCGCAGCGGCCGAGGCCGGAAGGGAGCAACGACTGGCCCGTCGCCGTCGGCGCGTCACGAAGCACCGGTCCGGCGACGGAGTCATGGACCTCACCGTCGAGCTGAAGCCGGATTGGGCCGATCCGGGGGGCGAACCCGAACAGCCGGTGACGGCGTCAGCGCGGGGTGCTCAGCTGGGTGGGATCACCGGGAGCTCGACCCGCGAGGACGCGCCGGCCACGGGATTGACGGTGTCGACCGGCGGTACGTATGACGACGGACCCCGGATGCCGTTACTCCCCGGCACCTGGCAGCGCCGAGAGCTCGAAGGCAACTGACGACACGGAGTTCGGGTAACCGAACAATAGTCTTTGAGACTATGAATTATTGTGTTCGAGATGTTGTGGATGGCTTCGCCGCCGGAGGTGCATTCGACCTTGCTCGGCGCCGGGCCGGGCCCCGGTCCGCTCTTCGCGGCGGCGGCGGCGTGGTCGGCGCTCAGCGCGGAGTACGCCACCGTCGCCGAGGAACTGGCCGCCCTGGTGACATTGGTGTCGGCCGGGTTCTGGCAGGGCGCGGCCGGTGAGCAATACCAAGCAGCGCACCAGCCGTATCTGGCGTGGTTGAACCAGGCCGGCGCAGACAGCGCCCGGATGGCGGCGGCGCAGGAAGAGGCGGCAGCCGCCTATGTCACCGCGCTCGCCACCATGCCGACGTTGGCGGAGCTGGCCGCCAACCACGCCACCCACGGAGTGTTGGTGGCGACCAACTTCTTCGGGATCAACACCATCCCGATCGCGCTCAATGAAGCCGACTACTTCCGGATGTGGGTGCAGGCCGCCACCACGATGGCGACCTACCAGGGGGTCTGCGAAGTCTGCGCGGCAGCGACCCCTGCTGTCGCCGCGACGGTCCCGATCCAGAAGTCCGCCGCGGCCTCATCGCAATCGCCGTCGTCGGGCAATCCGCTACAGGGTCTGCTCGAATTCCTCGATCCGATCCTGAAAAGCCTTGGCATCCAAGACGGCGTGACCGCTCACGACCCGATGATCTCCAACGCGCTGACCACCGCCGTGTCGCACTTCCTGCAGAACCTCGGGATCAATTGGAATCCAGCAGCCGGCACTCTCAACGGTCAGGTCTACGACTACTATTCCAATGCCGCCCAACCGATCTGGTACCTCGCGCGCTCACTGGAACTGTTCGAGGACTTCCTGAACATTGCCCAGAACCCGAGTCAGATCATTCCGGCGCTGCAGTACATCGCAGCCCTGGCGCTGTTCGACTGGCCCACCCACATAGCCCAGCTGGCGACCACAATCAGTCAGTCCCCGGCGCTGATCGCCGCCGCGGCGGGTGCCGTGGTGGCACCGGCCGGTGGCCTGGGTGGCCTCGCCGGCCTGGCCGGGCTGACCGGGCCGTTGCCGGGCGCCGTTGCCGCTGCTCCGGTGGGCCCGCTGACCCCGCCCGTCCTCGCGGACGTCCCGGCGCTCGCCGTCGGCTCGGCGGTGGCGACGGCACCGCCTCCGCCCGCCCCGCCGCCGGCCGCCGTTCCCGCCGGCGCGGCCCCGGGGCCTCCCGCGCCCGCGCCGCCGCCGGCCGTGTCCGCGGGCCTGCCGGTCTTTCCCTACCTCGTCGGGGGCGGACCCGGAATCGACTTCGGCTCAGGGCTCGGCGCCCACGCCGCCGCCGCGGACAGCGCCAAGAAGAAATCGCCCACCCCGGAGGCTGCCTCGGCGGCCGCGGCAGCAGCGGCGCGCCGGGCCAAACGCCTCCGGCGCCGCAAGACCCGACTCGGGCACGGTGACGCCGCGATGGATCTGAGGGTGCGGGTTTCGCCGGACTGGGAGGAGCCGACATCGGTATCCGAACGCGGCGCCGGAGAACTCGGGCGCTCCGACGCCGCGCCCGCCTCCCGCGGCCGGGCCGCCGGGCTGACCCGGCTGGCCGGCACGTTCGACGGTGTTGCCCGGCTGCCGCTGCTGCCCGAGAGCTGGGGCGGTATCGATTCCGGCGGAAACCCTTAGGGCAACAATACGATCGAGCCGGTCGTCTTGCGGGCCTGCAGATCCCGGTGGGCGTCGGCAGCCTGCGCCAGCGGGTAACGCCCGCTCACCGTCACCCCGATCGTCCCGGTGGCGATCGCATCGAACAATTCTCCTGCGCGCCAAGAGAATTCCTCCGCAGTGCGGGTGAAATGCGCCAGGTTGGGCCGCGTCAGGTACACCGAACCGGCCGCGTTGAGGCGCTGTGGATCCACTGGGGGCACCGGCCCGCTGGCGGCACCGAACAGCGCCAGCGTGCCCCGCACCGCGAGGCTGGCCAGGCTGGCGCCGAACGTCGTCGCACCCACCCCGTCGTACACCGCGGCCACGCCACCTCCGGTCAGCTCCTTGATGCGGGCGCCGAACGTGGCGGCGTCGGAGTCCGTCGGGCCGGGATAGTCGAGTACTTCGACGGCACCGGCCTGCCGGCACAGTTCGGCCTTGGCCGGGGTCGATGCCGTGGTGATCACCCGAGCGCCCAGGGCGGTGGCCCACTGGGTCAGGATCAGCCCGACGCCGCCGGCCCCGGCATGCAGCAGGACGGCATCGCCGGGTTGCACCGGGTACACCGACTTGATCAGATAATGCGCAGTCAGCCCTTTGAGCAGGGCGGCCGCCGCCACGCCCGCGTCGATACCGGCGGGGATGGGGGCGGTCAGGGCCGCCGGCGCGGTGCTGTACTTCGCGTAGGCGCCGGTCGCCGAGGCACTGGCCACCCGGTCACCCACGTTCAATCCCGTCACACCGGCGCCGACTTCGGCGACGGTGCCCGCCACTTCGTTGCCGACCACGAACGGCAACGCGGCCGGATAGGTGCCGGAGCGGAAGTAGGTGTCGATGAAGTTGACCCCGACCGCGTCGGCGTGGATCAGCACCTGGCCGGCGGCGGGGGCCGGCTTCGGGCGCTTGACATAGCTCAGGACTTCGGGTCCACCGGTTTTCGCGACTTCGACGGCGTGCATGGTGACTATCATCTCCGAACGTGAGGTCTGCATGAAGTTGGCCCGGCCCGACATCTTCCATCCGCGCATCGTCTTGGCCGGGGATCCGCTGGCACCGGGCGAGAGCGGTGGCCGGGTTGACGATGTGGCTCTGGTGGAGTCGCTGCGGCGCCGCGGCCTGCAGGCGCGTTCGCTGTCCTGGGATGATCCAGACGCCCTGGCGGCGGATCTGGTGATCCTGCGGGCGACCCACGATGTGTTGGACCGCAAAGCCGAATTCCTGGCCTGGACGAGGCGGGTGCCCGCGTTGCTCAACGACCCCGACGTCATCGCCTGGAACGCCGAGGAACGCTACCTGCGGGATCTGGAATACGCCGGGGTGCCCACGGTGCGGGGACAGTCGCGGGAAGATCCCATCGCACTGGTGTTCTTCGGCAGCGGGCAGTCGCATGCGTTCCGGACGGGGCACGCCGTCGACCCCGACTTTGAGATGTGGGACCTGGGCCGCTCGGCGCTGCGGGCGGCCGCGGAACGGCTCAGCATCCGCATCGACGAGCTGCTGTACGCCCGGGCCGATGTGATCGGACCGCCGTCAGACGCCCGATTGGTGAGCCTGGATCTGATCGCGCCGCAGCTGGGCTGGCGTCACATGAGTCCGGTCGACCGCGACGGCGCGCAGCGGCGCTTCACGCTGGCGGTGGAGTCAGCGCTGAATCGGCTCGGGTTGGGACCGCTCGCGCAGCGACGCCCATAGCGCCGCGGTCGCCCCGGTGACCAGTACCGCGCCGGCGACATGCAACGTCACCAGCACAGCGGGCACCCCGGTGAAGTACTGAACGACACCGATCAGCCCCTGCGCGAACGCCAAGATGATCACCGTCGTCAGCCGGCGCAGTGCCGGCCTGCCCGCACGCACCGCCAGCAACCCGAACGTCAGCCCCACCAGCAGGCCGAGGAAACCGATCAGCAGCGACTCGTGCACGTGGGCCAGGGTGGCCACCTCGACCTTGAGCCGCGCCACCGTGCGGGTCGCGCTCTTGTCCCCGGCGTGCGGCCCCGCTCCGGTCACCAGGGTGCCGCTGACGAGCACGGCGGCCAGCGTCGCCGCACACAACGCGGTCAGCAGGCGCAACGGCGCCGGAACCACCTCACGCACCACGGCGCCGGCGTCGGGCTCGCCGACCTTGACGTAGAACAGCACCGCCAGCCACACCATCAGCATCGACACCAGCAGGTGAACGGCCACCGTCCACCACGCCAGCCCGGTGCGCACCGTGATACCGCCGATCACCGCCTGCACCACCGTGGAGGCCGGCATCAGCCACGCGTAGGTCAGCACCTCGGTCCGTCGTCCCGCCCGGATCACCGCCAGTACCGCCAGCGCCGAAGTGATGACGACTGCGAAGGTGACCATCCGGTTGCCGAACTCGATGGCCTGATGAATCCGCGGCACCTCGGAGACCGACACCGGGACATAACTGCCCGGGAAGCACTGCGGCCAGGTCGGACAGCCCAGCCCCGAAGCGGTCACCCGGACGATCGCACCGGTGACCGAGATGAATCCCTGGGTGAACACCACCGCGGCGGCCAGCAGACGCTGGGTGCGCAGGCTCGGTTCCGGCAGCAGGCCGATCAGTCGCTTCATCTCAGCTGAACCGGAACCAGCGAACCGCGGCGATCCCGGCCAGTGCGCCCCACACCGCCAGCACCGCGAAGCCGAACCAGTCGACCGAGCAGGCCAGCGCCTGGGCCAGCGACTCGGTCAGCGCACCCGCAGGTGTCAGCCGGGCCAGCCAGCGCGCCGCGTCGGGCACCAACTCGTTCTCCACCGTCAGCGCGGACAATCCGCCGAACACGAACCACAGCAGGTTGGCGATGGCCAGCACGATCTCGGCCCGCAGGCTGCCGCCGAGCAGCAGTCCCAAGGCTGCGAAGCAGACCGTGCCCAGTGCGATCGCGAACGCCCCCAACCCCAGCCCGGCCAGCGTGGGCCGCCAGCCCAGCACGGCGCCGATGGCCCCGAGCACAATCGACTGCAGCACCACCACCGTCGCCACCGACAGCGACTTGCCGGTGATCACACCCCACACAGGTAATGCGGTGGCGCCCAAGCGTTTGAGTGCGCCGTAGCGGCGGTCGAATGCCACGGCGATGGCCTGGCCGGTGAACGCGGTGGCGATCACCGCCAACGACATGATCACCGGCAGCAGCGTCGTGGCGCGCTCGGCCGAGCCATCACCGAAGGGACCCAGCGGCAGCACCGACAAACCGATCAGCAGGGTGATCGGGATGAACATCGTCAGCAGCAGCTGTTCGCCGTTGCGCAGCAGCAGCGTCAACTCCAGCCGGTACTGCGCGGCCAACATGGCCGGCACCCGGCTGGGCCGCGGGTCGGGGGTGAAGGTCCCGGGCGGGAAGGACTGATCGGCTGTGGTCATGCGCGCAGCTCCCGTCCGGTCAGCTCCAAGAAGACGTCTTCGAGGCTGCGCTGCTCGACCCGCAGCGCAGTGGCCAGTACGTCGAGTTGAGCGCACCAGGCCGTCACCGTCGCCAGTACCTGCGGGTTGACCGGGCCCTCCACCAGATACTCGCCGGGCAGCACCTCGTTGGCCCGGTAGCCCTCCGGCAACGCGGCCAGCAGCAGCGACAGCTCCAGCTTCGGCGGTGCACTGAAGCGCACCTGGCCCTGGGCGCCGCTGCGGGTCAGCTCCGCCGGCGTGCCGGAGGCCACCACGGCGCCGTGGTCGATGATCAGCAGCCGGTCGGCCAGTTCCTCGGCTTCGCGCAGGTGGTGGGTGGTCAGCACCACGGTCACGCCGTCGCGGCGCAACGCGTCGATCAGCTCCCACACCAGCAGCCGGGCGTGGGCGTCCATTCCGGCCGTGGGCTCGTCGAGGAACACCAGCTCGGGACGCCCGACCAGCGCGCAGGCCAGGGCCAGGCGCTGTTGCTGGCCGCCGGAGAGTCGCCGGTAGGTGGTGCGGGCGGCGTCGGTGAGGCCCAGGGTGTCCAGCAGCCACTGCGGGTCCAACGGGTTCGCCGAGTACGACGCCACCAGCTTGAGCATCTCGCCGGCGCGGGCCGCCGGGTAGCCGCCGCCGCCCTGCAGCATCACCCCGATGCGTTCCCGCAGCCGGTCGTTGTCGGCGACCGGGTCCAGGCCGAGTACCTCGATGGTGCCGGCGTCGGGACGCACGAAGCCCTCGCACATCTCGACCGTCGTCGTCTTACCGGCCCCGTTCGGGCCGAGCAACGCGAACACCTCGGCGGTGTGCACGTCGAGGTCAAGGTCCCGGACCGCTTCGGTCGCCGAAGGACCAGCGCCGAAAGTCTTGCGCACTCCGCGTAACCGCACCGCGACAGCTGAACTCACGGGGACTCAGCGTAAGCGTCGTCGGCCGCGACGGAATCAGCGGTGGGGTCGGGGCCGGCGACGGCAGGGCGGGGGCGTTCGGCCGGCATCTGCCGCCACGGCAGCCAGCGGTGGGTCGCCAGTATCAGCGTCAGCACCACGACACCGCTGGCCAGGGTGGCGTCCACGATCTGGAACAGGGCGAAGCGGTCGCCGTTGGCGGTCGGGCCGAAGATGCCCACCACCAGCGTCACCGCGATCACCGCGACCCGGAAGCTGGGCCGGGTGGCCCAGGCGGCCAGCGGGATGATCGCCCACAGCAGGTACCAGGGCTGCACGACCGGGAACAACAGGACCGTGACGCCCAATGCGACACCGAGTCCGCCGACCGGATGCAGCCGCCCCTGGAACACCACCAGCAGCAGCCAGAGGACCACCACCATGATGATCAACACGCCGATCCCACGAGTCAGCGACAGCACCGCGGTGGTGTGGTCGCCCAAGCCCAGCAGAATGCCCACCTGGCCGGTGCCCAGTGCGATCAGCGTCGGCGGTGACATCCAGC
Source organism: [Mycobacterium] zoologicum (assembly GCF_020172665.1). GTDB lineage: Bacteria > Actinomycetota > Actinomycetes > Mycobacteriales > Mycobacteriaceae > Mycobacterium > Mycobacterium zoologicum. Next base: position 2,529,800 of record NZ_CP083985.1, on the reverse strand, counting down.
TGCGTACCACGTTGGCGGTGCCCAGCGTGAAGACCCAGCCGAAGCCCAGCCCGCTGGCCCAGCCGATCAGGCCGGTGATTGCGGCGGCGATGGCGGTCATGCCGGTGCCGGCGAGCAGAAACGCCCGCAGATCACCGCCCAGACGCCAACCCAGCGCCATCGTCACGAAGCCCAGCGCCAGCAGCGACGGCAGTTTGACCTGGGATGACATCGTGATCAGCACAGCGCCGGCGACCAGTTCGGCCAGCGGCATCCAGGCCCCCGGATGTCGGCGTAACTCGGGCAGCAGCGGTTGGGCCGCGGAAATGCCGCGCATGGCGAACTCGGTGCCGGTCAGCATCAGGCCGAGCATCAGAGCCTCGTTGTGGATACCGGCCACCAGGTGCATCAGCAGCAGCGGGTTGGCCGCACCCAGCCACAGCGCACTGACCTCGGCCACGCCGCAGCGGGCCGCCAGCCGAGGTACCGCCCAGACGATCAGCCCGACACCGACCAGCACCACCACTCGGTGACACAGCACCGCGCCGACGATGTTCTCCCCGGTCAGCGCCGAGATGCCCCGGCCGATCCACAGGAACAGCGGGCCGTAGGGCGCCGGCGTCTCGCGCCAGAGGCTGGGCACCGACAGGGTGAACACGTGATCCAGGCCCAGCGCCGGTGCCGGACCCACCCGGTAAGGGTCCAGGCCCAGCCGGGAGATCTGGCTCTGCGCCAGGTAGGAGTAGACGTCCTTGCTGTACATCGGCGGGGCGACCAGCAGCGGCAGCATCCACAGCAGCAGGGTGCGATCGAGTTGACTGCGCGACATCCGGCGCCGCCCGAGTGCGAATCGGCCCAGCATCAGCCACGCCAGGGTCATCATCACCGCACCGGTGGTCGTCATGGTCAACGCCACCGTCTGCAGCCGCGACGGCAGGTTCAACAGTCGCACCCCGAATGTCGGGTCCTGCACCACCGGCCGGGCTCCCGCGCCGAGCGCACCGATCGCCATCAGCACGGTTCCGGTCGCGCCCAACAGCCGGGTTCGCCGCAGGCCGATGAGTTCACCGGCATTGAGCGGGGAGCCGACGGTGCGCTCGTCGCCGTGCAGATGCGCGATCGACGTGCTCAACGAGTGCCGCCGGACTGACATCCCAGCAGCGTAACGGCCGCTTGCCCGCTGGCCGTAGGGCCCGGCTGTGACGAGCGCAACGGTGTTTCGGGGCCGAACTGAGGTAACCCTTTCTAGACCCCGCCCTGGAATTGCGTCACACTGGTGTTGTGAAAATCGAGGCCACCGATCAGGCCGAGGTCAAGGCCGATACCGAAACCGCCGGGCAGCGCCCCGGCGGTCCGGTTCTGCCCGACCCCGCTGACCTGGCCGGTGGCCACGAATCACCCGAAGGCCGCACCCGCCATGCGGTGGTCCGGCTGCTGATGGAATCCGGCTCGATCACCGCGGGGGAGATCGGCACCCGGCTGGGGCTGTCGGCCGCCGGCGTGCGCCGTCACCTCGACGCGCTGATCGAGATGGGCGACGCCGAGTCGCACGCGGCGGCGGCCTGGCAGCAGGTCGGTCGGGGCCGGCCGGCGAAACGCTTCCAGCTCACCGAGGCGGGCCGCGGCAAGCTCGGGCACCGCTACGACGATCTTGCGGTGGCCGCGATGCGCCAACTGCGGGAGATCGGCGGGGAGGACGCGGTGGTCGCGTTCGCGCGCAAGCGCATCGACGCGATCCTGGGCAATGTGGCGGCCGCGGTCGCCGGCGCCGACGGAGAGGTGGAGTCGACGGCCGAACGGATCGCCGCGGCGCTGACCGAGGCCGGCTACGCCGCCACCACCGCCCATGTCGAGGGCGGGGTTCCGGGTTTGCAGATCCTGCAGCACCACTGCCCGGTGGCCAACGTCGCCAAGGAGTTCCCCGAGCTGTGCCAGGCCGAGCGTCAGGCCATGGCCGAAGTGCTCGGCACCCACGTACAGCGGTTGGCGACCATCGCCGACGGCGGCTACGTGTGCACCACCCATGTACCACTGACCGACAAGGCGAAGACCGGCAAGTCTGTAGTCGCCAAAAAGCTTCACTAGCACCACCTTCGGTGCGCATCGAGCACCGAAGCCATGACGAGCATCGAAGGAGCGTCACATGACACTCACACCGGAGGCCACCGCTTCCTCGCCGGTGGCCGCAGAGCCGCTGAGCCAGGACGAGACGATCGCGTCGCTGGGCCGATACGAATTCGGTTGGGCCGACAGCGACGCCGCCGGTGCGGCCGCCCAGCGGGGTATCTCCGAGGCTGTGGTGCGTGACATATCCGCGAAGAAGAACGAGCCGGAGTGGATGCTGGAAGCCCGGCTGCGCGCCTACCGGACCTTCATGAAGAAGCCGATGCCCAACTGGGGCAGCGACCTGTCCGGCATCGACTTCGACAACATCAAGTACTTCGTGCGGTCCACCGAGAAGCAGGCCCAGACCTGGGAGGACCTGCCCGAGGACATCCGCAACACCTATGACCGCCTCGGTATCCCCGAAGCGGAGAAGCAGCGCTACATCGGTGGGGTCGCGGCTCAGTACGAGAGCGAAGTCGTCTACCACAAGATCCGGGAAGACCTTGAGGCACAAGGGGTTATCTTCCTCGACACCGACACCGCGCTGAAGGAGCATGAGGAGCTGTTCCGGGAGAACTTCGCCACGGTGATCCCAGCTGGGGACAACAAGTTCTCGGCGCTGAACACCGCGGTGTGGAGTGGTGGGTCGTTCATCTACGTGCCCAAGGGCGTACACGTCGACATCCCGCTGCAGGCCTACTTCCGGATCAACACCGAGAACATGGGCCAGTTCGAGCGGACCCTGATCATCGTCGACGAAGACGCCTACGTGCACTACATCGAGGGTTGCACCGCGCCGGTGTACTCCAGTGACTCGCTGCACTCGGCGGTGGTGGAGATCGTCGTCAAGCCCCGGGGCCGGTGCCGCTACACCACCATCCAGAACTGGTCGATCAACGTCTACAACCTGGTGACCAAGCGGGCCCGCGCCGAGGAGGGCGCCACCATGGAATGGGTCGACGGCAACATCGGCTCCAAGGTCACCATGAAGTACCCGGCGGTGTGGATGACCGGCGAGCACGCCAAGGGCGAGGTGCTCTCGGTGGCGTTCGCCGGCGAGGACCAGCACCAGGACACCGGCGCCAAGATGCTGCACCTGGCGCCCAACACCTCGAGCAACATCGTCTCGAAGTCGGTGGCGCGCAGCGGCGGCCGGTCCTCCTACCGGGGCCTGGTGGAGATCCACAAGGGCGCGCACGGGTCGAAGTCGAGCGTGAAATGCGATGCGCTGCTGGTCGACGACGTCAGCCGCAGCGACACCTACCCCTACGTCGATATCCGCGAGGACGACGTCACCGTCGGCCACGAGGCCACCGTGTCCAAGGTCAGCGAGAACCAGTTGTTCTACCTGATGAGCCGCGGCATCACCGAGGACGAGGCGATGGCGATGGTGGTGCGCGGCTTCGTCGAGCCGATCGCCAAGGAACTGCCCATGGAGTACGCGCTCGAACTCAACAAGCTGATCCAGCTGCAGATGGAAGGCTCGGTGGGCTGAGTGACGACGAATCTGACCGAGGCAGCCGAAGGCGTCAACAAGGGCACCGCATTCACCTCGTTCGACGTGGAGGCATTCGAGGTGCCGCACGGCCGTGATGAGGCGTGGCGGTTCACCCCGTTGCGGCGACTGCGCGGCCTGCACGACGGCACCGCGGTCGCAGCGGCCAGTGCGGCCATCGAGGTGTCGGCTGATGCGGCGGTGCGCACCGAGACCGTGCAGCGCGGCGACGAGCGGCTCGGTGCGGCGGGGGTTCCCGCGGATCGGGTTGCCGCCCAGGCTTTCTCGGCGTTCTCTGACGCGACGGTGGTGACCGTCGCCAAGGGCGCGGTGGTGGCCGAGCCCGTGTCTATCACCGTCACCGGCCCGGGTGTCGGCGCGGTCGCCTACGGCCATCTGCAGGTTCGCGCCGAGGAACTCTCACAGGCCACCGTCGTGATCGACGTGCGGGGCAGCGGAACCTACGCCGACAACGTCGAATTCGTGGTCGGCAACAGCGCGCAGCTGACCGTGGTCTGGATCGCCGACGGCGACGCCGACCTGGTGCACGTCACCATGCACCACGCGGCGCTGGGCAAGGATGCGGTGCTGCGCCACAGCGCCGTTCAGCTCGGCGGCGAGCTGGTCCGGCTGACCGGCCGGGTGCGCTTCGACGGGCCCGGCGGTGACGCCGAGATGCTCGGCCTGTACTTCGCCGACGACGGCCAGCACCTGGAATCACGCCTGCTGGTCGACCACAGTCGGCCCAACTGCCGCTCCAACGTGCTCTACAAGGGTGCGCTGCAAGGCGATCCCGATTCGCAGCTTCCCGACGCGCACACCGTCTGGGTCGGCGACGTGCTGATCCGCGCCGAGGGCGTGGGCACCGACACCTTCGAGGTGAACCGCAACCTGGTGCTGGCAGACGGCGCCCGGGCGGACTCGATTCCCAACCTGGAGATCGAGACCGGCGAGATCATCCAGGCCGGGCACGCCAGTGCCACCGGACGATTCGACGATCTGCAGCTGTTCTACCTGCAGGCCCGTGGCATCCCGGAAGACCAGGCACGCCGGCTGATCGTGCGGGGATTCTTCGGCGAGATCATCGCCAAGATCCCCGTGCCGTTCGTGCAGGAGCGCCTCACCGAGGCCGTCGAGCGTGAACTCGCGGTCACCGAGAACAACTAACCGTCAAGATCTAAGGACTCGAAACAGCAATGAGCACACTGGAAATCAAGGACCTGCACGTAAGCGTGTCGCCGGGCGGCGTCGGCGACGAGGGCGCCTCGCCGATCCCGATTCTGCACGGCGTCGACCTGACCGTGAGCTCCGGTGAGACGCACGCCCTGATGGGGCCCAACGGCTCGGGCAAGTCCACGCTGTCCTACGCCATCGCCGGTCACCCCAAGTACACCGTGACGTCCGGGTCGATCACCCTGGACGGCCAGGACGTGCTGGCGATGACCGTCGACGAGCGCGCCCGGGCCGGCCTGTTCCTGGCCATGCAGTACCCGGTCGAGGTGCCGGGCGTGTCCATGTCGAACTTCCTGCGCACCGCGGTTACCGCGATGCGCGGCGAGGCGCCGAAGCTGCGGGCCTGGATCAAGGAGCAGCGTGCCGCGTTCGCCGAGTTGGGCATCGACTCCGGCTTCGCCGAGCGCAACGTCAACGAGGGGTTCTCCGGCGGTGAGAAGAAGCGCCACGAGATCCTGCAGCTGAGCCTGCTCAAGCCCAAGATCGCCATCCTCGATGAGACCGACTCCGGTCTGGACGTCGACGCGCTGCGGGTGGTCAGCGAAGGGGTGAACCGCTACCAGCAGACCGACAACGGCGGCGTCCTGGTCATCACGCACTACACCCGGATCCTGCGCTACATCCAGCCGCAGTTCGTGCACGTGTTCGCCGGCGGGCGCATCGTCGAGTCCGCCGGACCGGAACTGGCCGACGAACTCGAAGCCAACGGCTACGAGCGTTTCTCCCCCGCAAGCGGGAGGGACCCCCACGGGGCGGCAGCGGCGGGAGTCTGAGCCATGACGGTCTCGGTCAGTCGCCCCGTGATGCCGGACATCGACGTGATTCGGGCGGATTTCCCTATCCTGAATCGCCTGATGCGCGGAGGAAGCCGGTTGGCCTACCTGGACTCGGGTGCCACCTCACAGCGCCCGCTGCCGGTGCTCGACGCCGAGCGGGAGTTTTTGCTGCACTCCAACGGTGCGGTGCACCGCGGGGCGCATCAGCTGATGGAGGAGGCCACCGACGCCTACGAGGACGGTCGCTCGGCCATCGCGGGCTTCGTCGGTGCCGACGCGCAAGAGCTGGTCTTCACCAAGAACGCCACTGAATCGCTGAACCTGCTGTCGTACGCGCTGGGGGACAGCCGCTTTGACGGGGCGGTCGGCCCCGGTGACGTCATCGTCACCACCGAGCTGGAGCACCACGCCAACCTGATCCCCTGGCAGGAGTTGGCCCGGCGCACCGGTGCCACGCTGCGCTGGTATCAGGTGACGGCCGACGGCCGCATCGACCTGGACTCGCTGGAACTCGACGAGCGCGTCAAAGTCGTTGCGTTCACTCATCACTCGAACGTCACCGGCGCGGTGGCCCCGGTCGCCGAGCTGGTGTCGCGGGCGCGCGCGGTGGGTGCGCTGACCGTGCTGGACGCCTGCCAGTCGGTGCCGCACCAGCCGGTCGACTTCCACGGCCTCGACGTCGATTTCGCCGCATTCTCCGGACATAAGATGCTGGGCCCCACCGGGATCGGTGTGCTGTACGGCAGGCGTGAGTTGCTGGCGGCGTTGCCGCCGTTCCTCACCGGCGGGTCGATGATCGAGACCGTGACGATGGCGTCGAGCACGTATGCGTCTGCGCCGCAACGCTTCGAGGCCGGCACCCCGATGACCTCGCAGGTGGTCGGGCTGGCCGCGGCCGCCCGCTACCTGGACGCGATCGGGATGGACGTGGTGGCAGCTCACGAACGCGAACTGGTCACCGCCGCACTCGACGGTCTGGCCGCCATCCCCGGGGTGCGCATCGTGGGGCCGACCACCATGATCGACCGGGGTTCACCGGTGGCGTTCGTCATCGACGGTGTGCACGCGCACGATGTGGGCCAGGTGCTCGACGACGACGGTATCGCGGTGCGGGTGGGTCACCACTGCGCCATGCCGTTGCACCGCAAGTTCGATGTGGCCGCCACCGCGCGGGCATCGTTCGCGATCTACAACACCCACGAGGAGGTGGAGCGCCTCATCGCGGGCGTTCGCCGTTCCGTGGAATTCTTCTCCGGGAGCGTGACCGGTGCGTCTTGAGCAGTTCTACCAAGAGGTGATCCTCGATCACTACAAGCATCCGCAGCACCGCGGCCTGCGGGAGCCGTTCGGCGCCGAAGTACACCACGTCAATCCCACCTGCGGCGACGAGTTGACGCTGCGGGTAGCGCTCTCGGCCGACGGCACCGAAGTCGACGACATCTCCTACGACGGGCAGGGCTGCTCGATATCGCAGGCGGCCACCTCGGTGCTGGCGTCGGAGTTGATCGGATTGACTGTGCCGCAAGCGTGCGCGAAGTTCGACGCGTTCCACGAGATGATCTCCTCGCGCGGAACCGTGGCTGGCGACGAGGACGTGCTCGGCGACGGCGTCGCATTCGCCGGAGTGTCCAAGTACCCGGCGCGGGTCAAGTGCGCCCTGCTCGGCTGGATGGCGTTCAAAGATGCGCTCGCACAGGCGCTTGCGAAGACAGAGGAACAGGCGCTGGCATCCGTCAGCGTCGACAACCGGAGATCCCAGGAGATGACGCAATGAGCGAAACCGCACCGGACGAATTGCTGGCTGAGGTCGAGGAGTCGATGCACGACGTCATCGACCCCGAGATCGGCATCAACGTCATGGATCTGGGGTTGGTCTATGACCTGGCCATCCGTCAGGACGAGGACGGTGCGGCCGCGGTGGTCACCATGACGCTCACCTCGCCGGCGTGCCCGCTGCAGGACATGATCTACGAGCAGGTCGAGAACGCGACTGTGGGCGCCGGTCTGGTCAAGGCGCTCGACCTCACCTGGGTCTGGGAGCCGGCCTGGGGACCGGACAAGATCACCGATGAGGGCCGCGAGATGATGCGCGCCGTCGGCTTCACCGTCTGAGGCGCCCAGTACTGACATACTCGTCGCGGGAACCGTCGAGCGGCGGTCTGCGACTGAGGAAGATCGGACACGGGTGACGACGAGTAGGCGACGGTTCATGGCCGGAATGGCCGCCGCGGCGGCCGGAACGGCAGTCGGTGGCCTGGCGGCGTGCGGACCTCGGGGCCCCGGCGCCGACACCATCTTCGTCGGCGGCCCGGTGGTGACCGTGGTTCCCGGTGTCCCCGAGGCCGAGGCGCTTGCGGTCAGCGGCGGGCGGATCGTCAAGGTCGGCTCGCGCGACGACGTGCTGCGACTGCGGGGTTCGGGGACCACCGTCGTCGATCTGCGGGGGCGTGCCCTGCTCCCGGCGTTCATCGAACCGCACGGTCACCCGTTCGAGATGGGGACCACGCTGGCGCCCCCGGCGATCGACGTGCGGCCCTTCACCGTATCGACCGCGGGCGGCGTGTTCGCCAAGCTCACCGAGGCGGTGGACGACACTCCCAAGGGGCAGCCGATCCTGCTCAACGGAGTCGACCCGCTGCTGCAGACCGGGCTCAAACCGTTCAGCCGCAAGGAACTGGACCGGCTGGCCCCGAACAACCCGGTGGTGATCATCTCCAACAGTGGGCACGCCGCCTACGCCAACACCGCCGCATTCGCCGCCGCGGGGATCACCAAGACCACCCCCAATCCGGTTGGGGCACAGTTCATGCGCGGGCCCGATGGGCAGCTGACCGGCGAAGTGCGCGAAGTGGCGGCGCTGATGGCGCTGGCCGCGCCGTTCTTCGGTGCCGTCACGGCCAATGCCGGTGACAATCTGCGCTGGGCGTACGCGCAGCTGGCGCGGGCGGGCATCGCCACGGCCACCGAGCACTCCTATGATTCGCGGACGCAGTCGGAGGTGTACTCCAAGCTGGCCGCGCAGGAAGACTGCGCGATTAGGGTGCGTGCCTACGAGGTCGGCACCCAGGAGCTGGCCGACACCCCGAATCATGTGCGCGGCAAGCGGTCCGGTGCCGATGTGCTGTTCGACAAGATCGGCATGAAGATCTGGGCCGACGGATCGCCGTGGCAGGGAAACATCTTCACCACCTTCCCGTACCTGACGAATGCGACCACCGCGAGCATGGAGCTGGGGCCCAACCACCGCGGTCAGATGAACTACAGCCCCGAACAGATCCAGCAGCTGACGGCGGCTTTCGTCGACCAGCGCTGGCAGGTCTCGGTGCACGTGCACGGCGACGCCGCGATCGACGTCGTGCTGGACGCCTTCGAGAAGGCGAAGGTGCCACCGGCACTGCGGCCGCGCATCGAACACGTCGGCGCCATCACGCCCGAGCAGTGCGCGCGCGCCGCGCAGCTGGGCGTCACTCCGAGCATGTTCATCGAGCACGTCTACTTCTGGGGAGACGTGCTGGTGGACAAGCTGTTCGGGCCGGAGCACGGATCAACCTGGATGTCGGCGCGTTCGGCGGTGGACGCCGGCCTGCGGCTGTCGTTCCACAACGACGGCACCGTCACCCCGCCTGACCCGATCGGCAACATCGCCACCGCGGTGAACCGGATCGCCAAGGGCAGCGGCAGGGTGCTGGCCCCCGAGCAGCGGATCGGCATCGACGAGGCGATCCGGGCGCAGACCCTCAACGCGGCCTGGCAGCTGCGGCTGGACACCGAGATCGGCAGCCTGGAGCCCGGCAAGTACGCCGATCTGGTTGTGCTGTCGGCGAATCCGCGCCGGGTTCCCCCCGCAGAGCTGCGTGACGTGGCGGTTGAGGCGACCTATCTGATGGGGCGCCAGACCTACGGCAAGCTGCTGGGGTAGCCGCCTAGGCCGGCGGGGTGGGGCAGCCGCCGTCGCCGTTCCACACCGTCACCCGGCTGGCCTGCAGCACGCCGTCACCGTCGGTGGTGCCGCGGGCGGCGACGCACTTGCCCGCGCTGATCGACGGCGCGCTGACCGCGACCATCCGCCGGACGTGGGTGGCGTCGTTGATGGTGACCGCGGTCTGGCCGGACGGGCCGTTGACGGTGACGGTGTCACCGGAGACCGACTCGACCACACCGCGCACGCCGCGGTGGTGTGCGGCTGCCGGCGCATCGGCCGGGCGCTGCGGGCACTTACCGTCCACGGTGGCGGTGATTGCCACGAACTTCGCGGTGATGGCGCCGCTGTCGGCGGGCGCGCTGTCGGGGGTGGCGCCGGCCTTGATGCAGGTACCGGCGGTTATCTCGCCGCGCTGGGCGGGCACCGACTCGAGTACCTTGGCGCCGTCGGCCAGCGAAACGGTGACCGTGCCGGCCGAGCCGGCCACCTCGAAGGTGTTGCCCGAGACCGAGGAGACCGAGCCGACGACGTGGTCGCCCTGGGCGTGCGCCAGCGCCGGGACCATCAGGGCGGCGGCGAACAGGGTGGCTGCGCCGGTCAGTGCGCGCAACGCCGGGGTGGTGGTGCTGAGGGTCATCGGGTTTCTCCATTCGTCAAGGCGACGGGTGCCGCCGGACCGTGTCACCACCGTTGACGGTGGAGTTAGCGGCCAGCTTGCCCTCAGCTGTGAGCGCGCTGTGTAAGCCGCTCCGGGCCCGCCCGGCCGCGGTGGGAACACCACGGGACGCCCGGGCGTTAGGCACATCATGGCAACTCAAGACCTGACCGCTGCGCAATTCGAAGAAACCATCGCCGACAATGACATCGTGCTGGTCGATTTCTGGGCGTCGTGGTGTGGCCCGTGCCGGCAGTTCGCGCCGACGTTCGCCGCCGCCTCGGAGAACCACCCCGACGTGGTGTTCGCCAAGGTCGACACCGAGGCCGAGCAGCAGCTGGCCGCTGCAGCCGAGATCCGCTCGATCCCGACGCTGATGGCGTTCAAGAAGGGCACGCTGGTGTTCAACCAGGCCGGCGCACTGCCGGCAGCGGCCCTCGAGCACCTCGTCCAGCAGGTCAAGGACCTCGACGTGGAGGCAGCACTAGCTGCACAACAGGCTCAGGGCACGCCCGACCAGGCATGACGGCCCGCACGCGATAGCGTGCAGCGGTGACCACCACATCCGAGTACGTCCTGGTTGAGCGTCCGCGTCCGCACGTCGCGCTGATCACATTGAACCGTCCGGACCGGATGAACTCGATGGCCTTCGACGTGATGGTGCCGCTGCGCGAGGTGCTGTCCGAGATCGGCTACGACAACGCGGTCCGCGTGGTGGTGCTGACCGGGGCCGGCCGGGGATTCTCCTCCGGCGCCGACCACAAGTCCGCGGGCTCGGTGCCTCATGTGGCCGGCCTGACCCGCCCGGCGTTCGGCCTGCGGTCGATGGAGCTGCTCGACGACATCATCTTGTCGCTGCGCCGGCTGCACCAACCGGTGATCGCCGCGGTCAACGGTGCCGCCATCGGCGGCGGACTGTGCCTGGCGCTGGCCGCCGACATCCGGGTGGCCGCATCGGGCGCGTACTTCCGGGCGGCCGGGATCAACAACGGGCTCACCGCCAGCGAGCTGGGCCTGAGCTACCTGCTGCCGCGGGCCATCGGCGCGTCGCGGGCGTTTGAGATCATGCTCACCGGCCGCGACGTCGACGCCGCCGAGGCCGAGCGGATCGGCCTGGTGTCGCGGGTCGTTGACCAGCCCGAACTGCTCGAGGCCTGCTACGAGCTGGCCGAGCGGATCGCGGGATTCTCCCGGCCGGGGACCGAATTGACCAAGCGGACGCTCTGGAGCGGTCTGGACGCCGGTAGTCTGGAGGGGCACATGCAGGCCGAGGGGCTCGGACAGCTCTACGTGCGCCTGCTGACCAGCAACTTCGAGGAAGCCGTCGCTGCGCGCGCCGAGAAGCGCCCACCGGTCTTCACCGACGACAAGTAACAGGAGTAAGCGCGTGATCACCGCATCGGGCCTGGAGGTCCGCGCCGGAGCGCGCACCCTGCTGGACTCGGTGGACTCGGTGCTGCGGGTGCAGCCCGGTGACCGGATCGGCCTGGTCGGCCGCAACGGAGCAGGCAAGACCACCACGCTGCGCATCCTGGCCGGTGAGGGCGAGCCCTACGCCGGCACCATCACCCGCACCGGTGAGGTCGGCTACCTGCCGCAGGACCCCAGGGAGGGCAACCTCGACGTCTTGGCCCGCGACCGGGTGCTCTCGGCACGCGGCCTCGACGAGATCCTGGCCGACCTGGAGAAGCAGCAGGTTCTGATGGCCGAGGTCGTCGACGACGCCGCACGCGACCGGGCCATCCGCCGATACGGCCAGCTCGAAGAACGCTTCTCCGCGCTGGGCGGCTACGCGGCCGAGAGTGAGGCGGGGCGGATCTGCACCAGCCTGGGCCTGCCCGAGCGGGTGCTGACCCAACCGCTGCGCACCCTGTCCGGCGGGCAGCGCCGCCGGGTGGAACTGGCCCGCATCCTGTTCGCCGCGGGCGAGGGAGGATCCGGCGGCGCGGGTTCGGGCACCACCCTGCTGCTCGACGAGCCGACCAACCACCTCGACGCCGACTCGATCGGCTGGCTGCGCGACTTCCTCAAGAACCACAGCGGGGGACTGGTGCTGATCAGCCACGACGTGGATCTGCTGGCCGACGTGGTCAACCGGGTGTGGTTCCTGGACGCGGTCCGCGGCGAGGCCGACGTCTACAACATGGGCTGGCAGAAGTACCTGGACGCCCGGGCCACCGATGAGCAGCGCCGCCGCCGGGAGCGGGCCAACGCCGAGCGCAAGGTCGCCGCGCTGCGCACCCAGGCCGCCAAGCTCGGCGCCAAGGCCACCAAAGCCGTTGCGGCGCAGAACATGCTGCGCCGAGCCGACCGGATGCTGGCCGCCCTGGACGAAGAGCGCGTCGCCGACAAGGTCGCCAGGATCAAGTTCCCCACCCCGGCCGCGTGCGGGAAGACGCCGCTGATGGCCGGCGGGCTGACCAAGATGTACGGCTCGCTGGAGGTGTTCAGCGGCGTGGACCTGGCCATCGACCGGGGCTCGCGGGTGGTGGTGCTGGGCCTCAACGGTGCCGGCAAAACCACACTGCTGCGTGTGCTGGCCGGTGTCGAGACTCCCGACGCCGGGCAGCTGGAGCCCGGATACGGTTGCAAGATCGGCTATTTCGCACAGGAACACGACACCATAGACAATGCCGCCAGCGTGTGGGAGAACATCAGGCACGCCGCACCGGACACCGGCGAGCAGGATCTGCGTGGGCTGCTGGGCGCGTTCATGTTCACCGGGGCGCAGCTCGATCAGGCAGCCGGCACGTTGAGCGGCGGTGAGAAGACCCGCCTAGCACTGGCCGGTCTGGTGGCCTCCACGGCCAACGTGCTGCTGCTCGACGAGCCGACCAACAACCTCGACCCGGCCTCGCGCGAGCAGGTGCTCGACGCGCTGCGCAGCTACGCCGGGGCGGTGGTGCTGGTCACCCACGACCCCGGGGCGGCCGAGGCGCTCGACCCGCAGCGGGTGGTGCTGCTGCCCGACGGCACCGAAGACCACTGGTCGCCGGAGTACCGCGACCTGATCGAGTTGGCCTGAGGTTCGGCCACTTTCGCCAGGCGGTCGCGGTCTGCCCGCTGCCGGTCGATGTCCTCGACTGTCAAATATTTGTCCCGTGCTGTCAAGACAGCGATTGCGTCGGCCGACCATAGTTGAGCGAGCGTCGATTGCGGGTTGCCGGGAGGACACATGCCACTTTTGCGATTCACCCGAATCTCCGGGCCGGACCGGGTCGCCGGCGCGGCCGGTGCCGCGGCGGCTGTAGCGGCCGGTGCGCTCGCGATAGCGCTGGCGACCGCGGATACCCACGCCATCTCGGGCCCGTCGACACCTCGCAGGGCGGACGCATCGCCGATCGCGTTGACTTTCTCGGAGGCGTCGAATTCGTTTCAGCCCGAGATCGACCAGCTGATCGCGGCACAGCAGCAGGTCGCCGCGATCAACGCCGCACTGCCCTATATCGACAAGTCCGATCTGCCGATGTTGCACGAATTCTTGACCATGCAGGCCGCCACGGTGCTGGCGTTTTCGCTCGGGCAGACCAGTGCCGATGTGTTTAACGCGCATACTCTCCCGTGGGCGCCCTATGCGTGGGGAGCCAACGGCGCGAACCCGCAGGCATATCTGGTCTACAACAACCCGGACAATCTTTACAGCCCGCTACCGGTCCACCCGGATGACGTCTACACGATCAACGTCAACCCCGGTCCGGGCACCGAGGATGTGACCTTCGACGTCACGACAGGCAACGGGGTCGGAACGCCTTTCGTGCCGCTTCGTGTTCTCGATCTGGCGGATGCGACGCCCAATGCGGACGGTAGCTACACCCTCACCCTCAGTTCGACGCCGCCGGCGTCAGGCTCCGGCAACTGGATCGATATCAGCGGGGCCGATCGAGTGGTCATTCGAGACAGCATCGGTGACTGGGGCCTGCAGCATGACACATTCTCGCTCACCGACGAGAACGGCTCCTCGGCACTGAACCTGCCGGTCTTCTCACCGGAGCAGATGTCGACGTTGCTCAGCGACGTCGCCCACGCCATCCCACTGGAGAACCCCACCGGAAGCTATCTCGGTCAGGTTGAATTCGTGGATCGTGTTGCGATCAAATCGTTTTCGCCTATCGCGGAGACAACGAACACCATCCCAGGCCCGCTACTGCCGGACCAACTGACGAGTTTCGGCCACTTCTCCCTTCAGTCCGATCAAGCGCTAATCGTCAAGGTCCCCGATATCGATGCCGCGTACTCCAGCATCATGCTTGCCGACGATTGGGGCCGGACCGCGCCCTGGGCGACCGGATTCGGCAGCCTGAACAACACGCAGGCGTTCCACGATCCCGACGGCTTCACCTACTACGTGATCAGCAGCAACGACCCCGGTGTGGCGAACTGGGTCGACGACACCGACCTGCCCGCATCGGCCTACAACGGTGGCGTGTGGTTGCGGTGGCAGAACGTCACCGGTCCCGTTCCGGCCGCTCAGATCACCACCCAAGTCGTCGATGTCGCCGACGTGAAGCAGTACCTGCCGGCCGACACCCCGATCGTCACGCCCGCAGAACGTGCCACTGATCTTCAAGGTCGGCTGTTCGAATTCGACTACGCCCACGACCAGGCGCACGGTATCGCCTGGGTGGGCGCCAACATCGAATACGACCAGATCAAAACGGCGCTGGGCCCTGACCAATTTCAGGCGATATTCGGCGGCCAGCAGGACGTGCCGTCGGTGCTGGACCGGATGACCGACCCGACGTTGATCCCGGACCTGGGAACCGTGGGTCACCAACTGCTGAGCGATCCGCAGGCCAGCCTGACTGCGCTGATCAACAACGTGCCGCTGGCGATCCAAGACATCGAATTGCCCATGATTCTGGCGCTGGCTCGCCTGGAGTTGGCCATCGAGCCCACCGGCGGATTCGGGCAGATCCTCACCGAGACGCTGACCGACCCGGCCACCAGCATCACCGCCGGCCTCCTCAACGCGCGCGACGACCTGGCGGTCGCGATCATGAACGCAAGCCCCGCCACCTCTGCTAACGACCTGCTCTGGGATCAGCTGTCACAACTCAATCAGGCGGTCCTCAACCTGTTCCAACACGCCGCGGGTGGCGCGATGGGCACCGCGCTGCTGGATCCGGCAGACTTTTCCTGACCGCGATCACCCCTCGGTCGGCTCGGTGTCGGCATCAGATGCCCGTAGCTGCTTGCGGTAGTCCGTGGGACTACAGCCGAACCAGCGCCGGCAGGAGCGGGTGAGCACGCTCTGCTCGGCGTAGCCTATTTCTCGAGTCACGTGAGCCAAACTGATCGTGTCATCGCGCAGGTACCGTCCGGCGACCTCCTTGCGAACCTGATCGACCAAGGCGGCGAATGTTGTTCCCTCATCGGCCAGTCGACGCTGCAACGTCTTCGTGTGCAGATCGAATTGTTCTGCAATGACTTCCAGCGTGGTTGCGCCGGTGGGCAGCAGTTGGCGGACGACCGAACGGATGGATGGCGTAAGGCCGGGCCCACCGACGGTGAAGCTGTTGAGGTAGTCCACCAGGGCACGGTGAGCGACATCATCTCGGTGCAGGGGCCGGTCCAGATCCGCGGCGCTGATCATC
The DNA here is from genome assembly GCF_020172665.1 of [Mycobacterium] zoologicum. GTDB lineage: Bacteria > Actinomycetota > Actinomycetes > Mycobacteriales > Mycobacteriaceae > Mycobacterium > Mycobacterium zoologicum. Next base: position 2,514,040 of record NZ_CP083985.1, on the reverse strand, counting down.
AAACCCGTCGTTCTTTCGACGAAATGGACTGCGCAGCCGAAATATTCGACGTATTCACTCACCGGCATCAGCGGGCTGTGCGGCAGGTGCGCCGAAAGCGGGACGTAACCGGAGCCCAGCAGGAACCGCAGAACGCGAAGCGAGACACCGAGGGTCAACTCGATACTTTGCGGGCACGGGGGCACCCGGTCGAGGAGAATCTCAAATTTGATGAACGGCCGCGCCGGGTCGCCCAGCGTCGCCACGCTGATCCCGACCGCGGGACTATAGGCGGACATGTAGGTGCTGAAGATCGTCAACGCATTCGCAACGGTTCCAGCGGTGCACGCCGCCGCCCCGACCGGACCGACAATCTCGATGCCCTGCCGGTCTGCCAGTCGGCGCCCGAAATCCGGTGTGGCAGTGGCAGTGGCGGCCGACTCGATGGCCCGAAGCGCACTGCGGAACGGAATCGAGACGTCGTAATTACCGACGTCTCGCATACGGATACCGACCGCGCGCAACAGTTCATCCGGATCGCCGCCGAGCTCGGTGACCAATTGCGGGTAGCTCGACAGCGAAGTCCCGCGAACGATCGTCATGTCTTGAATTGTCAAATTTTTGTCGTGAATTGTCAAGACAACACTCGTGGTGATCGACCATAGTTGAACGGACACCGCTTGTGGTCACCAACTGCAGCAAGGACATTCGCATGGACAACGCACTCCAGCCCACCGACGAACAGTTGGCTGCGATCGCGACGCTTCCCGCCGACGCCCCCGTTGTCATGGTCAACCTGTTGTGGTTCAAGAAACCTGACGGCCTGCAGAGCTACCTACGGTATGCGCAGGAGGTGGTTCCGCTGATGCAGGGAGCGGGCGCCACCGTGCGCTACGCCGGTTTCACTCACGCGGTCATCCTCGGCGACGGCCAGCACAGCCGGTGGGACGCGATTGTGGTGGTGGAATACCCGACACCGGCAGCGTTCAGTGCCATGGTGACCAGCGACGCCTACCTCCAGATTTACGAGTATCGGGCTGCAGCGATCGACCGGGGCGACCTGATCGCAACGTCGACATGGCCCGTTCGGTGAAACCCGCATTCGGCCCTTACCGAAGGAGAACTCCGATGAACCCGACTCTTCGTCCCTATGCCGTCGGCGGCGTTGCCGTCGTCGGCGCCGCGCTTGTTGCCATCACCCCGATAACGGTGCCCGCACCCCGGGCCCACATCCTGCTCAGTGCGGGGGATTCCTCCGATGTCTACATCGACATCGTGCGGCATGCGGCCCCGTCGTCGCCGCCACCCGATTTCGCGACCGAAACTCCCGGACCTGGGCTCTGCAGCGATTTCACGGCCGAAGGTTGTGGCGGGGGTTCGCCGCCATTCCAGACCGGTTATGGGCAGGCGGACTTCACCGCCCACACCCTTTTCGGCCAATTCGGACCTGTCTCTGGAGTTTTCGCCGGGAACAGTGTCCGAGACCTTGAAACCGCAGCGGCCTACGCGAACCTGCTACATGACCAGAACGTCGACCTTCCCGCTTCGCAGACGCCCGATCTTGCCCAGGGGACTCCCGGCTTCGACCCCGGTATCAACCAGTTATGGCAGCTCAACGAGGCCTACAGTAGCTTTCTGCTCCCGCAGGAGACGTTTCTTACCCCGGGCGGCATCCTGTTCCAGTTGGAGGTGCTGTTGTGGTCGTCCGGACTCACGCTGCTGCCGATGCCGGGCGGGGTCCCCTCTGACGGAGTGATGCTCGACCAGGACTTCACCCAGGCCGTCGACATCATGTACGCGAACAGTGCAAACGGGATCACCAGTGACGACGGCAACATCCATGAAATCGGGTTCAACAACGATGCGTCGATCAGCGCGTGGACGTTGCTGAATGTGAAAAACCCCGACCTCCTCTACTTCCTGCCCGCGATACTCGATCAGATAACCTCCGGCAGCTCCAAGCAGCTGCTGGACTTCGGCGGCATCGTCGAAGTCAACGGCAATCCCGATGACGGTTGGACGTTGGACAGCTGGAACGGCACTGCCATCCCGTCGTTCCCCGATCCGCTGACCGAGCTATTCGTCTTGACCCGTGACGTGATCCTGCCGCCGCAAGCGCTGGTGTACAACGTTGAAAAGGCCATTCTGGCCGGCAATCCGCAGGACGTCGTACAGGCGGCTGTGGCCGGTATTGAAAAGATCGCCCAAGCGATAGCGCAGACGCCCGGAGACTTGTTCGACTACACCAAAACCGCTGTGACCGACCCGGAGCTACTCCGAGCCAGTTTCACTACCGGTCCTAGCGATCTGGTGAGCCCCAGCGGCGAGCTGCCGAATCCCGCTGACGCGTCGAATGATGCCGGCGCTGTGCTGGACGACCTCAAACTGGGTGGACTCGATCCGGGTGACTTGGGCGCGAGCGTCTGAGTCTCGCGAAATTCGGTCAAAGTCGCCCGATTCCCACGCCGCATTCCTACGCTGAACCCCGTCGGAGCGGTGAGGGGATGGTGAGCGGACGTGGCGACGACGACGAAAGCGAACAAGCTACGTGATCGGCTGAAGGTCGAACTGCGCAGTGCTTATGAAGGCGGAGCCAGTATCCGCACCCTGGCGGCCTCGACCGGGCGGTCCTACGGCTCGGTACACAGCCTGCTGCGCGAAGCGGGCTGCACCATGCGCAGCCGCGGCGGACCGAACCACTGCACCCGGCCCCGTTAGCCCCAATTTCCGCGAGCGTGCAGCAAGGTTCGCCCCCACCTGGGGTTTTGCCGGACGCTGCTGCACGCTCGCGCAAGAGAGAGGGAGAGAGGGAGGGGCTAGCGCTGCCGCACCGAATCCTCCACCAGATCCAAGACCGCGGACAGTCGCTGGGGGTCTTCGCCGGAGGCCAGCCGGGCCACCAGGCCGTCGAGCACCAGATCCAGGTAGCAGTGCAACACATCGCCGGGCACATCGTCGCGCAGCCGGCCGGCCTGCTTCTGCCGGCTCAGGCGATCTGTTGCCGCAGCGGACAATTCGGCTGACCGCTCGGCCCAGCCGCGGCTGAACTCCGGATCGTGGCGCAGCTTGCGCGCGATCTCGAGCCGAGTGGCCAGCCAGTCGAACTGTTCCGGCGCCGCCAGCATGTCCCGCATGACACCGATCAGGCCCTCGCGAGAGGCGACGTCGGCCATCCGCTCCGCGTCCTCGCGCGCCAACTCGAAGAACAGCGTGTCCTTGTCGCGGAAGTGGTGAAAGATCGCCCCGCGCGACAGTCCGATCGTCTGCTCCAACCGCCGCACCGTGGCGCCGTCGTAGCCGAAGTCGGCGAAGCAGCGCCGGGCGCCGTCAAGGATCTGACGGCGCCGGGCCGCCAGATGATCCTCGCTGACCCTGGGCATCCGGGGCTATCCGCCTACGCGGAGTCCTTCGCTTTGAGCATGTTGCGCAGCACGTACTGCAGGATGCCGCCGTTGCGGTAGTAGTCGGCCTCACCGGGGGTGTCGATGCGCACCACGGCGTCGAACTCGGTGACGCTTCCGTCGGCCCGGGTTACCTTGACGCGCACCGTCTTCGGGGTCTTGCCCGCGTTGAGTTCTTCGATGCCGGTGATGTCGTAGATCTCGGTGCCGTCGAGCTTCAGCGACGCGGCGGACTCGCCGGCCGGGAACTGCAGCGGGATCACGCCCATGCCGATCAGGTTGGAGCGGTGGATGCGCTCGAAGGACTCGGTGATCACGGCCTTGACGCCCAGCAGCGTGGTGCCCTTGGCCGCCCAGTCCCGCGACGAACCCGATCCGTATTCCTTGCCGCCCAACACAACCAGCGGAATACCGGCCTTCTGGTAGTTCACGCACGCGTTGTAGATGAACTCCTTGGGGCCACCCTCCTGGGTGAAGTCCCGGGTGTAGCCGCCCTGCGTGCCCTCCAGGCCGATGGTGTCCAACAGCCGGTTCTGCAGCCGGATGTTGGCGAACGTGCCACGGACCATCACCTCGTGGTTACCGCGCCGGCTGCCCAGCGAGTTGTAGTCCTTGCGGGCCACGCCGTGGGCGTCGAGGTAGTCCGCGGCCGGGGTGCCCGGCTTGATCGGACCGGCCGGGCTGATGTGGTCGGTGGTCACCGAGTCACCCAGCAGCGCCATCACCCGGGCGCCGGAGATGTCCGAGACCGGCGACGGCTCCAGCGCCATGCCGTCGAAGTAGGGAGCCTTGCGCACATAGGTCGACGAGTCGTCCCAGTCGAAGGTGTCACCGTCGGGGGTGGCCAGGCTGCGCCAGCGCTCGTCGCCTTTGAACACGTCGGCGTAGGACTTGCGGAACATGTCCTGGCTGATCGTGCTCTTGATGGTGTCGTCGATCTCCTGGGCCGACGGCCAGATGTCGCGCAGGAACACGTCGTTGCCGTCGTTGTCCTTACCCAGCGAGTCGGTCTCGAAGTCGAAGTCCATGGTGCCGGCCAGGGCGTAGGCGATGACCAGCGGCGGGCTGGCCAGGTAGTTCATCTTGACGTCGGGGGAGATGCGGCCCTCGAAGTTGCGGTTACCCGAGAGCACCGCGGTGACGGTCAGGTCTTCGTCGTTGACCGCCTTGGAGATGGCCTCCGGCAGCGGACCGGTGTTGCCGATGCAGGTGGTGCAGCCGTAACCGCCCAGGTAGAAGCCGAGCTTCTCCAGGTAGGGCCACAGGCCGGCCTTCTCGTAGTAGTCGGTCACCACCTGCGAGCCCGGGGCCATGTTGGTCTTCACCCACGGCTTGGAGGCCAGGCCCTTCTCGACGGCGTTGCGCGCCAGCAGGGCCGCGCCGATCATCACCGACGGGTTGGAGGTGTTGGTGCAGGAGGTGATACCGGCGACGGCGACGGCGCCGTGGTCGAGGATGAACTCGCCGCGCTCGCTCTTGACCCGGATCGGCTTGCTCGGCCGGCCCTCGGAACCGTTGGCCGCGGACGGGATGCGCACGGCGTCGTCGTCGGCGAAGCTGAGCTCGGCTGCGGCACCGACCGTGGCGCCACCGGTCGGGACCTTCTCGGCCACCGCGTCGTCGGTGTAGTCGTGGATGTCCTTGCGGAAGGCGATCTTGCTCTCCGACAACGGGATCCGGTCCTGCGGGCGCTTCGGTCCGGCGATCGACGGGACCACGGTGGACAGGTCGAGCTCCAGGTATTCGGAGAAGGTGGGCTCGTTGTCCACGTCGTGCCACATGCCCTGGGCCTTGGCGTAGGCCTCGACCAGCGCGAGCTGCTCGTCGGTGCGCCCGGTCAGGCGCAGGTAGTTGATGGTCTCTTCGTCGATCGGGAAGATCGCGCAGGTGGAGCCGAATTCGGGGCTCATGTTGCCCAGGGTGGCGCGGTTGGCCAGCGGCACCTCGGCCACGCCCTTGCCGTAGAACTCGACGAACTTGCCGACCACGCCGTGCTTGCGCAGCATGTCGGTCACGGTGAGCACCACGTCGGTGGCGGTCACGCCCGGCTGGATCTCCCCGGTCAGCTTGAAGCCGACGACGCGCGGGATCAGCATCGACACCGGCTGGCCCAGCATGGCGGCCTCGGCCTCGATACCGCCGACGCCCCAGCCCAGCACGCCCAGGCCGTTCTGCATGGTGGTGTGGCTGTCGGTGCCCACACAGGTGTCGGGGTAGGCCTGACCATCGCGCACCATCACGGTGCGCGCCAGGTACTCGATGTTGACCTGGTGCACGATGCCGGTGCCCGGCGGGACGACCTTGAAGTCGTCGAAAGCGCCCTGGCCCCAACGCAGGAACTGGTACCGCTCGGAGTTGCGCTGGTACTCCAGTTCCACGTTGCGCTCGAAGGCGTCGGCCGAGCCGAACACGTCGAGGATGACCGAGTGGTCGATCACCATCTCCGCCGGCGAGAGCGGGTTGACCTTGTTCGGGTCGCCGCCCAGGGCCGCGACGGCCTCCCGCATGGTGGCCAGGTCGACCACGCAGGGCACGCCGGTGAAGTCCTGCATGATGACCCGGGCGGGGGTGAACTGGATCTCGATGCTCGGCTCGGCCGAGGCGTCCCAGTTGGCCAGGGCCAGGATGTGGTCCTTGGTGATGTTGGCGCCGTCTTCGGTGCGCAGCAGGTTCTCGGCCAGCACCTTGAGGCTGTAGGGGAGTTTCTCGGTGCCGGGAACGGCGTTCAGGCGGTAGATCTGATAATCGGTGTCACCCACGGTGAGGGTGTCGCGCGCTCCGAATGAATTCACCGAATCTGTGCTGGTCACTTCCGCTCCCCGGGATCGAGTTCTCATCCGGCGACGGGTCCGCGCCACCGGGCGGACTCACTCTAACAGTACGTTTGTCCTGTATGAAGTAAGGTTCCCCTCACCTGCGCGGGGTTGATACCGTCGTCAACCGTGACGATCCAGCACCCGCCGGCCTACATCCCCGGCGAGCTCTGCATCACCGTCGGCCTCGACCCGGCCATGCCGCCGGACGAGTGCATGACGCTGGTGAAGATGGACGTCGCCGGGGACGGGGTCAGCGCGCCGGCGGCCGACGTGCCCGCCCTGCGCGAGGTGGTCGCCGACGCGGGCCGTGCCGGCATCGACCTGAAGATCGTCGAGGTCGCGCGCAACCCCGGCATGGACACCGCATTGCGCGACGTCGCCACCGTGGTGGGCTACGACTACCCCGATGCCACCGTGCTGGTGGTCAGCCCCAACTACGTCGGCAGCTACAGCGGCCAGTTCTACCGGGCCAAGCTGGAGGCCGCCGAGGACCATGCCAAAACCGGTGATCCGGTGGTGTCGGCGCGGCATTTCCTGCACGAGCTTGAAAGCACCGATCTGCCCTGGACGGGCCTGACGGTAGTGCTGTTGTTGGGGGTCGCGGCAGCCGCGGTCGGAACCCGCTGGCTGCAACGGCGCAGCAAACGCGCAGACGCCGGGGTTGGCGCAGCCGACTAGGGATATCGGCAGTTCGCGTTCTATGTCAGCGGCTGCCTGTCGCAAATACTGACGGTCTAGCAAATTATTGTGTCACCGGTTGGTCACAACCGGCTTAATTACAACAACGTAGTTTGTTACGAACGTTTCTCTAGTGACAGATGTGACGTATGGTTCAAAAGTCGTAGCTGTTGTATCAGTGCTATTTGTCACCGGCCGAAGCGCGGCACCGACTGCCCAGAGTCCGAGGAGATACCAGCCGAATGAGACGCACCCGCTGTGGCTCCGATGGCTCCGCCTCGGGGCTCACCGTCCGGCTCACCCAACCCGCGGTCGCCTCGGTGCTCAGCGCCGCGATGCTGCTGGGCACCCCGGGCCTGGCCGCTGCGCAACCGGCCGACCCCGACGGCATCGCCGCGCTGATCGCCGACGTCGCCGAGGCCAACCAGCAGCTGCAGGACCTGGGCGCCCAGATCCAGCAACAGAAGGAGAGCGTCAACAAGGCGCTGGTGGACCTGCAGTCCGCGCGTGACGACGCCGCCGCCGCCCAACACGACGTGGAAGCCGGCCGGCAGGCCATCGCCGACGCTGACGCCGCGATCGTCGCCGCGCAGAAGCGGTACAACACCTTTGCGGTCTCGACCTACGTCAACGGGCCGTCCGACAGCTACCTGACCGCCAGTGACCCTTCGGAGATGATCGCCGCCGCCGCCGCCGGCCAGACCCTGGCGCTCAGCTCCCAGCAGGCGATCGACACCCTCAAGCGCGCCCGCACCGAGCAGATCAACTCCGAATCCGCCGCCCGGCTGGCCAAGCAGAAGGCCGAGCAGGCCGTCGCCGACGCGCAGTCCAGCCAGGACGCCGCGGTCAATGCGCTCACCGACACCCACCGCAAGTTCGGCGAACAGCAGGCCGAGATCAACCGGCTGGCCGCCCAGCGCGAGCAGGCGCAGGTCAGGCTGGCCGCTGCCCGTCCCCAGCAGCCCGCCTCGGCGCCTGCCGAAGGCGCGCCCGCCCAAGCCGACCGGTGGGGCAATCCCGCCGGGCCCGCGCCCGCCGGCCAAGCCTCGCGGTGGGACGGTCCGTGGGACCCGACGCTGCCGATGGTGCCCAGCGCCAACGTTCCCGGGGACCCGGTGGCGGTGATCAACCAGGTGCTCGGCATCTCCCAGACCTCGGCGCAGGTGACCGCGAACCTGGGCCAGAAGTTCCTGGAGTCGATCGGGCTGGCCCGCCCCGAATCCACCGGCATCAACAACGGCCAGATCCCGCGGGTCTACGGCCGGCAGGCATCTGAGTACGTGATCCGCCGCGGGCTCTCGCAGCGCGGCGTGCCCTACTCGTGGGGCGGCGGTACCGCGGCCGGACCGGGGCGTGGGATCGGATCTGGTTCGGGCACTGTGGGTTTCGACTGCTCTGGCCTGGTGTTGTACGCGTTCGCCGGGGTCGGCATCAAGCTGCCGCACTACTCCGGCGCGCAGTACAAGATGGGCCGGCAGATCCCGACCGCGCTGGCACGCCGCGGCGACGTCATCTTCTACGGTCCGGGCGGCAGCCAGCACGTGGCGCTGTATCTGGGCAACGGTGCCATGTTGGAGGCCCCCGACGTGGGCCAGACCGTGAAGGTGTCGCCGGTGCGTAAGAGCGGCATGACGCCCTTTGTTGTCCGATACATCGAATACTGACGGTGGAGCGAATGCGACAGAGTTCACTACGTCTTACCCGGGGCCTGTCCCGGGCCGTCGGGTCGCTGCTGGTGGCGATCCCGATGATGCTGAGCGTGGCCGGGCCGGCCGCGGCGGACCCGGGATGGGACCCCACCCTGCCCGCCACGATCAGCGCCGGAGCGCCCGGCGACCCGCTGGCGATCGCCAACGCATCGCTGCAGGCGACCGCGAATGCCACCCAGACCACCATGGACCTGGGGCGTAAGTTCCTGTCCGGCTTGGGCTTCAACGTCGGCGACGCCAGCAACATCTCGCCCGGCCAGCGGGTGCACGGCAAGCAGGCCATCGAATACGTCATCCGGCGCGGCGGCTCGCAGATGGGCGTGCCGTACTCCTGGGGCGGCGGATCGCTGACCGGGCCGAGCAAGGGAATCGACTCCGGGGCGGGCACCGTCGGCTTCGACTGCTCGGGTCTGATGCGCTACGCGTTCGCCGGCGTCGGCGTGCTGATCCCGCGGTTCTCCGGCGACCAGTACAACGCCGGCCGGCACATTCCGCCGAGCCAGGCCCGCCGCGGCGACCTGATGTTCTACGGGCCCGGCGGCGGCCAGCACGTCACCATGTTCCTGGGCGGCGGAAAGATGCTGGAAGCCTCCGGCAGCGAAGGCAAGGTGGTGGTCAGCCCGGTGCGGACCGCCGGAATGACCCCGTACCTGACCCGCATCATCGAGTACTGACGGGCCCGTACGTCGACGGATGCTGTGATCCCTGGAATAGTGAAACGCGGGCACGACGCTGCCCCAATTGTGTCTGACCGACAGGTGTGGAGGATTTCTCGATGACGTCATCGGATGGGACGCCCGCGGGCGCCGGCGGATTCCCGGGTTCGGCCGGTGCCGAGGGGAGCGGTAGCGGGCTGGCCGCCGACGTACATGCGCTGGAGCGGGCCATCTTCGAGGTCAAGCGAGTCATCGTCGGTCAGGATCAGCTCGTCGAGCGCATTCTGGTCGGGCTGCTGGCCAAGGGCCACGTGCTGCTGGAGGGCGTACCCGGTGTCGCCAAGACGCTGGCCGTCGAGACGTTCGCCAAGGTGGTCGGCGGGTCCTTCGCCCGCATCCAGTTCACCCCGGACCTGGTGCCCACCGACATCATCGGCACCCGGATCTACCGGCAGGGCCGCGAGGAGTTCGACACCGAACTCGGCCCCGTCATGACGAACTTCCTGCTGGCCGACGAGATCAACCGGGCGCCGGCCAAGGTGCAGTCGGCGCTGCTGGAGGTCATGCAGGAGCGCAAGGTGTCCATCGGCGGCAAGAGCTTCCCGCTGCCCAACCCGTTCCTGGTGATGGCCACCCAGAACCCGATCGAGCACGAGGGTGTCTACCCGCTGCCCGAGGCGCAGCGCGACCGCTTCCTGTTCAAGATCAACGTCAGCTACCCCTCGCCCGAAGAAGAGCGCGAGATCATCTACCGGATGGGTGTCGCCCCGCCGGAGCCCAAGCAGATCCTGGGCACCGGCGACCTGGTGCGGTTGCAGACGCTGGCGGCCAACAACTTCGTGCACCACGCGCTGGTCGACTACGTGGTGCGTGTCATCACCGCCACCCGCCACCCCGAACAGTTCGGTATGCCCGACGTCAAGAACTGGCTGTCCTTCGGGGCGTCGCCGCGTGCCTCGCTGGGCATCATCTCCGCGTCTAGGGCACTGGCCCTGGTGCGCGGACGCGACTACGTGATCCCGCAGGACGTCATCGAGGTCATCCCCGACGTGCTGCGGCACCGGCTGGTGCTGTCCTATGACGCCCTGGCCGACGAGATCACCTCGGAGATCGTCATCAACCGGGTGCTGCAGACCGTGCCGCTGCCCCAGGTGAACGCCGTGCCGCAGCAGCAGCAACCGCACCAGGCGCCTCCCGGCGCCCCGACCGCGGCGGCAGCGGCCAGCGGTCGGTGAGCGAGCCCGCCGCCGGGTCGCCCGATCCGGACACACCCAACGCGCCGCCGTCGATGCTGCGGGGCGGCATCAGCGACCCGAAACTGGCCGCCGCACTGCGAACCCTTGAGCTGACCGTCAAACGCAAGCTGGACGGGGTGCTGCACGGCGACCACCTCGGGTTGATCCCCGGGCCGGGTTCCGAACCCGGCGAGTCGCGTCTGTACCAGCCCGGCGACGACGTGCGCCGGATGGACTGGTCGGTGACCGCCCGCACCACCCATCCGCACGTCCGCCAGATGATCGCCGACCGCGAGCTGGAGACGTGGCTGGTGGTCGATATGTCGGCCAGCATGGACTTCGGCACCGCGACCTGCGAGAAGCGTGACATGGCGGTGGCGGCCGCGGCGGCCATCATCTACCTCAACAGCGGCGGCGGTAACCGGCTGGGCGCGTTGGTGGCCAACGGCGACAAGGTGGTGCGGATACCGGCGCGCTCCGGCCGCAACCACGAGCAGACGATGTTGCGCACCATCGCCACCATTCCGCGGGCCCCGGTCGGGGTACGCGGCGACCTGGGCGCCGTCATCGACGCGTTGCGCCGGCCGGAACGGCGCCGCGGCATGGCGGTGATCATCAGCGACTTCCTCGGCCCGATCACCTGGATGCGCCCGCTGCGGGCGATCGCCGCGCGCCACGAGGTGCTGGGCATCGAGGTGCTCGACCCGCGCGACGTCGAGTTGCCCGACGTCGGCGACGTGGTGCTGCAGGACACCGAATCCGGCGTCACCCGCGAGTTCACCATCGACGCCAAGCTGCGTGACGACTTCGCCCGGGCGGCATCAGCGCACCGGGCCGACGTCGCGCGCGCCCTGCGCAGTTGCGGGGCCCCGCTGCTGTCGCTGCGCACCGACCGGGACTGGATCGCCGACATCGTCCGATTCGTCGAGTCCCGCCGGCGCGGCGCGCTGGCAGGCATGGCCTAAACCCGCCCCGATGGACAAGACAGGTCTGCTATGACATTGCCGCTACTCGGGCCGATGACGCTGTCCGGCTTCGCCCACCCGTGGTTCTTCCTGTTCCTGCTGGTGATCTTGGGACTGGTCGGGCTCTACATCCTCATGCAGCTGGCGCGACAGCGGCGGATCCTGCGGTTCGCCAACATGGAGCTGCTGGAGCGGGTGGCACCCAAGACGCCGACCCGCTGGCGGCACCTGTCGGCGGTGCTGCTGATCAGCTCGCTGGTGCTGTTCACCGTCGCGATGGCGGGCCCCACCCACGACATCCGCATCCCGCGGAACCGCGCGGTGGTGATGCTGGTGATCGACGTGTCCCAGTCGATGCGGGCCACCGACGTCGAACCCACCCGGCTGGCCGCGGCTCAGGAGGCCGGCAAGCAGTTCGCCGACGAGCTGACCGCCGGCATCAACCTGGGCCTGATCGCCTACGCCGGCACCGCGACGGTGCTGACCTCGCCCACCACCAACCGCGAGGCCACCAAGGCGGCCATCGACAAACTGCAACTGGCCGACCGCACCGCCACCGGCGAGGGCATCTTCACCGCACTGCAGGCCATCGCGACGGTCGGTGCGGTCATCGGCGGCGGCGACACCCCGCCGCCGGCCCGCATCGTGCTGCTGTCCGACGGCAAGGAGACGGTGCCGTCCAACCCGGACAACCCCAAGGGCGCGTTCACCGCGGCGCGCACCGCCAAGGACCAGGGCGTGCCGGTCTCGACGATCTCGTTCGGCACCGCCTACGGCTACGTGGAGATCAACGAGCAGCGCCAACCCGTGCCGGTCGACGACGACTCGCTGAAGAAGATCGCCGACCTGTCCGGCGGCAGCGCCTACACCGCCTCCAGCCTGGCCCAGCTCAAAGAGGTCTACGCCACGCTGCAGGACCAGATCGGTTTCGAGACCATCCGCGGCGACGCCAGCACCGGCTGGTTGCGCCTCGGTGCGTTCATCCTGGCGCTGGCCGGGTTGGCGGCGTTGCTGCTGAACCGCCGCCTGCCCGCTTAGGCCACACCCGTGTCGATTCGATAAGTTAGCCCGGTGACTGACACCGAAACTCCTGCCGGCAAGCCCGCGTTCGTGTCCCGTTCCGTCCTCGTGACCGGTGGAAACCGGGGCATCGGGCTGGCGATCGCGCAGCGCCTGGCCGCCGACGGACACAAGGTGGCGGTGACCCACCGCGGTTCCGGCGCACCCGAGGGCCTGTTCGGGGTGGTGTGCGATGTCACCGACAACGACGCCGTCGACCGCGCCTTCACGCAGGTCGAGGAACACCAGGGGCCGGTGGAGGTGCTGGTGGCCAACGCCGGCATCTCCAAGGACGCGTTCCTGATGCGGATGACCGAGGAGCGCTTCGAAGAGGTCATCAACGCCAACCTCACCGGCGCGTTCCGGGTGACCCAACGGGCGTCGCGCAGCATGCAGCGCAAGCGTTTCGGCCGGATCATCTACATCGGATCGGTCTCGGGCATGTGGGGCATCGGCAACCAGGCCAACTACGCCGCGGCCAAGGCGGGTCTGATCGGTATGGCCCGCTCGATCTCCCGTGAGCTGTCCAAGGCCGGTGTCACCGCCAACGTCGTCGCACCCGGCTACATCGACACCGAGATGACCCGGGCCCTCGACGAGCGCATCCAGGAGGGTGCGCTGGAGTTCATCCCGGCCAAGCGGGTCGGCACCGCTGAGGAGGTCGCCGGTGCGGTGAGCTTCCTGGCGTCGGAGGACGCGGCCTACATCGCCGGCGCAGTCATCCCCGTCGACGGCGGCATGGGCATGGGCCACTAGCGGCCCCGGATCTAGGTAAAGGACTTTTCATGACAGGCATTCTCGAAGGCAAACGCATCCTGGTCACCGGGATCATCACCGACTCCTCGATCGCGTTCCACATCGCCAAGGTGGCCCAGGAGGCCGGCGCGCAACTGGTGTGCACCGGGTTCGACCGGCTGCGGCTGATCCAGCGCATCATCGACCGGTTGCCGGAACCGGCGCCGCTGCTCGAACTCGACGTGCAGAACGAGGAGCACCTGGGCTCGTTGGCCGAGCGTGTCACCGAGGTGATCGGCGAGGGCAACAAGCTCGACGGTGTGGTGCACTCGATCGGATTCATGCCGCAGACCGGCATGGGCATCAACCCGTTCTTCGACGCCCCCTACGAGGATGTCGCCAAGGGCATCCACATTTCGGCGTATTCCTATGCGTCGCTGGCCAAAGCGGTGCTGCCGATCATGAATCCCGGCGGCGGCATCGTCGGCATGGACTTCGACCCCACCCGCGCCATGCCCGCCTACAACTGGATGACGGTGGCCAAGAGCGCCCTGGAGTCGGTGAACCGGTTTGTGGCGCGCGAGGCCGGCAAGGTCGGTGTGCGGTCGAATCTTGTTGCGGCCGGTCCGATCCGGACCCTGGCGATGAGCGCGATCGTCGGCGGTGCGCTCGGTGAGGGCGCCGGTGAGCAGATCCGGCTGCTCGAAGAGGGCTGGGACCAGCGCGCGCCGATCGGCTGGGACATGAAGGACCCGACGCCGGTGGCCAAGACCGTCTGCGCGCTGATGTCCGACTGGTTGCCGTCCACCACCGGAACGGTCGTCTACGCCGACGGCGGTGCGCACACCCAGCTGCTCTAGATGGAGCTTGACGCCGTCCTGCTGCTGTCCTTCGGGGGACCCGAAGGCCCGGAACAGGTTCGGCCGTTCCTGGAGAACGTGACCCGGGGACGCGGTATCCCGCCGGAGCGCCTGGATGCGGTCGCCGAGCACTACCTGCATTTCGGCGGGGTGTCGCCGATCAACGCGATCAACCGGGCGCTGGCCCAACAGTTGCGGGCCGAATTGCCGGACCTGCCGGTCTATTTCGGCAATCGCAACTGGGAGCCCTACGTCGAGGACGTGGTCGTGCAGATGGCCGCCGACGGAATCCGCCGCGCCGCGGTGTTTCCGACGTCGGCCTGGGGCGGCTACTCCGGCTGCGATCAGTACTCGCAAGACATCGCCCGGGCGCGGCGGACGGTGGGGGACCGGGCACCGGAGCTGGTGAAACTGCGCCAGTACTTCGACCATCCGTTGTTCGTGGAGATGTTCGCCGAGGCGATCGCCACGGCCGCCGACACCCTGGCGCCCGGCCTGCGCGACGAAGCCCGGCTGGTGTTCACCGCGCATTCGATCCCGGTGGCCGCCGACGAACGCTACGGCCCCCGGCTCTACAGTCGCCAGGTCGCCGCGGCGACCGCCCTGGTCGCGGCAGCGGCGGGCTACGCCGACTACGACCAGGTGTGGCAGTCGCGTTCGGGCCCACCGCAGGTGCCATGGCTGCAACCCGACATCGAAGCCCATCTGAGCGTGCTGGCCGACTCCGGGACACCCGCGGTGATCGTGTGCCCGATCGGCTTCCTGAGCGACAACATCGAGGTGATCTGGGACCTCGACAGCGAAGTGCGCGACCAGGCCCAGGCGGCCGGTATCGGCTACGCCCGCGCAAGCACCCCGAACGCCGACCGGCGGCTGGCCCGGCTGGCCCGTGGGCTGATCGACGAGCTGCGCGACGGCGGTGTGCCCACACGTGACCTGGGCTGCGGGTTCGGCGTCAACGGGGCGCCGTGCGGGTCGTCGCACTGCGTCGCGGCCGTGGCGCCGCCGTCGCGCTAGTCGCGCCAGGCCGAGTGCAGGATCGCGGTCACCGCGGCGCTGCGCGCCGAGCGCACCACGGTCGACAGCGGCTGTACCGCGTCGACGGCCCGCTGCACCGCCGCCGATGACTGCGCGCCGGCCGTCAACAGCTCGGCGCTGACCGTGATGATCGCCTCGACGTGGGCGGCGCTGTGCAGGACACGCACCGCGCGGGTCGGCGCATGATCGGGAATACGGTGCAGGGCAAAGGCTTCCATCATCTGCTCGACCTGCAGGCGGGGATCCTCGACGCCGTAGTCGGCCCAACGCGAACCCGCGGAGCCCAAGGCTTCGGCGGCCGTTCGCACCGCCGAACGCAACGAGAATTCGGCGTCACCGAGATCGTGCTGCTCGGCGGCCGGGACCCCCGGCAGGGCGTACACGATCCAGGACAGTGCCTCGGATTCGTCATACTCGGGAACCATCCCGATCGCGTCACCGCGCGGACCGGAGACCACGATCGCTTCGCCCGCCGCCACCGCATCCTGCGCGAATTGGGTTCCGGCCGGCAGACCGCGCACGTCGCCGGGGACCGGCAGCACCACGCTGATCGTCGGCTCGGTGCGCCCACCGGCCGCGGTGCGCAGCGTCTGCAGCAACGACGTCGTCCCGGATTCGGTGACATCGGGCCAGGGCAGCCCCGAACTGCCGGCGGCCACGGAGTCATAGGCGTAGACCGATTGCGCTGGTGCCCAAGCGGATAGCGCCTCCAGGACATCGTCGGGCGCCGCCTGGCCCGCAAGCCAGGCGTTGGCCCATACCGACAGGGAAACACTGGGGCACCACATGATGGACGCAGTGTATGCGGTCCAGCGGCTATCCTGACGGCATGCCCACGGCCCTGATCTGGTTGGTCTTCGCGCTCGGGCTCGCGGGGGCCGAAGCACTCACCGGCGACCTGTTCCTGGTGATGCTGTCCGGCGGCGCGCTGTCGGCGGCGCTGACCAGTTGGCTGATCGGGTGGCCGATCTGGGCCGACGGCGCGGTGTTCCTGGTGGTCTCGGTGCTGCTGCTGGCGCTGGTGCGTCCCCCCGTGCGCCGGCGGCTGCTGTCCAGCCTGGGCGCCGAGACCGGCGTGCTGGCGCTGCAGGGCAAGACCGCCCTGGTGCTCGACCGCGTCGAGCAGCACAGCGGCCGGGTCAAGCTCGACGGTGAGGTGTGGACGGCGCGGCCGCTCGCCGACGGCGAGGTCTTCGAACCGGGTGAACATGTCACTGTGATGCACATCGACGGAGCCACGGCCGTGGTCAGCAGGGTCCTTTAGGAGCAGAGGGAGTAGTTCATGGAAGGTGTGACCACCGGCCTGGTGTTGCTGGCCGTACTGGTCCTGTTCGGAGTGATCGTCGTCGCCAAATCGGTGGCGCTGATCCCGCAGGCCGAGGCAGCCGTGATCGAGCGGCTGGGCCGCTACAGCCGTACCGTCAGCGGCCAGCTGACTCTGTTGGTGCCCTTCATCGACCGTGTTCGGGCACGTATCGACCTGCGCGAGCGGGTGGTGTCCTTCCCACCCCAGCCGGTGATCACCGAGGACAACCTGACGCTGAACATCGACACCGTCGTGTATTTCCAGGTCACCAACCCCAAGGCCGCGGTCTATGAGATCAGCAACTACATCGTCGGTGTGGAGCAGCTGACCACCACCACGCTGCGCAACGTGGTCGGCGGCATGACCCTGGAGCAGACCCTGACCTCGCGCGAGGTGATCAACAGCCAGTTGCGCGGTGTGCTCGACGAGGCGACCGGCCGCTGGGGCCTGCGGGTGGCTCGGGTGGAGCTGCGCAGCATCGACCCGCCGCCGTCGATCCAGGCGTCGATGGAGAAGCAGATGAAGGCCGACCGCGAGAAGCGGGCGATGATCCTGACCGCCGAGGGACAGCGCGAGGCCGCCATCAAGCAGGCCGAGGGCCAGAAGCAGTCCGAGATCCTGACCGCTGAGGGCGCCAAGCAGGCGGCGATTCTGGCTGCCGAAGCCGATCGGCAGTCGACGATGCTGCGGGCCCAGGGTGAGCGGGCCGCCGCCTACCTGCAGGCCCAGGGTGAGGCCAAGGCAATCGAGAAGACGTTCGCGGCGATCAAGGCCGCCCGGCCCACCCCCGAGCTGCTGGCCTACCAGTACCTGCAGGTGCTGCCGGAGATGGCTCGGGGCGAGGCCAACAAGGTGTGGGTGGTGCCCAGCGATTTCGGCACCGCGCTGCAGGGCTTCACCAAACTGCTCGGCGCCCCCGGCGAGGACGGTGTGTTCCGCTACCAGCCGTCGCCCGACGACGAGCCCCGACACCGGGCCGCCGACGACAGTGACGAGGTCGCCGACTGGTTCACCACCCAGACCGATCCGGCGATCGCTCAGGCGGTGGCCAAAGCGGAGGCCGACGCGCGCAAGCCGGTCGAGGGGACCATGCTGCCGCCGCAGCTCGATGCGGGCCCCGCGTGAATGTTCTGACCGCGCGGCCGACGTATGCGGCGCTGGCGGCGTTCCTGGCCGGTGACGCGGTGGCGACGGCGATTCCGGTGCCCTATGTCGCGGCTAATATGGACGCCATGCGGGTGCCGGCCCGGATCCGTCCGGCGGTCCCGGTGGTCAAGGCGGCCGCCGCGCTGGGCCTGGCTTCGGTGTTCCGCTATCCGGCGGTCGCCCGGCTCACCACCGGGCTGTTGACCCTGTACTTCGCCGTGGCCCTCGGGATCCATGTGCGGGTGCGCAATCAGCTGGCCAACATCATTCCGCCGGTGGTGCTGTTGGGTGTTTTCGCCGTCATGACAGCCCGGGGCCCGCACCCCGCGCCAGGCGGTGAGCGGGCCCCGGGTTCGGCGTCTTAGCCCTTGCGCGCGGCCGTGTGCTCGTCGAGATTGGTCGCCTTGTAGGCGTAGGCGGCCACGGCCCCGCCGAGTACCTGCGCCACCAGGTAGACCCAGAGGAACTTCCAGGCGAAGATCCCCGACAGCATCAGGCCGAACGTGATGGCAGGGTTGAACGAAGCGCCGGAGATGCCACCGACGGCCACCACGCCGACGGTCACGATGAAGCCGATCGCCAGGCCGTAGAAGCTGTTGCCGGCACTGTCCTTGCTGGTTGCGGTGTGCAACACGATGTAACACAGCGCGAACGTGAAGACCAGCTCGGCCAGCAGCGCCGGCCAGACGGAACCGGTCAGATCCAGCGCTCCGGGCGAATACTTGTCGTGCCACAGCCCGAACCCCACTCCGAAGGCAGCGAGGGCACCGACCAGCTGAGCGACGATGTAGGGCCCGAGATCACTCATGGGAAGGGCGCCCCGCAAATACGCGGCGATCGAAACCGCCGGGTTGAGATGCCCACCCGAAATGTGCCCGCTGGCATACACCATCACCATCAATGCGGCACCGATGCCCACCGAGATGGCGGCGACGCATTCCGTACCGCTGAGGAGGATACCGATTACCGCGAACACGAAAATGAACGTGCCGATCATTTCGGTCAAATACTTGCGCACCGAGGCGTTCCGATCAGCCATTGATCCGCTCCCTTCATCCGTAAAGCGCTTGTCAAATTTTTGCTGTGCCGGCACATGGCACTGAGATGAGGTTAACGGGCTACCAGTGCGTAACCCGATATTGAAGGATGTTTTTAAACCAAATTGTTGCCGGATTGTCCAATGTTTTGTGTTGTTTGCCGGAAAGCGATTTCCGGCCATCGCCGCCTAATCGGACAAGGTGTGTGAGAATCGCGCATCGATCCTCAAACGGGAGGAGAGCGCCGGTGGCCCGCGAACACCGACAACGAGCCGTCGCGATGGTGTTCGTCGTGCTGGCCGCGCTGGGCGTGTCATGGCCACTGCTGCATCAGGTGTTCGTGACCACAGTGGCTTCGGATCCACACGGCCGGGCCGTCGACCCCGAGTCGACGATCACCGACTACACCGCGACCTATCGGATCGACGCCGACGGGCGCCTGTCGGCGACCGAGGTGTTGACGGTGCGGCTGCCCGACTCTCGGCACGGCATCTTCCGCTTCTTCCCGGTGGCCGATCCGACCGGCCCGCGCGCCCGGCTGATTCCCCGCGTCTCCTCGATCACCCTGGATGGCGGGCCAGTCCCGGTCAGCTACTCCTGGCGAGACGCCCGCACGGTGTTCGTCGCCCAGATCGGCGACCCGGATTTCACTGTGAGCCCCGGCGTACACGCCTACTCGATCAGCTATGCCATCGACGGTGTGCTGGTGGCGCCACCCACCGGCCTGGGTGAGTTCACCGGCCGGGCCGGCACGAACGCGGTCGCGCCGTCGGCGACGTTCTACTACAACGCGGTCGGATTCTGGGCGATGCGCATCGACAACGCCCGGACGCTCATCGAGTTGCCGGGTTCGTCTGGTCTGGTGCAGTGCGCGGCCGACGACAGTGGTGCGACACCGTGCCGGATCGACGGCGCCGGCACCGACCGCATCACGGTGACGGCCGCGAACCTGCCGGCGCAGAACCCGGTTACCGTCCGCGTCGACCTGCAGGTCCCATTGCCCGACCGGGCGACCCTGCCCTGGCCGGTGCGCTATGACAAGATCCTCGGCCGCTCCCTGCCGGCCGTCGCGGTGATGGCGCTGCTGTCGGTGCTCGCCGCGGTGGCCGGACATGTGTGGACCCGCCGGGCCCGTGAGCCCCAGCCCGGCCACCCGGTGATGTATGTGCCACCCGAGGGGCTCGGGCCGGTGCAGACCGTCTACATCGTGACCGAGACGGTGGGCGACCACGCCCTGGTGTCCACGCTGCTCTATCTGGCAGAGCGGGGTGTGGTGCGGCTGACCGGCGGTGCAAAGCGCTGGACCATCACCGCAACAGGCACACCCGAGCGGTGGGCGGCCCTGGATCCGGTCAGCCGGAAGGTCGGTGAGGCACTCGGGGTCACCACCGCCGGCGCGGTGTTTCATGCCGGCGGGGGCGTGAAAGCGGGGGAGAAGCTCACGACAGCTACCGCCGAGCTGAAGTCGAGCTGCGCGGACTGGGCGATGACCCAGGGTCTGATGGTCAACGACAGGCTGGAGAAGATCGGCCAGATCGCGGTGGGCCTGTCGATGATCGCGGCCATCGCGGCGTTCTGCGGATTCTTCACACTCACCATGTGGGGCGTGCCGTTCGCCGCGTTCGTCATCGCCGGCATCGGGCTGCTCGCCGCAGGGGTGGGCACCCGGCGCACCCTGCCGGGCCGTCGGATGTGGTCACGGGCAGCAGGATTCGAGCGGCTGCTGTCCACCCCGTCCAGCGAGGACAGATTCGACTACGCCGCCCGCAAGGACCTGTTCATCGCCTACATCCCCTATGCGGCAGCGTTCGGGGTCGCCGACCGCTGGGCGGCGAAGTACCGGACCGCGACTGGCACCGAGCCACCCAACCCGGGGTGGTACCCGGTGTCATCGGCCGGAAGTCCGGCCACGCTGTACTCGGCAGGCGGTCCCCGCGGCTTCGATGCCGCGGTGGCCTCCTCGATCAGCGCCTATCGCAGTTCGCAGAGCTCGTCGTCGAGTTCGGGCGGCTCTGGTTTCAGCAGCGGTGGTGGCAGCTGGGGTGGTGGCGGCGGAGGCGGGGGAGGTACCTGGTGAGGCGTCAACAACATCAACAGAAGGAGGTTCGCCGATGAGCAGCACCGTTGTCGTCGTTGTCGTGGTGGTTGTGCTGGTTGCGTTGGCCGGGTTCGGTGTCACCGCGTTCAACCTGCTGCGCCGTCTCGACGTCAAGGCTCGTGAGGCGCTGGGCGGTATCGACGTCCAGTTGACCCGCCGTGCCGAGCTGGTGCCCAACCTGGTCAATACCGTCAAAGGGTATGCGGCACATGAGCAGAAGATCTTCGAAGAGGTCACCGCGGCCCGCACCGGGGTGACTCGTGCCGCCGAGGCGGGAACGGTGCAGGACAGGGCTCAGGCCCAGGCGCGGCTGGACCGGGCGATCGGCGGGGTGCTCGCGGTGGCTGAGAACTACCCCGACCTGAAGGCGTCGGCGAACTTCCTGCAGCTGCAGGACCAACTCGCCGACACCGAGAACCAGCTGGCGTTCGCTCGCCAGTACTACAACGACGCCGCGGCTGAGCTGAATCAGCGGGTGGTCACTGTGCCGTGGCTGTTGTTCACCGGCCTGGCCGGCGTGGGCCAGCGACCGTTCTACCAGGCCCTGCAGGGCCAGCAGGGCCCGCCTCAGGTGCAGTTCTGATCTAGGCGCAGCTCAACCAACGGCAGCGGGTTGTCGGTCTCGGTGATCTCGGCGCCGAGGGTGTCCTCCAGGACGGCCTTGAACCGCGCCCAGGCACGTGGATGCGCACCGATGTATTCGGCCAGGCTTCGGTCGGCTTCGGCCTGGTCGAGGACGCGGGCGGTGGCCGGTGCGGGGGCGTGCGATCCGGCCCAGACCCGGACCCGCGGATTGGCCCGAATATTACGGAACCACTGGGCTTTTTCGCCGAAGCCGGAGGCCACCAGGTAGCGCTCCGGTGTGGCGTGATCCAGCACCTCCAGTACGACGTAGCGTGCCGCACCGGATCTGCGTCCGGTGTGTTCGAGCATCAGCATCCGCGGACCGGCCAGTGCGCCGAGGCGAAACCTGTACAGCCAGATCGGCATTCGCACCAGCCGGCGTGACCGCAGCAGCCCCGCCGCTGAAGTGACGTACCAGGGTTGTGTGCGCGGCATGCCTGGCTCCCTATTCCGCGGCGTCTTCACCGAGCCCGCCGCGATAGATCGTTTGTTTGGTCGCTTGACAAGGGCACGCTGCGAAAGCCCCACTCAGACCGTGGAGACGGGTTCGGTGGCCGGGCGCCGGCGGTGGATACGCACCTCGTGGACCAGCAGCGCCACCCCGACGGCCGCGGTGCACGCCGAGACAAGCAGGAGCATCGGGCTGACATCTCCGGTGAGCCCGTCGCCGAGCACCACGACCGCCACGGTGCCCGGCAACAGCCCGATGAGGGTGGCGGCGGAGTAGGGCAGCAGCCGGATCGCCGACGCCCCGGCGGCGTAGTTGATCACCGAGAACGGGATGGCCGGAATCAACCGCAGCGAGATCACCGCGGGCGAACCGCGCCGGCGCAGCCGCCTATCGAGCGAGCTCACCTTCGGGTGCCTCACCCAGCGGCTCAGCTGCCAACCGAACACCCGCATCATCACCAACACGGCAACCGCGCTCAGCGTGCTGGCCACCACCGCGAGCACCACGCCCAGTATCGGCCCGAACAGCAGCCCGGCGGCCAGCGTGAAGGCGGTGCGCGGGAACGGGAACACCGTGATGGCGGCGTGGGCGCCCAAGAACGCCAGCGGGAACCACGGGCCCAACTCCTGCGCCCAGTCGCGGAGTTGCACAGCGGTAGGCACCGGCACCAGCAGGGCCACCGCGGCCACGATCGCCACCGCCGCCGTCGTCACCGCCAGGCGCCACACCGGAACCTGACGTGCCGTGGCGATGGTCGCCGAGAGCACGGCACGCAGCGGCCGGGCGATCTCACGGCGAGGAGCGGTGGTCACACCGCCCGAGACTACGGGCCCAACGTGAACGGCAGGCTTCGGGACCTCCGCACACACCCGGCGTTTCGCCGCACGGTGTACCTCCGCAGCGACCACCGGTCGGCATCATTTAGCCTGGTTAACACATGTCGGGTAGCGATCCATGTGCTACCCGCGAGTAACTTCAGGAGTCACCGGTGTCAGTAGAGGTATCCGCCGAACTCGAGCATTCCCGCGCCCGTTGGCGTGCCGGGGTGGCCGGCGTGTTGGCGAAGAGCTCGCGCCGCGAAGCGGCGGACATCGAACGCGACACCGGCGGCGAGCCGGAGCGCCTGCTGGACACACCCATAGCTGGTGGGGCGGGGCCGGAGGGTTTGACGATCCGCGCGCTCTACACCGCGTTGGACGAACTGCCCGAGCCGCCGCTGCCGGGCCACTGGCCCTTCCTGCGCGGAGCTGACGGGCTGCGCGACGTCAACAGCGGCTGGAAGGTCGCCGAGGCATTCCCCGGGGCGGGCGCCGAGCGATCCGGAACCGACGTCAACGGCGCCGTGCTGAGCGCGCTCGGCGACGGATCCAGCGCACTGACCGTGCGGGTCGGACCGGCCGGGGTGGCGGCCGCCGAACTGGGCCGAGTGTTCGACGGCGTCTACCTGGACCTGGTGCCGGTGTTGCTCGACGGTGCCGGGGCGGGTGACTACTCGGCGGCCGCTGAGACCATGCTGGCGCTGGTCGACGCTCTGGATCCGGACAACCGCGCCGGGCTGTCGGTGGATCTGGGTGCCGATCCGCTGAGCGCGCCGCTGGCGCAGCTCGCATCGCCGCCGATCGACGAGGTGATAACGGTGGCATCGCGCGCCGCCTGCCATCGTGGCGTGCGGTCGATCGCGGTCAACGGCCCGGCGTTCCACAACCTCGGTGCCGATGCGGCCGGCGAGCTCGCGGCAGCCCTGGCCACCGGGGTGGCCTACCTGCGGTTGCTGACCGACGCCGGACTGCCGACGGCGGAAGCGCTGCGCCAGATCAGTTTCCGGCTGGCCGCCGACGACGATCAGTTCACCACCATCGCCAAGATCCGGGCCATGCGCCGGCTCTGGGCGCGGGTCAGCGAGGTGGCCGGTGAGCCGGAATCCGGCGCGGCCGTGGTGCACGCCGAGACGTCGCTGGTCATGATGACCCAACGCGACCCGTGGGTGAACATGCTGCGTACCACGCTGGCTGCCTTCGGCGCCGGCGTCGGCGGTGCGGACACCGTATTGGTGCGACCATTCGACGTGGTCATCGCCGGAGGCCAACCCGGGACCTCGGCCGGCTTCGCCCGCCGCATCGCACGCAACACCCAGCTGCTGCTGCTCGAGGAGTCCCACCTGGGCCGGGTACTGGACCCGGCCGGTGGGTCGTGGTTCGTCGAAGACCTCACCGACCAGCTGGCGCAACACGCCTGGCGGCACTTCCAAGGGGCCGAAACGTGTTCAGCCGAAGGCGGATTCGATGCCGCACTGGGCTACTTCACCGAGCTGGTCGACGCGTCGGCCGCGGCGCGGGCCGACGATATCGCGCACCGGCGCACCGCGATCACCGGGGTCAACGAGTATCCGAACCTGGCCGAGCCGGCGTTGCCGCCGACCGCGACAGCGGCCGGTGCGACCGGATTGCGGCGCTACGCCGCGCAATTCGAGGCGCTACGGGATCGGTCCGACACCTACCTGGCCCGAACCGGAGTCCGCCCACAGGTGCTGCTGCTGCCGGTGGGCCCGCTGGCCGAACACAACATCCGGACCACCTTCGCCGCCAACCTGCTGGCCTCCGGCGGGATCGACGCCGTCAACCCGGGGCGGCTGGACGCCGGCGGGGTGGCCGCCGCGGTCGCCGCGGCCGGATCGCCGGTGGCGGCGGTGCTATGCGGCACCGACGCGCGCTACGCGACCGAGGCGGCCGAGGTGATCGGGGCGGCCCGCGCCGCCGGCGTCGCCCGGGTCTATCTGGCCGGCCCGGCGAAGGCGCTGGCCGCCAACTCCGAGGACGACCCACGTCCCGACGACTACCTGACCATGAAAATTGATGCGGTGCAGGCGTTGTCGGATCTACTGACTCGATTGGGGGCCTGACAGCCATGACCACCAGTACCTCACGCCCCACCATCGGAAGCTTCGCCGGCGTCGAACTCGGTGACCGCCGTGCCGAAGCCGTCAGCGCGGCCGATGTCGCCGAGCATGTGGCGGTGGCCGCGGCCGCCCACGGCTACACCCCCGAGCAGTTGGACTGGGAGACCCCGGAAGGTATTGCGGTCAAACCGGTCTACACCGCGGCCGACCGCGCCGCCGTGGCCGCCGACGGCTACCCGCTGAACACGTTCCCGGGTGATCCGCCGTTCCTGCGGGGCCCGTACCCGACCATGTACGTCAACCAGCCGTGGACCATCCGGCAGTACGCCGGGTTCTCCACCGCCGCGGACTCCAACGCCTTTTACCGCCGCAACCTGGCCGCCGGGCAGAAGGGCCTGTCGGTCGCGTTTGACCTGGCCACTCACCGTGGTTACGACTCCGACCATCCCCGGGTGCAGGGTGACGTCGGAATGGCTGGTGTGGCAATCGATTCCATCCTGGACATGCGTCAGCTGTTCGACGGGATCGACCTGAGCGCGGTCAGTGTCTCGATGACGATGAACGGTGCCGTGCTGCCGATCCTGGCCCTGTACGTGGTCGCCGCCGAGGAGCAGGGGGTGTCGCCGGAGAAGCTGGCCGGGACCATCCAGAACGACATCCTCAAAGAGTTCATGGTCCGCAACACCTACATCTATCCGCCGAAGCCGTCGATGCGGATCATCTCCGATATCTTCGCCTACACCAGCGCCAAGATGCCCAAGTTCAACTCGATCTCGATCTCCGGCTACCACATCCAAGAGGCCGGTGCCACAGCGGATCTGGAGCTGGCGTACACGCTGGCCGACGGGGTGGACTACATCAAGGCCGGCCTGGACGCGGGTCTGGACATCGACAAGTTCGCGCCCCGGTTGTCGTTCTTCTGGGGCATCGGGATGAACTTCTTCATGGAGGTGGCCAAGCTGCGCGCGGGCCGGCTGCTGTGGAGTGAGCTGGTCGGTGAATTCAGTCCCAAGAGTTCGAAATCGCTGTCGCTGCGCACCCATTCGCAGACCTCCGGCTGGTCGCTGACCGCCCAGGACGTCTACAACAACGTGGCCCGCACCTGCATCGAGGCGATGGCCGCAACCCAGGGTCACACCCAGTCGCTGCACACCAACGCCCTCGACGAGGCGCTGGCGCTGCCCACCGACTTCTCGGCTCGCATAGCCCGCAACACCCAGCTGCTGCTGCAACAGGAATCGGGCACCACCCGCCCGATCGACCCGTGGGCCGGCTCGTACTACGTGGAGTGGCTGACCCATCAGCTCGCGCAGCGCGCCCGCGCCCACATCGAAGAGGTCAAGGCACACGGCGGAATGGCGCAGGCCATCAACGAGGGCATCCCGAAGCTGCGCATCGAGGAGGCCGCCGCGCGCACCCAGGCCCGGATCGACTCCGGACGCCAGCCGCTGATCGGCGTCAACAAGTACCAGGTCGCCGAGGACCAAGAGATCGAGGTGCTCAAGGTCGAGAACAGCCGGGTGCGCGCCGAGCAGCTGGCCAAACTCGAGCAGTTGCGGGCCGACCGCGACGAGGCGGCCTGCCAGGCCTCGCTGGCCGAGTTGACCCGAGCGGCCGGCGCCAGCGGTCCTGCTGGAGAGGACGGTCTGGGCAACAACCTGCTGGCGCTGGCTATCAACGCCGCCCGGGCCCACGCCACCCTCGGAGAGATCTCCGATGCGCTGGAGAAGGTCTACGGTCGCCATCAGGCCGAGATTCGTACGATCTCCGGCGTCTACCGTGACGAGGTGGGCGGCTCAACGGGAGGAGGCAACATCAGCCCACTTTCCAACGCAACCGCCCTGGTGGAGAGGTTCGCCGAGGCCGACGGCCGCCGGCCCCGCATCCTGGTCGCCAAGATGGGCCAGGACGGGCACGACCGGGGCCAGAAGGTGATCGCCACCGCGTTCGCCGACATCGGCTTCGACGTCGACGTGGGCGCCCTGTTCTCCACTCCCGACGAGGTGGCCCGTCAGGCCGCCGACAACGACGTGC
This sequence comes from [Mycobacterium] zoologicum, assembly GCF_020172665.1. Lineage (GTDB taxonomy): Bacteria > Actinomycetota > Actinomycetes > Mycobacteriales > Mycobacteriaceae > Mycobacterium > Mycobacterium zoologicum. Next base: position 2,487,317 of record NZ_CP083985.1, on the reverse strand, counting down.
ACGTGGTCGGGGTGTCGTCGCTGGCGGCCGGGCATCTGACGCTGGTTCCGGCGCTGCGCGACGCGTTGGCCGCGGTGGGCCGCCCCGACATCATGGTCGTGGTCGGCGGTGTGATCCCACCGGGCGACTTCGACGAGCTCTATGCCGCCGGGGCCACCGCGATCTTCCCGCCAGGCACGGTGATCGCCGACGCCGCGGCCGACCTGTTGCGGACGCTGGCGTCGCGGCGGGGGTACGACCTCGCCGAGGCCGCTGCAGACCCGAAATAGATGGCGGCCGACCCTGGAGGCACCGTCGCCGAACTGGCGGCGGCGATCCGCGCCGGTGATCGTTCGGTTCTGCCGCGGGCCATCACCCTGGTCGAATCCACCCGCCCCGACCACCGCAGAGCCGCTCAGGAACTGCTGCTGGCGCTGTTGCCGGCCGCCGGCGGCGCCCGACGGATCGGTATCACGGGCGTTCCCGGGGTGGGTAAGTCGACCAGCATCGAGGCACTCGGGATACTGCTCGTCGAGCGCGGGCACCGGGTGGCCGTGCTGGCCGTCGACCCGTCCTCGACCCGTACCGGCGGATCGATCCTGGGGGACAAGACCCGCATGCAGCGGCTGGCCACCCACGACAGCGCCTACATCCGGCCGTCGCCGACGTCGGGCACCCTGGGCGGAGTAGCCAAGGCGACACGCGAGACCGTGGTGCTGCTGGAGGCGGCGGGCTTCGACGTGATCCTGATCGAGACCGTCGGCGTCGGCCAGTCCGAGGTGACCGTGGCCAACATGGTCGACACCTTCGTGTTCTTGACGTTGGCTCGCACCGGCGACCAATTGCAGGGCATCAAAAAGGGTGTGCTGGAACTGGCCGACATCGTGGTGGTCAACAAGGCCGACGGCGAGCATCTGGCCGAGGCGCGGATGGCGGCTCGTGAGCTGTCGTCCGCGATCCGGCTGATCTACCCTCGGGAAACACTCTGGCGGCCACCGGTTTTGACGATGAGCGCGGTTGAGGGCACCGGGCTGCCGGAACTGTGGGACACCATCGAACGGCATCGGCAGACATTGATCGATGCCGGTGAGTTCGAAACCCGCCGCCGCGCCCAGCAGGTGGAGTGGACCCGCCAGCTGGTGGCCGACGCCGTGTTGGAGCGCGCCCTGTCGGACCCGGCGGTGCGCGAGGTCCGCGCCGCGGTCGAGCAGCAGGTGCGCAGCGGGGAACTGACGCCTGCGCTGGCCGCCCAGCAGATCCTCGCCACCATCTGGCAATAACGCCTGCTGAAGCGCTTACGGTATGGCTGTCCGGTAGATTGCCAGCCATGACCAACGCCCTGGAATTCGGCCGCGAGGCGCTTCCGGCGCATGTGCACGGTGCGGCTGACCCGAATTTCGCCTGCGTGGTGCGCGCCTTCGCCGCCATGTTCCCCGGCCGGCGCTGGGGCGGCGGCGCCCTGACGGTCTACCAACACGGCCGGCCGCTGGTCGACGTATGGACCGGCTGGTCGGACCGGGCCGGCACCGTGCCATGGTCGGAGAACACCGGGGCCATGACGTTCTCGGCGACCAAGGGCGCGGCGTCCACGGTCATCCACCGGCTGGTGGACCGGGGACTCATCGACTACGACACCCCGGTGGCCCACTACTGGCCTGAGTTCGGTGCCGCAGGCAAAGCCGCCATCACCGTCCGGCAACTGCTGGCGCACCGGGCCGGACTGACTCACCTGCGCGGTGCCGAGCGGGCCGACATGCTCGATCACCTCACGATGGAAGCACGGATGGCCGCCGCGCCTCCCGGACCGGAGCTCGGCAAACCCGCCTACCACGCGATGACCTACGGCTGGTTGCTGTCGGGCCTGGCCCGCGCCGTCACCGGCCTGGGCATGCGACAGCTGTTCCGCACCGAGTTGGCCGCACCGCTGAACACCGACGGCCTGCACCTGGGGCGGCCACCGGCCGGTGCGCCGACCGTCGCCGCCGAGATCGTCATGCCGCAGCGTGGGCGGCGGTACCGGATCGTCGACTACCTGTTGCCCAAGGCCGCCTCGCTGCTCCCGTTCGGGGGACTGGGCGCGTTCTATTTCCCCGGTGTGATGGACACCATGCGCGGCGATACCCCGTTTCTGGACACCGAGGCCGCCGCCATCAACGGTGTGTTCACCGCCCGCGGGCTGGCGCGGCTCTACGGCGCACTGGCCAACGGCGGGCAGATCGACGGCACCCGGTTCCTGTCCGCCGGCCTGGTGGCCGGCCTGCCCGGCCCGCACACCCTGGAGTGGGACCGCACCGTCGGGATCCCGCTGGCATTCCACCAGGGCTATCACGCGGTTCCGTTCGGATCGGTGCTGCCCGGATTCGGTCACGTGGGGTTGGGTGGATCACTGGGCTGGGCCGACCCGGACTCGGGCCTGGCGTTCGGGTTCGTGCACAACCGGCTGCTGACCCCGTTCGTAGCGCTCGACCACGCCGGATTCGTCGGCACGGCCGCGCTGATCCGCCAAGCCATCAACCGGGCCCGGGGCAATGAGCTGGTTCCGATCCCGCAGCTGGGATCGCCGTTCGTCGAGCTGGACGCCGCGCTCGGTTAGTGGCCGCACGACCACTAGGGTGTCCCGGGTGACTGACCGAACGACGAAGCTCTATATCTTCCCGCACGCCGGCGGGTCGCCGCAGTTCTACGTTCCCTTCTCCAAGACGTTCACCACCGACGTCAAACGCGTCGGCGTGCAGTATCCGGGCAAGGGCGGCAGCCACGACCTGGGAGCGTTCACCAGCATCGAAGACCTGGCCGACCGGGTCTGCACCATGGTGCCCCCGCCGCAGGCCGGCGACGCCCCGGTGGCTTTCTTCGGCCACAGCATGGGCGCACTGCTGGCCTTCGAAGTGGCCCGCCGGTTCGAGGCGGACGGCCAGCCGATCGCGGCGTTGTTCGTGTCCGGGGCGGGAGCGCCGGGTCGCGCGGGATATGACAACATCGGTGACTCTGATCGCGGTCTTCTCGAGGCGGTCAGCCAGATGACCGGGGTGAACCCGGAGTTCCTGCAGAACGAGGAGTTCGCAGCCAAGATCCTGCCCACGCTGCGGGGCCTGAAGGCCATTGCGAACTACGACTGCCCGCCCGAGGCCCGGGTGTCCTGCCCGATCTTCGCCTACCACGGCGACGACGACGACGTCGCCACCGCGGAGAAGGTGGCGCCGTGGGCCGAGCGGACCACCGCGGAGTTCGGTATCCGGATGTTCACCGCGCCGGGTCATCACTTCTACCTCAGTGACCACTTGCCGGAACTGGTCGGCGATATCGAGAACAAGATCACCCAGCACTGCCGCTGAAACGGCCGTCACTGGCGTCACACACGTTTCTTGCGCTACAATGCCCGATCTGCCCTAAAGGGGCTGTACGTAGGCCGTAAATTCCCTGTCAGCAGGGCCTACGTGGTAGCCTCCGCGGGAGGGAAACACCTGGGATGTCGGGGTCCGAGGAGTTTTGACGTCGGTTCCACAATCTCCAGAAGGGGTACCCGTGTCAATGGTCGATTCAATCCGCACCGCCCGCTTCGGCTGCGCGATCTCGGCGCACGGATGCACAGGGCCCCGACTTTCGGTAAGGCGCATTACCGGCCGACGGTGAGGTTGAGGTTTCTCAGCCGGCAGCACGCTAAGTGATGCCCACAAGGCCTGATCCCGTGAGGGAAGTGTCCCGATGCCGCCAATCCAACCGCATAACTCCGCTGTGCAGGGCCGCGCAGCAAGACCGTCACCGGTGGCCGCACCCGCCGGGCTCGTGACGGGGCCGAACTACTCAGCACGTGAGGTCTTCAGAGGACCTGACAGCACAAGGAGAAGACAACGCAATGCCGGTCACTCACACGCACATCCCGACCCTGCTGGCGCATCGGGCCCAAGAGAAGCCGAACGACCCCGCATATACCTTCATCGACTTCGACGTCGACCCGGAGGGCTACCGCGACACCGTGACCTGGTCGCAGCTGCGCAACCGGGCGCAGGTGGTGGCCGCGGAGCTGGCGACCTGCGCATCCCCAGGTGACCGGGTGGCGCTGCTGGCCCCGCAGAGCATGGAATACATCATCGGGTTTTACGGCGCCCTGGAGGCGGGAATGATCGCCGTCCCGCTGCCGGTGCCGATGTTCGGTGTGCATGACGAGCGGGTGTCCGCGGCCCTGCGCGACTGCCAGCCGGCCGCGATCCTGACCACCACGGCCGCCGTCGGCGACCTCGCCAGCTCGATCAACGACCTGCCGGGCAAGCCCCCCGTGGTGATCGAGGTGGACGCTCTGGACCTCGACTCCGAGCCGATCGCGGCACCCACGGCCACCGCCCACACCAAGACGGCGTTCCTGCAGTACACCTCCGGCTCGACCCGGACCCCGGCCGGCGTGATGGTCGGGCACCAGAACGCGATCGTGAACATGCAGCAGATGATCGACGACACGTTTGAGAACGTCGGCAAGACGGTGCCGGCCGACACCACGCTGGTGGTGTGGCTGCCCTTCTACCACGACCTGGGCCTGATGTGCGGCATCATCTTCCCGCTGGTGGGCGGCCACCAGGCCGTGGTCTTCAGCCCGATGGCCTTCCTGGCCAAGCCGGCCCGCTGGATGCAGCTGGTGGCCAGCTACCCCAACGCTTACACCGGTGGGCCGAACTTCGCCTACGAGCTGGCTGTCCGGCGCACCTCCGACGAGGACATGGCCGGCCTCGACCTGAGCCGCGTTCACACCTACGCGTTCGGCGCGGAGCGTGTGCACGCCGCGACGCTGCGGCGGCTCGTCGACCGGTTCTCCAAGTTCAACCTCAACCCGGCGGCCCTGCGCCCCGGCTACGGGCTGGCCGAGGCCACCGTGTACCTGACGTCGAACACCCCCGGCACCCCGCCGCCCACCGCGCGTTTCGACTACACCAAGCTCGCGAACGGTACCGCGGAGTTGGCCGGGCCCGAGGGCGGCGTCGAGCTGGTCAGCTGCGGCGTGCCGCGTGCCTGCACCGTGCGCGTCGTCGACCCGGACACCCAGCGGGAGAACCCCGAGGGTCAGGTCGGCGAGATCTGGGCCCACGGAACCAACGTCACCGCCGGCTATTGGCACAACCAGCAGGCCACCGAGGCCACCTTCGGCGGCAAGCTCGTCGACCCGTCGCCCGGAACCCCGCAGGGGCCGTGGCTCAAGACCGGCGACCTCGGAGTCATCTCCGACGGCGAGCTCTACATCGTCGGCCGGATCAAGGACCTGCTGATCGTCGACGGTCGCAACCACTACCCGGACGACATCGAGGCCACCATTCAGGAGATCACCGGCGGGCGTGTCGCGGCCGTCTCGATCGCCGACAGCCGTTCTGAGCAGCTCGTCACCATCGCCGAGTTCAAGAACAAGGGCGGGTCGGACGCGGAGATCCAGGACAGGCTGCACGAGGTGAGGCGGAAGGTCGCGGCGGCGCTGTCCAAGGCGCACGGCCTGGCGGTCGGTGATCTGGTGCTGGTGCCCCAGGGCGCCATCCCGATCACGACGAGCGGCAAGATCCGCCGCTCCAGCTGCGTAGAGATCTACCAACGTGACGGATTCGACCGGCTGGATGCTTCCGCTCGGTCTGTATGAAAGGTGACGAGCTGCTCGCGCGGCTTTCGGGGAGGTTGAGTTGAGCGAGAAGAGTGTTACACCGGCCGGGGGGCCGGACCGTCGGGCGATTTTTGCTGATGCGCTGCGCAAGATCGATGATCTGACCGAGCGTTTGGCGGTTGCTGAGGCCGGTGATACCGAGCCGATCGCGGTGGTGGGTATGGGTTGTCGCCTTCCCGGTGGTGTTGATGGGCCGGCGGCTTTTTGGCAGTTGTTGTGTGATGAGGGTTCGGGCATTGTTCGGGTGCCGGCGGATCGGTGGGATGCCGATGCGTTTTTCTCGTCGGATCATTCGGTGCCGGGGACGATTTGTTCGCGTGAGGGTGGGTTTTTGTCGTCGTGGCAGCCTGCTGAGTTTGATGCGGAGTTTTTTGGTATTTCGCCGCGTGAGGCCGATGCGATGGATCCTCAGCAGCGGTTGCTCATGGAGGTGGCCTGGGAGGCGTTGGAGCACGCCGGGATCACCAAAGACGCCATTCGGGGCACTCAGACCGGTGTTTTCGTCGGGCTGACCACCAACGACTACGCACTGGCCGCGGTTGAGGCACTCGGCCAGCGCGACGCGGACCCTTATCTTTCATTCGGTAATGCCCCTAATTTTGCGGCGGGTCGGTTGTCGTATTTCCTGGGTGTGCATGGTCCGGCGATGATGGTGGATACGGCGTGTTCGTCGTCGTTGGTGTCGATTCATCTGGCGTGTGCGAGTTTGCGGCGCCGGGAGTCGGATCAGGCGTTGGCGGCCGGGGTGAACCTGATGTTGACCCCGCAGAACAGCATTGCGACGTCGCGGTGGGGGATGTTGGCCCCGGACGGGCAGTGCAAGACATTTGATGCCGGTGCCGACGGCTACGTCCGCGGCGAAGGCGCTGGGGTGGTGGTGCTCAAGCGTTTGTCGGATGCCCAGCGTGATGGTGATCGGGTTCTGGCGGTGGTGTCGGGTTCGGCGGTGAATCAGGATGGGCCGTCGTCGGGTCAGACGGTGCCGTCGGGTCCGGCGCAGCAGAAGGTGGTGCGGGCGGCGATGGCGTCGGCCCGGTTGGAGCCGGGCGATGTCGACTATGTCGAGGCGCACGGTACCGGGACGGCGTTGGGTGATCCGATTGAGTTGGATGCGCTGGCGGCGGTGTTCGGTGAGCGGGGCGGCTCGGCGCCGTTGGTGTTGGGTTCGGTGAAGACCAATCTGGGTCACCTGGAATCTGCTTCCGGTGTGGCGGGTTTCATCAAGACGGTGTTGTCGGTGCAGCACGGGTTCATCCCGCGGCACCTGAACTTCTCGCAACTGACCCCCAACGCCGGTGTCGGAGCTTGGAATTTCGTGGTCGCCGGGCAGTCGATGGACTGGCCTGCGGTGTCGCGTCCGCGTCGGGCGGGGGTGTCCTCGTTCGGGGTGTCGGGCACCAATGCGCATGTGATCGTCGAGCAGGCCCCGGTCACCGAAGCGGTTGCGGCTGAGGTTCTTCCGGAGCCGGTGGTGAGCACCTTGCTGGTGTCGGGTAAGTCTCCGGCGCGGATCGCGGCCACCGCGGGTGCGCTGGCGGCGTGGATGCAGACCGACGGCGCCGAGGCGACCTTGGGCGACATCGCCCACGCGCTCAACCACCACCGCACCCGGCATCAGAAATTCGCCACCGTCGCGGCCCGCGATCGCGAACAGGCCATCGCCGGACTTACCGCGTTGGCCGCCGGTGAATCCGCGCCGGGCGTGGTGGAACCCGCTGCGGTGCTGCCGGGCCGAGGCACGGTGTTCGTGTTTTCGGGTCAGGGTTCGCATTGGGCGGGTATGGGTCGTCGGTTGTTGGCTGATGAGCCGGTGTTTGCTGCTGCGGTTGATGAGTTGGAGCCGGTTTTTGCCCAGCGGGTGGGTTTTTCGCTGCGTGAGGTGATTGCGCAGGGTGCCGAGATTTCCGGTGATGCTCAGGTGCAGCCGGTGATCATGGGGTTGCAGTTGGCGTTGGCTGCGTTGTGGCGTTCTTATGGGGTTGTTCCGGATGCGGTGATCGGGCATTCGATGGGGGAGGTGTCTGCGGCGGTGGTGGCCGGGGCGCTGACGGTCGAGCAGGGTTTGGGTTTGATCGCGGTGCGGTCGTCGTTGATGTCGCGTCAGGCCGGGCAGGGTGCGGTGGCCTTGTTGGAGTTGGATTCGCAGGCGACGCGGGAGTTGTTGGCGGGTTACCCGGGTGTTGAGGTGGCGGGGTTCTTGTCGCCGCGGCAGACGGTGGTTGCGGGTTCGCCCGATGGCGTGGATGCGGTGATTGCCGCGGTGGCCGGTCAGGAGTTGTTTGCTCGGCGGGTCAATATGGAGGTCGCTTCGCATACGGCGTTCATGGATCCGATCCTTGATGAACTGCGAGGGGCATTGGCGGATCTGGTGCCGTCGGTGCCACAGATTCCGTTCATCTCCACCACGGTCGATCCCACCGGGCCCACACCGGTGCTCGATGCGCAGTACTGGGCCGACAATGTGCGCCGCCCGGCACTGGTCAGCCAGGCCATCACCAAAGCGGCAGAGGCGTACGGGACCTTCATCGAGATCAGCCCGCACCCGATTCTGACCCACACCATCGACGAGAACCTGGAAGCCGTCGCACACTGCAGCGTGGCCACGCTGGTGCGCGACTGCGACGACACCGTCGTCTTCCACGAACACCTCAACGCGGCGCACCCGGTCAGTCCCCGCGACCTGCCGCACCCGTCGGGCAGCTACCCGGTGCTCCCGGCCACCCCGTGGCGGCACACCCACCACTGGCTCAACACCGAAAATGCGGTTACCGCAGCCGAATCCGCGCCCCGGACCGGAGTGCTGCTGGGAACGCACATCAAGATCGGCAGCACCCCCACCGTCCACCTGTGGCAGGCGCGACTCTCGCCGGAGACCAAGCCCTACCCGGGCGGCCACCGCAACAACGGCGTCGAACTGGTGCCGGCGTCGGTGCTGCTGAAAACCCTGTCCGACGCCGCCATCGAGGTGTGCGGCCGCCCGGGCGTCAGCGACATCCGCTTCGAGCACCCGATCATCGTCGACCGGCCGCGGTCCGTCCAGGTGGTCGCCGACGCCGAATCCATCGCCATCTCCTCGAGGGCAGTCTCCTCGAACGCCGGCGGCGACGACGCGCGCTGGATCAGACACCTCAGCGCCCGCATCGCCGCGGCCGGCGACATCGACTCCTTCGGTGAGGGCGCAACCCGCAAGAACGGCCACGCCGGAACACACTTCGACGACGAAGCGGTCACCTCGCTGTGGCTGACCTGGGGCAGCGAGGGACGCCCCTTCGACTGGTCGCTGAGCTCGGGGCGGACAACCCAGGCGGAGCTGCTGGCCGACATAGAGCTGGCCGCGGGCACCGACCGATCGGCCACCGCCGCACTCCTGGACGCCGCACTGCACATCGCGCGACTGGTCGACCGCGACAACCCCGAGCTGATGGTGCCCGCCGCGATCGGCAGCATCCACCTCGGGGAGCCGCCCGCAGACAACCGGGCCGGAGTCGTCGTGCACCGCCGGGACGGCGGCGAGAACGAACTCGTCATCGACATCGCCGTGACGACCGCCGACGGCACGCGCTGCGTCGACATCCGCGGACTGCGCTACACCGCACTGGGCACCGCCGCCCCCACCGACGACCCGACGTCGATCGCTCACGCCATCGACTGGCAGCCCTGGGACGCCGCACCCGAAAACCCGGACCAGCCGGGCACGCTCACCGTCGTCGGTGACGGCGCCGCCGCCGAGGCACTGCGTGACGGGCTGGTCGCAGCCGGTCACCGCGACGTCGACATCGCCCAGGCTCAGACCGTGCTCTACGTGGCCGACGCGGACCGCGCGGGCGAGAGCGACCTGGACGCCACCAGCAGGCTGGCTCGCGAAGTGGCCGACCTGGTCACCCAACTCGCCGAGCGCGACGACCACCCGCCGGCGCTGTGGATCATCACCCAGGGGGTGCATGAGGCGGCGTCGGACGCCGCGGTGCGCCAAAGCAGCCTGTGGGGCATGGCCGGCGTGATCCGGGCCGAGCAGCCCCAGCTCTGCGGTGGGCTCATCGACCTGCCCAGCGACAACACGGCGGACTTGGCCGCTAATGCCGCAGCCCTGTCAGGTGTGCTGCGCACCCCGGCGAAAACCATCCTGGTCCTGCGCGACGGAACGTTCCTCACCACCGCGTTCACCCCGCTGTCCGGCCCGCCGGGACGCGAACCGATGGTCTGCCAGCCCGACAGCGCCTACCTCGTCACCGGCGGCATGGGCGCCCTGGGTCTGCTGATGGCCGGGTGGCTCGTCGACCGTGGTGCCCGCCGCCTGGTGCTCGCCGGCCGCACCGGCCTGCCGCCGCGGCGCGACTGGGACGCCGCGACCCTTGACGCCGGTGTCCGGCAGAAGATCACCGCGATCCGGGCACTGGAGCGCCGCGGCGTCAGCGTCGAACTGGCCGCGCTGGACATCGGCTCCCGCGATGCGGTCGCCGAACTCATCGCCCGTCGCGACGAAGCGGGCTCCCCGCAGATCCGCGGCATCATCCACGCCGCCGGCATCACCGAGGGCCAGCTGCTGACCGAGTTCGACGATGAGCGGCTGCGGGACACCATGTGGCCGAAGGTCGCCGGAGCCCAGGTGCTGCACGAACTGTTCCCGCCCGGCAGCCTGGAGTTCTACTTTATGACCGCCGCCGCCGGCGCGGTGTTCGGCGTGCCCGGCCAGGGCGCCTACGCCAGTGCGAACGCCTACCTGGACGGTCTGGCCCGCGCCCGCCACCAGCGGGGCTGTCACAGCGTCAGCCTGGACTGGGTGGCCTGGAAGGGCCTGGGATTCGGTGCCGAAGCCCACGTCGTGCTGCACGAACTGGAGCGGATGGGCTCGCGGGCGATCACCCCGGCAGAGGCCTTCGCCGCCTGGGATCACGTCGAGCACTACGACGTCGCCCAGGCCGTGATGGTGCCGCTGCCCAGGGAAGGCGAGCCCGGTGCTGCGGACGGTATCGCCGCCGGACCCTCCCGCGACTGGGCTCAATTGGCTCCCGATGAGATACTCAGCGAGCTGGAAATCGGGTTGCGCAGCATCCTGGCCCACGAACTTCGCATGCCGGAGGCCGAACTGCAGCTGGACCGTCCATTCGCCGAAATGGGACTGAACTCGGTGATGGCGATGGCAGTCCGGCGCGACATCGAACAGCTCGTCGGGTTGGAGCTGTCGGCGACGATGCTGTGGAACCACCCGACGACGGCGGCGTTGGCGGCGCACCTCACCGGCAAGCTGCTGCCCGAGGGCGCTTCCGTCGACGGGTCGGCCGCAGCCAACGGGCAGGCGTCCGAGTCCGCCGACAGTGTTTTGAATGAGCTGTTCGACAGCGTGGAATCGGCCTCGGCCGGATGGGACGGAATCTAGTGGGAATTGAGTTCCCAGCATGACCGCAGCATTTGACGAAGAAGCACTGCGCCACTGGCTGGCCGACTACCTGGTCACCAACATCGGCTGCAACCTCGAAGACATCGATTTCAGCGCCTCGTTGAACGATCTGGGAGTCGGTTCGCGCGACGCCGTCGTGCTCTGTGGTGAATTGTCAGAACTGCTGGGCCGCAAGATCTCTCCGGTCGAGCTCTGGCAGCACCCATCGGTGGCGGAGCTGGCCCGATTCCTGCTCGAGCCCGAAGCCGCCGACGACGACTCGGCATCCGAGCCCGGCCGGCTGGGTACCGACGAGCCGATCGCGGTGATCGGCATGGGCTGCCGATTCCCGGCAGACATCAACTCGCCGGAAGCGTTGTGGCAGTTCCTGATCGACGGCGGCAACGCGGTTACCGAGGTTCCCGAGGACCGTTGGGCGCCGTTCGACGATGGCTCGGCTGAGATCGCCCGCACCACCCGCTGGGGCTCGTTTCTGACCGACATCGCCGCTTTCGATGCGGACTTCTTCGACATCTCCAGCCGCGAAGCGGTCAAGATGGATCCGCAGCAGCGCCTGCTGCTCGAGGTGGCGTGGGAAGCGTTGGAGCACGCCGGAATTCCGGCCACCTCGCTGCGGCGCTCGCAGACCGGGGTGTTCGTCGGGGCCAGCATCACCGAATACGGCCTGCATGCGTCGTCTGATCTGAGCACCGTCGACGCCTGGAGCAATGCCGGTGGTGCACTGAGCATCATCGCCAACCGGCTGTCCTACTTCCTGGACCTGCGCGGCCCATCGGTCACGGTGGACACCGCGTGCTCGTCATCGCTGGTGGCCCTGCACCTGGCCTGCCGCAGCCTGCGCACCGGTGAGGTCGAGACCGCCATCGCCGGCGGGGTGAACCTGCTGATGTCGCCGGCGGTGTTCCGCGGCTTCGACCAGAGCGGCGCCCTTTCTACGACCGGCGCCTGCCACGCCTTCGACGCCGCCGCGGACGGATTCGTCCGCGGTGAGGGCTGCGGTGTGGTGGTGCTCAAGCGCCTGTCCGACGCCCGTCGTGACGGCGACCGGGTGCTGGCGGTGGTCCGCGGTTCGGCGATCAACCAGGACGGCCACTCCAACGGCCTGCTGGCGCCCAACCCCGCGGCACAGATGGCGGTGCTGCGTTCGGCCTACGCCGACGCAGGCATCGCGCCGCACGAAGTCGACTACGTCGAAACCCACGGCACCGGAACGTTGCTCGGCGACCCGATCGAGGCCCGGGCGCTGGGTACCGTGCTGGGCCGCGGGCGTCCCGCCGACGCACCCCTGCTGCTGGGCGCCGCCAAGTCGAACATGGGTCACCTGGAGGCGGCCGCCGGCATGGTCGGCTTCATCAAGTCGGTGCTGGCGGTGCAGCGCGGGCAGATTCCGCGCAACCTGCACTTCAACAGTCCGAACCCGCACATCACGTTCGATCAGATGCGTCTGAAGGTCGTTGCCGAACAGCAGAACTGGCCGTCCACCGACCATCCGCGCCGGGCCGGTATCTCCTCATTCGGATTCGGCGGGACCAACGCCCATGTGGTCATCGAGCAGGCTCCGCCCGCCAAGGTCTCAGCGCGTGAGGCGGACCCGGCGATCACCACGCTGGTGGTGGCCGGCCGCAATCCGGAGCGGATCGCGGCTACCGCGCAGGATCTGGCCGGCTGGCTCGATGGCCTCGGCGCGGGCGTGGACCTGCCTGACGTCGCACACACCCTCAACCATCACCGCGCCCGGCAGGCTCAGTTCGGCACGGTCTGCGCCCGCGACCGCGCCCAGGCCATCCGTGGCCTGGAGGCACTGGCCGCCGGCAACTCGGCCGACGGCTCGGGATACGGCGTCGTCGGCCCGCACGACGGGCCCTGCGGGCCCGGCACGGTGTTCGTCTACTCCGGGCAAGGCTCGCACTGGGCCGGCATGGGCCGCCAACTGCTCACCGACGAACCGGCTTTCGCGCGAGCGCTGGCTGTGCTCGAGCCCACCTTCGTCGAACACGTCGGATTCTCGCTGTGGCAGGTGATCTCGGGCGGCGAGGCGATCAGCGGCGACGCTGCGGTGCAGCCCGTCCTGATGGGACTCCAGCTGGCCCTGACCGAACTGTGGCGGTCCTACGGCGTGCACCCCGACGCGGTGATCGGTCACTCCATGGGTGAGGTGACCGCAGCCGTCGTCGCCGGTGCGCTGAGCACGGCCGACGGTTTCCGGGTGATCGCCGCCCGGTCTCGGCTGATGTCCCAGCAGGCTGGACAGGGTGCGGTGGCACTGCTGAACCTGGACGCAGACGCCACCGAGGCACTGCTGGCCGACTACCCCGATGTTGCTGTGGCGGGCTACCTTTCGCCGAAGCAGACGGTGGTGGCCGGCGCGGTGGCACCGGTCGACGCACTGATCGCGAAGGTGAGCGCCGAGAACAAGTTCGCGCGCCGGGTCAACATGGAGGTGGCTTCGCACACCGCGTTCATGGATCCGATCCTCGCCGACCTGCGGACCGCTCTGGAGGGCCTGACGCCCGAGGTCGCCACGATTCCGTTCTATTCCACGGTGACCGAGTCGGCGATGCCGGCCGGCGGCCTGCCGCTGCTGGACGCCGACTACTGGGCGGACAACGTTCGCAAGCCCGCGTTGCTGACGCAGGCCGTGACCGCGGCCGGTGGCGAACACACCACCTTCGTCGAGGTCAGCGCGCACCCGATCCTGACCCACGCGATCGCCGACACCTGCGAGGCGTTCGGCGGCCACCACCACAGCGTCGGAACCCTGGTACGCAACGGCGACGACGCGCTGAGCTTCCACACGAACCTCAACCGCACGCACACCACACAGCCCCCGCAGACGCCGCACCCGCCGGAACCGCACCCGGTGCTGCCCAGCACCCCGTGGCAGCACAGCCGGTACTGGATCGAGACCGCGTCGATCCGCAGCGCTGGTGGTCCGGTCGGCGATGGTGTCCAACAGGCCGTGGGCAACGCCGGTTCGGTGCCCCCGGAATGGTGGTGCGAGCTGAGTTGGCCGGCCGCCGAAGCCGAGGGCGTGGACAACGCCGCGGAACTGTCCTGGCTGGTGGTCGGCGACGACGCCGTGGCCGCAGAACTCGACGGCACGGTGGCCACGTTGGCCGCCTCCGCGCTGGCCGACGGTGCCGACCGGGCGGCTTTGTCTGCGGCGCTGTCCGCGGCCACCCATGTGCTGTACGCGCCGGCGGCGGCCGCCGCGGACCTGACTGCGGCGCCGGCGTATGACGCGTTCAACACCGCGCGGCGACTGGTCGCGGCCATGGCGGATCAGTCGGCTTCAGGGTCTGGGGCCAAGCTGTATCTGCTGACGCGCAACGCCCAGCCCGTCGGCGACGGCGACCGGGCCAACCCCGCGCACGCCGTACTGTGGGGCCTGGGCCGCACGCTGGCTCTGGAACACCCCGAGATCTGGGGCGCGGTCATCGACGTCGACGAGTCGGTTCCGGCGGCACTGGTGGCCGGATACCTTCGGGCCGAGGCCGGCGCAGGCGACAACGAGGACCAGATCGTCTACCGGGCCGGGGTCCGGCGCGTCCCGCGCCTGCGGGGCGGCCGTCCCAGCGGAGCTGCCGCGCCGGCCGAATTCGACCCGGGCACCTGCCATCTGGTGATCGGAGCCACCGGCAACATCGGCCCGCAGTTGATTCGGGAACTGGCCGGCAACGGGGCGAAGACCATCGTCGCGGTGTCGCGGCAGCCCGGCACCCGCCTGGATGCGTTGTCGGCCGAGTTGTCCTCGACCGGAACGACTTTGGTCACCGCTGCCGCGGACGCCGCTGACGAGGCCGCGATGAGCGCACTCTTCGACCGGTTCGGCAAGGATCTCCCGCCGCTGGCCGGCATCCACGTTGCGGCCTTCGCCGGTGGACCGATCACGTTGCGCGACATGACCGATGACGACGTCACCGCCATGTTCCGGCCGAAGCTCGATGTGGTGGCAGTGCTGCACAAGCTGTCACTGCGCCACCCGGTGCGTCATTTCGTGCTGTTCTCGTCCATCTCCGGCCTGACCGGATCGCGGTGGCTGGCGCACTACACGGCCACCACCACCTTCCTGGACACCTTCGCCTACGCTCGCCGGGCAGCCGGACTACCGGCCACCGCGATCAACTGGGGTCTGTGGAAATCGTTGGACGACACCCAGTCCGAGGCGGAACGTCAGGTCACCGCGGAGTCCGGGCTGCTGCCGATGGAGGACAAGGTCGCGATCGGGGCGCTTCCACTGGTGATCGGTGCCCACAATGCCGTGCGGCACACCGTCGTCGCGGCCGACTGGCCGCGGCTGGCCACCGCCTACCGCACCCGCGCGGCGCTGCGCATCGTCGACGACCTGCTGGCCGCCCCCGCGCCGGCCGGCGGATCGGCGCCGGTCGCCACCGAATTCCGGCGGGCGCTGGCCGACGCCGAACCCGAACAGCGCCACGAGATGCTGCGTGACCACGTCATCTCACAGGTCGTCGCCGCGATGGGTCTGGCGTCGCGGCATGCGCTGGACCCGACCGCCGGCTTCTTCGCCTCCGGCATGGATTCGCTGATGAGCGTCACGCTGCAGCGCGCCCTGTCGGACAGTCTCGGCGAAACCCTGCCGGCCGCAGTCGTATTCGACTACCCGACCGTCGAGGCGCTGACCGAATACCTGGCGAGCATCCTGCCCGAGGTGGCAGAGGCCGCCGAGCAGGACGGCGACGCCTACGACGACATGAGCGATGACGAGCTGCTCGCGCAGCTTTCGGAGAGGTTGAGTTGAGCGAGAAGACTGCTGCGCCGGCTGGGGGGCCGGATCGTCGGGCGATTTTTGCTGATGCGCTGCGCAAGATCGATGATCTGACCGAGCGTTTGGCGGTTGCTGAGGCCGGTGATACCGAGCCGATCGCGGTGGTGGGTATGGGTTGTCGCCTTCCCGGTGGTGTTGATGGGCCGGCGGCTTTTTGGCAGTTGTTGTGTGATGAGGGTTCGGGCATTGTTCGGGTGCCGGCGGATCGGTGGGATGCCGATGCGTTCTATTCGGCGGACCACACCGCACCCGGCACGATCGCCAGCGGCGAAGGGGGATTCCTCACCTCGTGGCAGCCAGACGAATTCGATGCGGAGTTCTTTGGTATTTCGCCGCGTGAGGCCGATGCGATGGATCCTCAGCAGCGGTTGCTGATGGAGGTGGCCTGGGAGGCGTTGGAGAACGCCGGGATCACCCGCGAGGCTATTCGGGGTACCCAGACCGGTGTTTTCGTCGGCCTGACCACCAACGACTACGCACTGATCGCCACCGAGCTGCTCGGGGTGCGCGACACCGACCCCTACCTGGCTTTCGGTAATGCTCCTAATTTTGCGGCGGGTCGGTTGTCGTATTTCTTGGGTGTGCATGGTCCGGCGATGATGGTGGATACGGCGTGTTCGTCGTCGTTGGTGTCGATTCATCTGGCGTGTGCGAGTTTGCGGCGCCGGGAGTCGGATCAGGCGTTGGCGGCCGGGGTGAACTTGATTCTGACCCCGCAGAACAGCATTGCGACGTCGCGGTGGGGGATGTTGGCCCCGGACGGGCAGTGTAAGACTTTTGATGCTGCTGCTGATGGGTATGTGCGGTCTGAGGGCGCTGGGGTGGTGGTGCTCAAGCGTTTGTCGGATGCCCAGCGTGATGGTGATCGGGTTCTGGCGGTGGTGTCGGGTTCGGCGGTGAATCAGGATGGGCCGTCGTCGGGTCAGACGGTGCCGTCGGGTCCGGCGCAGCAGAAGGTGGTGCGGGCGGCGTTGGCGTCGGCTCGGTTGTCGCCGGGCGATCTGGATTATGTCGAGGCGCATGGTACCGGGACGGCGTTGGGTGATCCGATTGAGTTGGATGCCTTGTCGGCGGTGTTCGGTGAGCGGGGTGGTTCGGCGCCGTTGGTGTTGGGTTCGGTGAAGACCAATCTGGGTCACCTGGAATCTGCTTCCGGTGTGGCGGGTTTCATCAAGACGGTGTTGTCGGTGCAGCACGGGTTCATCCCGCGGCACCTGAACTTCGCCGAGCTGACGCCGAACGCGGGCGCGGGGGCTTCGCAGTTCACGATCGCAGCGCAGCCGATGGACTGGCCGGTGGTGTCGCGTCCGCGTCGGGCGGGGGTGTCTTCGTTCGGGGTGTCGGGCACCAATGCGCACGTGATCGTCGAGCAGGCCCCGGAGCCTGAGGCTGCGGAAGCGACCTCGTCACCGGTGGTGAACACGTTGGTGGTGTCGGGTAAGTCTCCGGCGCGGATCGCCGCGACCGCGGGTGCGCTGGCGGCGTGGTTGCAGGCCGACGGCGCCGACGTGCCACTGGCCGACATCGCACATTCCCTGCGCGCCAACCGGAGCCGCTTCAAATACACCGCGAGCGTCTGTGCCCGCGACCACGCCCAGGCGGTGGCCGGCCTGCAGGCACTGGCCGCCGGCGAGAGCGCCGCCGGAGTCACCGAGGCGCGACCGCTGACGCCCGTGACCCGGCCGGTGTTCGTGTTTTCGGGTCAGGGTTCGCATTGGGTGGGTATGGGTCGTCGGTTGTTGGCTGATGAGCCGGTGTTTGCTGCTGCGGTTGATGAGTTGGAGCCGGTTTTTGCCCAGCGGGTGGGTTTTTCGCTGCGTGAGGTGATTGAGCAGGGTGCCGAGATTTCCGGTGATGCTCAGGTGCAGCCGGTGATCATGGGGTTGCAGTTGGCGTTGGCTGCGTTGTGGCGTTCTTATGGGGTTGTTCCGGATGCGGTGATCGGGCATTCGATGGGGGAGGTGTCTGCGGCGGTGGTGGCCGGGGCGCTGACGGTCGAGCAGGGTTTGGGTTTGATCGCGGTGCGGTCGTCGTTGATGTCGCGTCAGGCCGGGCAGGGTGCGGTGGCCTTGTTGGAGTTGGATTCGCAGGCGACGCGGGAGTTGTTGGCGGGTTACCCGGGTGTTGAGGTGGCGGGGTTCTTGTCGCCGCGGCAGACGGTGGTGGCTGGTTCGCCCGATGGCGTGGATGCGGTGATTGCCGCGGTGGCCGGTCAGGAGTTGTTTGCTCGGCGGGTCAATATGGAGGTCGCTTCGCATACGGCGTTCATGGATCCGATCCTTGATGAACTGCGTGGGGCATTGGCGGATCTGGTGCCTTCGGTGCCACAGATTCCGTTCATCTCCACCACGGTTGATCCGGCTGGGCCCACACCGGTGCTCGATGCGCAGTACTGGGCTGACAATGTGCGCCGCCCGGCACTGGTCAGCCAGGCCATCACCAAAGCGGCGCAAGACCACACCACGTTCATCGAGATCAGCCCGCACCCGCTGCTGACCCACTCGGTCAGCGAGACCGCCGAAGCAGCCACCGGCGAACCGGTGACCGTGGCGTCCACCCTGCGACGCGGCGACGACGAAACCCTGGGCTTCCACCTGCAGCTGGCCGAACTCGGCGCCGGCGCAGGCACGCCCGGCGGCTTCGCCGAACTGCCCAACTCGGTCTGGCAGCACACCCGGCACTGGCTCGTCGCACCCGCGCGGGCCGCCGGCCAGGCACCCGAAACCCACCCGCTGCTCGGGGCGCACGTCGAGATGCTCAGCGGCCGCGACCACCTGTGGCAGACCACCCTGGGTCCCGAGACGCTGTCGTGGCTGGGCGCGAGCCCAGTGCAGGGCCAGGCGTTGTTGCCTGCCGCGGCCCTGATCGAGATGGCACTGGCCGCCGGCAGCCAAGCGCTGGGCACGCCCGCCGAGGCGATCATGGTCAGTGGCCTGGAGATCGAGCAGCCGTTGGTGCTCGACGGCGGCATGCAGGTGACCACCCAGCTGAACCAGGCCGACGGCCAGACGAGGGTCGAGATCCACGCCCGCGCAACCGGCGAAGCCTGGACGCGCCACGCGCACGCCGTCATCGCCACGGCCGAACCGGCCACCGAGCTGCCCGCCGGCGAACCGCTCGCACTGCCGGACAGCGCAGCCGCCCACCCGGCCTATCGCCTGCACCCGGCGCTGCTGGACGCCGCCCTGCGCAAGCTGGCGTCGGCAATCCCGGTCGCCGACGACGGATTGGGCTACGCACCGGCATCGGTCTCCGCGGTACGGGTCTTCGCCCCCGCCGGACGCCAGGTGCGCTGCCACACCGAGGTCACCGGGACCGACGACACGGCCGTCACCGGCCGGGTCGTGCTCACCGGTGACGACGGCACCGCGATCGCCGAGCTCACCGGCGTCCAACTGCGCCCGCTCGACCCGCGCAGCCTGCGGGTCCCGCTGGAGCAGAAGCTCTACGCCACCGAATGGACACCCAGCCCGGCGCCGGAGTACACCGGCGCGCCAGCCGGCAGCTGGCTGCTGCTCACCGAACCCGGATCCGAGGCACTGGCCGCCGCATTCGCCGCCCGGCTGGCCGGGCCGAACCGCAAGGTCGTCACCGGACCGTTCGCCGACCAGCCGGCGCTGGCCGAGGCGGTCGCGCAGGCCGGCGCCGACCCCGCGCACCCGCCGGCCGGCGTCGTCGTGCTGCTGGGGCACCACGCGTTCGACGGCACCGACCCCGAGGGTGAACTGGCCCGCGCCCGCGAACTCATCTGGACCGCCTCCACGACGGCCCGGGCGGCCGTCGACGGCGCGTCCCCCCGGCTGTGGCTGGTCAGCCGCGGCGGGCTGAGCGTCGGCGGTGATGGTGGTGGTGACCCTGCCATCGGCGCGCTCAAGGGCGTGGTCCGCACCTGGCGGTTCCCCGGCGAGCTCGCCCGCGTGCTGGCCGACGAGCCGGACCTGGGCGCCACCCTGGTCGACCTGGACGAAACGGCTGATGCCGAAACCCTGGCCGGAGACCTGCTGGCCGAACTGCAGGCACCGCTGCGCGACGACGTGATCGCCTGGCGAGGCGGACAGCGGTTCACCGAGCGGCTCACCCGGGCCACCTTGGGCGCCGAAGCACCCCAAGCTCAGGTCCGCGCCGACGGCTCCTACCTGCTCACCGGTGGGCTGGGCGGCCTGGGCATCGTGGTCGCGCGCTGGTTGGCGGCCCGCGGCGCCGGCCGGATCATCCTCAACGGCCGCAGTGAGCTCTCCGAGGAGCAGCGCGCTGTCCTCGCGGAGCTCTCCGCTCAGACCGAGGCGATGTTCGTCCCCGGCGACATCAGCGCGCCGGGGGTGGCCGAGCTTCTGGTGGCCGCCGCCGAAGAGACCGGCATGCCGCTGCGCGGCGTTGTACACGCGGCCGGCGTGCTCGGTGACGGCCTGGTGACTGCGGTGACCCGAGAGAGCTTGGAGAGCGTCTGGTCGGCCAAGGCCGTCGGTGCGGCGCGGCTGCATGCCGCGACCGCCGCACACGAGCTCGACTGGTGGGTCGGATTCTCTTCGATGGCCGCCTTGCTGGGCCTGCCCGGTCAGTTGGGCTACGCCACCTCCAATGCCTGGCTGGACGCCTTGATGACATGGCGGCACGCCGCCGGGCTGTCCGGTACCGCCATCAACTGGGGCCAGTGGTCGGACGTGGGCCTCGGGCGTTCCATGACGCTGAGCGTGCTGGACCCGATCAGTCCCGACGAGGGCGTCGAGGCCCTCGACGCGGTGCTCGGCGGCGGGGCCGCCCGGGTCGGGGTGGGCCGGTTGCGTATCGACCGCGCCGTGGCGACCTCGCCGGAGTTCCGCGACCTGACGTTCTTCGAGAGTCTGGTGAGCGAGGCCTTCGAAACCGGAGTGACTATCGGTGCTGCTGAGACAGGTGAGCAGCCAGGCGGCAGCGCATCGGAGTCCTCGACTACCGGTGCCCCGGACTGGGCGACGATCCCGGCCGACGAGCGGCTCGGCGAGTTGACGGTGCGGTTGCAGGCTATCCTTGCCCGCGAGCTCCGGACATCTGCAGCGGCGGTCGACGTGGACCAGCCGTTCCCGGAGATGGGCCTGGACTCGATGATTGCGATGACGGTGCTCAAGGAGACACAACAGTTGGTTGGGGTGGATTTGTCGGCGTCCATGCTGTGGAACCACCCCAGCATCTCGGCGTTGGCGACGCATCTGGTGGGATTGTTGGCCACCGCGTACGCCACGCCGGATGACGAGGCGGAAGCCGACGACCACCTGACGTTCGAGTCGTCCGGCGGTGTGCTGGACGAGTTGTTCGATCAGGTCGAGTCGGCTTTAGGTAGCGAGAGCGGTTTTTGAT
The DNA here is from genome assembly GCF_020172665.1 of [Mycobacterium] zoologicum. GTDB lineage: Bacteria > Actinomycetota > Actinomycetes > Mycobacteriales > Mycobacteriaceae > Mycobacterium > Mycobacterium zoologicum. The sequence goes on along the minus strand of NZ_CP083985.1, from coordinate 2,466,182 downwards.
GACGACGATCTTCAATCGGATGTCGGCGCTGCCGGCTGAGAAGCGCGACGAACTTGACGGGAAGTTCGAGAAGGCGGCTCAGACCACGGCAGCTGAACCGATCGCGGTCGTCGGCATCGGCTGTCGGCTGCCCGGCGGGGCCGCCGGTCCGGACGCCTACTGGGACATGCTCGCGGGCGGCACCGATGCGATCGTCGAGGTTCCCGCAGACCGCTGGGATGCCGACGAGTACTACGATCCGGACACTCTGGCGCCGGGCAAGATGTCGTCGAAGTGGGGCGGCTTCCTCACCGATGATGTGGCCGGTTTCGACGCGGACTTCTTCGGCATCTCTCCGCGCGAAGCGGAAGCCATGGACCCCCAGCAGCGGCTGATACTGGAAGTGGCGTGGGAGGCTCTCGAGCACGCCGGTATGTCACCGGAGAAGCTGGCCGGGATCCGCGCCGCGGTGATGATGGGTATCTATTACACGGAGTACCAAGGTATTTCGGGGTCGAACCCGGATGCCATCGACGGCTACACGGCCACCGGAACCGCCCACGCCGTGGCGGTCGGACGCATCGCCTACCTGCTGGGTCTGCGCGGGCCTGCGGTCGCGATGGACTCGGCGTGCTCGTCGTCGCTGGTCACCATCCACATGGCGTGCCAAAGCCTGCGCATGCGAGAGAGTGACCTGGCACTGGCCGGTGGCGTCAGCCTCATCCTGCGCCCCGAGACCCAGATTGCCATGGCCAAGTGGGGAATGCTGTCCCCGCGTGGCCGCTGCCACAGCTTCGATGCTGGGGCGGACGGGTTCGTGCGTGGCGAGGGCACCGGGGTCGTGGTGCTCAAGCGCCTCACCGACGCGATGCGCGACGGCGACCGGGTGCTCGCGGTGGTGCGCGGCTCGGCGGTTAACCAGGACGGCCGTTCCAACGGCCTGACCGCGCCGAACACCCTGGCGCAGAGCGAGGTGATCCGCCAGGCGCTGCGCGGTGCGAACGTCCCGCCGAGTTCGGTGAACCTGATCGAATCGCACGGCACCGGAACCGGTCTCGGTGACCCGATCGAGTTCGAGGCCCTGGCCGACGTGTACGGCAAGGGGCCGGACCGCTGTGCGCTGGGTGCGGTGAAGACCAACATCGGCCACTTGGAGGCGGCAGCGGGCATCGCCGGCTTCATCAAGGCCGCACTTGCGGTACAGCGGGCTCAGATACCGCCGAATCTGCACTTCTCCAAATGGAATCCGTCGATCGACCCGACCCCGACCCGGCTGTTCATCCCCACCGAGATGACGCCGTGGCCGGCGGCCGAGGGACCGCGCCGCGCCGCGGTGTCGTCGTTCGGGCTTGGCGGAACCAACGCGCACGTGGTGCTCGAGCAGGGCCCGGACCCGGTTCCCGCACCGGCTCCGACCGATCCGGTGAGCACGCTGGTGGTCTCAGGCAAGACCGAGCAGCGAGTGGCGGCCTGGGCCGCGACGCTGGCCGACTGGCTGGCGGGCCCCGGCACGGGTGTGCCGCTGGCCGACATCGCCAACACGCTCAACCACCACCGCAGCCGCTACGCCAAGTTCGCCACCGTCAGCGCATACGACACCGAGCAGGCTTTGGCCGGGCTGCGCGCGGTGGCCGGTGGCTACCCCGCACCCGGAGTGGTCGGCACGCGTAATGCCCAGGGCGGCAAGGGAACCGTGTTCCTGTACTCCGGGCAGGGTTCGCAGTGGGCCGGCATGGGCCGCCAACTGCTGGCCGACGAGCCGGCGTTCGCCGCCGCCGTCGACGAGCTGGAACCGGACTTCGTTGCCCAGGTCGGGTTCTCGCTGCGTCAGGTGCTGGAGTCCGGGGAGCCGGTGGTCGGTATCGACCGCATCCAGCCGGTGCTGGTGGGTATGCAGCTGGCGTTGACCGCGCTGTGGCGCTCGCACGGTGTCGAGCCGGACGCGGTGATCGGGCACTCGATGGGGGAGGTGGCCGCGGCCGTCGTCTCCGGTGCGCTGAGCCCCGCCGACGGACTGAAGGTGATCGCCACCCGCTCGAAGCTGATGGCACGGCTGAGCGGCCAGGGGGCGATGGCGCTGCTGGAACTCGACGCCGAGGCCGCCGAGAAGCTGATCGCCGAGCACTCGGATCTGACCGTCGCGGTGTACGCAGCCCCGCAGCAGACCGTGATCGCCGGCCCGCCCGAGCAGGTCGACGCCGCGGTCGCCGTGGTGGACGCCCAGGGCAGGCTGGCCCGCCGCGTCGAGGTGGACGTGGCGTCGCATCACCCGACCGTCGACCCCATCCTGGCGGAGCTGCGCACCGAGCTGGCCGGCCTCAAGCCGTCCGCGCCGAAGATCCCACTGATCAGCACCGTAGGCCAAGCTGAGTCGCCGGCTTTTGACGCCGACTACTGGGTGCACAATCTGCGCAACCCGGTGCGGTTCGCCCAGGCCGTCACCGCGGCCGCGGCCGGGCACGCCAACTTCGTCGAGGTCAGCCCGCATCCGCTGCTGTCCCACGCGATCAACGGAAATCTCGAAACCGCCCGTCCCGCAGGCGACGCCGTGGTCACCGGCACCCTGCTGCGCGAGCAGCCCGAGGCGCTGAGCTTCCACACCAACCTGGCGACCGTGGCGCCGCCGGCAGCCGACGCACCGGCGCCTGACGGCGGGGTCGGCCGGGCCGACCTGCCGCCGCGGCCGTGGCAGCACGTCCGGTACTGGGCGGCACCAACGGCCGCCAACCGGCACGCCGCCGACGCGCACCCGCTGCTGGGCATCCACGTCGAGCTGCCGTCCGGACACGGCCACGTCTGGCAGGCCGACATCGGCACCGACGTCGTCGCCTGGATGTCGCACCACAAGGTGCACGGCCAGGTCGTGATGCCCGCCACCGGCTTCGCCGAGATCGCGCTGGCAGCGGCCGGTGAGGCGCTGGGCCTGCCGGCGTCCGGCGTCGCGGTGGACCGCGTCGAGGTCGAGCAGATGCTGCGTGTCGACGAGCGGACCGAGGTCACCACCCGGCTGCTGCACGACGCCGACGGCTCCGACGAACTGCGGATCGAGATCCACTCCCGCCCGGCCGGCGGCAGCTGGTCACGGCACGCCGTGGCCCGTGCCGCAGCGGCGCAGCCCGCCGGGCAGCCGCAACGCCCGGCGCCGGCCTCGGGCGGCACCGCGCTGTCTCCGGCCGACCTCTACACCGCACTGCGCGGCACCGGACTGCAGCACGGGCCGGCGTTCGCGGCGCTGACCCGCATCGTGCGTAAGCCCGGCGGAGCGTCGGAAGCCGAGATCGTGCTGCCCGACGAGGCGACCGCGCACCGCGGCTACCGCATCCACCCGGTGATGCTCGACGCGGCGCTGCAGTGCCTGGCCGCGGCGCTGCCCGACGAGTCGCTGATGGGTTCGGCCGGTATGGAAGAGGCCACCTACCTTCCGGTGGCGGTCGAGTCCATCCGGGTGTTCGGCGAGGTGGGCCGCCGGGCCCGCGGTTACGCCGAACTGGTCAGCCACGACGACAGCGGCATCATGGGCCGGGTCACCCTGACCGACGACACCGGTACGGTCACCGCCGAGCTGTCCGGGATCTACCTGCAGCGGGTGCAGCGCCGCACCGTCCCGCTGCCGCTGACCCAGAAGATCTTCGACGCCGAGTGGGTCGACGCGCCCGCCCCCGCGCAGCCGTCGGACGCCCCCGACGGCAGCTGGCTGGTGCTGGCCGAGGGTGGTGAAACCGAGTCGCTGGCAACCGATTTCGCCGCCCGATTCGGCACCGGGCGTCGTCGGGTGATCATCGCCGACCTGACCAGCGAACCCGCCGTGCGCGAGGCGTTCGCGCAGACCGCCGACGACCCGGACCGGCCCCCGGTCGGGGTGGTGGTGCTGGCCGCCGGCAAGCCCTTCGACGGTACCGAGTCCGGCGACGCTCCGGGGCGCGGACGCGACCTGGCCTGGGCGGTCGTCTCGACGGTGCGCACCGTCGTCAGCGGCTGGCACGGCGCCCCGCCCCGGCTATGGCTGGTGGGCCGCAACGGCTTGACCGTGGACCCGGGCGAAGCGGGGGATCCGTCGATCAGCGCCCTCAAGGGCCTGGTGCGGGTGCTGGCCTATGAACACCCCGACCTGCACACCGGTGTGGTCGACCTGGACGGCTCGGCCGACCCCGCCGCTGCGCTGATCACCGAACTGGGGCTGGCGAGCACCGATGACGTGGTTGCCTGGCGTGGGGAGAACCGGTACGCGGAACGGCTCAAGCGCGCGAACCTGACAGCTACCGGCGCACCGATCGTGCGGTCCGACGGCGCCTACGTGCTGACCGGCGGCCTGGGCGGCATCGGACTGGTGGTGGCCCGCTGGCTGATCGATCACGGTGCCGCGCGCATCGTGCTCAACAGCCGTTCGCAGCCCTCCGAGGAGCAGCGCGCGATCATTGCCGAACTCGAGCAGAAGGCCCAGATCGCGGTCGTCTCAGGCGATCTCGCGACGCCGGGGGTGGCCGAGAGCCTGGTCGCCGCCGCCGAGCAGACCGGCCTGACCCTGCGCGGCGTCATCCACGGCGCCGCCGTCATCGACGACCAGATCGTGGTCGGCGTCGATAAGGACACCCTGGACCGGGTGTGGGCGCCCAAGGCCACCGCGGCACTGCGCCTTCACGTGGCTACCGCAGGCAAGGACCTGGACTGGTGGGTCGGGTTCTCCTCGACCTCGTCGCTGCTGGGTGCGCCCGGACAGGGTTCCTACGCAGCGGCCAGTGCCTGGCTGGACGGCCTGGTGGCGTGGCGGCGGTCGGCCGGACTGCCGGCGATCACCATCAACTGGGGCCAGTGGTCCGGCGTCGGCGTGGCCCAGGAGCTCAAGTTCAGCGCCCTGGACCCGATCAACCCCGACGAAGGCATGGAGGCCCTCGAGGCGATCCTCGGCGGCGATCTGTCCCGGATCGGCGTCGCACGGCTGCGCCTGGACCGGGTGGCCGCGGCCTTCCCGGAACTGCAGCAGCTCGGTTACTTCGCCACGCTCGCCGAGGAACTCGACCTCGACGACGAGGACGACGACTGGCCCGGTCCGGAGGGCCTCAAGCAGCTCGATGCCGCCGAGGCCACCAAAGCGGTTGTGGCACGGTTGGGTTCGCGGATGATGGCGATCATGGGCTACCCCAAGGGCAGCGTCATCGACCCGGCCCGGCCGTTGACCGAGCTCGGCATGGATTCGCTGATGGCGGTGCGCATCCGCAACACCGTCCGAGGCGACTTCGGCGCTGAGCCCCCGGTGGCACTGCTGCTGCAGGGTGCCTCGCTCAACGACCTTGCCGCCGACCTGGCCCGCCAACTCGGCCTCGCCCAGGCCGAGACTGCAGACGGAGCCGGCGACGGCGGCGGTGTTCGGGGCCGGGCCCAGCAGCGTGCCGCGGCACGTCAGCGGGCGGCGGCTCGGCGAAAAGTAGGAGACCGTTCGTGACCAACAACGAAGTGCCGGCCAACGCGATCGCGGTCATCGGCATGGCCGGGCGCTTTCCGGGCGCCCGCACCCTGTCGGCGTACTGGAACAATCTGCGCAACGGCGTCGAATCCATCGTCACGCTCTCCGAGGACGAGCTGCGCGCCAACGGCGTGAGCGACAAGGCGCTGGCCAACCACAACTATGTGCGGCGGGCCGCGCTGCTCGAAGGCATCGAGGAGTTCGACGCGAGTTTCTTCGGGTTCACCCCGCTGGCCGCGCGCACCCTGGACCCGCAGCACCGGCTGTTCCTGCAGACCGCCTGGCATGCCCTGGAGGACGCCGGCTACCAGCCCGGGAAGATCGACGGCTCCGTCGGCGTCTACGGAACCAGCACGACCAGCGGCTACCTGCTGCACAACCTGATGTCGCACTACGACCCGAACGTCATCCTCGGTCAGGGCGTCAGCTTCGAGATGGTCAACCTGTCGCTGCAGAACGACAAGGACTACCTGGCAACCCGGGTGGCCCACCAGCTTGACCTGCACGGCCCGGCACTGTCGGTGCAGACCGCGTGCTCCTCGGCGCTGGTCGCGCTGCACCTGGCCTGCCAGAGCATCCTCAACGGTGAGTGCGAGATGGCGCTGGCCGGCGGCTCGTCGCTGCGGGTTCCGCACCACGTCGGGTACTGGCACGAACCTGGCTCGATGGTGTCGGGGACCGGGCATTGCCGCCCGTTCGACGTGCGCGCCGACGGCACGATCTTCTCCAGTGGTGTCGGCGTGGTGGTGCTCAAGGCGCTGGCCGACGCCGTCGACGACGGAGACCAGATCCACGCGGTGATCCGCGGCTCGGCGCTGAACAACGACGGCGGCACCAAGATGACCTACGCCGCCCCCACGGCGGCCGGGCAGGCCGACGTGATCGCCGAGGCGCACGCGGTCGCCGAGGTCGACGCCTCCACCATCAGCTACATCGAGTCGCACGGCACCGCCACCCCGCTGGGCGACCCGATCGAAATCGAGGGCCTGCGACAGGCTTTCGCGGTCTCCGAAGAGCAGCGGCAGGGCCCCTGCTACGTGGGATCGGTCAAGTCCAACATCGGGCACCTGGAGTCGGCGGCCGGCATCGCCAGCCTGATCAAGACCATCCTGTGCCTCAAGCACCGGGCGATTCCCGGCACGCTGCACTACACCAGCCCCAACCCGGAACTGCACCTGGACAACGGCCCGTTCCGGATCCGGGGCGAGTACGGCCCGTGGGAGTGGGACGGAATCCGTCGCGCGGGCGTCAGCTCGTTCGGGGTGGGCGGCACCAATGCCCACGTAATCGTCGAAGAGTGGCCGGAAGATGCCGCGGCATCTGCGCCATCCCGGCCCGGCCCCGAGGTGCTGCTGCTCTCGGCCCGCACCTCCGAGGCACTGGCGCAGGGACGCAGCGACCTGGCGGCCGAGCTCACCGGCGGCTCGGAAGGTGCCGACGCCGAGGCTCCTTCGCTGCCGGATGTGGCCTACACCCTGGCCGGCCGGCACCCCGAGAGCCTCCGGTTGGCCGCCGTCGTCGCCGACCGAGCCGACGCGGCCAGCGTTTTGGGCGCCGAGGACAGCGAGAACGTCTTCATCGGTGAGGGACTCTCCGACGTCACCGAGACCGACCGGGTGGTGTTCCTGTTCCCGGGTCAGGGCGCCCAGCACATCGGCATGGCCCGCGGCCTCTACGACAACGAGCCGGTGTTCGCCGAATACTTCGATGCCTGCGTCGCCGGATTCGAGGCGGAGCTGGGTTATGACCTGCGGGCGATGATCTTCGAGGGCACCTCGCGGGATCTGGAGCGCACCGACCGCACCCAGCCGGCCCTGTTCACCGTGGAATATGCGCTGGCCAAGCTCATCGAGAGCTATGGTGTGCGGCCGAGCGCGGTGGTCGGCCACAGCATCGGCGAGTACGCCGCCGCCACCGTCGCCGGCGTCTTCGACCTGGACACCGCGATCAAGGTGGTGGCGATGCGGGCCCGGCTGATGCACGCCGCCCCGCGTGGCGTCATGGTGGCCGTGCCGGTCAGCGCCGACGCTGTCGGTGCGTACCTGACCGCCGACGTCGATCTGGCCGCGGTCAATGACCCGGACGGCTGCGTGGTGGCCGGCACCGAAGCCGACATCCGCGCGTTCACCGACGCGCTCAAGCAGGCCGGGATCAACGCGCGCCGGGTGCGGACCTCGCACGCATTCCACTCCCGGCTGATGGACTCGATGATCTCGGAGTTCACCGCGTTCCTGTCCCGGCAGACGCTGCACGAGCCGAAGATCCCGCTGCTGTCGAACCTGACCGGTACCTGGCTGGCGCCCAGTGAGGCGACCAATCCGGCGACGTGGGCGCGCAGCGTGCGGGCCACAGTGCGGTTCGCCGACGAGATCGACACCGTGCTGGGCGACGGCCACCGCGTCCTGGTGGAGGTCGGTCCCGGTGCCACGCTGACCGCTTCGGCATCGCGCAATCCGAAGTTCGCCGGCGGGCATCGCGCGGTGCGGCTGATGCGTCACCACGCCCAGAACCGCGACGACCGCGACACCTTCCTGCTCGCGCTCGGCCAGCTCTGGGCCGCCGGCATCGAGGTCGACTGGTCGCCGCTGCGCGGTGCCTACCAGCCCAAGCGCGTGACGGTCCCGGGATATCCGTTTGAGCGCCAACGTCATTGGCTGGAGCACAACGCCGGTGCGACCTGGGTGTCCGGCGCCGCCGGCACAACCGCCGCCGCGGGCGGGCAGGCCGGCGCCGACGGTGCCGCCTCGACGGGCCCCTCGATGGAGGCCACCCTGCAACGCATTTGGGCGGTCTGCCTGGGTGTGGGCTCGGTGGACCGCAACGCTAACTTCTTCGACATCGGCGGCGACTCGCTGGTGGCGATCAGTGTGGCGATGGCCGCCTCGCATGAGGGCTACGACATCACCCCGCAGGACCTCTACGACAGCCCGACGGTGTCGGCGCTGGCCAAGGCGCTCACCGCGCGGTACGCCGCGGGAGGGCTGGGCCGCCAGTCGCTGGGCGACATCGTGCACCCACCGGTGCCGCCGAACATCACCTACTTCCTGGAGAACGGGGTCCGCGAGCACGGCCGCTGGCGTATCCCGCTGGTGCTGCGGCTGCGCAACGATGTCTCGGTCGACGACGTGACCGCGGTGCTGACCGCGGTGGTCAACCACCACGACGCGTTGCGGCTGCGCATCACCGAGCGGGCCGGCACCTGGGAGCAGCAGATACTTGAACCGGGCGATTTCGGCGCGATCACCACGCATTCGCTGCCCGAGGGCCTGACCGCCGAGCATGACGCGGTCCGAGAGCTGCTGGCCGAACACATTCGGGAACAGGACCTTTCCAGCTCACCGCTGACCGCGCTCTACATCCGCGGCTCGGCCGGCGACGTCTGCTATCTGGCGTTGAGCCTGCACGCGGGAGTCGGCGACGAGGCCTCTCGCGACATCCTGGTGACCGACATCTTCACCGCGTTCGGTCAGAAGCTGGCCGGCAACGACATCGAGCTGGCTCCGGCCGGCGTCGGATGGGCCGAGTGGTCCCAGCGCTGCGCTGGGCTCGCGACCCACCCGGCGGTGCTGGAAAGCCGTGAATCATGGTTGCAGACAGCTCGATCGGCCACATTGCGGCTGGGATCCGAGGTCGGCGAACCGCCGTCCGCGGCGGATCTGGCCAAGCACAGCTCGGCGCTGGGTGCGGCCGACACCAGCGAGATCGACGACGCACGCCGCCGGCTGCGGCTGCCGGTCGAGGAGATCCTGCTCGCCGGGCTGAGCCGGGCGGTGGCCTCGGTCGTCGGTGCAGGAACCCTCGCAGTCGACCTGGCCGGTGCGGGCCGCTCGGTGCTCAAGCCGGAAGTCGACCTGGGGCGCACCGTGGGCGGCTTCACCACCATCTATCCGGTCGCCCTGGACTGTGCCACCGACAGCGGTGCCCGCCAGCTGCTGGACTCGGTTCACGAAACCCTGGGTGCGGTACCGCATTACGGGATCGGCTACGGCCTACTGCGCTACCTCTACGCGCCCACGGCACGGCTGTTCGGTGCCGTACCGCCCGCGGATGTGCACTTCGCCTACGCCGGGGCGATCCCGGAGCTGCCGTCGCTGGGTGACGCGCCGGTGCAGTTCGGCCCCGACGCCGCGATGCCGGTGCGCGAGACGATCCCGGGCCTGGGGCACGCGCTGGAGCTGCGGGCCTACCGCACCGCCGGTGTGCTGCACCTGGACTGGTGGTACGACAGCCGCCGGATCGAGGAGTCGGTGCTGCGCGCCATCGCCGAGGCATTCTCAGCGGCGGTGATGGAGTTGGTTCGCGCGGCGATCGCCGAAGATGAGCTGGCCTCGGAGGGGCAAGCAGGCGAAGGCGCTGAGGACGAAATGGCTCTGGTCGAGCTGTCTTGAGTTAGGAGTACTCCGAAAGTGTTCGCCACGTCGGTCATTCGCAAGCTCGCGATCAGTGAGGAGATGCTCGCCGAGACCCACAACTTCGTGGGTCTGGCCGCACACGTCACCGGTCCGGTCGACGTCGACCTGCTCTCGGAGGCCTACGAGGCGCTGCTGGAGGCGCACCCGATCCTCACCGGCCGCATCGAGCGCCTGGACGACGGCCGCCACCAGTTCGTCACCGACGACCTGATGCCCGAACCCATAGAGGTGATCGAACTCGACGGGCCGGATGCGCAGGCGCCCGCACCGCATTTCGATCAGACCGAGTCGCTGGTCGCGATGCGACTGATCATCCGGGACGGGCAGGCGCAGCCGACCCTGTATGTGCATCACGCGGTTGCCGACGGCCACCACATGTACGCGCTGATCGAAGAGATGCTGTCCTTCTACACCGATCTGGTCACCACCGGGAAGATCGGCGCGATCAACGTCGAGCCGGCGCCGCAGTCGATCGAGGCGGTGCTGGCCGACCGGGGGATCGAGAAGCAGAAGCGTTCCGGCATCGAGCGGTTCATGCCGGCGCTGTTCGCCTACGATCTGCCGCCCACCCGTCGGGCGGTCTCCGGTGAGACCCCGTCGGAGCCGCTGCTGGTGCCGATGGCGTCGTGCCGGCTGACCGAGGATCAGACCAACGCCGTCGTCGAGTTCGGCCGGTCGCACAACCTGAGCCTGCACGCGGTGCTCTCGGCGGCCGTGCTGATCGCCGAATGGCAGCTGCGCGGCAAGCTGACCATCCCGGTGCCCTATGTCTACACCGTGGACCTGAGATACTTTCTCTCACCGCCGGTTTCGGCGACCGGGTGCACCAACCCGATCGGCTTGGCCACCTATCTCGCCGAGATCGACGCCAAGACCGACGTGGTCGACATCGCCCGCGACATCGCCGAGAGCTTCCAGAAGGACCTCGACGAGGGCGTCATCCAGCAGTCCCGGCTGCATTTCAGCCCCCAGTACGTCGGGAATCCGCCCGGCATGCCGGATGTGGTGGTACTGAGCAACAACGGGCTGGTCCCGCCGGTGCGGACACCACCGGGTGTGGAGGTCACCACCACCCACGGCGAGCTGTACTTCGCGGTCAGTGCCGGGATCGACATCTACTTCACCCAGATCTTCTCCGGGCAGCTCAACATCGAATACCACTCACACGGACCCGAACCCGAGCGTTCGGTGGAGGCTATCCGCGCACTGCTGTGCGGCATCGCCGAACGGCACGCGGCCGCCGGCGTCAGCTGACCGGGCCGAAGGCGTAGCGGTGGTACTGCAGCATGCCGCGCAGCGGTCGCACCGCACGCGCCAGCCGGCTGGACCGCCGGAACCCGGCGGGTACCCGGGCGAAGGTTTCGGCGTCGAAAAGGTTGGCCGCGGCCAGCAGCCGGATTCCGGTCACCTTGTCCAGAATGTCGGCCGGGCTGTTGACCGCCCAGTGCAGGCTGGCGCCGGACTGCCGCTGCAGCCGGTGGGTCTTCTGCGTCTTGATGCCGAACCAGTTGTAGAAGTCGATCTGCAGCTCCCCGCTAGGGAAGCGGTCGACGATGCTCTGCAGCAGGGCCACGCCGTCGGATTCGGTGAGATACATACTGATGCCCTCGGCCAGGAACAGCAGCGGACGGTCGGTGGGAATGTCGTCGAGCCAGGACGGGTCGGTGGCCGAGGTGGCGATCAGGTGATAACCCGGGCGGTCGGGGTAGATCTGCTCACGCAGCGCGATCACCGGCGGCTGGTCGACGTCGTACCAGATGACGCCGGGGCCCGGATCGATCCGGAAGACCCGGGCGTCCAGGCCGCAGCCCAGGTGGATGACGGTCGCCTCGGGGTTGGCGGCCAGGAACTGACGCGCCCAGATGTCGTACTGGGCGGTGCGCACCGTCACCAGCGGCGCCCACCGGCCGGGGGCCTTGAGTCCATCCCAGTCGAAGTCGATGCGCTCGACCGCCGCCTTGGCGAACCGGTCGCCGAGCACCGGGGAGTCGAAGTCGGCGTCCAGCGCCTTGAGGTACAGCGTCGTCAGCATGGTCTGCGCGGCGCCGTGCAGGTCGACGGGGATCTTGTCTGCCACGTCGGCGAGCCTAATACGCTTGGTGGTCAGTCGATCGAACGGGGAGACACACATGGCCGATGAGAACACCACGGGCGGCGGGCACCCGCCGCGAATCCTGTTGCTGTACTACAGTTTCTCCGGGCAGTCACGCAAGGTGCTCGAAGCCGCAGGCGAGGTGTTCGCGCAGCGGGGCTGCGAGGTGGTCACCGCGGGTATCGAGTTCACCGATCCGCGGTATGCGCCGCGGTTCGCGCACTTCCCGATGCGGCGGGTGTGGCCGGACATGCTCAGCGTGCTCAAGGCACAGCAGAACGGCGAGACCGGTGAGATCCGCACCCCCGATGCGGTGCGGAATAGCGACTACGACCTGATCTGCATCGGTTCACCGACCTGGTGGAAGGCGCCCGCCATGCCGATTCGCTCTTTTCTGCAGACCGATGAGGCGCGAAAACTGTTGGACGGCAAGCCGTTTGCGGTGTTCACCGTGTGCCGCGAGTACTGGCAGGAGAACTACGCCGAAGTGGCCCGGCTGGGGGAGGAGTGCGGTGGCCGCTACACCGATGAGATCCACTTCACCTACCCGGGCGATCCGCTGCGCTCAATGCTGTCGCTGACCAGCTACCTGGGCAGCGGGCGGTACCGGAAGCGTTACCTGGGCCTGCGGCTGCCGCCCACCAATGTCCAGCCCGAGCAGCTCGACCGGGTCCGCACGTTCGCAGGGGGCCTGGCGAGCCGGCTGTTCGGCAGGGACAAGTAGATGCCCCGCTCATTCGACATCGTCTTCGAGTCGACGGCCACCGTCGAGCAGGTGCTGGCCGCGTTCGGCTCCCGGGACTACTGGCTGGCCCGCAACGCCGAGTTCGACGGCGGCGAGAAGGCCCTGGACTCACTGGCCGTCGAGCCGGACGGCGGCGTGCGGGTGGTGGTCACCGAGGATCTGCGGCACGGCGCGCTGCCGGGGATGCTCACCAAGATCTACCGGGGTGACCTCAAGATCGTCACCACCGAGGTCTGGGCGCCCACCGCCGACGGCCGGGTGACCGGCGATATCGATGTCGCGGTGATCGGCGCTCCGGGCGGCGGGGGAGGCACCGCGGTGCTGGAGCCCACCGAGGGCGGGTCGCGGATGGAGCTGACCGGCACCATTGAGTTCCGGCTGCCGCTGGTGGGCGGGCCCATCGAGAGTTTCCTGGCCAAGGAGTTCTCTCACGGCATTCCCGACATTCAGCGGTTCACCGCGCAGTGGGTCAGCGATCGGGCCGCCCAGTGACGGGCGCGCGCTTCACCCCGACCCACCTGCCGGCCACCGCCGACGCCCTGGCCGCCCTGAACATGCCGCTGGGCGAGGCGATGATGACCCAGCGTGCGGTGCGGCGGGTCTACTCCGACCCGGTCGACGACGCGGTGGTGCTCAAGTGCATCGAGCTGGCGCTGCGGGCGCCCACCGGCAATGACGGGCAGAACTGGGAGTTCATCGTCGTCAAAGACCGCCGGGTCAAGGAGGAGCTGGCCAAGCGCTACCGCCAGGCCTGGAAGCTCCAGCGCGACGTGGTGTTACGTCGCAAGATCAAGACCGACCCGACTATCGCCGGCATCGCCCGGGCCATGCAGTGGCAGATCGACCACTTCGCCGAGATCCCGGTGCTGGTGGTGGCCTGCCTGCGGCTGGGCGCCCGGGACGGCCGGCTGCCGGTGGTGCGGATGCCGCATATCGCCGAGTCCGCCTACTGGGGGTCTATCTATCCCAGTGTGCAGAACCTGTTGCTGGCCGCGCGTGCCATGGGGCTGGGCGCCTCGCTGATCACCCTGCCGCTGTGGAGTCAGCGTGCGGCGCGACGCATCCTCGGGCTGCCGCACGCCGTCACGCCGTGCTGTATCGTTCCGCTGGGCTGGCCGCGTGGCCGTTACGGGCCGACGAGTCGCCGGCCGGTGGGGGAGGTCGTGCACCTCGATGGTTACGGCAACCGGGCGTGGCTGAACGATTGATCCGAAAACAAACCTAAAGTTCCGCTTAGCGGACCTTATTCTGCAGGTCAATATAAATTGACTCGTACTCGCTTAGACACTGAACTGTTACACCTATATGCTGTCACGGTTCGGTCGGGACTCAAGGGGGACTTGTGAAGGATGTTGTGATGCGAGAGCGTCGCTCCGCAACTGGTGGTCGGCATCGAGCGGTGCCGCAGCGCAAGCTGGTGATGAGTGACCCGTTCCGTGCCCTGCAGCGTCAGAATATCCGGGGGGGTATCGCGGTCGCTGCAGCCGGCATCGTTGCAGCCACACCTGTCGTGGCGGTCTCACCGCTGGACGCCGCAGACTCAGTAGTCCGGCGCGCAACCCAGTTGGTGGCTGACGAGTCTTTGCTCAATGTGCCGTTGAACTTGGCTCAGGCGCTGTTCAACGCCCCCGCCAACTCGATCAATGGCCTGGATACGCTGGCGCAGTCCCTGCTGTTCAGCGGACCCTGGCTGGTCGGCAGCCCGACCAATGTCTGGGGTGAAGACCCCGGTGACCCGGCCCACTTCGAAGGTCTGGTGAACACGTTGGTGCCGTTCCCGGTGCTCTCCGGTGCGGGGCACGAGGATGACTTCATGTACCCCGGTCTGGGACAGCAGCTGTCTATGCTCCTCGCCGTCGAGATCCCGGCCGACAAGGTCTGTGAGAGCCTGTGGTGCTTGCCGGTCATGCCGACCAGCCCGATCACCGGCGTCACCGCGCTCGACCAGATGCTGTGGAGCCTGGCCATCATCACGGGGCTGCAGAAATTCCCGCTGATCGACAACTGGTTCCAGGTTCCGTTCTCGGAGATGACGGACGGCAACTCATACTTCTTCGACCCGACGTCGGTGCCCATGCAGGACGCGGGCATCGGGCACGACCAGTTCCTCTGGCAGGGCACCATCACGCCGGCGCAGGCACTGGAGAATCTCCAGAACAACCCGAACTACGACGAGATCATCGCTAACGATCCGGATCTCGTCTCCAGGATCGAAGCCATGGACCCCAACACGCCGCTGATGCCGTGGGCGGGTATGTCCTACTCGATGGACTTCCAGCAGCCGTTCGACAACTTCTGGGAGAGCCTCCAGCAGCCCTTCGACATGAGCAAGTTCGAGCTGCCCAACATCGTCGATCTGGGTCGCGCCATGCAGTCGCTTCTGGCCTCGTTCGCCATTGCGTTCAACCCGTTTGTGCCGGGCAGCCCGTTCTGCCCGGGTCCGTGTCTGTTCCCGGACCTCGACCCCGGCCACCACCTGCAGCCCACCTACTACATCGCGATCCAGGCGATCAGCGATATGTGGAAGGGAAACCCGGTGCTCGATGAGTGGCTGCACGACTATGCCGACGGCACCGCCAATATCTCGACACCGACGTTCATCTCGTCCGAAGCGAACCTCTGGCGCTGGAACCAGACCTGGTTCAACTTCGGCAACCCTGGGATGTCGGACCCCAGGGAGCTGCCGCCGTTCTTCGACTTCGGTCAGAACCTGCCGTCCCTCGACGAGATTCACCAGGGCATGAACAGTCTGCTGGGCGAAGGGACGGGCAACTACCTGTTCAACCTCTTCAGCAACGTCGGTATCTTCGCGCCGTTCGACATCGAGGGCACGTTGGCTGCACTGGCGGGTATTCCGCACGAACCCGTGGGGCTGCCCGACCCCGGTGAATACGTACTGGATGGCGAACCGTACACCCACCCGTACATCGGTGGGGCTGACGCTGACGCGTTCGACTGGTCCAGTTTGTTCAGCGGACTCGGCGTCTAGCGGGAGTTCTCCGTCCGGCAACGCATCGGTACGGGCGCATCACCGGCGGTTCGTCGGGTTCGCCACGCGTGCCCGGGTACGACGCGTTCGCGCGCAGGTAATGACGCGCCGGCCGTTCACCGCATTCTCAGCCTGCCGGTGAAGTACTCGAGCTGCACCGTCCGGCACCGATTTTGCGCTGTTTTGCCCCTGACGCCGTGCGATGACGCGGCCGGTGCGCCCTTCAGGTTGCGGTCTGACAGTTACCCGCTATGCTGCTGTCTGGCACAACTACGGAACTACTCAGGTTCCGGTTAGCTGAGTACCAGGACAAACCACTTCGGGGGGTAGAGGAACTATGAATCGCAATGTCACGTTGATTGGCGTGGTTGCTGGCGGCGTTTTGACGGCGATGGCGCTCTCGATGGGTTCGGCCAGTGCAGACGAGGTGCAGGACAGCCCGACCACCACCCCCGGCAACTACGGTCTCAACATTCCGAACCCGTTCGGCCTGACCCCGACCGCGGAGCCGGACATCACCGGGATGGTCGGCAACCCCTGGTATCAGCGCACCCTGTCGGGCACCCAGCTGTTCGACTTCGATTCGAAGAACATCGCGCCGTTCGTCCAGGACTTCATGACCAAGTACGTGACGGTGGACGGCGAACCCCTGGACCTGAAGGACTCCTCGTACCTCTTCGGTGGGCTCAATCTTCCCGTCATCGACACGATGGAGTTCTACACCTCGCAGCAGCAGATCATTCTGCCCCGGGAGTATTTCGAGAATCTGGACACCAACGTCGAGTGGGGTGTGATCAACATCCATAACTTCGGCAACTTCTTCGGGCCCTGGGGATACGTCTACATCGACCTGGTCGGCGCCGGTAATGTCGGTCCCACCGACGATGCGATCGGCACCTGGATCACCACGCCGTTCGGTGCGTTCGATGTCTCCTGGCTGGAGAACGGCTCGCTCTTCGGTTCGCCCTACATCGAGTCGCAGTTGTTTGATGTCTCTGACTTCAACCCCGGCGCCGGCTGGGCCGACAGCGTGGAGATTCCCGGCCCGCTGTGGCCGTTCTGACCTAGGTCCCGGTCCTCGGCGTGCTCGAGCTGATCGACCGGGGGCAGACCAGCGCGGCCCACCCGGTTCCGCTGCTGTTCGTCCACGGTGCCTGGCACGGCGCTTGGTGCTGGGCGGAGAACTTCCTGGACTACTTCGCCGACCGTGGCTATCGGGCGGTGGCACTGAGTTTCCGCGGGCACGGCCGCAGCGGTTCGGACAGGCCGCTGCGGGCCTGCTCGGTCACCGACTATGTCGCCGACATCGCCGAGGCCGCCGCAGGCCTGCCCGTGGCGCCGGTGATCATCGGTCACTCGATGGGCGGATTCATCGTGCAGAAGTATCTGGAGACCCGTGAGGCGCCCGCCGGGGTGCTGCTGACATCGATGCCGCCGCAGGGCAACCTCGGATCCGCCCGGCGCTGGTTGCGGCATCGACCGTGGCACTTCATCAAGATGATGGTCACGGGTCGCGCGCTGCCGTATATCAGCACTCCCGAGCTGGCCCGGGAGCGGTTCTTTTCCCCGGGGACGCCGGAGGACATGGTGGTGAAGTACGCGGCGCGCCTGCAGGAGGAGAGTTCTCGGATCGGGGTGGACTGCGCGGTGCTGCGCCTACCGCGACCGGACCGCATCGCCACGCCGCTGTTGGTCCTGGGCGCCGACGACGACGGTGCGCACACCCGCGACGAAGTTCTAGCGACCGCGCGGGCCTATGGGACCACCGCCGAGTTCTTTCCGGCGATGGGCCACGACATGATGCTCGAGCCCGGCTGGGAAGCGGTCGCCGACCGTATCGACGGCTGGCTGACCGACCGCGGGCTGTAACCGGAGCCGTCGGCCCGAATGCCGTTGTGCTGGTCGGCCGATCGGGCATTTCGCTCTCTGTATACTCGCTGCGTGTCAGTACCGTCCCCGCACCCGGATGCCCGGGCCGTAGTCACCGGAGCGTCCCACGGAATCGGTGAGGCGCTGGCCGCCGAGCTGGCGGCCCGTGGTCATAGCCTCATCATCACCGCCCGGCGCGAAGAGCTGCTCAACGACCTCGCAGCCAGGCTGGCCGATAAGCATCACGTCACGGTCGAAGTGCGGCCGGCTGATCTGGCCGACGCCGCTGCGCGAGCAGCGCTGCGCGACGAGCTGGCGTCCCGTCACATCTCGATACTGTGCGCCAACGCCGGCGCTGCCACCATCGGGCCGGTTTCGCAGCTGGACGCGGCGGGGGAGCGTGATCTGGTCCAACTCAACGCTGCCGGGGTCCACGACCTGGTGCTGGCGGTCCTGCCTGGAATGCTCGATCGAGGTTGCGGCGGCATCCTGATGTCCGGTTCGACGGCGGGCAATGCGCCGATCCCCAACAACGCCACCTATGCGGCCACCAAGGCCTTCATCAACAGTTTCAGTGAGTCCCTGCACTGCGAATTGCGCGGCTCGGGGGTACACGTGACGTTGCTGGCGCCCGGTCCGGTGCGTACCTTCACCGTCGAGTCGGTCGACGAGGCGACCACCAGCAAGCTGGTGCCCGACTATCTGTGGGTCTCACCCGAGCAGGCCGCGAAGGTCTCCCTGGACGGACTGGCGCGCAACAAGATGCGCGTGGTTCCCGGCTTGCCCGCGAAGGTCATGTCGGTCACCAACCAGTACGCGCCGCGCAGCATCATTGCGCCGATCGTCGGGCGGGTCTACCGCCAGCTGGCCGGCGGCTGATGATACGGGGATTCGCGGGCAAGGTCGCCGCCGTCACCGGGGCCGGGTCCGGGATCGGCCAGGCGTTGGCCGTGGAACTGGCCCGCGCCGGAGCCAGGGTCGCCATCAGCGATGTCGATGCCGACGGATTGGCCCGCACCCACCAGCAGCTGACCGCGATGGGTGCCGACGTGCTGGCCGACCGGCTCGACGTGGCCGACCGGGCCGCCTTCCTGGCCTATGCCGACCGGGTCGCCGAGCACTTCGGCGGCATCAACCAGATCTACAACAATGCCGGCATTGCGTTCTTCGGCGACATCGAGATCACCAGTTTCGAGGAGTTCGAACGGGTGATGAACATCGACTTCTGGGGTGTGGTCAACGGCACCAAGGCTTTTCTGCCGCACCTGATCGCCTCCCGCGACGGTCATGTGGTGAATGTTTCCAGCGCCTTCGGGTTGTTCGCGCTGCCGGGACAGGCGGCATATAACTCGGCCAAGTTCGCCGTCCGCGGATTCACCGAGGCGTTGCGCCAGGAGATGGCGCTGGCCAAGCATCCGGTGAAGGTGACCGCGGTGTTTCCGGGGGGCACCAAAACCTCGTTCATCGACAACATGGCTGCGGCCGAGTACCTGGGCGAGGTCGACCTGGTCAGCCGCTATGACAAGCGGGGCTGGACCACTTCGCCGGAGCGCGCCGCGCAGGTCATCCTGCGCGCGGTACGCCGCAATCAACCCCGCATCCTGGTAGGTCCCGACACCAAGATTCTGGACCTGTTGCTGCGGCTCACCGGGTCGGCTTACCAACGGGTGGTCCCGCCCCTGGCGGCACGGCTCGTCCCGCCCCCGACACGTTCGGCCCCCTAGCCCGGTTACCTGGTCGGCGCCGGGCTGCGTCGGTCAGTCCTTGGTGAAGCAGTACAGCCGGTAGACGAACTCGCCGTTCTTCAGTGCACCGTTGAACGTCCAGTCGGTTGCGGCGCTGGCGAATCGTGCCAGGCCACCGTGGTGAGCGATCTTCTCCTGCTTGCGGCCCAAGTTGTTCTCGTTGCCGCGCAGCACGTCCATGCTGATGTCCTCTTGCGTCACCAGCCGCAGTCCGGTGGCGGCCAGCTCGGCATCCCACTGCGGCAGCTCGCTGCGCCGGCGGAAGTCGGTGTAGAGGAAGTGCCCGCCGGGGGCCAGCACACGCGCCGCGCCGTTGAAGAACTTCGCCGGGTGCGGGTACAGGTGCGATGCCTCCACTTGGAACACCACGTCGAACGAGCCGTCCTCGAACGGCAGGTTCTCGGCGTCGCCGAGCACGAAGTCCATTCCGGGCAGCTGGTGACGCTCCCGGCAGAACTCGATGGCGGTCGGGTTGAGGTCCAGTCCGGTGTACGAGGCGGGCTTGAAGGTGCGGGCCACGTACGAGGCGCCGCCACCGTGGCCGCAACTTACCTCGAGGACCTTCTTGCCGGCCATGTCAGCCAGGGCGGCGGTGCGGTGGTATTGCTGAATGAAGAACCGGTTGGGCTCGTCGGACGCATCCAGCGGAATCGCCATCGCCGGGTCTTCTTCGTAGCCGTAGTTCAAGAACAGCCAGTCGTCACCGCTGAGCAGCTTGGTCTGGGTGGAGAAGCGCTTGGTCACGAACGAGGTGAACAGCAGGTGGTAGACGAACGGGTTCGTCATGACGCGGTGGGAGACCGGATTGAATATCAGGCGGTTCATCGTGACCATCCGGCCAGTATTTCATGGCCGGGCTGCCGCAGCGGTGGGTGGGTGAGGGGGGTGGCAGCGCTCACAGGGCGCCCGTCGACCGTCCATCGGCGGCGATCGACGTTCCGTCGCCTGCGTGCTCTCCGTCGGCGAGCACCAATTCGACGGGCAGGTGTTCCAGGCCACGCATGGTCGCGTTGACCAGGTAGCGATAGTCCCCGTCCAATCGGATGGCCTTGACATGGGGGATGAGCTGGGTGAGCACGCGGCCGACCTCGATGCGGGTCAGGTGCGTGCCCAGACAGTAGTGCGCGCCGCCGCCGAACGCCAGGTGGTCGGTCGGATTGCGGTCCAGGTCGAACGTGTCGGGATCCGGGTAGTGCTGCGGGTCGCGGTTGGCGGCCGCGTAGAGCACCAGCACCCGCGCCCCGGCCGGGATGGTGTGCTCGCCGACCTGGTAGTCGCGGGTTGCGGTCCGGTAGAACCCCTGCACCGGCGAGACCAGCCGCAGCTGCTCCTCGATGGCAGCGGGAATCAACGCCGGGTTCTCCCGCAGCCGGGTGTAGACATCCGGGCGCTGCGCCAGCGTCAGGAACAATCCGGAGATCAGGTTCGTCGTCGTCTCACTGCCGGCCCCGACCAGCATCGACGCCGTCCAGAACACCTCGTCGTCGGAGAGCGTGTCCTCACCGCTGGGAGCCGCCAGCATCGAGATCAGGTCGTCGCCAGGGGTGGCGCGGCGTTCCTTGATCATCGGGTCGAGGCTGGCGTACATGGCGTTGACCGCCTGGCTTGAGCGCATGTTCATCGCCATGCCCCGCGGGGTCAGCGGCGCGAACGCCGCCTCGTTGATGGTGTCCGCCCATTCCAGGAACTGGTGACGGTCCTCCTGCGGAATGGCCAGCATCATCGTGATCAGCCGGTTCGGCAGGGGCTTGGCCAGGTCCGCCACGATCTCTACCCGGCCGCGTTCGATCATCGCGGCGACGAGCTCGTCGGCGGCACGGTTGATGTTGATCTCCCACGACTTCATCGCGCGGGGGGTGAACGCCCGCGACACCGACCGGCGCAACCGGGTGTGCACCGGCGGGTCGGTGGCGTTCATGGTCTGCAGGCGCACCCGGAACCGGGCCTGGCTCTCCGCCGAGGACAACGCCTCGTCGTCACGCAACGCCTGGCGGACCTCGTCGTAGCCCGGCAGGATCCAGATGCCGCGTTTGCGGCTGTACCAGACCTTCGACCCGGACAGTAAGGTGCGGTAGCCGGGATACGGGTCGGCCATGGTCTCGGGCGCGAACGGGTCGAAATCGGTCAGCGGAGCCGTCTCGCGACGCGTCAGCACATATCGGTAGGCGGTCGCCCGGTCGCGGGCCACGCCGATCAGCCCGTCGGTGCCGATCTTGAGCAGGCTGGCGCGAAATCGAAGCCGGCGCCTCAACTGCTTCAGGTCCATGTGGCTAGCCCCTCGTCACGAATGTCAGGTCCCCACAGCGGATGACCGCAGGCCACCCTAACCCGGTCTTGTTCACCGGCTGAAGGGACGTCGGTCACCAAAAAAATCGCCGGAGCGGGGGGACTGGTGTCCCGGCCCGCTCCGGCGATCCGACGATTCGGCTACGTCAGTCCTTGACGAGGTCGAAGATGCGGTAGGTGATCTCGCCGCGGTCCAGGTCGCGGTAGAACAGCGAGCCCTCGACCACGGCGAACTCCCGGGCGAAGCGGCGCAAGAAGAACGGCATCCGCTCGTTGATCAACGCGTTGGAGCGCGGCGAGTTCGCCGCCAGGCCACGCACGACCTCACGGCTGATGTCGCGCTCGTTGACCAGCCGCAGCGGCGGGGTGGCCAAGGTCTGCTGCCAGGACTCGATTTCGTCCTTGTAGCGGAAGTCGGTGTGCAGGAAGTGCCCGCCGGGACGCAGCACCCGGCCCACCTCGCGGACGAACTGGGCGAAGTCGGGGT
Source organism: [Mycobacterium] zoologicum (assembly GCF_020172665.1). Classification (GTDB taxonomy): domain Bacteria; phylum Actinomycetota; class Actinomycetes; order Mycobacteriales; family Mycobacteriaceae; genus Mycobacterium; species Mycobacterium zoologicum. Next base: position 2,444,117 of record NZ_CP083985.1, on the reverse strand, counting down.
AGATGTGCGAGGCCTCGACGTTGACCACCGCGTCGAACGAGTTGTCCGGGAACGGCAGGTTCAGAGCGTCACCCTGGACGAAGTCCAGGCCCTTCACCTGGTGGCGCTTCTGGCAGAAGGCCACACCGTCGGGGTTGAAGTCCAGGCCGGTGTAGGAGGCGGGCGCCAGCGTGCGGGCCAGGAAGGATGCACCGCCGCCGTGGCCGGAGCTGCACTCGAGGACGTTCTTGCCGGCCAAGTCGATCTGGGTGGCGGTCTGGTGGTAGAGCTGGATCGAGTAGCGGTTCTCTTCGTCGTCGGCGTCGAGCTTGAGGCCCAGCGGAGGGTCCTGTTCGTAGCCCCAGTTGAGGAAGACGACGTCGTCGTGCCCCATCCGCTTGGTCATGAACGGGTACCAGTATTTGAAGGCCTTCTTGTACAGCGGCATCGCAGAGATCCGGTAGACCAGATCAGCACCGACTTTTTCCAAGGTTGCAGACGGGGAAAGAACCATACCGGAAGTATCGCATAGCTCCGAGGGTGCTTCAGACCACGGTGATCGAGGCCGGCTGCTGGGTGCGCTGCGGCTCGCCGCGGTAGCGCGATGCCGACCCGTTGATCCGGCACAGCCGCCACATCAGCCGCCCGGCGGGATTCATCAGGCCGATGTCGGTGCAGAGCATGCGAATGTCGGCGAACGTGTCCTGGAATGCCTGGCGCGTCTCGGGCGCGCCGGTCAGCAACTGCTTGCGCACCGAACGCGGCACCTCGAAGCGCCGGAAGAAGCTGCGCGGCGGCAACATCATCGGCTTGGCCAGCACCCGCATCACGAACGGTACGTACAGCGACATCCAGAACCGGTTGAGTCGCCACACGTTCGGGACACGCTTGCGCAGGTAGGCGTCGGCGAACGAGATGTGACGTGCCTCCTCGGCGACGTGGATGGCCATCACTCTCTCGACGATGGGATGCAGGGAATCCGGCCCGCGCAGGGCGTTGGTCTGCATGACATCCACCGGTACCTCACCGGCCAGCACGCCGAAGAAGAAACAGTTGGGGAACGGGCCGGCATACAGCGGCATCAACGGTGACAGCCACCGCATCCACCACTGCATCCCGGGAACGTCGAAACCGACGCGATTCACCAGCTCCTGGAACATCAGGACGTGGTTGCACTCCTCGATGGATTCGTGCATGCAGTAGCGGTGTTCGGGGGAGCCGTTGGGCACCCGGGACGCGTACTGGACCAGGCCACGGATCAGCATGCTCTCGAACTGCAAGGAGACCTTGGCGATATTGGCCTGCCGCCACATCCCGATGGCGATCTGCTTGTCCAGCGGCTGGCTGCGGTACCAATCGGAGCGTCCGAGCGGGTCATGAGTGAGAACCCAGCGCGGGTCATCGGGGGTGATGGCGTACTCGGGGGCGTCCCAGTCGATGTCGAGGTAGGGGTCGAAGCGGCGTCGCACGGAGCTTTCCGACAGACTCGTCAGCGTCGCCACGTACTGGGCATCGGCGGTGACATCCAGGTTGCGGCGGTACCGGGCAATCGCGCAACCAACTGTGGCCAGTATCAACCCGACAACAAACAAGCCGCTCAGCGGCCCGATGATGCCCATCCAGGTTGACATTGGCCAATCTCTCCGTCCGACCCGCGCCCCAAGAGTGCGCGGCTGGGCAGAAGCTTACAGTCGAGTTTGGCAAAACACTAAGGCCTGACTCGCCACTGTGGTGTGATTGCTGCCATCCTGCGGCCAATCCGCAACGATGCGGCGCCCGAAATTTCACCTTCGGGCGTGGCCGGTTGCGGTCCGGCTGAGCTGCTCGACCAGCGGGATCGTGCGCCATTGCGGTACCGTGTTGGCCTTATGGGGACCCAGCAATACGACGCCATCATCGTAGGCGCGGGCTTTGGTGGAATCGGTACGGCGATCCAACTCAACAAGCTGGGCTACGAGAACATCCTGATCGTCGACCGCCTGGACGGGCTCGGTGGAACATGGCGCGTCAACCATTACCCGGGGCTCTCCGTCGACCAGCCCTCTACTACTTATTCCTACTGGTTCGAACCCAACCCCACCTGGTCGCGGCTGTTCGCCCCCGGTAATGAGGTCCAGGCCTACGCAGAGCATGTGGCCGAGAAGTATGACGTGACGCGCTTCATGCGCTTCAACACCACCGTCGACGGCGCCCAGTGGGACGACGAGGCTCAGGCCTGGCGGGTGGCCCTGGCCGGCGGTGAGACATTGACGTCGCAGTTCCTCATCGTTGCCACCGGCTTCCTGTGCCAGCCAAAGATTCCAGATATCCCCGGTATCGAGTCATTCGCCGGCCATGTTGTGCACACCGCGGAGTGGGACCACGACTACTCGATGGCCGGACGCCGGGCAGCCGTCATCGGAACAGGTTCCACCGGGATCCAGGTGATCCCCGAACTGGCCAAAGAGGTCGCCGATCTGACGGTGTATCAGCGCACCCCGATCCTGGTGACGCCCAAGTCCGACGTGGTGTTCCCGCCGGTGGTGCAGCGGATGTTCGCCCGAGTGCCGTTCACCCAGCGCATTGTGCGGTGGCTGACCGACAACACCACGGACTTCATGATGGTCCTGACGATGTGGCGCTACCGGCGCTTCAAATTTCTCAACAAGGCGATGGCGGCCCAATCAGCGCTGCATCGGCGCCGCGCGGTGCGGAATCGTGAACTCGCCGACAAGATGCGGCCCGATTTCGACTTCGGCTGCAAGCGTCCGTCGATCTCCAACGACTACTACCCGACCTTCGCCAGGCCGAATGTGCACCTGGTCACCGAGGGGATCGAACGGATCGAGCCCGACGGCGTCGTGGCGCGCGACGGCACCAAGCGCGAGATCGACACCCTGGTGCTGGCGACGGGATACGACGTCTGGGAGGGCAACCTGCCGGCCATCGAGGTGATCGGTCGCGGCGGTCGCAACCTGGGCAAATGGTGGCGCGAGACCCGGTTCCAGGCCTATCAGGGCATGACAGCCCCGCAGTTCCCGAACTTCATCAACATGGCCAGCCCGTTCTCCTGGGTGGGGTTGTCCTGGTTCAACACCGTGGAGTATCAGACCCGACACATGAACCGGCTCTTCGGTGAGCTGCAGCGCCGGCAGGCGCGCACCTTCGAGGTGACCGAAGAGGCCAATGCCGCGTTCTACGAGCGGATGATGGGCCTGCTGGACAGCTCGGTGTTCCATTTGGGCAACTGCGCGACCTCGAACTCCTACTGGTTCAACCAGCACACCGGGGAGGCCCCACTGTTCCGGCCGACCTCGGTGCGCAGCGCGGTGAAAGAGCAGGATCGCTTCCCGCTGACTGACTACCTGATCGGGTAATTTCTGCCGTCGCGGTCCTGAACTGGGGGTTAAAGTGATCGCTTGGGTATTTCGTCTGATGAGGGGCCGATGAAGATACACCACCTGAGTCGTAGTCGGTCGTCCGCAGCAGAAGCGGTCCGCAGGTTCGCGCTCCCCATCATCCTGGGCTGGGTCGCGATCGCGATGCTGGTGAGTCTCGCTGTTCCGTCACTGGAGCAGGTCGCCAAAGAGCACCCGGTGTCTTTGAATGCCACGGACGCCCCCTCGGTTCAAGCGATGGCGCGGCTGGGGCACGTCTTCGCCGAATCCAACTCCGACAGTGGAGCGACGATAGTCATCGAAGGTGACGAGCCTCTCGGCGAAGCCGCCCACCACTACTACAACGAGCTGATCGCCCAGCTCAACGCCGACACCAAACACATCGAGCACATCCAGGACTTTTGGGGGGATCCACTCACCGCCGGCGGCGCCCAGAGCGCAGATGGCAAAGCGGCTCTGGTGCAGCTGAACCTGGCGGGCAATCAGGGCGGGGTTCTGTCCAACGAGTCCGTAAATGCAGTCCGTGACGTCGTGAATCGCACACCGCCTCCGGCGGGAGTGCGGGCGTACGTGACCGGCCCCGCGGCCTTCCTGACCGACATGAACGAAAGCGGCGACCGCGCCGTCCTGAAGATCATGCTGGCCACCATCTCGGTCATCACGCTGATGCTGATGCTGCTCTACCGCTCGTTTAGCACTGTCGCACTGCTGCTGGCCGTAGTCGGGATCGAGCTGGCCGCGGCGCGCGGGATCGTCGCCTTTTTGGGCCATGTCGGACTGATCGGACTGTCCACGTTCGCGATCAACATCCTGGTGACGTTGGCGATAGCGGCCGGTACCGACTACGGCATCTTTTACATCGGCCGCTATCACGAGGCCCGGCACGCCGGTGAGGACCCGGAGGCGGCGTACTACACCACCTACCGTGGAGTCGCCCATGTGGTGCTGGCATCCGGACTGACGATCGCCGGCGCCACACTGTGCCTGAGCTTTACCCGGTTGCCGGCCTTCCAGACCATGGCCATCCCTTGCGCGGTCGGCATGCTGGTCGCGGTGGCGGTCTCGCTGACTCTGGTTCCTGCGGTCATGACGGTGGCCAGTCGCCACGGACTGCTCGAACCCCGCCGCAAGATGTCGGAGCGTGGTTGGCGCAAGATCGGCACCGCGATCGTGCGGTGGCCGGGGCCGATCTTCGTGGCCGCCTGCGCGGTCGCACTCATCGGCCTGCTGGCGCTGCCCGGCTACCAGGTGAGCTACAAGGACCCGTCGTTCATCCCGCAGGATACTCCGGCCAACATCGGGTGGGCGGCGGCGTCGCGGCACTTCCCCGAGTCCAGCCTGCTGCCGGAGATAGTGCTGGTCGAAGCCAATCACGACATGCGCAACTCGGCGGATTTCCTGGTGCTCAACAAACTGGCCAAGAGTATCTTCGCGATCGAAGGTGTGGCCATGGTGCAAGGGGTGACTCGGCCCGAAGGCACGCCGCTCGGGCACACCTCCATCCCCTTCTTGCTCAGCATGCAGAACGCCGGGCAGATGCAGAACCTGGACTTCGTCAAGAACCGGGTCGCCGATATGCGCAAACAGGCCGACGATCTCGAGGGCACTATCAACTCACTGCAACGGATGTACGGCCTCATGCAGCAGATGGGCGCCAACGCCCACGACGCGACCGGTGTCTCGCGCGAGGCAATGGATGTGGCCGCCGAGATGCGCCAACACATGGCTGATTTCAACGAATCGTCCAAGGCGTTGCGCGAAACGGTTTCCCCGCAACAGGATTGCCGTACTGACCCGACCTGCTTGTCGTTGCGGTCGGCATACGCCTCGATGGACAGCGCCAATCAACTCACCGACAAACTCAACGAGTTGGCGCCGGTGATGAACAACATCGATACGGTGACGCCGCAGCTGCTGGAGATGATGCCGGCGCAGATCGCCGCGATGCGCAGTCTGCAGACCATGATGCTGACGATGAACAGCACCATGTCCGGGATCATGGCGCAAGCAGAGGAAGTCGGTGGAGACTCGGCGGCGATGGGCCAAGATTTTGACGCGGCCAAGAGCGACGACTCGTTCTATCTGCCCCGGGAGGCGTTCGACAACCCCGACTTCAAACGGGTGATCCAGCTGTTCCTGTCACCGGACGGCCACGCGGCGCGGTTCTTCGTCACCCACGACGGGTATCCGGGCACGCCGGAAGGGATGGCGCGGTCCGGCCTGATCAAGAAGGCTGCCACCGAATCCCTCAAGGGAACACCCCTATCGGGCGCCACGATCTCTGTGACCGGCACCGCCGCGCTCTTCAGTGACCTGCAGGGGATCGCCGACTACGATCTCCTCATCGCCGGAATCACTTCGCTGGCAATCATTTTCATCATCATGCTGTTGATCACCCGCAGTTTCATCGCGTCGTTGGTGATCGTCGGGACGGTGCTGGCCTCGCTGGGGGCATCGGTCGGGTTGTCAGTATTGGTGTGGCAGTACATCTTCGGCGTCAACCTGCACTGGATGGTGATGGTGATGTCGGTGATCATCCTGTTGGCGGTCGGCTGTGACTACAACTTGCTGCTGGTTGCTCGTTTCAAAGAGGAGATGGGCGCGGGGCTCAAGACCGGCATCATCCGGACTATGGGCGGCACCGGCAAGGTGGTCACCGCAGCCGGGTTGGTGTTCGCCTTCACCATGGCGTCCATGCTGGTCAGTGACCTGAGGGTGGTGGGTCAGGTCGGTACCACCATCGGACTCGGCCTGCTGTTCGACACCCTCATCGTGCGCTCGTTCATGATGCCGTCCGTTGCGGCGTTGCTCGGCCGGTGGTTCTGGTGGCCGTTGAACGTGCGGGAGCATCCCGCACGGGCGCGGCGCCAGGCCGTGCCGGTTGCTGCCACTGTTCAGGCCGACGCGGAAGACCGGACGTTCGAGGATATGGTCGCCTCGGCATTCCCGGAATTGTCGGGACGGCCCGGGCAGCCGGCCGACGAGCGGCCCGCGGAGACCCTGTCGGTGACTCAACCGCCGGAGGAAGAGACCGAGCGCTGAGCTGCCCCTGATCCGCCTCTGGCCAGCGCACTGCACGATGGACTACATTTAGACAAGTCCTGATTGTAGAAAATAGTTGCGGGTTCCGGCTCCGGCGGTGTCCGCATCGGTGGAGGAGTCGGCGAATGAGCATCGCGGATCGGACTGTTCGGACCACCTGGGAAGGTGCGCTGGCCACGGGCGCGGGCACCCTGGGGCACGGCAGCAGTGGAGCGCTCGATGGACTGCCGGTGACCTGGGCGGCCCGCACCGAGCAGCCCGGCGGCAAGACCAGTCCGGAGGAACTCGCGGCTGCCGCGCACTCGTCGTGCTTCGCCATGGCGTTGTCGCTGAAGCTCGGCGAGAACAAAACCCCGCCCCAGCGGCTCGAAGTCACCTCGACGGTCACCCTCGACGAGGTCGCGGGACTGCCTACCATCACCACCTCGAAGCTGACCGTTCGTGCCGAGGTGGCTGATCTGTCCGCCGAAGACTTCGCCGACATCGTCAGCGGCGCCGCGGCGCTGTGCCCGGTGTCTCGACTGTTCGCCGGCGCCGAGATCAGCGTCGACGCGGTACTGGTCTGAACGGGGCTGAGCCATGACTGACGAGAACCTTTCGGCCGCACTCGAGCACGAGCACCAGGAAGTCGATGCCGGGATCGGTGTCTTCCTGGAGAAGCTGGACGGCGGCAGCGTGGACGCAGACGTCCTCGGTGCCACCCTGACCGCACTGCGCCGCCATATCTACCTCGAGGAGCAGATTCTGTTCCCGCCGATCAGCAAGGGCGCGCAGATGATGTCGGTGTTCGGGATGATCCGGGGTCACGGGGAAATCTGGCGCACCATGGACGCCCTCGACGAACTGATCAGTGGTGCAGGCGATCCCGCCGACCACGACGAACTGCGAGTGGCCTGCCGGCGGCTGCTGGACCTATTGGCCGACCACAACAAGGTGGAGGAGCCGGTGATCTACCCGGCCGCCGACACCGGCCTTGCGCCCGAGACCGCCACCGAACTGGCCGACTTCATCGCCAACGGCCGGATGCCGGACGGCTGGGTCTGCGCAAAGGCAGCCCTCTGAGCACGGATTGGAGATCGCCTGTGTCCGAAGAGATCTCATCAGAGGTGCCGCTATCGCTGTCGGCCGCGTTGGAGCTTGAGCACCGGCTGGTCGACGACGGGCTCGCCGGTTTCCTGGCCGAACTCGACGGCGGCCGGGTGGACGCCGACGGCCTGAACGCCGCCCTGGACGCCTTGCGCCGGCACATCTTCGCCGAGGAGCGAATCCTGTTTCCGCCGATTCGGCACGGCGGCATGGCGATGCCCATCACGGTGATGATGTCCGAGCATGGCGAGATCTGGCGGGCTATGGATGCGCTGGCGGAACTGGCCGGGGCTGTCGACATCGCGCGGATCCGGGCGGCCGGTCAGAACCTGTTGGGCCTGCTCGCCTCGCACAACGACAAGGAGGAGCAGGTAATCTATCCCGCCGCCGACCGAGAGTTGGACCCGGAGCAGTCCGCGGAACTCGCCGACTTCCTCGAGACCGGGCTGATGCCGGACTGCTGGGAGTGCCGGGAGGCCGGCTAGAGGCCGAGCCCGAGGGCCATTGCGATCGGGATCAGGGCCATATCAGCGGCGATGGGAAGACCGATCGCCTCGATGAGGTTGCCCTGCTCGAGCTGGTCGAGAAACACCGTGAGGTTGTAGGCCGGCAGGGTGACGGTCAATGCGGTGAACATGTCGGCCAGCGGGAGCAGTTGGGTGTAGCTCTCCGAGGGTGCCACCGATGATCCGAGGTCCAGCGCGTTGAGCACCTGGGTGAAAGTTGTCAGGTTCGGATCCGCCAGGAAGGCGGCCGGGTTCGTGGTGAGCTCGCCGGTCGCGTACGCGGCCCGCAATAGCGGACCGGTCACCGGATTGTCGGCGATCGAGGCGAAGACGTCGTAGTTCTGCGGGTCCAGCAGGGTATTGCCGGCGGCGACTATCCCCTCGGGTACCGCGTTGACCAGTGCGTTGAAGACCTCACCCCAATCGAGGTCCGGCGGGAAAAGGCCGAACGGGGTGTGCACGTCCGCTGGGCCCTGGCTCCAGCCGTCGGTGATGCTGCCGTATCCGAGGTTCACCAGAATCTTCATGACCGGCTCCACCAGGTCGGCCAGCGGGTTGCCGACAAAGGGCAGGAAGCGCACCACATCCAGTAACGGCAGGTGGTCCTGCGGAATCATGTAGTAGTGGGCCAGCGAGTCGGATGTGGTCGGCAGCGGGATGGCGTTCGCGATCTGGTCGGGCTCCAGGCCCAGGTAGGTGAAGTGCGCGAGAGCCATCCCGACCATGGCGTTCAAGACTGCGATCGGATTCAGCGTGTACTGCGGGAAGTTGGCGAACCCGTCGTATTCGAGCGTGTAGACGTCGGTGGGGTAGAGATTCGGGGTGGGGTAACCGAACGTGATACCCATGCTCGGGATCTCCGGGTGCGAGCCGAGGGGGACGTCGAAGCGTTCGAGCAGCCCGCCGTTGGGTGCGGCGGTGTCACCGACCAACACGAAGTGGACGTAGTCGGCGGGCACTCCGTGTTCGGCGAGTTGGGCCATGGCCAACGACGACAGTGCAGAACTCTGCGAATAGCCGAAGACCACCACCGGATTTGTCGCATCAACCTGCCCGCCGGCGATCTCGCGCAGCACCGTCTCGGTGAGGATCTGTGCACCCTGGGTCTCGGAGACGAACGCCGGGAGGCTCTTGACGCCGGTTGTGGGGTAGAAGCCCGCCGGGGTGAACAGGGCCTGCGGTGTGCCGGTGAAGCCGTGCGGTTGCAGGTAGAGCGTGGTGGCGGCGTCGACGTAGCCCGACGTCGGCAGCGGGATGCCGCTGCTGCCCATGATCAGCGCGGTCCCGCCTCCCAGGCCGGTCAGCAGCACCTCTTTCATCGTCGGACCCGACGGAATCGTCGCCGCCGGAATGGCCGCGATCACCGCTGCTGTGGTCCCGACGGCAACCGGCATCCGGACCATCCGCGACCAAACCACATCGCAGGCGTCAGGAGAGCGGAAATCCACGGTCGAAGTCTAGGGTCAACCCGACGGCCCTGACGGAGGGGAGGCCGATCGGGGGTTCTAGAATCGGCGTGCATCGGCATCGATCCGGCCATCACCGGGGAGCCTTCGGAAGAACAGCCCGGTCCGCACCGCGGACGAGCCAAGTAGACCCGAACGGGACGGCCCGTCACAGCCGGCATCGAGCGGTCGCGCCCCGGGCGGGGTGCGACAAGCGGGGTGGTACCGCGGCGCTCGCGCAACCGCGCGGCGTCGTCCCCGGGCCGGGTCCTTGGGAGACGACACAGACGTGAGCGAACGCAGCTATCCGAAGCCGGCCGCCGGCGCCCCCGACTTCCCGGCGCTGGAGTCCGAGGTACTCGACTTCTGGTCCGCCGACGGTACCTTCCGGGCCAGCATCGCCCGCCGCGACGGCGCACCGGAATACGTCTTCTACGACGGGCCGCCGTTCGCCAACGGCCTGCCGCACTACGGACACCTGCTGACCGGCTACGTCAAAGACATCGTGCCGCGGTATCGCACCATGCGCGGTTACAAGGTGGAGCGCCGATTCGGCTGGGACACCCACGGGCTGCCGGCCGAGCTGGAGGTCGAACGCCAGCTCGGCATCACCGACAAGTCTCAGATCGACGCCATGGGCATCGCCGCGTTCAACCAGGCGTGCCGGGATTCGGTGTTGCGCTACACGTCGGAGTGGCAGGCCTACGTCACCCGCCAGGCCCGCTGGGTGGACTTCGACAACGACTACAAGACCCTCGACCTGCCGTTCATGGAATCGGTGCTGTGGGCGTTCAAGCAGCTGTGGGACAAGGGCCTGGCCTACGAGGGCTATCGGGTGCTGCCGTACTGCTGGCGCGACGAGACCCCGCTCTCCAACCACGAACTGCGAATGGACGACGACGTCTACCAGAGCCGCCAGGACCCGGCGCTGACGGTCGGGTTCCGTTTTGCTGACGGCGAACTCGAAGGTGCGCACCTGCTGGTGTGGACCACCACGCCCTGGACCCTGCCGTCCAACCAGGCCGTCGCCGTCAACCCGGATGTGACCTACGTGCAGATCGCGGTGGGCGAGCGGCGGTTCGTGCTGGCCGAGGCGCGGTTGAGTTCCTACGCACGCGAATTCGGCCTGGAAGACGACGCAGAGCCAGAGGTTCTCGGCAGCTACCGGGGTGCTGATCTGCTGGGCATGCGCTATCTGCCGCCGTTTCCGTATTTCATGGACTCCGCCAATGCCTTTCAGGTGTTGGCCGCCGACTTCGTGTCCACCGAGGACGGCACCGGGATCGTGCACCTGGCGCCCGCCTACGGTGAGGACGACAAGAACACCACCGACCCGGTCGGCATCACCCCGGTCACTCCGGTGGACGCCAAGGGCCGCTTCGATGTCACCGTGCCGGACTACGCCGGCCAGCATGTCTTCGACGCCAACAAGCCGATCATCGCCGACCTCAAGAACGGCACGGGGCCGGCCGCGGCCAACTGCGCGGTGCTGGTGCGCCACGAGACCTACGAGCACCCGTACCCGCACTGCTGGCGCTGCCGTAACCCGCTGATCTACAAGGCGGTGTCGTCGTGGTTCGTCCGCGTCACCGAATTCCGGGACCGAATGGTCGAGCTCAACGAGCAGATCACCTGGTACCCCGAGCACATCAAGGATGGCATCTTCGGCAACTGGCTGCGCGGTGCACGGGACTGGTCGATCTCGCGGAACCGGTACTGGGGCACCCCGATTCCGGTATGGCGCTCCGATGACCCGGCCTATCCGCGGATCGACGTCTACGGCAGCCTCGACGAACTCGAGCGTGACTTCGGGGTGCGGCCGGACAATCTGCATCGCCCCTACATCGACGAGCTGACCCGCCCCAACCCCGACGACCCCACCGGGCGCTCCACCATGCGGCGCATCCCCGATGTGCTCGACGTGTGGTTCGACTCCGGCTCGATGCCGTATGCCCAGGTGCATTACCCGTTCGAGAACACCGACTGGTTCGAGACGCACTACCCGGGCGACTTCATCGTCGAATACATCGGTCAGACCCGCGGCTGGTTCTACATGATGCATGTGCTGGCGACCGCATTGTTCGACCGTCCGGCGTTCAAAGCCTGTGTGGCACACGGCATTGTGCTGGGCAGCGACGGGCAGAAGATGAGCAAATCGCTGCGCAACTATCCGGACGTGAACGAGGTGTTCGACCGCGACGGCTCCGACGCCATGCGCTGGTTCCTGATGGCCTCGCCGATCCTGCGCGGCGGAAACCTGATCGTCACCGAGGCGGGAATCCGCGAAGGTGTACGCCAGGTGATGCTTCCGCTGACCAACGCCTACAGCTTCCTGACGCTCTACGCCCCGAAACCCGGTGTCTGGCGCACCGATTCACAGCACGTGCTGGACCGCTACATCCTGGCCAAGCTGGCGTCGCTGCGCGACGACCTGACGCAGGCCCTGGATGTGTGCGACATCTCCGGGGCGTGTGAGCAACTGCGACAGTTCACCGAGGCGCTGACCAACTGGTACGTGCGGCGCTCCCGGCAGCGGTTCTGGGACGAGGACTACGGCGCCATCGACACCCTGCACACCGTGCTGGAGGTCACTTGTCGACTGGCGGCGCCGCTGCTGCCGCTGAGCACCGAGACGATCTGGCGCGGCCTGACCGGCGGACGCTCGGTACACCTGACCGACTGGCCAGAGCCCGGCGTCATACCCGCCGACCCCGCACTGGTGGCAGCGATGGACCAGGTCCGCGACGTATGCTCCTCGGCGTCGTCGCTGCGCAAGGCGCACAAGCTGCGTGTCCGGCTGCCGCTGCCCAAACTCACCGTGGCCGTGGAGGATCCGCAACGCCTGGCCGACTTCACCGACCTGATCGCCGACGAGCTCAACGTCAAGGCCGTCGAACTGACCGCCGACATCGACAGCTACGGCCGGTTCGAGCTGGCCGTCAACGCGAAGGCAGCCGGCCCGCGGCTGGGAAAGGACGTGCAGGCCGCGATCAAGGCCGTCAAGGCCGGGGAGGGCGTCCTCAACCCCGACGGCACCCTGAGCGCGGGGCCGGTGGTGCTGCACGAGGGTGAATACACCTCCAAACTGGTGGCCGCCGACCCGGAGTTCACCGTGGCCCTGCCCGACGGCGCCGGCCTGGTGGTACTCGACGGCGAGGTGACCGAGGAACTGGAAGCCGAGGGTTGGGCCAAGGACCGGATCCGCGAGCTGCAGGAACTGCGCAAGTCCAGCGGCCTGGAGGTCTCTGACCGGATCAGTGTGGTCTTGTCGGTGCCGGCGGAGCGGCTGGGGTGGGCGCAGACGCATGCCGAGTTGATCTCCGGTGAGATCCTGGCGACCCGTTTCTCCTTCGGCGACCCGGGCCCGGGCGCCACCGAGATCGGTGACGGCGTGCAGGTGGCGATAGCCAAGGCCTCAACACGGACTGAATTGAGGGCTGGTTTTTCGCGCCGAGATTATTAATAGTCCGTTCACCGGCTGTTCCCCTGGTCACGGCGTTGGAGATGCGTCCACGGGGCGCCCTGAAAGTGCCGATTTCGGCGGCGACGGTTCGTGGTTGTTCGCCGGACTTCCTAGCCTTTGACCAGGAGATGAGCAGAGCTAACTGGTTCCTGACTCACGGATGTTTCGAAGTTGCCAGAGCGGGGGACAGTGATGGATTTCGGGGCACTGCCGCCGGAGGTCAACTCCGGGCGAATGTATGCCGGCCCCGGCTCGGCGCCGCTGTTGGCCGCCGCCGCGAACTGGGCGGCGCTGGCGGCCGAACTGCATTATGCGGCGACGTCGTATGAGTCGGTGATCACCGATCTGGCCGACTCGGCCTGGCACGGCCCCTCGGCGACTTCGATGGCGGCCGCGGCGACCCCCTACGCGGCGTGGATGAAGGCCACTGCGGTAAGCGCCGAGGAGACCGCGCTGCAGGCCAAGGCGGCCGCCGGCGCCTACGAGGCCGCCTATGCCGCCACCGTGCCGCCGCCGGTGATCGCGGCCAACCGCACTCTGCTCGCGACGCTGGTTGCGACCAACTTCCTGGGGCAGAACGCGCCGGCCATCGCGGCGGCTGAAGCGCAGTACGGCGCGATGTGGGCGCAGGACGCGGCAGCCATGTACACCTACACCGGTTCCTCGGCGGCGGCCACCAAACTGGACTCCTTCACCGCTCCTCCGGAGACCACCAATTCCGCCGGCCAGACCAGCCAGTCGGCGGCCGCCACCAACGCGGCGCAGTCCGCTGCCGCCTCCAATGCGCAGCTGGGCCTGTCCGACCTGCTCGGGCAGCTTCCCAGCACCAGCCAGGTGTCCGGCGACCTCACTGCGGTGGCGAAGACGTTCAACACGGTGCTCAGCACGCTGACCGGGCCGTATGGCATCGGGATCGCCAACGCCGGCCGCAGTTTCTACCAGATGGCCATCAGCATCCCGTCGCTGACCAACGGCTTCAGCAGCCTGACCTCCACCCTCAACCCCAAGCCGATCGTGGGCGCCTTGAAGCCGCTGCTGGCGAGCCCGCTGCTCACCGGTGCGCAGGCCACTCCGGCGGCGGTGTCGGGAACGCTGGGGCGCGCGGGCCTGGTCGGTTCGCTGTCGGTTCCGGCCGGCTGGGCGACCGCCGTCCCGACCGTCAAGACCGCTGCGGTGGCGCTGCAGGCCAGCGTGCTGGAGGCTGCCCCGGCACTGGCGGTCAACGGCGAGGGTGTGCTGGCCGGCCAGATGGCACTGTCGAGCCTGGCCGGACGGGCCATCGGAACGCCGGTGCGCCAGGCCGCCGGTGCCGGTGCCACCCGCGCCATCAGTGCGATCTCGCACGTCACCAACAACCAGACCGGGCCTGATATCGCCACCACGGCCACCGTCATCGTCATCCCGCCGATCGCTAAGTAACGAAAGCAGTTCGCGTTCATGGTGTTTGGGAGCTTTGCGGCACAGCCGCCGGAGATCATCTCCGGACAGATGTATTCCGGTCCGGGTGCCGACCCGCTGTTCGCCGCCGCGGCGGCATGGACGGCTCTGGCCACCGAACTGCATTCCACCGCGTCGTCCTACGCCGCGGTGCTGGCGGGGCTGAGCGGGGGCTGGCAGGGGCCGGCGGCAGCGGCGATGGCGACTGCGGCCGCCCCGTACGTGAACTGGCTGTCCACCACGGCCGCACGGGCCGAGCAGACCGCCGCCCAGGCGACGGCGGCGGCCGGCGCCTACGAGTCGGCGTTCGCCGGGATCGTGCCCCCGCCGGCGATCGCCGCGAATCGCAGCCAGCTGACTTCGCTGGTGGCGTCGAACATCTTCGGACAGAACAGCACCGAGATCGCCGCCGTGGAAGCCGAATACCTGCGGATGTGGTCGCAGGACGTCGCGGCCATGCTCGGCTACGCCGGTGCTTCGGCATCCGCAACCAACCTGACCGCGTTCACCGAAGCACCGCAGACCACCAACGGGGACGCGGGATCTGCCGAGTCGACCGCCGCAGCAGCTGCGACGACCTCGCCCGACCTCCTGCAGCAGATCCTGAGCCAGATCAATTCACTGGCCAACGGCTACACCTCCATGTGGCAGAACGGCCTGGACACCCTTCTCGGCGGACCCGAGGTGAGGACGCTGTTCGAGTCCGACCTGAGCGCGGTGGCGGGAATCGCCGGCCAGAGCGGCTGGGTGAACGGCACGCACGCCAGTATGAACATGGGAATGACCCATTTCCGCGGCAGCTACAAAGCGCCGGTCGTGGAGATCCCGAAGTCCGCGCTCGGCGGTGGCCTGTCGAGCTCGGGACTGAACCTGGGCGGCGGGCTGGGCGGTGGCCTGCGTACCGCCGGCGCCAGCACAGGCAGCGCCGTGCGGGTGGGGGCGTTGTCGGTGCCGCCGAACTGGGCCAGTGCCACCTCGGCGATCAAGCTGGCCGCCACCTCGGTGCCCGAGACCGCGCTCGCCGCGTCCCCGGCGGCCGGGGCCGTGCCCGGCGCGCTCGCACCGGCAGCGCTGGGCAGTGCCGCCGGTGGGGCGCTGGGCGCCCCGGGCGCCCGGACCCGCACGATCGCACCGGCGGCCCGGGTGGTGTCGACCAACCTCAACGACCGGCAGGCGCCGGTCCCGCTCGACCAGGTGATCGCCCAACTGCAGCAGACACCCGACGTCGTGCAACATTGGAACGTCGACCAGGCCGGCCTCGACGAGTTGGTCGCCAAGTTGTCGCTGAAACCTGGAATCCACGCGGTGCATGTGCTCGAAGACGAGGACAGTGCGCTCGTCGGGGCGAACTCGGCGCTGGCCTGAGCAAGGAGACCTCAATGCTTCTCATGAGATGCGCGATCGCCCCGCTCGCCGCGGCGGCAGCGTTTGCGCTTGCCGCACCCGGCCATGCCACTCCGGGCGTCGTGGAGGTGAGCGCGGTGGAGCGCGCCGAGTTCATCGAGGCGCTGCACCAGGTCGGGATCAGCTTCGCCGATCCCGCGCAGGCCGTGGCCGTTGCCGAAGCCGAATGCGGGCTGGCGGCCAACGGTGAGACCAGCCTGGAGCTGCTCACCGACGTCACCGAGGCCAACCCCGGGCTCAGCATGGCCGACGCGGCAAGGTTCACGGCGATCGCAGCGAAATTCTATTGCCCGCACCAGCTTGCGGGCGGTGGCTCGAAGTAGCCTCGCTGCCGCCGCGGCAGGGGGGACCGCCCTAGGATCTAGCGTTGTGGACGCCCGTTGGGTCCTGCATCTGGACATGGACGCGTTCTTCGCCTCCGTCGAGCAGCTCACCCGTCCCACCCTGCGGGGACGGCCGGTGCTGGTCGGCGGGACGGGTGGACGCGGCGTGGTGGCCGGCGCCAGCTACGAGGCCCGGGTGTTCGGGGCCCGCTCGGCCATGCCGATGCACCAGGCCCGCCGGCAGGTGGGAGCCACCGCGGTGGTGCTGCCGCCGCGCGGCGCGGTGTACGGGCTGGCGAGCCGCCGGGTCTTCGAGACGGTGCGTGCGGTGATCCCGGTCGTCGAACAACTCTCCTTCGACGAGGCGTTCGGTGAACCGGTCGAGCTGGCCGGGGCCGACCGCGCCGACGTCGAACTGTTCTGTGAGCGGCTGCGACGCCGGGTGCTCGACGAGACCGGCCTGGTGGCCTCGGTGGGTGCCGGTTCGGGCAAGCAGATCGCCAAGATCGCCTCGGATCTGGCCAAACCCGACGGGGTGCGGGTGGTCGGCCGTGCCGAGGAACGGATTCTGCTGGACGGCTTGCCGGTGCGCCGACTGTGGGGGATCGGCCCGGTGGCCGAGGAGAAGCTGCACCGGCTCGGGATCGGCACCGTCGGGCAGTTCGCGGCGCTGACCGACACCGAGGTCGCCAGCATCCTCGGGGCCACCATCGGCCCTGCGCTGCATCGGCTGGCCTGCGGGATCGATGACCGGCCGGTGGCCGAACGGGCCGAGGCCAAACAGATCAGCGCCGAATCGACCTTCGCCGTCGACCTGACCACCCTGGAGCAGCTGCGCGCCGAGGTGGGCCCGATCGGCGAGCACGCCTACCGCCGGCTGCTGCGCGACGGCCGCGGCGCCCGCACGGTGACGGTGAAGCTCAAGAAGGCCGACATGAGCGTGCTGACCCGCTCGGCGACCCTGCCGTATGCCACGACCGACGCCGCCGCACTGACCTCGGCGGCTGCTCGGCTGCTGCTGGATCCCGCGGACGTGGGGCCGATCCGGCTGCTCGGGGTGGGGTACTCGGGGTTGACCGATGTCCGTCAGGAGTCTTTGTTCCCGGATCTGGAGTTCCAGGAAGCATCCGCGGCTGAACCATCCGATCACACCGAGATGCCTGCACCGCAACCTGTTTCACCCGGATCAACACCCTGGCGGATCGGGGACGACGTCGCTCATACCGAGCTGGGCCACGGCTGGGTGCAGGGCGCCGGGCACGGGGTGGTGACGGTGCGGTTCGAGACCCGTGGCTCCGGGCCGGGTCGAGCGCGGACCTTTCCTACCCACGAGCCTGCGATCAGCCCGGCAGACCCGGTCGACAGCCTGGACTGGCCGGACTACATCGCCGCTGCACGCGAACCGGGGTAGCGACGGTGGTCAGCCCCATCGTTCGAAGACGTCGCCGACGGTAAGCCCAGCCGCCAGGGCCGCCATCAGCAGGACCCGCGCCTGGGGTGGGCGCAGCCGCGGCACCATCACCGCGCCGGCGTCCACCAGGGCCCGGCCGGGCCCGTAGTCGGGGCCGACCCGCGCATCCGGCACCCGGCTGCACACCGCCACCGCCACCCCGGCGGCGCAGTGCCGGCGCACCCCGTCGACCACGGCCGATCCGGCGTTGCCCGATCCGAGCGCCTCCAGCACGAGGCCGCGCGCACCGGCGGCCACGCAGGCGTCCAGCGCCACCGCATCCGCGCCGGCGTAGAGCGCCACGACGTCAACGCGAGGCGGGTCGGTCGCATCGAGCTGGGGCCGGATCTTGGTGTCGGTCAACCGCACCCGCCCGGAGCTCACGGTGCCCACCGGTGGCCCGTGGAAACCGGTCAGGTCGGTGGTGGTCGCCTTGTGCAGGCCCAACGGCGCCAACACCTGCCCGGCGAAGCACACCAGCACCCCCAGGCCGTGGGCTGCGGGGTCCGCCGCCACCCGCAGCGCGTCGCGCAGGTTGCCGGGCCCGTCGGCGTCGGGGGCATCCGCGCTGCGCTGCGCGCCGGTCAACACCACCGGAGGGTCCCCGGTGTAGCCGAGTTCCAGCCACAGTGCGGTCTCCTCGCAGGTGTCGGTGCCGTGGGTGACCACCACCCCGTCCGCTCCGCCGTCCACCGCGGCGCGCACCGCTGCCACGATCCGCCCCCAGTCGTCCGGGGTCAGCTCCGAGCTGTCGCGGGACATCAGGTCCACCACCGTGACGTCGGCGGTACCACCGCCGAGCCCGGCGACCAGATCCGCGCCGGGCCGAGTGGGCCGGCGCACCCCCTGATCGTCGGCGCTGGCGGAGATCGTTCCGCCGGTGGTGATGACCGTGAGCCGCTGGGACACCATGCCGCGATCATGCCGCACGCGCATTAAGGGATGATGGTGGCGTGACTGAGGAGACAACCGACTCGACTGAGCCGGTCGCGGAGACTGCGGCGGAGCCCGCGGCACCGCGCCGCCGACTGGGCCTGCTGATGTCGGTGGCCGCCGTCGTGCTGATCGCCGACGTCGTCACCAAGGTGCTGGCGGTGAAGATGCTCACGCCGGGGCAGCCGGTGCCGATCATCGGCGAGACCGTGACCTGGACATTGGTCCGCAACTCCGGTGCCGCGTTCTCGATGGCCACCAGCTACACCTGGGTGCTGACCCTGATCGCCAGCACGGTGGTGCTCGGCATCATCTGGATGTCGCGCCGGCTGGTGTCGCCGTGGTGGGCCGTCGGGCTGGGCATGATCCTCGGCGGGGCACTGGGCAACCTGGTGGACCGCTTCTTCCGCGCACCGGGTCACCTGCAGGGCCACGTCGTGGACTTCTTGTCGATCGGCTGGTGGCCGGTGTTCAACGTCGCCGACCCCGCCGTGGTTGGTGGGGCGATCCTGCTGGTCGGGCTGTCGGTGTTCGGATTCGACTTCGATGCGGTCGGTCGTCGGCGCACCGGCGACCAGGACTGATGCGGTTGTGACCGAACGGTCCATGCCGGTCCCCGAGGGGCTGGCCGGCATGCGGGTGGACGCCGGTCTGGCACGCCTGTTGGGCCTGTCGCGGACCGTGTCGGCCACCTTGGCGGAGAACGGCGACGTCGAATTGGACGGTGCGCCTGCCGGCAAGTCCGATCGGCTGGTCGCCGGCGCCTGGCTGCACGTGCGGCTGCCGGAGGCCCCGGCACCGCTGGAGAACACCCCGACCGAGGTCGAGGGTATGACGATCCTGTACTCCGATGCCGACATCGTCGCGGTGGACAAACCGGCCGGGGTGGCGGCGCATGCCTCGGTCGGCTGGAGCGGGCCGACGGTGCTGGGCGGCCTGGCCGCGGCCGGCTACCGGATCACCACCTCCGGGGTGCCCGAGCGCCAGGGCATCGTGCACCGCCTCGACGTCGGCACCTCAGGGGTGATGGTGGTGGCGATCTCCGAACGGGCCTACACCGCACTCAAACGGGCTTTCAAGGCCCGCACCGTCGACAAGCGCTATCACGCACTGGTGCAGGGGCATCCGGATCCGTCGAGCGGCACCATCGACGCGCCGATCGGCCGCCACCATGGGCGGGACTGGAAGTTCACCGTCACCGCCGACGGCCGGCACAGCATCACCCACTACGACACCCTGGAGGCGTTCGTCGCCGCCAGCTTGCTCGACGTGCACCTGGAAACCGGCCGCACCCATCAGATCCGGGTGCATTTCTCGGCGCTGCGACATCCCTGCTGCGGTGACCTCACCTACGGCGCGGATCCGACGCTGGCGGACAAGCTGGGGCTGGAACGCCAGTGGCTGCACGCCCATTCGCTGGGCTTCGCCCACCCCGCCGACGGGCGGCGCATCGAGATCACCAGCGACTACCCGGCTGACCTGCAGCACGCCCTGGACGTCCTGCACCGCTGAGGTGCAGGCGCCCGTTAGCTGTCGGGGGACTTCGGCGGCCGGATCTTGAACGAGATCCGCAGCTTGGTGCGATAGATGATCCCGCCCTTGTCATCGAGGGTGAGATCCTGCTCGACGACCTGGGCCACGCGGATGTCGTCGATGGTCTGCTTGGCCCGGTGCACCGCTTCGGCCGCGGCATTCTCCCAGGACGACGGGCTGGTCCCGATGATGTCGATGACCCGGTACACGCTCATGTATGTGTCTCCTCGCTTGCGCCGAACCTCAACGTAGTGCACGGCGGCGGCAGTTGTCTGGCGAAACGCCGCCGCGCAAGACACGGTTGACGACACGCCCGGGAAGCGTCGGCGGGCAGCCATAGACTGGCGGTCCTATGGACAGTTCAGCCGCGCGGTCCTTCGTGCACCTGCATAACCACACCGAGTACTCGATGCTCGACGGTGCGGCCAAGATCGCGCCCATGCTCGCCGAGGCGCAGCGGCTGGAAATGTCCGCGATCGGGATGACCGACCACGGAAACATGTTCGGCGCCAGTGAGTTCTACAACTCCGCGACCAAGGCGGGCATCACCCCGATCATCGGCGTGGAGGCGTATGTCGCTCCCGCTTCCCGGTTCGATACCCGCCGGGTCCAGTGGGGTGATCCCAGCCAGAAGAGCGACGACGTCTCCGGCAGCGGGTCCTACACCCACCTGACGATGGTCGCCGAGAACGCCACCGGACTGCGCAACCTGTTCAAGCTGACGTCGCTGGCCTCCTTCGAGGGCCAACTGGGCAAGTGGTCGCGGATGGACGCAGAGATCATCGCCGAGCATGCCGAGGGGATCATCGCCACCACGGGCTGCCCGTCCGGAGAGGTTCAGACCCGGCTGCGGCTCGGACAGGACCGTGAGGCGCTGGAGTCCGCGGCGAAGTGGCGGGAGATCTTCGGGCCGCAGAACTACTTCCTGGAGGTGATGGACCACGGACTGTCCATCGAGCGCCGGGTCCGCGAAGGCCTGCTGGAGGTGGCCCGCAAGCTCGACATCCCGCCGCTGGCCACCAACGACTGCCACTACGTCACCCGGGACGCCTCGCAGAACCACGAAGCACTGCTGTGCATTCAGACCGGCAAGACCCTGTCGGACCCCACCCGGTTCAAGTTCGACGGCGACGGCTACTACCTGAAGTCCGCCGCCGAGATGCGCGCGCTCTGGGACGACCAGCTCCCGGGCGCGTGTGACTCCACGCTGCTGATCGCCGAGCGGGTGACCTCTTACGCCGACGTCTGGGCGCCGCGGGACCGGATGCCGGTGTTCCCGGTTCCCGAGGGCCACGACCAGGGCTCGTGGCTGCGCCATGAGGTGCGCGCCGGGTTGCAGCGCCGTTTCCCGGCCGGGGTGGCACAGGAGTACACCGACCGCGCCGACTACGAGATCGACGTCATCTGCGGCAAGGGATTCCCGTCGTACTTCCTGATCGTGGCGGACCTGATCAGCCACGCCCGGTCGATCGACATCCGCGTCGGCCCGGGGCGTGGCTCGGCCGCCGGGTCGCTGGTCGCCTACGCGTTGGGGATCACCAACATCGACCCGATCCCGCACGGCCTGCTGTTCGAGCGCTTCCTCAACCCGGAGCGGCCGTCGGCCCCCGACATCGACATCGACTTCGACGACCGGCGCCGCGGCGAGATGGTGCGCTACGCCGCCGAGCGGTGGGGAAGCGACCGGGTGGCACAGGTGATCACCTTCGGCACCATTAAAACCAAAGCGGCGCTGAAGGATTCGGCGCGTGTGCACTACGGTCAGCCCGGCTACGCGATCGCCGACCGGATCACCAAGGCGCTGCCCCCGCCGATCATGGCCAAGGACATCCCGCTGTCGGGCATCACCGACCCGACGCACGAGCGGTACAAGGAGGCCGCCGAGGTCCGCGGGCTGATCGACACCGACCCCGATGTGCGCACCATCTACGAGACCGCGCGTGGTCTGGAGGGTCTGGTCCGCAACGCGGGCGTGCACGCCTGCGCGGTGATCATGAGTTCCGAGCCGCTCATCGACGCCATCCCGCTGTGGAAGCGTCCGCAGGACGGCGCGATCATCACCGGCTGGGACTACCCGTCGTGCGAAGAAATCGGCCTGCTCAAGATGGACTTCCTGGGCCTGCGCAACCTGACGATCATCGGCGACTGCCTGGAGAACATCAAGGCCAACCGGGGGATCGATCTGGATCTCGATTCGCTGCCGTTCGACGATCCGGCCACCTACGAGTTGCTGGGCCGCGGCGACACCCTCGGAGTGTTCCAGCTCGACGGCGGACCGATGCGCGACCTGCTGCGCCGAATGCAGCCCACCGAGTTCAACGACATCGTCGCGGTGCTGGCGCTGTACCGGCCCGGTCCGATGGGCATGAACGCGCACAACGACTACGCCGACCGCAAGAACAACCGCCAGGCCATCAAGCCCATCCACCCCGAGCTCGAAGAGCCGCTGCAGGAGATTCTCGCCGAGACCTACGGCCTGATCGTCTACCAAGAGCAGATCATGTTCATCGCGCAGAAGGTGGCCTCCTACACGATGGGCAAGGCCGATGCGCTGCGAAAAGCCATGGGCAAGAAGAAACTCGAAGTCCTCGAAGCCGAGTACAAGGGCTTCTATGAGGGTATGACGGCCAACGGGTTCTCCGAGAAGGCCGTGAAGGCGCTCTGGGACACCATCCTTCCGTTCGCCGGCTACGCGTTCAACAAGTCGCACGCGGCCGGCTACGGGTTGGTGTCGTACTGGACGGCTTACCTCAAGGCCAACTATCCGGCCGAATACATGGCCGGATTGCTGACCTCGGTCGGAGATGACAAGGACAAGGCCGCAATCTATCTCGCCGACTGCCGCCGGCTGGGCATCACCGTGCTGCCTCCCGACGTCAACGAGTCCGGGGTGAACTTCGCCTCGGTCGGCACCGACATCCGCTACGGGCTGGCCGCGGTACGCAACGTCGGCGCCAACGTCGTCGGATCGCTGATCGCCACCCGCACGGGTAAGGGCCGCTACACCGACTTCTCGGACTATCTGCACAAGATCGACATCGCGGCCTGTAACAAGAAGGTCACCGAATCACTGATCAAGGCAGGCGCTTTCGACTCTCTGGGACATCCGCGCAAGGGCCTGTTCTTGGTGCACACCGACGCGGTCGACTCGGTGCTGGGCACCAAGAAGGCTCAGGCGGTGGGCCAGTTCGACCTGTTCGGCGGCGGTGACGACGGCGGCGGCGACGCGGTGTTCACCATCAAGGTGCCCGAGGACGAGTGGGAGGACAAGCACAAGCTTGCCCTGGAGCGAGAGATGCTGGGCCTGTACGTGTCCGGGCATCCGCTCAACGGCGTCGCGCATCTGCTGGCGGCGCAGGTCGACACCCAGATCCCAGCGATCCTGGAGGGCGATATCGCCAACGACACCCAGGTACGGGTGGGTGGCATCCTGGCATCGGTCAACCGGCGGGTCAACAAGAACGGGATGCCCTGGGCCTCAGCGCAGTTGGAGGATCTGACCGGCGGTATCGAGGTGATGTTCTTTCCGCACACCTACTCCGCCTACGGCGCCGAGATCGCCGATGACGCGGTGGTGCTGGTCAGCGGCAAGGTCAACATCCGCGATGATCGGCTCTCGCTGATCGCCAACGAGCTTGTGGTACCCGACTTCTCGGGCAGCGCCGCAGACCGGCCGCTGGCGGTCAGTCTGCCGACCCGGCAATGCACGCTGGACAAGGTCTCGGCGCTCAAGCAGGTGCTGACCCGTCATCCCGGCACGGCGCAGGTGCAGCTGCGGCTGATCAGCGGGGAGCGAATCACCGTGCTGGAACTGGATCCCGCACTGCGGGTTACTCCTTCCTCCGCGCTGATGGGCGACTTGAAGGCATTGCTCGGTCCGGGCTGTTTGGGCGGATAGTCACCGGACGGGTGTGACGGCCACGATGACGCTGTCCGGCCACAGGGTGCGGGATCGCGCCCGCCGCAGCTTTTCTCGGATCGACAGGCTCCGATGCACATTGGTGACACCGGGGATCTTGATCATCGGTATGGCGTTCCACTGCCAGCCGTAGCGCCGGTGCAGTCGGTGGTTGGCGGCCTCGGCCTGTTCGCCGGACAGGATCGTGGCGACCCCGGCCATCGTCGGTGCGTCGCGTCGGGGCCGGCCGCGGTAGTCGCACGCGGTCAGCTCGACATCCGGTCGTGCCGCCAGGCGTTTGGTTTTCGGGCCGATCTTGGTGCGGAACAACACGGTGCCGTCGTCGACCGCGAACCACACCGGGGTGTCGGCGGGCGTGCCGTCGCGGCGAAACGACCGCAGAACTGCGTAGCGGGCACCGTGCAAAGCGTCGAGTGATTGTGCGGGCATGACATCAGGGAACCACTTAGAGTTGACTTTAAGTCAAGGGTCGGGAGGTCCGGATGTCTGACCGAATGACGATCGGCGAGGTGAGCCGGCGCAGCGGGGTCCCAGCGACAACCCTGCGTTACTACGAGCAGATCGGCCTGCTGTCTGCCCCGGCCAGAGTCAGCGGTCAGCGCCGCTACGGCGATGCGGTGCTGACCCGGCTCGGGGTGGTCGGCCTGTGCAAATCGGCGGGATTCTCGCTGGAAGAGATTGCGCTGCTGTTTGCCGATGACGCCCCGGGGCGTCCGGCCAGCCGCGTGCTGGCGCTGGCCAAGCTGGCGCAGATCGATGCCCAATTGGAGACGTTGTCGCGCGCTCGTGCCGTGATCGCGTGGGGCATGCGTTGCACGTGTCCGTCCATCGACGCATGTACCTGTGGAATCCACCCGCCGCCGGGAACGGACGGGTTGTGAAGACGCTGGTCGGGCAGGTGTGGGCGGAAGCCTGAACCTCTACATAACGTTAACGTCCGTTCTTGGTAACAACAGTGCATCGCCGGAGTACCGTCTGAAACTTCCCACACATCTGGCGTGACGCAGGTGGGAGGCGAGACAGATGAAGCATCCGGTTAGAACAGACCGTAGGTTCACCACTAGCATGATTTTCCGTTAGATTCGGATGGCAATCCTAGGCAACACCGGTGTAACGTCTGAGCACCAGAGCGATCACAGGTGCGCATGTGCAACAAACGATCACGGAGGCAGTTATGTGGAAATCGCGTCGTTTTCTTACCCTGAGCGGGGTGGGCGCGGCTGGAGCGTTTGTTGCAATCGCCTTGTCGATGTCGACAGCAAACGCTGCTGGAAGTGAGAACGGCATCGCACCGGGCTTCGGGGGCGGCCCTTATGAGACCTGCGACGGCGCAGTCTGCCTGGTGATGGGTCCGGAGAACCTGAGCGACTGGCAATACGGTGGGGTTCGCCCATGGATCACCGACTGGAAGGGCGACCAGGTCTACAACGTCCAGTACACCTCGGACGACGGCACGGTGACCGATGCCGGCAGCTACAACATCAAGATCGATGACTTCTGGTCGACGCTGCTTACCAGTTCGACCTACCAATACGGAGACTTCGTGCCCAATGCCGAGGCCTCCAATGGTCTCGATCTGGGATGGTTCGACGACCTGTCCGGGGTTACGGTGCAGAAGCTCAGCTACTTCGATGGCGCCTTCACCAGCTTGACCATGGACAACGTCGGACCTCACGATGCGACCTACTGGGTCTTCTCGACCCCGGACTTTACGAACACCGTCGTAACGGTCGACGGTGTCTCCGCCGACTACATCCAGGTCGGTGATTCGAGTCCGATGTTCCTGTGGAACAGCCTGTTCCACTCCGGATTGACCGAAGCGGCGGTCCCCAACTACGTCCTTCCCGCCGACCCGTTCGCTGGGATCGACTTCGACCCGTCGCAGTACCTCGACGGGGCAGTGTCACTGTTCTGACACGTAAGCAGCTCGTCTCGATCGCCCCGATGTGACCGAGTTGGCGCCTCAGAATTTGTAGCGCAGCACCCGGGCCTTGCCGGCCACCGACTTGAATCGGCCGGCAAGCCGGGTCACCACCCGGGCCGCGCTGGGGAAGGAATCGACCTCGGCGGCATGCGCCAGGCAGGCCTGCTCGACCAGTCGCAGTCGAGGGTCCCAGCGTTGCGGGGTCCGCGGGTCGCTGAATCCGGGGTTGGCCCAGACCTGGCGCAGCACGGTGAACATGCCGCGCGGAGCCAGCTTCATCCCGAGCGAACTGAGCACGCCGACCTGGCCGTAATCGTTGAACGCCAACTCGCCGGTGCCGACGCGGTCGATGATCTGCCCGAACAGCGCTATGACCTGCGCCTCGGTGAGAAACGCGAACAGGCCGTCGGCAATCACCATGGTGGGCCGGCCAACCGGGATACCGGCGATCCAGTCACCCGACGTCAGATCGGCCGCCACCAGGTGCTCACCGTCGGGAGCCGTCAGCAACTTCTCGCGCAGCGCGATCACGTGCGGCAGGTCGATGCTGTACCAGTCGACCCCCGCCGGTGGCGCCACCCGCACCATCGGTTCGCCCAGCCCGGCGCCGAGATCCACCACGACGGCGTCGGGGTTGGTGGAGGTGAACGTGCGGACCCGGTCGTCGAGCAGCTTGGCCCGCAACGCGGTCTGGCGCACCACACTGGCCGGGATCCTGAATGCCGCGAAGTCGTAGTCGATGAGCCCGACGACCCGGTCGGAGAGCTCGTCGCCGAGTATCGGCACCTCCGCCCGGTTGTCCAATGCCCGGGCGTAGGCGGTCAGAAACGCGGTCTGCTCGAGGAGGCTGAACTCGGTGACGGGAATCGGCATGGCATCCACGGTAGGCGATGACCGCCGACCGACACGGGAACCCAAACCCGCATCGGCATCGGGGTGGCGCCGCTAAGTTCGATCACATGGAAACGCAGCAGGCGAGCACCCTGGCGGTGGTGGCCGACGGCCCTAGGGGTTCGATCACGTTGAACCGGGCGGACAAGCTCAATCCGCTGGGCGTGGTGACCCTGACCGAACTCGCCGATGCCGCACGCTGGTTCGACGCCCGTCCGCAGGTCAAGGTGGTGGTCGTCGCCGGCAACGGTCGAGCGTTCAGCGCCGGCGCTGACCTGGCCGCGTTCACCGGAGCCGGGCCCGGATCGGTGACCCCGCGAGATGCCGCCGACGCGGGGAGACGGATGGCCGATGCGGTCGAGGCCATGACCGCGGTGACGGTGGCCCGCCTGCACGGGCACTGTGTCGGCGGTGGAGTGGTGCTGGCCGCCGCCTGCGATCTGCGAGTGGCCGCCGACACGACGCGATTCTCCATTCCCGAAGTCGATCTCGGCATTCCACTGGCCTGGGGCGGCATCCCACGGCTGGTGCGAGAGATCGGCCCGGCGCTGACCAAGGAATTGGTGATGACCTGCCGGCCGTTCGGACCGGCCGAGGCCAAGGCGGCCGGTTTTCTCAACCGGGTGGTGCCCGAGCCGGATCTCGATGCCGAGGTCGAAGACCTGGTGCGCCAACTGCTCACCAAGTCGGCGCTCACCCTGACCGCCACCAAGCGTCACACCAACGCGGTCACCGAGGGCATGGTGGCCACAGCCCGCTGTTGGAGCGACGCCGACAGTCTGGTCACCGCTTTGCTCGACCCCGAATCCCGTGACGCCGCAACGGCGTATCTGACCCGCCACAGCGCACGTAGAGGAGAGTCGCAATGACCGATCAGGCGCCGCGGGGCTTAAGCGGCCCGGACACACTGTGCCAGGCGTTCCAGCGCATGGCGGCCGTCGATCCGGACGCGGTCGCGCTGCGCACGGTCGGTGGCACTCAGACGTTGACCTGGCGGGAGTACGCCGCCCAAGTCCGTCAGGTGGCGGCGGGCCTGGCGGGGCTGGGGGTGCGTCGCGGCGACACCGTCTCGTTGATGATGGGCAACCGGGTCGAGTTCTATCCACTCGAAGTCGGCGCCCAGCACGTCGGTGCCACCTCGTTCTCGGTGTACAACACCCTGCCAGCCGAGCAACTGACCTACCTGTTCGGCAATGCCGGCACCAAACTGGTGATCTGCGAAGAGCAATACGTCGAACGCATCCGGGCCAGCGGAGCTGCCATCGAACACATCGTCTGCATCGACGGGCACCCCGAGGGCACCCTGTCCGTCGAAGAACTGCTGGCAGCCGCTGATCCGGACTTCGACTTCGACGCCAGCTGGCGCGCGGTGCGGCCCGACGACATCGTTACGCTGATCTACACCTCCGGGACCACCGGCACCCCCAAGGGGGTGGAGATGACCCACACCAATCTGCTGTTCGAGGCCGCGGCTCTCGACGGCGTACTCGGGGTGCAATTCGGGGACCGCATCACCTCCTATCTGCCCTCGGCGCACATCGCCGACCGGACCATGGCGCTCTACAACCAGGAGGTGTTCGGCGTCCAGGTCACCACCGTTCCCGAGGCGCCCGCCATCGGTGCGGCACTGGCCGATGTGCGGCCGACCATCTGGGCTGCCGTGCCCCGGGTCTGGGAGAAGCTCAAGGCCGCAATCGAACTCGCGGTCACAGGCGAGCCGGACGAGTTGCGCCGCGCCGCCCTGCAATGGGCGTTGGGGGTCGCGGCCCAGCGGGGCGCGGCGATGCTCGCCCACCAGGAGCCGTCCGCGGAACTCGCGGCGGAATGGGCGACCGCCGACGAACTGGTGCTGTCCGCGCTGCGGGCGAAGATCGGGCTGGACGAACTGCGCTGGGCGGTCTCGGGTGCCGCACCCATACCGGGCGAAACCCTGAGCTTCTTCGCCGGGATCGGGATTCCGATCGCCGAGGTGTGGGGCATGTCCGAGCTCAGTTGTGCCGCTTCGTCGATGCATCCGAGGGAGGGACGTCTGGGAACGGTCGGAAAGCTGTTGCCGGGCCTGGAGTCCCGGATCGCCGATGACGGCGAGTTCCTGGTGCGTGGTCCGTTGGTGATGCGGGGCTATCGCAAGGAGCCGGCCAAGACCGCCGAGACGATCGATGCCGACGGTTGGCTGCACACCGGCGACATCCTGAAACAAGATGCCGAGGGCTATCTGCGGGTGGTGGACCGCAAGAAGGAACTGATCATCAACGCCGGCGGAAAGAACATGTCGCCGGCCAACATTGAGAACGCCATCCTCGGCGCGTGCCCGTTGATCGGGGCGATGGTCACCATCGGCGACGGCCGGCCGTACAACACCGCGCTGATGGTGTTCGACGCCGAGTCGGTGGCGCCGCATGCCGCTGCGCTCGGGTTGCAAGAGGCGACGCCGGCTGCGCTGGCGGCCGACCCGACGGTGATCGCACGGATAGCCGCCGGGGTGGCCGAGGGAAACACCAAACTCTCCCGGGTCGAACAGATCAAGCGCTTCCAGGTCCTGCCCACGCTGTGGGAGCCCGGCGGTGACGAGGTCACGTTGACCATGAAACTCAAGCGCCGGCCCATCGCCGCGAAGTACGCCGAGGAGATCGAGGAACTCTACGCCGCCGAGCCGAGTCCGCGCGTCCACGAACCGAGTACCACCGGCGCCGCGCCGTCGACGGTGGCCGTCGGATAGGGGACTGCCACGGCACCAACCATTTTCACCTTCGGTCACGGCACCGCCGATGCGGCCGAGATCACCACACTGCTGACCGGTGCCGGTGTTCGGAACCTGGTCGACGTCCGCACCGCACCGGGAAGCCGACACAATCCCGAGAGCACCCGCGAGGCCATGGCGAACTGGTTGCCGCAGGCCGGAATCGGCTACCGGTGGGAGCCGCGGCTGGGTGGGTGGCGGCGGGCCACGAAGGACAGTCCGGATGTGGGGCTGCGCAATGATTCGTTTCGCGGGTATGCCGGTTATATGCGCTCGCCCGAGTTCCGGGCCGCGGTGGACGAACTGCTGGCGGGCGCGGCCACCGAACAGACGTCGGTGATGTGCGCCGAGACGGTGTGGTGGCGCTGCCACCGCAGGTTGATCGCCGACTATCTGACCCTGGTCCGCGGGATCGAAGTACGCCACCTGATGCACGACGGAAAACTGCGGGAGCACCGGCCCACGGACGAGGCCCGCGTCGACGGCGACGTGTTGGTGTACGACGGTTGAGAGTTGCCTGGCCTACCGCCGCGGCGGCTGCACGGCCCCCAGCCCGAGCCACACCGCGGTGCAGGCCGCGGCCGCGGACAACACCGCGGCCGAAGCGCTGGCGGTGAGGAGCCCGACCCCCAGCAGCGTGATCAGCCCGACGACCAGCGCGACCAGCTTGTACAGCGGCCACGGCACACCCGCGATCGGCACCTGCTGCCGGGGGCGATGGACGGTGGTCATGACGTTGACGGTAGTCGATAACGAATTGTTTGGCCACCCGAAACCCACTGGACACGCCGCCGAATCGGGCGGGCGAGCTAGGCTGGCGGAATGCCACTGAGCGGAGAATACGCACCCGGAACATTGGATTGGGCCCGCAAGAACGCCGAGCAGATCATGGCGTCCGGCGGCACCGAGGGCACCGAGATGCGTGGTATGCGGGTGATCCTGCTGACCAGCGTCGGTGCCAAGACCGGGAAGCTGCGCAAGACGCCGCTGATGCGGGTGGAGCACGACGGCCAGTACGCCATCGTCGCCTCGCTCGGCGGGGCCCCGAAGAACCCGGTCTGGTACTACAACGTCGTCAAGAACCCGCGGGTCGAGCTGCAGGACGGCACCGTCACCGGCGACTACGAGGCACGCGAGGTATTCGGCGATGAGAAGGCGCAGTGGTGGGAGCGCGCGGTGGCGGCCTACCCCGACTACGCCGACTACCAGACGAAGACCGACCGGCAGATCCCGGTGTTCGTGCTGACCCCGGTGGGCTGAACCCGCAGCTGGGTGGCACCATATTGCGGTGTCCGCCGAATTGCGCTCGAACCGAAGTCGCCCCGCGAACGGCCCGTTGACAGCGGCCGACATCGACGCGGCGGCCACGCGGATCGCCGGCGTGGTGGCACCCACCCCACTGCAGCACAGCGACCGGTTGTCGCAGATCACCGGTGCCAACGTCTACCTCAAGCGCGAGGACCTGATGTCGGTGCGGTCCTACAAGCTGCGCGGCGCCTACAACCTGCTGGTCCAGCTGACCGAGGCGGAGTTGGCCGCCGGTGTGGTGTGCTCGTCGGCCGGCAATCACGCGCAGGGCTTCGCCTATGCCTGCCGGTCATTGGGTGTCCACGGCAGGGTTTACGTACCCGCCAAGACGCCCAAGCAGAAGCGCGACCGGATCCGCTTCCACGGCGGTGACTTCATCGAGCTGATCGTCTGCGGGGCCACCTACGACATGGCGGCCGAGGCCGCGCTGGACGACGTCGCCCGCACCGGCGCCACTCTGGTGCCGCCCTATGACGACCTGCGCACCATGGCCGGTCAGGGCACCATCGCCGTCGAGCTGCTCGACCAACTCGGCGGCGAGCCGGATCTGGTGATCGTTCCGGTCGGCGGCGGGGGCTGCATCTCCGGGATCACCTCGTATCTGGCCGAGCGCACCGCCAACACCGCCGTGCTGGGGATCGAGCCGGCCGGGGCCGCGGCGATGATGGCCGCATTGAGCACCGGTGAGCTGGTGACCCTGGATCACGTCGACCAATTCGTCGACGGTGCGGCCGTCAAGCGGGCCGGGGCGCTGCCGTTCGAGGTGCTCTCAGCAGCCGGCGACATGGTGTCGGTGGCCACCGTCGACGAGGGTGCGGTGTGCACCGCGATGCTCGACCTCTACCAGAACGAGGGCATCATCGCCGAGCCGGCGGGCGCGTTGTCAGTGGCCGGTCTGATGGAGGCCGACATCACGCCGGGCTCGACGGTGGTCTGTCTGATCTCCGGCGGCAACAACGACGTGTCACGCTACGGCGAGGTGCTGGAACGTTCGCTGGTGCACCTGGGCCTCAAGCACTACTTCCTGGTCGACTTCCCCCAGGAGCCGGGCGCTCTGCGGCGATTCCTCGACGAGGTGCTCGGTCCCAACGACGACATCACCTTGTTCGAGTACGTCAAGCGCAACAACCGGGAGACCGGCGAGGCGCTGGTCGGCGTGCAACTGGGGTCGGCGGCCGATCTGGACGGTCTGCTGGCCCGGATGCGCTCCTCGCACATCCACGTCGAAACCCTGGCGCCGGGGTCGCCGGCGTACCGCTATCTGCTCTGAAGCCAGCGCAATCCCGGCGGATGAATTCTCATCTCAATGGCTTCCGACCTGCTGGCCAGTCGACGCCGCCAGCTGGTCGGGCGTCGGTCCGGGCCGGTCGTAGGCACTGTCGATGAGCGGGCGCTGTTCGGCGTCGAGCCGGTCGGCCTCCGCGCTGCGCCCCGACTTTCGCAACCCGATGTTCAAAGGCAGTTGCTGGGTCGGGATCAAGACCGTGGTGATGTTGCCTCGAGTTCGTACCACGTTGGCCGGATCGTCGAGGCGGGCGTTCACATAGTCGTGAATGGTGCCCGCGCCCGCCTGGGCGTTCTGCAGGGCCAGCCGGTAGTGGGGGGAGGCCTTGTTGGTAGGAGCGTCACTCCACCCGTCGTATTCCCGGGCCACCAGCGTGACCGGGTTCGCGATGTCGGCGGGAACGCCCTGCCCGGCGGCGACGAGCTCGTCATTGCGCGCAAACGTGTCACCCAGCAACACGAACCGCACCCCGGGCGGGGGAGTATGCCGAGCCAGGTAGAGCGAGATCACCTGCGAACCGAGACTGAACCCGAGCACGGTGTCACCGGCGCGCAACGGCGCATTGGCTATCGCCGCTGCTCCTTCGTCATTGTGGAGTCCATCAGCGGGGTAGGGCACCTTGACACAGGGACATAACCTACCGCCCAACTGCTTCTGGGTCACCGACATCGAAACGCCCATGACGCCGTCGAAGTCGAACGATTCGATTGTGTAGGTAATGCCGGCCCCGCGGGCCGGAGCGGGATGCAACACCATTGCCACGGTGATGCTCGCCATCACCGCCAATCCCTTGCCTAAGCCATTCACCGCTCACCGGCCCTGCCGTATCAGATGTTGAATACTGTGAACGCAAACTACCGCCTGATCAGCCAGGTTACCCGGAGCAACACGAGACCGGGCCGGGCTATAACGCCCGTCAGCTGTCGACAGCCGGCAGAACGGGGAACCGCGCACTCAGGCATCAGTGCGTTCGAGCAGGACACCGGGCAACTCGGCGAACAACTCCGCCGCCGGAGCCGTCCCAGACCACCGCCGGCCGGTGAGTCGGTCGATCCAGTTCCCGAGTGGCAGCGTGATTACGGTTTCGCCCCAACCGATTTCGCCCAGGCGGACCGTCCAACGAGTGACCGCCACCAGTACGTCGTCACCGCGCCGGAATGCCACGACGTGCTCGGCGGCCGGGCCGTCGGCGATCACCGGTCGGTAACCGCCGCGCAGAAACGTCTCCGGTTTGTCGCGGCGCAACCGCAGGGCAGCGTGCACGATCCGCATCTTCGGATGCTGCAGGACGGTCAGTTCGGCACGGCGGGCCGCGAAGTCGACCGGGCGCCGGTTGTCCGGATCGGTCAGGCTGTCGTCGAACAACTCGGTGCCCTGATAGACGTCGGGCACTCCGGGCACGGTGAGCGCCAGGATTTTCTGGGCCAGCGCATCGCTTTCCGCGTGCCGCCGGAGTCTGCCGATCATCGCGGTGATCTCGTCGGCGACCGGGCCGTCGAGCACCACGTCGAGCCAGTCGGCGAGCGCCTTCTCGAACGCGGTGTCTGGCCGCTGCCAGGAGCTGCATCGCGCGGCTTCGCGCACCGCCTTACGCGCATAGGTGTGCAGCCGGGCGCGCAGGGCTTCGGTGACGATCCCGTCCGTCGGCCACACCCCGAAGATGTTCTGCCACAGGAACAGTCCCGTCGCGGTATCGGGGCATGGGATCGCGGACTGCCAGCCTGCTACGGATTCGGTCCACCGGCCAGGCACCTGCGAGAGCACTCCGATCCGGGCCCGGACGTCCTCGCCGCGCTGGGTGTCGTGGGTCGAGATCGTGCTCATCGCCAGCGGCCAGGCTTGCGCACGTTCGGCCAGGGCGGTATGGAACTCGGTTGCGCTGCAGCCGAACCGGTGCGGGTCGCCGCCGAACTCGTTCAGCGACACCAGCCGAGCATCACGGTGAAACGCCCACCCCTCGATTCCGGTCGCCGTCGCGGCGACACACAGCTGCGCAAGCCTGACCGCAGCCGGGCCCCGTGCTGCCACCGCGGTACGGATGATCGCCAGTTCCGAGGCCAATTCCGGTGCCGCCGAGATTGTTTCGGCCAGGACGGTACGCAGCACCGATTCGGTCACCGGGTAGTCGCTGCGATACACCCCGAC
Organism: [Mycobacterium] zoologicum; assembly: GCF_020172665.1. Classification (GTDB taxonomy): domain Bacteria; phylum Actinomycetota; class Actinomycetes; order Mycobacteriales; family Mycobacteriaceae; genus Mycobacterium; species Mycobacterium zoologicum. The sequence continues at coordinate 2,409,927 of NZ_CP083985.1, read as the reverse complement.
CCGGCCGATCAGGGCCGCCAGCGCGGCAGCCAGTCGGGGCGAGTCTTGCCCGGTGGCGGCGGTGACAGCGCGCCGCAGCCGCTGCAGGTCGTTGTCGAGGGCAGCGGCGGCCGCGGTTCGCAGCGCGATAGCGACCGGTGCGGGGCCGGCCAGCGCGGTCAGCGCCGGTGCACCCCTGGGGTCGACGAAGACCCCACCGATGAGGCGCAGGATGTCGTAGCCGGTGCTTCCGGCCACCGGCAGGGAGGGCTCGAGCGGCTCATCGACCGCCAGGATCTTCTCGACGACGATCCATGCCTGCGGCCCGATCAGAGCCCGCAATCGGTGCAGGTAGCCGACCGGATCGGACAAACCGTCGAGGTGATCGACGCGTACCCCGTCCACCAGACCTTCATCGAACCAGCGCGCCACCTCCCGGTGCGTCGCGGCGAAGACACGTTCGTCTTCCTGCGCAAGTGCGGCCAGCGAGTTGATCGCCAGGAACCGGCGGTAGCCGCACCGGCCGTCGCGCCAGCACGTCAGCCGATAATGCTGGCGCGCATAGACCTGCGGTGCGGTTCCCGCCCCGGTGTCGGGGCTGATCGGCAGAGCGAGGCCGCCCAGGCGCAGCACGTCGCCGTCGACGCTCAACCCGGCCAGGTCATCCTCGGATTCCAGCACCGGCAGCACGATCTTGCCGGCGCCCAGATCCCAGTCGATGTCGAAGAAGTCGGCGAACCCTGAGTCCCGCCCGTGTCGCAGCACATCCCACCACCACGGGTTCTGCTCGGCAACCTCGATTCCGGCATGGTTGGGCACGATGTCGACGATCAGGCCCATGCCCCGGGCGCGGGTAGCCCTGGACAGTCGGCGCAGACCGTCGATTCCGCCGAGTTCGGCGGACACCGTGGTGGGGTCGGTGACGTCGTAGCCATGCGCGGACCCGCGTACCGGGGTCAGGATCGGCGACAGGTACAGATGCGAAACCCCGAGTGCGTCAAGGTAGTCCAGGAGTTCTTCGGCGTCTGCGAAGGTGAACCCGAAGCCACTGTCCGGCCCGCGCAGTTGCAGCCGATAGGTCGACACCGGCTTGCCCGACAGAGCCATGGGCTCACCGGCTCTTCTGCAGGATCATCAGCGAGCGTGGCCCTACCGGTATCGCCTGGCCCGCCTGCACCGTCAGTGCGGACCTGCCGGCGGCGTCGGCGGTGTCGATCACCGCGGCCCAGTCCCGGGCGTACTCGGTGTTGGGGGTGACGAACTGCACGGTTGTCTCACCGGCGTTGAAGCACAACAGGAATGAGTCGTCGACGATGCGTCTGCCGCGGGCGTCCGGTTCGGGCAGTGCCTCGCCGTTGAGGAAGACCATCACGCAGCGGCCGAACTCGCTGTCCCAGTCCTGTCGGGTCATCTCGTGCCCGGTCGGCGTCAGCCAAGCGATGTCGCGCACCTCGTCACCGCCGCGGATCGGCTTGCCCTGCAGGAACCGGCGTCGGCGGAACACCGGGTGTGCGGTGCGTAGCGCGGTCAACGTCCGGGTGAATCTCAGCAGATCGGCGTTGGTCTCGGCCAGTGACCAGTCCATCCAGGACAGTTCGGAGTCCTGGCAGTAGACGTTGTTGTTGCCGTGCTGGGTGCGGCCCACCTCGTCGCCGTGCATGATCATCGGAGTGCCCTGGCTGACCAGCAGGGTGGCCATGATGTTTCGGATCTGGCGGGCCCGCAACGCGATTACGGTGGGGTCGTTGGTCGGGCCCTCGACCCCGCAGTTCCACGACCGGTTGTAACTCTCGCCGTCGCGGTTGTCCTCACCGTTGGCCTCGTTGTGTTTCTGGTTGTAGGACACCAGATCGGTCAGGGTGAAGCCGTCATGGCAGGTGACGAAATTGATGCTGGCACTGGGGCGCCGGCCGGTGGCCTCATACAGGTCTGACGAGCCGGTCAGCCGGGAACCGAACTCGCCAAGGGTTTCTCGTTCACCGCGCCAGTAGTCGCGCACGGTGTCGCGGTACTTGCCGTTCCACTCTGTCCACAGCCCGGGGAAGTTGCCCACCTGGTAGCCGCCCTCGCCGACGTCCCACGGCTCGGCGATCAGCTTGACCTGGCTGACCACCGGATCCTGTTGCACCAGATCGAAGAACGCCGAGAGTCGATCGACGTCGTGCAGCTCCCGGGCCAGGGTGGACGCCAGATCGAAACGGAAGCCATCGACGTGCATCTCGGTCACCCAATAGCGCAGTGAGTCCATGATCAGCTGCAGGGTGTGCGGATGCCGCGCGTTGAGACTGTTTCCGGTTCCGGTGTAGTCGGTGTAGAACCGCTTGTCGCCTTCGGTCAGCCGGTAGTAGGCGGCGTTGTCGATACCCCGGAAGTTCAGTGTCGGGCCCAGGTGATGCCCTTCGGCGGTGTGGTTGTAGACCACGTCGAGGATCACCTCGATGCCGGCCTGGTGGAAGGCCCGCACCATCGCCTTGAACTCCGGCACCGCGCCGCCGGGCGCGCGACTGGCGGCGTACTGATTGTGCGGGGCGAAGAAGCCGAATGTGTTGTACCCCCAGTAGTTACGCAGGCCCAACTGCAGCAGCCGGTGGTCGTGTAGGAACTGGTGGACGGGCATCAGCTCGATCGCGGTCACGTTCAGCGACTTGAGGTGATCGATGATCACCGGGTGCGCCAGCCCGGCGTAGGTGCCGCGCGACTCGTCGGGGATGGCCGGATGCGTCTGCGTCATGCCCTTGACGTGGGCCTCGTAGATGATCGTCTCGTGATACGGGGTACGCGGTGAACGGTCGCTGGCCCAGTCGAAGAACGGGTTGATCACCACGCTGGTCATGGTGTGGCCCAACGAGTCCAGCGCCGGGGGAGGCCTGCCGCTGCCCGGGCCGTCCGGGTCGGCCAGATCGTAGGAGAACAGCGCGGGCCCGAAGTCGAACTCACCGTTGAACGCCTTGCCGTACGGGTCCAGCAGCAGCTTGCTCGGATCGCAGCGGTGTCCGGCGGTGGGTTCGAACGGCCCGTGCACCCGGAATCCGTAGTGCTGGCCGGGTCCGATTCCGGGCAGGTAGGCATGCCATACGTAGCCGTCGACTTCGTCGAGGCGTATCCGGGTCTCGGTGTTGTCGATCAGGCACAGCTCGACCTGCTCGGCGACTTCGGAGAACACCGCGAAGTTGGTTCCGGCGCCGTCGTATACGGCACCGAGCGGATAGCTCTGCCCGGGCCAGACGGTGGGCTCGGCCGCGCTCACCACCATCCGGTGGCGGTACCCATCTGTCGGCCCAGTTCGCCGGTCATGGTGCGCATGTAGGTCGCCGACAGGTGATGAGAATCGTGATAGACCAGCACGTTGCCCTCGATGGCTCGGCAGATCTCCTTGTCGCAGACCGCATCCGAGAGGTCCAGCGGCTTGAGCAACGGGAACCGGGCGACGAAGTCCAGGGTCGGGTTGCGGTCGACGAGCACTTCGGAGCGTTTGATGCCGCAGGACTCCGCGTCACCGCCGGAGGCCAGGCAGTCGGCCGGCTGGAACGGGTCGCCGTCACGCACCAACCACGGGGTGTCGCGCACGCCGAGGATCGGAATGTGGTGGTCCGACAGCTTCTTCCAGATCCCGATGTAGGTTCCGGGCATCACATCGCCGGGTTTGATGTTCCACGGCCGGGTGGCGGTGGTGAACACGAAGTCCGGGTGGTCGGCGACCAGCTTGTCCATCGTCTTGCCCACCCACTGGTAGCACTGCGGGTAGGGGGCGTTGTTACCCATGATCAGCGGGACCTTCTCGGTGGACAGCGGGCAGCCCATCTTGAGGTAGGTGACCACCTTGAAGTGGTGCCGCTGACCGAGGATGTCCAGTGCGGGCAGCCAGTGTTCGGCGTGCGAACCGCCGGCCAGCGCGACGGTACGGGTGGCTTCGGGGTCGCCATAGGTGCAGTTGATCAGCTCCGGGTCGGTGAAGGTGCTGATGCAGCCGTCCCGGGTCGAGCGCGGCAGGTCCTTCTTGGCCTCCAGGATGGTGGGCCGCATCCGAAGCTTGGGAACCCGCTGATGCTTGATCAGGGCGCGGGCACCCGGGTAGTCGTCCTTGCTGAGCTTGACCAGTTCCTTGCCGCTGGCGCGCTGGACGGTCACGTGCTCACGCCAGGTGAACGACGTCGCGGTCAGCGCCACGCCCAGCAGCACCACCGTCGAGCCCAACGCCATCGTCGGGCGTCGCCACCAGCCGGGCGACGGCTTGCGCCATGGAATGCTCAGCACCGGCGTCGGGCCCGGCCCGGCTGGGGCGCGGTAGCGCAGCGGGTCCTCGACCAGCCGAGTGGTCAGGTAGGCCAGTACACCCGAGACCGCCAGGATGGCTGCGCCCTCGGCCACCGAGGCGTGTTTGTGACCGGTGTAGGACAGCCAGAAGATCAGCAGCGGCCAGTGCCACAGGTACAGCGAATAGGCCATCGCGCCGAGCGTGACCAGCGGTCCGGCGGCCAGCCAGCGGTTCGGCCATGGCAGTTTGCCGTTGGTGCTCGGGTGCGCGTGCCGGTTGGCCCCGGCCAGGATGAAGGCCACGGTGGCACCGACCGGAACAAGCGCCCAGGGCCCCGGGAACTCCTTGACGCCTTCGATCAGCGCGCCGCAGCTCAGGATCGCTGCCAGTGCCACGGTGCCGACGACGCTCCGCAGCCACATCGGCCACCGGATGTAGGGGACCAGGGCTCCGGCCAGCGCACCGAGCAGCAGCTCCCAGGCGCGGGCGAAGCTGTTGTAGTAGGCCAGAGGCTGGTTGGCCTGGTGCGCGACGATCGCGTACCAGAACGACGCCACCGTCAGTGCCGTGATGAGCACCACGAAGGCGGACCGCAGGTGGGTGCGCAGCGGGCGTCGCAACAGGAACGCGAAACCGAAGATCAGCAGCAGGAAGCTCAGGTAGAACTGGCCCTGCACCGACATCGACCAGATGTGCTGCAGCGGGCTGACCGCTTCACCGGCGCGCAGGTAATCCGAAGCGGTGCTGGCCAACTCCCAGTTCTGGTAGTAGCCCAGGCTGGCCAGGCTCTGGTCGGCGAAGGTCTCCCAGCGGGTCTGCGGCTGGATCCAGATCGTGAGTCCCGCGCACGCCGCCAGCACCACCACCAGCGCGGGCAGCAGCCGGCGCACCAGCCGGATCAGGTCCGGTATCGGTGACAGCGACGACGCCGGGTTCAGCGCAACCCGCAGCAGCTTGCCGCCGAAGAAGAACCCCGACAGCGCCAGGAAGACGTCGACACCGCCGGACACCCGTCCGAACCAGACGTGGAACATCGCCACCAACGCGATCGCGATCCCGCGCAGCCCGTCGAGGTCGTGTCGGTAGAAACCCTCCTTGCGGGTACCCATCGCGGCCGCCGACGCGGACGTCGGAACCGACCCGGATGCGGGTCCCGCAACAGGTGTTACCGCCGGTCGAGGCGGGGCCAGGGCAATCATGATCGCCCGACAATCTACCTAACCTGCCTGGAGAAACCGCATTCCGCGCGCTGTGACGTCGCCCAAACGGTCAGGAGCTGAGGACCCGGGTCAGGTAGGGGACCATGTTGGAGGTGCGCGCCGGCGAGACCGAGACCGCGGGGCTGGTGCCCTCGATCATCTGGTTGTTGCCCAGGTACAGCGCGACGCTCTGGGTCCCACCGGGGCCGTAGCACAGCAGATCGCCGGGACGGGCCTGTGCCGGCGGCACCTTCTGGCCGACGCTGCACTGCTCGCCGGAGGTGCGCGGCATCTTGATCCCGGCACCGGCGAACGCGTACTGGATCAGCCCGGATGCGTCGAAGCCGACCGTGGTGGTGTCCGGCATGTCCTCGCTGGGCACCAGCGACGTGCCCGGTAGGCCCGGGGTGACGCTACCCGGCACCGGCGGGTTGCCTTGGGTGCTCGGCAGGATGGCGCGGCCGGTGATGTCGGTCAACGCGCTGCGGGTGGTGGCAGCCCTGGCCCGCGCGTTGTTGGTGGGTCCGTTGACGTCACCGCCGCCGTAGACGAAGGGCACCCCGCGCTGTGACAGCGCGCGCTGGATGACCCGGTCGACGAGCTGGTTCTGGCCGGTCTGCGACAGCGGGTCGGCGTGGGCGGGCGCGGCACTCAGTGCCGGGGCCAGGGCCGCTGCCAGGGCGATCGTGGTGGCGTAGATGCGCTTCATCAGATTCTCCTCTCGCGGCCCCGTTATCACGACAGCCTCATTCGTCACTTCTGTAACAGAGCCTACCGGCGCTTAGACTCCATTTGCCCGGGCGGAAGCGATATTGAGCAACCTGTGACCGAACGGTTACGCCACCGGCCACTACTGTCGTCAGTCATGTCCGCGATGCCTCCCGAGCAGATCAGCGCTCTGGACGCCGCCCACCTATGGCACCCCTACAGCACCATCGGCGCCGGGGCACCTGCTCCGATCGTGGCGCTGGCCGCGCGCGGCCCCCATCTGACGCTGGTGCTCGACGGCGAACCGGCCGAGGTGCTCGACGGCATGAGTTCCTGGTGGACCGCCATCCACGGCCACGGCCACCCGGTCCTGGACGCCGCGATCAGCGCGCAGTTGGCCACCATGAACCACGTGATGTTCGGCGGCATCACCCACGAACCCGCGGCCCGACTGGCGCAACTGCTGGTGGAGATCACCCCGGCCGGACTGGACACCGTCTTCTTCAGCGACTCCGGGTCGGTGGCGGTCGAGGTCGCGGTCAAGATGGCGCTGCAGTACTGGCGTGCCCGCGGACTCCCGGGCAAGCACCGGTTGATGACCTGGCGGGGCGGCTACCACGGGGACACCTTCACCCCGATGAGCGTCTGCGACCCTGACGGCGGCATGCACACGCTGTGGCGTGACGTCCTGTCGCAGCAGATCTTCGCCCCGCAGGTGCCCCGCGACCACGACCCGGCCTACAGCGCTCGGTTCGAGACCCAACTGGCCGCCCATGCCGACGAACTGGCCGCCGTCATCGTCGAACCCGTGGTCCAGGGCGCCGGCGGCATGCGCTTCCACGACCCCCGGTATCTCAACGACCTGCGGGAGATCACCCGCCGCCACGGCGTACTGCTGATCTTCGATGAGATTGCCACCGGATTCGGGCGCACCGGAGAGCTGTTCGCCGCCGACCACGCGGGCGTGTGCCCCGACATCATGTGCATCGGCAAGGCGCTCACCGGCGGCTACCTGTCGATGGCAGCGACGTTGTGCGGCACCGAGATCGCCCACGCGATCAGTGCCGGCGAGGCAGGAGCCCTGATGCACGGCCCCACCTTCATGGCCAATCCGCTGGCCTGCGCGGTCTCGGTGGCCAGCACCGAACTGCTGCTCAGTGGGGACTGGCGCGGTCGGGTCGCGGGGATCAGCGCAGGGCTGCGCGCCGCCCTGGCGGACGCTCGCGGGCTGCCCGGCATCGCCGATGTCCGGGTCTGCGGCGCGATCGGCGTCATCGAATGCCAACAGCCGGTAGATCTGCCGGTGGCCACTGCCGCGGCACTGGCACACGGGGTGTGGCTGCGACCCTTCCGCAACCTCGTGTACGCGATGCCGCCCTACATCTGCACCGACGAGCAGGTCGCCCAGATCGGTGCCGCGATGGTCGCTGCCGTGCGTGCCTTAACCTGAACGGTGTTCAAGAGTCGTTGTAAGGAGCTCGCGTGACCCGCACGGATGCGTCTCCACTGGCCTGGCTGGCAGAGGTGGAGCGGCAGCGCCGACAGGCCGGCCTGCGCCGTTCGCTGCGGGAGCGCCCCGCGGCGACCACCGAGCTGGACCTGGCCTCCAACGACTACCTCGGCCTGTCGACGCACCCGGACGTCATCGCCGGCGCAGTGGATGCGCTGCGCACCTGGGGCGGTGGCGCCGGAGGGTCCCGGCTGGTCACCGGCAACACCGAGCTGCACCACCGGTTCGAACAGCAGCTGGCCGAATTCGTCGGTGCCGCTTCAGGATTGGTATTCTCTTCGGGATACACCGCCAACATCGGCGCCGTGGTCAGCCTGTCGGGGCCGGAGTCGCTGGTGGTCTCCGACGCCTACTGCCACGCCTCGTTGGTGGACGCCTGCCGGCTGTCCAGGGCGCGGGTCGCGATCACCGCGCACCGCGACGTCGGGGCCGTCGCTGCGGCCCTGAGCAACCGCAGCGAAGAACGTGCCGTCGTTCTCACCGAATCGGTGTTCAGCGCCGACGGTGCGCTGGCCCCGCTGCGCGAACTGCACGAGGTGTGCCGGCGCCATCGGGCGCTGCTGATCGTCGACGAGGCACACGGGCTCGGGGTGCGCGGGGACGGCGGCCGAGGGCTGCTGCATGAAGTCGGCCTGGCCGGGGCACCGGATGTGGTGATGACGACGACGCTGTCCAAGGCGCTGGGCAGCCAGGGCGGCGCGGTGCTGGGTCCGGCTGCGGTGCGTGACCACCTCATCGACACCGCCCGGACCTTCATTTTCGACACCGGCCTGGCACCGGCCGCGCTGGGAGCCGCCTCGGCGGCCCTGGGGGTGCTGGCCGCCGAGCCCTCCCGCGCTGCCGACGTGCTGCGGCATTCCGGCACGCTGGCGCAGATCTGCGACGTGCCCGAACGGCCGGAATCCGCCGTCGTCTCGGTGATTCTCGGCGACCCGCAGGTCGCGGTGGCCGCCGCGGCCGCCTGCCTGGATGCCGGGGTTCGGGTGGGCTGTTTCCGGCCGCCCACGGTGCCGGCGGGCACCTCGCGGCTGCGGCTGACTGCGCGTGCCTCGCTGACCGAAGCCGATCTGGAGCTGGCCCGGCGGGTACTGACCGACGTCCTGGCGGTGCGGCGCAGGTGAGCGTGCTGGTGATCACCGGCACCGGTACCGGCGTCGGCAAGACGATCGCCACCGCGGCACTGGCCGCCTGCGCCCGCACGCTCGGCCTGGACGTGGCGGTGTGCAAGCCGGTGCAGACCGGCACCGCCGACGGCGACGACGACCTGGCCGAAATCGGCCGGCTCTCGCAGGTGAGCGCGCTGTTCGGGGCGGGCCGCTATCCCGAGCCGCTGGCCCCGGTGGCCGCCGCGCACCGCGCCGGCATGGCGCTGCCGACCCGCGCCGAACTGCTGGCGCTGATCCGCGACGCCGACGGCCCCGGGCGGTTGACCCTGGTGGAGGGCGCCGGGGGACTGCTGGTGGAGCTGGCGGCCGACGGCGTCACCCTGCGCGATCTGGCGGTGGACCTCGGTGCGGCCGTGCTGGTGGTGGTCGGAACCGAACTGGGCACCCTCAACCACACCGCGCTGACGTTGGAATCCCTTGCCGGACAATGCCTGTCGTGCGCCGGACTGGTGATCGGCAGCTGGCCGACGCAACCCGATGCCGCCGCGGTGAGCAATCGTGAGGCGTTGGCCCGGCTGGCGCCGCTACGGGCGGTGCTGCCGGCGGGCTCGGGTTCGCTGGGGGCCGCGGAGTTCGGCGCCCGCAGCGGCGCGGCGTTCGCACCTGCCTGGGTGCGCTCGCTGATCAGCTGACGGCGATCCCGGCCTGCACGGCCAGCCCGTCGATCAGCAGCCGCAGCCCGAACCCGAAGGCGCTGCCCGGGTCGGCGTCGGGGGTGATCCCGGCCGCCCCCGCGGCGTCCCACTGCAGCCGGGACTGCTCTTCGGCGGTGAACCCCAGCACGTAGTAGACGACGGTGCGTGCGGCCAGCACGGCGTGATCCGGGTGCACACCCGCTGCGGCGGCCGAGTCGGCCAGCAGCCCCACGATCTCGGCGGCGGCGCGCGACTGACCGGCGGCCAGGCTCGCCGACACCAGCTCGGCGCCGTCGGTGTGTGACAGCAGCGCGTCGCGCAGCCGCTCGCACACCGCCTGGATCCGCCACCGCCAGTCGCCGGGCCCCGGGTCGGCGCAGGCCGCGGCCAGCACCCGGTCGGCGACCGCGCCCAGCAACTGCTGCTTGTTGGCGAAATGCCAGTACAGGGCGCCGGGGCTGACCTTGAGCTCGCGCGCCAACCGCCGCATCGTCAGGTCGGCGATGCCGTAGTCGTCGAGGATGGCGGCCGCCGCGGCGACCACGTCAGGTTTGTGCAGCTGCACGCCGCTACCATAACCTGAACAGCGTTCAAGGCGGCTCGTCCGCCGGACTCGAGCAACAAGGAGCATCAGGTGACTCAGGCCGCCGTATCCAGCATCGCCACCGATAACGCCGACATCTTGGCGGTGGCCCGCGAGCAGGTGCTGGGGCGCGGCGAGGGACTGGACTCCGAGCAGGTGCTCGCCGTGCTGCAGCTGGGCGAGGACCGTCTCGACGAGCTGCTCGAGCTGGCGCACGAGGTCCGGATGCGCTGGTGCGGCCCCGAGGTGGAGGTCGAGGGCATCATCAGCCTCAAGACCGGTGGCTGCACCGAGGACTGCAACTTCTGCTCGCAGTCCGCGGTGTTCGACGACTCGCCGGTGCGCGGGGTCTGGCTCGACAAGGCCGAGCTGGTGGAGGCCGCCAAGGCCACCGCGGCCACCGGCGCCACCGAGTTCTGCATCGTGGCGGCCGTGCGCGGCGCCGACGACAAGTTGCTCAAGCAGGTCGACGAGGGTATCCAGGCGATCCGCGCCGAGGGCATCGACATTCCGATCGCCGCGTCGCTCGGGCTGCTGACGGCGCGTACTGCCAAGAAGCTCAAGGAGATCGGCGTCCATAAGTACAACCACAACCTGGAGACCGCGCGCTCGTACTTCCCGAGCGTGGTGACCACCCACGAGTGGGACGAGCGGCTGGCGACCCTGGAGCTGGTGCGCGACAACGACATGGAGCTGTGCAGCGGCGGCATCATCGGGATGGGCGAGAGCCTTGAGCAGCGCGCCGAATTCGCCAGCCAGATCGCCGCGCTGAACCCCGACGACGTGCCGATCAACTTCCTCAACCCGCAGCCGGGCACGCCGTTCGAGAACATGGAGCCGGTGTCGGCGTTCGAGGCACTGTCCGTCGTCGCCGCCTTCCGGCTGGCGCTGCCGCGCACCACGCTGCGGTTCGCCGGTGGCCGCGAGATCACCCTGGGTGACCTGGGTGCCAAGCGCAGCCTGCTGGGCGGTGCGAACGCGATGATCGTCGGCAACTACCTGACCACCCTGGGGCGCTCCATCGACGACGACCTGGAGATGCTCGAGGAGCTGAAGATGCCGATCAAGGCGCTCAGCGCCAGCCTGTGAGCATGGCCACCCAACTGCCGGAGCTGGTTGGGGCCGGCGTCTACAACGTGCACAACGGTGCATTGATCGGTGACGACGACCGCCCGGTGCCGCAGACAGCCGCACAACTCGCATTGCGCCCGCCCCGGTTCTGCGCCGCCTGCGGCCGCAAGATGGCGGTCCAGATCCGGCCCAACGGTTGGTGGGCGAAGTGCTCCCGGCACGGCCAGGTGGATTCGGCGGAGCTGGCAGCCCGGTAGTGGCGCACACACCGGAACGCCCGGCGCCGCGCATCACGCGTTTGCGTGCCGCCGGCGTCATGGCCGCCGGGCTTGGACTCACCGGGCCGCCCCTGGGCGCGTTGTGGGCATGGATCGCCCCTTCGGCGCACGGGGTGGTGGCACTGACCCGCAGTGGCGAGCGCGTGCAGGCGTATCTGGGCAGCGAAGCCGAAAACCTTTTCGTCGCACCGGTTCTGCTGCTGGCCCTGCTGGGAGTGGTGGCGGTGGTGGCCGCGACGCTCGCCTGGCAGTGGCGGGCCCACCGCGGCCCGGGAATGATCACAGGCCTGTCGGCGGGCCTGATCGCGGCGGCCGGCTTTGCGGTGCTGGTCGGCCACCGGCTGGTGCTGCAGCGCTACGGCGTCATCGACGTGGACACCGCCCCGGTGACACCCGAGCATCGCGTCCACTACACCGCCGAAGGGCCCCCGGTGTTCTTGGGGCACACCGTGTTGCAGATCGCTGCCACGTTGTTGCTGCCGGCCGCGGCCGGGGCCCTGGTGTACGGGCTGTGTGCCACCTGGTGCACCCGCGACGACCTCGGCGGCTACCCGCCCGAGTCTTTGCCTCCGACGGGACTCGGCGTCAGCGCAGCGCGCGGGCGGTGATGACCCGGACTGCCACCAGACCCAACCGGGCCAGGCCCAGGTAGGTCTTGGGGTTCAGCAGCGTCGGCCATTCCTTCTGCACCACGGTCTCGGGCACCGGCCGGCCGGCGAACCGGTCGGCCAGCCAGGACAGCACCATCGGAGTCGACAACGGGTGCAGCAGGATGTGCTCGCTGAACAGATCGCGGTGGTAGGTCAACCGCGCACCACCGGCGGCGTACGTCGCGGCGAGCGCGTCGATGTCGTGGACCGAGATCACTTCGTCGTAGATCGCCTGCACCATCAGCATCGGGGGAGCGGGCACGGAGCTGCCCAGCCGGGTGTCGTCGAAAACGTGCTGGACAGCCGGCATCTCGATCAGCTGTTCGAGCGGCTGGTCGATGTAGGAGTTCAGACTGCGGTGCTGGAAGCGCAGCACCGCGGCGGCGGTTGTCGTCGACTCCAGCGAGTGCAGCAGGGCCCGCCCGTCGACGGTGGCGTGCTCGTCGATGACCGCGGCCAGATCGGGATAGGTGCGCGCCAGCGCCGCGATCATGGTGGCCGGCAGACCCGACCAGAACGAGCCGTTCAGCCGCATCAGCGTGTTACCCAGGTCGCCGACCGGCGAACCCATGGCGGCCCCCGCCACGTTCAGCTCAGGCGCGTAGGAACCGCAGACCTCGGCCGCCCAGCCGGTCGCCAGGCCGCCACCGGAGTAGCCCCACAACCCGATCGGGGAGTCGGCGGCCAGCTCCAGCTGTTCGGAGCCCAGTGCGGCACGCAGGCCGTCGAGCACGCAGTAGCCCGGCTCATAGGGCGCGCCCCAGTGGCCGTCGCGGCCCTCGTGGTCGGGAACCGACACCGCCCAGCCCTGTGCCAGCATCGCGGCGATCAAGACGAACTCGAGTTGGGTGAACGAGCCGTAGGCCTTGGCCCGTCGGCGCAGGGCGTAGGACGGGAAGCAGCGGCCGTCCACCGCGTCGATCGCACACTGGTACGACACGATCGGGCACGGTCGAGTCAGGTCACGGTCACCCGGCACCAGCACCGTGGTGACCGTCGCCTGCGGGAGGCCGTTGCGGTCGGTGGTGCGGTACAACAGCTGGGTGGCGTGCAGCCGCTGCGGGATCAGGCCCAGAAATGCCAGCTCCACGTCGCGGGAGCGCAGCACTGTGCCGGGCTGGGCGTGCTCGAAGCCGGCCGGGGGCTCGTAGAACGGATCCTGGTCCGGCAGCTCGGCGCGGGCGCCGGGCTGCAGCGGCTGGTGGGCGGCCTGCCCGATCCAGTCGACAGAGGATGTGCGGGCCAAGCTGTCGAAGTCCATCGGGGCATTGTGACTTAAGAACCCACTAAGATTCCACTCCGACCCACCCTGGGGGCCGCAGAGCCGCGAATTCGTCGGTCACTCGGAGTTGGGACTCGGTGAACCGGTAACGGGCCGCGGGCCGGCCGCCACTGCGTCCGGAGCGTGCCGTGGTGCCGGTGGGAATGATCACCCCGCGGCGAACCAGCACCCGCTGCAGGTTGGTGGCGTCCACTTGGTGCCCGAGTACCACGCTGTAGATGTCGCGCAGGGTGGACAGAATGAATTCTGTTGGGGCCAAAGCGAATCCGATGTTCGTGTAGGACATCTTGGCGACCAGGCGGCTATGTGCGTGGGCCACCATCGGCGCGTGGTCGAACGCCATCGGGGGAAGTTCGTCGACGGGGTGCCAATGGGTGTCACCGGGCAGTTCCGGGTCGGCCGGCGAGGGCACCAGGCCCAGAAAGGTCGAAGCTATGGTGCGCACGCCGGGAACGCGGGCTGGGTCGGAGAACACAGCCAGTTGCTCCAGGTGGGCGATCTCACGCAGGTCGACCTTCTCGGCGAGTTGGCGGCGCGCCGAGGCGGTGACGTCCTCGTCGTGACGCAGGAGTCCACCGGGCAGGGACCATCGTCCGGACTGGGGTTCTCTGGCCCGTTGCCACAGCAGGACCTTCAGTCGGGGGCGGCGCGTCTCGAGGTCGCCAACCTGGAAGACGGCGGTGAGGACTTCGTGGGCGGTGCTAGTATGGACCACGTTTTCGATTATAAGTCGAAAACCTGATTCGCGAGAGGAGTCGCGCATGACCACCCTCACCGACACCGGTGCGAAGGCCGGCAGGCTGGCAGACCGCATCGTCAATTCGCCGGCCGGCTACAGCGGAATCGAGCCCGACGACGAGTGGGTGGCCGAGATCCTCCGGCTCAAAAAGGAGCGCAACGCCACGATCCTGGCGCACAACTACCAGTTGCCGCCCATCCAGGACATCGCTGACCACGTCGGCGACTCACTGGGCCTGGCCCGCATCGCCGCCGACACCGACGCGGACACCATCGTGTTCTGCGGCGTGCACTTCATGGCCGAGACGGCCAAGATCCTGTCCCCGGACAAGACGGTGCTGATCCCCGATGCCCGCGCGGGCTGCTCGCTGGCCGACTCCATCACCGCCGAGGACCTGCAGGCCTGGCGTGACGACCACCCGGGCGCGGTGGTGGTGTCTTACGTCAACACCACCGCGGCAGTCAAGGCGCTCACCGACTACTGCTGCACGTCGTCGAACGCCGTTGACGTGGTCAACTCCATCGAACCGGATCGCGACGTGCTGTTTCTGCCCGATCAGTTCCTGGGCCAGCACGTCCAGCGGGTCACCGGGCGCAAGAACATGCACATCTGGGCGGGCGAATGCCACGTGCACGCCGCCATCAACGGCGATGAGTTGGAGGAGAAGGCGCGCGCGAACCCCGACGCGGAGCTGTTCGTGCACCCGGAGTGCGGGTGCGCCACCTCGGCGCTGTACCTGGTCGGTGAGGGGCACTTCCCAGAGGAGCGGGTGAAGATCCTGTCGACCGGCGGCATGCTCGAAGAGGCCCGGCGGACCCAGGCACGCAAAGTCCTGGTGGCCACCGAGGTCGGCATGATCTACCAGCTGCAGAAAGCCGCGCCAGAGGTCGACTTCGAGGCGGTCAACTCCAAGGCGGCCTGCAAGTACATGAAGATGATCACCCCGGCGGCCCTGCTGCGCAGCCTGACCGAGGGTGCCGACGAGATCCACGTCGACCCCGAGACAGCCCGGCTGGCCGCGCGCAGCGTGCAGCGCATGGTCTCGATCGGCAATTCGGTACCGGTCAGCAAGTGAACGCCGATCCCGTCTGGCAACAGCGGGCCGATGTGGTCGTCATCGGCACCGGGGTCGGTGGGCTGTCGGCAGCCCGGGCCGCGCACCGCGCCGGACGGGACGTGGTGGTGCTCAGCAAGGCCGACACCGGCCACGCGGTGACCGCGACCCATTACGCCCAGGGCGGGATCGCGGTGGTGCTGCCCGGCAACGACGACACCGTGGCAGCCCACGTCGCCGACACCCTGGCGGCCGGCGGCGGGCTTTGCGACCGCGACGCAGTCACCTCGATCGTGGCCGACGGCTACCGGGCTGTCTCCGAATTAGCCGGCGCCGGAGCGCAATTCGACCTCGATGTCGAGGGGAACTGGGCGCTGACCCGCGAAGGCGGGCACAACCGGCGGCGCATCATTCACGCCGGGGGAGACGCGACCGGAGCCGAAGTGCAACGCGCACTCGACGCGGCCGCTGCCGAACTGGACATCCGCTGGGGCCAGATCGTTCTACAGATCCTGCACGACGGCGACGTGGTCACCGGGGTGCAGGTGGCCAACGCCGATGGCATCGGGGTCATCCACACGCCGTCGGTGGTGTTGGCCACCGGCGGCCTGGGCCAGCTGTACCGGGCCACCACCAATCCCGGCGGTGCCACCGGCGATGGGGTGGCGCTGGCGTTGCAGGCCGGAGTGGCGGTCAGCGACCTGGAGTTCATCCAATTCCACCCGACGATGCTGTTCTCCGGCACCGGCTCCGGTGGCCGCCGGCCGCTGATCACCGAAGCGGTGCGCGGTGAGGGCGCCACCCTGATCGACTCCCGCGGCGCCCGAGTCACCGATGGCGTGCACCCGATGGGGGACCTGGCACCACGCGACGTGGTGGCCGGGGCCATCGACACCCGGCTGCGCGAGAGCGGCGACCCGTGCGTGTTTCTCGACGCCCGCGGCATCGACGGCTTCGAGAGCCGCTTCCCGACCGTCACCGCGTCCTGCCGGGCCGCCGGCATCGACCCGGTCACCCAACCCATCCCGGTGGTCCCCGGCGCGCACTACAGCTGCGGCGGGGTGGTCACCGACGTCACCGGGCGCACCGAACTGCCGGGCCTGTACGCCGCCGGCGAGGTGGCCCGCACCGGCATGCACGGCGCCAACCGACTGGCCTCCAACAGCCTGCTGGAAGGCTTGGTGGTGGGTGCCCGGGCAGGTGCGGCCGCCGCGAGGCACGCCGTGACGTCCGGCCGGGTGCGCGCCGCGGTTCCCGGACCCGCCGAGCACGTCGGCGTGGACCGGGACACCCTGCAGCAGGCGATGTCCCGCGACGCCTCGGTGGTGCGCGACGCAGCGGGCCTGCGGGAGCTGATCGCGCTGCTGTCCACCTCCGATGAGCCGCTCGCCGCAGACCGCCGGGGCGCCGAGGACTCCGCGCTGACACTGGTGGCTCGGGTGGTCGCCGGAACGGCACTGGCGCGCACCGAAAGCCGCGGCTGTCACCACCGCGGCGAGTATTCGGCGGCCGACCCCGATCAGGCCCGCAGCACCAGCGTCCGGCTGCTCGGCGACGCCGTCGTGGTCGAGGCACCCGCCGCGGTGGCGTCATGACCGCACTGTCGCCGGCCGAGCTCACCGAGGTCCGGCAGATCATCGCGCGCGCCCTCGACGAGGACCTGCGCTACGGCCCCGACGTCACCACCACGGCGACCGTGCCGACGGGCGTGACCGCCGAAGCGGCGATGGTCACCCGGGAAACCGGGGTGGTCGCCGGGGTGGACGTCGCCGTGGCGGTGCTCGACGAAGTTCTCGGGCCGCAGGCCTACACCGTGCTGGACCGGGTGGCCGACGGGCAGCGCCTGGAGCCGGGCGCGGTCGTGCTGCGCCTGAAGGCCGACACCCAGGGCCTGCTGACCGCCGAACGCACCATGCTCAACCTGGTCTGCCACCTGTCCGGCATCGCGACCGCGACCGCGGCCTGGGTCGACGCCGTGGCCGGTACGCCCGCGCAGATCCGCGACACCCGCAAGACCCTGCCGGGCCTGCGTGTCCTGCAGAAGTACGCGGTGCGGGTCGGCGGCGGAACCAACCATCGCATGGGCCTGGGCGACGCGGCGCTGATCAAGGACAACCACGTCGCAGCGGCCGGCTCGGTGGCCGCCGCGCTGCGGGCCGTGCGCGCCGCCGCCCCCGACGTGCCCTGCGAGGTCGAGGTGGATTCCCTCGAACAGTTCGACGAGGTACTCGCCGAGAACCCCGAGCTGGTGCTGCTGGACAACTTCCCGGTCTGGCAGACCCAGATGGCGGTGCAGCGCCGCGACGCGCGCGCACCGGGGGTGCTGTTGGAGTCCTCCGGCGGGCTCAGCCTCGACAGTGCCGCGGCCTACGCCGCGACCGGTGTCGACTACCTGGCGGTGGGTGCGCTCACCCACTCGGTGCGGGTACTCGACATCGGCCTGGACATGTAGGACGCCTCTCAGACGATATCGGTGACCAGCACCGCCACCTTGCGGTTCTGCAGCCGCACCGCCCACGGCAGTGACGCGTCGGCGGCGCCGGGCGGCACGATCCGCGGATTGGTCAGGTGAAGTTCACTGCGGAACAGCCGCACGTCGGCCTCCCCGGCGGCCACCACGTTCTTGACCCAGTCGGCCATGCCGTGGCCCAGCGCCACCGAAAGCACGTCGCCCTTGCGGTAGGTCGTCACCACCGTCTCGTAGGGCTTGCCGGACTTGCGCCCGCGATGCTTGATCACCGACGTGCCGGGAAGGAACCGGGACAACGGCTTGAACACCGGGTTCATGTATTTCGTCTGGAGCCGGTCCAGCCACGGCGGGAACACCACCGGCAGCTTGGGCTCCCCGCCGGCACTCTTGTCGACAGCCATAGGTACTCCGTTCCTCGTGAGTGTTCAGGTGATGTCTGCGACCAGTATCCCGACCCATCGGGACCCCAAACGGGTGATCCACGGCAGGCCGCTGGTGTCCCCGCCGATCGGCACGATCCGCACGTTGGTGACGTGTACGTTGCGCCGGAACAGCTGTACGTCGGCCTCGCCGGCGGCCAGCACGTTCCTGACCCAGTCGGCCTTGCCGTGGCCGAGCATCACCGCCAGCCTCGGGCCCTTGCAGAACGCGCGTACCACGGTCCGGTACGGGTTGCCGGACTTGCGGCCCCGATGCTCGATCACCGCGAATCCGGGCAGGTGGAACCGCTTGATCAGCGGTGACTCCACCTTGTGCTGCAGGTAATCCAGCCAGTCGGGGAAGATGTAGGGCACTCCGGGAACGCTCTTGGGGTGGTCGCTGGTGGCCATCCGACTCCGTCTCTCACAATCGCCGACACAAACCAGCCTAGCCCCGGCGCGATCGGGCGCGATTCCGACGGCCATGCGCCGCGATATTGACTTGAACGGTTCTGGGACAATGGTCCACGTGAAAGCGATGGCCCGCATCGACCTGCGTGGGGCGAACTTGTCCGCCGCCGCACTTCGTGCTGCCCTGCCGCGCGGCGGTGTCGACGTCGAGGCGGTGCTGCCGCGGGTGCGTCCGATCGTCGAGGCGGTCGCCGAGCGTGGCGTCCCGGCGGCGCTGGAATTCGGCGAATCCTTCGACCAGGTGCGCCCGGACGCCGTCCGGGTGCCGGCCGCGGCGCTGGACACCGCGTTGGCCGAGCTCGACCGGGCTGTGCGGGCCGCCCTGGAGGTGGCGATCAGCCGGGCTCGCGCGGTGCACGCCGACCAGCGTCGCAGCGACACCACCACCACGCTGGCGCCGGGAGCCACCGTCACCGAACGCTGGCTGCCGGTCGAGCGGGTCGGCCTCTACGTGCCGGGTGGCAACGCGGTGTATCCGTCGAGCGTGGTGATGAACGTCGTCCCGGCTCAGATCGCCGGGGTGGACTCCCTGGTGGTGGCCAGCCCGCCGCAGGCCCGGTTCGGGGGCCTGCCGCACCCGACGATCCTGGCTGCGGCCGCGCTGCTCGGTGTCGACGAGGTGTGGGCGGTCGGCGGTGCGCAGGCGGTGGCACTGCTGGCCTACGGCGGCACCGATACCGATGGCGCCGAACTCGCACCGGTCGACATGATCACCGGCCCCGGCAACATCTACGTCACCGCCGCCAAACGGCTGTGCCGGTCGCAGGTCGGCATCGACGCCGAGGCCGGCCCCACCGAGATCGCGATCCTCGCCGACCACACCGCTTCTCCGGCACACCTGGCCGCCGACCTGATCAGCCAGGCCGAACACGACGAGATGGCCGCCAGCGTGCTGGTCACCACCAGTGCCGAACTGGCCGATGCCACCGACCGCGAGCTGGCCGCGCAGCTGGCGACCACCGTGCACCGCGAGCGGGTGACCACCGCGCTTTCCGGGCCGCAGTCGGCGATCGTCCTGGTCGACGACCTGGCTGCAGGCATCCGGGTGGTCAACGCCTACGCCGCCGAACACCTGGAGATCCAGACCGCCGACGCTCCCGCCGTGGCAGCCCGGATCCGTTCGGCCGGAGCGATTTTCGTAGGTCCGTATGCGCCGGTCAGCCTCGGTGACTACTGCGCGGGCTCCAATCACGTACTGCCCACAGCGGGTAGCGCGCGCCACTCCAGTGGCCTGTCGGTGCAGACCTTCCTGCGCGGCGTCCACGTGATCGACTACACCGAGGCAGCGCTGAAGGATGTGAGCGGTCACGTGATAGCGCTGGCTCAGGCCGAGGATCTGCCCTCTCACGGCGAGGCCGTCCGGCGCAGGTTCGAGTCATGACCGGGCCCGGCGACGGTGTCAGCCTGGACGATCTGCCGCTGCGCGACGACCTTCGCGGCAAATCTCCCTACGGTGCACCGCAATTGGAGGTTCCCGTTCGGCTGAACACGAATGAGAACCCATACCCGCCGAGCCAGGCCCTGATCGACGACGTCGCCCGCTCGGTGCGTGCCGCCGCCGCCGAGTTGCACCGCTATCCGGACCGGGACGCCGTGGCGCTGCGCGCCGACCTGGCGGGGTATCTGTCCGGGGTGGCCGGTGTCGAGGTCGGGCCGCAGAACGTGTGGGCGGCCAACGGCTCCAACGAGATCCTGCAGCAGTTGTTGCAGGCGTTCGGCGGGCCGGGGCGCAGCGCGATCGGATTCGTGCCGTCGTACTCGATGCACCCGATCATCTCCGATGGCACCCAGACCCGGTGGCTGGCCGCCCACCGGGCCGGGGATTTCGGCCTGGACGTGGCTGTGGCCGTCGCCGCGATCATCGAGCACAAGCCCGACGTGGTGTTCGTGACAAGCCCGAACAACCCATCCGGGCAGAGCATTCCGCTCGATGACCTGCGCGCGGTGCTCGACGCCGCACCCGGCATCGTGATCGTGGACGAGGCCTACGGGGAGTTCTCCTCGCAGCCCACCGCGATCGGGCTGATCGCCGACTACCCGGCGAAGCTGATCGTCAGCCGCACCATGAGCAAGGCGTTCGCGTTTGCCGGTGGCCGGCTCGGCTATCTGGTCGCCGCGCCGGCGGTGATCGACGCGATGCTGCTGGTGCGGTTGCCCTATCACCTGTCGGTGCTCACCCAGGAGGCCGCCCGCGCCGCGTTACGGCACGCCGACGACACCCTGGGCAGCGTCGCGAAGCTCATCGCCGAACGGGAACGAGTCTGTGCCGCGCTGGCGGGCATGGGATTTCGGGTCATCCCCAGTGACGCCAACTTCGTGTTGTTCGGGCGGTTCACCGAGGCGCCCGCGGCGTGGCAGCGCTACCTCGACACCGGGGTCCTCATCCGCGATGTCGGCATACCCGGATACCTGCGCACCACCATCGGGCTGCCGGCGGAGAACGACGCACTACTTGCCGCCAGTGAACGACTTGTGACCACCGAACTCGCCCAATCGTTAGGAGCCTCATGACTCGCCGCGCTCGGGTGGCACGCACCACCCGTGAATCCGAGATCACGGTCGAACTCGACCTGGACGGCACCGGCGTCGTCGACATCGACACCGGGGTGCCGTTCTTCGACCACATGCTCACCGCGCTGGGCAGCCACGCCAGCTTCGACCTGACTGTGCGGGCCCGCGGGGACGTCGAGATCGAGGCGCACCACACCGTGGAGGACACCGCGATCGTGCTGGGGCAGGCTCTGGGCGAGGCGCTGAGCGACAAAAAGGGCATCCGCCGGTTCGGCGATGCTTTCATCCCGATGGACGAGACGCTGGCGCACGCCGTCGTCGACGTGTCGGGGCGGCCCTACTGTGTGCACACCGGGGAGCCGGATCACTTGGCGCACACCACCATTGCCGGATCAAAGGTGCCCTACCACACCGTGATCAACAAGCACGTGTTCGAGACGCTGGCCTTCAATGCGCGTATCGCGCTGCACGTGCGGGTGCTCTACGGGCGCGACCCGCATCACATCACCGAGGCGCAGTACAAGGCGGTTGCCCGCGCACTGCGCCAAGCGGTGGAGCCCGACCCCCGGGTGACCGGGGTGCCGTCCACCAAAGGCACTCTGTGAAGTCGGTGGTGATCCTGGACTACGGGTCCGGGAATCTGCGCTCGGCGCAACGCGCCCTGGCGCGGGTCGGCGCGGCCGTCGAGGTGACCGCCGACGCCGACGCCGCCGCGGCCGCCGACGGCCTGGTGGTGCCGGGCGTCGGGGCCTTCGCCGCCTGCATGGCCGGGCTTCGTAAGGTGCACGGCGACAAGATCATCGACGAACGGGTGCAGGCCGGGCGGCCGGTGCTGGGAGTGTGTGTCGGGATGCAGATCCTGTTCGCCCACGGCGTCGAGTTCGGAGTGGACACCGCAGGCTGCGGCCAGTGGCCGGGTGCGGTCACCCGACTGGACGCACCGGTGATCCCGCACATGGGCTGGAACGTCGTCGACGCGGCACCGGGCAGCACGCTGTTCCGCGGTTTCGACGCGGACACCAGGTTCTACTTCGTGCACTCCTACGCCGCGCAACGCTGGGAAGGACGCCCCGAGGCTTTGCTGACCCGGGCAACCCATCAGGTACCGTTCCTGGCGGCTGTCGAGGACGGACCGTTGGCCGCCACCCAGTTTCACCCGGAGAAGAGCGGGGATGCCGGGGCGACGCTGTTGAAGAACTGGGTGGAGGCACTGTGAGTACATCGTTGGTCTTGTTGCCCGCCGTCGACGTGGTCGAGGGACGTGCGGTGCGTCTGGTGCAGGGCAAGGCCGGCAGCGAGACCGAATACGGCTCCGCGCTGGATGCCGCGCTGGGTTGGCAGAACGATGGCGCCGAGTGGATTCACCTGGTGGACCTCGATGCCGCGTTCGGCCGCGGCTCGAACCGCGAACTGCTGGCCGAGGTCGTCGGTCAACTGGACGTGAAAGTCGAACTGTCCGGCGGCATCCGCGACGACGAGTCGTTGGCGGCGGCTCTGGCTACCGGCTGTGCCCGGGTCAACCTGGGGACCGCCGCGCTGGAGAATCCGCAGTGGTGCGCCCGGGCCATCGCCGAGCACGGGGAGCAGGTGGCGGTCGGCCTGGACGTGCAGATCGTTGACGGTGCCTACCGGCTGCGCGGACGCGGCTGGGAGACCGACGGCGGTGAGCTGTGGCCGGTGCTGGAACGCCTTGACCGCGAAGGGTGTTCACGCTTCGTGGTCACCGACGTGACCAAGGACGGCACCCTCGGCGGGCCCAATCTGGAGCTGCTCGGCGAGGTCGCCGACCGCACCGCCATCCCGGTGATCGCCTCCGGCGGGGTGTCCAGCATCGACGACCTGCGTGCGATCGCCACCCTGACCGGCCGCGGCGTTGAAGGAGCCATCGTCGGAAAGGCCCTCTACGCGGGCCGGTTCACGCTGCCGCAGGCACTGACCGCGGTGCAGGGGTAAGGCCCGGCGTGGCGCTGGACACCGCGGATCTGTCAGCCCTGGTCGCCGAGGCGACCACGATCCTCGATGTCGCGGCAAAGCCTTTCGTCGCCGGACACCGCGCCGCATCGGCAGTTCGCAAGGCCGGCAACGACTTCGCCACCGAAGTGGACCTGGCGCTGGAACGTCAGATCACCGAAGCCTTGCAGTCGGCAACCGGAATCGGCGTGCACGGTGAGGAGTTCGGCGGACCGCCGATCGATTCCGACCTGGTGTGGGTGCTCGATCCGATCGACGGGACATTCAACTACGCCGCCGGTTCGCCGTTGGCGGCGATCCTGCTGGGCCTGCTGCGCGACGGCGAACCGGTCGCCGGCCTGACCTGGTTGCCGTTCCTCGGCCAGCGTTACAGCGCCGTGGTCGACGGGCCGTTGACGCGCAACGGGGTGGCCATGCCGGTGCTGGAGAACTCCGCGCTGGCCGACTCCCTGGTGGGCCTGGGCACCTTCAACGTGGAGTGGCGCGGACGTCTGCCTGGCCGCTACCGGTTGGCGGTGCTGGAGGGGCTGAGCCGGGTGACGTCGCGGACCCGGATGTACGGCGCCACCGGAATCGATCTGGCTCACGTGTCCGACGGTGTCCTGGGCGGGGCGGTCAGCTTCGGCGACCACATCTGGGACCACGCCGCCGGTGTCGCGCTGGTCCGGGCGGCCGGCGGGATCGTCACCGACCTGGCGGGCCAACCGTGGACCGCACAGTCGCATGCTGCGCTGGCCGCCGCGCCGGGTGTGCACGCCGAGATCCTCGAGATCCTGGCCGCCGTCGGCGCACCGGAGGACTACTGAGATGGCGCACGGCACCGATGTGGCGGTGCGGGTCATCCCGTGCCTGGACGTCGACGGCGGGCGCGTCGTCAAGGGCGTGAACTTCGCGAACCTGCGCGACGCCGGTGATCCGGTGGAACTGGCGGCGGCTTACGACGCCGAGGGCGCCGACGAACTGACGTTCCTCGACGTCACGGCGTCGTCGTCGGGCCGGGCCACCATGCTCGAGGTGGTCGCGCGCACCGCCGATCAGGTGTTCATCCCGCTGACCGTCGGCGGTGGGGTGCGCACCGTCTCCGACGTCGACGTACTGCTGCGGGCCGGCGCCGACAAGGTGTCGGTGAACACCGCGGCGATCGCCCGGCCGGAACTGCTGGGCGAGCTGTCCCGCCACTTCGGTTCGCAGTGCATCGTGCTGTCGGTCGACGCCCGCACTGCGCCTGTCGGGCCGAACGGGCTTGCTCCCACACCGTCGGGCTGGGAGGTCACCACCCACGGCGGCCGGAAGGGCACCGGGATCGACGCGGTCGAGTGGGCGGTGCGCGGCGTCGAGCTGGGCGTCGGGGAGATCCTGCTGAACTCGATGGACGCCGACGGAACCAAGGCGGGTTTCGACCTGCCGATGTTGCGGGCGGTGCGCGCGGCGGTGAGTGTCCCGGTGATCGCCAGTGGGGGAGCCGGCGCGGCCGAACATTTCGCACCCGCAGTTGCGGCCGGCGCCGATGCGGTGCTGGCGGCCAGCGTGTTTCACTTCCGGGAGTTGACGATCGGGCAGGTCAAGGCGGCGATGGCGGCCGAAGGGATCACAGTTCGATGAGCTACCAGCTGGATTCGGCGATTGCCACGCGGCTCAAGCGAAATGCCGACGGACTGATCGCCGCGGTGGCCCAGGAGCGGGGCACCGGAGATGTACTGATGGTCGCCTGGATGGACGACGACGCACTGGCGCGCACCCTGGCGACCCGTGAGGCGACGTACTATTCACGCTCCCGAGGCGAGCAGTGGGTCAAGGGTGCGACGTCGGGACACACCCAGTATGTGCATTCGGTGCGGCTGGACTGTGACGGCGATACGGTGCTGCTCGAAGTGGATCAGGCCGGCGGCGCCTGTCATACCGGCGACCACAGCTGTTTCGACGCCGACGTGTTGTTGCCTCGCGCGGATTGAACTGTCGCCGCACGGTCGGGCGGTATGCTGGCCGACTGTGAACCCCGACGAACAGGACGACTACCCGCTGGATCACACGCCTGCGAGTTTCGAGCTGGAGCGGGTTTCGCAGCATATCGACGAGCACTACGCGACCGGTACGGTCAGTGACATCGAAGCGCACCTACCGCGCTCCGGCTCGCGGATCGTGGCGCTGACCAACCAGTTGAGCAAGTCACAGGCGAACCTGGAATCGACGTCGGCACGTTTCAACGAACTGGCGTCGGCCATCCCCGGAGACATCGTGGACCTCAGCGACCGACTGTCCGGAATCCTCAAGGGTGCCATGGCAGAAGCCGACGACATCAGGGGTGAAGCCCAGCGATTCGCCGACCAGTTGCGCACCGCCGCCGAGAACGAGGCCGCGCTGATTCTCAAGGACGCCGAGGCGCAACGCCGCGAGGCCGCCGAGCTGCGGGCCGAACTGGAGACCCAGCACAAGCAGTTGCGGGTTCATGCCGCACAACTTCGCCGGCAGGCGGTGATGAGTGCCGCCGAGATCATGAAGGAAGCCGAGAACCACGCTTCGGAGATCCTGACCGAAATGAACGAGGCCATCAACACACACGTGACCGACGCGCATCAGCGGCTCACCGAACTGATGGACGCCCGGGCAAAGATCGTGGACCAGATCCAGCGTTCGACCGTGCAAGTTAATCGCGAAACGCTCCCTCCGGCAAAAGAGTCCTGGTTCCGCGAAAATCGGCCGCACTGAGGTACTTTGCCGCGAATTTAGCCGCCCTGGGCGTAGGTTTGATACGCTGCGTCGCACAGCGACCTGAGCCGAGTCGGCCCATTTGGTCTCGCGCACAAGCCAACTCGGTCGAACGCTGGTTGTCGGGCGAGACCGAACAAGTCAGCTGCGAGGAGTAGGCCAATGGCGCTGGAAATTCCGGAATTCGAAACGCAGATGCGCGGTTTCGACCGTAATGAGGTTTCGGACTACATTTCTCGTCTGCATCACGAAATCGAGATCCTGCAGGATCAGGCGAAATCCCTCGACGCGGCGAAGGCCCAGACCCGTTTCGATCGCGAGCAGCTGACCGCCGAAGTCGGCCGGTTGCAGAACGACATCGTGCGCATGACCGCTGACGCCGACGCGGAGCGCCAGCGGCTCACCGCCGAACTGGACCAGTTGCGGAAGCAGTTCGAGCAGGTCACCGGTCCGGTGGATTCCGTCGAGGGGATGTCGGATCGCATCGCCCGGATGATGCGGATCGCCTCGGAAGAGGCCCGCCGCACCAAGGAGTTGGCCCGCCAGGACGCTGAATCGCTGACCGGCGAGCTGCGCGAGCAGTTGGAGGCGGCCCGCCATGACCGGGCGGCCGCCAGCGACGCCCTGGCCGAGTTCCAGGCCTCGACCAACACCCGTCGCGCGAAGATCCTGGAAGCCGCCACGGTCGAAGCCGAGGAGATCCTGCGGATCGCCCATGAGGAGCGCGGCCGGATCGCCCAGGAGATCGAGGACGCCGAACGCAACCGGCGCGAGGTCTACCAGAAGCTCGCCGAGGAAGACGAGCGCAACCGTCGCGCCGCCCAGGAAGCCCTCGACGAGCAGATCAAGCTTGCCTGGGAGGAGGACGAGCGCAATCGCCGCGAGGCGCAGCGCCGGTTGGACCAGCAGATGAAGTCGGCTTGGGAACAGGCCGAGGAGACCATCGCCAAGCTCGACAAGGAAGCTCGCCTGGAGGCGTCCGCGCTGATCGCGACCACCCAGCGCGAGGCGAAGACCCTCACCGAGCGCACCCAGAACGAAGTGGACATGCTGGTGCGGGAGCGCTCCGGGATTGTTACTCACCTCAACGAGATCCGGAACTGGATCGACAGCGCCGTCGGAGACAGCCGCCAGCTGATCGAGGTCGCCGACGAGCCGGAGCCGGCCGCAGAAGACACAGCCGGGGCCTGATCCTCTAGCGGGCGCGCAACAGCTCCAGGGCCTTGTCGGCATGGGTGTCCATGGAGAACTCGCTGGCGATCACCTCGAGCACGGTGCGGTCGGTGTCGATGACGAACGTCGTCCGCTTGACCGGCATCAACTTGCCGAGCAGTCCGCGTTTGACGCCGAACTGGGTGGCCACCGTGCCGTCGGTGTCACTCAGCAGCGGGTAGTCGAAGCTCTGCTGGTCGGCGAACTTGGCCTGCTTGGCCACCGCGTCGGTGCTGATTCCGACCCGCTGCGCCCCCACGGCGGCGAACTCACCGGCCAGGTCCCGGAAGTGGCAGGCCTCCTTGGTGCAGCCCGGCGTCATCGCGGCCGGATAGAAGAACAGCACCACCGGCCCGTCGGCGAGCAGTTCGGTGAGCCTGCGCGGTGTTCCGGTCTGGTCGGGCAGTGCGAAATCGGCCACGGTGTCGCCAGTTTTCATGGCCGCCAGGCTACTCCTGGGGTCACAACGGGATCTGGGAGGATGAGCCCGTGCAAACCATCCCCGCCGGAACCGTCTCCAGGGCCGACTTCCGGGTGCTGGCCGCCGAGCACCGGGTGGTTCCGGTGACCCGCAAAGTGCTGGCCGACGCCGAGACACCGCTGTCGGCCTACCGCAAGCTGGCCGACAACCGGCCCGGCACCTTCTTACTGGAGTCCGCCGAGAACGGCCGGTCGTGGTCCCGCTGGTCGTTCATCGGCGCGGGAACGTCGTCGGCGCTGACCGTGCGCGACGGCCAAGCGGTGTGGCTGGGCGCGGCCCCGCAGGGCGCGCCGACCGGCGGCGACCCGCTGGCGGCCCTGCGCGAGACGCTGGCGCTGCTGGAGACGTCGGGCATCTCCGGGTTGCCGCCGCTGTCGAGCGGTCTGGTGGGCTTCTTCGCCTACGACATGGTGCGGCGGCTGGAGCGACTGCCGGAGCTGGCCCTCGACGACTTGGGGCTGCCCGACATGCTGCTGCTGCTGGCCACCGACATGGCCGCGGTCGACCACCACGAGGGCACTATCACGCTGATCGCGAACGCGGTCAACTGGAACGGCACCGACGAGCGCGTCGACGAGGCCTACGACGACGCGATCGCCCGCCTGGATGTGATGACCGCTGCACTGAGCCAGCCGCTGGGCTCCAGCGTCGCCACCTTCGAACGTCCCGAGCCGGTCTATCGGGGCCAGCGCACACCCGAGGAGTACGGGGTGATCGTCGAGCGCCTGGTGGGTGAGATCGAGGCGGGCGAGGCGTTCCAGGTGGTTCCGTCGCAGCGGTTCGAGATGGACACTCCGGCCGACCCGCTGGATGTCTACCGGATGCTGCGGGTCTCCAACCCGAGCCCCTACATGTATCTGCTTCAGGTGCCTGATGAGGTTGGGGGACTTGCGTTTTCGATCGTCGGCTCCAGCCCCGAAGCGCTGGTGACCGTGCAGGACGGCCGAGCGACCACCCATCCGATCGCCGGGACGCGGTGGCGTGGTGCCACCGAGGAAGAAGACCAGTTGCTGGCCAAGGAGTTGCTGGCCGACGACAAGGAGCGCGCCGAGCATCTGATGCTGGTCGATCTGGGGCGCAATGACCTGGGCCGGGTGTGCGTTCCGGGCACCGTGCGAGTCGCCGACTACAGCCACATCGAGCGCTACAGCCACGTCATGCATCTGGTGTCCACGGTCAGCGGTCTGCTCGCCGAGGACCGGACCGCGCTGGACGCCGTCACGGCGTGTTTTCCGGCCGGCACCCTGTCCGGGGCGCCCAAGGTACGTGCGATGGAGTTGATCGAGGAAGTCGAGAAGACCCGTCGCGGCCTCTACGGTGGCGTGGTCGGCTACCTGGACTTTGCCGGCAACGCCGATTTCGCGATCGCGATCCGCACCGCGCTGCTGCGCAACGGCACCGCCTACGTCCAGGCCGGCGGCGGCGTGGTCGCCGACTCCAACGGCCCGTACGAGTACACCGAGGCCTCCAACAAGGCCCGCGCGGTGCTGGCGGCGATCGCGGCAGCCGAAACACTGAGCACCCCCGGTGTCGATGGCTGACCCGCCGGAGCACCGGGACGCCCAGGGGGCTGTAGCCCTGCGGGGTGCGCTGTTGCTGCTGGTGGTGGCCGCCGGTGGACTCTGGGGCGCGTCGCGGCTGCCGTGGGTGCTCATCCGATCTGCCGACGGGCTGGGCCAGCCCAGGCTGGTGACGGTCTCCGGTGCGTCGTGGTCGACGGCGCTGGTGCCGCTGGGGGTGCTGTGCCTGGCCGCTGCCGTGGCCACGGTGGCGGTGCGCGGTTGGAAGCTGCGGGTGCTGGCGGTGCTGCTGGCCGCGGTGAGCCTGGCGAGCGGGTATCTGGCGATCAGCATGTGGGTGGTCCGCGATATCGCGCTGCGGGCGCTCGACATCGCCGAGATTCCCCTCACGGCGCTGTTGGGCACCGAGCGGCGCCTCACCGGCGCGGGCCTGACCCTGGTCGCCGCGCTGTGTGTCATGGCTGCTGCGGGTCTGCTGATGCGGGCGGCGGCCCGGGACACCGGGTCTGGCGCCTCGGATGCCAAATACGCCGGGCCGGCGGCTCGGCGAGCGGCGGCACGCGAGCTCGGTGACAGCCCGAACGGCCCGCAGATGTCGGAACGATTGATGTGGGACGCCCTTGACGACGGCCATGACCCCACCGGCGATGCGCCCGGCGCTGCGCCCGACTCTGGGACCGGCTCGGACCCCGAGGGCCGGTGACATCACTGGCGGTGACAGTGGTTACCCTTCGATGAAGGTTTTAGACCTACTTCGACGCAACGCGCGAGAGGAACCGGAGACATGAGTTCGGCATCCGTGCTCGACTCCATCATCGAGGGAGTCTGCGCCGACGTCGCCGCCCGCGAGGCCGTCGTCCCGCTGGCAGAGGTCAAGGCCGCGGCCAAGGCCATGCCCGCGCCGCTCGATGTGCTGGCGGCGTTGCGGGAGCCCGGCATCGCGGTGATCGCCGAGGTGAAACGTGCCAGCCCGTCCAAAGGCGAGCTTGCCGCCATCGCAGACCCCGCCGAGCTTGCCCGCTCCTACGCCGACGGCGGGGCCCGCGCGATCAGCGTGCTGACCGAGGAGCGCCGGTTCAACGGCTCGCTCGCCGACCTGGACGCGGTGCGAGCCGCGGTGTCGATTCCGGTGCTGCGCAAGGACTTCATCGTGCGGCCCTATCAGATTCACGAGGCTCGCGCGCACGGCGCGGACATGCTGTTGCTGATCGTGGCGGCCCTGGAGCAGGAAGCCCTGGTGTCGATGCTCGATCGCACCGAGTCGCTCGGGATGACCGCCCTGGTCGAGGTGCACACCGAGGACGAGGCCGACCGGGCGCTGACCGCCGGCGCGAAGGTCATCGGCGTCAACGCCAGGGACCTGACCACCCTCGACGTCGACCGGGACTGCTTCGCGCGGATCGCCCCCGGGCTGCCGACCGAAGTGGTCAAGATCGCCGAGTCCGGCGTGCGCGGCACCGCGGACCTGCTGGCCTACGCCGGTGCCGGTGCCGACGCCGTCCTGGTCGGTGAGGGACTTGTCACCAGTGGCGACCCGCGGGCGGCCGTTGCTGATTTGGTCAGTGCGGGTAAGCATCCGTCCTGCCCGAAGCCGGCCCGCTAGATGTCGGACACCGCAAAACTTCCGCGCGCCAGCGCCGGAGTGGCAGAACCGAGCCGACACGAACCGGACGCCCGTGGGCACTTCGGTGTCTTCGGCGGCCGCTATGTCCCCGAGGCACTGATGGCCGTGATCGAGGAGGTCACCGCGGCCTACGACAAGGTCCGCAACGATCCTGAATTCCTCGACACCCTCGATGACCTGCAGACGCACTACACCGGCCGGCCGTCACCGCTGTATGAGGCGCAGCGACTGTCCGCGCACGCCGGCGGGGCACGGATCTTCCTCAAACGCGAGGACCTCAACCACACCGGCTCGCACAAGATCAACAACGTGCTGGGTCAGGCGCTGCTGGCCCGGCACATGGGCAAGACCCGGGTGATCGCCGAGACCGGCGCCGGCCAGCACGGGGTCGCCACCGCCACCGCCTGCGCCCTGCTCGGCTTGGAATGCGTGATCTACATGGGTGCCGTCGACACCCGCCGCCAGGCACTCAACGTGGCCCGGATGCGCCTGCTGGGTGCGGAAGTGGTCTCCGTCGAATCGGGCTCGCAGACCCTCAAGGACGCCATCAACGAGGCGTTCCGGGACTGGGTCACCAATGCCGACCGCACGTACTACTGCTTCGGCACCGCGGCCGGGCCGCACCCGTTCCCGGCGATGGTGCGCGACTTCCAGCGCGTCGTCGGCCTGGAGACGCGCGTGCAGATCCAGCAGATGGCGGGCCGGCTGCCCGACGCCGTGGTGGCCTGCGTGGGCGGGGGATCCAACGCCATCGGGATCTTCCACGCGTTCATCGACGATCCCTCGGTCGCGCTGGTCGGCTTCGAGGCCGCCGGTGACGGCGTGGAGACCGGACGGCATGCCGCGACCTTCGCCGGGGGCACACCCGGAGCGTTCCAGGGGTCCTACTCCTACCTGCTGCAGGACGAGGACGGCCAGACCATCGAATCGCATTCGATCTCGGCCGGGTTGGACTACCCGGGGGTGGGCCCGGAGCACGCCTGGCTGCGCGAGACCGGCCGGGCTGACTACCGGCCGATCACCGACGCCGAGGCGATGGACGCGTTCCGAATCCTCTGCCGCACAGAGGGAATCATCCCGGCAATCGAATCGGCGCATGCGGTGGCCGGTGCGCTGAAACTGGCCGCCGAGTTGGGGCCGGGCAAGGTGATCGTGGTCAACGTCTCCGGCCGTGGGGACAAGGACGTGGAGACGGCGGCCACCTGGTTCGGCCTGTTCGACAACGAGGGCAAGCAGGCATGAGCGGACACGACGCCGACCGGTTGGCCCCGATGTTCGCCGCCTGCCGGGCGCAGGGCCGCGCCGCATTGATCGGCTACCTGCCGACCGGATACCCCGACGTGCCGGGCTCTATCGCGGCCATGACAGCGTTGGTCGAATCCGGTTGCGACCTCATCGAAGTCGGTGTCCCATACTCCGATCCCGGAATGGACGGCCCGACGGTCGCGAGGGCCGCCGAGGCCGCCCTGCAGGGCGGGGTCCGGGTGCGCGACACCTTGACCGTGGTCGAGGCGATCAGCAGGGCCGGCGGCCGCGCGGTGGTGATGACCTATTGGAATCCGGTGCTGCGCTACGGGGTCGATGCTTTCGCGCGTGATCTGGCGTCGGCCGGCGGCCTCGGGCTGATCACGCCCGACCTGATCGTCGACGAGGCCGATGACTGGCTGGTGGCGTCCAAGGAGCACGGGCTGGACCGGACCTTCCTGGTGGCACCGTCGTCGACTCCGCAACGTCTGGCCGAGACCGCGCATGCCTCAAGTGGATTCGTCTACGCCGCCTCGACCATGGGTGTCACCGGTGCCCGCGATACGGTCTCGAGTGCCGCACCGGAACTGGTCGGCCGGGTCCGCGAGATATCCGACATCCCCATCGGGGTGGGGCTCGGTGTGCGGTCCGGTGCGCAGGCGGCCGAGATCGCCGCCTACGCCGACGGGGTCATCGTCGGCTCGGCGCTGGTGAGCGCCCTTACTGACGGGCTTCCCGCATTGCGATCCTTGGCGGAGGAACTGGCTTCGGGTGTGCGCCAGGGGGATTCACAGAAATGACGTTGAACTGGCTCACCTATTTTCCCAGTCCGGCGCGCGGCGTCTGGCATCTCGGCCCGATCCCCATCCGGGCCTACGCGCTGTGCATCATCGTCGGCATCGTCGTCGCCCTGCTGATCGGTGACCGTCGTTGGCGAGCCCGTGGCGGTGAACCGGGCGTCATCTACGACATCGCGCTGTGGGCGGTGCCGTTCGGCTTGATCGGCGGACGGCTCTACCACCTGATGACGGACTGGCGGACCTACTTCGGGGAGGGCGGCGCCGGCTGGCAGGCCACCCCGCGGATCTGGGACGGCGGCCTGGGAATCTGGGGCGCGGTGGCGCTCGGCGGCGTCGGAGCGTGGATCGCCTGCCGGCGGCGGGGGATTCCGTTGCCCGCCTTCGGCGACGCCGTGGCGCCGGGAATCATCTTGGCCCAGGCGATCGGGCGTATCGGCAACTACTTCAACCAGGAACTCTACGGCCGCGAGACCACCCTGCCCTGGGGCCTGGAGATCTTCTGGCGCGAAGATGCGGCCGGTATCCGCGATCCACATCTGCTCGACGGGGTATCGACGGGCGAGCTGTACAAGATCGTCCAGCCGACGTTCTTGTACGAATTGCTCTGGAATCTTGTGGTTTTCGCTGTGTTGATCTACGCCGACCGGCGGTTCCGGATGGGACACGGCCGGCTGTTCGCGCTGTACGTCGCCGGCTACTGCATCGGACGCTTCGGGATCGAGCTGCTGCGCGACGACGCCGCCACCCACATCGCCGGGATCCGGGTCAACTCCTTCACCTCGACATTCGTGTTCATCGGCGCGGTGGTCTACATCCTGCTGGCCACCAAGGGACGCGAAGATCCTGAGGCGTTGCGCCGGGCGTGGCAGCCCGACGACTCCGAGCCCGCTGCGGTGAAGGCCGAACCGGACACGGTTGATGCGGATGCGGATGCGGCCGAGCCGGAGGATCTCACGGTTGATGCCGATTCGGCCGAGCAGGACGAGCCGGAGCCGGTGGCGGTCGTCGCCAATGGCGTCGGTTCGGTTGTCCGGGTGCCGGACCGGTTTTCGGGTGCGAGCGTGTCTTCGGTTGAGGCCGAAGACGAGGGAGAAGCCGTCGAAGAAGCCGTCGAAGATGCCGACGCGGAAGACGACGTGGAAGACGACGTGGACGCCGATGAAGTCGTCGGCGAAGTTGTTGACGACGAAGTCACTGAAACTGAAGAGGAAGTCGCCGACGACGACGTCACCGACGAGGAAGTGGTCGAAGACGCCGTCGCCGAGGAGGACGCCGTCGCTGAAGGCGATGTTGTCGAAGACGAAGTTGCGGACGAGGACGCAGACGCTGAAGCCGACGCTGAAGATGCCAACGCTGAAGATGCCGACGCTGAAGAAGGTGTCGCCGAGGAAGAGTCCGCTGAAGAGGTTGCGGAAGTCCAGGACGACGAATCCGCCGATGAGGTCGAACCCGAGGACGACGACGAGTCTGGGGATGAACCGGACGAGGTCGACGAACCCGAGGCGGCGGACCAGTCCGACGAGGAGCTCGAAGACGAGGACGAAGCCGACGACGAGCCCGAAGAAGAAGACGAGGACGGGTCCGAGAAGGATTCGTGACCTGCGGCATTAGCGTCGCCGGCCGCTGTTGCGTGTTTTCTGGCATGCTGCAGACATGACCGATCCGTCGTGGCCGTCCGCGCCCGGCTATTCGGGCCAACCCGATCCCTGGGCCCCCTTCGGTCGTCATCCGGTGACCGGCCAGCCCTACTCGGACAGGTCGAAAGTCGTTGCGGCACTAATTCAATTGCTCGGACTGTTCGGATTCCTCGGCTTCGGGCGGATCTACCTGGGGCAGACCGTCCTGGGCATCGCGCAGTTGCTGGGTTGTTTGGTGTTCACCGCCATCACCTTCGGGTTCGGCGGCGGCGTTCCGATCATCTGGGGCATCGTCGACGCGATCCTGATACTCACCGGCAGGGTGCACGACCGCCAGGGCCGGGTACTGCGTTGAACTCCGGCGTCCGTGCTTAACCGGGTTTTCGGCTGCCGTCAACCATTCCTCGGCGAGCCCACCCGGGCTGCCCGACTATGCTTGCGACGTGACTAGACGCGGCAAGATCGTCTGTACTCTTGGCCCGGCGACCCACTCCGCGGAGATGGTCAGGGCATTGGTCGACGCGGGTATGGACGTGGCCCGGTTGAACTTCAGCCACGGTGACCATGACGATCACAAGTCCTCCTACCAGTGGGTTCGTGCAGCCTCGGATGTCACCGGCCGGGCGGTCGGCGTACTCGCCGACCTGCAGGGCCCCAAGATCCGGCTCGGCCGTTTCGCCGACGGTTCGGCGAATTGGGCCAACGGCGAGACGGTCCGCATCACCGTCGCCGACTGCGTGGGCACCCACGACCGGGTGTCCACCACCTACAAACAGCTGGCGGCCGACGCAGAACCCGGTGACCGGGTTCTGGTCGACGACGGCAAGGTCGGCCTGGTGGTGGAGCGGATCGACGGCGACGACGTGGTGTGCACCGTCACCGAAGGCGGCCCGGTCAGCAACAACAAGGGCATCTCGCTGCCCGGCATGAACGTGTCCGCACCGGCCCTGTCGGACAAGGACATCGACGACCTCGAGTTCGCACTGGAG
The DNA here is from genome assembly GCF_020172665.1 of [Mycobacterium] zoologicum. GTDB lineage: Bacteria > Actinomycetota > Actinomycetes > Mycobacteriales > Mycobacteriaceae > Mycobacterium > Mycobacterium zoologicum. Next base: position 2,374,762 of record NZ_CP083985.1, on the reverse strand, counting down.
CTCGGTGTCGACATGGTGGCGTTGTCGTTCGTGCGCTCGCCCTCGGACGTGGATCTGGTCCACGAGGTGATGGACCGGGTCGGCCGGCGGGTGCCGGTGATCGCCAAGCTGGAGAAGCCCGAGGCGATCGAGAACCTCGAGGCGGTGGTGCTGGCGTTCGACGCGGTGATGGTTGCCCGTGGCGACCTCGGTGTCGAGCTGGCACTCGAAGAGGTTCCGCTGGTGCAGAAGCGCGCCATCCAGGTGGCGCGGGAGAACGCCCGGCCGGTGATCGTGGCGACCCAGATGCTGGAGTCGATGATCGAGAACTTTCGGCCCACCCGGGCGGAGGCCTCCGATGTGGCCAACGCGGTGCTCGACGGGGCGGACGCGGTCATGCTCTCCGGAGAGACCGCGGTGGGCAAGCACGCCCTGGAGGCGGTGCGGACCATGAGCCGGATCATCTGCGCGGTCGAGCAGAACTCCACCGCCGCACCGCCGTTGACGCACACACCGCGCACCAAACGCGGCGTGATCTCATTCGCCGCACGCGAGATCGGCGAACGCCTCGACGCCAAGGCCTTGGTGGCCTTCACCCAGTCGGGCGACACCGTGCGCCGGCTGGCCCGGCTGCACACCCCGTTGCCGTTGCTGGCGTTCACGGCGTTGCCCGAGGTACGCAGCCAGCTTGCGATGACTTGGGGCACTGAGACATTCATCGTCCCGCAGGAGGTGTCGACCGACGGCATGATCCGTCAGGTCGACCAGGCTCTGCTGGAGTTGGGCCGCTATCAGCGCGGTGATCTGGTGGTGATCGTCGCCGGCGCCCCGCCGGGCACCGTGGGATCGACCAACCTGATCCACGTGCACCGGATCGGGGAGGACGACGTCTAGTGCCGGCCGAATCGAACAGTGATCTCGAGGAGCTACTGACAGTACTGGACCTGACCCCCACCGCCGATGACGTGTTCATCGGTGCGCATCCCAGCAAGACCCCGTTGCGCACCTTCGGCGGCCAGTTGATGGCGCAATCCTTTGTCGCCGCGACGCGTACCCTCACCTACGACCTGCCGCCGAGCGCGTTGTCGGTTCAGTTCATCAACGGCGGTGACCCGGCTCGCGACATCGAGTTCCGGGTGCACCGGTTACGCGATGAACGCCGATTCGCCAACCGGCGGGTCGATGCGATGCAGGGCGACACGCTGATCTCAACCGCCTTGGTGGCCTACCTGTCCGGGGGAGCGGGGATCGAGCACAGTACGGCGGCACCGGAGGTCGCCGAACCCGAGACGTTGCCCACGCTTCAGGAGCTGTTGCGCGGCTACGAGGACGTCGTGCCGGGCTTCGTGAAGGCACCGCACCCGATCGAATGGCGCTACACCAACGACCCGGCCTGGGTGATGCGCGGCAAGGGCGAACGGCTCGGCCACAACCGGGTCTGGGTCAAGGCCGACGGTGCGGTTCCCGACGACCCGGTCCTGCACACCGCGCTGATGGTGTACTCGTCGGACACCACGGTGCTCGACTCGATCATCACGCGCCACGGGCTGTCCTGGGGCCACGACCGGATCTTCGCGGCGAGCGCCAACCATTCGGTGTGGTTCCACCAGCCGGTGCGGTTCGACGACTGGATGCTCTACGCGACGTCATCACCGGTGGCCGCGGACTCGCGCGGCCTGGGCACCGGTCACTTCTTCGACCGATCCGGGCAGCTGGTCGCCACGGTCACCCAGGAGGGCGTACTGAAGTACTTTCCCAGCTCCAAACGGTAGGGCTGATGCGGCGGTCCCAGCTTCGGCTCTCCTTCGTCGAGCCTCGCTGAACCGCCGGGCGTCAGGCCGGAATCAGCGGACCGTGCGACTCCTGGAACCGCGGAGCCTCGGCGCTGCCGAACTTGTTCTCGAAGTGCTCACGGAACCATTCGGTGCACTGCTGTTGCCCCGCGGGATCCGAGCCCGCCTTCGACATGCAGTCGATGTAGTCACCACCGCCCGCTGTCCGGAAGATACCTACGTAGACGAAGATGCAAGCGATTCCGGCGATCACCGCCAGCAGACCCAACACCACGCCTGCAATGGCGACACCACCGTTGTCTGCCTCACCACGTTTGGCCCGACCGTGGCCGATGATCCCGAGCACCACCGCCACGGCACCCAGCACGACACCGCCGACCACCGACAATGCGGTGACGATCCCGGCGATCGCAACGATCAGCGCCGCCATACCCATGCCGTTCCTGGGCGCGTTGCTCAGCCCGGGCGGCTGCCCGTATCCGGGGTATTGCCCGGGTGCCGGGGGGTAGGGGTAAGGGTAGGCCGGTGGGGGGTAGCCGCCGCCGGCCGGAGGCCAGGACGGTTGAGACTCGGGCATTACGCGGACTCCACATCAGAGCATCAGAGGAGGTTTCGTTCGGGTCAAATTCAGGGTACCCGCGTTGGCGACGCCGTGGGCTAATCGATCATCCGCCGGAGGTCTTGTGCGAGGCACTGCGGATGCTGAACGCGGTGACGATCTCGACGACCCCGATCACAATCAGCCAGCTCGCGACCACAATCGCCAGCACCACCAGCGAGGCCAGCGGGGAGGCCAGCGTCACCAACCCGGCCAGCAGGCTGATCACCCCGGAGAAGATCTGCCAGCCGCGTCCCGGCAACTCGGGGTCGCTGATGGCGGCCACAGTGGTCGCCACGCCCCGGAAGATGAACCCGACCGCGATCCAGATCGCCAGCAGCAGCACCGCGATGGATTCCTCGTCGGAGTTGAAATGCCGGAAGCACAGCACGGCCAGAATCACCGACGCGGTGCCACTGAGGAACAGCAACACCCGTCCACCGGCGGACATGATCGGCAGGCTGAACGCGAAGATGGTCTGTGCGACCCCGGTGATCAGCAGGTACACGCCGAACAGGACCGCGGCGGCAAGGATGGTGCGGCCCGGCCAGACCAGGATCAGCACACCCAGAACAAGGGCCATGACACCGGAGACCAGGGTCGACTTCCACAGGTGCGGCAGCAGCCGCGAAGCTGTCGTATCCATGGCGGCAGTCTTGCACAGATAGGCTGTGCCGGCGGCGGTAACAGCGACCCCGCTACGCCCCCCGCAGCCCGGCTGCGTGCGGCGCGTAGACCTCGGCGAGGAACTGCTCGACGGCCACGGCGGTGTGTGCCGCCCGGGGGGAGCCGAAGATGTCGAAGGCGTGCTGCGCTTCCGGCAACTCCGCGTACACGACGGGGCTGGTACTGGTGTCCCGAAGCCGGGCGGAGAACGCGCGAGCCTGCTCGACGGGTACCAGCGAGTCGTTGCTGCCGTGCAGGATGAAGAACGGTGGCGCGTCCGGGCGCACGTAGGTCATCGGTGATGCGGCGCGGTAGGTGTCCGGGAACTGCCGGCGGCTCTGCTTGAAAACATAGGTGCTCAACGACGGGGTGAGCAACGGATGCAGGTCGACCTCACCGGTGAAGTCGTAGATGCCGTAAAACGGGACCGCGGCCCGCACACTGGTGTCGGCATCAACGAAACCTGGCTGAAAGCGGGGGTCGCCTGCGGTCAGCGCGGCCAGTGCGCACAGGTGGCCGCCGGCCGAGCCGCCGGTGACGGCGACCCACTCCGGGTCGCCGCCGTAGTCGGCGATGTGGGCTTTGGTCCAGGCCAGGGCGCGCTTGACGTCGATGATGTGATCCGGCCAGGTCGAGCGGGGGCTGAGCCGGTAGTTGATGGATACGCACACCCAGCCGCGTTCCACCAGGTGGGTCATCAGCGGATGCGCTTGTCCGCGTTTGCTTCCCACCATCCAGGCGCCGCCGGGGATCTGCACGAGGACCGGGGCGCGCCCGTCTCGCGGCAGGTCGCGGTGCCGCCACACGTCGAGGGTGTTGCGGGCGCCGAACTCGCCGTAGGCGATGTCGGCGTCGGCCGCGTAGTCACGGTAGATCCGCATCATGCGCACCGCGCCCGACGGCGCGATCGCCGCGACACCGCTCGGGGGAGCCCAGAGCCCCTCGCTGCCGGTCCGCCGATCCGGGCCCAGTTCGGCGTCCAGTGCTGCGGTCAGCGGCTGGTTCGCATTGCGTCCCAAGCGGTCCAGTCCGAGCAGCCCGATCCAGGAAACTGCCGACACCAGCCAGCTGATTGCCCGTGCCCGTCGCGGCAGCCGACGTGACACCGCAGCCAGAAGCGCGGACTGCGCGGCGATGAGGTGCAACGGGAGCTCGGTGGCGAACACCCCGAACGCGAACGCGTACAGCGACGGGTACCCGCGCTTGCTCAGTGGACGGTAGCCGTTGATCGTGTTGGCGAGTCCGGTCAGCGATCCGAGCACTGCCAAAAGGCGCGTCATTGAAATCCTCATCGTGGGGGACAACCTGATTCGCCGACCTTACGGGACCGTCGCGCAGGTAGGTCAGGGTGACTGGGTCACCGACAGTGCGACCAGACCCCGATCACGCGAGGCTCGCGCCCGTGCACCGGTGAGAAACCACGTACGCATGACTCCCTTGCCTTTGACGTCGACGTCGCCGCGTTCCTCGAAGACGAAGTCCGCCCGCAGCCGTTCGTAGACCTCCTGCGGCACCTGAATCCGGTTCTGCACGCCGGTGGACTCCATCCGGGACGCCAGGTTCACCGCGTCACCCCAGACGTCGTAGAAGAACCGCAGATTGCCGATCACGCCGGCCACCACCGGCCCGGCAGCCAGGCCGATCCGCAACGACACCGGCTGACCCAGGGGATCGCGCAGCGCGGCGACGACGTGGACGATCTCCAGGGCCAGGCGGGCCAAAGCATGCAGGTGATCGGGAGTGGGGTCGGGGACTCCGCTGACCACCATGTAGGAATCACCGGTGGTCTTGATCTTCTCCAGCCCGTGCTTGTCGACGAGGCGGTCCAGACCGGTGTAGAGCTCGTTGAGGAACCCGACCAGCTCGGCGGGGTCGCTCTGGCTGGCCCGCCTGGTGAAGTCGGCGATGTCGGCGAACAGCACCGAGGCGTCCGGATAGCTGTCGGCGATCACGTCGACGGAGGGATTCTTCAGCCGATCGGCGACGGTGGCGGGCAGGATGTTGGCCAGCAACGCCTCGGAGCGCTCGTATTCGGCCTCCATCGCCCGCTCGGCATGGGAGGTCTCGCGCAGCGTGTACCAGACCGTGGCCACCAGCATGAAGCAGGCCGAGACCACCACCAGAACAAACGCCGTGTTGTGCATCCAGGCCGGTTGGTGCAGCTTGTCGCCGGGAACGGTGAACTCCAGGATGATCGCCAGCGCGGCGCCCACCGCGGCCACAGCGCCCGCCAACGCGATCCGATCCACCCCCAGGATCAGCACACTGATCGCGGCCGAGGCCAGCAGGTAGAACTCGATGCCCGAATCGGTTCCCACCACCCAGCAGATGGTGAACGTGGTCAGGTAGGCGATGGCGACGAACGCCAGCGGCGCGAGCAGTTCGCCGTAGCGGTACAGCTTGGGCGTCAGGGCCAGAGCGGTGGCGGCCACCAGGTTCAGCACGCCGATCCACCAATAGATCGGGTTGGCCCAGATCTCGAAGATGCCGAAGCAGGCGCTGATGAATGCGGCCAGCCCCGCGCAGACCTTGAGGATCCGCATCCGCCGCGGCAAGCGCGTCGCGTAATGCCGGGTGCGTGCGGGCACGCAGTGCGACTTCAGATAGGGGGCCTGGCCCTCAAGAGGCACCAGGTGGAACCGCTTGGTCGTCACCTGCCCAGCTTAGCCCGGTGAGCTGGGCAGACGGCGTTTTCGCATCCTGGTTACGGTCGATCACCATGGTGATTCGTTCTGTTGCGCTCTTCGTGCTGGCTGCCGTCGCAGAGATGGGGTGATAGCCCTGGGCGCGCTGATCTGCCTGGTCGGGATGGGGGGTGATCATGTACTCGCCGCGCTGAGCCGCGGTGTGTGCGTGGTGCCCTCGGTGAGATTCGAACTCACACTGTACGGGTTTTGAATCCGTTTCCTCTGCCAGTTGGGATACGAGGGCCCGGCGCTGGCGCGCGGTCTCCCACCATAGACGATGCCCTTGGGTGTTGCCGCCGCCGGCAGCCGGGACAGAATGGGGTGATGACTGCGTCGAACAACGCTCCCGAGTCTGACCCCGTGCCACGTCCGGCGCGCCGGGTCGTCATCGCCGAGGACGAGTCCCTGATCCGGATGGACCTCGCCGAGATGCTGCGGGATGAGGGCTACGACGTGGTGGGCGAGGCCGCCGACGGTCAGGAAGCGGTCGAGCTCGCTGAACAGTTGCGCCCCGACCTGGTCATCATCGACGTGAAGATGCCGCGGCGCGACGGCATCGACGCGGCATCCGAGATCGCCGCCAAACGCATCGCGCCGGTGGTCATGCTCACCGCGTTCAGCCAGCGCGACCTGGTCGAGCGGGCCCGCGACGCCGGGGCGATGGCGTATCTGGTCAAACCGTTCTCGGCCGGGGACCTGGTACCGGCCATCGAGTTGGCGCTGAGCCGCTCGGAAGAGATCACCGCGCTGGAACATGAAGTCAGCACCCTGTCCGAACAGCTCGAAACCCGCAAGCTGGTCGAACGCGCCAAGGGCCTGCTGCAGGCCAAGCAGGGCCTTACCGAGCCGGAGGCGTTCAAATGGATCCAGCGCGCGGCGATGGACCAGCGGACCACCATGCGGCGGGTTGCCGAGGTGGTGCTGGAGTCGCTGACAGACACCGAGCAGCCGTCGGCCTGACCACCAGGCGCGTCTGCCCACCGTTGCCGCCGGTGACCCAGTAGGCTCAGTTGCGTGCAGCGCAGAATCATGGGCATCGAGACCGAGTTCGGTGTCACCTGCACCTTTCACGGGCATCGACGGCTTTCCCCCGACGAAGTGGCGCGCTACCTGTTCCGCCGGGTGGTGTCATGGGGCCGCAGTTCGAATGTGTTCCTGCGCAACGGGGCTCGGCTCTATCTCGATGTGGGCAGTCATCCCGAGTACGCCACCGCGGAGTGCGACAACCTGATTCAGCTGGTCACCCATGATCGGGCCGGCGAGCGGGTGCTCGAAGACCTGTTGATCGACGCCGAACAGCGCCTGGCCGACGAGGGCATCGGCGGCGACATCTACCTGTTCAAGAACAACACCGACTCCGCCGGAAACTCCTACGGCTGTCACGAGAACTACCTGATCGTGCGAGCCGGCGAGTTCTCCCGGATCTCCGATGTGCTGCTGCCGTTTCTGGTGACGCGTCAGCTGATCTGCGGCGCCGGCAAGGTGCTGCAGACCCCCAAGGCCGCCACGTTCTGCCTGTCGCAGCGCGCCGAGCACATCTGGGAGGGCGTCTCAAGCGCGACCACGCGTTCGCGTCCGATCATCAACACCCGCGACGAACCCCACGCCGATGCCGAGAAGTACCGGCGACTGCACGTCATCGTCGGCGACTCCAACATGTCCGAGACCACCACCTTGCTCAAGGTGGGCAGCGCCTCGCTGGTGCTGGAGATGATCGAAGCGGGGGTGTCGTTCCGCGACTTCTCGCTGGACAACCCGATCCGGGCGATCCGCGAGGTCAGCCACGACGTCACCGGTCGGCGACCCGTTCGGCTGGCCGGCGGGCGCCAGGCCAGCGCCCTGGACATCCAGCGGGAGTACTACGGGCGGGCCGTCGATTACGTGCGTACGCGCGCGGCCAGCAGTTCGCAGCTGGACCAGGTGATCGACCTGTGGGGACGTCAACTCGACGCCGTCGAATCCCAGGACTTCGCGAAGGTCGATACCGAGATCGACTGGGTGATCAAGCGAAAGCTGTTCCAGCGCTACCAGGATCGCTACAGCATGGAGCTGTCGGACCCGAAGATCGCCCAACTCGACCTGGCCTATCACGACATCAAGCGCGGCCGCGGAGTGTTCGATCTGTTGCAGCGCAAGGGACTGGCCGCCCGGATCACCACCGACGAAGAGGTGGACGCCGCCGTCGACACCCCGCCGCAGACCACCCGGGCCAAACTGCGCGGTGAATTCATCAGTGCCGCACAGGCAGCCGGCCGCGACTTCACCGTCGATTGGGTGCACCTCAAGCTCAACGACCAGGCCCAGCGCACCGTGCTGTGCAAAGACCCGTTCCGCTCGGTCGACGAGCGGGTCAAACGGCTCATCGCCAGCATGTAGCACCTACGCTGTCACCCATGGCAACCGCCAAGGTCGAACGACTTCTGAACCTCGTCATCGCGTTGCTGGCGACCCGCAGCTACCTGAGCGCGGAGAGGATCCGCAGCACCGTGGTCGGTTACGGCGACAGCCCCAGCGACGAGGCCTTCTCCCGGATGTTCGAGCGCGACAAGAACGAGCTGCGCGATCTGGGCATTCCGCTGGAGACCGGTAAGGCCTCCGGATTCGAGACCATCGACGGATACCGCATCAACCCCAAGGCCTATGCACTGCCGGCAATCGAGCTCAACGGTGATGAGGCAGCTGCCGTGGCGGTTGCGGTCCAGCTGTGGCAGTCCCCGGAGCTGCGGGCCAATGCTCAGGGCGCGGTGGCCAAATTGCATGCCGCCGGTGTCGAGGTTGACCCGGTCCGGGCCGAGGTGCTCGTCGCGTCGCCGGCTGCGCTTCCCGGAATCCACCAGGCCGAGCCGGCCCTGGACGCCCTGACGGCTGCGGTCCAAGCGCGGCAGGCTGTGCAGTTCGAGCACCGCCCGTCGCCGGTGGACGCCTATATCACCCGCACTGTCGAGCCGTGGGGTGTGGTCACCCAAGGCGGCCGTTGGTACCTGGTGGGCCATGACCGCGACCGCAACGGCGTTCGGATGTTCCGGATGTCGCGGATCGCGCCCGAGGTCCGCCAGATCGGGCCCGCCGACAGCGTGACCCGCCCACCGGTCGAGGAACTGCGCCGGATCGTCGCCGACGCCGTGGGTGAGGCCCCCAGCGGTGTGCAGGCCCGGATCTGGGTCGCCGACGGCCGTGCCGTCGCGCTACGCCGGGCGGGCAGGGTGGTGCACCGCGAAGCCCGTGCCGGTCGCGACGGCGACGTCATCGAGGTCGATCTGGGCACCCATGACCGACTCGCCCGGGAGATCGCCGGCTATGGCGCCGACGCCGTCGTCCTTGGGCCGTCGGCGCTGCGTGACGACGTGGTGGCCAGGCTCAGCGCCCGTGTCCGGGAGGCTTCGGCGTGAGCCAGTTGTCGACGCGGCTGGCGCGGCTGCTGAACATGGTGCCGTACTTTCTGGCCCGCCCGGGGATCAGCAAAGAAAAGGCCGCCGCCGAACTGGGCGTGAGCATCGCGCAACTGCAGTCGGACCTGGAACTGCTGGCAGTGTCCGGGTTGCCGGGTTACGGGCCTGGAGACCTGATCGATCTGACGTTCTATGACGACCGGATCTACTGCTATGAATCGGCGGGGGTCGATCGGCCGCTTCGGCTGACCTCACCGGAGGCCACCGCCGTGCTGATGGCCTTGCGGGCACTGGTCGACATGCCGGGCATCGTCGATCGGCGGGCCGCCCGCAGCGCGATCGCCAAGATCGAGAATGCCGCCGGGGCTGCGCAGGAGGAGCCCGAGGCTACGACCGGAGACAACGCCACGGCCGACACCGTCCGCGATGCCGTGCAGCAGCACCGCGCGCTGGCCATCGATTACTACGCCGCCTCCCGCGACACCTCCTCACACCGGACCGTCGACCCGATCCGGGTGGTGCTGATCGCCAACCACAGCTACCTGGAGGCGTGGTGCCGCGAGTCCGCCGGCGTTCGGCTGTTCCGATTCGACCGGATCGACGGCGCGCAGCTGCTCGATGAGCCGTCGGCGCCGCCGGGGCCGGCGCGGCAGACCGAAACCGACACCGCGCTGTTCGACGCCGACCCGTCGATGCCGATCGCCACCGTGCGGGTGGCGCGGTCGGCGTCGTGGATGTTCGAGTACTACCCGATGCGGCTGCTGCGCGAGTTGCCCGACGGCTGGTCCGAGGCGGCCATGACCTACGCCTCCGACGAGTGGCTCACCCGGTTGCTGCTGGGAATGGGCGACGACGTGCAGATCGTGGCGCCCGCGTCGCTGGCCACCCGGGTGCGCGACGCCGCGGTGGCTGCGCTGGCGGCCTACCAGTCCTGAGCTGCGGTAGCATCGACTCCGACGTCTGGAGGTATCCGAAGTGGGCAGTCTCAGTCCGTGGCACTGGTTCATCCTGTTGGTCGTGATGGTTGTGCTGTTCGGCGCCAAGCGGCTGCCCGACGCGGCGAGGTCGCTCGGCAAGTCGCTGCGGATCTTCAAATCCGAGGTTCGCGAGCTGCAGAACGACATCAATCCGGATTCATCGGCCACCTCAGTGCAGTCCGAACGCGTCGAGCCGCCGGCTGACCCGCGGTCGGCCTAGGCCGTCGTCCCCGCAGCGCCCGAGCGCCTTGTGATGGTGCGTGCCACCAGCATTTTCAAGCGGCTTGACCCACGCCAACGGCGCAGCCGCAGCAATCCCGACGGGACGATGTCGCTCGTCGACCACATCAGGGAGTTGCGTACCCGGCTGCTGATCTCGCTGGCAGCGATCGCGCTGACCACCGCGTTCGGCTTCAGTTGGTATTCGCACGGGTTCTTGGGCATGGAAAGCCTCGGTGAGTGGCTGCGACACCCCTACTGCGCGCTGCCCGACTCCGCGCGGGCCCAGATCGCCGCGGACGGCCATTGCCGGCTGCTGGCCACCGGGCCGTTCGACCAGTTCATGCTCCGCCTCAAGGTGGGACTGATGGCCGGGGTGATGCTGGCCTGCCCGGTCTGGTTCTACCAGCTGTGGGCCTTCATCACCCCGGGGCTCTACCGCAAGGAGCGGCGCTTTGCGGTGGTGTTCGTCGTCTCGGCGGCGGCGCTGTTCATCACCGGCGCGGTGCTGGCCTACGTGGTGCTGTCCAAGGCGCTCGGATTCCTGTTGACCGTCGGCAGCGATGTGCAGGTCACCGCCCTGTCCGGCGACCGCTATTTCGGCTTCCTGATCAACCTGCTGCTGGTGTTCGGGATCAGCTTCGAGTTCCCGCTGCTGATCGTGATGCTCAACCAGGTCGGCGTGCTCAGCTACGCCCGGCTGGCCGCCTGGCGGCGCGGGCTGATCTTCGCGGTGTTCGCGTTCGCCGCCGTCGCCACGCCCGGCTCGGATCCGTTCTCGATGACCGCGCTGGGGCTGGCGCTGACCCTGCTGCTGGAGTTCGCGATCCAGGTCGCCCGGCTGCACGACAAGCGCAAGGCCAAGCGGGAGGCGGCCGAGGGACTCGGTGATGACGAGGCCTCCACCATCGACGCGCCCACACCCGTCGCGGCGCCGCATGACTGATTTCTCTTTCTCCCCGCGAGCGTGCACAAACGTCCGGCAAATCCCTGGTGAGGGCGAACATTTTTGCACGGTCGCGGCAGGGGCGGGCACGACGTGACCGAGCTGAGCCGGTTCACCGCGGAGTTGGCGTTCGGCCTCGACGACTTCCAGCGCCGGGCCTGTGAAGCGCTCGAGGAGGGCCGGGGCGTGCTGGTATGCGCCCCGACCGGCGCGGGCAAGACGGTCATTGGCGAGTTCGCGGTGCACCTGGCCCTGGCGGCCGGCTCAAAGTGCTTCTACACCACCCCGATCAAGGCGCTGAGCAATCAGAAGTACACCGACCTGGTGGCCCGCTACGGCAAGGACAAGGTGGGGTTGCTGACCGGTGACCTGTCGGTCAACTCGAACGCGCCGGTGGTGGTGATGACCACCGAGGTGCTGCGCAACATGCTGTACGCGGATTCGCCTGCACTGCAGGGTCTTTCGCATGTCGTAATGGACGAGGTGCATTTCCTGGCCGACCGGATGCGCGGTGCGGTCTGGGAGGAGGTCATCCTGCACCTGTCCGCAGAGGTTCGGCTGGTCAGCCTGTCGGCGACGGTCAGCAACGCCGAGGAGTTCGGCGGCTGGATCCAGACCGTGCGCGGCGACACCGCCGTGGTGGTCGACGAGCATCGGCCGGTGCCGTTGTGGCAGCACATGATGGTCGGCAAGCGGTTGTTCGACCTGTTCGAGGTGCGGCCCGACGCCGAGGTGCCGGACACCGGCGGCGGGGCCCGGGTGGATCCGCAACTGCTGCGCCACATCGCCCATCGCCGGGAAGCCGACAGGCTCACCGAGTGGCACAATCCCCGCCGCGGACCGGGGCGCACTGGCGGCCGCCGGCCGGGTGGGCCGAGTTATCGGCCGCCGATGCGACCTGACGTGGTGGCGGTGCTGGAGTCGGCCGGGCTGCTGCCGGTGATCACCTTCGTCTTCTCGCGGACCGGCTGCGATGCGGCCGTCAAGCAGTGCCTGCGCTCACCGCTGCGGCTGACCACCGAATCCGAGCGGGCCCGGATCGCCGAGGTGATCGACCACCGCTGCGGCGACCTCGCCGACGCCGATCTGGACGTGCTGGGCTACTACGAATGGCGGGAGGGCCTGCTGCGCGGCCTGGCCGGCCACCACGCGGGTTTGCTACCGGTATTCCGCCACACCGTTGAAGAGCTGTTCACCGCGGGCCTGGTCAAAGCGGTGTTCGCCACTGAGACACTGGCTTTGGGCATCAACATGCCGGCCCGCACAGTGGTGCTGGAGCGGCTGGTCAAATTCAACGGCGAGCAGCATGCCGCGCTGACGCCGGGGGAGTACACCCAGCTGACCGGCCGGGCCGGCCGCCGCGGTATCGACGTCGAGGGCCATGCGGTGGTGCTGTGGCACCCGGGGGAGAGCACCGCCGACCCGGACCAGGTCGCCGGGCTTGCCTCCACCCGAACATTCCCGCTGCGAAGCTCATTCGCGCCGTCCTACAACATGACGATCAACCTGGTGCATCGGATGGGCCCGCAGCAGGCCCACCGACTGCTGGAGCAGTCCTTCGCGCAGTTTCAGGCCGACCGATCCGTCGTCGGCCTGGTGCGCAGCGCCGAACGTGGCGAGCGGACCCTCGACGAGATCGCAGCCGGGGTCGGGGGACGCGAATCCGCCGTGCTGGACTACGCCCGCCTGCGCGCCCAGATCTCCGAACGTGAACGCGCCCAGGCACGGGTGTCGCGGCTGCAACGGCGCCAAGCAGCCGGTGCGGCCCTGGCCGCGCTGCGCCGCGGCGACATCATCAACCTCACCCACGGCCGTCGCGGCGGTCTGGCCGTGGTGCTGCAGGCGGATCGGGATTCCGATGAACCACGCCCGCTGGTGCTGACCGAGCATCGTTGGGCGGGGCGGATCTCGACGGCGGACTACGCCGGCGCCACCGCGCCGATCGGCACCATGAATCTGCCCAAACGCGTCGAACACCGCCAGCCGCGGGTCCGCCGCGACCTGGCCTCAGCGCTGCGCTCGGCCGCAGCCGAGCTCGTGGTGCCCAACGGGCGTGGCCGCCGCGGCGGCGTCCGGGACACCCCGGTGGATCCGGAGCTGGAGGCGCTGCGACAGCGGATGCGGGAGCACCCGGTGCACGCCACGCCGGATCGCGAGGACAAGGTCCGAGTCGCCGAGCGTTACCTGCGGGTGGAGGCGGACAACGCTCAACTGCGCAGGAAGGTCCAGGCGGCCACCAACTCGTTGGCACGCACCTTCGACCGGATCGTCGGGCTGCTCGTCGAACGCGGCTTCATCGCCGCGGGCACCGCCGGCGAGGGGCAGGCCGACCCGACCGTGACCGAAGACGGTCGGATGCTCGCCCGGATCTACAGCGAGAGTGATCTGTTGGTCGCCGAATGCCTGCGCACCGGCGCCTGGGACGGCTTGGGTCCCGCCGAGTTGGCCGCCGTGGTCTCTGCGGTGCTGTTCGAAACACGCGGCGGCCAGGATTCGGGCGGTGGGCAGCCGACCCTGCAGGCGCCGACCGAGGCGATCCGGCGCGCGCTGCAGCAGACCGGCAAACTGTCCGCGCAGCTGCGGGCCGACGAGCGCCGTCACGGCATCACCACCAGCCGGGAACCCGACGACGGATTCGTGGCCGCGGTGTACCGCTGGGCTCGATCGGGTGATCTGGCCGGCGCATTGGCGGCATCGGATTCCGCGGGCGGTGGTTCACCGCTGTCGGCGGGTGACTTCGTGCGGTGGTGCCGCCAGGTGCTTGATCTGCTCGATCAGCTGCGCAATGCCGCGCCTTTGCCGGAGCTGCGCGCTACGGCGAAACAGGCGATCGACACGGTTTTACGCGGAGTCGTGGCCGTTGACGCCGGGTAGGCTGATCCGGGCGCTACGGTGAATCAGCACCCGCTACGCGAGAGGACTTGAGGAACAACGATGAGCGGACCGCAGGGATACGACCCGACGCAGCCCTGGCAGCCTCAGCAGCCCGGACAGCCCGAGGAGCAGCCGGGCACCGGAGCGAATCCCGCGTCCGGCGCCGAACAGCAGTGGCAGCCGGCCTACACCCCGTCGCAGTACCCCCAGCAGGGCTCGCAGTACCCCGCGACCGGTCAGTACCCCGGCTACCCGCAGACCGAGCAGTACGGCCAGCCCGGCCAGGCGGGTCAGTACGGCCAGCCCGGTCAGTACGGTCAACCCGGCCAGTACGGCCAGCCGGGGCAATACGGTCAACCGGGCCAGTACGGCCAGCCCGGCCAGTACGGCCAGCCCGGGCAATACGGACAGCCCGGGCAATACGGACAGCCGGGCCAGTACGGCCAGTACCCCCAGCAGCCCGGACAATTCGGGCCGCCCGACGCCGGCCGTAAGCGCAGCACCGCACTGGCGGGCAGTGTGCTCGCCGGCTGCGTGGGAGTCGGCGTGCTGGTGCTGCTGGTCCTGGGGTTCTGGAAGCCCGGTTTCTTCGTGACCACCAAGCTTGACGTCGACAAGGCGCAGGAGGGCGTGCAGCAGATCCTGGCAGATCAGACCAACGGCTACGGTGCCAAGAACGTCAAGGACGTCCGGTGCAACAACGGTCAGAGCCCGGTGGTCAAGCAGGGCGACACGTTCAACTGCGAGGTCAGCATCGACGGGACCAAGCGGCAGGTCACCGTTACCTTCCAGGACAACTCGGGCACCTACGAAGTCGGCCGCCCCAAGTAGGCGCATTACCCGGTTCAGTCCGGCAGCTGGTCGAGTGCCCGCTGGACCCGCGCTATCGAGGACTCCATGCCGTATCGCTGCGCCAGTTCGGCGACCCGGGCGGTGTCGGCGGCGGTGCGAGGCAGCACATCCGACGATGTGGAGAAGGTGACCGGGGCGTCGGTGGCCACACGCACCACCGGGCCCGCGGCTGCGATGTAATCCTGCGCCGCCGCCAGCTTGGCCCGAACCCCTTTGGTCATAGTCGATTTCGGATCTGCAGCGGCCTCCAGCACCGCAGCCAGCGATCCGTACTGGGTCAACAGCCCGGCCGCGGTCTTCTCGCCGATACCGGGCACCCCGGGCAGGCCGTCGGAGGGATCGCCGCGCAGCAATGCCATCTCGGCGTAGGCGGCGCCCGCCCGCCCGACCGGCAGTCCGTACCGCTGCGCCACCTCTTGCGGGCCCAGCAGCGTCGCTTTCGCCAGCCCACGTCCCAGGTAGAGCACGCCGACCGCGACGGGCTGGTCGGTGACCACCTGCAGCAGGTCGCGGTCACCGCTGACCACCACCACCGGATCGCGGCGTTCGGCCGCGGCTAGCGTGCCCAGCACGTCGTCGGCCTCGTAGTCGGGTGCGCCCGCGGTGGCGATGCCGAACGCGTCGAGCAGCTCGGCGATCATGTCGACCTGGGGGCTCAGCTCGTCGGGCACCTCTTCGACCGCCCCGTCACCC
Source organism: [Mycobacterium] zoologicum (assembly GCF_020172665.1). Lineage (GTDB taxonomy): Bacteria > Actinomycetota > Actinomycetes > Mycobacteriales > Mycobacteriaceae > Mycobacterium > Mycobacterium zoologicum. The sequence goes on along the minus strand of NZ_CP083985.1, from coordinate 2,359,089 downwards.
GCTGGTCCGGTTGGTTCGTCCTCGGCCACCCGGTGGGCCTTATAGGACGGGACAAGCTCCACCCGCCACTGCGGCCTCCAGTCCAGATCCAGACAGACCGCCAGCCGGCCGGGGCGTTGCCGGGTGATCAGCGTGGCCACCGAGTCGAAGAACCCCCGCACCGCGTTCACCGGTCGGCCGTCGGGGGCGGTGATCGACGACGGCACGCCGAAGTAAGACCGGAACCACATACTGGCGCCGTCGAGCAGCAATACAGGAGCAGGCATGCACGCCAGCCTATGGCCGGCGGTCAGCGAGGCTCGACGGAGGAGAGGTGAAGCTGGACCGCCGTTCAGGCACGGCCGGATAGCCTGACGAGGTGACTTCCCGGTTCGACAGCACTGTTTATGCCCATCGCCTGGCCGCCGCGGCCACCGCGGCCGCCGACGCGGGTCTGGCCGGCCTGGTGATCACCCCGGGCTATGACCTGCGCTACCTGATCGGCTCACGGGCCCAGACCTTCGAGCGGCTCACCGCGTTGGTACTGCCGGCAGCCGGGCGGCCCACCGTGGTGGTTCCGCGGCTGGAATTGGCAGCGCTGCGCGAATCGGCCGTGACGGATCTGGGCATCGCCGTGCGGGACTGGGTGGACGGGGATGACCCCTACCGCCTGGTCGGCGATGCGCTGGGGGCGCTGCCGGCGGCGGTGGCGGTCACCGATTCGATGACCGCGCTGCATCTACTGCCGTTGACCGCAGCCCTGCAGACGACGCCGGTGCTGGCCACCGAGGTGCTGCGCGAGTTGCGAATGATCAAGGACCCCAGCGAAATCGATGCGCTGCGTAAGGCGGGTGCGGCTATCGACCGGGTGCACGCCAGGGTGCCGGAGTTCCTGGCACCGGGGCGCACCGAGGCCCAGGTATCCGCCGACATCGCCGCGGCGATCGTGGCCGAAGGCCATTCGGAGGTGGCATTCATCATCGTCGGCTCGGGCCCGCACGGCGCCGACCCGCACCACGAGTGCTCCGATCGTGTGCTGCAGGCCGGCGACATCGTCGTCATCGACATCGGCGGCCCGGTCGAACCCGGCTACAACTCCGACTCGACCCGCACCTACAGCATCGGAGAGCCCGATCCACAAGTGGCCCAACAGTATTCGATATTGCAGCAGGCGCAGCGCGCGGCGGTGGAGTGCATCCGCCCCGGCGTCACCGCACAGCAGGTGGACGCCGCGGCCCGCGACATCCTGACCGAGGCCGGTCTGGGCGAATACTTTGTGCACCGCACCGGGCACGGTATCGGACTGTCGGTGCACGAGGAGCCCTACATCGTCGCCGGCAACGACGTCACCCTGGCCGCCGGCATGGCGTTCTCGGTGGAGCCGGGGATCTACTTTCCCGGCCGGTGGGGAGCCCGGATCGAGGACATCGTCGTTGTCACCGAGGACGGCGCCGAGTCACTGAACAACCGGCCCCACGATCTGATCGTGGTCGGCGTTTAGCGGCCGCTGCGGTCGAGCAGGTCCGCCGAGCCCAGTACCCGCTCCACCTGGACTTCGATCACCACGCGCTGCGGGTTCACCCGGGGCGTCCGATAGCGCTGGGCGTAACGCAGTTCGGCGTCGCGGACCGCGGCCACGGCGTCGTTGACGCTTGCGCTGCCCTCCAACGAGAGCCAGCGCGCGCCGTCGACCTGGCTGAGCACGGCCACCCCGGCGCGGTCGGCGTTGACGGCCTTCTGCGAACCCCCGGTGGTGATCACCCGGGCGATGTGAGTCTTGGGATCGAAGGTGAAGCCGACCGCCACCACATGCGGTGAGTTGTCGGCGCGCAGCGTGGTCAGCATCGCCAGGTGACGTTCGGTGAGAAACGCCAGCGCGTCACTGGTCAGCCGGGTCGTTGCGTTCGCCATCACCGCTCACGCTAGCGCAGGAGATAATCACAGCCGTGAACGACACGGTTGCCGGACCGGTGGTGATTTTCGGGGGTCGCAGTGAGATCGGCGTGGAGCTGGCGCGCCGGCTTGCGCCCGGTGCGACGGTGGTGCTGGCCGCGCGATCCGCCGGCCGGCTCGACGCGGAGGCAGCCGCCGTGCGCGACGCGGGTGCCGCCGCGGTACACACGACGGAGTTCGACGCCGACGACGTGGCCGGCCACGGCAGGTTGGTTGCGGAACTGATCGCCGAGCACGGCCCCATCGGCACCGCCGTCCTGGCATTCGGGGTGCTGGGCGATCAGGCCCGCGCCGAGACGGACGCCGCACACGCGGTGGCGGTGGTGCACACCGATTTCGTCGCCCAGGTCAGCCTGCTCACCCACCTGGCTGCAGCGATGCGTGCCGCGGGCCGCGGCTGGCTGGTGGTGTTCTCCTCGATCGCGGGGGTGCGGGTGCGGCGAGCCAACTACGTCTACGGCTCGGCCAAGGCGGGGCTGGACGGGTTCGCCAACGGCCTGGCCGATGCATTACACGGCACCGGTGTGCGCCTGCTGATCGTGCGGCCGGGGTTTGTGATCGGCCGGATGACGGCGGGCATGAAACCGGCACCACCGACGAGCACTCCGGCGCAGGTGGCAGATGCAACGGCTCGGGCGTTGGCGCGGGGCCGGCGCACGGTCGCCGTGCCCTGGCTGCTGCGGCCGATGTTTGTGGTGATGCGGTTGGTCCCGCAGGTCATCTGGCGTCGATTGCCGCGTTAAGCTCGTACCACGATAATTTGTGACTAAATTCCTGGCCGACGCGTTGATTGGGCCAAGGAATGAGACAGGAAGTTGACAGCTGACTATGGCTTCAGAGCTCGTTTTGGGACTATCGTCTAAAACCATGGACGATCGTGACAAAGACCCGTCGGTCGTGCTTCCGTACCTGGTCGGCAGGCCGTTGCCGGCGACTGAAGTCTACGAGGCCTTCGGTTACCGCAAGTCCGCGTACTACAAGGCGGCTCATGAGGGTCGACTGATCACCGCCGACAACCTGATCCGGGTTGCCCAGCACTTCGGCTTGAACGCCGTAGATCTGCTCGTCCGCTACGCGTTGATCTCGCCGGAAGCCGTCGCCGCGTACGTCGGCTCGCCGCCGGCGAAGCCCGAGCTGCCGCGGCTCTCCGAACTGCACCCGATCCCGAGTCACCCTCCGCTGTAGGCCCCGCCCCGGCGATGGCTGACGGGTAGATTCACCTTCGTGACCCCGACGTTTGCTGACATCGCCAAGGCTGACTACCTGCTGCTGACCACGTTCACCAAAGACGGTCGGCCCAAGCCCACCCCGATTTGGGCTGCGGCAGACGGGGACCGGCTCCTGGTGATCACCCAGGAGAGCTCCTGGAAGGTCAAGCGCATCCGCAACACGCCCCGCGTCACGCTTGCGGTGTGTGACATGCGGGGAAACCCCAAGAGTGAGGCGATCGAGGCGGTCGCCACCGTGCTGGACAAATCGCAGAACGGCGCCGTCTACGACGCGATCGGCAAGCGCTATCACGTCGTCGGGCGCGTGTTCAACTTCTTCAGCAAGCTGCGCGGTGGCATGCGCAACAATGTCGGGCTGGCACTGACCCCGACCGCCGGGTGAGCCGGAGCCCGCATCGCATATAGTGGATTTAAGTCCTTCAAATCTCGAGCCTAGGGAGCTTCGCGTGACGACCTTCACCTCTGACCAGATCCTCGGCGACATCGTCACCGCTGACCCGTCGTCCACCCGGACCCTGAGCCGGTTCGGTATCGACTTCTGCTGCCACGGCCAGCGCTCCCTGGCCGATGCGTGCGCGGCCGACGGCGTCGACGCCGACGAATTGCTGGCCGCACTGAACAGCTCCACCGAGTCCGCTCAGCGGGCCGATTGGGCCGACTTCGACGACACCGCGCTGATCGCGCACATCGTCAGCACCCACCACCGCTTCCTGTGGGACGAGTTCCCCCGGTTGGCCGAACTGGTCGACAAGGTGGCGCGCGTGCACGGACCCAACCACGGCGAGCTGGCCCGGGTCCGTGAGGTCTTCCACCAGTTGCGCGGCGGCATGGAACCCCACCTGCGCACCGAGGAGACCATGCTCTTCCCCGAGATCAGCCTGAGCGCCGGCCGGCCGGACCGCCCGCTGTCCGACGAGGTCCGCAACGAACTGGCGGAGAACCAGCAGGAACACGACAACGCCGGCCATCTGCTGGCCGAGTTGCGTGAGCTCACCGGCGGCTACGCCGTTCCCGCCGACGCCTGCGCCAGCTACACCGCGATGCTGGCCGGCTTGGCGGACCTGGAGAGCGACATCCACCTGCACGTGCACAAGGAGAACAACGTGCTGTTCCCGCGGGTCCTGGCAACCGCGAGCGCTTAGGCGACCGAGTCCGGGTGCAGGTGTTCGCCGAAGAATGCGAACACCCGCTCCCAGGCGTCGGCGGTCGCAGCATCGTCGTAGCCGAAACCGGCGATCCGGATCAGCGGTTGGGCCGGCAATTTGTTGGCGAAGCTGTGACCGGCGCCGGGATAGGTCTTGATGTCGTGCGGGATCTGCTTCTCCTCGACGAGTACGCGCAACCGTTCACCGGCGCCCCTGCCTAGCGGATCGCGTGCCCCGAAGCTGGCGACGATCGGGCAGGCGCCGTCGAGGGTGTCGCTGAGGTGCCGGGGCAGCGGGGTGCCGTAGAACGGGGCAGACGCCCCGAATCCTTTGGGCGACAGGATCAACGAGAACTGTCCGCCCATGCAGAACCCGGCGATCCCGACCTGCCCCGAGCACTGCGGCATGTCCAGCAGATGAGCGCGGGCGGCCATGATGTCGTCCAGGGCGCGACCGCGTTGGGTGAGCAGCTCGCGGAACACCCGGGTGATGCAGCGAGCCCGCCCGCCGCGGGAGTACAGGTTCGGCGACAGTGCTAGGTAGCCGGCCGCGGCGACCCGCTCGGAGATGGCCTGCATGTCCGCTCCGTACCCGATGGCGTCGTGGATCACCACCACGCCGGGCCACGGCCCCGGACCGTCCGGAATGTCCAGCAGCGCCTCGATCGGACCGTCGCCGGTAGCGAGTTCGATTGTGGTCATCGCATCACCGTAGTGCGCCTCGGGCCGCGGGGAACTCGATCCGCGAGGCCGACGTTGGAGTGGCATGGCGAGCGCTGTGCTTCGGATGTTTCTGGCCTATGCCCTGGTCGAGACGGCGGCGGTGGCTGCGTTGATCTGGGTTGTCGGGTTCGGTTGGACGGTGCTAGGCCTGCTCGTGGCATTCGTCGCCGGACTCGCGCTGTCGGCAGGCCAGGTCAGGCATCAGGTCCGACGGCTGCGCTCGGGCGCCGGGCGGGGTGCGCTGACCGACGGCGGGCTGGTCGCGGCCGGCACGCTGCTGGTGGCGGTGCCCGGACCGGTGACCACGCTGTTGGGGCTGGGACTGCTCGCGCCGGCGACTCGCTCTGCTGCCCGCCCACTGCTGGTGTCCGCGGCGACGATCGGCCTGGGCCGCTACACCCCGCTGCTGAGCGCGGCCACGGTGGGCCGCCGCTGGTATGCGGGCCGCCGCGCGGCTCGCCGGGATGACTACATCGACGCCGAAGTGGTCAGTGTGGTCGAGGTGAATCAGCCCGCCCTGTCGGCCGGCTGACCCGGTACCCGTACTTTTTAGACCGTGACTGTCGAGAGCATCGCGTCCGGGACTTCTGCGTCGCTGCTGCTGGGCGGGCGTATCCACAGCCCGAGCCATCCCGATGCCACCGCCATGGCGGTACGCGACGGCCTGGTCGTGTGGGTGGGCAGCGACGCCGTCGGGCGTGAACGGTTCCCACAGGCCGAGGTGGACGACCTCGATGGGGGTTTCGTGACACCGGGCTTCGTGGACAGCCATGTCCACGTCACCGAGACCGGTCTGTGCCGCACCGGCCTGGACCTGCGGCCGGCCACCTCGTCACGGCACTGCCTGCAGCTGGTCGCCGACTACGCCGCAGCCCATCCCGGCCAACCGATCTGGGGTCACGGCTGGGATGAGACGGACTGGCCGGACGGCGCCCCCGACACCGCGGCGGTCGACGCGGTGGTGGGGGATCGGGTGGCCTACCTGTCGCGTGTCGACGTGCACTCGGCGTTGGCCTCGACCGCGCTGCGCCGTCGGGTGACCGGCCTGTCCGGCGACGCCGTACTGTCCGGCCCCCTGTCCGGAGAGGCCCACCACCGGGTACGCGCCGAGGCCCGCGAACTGCTCACCGCCGACCAGCGTTCCGCAGCCCGCACGGCGGCACTCGATGCGGCGGCCGCCGCCGGGATCGTGATGGTGCACGAGTGCGCCGGCCCCGATATCGGTGGGCTCGACGACTGGCGGGAACTTCGCGCCCTCAGCCACGGGGTCGAGGTCGTCGGCTACTGGGGTGAACCGGTCGACAGCGCCGCCCGGGCCCGGGAGTTGGTCGCCGACACCGGTGCTCGCGGCCTCGGTGGTGACCTGTTCGTCGACGGCGCCCTGGGCTCGCACACCGCCTGGCTGCACCAGCCCTACGCCGATGCGCCCGATTGCACCGGCGTGTGCCACCTCGACAAGGCAACCATCGAGGCGCACCTGCGGGCCTGCACCGAGGCGGAGGTTCCCGCGGGCTTCCACGTGATCGGTGACGCCGCAGTGTCTTCGGTGGTTGCCGCGCTGGAACAGGTGGTGGAGGACTTCGGGGTGGCTGCGGTGGCCCGCTGCGGTCACCGGCTGGAGCACCTGGAGATGGTCAACGCCGAGCAGGCCGCCAAACTCGGCTCGTGGGGTGTGATCGCCAGTATGCAGCCGGCCTTCGATGCGCGCTGGGGCGGCGACGACGGCATGTACTCCCAGCGGCTCGGTGCCGAGCGCGCCGCCGGGCTGAATCCGTTCGCGCTGTTAGCATCCCAAGGCGTGCCACTCGCGTTCGGTTCCGACAGCCCGGTGACCGCACTCGACCCCTGGGCCGGCGTGCACGCGGCCGCCCGGCACCGCACCCCCGGCAGCGCCGTATCGATGCGGGCGGCGTTCGCCGCGGCCACCCGGGGAGGCTGGCGGGCCGGCGGCGTCCACGACGGCGTGACGGGCACCCTGGTGCCCGGGGCGCCCGCGTCCTATGCGGTGTGGGAGGTCGGCGAGCTGGCCGTTGAGGCCCCCCGCGACACGGTCCAGCGCTGGTCGACCGACCCGCGTTCGGGTGTCCCGCCCCTGCCGGTACTGGACTCGGGCGCGGCACCGCGGTGTCGGCGCACGGTGCACCGGGGTGTGACCCTGTATGGCTGAGTCCGACAGCCGCCCGGCGGCACCCACGCCGAACCGCCTGGAACGGCTGGGGGTGGCGGCGGCGGATCGCTGGGCTCAGCTGGCCGCGACGGTGGTCGCCGGAATGCTGCTGCGCGCCAGCTTCCCGCCGTTGAACTGGTGGTGGGCGGCGATTCTGGCGATCGGGCTGCTGAGCTGGGTGCTGCGGCACCCGGTGACCACGATCGCCGGCGGGTTCGGGTACGGCCTGCTCTGCGGTCTGGCGTTCTACCTGCCGCTGCTGCCGTGGGTCGGCGGGCTGGTGGGGCCGCTGCCGTGGCTGATGCTGACGCTGATGTGTGCGCTGTTCCCGGCCGTCTTCGGTGCGGCCGCCGTCGTGGTGCGTGACCTGGCGGGCTGGCCGGTGTGGTTCGCGCTGCTGTGGACAGCCCTGGAGTGGGCGAAGTCGGTGTTGCCGTTTGGCGGATTCCCCTGGGGCGTAATCGGATACGGCCAGACCGAGGGGCCGCTGCTGCCACTGGTCGCCCTCGGCGGGGTCCCGTTGTTGTCGACAGCCGTGGCGCTTGCCGGCTGCGCCGGTGCCGCGCTGATCTCCGAGATCGTCCGATGGCTGCGCGACGACTCGCAGCACGCCGAGTCCGCCGCCCCCCCGCCGGCGGTGCTGCTGCCCGGCCTGTGCATCTGCGCGATATTGCTGGCCACGGTGCTGATGTGGCCGGGCGTCCGGCGCTCGGGAGCGGGCGCCGGCGACGACCCCACCATCACGGTGGCCGCGGTGCAGGGCAATGTGCCGCGGCTCGGGCTGGACTTCAACGCCCAGCGCCGCCAGGTGCTGGACTATCACGTCCGCGAGACCTTGCGACTGGCCGAAGACGTCGCGGCCGGGCGGGCCCCGCAGCCGTTGTTCGTGATCTGGCCGGAGAATGCCTCCGACATCGACCCCGTGGCCAATGCCGATGCCGGACAACAGATCACGCTGGCGGCTCAGGCGATCGACGCGCCCATCCTGGTCGGCACCGTGCGCTCCGCGCCGGGTTGGACCCGCGACAATCCGGTCGCCACCAACTCTGTGCTGGTGTGGGATCCGGTCACCGGACCGGGCGACAGCCACGACAAGCGGATCGTGCAGCCGTTCGGTGAATACCTGCCGTGGCGGGATTTCTTCCGTCACCTGTCCAGCTATGCCGATCGGGCGGGCTACTTCGTGCCGGGCCACGGGGACGGCGTCGTGCATGTCGCGGGCGTGCCGGTCGGGGTGGCCACCTGCTGGGAAGTAATCTTCGACCGCGCCGCGCGCCAGTCGGTGCTCGCCGGAGCCCGGTTGCTGACGGTGCCGTCGAACAACGCCACCTTCGACGCCACGATGAGCGAACAGCAACTGGCCTTCGCCAAGGTGCGCGCCGTCGAACACGACCGCTACGTCGTCGTCGCGGGAACCACCGGAATCAGCGCGATGATCGCCCCCGACGGTCGAGAACTGGCCCGCACCGGGTTCTTCGAACCGGCCTACCTCGACGCGCACGTGCGCCTCAAGTCCAGCCTGACCCCGGCCACCCGGTGGGGGCCGCTCCTGCAATGGATGCTGCTCGGCGCGGCCGTTGCCGGACTGATGGCGGCCATACGGCAAAATGGAGTGTTCATGCGGCGTCCGGCCACCCGGCGTCGCCTCACACGGCGGCCCTCCGGCGCCGAAGTCAACGGGAGGAGCGGCGCCGATGAGTGAGCGTCCCAGCCTGCACACCCTGGTGGTCATTCCCACCTACAACGAGCTGGAGAACCTGCCGATCATCTTGGGCCGGCTGCAGCAGGCCCGCCCTGACGTGCACGTTCTGGTGGTCGACGACGGCAGCCCCGACGGCACCGGGCAGCTGGCCGACGAGCGGGCCGCCGCCGATCCCGAGCGCGTGCATGTGATGCACCGGACGGAGAAGGCCGGGTTGGGCGCGGCTTATCTGGCCGGCTTCGCCTGGGGGCTGGCCCGCGACTACGACGTCCTGGTCGAGATGGACGCCGACGGCAGCCACGCGCCCGAGCAGCTGTACCGGTTGCTGGACGCCGTCGACGCCGGCGCCGACCTGGCGATCGGATCGCGCTACGTCGACGGCGGAGCGGTGCGTAACTGGCCGGTGCGCCGCTTGGTGCTGTCCAAGACCGCCAACACCTATGCCCGGCTGCTGCTCGGAGTCGGCATTCACGACATCACCGCTGGTTACCGGGCCTACCGACGCGGGGTGCTGGAGAAGCTCGGACTGGACGCGGTGGACTCCAAGGGCTACTGCTTCCAGGTGGACCTCACCTGGCGCGCCGTCAACGAGGGTTTCACCATCACCGAGGTGCCTATCACCTTCACCGAGCGCGAGCTCGGCGTGTCGAAGATGAGTGGCTCCAACATCCGCGAGGCGATGGTCAAGGTCGCCCGGTGGGGGATCGGCGGCCGGGTGAACCGGCTCCGCGGTAAGCGCTAGGTGTAACTCCCAGACAGGTTGTGAACGGCGTGGTGAGCGGAAGTAGGTGAGGACCTCCGGTATCGGTGTGGTTACCAAACACGCACATCCGATTACCGAGAGGTCCTCATGGTCCACGCTAATGCTTCGTTGACTCCTCGTGGGCGGTTGCGGCTTGCGCAGGCGGTTGTTGATCAGGGCTGGAGTTTGCGGCGCGCGGCTGAGCGGTTCCAATGTTCGGTGGCCACAGCCAAGAAATGGGCCGACCGTTATCGCGACGGTGGCGAAGCAGCGATGGTAGACCGGCCCAGCCGGCCGCATCGCAGTCCGTTGCGGTTGCCGAAACGACGTGAGCGGCGCATCGTCAACCTGCGCTTCACCCGGCGCTGGGGCCCACATCGCATCGCCGCTTACCTGCACCTGCCACGCTCGACCGTTGAGGCGGTGCTGCGCCGCTACCGGATGCCATTGCTGCGGCACCTGGACCAAAACACCGGGTTACCGGTACGCCGGCCCAAA
>NZ_CP083985.1:2295514-2348852 GCF_020172665.1 [Mycobacterium] zoologicum | reverse complement strand
CGAACGCGCCGGAACCTACCAGCACTGGCTGCATCACTACAATCACCACCGACCCCACACCGGCATCGGCGGAATGACACCAATCGAGCGCCTACGCGTTCACAACCTACCCGTGAAGAACAGCTAGGGCGGTTTAACCGCGCCGGCGCGTCTTGATCAGGTCGAGACGCTCCTTGAGCAACTCTTCGAGCTCCTCGACGGAGCGACGCTCCAGCAGCATGTCCCAGTGCGTACGCGGCGGCTTGACCTTCTTCGGCTCCGGCAGGTCACCTTCGAGCAGGGTGCCTTCCAGGCCGTTGCGGCACATCCAGGTGCCGGGAATCTCCGCGTCGTCGGCGAACGGAACCTCGAACTCTTCGCCGTTGTCGGTGCGGTACCGCGCCATCCGGCGGGGTGCCAGGTCGTGGTTGCGGTCGGTCTCGTAGCTCACGGCGCCCAGCCGGCTGCCCCGCAGAACACGATCAGCCATTCGACCCACTCTCCTTAAGTCACAAAAAATGCCTCGCGATGGACAACGCGAGCGGGTCCTGAACAGTTCCCGGCGCACGCGGCGCGACCTCCCATGATACCGGGATCATCGCCGAGGCCCGACTAAGGTCTTCAAGCGTGCCCCGCAGCCCCCGCCCCCAACCGTGCCGCTGGTGTGGTCGCGACGTGGGCGACGCCGGCATCGGGCGGCGCCGGCAATACTGCCGGCAGTCCTGCCGGCAACGGGCCTACGAACAGCGTGCCCTGATCAGCAGCGGTAAGACCGCCGCACTGGCACCCGATTCGGTGGTGCTCTCCGCCGACGAGGCCACCGCCTTGTCCGACCGGGTGTATCAGGTGCGCTGCGCCGCCGAGGACATCGCGACCGCGCTGTCCGAGGATGCTTCGCACGACGAACTGCGGCAATTGTGCGATGTGCTGCTGGGCGCCGTCGACTCCGCCGACCGCTGGCGCTGAGCGTCAGCTTGCGCAGCTGAACAGCTTGCCGGCGTCGACGGGCGGCGGCACCGGGTGCAGGCAGCCGAATGTTGCGATGCCCTCAGGGCGCAACAGCACCGCCGAACGGTGGGCGTAGTTGACGCAGTACAGGCCGGTGCGGTCCGCGCGGCAGCGATAGTCGCCGAACGACAGCGTGTCGCCGTCGGGCAGTTCGGCGCCGTCCCCGTGCAGGAACCGGCCCGGATCCCCGTGCGCGGATCCGACGCGCAGCGAGTTGCCGCCGAAGTCCACCCAGCCGCCCTTCCACTGCCCGTAGATGTCGGCGGGCTGCGGCGGCGGGCTCACCAGGTCGACCACGCAGGCCAGCGCGCTGTCGCCTGCGTCCTTATCGGTCATGCACTTGGTGGCCTGGCGGGATCCGGCCGGCACCGTGAACGCCACCTCGTCGACCAGATCGGTGGTCTCATCGTCGCGGGTGGCCTTGTGATAGCCCGCGGCGTCTACCGGGCGACCGGCTTCGACCCAGGCGATGACATCTGCGATCGGGGCACCCGCAACGGGGGGAGTGGCCGGCTTCGACGACGGACTGGGCTTCCCCGGTGCTGGCGAGGCCGAGGACGGCGTGGACTGGGTGGACGCCGCCGACGACGGCGTGCTCGTGCCCGGTTCGGGTTCCTGCACGCTCGCGCGGGAACATCCGGCGATCAACAGCAGTACGGCGATCAGCCCGGCAAGACGCATGTCGTTAGGCTAACCGGAGGGCCATTCGCTACCGTTCGCCTCATGCATAACCACCCCGTGCAGGTCAGCGTCGACACCGGCATCGTGGAGGGTTTCGCCCGCGACGGGGTGCGTCGCTGGCGGTCCATCCCGTATGCGCAGCCGCCGGTCGGGCCACTGCGGTTCCGGGCGCCACGACCGGCTCAACCCTGGTCAGGGGTGCGGCACTGCCACGGCTTCGCCAACTGCGCCCCGCAGGAGCGGATGTACACCATCCTCGGTCCGGGCCGGTTCCAGCGGGCTGACGAAGACTGCCTGACGCTCAACGTGGTGGCGCCCGAGGAGCCGGCGCAGGGCCCGCTGCCGGTGATGGTGTTCATCCACGGCGGCGGCTACATCCTGGGCAGTTCCGCCACTCCGATCTACGACGGCGCGGCCCTGGCGCGGCGCGGCTGCGTCTACGTGTCGATGAACTACCGGTTGGGTGTCCTGGGCTGCCTGGATCTGTCGTCGTTGTCGACGTCGCAGGACACGCTGGACAGCAACCTGTTCCTGCGCGACCTGGTGCTGGCGCTGCAGTGGGTGCGCCGCAACGTTTCGGCGTTCGGCGGGGACCCCGACAACGTCACGATCTTCGGCGAGAGCGCCGGCGCGCACATCGTCTCCACGCTGCTGGCGGTTCCCGCTGCCGAGGGCCTGTTCGCCCGCGCGATCGCCGAAAGCCCGGCGGCGGGCATGGTGCGCGGCCCGGAGATGGCGGCAGAGTTCGCGAACCGGTTCGCCACGCTGCTCGGGGTGCGGCCGAGCGACGCTGCGCGGACTCTGCTGCGCGTCTCGCCCGCCGAACTGCTGGCAGCCCAGGATCGCCTGATCGCCCAGGGCGCCCAGGAGATGCTCGGCGCCTTCCCGATCGGCCCCGTCTACGGCGACGACGTGCTGCCGCTGGACCCGGTCGAGGCGATGCGTCGCGGCGCGGCCAACCGGGTGCCGCTGATCGTCGGCAGCAATGCCGAGGAGGGTAGGTTGTTCACCCGCTTCCTGAAGATGCTGCCGACCAACGAGACGATGGTGGAGTCGGTGCTGGCCAACGCCGGACCGGGTGTCCGCGACCGCATCGTGGCCGCCTACCCGGACTACCCGACCCGGGCCGCCTGCATCCGTCTCGGTGGCGACTTCGCCTTCACCTCTGCGGTCTGGGAGATCGCCGAGGCGCACAGCCGCCACGCCCCGACATACGTCTACCGCTACGACTTTGCACCGCGGGCGCTGCGCTGGGCGGGCCTGGGCGCCACCCATGCCACCGAACTGTTCGCGGTGTTCGACATATACCGCAGCGGGGGGCTGGGGTTCCTGCTGACCGCGGGCGCCGATCGCCGGGCCGCGCTTGAAGTCAGCGGGCACGTGCAGCGCCGCTGGGGGGCGTTCAGCCGGACCGGGGTGCCGGGCGACGACTGGCCGCTCTACACCGAGGCCGACCGGGCCGTGATGGTGCTCGACCGCAAGCCCCGGGTGGAGTACGACCCGGCCTTGGAGCGCCGGGTGGCCTGGCAGGGCTTCACCCTGGCCCGCTAGCGGATCAGGCCCGGATCACCCGGGTCCCGCCGGCCAGTTCGTCGTGCTTGCCCTGTTTGGTCGGGCTGCCGCCGATCGTCACGGCGATCACCACGTAGGCGACGAATGCCAGCAGTCCGCCCAGGTAGGGAATCACCGCCAGCACGGTGAAGGCGTTGCGCTTCGCGGATTCGCCCAAGGTCGGCTTCGAGACGCCGTCGGGTCCGCGCACCGCCAGCCCGAGCAGCCGCTTGGCCGGCGTGGCCCCCTGGGTGACCTCGAACAAGACGAAGTAGCCGAAGGTCAGCACCCCGGAGAACAGACCGGTCACCAGGAACGGGTAGTCGTCGGAGAACAGGAACACTGCCAGGAACCAGGCGGCTATACCCACGAGCACGCCGTCGATCCACCGAGCCCAGAAACGCCTGATCAGTCCACCGGGCTTCTGGCCCCAGCCCGGTGCCGGCGGGTAGCCGCCGGGCTGGCCGAAACCCTGACCGGAACCGGGCCCGTAGCCGGGGTTGTTCGGGTGGAAATCACCGGTAGTCATCTGCCTCGCTCCTGAACACGTCGGATGCTGGCCAATGTACCGCGCACGGTGCGGGCCGAACCGGATTCTGCGGACGGCGAAAAGGGATTCGCCCACGGCGCCGGCGATACGGTGGACGGCATGCGGGCTCTGGTCATCGTCGATGTCCAGCGCGACTTCTGCGAAGGGGGAGCACTGGCGGTGACCGGTGGCGCGGCCCTCGCCCGAGACCTCACCCACTACCTGGACGGCGTGACGGCCCGCGACCGCTACGCGCACGTGGTGGCGACCCAGGATCGTCACATCGACCCCGGCGGGCATTTCTCCGACCATCCCGACTATGTGACGTCATGGCCGCCGCACTGCATCGCGGGCACCGCCGGGGCGGCGTTTCACCCCGATCTGTGCACCGATCGGATCGAGGCGGTCTTTTCCAAGGGCGCCTTCGGCGCGGGTTACAGCGGGTTCGACGGCGCCGACGACGACGGCGTCGGGCTGGCCGACTGGCTGGTCCAGCGTGGGGTGGACAGTGTCGACGTGGTCGGCATCGCCACCGACCACTGCGTGCGAGCCACCGCCGAGGACGCGATCCGCGCCGGTTTCGATACCACGGTGTTGCTCGACCTGACCGTAGGCGTGGCACCGGAGACGACCGCCGCCGCGCTGGCCGCGTTGCGTTCCGGCGGCGTCGACCTTCTGCGGAGATAAGCTCATGCGCGTGCCACGTTTTCGCATCGCCGAAGTCGCCGAGTTGCTCGGGGTCAGTGACGACACCGTTCGCCGGTGGATCGATTCCGATCGCCTGTCGGCCACCGCGGGCAGCGGTCCGCGCATGGTCGACGGGGCCGAGTTGGCCCGCTTCGCCCAAGAGCGTGCCGCCGTCGAGCCGGTGTCGCGCAACCCGGTGGTGGGCCAGTCGGCCCGTAACCGGCTGGTCGGGCTGGTGACCGCGGTGACCAGCGACAAGGTGATGGCACAGGTCGACATCCAGGCCGGTCCGTTTCGGCTGGTGTCGCTGGTCAGCCGTGAAGCCGCCGAGGAACTGGGGTTGCAGCCCGGCAGCCTGGTCGTGGCATCGGTGAAGGCCACCAACGTCGTCGTCGAGCTGCCGCGCCGGGCCGGCAACGCCGGCCACACCGATCCCGCGGCGGAATTCGGCTGACGATCGGCTACTACTACCAGGGGGCTGTATCCATGCCTGACGACGATCACGGCCAGCACGCGGCACCCCAGGCGGTGACGGCGCGCGGGATCTCGATGACCGGGCCGTGGGGGCCGGTATTCGGACCGCTCGATCTGGATATCCCGGCTTCCGGCGGCCTCACCGTGCTGATCGGTGCGCCCGGATCCGGGCGCACCGCGCTGCTGATGAACCTTGCGGGGCGGATGAAGCCGTCGACGGGAATGCTCACGGTGTTCGGGCACAGCAAGGCGCGAGACATCTTCGCGGTCTCGGCGCTGGCCGGCATCGAGCAACTGGATGCGATCTACGAGTCGGTGACCGTGCGTGACCTGATCACCGAACAGATCCGTTGGGACGCACCGTGGTACCGGCTGGTGCGCCGCGCGGGCGAGGCCGAGCGAGACGCGGTGTGCCGACCGGTCTTCGGCGATCTGCCACTGCCGCAACTGGACGAGTTCGTCGAACAGCTCGACGAACTGACCGGGGTGCTGCTGCGCATCGCGTTGGCCAACACCGCGCGCCCGGCACTTCTGGTGGTCGGCAGCATCGACGAGGTCACCAACGACCGCGAACGGCAGAACCTGATCCACAGACTGGTGGAGCTGGGGGAGCAGCAGACGGTGATCACCGCCTCGGCCAATGAGTTGCCCGAGTCCACGGACGTCGTCACGCAGATCCACGTCGAGCATCTGCGGCACGCCGAAGTGGCCGCCGATGTGCACGGCCGCCACGAGAAGGGGGACGACTAGATCATGCTCGCCGGAATGTCGCTGGGCACCGACCTCAAACGCTATTCACGCGGGACCATGCCCCGGCTGGCCCTGATCACCATCATCGTCTTGCCGCTGCTCTATGGAGCCATGTACCTGTGGGCGTTCTGGAATCCGTTCGCGGCGATCGACAAGATCCCGGTGGCGCTGGTCAACGAGGACACCGGTGCGACGGTCTCGGGCAATGCGCTGCGAGCCGGCGACGAGGTCGCTCGCGCACTGGTGGACTCCGGTCAGCTCGACCTGCATCAGGTATCGCAACGCCAAGCTGCCGAAGGGGTTTCCGACGGAACCTATTACTTTTCGATCACGCTCCCAGCGGATTTCAGTACGGCGGTGGTATCGCCGGCAGGCCCGAACCCACAGAAGGCACAGATCCAGTTCCGCTTCAACGACGCCAACAACTACCTCGCGTCGGTGATGGGCCAGAACGCGGCTCGTGAGGTGCTCAACGAAGTCAGCTCCAAGGTCGGTCAGCAGGTGATCGGCACGGCACTGACCCAGGTCACCGACCAGGTCACCAAGGCCGCCGACGGTGCGGTCCGGCTCTCCGACGGTTCAAGGACCCTGGCCGACGGACTGGGGACCGCCCGCGACGGTGCCGCGGCGCTCGCCGACGGAAGCCATCGGCTGTCGGCCGGAATCCAGCAGGCCACCGATCCGCTGCTGAAGCTGACCGACGACCTCGGTTCGATGGGATTCGACCCGAACGCCGCCGGTGCGGCCGCCACCCGGCTCAGCGGCAACATCAAGGCGGTGTCCGATCGGCTCGCCTCGCTGAACGTCAACTATCAGCAGGCCGCCGGAATCGTCAATCAAGTCGTGGACGCCTTACGCACCAACCCCGATCCGGCGGTCCGGGGGCTCGGCGACACCCTGGCCGGCGCCCAGCGACTGCTCGATGTCAAGGGACTGGATCCGGCCACCGACGAGGGACTGACCCAGCTGCGCAACAATTCTCAACAGCTCGAGAACGATCTGGCCGACCCCAACAGCGGCTTGCGCACCTTCATCACCCACGCCCTCGACGGCGGGCTCAAGGCCGATCTGGTCACGCTGCGCAACGGCGCCTCCGACCTCGATGCGGGTGCGCACAAGCTCAGCGACGGGCTGGTCCAGTTGGCCGACGGCGGCAACCAGCTCAAAGACGGTGCCGAACAGCTGGCGACCGGCCTGGGTGAGGCCGATCAACGTGCGTCGACGATCACCGACCAGCAGCGTGTCGAAGTGTCGGCGATCCTGGCCAGTCCGGTCGGCGTCGAGATGGACTTCACCCACCACGCCGCCACATTCGGCACCGGGTTCGCCCCGTTCTTCCTGCCGCTGGCTTTGTTCATCGGTTCCCTGATCGTGTGGATGTTGCTGACGCCGTTGCAGACTCGGGCCGTCGTCAACGGCCTCGGCGCACTACGGGTGGTGCTGGCCTCCTACTGGCCGGCGTTGCTGCTCGGGATCTGCCAGGTGGTCCTGATGTACACGGTGGTGCATTTCGGGGTCGGATTGCAGGCCCGCTACGCCGCCGGGATGGTGGCGTTCCTCACGCTGATCGCCGCGTCGTTCCTGGCGATGATCCAGGCCTTCAACGCTGTGCTGGGGGTGGCGGTGGGCCGGGTCTTCACCCTGGCCTTCCTGATGTTCCAGCTGGTGTCCTCCGGTGGCGTGTATCCGGTGGAGACCACCGCGAAACCGTTCCAGATCCTGCACCCCTATGATCCGATGACCTACGCCGTCAACGGGTTACGCCAGTTGATCGTCGGTGGGGTGGACGCCAGGATGTGGACTTCGGTAGGTGTGCTGGCCGGCATCCTGGTGGTGTCGCTGGCGGCCAGCGCCTGGGCCGCCCGCCGAGACCGGCAGTTCACCCTCGAACGTCTCTACCCGCCGATCGAGGTGTGAGAACCGTTGCGGCGGCGCACGTTTCTGCGCGGGGCCACAGCGCTGTCGGCGGCGGCCCTGGCGCCGTGGCCGCCCGGTTGCACCGGCGACGACGACGCGCTGACCTTCTTCTTCGCCGCCAACCCCGAAGAGGCCGACGCCCGCATGCGGGTGGTGTCGGCGTTCGAGCGTGCGCACCCCGATATCCGGGTGCGCACGATCCTTGCCGGGGGAGACCCCACCCAGCAGATGTCGACATTCTGCGCTGGCGGGAAATGCCCGGATGTGTTGATGGCCTGGGAGTTCAACTATGCGGGCCTGGCCGACCGCGGCGTGCTGCTCGACCTGAACACCCTGCTGGCGAAGGACCCCGAGTTCGCGGCGACGCTGCACGCCGACAGCATCGGGCCGCTCTATGAGACGTTCGGCTTCAACGGCGGCCAGTACGCCTTCCCCGAGCAGTGGTCGGGGGCGTTTCTGTTCTTCAATCCGGCGCTGTTCGCCGAAGCAGGGGCGCCACCGCCACCGGGCCGCTGGGACACACCCTGGACCTTCGATCAATTCCTGGACACCGCAACGGCTCTCACCCGGCGAGATGTCACCGGGCGGGTCACCCAGTGGGGATTCGTCGACACCTGGTCACCGCCGTACAGCGCAGCGCTGTTCGGCATGAACAACGGTGTGCCGTGGGCGGTCCCGCGATTCAACCCCACACACCTGAACTTCGACGACGACGACTTCCTGGCCGGAATCCAGTTCTACGCCGACCTGTCCAACGTGCACCGGGTGGCACCGGCGGCATCGGATACCCAGTCGATCTCCACCATGGGGTTGTTTGCCTCCGGCAATGCGGCGATGGCTCTGGGCGGGCACTGGCGCTACCAGACTTTCGCCCAGGCCGAGAACCTGGAATTCGACGTCACGATCCTGCCGACCGGCCCGGGTGCGGCAGCCAAGGGGATGTCGGCCCGTTCGGCCATCGGCAGCACCGGCCTGGCGATCGCCGCCGACAGTCGCCGCCGGCAACAGGCCTGGGATTTCGTCAGATTCGCGGCTGGGCCGGTGGGTCAGGCGTTGATCGGGCAGACCGGGCTGTTCGTGCCTGTCCTGAAGTCCGCGATAGCCGCACCTGGATTCGCCGCAGCCCACACCGGAATCGCCAACATGGCCGTCCTCACCGGCGGGCCCTCGCATTCCGAGGGCTTGCCGATCTCCCCGGACTGGCAGCGGGTACACGCCCTGATGGACCGTGCGATCGGTCCGGTGCTGCGCGGCAAGCGGCCTGCGGAAACCCTCAAAGCCGGGCTGACACCGCAGATCGACGAAGTCCTGGCCGGCGTATGAACCGCACCCGCAGACGGGCCAGGGCCGGCCGGTGGTTCATTGCGCCGAATCTGGCCGCGGTGGCGGTGTTCATGGGTTTCCCGCTGGCCTTTTCGCTCTACATGAGCGTGCAGCGGTGGGACCTGTTCACCTCGCCCCGGTTCGTCGGATGGGCGAACTTCCGCGACCTGTTCACCGCTGATCCACTGTTCGGCATCGCGGTGCGCAACACCACGGTGTTCACCGTGGGTACCGTGGTCCCGACGGTACTGATCAGCGTCGCGGTCGCCGGATTGCTGAATCGGAAGATCAAGGGGATAGCGCTGTTTCGGGGAATAGCTTTCCTGCCGCTGGCGGTGTCCTCGGTGGTGATCGCGGTGGTGTGGCAGTTCGTGTTCAACACCGACAGCGGGTTGCTCAACATCATGCTCGGCTGGGCCGGGATCTCGCCGGTGCCGTGGCTGACCGAGCCGCATTGGGCGATGGTGTCGTTGTGTCTGGTCAGCGTCTGGAAGAGCGTCCCGTTCGCGACGGTGATCCTGTTGGCCGCGATGCAGGGTGTACCCGAGTCGTTGCACGAGGCTGCCCGCATCGACGGCGCCGGGGAGATCCGGCGGTTCTGGTCGATCACAGTCCCGATGATCCGAGGCGCGCTGTGGTTCGTGGTGGTGATCTCGGTTATCAACGCGTTCCAGGCGTTTGATCTGGTCTACGTTCTGACCGGCAGTAGCGGCGGTCCCGAGACCGGGACGTACGTGCTGGCGATCATGTTGTTTCAGCAGGCGTTCGCGTTCCTGAACTTCGGCTACGCGGCCGCGCTGGCGTGGGTCATGTTCGCCGTACTGTTGCTGCTGACGGTCATCCAGTTGCGAGTGTCGCGGAAAGACGCGGTCGAACCATGAGCGCATCGGGGCCGCTGCAACGGCATCGCATCGCCGGGCTGCTCGGCGTGTACGCCGGTCTGATCGCGGTCGCCGCGTGCGCACTGTTCCCGATCCTGTGGGCGCTGTCCGGATCGCTGAAGCGCCAGGCCGAGATCAGCCGGCCGATGCTGCTGCCGGCCGATCCGCAGTGGTCGAACTACGTTGAGGTGTTCAGCCGAATGCCGTTCTGGCGGATGTTCTTCAACACCGTCCTGTATGCCGGTGCCGTGACGGCCGGGCAGGTCTTCTTCTGCTCCCTGGCCGGGTATGCGTTCGCCCGTCTGCCGTTCACCGGACGCGACACGTTGTTCGTGCTGTACCTGGCGACCCTGATGGTGCCGTTGACCGTGACGGTGATCCCACAGTTCATCCTGATGCGCGTGTTCGGGTGGACCGACACCATGTGGGCGATGATCATTCCCGGGTTGTTCGGCAGTGCCTTCGGGACTTACCTGATGCGGCAGTTCTTCGCGACGCTGCCCGTCGATCTGGAGGAGGCCGCGATCCTCGACGGGTGTTCGCCGTGGCAGGTCTACTGGCGGATTCTGTTGCCGCACGCCAAACCCGCTGTGATGGTGCTGGCGGTGCTGACCTGGATCAACGTCTGGAACGACTTCTTGTGGCCACTGCTGATGATCCAGCGCAAGGCCATCGCCACCCTTACCCTCGGGCTGGTGTGGATGCAGGGGGAGTACGTCGCCGAATGGCCGGTGCTGATGGCGGCGTCCATGCTGATGCTGGCGCCGCTGATCGCGATCTACGCCGTCGCGCAACGCTCCTTCGTCAGCGGGATCGCGGCCAGCGGTTTCGGTGGAAGGTAGGGCAGCCCAGTGGCATCGGTGAGGTTCGACGCCGCAACCCGGCGCTATCCCGGCGCCGCACGTCCGGCACTGGACGCGCTGGACCTGTCGGTCGACGACGGTGAGTTCATGGTGCTGGTGGGGCCGTCCGGCTGCGGCAAGACGACGACGCTGCGGATGCTGGCCGGCCTGGAACCCGTTGACGCCGGCCACATCTATATCGGAAGCACCGATGTCACCGCTGCCGACCCGGGTCAGCGCGACATCGCGATGGTGTTCCAGAACTATGCGCTGTACCCGCACATGACGGTGGCGCAGAACATGGGATTCGCCCTCAAGATCGCCAAGACGCCCAAGTCCGAGATCCGTTCGCGGGTAATCGAAGCCGCTCGGCTCTTGGGCTTGGAAGCACACCTGGACCGCAGACCCAAGGATCTGTCCGGCGGTGAACGCCAGCGCGTCGCCATGGGGCGGGCGATCGTACGCCGCCCGCAGGTGTTCCTGATGGATGAGCCGCTGTCGAATCTGGACGCGATGCTGCGCGTGCAGACCCGCAACCAGGTCGCCGAACTGCAACGCCGGCTGGGCATCACGACCGTCTACGTCACCCACGATCAGGTCGAAGCGATGACGATGGGGGACCGGGTGGCGGTGTTGCGCGACGGGGTTCTGCAGCAGTGTGCCCCGCCGCGCGAGCTGTACCGCAGCCCGGCGAACGTGTTCGTGGCCGGGTTCATCGGCTCGCCGGCGATGAATCTGTTCACCGTCCCGGTCACCGCCGGTGCGATCTCCCTCGGGGACTACACGGTCGAGCTGCCCCGCGAGATCGCCTCCACCGCACCGGAGTTGATCATCGGCATCCGCCCCGAGCAGCTGCACATCGCAGATCACGGAGTCGGTGTCGAGGTGGATCTCGTCGAGGACCTCGGTGCCGACACCTACCTCTACGGCAGCACCGTGAGCCCATCGACGCCGCAGTCGGTGGTGGCGCGGGTGCCCGGCGGCACCGATGTGCGGCGCGGCGCGCGGCTGTCGCTGGGGTTCGATCTGACCGATCTGCACTTCTTCACTGCGGACGGCGCCCGGGTGGTCCCAGCGTGACCGCCAGGTGGTGCACCATGAGCACGAACGTGATGACCCAGGCGCCCAACGCGATCCAGCTCTGCACCGAGCCGATGTAGTAGACGATCGGCAGATGGTCGGCCTGCCCGAGGTAGTGGCTGCCCACCCCGTACATACCCAACGGGAAGATCACGCTCCACCACGGTGCCTCGTAGCGCAGTGGGATGTGGTGCACGACATGTCGCCACACCCCGGCGGCGATCAACGGCGGGATCAGCCAGGTGCCGAACGCCCAGAACAGCACCGAGGTTCCCGCTATGAGGCCGCGGGTGGCATTGACCATGGGCGCCTCGGCCATCTCGACGATCCGGGCACCGGCCAGGACGGTGATCGCGGTCGCGCCCATTCCCACCCAGTACTGCGGAATGAGATCTTCGGGCCGCAGTGGGTACTGCAGCAGTCGTAAGGCAACGAATATGCCGGCTGCGCCGTAGAGGAACACACCCACCGACCAGGAGCTGACCGCGAGCAGTGCCAGGCCCTGGCGCCACGATTCGGGTGCTTTCACCTCGAGTGCGGCGGCCAGCACGGCGATAGACTGGCTGGCCACCACCCAGACGAACCAGGTGCCGTTCGCGCGCCGTACCACCGGACGTTCCGAGGTGCCCAGTACGGCGGTCCAGGGAATCAGGTAACCCAGTACCAGCCAGGCCAAGGTGCTGGCCATCAGCAGCCCGGATGCGATGCTGCTGTGCCCGTCCATCAGCAGCCGGGCGCCCAGCACGTTGGTGGCCGAGACGAATGTGAACAGGCCGAAGGCGCGGCCGGAATCGTAGAGATCGGCCAGGAATTCGTGACGGAACGCGACGAAGCGCACCGCCGATACGGTGAGCAACAGCAGGTAGGACGCCACCGTCACCCACAGCAGCAGCACCGACAGCCGCCGTGAGTTCTGGTGATACATCGCCATCGACACCATGCCGCTGGCCATGACCAGGGCGAAGTAGCCGGGGTTCAGCGTGCGAATCGCCTCGCGGGTTCCATACGTCGGCTCTGTCGTTGCTTCTCTCACCCGGTCGCGGCCCTCTCTGTTGTCGAAGGTTGAGGTATACCACCAGGGTGAGCTCAGGGGAGGGGAGATGCCGGCAATCAACACCGATCTCTACGCTGGCGCTCGCCAGACCGCAAGCACCGAAATCAGTGGTGTTCTTTGGCCAGCACGTCCAGGGCCAGGGTGGAATGCGCGTAGGCGCCGCCGGCCCGCATCTCGGCGGCCACCCAGATCGCCTCCATGATCTCGGCGTCGGTGGCGCCCTTGCGGTGCGCCAATTTGGTGTGACCCTGAATGCAGTACGGGCATTGAGTCACGTGGGCGACCGCGACGGCGATCAGCTGCTTGGTCTTCTCCGGCAGCGCTCCGTCGGCGAACACCGATTTGGAGAACGCCTCGAAGGCTTCGTGGGTGTGCGGGGTCAGTTCCTTGCGGCGGTTGTAGATCTCTTGTGTCGCTTTCGGATACAGGTCGTCTGACATGTCGCTCTCCTTCGGCTAGGCGTCCAAGAGTTGGCGCAGCACGTATTGCATGATGCCGCCGTTGCGGTAGTAGTCGGCTTCGCCGGGGGTGTCGATGCGCACCTTGGCGTCGAACTCCACGTCGCCGGCCTTGACGTGCACGGTGTCCGGGATGGCATCGGCCAGCGCTGTCACACCGGTGATCTCGAAGGTCTCCTCACCGGTCAGGCCCAGCGAGTCCGCGTCGGCGCCCTCGGGGAACTGCAGCGGCAACACGCCCATCCCGATCAGGTTGGAGCGGTGGATGCGCTCGTAGGACACCGCCAGCACGGCCCGCACCCCCAGCAGCACGGTGCCCTTGGCGGCCCAGTCGCGTGAGGAGCCGGATCCGTACTCTTTGCCGGCCAGGATCACCAGCGGGGTGCCGGCGGCCAGATAGTTCACAGACGCGTCGTAGATGGTGCTGACCGGGGCATCGGGCTGGGTGAAGTCGCGGGTGAAACCGCCCTCGGTGCCGGGAGCCAACTGGTTGCGCAGCCGGATGTTGGCGAAGGTTCCGCGGATCATCACCTCGTGGTTGCCGCGCCGGGAACCGTAGGAGTTGAAGTCCTTGCGCTCAATTCCGTGGGCGGACAGATACTTTCCGGCAGGCGAGTCATAGCGGATCGACCCAGCGGGGCTGATGTGGTCGGTGGTGACCGAGTCGCCGAGCTTGGCCA
Source organism: [Mycobacterium] zoologicum (assembly GCF_020172665.1). Taxonomy (GTDB): domain Bacteria; phylum Actinomycetota; class Actinomycetes; order Mycobacteriales; family Mycobacteriaceae; genus Mycobacterium; species Mycobacterium zoologicum. The sequence goes on along the minus strand of NZ_CP083985.1, from coordinate 2,334,958 downwards.
GCACCCGGGCGCCGGTGATGTCGGTGAGCGGTTGTGGCTCACGGGTCATCCCGTCGAAGTACGGGGGCTGCCGAACGTAGGTGGAGTCTGGATCCCAGGAGAACGTGTCGGTATCGGGGACCGCGAGCGAACGCCAGCGGTCATCACCGTTGTACACGTCGGCGTAGCTGGCGGTGAACATCTCGGCCTGCAGGTTGTCGTCGACAATGGCGGCGATCTCGGCGGTGGTGGGCCACAGGTCGCGCAGGTACACCGGTTGACCGTCGCTGCCGGTACCGATCGGATCGGTGAGCAGGTTGACGCGCAGCGTGCCGGCCAGCGCGTAGGCGACCACCAGCGGTGGTGAGGCCAGGAAATTCATCCGGGTCTCCGGGTGAATGCGGCCCTCGAAGTTGCGGTTGCCGGACAGCACCGAGCACACCGTCAGGTCGTTGTCGACGACGGCTTTGCTCACTTCGGGGATCAGCGGCCCGGAGTTGCCGATGCAGGTGGTGCAGCCGTAACCGACCAGGTTGAAGCCCAGCTTGTCCAGGTACGGAGTCAGGCCCGCGCGGTCGTAGTAGTCGGTGACCACCCGAGACCCGGGCGCCAGGGTGGTCTTCACCCACGGCTTGCGGGACAGGCCCTTCTCGATCGCCTTCTTGGCCAGTAGTGCCGCGCCGACCATCACCGACGGGTTGGACGTGTTGGTGCACGAGGTGATGGCAGCGATAACGACGTCGCCGTTGTCGACCTCGGCACTGGTGCCGTCGGCCAGCTGTACTGCTGTGGCCGCACTCGGCCAGGGCAGCTTGTCGCCACCTTTCCACGGCTCGTGGGGCCTGCCCTCGGGCATGCTCTCCCCGAAGGCGATCGGGTCGCTGGCGGGAAACGAATCCGCGGATGCCTGGTCGAGTTCCGAGAGCGCCTCCGCCGTCGTTTCGGTGCCGTTCAGCAGCGCCGAGACCGTGTGGGGAGCCACCCGAAGCGGGATGCGGTCCTGGGGGCGTTTGGGTCCGGCGATCGACGGTTCGATCGCGCTCAGATCCAGCTCGAGGGTCTGCGAAAACGTCGGCTCATGGTTGGGGTCATGCCACATGCCCTGTTCTTTGGCGTAGGCCTCCACCAATTTGATCCGGTGTTCGGATCGGCCGGTCAGGCGCAGGTAGTCGCACGTGATGTCATCGATCGGGAAGATCGCACAGGTGGCCCCGTATTCGGGGCTCATGTTGCCGATGGTGGCCCGGTTGGCCAGCGGCACGTTGGCCACGCCCGGCCCGAAGAACTCGACGAACTTGCCGACGACGCCGGTCTGACGAAGTAGTTCGGCGACGGTGAGGACCAAGTCGGTGGCGGTGGTGCCGGCAGGCAGCTCACCGGTGAGTTTCAGGCCCACCACCTGCGGGATCAACATGCTCATCGGCTGGCCCAGCATGGCGGCCTCGGCTTCGATCCCACCAACGCCCCAGCCGAGCACTCCCAGGCCGTTGACCATCGGGGTGTGCGAGTCGGTGCCGACCAGGGTGTCGGGGTAGGCCAGGGGGCCGTCCGCGCTGTCACGGGTGAAGACGACCCGGGCCAGGTACTCCAGGTTGACCTGGTGGCAGATGCCGGTGTCGGGCGGCACCACCGCGAAGTCGTCGAACGCCTGTTGGCCCCAGCGCAGCAGCTGGTAGCGCTCGGCGTTGCGCTCGAACTCCAGCTCGGCATTGATCGCGAACGCATCGGTGCGGCCGAAGACGTCGGCGATCACCGAGTGGTCGATCACCAGCTCCGTCGGGCACAGCGGGTTGATCCGCTTGGTGTCCCCACCCAGATCGGCGATGGCGTCGCGCATCGCGACCAGGTCGACGACGCACGGCACCCCGGTGAAGTCCTGCATCAGCACCCGCGCCGGGGTGTAGGCGATTTCGCGACCGTGCTCGGCCGCGGGATCCCAGGCGGCCATCGCGGTGATCTGGTCGGCCGTCACCAGACGACCGTCCTCGTTGCGCAGCAGGTTCTCCAGCAGAACTTTGAGGCTGTAGGGCAGGCGGGCCGAGCCGTCGATCTGATCCAGCCGCCGGATTTGATACGTGGTGCCGTCAACGGCCAACTGGCCCTTGGTTCCGAAGCTGTCGAGGATCTGGTGTGCGGCCATGGCGGCCCCTCTCGCCGGAAGGAATGGGATACTTCCGACCTTAGTCGTCCATACCGGCGTGGGGCGGGGTCTTTAGTCCGTCATCGGGAGGGCGCCGACGGTGTGGGCGAACAAATCGCGCCGCCACACCTGGCCGGCGTCGATCAGCCGTGCTGTGCTGCTGCAGCGCGCTCGTAGACCGGTCGCTTGTCCGGGCAGTAGGTGTTGATCGAAGCGCCGAGGAACTGCCAGGCCTGCGTCTGAGTTGTGCCCTTCTGCAGGTTCGGGGTAATGAAGCGCACCGACTTGGCGGCGTCGCCGTCCACGCCCTTGTCGAGGCGCTCGCAGACGATCTTGCCCAACCAGGCGTTGTAGTCGCGGGGGCCGTAGATGCCGTAGGTGTGCAGTTCACGCGCAAAATCGATGTCGGGGTCAGCGTGCGCGGGGCCAGCCAGGGCGACCGCCAATCCCATGATCGCGGCGGCAAGGGTCGTCGACTTCATGCGGTGCAGTCTAAACCCAGCTGCTTAGCTGGTCTACCTTTGCGACTGTGCGTTGCACCACCCTCGGCCTGTTGACCTGCGTCAACACGGCGTGTGGGGCGTCACGCAGCGGCCAGGGGGCAACCGCGGATACTAAATTGTTTCCTGAGCTTTATAAATTTGTGACTATTAGCCAGATTTCTCGTATCGTATCTAGTCGTGGGCCGACACGAGTTTGCCAGCCAGCGCCGGAAGTCTTCGGCATTGTGGGCTATCGTCATCGCACCAGCAGCCGTTTTCTTTGCTGTGGGCGGCAGTGCTCATCCCGCCGTTTCCAGCGAAGCCGCGCCGGTGGTTGCTGAGGTCGAATCGCCCGGCGGAATGCAGCTGGTCGCGGCGCCCGCCGACTACCTGGAGCGGGGCTCACCTGCCGAGATTGCTGCCGCATCGCGGACGCGGATGGTCTCCCGGTTCCTGCCCGCCGGCGTCGCGCCCGAGCGCGGCCTACAGGTCAGAACGATCCAGGCGGCACGCAGCATCAGCGACGCCTTCCCGGGTATCCACCAGATCGGCGGCGTACGCGCCGACGCACTGCGTTGGCACCCCAACGGACTGGCGCTCGACGTCATGATCCCCAACCCCGGTAGCGCCGAGGGCATCGCGCTCGGCGACTCGATCGTGGCCTACGTGATGGAGAACGCGGGTCGGTTCGGCATCCAGGACGCCATCTGGCGCGGCGTCTACTACACGCCCGGCGGCGGGGCGCAGCGCGGCGGCTACGGGCATTACGACCACGTTCACGTCACCACCACCGGTGGCGGCTACCCCAGCGGCGACGAGGTCTACCTGCGCTGAGCGGGATCAATCGGTGCGACGCCGACGACGCTGGGCGCTGGAGTGCTACGCGGTAGCGGGCCGGTCCAGAAAGAAGTCGATCAGCGGCTCGGTCCCGCCGCCGTACCCGGAGAAGTCCGTCACGCCGGCCTCGGTGAGCACATCGGCGTCGATGAAGCACTTGCCGGTCACCTCGGCGGCCGGGCTCCGCAGGATCTCCACGGCAGCGTCGGCCATGATCCGCGGGCTGCGCGACTTGCCGATCAGCTCGTCGGCGCCGGGTGAGTTGGCCACCGCGGAGGTGGCGATGTAGGTCTCTGGCCACAGACAGCTGAAAGCGATTCCGGCGTCGGCGTATTCGGCTGCCCAGCCCAGCGACAGCAGCGTCATCCCGTACTTGGACAGCGTGTAGGAGGGGTGAATACCCAGCCAGTGCGGGTTCATGTTGAGCGGGGGGGCGATCGTCACCACGTGCGGGGCCGCCGAGCGGCGCAGGTGCGGCAGGCACGCCTTGGTCAGCAGAAAGGTGCCGCGGACGTTGATGTCCTGCATGAGATCGAACTTCTTGGCCGACAGCTGCTCGGTGGGTTCGACGGCGATCGCGCTGGCGTTGTTCACGCAGATGTCGATGCCGCCGAATCGGTCGACGGCGGCGTCGATGGCGCGCTGGACGTCATCCTCGTTGCGCACGTCGCCGACGACGGCCAGCGCTTTGCCGCCGGCGGCTTCGATGTCGGCGGCGGCGGTGTGCACGGTTCCGGGCAGTCGGGGGTGCGGTTCGGCGGTCTTGGCCAGCAGCACCACGTTGGCGCCCAGTCGCGCGGCGCCCAGGCCGATCGCCAGTCCGATGCCCCGGCTTGCGCCGGAGATCACCAGGGTGCGGCCGGAGAATTCGGTGTGCGCCACCAGTTGACTCCTCGTTGTGTCGACGCGGCTGTCTCGGGCGCAAGCGTGACAGTTTGATGTCTTTTTGTAAAGTTCGGGCCGGGCTCAGGCGGGGTCGCGCGACGACGCCAGGGTGCCCGCCAACCGCTCCGCCAGGGCCTCGATGCCGGCGGGGTCACCCAAGCGGTCAGGCGCCCAGGCCAACGCGATCTTGACCGGCGGCCAGGTGCTCTCGTCGATGCGGATCAGTTTGAACTCCGGTGGGGAGAAGATCCTGCCGATCGCCGAGGCGGGTGCGTAGCTGAGCAGGGCGACCAGGTGCCGATTGAACACCTGGGTGGCCATCTCCAACTCGCCGCCCAGCTGATTGACCGCCCGCACGATTCGGGTGACGCCTCGCGCGTTGAGTCCGCGCGTCATCTGCGCCAGCACCACGGGATTGGGCCGGGCGAAGTCGATCACGACGTCGCGGTCACGCAGGTCCTCGATCGCGATGACGGAATGCTCTGCCAGGGGATCGTCGAACCGGACCGCGGCGGCGCCCGGGTAGCTGGCCACCACCCGGTAGCGAAGACGTTTGTCTGTGGTCGGCAGGTGAATCAAGCCGAGGTCGATGTTGCCCGAGACCAGTTTGGCGGCGACCTCGGCGGCCGAGCCGGGCACACCGAACTCGGTCGATATCGGCAGGTCGGCAACCGCGGTCTCCAGCCTGGCGAGAAAATCCGAGGGGGCATAGGCGGTGGCACCGATCCGAATCGGGCTGGGTGCCTGGGTGATTCGCGATGCGAGACTCTTGAGATCCTCGACTTGGCGCAGGATCTCGCGTGCCGGGCCCAGCAGTTGTTCGCCCAGCCGGGTCAGCCGCACGTCGTGGTAGGTCCGCTCGAACAGCGGCCCGCCCAGTTCGCGTTCCAGCACCTTGATCTGTTTGCTCAGCGGCGGTGGGGTGATCATCAGGCGGTCGGCGGCGCGTTTGAAATGAAGTTCTTCGGCGACAGCCACGAAGTACCGCAGTCGGGTGAAGTCGATCTCCATCAGCTCGCGCTCGGGCTGGTCAGCGCCCCGAATGCGCCTCCACCGCAGGAACTTCCAGAACACCGCGGCCGATAAGGTCGTCGATCTGTTCGTCGTCGAGATCCAGCAGTTCCGACGCGATCTCGCGGGTCTGCTCCCCGAGCAGTGGCGCCTGCCCGAGTGGGGGATCGGCGATACGGTCGGAGTGGATCTGCACGTTCTCCACCATAAAGGGCACCGTGGCGCGCGGGTGGAGTTCCTCGCGGAAATCGCGTCGCTCGACGTAGTAGTCCCATTCCGGTACCTCGACGGCATGAAGGACCGCGCCGGCCGGTACGCCGGCGGCCTGCAGGTGACCCATCGCGCCGGTGGGGGTGTGCCGGGTTGTCCAGCCGGCAACGGCCTCGTCGATCCGGCAGCGGTGACGATCCCGGCCGGCCCGGGTTTGCAGGTCGGGGTCGTTGCGCAGTTCGGTGTCGCCCATCACCTCGCACAACGCCGCCCAATCGGCGTCGTCGCGAACGGTGACCGCGACCCAGGCGTCGTCGCCGTTGGCGGGAAAGATTCCCCACGGCGCGTCCTGGGCTGTCGGCTCGGTGGGGGTGTGGCCGTGGGTGGTCAGCACTTCGCCGGCGATCTCGGCGGCCAGGTGGCTGAGCATCACCTCGGATTGGGCGATGCTGGCCGATCCGCCGGTGCCGCTGCGTTCGCGGCGCAATAGCAGTGCCACCGCGCTCAGGGCACCGATACGTGCGGCCACGTGGTCGGGGTAGACGGTGACGGTGTCGCAGAAGGTGCCGGGATCTGCCGGGTACTTCCACAGTTCGGTGAAGCCCGCCTTGGCGCGCACCAGCGGGCCGTAGCCCAGCCGTGCCGCCCACGGTCCGGTGGGCCCGTAGGCGGAACTGTCGACCACCACGATGCCGGGGTTGATCGTGTGCAGTGTCGCGTGGTCCATCCCGAGCGCTTGCGCCACACCGGGTTTGAAGTTGGTGAGCACGACGTCGGACTGTTCGGCCAGGCGATGTGCCAGCGCTCGGCCTTCGTCGGTGCGCAGGTCGATTCCGATCGACCGTTTGTTGCGGTGCCCGGCGGCGTAGGTCTGGGTCATCCTGGTCAGGCTGAAACGAAGCCCGTCGGGGAAGGCGGAGTTCTCGATCTTGACGACGTCGGCGCCGAGGTCGGCCAGCAGCCGTCCGGTGTCGCTGCCGACGACGATGACGCCCAGGTCCAGTACCCGCAGCCCCTCCAGGGGGAGCCCGTGGGGACCGGGTGCGTGCTCTGTGGCCGCATCGCGGAGCCGGGGGCCGGTAACGGGCGGTGTTCGCCTGGCGCGGTGTCCGTCGATCTCGACGATGCCCACCGGCACGGGGGCCTCCAAGCCCGGCGCCAGCTGCGTGTCCCGCAGGAATCCGCGTGCGGCAACCTGTTCGGTGGCCAGCGCTTCGGCCAGCGTGAGCACGGCCGCGGTGGGGACCCGGTGACGCTGCCCGGCGAGTTCGAGTTCCGCGCGGGTCTGCTCGGCGCAGAACTTCTCGATCGCGGAGAACAACTCGGCCGAGGCGACTCGTTCGCGCAGGCTGTTGAACCGCGGGTCGGCGAACTCCTCGGGGCATCCCATCCACTCGAACATGCCCTGCCACTGGCGCTTTGCCAGCAGGCAGATCCGGACATGGCCGTCCTTGCATCTGATGATGGGGTAACGCTGTTGTTCGGCGGCCCAGTCGCGCTGCTGTTCGCTCACCGGCACGCCCGCGGAGGCGCTGCCGGCGGTGCCGAACGGTGGGTCAAGCGTCTGCATCGCGCCTTCGAGCACCGAGAAATCGATCAGATCGCCGGTGCCGCAACGCAACCGGTCCAGATATACGCTGACGACGAACAGGGCCGCCTGAGCCGCCGCAACCTGATACGGCAGGTTCTGCCCTGGCGGCAGCAACGGCACCCGGCCCGGAATGCCGGACCGGGACAGTTCACTGGTCAAGGCGTGCAGCACCGGCGTGGTGGCCTGCCAGGACCGATAGCTGCTGTCCCGGCCGAAGTCGCTGATCGACAGGATCACCAAGGACGGATGCTGGACCCGGATCTGCCGGATCGCCAGAAGAGCTTCGGCAGACGAACCGGGCCGGGTGTTCTCGATCAGGATGTCGGCGCCTGCCAGCAGCTGCGTCCAGGTCCGTTGGCCGACCGGTGTTTCCGTTTCGATGTCGAGGGTCGGGATGCCGGCTCGGGTGATGGCGGTGCCGATCGGGACCGCGTCGATGTGGGGCCCGATGGTGTCGTCGGCGGTCACGCCGGCCAGTCGCACCGCTGTGACACGGGCGCCCAGATCGGCGAGCAGGTGAGCGACCTCGGTCATCGGCCCGGTGGACAGATCGAGAATCTCGATGCCGGACAACGGCGGGTCGTAGGCCATACCGGTCAGCTCCGCCGGGCCTGCCGGAACGGGATGTCCCGGTCGACTTCGGGTTCCTTGGGCAGGCCCAGTACCCGTTCGCCGATGATGGTGCGCTGGATCTGATCGGTGCCGCCGCCGATCGAGGTGAAGAAGGCGTTGAGCGACAGGAAGTTCACGTCGTCGGACTCCGGGTTGTCCGGGCCCGCCAGCAGTGACTCCGCGCCGATGATCTCGGTCTTGAGCGCCGCCTCGGAGTGCAGGATGCGTGACATCGCGAGCTTGCCCAGCGACATGATCGAACTCGAGCTGCCCTGGCCGGTGGTGGCTTTGGCGCGGGCGTTGTTGAGCTGGTTGAGTTCCCGCAACGCCAGGACGCCTGCCAGCTGCTCGCGCAGCGCGGCGTCGTCGAGGCGGCCGTGCGCGCGGGCCAGCTCGACCAGGCTGTCGGCCTTGGACTTGTTGCGCGAACCGCGGCCGCCGTCGCCCATGATGGAGCGTTCGTAGGCCAGTGCGGTCTGCAGCACCCGCCAGCCGTTTCCTTCCCCGCCAAGGAGGTTGGCGTGCGGCACGGTGGCATCGGAGAGGAACACCTCGTTGAAGTGCGACTCCCCGGTGATCTGTACCAGGGGCCGCACCTCGATGCCGGGCTGGCGCATCGGGATCATGAAGAAGCTCAAGCCCTTGTGCTTGGGCACATCCCAGTCGGTGCGCGCGATCAGCAGGCCGTACTCGGAGGTCGCCGCGCCGGAGGTCCACACCTTCTGGCCGTTGACCACCCAGCGGTCTCCGTCGCGCACGGCGGTGGCGCTCACCCCGGCCAGATCCGATCCGGCTCCAGGTTCGCTGTAGAGCAGGCACGTTCGGGCCCGGCCGGTCAGAAAGTCGCGCAGCAGAGCGCGTTTCAGCTCGTCGGAGCCGAACGCGAACAGGGTGTTGGCCGGGATGTTGTAGCGGTCCTGGCAGGCTCCCGGTGCCTTGACGGCACGGAACTCCTGCTGAATCACTCCTGCGAGCTGTCGGGGGTAGCCGCGCCCGAACCATTCGGTGGGGTAGCTGGGGGCGGCGTATCCGGCGTCGAGGACCTTCTCGGTCCAGGTGATCTGTTCCGGTGAGCTGACCCAGGGGTCCGTCGAAGGAGGCAGCGGGCTCCAGTTGCGGGCCAGCCAGTCGCGTACTTCGGTGCGCAGTTCGTCGATGCTCGGTGGGTTGGTCATGTCAGGCGCCCTTCGAAACGAGGTAGCGTTCGCGGTGATCGCGTGAGCTGCCGAACAGTTGGCGGCCGGTGCGGGCCCGCCGCAGGAACAGATGAGCGGGGTGCTCCCAGGTGAAGCCGATACCGCCGTGCATCTGGATGGCCTGCATGGCCGTGGTGTGATAGGCCTCCGCACAGGCGAATCCGGCCAGCGCGACCGCGCCGGCGGCGTCGTCGGGGTCGGTGGCGAACCGCTGCGCGGCGTGTCGAGCGGCCGAGGTCGCCGATTCGACTTCCAACAGCAGGTCGGCCGCCATGTGTTTGAGTGCCTGGAAGCTGCCGATCTGGCGGCCGAACTGGATGCGGGTCTTGAGGTAGTCGACGGTGATGTCGAAGATGCGGCGGGCTCCGCCGGCCTGTTCGCCGGCCAGCGCGATCACCGCCCATGACAGCGCATGTTCGACGGCATCCCAGCCGGCGTCACCGATGCGGCGGGCCGGGGTCTGGGTGAAGGTGAACGTCGAGAGCCGGACCGTCGGATCGAACACCGTAGCCGCGGTGCGCTCGAAACCGGACGCCTGCGGGGTGATCTCGAAGATGCCGAATCCGTCATCAACGGCGGCGATCACCAGCAGCACGTCGGCGATCTGCCCGTCGAGCACGTAGTGCGCGCTACCGGTCAGCAAGTGCCCGTCGCCGTCGCGGACCGCCTGAACCGCCACGGCGTCCGGGCACCACGTACCGCGGGGGCCGGTGGCTGCGACGGTGGCGATCCAGGACCCGTCGGCCAGCGCCGGTAGCAATCGGGCCCTGTCGTCGTCGGTGCCGGCGGCCTGGATCAGCGCCGTGGCGAAGACGGCGCTGGACAGGAACGGGGCCGGCAGCAGGGCTGCACCGGTGACCTCGGCGACCAGTTCCAGTTCTTCGGCGCCCAGTCCCACTCCGCCGTACTCGGCGTCGACGATCAGCCCGGTCACGCCCTGGGCGGCCAGCCTGTTCCAGAGGTCGGGATCGAATCCGTGGTCGCCGACCATGATCCGGCGTACGTGGGCCTCGCTGCAGTGTTCGTCCAGGAGGTCTTTGACCGCGGCGGCCAGTTCGGTGCGCTCGGCCACGCTCATCGTCATCGGTGTTCGCCCTTCCCTGGTGTCGCTCTAATGCAACGTCGGTATCGGCCGGGTGTAAAGCGCACATTGCGACACCTATAGATGTGCCGAACGCTCACCGGTGGGTTTCCGCGCTGGTCGTTTACAGCGCGGGCCGAAGTCAGCCAAGCTGTGGGGCATGAACCCCAGAACCCCGGTGCTGGTCGGCTACGGTCAGGTCGATCAGCATGAGGAGAATCCCGGCGCCGAGCCACTGGACCTGATGGAGGCTGCTGCACGCGCGGCAGCTGATGCCAGAGTGCTCGCAGCCGTCGACTCCGTGCGGATCGTCAACGTGTTGTCGTTGCGCTACCGGGACCCGGGCCTGCTGCTGGCGCAGCGCATCGGCGCATCGGGTGCCGCAACGCGCTATACCCCGGTCGGCGGCAACGTGCCGCAGTCGCTGGTGAACCGGTCCTGCCTGGATATTCAGCAGGGCCGCAACGACGTGGTGCTGATCGCCGGGGGTGAAACCTGGCGCACTCGAAGCAGATTGAAGGCCCGGGGCGAGCGGCTCACCGGGACCGAGCAGGACGACTCGGTGCCGATGGCACCCAGTGACCCCGAGTTCGAGATGGCCGGTCCGGCCGAGCTGCGGATCGGCCTGGTCGCGCCGTCGCACGTCTATCCGATGTTCGAGCAGGCGCTGCGGATCGAGGCGGGGGAGTCCAGCGATGCTCACCGGCGCCGGATCGGTGAACTGTGGTCGCGGTTCAGCGAGGTGGCACAGGGCAATCTGCACGCCTGGAGCCGCCAGGCGGTGCCGGCTGAGGAGATCTGGCAGCCTGGGCGAACGAACCGGATGATCAGCTGGCCCTACACCAAGCTGATGAACTCCAACAACATGGTCGATCAGGGCGCCGCCTTGATCCTGACCTCAGTCGAGAAGGCCACTGCACTGGGGATCCCCAGGGAGCGCTGGGTTTTCCCGCACGCCGGCACCGACGCCCACGACACCTATCTGATCGGCGAGCGGGCTTCGTTCGCCGCGTCACCGGCGATCCGGATCGCCGGCCGCCGGGCGCTGGAGCTGGCGGGCGTCGGCATCGACGACATTGCGGCCGTGGACGTCTACTCCTGCTTCCCGTCGGCGGTGCAGGTGGCCGCCAAGGAGCTCGGGCTGTCGTTGGACGACCCGGCGCGACCCTTGACGGTCACCGGCGGGCTGACGTTCGCAGGCGGACCATGGAACAACTACGTCTCGCATTCGATCGCGACCATGGCCGAGCGACTCACGGCCAACCCCGGCCAGATCGGGCTGATCACCGCCAACGGCGGCTACCTGTCGAAGCATAGTTTCGGCGTCTACAGCGCGCAGCCGCCGGAACACGAATTCCGTTGGGAGGATGTGCAATCCACGGTCGACGCGGAGCCGACCGTGGTGGCCGAAGACGGCTGGTCGGGCACCGGCACCCTGGAGACCTGGACCACGCCGTTCAACCGCGACGGTGAGCCCGAGAAGGTGTTCGTCGCGGTTCGCACGCCGAGCGGCAGCCGGGCACTGGCGGTGATCGCCGACGCGTCGCAGGCTGCGGCCAGTGTCCGCGAGGACATCGCCGGGGCGAAGGTGGCCGTCAATGTGGACGGAACCGCTGCGTTGGAGTGAGGTCTAGCTGCCCTGAGGTGGGCTGTCGGCACTCTCGGCATGTAGCTGGCCGAGCAGAATCCCGAGGGCCAGATCGTCGATGGCACCGAGGTGTTGGAACCGTAGCCGCCCGGCCCGATCGATCACCAGGGTCGACGGAGTGCCCTGCAAGCCGTAACGCCGCATGGTCACCGGCATCGAGTTGCCATCTTCATGGCGGTCGATTCCGACCGGAAAATGAATACCGAACTCGGACAGGAAGACCTTCAGCGCCTCGGGGCCTGTCACCTCGTGATGCTCGAACACCGTGTGCAGACCGATGACCGCGGTCTCCGGGAACATTCGATGCACCCGCTGGGCCTGCGGCAGGCCGTAGCGGATGCAGCCCGGGCAAAGCATCTGAAAAGTCTCGACCAGCACGACGCGACCTCGTAGCGATGCCAGGGGAGAGGGTTGACCGATCCACTCGGCAACGTCGAGTTCGGGCGCGAGGGCGGCGGGTTGGGTGTCTGGGGTCATACCAACCACAGTAGGCCGGGTAGATACGCCTGTCGTGGCGCTGTTCACCCAGCCGCGTGCGGTTCGCTACCCGGCTTTCACCTCTCTGTTTCGCTCGGCACGGGCGAGACGCCGATCGCGTTGTTCCTCGAACCGGATCACCTGGCGCTCAAGACCTTCCAGATACGTAGCCAGCTGTTCACGGCGTTGTTCACCCTGGAACGAAAAATCGTCACGCTCGAAGATCCGCCACTTGCGCAGAGTCGGTCGTACGACTTCGTCGAGATGCTGACGCGGGTCGTAGATCCCGTGTTTGGCCATCAGCACCCCGTTACGTCGGAAGTTCGGCATGCCCTGACCCGGCATCCGAAAGTGCTCCACGACATCGGCAACCGCCTCCAGCGCTTGATCGGGCACTAGATCCAAGGCCGCACCGCAGACATTGCGGTAGAAGATCATATGCAGGTTCTCGTCCGCGGCAATACGTTTCAGCAACTGATTTGCGATCGGGTCGTTACACACCTTGCCGGTGTTGCGGTGGCTCACCCGGGTGGCCAGCTCCTGGAACGTCACATAGGCGACCGACAGCAGGAAGTCGGTCTTGTGCCGTGCCTCTTCTTCGGCAGTGGCCCCGAATCCGTTGGCCACGTGCTGCATACGTGCCTGCTCCAACTCCACTGGGTCGACCGCGCGCGTGACCACCAGATAGTCCCGCAGCGCGATCCCGTGCCGGTTCTCCTCGGCGGTCCAACGACCGACCCAGGCCCCCCAGGCGTCGTCGAGGGAAAAGTGTTCCGCCGCCTCACGGTGATAGGACGGAAGGTTGTCCTCGGTTAGCAGATTGGTGATCATCGCCGCTCGGGCGACATCGCTGAGCTGCGACTGCTCGGGCGACCAGTCGGCACCACCCGTACGCGCAAAATTACGGCCACGATCCCAGGGAACGTAGTCATGCGGATTCCATCGCGGCGCTACCGACTCGTGTCGGTTGACGTTGGTCGCCGCAACCGGTTCCAATTCTGTGCGAATCTCCACCTCGGTCAAGTGCCTCGGCATCACGCCCCCTTTAGGTAACCAGAGACGCCCCCCAGCCTGATAGAGCCTATCCCGCCCGAGCACAACAAAGCGCCTCGGGCAGGTCGAATGGGCGAAGTCACAGTCAGAATTAGGCAGGGTGCCAGGGCGGACGACTTCTTGCGGCCGTTGCGGTCAGCCGTGGTGCGCGCGGGCGGCATCGAGCAACTCCGTGACGGCGCCGCTCAGACACTGCTCGTAGACCTCGGGGTCCGGGATGGCCTTGCGGTCGGCGGTGAAGCAGAAGGTCACGCGGTTGCCGTAGCTGCCGATGCCGTTGTTGAGGCCCATGCCGTCGAGCACCGGCCCGAGGCCGGTGGTGTCGACCATCTGGGCGCCGCAGAAGTACATCGGGGTGAGCGGTCCGGGGACATTACTCACCAGGGTGTGGGCGGCGACGGTGCGCCCACGCCGGCTCAGGGCGCGCACGGCGGCCCGCTGCACAGTGCCCATCAGCCCGCCGAACGCCTCCTCCGACATCGCCATGAGCGCGCGGACGGGGTGGGCACCCGAGTCCTTGACGTGCGCAGTCGATGTCACGATGCGCGCGAGCCGGTCGAGCGGGTCGGCTTCGTCGGTCGCCATCGTGATGGGCGCGATCGAATACTCATTGCCGCTGGTCTCGGTGCTGGTCGCCGAACTCTTTGTGCCGCTGGCGCGGGTAACTGTCGGCCGGATCGAGATCGGCATCATCGCCACCATCGCCTCGTCGGGCAATTCGCCCTTGTCCAGGAGGTAGCGGCGGATCGCCCCGCCGACGATGGCGACACCGACGTCGTTGATCGTTGCGTCCGGCAGCGCGGTGCGGATCTCCTTGAGGACGTCCAGCGTCGTGTAGGCGGTGCCGAACACGCGGTGGGGCGACACGACCTGATTGAACCGAGTCGCCTTGGGCAGCGACGCCGGCGATGTCACGGCCGGGTCGCGGGTGTCGGATACCAGCGCGGGCAGTTGGGGCGCCACCTTGCGGACCTGCCGCAGTACGTCGACCGGCCGGGTGGCACCGTGCAGCGCAGCGCGGGTCAGGAGGCTGAGGTCCGACGGGATGGCGTCCGGTTCCCACTCGTAGTCCTCCGGCACCGGCGGTGGGCCCTCGTCCGGCTCGTGACTGTGGATCGCGGTGAGGATCTCCGCGCCGGCGACACCGTCGATGGCGGCGTGGTGCACGCGCAGGAATACCGCGAAGGCGCCCTGCGGCAGGCGGTCGACCCCGTCGAGCCCGTCGATCAGGTACAGCTCCCAGGGTGGCCTGGTGAGGTCCAGAGGCCGGGCGTGGATGCGTGCGACCTGGGTGCACAGCTGCCGCCAGGTCCCGGGCCGCGGCAGGGCGATGTGCCGGACGTGGTATTCCAGGTCGAAGTCGCCGTCTCGGATCCACCAGGGCCGGTCAAGCCCGAACGGCACGTGGATGAGCCGTTCCCGGAAACTCTCGGCGACATGAAGGCGTGCACCGATGTACTCCAGCACCGCCTCGTGGGTGACCGGGTCGTGCGCGCCCGTGCGGGATCCGCTACGCGTCGAGGGGTCGTAGATCCCGACGATGCCGATGGTGTTGTGGGCGGTTGCGGTGTCCAGTGACACCATCGTCCAGTCAGCACTGGAAAGCTGGCGCATGATCCCTCCTCAGCATCTCAGGATTGGTGTCGCAGCCCAGACGAGGTGAGGAACGAAGCGATGTGGTCATCGTAAGCCGTCCCGTGCCACGCGGTGAGGTGCCCGCGTGGGCACCACGCGATCGACGGCTCATCCCAGTGCCGCCAGAGTTGGGCAGCACCGCGCGGCGGGGCGATCCGGTCCACCTGTCCCGCAACGATGTGGCGCCGCTGGTGGGCTACCAGGCACGGTCTGGCAAGCGGCGAGACGACCCGGTGCACGAGCACCGAGCGGTGGTCGTGCACCTTGCGGTGCAGTCGGCGTTTCGCCGGCGTGACCGGCGCAGCGTTGCGCATCGACGCGGCCAGGTCGTCGGTCGGGACGACGGCGATGAGGCAGGCCAGGTCGCCCTCGAGGGTCGACAGCAGATTGATGACGTACGAGCCCAGCGAAACCCCGAGCAGGCCGACCGATGGCGCCCGCTGGTCTTCGCGCAGCCACTGCAGGAGTCGGCGGACATCCCACACCGCCTGGGTGAGTCCCAGGACGTTGTTCGTCGCGAAGACGTTAGACGCGAACTGCCGTGCAGGGGAGAGGCCGCAGGAGCGTGGTCCGTGTAGCGGCAGGACGGGCAGTGCGACGTTGATGCCGAGTTGGTCGTGGATCCGGCGCACGTGCAGCATCTTGACGTCGGACGGGCGTCCCATCCCTTGTCCGTGGACGACGACCAGCCACGGCCGGGGCGCGCCGGGGTGGCGCAGCAGCCGGACCGGCACCCGTTCGTTGGCGCGGAACGTCAGCCAGCGCTCGCCGCCGGGCTCACCCGCCTCTGGTCGCCATCCACTGTCGAACCGGGCGAGGTCCATCTCGGGCGAAATAGCTTTGATGGCAACGGCGCCCGGCGCGTTCGGGCGCCGGTGCCGAAGCTGGGGGGCATCAAGCCAACCGGCGTCACCGTAGTAGCGGACAGCGGCGTCGAGTTCGGCCGATGCCAGCGTGTAGTGCTCCGCTGCCCCGAGCGACGACAGCAGCGGCATCGGAGCTGCCAACAGCGTGTCGACGGCCGCGGCCACCCCGAGCCCGATCGACGGCTCCGGCACCGGCACCCCGTTGCGCGTGGTGACGCCTCGCCGGCGCGCCGCATCGGCGCGCACAACCTCGCGGGCCCCGGCCACGCCGGCCGCCACCAAGGGTGTGGCCGCGGCGGCCAGACCCAGCCAGTTCGCGCGTCTCACCGCTGCACTCCCGGGGCGTGCCGAGGGCTCGTTGGTCTGCCCGTGGTCCCAATAGGCGGGGGACACCGCCATGGAGGCGTCATCGAAGCCCGTCGAGTGGCCGTTGGTTGGCGCTTCCGACACTGCACCAGCCTTGCAGCCTGGTCATGCCTAGCCAGCGTTATCCGCCAAATTCGCCAGGGCGAAGTT
Organism: [Mycobacterium] zoologicum; assembly: GCF_020172665.1. Lineage (GTDB taxonomy): Bacteria > Actinomycetota > Actinomycetes > Mycobacteriales > Mycobacteriaceae > Mycobacterium > Mycobacterium zoologicum. The sequence goes on along the minus strand of NZ_CP083985.1, from coordinate 2,318,739 downwards.
CGACTGCAGGGCCAGCGAAGCGTAGACCAGGGCAACCAGTACGGGGACTTCGATCAGGGGGCCGACCACACCTGCCAGTGCTTGGCCGCTGGTGGCGCCCCAGGTGGCGATCGCCACTGCGATGGCGAGTTCAAAGTTGTTGCCTGCGGCGGTGAACGCCAGGGTCGTGGTACGGGCATACCCCAAGCCCAGCGCGGCCCCGAGCAGGTAGCCGCCGCCCCACATGATTGCGAAGTAGGCGAGCAGCGGGACGGCGATACGGATGACGTCGAGCGGTTGGTGGGTGATCTGATCGCCTTGCAGCGCAAAGAGAACCACGATCGTGAACAACAGTCCATACAGCGCCCACGGGCCGATCCGCGGCAGGAACCGGGCCTCATACCAGTTGCGGCCTTTGGCTTGTTCCCCGATGCGTCGGGACAGGTAACCGGCGACCAACGGGATGCCCAGGAAGATCGCCACGGATTTCGCGATCTGCCAGGGGGAGACCTCGATGCTGGTTTGGGGCAAGCCCAGCCATCCGGGTAGCACCGCCAAGTAGAACCATCCCATGGCGGCGAACATGACGACTTGGAAGATCGAATTCAGTGCGACAAGGACGGCGGCGGCTTCTCGGTCGCCGCAGGCCAGGTCGTTCCAGATGATGACCATGGCGATGCAGCGGGCCAAACCGACCACGATCAGGCCGGTGCGGTATTCGGGCAGATCGGCCAGCAGCAGCCAGGCCAGCGCGAACATGACCGCCGGGCCAAGTACCCAGTTGAGCACCAGGGAACTCACGAGCAGTCGGCGATCGGAGGTGACGGTGTCGAGGCGGTCGTAGCGGACCTTGGCCAGTACCGGATACATCATGATCAGCAGCCCGGCCGCGATCGGCAGCGAGATTCCGTCGATCTGCACGACACTGAGCGCGTTGCCCAGTCCGGGGATGAGTCGCCCCAAGCTCAGGCCGGCGGCCATGGCCAGGCCGATCCAGAGCGGCAGCAGGCGGTCCAGGGTGGAAAGCCGTGCCGCCGCGGGGTGGACTGCGGTGGTGCTGTCGGTCATCGGCTTTCCGCCTGGGTGGTGCCACAACACGCCGGTTGCGTTGTGTCCTCGCCCCGCTGCGTGCCGGCCCCAAATTCCTCGGTGTCGGCCAGTTTGGTGTAGATCTCCCAGCGCTCGTTGCCGGGGCCGGTCACCCAGACCTTGTCCTGCGTGGCGAAGCAACAGGTGGTGCCGATCTCTTCTTCGGTGAACAGGCCCGCTTCGCCCAGTCGGGCGATCTCGTCGTGTACGGCATCACTGGTGGCCACCTCGACACCCAGGTGGTTGAGGGTGCCGCCGTGGCCGCGGTTCTCCAGCAGCACCAGCTTCAGTGGCGGGTCGGCGATCGCAAAGTTGGCGTAGCCGGGCTTGACCTTGGCCGGCTCGGTGTGAAACAGCTTGGAGTAGAACGTGATTGCGGCGTCCAGGTCGTCGACGTTGAGGGCGAGCTGAATGCGGGACATGACAATCGCCTTAGGTAGTGAGACATATATCGAACCGGTGGGCGAGACCCAGCATGCTCACCTTTTCGACATATGTCAATATCTGTGGCAGAATACGGACATGCCCAAAGCCTTGCCGGTGATCGACATGACCGCACCGGTGTGTTGCGCTCCGGTGGCCTCGGGCCCGCTGAGCGATGCCGATGCGTTACAGATCGCGTTGCGACTCAAGGCTTTAGCCGATCCTGCGCGGGTCAAGATCGTTTCGTACTTGTTCGGCGCGGCCACCGGCGAGGAGATTTCCGGCGAGCTGGCCGCAGCTCTGGACTTGAGCGAGTCGACGATAAGCCACCACTTGACCCAGTTGCGCAACGCCGGGCTGGTGACCTCGGACCGGCGCGGGATGAACGTATTCCACCGGATACGCCCGGAGGCGCTGCAGGCGCTGTGCACGGCACTGGACCCGAACTGCTGCACCTGACCGCTCTGGCAATGCGAACGTCGCTGCACGAACTACTGATGTCCGTTGTCGTTCTATCTGAGGCAGGTGCGGGCGTCTGACCTGCGGTGCCTCAGATCAAATGGCGATCCTGTTGCGGGTGGTTTGTCATCTGATCTGAGGTAAATAGGCCGGATCCTGGCCGCCTACGGGGAGGCGTGTTCGTCGGCGGCTCGCTGGCGTGGGGTATGGCCCTCGAGGGGTTCCGACCCGGCCGCTGGGACGTGCTTGGCGCCCCTGGTTTTCCTGGCCGGCGTTGCCGTGAACATGTACGCTCCTCGCGGCCACTAGCTTTCGGCCGCAATCGCCCGTCGCAGCGCGGTCAGTATGACGTCACGGCTGGGCAGATCCAACCGACAGACGTCACCCGTCGGCGGCCGATCGGGACGCATCACATCGGTGCCGTCAATCAGTATCGACGGTGACGGAAAGGGTCCGACCCGCTCAACGATCGCCGTGTTGATCCCGACCACGGCCAAACAGTCGACCAGCATTTCATGGGCCGTTGCCGCGTTCGGACAGCCCGGGCTGCTCAGATTCTCAATCCGCATCCCACGGTCTCCCAACACCCGTCATTAGCATCTCAGGTGGGTCAATTTTCGCGACCCGGTGACAGTTGCAGCCGGAGTTCGACGCGCCCGGTAGCTCGGCGATTTCGGGTACGCCGTGGCAGGCGCACTCCCTTGCGGCGAGTTCAAGCCGCGGCTCGCCGCTGCTGCGGTCGCAAAGTGTGCCGAGACGCGTCTATGCCGGCCATTTCTTGCGCCTGCTCGGCTGCGGTCTGCCCTAGTGGCCCGCGTTTGAAGTGGTTTGACGGTTGGCTTTCTTGAGGATTTCGTCTGCGGTTTTGGTCCAGACGAAGGGGTGGGCGCGGTTGTTCCAGCCGTTGATGTAAGCGCGGATCGCGGTGGTGAGGTCGCGCACGCTGCCGAAGGTGCCGCGGTGGATGGCTTGGCGTTCGATGATGCCGAACCAGATCTCGACCATGTTCATCCAGGATGCTGAGGTCGGGGTGAAATGCGGTTGGATGCGCGGGTTTTCGGCGAGCCAGTCGCGGACTTCCTGCTTCTTGTGGGCGGCGTAGTTGTCCATCACCAGATGCAATTCCTGGTCGGGGTAGGCCCGGGCGACGTGCTTGAGGAAGGCCAGGAACTCCTGGTGGCGATGCCGCGGCTTGCAGACCCCGGTGATCTGACCGGTGGCGATGTTCAGCGCGGCGAACAGGGTCGTGGTGCCGTTGCGAACGTAGTCATGTGTCTGACGTTCGGGGATCCCGATCTGCATCGGCAACGTGGGCGCGGTGCGGTCCAACGCCTGGATCTGGGACTTCTCATCGACACAGAGCACGATCGCGTTCTCCGGCGGGTCCAAATAGAGCCCGACGACGTCGGTGACCTTGGCGACCAGTTCGGGGTCGGTGGAGAACTTGAACGTCTCGGCCCGCCAGGGCTGGATGCCGTGCTCACGCCACACCCGAGCCACCGTGCCGTAGCCGATCCCCAAATGCGTTGCCAGCAGCCGTGAACTCCAATGTGTGACGGCGTACTTCTTCGGTGGCGGCGCCAACGTCACCGAGATCAGCTTGTCGCGATCTAGCGTGCGGGGCCGCCCTGAGCGGTCCTCGTCGAAGAGCCCGGCTACGCCGGCAGATTCGTAACGAGCCCGCCAGTTGATCACCGTTTGGCGCGCGATGGAGAATCGGCGTGCGATCTCGACATGGGCGACACCATCGGCGATCAACAATACGATCCGCGCCCGCAGCGCCAGACCCGCCTTCGTGCTTGAGGACCGAACCCATTTCTCCAGTTCGGCACGGTCACTGTCGGGCACTACCAACGGCGCTGCTCGCATACGCAATTCAACCAAATAACACCGCCCAATTACTTTAGGCGCGCGGCACTAGCCGGACCAAATCCGCTCGCTCCTGGACCGAAAGCGGCTGTTCGCCAGCGACATCTGGCCGCTGGCCGTCACCGCTGCGGGCCTGGGACATCAGCCACCGCTCATCGCGCACCCATGTATGCAGCAGGCTCGTGTCCACGTTTAGCTGGCGGGCTACCTCAGCGACTCGCCGCTGCCCGTCGATCACCATGTGCGCGGCCGTGACTCGATACTGCGGGGTGAATGAGCGCCGATGTTGTGGCATACCTACTGGCTTCACGAATCCCACGTCGCGCTATCTGGGATGTCCACCATGTGGGCGGTCTGGGGCGATCCTTGTCGGGTGTGGCGGCCGAAGCGGCGTAGCCGCAGCGAGTTGGTGACCACGCTGACCGAGGAGAGCCCCATCGCCGCTCCCGCGATGATCGGGTTGAGCAGACCGAGTGCGGCTAGGGGGATCGCGGCGGTGTTGTAGCCGAAGGCCCAGCCAAGGTTCTGGTGGATGGTGCGCAGGGTCTGCCGGGAGAGCGCGATCGCCTCCACAACACCGTCGAGCCGGTCGGACATCAGCGTGATGTCGGAGGCCTCGATGGCCACGTCGGTGCCGGTGCCGATCGCGATGCCCAGATCGGCCTGCACCAGCGCGGGGGCGTCGTTGACGCCGTCGCCCACCATCGCGACCACCCGCCCCTGGTCTTGTAGCCGCTCGATTTCGGTGACCTTGTCCTGCGGCAGCACCTCAGCCAGGACGTGATCGATGCCGACCTGCGTGGCGATCGCGGCGGCCGTGCGGGCGTTGTCGCCGGTGATCATGGCGACCTGCAGGCCCATGGCTTGCAGTTGAGCGACCACGTCGGCGGCGTCGTCCTTGACCGTGTCAGCGACGGCGAGCACGCCCACAACGTGGTCGTCGCGGCCGACGAACACCGCGGTGCGGCCTTGCTCTTCGAGTTCGGCGGCCGCCGCAGAAAGGTGCTCAGGCAGAACCAAATCGTGATCGTCGACAAGTGTGCGACGTCCGACCAGCACGGTGCGGCCGTCGATCTGGGCCCGCACCCCGTGGCCGGCGAGGCTGGTGAACGCCGTCGTGGCCGGAATCTGCAACCCCAGCTCGCGCGCGGCCGCGACGATCGCTGTGCCGATGGGGTGCTCGGAGCCCGACTCGACCGCGGCGGCGATTCGCAGCACCAGATTGGGCTGGCGCCGCTTGCCGGCAATCACATCGGTGACCCGCATCTGGGCGCGGGTCAGCGTGCCGGTTTTGTCGAAGACCACGGTGTCGATCTTCTTCGAGGCTTCCATTACCTCGCCGCCTTTGACCAGGATCCCCAGTTCCGCGCCGCGGCCGGTGCCGACCGTGATCGCCGTCGGGGTGGCCAGGCCCAGCGCACAGGGGCATGCGATGATCAGCACCGCGACCGCGGCGGTCATACCGGCGACCGGGTTGGCGGCGATCAGCGTCCACCCGGCAAATGTCACCGCGGCAACCCCGACGACGGCCGGGACGAACACCGCCGAGACGCGGTCAGCCAGTCGCTGCACGGGGGCCTTGCCGCCCTGTGCCTGCTCGACCAGGCGCACAATCTGCGCCAGTGCGGTATCGGCGCCGACGGCGGTGGCGCGCACGGTCAGCAGCCCGTCGATGTTGACCGTCGCACCGGCAACACGGTCGCCCACCGATTTTTCGACCGGGACGGACTCGCCGGTCAGCATTGACTCATCGACGGCGGCGCGCCCGTCGGTGATCTCGCCGTCGACCGGGATCTTCTCCCCAGGCCGTACCCGTACCAGGTCTCCGACTTGTACCTGATCAACCGGCACGAGAATTTCTTGCCCGTCGACGAGCAGGCAGGCTTCCTTGGCGCCCATCTCCAAAAGCTTGCCGATCGCCTCCGACGCCTTGCTCGTGGATCTGGCCTCGAAGTAGCGACCCAGCACCACGAACGCAATGATCAGCGCCGCCGTCTCGAAGAACAGTGCGCCACCGGCGAACAACTCATACGTGGAGTAGCCGAATGCGGTCAATGTGCCCAGTGTGATCAGCGTGTCCATGTTGGCGCTTCCCGCCCGCGCCTGTTGCACCGCGCCGCGCAGGAACGGCCACCCGGCGACGAATTGCACCGGTACCGTCGCCGCGAACGCCAACCACCCCGCCCACGGATAGGCGCCGAACACCATCGTCGACACCGACGCCAGCAGCGCCAACGGCATGGCCAGCCGCAACCGCCGCAACCAGTTCCGCTGCTCACGCCTGTTCAGCTCGCCCGAGGACGCCGTGCCGCACGCACCGCCCTGTCCCTGCCCGCAACCGCCACTACCCTCGGTGTCGCGCGGCGCGTCGCTATCGGCCCGGGCGCCCAGCAATCGGCGGAGTCCACCGATGGCCTTGCGAACCACCCCGGGGGTGCGGGCATCGCCGGAATGCGAGGCGCGGGTGGGCACCAACTCTGCAGGGATGTGCTCGGCTTGCCCGATCGCCGACAGCACGGCCGCGGTGTCGCAGCGCTGCGGCGAATACTGGATCACCACCGATGCCGTGCGCGGATAGGCCGTCACCGCCTGCACACCGGGCACCGTGGCCAGAGTCTCCTCGATCGCGACGGCCCGGACCGCATCGACATGAAATCCGGTGATGCGCAGCCGCATCCGCCCGGACGCGTCCGATACGACCGTCGCCGTGGCGTCGGCGGCCGGCAGGACCTCAGTCGTCATGGCCGTCGCCCGGGCTCGTCACGATCGCCGGTTCGGTGTCCTCTCCGGCGCGCTCTCGTGCCTCGGCAACCACGTCGGCGACCGTCAATCGGATCTGTTCCGTGTTCGTTTCGGCCGTGCGCTGCGCTTCGCGGGCGGCCCGGATGCCCCACGCGGTCACAGCAACGGTTGCCGTGCGCAACGGAACCTTCGCCACGGCCGTGCGCACTGCCTCATACGCCGCAACCCCCACCACCCCGGTTACCACCGTGGGCGCCGCCTTCATCAAGAACCCATGCCACGCCATACCAAGCACTCCCTTCCCGTCGTTGCACCGCCAAACGGTGACCAGTCGGCCACGGTCGCTGCGGAGCGACACGAACCCATCCTTGACCTTCCAGTACAGTGGAAGGTCAAGGATGGGTTCCATGCAGATCGGCGAACTAGCGAAACTCAGCAATACCAGCGCGAAAACCATTCGCTTCTACGAGAACGCGGGGCTGCTCCCGCCACCGGCACGCACGGCGTCGGGGTACCGCGACTACGGGCCCGAGGTCGTGGATCGGCTGCGGTTCATCCATCGGGGCCAAGCCGCCGGGCTGACCTTGCAGAAGGTGCGCCAAATCCTGGCGATCCACGACCGCGGTGAGGTGCCGTGCGGGCACGTGCAACAGGTCCTGCACACCCGTCTGGACCAAGTCCGCGCGCAGATCGCCGAACTGGTCGCCCTCGAAGGCCACCTGCAGACCCTTCTCGACCACGCGGCGCACGCCGCGCCCACCGAACATGACCAGTCCACGGTGTGCTGGATTCTGGAAAGCGACCTGGATGCCGACGCCACCGTCGGTCCCGGCCACTAGACCATGAACAGCACCGAAATGCGTGAGTGGTCATGGACTGATGCGTGGTTGCCGGCCGCCCTGCTGGGTGTGGCGGGGGTGGGCTGGTGGTGGTCAGTGGTCAGCATGACCGGCGACGCCATGTCTATGGACACCGAGCCAGGAATGCCCATGGAGACCGCGCCAATGATGTCGTTCGCCGGTTTCCTCATCGCGTGGGTGGCCATGATGGCCGCGATGATGCTTCCTGCGGTCCTGCCCGTCGTTCGCGCCTACGCCCGCGCCGCCACCGGCAGCGCCGCTCCAGCGATCGTCTTCGTCGCCGGATACCTGGCCCTGTGGAGCGCCACCGGGATCCCCGCCTTCTGGGCGTGGAGCCACCTCAACGGGCCACTGGCACACGGATCACCGTGGGTCGGCCGCCTGGCCGGCGCCATAGCGCTGGCCGCCGGGATCTATCAGCTCACGCCGCTGAAAGCAGCGTGCCTGCGGCACTGCTACTGGCCATTGTCGGTTTCCCCGCCGTGCGGCAAGTACCACGACAGCCCGGCCCGGGCGCTTCGTGCCGGTGGGCGCTACGGCGTCTTTTGTCTGGGCAGCTGCTGGATGCTGTTCGTAGTCATGATCGCCTTCGGCACCATGCAATTGGCGTGGATGCTGGCGCTCTCGGTGGTGATCTGGCTGGAGCGAGTCGCCTCCTTCGGCGATTGGCTCACGCGCGTCACGGGGGCGGTGCTCGTAATCCTTGGCGTTGTGCTGCTGGTGCACCCCGCGTTGGTCATCAACCTTGTCTAGCGAGGAGTTAAGTCATGACGACGACGACACAACCACGCACCCGCCCCTGCGCTTTAGCGGCGACATTTTGATCTGGCTGTCCGCTGTCGTTTGATCTGAGGCGCTGCTGGCCGTTTGACCTGCGGCGCCTCAGATCCGTGCGCTTGAGCACAGTATTGCGGGGTTGATCGAGGATGCCGGTGCTGCCTGCGTGAGCGGGTCCAGTGCCGAGTGCCCAGTTCTCGAAGAACTGACTGAACCGGCAGTGCGGCATTCGATTTGAACGCCAACGCATTGCCGTGTTCACGTCGGTTCCCGTGGGTTGGCTCTCTGAGTATGGTGTGCGGGGCAGGTGTCTGTCACGGGTACGCGCACGGGTCGACGATCGGGTTGTGGGGCTGCCGCGTCCGGAAGCCGGGGACGCCCCGATGCCCCGGCACGGTCTCCTAAGATCAGCAATCATGGTGGCGCGTTCAATCCTGTTATTCGTCCTGGCTGCGGTCGCCGAAATCGGCGGTGCCTGGCTTGTCTGGCAAGGCGTCCGCGAGCAACGTGGTTGGCTCTGGGCGGGACTCGGCGTCATCGCGCTAGGAATGTACGGGTTCGTCGCCACCCTGCAGCCCGATGCCCATTTCGGCCGGATCTTGGCCGCCTACGGCGGCGTATTCGTCGCCGGCTCGCTGGCGTGGGGCATGGCCCTCGACGGGTTCCGACCCGACCGTTGGGATGTGATCGGCGCCCTGGCCTGCCTGGTAGGCGTTGCCGTGATCATGTACGCCCCTCGCGGCCACTAGCTCAGCATCACGTGGCGGCCGGGCAGGCCCAAACCGACCCATCGGGGGCGGATCGGGACGCATCACCTCGGCCCCGCCGATCAGTATCGACGGTGACGGAGACGGGCCGGCACGCTCAGCGATCGCCGTATCGATCCCGGGTACGGCCAGACAGTCGACCAGCATTTCATGGGCCGTTGCCGCGTTGGATAACCCGGGGGGATCTCAGTGGCGCAACAGGTTTCGGTGACTGTGGGTTTGGGTTATGTAGTGGTGCCAGGTAGCAGTTCGGCGATCAGGGTCTGGACGCGGTTGGCGATGTCGTCGCGGATGGAGCGGACGACCTCAAGGGCTTGGCCGGCGGGGTCGGGCAGTTTCCAGTCCCGGTAGGTGACTCCCGGGAAGTATGGGCAGGTGTCTCCGCAGCCCATGGTGATCACGACGTCGCTGGCTTGCACCGTGTCGGCGGTGAGCACCGCGGGGCTGTTGGCTGTGATGTCGATGCCCAGTTCGGCCATCGCGGCAACGGCCGCCGGGTTGACTTGGTCGGCGGGTTCGGTGCCCGCGGAACGGACCTCGATGCGGCCACCGGACTGGTGGATCAGCAGTGCGGCCGCCATCTGGGAGCGACCGGCGTTGTGCACGCAGACGAACAGGACGCTGGGTTTGTCGGCCATCAGCGGGCACTGCGTGATTGGGACTCGGGTCCGAAGAGGCGGGTACGCAGCGCCAGGGACACGTAGACGAGTCCGACCAGCACCGGTACTTCGATGAGCGGGCCCACGACCCCGGCCAGGGCCTGCCCGGAGGTGGCGCCGTAGGTGGCGATCGCGACGGCAATCGCGAGTTCGAAGTTATTGCCGGCAGCGGTGAACGCCAACGTGGTGGTGCGCTCGTACCCGACGTTGAGGAGGGCGCCGAGCAGGTAGCCGCCGGCCCACATGATCGCGAAGTAGGCCAGCAGCGGCACCGCGATGCGGGCGACATCGAAAGGCCGGGAGGTGATCTGATCACCTTGAAGGGCAAACAGGATGACGATGGTGAACAGCAGTCCATAGAGTGCCCAGGGGCCGATGCGGGGCAGGAATTGCGACTCGTACCAGGTGCGGCCTTTGGCGCGTTCGCCTAGGCGGCGGGACAGGTACCCGGCCAACAGTGGGACGCCGAGGAAGATCAACACCGATTTGGCGATCTGCCACGGGGAGACCTCGATCCCGGTCTGGGACAGGCCCAGCCAGCCCGGCAGCACCGACAGGTAAAACCAGCCCAGCGCGGCGAACATGAGAACCTGAAAGATCGAGTTCAACGCGACCAGCACTGCGGCGGCCTCGCGGTCCCCGCAGGCCAGGTCGTTCCAGATGATGACCATGGCGATGCAGCGGGCCAGCCCGACGATGATCAACCCGGTGCGGTATTCGGGCAGATCGGGAAGTAGCAGCCACGCCAGGGCAAACATCACCGCCGGCCCGATCAGCCAGTTCAACACCAGCGAGGACGCCAGCAGTTTGCGGTCGGCGGTGACCTCGCCGAGCTGGTCGTAGCGGACTTTGGCCAGCACCGGATACATCATCACCAACAGCCCAAGGGCGATGGGCAGCGAGACTCCGTCGACCTCAATGGCACTTAGGCCCGCGCCCAGGCCGGGCACCAGCCGCCCCAGCAGCAGGCCGGCGGCCATCGCTACCCCGATCCATACCGGCAAGAGCCGGTCCAGGGTGGACAGCTTGGCGGCCACTGCGGGTGCAGCAGTCGATATGGCGGTGTCACTCATGAGGTTTCTCTCCCGTGGCGCGAGCGGCGTACCGCTTCACTGGCAGCTGTCAACGTGAGGTGGGTCGGGGCGCGGTGGCGCGGTCGTTCGCTGCGGCTGTCTCAATCAGACGATGCGGCGGGTTTGGTGGCGTGGATGATCGCGCCGTGCATCCCTTCGGCCACCTGGTGGGTGAACGTGACCGTGGCATCGGTGAACCCGGCCGCGGCCAGTCCGTCGAGGTACTCCTGGCGGGACAGCGCTCCGGCGATGCAGCCGACGTAGGAGCCGCGTTCGGCGCGCTCGGCCGAACTGAGGTGGTCTTCGGCGACGACGTCGGAGATCCCGATCCGCCCGCCGGGGACCAGCACCCGGAACATCTCGGCGATCACGGCCGGTTTGTCGGCGGACAGGTTGATCACGCAGTTGGAGATCACCACATCGACGGCGGCATCGGGCAGCGGGATGTCTTCGATGGTGCCCTTGCGGAACTCGACGTTGGTGACACCGGCCTTGGCTCGGAATTCTTCGGCGTTCCGCCTCGCCAAGGCCAGCATCTCGTCGGTCATGTCGACGCCGTAAGCAAACCCGTCCGGGCCGACCCGGCGCGCCGACAACAAAACGTCGATCCCGCCGCCAGAACCCAGGTCAAGCACCCGCTCTCCGGGGTGCAAGTCAGCGACCGCGGTCGGGTTACCGCAACCCAGGCTGGCCGCAACCGCTTCAGCGGGAATCTCGGAGTGCTCGTCGTCGCCGTAGAGACCGGCGCCGAAGATGGTCCCGATATCGGCTGAGTCGCTGGACCCGCAGCAGCTCGCGGCGGTCAGCACATCGCTGTTGGTAGCGCCCCCGCTGATCGCGGTGGCGGCGGCGCCGTAGCTGGCCCGGACCTGATCACGCAGCTCATTGTGTTCGGCGGTCATCGCACCTACTCTTTCCATCGACAGACATCTATGTGAGCAGTGTGCGGGAAACATCGATGACTGTCAATGCGTGTGTCATACTGGGGCCATGCCCGCCGCGATCGCCTCCCCGACCGAACGCGATGACTCGTTGCTGGTCGCTGACGTTGCGGCGTGCTGCAGCCCGATCACCGACGGCGTACTCGACGCGGCCGCCGCCGAGCGGCTGGCCGGCGTGCTCAAGGCGCTGGCCGAACCGACCCGGCTACGGCTTGTGTCAATGATCGCGGGCCATGAGGGCGCCGAGGCGTGTGTATGCGACCTGACCGCTACTGTGGGGCTATCCCAGCCGACGGTGTCGCATCACCTCAAGATCCTGGTCGAGGCCGGCCTGCTCGACCGAACCCAGCGCGGCAAGTGGGCGTACTACCGGCTGGTGCCCGCGGCCCTGGATGCGCTCGGCGGGGTGTTTGTTGTCCGTTGTCGTTGTGGCTGAGGCAGCGCTTGAGGGCCTGACCTGCGATGCCTCGGATTCAGTGACGGCCGCCGCTACCTTGAGTTGTCCTGCCGCCGGGTGTCTCGTGCTGGCCCCGCAAGAGGCGTTATGCGTCCGGCGCGTACGCCGTTGGCGATGACGACGACTTCGGCAAGCTCGTGCACCAGTACGACCGTGGCCAGGCCGAGGGTTCCGAACATCGCCAGCGGCATGAGCACGGTGATGATGCCCAGGGAGAGTCCGACGTTTTGCACCATGATCTGCCGGGAGCGTCGAGCATGTGCTAGTGCGTGGGGCAGGTGCCGCAGGTCTTGGCCCATCAGGGCGACGTCGGCGGTTTCGATCGCGACATCGGTTCCCATGGCGCCCATCGCGATTCCCAGGTCGGCGGCGGCCAGGGCCGGAGCATCGTTGACGCCGTCGCCGACCATCGCGGTGGGCCGGTGAGCGCCCAGTTCTGCGATCAGGTGAGCCTTGTCCTCGGGGCGCAGTTCGGCATAGACGTGCTCGATGCCGGCTTGGGCGGCGAGCGCCGCCGCGGTGGCGTGATTGTCGCCGGTGAGCATCGTCACCTGGTAGCCGCCGGCACGTAGCGCGGTGATGACCTCGGGAGCTTCTGGGCGTAGTTCGTCGCGCACGGCGATGGCACCGAGCAGCCGGTCATCGCGTTCTACGAGCACCGCTGTGGCCCCGGCTTGTTGCATGTGCGCTACGTGATCGGCGAGGTCGGCGGGGTCGATCCAGCCGGGCCGGCCCAGCCGGATGGCTTGCCCGTCGAGGTGGCCGGTCAGCCCAGCTCCGGCAACGGCGTGCACGTCACTCGCGGCGGCCACCGGCGCTTGGGTAGCGGCCAGGACGGCCGCGGCCAGCGGGTGTTCACTGCGGGTTTCCAGCGCGGCCGCGACCGCCAGCACCTCTTCGCGGGTGGCGTCGTTGGTGGTGGCGATGTCGATGACGGTGGGCCGGTTGGCGGTCAAAGTTCCGGTTTTGTCCAGCGCGATCCCACTGATGGTGCCCAGGGCTTCCAGCGCGGCACCGCCCTTGATCAGTACCCCGATCTTCGAGGCGGCACCGACTGCCGCCACGACGGTCACCGGCACGGCGATGGCGAGCGCGCACGGGGACGCGGCGACGAGCACCACCAGAGCGCGTTCGATCCACACCAGCGGGTTACCGAAGATGCTGCCCGTCCCGGCGATCAGCGCCCCGGCGATCATGATGCCCGGCACCAACGGCTGCGCGATCCGATCGGCCAGGCGCTGGCTGGCGCCCTTGCGGGCCTGTTCGGCTTCCACGATCTGCACGATTCGCGCCAACGAGTTGTCCTCAACGGTCGCGGTGACCTCCACCTGCAGCACTCCGGACCCGTTGATCGACCCGGCGAACACCTCATCACCGGGTCCGGCCTCTACCGGCACCGATTCGCCGGTAATCGCCGAGACGTCCAGGGCGGTGCGCCCGGCAACAATGATGCCGTCGGTGGCCAGGCGTTCCCCGGGTTTGACAATCATCTGATCACCGACGCGCAGTTCGGCTGCGGCCACCACGGTTTCGACACCTGCGCGCAAGACCGTGGCCTGATCCGGCACCAGCGCCAGCAGAGCACGCAGGCCGCGGCGGGTACGGGCCACCGCGTATTCCTCCAAACCCTCGCTGATGGAGAACAAAAACGCCAGCATCGCGGCCTCGCCGACCTGACCGAGTCCAACAGCGCCGAGCGCGGCGATCGTCATCAACGTGCCGACACCGACACGGCCCTCGGTCAGTCGCCTAACGGTTGAGGGCACGAACGTCGAAGCGCCCACCGCGAGCGCCACGACTTTCAATCCCAACGCCACCGGCCCGAATGGAGTCAGCCACGCCGTCACCAGTGAGGCTGTCAGCACCACCCCGGAGAACGCGGCCCGCCGCAGCTTGACAACGCCCCACAGCCGCTCCGACTCAGGGTGGCTGTCGTCGTGGTCGCAGCAGCCATCGCTTCGTTGCACTGGTCGTTGTGAAACCCTGTCAGCTTGCTCGCCGGATAGCGTCCGCTCGCTCCAGTCGAGGATTCTCTGCACCACACCGGGGTTGCCTCCCTCGACCGAGTGCGGCGCCCGGGCGGGCACCGACTCGGCAGGGATGTGCTCGGCGGCGGCGATCGCCGACAAAATGGCAGCGGTGTCGCAGCGCTCGGGTGAATACCAGACCACCACGGAAGCCGTGCGCGGATACGCGCGGACCGCATCCACACCAGCCACCGTGGCGACCGAGTCCTCGATCGCGACAGCCCGCACCGCGTCGAACCGAAACCAGTTAGCACGCACCCGTATTCGTCGCGCACCCGCAGACACGACAACCAGCGCGGCCCCGTGATCGGAGGAAACCTCAGCAGTAGGCACAATCGACCTTTCCCCGTGAAAACGGCTAACCCATCACTTGGCAGCAGTCGTCATCGTCAGCCTTGGCGGCGGGCGGCCGAGGGGCATCGTCGCCGATGCGTCCGCGGGCTTCGGCGACCACGTCGGCGACTTTCAGCCGGGCCGACTCCGCTGCTACCTCTGCGCTCCGAGTTCCGCGCAGTCCCCACTCCGTCACGGTCACCGCTGCCCGGTGAACCGGCGCCGTGCCCACCGCCTTGCGCAGCACCTCGTAGGCGCTCACCCCGACCAGCCCGGTGAACACTGTCCCGGCTGCTTTGGCCACGAACCCATGTATAGCCACTGCTTATCCCTTCTGTTCTGCCAACTCACTACGATTGAGCGACCGCGATCTTCAAGGTCACCGGATCGCTGCCACTGATGGTCATCGACCAACGGTGGCCTCGGCTGCGCCCGATGCGGCGTCCTCGCCGACACAGGGCTGGTCGGTATCCACCGCCAAAACAACCTGGACCAGCTCGCCCAGAGCACGGGCGAGGTGAGGGTCGGCCAGCGCGTAGCGAACCTGCCGGCCCTCATAGGTCGCGATGACCAGCCCGCAGCCCCGCAAACACGACAAATGATTGGACACATTCGACCGTGTCAACCCCAGCTGCGCAGCCAACTGGCCCGGGTAGCACACCCCATCGAGCAGTGCCACCAGAATCCGACACCGCGTCGGATCCGCCAGCGCTCGGCCCAGCCGAGCCAGCGCCGATTCCCGCGTCTCACACGTCAGCATGCACCAAACAGTACAGCCGATACTGATATGTCAGCAAGGGCTGAATTGTGCCATGGCTCCACACGCCGCCGTCAGCCCTGACGCCGCCCAGCTGGCCCAGCCGGGCACGGTGATCGCGGGGATTGACCTGGTCGTGGTTTCCACGCGTCGAAGTGGTGTGCGCGGCGGGTGGCGCTGAGTTGTTGATCGTGGATCCACTGTTCGATGGGGCGGGTTTGGTCGCGGTGCTGGGGAAACCGGGCGCTGACGTTGACGTAGACCGCATCGACGGCGCGGGCACGGGCGGGTGTGGCTGGCGCGGTGCCCCAGATCCGGCGATGAGCGCCGGCCAGGATGGCGGCCAAGGCGATCAGGTCCGGGTAGGCGCCGATGTGCGTGTCGGCGTCGGCGCGGGCAGGCGGCAGCGTAAACGGGCTGGTGCTGCGTGCCCAGCAGCGGTGAATCCGCGCGGCATCCCTGACCGCGAAGCGCGCAGCGTCGCCGTGACACCGATCCAGTCGGGCATGGCGCTGCGCTGCGGCGATCACCGCGGGGGCGCAGCGCAGATCGCGTTGATCGTCGAGGGTGGAGGTGCCTGCACCGATCCATCGGCGGTGGCGGCAGCAGACGGTCGCGTAGTCGGGCAACCAGCAGTAGACCGGCTCATAGACACCGCGGCGTGCCATGCACAGGCGGCATGCGGGCCGGGCGTGGCGGCGTTGGCGGGTGGTGTCGCGGTCGGGGGCGGCCAGCCCGATGAGCCGGGCGTGAAGGATGCCCACGGGCTGGCCGCTGGCGGTTGCCAACCAGTCCGGCCGGGGACGGCAGATCGCTGGACCGTCGGCCAGGTAGCGCCGCAGACCTCGGGGTTCTAGGTGGTTGGCGTGCGCGAGCCGATCAAGATAGGACTGCACCGTTTCGCCACGAAACGGTGTGACGGTGCGCGGTAGTGGCGCGGCAGGCCCCTGCGGCCACGCCGGTGGGGTTGATACGTCAGCTGGCATGGCGTTGCGCCGATGTTTGGGCTGCGTAGTCGATGAGCACCGTGTCCATCAGATCCCTGGTGAGGTTCTCGGTTTCGTCGAGCATGCTGCGGATCGCAGCCGAGCGGATCAGGTGCGCCAGGCTGCCGATCATTCCGCCGGTGCGTCGATGCAGGTATTTGGCTTCGGCGACCAGCGTTCCCGCGGTGTGATGGTGCAACCGCAGGGTGCCTTCCATCGCGGCCACCAGCGACTTCCATTCCCCGGCGTACGGGAACGGGCTGGTGTTGATCACACCGCAGCGCCCGGCGAGCTGGCGTCCGCGGGTGCCGGTGAACACACCGGAGCGCTCGACGTCGATGCCGGCGTAGACGAACGTGGCGGGCAGGTGTTCGGTGAAGTACTTCAGGTGATCGGACAGTTCCTCGCCGGCCCGGGTATCGAGGTTGAGGTTGTGGATCTCGTCGACGATCACGATGTCGGTTCGGGCGTCGATGAGGACCTGGCAGACAGCGTCGGCGATATCGGTGACATTCATCCGCGGTTGCATCGGCGGAAGGCCCAGGAATCGCGCGAACTCCATCGCGAGTTTGCGCGCCGAGCCTTTCGGGGGCGCGGTCACGTATACGATCGGGATCCGGGACTTGTCGGCGAATCGTGTCCTGATACGCAGTTCGTGGAATCGGCCGAGTTGTTTGACCGCGGTGGTCTTGCCGGTCGCGGCCGCCCCGGAAATGATCAGCCCGCGCCGGGCGCCGATCTCGCGTTGGTTGAGCAGGGTCAGCAGCCGGCCTTCGTTGGTGATGCGCTGGATCGCCGACGTGGTGACCACGACCAGTTCACTGTGATGCGCTACCCGGGCTTCGTTGTAGTTGGTCCGTTCGGTCTCCGACAGGGTGCTCCACTGCTCATCGGGTAACAGGGTGAACTCGGGTGGATCGGCATCGACGAAACGGCGCCAACCCTCGAGCGTGGTGGTGGGTTGGCGCCGGTCCTCGAGTTGGCTCACCGAGGCAAAAGTGTTCACAGCCGCCACGATTCAGCCTCCTTGCGTGCATCGAACACCGGTAGTGGAATGACTTGGGCGATCTCGATGTCGTCGGCGTCCTCGTCACCGCCTGGCGGCGGCTCCTCATCGCAGGGTTCTGCGGTATCCGGCGGGCGGGGCCAGGCCGGTGTCGCGGTGGCTCGCGTTCGACCCGCCACCCTGCGATCCTTGGATTCCTGTCGGGTGGGGGCGGGGCCTTGCGCGGCCCGGTCGAGCAGGTCATCGGCCGCGCGGGCGATCTCGGCTTCGGTGGCCTGATCGCATCCGCGCTGGGCCAGCACGGACCGCGCATGCTGCCATACCAATTCGCCGAACGGTACCGGGTGGCTGCGCAAATGCGTCCAGGTCGCGGCCAGCCAGCCCTCGTCGTGATGGTTGCGCACCCAGATCCGCGACACGTCGTAGGGGTCGTAGTGCACCTCCCACTGGCCCTTCTTGGATTCCACCCCCGAGTGCTGGCGGCGGTAGGGGTTGAGTGCCTTAGCGTCGTAGCTGCGGTTGTTGACCCGGATCCCGTAGGAATTGATGCGCCGCCAGCACGACGGCAGTAACTCGATGTAGTCCTCGGCCGACAGCGGCACCGGAACATACCCGGCGACCTCGACCAAGGCGGCGTACTTTTCGTTGGGCGTCAACGCCTTGCCCGGGGTGACGGGGTCACGCAGGCCGTCGTGGGGCCGGTTTTGCCATACCGCGACGATCCACTCATCCAGCAGGGCTTGCAGCTCCACGATCGACCACACTGCGTCCTGTTCGGCGTTCTTGCCGCGCCGCTCGACGCTGGAGCCGACATACCCGGCGACATGCTGGGCGAACAAGGTGGCCACCGACTGCAGGGTCCGCTCGATCTTGGGTTTGTCGGTCGGCGTATCCGGGTGGGCGGGCTGCAGATTGATCCCCAACGTGCAACACGCCTGCCGGAAGGTTTGCGACAGATACGCCTTCCCGTGGTCGCACACTACGGTCTCCGGGGCGATCACCGGCCGGGCGGCCGCATCGGCCAACCGTTGATCCACGCCGGTCAAACAGCGATACGGCAGCACCGACCGCGACATCCGCAGCGCATCGGACCACTCCGGCCGCATCGGTTCTGGCGTCAACGCTCGGGCCAGCAGCAGCGCCGCGTCGACCGCTTTGGTCGTGGGCCGCAACACCGCGGCCGGAATCGAGCAGGTCGCGTCGTCAACCATGCCGGTCAGCTCGACCCGGTCCACCGTGCCGTCATCGAGGACCACCCGCACATCCAGGGGGGTCGAATCGATCTCGACCACCTCGCCGGGGCGCGCCACCGTCAGCGCACCGAACGGGCCGTCGGGCTGTTTGGACAACGAACGCCGGGTGCGCGCGGACCCGAACGTGTGCCGGCCCTCCGACAGCCTCTTCACCAGACGATAGAACGTCCGCTGAGACGGCATCGCCGGTGCGTCCTGGGCACCGTATTGAGCCACCAGCGATTTGGTCACCCGTCGCTGCAGGCGGCTCACCGTCCCGGTCGACACGTCGGTCTCGTCATCGATGGCCTGCCGCACTGCGGCCACCAGCCGCTCGTCGACGCGGCCGAACATCGCCCGCCGGGGAATGTGCCGGCGATCCACAACCCCCAGCAGGCCGTCTCGTTCGTAGGCATAGCGTTGCCGCTGCAACGTGTACAAGCTGATCTCGTGGCCAGCCGAGCGCAGCTCGGCGAGCTTGGCCAATTCGCGCTGCCGCAACGAACGCGACGCCGGATCGAACTCCGGCCGCGGCCGGCTACCCGCCTCGGAATCAACCCGTCGACCCGTCAACACCTCGATCAAGTGCCGTTCCCACCAGCGGGCCCGCTCGGCGGCAGCCTCGGGCACCCCGGCCAACGCTTCTTCGGAACACAAAGCCGGTCGCGATCCTGACACCAACTCCAACGCCGGGTCGCCCAGCAGCCGAGACAGCGGTACCACCGACTGCCCGCCGACCGCATCGGTCAGCCTGGCTGAACTGCCCGAAAGTGTGACAACCGTGAATACGCCGTCGGATAACCGGATTTCATCGCCCTCGCGGATGACACCCGACCGCATACCCGTCATCGTGACAACGCGGGCCCGACGATCGACTCCTCGGTCAAGACAGCCGCGGAAAGATCCACGCCCAGTCGCCGGTGCCACAACAGGTGAAACAGCACCGGCAACACCATGATCGCTTCACCGACCGGTCTCACCCCGGTCATCAGCGGCCGCGCCGAGTCGAACACCGCCTCCAACGCTGCGGCGACCGCCGGGCGGTACACCCGTGGATGCCGATACCCAGACAACCAGCGCAAATTCGCCGTCACGACCGGATCCGCAACGCCCGCTCGCCGATAGGCCCATCCCAGGGAACGGCACGCCTGCTCGGACCGGTCGAACAACTCAGCATCAGCATCCGATATTCGGTCATCGGCCCGCACGTCAAGAACCGTCGCCGTTCCGTCGGACAACCGCACGAAGTAATCAGGCACGTGGTGCCTGCCGTCACCCCAATGGAGCCGGAACGGCTGCGACGCAACACCAACCACCGCGGGATCGGCGTCCAGCGCGATCAAATGGTCACGCTCCGACCACGACTCGTACCCAACGTGCTCACGAGTCGTCGAAAACCACCACAGGCCTGGATAATTGCCCTGCCCGCGAAACGCTGGGAAACCACGCACGGGTGAGCAGTCCAACTCAAAGGCCACTGCGGCACACTCCGCCAGCGGCAAGCGCGAAGAACCCCCGGAGGAGTTGAATTCCACCTCAACGCCACCGTTGACCTGCGGCCATAGCGCCGCCGGCGCCACACTCACCTAAACAACGCTACCGGCGGTACCTCGGATAGATTGGCAAAGACACGCCGATACCGCAGATACGGTGGCAATACATCACATCGGATGTCAACGGACAACTCGACATCATTTCGTCACTGTGACGTATTGACGCCCGGCAGGCAGCAGTGGGGGCATGGCCCCAAGGCCGTCTCAGTGTCCGCCGCGAGTAGCGGCGCACGTGTTGTACCGGGGCGCTCACTGGTGCTGATTAAGCGTGTCGATCATCGCGCGGACGTTTACCGACGCTGAAGATCGCCGGATCACCTCATTGGTTATACCGGGTTATACTCTGGCTATGAAGACCGCCATATCCGTTTCTGACGAGACGTTCGATCGCGTTACCCGCACCGCTTCTGACCTCGGCATGAGTCGATCCGAGTTCTTCGCTCGGGCCGCGCAGCGCTACTTGGACGAGCTGGATGCCCAATCGCTAACCGGTCAGATCAACAACGCCATGGAGCAACTTGATGGCACCGATGAGGCGGAGGCCGCCGCGGTAGCCGCCGGACACCGTGTGTTGGACGCGGTGGGCGACGAGTGGTGATCAGCCGAGCCGAACTCTACTGGGCCGACCTCGGAACACCCTCCGGCAGCCGACCCGCGAAACGCCGGCCGGTACTGGTTATCCAGTCCGATCCATACAACGCCAGTCGTCTTGCAACAGTGCTGATCGCGGTGATTACCTCCAACACGGCCCTGGCGGCGATGCCCGGCAATGTGTTCCTACCCGCCGTAACGACGGGACTTCCACGCGATTCCGTCGTCAATGTCACCGCACTCGTCACGCTTAACAAGACAGACCTGCTGGACCGGATCGGCGGGGTGTCGCCGAACATCATGCACGAGGTCGACCGGGGACTCCGGCGCGTGTTGGGCCTTTGATCGCATCCCTGGCTGCGAGATAGCCTGCACCGCCATATAACCCGCATCGGTTAGCTGGTAACGGTGCGTGCTAGCGAGGTGCGAGTTCCGCGCGGTAGCCATCCGCTTCATTGATTTTTACATCGATACCGCCGCGGTGGCCGTCAGGGTGTCGAAGCCGGGCGGAGGTGCACACCCCGCCGGTTGGTGATCTTGCTCACAGGTGGCGCTTTGACGGCACTCGTCCGGGGGCGAGAATCGGCGAAGGTCGGGTGGGTCGTCGGGAGGAAGTGGCGTGTTGGGTGCCCCTTTGAATCATCGGGCTCCTAACTCTGTTGGGGTCGGTTGCAGTAGCCGAGCATTGGTCTCCGGTAACTGATCCCCACGGAGGCACTGCTGATTATGGCTGAACAACGCCAACTACATTTAGCCGGGTTTTTCTCGGCCGGCAACGTCACTCATGCGCATGGCGCGTGGCGCCATGTCGGTGCGACGAACGGTTTTCTGACTGGCGAGTTCTACAAGCAGATTGCGCGGACCCTGGAGCGGGGCAAGTTTGATCTGTTGTTTCTTCCCGATGGCCTGGCCATCGAAGATAGCTATGGCGATAATTTGGAGACGGGGGTCGGTCTGGGTGGCCAGGGCGCGGTGGCGCTGGAGCCGACCAGCGTGATAGCGACGATGGCTGCGGTGACCCAGCGATTAGGTCTGGGCGCTACGGTTTCGACGACCTACTACCCGCCCTATCATGTGGCTCGGGTGTTTGCCACGCTCGACAATCTGTCTGATGGCCGGATCTCGTGGAATGTGGTCACGTCGCTGAACGACTCCGAGGCACGCAACTTCGGTGTGGATGAGCACCTTGAGCATGACATCCGATACGACCGGGCTGACGAATTCTTGGAGGCCGTCAAGAAGCTATGGAGTTCTTGGTCCGAGGATGCCTTGTTGTTGGACAAGGTTGGCGGTCGGTTCGCTGATCCCAAGAAGGTTCAATACGTCAATCATCGCGGCCGCTGGTTGTCGGTCCGTGGCCCGTTGCAGGTTCCACGGTCCCGTCAGGGTGAACCGGTCATCTTGCAGGCCGGCTTGTCGCCGCGGGGGCGTCGCTTCGCGGGGCGCTGGGCTGAAGCGGTATTCAGCGTCTCGCCCAACCTCGACATCATGCGCGCGGTCTATCAGGACATCAAAGCTCACGTTGCGGCCGCGGGGCGTGACCCGGAGCAAACAAAGGTATTCACCGCGGTGATGCCGGTGCTCGGTGAGACAGAGCAGGTGGCCCGGGAACGTCTGGAATATCTCAATTCGCTGGTGCATCCCGAAGTGGGTTTGTCGACGCTATCCAGCCACAGCGGCTTGAATCTCTCCAAGTATCCGCTGGATACGAAGTTTTCCGACATCGTCGCCGATCTCGGGGATCGTCACGTGCCGACCATGTTGCAGATGTTTTCCGCCGTGGCCGGTGGCGGTGCGGACCTGACGCTGGCCGAACTGGGCCGCCGATACGGCACCAACGTCGGGTTTGTGCCGCAGTGGGCCGGAACTGCCGAACAGATCGCTGATCAATTGATTAGTCACTTTGAGGCCGGGGCCGCTGACGGATTCATCATTTCGCCGGCGTATCTGCCGGGTATTTACGAGGAGTTCGTCGACCAGGTGGTTCCGCTGCTGCAGCAACGTGGTGTGTTCCGTACCGAGTACGAAGGGACAACGCTGCGTGAGCACCTTGGGTTGGCTCACCCTGAAGTCGGGAGCATCCGATGACCACCACCGATGTTGATCATGACGTTCTTGCCTACAGCAACTGCCCGGTTCCCAATGCACTACTGACAGCGCTGGAGTCAAACCTGTTGGCCGGCAACGGGATTTCGCTGAATGTGCTCAGCGGCGCGCAAGCAGGGTTGCATTTCACCTACGATCATCCCGCTTACACCCGCTTTGGTGGCGAAATTCCACCTCTTATCAGTGAGGGCCTGCGGGCGCCGGGACGCACCCGCCTGCTAGGCATCACCCCTCTGGCCGGTCGGCAAGGGATCTATGTCCGTGTTGACAGCCCGGTGACATCACCGGAGCAGCTGCGGGGCCGGCGGGTGGGTGTGTCGGGTGCAGCGATCCGCATCCTCACCGGCGAGTTGGGCGATTATCGGCACTTGGACCCGTGGCGGCAAACACTGATCGCGCTGGGTACCTGGGAGGCGCGGGGACTTTTGCAGACCCTGCACATCGGGGGGATAGGGGTCGACGACGTCGAGTTGGTGCGTATCGAAAGCCCTGGCGTCGACGTGCCCGAAGAGCGGCTGGAAGCAGCGGCCAGTGTCAAA
>NZ_CP083985.1:2139856-2295414 GCF_020172665.1 [Mycobacterium] zoologicum | reverse complement strand
CCCAAAGGGCTTGCCAAGTGTGAGTCCATCACAGCTGCTGCCAGCCGCCCATCCCGAAACTGCCGACCCTATCGATATCAACAATCACCGGATTACGGCTGAATCGAATACTGAGGGTTACCAGTAAGCCACACCATGTTCATCAGATGAATCACGGTCCACTCGCGAGTTCTTCGACCTCCTCCTCGCTGAACGCCGCGCCGGACTCGACTGGGAGAAGACCGATCAGACGGAGTTGTACCGTGCATGCCATGCGGCGCGGGCCGAATCCGACCTCTCCGGCCTGATCGCGATGTTCACCGCAATCCTCGATGCGCAGCCCGCATACGATCTCTGATCGCTAGGCGGCCCAGTAAACAATGTCCTCTGCCAATACGACGCCGCAACGGATACTTGGGCGAGAGCCTTTTAGGGATCACTCTTGAGCCCTCCAGCGCTACCCATGGCTACTGGACCTCCTCCGCCTCGAAGCACGAATACGGCGGAATCGAATACGGCGGGCTACCGGTAAACATCGCCGTGTTCATCTGATGAAACCCCCGCCGAACCGGACACGTATTACACTGCGCCCCAATTGCTTTCGTCCGACGATGCGATCCCGATAGCTGAGCATCACAGATCGAGGACACAGCGTAGAGCTTGGTCGATGGCCTGCATTTGATCTGGGCCGATCATTCCCTGGCGAGATGACAGCCGTTCGACCGAGACGATTCGCAGTTGGTCGCAGCGCGCGTACGAGGTGTGATTCAGCCCGCTGGCCTCCGGCACAAGTTCGACATGGCTTCGCAGGCCGTAACCAGCGGTCGTGATCGGGACGACGACCACCAGACCACCCGGTCCGTTGTTGAGAATGTCGACCGACACCACCACCGCCGCGCGACGGAAGGCCGGCTCGCGTCCGACCGGCTGGCCGAGGTCGACGTAGTGGACCTCCCCTCGCCAAATCACGCCAACGCGTCCCACTCGCGACGCTCGGCCAGGTAGCGCTCCCACAGTTCGGGGTCATTACGCAAGCGCTGGTAATCCCCGTTGAGCCCCCGCAGGAATTCCTGCCGTTCCAAGGCGTTGATCGCTGCGTGCACGACGTCGATGACGGCGGATTGACGAGCCTTGGCTAGAGACTGCAGTCGCTCAGAATCGGGACGGCGGACTCGGACAGTTGTGGTTTCTGCTGCCATGGAGCAAATGTAGACGAAATGTAGACACAGGGCATTGCGGATCGTCCCGTGTGTTCACGAACGCCAGGCAAGGTTCGGGTGCTACCAGCCCCTTGCTCTTCTGCCCCGCCTATCGAGCAAGGCCGAGAAATGCCATCATCGCTCGCTCGACCTCGACGACTTGCTCCGCAGTCAACCGACCTAGTCGGGAGTGGACATTCGACCTTCTGACGGTTGTGACCTTATCGATCATCACATCACTGTCGTGGTCCAGTCCGGATAGCCGGTCGTCGCCGCCGGCTATCCGAATGCGCATCAGCGGCGCATCCAACAGCATGCTGGTCATCGGAGCGACAGTCACTGAACTCGTACCATCAAACAGGTCGTCTTGGATGATCACCGCAGGACGCGGCTTCGCGGCATTAACGCCAGCCGCCACGGTCCAGATCTCCCCTCGGTTCACTCCTCGTCCCATGGCGTCGAGATGGCCTCGATGAAATCTTGGGCGTCGCCGGTGTCGTCCGCCCGTGCGACAAACGAAGCCTGACGATGCGCCTCGGCCGCAAACGTCTCGGTTCGAACATCAGGCACCCAGACCTGCAGCGGCCGCAGGCCCCGCTCCCGCATTCGCCGTCGGTACGCACCGACCCTGTCCCTCACGGTCATGCCACCGATGTTACATGTAACGTTGGATCTGGGCGGCAGGATGAGCGGGCGCTGAAGGCCGGCAGACAAATTCCCCGCCACGGCTGTCGCGCGACGACGTGCTTGGCCAACTTGAAGACGGCCATCGTCACGATGCTCTAGAGGCGGCCCGACTGCTCGACCTACACCACCTGGGTGGACACTAGGACGTGGCTCTTTCTGCAACAGTGTTCAAGGTCGAACTTGGCATCTCCGATGTCGATCACGGTTACTACGCCGATCACATGCTGACCGTGGCACGTCACCCCAGTGAAACCGATGAGCGGATGGTGGTGCGGTTGTTGGCGTTCGGGCTGCGCGCACATCGACTCAGCGACGTCGACGGCGAGTTGACGTTCGGGGCGGGCCTGTCCACCCCTGGCGTACCGGACTTGCGGCTCGCCGACTACACCGGCCGGATCCTGGAGTGGATCAACGTCGGCCAGCCCGACGAACGCGCCTTGAGCAAGGCGGCCAGCCAGGCCGACCAGGTGCTGCTGTTCCCGTTCTCCGCCGGCGTGACCACCTGGTGGCGCACCGTGGGCCCCAAAGTGGCTGGGCTGTCGAACCTGTCGGTGATGCAGATACCGCACGCACCGGTGCGGCAACTGGCCCAGACTGTCGATCGACGGGTCTCGGCACAGGTGATGGTGCTCGAAGGTCAGGTGACGATGACCGTAGGCGGCGTCAACGTCACCTTCACGCCCGAGCCATTGGAGTGAACGCCTGAGCTCGAGGATGGATCATGGCCACTGCGAGTGAGTCTCGCCCGTCGCCTCGCGCTACTTCATCACTGCGACACGCCTTTTCCCGTTCGCGCCGTAAGCTGACGACGTGGACAACGCGACCCTGGCCAGCGCCTCCTCAGCGGCGGCGCTAACGGTGGGGCTGACAGCCTATCCAGCGTTGATGTTCGCCTGCATCGCGGTGACGATCTACTACGCACGCCGGCACCACCGAGGCCGGGCGATCGCCGCCGCGGTGATGGTCGGGGTACTGACCCTGGTCGGGTTGTTTATCGCGATCGTCAGCAGTGTCACGTGAACATTCACGACACGGCGGGCATGAACGCCAGATGGTTGGCGGCATCCGGCAACTCCCGGATGTAGATCCCCCCCTTCCCCACTACTGTCTTTTATAGATGCCCCAACGCCTTTCACGACGGGTTTCGGGAATTGTCGCGACAACCACGACGGCATGCACGGGAGTGTGCGCATACCGGGTGGTCGTCACGCACACTGGAACACGCATCCGAGGCCATGGAGGAACGATGCTCGAATGAGCCCCATCCCCG
The DNA here is from genome assembly GCF_020172665.1 of [Mycobacterium] zoologicum. Taxonomy (GTDB): domain Bacteria; phylum Actinomycetota; class Actinomycetes; order Mycobacteriales; family Mycobacteriaceae; genus Mycobacterium; species Mycobacterium zoologicum. The sequence goes on along the minus strand of NZ_CP083985.1, from coordinate 2,292,279 downwards.
AATTCGACTTCATCATCGTGGGAGCAGGCAGCGCGGGCTGCCTGCTCGCCAATCGGCTCAGCGCCAACCCAGACCACCGTGTGCTGTTGATCGAGGCCGGCGGAAGAGACAACCAGTTCTGGATCAAGGTGCCGGTGGGCTATCTGTACACCATCGCCAACCCCCGCACCGACTGGTGCTTCACGACCGAGGCCGATCCAGGTCTGGCCGGACGCAGCATTCACTACGCGCGGGGCCGCGTGATCGGCGGCTGCTCGTCGATCAACGCCATGATCCACATGCGTGGACAGTCAAGCGATTACGACCTGTGGGCGCACGCCACCGGTGACGACCGATGGCTCTGGGGTGGCCCAGACGGTCCCGGCGAGACGCTGGCGATCTACAAGCGGCTGGAGGACTACTTCGGCGGAGCCGATGCCTGGCACGGCGCCGGTGGTGAGATCCGGGTCGAGCGGCCACGGGTCCGCTGGAAGATCTTGGACGCCTGGCAGGCCGCCGCCGCCCAGGTGGGCATCGCTCCGATCGAGGAGTTCAACCGGGGCGACAACGCCGGCAGCGCGTACTTTCACGTCAACCAACGACGCGGCCGCCGTTGGTCGATGGCGGATGCTTTCCTGCATCCTGTCGCCCACCGGCCGAATCTCAGCGTCTACACCCAGACGCAGGCGTTGCGACTGCTGATGGATGACCAGGTCCGCCAGGACCAGCGTCGCGGTGCCTGGACCACGGCTGCGCACCGCGCCACCGGCGTTCGGTTGCTCAAGGACGGCCGTATCGTCGACGTTCGTGCTCGCCGCGAGGTCATCCTGAGCGCTGGGTCGATTGGTTCGCCTCATCTCCTGCAGGTCTCGGGTCTGGGCCCCGCCAAGCTGCTTGCACAACATCAGGTGCCGCTGGCCGTCGACCTGCCGGGAGTGGGTGAGAACCTCCAGGACCATCTGCAACTGCGGACGGTCTACCGAGTCCGGGGCGCCTCGACCGTCAACACGCTGTACCGGAATTGGATCACCCGTGGCGGCATGGGACTTCAGTACCTGATGCTGCGATCAGGACCGATGACGATGCCGCCTTCCACCCTGGGGGCATTCGCGAAAAGCGACCCCGCTCTGGCCAGTCCCGATCTGGAGTGGCATGTGCAGCCCCTGTCGTTGCCCAAGTTCGGAGAACCGCTGCACCGTTTCGCGGCGATCACTCCCTCGATCTGCAATCTGCGGCCCAGCTCGCGTGGCCATGTGCGCATCGCCGGTCCGGATCCGCTGACCAATCCCAAGATTGCCTGCAATTACCTGTCCACTGACGCCGATCTTGAAATTGCCATGCGCGGCCTCCGGATGACCCGGAAGATCATGTCGGCGCAAGCCCTGTCCCGGTACAACCCGCAAGAGTTGCTGCCCGGCCCACAACTGGTGAGCGACGAGGACCTGCAGATGGCGGCCCGTGAACTGGGTACCACGATCTTCCACCCCGTGGGAACGTGCACGATGGGAGCCTTTGACGCGCAAGGTCTTCCGAGGTCTGCGACCACGGTGCTCGACACCGACTGCCGCGTGTACCGCGTCGCCGGTCTTCGAGTGGTCGATGCTTCGGCGATGCCCGCCATCACTTCCGGCAACACCAACGCGCCGGTCATGTTGATCGCAGAGCGTGCTGCGCGGGCAATCCTGAGCTAGGAAGGTTACGGTTGCCCCAGGTCGAGATCACCGGCCGCGACAAGGGAGGGTCACCATGCTCAAGCACGAGATCCACGGCACCGGTGAGCCCTTGGTGCTCGTCCACGGGATCACGCACCGCAGGCAGGCCTGGTATCCGGTGTTGGAGCACCTGACCGATCACCGCACCGTGGTGCTCTTCGATCTGCCCGGCCACGGCGAATCGCATGACCTGGTGGTCCGCGACGGCGACGTACAGGGGACCCTGCGCGTCGAGCTCGTCGAATTCCTGGACCAGCTGGGGCTTGAGCGCCCACACATCGCCGGGAACTCTCTCGGCGGCCGGGTGGCGCTGGAAGCCGCCGCCGACGACCTGGTCGCCAGCGCGACCGTGCTATCCCCCGCCGCGTACTGGCACAACGCCATCGACTTCGCCTACGTTCGTCTGATCTTCCGGTTGCTGACCACCAGCGCCCGACTGCTGGCACCCGTGGTGCCGACGCTCGCGCGTTCGCCACGGGCTCGCCGGATGATGGGCGGGGTGGTCTCAGCCCACCCCGAGAGGATTCCGGCCGAGGCGTTTGTGGGCGATCTCAACGGCATGCGGCGAGCCATCCCCGCCATGAAGAAGATCTTCCCGGCCGCAGAAGTGTTCGACCGTGAGATCGCCGCCGACGTTCCGGTGACCGTCGCGTGGGCAGCACGTGACCGAATTCTGCTGCCGTATCAAGCGCGCATCGCCGAGCAGCGACTCCCCCAGGCCCGCCACATCCGACTGCCCGGGTGCGGCCACGTGCCAATGGCCGACGACCCCGCGCTCGTCGCACGCGTTCTGCTGGAGGGCAGCGCACCCGGCGCGCAAGCCGAGGCGTCCTAGCCAGCCACTTCAAGAACGAACGCTACTGGTTCACCACCACCGGAACCGCCGACCGGCTGCTCAGCACATGCCCGGGCCAGTCGACGGTATCGACGTCCAACACAGCCAAGAATCTGCACGGTCTGACGCACTGACCCGCGCGCCCGGAATGTTTGAATGAGCCGTGGCCAACCGCATCCAATCCCTGCTCGAGGTCCAGTACCCCGTCGTCCAGGCCCCGATGACCTATATCGCGCGCGCCGAACTCGCCGCCGCGGTCTCCGAGGCCGGCGGGCTCGGAATGATCGAAACCCTCACTCCCGAGGGGCGTGCCGACCTGAAGCGGGTGCGTAAGCTCACCGCGAAGCCGGTGGCGGCGAACCTGATGATCCAGGGCTGGAAGAAGGACCCGTCGATCGTCGAGATCTTGGCGGGGGCCGGCGTACGCCACGTCTTCACCTCGGCCGGTGATCCGGCACTGTTCACCGCGCGGCTGCACGACGCCGGTATGACGGTGGTGCATGTTGTGGGGTCGCTCAAGGGCGCGCACAAGGCGGCCGACGCCGGCGTCGACGCGCTGGTGGTCGAGGGGGTCGAGGGCGGTGGGTTCAAATCCCTGCTCGGCGCCTCGACGATGGTGCTACTCCCCCTGGTTGCCGAGAACGTGCACCTGCCGATCATTGCTGCGGGCGGCATGTGCGACGCCCGGTCGGCGGCGGCGGCACTGGTGTTGGGCGCCGAGGGCGTGCAGATGGGCACCCGGATGCTGGCCAGCCAGGAGTCGGCGGTGCACGCGAACTTCAAGGATGCGATCGTGACGGCAAACGATTCCGGCACAGTACTTCTCGACATTCCCGGCAATCCGACCATGCGGGTCTTGCGGACCGGGCTGGCGGCGCGTGTCGCGGACGACGACCCGGATGCCCAACTTCTGGGCAGAATCACCGAGCTGTACTTCGACGGCGACATGGAGGCCAGCGTCGCCAATACCGGTCAAGTGTCATCACGGATCGTTGATCTGCTGCCGGTGGCGGAGATCATTCGCCGGACGTGGGGCGACATCGAAGCGGTGCTCGACGACGCTCGATCACGCAGCGGAAGGTGCTGAACCAGGAGGCCGCGTCAGGTAGTGACCAGCCGTTGGCCCGCAGGCGCTAACTGCAGCGATACTGCCGGTTGAGCACGCAGTTCACCGGCGGCGAGTAGAGGCCGCTCACCACGCCGCGCATCCCGCCGGTCGCCGAACCACCGGGCGCGATGATGCGGTTCCAGTTCGCGGGTCCAAGAACATAATGTGTCCCCGATCGCGCGATGGTGCTGCTCCAGGTGTGCGACACCGATTCCCCCACCGGCAGGTCGAATTCAAGCCGCCAGTCGGCCATCGGCGCCGCACTCAAGTTGGTGACGGTGAACCGGGCAATGAAACCCGTCTGCCACGTGGAGTCCACCGACAACCTCGCCGTCGCCGCGGCCGCATCAGCCACCGGCATGGCGGGAAGCCCGACGACGGCGACCAGCCATACCGACGCGACCAGCCGAAGCGATGCGCGCCAGTGCTTCACAAAGGTGCTGAGGACGGCCACGGCCGCCAACCCTAGGCCTGACCCAGCACCATCGCCGCGTACCCGGCCGGCGGGCTGCCGAACCTTTGCCCAACCGAGACCGGCGTGAGATTTTTGGGCGACCTCACCGCGACCGCGACGACCGTATCTGTTGCGCGATCTCACCGTAACGCTCGAAGCGTTCGGGGTCGCCGATCGCGTTGTACAAGACCACGCGCGATGCCACTCCGCCGTACTTGTCGATCAGCTTGTCCGCCAACTCATCCCACGTCGACTCGGTCGCAAACGCAGCCAGGTGCTCGTCGGTGATCTGCGCAGCCATGCCCGCGAAGTCCCCGGCCTTCTGCTTCTCGCGGATCCTGGCGGTGGTGCCCTCGAAACCGGCCTCATCCCAGATGAAGGCGTAGTTCGGGGTGCTGCCGTAGAAGCTCATGCTGGCGCGCACGAACTCTCGTTCGCTGTGGCGTTCTTCGTCGCTGTCGCCGACGATGGTCATGGTGGGCACGATGATCGCGATGTCCGATGGCGAACGGCCGGCCTTCTTCGCTCCTTCGGCGACTTGCGGCACAACATGACGTGCGAGATACCCGGGTTCACCGAGCGGATGAACGTGCACGCCGTCGGCCACTTCGCCGGCCATCCGCAGCATCCACGGATTGACCGCTGCGACATCGACTTTGGGGTCTGGTGCGTCGATGGGCCCGGCGCTCCATTGCGGGGTGATGAAGTCCAGGTTGTAGAACTCTCCGTGGTGATCCAGTTTCCCCGTGCGGAACGCGGCGAAACACGCCTTCACCGCCAGCACGTAGTCGCGCAACCGGGGGCCGGGATGGTCGAATGCCGCACCGTAGCGTCGCACCACGTGGGTGCGAACCTGTGTGCCCAGACCGAGCCGGAAGTTGCCTGCGCTGGCCTCCTGCAACTCCCACGCCGTCGCCGCGGTGACGAACGGACTGCGCGGGAACGCGACCGCGACTCCGGTGGACAACTCCAGCCCGGGTGCGGCCTGGGATGCGATGGCCGCGTTGAGATACGCGGTACGCCCGGCCTCGGTGAACAGCAGGCCGGCAAATCCCGCGGCCTGGGTGCGCCGGGCCAAATCGCCGATCTGCGCCAACGGCTGCGGAAGTGTCATGACGTCGATTTGCACGCGGCGAGCCTACGCGCAACCTGTAGCGTCACGGGGGTGAAACTCACCCGAATGCAGTCGTTCGTTGCCGTCGCGGCCGGTGTCGCCGCCATCGCCCTGCCGTTCCCGGCGGGCCCGGCGACGGCGGCCGAGTCCTGCCCCACCGTGGCACCGGCCGGCGGCACGCCCGACTGGACGCTGAGCGGAGCCACCGGCAGCGTCGCGGTCACCGGCTCCACCGCCACGGCGGCACCCCGGGTGGACGTCTCCACACCGTTCAGCGTCACCGAGACCCAGGTGCACACGTTGCAGGCCGGCGATGGCCCGGTGGTTCCGGGTTCGGCGAAGGTGTCGGTCTGCTACATGGGCGTCAACGGCCGCGACGGATCGGTCTTCGACAGCAGCTACCAGCGCGGTGCACCGGTCGACTTCCCGCTCAACGGCGTGATCCCCGGATTCCAGAAAGCGATCGCCGGGCAGACCGTGGGCTCCACCGTCGCCGTCGCGATGACGTCGGCCGACGGCTACCCCGACGGCCAGCCCGGGGCCGGAATCCGTCCCGGCGACACCCTGGTGTTCGCGATCAAGATCCTCGGCGCGTCCGGCTGAGGTCGCGGGCCGCGTGTGAGCCGACCCCGGTCAGCTCAGGGCTGCGATGGCCGCGTCGTAGTCGGGCTCGGAGGCGATCTCGGGCACCAGCTCGGTGTAGGCCACCTTGCCGTCGGCGCCGATCACCACGACGGCCCGTGCCAGCAGCCCGGCCATCGGGCCGTCGGCGATGGTCACGCCGTAGTCGCCGCCGAAGCTCGACCGGAACGCCGACGCCGAGGTCACGTTCTCGATGCCCTCGGCACCGCAGAAACGCTTCTGTGCGAACGGCAGGTCGTTCGACACGCACACCACGGCCACACCGCCGGCCGCAGCGCGCTCGTTGAAGGTCCGCACGCTGGTCGCGCACACCGGGGTGTCAATGGACGGGAAGATGTTCAGCAACAGCGGCTTACCGCCGAACTGACCACTGTCGACCGCACCGAGATCGGTTCCGGTCAGCGAGAATGCGGGCGCCGCACTCCCCACCGCAGGCAGGTCGCCGGACGTGTTGACTGCGTTTCCGCGCAAGGTTATCTGTGCCATGCCGCCAGTCTGCCAGTCGTGACTACGGCAGGTGCCTCCGGTACCGTTCGATCATGACCGATCGAAACCGCCAGTTCCTGCTCCGTGAGCGTCCCACCGGCCGGATCGGCCCGGACACCTTCGAACTCACCGAGCAGGCGGTGCCGGCGATCGGCGACGGCGAGGCACTGGTGCGCGTCGACTGGATCTCACTGGATCCGACCAACCGGATGTGGATCAACGAAACACCGTCGTACCTGCCGCCGGTCGGCATCGGCGAGGTCATGCGCGCCGCCGGGCTCGGCGAGGTCATCGCGTCGAACAATCCGAACTTTCCGGTCGGCCAGATCGTGCAGGGACTGACCGGCTGGCAGGAGTATGCGGTCGTCTCCGATTCGATGCCGCTGTTCCCGGTCGAGGTCGCCGACGGCGTCTCACCCAGCGCGTACCTGGGCGCGCTGGGCATGACCGGGCTCACCGCGTGGATCGGGATCCGCGACATCGGCAAACCCAAGCCCGGCGAGACCGTCGTCGTCTCAGCTGCGGCCGGCGCGGTCGGCTCGGTCGCCGGTCAGCTCGCCAAGGCCTCCGGGGCCCGGGTGGTCGGGATCGCCGGCGGGCCGGACAAGTGCGCGCTGCTGACCGACCGGCTCGGCTTCGACGCGGCCGTGGACTACCGCGCCGAGGACTGGGCCCGCCAGCTCGCCGCCGCAACCCCCAACGGGATCGACGTCGACTTCGAGAACGTCGGCGGCGACATCATGGATGCCATCTTCGCCCGCATCAACGTCGGCGCTCGAATCGCGTTGTGCGGGATGATCTCCGGCTACAACGAGACCAACCCACCGCCGGGGCCGCGCGCGTTCGGCAACCTACTGATCCAGCGCGCGAACCTGCAGGGCTTCATCGTGCTCGATCACTTCCTGCGCTCCCCGGAGGCCAACGCCGAGATCGGCGAGCTGATCGCCGCCGGGAAGCTCACCCCGCTCGAGACCGTCGTCGAGGGGTTCGAGCAGCTGCCGACGGCCATCAACATGCTGTTCGACGGCAAGAACGTCGGCAAGCTGGTGGTGAAGGTCTCCGGCTAGACCCAGCGTCGGGTCAGGGCCTCAGGCGTCCAGGCGGGCCAGGCCAGCTCCCCGACCTCCGCACCTCCGGCGAACTGCGCCACAATCTTTGGCCCGGTCGCACGTGAATTGTCGTAAACCGTAGCGACATCGGCCATTGCGATCGCTTCGGCGACGAGTGGCCACAGCCGGTGGTATCGCCCTCGGATCTTCTCCTCAGGAACCGCGTGCCCGCCCGCGACCACGCGATACCGCACCCGCTGCACCGCCAACACTTCGGGGATCAACAGTGCATGCAGCATCACCGTGTAGCCCTGGGAGTGCGCATGGCGGAGCAAGTCAAGTTTGGACTCGTGCGAAAACACCGTCTCAGTGATGAACGAATGGCCCTCCGCGATGAGCTTCACCCGGGTCAGCGCAGCCACCTTTGCAGCGTCGTACGCGCGCGCAGCGGTGTCGTCGGGCCAGCGGCTCTTGGCGATCTCATCTGCGTTGACGAACGGCGCACCCGGCAGCAACGGCCCCAACGTCAGGGCAACGAAGGTGGATTTCCCCGCCCCGTTCGGGCCGACGACGAGGTCGAGTCGTCGCATCAGCGCCCGTCCGCCGTCAGTAGGACGTCTCGACGATCACCGAGGTGCCGTCGGGCCGATATTCGACGATTCGACCCTCGTCATCAAGCGCGACTGTGGTGATGCCGCGCTCGGCGAGCAGGTTCCCGTAATTGGTCTGCGCCAGGTTCTCCTCGATCGCCGCGGAGATTTCAGCGTTGTAGACCACGCCTTCGTCGGCAGTCAACGCAGCGGTGTCCAGATGACCGGCCAAGGCTGCTTCGACCCGCCTGCGCGCCGCGGTCTGCTGCGCCGATACCGCGCGACCTACCCGCGCCCAGTGATCGAGCTGTTGTTTGGCCGACCGGCTCTGCCGAGCACCTTCGGCCGCAGCGCTGTCCACCAAGTCCGCCGCAAACCTGGTTACCCGATCGGCGGCCTCGGCCATGGGCGACCTCCCAGCTGCGTAGCAATATGAAACAAGCTATAGCGGAATGCTACACCGTCCAGTCGGCTCACCCCGGGCTGTAGCGTGGCGCAGGTGACTTCCTTTCGCACCCCGCTCATCGCACTCGCCACCGGTGCCCTGGGCCTGGGCCTGACCCTGACCGCCTGCGGCGGCTCGGAGAACAGCGCTTCCTCGGAGCGCACCTCCACAGTGACGGATCTGTTCATGCCCCCCGGCGGCCAGACGCCGTCGGTCTGCCCCTCGTCGGCGCCGACGGAGGGCGGCGAGCCCGAGTGGACGCTGCCCGGATCCAGCGGCAGCCTGGCGGTGATCGGCTCCACCGACACCGCCGCGCCGAGTGTCACGGTGAAGCAACCGTTCAAGGTGGCGCAGACCCAGGTGCACACGCTCAAGGCCGGCGACGGCCCGGTGGTCGCGGACAGTGCCACCGTGACGGTCTGCTACATGGGTGTCAACGGCCGCGACGGGTCGGTGTTCGACAGCAGCTACCAGCGTGGCGAGCCGGTGGAATTCGGGCTGGGCCGCGTCGTGCCGGGATTCCAGAAGGCCATCGCGGGCCAGAAGGTCGGCTCGACGGTGGCCGTCGCGATGATCCCCGCCGACGGCTACCCCGAGGGCCAGCCCGCCGCCGGCATCCTGCCCGGCGACACCCTGGTGTTCGCGATCAAGATCCTCAAGGCCCGCTGAGCCGCGGTCGGTCATGGAATCGTCCCGGGTGGATCGGTGGCTGTGGGCGGTGCGGATCACCAAAACCCGGCCGGACGCGGCGGCCGCCTGCCGCGGTGGGCATGTGCGGGTCAACAATCGCCCGGCCAAGCCGGCGACCACGGTCTGTCCCGGTGACGTGGTGAGCGCCCATATCGGTGATCGCAGCCGAATCGTGGAAGTGCTGCGGGTGATCCAGAAACGAGTCGGGGCGCCCGACGCGGTGACCTGTTACCTGGATCGGACGCCGCCACCGCCACCGAGCGCCGCGATGCCGGTGGCCGCCCGCGACCGCGGTGCCGGGCGACCGACGAAACGAGAGCGGCGGGTGCTCGACAAGTGGCGGGCCCAGCAGGGCTGACGCCTCACTGCGGGTGCGACGCCAGGTACTGCTCGACCGGAATCCGCGTCGCCGAGAAGTACCCGATCGGCAGCAGCAGATCACCGGCGGTGGTGCGGTAGTAGGTGTCCCACCGGTAGTAGCCGGCGAATCCGGCCGGGTCGCCGCCGATGACCGCGGCATAGTCTTTGACGGCCCGCACGTAGTAGTCGGAGTGGTTGTAGCCCCAGATCGCCTTATCCGGGTTGGTGGCGAATCCGTTGGCGGCCAACAGCCGTCCCGCCGCCATGATGGAATCCCGGGGCGAGTGGATGTCTCCCCCGTTGCCGTAGGCCGCGAACGTCGACGGCAGGAACTGCATCGGGCCCGCCGCGGCGTCGTCGCTGATGCCGTTGATGCGGCCGAAGCCGGTCTCGACGAAGTTGATGGCCGCCAGGTAGTTCCACGGCACCCCGGATGCGGCCTCGGCGGCACGGTAAGCGGCGATCAGTTCGTTGGCCGGCACCGGCGGCACCACCCGCCATGGCGGCATGCTGGATTTCGGATCGGTGAGCGCCATGAGCGCACGGCGGGCATCGATGTTGCGGTCATAGACGTCGAGCAGGGACGCCGGGATCTGCGGGCGAGCCACCGCATCCCACTCCGGGTGTGCCCCCAGGGTGCGATAGGCGACCTGCTGGCGGCGAGCAGCGGCCGCGAGCACCTGTTCCGGGGCCGACGGGTTGCGCAGCGCCTGGTCGGCGGCGACCAGATCGGCGGCCAGCGCCGCCGGATCGGCTCCCGGCTCGGCACCGGCCGGCGTCACCGTTGCGGCGAGGGCGAAAACCAGGGTCGCGACAATGCGCCATACTCGTGCAGCCATGCCGTCCATCTTGACCGGTGAGCAGGCGTAAAGCGCGCAAGGTGGCCCTCGGGAGCGTTCCCGAGAAAGTAGAACATGTTTCGGTTATAGCCGTTTGTTCATTTATCATCGCTGGTTATCTGAGTAGAAGCAGAACTAGAACCTGTTACATTGAGCCGCGTGACCACCAGTTTGACAACTGACATCGTCGTCGTCGGGTTCGGCGCGGCAGGAACGAGCGCGGCGATCACCGCACGAGAACTCGGCGCCGAGGTCATCGCCGTCGACCGCGCCAACGGCGGTGGAGCCACCGCGATCTCCGGCGGCATCATCTACGCCGGGGCCGGCACCTCGGTCCAGAAGGAAGCCGGCGTACACGACACGGCCGAGCAGATGCTGGACTACCTGCGCCTGGAGGTCGGCGACGCGGTCAGCCCGGAGACGTTGCAGCGCTTCGTCGATTCCAGTCCGGAGATGATCGACTGGCTGAGCGGCCACGGTGTTCCGTTCAACGCCGGACTGTGCCCCTACAAGACGTCGTTTCCCAACAACCGCTACTACCTGTATCACTCCGGCAGCGAGAATGCCGGGGCATTCCGCGCCCACACCCCGCCGGTGCAACGCGGCCACCGCGCCTACGGCAAAGGCACCTCGGGCACGAAGATCTATGCGCCACTGGCGGATTCGGCCCGCAGGCTTGGCGTGGACTTCCGGCCGCACACCAGCGTCACCGAGCTGCTGCGCGATGCCACCGGCCGGGTGATCGGCGTACGCGCGATGACCATGGGCGAGGCGCCACGGCGCATCCAGCGCCGCTATGCACGCCTGGCGGCGATCTCCTCCAAGCCGGGCGTCTACTACCCGCCGCTGCGCGCGGCGATGGAGCGCCGGCTGGCCAAGCTTGCCGACCGTTACGCCCGTCCGATCGAGATCACCGCGCGGCGAGGCGTGATCATCTGCGCGGGTGGCTTCATCGCGAACACCGAATGGCGCAAGCGCTACGCCCCTCAATTCAACGGGGGCCTGCCGTTGGGCACCAGCGGTGACGACGGCAGCGGTATCGCGTTGGCGCAGAGCGTCGGTGCGGTGACCGACCGGATGGATAACGTCTCGGTGTGGAAGTTCATCACCCCGCCGAGCGCATTCATCTCCTCGATCGTGGTCGACGACAAGGGTTCTCGAGTCATCGACGAGACCCGCTACGGCGCCGCGCTCGGCCAGGCCCTGGTAAAGCAGCACGGCAGCAACGGCTGGATCCTGGCCGACGCCGCCCTGATGTCGGAGGCGCGGCGCCAACTGCTCACCCAGACGTTGTGGTTCCAGCGCGCCCAGTCCGCCGCCCTGATGCTCACCGGCGCCAAACGCGGCAAGACCCTGACGGAGGTGGCCCGGGCGGCCGGCATCGACCCGGAGGGCCTGCAGGTGACCGTCGCCGCCCACAACGACGCGATCGACGCCGGCCAGCCCGACCCGGTCGGGAAGCCCGACGAATTCCGCCGCCGCATCGATCGAGCCCCCTACACACTTCTGGATATCTCGGTGCGCCCCAACCCCTTGCTGCCCACGCCGATGCTCACCCTCGGCGGGGTGCGGGTCTGCGAGGACACCGGCTCCGTCGTCGACGCCGACGGAGCGCCGATCCCGGGGCTCTACAGCGCCGGCCGCACCGCGATCGGTATCGCGTCCCGGTCCTACGTCAGCGGGCTGTCGATCGCCGACTGCGTGTTCGCCGGCCGGCGCGCCGGGGCGAGCGCCGCCCGTCGGGCCGACTAGGGCGCGGACCGCTCGATCAGCTCACGAAATCCCCTGGCCGGGTCGGTGTTCGCTCCGGCCTGGCGGACCCGGTCCACCAGCGTGATATCCGATGTCACGACGGTGATCTCCCCGGGCCGCTCGTCGGCCAGCACCAGCCGCACGATCTCGTCGTCAGCGGAGTTGGCGCCCGGCCGCGGGGCCGCGGCGATAGTGACGATCTCCGAGCCGATGGGCGGCGACGGCGGCTTTTCGAAGACCACGGTGACGTCCCCGCCTCGCGCCGCCGCCCAGACTTCGAGCTGTCGGGTCAACCGGACCATCGCGGCGTGGCGGTCCTTCCACCAGCCGTCCGGGCGCGCACCGATCACATTCATCGCGTCCACGATCCACCTCACGACTCCGACGGTACGGTGCAGCCATGAGTCTGGTCACCTATGAATTGGACAACCACGTGGCGACCATCACCTTGAACCGGCCCGAAGCCCGCAACGCCATCAACGGGGCGCTGCGCGAGGACCTCAACGCCGCCTGGAACCGGTTCCGCTCCGAGGAGGACGCCTGGGTAGGCATCCTGACCGCCAACGGGGACGTGTTCTGCGCCGGGGCCGACCTCACCGATTCCGCCGGCGCCGTAGGCACCTTCGCCGGGACGTTCTGGGAGAAGCCCACCATCAACTCGTTCGAGAGCGGCATGGAGCTGTTCAAACCGACGATCGCCGCCGTGCACGGCCCGTGCGTGGGCTACGGGCTGACCGGATTGTTGTTCTGCGACTTCATCATCGCCAGCACCGAGGCGGTGTTCCGCTTCCCCGAGGTGTCGATCGGGGTGCCCACCATCGTCGGGGCGATCCGGCTGCCGCAGCGGGTGGGGTGGGCCAACGCGATGGAACTGCTGCTCACCGGCGAACCGGTCAGCGCGCAGCGGGCCAAGGAGATCGGCCTGGTGTGGAAGCTGGTCGAGCCGGACGAACTGCAGAACACCGCCCGGGACTGGGCGAAGACCCTCACCAAAGCCGCCCCGCTGGCCCAGCGGGCCACCAAGGAGGTGGCGTGGCGCAGCGCGGACATGAGCTGGATCGACGCGGTCCGGTTCGGGGAGACCATGCGCAAGGTCGCCGGTGCCACCGAGGACGTCGCCGAGGGGCTGCTGGCCTGGCAGGAGAAGCGTCCGCCGCACTGGCGAGGGCGCTGATCATTGATACTACCGTCGGTAGCAATCGGGTAGCATGACGGTGTGAAGCTGAGCGTGAGCCTGTCGGACGCCGACGTCGCCGCATTGGATGCCTACGTGGCGCACACCGGGCTGCCATCACGGTCGGCGGGTCTGCAGCGCGCTATTCGGATGCTGCGCTACCCCACTCTGGGCGACGACTATCGCAACGCATGGGCGGATTGGTCGGATGACAACGAAGAACACGTCTGGGACACCGCGGTCGCGGACGGGATCAGCGATGCAGCGCGGTGAGATATGGCTGGTCGACCTGGATCCGGCTCAGGGAAGTGAAGCGAACAAGCAGCGTCCCGCCGTCATCGTCAGCAACGACCGCGCGAACAGCTCCGCCACCGCCTTGGGTCGCGGTGTCGTCACCGTTGTACCGGTCACGAGTAACGTCGCCTCGATCTATCCGTTCCAAGTTCTGTTGCCGGCCGAACGGACCGGCCTGACTGTCGACTCCAAAGCGCAGGCCGAACAGATCAGGCCGATTTCAGTCGGCAGACTGCGTCATCGTCTCGGCCGGCTACCCGCCGAAGAACTCACGCAACTCGATGACGCGCTGCGCCTGCACCTTGAATTGTGTTCCGGCTGAACCGAAGTCAGCTCACAGCGACGGGCTCGTCGGCATCGGCCAGGATCGGCGGGACGGTCGCCGCTGCCGTGACGCACAGGTAGGCCACGGTGAAGCACGCGATGGTGTACCAGAGGCAGCCGATGGGGTCGCCGTTGGCGGTCAGGCCGCCCTGCGCTCCCAAGTAGGCCGGTAGGGCCGTCAACCACAGTACCGCCATGACCGACAGATACACCGCCGCGTAGCGCACGATCAGCGGGTTGTCGTGGCGCCCGCCGACGATCAGGTTCAACCGCATTCGCCGCCACTGCATGACCAGCACCGGCACGGCGATCGCGACCATGACCAGAAGCTCTGCGGCATAGGCGATCCCGGTGAGTTTGCCGTCACTGACGGCGCCCAGAAGGGTCGCGGGTAGGGGCAGGATGCCCGTTCCCAACGAGGCCAGCAGCCCGATGGCCACGGTACGCAGGAACACCTGGAATCCGCCGAACCGCCGGCCGTGGTCGACCTGCCGGCCGACCAGTAGTTGCACGAACAACGCCAGCGATGCCGGCCACAGCGCTGCGAACACCACGACGCTGCCCATCGGCACCGAGGTGAACATCGGCTGGTTGAGCGGGTTGTCCACCGACCACTCCCACCAACGCAGCTGCGGGCCGAGATGGTCGAAGATCTCGTAGAAGGCGTGGTGGACGAAGCCCACGCAGATCGCCCCGACGATGGCGCCGAAGTGACGGAACACCCCCAGGATCCGGACGATCTCGAAGGCGACGGTGGCCATCATCGGATAGATGGCGACGATGTAGAGCGGCAGCCGTCCCCACAGGAAGTCGACGGTGAACACGTTGTGCGCGAACATCGTATCGACGTGATCGGCGATCCCGAACGCGGCCGGGAAGTACAGCGGCGGCTCGATGATCAGCAGGTAGGCGATCGCACCGAACCACAGCGCAAGGTTGGTGGCGTCCCCGCTGCGGTAGCGTTTGATGGCGTAGATCAGCGCCAGTACGGCGCCTGCGATCACGGTGATCTCCAGCACCGGCAGCGTCCAGTTCTCCAACTGCAGGGGATTGCGGAACTCCACCAATCCGCCGGCCTCCCCGCAGGAGAAGCCCAGCGACTCGGCGAGACGCTCGAAAGTCGGGGCGCACAGATCGGTCATCAGGCACTCTCCTCATCCGCGGTGTACCACTTGGTGACGTCGTAGCCGTCGTCGTAGCGGGCGAACCATTCGGTGGCCAGCACCGGGATGTCCTCGTGTTCCGGTTTGTGATTCGGCATCTGACTGCGCACGATGCCCTTGACCGCAGTGATCATCTCGTTTTTGGGCAGGTGCTTGAACGCATCCTGCACCGGTCCTTGATTGGCCGGCCAACCGAACGGAATCCGCTGCCGCCAAGCCTGTTTGGCCCGGTAGGTCTGGAACAACGACAGTGCGTCGACCTTGCGGTCCGCTAACGGGACGTGCTTGTTGAAACCCAGGCATGCCACCTTGATCACGCTCATCACGTGTTTGAAGATCGACGGCGCCATCCGCATCCGGTACCACGGGTCGTTGATGACGTGGTCGTAGATGATCAGCGCGGAACTGCGGTGCTCGACCTCTTCGACGAAGTGCCACAGGAACAGCGAGGCGACCCGGTCATCGCCCGGCGCGAACAGGGTGTTGTCGTGATCGAGCATCAGCTTGAAGACGGGAGTGAAGGTCGCCTCGAGGTCGGCGGTGTAGGCCAGCCGGTAGTCCAACGACTTCTCGGCGGTCATCTTGTCGAACATCGCGTTGCACTCGTCGACCGTCTCCTTGAGTCCCGGGTAGGTCCGGATCAGTGCCTTGGCGTGGCCGCGATGGGCCATCGAGTGCTGGCCTTCCTGGCGGACGAACGCGTCGGCCTCCTCGGCGACCGCGGGGTCGGTGATCCGCGGCATCGCCTCGGTGATCATGCTGCCGATCATCTTCTCGAAGCCGATCGCCAGCAGGGAGACGGCGTTGGCCATCGACGAGAACGCCGGGTTGGCCTCGTTCCACAGAAATGGGACCGGGTATTCGGCGAATGCGAACCTCAACTTGCGCACGATCAGATCCGTCATCGCCAACCTCGACCCTAAACATACATATAGACGTTTACGCGTATGATTGTTCGGTGACCCTCGATTGTCAAGCAGTGCACTGATGGCCCGGCGACGCGGATGGGGCGGCAACCCGCCCCGCAGCGACGAAGAGGCCGGCGAGCGGATCATCGCCGCGGCCGTCGACCTGGTCGCCCAGACGGGCTCGGCAGTGTCGCTGGCCGACGTCGCCGGTTCCCTGGGCGTGATCCGCCAGACCGTGTACCGCTACTTCCCCACCGCCGATGCGCTGATGCACGCGGTGGCCATCGCCTCGGTCGACGGCTTCCTGGACCGGCTGACCGAGCACGTGCGCGGTATCCACGACCCGGCCGATGCGCTCTCCGAAGGCGTGCTCTACACACTGGACGCGGTGGCCCGCTCCCCGCAGCTGGGCGCGATGCTGTCGTCGACGTCCCCGCACAACCGGGAGATGGCGTCCGAGGAGTCCCAGGCCATCGGGATGCGCATGATCGACCGATTCGACGTCGACTGGGAGCGGCACGGCTACGACGAGGCGAGCCTGCGCGAACTGGTCGAATTCACCCTGCGGATCATGCTGTCGTTCTTTGTCGCGCCCAATGAACCGGCGCGCTCCCCCGATGAACTGCGCCGCTTCCTGCGGCGCTGGCTAGGCGGCGCGGTGGCCGCCCAGCGGGCCCTGCCCGGGCCTTAACGGAGATCACATACCCCCACGGGCATTTTTGGGCGTGAATCAATACCCCATGGGGTATCGTATCGAGCAGTGGTTCAAATCAGAGGAAGTGCCGGAAGGTGGCCACCATGTTCAGAATTGCGAAGCGGGCCTGGGTCCCGGTCGTCGTCGTCATGGCGGCGGTCGCCGGCACCTTGGCGGTGGTCAACCTGCGCGGCGCGTTCGGATCCGACGAGATCTTCCACTGGGATGGCAGCGGTTCGGCGCCGATCGCGTCGACCAATGAAAAGCGGGTTGTCTATGAGGTCTTCGGACCCGACGGCGCCACCGGCGGGGTCAGCTACCTCGATGAGCAGACCCAACCCGCGCGGTCGAAATTCACCGCCCTGCCCTGGTCGCACACCATGACCACGACGAGCCCCGCCGTGATCGCCAACGTGGTGGCCCAGGGTGACGCCGATGCGATCAGCTGCCGCATCACGGTCAACGGCGACATCAAAGATGAGCAGTTCGCCACCGGTCACCACGCCCAGGTCTTCTGTCTGGTCAAAGCGGCATGAGCGCCCACGGTAACCCCCGCCCGGCCTACATGCGCTGGGTGCGCAGGCTGGCCTGGCCGCTGATCATCGTCTGGCTGCTGCTGACCATCGGCCTCAACGTGCTGGTGCCGCCGATCGAATCTGTTGCACGGGACCACGCGGTGACGATGTCCCCGCAGGACGCGCCATCGCTGATCGCCGCCAAGCACATCGGCAAGACGTTCGAAGAATTCGACTCCGACTCAATGGTCATGCTGGTGCTCGAGGGCCAGAACGAGCTCGGCCCGGAGGCCCACGCCTACTACGACAGGCTGGTCGAGAAGCTGTCCGCCGATCACGAGCACGTCCAGCACATCGCGAACCTGTGGGGCGACCCGATCACCGCGGCAGGCGTGCAGAGCGCCGACGGAAAGGCCGCCTACGCGCAGATCAACACCGCCGGCGACCAGGGCAGCACGCAGGGCAACAAGTCCATCGACGCGGTGCGCCACATCGTCGCCTCGGTGCCGGCCCCGGACGGGGTGAAGGCCTACGTCACCGGGCAGGCCGCGCTGACCACCGACATGACCGAGGCCGCCGACAAGTCCATGTTCAAGATGATGGCGGTCACCGGCGTGGTCATCATCATCATGCTGGCGATCGTGTACCGCTCGGCTGCCACCGTGGCCTTGGCGCTGGTGATGGTCGGGTTCGAGATGGGCACCGCCCGCGGGCTGGTCGCACTGTTGGGTGATCTTGGCCTGCTGGGGTTCTCGACATTCGTCGTCGCGATGCTGTCGTCGCTGGCGATCGCGGCCGGCACCGACTACGCCATCTTCCTGGTCGGCCGCTACCACGAAGCCCGACGTGCCGGCGAGGACCGCGAAACCGCCTGGTATTCGATGTTCCGTGGCACCTGGCATGTCATCTTGGGATCCGGGCTGACCATCGCCGGCGCCTCCCTGTGTCTGCACTTTGCCCGGCTGTCCTACTTCAAGGCACTCGGCATCCCGTCGGCCGTGGGGCTGCTGGTGGTGATCGCCGGCGCGCTGACCGTCGCCCCGGCCATCGTCGCCGTCGGCGCCCCGCTGCTCGACCCCAAGCGGGCGGAGCAGCAGCGCGGATGGCGGCGCATCGGCACCGCCAACGTCCGCTGGCCCGGTGCGGTGTTCGTGAGTGCACTGCTGGTCACCCTGGTCGGGATCCTCGTGGTGCCGGGCATGCGGATCAGCTACAACGACCGCTACTACATCCCGTCTGACCTGCCGGCGAACGTCGGTTACGACGCCGCCGAACGGCACTTCAGCGCCGCCCGGATGAACCCCGATGTGTTGATGGTCGAGGCCGACCACGACTTGCGCAATTCGGCCGACATGATCATCTTGGACCGGATCGCCAAGAACATCTTCCGCACCCGCGGGGTGGAACGCGTGCAGAGCATCACCCGGCCGTTGGGCAGCCCCATCGAGCACACCTCGATCCCGTTCCAGGTCAGCATGGGCGCCGTGCCGATCCAGCAGAATCTGCAGTTCATGGACGACCGACTGGCGGACATGCTCAGGATGAGTGACGACCTGGGCGCCACCGTCGCGTCCATGGAGCGGCTGCGGGAACTGGTCGCCCGGATGGACACCACCACCGGGAAGATGACCGCCGACATGGTCACGATCAATGCGACCGTCGACGAGATCCGGGACCACATCGCCGATTTCGACGATGTCGCCCGCCCGGTCCGCAACTACTTCTACTGGGAGCAGCACTGCGTGAACATCCCGGTCTGTCATGCGGTCCGGTCGGTGTTCGACGCCTATGACGGTATGGACAAGTTCAGCGAGAACATGGCGCCGCTGCTGGCCGACATGGCCGACATGAATGCGGTGATTCCGCAGATGGTCGGGCAGTTCGAGCCGATGATCGCTGTCGCGAAATCCATGCAGGCCAGCCTGCTTTCGATGCACTCGACGTTCTCCGGACTGGTGACCCAGATGTCGCGGATGACCGACACCGCCACCGAGATGGGCCGGGCCTTCGACGCCTCCCAGGCCGACGACTACTTCTATCTGCCACCGGAGGCCTTCGACAACCCGGACTTCCAGAGGGGCTTGGAGCTGTTCCTGTCCCCCGATGGCAAAGCGGCACGGTTCATCGTCACCTACGACGCGGATCCGGCTACCCCTAAAGGCATTTCGTTCGTGGAGCCGATGCTGGCCGCCGCCCACGACGCGGTCAAGGGTACACCGTTGACCAACGCCAAGTTCTATCTCACCGGAACCGCGGCGGTCTACAACGACATCCAATCCGGTTCCACCTACGACATCCTGATCGTCGGGGTGGCCGCGGTGACGCTGATCTTCATCGTGATGCTGTTGCTGACCCGGGCATTGGTGGCATCCGCGGTGATCGTCGGCACGGTGCTGTTGTCACTGAGTGCGGCGTTCGGGCTGAGTGTGCTTGTGTGGCAGCATATCTTCGGGCTGCCGTTGAACTGGATCGCGCCGGTGTTCGGTGTCATCATCCTGCTTGCGGTGGGCTCGGACTACAACCTGCTGCTGGTCTCCCGCTTCCAGGAGGAGATCGGTGACGGCACCAAGACCGGGATCAAGACCGGGATCATCCGCTCGATCGGCGGAACCGGCTCGGTGGTCACCGCGGCGGGCCTGGTGTTCGCGTTCACGATGATGTCGATGGCGGTCAGCGACCTGTACTCGATCGGCCAGGCCGGCAGCACCATCGGGATCGGCCTGCTGTTCGACACCCTGATCGTGCGGTCGTTCCTGACACCGTCGATCGCTGCGATGCTCGGCCGCTGGTTCTGGTGGCCCAGAAGGATTCACAAGGTCCAGCGGCCCGCGACTACCCAGCTGCCGGTGACCGTGGAATCACCGTAGGGCGGAAGTCGTACTGGGTGGCCGTGGCACCGAAGCCGCCACGGCCGCCCAGATTCCCGAACGGAACCATCGGCGGAATCGGTGATGCGGGACCCATCCCCGCCGGGGCAGCAGCTCCGGTCACCGGCAGTGCTGTGGCCGCCGGCGTGGTGGCCACAACCATGCCCGTCCAGGCCGGTGGCACCGACAGTGCACCGATCGCGGCCCCCCGGCCAAGACCGGCCGTCGCCGCCGTCCCGCCCGTGAAACCCGTCAGTGTCACCGATCCGGCAGTACCGGCCACCGCGGCCGGGGCCGCCGCGGCCCCGGCCGCAGCCAGACCGGCGGTGGCTCCCTTGGCGCCGTTGGCCCCGGTCATGAACATGCGCATGAGCATGCTCATGGGCATCATCGCCATGCGCAGTGGCATGCTCAGCGAACTCAGGCTCGACAACGATGACGCCGACGCACCCGTCGACGGATCCGGCGTCGGCGTGGCCAGCGCCTGCAACGCCGACGGCGTGGTAGAGATGAGCTGCGGGCCCTGCGACATCAGCGTCTCGGTGTCGGTACCGGTGGTGGAGGCAGCCGAGTGGGCGGCCGAGAACGCCTGGCTGACCTGGCCGGACGGATCGGTGGTCTGCGGTGGCGAGCTGAATGGAGTGACCTGGGTGGCCGCCGCCGAGGCGGCCGCGTAGCCGTACATGGCCGCCGCGTCCTGGGCCCACATCTCCAGGTACTCCGCCTCGGTGGCCGCGATCACCGCGGTGTTCTGCCCCAGGATGTTCGTCGCGACCAGTGTTGCCTGCAGGCTGCGGTTCGCCGCGATCAACGACGGCGGAACGGTTGCCGCATAAGCGGTCTCATATGCCCCGACCGCGGCGGTGAGCTGAGCTGCCGCCTGTTGGGCCTGGGCGCCGGTTGCGCCCAGCCAGGTCGCGTAGGGACCCGCCGCAGCCGCCATCGCCAGCGCCGACGGGCCCATCCATGCTCCACTGGTCAGGCCCTCGACGACCGAACGGTATGACGTAGCAGCCGAATTGAGCTCGCCGGCCAGCTCCTGCCAGGCGGTTGCGGAACTCAGCAGTGACCCCGGGCCGGTACCGGCGTACATTCGCGCCGAATTGATCTCCGGCGGTAAGGCTCCGAAATCCATTGCCTCCCCTTGTCCGCGCGCCGGCCACCATGCCGGCCAGATTTAGGAAGGCTAACTAGCTGATTTTGGTGCACGGCATGCCTGCGCTGTGTGCGCGCTGTGTGCGACGGGAGCGCGGTGGGCTCAGCGTGAATCCAGCGCGCCCGCAAGGTATTGCTGGCGGCACGCCGTCCGCCCGAGCTTGCCGCTGGTAGTGCGCGGAAGGCCACCCGCCGGAACGAGCCGGACGTCCGCGGCGATCAGTCCGTGTACACGCTTCACCGCAGAGCGGATCGCGGTGACCGCCGGGGCCGGGTCTTTTCGCCCGGTGCCGGTAGCCCGTTCAGCGATGATCACCAGCTCATCGACCGGCTCGGCGGCCACGGTGAACGCCACCGCGTAACCGCTGCGCACCATCGGCGAGGACTGCGCCACGGTGCTCTCAAGGTCGTGGGGATAGTGGCTGCGGCCCTCGATGACGATCAAATCGGCGGTCCGACCGGTGATGTAGAGCTCGCCGTCCAGGTAACACCCGAGGTCACCGGTGCGCAGCCAGTCGGCCCCGATGGGAACCCGCTCGGCGTGACTCCCCTGCGTCAACGGGGTCTGCAACCGGGCGCCGAACACCCGGCGCGTCTCCTCGGGGCGGCCCCAATAGCCGGCGGTCACGTTGTCACCGTGCAGCCAGATCTCACCGATGTGTCCGTCGGGCAACTCGGCGTCGGCGTCGACGATCACCGCCGACAGGCTGCGGGCGACGCGACCGCACGACACCTGGGCCACCGCATCCGGGGAGCCGGAGGCCACCGGAACAGCACATCCCACACCGAGCTGCTCGCGGCTCATGTGCAGCACACTCGCCTCGGCGTCGGGTTCGATGGTCGCCACGAACAACGTGGCTTCGGCGATCCCATAGGACGGTTTGATGGCGCTGCGCGGCAAGCCGTATGGCGCGAACGCCTCGTTGAACGCCGTGATGGCAGTCATGTTCACCGGCTCGGAACCGATGATCATCACCACGTTCGACAGATCGATGTCAGCATCAGGCGCGGGCACACCGCGCTGGGCGGTCAGCTCGTAGGCAAAGTTCGGTGCCGCGGTGACGACCCGGCCGCGCCGCGAGGCATCGGACAGGGCCTGAATCCAGCGGTGCGGGCGGCGGATGAACGCCGTCGGCGAGATCAGGGTGGAGTGGCCGCCGTAGACCGCCGGAAACCCGATCATCGACAGGCCCATGTCGTGATACAGCGGTAACCAGCTGAGGCCGTGGGTGTTTCGATCCAGCATGTCGATCGACAGGATCATCTGCAACAGGTTGGTGGCAACTGCCCGGTGCGTCACCTGTACGCCTACCGGTGCCCGGGTGGTACCGGAGGTGTACTGCAGGTGCGATACCTCGTCGACATCGATGTCGACGGGCACGAACGCCGCCGCCGCCGAATCCGGTACCTCGTCGATGACGATGACCTGCGGCCGCAACGAAGCCGGCAGCCTGCTCAGAAAGTCATCGACGGTGTGCCGCACCGCCGCGGTGGTCAGCACCGCCGCCGGGGTGCAGTCGCGCAGGGCGGTGTCGAGGCGTTCGGCGTGACCGGGAAGCTCGGGGGCGAACAGTGGCACCGCGACGGTGCCGCACCTGAGCGACGCGTAGAACGCGGTGACGTAGTCCAGTCCCTGCGGTGCCAGGATCGCCACTCGATCACCCCGGGCGGTGGCCTGTTGCAGTCGGCCGGCGATGGCCCGCGTCCGCGCCCCGACCTGCACCCAGG
Organism: [Mycobacterium] zoologicum; assembly: GCF_020172665.1. Lineage (GTDB taxonomy): Bacteria > Actinomycetota > Actinomycetes > Mycobacteriales > Mycobacteriaceae > Mycobacterium > Mycobacterium zoologicum. The sequence continues at coordinate 2,269,402 of NZ_CP083985.1, read as the reverse complement.
TCAGTTCCATCGCGCGGCCCTCGACCGGCCCGGCGTAGTCGAGGTAGCGGAATGCCACCGCGTTCCCGACGTGGGCGATGTTGCGGTCGATCAGCGAGATCAGGGTGGCGCCAGGCGGCAGCACGATGCCGCCGTCCGCGTCGAGACACTCTTCGATCTGCACCAGGCCCTGCGCCGGTGCCGACTGCCCCAGTGCCGGGTGATCCATGCCCGTAGTCTAAGCGCCCCCGATATTGTCCCGGCGGAGCCGGAAGCATCTGTACGGCCGCATGGTTGCACCTACTTGATGGACCGGACCGTCCGCGTCCCGTCTGTTTGCCATCATCCGCTTTGACAGCAAAGGACAGTCACGACAATGCAATTGGGCATTCATTTCGTCGATTTTCAGCCCGGTGACCCGGCTCGGCTCGGACCGGTGCTGGCCGGAGCCGCCACAGCCGCCGAAGACGCCGGCGCGGCGATGTTCACCATGCAGGACCACTTCTTTCAGATGGAGCAACTCGGCCGCGCCCAGGACCCCTTTTTGGAGTGCTACACCGCCCTGGCCTTCGTCGCCGCCTCGACCCGCACCATCCCGCTCGGAGTCCTGGTCACCGGGGTGACCTACCGTCATCCCGGTGTGCTGGCAAAGACCGCCGCCACGGTGGACGCATTGTCGGGAGGCCGGTTCATCTTCGGAATCGGGACCGGCTGGTACGAACGCGAACACGCCGGTCTGGGTGTGCCGCTGCCACCGCTGGGTGATCGCTTCGAAATGATGGAAGAAACGTTGCAGATCTGCCGACAGATGTGGAGTGCTGACGACGGGCCCTACGTCGGCAAGCACTACCGGCTGGCCGAGACCATCTGCGAGCCCCGGCCGACCCGGCAGCCACCGGTGTTGATCGGCGGTGGTGGCGAGAAGAAGACACTGCGACTGGCTGCCCGCTACGCCGACGTGTGGAACCGCAACGGTACCGTGCTGCGGCCCGATGATCTGGCTCGCAAAATCGATGTGCTGCGGCGGCATTGCGACGAGATCGGCCGCGATCCGGGTGAGATCCGCAAAACCGTCGGCCTGTTCGCGGACCCGTTCGCCGACCTCGACGGCTACCTGCGGGCCGTGGAATACTGCGCCGGCCTGGGATTCGACCTGGTCCACACCGGGCCGCTGCCCGGTAATCCCGACCCCGTCGGGTTCATCCGCCGACTCGGCGACGAATTGGCGCCCCGGCTGGCCCAAATCGGTTGACGCCGTCGGCTGCACGAACGCTCAGATCGCGCTCTGGCCACCGTGTTTGGCGTTCGCCGCGCTGACCGCGGGCAGGATGATCGTGTCGATGACGGCCCGGATGAATGGCGCGTCGAACCTCTGACCGCTGACGGTCCGCATCAGTCCCATCCCGGTCAGGGCGTCGGCGATCAGCGACCAGTCCTGGCCGGGTGCGACCTCACCGCGCGCCACGGCCTGCTCGAGGATGGCCGTCACCAAACGCCCACCCTTGAGCAGCAGCAGATCATCAAGGGCTGAGGCGAGCTGCTGGTCCTGCATCGCCTCCAGGGCCACGCGCAGCACCAGATCATTGGGGATCACCCCGCTGTCGTGACGCGCCACCCGCTCGACCAGTGCGTCGAAGTCGCCAGCCAGGCTGCCGGTGTCCGGCACGTCGTCATCGACCAGGTCGGGCCGCCAGTACACCAGCGCGTCGGTGATCAAGGCGGCTTTGGACGACCAGCGGCGGTAGATCGCGGCCTTGCCGACACCCGCGCGCGCGGCGATGTCGTTCATATTGGTGTCGCGGTAGCCGTTCTCGGTCAATGCTGCCAGTGCCGCATCGAGAATGACCGGATCACGCGAACGGTCAAGGCGACCTTCGGTGCGTTGGCGCAGTCTCGAATTCATCGATGACCTACTGCGCCGGCCTCGGCTCGTGCCCGCCACGGCCACGCCGGGTGATCTCAAAGGTGTTGAGCGGCCACCAGAACCAGCGGCCCAGCGCCGCGGCGATCGACGGCGTCATGAACGCCCGCACGATCAGCGTGTCGATGATCAGGCCGATACCGATAGTCGTGCCGAGTTGGCCGACCACGCGCAGGTCGCTGACGATCATCGCCATCATGGTGAAGGCGAACACCAGGCCGGCCGCGGTGACGACGCGCCCGGTGGCCCCCACGCCTCGGATGATGCCGGTGTTAAGGCCGGCGTGGATCTCTTCTCGAAGGCGGGATACCAGCAGCAGGTTGTAGTCCGAACCCACCGCCAGCAGGATCACCATCGACAGCGGGATCACGATCCACTGCACGCCCAGACCCAGGACGTCCTGCCAGAGCAGGACCGACAGCCCACACGCTATACCCAGGGATGCGGCCACGGTGCCGACGATCACCAGGGCGGCCATCACGCTGCGGGTGATGATCAGCATGATCGCGAAGATCAGGATCAGCGATGCGATGAGCACGATCATCAGGTCGATGACAACACCGTCCTGCATGTCGGCGTACAACGATGCGGTGCCGGCCAACGAGACCTTCGCACTGGCCAACGGGGTGCCCTTGAGGGCCTCGGCGACAACGTCTTTGAGGTCCCGAACATGTGCGATGCCCTGCACCGAGGCCGGGTCGCCCTGGTGGGTGATGATCATCCGGACCGATTTGTGGTCCGGCGACATGAACATCTTGATGCCACGTTGGAAGTCGGGATTGTCGAACACATCCGGCGGCAGATAGAAGAAATCGTCGTTCTTGGCCTGATCGAAGTACAGGCCGATCTCGGTCGCGCCTTTGGCCAATTCCTGCTGCTGGGCCTGCGTGCCGGCCATGGTGCTGTGGGTGGCGATCATGAAGTCGCGCATCTTGGTCATCGACTCGAGGTTCTGCTGCAACGCAGGCAACATCTGCTTGGTCAACTCGGCCATATGGTCGATGTCGACGTTGAGGCCGACCATCTGTTCGGCGAGCTGATCGATGCCGTCCATCATGTCGAAGATCGACCGCAGCGAGTGACAGATCGGGATGTCGTAGCAGTGCGGCTCCCAGTAGAAGTAGCTGCGCATAGGTCGCCAGAAGTCGTCGAAATCGGCGATGTCGTCGCGTAGCTGCTCGGTGGTCTCCACCAACTCATGGGTTCTGCCGGCCATGCTCTGCGTGGTTTCGCTCATCTCCTTGGTGACGTCGTACATGCGTTCCATGGCCGCGATGGTGACGCTCATCTCGTCGGCCTGTTCGAGCATCTGCGCCGTGTTGTCGTTGTTGAACTTCGCGGCTTGCAACGTGCCGGCGTTCTGCGCGCCGAGCAGGAACGGGATCGAGCTGTGTTCGATCGGTGCGCCCAGGGGGCGGGTGATGGTCTGCACCCGATCGATTCCCCGCATCCGAAAGACGGACTTGGCGACCTTCTCGATCACCAGCATGTCCGCGGGGGTGCGCAGGTCGTGATCGGTTTCGAGCATAAACAGTTCGGGGTTCATCCGGGCCTGGGAGAAGTGCCGGTCCGCGACGGCCATGGCCAGGTTGGCGGGCATGTCGGCGGGGGTGAACTTCTGGTCGTTGTACTGCGGCACATACGTCAGCAGACTGATGAAACCGATGACGGCGAGCGCGCTGGTCATCAAGATGATCGGAATGGGCCAGCGCACCGTGCTGGTGCCGACCTTGCGCCAGTTCCGCGTCGACAGTCTCTGTCGGGGGTCGAGCAACCCGAACTTCGATGCCACGGTCAGGATCGCCGGTGTCAGGGTCAGCGACGCGACGATCACGACCAGAATCGCGATCGCGCAGGGCGGACCCATCGTCTGGAAATAGGGCAGCGTCGTCATGCTCAGACACATCAGGGCGCCGACGATGGTCAGCCCGGAACCCAGGATGACGTGCGAGACACCGCTGTAGGAGACGTAGAACGCATCTTCGCGATCGAGGCCGTTCGCTCGCTCCTCGTGATATCTGCCGAGGAGAAAGATCAGATAATCCGTGATCGCGGCGATGGACAACATCGTCACCATGCTCACCGCGTAGGGCGTCAAGCCGATGATGTTCATGTTGCCGACCGCGGCCGTCACACTCATCGCGGCGAACAGTCCCAGGCCGATGGCGACCATCGATATCAGCATCGTCACCACCGAGCGGTAGACGGCGAGCAGCATCACGATGATGATGACGATCGACACCAACTCCAGCCGGTGCATGCTTTGATGGCCGGCCACGCTGGTGTCGGCATTGAGAACGGTGTTGCCCGCGACGTGGGCTTTGATACCCGGTGGCGCGGGGACCGAGGCGACGATGTCACGCACCGCCGCCACCGACTCGTGGCTGGCGGTCGTACCCTGCGAACCGTTGAGGAAGATCTGCACATAGGCGGATTTGCCGTCCACGCTCTGCGAGCCCGCCGCGGTCAGCGGATCACTCCAGAAGTCCTGGACGTTCTGCACGTGCTCGTGATCGGCCAGCAGCTCGGCGACGATCTCGTCGTAGTACTTGTGCGCCGCCTCGCCGACCGGTTCCTCACTCTCCAGCACGACCATCGCCGTGGAGTCCGAGTCGTACTGCTGGAACACCTTTCCGATATTGAGCATCGCCTTGTACGACGGTGCATCGATAGGACTGATCGGCACCGACCGGGTGGCCGCGACCTCGCCGAGCGAGGGCACCACCGCGCCCAGGACGACCACGAGCAGCACCCAGAACAAGATGATCGGCACCGAGAAGATCCGGACCAGGTGGCCGATGAAGGGGCGACGGGCGCTCGTGTGGGCGGTGGGGCTCATACGCTTTTCACCAAGCAGTAGATGAACGGTTTGATGGTGTCGGCACTGGCCCGGTCATCACGCACCACGTCGTCAACGGTCACCCGGCACCGAAGGTTACGGGTGTTGCGGTCGCCCTGGGCCAGGATGTTGGCCGACATCGACGGCAGGGTGGTGATGATCGTGAACGACCATGGCAGGGCCGCGTTTTCGATCAGATTCGGCTGACCGTTCTCGTCGAGGTAGTTCAGGTTCGCGGTCCCGCCTGTCCCGCTGACCTCATAGGTAATGCGCTTCGGATTGAAGTTCTCGGTGATGGCGGAGCCCTCCGCAAGATTCGGGCCGTGATGTCCCAGGGATCCGCGAATCCGGGTAATCGCATACCCGCCCAGGGCTATGACAACCACGAGTAGCAGCGGAATCCAGAACCGCTTGAACAAGCCATACACCGGGTGCCCGCCTCCCCTGCCTTCGTCGCGTCAAGTCGACCGCAGGACAGTCCGCGGAACCCGGGTTCCGTCACAGCGGCGGGGTTGACGCTACCGCACTTGCCGGCGGCGTACGCGTAACAGTGGCAGCCTCGCGGGCTCAGATGACCGGTTCGTGCAGCGCCAAGCTGATGAACAGGTAGCCCATGCAGATCAGCAGGTTCAGCGCCGCCACCATCAACCCGGCCACGATCAGCGCATGCACCAGCCGGCGCCGGTTGCGCTGCGCCCGGGCCAATCGCTGCTCGCGCATGATCTCGGTCGCGGCGAGCGCGAACGTGTAGTCGACCGATTCTGCCGAGGCCGGTGGCGCGCCGGCGGCCAGCTGTCGTAGCCGGGCCGCCGGAATCCGAACACCTACCCCGGCGAAGCGGCGGCTCATCTGCCGCGCCTCCCAGCGGCTGTGCCACCGGTTTGACCGGGTCGTCATGGCGTCTCAGCTTAGCCACGTCAGCCCCCAAATCCACGGGATTCACCCGACGGCCCCGGTTTCGGCGGCAGTGCGCGAAAGTTGTATGGCAAAACCGCGTTGTCGCTCAGCCACCGACGGCACAATACGTGGGAGACGAAGGCTGAATCGGGGCGAACAGGAGTGTAATTCCATGACGACCATCGAGACGAACACCGCAGCGAGTGCACCGACGCAACCGGATCTCGCTGCCGATGTCGCCGCCATCCAGAAGTACTTCGACAGCCCCCGTTTCGAAGGCATCACCCGCCTCTACTCCGCCCGCCAAATCGTCGAGCAACGCGGCACCATCCCCGCCGACTATCCGGTCGCACGGGAGGCGGCCACCGCGTTCTACGCGCGGTTGCGGGAACTGTTCGCCGCCAAGAAGAGCATCACCACCTTCGGCCCCTATTCGCCCGGCCAGGCGGTCGTCATGAAGCGGGTCGGCATCGAGGGCATCTACCTGGGCGGGTGGGCGACCTCGGCGAAGGGCTCGATCAACGAAGACCCCGGCCCCGACCTCGCCAGCTACCCGCTGAGTCAGGTGCCCGACGAGGCCGCCGGCTTGGTCCGCGCCCTGCTCACCGCCGACCGCAACCAGCAGTACCTGCGCCTGCAGATGACGCCCGAACAGCGCGCCGCCACTCCCGCTGTCGACTACCGCCCGTTCATCATCGCCGACGCCGACACCGGCCACGGGGGTGATCCGCACGTACGCAACCTGATTCGTCGCTTCGTCGAATCCGGCGTCCCCGGCTACCACATCGAGGACCAGCGCCCGGGCACCAAGAAGTGCGGACACCAGGGCGGCAAGGTGTTGGTACCGTCCGATGAACAGATCAAGCGGCTCAACACCGCCCGCTTCCAGCTGGACATGATGGGCGTGCCGGGCATCATCGTGGCGCGTACCGACGCCGAGGCGGCCAACCTCGTCGAGAGCCGCTCCGACGAGCGCGACCAGCCGTTCATCCTGGGCACCACCAACCTGAAGATCCCGTCGTACAAGGCGTGTTTCCTGGCGATGACCCGGCGCTTCTACAACTCGGGAATCAAGGAGATCAACGGCCACCTGCTCTACGCCCTGCCCGAAGGCGAGTACGCCGAGGCCGACACCTGGCTGGAACGCCAGGGCATCACCGCGCTGATCACCGCGGCCGCGCAGGGCTGGAACAGCGACGGGACGCAGTCGGTGGACGCCCTCTTCGACGACATCGAATCGAAATTCGTGGAGGCCTGGCAGAACGACGCCGGGCTGATGACGTTCGCCGACGCGGTCGCCGAGATGCTGGCCTTCGCCGAACGGGAGGGCGAGCCCAAGGAGATGACCGCCGCGCAATGGCGCGAATTCGCTTTCCGCGCACCGCTGTACACCGCACGGGCGAAAGCCGCGGAGCTCAACGCCGACCCGGGCTGGGACTGCGATCGAGCGAAGACCCCCGAGGGGTACTTCCAGGTGCGCGGCGGCATCCCGTATGCGATCGCCAAGTCGCTGGCCGCGGCCCCGTTCGCCGACATTCTGTGGATGGAGACCAAGACCGCTGATCTCGCCGAGGCCCGTGAGTTCGCCGAGGCGATCCACGCGGTGTACCCCGACCAGATGCTGGCCTACAACCTGTCGCCGTCGTTCAACTGGGACACCACCGGAATGACCGACGACCAGATGCGAGCCTTCCCGGCCGAGATCGGCAAGCTGGGTTTCGTCTTCAACTTCATCACCTACGGCGGGCATCAGGTCGACGGTGTGGCCTCCGAAGAGTTCGCGGCCACCCTGCTGCAGGACGGGATGCTGGCGCTGGCCCGCCTGCAGCGCAAGATGCGGCTGGTCGAATCCCCTTACCGCACACCGCAGACGCTGGTCGGCGGGCCGCGCAGCGACGCCGCGCTGGCCGCCTCGTCCGGGCGCACCGCCACCACCAAGGCGATGGGTGCCGGATCCACCCAGCATCAGCACCTGGTGCAGACCGAGGTGCCCAAGAAGCTGCTGGAGGACTGGCTGGCACTGTGGGCCGCGCACTATCAGGTCGGCGAGAAGCTGCGGGTCCAACTGCGGCCGACCCGGCCCGGATCCGATGTGCTCGAACTCGGGATCTACGGCGACGGTGACGAAAAGCTGGCCAACGTGATCGTCGACCCGATCAAGGACCGGCACGGCCGCAGCATTCTGACCGTGCGCGACCAGAACACCTTCTCCGAGAAGCTGCGGCAGAAGCGACTGATGGACCTGACCCACGTGTGGCTGATCCATCGGTTCAAAGCCGCTGCGGTGCACTACGTCACGCCCACCCAGGACAACCTGTACCAGACCGAGAAGATGAAGGAACACGGCATCTTCAGCAGCGTCAATCAGGAGGTCGGCGAGATCATCGTCGCCGATGTGAACCAGCCGCGTATCGACGAGCTGCTGGCATCCGACCGCGAAGCCCTGGGCAAGCTGATCGGCAAAGAAGACTGACCCTCCGCTCGCCCCAGTGGTGAGCGGCCCCGGCTACTCGGGCCAGCTGTTGCCCAGGATGGTCTCGACGAAATCGCCGCGGACGAACGACGGATCGCAGTGCGCGAGCACGTCGGCGTTCACGGTGCCGAAGGTGGTGTCCGGGCGGTACCGAACGCCTTCGGTGAAGGCTCGCAGGATGCGATGTTTGAAATCGGGTCGCGGATGCGCGGCGGTCACGGCGGCCAGCGAGTCGGTGGCCAGGTCGTCGCGGCCGATGCCGAGGACGTCGGTCTCCACCCCGGCGGTGACCAAGGCCACCTCGGGGTCGAGGAATTCCGGCACCCCCGGGGTGGTGTGCAGCGCGATGCCGAGCCAGACCTTGCGGGCGTCGGATTCGTCGGCTCCGCGCTGCAGCAGGAAGTCGCGGGCCGCATTGGCACCGTCGACCTCGAATCGCAGCGCGGAGTCGCGGTAGCGCTCGGTCAGACCCAGATCGTGAAACATCGCGCCCACGTAGAGCAGTTCCAAGTCCGGGGTCAATCCGCGCCGGAGGCCCTGCAGCGCACCGAAGAAGAACACCCGGCGGGAATGGTGGTAGAGCAGGTCGTCTTCGATATCGCGGATGTACTCGGTCACCTCGCGCGCCAGCGGCGTGTCGGGAACCGAGACTCCGGCGATGGTGTCAACAAGATCGGTCATATCTGCGCTCTCCTTTCGAATCGGCGGGTATTCGTCAATCACCTCGGCATCGCACCGAAGGCCTATCGAGACAGGTTCCGAACCAGCGGGTGATCAACCGCGGATCGCCGCCACCGTATCGGCCAGCGTCTCCCGCGGATCGCGCAGGATGACACCGAAGTCACGTTCGGCCGGTGAGTCATCAGAGGCCGGCATTTGGGTGTAGTACTGCATGCCGGCCTCGGTGAAAGGCGTGGAGATCGGCAGGACGCGTTCGGCCTGATCCAAGATTCGTCCAGCCCAGCGCAACGCGACATCGGGCACCGGCAGGGCGACCATCGGCGAACCGGACACCGCGCCGAGCAGGCCCGCAAGCCGGCCGGCCGGTACCCGGTGGCCGCCGGCCATGTAACGCCGCGGGCCCCGGCCGGGTTCGAGCAGCGCGACGTGTAACGCTGCCAGGTCACGCACGTCGACGATCAGCCACGCCGCGCCCCGACCGGGGATGACGTGCATGCTCAGTGCGGCCCGCACCCCCTCGCCTGCCTCGCCGTATCGATCGCCGACCGGCGGGCCGAGCACCATGCCCGGATAGGTGATGTTCACCGGGGCGCCGGCCTCCTGCAGGCCGCGCACATAGCTTTCCTCGCGGGCCTTGGACTGGCCGTAGCCGTCGGATCCGCCCGCCACCGGCAGGTCCGCCCGCAGAGTGCGCAGGCCGGGGTGGAACAGCGCGGTGAAGCTCGAGACGTGGATGATCGGGTCCAGTCCGAATTCGACCGCGCCGCCCAGCACGTTGTGTGCGCCATCGGAGTTGGTGGTCATCATCCGCTCGTTCTGGCGCGGGTCGGTGGCCACCAGTGCCGCGGCGTGTACGACGGCGTCGCAGCCGTCCAGCGCGCGTCGCACCGCGTCGGCGTCGGTGATATCGCCGACCACATGATCGGATACGTCGACGCCGAGCCGTTCGACGCTGGTGGTCAGACCGGCGGGATTGCGAACCAGGAACCGCACCCGGTGCCCAGCGTCGGCGATCGCCTTGGCCGTCCAGCCGCCGACGAATCCGGTTCCACCGGTGACCAGCACCCGCATCGTGTTCATCCGTCAATCTTCCTGGGCTAGAGCGAGATCCGGACGGTATTGGGTCAGGTCCGCTTGGGCAGTTGGCTGGCGATCAACGGCGCGATCTTGTCGGCCATGTAGGCATGCCCGGCGTCGGTCGGGTGCACGCCGTCCGGGCCGATCAGCTCGGGCCGGCCCGCGAACCAGCCTTCGGCGAGCGGGTCCACGAAGTCCGCCCCGACGAAGTGAGCCTCGTTGTTGAGGATGTCGCGGATCCGCCACACGTTGACCGGAATGTCGGGGGTGGGCCACGCGGGCCCGATTACGAGCATCCGAGCTGTCGGTACGGTCCTGTGGGCCAGGCCGAGGGTGTCGGCGACCAATCGGGTCAGCTGGCCCGGGTCGACGTCCTGGTCGTTGCGTGAGCCGAAGAACACCACCAGCGCGTCGTCGGGTTGCACCGCACGCGCGGTCAGGTCTCCGTAGAGGCTGCCGTGGTTGCCGGGCACGCCGTACCCGGCACCGCCTTCGGCGGCCACGTCGGCGGCGACGTACACCCCGCGGCCCGCCAAGGTCTTCCAGGCACGTGAAGTCCAGTTCGCCGCACCGCGGCCGCTGTTCTCATACCCAGCCGTGTAGGAGTCACCGATCACCGCGATCCGGGTGGGCGACGCGCTCAACGGCACCGTCTCGTAGTGGCGGGCCGGCTCGCGATCCCGGGCCAGGCAGCCGGTCCCCACCACAGTCGCGATGACCACGGCCATCAGGCAGACACCGAATGTCCGCACCCCATTCACAGCTGTCCTCCCCGAGCCTCAGCGCACACTGACCGGTACTGCGACGGTGCGTTCGTCGAGGACTTCTTTGACGGCCAGCGGGTCCTCGGTGGGCATCACCTGGGCCGTCGCGGGCCGGGCACCGATCATCTTGCGCATCCAGCGGCGCGCCGGCTCCTCAACACCGTGGAACAGCAGCATCGACAGCACCGTCGCCACCACCAGCAGTCCGGCGACCATCCACTTGGCCGCGGTGTCCCCTTCGTTCAGCACGACCTCGAATTGTATTGCGGCCCAATTCCACGACGTGTGCACCAGCTCGTGAACCATATACAGCGCAAACGAGATCTGCCCGCCGTAGACCATCAGCCGGGTGGACAACACCGCCGGCAGGCTGCCGGTACCGATCGCCAGCGCCATGACCAACGGAACGAACAGCACGTCGACCAGTCCGCTGCTGTCATAGATCCCCGAGATCGGATGCGCGTCGAAGTAGTACAGAACACCGACCATCGCTGCGATCAGCAGTGCCGAACCGAATCCGGCGACGGAGCGGGATCGCTGTGACGGCACCATCTTCCGGACCGCGGCACAGGCCAGCGCACCCGCGGTGAATTGCATGACGATGCGCGGCAGCCAGCTCCACGGCGTGTAGAACTGGCCGGTCACCAGAAGTAGCAACAGCGGCGGCAGCGAGGCGCCGACCGCCAGCGCCGCCAGCGAGCGCGCCGACGTCACTCGCATCATCCGGTAGACCACCAGGATCAGCACACCGAACAACAGATAGGCCAGCCACTCGGCACTGATGGACCAGGCGGGCCCGTCCCAGCTGGATCCGTCGAAGAACGGCTCGAACCACAACTGCACCAACAGGACCTGGCGCACGTAGCTGATGGCTGTCAGCCGGCTGAGGTCCTCGGTCGGCACATGCCCGACGTGCAGCGTGAAGATCACCCACACCAGTGCCAGGTGCAGCGTGACCAGATAGATCGGCCAGACCCGCGCCAGCCGCAGCCACAGGAAGTGCACGGTGGCACGCGCCGAGAACGACTCCCCCATCCGTTCGAGGTAGTTCCAGGTCAGCACGAACCCGCTGAGGATGAAGAACAGATCGACGCCCTGGGCCCCGCGGTCGAGGATCGGGGCCATCGCGTCGGCGAAGGCCGGCGAGGCCAGTCGCAGCAACGGGCGGAAGTGAAACAGCACCACCCACACCGCGGCGATGATGCGCAGCCCGGTGAGGGCCTTGATCTCTCCGCTACGCACAACACTCTTTCGCCGGGGGCTTCACTGTCAGGGACTGCCTTGGGAGACTAGCAGCGGCCCTGGTCTCGACACAGTCATCGACGAGTGGGCGGCCTTCCGTGTTGGTGGCCCGTTGACCATACTTGCGGGATGTCAGACGAGTATCGGGTGGGACGCGGGATCGCCGACATCACCGGCGAGGCGGCCGAATGCGGAATGCTCGGCTATGGCGTGGCCGCGCAGCAGACCACCGGCCTGCACAACCGGTTGCGCGCGCGGGCGTTCGTGATCGCCGACAACGCGACCGACAACCGGATCCTGCTGGTGGTCTGCGAGGTGCCGCTGCTGCTGGAAAGCATCCATCGCGAGGTGCTCGGGCGTCTCGGGGCCGACTACGGCAAGCTCTACACGTACCGCAACGTGATGCTCACCGCGACGCATACTCATTGCGGCCCAGGCGGTTACGCCGACCACAGGATCTACAACTCCAACACCGGAGGCTTTCGGCCGCAGACGTTCGGCGCGATCGTCGACGGCATCTGCGAGGCGGTGACCCGTGCGCACGCCGACCTCGCGCCGGCCTCCTTGAGCCTGGCGTTCGGGCGGCTGCACGACGCCAGCAGCAACCGCTCACCGTCGGCGTTCGCCCGCAACCCCGAGGCCGATCGTGCCCACTTCCCCGACCAGATCGACCCGCAGACCACACTGCTGCGCATCGAACGCGATGGCCGCCTGGTCGGCGCGGTGAACTGGTTCGCTACCCACGGCACGTCCATGACCAACCGCAACACCCTGATCAGTGGCGACAACAAGGGCTATGCCGCCTACCAGTGGGAGCGCCTCGACCATCAGGTCGACTACCTGGCGACCGAACCTCCCGAGTTCATCGCGGCGTTCGCCCAGACCAATAGCGGGGACATGTCGCCGAACCTCAATCACCGCCCGGGCAGCGGGCCCACCGAGGACGAATTCGCCAACACCCGGATCATCGGCGCCCGCCAGGCCACCGCGGCCGTCGACCTGACCGTCGGCCACGGCACCGAGGTCAGCGGCGGCGTCGACGCACTTGCCACCTACGTCGACCTGTCCGATTTCGAGGTCCGGCCCGAGTTCACCGGCGACGGCCGCCCTCACCGCACCGGGCCGGTGCTCGCAGGTGCGGCAGCGCTGGCCGGTACCGACGAAGGCCCCGGCCCGCTGCACCCGCTGGTCAAGCAGGGCCGCAGCCGCATCGTCGACTGGCTGGCCGCCACCACGGTGTATCGGCTCTCGCCGCGGTTGCGCGACGCACACGCCCCGAAGTTGCCGGCGGCGCCGGGCAATCGGCTGAACAAGGCACTGTCGTTGATGCCCACCGGCGGGCCGATTCAGTTGTTGCGCGTCGGGCAGCTCTATCTGATCGGAGTTCCCGCCGAGGTGACCATCGTGGCCGGACTGCGGTTGCGCCGCACCGTCGCCGAGATCGTAGGTGCCCAACTGCAGCAGGTGCTCGTAGCCGGGTACAGCAACGGCTATCTGCACTATGTCACCACGCCGCAGGAGTACGAGGACCAGCGTTACGAGGGCGGCAGCACCATGTTCGGCCGATGGGAGCTGGCAGCCCTGCAGCAGGTTGCGGCCGACCTCGCCACCGCGATGCGCGACGGCCGCCCCGCCCCGGCGGGGCAGGTCCCCATAGAGCCCTCACGCAAGCGCAGATCCCGCCGCCGCGCGGCGGTCCCGGACGAACCGGCCACCGGCCACCGGTTCGGCGACGTCCTACAGGCGCCGAGGGCCCGCTACCAGCCCGGGGACACCGTGCGGGCGGTGTTCGCCGGCGCCCACCCCAACAACGACCTACGTCGCGGCAGCACCTACCTGCGGGTGGAGCGCGAAACCGGCGACGAGTGGAGCACCGTTGCCGACGACGGCGACTGGTCGACGACCTTTCGGTGGGATCGGACCGCCCGCCGCCGTTCGTCGATCACCGTGACGTGGAGGGTGCCCTCCGACGTGGCCGCGGGCCGCTATCGGCTGCGTTACCAGGGCGACTCGCGGGCCACCAACGGCCGGATCAGCGCGTTCACCGGGACCACTGAGGCGTTCGATATCTCACCAAAGCGTTAATCGGCCGCCCATATGGCCTTAACTTCGCCGCCTAACCTCGGGAAACATCGAGGCCGGCCCGACCGCCGACCGCGATCACACATCGGAAGCGGGGGCTGGGCATGGCTACCACCATCACCACTCGGGGCACGTCGCACATCGGTTCGCAGCGCAATTCCGTCATCGAATGCGGAGGCGCGCAGATCCGGGCGCACTATCGGCACCTCGCGACCGTCGTCACCATCCGGGGCCGGATCGATTCGGCCAATGTGGACCAGGTCAGCGAACAGGCCCGGCGCTACGTCCTGGCCAAGGAGCCGGTGGTGCTCGATCTGAGCGGGGTCACCGCGTTCACCTCCGCGGGCATCTGGCTGCTGTGCGTGATCGACGGTGACTGCCGGGCCGCCGGCGTGGAGTGGACGCTGATCGAGGGCACCACCGTCGGTGAGCTGCTCAGCGACTTCGACCACGACGCCAAGTTCCCCACCGCACCCTCGGTGGACCAGGCGCTGCACGCGCTGGCCGACGGCAACGACCAGCGCCGTCAGGCACTTCTGCCGTTGTTCCAGAAGTCGGCCTGATAGGACGCGCCGCCACGGCCACCCTGCGGTGGTGGCCTGCGATCGGACTACTGGCGATGCTGGCCCTGGGCTGGGCGGTGGGCCACGACGCGACGGCATTGGACACCTGGTTCGGCCACGGCACCCACAAGATCCTCGGTGAGCAGCCACGGTGGCTGTTGATCTTCACCAGCGGCTGGCTGGTGCTGGCGGTGACGGCGGTGTCCCTGGCGGTCGCGCTGTACCGCCGGCAGTGGCCGCTGGCCGCCGCGGTGGTGATCGTCCCGTTTGTGGCCACCGCCGCAGGCCAGTGGCTCAAGCAGCTCTTCGATCGTCACAACGGCCCCTACCTGGAATATCCCAGCGGTCACACCGCTCTGCTGGTCTCGGCGCTGGGCATGCTGGTGGTGGCAGCCGGTGTCGGGATGGCCCGGCGGTGGGCGCTGGGCCTGGCGGTCCTGCTCAGCGCGCTGGGCATGCTCGGCCTGGTGGCCTGCGGCTATCACTACCTCACCGGCACCGTCGGGGCGGCGATGCTCGCCACCGCGCTGGTGAGCGCCGCCGCTCGGTTAACGTCTGCGCTGTGATCGTGTTGCTGCCCCCGTCGGAGACTAAACGCACCGGCGGCGACGGCCGCCCGCTGGAACTGGACGGCCTGGGCTGCCCGGAACTCACCGAACTGCGGGCCGCGCTGATCGGAGAGCTGGTGGAGCTGGCCGCCGATCGTGATGCCAGCCGGCTCGCCCTGGCGTTGTCGGCCGGTCAGGACGGCGAGATCGAGCGCAACGCGCAGCTGCGCACGTCTGCCACCGCGCCGGCGATCCAGCGTTACACCGGCGTGCTCTACGAGGCGCTCGACGTCGAGTCGCTGCGCGGTGCGGCAGCTGCCCGCGCCACCGCCCGGCTGGCCGTCGGCTCAGCGTTGTTCGGACTGCTGCGGGCGACCGATCAGGTACCGGCCTACCGGCTTTCGGCGGGTTCGAAGCTGCCCGGGCAGCCGGGCCTGGCCCGGCGTTGGCGGCCGGTGCTGGAACCGGTGCTGGCCAAGATCGCCGCCGCGGAATTGGTCGTCGACCTGAGGTCGGGTTCCTATGCGTCCCTGGCGAAGATCCCCGGCGCGGTGCGCGTCGATGTGCTGGCCGAGCACGCCGACGGCCGTCGGGTCAATGTCAGCCATTTCAACAAGGCGCACAAGGGCCGACTGGCGCGGGCGCTGGCCACCACCCGATCCGAACCCGACGATGCCGCGGCGGTGGCCACCGTGGCGCGCCGGGCCGGGATGCGGGTGGAGCGCGACGGCCAGAAACTGACCCTGGTGGTCTCGGCATGAGGATGATCAGCGCCGTGCTGCTTTTGGGGTTGGTCACCGGCTGCGGTGTCGCGGCCGCCGACGTCCCGCCGGTGTCGGCGCAGGCCCGCGCGGCCGGTTTCGTCGACGTCCGCAGCGCGGTGCCGGACGCGATCATCGACCTGCGCTATGCCACCGCGAATAACTTCACCGGTGTACAGCTGTATCCGTCCGACGCCCGGTGCCTGGTGCACGAGTCGCTGGCCCCGGGTTTGACGGCGGCCGCCGGCGCGCTGCGCGCCCGGGGCCGGAGGTTGGTGTTCTGGGACTGCTACCGACCGCACGACGTGCAGGTGCGGATGTTTCAGGTGGTGCCGAATCCGAACTGGGTGGCCCGGCCCGGCCCGCTGGCCCGCAGCCACGAGACCGGGCGATCCGTCGACGTGACGACCGCCGATCAACAGGGGCGCCTGGCTGAGATGGGCACCGGCTTCGACGACTTCACCCCGACCGCAACGGCATACGCCGACGGAATCAGCGCCCGCGCCACGGCCGAACGTGCCGCCTTGCGTGAGGCGATGGGCGCCGGCGGGTTGTCTGTCTACTCCGGCGAGTGGTGGCATTTCGACGGCCCCGGCGCCGGGGTGGGACGCCCCATTCTCGACGTTCCGGTCACCTAGAAGGCGCGGCCAGGTGTCGCTCCACCGACGCGACCTTGGCGTTCATCGCGTCGACCGCTCCCGCCCGAAGGTCCGCCTTGATCACGGTGCTCACCCTCGGGGACCGGGCGGCCACGGCTTCCACCGCCCGCTGCACCACGGCCATCACCTGCGCCCAGTCGTCGCCTTCGATGACGGTGAACATGGCATCGGTGTGATTGGGCAGCCCGGACTCGCGGACCACCCGGACCGCCTCGGCGACGATCTCCCCGACTCCCTCGCCGACACCGAGTGGGGTGACCGAGAACGCAACCAGCACCGACATCTGCCTCACCCCCTCGTTCGCACCACCAGTGAGCCTACCTAGCATCGGGCCATGCGGGTTCTGGTGCAACGTGTCTCGTCAGCGCGGGTTTCCGTCGACGGCGAGACGGTGGGCGCGATAACGCCGGACGGCCAGGGGTTGGTGGCGCTGGTCGGGGTCACGCACGACGACGACACCGACAAGGCTCGGCGGCTCGCCGAAAAGCTCTGGCAATTACGAATTCTCGACGGCGAGCGATCGGCCGCCGATACCGGTGCGCCGATCCTGGTCGTCAGCCAGTTCACCCTCTACGCCGACACCGCCAAGGGCCGGCGCCCATCGTGGAACGCCGCGGCACCCGGGGCGGTCGCCGAGCCGCTGGTGGCCGCGTTCGCCGACGCACTTCGCGAGTTGGGAGCCCACGTGCAGACCGGGGTGTTCGGCGCGCACATGGCGGTGGAATTGGTCAACGACGGCCCGGTGACGGTGCTGCTGGAACTCTGAGACTGATCAGCCCCGAATGGCCGTGGGCGGCGCGTACACACCCACCAGGTCGCGGTGCCACCACGCTTTATCCCGCCGGCGCTCGGCCCGGGTGGTGAACCGGTACTCATACAGCAGTGCCCGCACATACCGCGGCGGTTCGCCGGGAAAAGGGTTGCCGCGCAACAGCCGCAGCGTGTCACGATCGTTGCGCAGCAGGCGCTGCAGCAGTGCGTCGCGCCACGGCTGCGCATAGCGCGGCGACAGCGCGGCGAACCACATCAGCCAGTCCAGCCGCAGGTGGTAGGGCGCCCACTGCCTCGGAGGCCGTTTCAGCGCACCGGGTTTGCCCTTGAACTCGTACTCCCGCCACACCGTATCCGCACTGATCCGAGCCTCCGTGGTGCCCTCGATCACCACTTCCCGGCGGGTGCGGCCGACGGTGCCGAACGCACCGTAGCTGTTGACCAGATGCAGCGGGTTGAAGGAGGCGTTCATCCGTTGGCTCCGACTGGCCATATTGCGGATCGGCCAGTAGCTGAGCACCAGCACCATCGCGACGAATGCCAGCACCAGCGCCGTGAACCATGGTGGGGCTTCGGCCAGACCCGGTGATGCCGAACCGAAACCCATTCCTGTAAGCCAGGATTGGTCGATCACGCTGGCGGCCAGGACAATTGTCAGCCAGTTCAGCCAGGCGAAGTTACCCGACGCCACCAGCCACAGTTGGGTGGCGACGATGATCACCGCTGCGACGCCGGCGGCCGGCTGCGGCGCGAACAGCCCGAACGGCACGACCAGCTGGGCGAAGTGATTGCCGGCGGCCTCGATCCGGTGCAGCGGCTTGGGCAGGTGATGGAAGTACCAGCTCAGTGGGCCCGGCATCGGCTGGGTCTCGTGGTGGTAGTACAGGCAGGTCAGGTTGCGCCAGCACGGGTCGCCGCGCAGCTTGATCAGGCCGGCGCCGAACTCGATGCGAAACAGCAGCCACCGCGCCAGCCACATCACCAGCACCGGCGGCGCCACCCGGTCATTGCCCAGAAACACCGCCAGGAAGCCGCTTTCCAGCAGAATCGACTCCCAGCCGAATCCGTACCAGACCTGCCCGACGTTGACGATCGACAGGTACAGCACCCACAGCAGCAGCCAGAGGGCCATCACCGCCCACAGCGGGGCCAGATCACCGACGCCGACCACCATCGCCGCGGCCAATATGGCGCCCAGCCAGCACAAGCCGGCGAACCATCTATCCGAATAATGCAGGTGAAAAATACTGGGAGCCAACCGGAACGACCGCCGGCGCACAAACGATGGCACCGGAAGCATGCCGTGCTCGCCGATCAGAGCTCGAAACTGCCGCCCGGCCGCGACGAAGGCGATGACGTAGACCGCCGCGATGCCGCGTTCCAGCACCAGCCGGCCCAGCCGATATCCGGACCCGTCCAGCCACACCCATTGCGTGTTCACGCCGGCGCGTCATTCGGCTGACAGAGCCCGGCGCAGCAGATGCATGGCCACCGTCGTCGAGCGCTCCCGGATATCGGCACGCTCCCCCGGCAACCGGGTGGTGCGGGTCAGCAGCGTGCCGTCGCCGAGCGCCACACAGAAGCACACCGTGCCCACGGGCTTGTCCGGCGTTCCCCCGCCCGGGCCGGCTATCCCGGTGATGGCCACCGCAGTGTCTGCCCCGAACCGGCGCAGCGCACCGGCGGCCATCGCCTCGGCCACCGGCTCGGACACCGCGCCGTGCTCGGCGATCAATGCCGCGTCCACCGCGAGCAGCTCGGATTTCGCATTGTTGGAGTACGACACCACGCCGCCGGCCAGATACTGCGAGGCGCCGGGCTGGTCGGCCAGCCGCGCCGCCAGCATTCCCGCCGTACAGGATTCCGCCGTCGCGATCCACCGACCCGCCAACATCCCCGCCACCAGATCGTCGATCAGCGAACCGTCCTCGGAGAAGACCTTGCCGCCGTGGCGTTGGCGCAGCAGCGCGATCAGTTGCGCGTAGGCGGTGGCGGCATCGGGTTCATAGCGGGTGACGATCTCCAACTCCCCGCGACGCAGACAGGTGGTGATCTCCAGCCGGTTGTAGTCGGCGATGGTCTGCTGCGCGTGCCGCAGTGTGTCGGCCAGACCGGATTCGGGCAGCCCGAACATCCGCACCGTCTGCTGTTCATAGCGGGTGCGGCCGGCGATCGCGTCCTGCACCGCTGCGGTGCCGATCGCCTTGTGCCACATCGGTTGCAGCTCGCGCGGCGGCCCGGGCAGCACCACCACCGTCGGCGTGCCCGCCACCACCACGCCCGGCGCGGTGCCCACCGGGTCCAGGATGGTGGCCCCAGCAGGCACCATCGCCTGCTTGCGGTTGGCCGCGCGCACCGTCGCAAAATCCGGTGCGCCCGGACCGGTGTAACGCGCCATCATCGGTTTGAGGATTTCGGCGATCCGGTCCTCCAACTCAGCATCGAGCACCAGGTCCCGGCCGCAGAACCGGGAGACGGTCTCGACGGTCAGGTCATCGGCCGTCGGCCCCAGGCCACCGCTGGTGACGATCAGGTCGACACCGGCACCGGCCAGGAACCGCAGCTGTGCCTCGATGTCAGCAGGCCGGTCACCGCAGATAGTGATGTGCGCCAACTCGACTCCCAGTTCCAGGAGCTGGTCGGCGAGCCACGGTCCGTTGCGGTCGGCGATGCGCCCGGTGAGTACCTCGGTACCGGTGACCACTATTCCTGCGCGTGCGCTCACCGGTCCGAGGTTACCCACTCACGGGTCAGGGCAGACCGGGGATGAGCACCACTTCCATCGGGGACGCCGCGGGAATCGGGGCCGCCGCGGCCGCCGGCATGAAGGCGCCCGGAACCATCGACGTCGGTGCCATGGCTGTCGGTGCCATCGCCGCCGGCGCGGCCCCGCCGAAGTTCGGCATCGGGAACGGCAGCATCGAACCCAGGCTGGCCGGCAACCCCGACAGGCCACTGGTACCGGCGGGAGCCGCGGTGCTCTGCGTCGGCGGAACGTTGAAGGTCGCGGTCGCGATCGGCGACTGGGCCGGCGCAGCCGCGGGAGCCAGCGTGGAGCCACTGAGTGCCGACGCGGTGGTCTGCAGCAACTGCTGCGGAATGGTCGCCGAGGACGCGACGACCTGCTCCAACACGCTGGGCAGGCCGGGGTTGATCGGCGCGACGTCCGCGCTGGCGACCGCGCTGGATGCCAGCGCCCCCAGGAACAGGCCGGTAGCGGCGCCGGCGGCAACAGTGAGGCAATTTCGGATTCGTGACATGGCTTCTCCCCAATCCCGTGAACGACAAGGTCGGGACCGAAGTTAGCCGTGTGAAAATTGAGACTGGTGTGACACGACGGGCGGTATATGAAACCGATGCGAACCGGAGTCGCGGCAGTTACCCCGCCCGTCTCACTTGGCCAGCCAGCTCTGAATCTTCCCGACCTCGGTGGTGTAGGCCAGCAAGACGGTGTCCTCGTAATGTGCACCGCCGTTGAGGACGGTGTCATCGCGCCACATCGCGTGGACGTGGTAGATGCCGCGGCTGTAGATGTCGACACGCTCCCGGCGGGTGCGCCGCCAGCCGAGCTGCTCGGCTTGATCGGACAGTGCCTGGCGCAGATCGGTCGTGGTGGACTCACTGGTCATGGACCTGGTCTCCTCATCCATAGGCTGATCACGCTATCAGCTGCCACCCACCCGCCTCGGACGTAACATCGACGCCGATGACCTCGTCAGCATCACCGCGCGACCTGATCGCCGAGATCGCCAGCACCGAAACCGGAGCCCGGATCGGGGCCTTCTTCGATCTGGACGGCACGCTGGTCTCCGGGTTCACCGCCACCGCTCACGCCGGTGACCGCATTCGGCGGCGCCAGGCCCGGGCCGGCGAGGTGCTCGGTGTCGTCGAGGCCGCGGTGCGATATCGGCTGGGCCGCATGCAGTTCGAGCGGCTGTTGATGCGCGCGGCCGGCTACCTCCGTGGCGAGTCCATCGGCGAACTCGACGGCGTCGGCGCGAGACTGTTCGCCGACCACATCGCCGAGCGGGTCTACCCGCACATGCGGGAGATCGTGCGGGCGCATCAGCAGGCGGGCCACACCGTGGTGTTGAGTTCCTCCGCCCTGACCATCCACGCCGAGCCCGTCGCCCGCTTCCTGGGGATCGGGCAGGTGTTGTGCAACCGCTTCGAACTCGACGACCACGGTGTGCTGACCGGCGGCGTCGTCAAACCCGTGGTGTGGGGCGCACAGAAGGCCGCCGCTGTCCAGCAGTTCTGCGCGAAGAACGGGATCGAGCTGGCCGACAGCTTCTTCTATGCCGACGGCGACGAGGACGCCGCGCTGATGTCGGTGGTGGGACACCCCCGGCCGGTCAATCCACGCCCGGGGCTGGCCGCGCTGGCGGCGCGGCACGGCTGGCCGGTGCTGCGGGTCAGCGGGGCCGGCCGGGCCCGCGCAAGGTCGCTGAGCCGAGCCGCCGGCTTCGGAGTGGCCGTGCTGCGGGCTGTCGCAACCCGTTGAGTCGGCTCTGGCGACACGATTGGCGGTAGTGTGGGGATTCCAGTCGCCCACCTGTGGCCTATTGGCTTCAGCCCGCCGAGTCTGGTACTAAATTAGAACACGTTTCACTCAAGTCCCATCGCCCCCGCGAAGGAGCAGGTAATGCACACTCCCCTCTGCGATGAGCTCGGTATCGAGTTCCCCATTTTCGCCTTTACGCACTGTCGTGACGTGGTCGTCGCGGTGAGCAAGGCCGGTGGGTTCGGGGTGCTAGGCGCGGTGGGCTTCACCCCCGAGCAGCTTGAGATCGAACTGAACTGGATCGACGAGAACATCGGCGACCACCCCTACGGCGTCGACATCGTCATCCCGAACAAATACGAGGGCATGGACTCCGGACAGTCGGCCGAGGACCTGGCGGCCTCGCTGCGCAAGATGGTGCCCCAGGCGCACCTCGACTTCGGCAAGAAGCTGCTGGCCGACCACGGCGTTCCCGTCGAGAACGCCGACGACGACAGCCTGCAGCTGCTGGGCTGGACCGAGGCCACCGCCACCCCGCAGGTCGAGGTCGCGCTGCAGCACCCGAAGGTGACGATGATCGCCAATGCGCTCGGGACTCCCCCGGCCGACATGATCGCCCACATCCACGAAGCGGGCCGCAAGGTCGCCGCGCTGTGCGGCTCTGCGTCGCAGGCCAAGAAGCACGCGGCAGCCGGGGTGGACATCATCATCGCCCAGGGCGGCGAGGCCGGCGGCCACTGCGGCGAGGTGGGCTCGATCGTGCTGTGGCCCGAGGTGGTCAAGGCGGTGGCGCCGGTTCCGGTGCTGGCCGCCGGCGGTATCGGCAGTGGCCAGCAGATCGCTGCGGCCCTGGCGCTGGGCGCTCAGGGTGCGTGGACCGGTTCGCAGTGGCTGATGGTCGAGGAGTCCTCGAACACCGAGGCCCAGCACGCCGCCTACATCAAGGCGGGCAGTCGCGACACCGTCCGCAGCCGCTCGTTCACCGGCAAACCGGCCCGGATGCTGCGCAACGACTGGACCGAGGCGTGGGAGGCCCCGGAGAACCCCAAGCCGCTGGGCATGCCGTTGCAGTACATGGTCTCCGGCATGGCGGTTCGGGCCACGAACAAGTTCCCCAACGAGAGCGTCGACGTGGCGTTCAACCCGGTCGGTCAGGTCGTCGGCCAGTTCACCAAGGTCGAGAAGACCTCGACGGTCATGCAGCGCTGGGTGCAGGAGTACCTCGAGGCCACCGGCACCCTCGAAGCGCTCAACGAAGCCTCTGGCGTCTGACTGCCTACCGCTCTGCACCCAGAAACGGTTGCGCGGCAACAGCATAGAGACCGAACGCCGCGAACGGCGCCGCCAGCGGCAGCCATGGCAGGCTGAACGGGAAGACTGTCACGGCCAACGCGGCACCGGTGAACCCGAGGGCGAAGATCACCGTCGGAGCCGTCACCGTGCCGGCGTGCCGCAACAGCAGGTAGCCGACCGCGGCCAGCCCGGCTACCGCCGCCGAAACCGCCGGTGGATCGGCGAATCCGATCGCCACCACGACGAGCAATACCGCGACCGTCGCCGCCGCACGCCACCAGAACCCGACCAGCACCGCGACCGCCGCCAGCAACGCCGCGGTGGCGGCCGTCCCCTCCGCCGCGGAACCGGCAGCCGCCGCCATGGCCAGCCCGCACGCGCCGGACAGCGCCGACAGCACCGGCCCGGGGGCATCGGCACAC
The DNA here is from genome assembly GCF_020172665.1 of [Mycobacterium] zoologicum. Lineage (GTDB taxonomy): Bacteria > Actinomycetota > Actinomycetes > Mycobacteriales > Mycobacteriaceae > Mycobacterium > Mycobacterium zoologicum. Next base: position 2,245,926 of record NZ_CP083985.1, on the reverse strand, counting down.
CGCGTCATGGCCCCGTCGCCGTCGGTCGTTGCCGCTGTGTCACCAGGCGCATCGACTGATCCAGCGCCTCCTGAGACACCCAGGACGCGACGTCGACGCCGAAGCTGGCCATATCCCGATACATGGCAGCGCGCTGCAGCATCCAGATCCGCGACACCAACGGCTCGGGTTGGTCCTCGAACGGTGAGCCGGCCAGGACGTCGACGACCAGCACCACGTGCCCGCGTTTGCGCAAGTCTGTCAGTGCCAACGCAAACTCGGTGTCCAGAAGCGTAGAGAACGCGATGATCAGGGCGCCGGCCGGAACAGCGGCCCGCGGCGCCAGCGTGCCGACGGTGGTCTCGAATCCGTCGCCGGCGCCGAGGACGGCGTCGACGATGCGATAGAACTGGCGCTGCCCGATATCCGCGTCCACCCAGCGCGGCCGGCCGCCACCGAGCGTCACCACCCCGGCGCGGTCGCCATTGCGTAATGCGTTCTGCACCACCTGCGCTGCGCCGAGCACCGACCGCTCGGCTGCCGCGGTCGCCGGACCGTGCGGCTGCGGGTAGGCGTCGATGAGCACCACGACGTCGGCGGCCCGATCGGTCAGCCGTTGGGTGACGTGCAGACTTCTTCGCCGCGCACTGACCGGCCAGTTCACCGAGCGCAGCGGGTCGCCGGGCACGTAGGGACGGACGTCGGCGTACTCCACACCGCGACCCGGATGCCGGGTCAGGTGGGTGCCCACCCGATCGAGCAGTTCGCTGCGCGGAATCGGCGTGCCCTGCGGCGGCGCCAGCGGGAACACTGTGACCTCAGCGACGTCGACGGTGGCCGTCCCGGCCAGCAGCCCGCCCCTGCCGACGGTGCCCACGATGGCTCGAATCGGGTAACGGCCCCAGCGTTCGGTGCGGGCGGTCAACGACTTCGCGGGGGCCGGCCCGGCCAAGCTGTCAAGGGTATCGAGTCGCATCGCGGGGTGCGCCGACACCGCCAGGTCCACCGCAGTCACTTCAGCGGCCGATGTGGTCGCCCAGACAGTCAATTCGACCGTTTCGGATTCGAAACAGCGCTGCTTGCACGGGCTTGCGCGCACGTGCAGCACCGGTACCGGCGACTGCCGGCCCAGTGAGCACAGCACGCCCAGCAACGGTGCGGCGAAGACGATCAACTGGCAGCGCGAGGCGCCCACCGCCACCACCAGGGCCAGCCCCGCGCCGGTGATCAGCGCCCGCGTCAAAGATGAGGCCCGCCAGTGCAATTCGACGTCGCGGCCCGCGCCGGACTCCGGGTCCACGATCACGTCGCCTCCGGGGGCGGCCCGCCCGTTTCCGGGTTTCGCGGCACCGGAAGCCGCCGCAGCAGCTCCTCGACCACGTCCGAACCCTGGATGCGCCGCACCCACATCTCGGGCCGCAGTGTGATCCGGTGCGCCACCGCCGAGGTGGCGAGCGCCTTGACGTCCTCGGGGATCACGTAGTCGCGACCGAGCAGCAACGCCCGCGCTCGCGCGAGCTGAATCAGGTCCAGCTCCGAACGCGGACTGGCACCCACCGCGACCTGCGGGTGGTGCCGGGTGGCGGTCGCCAGCGATACCACGTAGCGCAGCACGTCGTCATGCACGCTGACCTGCTCCACCGATTCCCGCATCGCGATCACGTCGTCGGCGTCGACCACCTTGTGCACGGTCGGCATTGTGGCGCCCCGGTCCAGGCGCCGGCGCAACATCGCAGCCTCGCCGCGCTCCGACAGATAGCCCAACTGCAGCCTGATCGCGAATCGGTCGAGCTGCGCCTCCGGCAGCGGGTAGGTGCCTTCGTACTCGATCGGGTTGTCGGTGGCCAGCACGATGAACGGCTCGGGTAGCCGGTGGGTTGCGCCGTCGATGCTGACCTGACCTTCGGCCATCGCCTCCAGCAGGGCGGCCTGGGTCTTGGGCGGGGTCCGGTTGATCTCGTCGGCCAGCACCAGGTTGGTGAAGATCGGCCCCTGCCGGAACTCGAATCTCCCCGAGGCCATGTCGTAGATGGTGGTGCCGAGCAGGTCCGCCGGCAGCAGGTCCGGGGTGAACTGCACCCGGGTGAAGTCCAATCCGAGCGCCGCGGCGAACGATCGGGCGATCAGGGTCTTGCCCAGTCCGGGGAGATCCTCGACGAGCACGTGGCCACCGGCGAGCACCGTGGTCAGGATCAGCGTGAGCGCAGCCCGCTTGCCCACCACCGCCCGCTCGATCTCGTCGAGCACGGCGGTGCAGCGCGCGGCGGTGGTCGCCGCCGTGCCGGACCGCCCGGTGCTCATCGCTCCTCCAGCCGGTGCAGGATCTCCTCCAACACAGCGCGTCCCGGTCCCGGCCCGCGTTCTCCCGCGGGAGCCACATTGCCCGGATCCACCCACGGCCACAGCTCGTCGCCGAACAGCATCGCCCCGTTGGCGCTGAACGTCGCGGGGTCCTTCGCCCGCCTCTGACCGGTGGAGACCTCGAAACGGCTGGCCAGGATCGGGCGCCAGCGTCGATCCCAGTCCGCCCGCGTCGACTCCGCCCAACGGATCCTGGCTTCCGTGCCAGACAGCCACCGCCGCAATGATTCTCCGAGTTCGTCAACGACCATCGGCTCCGTGGGCGAACCCGCGTTCGCCGCCAGCATGCGCCGGATTCCGGCCAGCGGCACCGCAATCGCAGCGCCTGCCGCCCACGCCAGCCACTGCGGCCGGTGTAGCACCAATGCCACCAGCTCCACCGCGATTACCAGCAGGACCGCTTGCATCGCAAACATTTTCATGTCGCAGCCCGCAATTCGTCGAGCACCAGCCGCAGTATCGCGACAGCATCGGCGCGGTCTTGCTCGGTCATCTGGTGGGGACTGAACCGCGCCTCGGTGAACAGCTCCACCAGCCGGGAGGCGTTGTCCGACGCCAGCGCATGATGGTCGACGGCGCGGGCCAGCACCTCGGTGGGAGTGTCACACTGCCGTGGTGCGACATCGGGGACGTCGGCCAGGTGGCGCTCCATCGCCGCGTAGCAGGCGATGATCGCCTCCCGCGGTCCACGACTGCGGTCGGCGATCCGGGTCAATCCCAGCTCAGCTACCCGGACCAGGGTTTCATCCGCGGCGGGTCCGGGCACAACGACCGGCGCGCCGTCGGTAGCCGATGGCCGAACGCGGCCGCGGCGAGGGCGCGCGGTGACCAGTGCGGCCAGCAGCACCGTCGCCACGGCGCTGAACAGCAACAGGCCGGCCACTGAACCGTCCGGGCCGGGAGCCGAGGGCGGTGCCGGTGGGACCGGTGTCCCCGGGGCGGATGGCGACGCGGGCACACCGCTTCGCGAGTCGGGCAGTTCGACCGGGATCGAGAAACGGTGCATGCCACCCAGCTCCGCGAACACGACGATCGCCACCAGCGCCAGCGCCACTGCCGCCAATGCGATCAGCAGCACCCGCCAGGACAGCCGTCCCCGACCGCCCAGGGGTGACTCGGCCAGCTGCCCCATGCTGCCGGCTGCCGCGCGCGGGTGACGCAGCCGACTCACCGTAGCGATGGCGACGGCGCCCACCGATACCGCCAACAGCACAGCCAAAATGATGGTCTCGGCCGGACTTGCGGCGGTCGGCTGTCGTGGCTCGCCGACGACACCGGGCAGATACCCCTGCGTCGCGGCCCCGGCCACCAGCAGCAACGCGATCAGGTTGATCACCCGCGGCATCCCCAATACTGGCACGCCGGGCCGGTGGGCGGCCAGGATCTTCGCTAAGCGTCGGGCTTCTCGTCGTGCCCGCCGAACTGCTTGCGCATCGCCGAGAGCACCTTGGCGCCGAATTCGAACAGGTGACGTGAGGCGAAACGCGCGTACAGCGCGGTGGTCAGCACCGGCGCCGGCACGCCCTCGTCGATCGCGGCGATGACGGTCCAGCGGCCCTCACCGGAGTCGGAGACCCGGCCGGCGAACTCCTCGAGTGCCGGCGACTTCTGCAAGGCGCCGGCGGTGAGGTCCAGCAGCCAGGAGCCGATCACGCTGCCGCGTCGCCAGACCTCGGTGACCGCCTCGATGTCGATGTCGTACTGGTAGTACTCGGGATGGCTCAACGGCGCCGTCTCGGCATCGCCCTGCTGAGCCACCTTGCCGATGTTTGCGTGGTGCAAGATGTTCAGACCCTCGGCGATCGAGGCCATCATCCCGTACTCGATTCCGTTGTGCACCATCTTCACGAAGTGCCCCGCCCCGGACGGGCCGCAGTACAGATAGCCGTTCTCGGCCTGGCTGACGTCACCCTCGCGGCCCGGCGTGCGCGGCGCCGCCTCCACACCCGGTGCCACCGTGGCGAAAATCGGCTCGGCGGTGTCGAACGCATCGCGGTCGCCGCCGACCATCAGGCAGTAACCGCGCTCGCGGCCCCAGACCCCGCCGCTGGTGCCGCAGTCCAGCAGGTGAATGCCTTTGTCGGACAGCAGTTTCGCATGTGCCAGGTCGTCGCGGTAGTACGAATTGCCGCCGTCGATCACGATGTCGCCGGGCGCCAGGATTCCGGCCAGCTCCTCGATGACGCCCGCGGTGATGTCGCCGGCCGGCACCATCACCCACACCACCCGCGGGGCGGACAGGTTCATCGCCAGCTCGGACGTCGAGGACACCCCCGTGACACCGGGTTCGCCGGTCAATGCTGCCACGGCATCGGGATTGTGGTCATAGACCACGCATTCATGGCCACCGTCTGTCAGCCGCCGGACGAGATTGGCTCCCATCCGGCCGAGGCCGATCATGCCCAATCGCATGACGTCGAGGTTAGTCGAAGTCAGCCGACCTGAGCGATCCCGGGCGGGAAGTACGGTCCGATGCCGCCGGTGTAGATGCCCGGCTGCCAACCCCGTGCACCCATGCACAGCAGCGGCAACCCGTCGGGTGACTGTGCGGCCGACTGCGGATTCGGACAGGGCGAACCGATGTCCTGCACTCCGTAGAGCGGGTTCGAGATCTGCCAGAACCCGGTGTCCTTCGGCGGCCATTGGTTGGCGATGAAGTGACACGCCAGCGCCTGGCCGTTGGGGCCGTGGCCGTAGATGTAGCGCTCCCAGCTGTAGCAAGCGTCGCCCTGTCGCTGCCCCTCGGCCATCCCCGGTACGTCACCCGGGTAGGCGCCGGCGGCCGGTGCCCCGAGCGCCGCTGTCACACCTGCGGCGCCGGCGATGAGAGCTGCTGCGGCCAGTTCACGAATCATTAGTCGCCCTTAATCCTGTCGATCCGGGCCACGAGGCCCCGACAGGGAAGCCTAACCGGTACCCGCCGGGCGTCTTCGGTGAATCCACCGATTGTCGGCCCACTAAAGTCCCGCAGATGGCCGACACGCAGACGCAGTTCGACGAATCGCAGGGCCGTCTGCAGATCGGCACCGACGTGGCCGGCCGAGCCGCCAAGATGGGCCACCGCCTCACGATCTCCATGTCGCGCTGGCAAGCAAGGGTGCGGTGGTCGTCGGGTCGGCCCACCTCGGTCAGCCTGTCCATCGAGGTTGACGCATTGCAGGTACTGCGAGGTGACGGTGGGCTGACACCGCTGACCACCCCGGAGAAGGCGTTGATCCGCGGCAACGCGCTCAAGTGCCTCGGCAGCGGCAAATACCCGCGAATCCTGTTCGAGTGCAACGATATCGAGCCGGCCGAGAGTGGCTATCGGTTGGCCGGGACGCTGCAGATCCGGGGCCGGACCCAGCGGCATGTCGTCCAGGTGCGGGTGAACGAGGCGGGCCGGGTCGACGCGGAGAGCCGGGTGCGCCACAGCGACTTCGGCGTGCGGCGCTATTCGATGCTGATGGGCGCGATGCAGGTCGCCGATGAGGTGACGGTGTCGATGACGGCGACCGTGCCGGCGGTGCCCGGGTCCTGAATCAGCGGGCCGGCAGGCGCGGAATGTGCTGCCGAAACCGATCCAGCAGCGTCGGCGAGCCCTGAGGCGGCGGGCCGGGCTCCATGGCCGGTGCATCCCACAGCGTTTGGAGCTCCACCAGCGCGCCCTCGGGCGTGTCGGTCGGGGGCGGCGGGGCTTCGACCTTGGGCGCGGGGGCCTCCACCATCTCGGGCACCTTCTCGCTTGCCTTCTCGGGAACCTTTGCCGGTGCCGCGACGTGCGCCATCGTCACGCGTTCGGGCGGCGTGGAGTTCGGGACGTCCTTGCTCGGGGAAAGCTGCATGCTCACGGCCGCCGACACCGAGGCCACGAACGTGACCGCTCCGCCGGTCAGCATCGTCAACGCCCCGGCGTAGGACAACGACATCCGGCGTGCCGACCGATCAGCCGACCCGCCCGGGTGCCCCGCGAACGACGCGCCGGCCAGGTCGGCGTGCGGCGCCAGCGCCAGCGCCGCACCCCGCGCCAACGCCTGTTGAGCACCACCTTGGACGAACACCGGCACCTTCAGCTTGGATTCCAGGCGGCGGCCGAGCCGGTCCATTCCCCTCATCGAGCCGGCCACCAGCAACACCTCGGGCCGGTCAGCGGCCGCCGCGAAGGCGTCGGCCAGCCAACCGGTCACCTCATCGGTACCGCCGATCGCGCAGGTGGTGATGTCGCCGGCGTCCGCGCCGCCCAGCGGCACCAGGGTGGCCATTCCGGGTTCGATGACACACACCGCCGTGCGGCCGCTGCGCCGGCCGACTCCGGTAGCGAGCGAGCCCGCCGCATCACCGAAGCGCACCGGCACCACGTTGTCGAACCCGGCATCGGCGAGCGACTCCAGCAGCAATGCAGCGGCCACCGTGGCGTCGTCACTCCAGGTGACGCCCACTCCGTGCAGCCGGTCTCCACGGGCTGCGGTCATGGTGCGCGCGCGAACCGCGACAGCAGATGCCGCCGCAGCCATGCTCACAGCGTCCAGCCCCGGGCCATTGCGGTCAACGCCGAACTCATCGCCGGCCACCGTCGAGGCGTCCTCCACGGGTCCCTCGGCTATCACCCATCCGAGCGTCGTCGGTGTCAGTGCCAGCCCTAGTACCGTATCCAAAATTGCTTGCCCCAATCGTCCTGATCTGCGATATCGCTCACCGGCGACAGTCAGGACTGTGCGGTCTTGTCGGCTTACCGCAGGCGAGCCTACGCGTGTCGTCTGGCCCTGCCTAGCCCGGTCCAGGACCGAAAATCGGGTATGCTAGCTCGCGGGTCAAATCCCACTGACGGCAGCGGGGTCGCGGACAGCGGCGGTTGCTGCAGGTGAGGGCCGATACAAAGGTTGTGGCGGCCGGTTCATCGCAATCAGCACGTTAGCAAGTTCGAGGCATTTCAAGAGCGTTCCGCAGCAAGACGATAAGGGGCTGGAATGACAGACGTGACCAAAGGGATGCGCTGGGCGCGCCGACTTCTCGTCGGTGCGGTGGCCGCAGCAGCACTGCCGGGACTGATCGGTCTGACGGGCAGCGAAGCGACCGCATCGGCGTTCTCGCGGCCGGGTCTGCCGGTCGAATACCTGCAGGTTCCCTCTGCCGGTATGGGCCGCGACATCAAGGTGCAGTTCCAGTCGGGCGGCTCCGGCTCCCCCGGCCTCTACCTGCTCGACGGCATGCGCGCCCAGGACGACTACAACGGCTGGGACATCAACACCCCGGCTTTCGAGTGGTACTACCAGTCGGGCATCTCGGTCATCATGCCGGTCGGCGGCCAGTCCAGCTTCTACAGCGACTGGTACAAGCCGGCCTGCGGCAAGGCCGGCTGCTCCACCTACAAGTGGGAGACCTTCCTCACCAGCGAACTGCCGTCCTACCTGGCCTCGGAGTACGGCGTCAGCCAGAGCCGCAACGCCGCGGTCGGCCTGTCGATGGCGGGCGCGTCCGCGCTGAACCTGGCGATCTACCACCCGAACCAGTTCACCTACGCCGGTTCGCTCTCCGGCTACATCAACCCGTCGGAGGGCAAGAGCTGGATCGGCCTGGCCATGGGTGACGCGGGCGGCTACAAGAAGGAAGACATGTGGGGTCCCGACAGCGACCCGGCGTGGCTGCGCAACGACCCGACGGTCAACGTCGACAAGTTGGTGGCCAACAACACCCGCCTGTGGGTCTACTGCGGTAACGGTCGGCCGAACGAGCTGGGCGGCGACAACATCCCCGCCACATTCCTCGAGGGCAACTTCATGATCGGCCAGAACAAGAAGTTCCAGGAGCTCTACACCGCGGCCGGCGGTAACAACGCCGTGTTCGACTTCCCGGACTACGGCACCCACAGCTGGGAGTATTGGGGCGCTCAACTGCAGGCTATGAAGCCTGACCTGCAGAGCCACCTGGGCGCCAGCGCCGGCTGAGTCTCACCAGCACCGAGATCTGACCTCTGCGCCCCACCCGATTCCGGGTGGGGCGCAGAGCTTTTTTCACCGGGTGGGGTTACCACGCAAGGCCGGGAATGCTTTGATTGCGAGCATGCAGGGTTCAGCGACAGTCCACATGGCGGCTCCAGCCGAACGGATCTGGGATCTGGTGGCCGACGTCCGCAAGATCGGGCAGTTCTCCCCGGAGACCTTCGAAGCCGAATGGCTCGACGGTGCAACCGGTCCGGCGGCCGGGGCCCGTTTCCGCGGCCACGTCAAGCGCAACGGCATCGGGCCGGTGTACTGGACGGTCTGCCGCGTCACCGAATGCGAGCCGGGGCGGGTGTTCGAGTTCGCGGTGCTCGCCGGCGATCGGGCCCTGAACAAGTGGCGCTATGAGCTGTCCCCCACCGCGGACGGCACCGACGTCACCGAGTCCTTCCGGCTGGCAGACTCCTTCCTGACCAACGTCTACTACTACGCGTTCGGCGGTTTTCTCCGGCAGCGCAACAACATCCGTGACATGCGGCGCACCCTCGAGCGCATCCGCGACGTCGTCGAACAGGGCTAGTCAATCCAGGCGGTCCGGATCGGCCAGCGGCAGCAACAAGCACGACGGAGTCGCCCCACCCTGGTGTACCTGATAGAGACCGCCGGCCAAGGCCCGGCATGCCGGCTCGTTCGGCACCAGGTGCGGGAAATCGTAGGTGGTCACGGTCAGTCGCAGCCGATGCCCCGGTGCGATCAGCGCCGCGGTCGGGAAGATCTCGATGTCGTAGCGGGTCGGCTCGCCCGGCACCACCGGCCGCACCGCAGCCCGGGTGCTGATGTGATGCGGGCGCAGCACGGTGCCGTCCGGCAGGTACCAGGTGCGGTCCGGGTCGAGTTGGCGGTGGGAGCCGAGCAGCGCTCCCATGGTCAGCGGGCGATTGACGCCCTCCGGCGCGACGTCGTCGAGGTGGGCCACCCACAACGTCTCGGTGGTGTCGGCCGTCGCCTGGATGCTCAGCGTGATCGGCCCGGCGATCAGGGTCGGCGAGTCAAACCGCTCGCTGGTGTAGGTCAGGGCACCGCGTTGCACCCGGCGGTTGTCCTGATCGTGGCGAGTACGGCCGCCCGCCGACGAGGTGACGAAACTGTTGAGCCCCAACGACCATTGTTCGAGGCTGCGTCCGGACATCGGGCCGCGCGAGCGGTACGGCAGGGCGACAAGGGTCTGCTCGGCCGGGGCGTCGGCGCTCAACCGCCCGGCGTGTGCGAGGTACAGCTTCGCCGGTGTCGCTTCGGGGATCGGGTATTCCCGGGTGTGGTACCAGCGCCGGCCGCCGATGGCGGTGAAAGTGAACGGCGCACCCGACATCGCCGCGGCCGCATCGTCTTTGAGCCAGTAGTCGAACCAGCGCAGCTGCAGATCCACGATGTTGAGGCCGTCGTAGTCCGACACGTGGTACCACGGCCCCATCATCAGCCTGATCCGGTCGCTCAGCGGTTGTCCGGGCTGCATCGGTGCAGTCACCGGCCGACCGGTGCAGGCGTTCTGCAACGCCGCGTAGTTCAGCGGCGCTCCGCGTTGGAAAGCATCGTGCCAGCCGCCGGTCAACAGGACTGCGACATTGTTGGCGGCAATGTCGGGCAGGATCAGGTCCGGTCGCATGGTGTCCCAGAACGGCCCGTCGAAGGCGGCGTCACCGCCGGTGCGCGCCTCGTCGACCAGCGGCTCGAAGTAGCCCCGCTGATCTTTGCCGCGTTGCCGCACTGCGGCGAACCCGCCGGCGCGCGGGCGCGGGTGCCCGCCGGGGGTGAAGAACTCCAGGGTCGGGTTGAGAACGTTGAGCAGCCGGTACACCGAGCCGTACGCACGCACGGTGCGCAGGTGCGACACCCCGCCCATGGTGGCGGCGTCCCGGTAGAAGTCGTTGGCGGCCATCACCGGAAAGATGGCCTTCAGGGGTGAGTCCGGCCCGACCGCGGACGCGGTGAACAACTGGTTGATGGCCAGGTAGGAGATGCCGAACATGCCGACCCGGCCGTTGGCGTTGGGCAGAGTCGAGGCCCAGGTGACCAGTTCGACGCCGTCGCGGGTCTGGTCCGCGCCGAACATCTCGAACGACCCGCCTGATGCCCCGGTGCCACGGACGTCGACCATCACCTCGATATAGCCGCGCCGGATCAGGTGCGGTGCCGGACCGCCGCCGATCTGCGCCGCCGGCGGCGGCGCCAGTTTGCCGTAGGGGGTCACCGACAGCAGCACCGGAAACGGCCCGGCCGCCGGCGCCCCGGTCTCGGGCACGGTCGGGTAGTGAATATCGGCGCGCAGCACGATCCCGTCGCTCATCGGCACCGCCACGTTGCGGTGTATTCCGATACCGAACTGCGCCGGCGGGGCGCTCCAGGGCGGATCGAACGGCGCGGGGTTGTGCTTACGGGCCTTGGCGCCACCGGCGTTTCGCAGCGCCAGACCAGCCGCCCCGGCCGCCCCGGCCATGGCCAGCGCCCAGCCGGCCCGGCGCCCCCACACTCCGGCCACCAACGCCCCGCGCCGGGTCAGACCCGGCTGGGCAGGGTGAATGCGCAGGCCTGCCCGATGTCCAGGGTGCGCAGCAGCCGTCCCATGCCGACCCACAGCGCACACGACAGCGCGAGGTCGGTGAGCAGCTCGTCACTGAGGTGCTCCGAGCAGCGCGACCAGAAGTCCTCGTCGTCGCGCAGGCCGGTGTGGTCCGTGGCGAATCGGTGGGCGAACTCTGCTGCGATGCGTTCCTGGGGGCTGTAGCCCGCCCAGGTGCGCCACTGTGCCGCGTGGTCGTAGAGGTCCTCGCTGACCCCGGCGGCGGGGCCGTCGGCGTCGCGGGTGTTCATGCATACCGTGCACTCGTTGGCCTGGGCGATCACCATCCGGGCCAGCTCACGGGTGCGCATCGGCAGTCTGCCCTTGTTGTAGACCGCGGTGCTGAATCCCCCGATGCCGGCGGCGAGTTCAGGCGATTTGGCCATCCAGCCGATCATGTCGTGGGCTTCGAAGTCTCCGATGCGGCTCATACCCAGCGATGCTAGCGGGCTGCGGTGCCGTCATGGGCGGAGCCGGCCAACTCCGGTGACTGGACCGCCCAATCACGGTCGGCGAGGCTGCGATAGGCGATCCGCTGCAGCGCCGCCTCCACCTCGCCACGATCCGGCCGGCCCTCGAAGCCGGGCGAGCGGGCCAGTTTGTCCACCACCCACTCCTGAACCAGCGACGATACGAAGCCGACCTGACGCAGGCCGGCTCGGGTCAGGCCCAGGTGATCGCCGTCGCGCAGTACATAACCCTCCGCCACCAGACGATCGACGGTGGGTTCGAGGATTTCGTAGGGCACCCGCAGCGTCCTGCCGATGTCGCTGAGCCGCGCGGTCCGGAATACCTGCGTGTAGCGATGAATGCGCAGCACCGTCCACAACCCGGCCACATCCAGCGGGGAATCGGACCGCATAGCGATACTGCGCAGCCGCACCCCCGGCTCGTTGCGCAGCAGCCGTCCGACCGCAGTCTCGAGCAGCTCGTCCGACGTCTCGTCGGTGGGCATGCCGAAGCCGTCACCGAGGTTGGCCGAATTGTCGGGCAACTCCTTGAGCGGAACCTCACGCAGGAACAGCGCCAGAACGAATCCCAGCAGTGCGACCGGCGCGGCCCACAAGAACACCTGGCCGAGTGATTCCGCGTAGGCCGCCACGATCGGCGCCGCCTGCTGCGGCGCCAACCGGTGCACCGCCTCCGGAGAATCGGTGGCCTCCGCGGGCAACCCGGCGGCCCCCAGCGCCGCGACGAGCCGGCTCCCCAGGAAATTCACGAACAGCGAGCCGAATACCGCGGCGCCGAACGAGCTGCCGATGGTCCGGAAGAACGTGACGCCTGAGGTGGCCACACCGAGGTCGGCAAAACTCGACGTGTTCTGCACGACGAGCACCAGGACCTGCATCGACAGCCCGATACCGGCCCCCAGCAGCAACAGGTAAAGCGATTGCACCAAGGCCGGTGTGGCCGCGTCCATCTGCGACATCAGTGCGAACGCGAGTGTCATCAGCGCGGTGCCGACCACCGGAAAGATCTTGTACCGGCCGGTTCGGCCGACCAGGGCGCCGCTGCCCGTGGACGTCACGAGCATGCCCACCACCATGGGCAGGGTGCGCAGCCCCGACGTGGTCGCCGAGACGCCGTCGACGTACTGCATGAAGGTGGGTAGGAAGGTCAGTGCGCCCAGCATCGCGAAACCGACCACGAACGCCAGCACACAGCAGACCGCGAACACCGGGTCGGCGAAGAGCCGGGTCGGCAGGATGGGTGCGGCGACCCGGCTCTCCACCCACACGAACAGCGCCAGCGCCACGACGGCCCCGGCGAATAACCCGATGATCGCCGGTGACCCCCAGGCGTACCGGTTGCCGCCCCAGCTGGTGGCCAGCGTCAACCCGGTGGCGCCCAACCCGACCAGCACGATCCCGGCGTAGTCGATGGTCGGCTTGGCTCGGCCGACCAGCGCCGGGATCGCCACACCGGCCACGATCAACACGACTACCGAGATCGGCAGGTTGATCCAGAACGCCCACCGCCAGGTCAGGTAGTCGGTGACATACCCGCCCAGCAACGGGCCGATCACCGTGGTGACCCCGAAGACCGCGCCCAGCATGCCCTGATAGCGGCCCCGGTCACGCAGCGGAATGACCTCGCCGATCAGCGCGGCGGCGGTGACGGTGATCGCGCCGCCGCCGATACCCTGCAGCGCGCGGGCACCGACCAGCATCCCCATCGAGGTGGACAAGCCGCACAGCACCGACCCGGCCACGAAGAAGAGAACGGCGGTCTGGAAAACCCGCTTGCGGCCGAACAGGTCGCCGAGCTTGCCTGCCAGGATCGTCGCGATGGTCGAGGTCAACAGATAACTGGTGACGACCCACGACTGGTGGCCGGCGTTGCCCAGATCCGACACGATCGTGGGGAGTGCCGTAGCCACGATGGTCTGATCGAGGGCGGCCATCAGCAGACCGAACACGATCGCCGAGAAGATCAGGTTGCGGCGCTGCGGGCTGACTGTCGGCCGCATGTCGTCGGCGAGCGGCGGTGCATTGGGCGTCGTGGTGATGGTGGTCCCTCCCGTCGGCGTCACGCGCTAACGGGTACCCACTTTGGTGATCAGGACGGTGGGCGGGAGACGCACTGCGCCGAATACAGCGCATCGCCCAGCTTGTCCATCAACTCCAGTTGAGTCTGCAGATAGTCGATGTGGGATTCCTCTTCGACGAGGATGCCCTCGAGCAGCTTGGCGGTGGTGCTGTCCTGTTTGTCGCGGCACATCACGATGCCCGGTCGCAGCCGGTTGAGGACGTCCATTTCGAGCGCGAGATCGCTTTCGAACTGCTCGCGCAGGGTCTGTCCGATGCGCAGGGATCCGATGCGCTGATAGTTCGGCAGACCGTCGAGCAGCAGGATGCGGTCGGTGACCGCCTCGGCGTGCCGCATCTCCTCGAACGATTCGTCGCGGGTGTGGCCGGCCAACTCGGTGAACCCCCAGTTGTCCTGCATCTTGGAATGCAGGAAGTACTGGTTGATCGCGGTGAGTTCGCTGGTCAACTGCTCGTTGAGCAGTTTGAGAACCTCTGGGTCGCCTTGCATGATCACTCCTCTGATGTGAAGAACCTCGCATGCCGGCCGCGACGGACGGGGGTTGGATCGTCGCCGTAACGCGCCGAATTCAATCTAGTGCAGGTGCCCGGTCAGGATGCGGTGTTTACCCGGGTCTCGGCGCGTCGAATCGGCACATCGGCTACCGGATCCGGCGAGAACGGATCGCCGGGGGCACTGCCCGATGCGCTGAACTTAGGTTAGACTCTACTAACATGAGACTCGATTCGCCTAGCCGCAATATCGGCGTTTCGGGCAGCTGTGTCTCCCACCGTGCGGATCCACATTCACTGGTGCTGGCGCTGGATTATCAAGTCGACGACGTTGAGCGGACCTGGTCACTCATGCGCGATGACCAATCCCCGCTGGCGGCCCTCGGTGCCCGCCACGCGGTGCTCTACACCTCGGCGTTCGAACCGAAGCGGGTACTGGTGACGATCGGGCTGCGGCACCGGATCTCGGTCAAGGAACTGCTGCGCTCCCCCGCTGTCTTCGAATGGTTTGACCGCAGCGGGGTCAACGACCTGCCGGCGATCTTCGCCGGCGAGGTCCGCGAGAAGATCAACCTCACCCGGCCCGATTCCGAACAGCCCGGTTCCGAGGTGATCGTCGGAGTGGTCTCCACGGTCGCCGACCCCGAAGAGCTGATGGCCAAGGTGCACAACGGCCTGGGCCGGTTCGCCGACGCCGGCGTGCGCAAGGTGTGGGTGTATCAGGCTGTCGACGACGGCCGCGAGGTGTTGACACTGCTCGAAATCGACAGCGCGGCAAGCGCTCAGCGCTGGATGGACCACCCAGACACCGCCGCCGAGTGGATGACCGGTGTCGGAATCGGCAGCTATCCCCAGCCGTTCGTAGGGGAATTCGCCGCCGCAATCGATCTGATGACGCCCGAGAACGACAGTCAGTAGGGGTAGCGGATGTACGTATGCCTGTGTGCCGGAGCCACCAATCAGATGGTGTCCGATGCCGTCGCCGCCGGTGCGTCGACGTCGAAAGAGGTCGCCGCGATGTGCGGGGCAGGCGGCGACTGCGGCCGGTGCCGGTGCACGGTTCGCGGCATCATCGAGGCAACACTGGCCGCTGTACCGACGGAGCCGAGCGACGGCTCACTTCGCCACCTCGCCCTGGAGATCACCGCAGTCGGATCACGCTGATCCGCTGCGCGGCCTCCCGGTGAACTCGGCCAGCGCTTCGGCGTTGGCCGCAGCACCCATCAGTTCGGCGAACAGCGCATTCTCCCGTGCGGTTGCGGCGGAGACCTGATCGCGATGTGGCGCAACCATGGTCGACTTCACCGCAATCAAACTCGCAATAGGCCGGGAGGCAAGAACTTCAGCGTGCCGGCGGGCATCATCGAGTAGCGCCGCAGGTTCGCACACCTTCCAGACCAAACCCATCCGCAGCGCTTCGTCGGCATCGATCCACTCCGAGGACATCAACATCCACGCGGCGTTCTGACGACCGATCAACTGCGGCAGCAGATACGACGATGCGGCCTCCGGTGCCACACCCAAGCTGGTGAACGGACACTTGAGCCGGGCCGTGGTGGACATGAACGCCAGGTCGGCGTAGCCGAGGATGGTGGCGCCGATGCCCAGGCCGATGCCGTTGACCGCGCAGATCAGCGGCTTGGGGAAGCGCGCCAGGGCATCGACCAGGCCGCGGAACCCGTGCTTACCGGGGGTGAACTGCGGGTCGGTGATCATGGCCTGCATCTCCGCGAGATCGGTACCGGCACTGAAGGATCGCCCGTTTCCGGTGATCAGCACCACGGCGACGTCCGAGTCCTCGGCAGCAGCCAGCAGTGCCTCGGTGGTGGCGTCATAGAGCGCCTCGTTGAATGCATTGAGTGCGTCCGGGCGATTCAGCGTGCATGTCCGAACCCGGTTCTGGTCCTCAATTGTCAGGATCATCTGTGCAGCCTAAACAAGGTCCTCGCGAACCAACTCGACCTGGTGGCCGGCCGCCACCACCTCGCCGATGACGCCCGCCAGCCTCCGGTAGGGCTCGTCGCGCCCGCTGGAGGCGCGAAACACCAACCCGATCCGCCGGCCCGGACGCGGGGCGGCGAAGTAGGCCAGCGCCAGCCGGCTGCGCTCGGCCTCCACCGGTACCGCGGTCTGCGGAATCAGCGTCACGCCCAGTCCACCGGTCACACACTGCACCGCGGTGGCCAGCGACGCCGCTCGGGTATTGGCCAGCTTGGCCCGCACGCCGGCGTTGCGGCAGATCTCCAGGGCCTGGTCGCGCAGGCAGTGACCTTCGTCGAGCAGCAGCAGCGGCAGGTCGGCCAGCTCAGCGGGTGGCACCTTGCGTTTGCCGGCCAGTGGATGGCCCGGCGGCAACGCCAACACGAAATCCTCGTCGTAAACCGGGATTTCGGTCATTCCCGCCGAGTCGGCCGGCAACGCGAGCAGGGCGGCGTCCACCGCGCCTTCGCGCAGGCCGGTGAGCAACCGCTCGGTCTGGTCCTCGATCACCCGCAGGTTCAGCTCGGGCAGCTGCTCGGACAGCCCCGCCAGCACGGCGGGCAGCACATAGGGCGCCACCGTCGGGATCAGGCCGAGCCGCAGGGTGCCCTGCAGCGGATCGGCCACCCCGGCGGCCGCGGCGGAGAATTGCGCCGCCGCATCGAGGACAGCATGGGCGTACGGCAACAACTGCTGACCCTCCGCAGTCAGGAACACCCGCCGGGTGGACCGCTCGATCAACTGGACTCCAAGCCCGGCCTCCAGAGACGACAGCGCCTGCGACAGGGTCGACTGGCTCAGCCCCAGCCCCGACGCCGCCAGACTGAAATGGTGCTTCTCGGCCACCGCGGCGAACGCCCGCAGTCCCGCCAGTGTCGGTTGATAGCTTGTATCGGGCATACCGATTAGTATAGTGCAAAGAATCACCTTTCATTTTTAATCTAGATCAGGCAGGATGGAGCCTGCGGGCGATGAACACGCCCCGAACACCGTTAAGACTCAAAACCACTGAGGAGTGACATGGCACTGCTGACCATCGGCGACCAGTTTCCGGCCTACAGTCTGACCGCACTGGTCCCGGGCGATCTGGCGAAGATCGACGCGAAGGGGCCCGAGGACTTCTTCACCACCATCACCAGCGACGACCACAAGGGCAAGTGGCGGATCATCTTCTTCTGGCCCAAGGACTTCACCTTCGTGTGCCCCACCGAGATCGCCGCATTCGGCAAGCTGAACGACGAGTTCGCCGACCGCGACGCGCAGGTTCTCGGGGCGTCGACCGACAACGAGTTCGTGCACTACAACTGGCGGCTCGACCACGCTGACCTCAAGACGCTGCCGTTCCCGATGCTCTCGGACCTCAAGCGCGATCTGGTCGAGGCGACCGGTGTGCTCAACGCCGACGGCGTCGCCGACCGGGCCACCTTCATCGTCGACCCCAACAACGAGATCCAGTTCGTCTCGGTGACCGCGGGCTCGGTGGGCCGCAACGTCGACGAGGTGCTGCGGGTGCTCGACGCACTGCAGTCCGACGAGCTGTGCGCCTGCAACTGGAAGAAGGGCGAGGCCACCCTGAACGTCGGCGAGCTGCTCAAAGAATCCATCTGATCGGAGACGTCCAATGAGCATCGAGAACCTCAAGAACGCGATTCCCGAGTTCGCCAAGGACCTCAAGCTCAACCTGGGGTCGATCGCCCGCACCACCGAGCTGAACGAGGAGCAGCTCTGGGGTGCCCTGCTCGCCAGTGCCGCGGCAACTCGCAACGCCACGGTGCTGGCCGAGATCAGTGCCGAAGCCGCAGATAATCTCTCGGCCGAGGCGTACCAGGCCGCCCTGGGCGCGGCGTCGATCATGGGGATGAACAACGTGTTCTACCGTGGCCGGCACTTCCTGGAGGGCGCCTACGACGATCTGCGTGCCGGTCTGCGGATGAACATCATCGGCAACCCGGGGGTCGACAAGGCGAACTTCGAGCTCTGGAGCTTCGCGGTGTCGGCGATCAACGGCTGCCAGGCCTGCGTCGCGTCCCACGAGCATGTGGTGCGCGAGGCGGGCGTCGGCCGCGAGGCGGTGTTGGAGGCCCTCAAGGTCGCCTCGATCGTGGCCGGGGTGGCCCAGGCGCTCTTCGCTGCACAAGCGCTGCCGGAGGGTTCCGCCTAGGGAACCGGTGCTGGCGCGGCTCAGTCGGATTCGGCGAGCCGCGCCAGCCGGTCCAGGGTCACCGGATCGTCCTCGCCGCCGTAATAGCGGTCGAGCACCTCACAGAAGTCGCGGTTGTCGGCGGGACAGGCGCGGACGAACAACGTCATACACGAACGCAACTTGACGTCGTCCGGCCAGCCGAAGATCTCCTGGATCGACCGGTCGCGCACGGCGGTGACCAACTGTGCGCGCTCGCGCAGCCGCGACCCGAGCCGCCTGCGTCGACGAAACGCTGCGGCCGGTACGGAGCCGCTAGGGAGGCAATCACTCCTACGCTGGGATAACCAAGGCCTGCAGCAAAGGAGTCAGCAATGGCGGCGATAGAGCGACGGTTTCCCCGGTTCCGTGATCTCGCACCGCTGATCCGATTCCGCCGGCCCCGGCTGAATCGCACCGCGCAGCGCCTGGATGCCGCGCTTACCGTCGAGGACCTGCGCCACCTCGCAAAGCGGCGCACCCCCAAAGCGGCATTCGACTACACCGACGGTGCCGCCGAGGACGAGATCTCACTAGCGCGGGCCCGACAAGCGTTCCGCGACATCGAATTTCACCCCGCAATCCTGCGCGACGTCTCAAGCGTGGACACCAGCCGCGAGGTGCTCGGTGCACCTGTGGCGTTGCCGTTCGCCATCGCGCCCACCGGATTCACCCGGTTGATGCACACCGCGGGCGAACTGGCCGGCGTGCGCGCCGCGCAGTGCGCCGGCATCCCGTTCTCGCTGTCGACGCTGGGAACGGCGTCCATCGAAGACGTCGCCGAGGCCGCGCCGGATGCCCGCCGCTGGTTTCAGCTCTACATGTGGCGCGACCGCGACCGGTCGATGGCACTGCTCAAGCGCGCCGCCGATGCCGGCTATGACACCGTGCTGGCCACCGTCGACTGTCCGGTCGCCGGGGCGCGGCGGCGCGACTCCCGCAACGGCATGGCCATCCCGCCGGCACTGACCCTGCGCACGATCGCCGACGCCGCCGTGCATCCGCGATGGTGGTTCGATCTGCTGACCACCGAACCGCTGGCGTTCGCCTCCCTGGACCGGTGGTCGGGCACGGTGGCCCATTACATGGACACCATGTTCGATCCGAGTCTGACCTTCGATGACCTGGCCTGGGTCAAGTCGCAGTGGCCGGGACGCTTCGTGGTAAAGGGCATTCAGACCGTGGCCGATGCCCGCGCCGTGGTCGATCTCGGCGTCGACGGGATCGTGTTGTCCAACCACGGCGGCCGCCAGCTCGACCGTGCGCCGGTACCGTTCGCGCTGTTGCCCGAGGTGGCGCGCGAGGTCGGCCGCGACACCGAGATCCTGCTCGACACCGGGATCATGTCCGGCGCCGACATCGTCGCGGCGATCGCCCTGGGTGCCCGGTGCACCCTGATCGGACGGGCCTACCTGTACGGGCTGATGGCCGGCGGGCAGGCCGGGGTGCATCGCGTCATCGACATCCTCGGCGAGCAGATCCGGCGCACCATGCGGCTTCTGGGAGTCAGCGAGCTCGCGGAGCTGTCACCGCAGCACATCAGCCGGCTAGGGCCCCACCGGTAACGGGCTCAGTACGAGGGAGCGTGGGCCACCAGCGCCGAGATCATGTTCGTGATGACGCCCGCCTCATCGGTGATGTGGCCACCGCAGGCCTTGACGTCGATCGCCGTGTCGGCCACCGCGTTCAGCACCCGCTGGCAGGTGTAGCCGTCCGGGCCCAGGGTGAACGTCTGCGAGATCCGCGGCGAATCACCGACCACCGGTCCGATCACCCAGCTGTAGCTGGCGTTGTCGGGATAGTTCACGGTCACCGTCTGGCCCTCGCAGCCCCGCCACTGTGGCAGCGAACGCTCCACGAAGGCAGCCGCCGCACCGGACTTCGACGGGAACGTGGCTACGTCCTGATCGACGAAGGGCTTGCCGTTGACCCCGGCTCGTTCCAACCCGCCGGGCTCTTCCAGCACCGCCCACGTCGCCCGGGTGGCCTGACTGTCCGCGTAGATGAGATCCATACCCGGATAGAGCACGCCGACGCAGTCCGGCCGCGATGCGTCGATCGAAGCGCCCTGTTTGAAGTTCTCCCCGTCGGACTCCACGGTCGCCATCCCCGGGGCGTGCATGACAGCCGAGACGTCCGCGTCGGCGGCCAGCAGGGGCCCCGACTCCGGCGACGAGGTCCGCTGATGCATGACGCCCACCGTGCCCGCACCGGCCAGTACCACCACCGCGGCGCCGGCGGCCAGCAGCTTCGTTCTCCTGGACCACCAACCGGATTCGGAAGCGTCGGCCTCGTGATCGCGATCATCGGCCCCGGCCGGGGGCACGATCACCGGCCGAGGACCGGTGGTCGAGGCGACCGGCATTCCGATGGTCGGGTTGGTCAGCGTCGGGTTGTAGGTCTGCAGGATGGCGTCGATCTCCGGGATGACCACCGCCGCGACTTCGGACCGATCGCGCAGCCGATTCAGCAGTTGGACGATGTCGGCGCAGACGGTCGGGTCGCGGCGGTCCTGATCGAACCGGTACCGCAATTCGCGGACGATCTCCAGTTGCTTCTGATACCCCAATTCCGGCCGGGAGATGTCCACGGCGAGCCGGGTCAGATATTCGAACGGCACCGCCGGTTCCGGCGGCAGCGGCACCGGCAGCGGTACATGACGGCGCGAGAGCGCGTGCAGGGCATCGGCCAGCCTGCGGTCGCCACTCTCACGGTCCGGAAACGGAATGTGTTGCGTCGCAGCAAAACGCGTGACCCGCACGTGGTCCAACGGGCCGATCTGAACGGGAAGCACGGGCCGCTGCAGCGCTTGGGCGTATTCCAATTCGATTTGGCACGGCTTGGATTGCACCGAGTTGTTCGACAGCGCGACGACGAACACCGAGCAGTTGCGGATGCGGTCCAGGATGGTCTGCCACCACACGTCGCCGCCGTCGAGTTCCCGGTCGAACCACACCTGCCGGTCGACCGTGCGCAGAAAGGCAACCAAGGGGTCAACCAACGCCCGATCGTGGCTGGCGTAACTGACAAACAACATGGTTTCCTCCGCGCGCGCATGTGTCCGCCGTAGCGTACCGAGTACCCTCCGGAATACCAGACTGCTGGTTAATAACAGTCGTCCTGATTCCGGGTTAGTGTACGAGGGCATATCTGCCCCGCTGCGCCGAACGGCGCAGTCCGCGCTGCGGCGAAGCGTGCCCTACTGCGAAGGAGAAACATCGATGACCGGTCCTTCGGCCGAGCCCAGCGCCCCGGGGGAGGTGGGGCGTGACGCACCGCCATCGGAGACCTTTCAGCACAGGTTGCTGACCGGGCTGACCGATCCGCACTGGTATTGGTTGCTCATTCCGGCCGGGATCACGGCCTTCCTGCTGGGACTGTGGGGCTACGGGACCTACGAGGGCGGCGACCACTCCCTCTCCGACGCCGTCTATGGCGCGTCGAAACTGTTCTTCCTGCACGCCGCTCCGCAACCGGAGAACCACGTCGGCCTTGCGCTCGACATCGCCCGATTCCTCGCGCCCGTCGTCGCGGGGTGGGCGGCGCTGATCGCGTTGGTCTCGGTGTTCCGCGATCGGGTGCAGCAACTGCTGATCCCCTTCAAGCACGAGCACGTGGTGGTGTGCGGACTGGGCTACGCCGGGTTCGAGTTCGTCCGCAAGCTGCGCGCCGCGGGCTACCAGGCGGTGGTGATCGAGTCCGATGAGGGCAACCCGCGAATCAGGACCTGCCGCAACTGGGGCTACCCCGTCGTCATCGGGGATGCGCAACTGGCCGCCACGCTGGAGTCCGCCGGTATCCGCCGGGCCGCCCGGCTGCTCGCGGTGACCTCGGACAGTGTGGCCAACACCGAGATCGTCACGCTGGCGCGGAGATTGACCGATCGTTCCGCCGGAAGGTCGAGGTGGGCCCGCGGCCGCGCCGGCCAGCGCGTCCTGCGCTGCCTGGCCCGTATCGACGATCCCGGACTGTGCGTGGCGCTGCGCATCGGGGAGTTCAACCGCGGTGACGACCAATCCGTCGTCGACTTCTTCAACATCGACTCCATCGGGGCCCGCCTGCTGCTGACCAAGCATCCCGTGCGGACCCAGCAGCGGCCCCACCTCGCGGTGGCCCACCTCGACGGGGTCGGCGCAGGCGTCGTCTTCCAGGCCGCCCGGCAGTGGCACGACGCTCGTCAGGACGACCAGCCGCTGCTGATCACGGTGATCGACGACCACGCCGCCGACAAGGTGGCCGCGCTGGTAGCCCGGCACCCGGCACTTGACGAGATCTGCCGGTTCGCCTGCTCGTCGGCTTCGATCCGGGATATCGATCTGCTGGCGCAGCGCACCGACGCGCCGGTCACCCAGGCCTACGTGACCGGCTACAGCGATACCCGCAACGTCGAGACCGCATTGAACCTGCAGCGGTCCCTGGCCGACTCGGTGCCGGTGGTCACGACGATCTCCCGGGCCTACGGTGTGGCCGAACTGCTCGAGGAGAAGGCCGCGCTGGGTGGGACCGGTGTCGCGGTGTTCCGGACCTTTCAGGAGACCTGCAGCGTGGAGCTCATCGAGGGTGGGTCGCTGGAGGCCGTCGCCCACGAAATCCACCGGCGGTACTGCCTGATGCAGCCCGAGGGGGCGCCCGCTCCACCGGCGTGGCCGGATCTGGAGGACGCGCTGAAGCGTTCCAGCCGGGCCCAGGCCCGTCACATCGGGGTGAAGCTGCGCAGCATCGGGTGTGTGATCGCGCCGCTGCGCAACTGGCAGGCCAAGGACTTTCAGTTCACCGACGCCGAGATGGACAAGCTCGGCACCATGGAGCACGACCGGTGGATGCAGGAGAAGCTCGCGGCCGGCTGGACCTACGGCGAGACCGAGGACCGGGCGCTGAAGAAGGATCCGCACCTGGTGCCGATGGACCAGTTGGAACCCGAAGTAGCCGAGGTGGACCGAATCTTCGTGCGAGCGATCCCGGCGATGCTGGCCGCCGTCGGCCTGGAGATCATCGACGTCGGCCGGACCGCGCCGCGGTATCCGGGCTGCGCGCTGTCGCACTGACGGACCACACGCTGTTTGAGCCGTCGGCGATGCGGGTACACCGGGGCAGTGCACAACCACAAAGACCTGGTGCGGCGACTGCTTCGACGCGCCGGCAGCACCTACGCGCAAGAGGCCGGGATCCGGTTGCGCAACCAGCCGATGCCCTTGTTCCAGCTGCTGGTGCTGTGCCTGCTGGCCGGCCAGCCCACCGACGCGGCCGTAGCGGCCCGCGCCGCCCGAGAGTTGTTCCGCAGCGGATTGCGCACCCCGCACAAGATTCTCGCGGCTGATCGCAGTGCCGTGCTTCGGGCGCTGACGCGAGCCCAGTACCGCCGATACGACGAGAGTTCGGCGACCGCTCTGGTCGAGATCGCCGCGACCGTTCAGGAGGATTACCGCGGGGACCTGCGCCTGCTGGCCGAACGCAGCGGGCGCGACACCCGATCGGCCACCGCGTTGCTCAAGGGATTCAGCGGAATCGGCGACGCCGGTGCGGAGATATTTCTCCGCGAAGTCCAAGACGTCTGGCCGTGGGCCCGCTCCACCTTCGACGACCGTGCGCTGGAGGCCGCCCGCGATCTCGGGTTACCCGGTGACGCAACCGAACTCGGAGCCCTGTCGCTGGGACGCAATGCCGAGCTGGCCGCAGCCCTGGTGCGTTACTCCGCCGACGCCGACGTCCGCGCCCGACTGGCCGACTGACCGGACGCACCAAACCGATCCCCGCTAGGCTGGCCGGTGACGTCGGCGTAGAGCGGAGAACCTCATGTCAGCATCCACTACATTCGTGATCGTCGGAGGCGGCCTGGCCGGAGCCAAGGCAGCAGAAGCGATGCGCGCCAAGGGTTTCGACGGGAAAATCGTATTAGTCGGTGAAGAGCAACATCTCCCCTACGAACGCCCGCCGCTGTCCAAGGAGTTCTTGGCGGGCAAGAAGAAACTCCCCGACTTCACGGTGCACGACCAGGAGTGGTACCGCGAGCACGATGTCGACCTGCGGGTCGGCACTGCCGCGGTGGGGCTGGATTTGGCCGCACACACCGTCAGCCTGTCCGACGGCACCGGTGTCGGCTACGACAAGCTGCTGCTGGCCACGGGGTCACGGTCGCGACGGGTGCCGATCCCGGGCGCCGATGCCAAGGGCGTGCATTACCTGCGTACGGTTGACGACGCGGAGGCATTGGATTCCGCGTTCAGCGCAGGCAGCCCGTTGGCAGTGATAGGTGCCGGCTGGATCGGGATGGAGGTGGCGGCCAGTGCCCGCCAACGCGGCATTGACGTCACGGTGGTGGAATCGGCTGCGCTACCGCTACTGTCCAGCCTCGGCGCAGAGAACGGTGAGGTCTTCGCCGACCTGCATCGTCAACACGGCGTCGACCTGCGCTTGGGGTCGGCGGTCGCGGAGATCACCTCGGCCGGCGGTACGGCCAGTGGTCTGCGACTGGGTGACGGTACCCAGGTCAATGCCGGCGCGGTGCTGGTCGCCGTCGGCGCCCAGGCCAACATCGAACTGGCGGAGCAGGCCGGTCTTGCCATTGCTGACAGAGGTGTGTCGGTCGATGCCGGGCTGCGCAGCAGCGACCCCGACGTCTATGCGGTCGGTGATATCGCCGCCGCACAGCATCCGGTGCTGGGCGCCCGAATCCGCATCGAACACTGGGCGAACGCGCTCAACCAGCCAGAGGTCGCGGTGGCGGGAATGCTCGGCGAATCCGCCGAATACGATGCGCTGCCATATTTCTTCACCGACCAGTACGACCTTGGGATGGAATACGTCGGCCACGCGTCCGGAACCTCCCGGGTGGTGTTCCGCGGCAATGTGAGCGGGCGCGAATACACCAGTTTCTGGCTGGCCGACGACAACCGTGTCCTGGCCGGGATGAACGTCAACATCTGGGAGGGCCTCGACGACATCAAGGCCCTGATCCGGTCACAGGCACCAGTCGACCCCGATCGACTGGCCGATCCGAAGACACCGTTGCCAGGGACCACGGCGGGATAGGGTGACCGCCATGACTGTTCACCTGTCACCGGGCCGGATGTCCCGCAGGGCAATGTCGCTGCTGGCCGGCGTCCTCATGGCCTCGGCCACCATCGCCAGTATCCCGACGGCCGGCGCGACCCCGGACCACACCAAGGTGCCGGTCCGCTACGACCTGACCGGCACGGGCGTCGCCAGCTACGTCACCTACCAGGTGCAGAACGGTCAGGCGCACGCCACCGATGTCGCGCTGCCGTGGTCGATCCAGCTGACCGGCTCGATGACGAATGCCGTCAGCCCGGCGTCCTATTCGCTGAGCGCGCAAACAGCCGGACCCGGTGCCCTGACCTGCACCGTCACCGTGAACGGGAAGGTCATAAGCCAGAACACCTCCACCGGTGACCCGGCCCGGGTGCTCTGTGAGACGCACGGCCCAAGTAAAGATCGCGAGTAGACTCGCGGCCAATGCCTGGCCCCGACCTCGCAGTGCCCGCAGTTCATCACCCATTGGTGCCCCAGCTGTCGGCGCTGCATCAGTTCCGCGCCCACGTCGACGTCGCCGTCGTGGTGGTGGTGCTTGCGCTGGCCAACCTGATCGCCCACTTCACCACCCCCTGGGCTGCGGTTGCCACTGTGCCGGCCACCGCGGTCGGCCTAGTGTTCCTGGTCCGCTACAACGGCCTGAGCTGGGCTGAGCTGGGCCTGGGCCGCGCGCACTGGAAGAGCGGGGTCGGTTATGCCGCCGCCGCGGTGCTGATCGTGGTCTGCGCCATCGCGCTCGGCGCGCTGTTGCCCTGGACCCGGCCGATGTTTCTGAACAACCACTACGCCACGCTGTCCGGCGCACTGGTCGCGTCGCTGCTGATCATCCCGTTGCAGACCGTGATCCCCGAGGAGCTGGCCTTCCGCGGAGCACTCCACGGCGCACTGCACCGGGCGTGGGGATTCCGCGGAGTGGCCGCCGCCGGCTCGCTGTTGTTCGGGCTGTGGCATGTCGCCACCTCACTGGGACTGACCAGCAGCAACGTCGGCTTCACCCGCTTGTTGGGCGGCGGGTTCTTCGGCATGGTGGCAGGCGTGACGCTGGCGGTGCTGGCCACCGGCGCCGCCGGTTTCGTGTTCAGCTGGCTGCGCCGGCGCAGCGGCAGCATCATCGCGCCGATCGCCCTGCACTGGTCGCTCAACGGGGTCGGCGCCCTGGCGGCCGCCCTGGTGTGGCAGCTGTCGGCCTGAGCCGCCTTTACCTGCGGCGCACCAGGCCGACGATCCACAGCAGAACGATGGCCCCGCCCAGTGCCACGAAGAAGGTGAACCACCTGCGGCCGGCGTCGACATCGACGCCGAACCACTCAAGCAGCATCCCGCCGAGATAGCCGCCGATCACACCGATGGCGATGTTGAGCAGGATGCCCGACGGCCCACCGCTGATGATGCGGTTTGCGAACCAGCCGGCGATACCGCCGATCAGGATGTAGCCCAGCCAGCTGACCGACGTGGGAGTGGACAGCACGACAGCGAGATGGCTTAGGGCCATATCCGCCCTCAATCCGCGATCAGGCCGCCGGGGCCGCCGCGGGTGCAGCACCGGCGTCCGGTACCGGACCGCCGGGTGCCGGCGCGGCCGGTGCCACATCACCGGGCGCTGGGGCGGCCGGTGCCGGACCGCCGGGAGCCGGGCCCGTACCCGGGGCAGGCTCTGCCGCGGGGGCGGCGAGCGGGCGGATGGACTCGGCCAGCGCGATTGCAGCACCGGCGTCCACCGGGTTGTTGGCGGTTCCCAGCCACACCACGAACCACCGCTCGCTCTGCGGGCCGGTGCCGCTGGCCGGCGGCACGCCGATCACGCCACTCCAGATCTGGCCGACCGGCTTGGCCGGGTCGGTGAACTTGACCTCGTAGTAGGTGGCGCTCCCGGTCAACCCGCCGCCGGTGAGCGGCGCGCTGGCCTGGTTGGCACGGGTGCCCGGGAATGGCATGAAGAATTCGCCCATGTCCGAACCGAGCCGGGTGGCGGCCTTGGCGTTGTCGGTTTCAGCGCTGGCGTAGAGCCGCTGGTCCAGCTTGCCGAGCACGATCCTGGTGTCGTTGGCCACCGGCGCGGGCTGGCCGGGCAGCATCGACTCACCGGTCTTCTTGCTCAGCAGCGACGAGCCGTACTCGAGGTGGCTGGTGTCGGACTGCACCCAGCCAGCGGGCAGGACGTAGCTGAATCCCCCGGCGGTGTCGTCAACCCGGCCCACCTCGGGCGCGACCGCCTCGGGCGGCAGCGGGATCAGGCCCGCCGGTGGGGTGATCGGCTCTTCCGCCGGAGCCTCACCAGCCGGCGACGGCTGGGTCGGCGGGGCCGGGTCGGCATACACCGGGGCCGCTCCGACCAGCGCCAGAACGCCGGCGATCGCGGCGGCTGACGCCGCCGCCCGAAAGCCCCTGTGGGCCGCTGAGGTCAGGTCCACCTGTGTCATGGCAGAAAAATCTACCGTCTGGCCCGCAAGGCGCAAGCTACCGCGCCTCGGGGTGTGTCGCGCGCAGGGTCACTTCCTGCGCTTTGACCCCGAACCAGACTGTCTGCCCGGGTGTCAGCCGCAGCTCAGCCGCGGCGTCCGCAGTGATGTCGGCGAGCAGGCCCGGTGACCCGTCCGGCTGTTCGGTCCCGCGTATCTGAATCACCCGGCCGCGGGCGTCCACTTCGGCCACCGTGACCCGGACCAGGTTGCGCGGACTGCCCGACGACGGCGGTTCCGGGTACACCGCCACCGCTTTGGGCAGGAAGATCGCGACCGCGCGACAACCTGCGGCCAGCTCGGCATCGGCGCTGCCCTGCCAACTGTCCCCCCAGTCGGTGCGCAGAACGCCGGCGTCATCAAGCACCCCGGACACCAGATTGAGGCCGGCCAGCAACGCCCCGAACCCGCTGCGCGGTGCGGCCAAAACCTCGGCGGTGCTGCCGATCTCGGCGACCCGGCCGGCCTCGATCACCACGACCTGGTCGGCCAGCGCAAACACATCCAGCAGGTCGTGGGTGACCAGCACCGTCGTGCGGCGCGTGGTGGCGACGACGTCGCGCAGCACCGTGCGTACCGTGGCCGCCGATCCGACGTCGAGCCCGGCCAGCGGTTCGTCGAGCAGCAACACGTCCGGCTCGGCGGCCAATGCCCGGGCTATGGCGACCCGCTGCGCCTGGCCGCCGGAGAGCCGGCGCGGCTTGCGGTCGGCCAGTTCCTCGGCGGCCACCGCACGCAACCAGGGCTGCGCGATCGCACGGGCCGGCGGCCGCCGCAGCTCGCCGAGACGACGGCGCCGCCGGCTGTGCGGCCCGAACGCCACGTTGGCCGCCACGCTCAGGTGCGGGAACAGCAGGGGCTCCTGCAACAGCAGCCCCACCCGACGATCCCGGGTGGCCACCTGCACGCCGGCACCGGTGTCGGTCAGCACCCGGTCACCGACCCGCACGCTGCCCTCGTCGGGCAGCAGCAGACCGGCGATCACGTGCAGCAGGGTGGATTTACCGGCGCCGTTGGGGCCCAGCACGGCCAGCACTTCTCCCGGTTCGACGGTAAGCCGGATGTCCAGGCCGCGCTCAGCCACCACGGCGTGCAATGTCAGCCGCTGCGCCATGGTGTTCACCGCACGCCGGCCAGCCGTCGGGCACCCAGACCCAACACCACGATCGCGGCCACGGCCACCAGCAGCAGGGACATCGCGGCCGCGGCGTCGGCATCGGTCACCCGCTGCAGGTAGATGGCCAGCGGCAACGTCCGGGTAACTCCCTCCCGGGAGCCGGCGAAGGTGAGCGTCGCCCCGAACTCCCCCAACGACCGCGCGAACGCCAGGACTGCACCCGAGATCAGCCCGGGCCACAGCAGCGGCAGGCTGACCCGCCACCACACCGTGCTCGGCCGCGCGCCCAGGGTTGCGGCCACCACCTCGTAGTCGGCGCCGGCGGTACGGGCCGCACCTTCCAGCGCGATCACCAGAAACGGCAACGACACGAATGTCTGAGCCAGCACCACCGCGGTGGTGGTGAAGGCGATGTGGACCCCGGCCGCATCCAGGTAACGACCCAGCAGGCCCATCCTGCCGAAGGCGTACAGCAGCGCGATGCCGCCCACCACCGGCGGCAGTACCAGCGGCAGCAGCACCAGGGGACGCAGCACCTGCACCACCTTCGCGTGACTTCGCGCCAGCACCATCGCCATCGGTACCCCGAGCAGCACACACAGCGCGGTGCTGGCCGCGGCGGTCCGCAGACTCAACCCCAGAGCGGTCGTCGCCGACGGACTGCTGATCAGCGACCAGAAATGCGGCCAGTCAACCTTGACCGCGATGCCCACCAGCGGCAGGACCACGAAAGCGGCGCCGATCGAGGCGGGCACATACACCCAGCCCGGCAGGTCGGTGGGCCGGTTCGCCACTGGCGATCAGGGCTTACCGAAGCCGGCCGCGTCCAGCACCTTCTGGCCCGCTTCGCCGGTGACCAGGTCGACGAAGTCGCGGGCCGGTCCGGCCTGCGGTGCGTCCTTGATCAGCGCTATCGGGTAGGTGTTGACGGCCTCGGCGGATTGGGGGAACTCGACGGTGGTGACCTTGTCGCCGGCGTTGATCGCGTCGGTGCGATAGACCACACCGGCATCGGCCTGGCCGGTGATGACCTTGTTGAGCACGTCGGTGACGTCGGATTCCTCACTGAGCGGCTCCAGCGTGACTCCGAGACTGTCCGCCACCTTGCGGGTGGCGGCTCCGCACGGCACCGGCGGTTGGCAGACCACCACGACGAGTCCGGGCCGGGTCAGATCGGCGAAAGAGTGCACCGCGTCCGGGTTTCCGGGCCGGGTGACGATCACCAGCGTGTTGGTGGCGAACGGCACCGCGGGACCGTCGAGCAGGCCGGCCTGGGCGACCTTGTTCATCTGCGTGGTGTTGGCCGAGGCGAACACGTCCGCACCCGCGCCCTGGGTCAGCTGGGTGGCCAGATCCGAGGAACCGGCGAAATTGAAATCCACGGACATGCCCGGGTGGTCGGTGCTGAATCGCTGGGCGATCTCGGTGAACGCCGGTTTCAACGACGCGGCCGCGAACACCGTGATGGTCGGCGTTTGGGGTGCCGAACTACAGCCCACCAGGCCGGCCGCCAGAACGCCCACCACCGCACCGATTACCGCCCGGGTCCGCCACATGGGTCGCACACTATCGAAGTGAGCTGCGCTGTCCGGCGCGCCCGGTGCCCACAAATCGGCTACTGTCCAGTAACATAGCTGCGAACACGAGGAGGTTCGACCGATGGATGTGCTGGTCACAGGTGGTGACACCGAACTGGGTCGTGCGGTCGCAGAAGGCTTCACCGAGGCCGGACATACCGTGACCCTGGCGGGTATGCGCGGCCCGGAACTCGAGATCGCCGCCAAGGAACTCGACGCTAACGCAGTCGTGTGCGACAACTCCGACCCGGCGAGCCTGCAACAGGCCCGCAGCCTCTTCCCACAGCACCTGGACACCATCGTCAACGTCCCGGCGCCGCGCTGGCACGGCGGAGACCCGCGCGCCTACACGCTGGCCGACCAGGCCTCCGCGTGGCGCAGTGCACTGGACTCCACGGTGCTCTCGGCGGTGCTCACGCTCGCGACCGTCGGCGACCACCTGCGGTCCGGTGGCTCGGTCATCTCGGTGATGCCGGAGTGCCCGGACGAGGGCGGACCCGACGCGGCCATCAAGGCCGCCCTGTCGAACTGGACCGCCGGGCAGGCAACCGCGTTCGGGACCCGCGGGATCACCGTCAACGTGGTCGCGGCCGGCGCCGGCATCCGCCCGGGTTACGACGGTCTTGTCAGCACCCGGCCGACGGTTGCCGCCGAGATCGCGCGCCTGGCAGTGTTTTTGACCACACCGTCGGCCCGGCACATCACCGGCCAGACCCTGCATGTCAGCCACGGCGCACTGGCTCAATTCGCCTGACCGCCACCTCAACAGGCAGGGAGTGGTTAATCCCACAACCAACGAATGCGGTGACCGCCGAGCGGGTCGACTAGCGTATCTGTGAACGCAGTCGCCGTTGAGGAGCAACCCGATTCCCATGAGTGCCCAGCCTGAAATCACTGCGCAACCGAACCGACGCCACCAGGTCGTCATTATCGGCTCTGGATTCGGTGGTCTGACCGCGGCCAAAAAGCTCAAGCGGGCTGATGTGGATGTCAAGCTGATCGCCCGCACCACCCACCACCTGTTCCAGCCCCTGCTTTATCAGGTGGCGACCGGGATTCTCTCCGAAGGCGAGATCGCACCGTCCACCCGCGTGGTGCTGCGCAATCAGCGCAACGCGCAGGTCCTCCTGGGCGACGTCACCGGCATCGACCTGGCCGGACAATTCGTCACCTCCGAGGTGCTCGGCCACACCTACAACACCCCGTACGACAGCCTGATCATCGCCGCCGGCGCGGGCCAGTCCTACTTCGGCAACGACCAGTTCGCCGAGTTCGCGCCCGGCATGAAGACCATCGACGACGCCCTCGAACTGCGCGGCCGCATTCTGAGCGCGTTCGAGCAGGCCGAACGTTCCAGCGACGCCGCGCGCCGCGAGAAGCTGCTGACGTTCACGGTGGTCGGCGCGGGCCCCACCGGCGTCGAGATGGCCGGGCAGATCGCCGAGTTGGCCAACTACACGCTCAAGGGCGCGTTCCGCAACATCGATTCGACCAAGGCGCGGGTCATCCTGCTCGACGCCGCCCCGGCCGTCCTGCCGCCGATGGGCGAGAAACTGGGCATCAAAGCTTCCGAGCGGCTGCAGAAGATGGGCGTGGAGATCCAGCTGGGCGCCATGGTCACCGATGTCGACCGCAACGGCCTGACT
This sequence comes from [Mycobacterium] zoologicum, assembly GCF_020172665.1. Taxonomy (GTDB): domain Bacteria; phylum Actinomycetota; class Actinomycetes; order Mycobacteriales; family Mycobacteriaceae; genus Mycobacterium; species Mycobacterium zoologicum. Next base: position 2,214,002 of record NZ_CP083985.1, on the reverse strand, counting down.
GTCAAGGACGCCGACGGCACCACCCGGCGCATCGAATCCCAGTGCAAGGTGTGGTCCGCAGGCGTCTCGGCCAGCCCGCTGGGCCGCGACCTCGCCGAGCAGTCCGCCGTCGAACTCGACCGGGCCGGGCGGGTCAAGGTTCTGCCCGACCTGTCCGTCCCGGGCCACCCGAACGTCTTCGTAGTGGGCGACATGGCGGCCGTTGACGGAGTCCCGGGTATGGCCCAGGGCGCCATCCAGGGCGCCAAGCACGCGGCCAGCACTATCAAGGCCGAACTCGGCGGCGCCGACCCGGTCGACCGCGAACCGTTCCAGTACCTGGACAAGGGCTCGATGGCCACGGTGTCGCGATTCTCCGCGGTCACCAAGATCGGCCCGCTGGAGTTCAGCGGCTTCCTGGCCTGGCTGGCATGGCTGGTGCTGCACTTGGTGTACCTGGTCGGATTCAAGAACAAGATCAGCACCCTGCTGTCCTGGAACGTGACGTTCCTGAGCACCCGGCGCGGGCAGCTCACGATCACCGAGCAGCAGGCCTTCGCCCGGACCCGCCTCGAACAGCTCGAGGTGCTGGCCGCCGAGGCCCAGCGCGGCGTCGAACGCGCGATCAGCTAGCGGCGGTCGCAAGCGCGGCGGAGCCGCTCAGCCCGACAGGTTCTGCAACCGGACCTGGCCGCGGGCGATCATCCGCTGGTCGGCGTCGGTGATGGTCACCAGCCACAGCTGCTGACGGCGGCCTCGGTGAATGGGGGTGGCCGCGGCGAACACCGTTCCCGATGAGACCGCCCGCAGGAAATCGGTGTTGTTGTTGACCCCCACCACCGTGGCGCCCGGGTCGCCGTTCTGGGTAAGCCAGGTGTGCGCGGAGACGCTCGCCACGCTCTCGACGATGGTGCAGTACACACCGCCGTGCACGATGCCCGCGGGCTGGTGCAGCTTGGGTGTCAGCTCCAGGCTTGCGCGCGCACCGTCCGGGCTGATCTCGGTGAAGGCCAGGCCAATGCCGTGGTCGAACGGTGCGATGGGTATCGGTGTCGAGTCGGAGGCGGGCATCTCATGGTTCTACACGACGGCTCACCGGCGCCGCAGCAGACCCACAGCCGGCGATACGACAGTCCGTAGTAATTGGGAGTAGGCTTGCGGCATTGCCCAGGGGAGTTGATCAGGACATGTCCAAGCAGACCCACCTAGGGGATTTGGAGCGGGCGGTGATGGACCATCTGTGGTCCGCCCCGGAATCCCAGACCGTGCGTCAGGTCCACGAAGCGCTGTCGGCGCGGCGCGACCTGGCCTACACCACGGTGATGACTGTCCTGCAGCGGCTGGCCAAGAAGAACCTGGTATCGCAGATCCGGGATGACCGTGCGCACCGCTACGCACCGGTCCGCGGCCGCGACGAGCTGGTCGCCGGGCTGATGGTCGAGGCCTTGGATCAGGCCGCCGACTCCGGTGACCGCAGGGCCGCTCTGGTGCACTTCGTCGAACGTGTCGGCCTGGATGAGGCCGAGGCACTGCGCCGCGCGCTCGACGAACTGGAAGCCAAACACCGCGTCGATGTCTCGATTGGCAGTCGACGCACGTCCTGAGGGAGACTTGCCGCGTGTCCGCGCTGGCCTTCACCATCCTCGCTCTGCTGCTCGTAGGGCCGGTGCCGGCCCTGCTGGCGCGCGCAGACTGGCCGTTGCGTGCTCCGCGGGCCGCGGTGGTGCTCTGGCAGGCCATTGCGATAGCCGCCGTGCTGTCGGCATTCAGCGCCGGAGTCGCGACCGCCAGCCGCCTGCTGGTGCCGGGCCCGGACGGGCGGCCCACCACCACCATCCTCGGCTCCATCGACCGCCTGGGCTGGCCGCTGTGGAGCTTCTACACCGCGGTCTCGGCGCTGACCCTGCTGCTCGGTCTGCGTCTCACGGTGGCGGTGCTGCAGGTCGCCGTGGGCACCCGACAGCGGAGGGCCCGCCACCGGATGCTCGTCGACCTGGTCAGCATCGCCGACGCGGTCTCGACGGTGCGGACCGGCGGCCTACGGGTTCTGCAGGTGATGGAGCCGCTGGCCTACTGCCTGCCCGGCGTGCGCAGCCGGGTGGTGTTGAGTTCGGGGGCTCTGCAGGCACTGGGCGACGCCGAGCTGGCGGCGCTGCTCGGCCATGAGCGGGCCCACCTGCGTGCCCGCCACGATCTGGTGCTCGAGGCGTTCACCGCGGTGCACACCGCGTTTCCGCGGTTCGTGCGCAGCCGCAACGCCCTGGATGCGGTTCGGCTGCTGGTCGAGCTGCTGGCCGATGACGCCGCCGTGCGGATCGCTGGCGCTCCTCCCCTGGCCCGTGCCCTGGTGACGTGCGCATCGGCCACCACCCCCGTCGGTGCGTTGGCCGCCGGCGGCCCCAACACGGTGCTGCGGGTGCAGCGTCTGTCCGGCGGGGGCAACAGTCGCGCGGTGGCCGCCGCCGCCTACGCCGCCGCCGCCGGGGTGCTCACGGTCCCCACTATCGCGCTGGCGGTACCGTGGCTGACCGAACTACATCGACTTTTCGCGGGGTAACCCACGCCGCCCGGCGTGCCGCGCAACCGATCTACCTACTGAAAGGCGAATGTATGAGCGCGTCGGAAGTTGTCGGCACCGCCCAGATCGGCGTGACCGGTCTGGCCGTGATGGGGTCCAACATCGCGCGCAACTTCGCCCGGCACGGCTACACCGTGGCACTGCACAACCGCTCGATCGCCAAAACCGACGCACTGCTGAGCGCGTACGGCTCCGAAGGGTCGTTCGTACGCACCGAGTCGATCCCGGAATTCCTTGCCGCACTTGAGAAGCCACGCCGAGTGCTGATCATGGTGCAGGCCGGCGCGGCCACCGACGCCGTCATCAACGACCTGGCCGACGCGATGGAGCCCGGCGACATCATCATCGACGGCGGCAACGCGCTCTACACCGATACCATCCGTCGAGAGAAGGCGATGGCCGCCCGCGGGCTGCATTTCGTAGGCGCCGGCATCTCCGGTGGCGAGGAGGGCGCGCTCAACGGGCCGTCGATCATGCCGGGTGGCCCGAAGAAGTCCTACGAGTCGCTGGGCCCGCTGCTCGAAGAGATCTCCGCCCACGTCGACGGGGTGCCGTGCTGCACCCACATCGGCCCAGACGGCGCCGGGCACTTCGTGAAGATGGTGCACAACGGCATCGAATACTCCGACATGCAGCTGATCGGCGAGGCCTACCAGCTGCTGCGCGACGCGGTCGGGCTCGCCGCCCCGCAGATCGCCGAGGTGTTCACCCAGTGGAACACCGGTGAGCTGGACTCCTACCTGGTCGAGATCACCGCCGAGGTGCTGCGCCAGGTCGACGCCAAGACCGGCAAGCCGCTGGTGGATGTGATCGTCGACGAGGCGGAACAGAAGGGCACGGGACGCTGGACGGTCAAATCCGCACTGGACCTTGGTGTTCCGGTCACCGGCATCGCCGAGGCGGTGTTCGCCCGCGCACTGTCGGGCTCGGTGCCCCAGCGCCGCGCCGCGGCCGGTCTGGCCGCCGGAGTTCTGGGCGCGCGGCCCGACGACGCGGCCCGGTTCACCGAGGATGTCCGTCAGGCGCTGTATGCCTCCAAGATCGTCGCCTACGCACAGGGTTTCAACCAGATCCAGGCCGGCAGTGCCGAATACGGCTGGAACGTCACCCCCGGTGACCTGGCGACCATCTGGCGTGGTGGCTGCATCATCCGTGCGAAGTTCCTCAACCGCATCAAAGAGGCCTTCGACACCTCCCCCGATCTGGTCAGTCTGCTGGCCGCGCCGTATTTCCGCAGCGCGGTGGAGGCGGCCATCGACTCCTGGCGGCGAGTGGTGATGACCGCGGTCGGCCTGGGCATCCCCGCTCCTGGCTTCTCCTCGGCGCTGGCCTACTACGACGGTCTGCGCACCGAACGACTCCCGGCGGCCCTGACCCAGGCCCAGCGCGACTTCTTCGGCGCCCACAGCTACGGGCGGGTGGACACACCCGGCAAGTTCCACACGCTGTGGAGCGCGGACCGCAGCGAAGTCCCCGTCTAGACCAACAGGCTGCGCACCGCCTCGGTGAAGGCCTGTGGATCCTCCACCTGCGGATAGTGCCCTAGCCCGGGCAGTTCGACGACGTCGGCGGCCGGGCGCAGCTCCCGCAGACCGTCGAGCACGTTGGTGGTGGCCACCGGATCGCCCAGGCCCCATACGAAGCCCAGCGGTTTGGGCCAGTCGCGCACCGCGCCATGCCAGCGGCCGGCGTAGCGCACCCGCTCGTCGAGGTAGGCCGAGAGCAGATGCGCGATCCGATGGCCGCCGTTGTTGGTCAGCAACGCCCATTGGGCGGCCGCCTCCTCCCGCGACAGCGGATGCTGCGGACTGAACAACCGGCCGAAGCTGCGCTCGAAACTGCTCCGGTTCGTCAACCGGGCCGCCACCGGGCCGAGCGGACTGCGCAGCACCTTCTGAATGGGCCGCAGGCTGGCCCGCTCCAGGATCACACTGCCGTTGGACAGCACGGCGCTGCGCAGATCGAACGGCAGCGTGCCGTCGATGTCGCGGGCCAGCAGCTCGGTGGTCACCGAGGTGCCCATGTCGTGGGCGGCCAGCACCACCGGGCCCGCGCCTGTCGAGGCCACCACTTCCTGCACCAGATCCGCCTGCTCCAACAGGCTGTAGCGATGCGGCCGCGGCTTGTCGGACAGGCCGAAGCCGAGAAAGTCCATCGTCAGCCAGGACCGACCGGCCAGCCGCGACACCACCGACCGGAAGTCGTAGGAACACGACGGAAACCCGTGCAGTAGAACGATCCTCGGCCCGTCGCCGGCACTCGACCGAACGAACACCCGGCCCGCGGTGGTTGAAATCCACCGGCCACGGTCGCGCCAGTCACGCACACTGGGCGGCAGGTCTACCGTCATATCCAGGCCAGCAGATCACCCAGGGCCGAGCCGGTCTCGTCGCCGGCACCGAGGTTGGACAATGCGTCGGTGATGTCGGTGAACACCGCCTGCGGGAAGCCCAGGAACGTCGAGGCGATGTCTTGCAGGCCGGTCTGCAGCGCATCGTCGATCGCGGTCGGATCGCCGCCGAGCAGCGCCTGGTAGAGGTTCCAGCCGGCGACCTGCGGCGTGGTGATCAGGTCACGCACGTCCATGATCAGCTTCGTCAGCAGTCCGGGATCTTCCGGGACGGCGACGCCGTTCCAACTGACCAGGGTCCAGCCGTCGGTGGGGTTGCCCTCGATCTGCACGACGCCGGTGTTGGGCAACAGCGGAGATCCGTCGTCGTTGGCGAACATCGTCTGCAGCGTCAGCGGCAGCAGCAGTGAGATGTCGGGATTCTTGACGTTCAGCGCCACCCAGGCCGCGATGTCGGCTTCGTTGTTGAACGCCACGGCGGTGATGTCGCCGTTGTCGCTGACGACCGGGTTGGCCATCGCGGCGGTGTACATCGTGTTGACCGCTTCGGTGAAGTTCTGGTTCATCACCACGCCGTTGGGATCCTCGACCGAGCCCGGGATCGGCACCAGCACCAATCCGAACAGGGTCCACAGCATCGGCGTGAACTGGTAGAGAAAGCCCGACAGACTGGCGATCGGCTGCCCGGCGTAGATGCCGCTGTCGATCTCGTTGAGGCCGGACAGGATCTGCGGCGTCATGTTCTCCAGCTCGGCGAACGGCGTGGCGGTGTCGATGTCACGGATCGCCTCGCCGGAGAAGATCCCCGAGACCGGACCGAGCTCGTCGAACAGCTTCTGCCCGATGTCGTGCGCCTGTTGCACGCCCAGGTCACTCAGCGGCGGCCCCGGATGGTCCGGCGACGGGGTGATCACGTCGTTGAACGGCGGCATCCGCTGGCCGTGCCGCACGATGTCGATCACGATGTCTTGAGCTTCGCCGCTGGTCAGGATCGCATCGCGAACCGCCACGTCGGCGTGCGCGGGCGCCGGGGTGCCGATGACACCGGCGCCGACGAGGACGATGCCTGCGGCCACCGGCCAGGTCGAGTTCGTCTTCATGGCGACCAGCTCCTATCCGAGATTTCCGAGGGCGTCGGCGATGTCACTGAAGACCGCGCCGGGGAACGCGGCCAGCGACGAGCTGAACTGTTCGAAGCCGGCCTGAATCACGTTCATGATGTTCGTCTGATCGCCGTCGAGGACGGCCTCCCAGGTGTTCCAGAGCGCCGCTTGCGCCGGCAGCATCACGTCCCGCACGTCGACGAACAGCGCGGTCAGCAGATCCGGATCGGCGGGGATCTCGTGCCCGTCCCAACTGACCAGCGTCCACCCGTCGGTGGGGTTGCCCTTGACTTCGACGACGGCGGTGTTGGGCAGGAAAATGCTCGTCTCCCCGTTCGGGACACTGCGCGCTTCGGTGATGAGGTTCAGGAAGAAGGGCAGATCGGGGTTTTTGACGTTCTGCATCACCCAGGCGAAAATTGACGCCGTGCTGCTGAACGCCACATCGGTGAGCTGACCGTTGTCGCTGACCACCCCGCTGTCCAGCGCGTGGTCGTACATCGTCTGAACACCGTCGGTGAACCGTTCGTCGAGAACCACCCCGTTGATGTCGTGCGAGCCCGGACCCTGCACCAGCGCCAATCCCAGTGGTGCCCCCAGCGCCCACGCGGCGACGGTCATGAAGGCCATGCGGCCGCCGAGACTTTCGATCGGGTCGAGCGCGTAGATGCCACTGTCGACCTCGTTGAGCTGGGGCAATATCTGCGGCGTCATGCCCTCCAGGCCGGCGAACGGCGCGGCGGTCTCGGTAACCCGCACACCCTCCCCGGAGAAGAGGCCGGCAACCGGGCCGAGTGCGTCGAAGAGTTGGTTGCCGACGGTGTGCGCCTGTTGCTGGCCGAGGTCACTGAGCGGAGCCCCGGGATGATCCGGGGAGGGGGTGAGCATGTTTTCGTACGGCGAGATCATTTCTGCGTGCCGGACGAAGTCGATGACGACGTCCTGCGCCGTGAGCGCGATATCGCCGACGTGGGTGGCCGATGTGGCCGAAGCGGTCGGAACGGGGACGGCGGCGATACCGCCGGCCAGCGCGGCGCCGACGGTGACCGACATGATCTGGCGTAGCTGCATGGTGCAAACCTCTCTGGCGGAGCGTTCGTCACTCAGTGATCTGTAAGTTTTTGGTTGCGCCGACGAAGCGTGGTCAGTTAACCGGCTGGCTGCGACGCAACAGCGGGCCGCATCGATCCCGCGAGGGATGAGACGCCACCCGCCGACGCGCCGGACCCCGTCCGCTGCCGACGATCCGGTCGGGACTCCCGAGGTGGCGCAAATCCGGACGACAGTCCCATAACCATCCGAATTCCGTTAAGGGAAAAGGCAATTCATGCAGGTTGACTACGAGCCGCGCTGACGCCAGGGTCGGTGCAACTTACGCTGCAGATAACCTTCGAGTTCGTAGCATCGCCATCCGGCGATCAGCTCGGTTCGCGCGATACCGGGAGCCGTGACGCGGGCCTGGAGGATCTCACTCGATCGGCCGCAGCTAACCATCATCTGTGCTCCCCTGAACGACGGTATGAGCTTACCGGACGATATGGCTGTGAGGAAGATCAATTTTCAACGTGTCGCGGCCACCCGCGCGGCAGGTGGTGTTCACCGGCGCGCTGGCGGTACCGTGGCGCGGGATGAGATTCTCCGGCGGTTACGAGCAGAACTACGATCTGACCTACGACGACGTCTTCATCATTCCCGGCCGTTCGGCGGTCTCGTCGCGGCTCGACGTCGACCTGTCGACCCGTGACGGCTCGGGAACCACGATTCCGGTGGTGGTCGCCAACATGACCGCCGTTGCCGGCCGGCGCATGGCCGAGACGGTGGCCCGGCGCGGGGGCATCGTGGTGCTCCCCCAGGACCTGCCGCTCGATGTCGCCCGGCGAACAGTGGCCTTCGTCAAGAGCCGTGACCTGGTTGCCGACACCCCGGTGGTGCTGTCCGGCGAGGACTCGGTGGCCGATGCGATGGCGCTGATCCCCAAACGCGCGCACGGCGCGGCCGTCGTCGCCGTGGACGGCCGCCCGACCGGCCTGGTCACCAGGGCCTGCTGCGAGGGTGTGGACCGATTCACCCGGGTCCGCGACGTTGCGGTGGCCGACCTGCTCAGCGTCCCGATCGGCACCGAGGCCCGCAAGGTGTTCGACCTGCTCGAGCACGCTCCGGTGGACCTGGCGGTGCTGACCAACCCCGACGGGACGCTGGCCGGGGTGTTGACCCGCAAAGGCGCGATCCGCACCGGGATCTACACCCCGGCCACCGATGCAGACGGCCGGTTGCGCATCGCCGCCGCGGTCGGCATCACCGGCGAGGCGACGACCCGGGCGGTCGCGCTGCTGGAGGCCGGGGTGGACGTGCTGGTGATCGACACCGCCCACGGCCACCAGGAGAAGGCGCTGGAGACCATTCGCGCGGTCGCCGCCCTGCGGCCCGGCGTGCCGCTGGTGGCCGGCAACGTCGTATCGGCCGAGGGGACCCGGGACCTGATCGCCGCCGGGGCCGACATCGTCAAGGTCGGTGTGGGACCCGGTGCCATGTGCACCACCCGGATGATGACCGGCGTAGGCCGGCCGCAGTTCTCCGCTGTGCTGGAATGCGCCGCGGCGGCGCGTGAGAACGGTGCCCACGTGTGGGCCGACGGCGGGGTACGCCACCCCCGCGACGTCGCGCTGGCCCTGGCTGCGGGGGCCTCGAACGTCATGGTCGGCTCCTGGTTCGCCGGCACCTACGAATCCCCGGGCGAGTTGATGGTCGACCACGACGGACGGCCCTACAAGGAGAGCTTCGGCATGGCCTCCAAGAGGGCGGTGGCGGCGCGGACCTTCGCCGACAGTGCATTCGACCGCGCCCGCAAATCACTGTTCGAGGAAGGCATCTCGACGTCACGGATGGCGCTGGACCCCGACCGCGGCGGAGTCGAGGACCTGCTGGACCACATCACCTCCGGTATCCGCAGCACCTGCACATACGTCGGCGCCGCCGATCTGGTCGACCTGCACGAGCGCGCCGTTTTGGGGGTCCAGTCCGCGGCCGGTTTCGCCGAGGGTCATCCCCTGCCTTTCGGCTGGTAAGACACGCGCGGCAATGAGCATCCGATGAGCCTGACCCTCACTGTCGCCACCCTGCTGGCGTTCGTGGTGCTCACACTGGGCACCGCGGTGTTCGTCGCCGCCGAGTTCTCGCTGACCACCCTGGAGCGCAGCGCGGTCGAGGCCAACGCCCGCCGCGGTGGGCGCCGCGACGTCTACATCCAACGGGCGCACCGGACCCTGTCGTTTCAGTTGTCCGGCGCGCAGTTGGGCATCTCCATCACCACGCTGGCCACGGGCTATCTGGCCGAGCCGGTGCTGGCCCGGTGGCTGCGTCCCGCCCTGGAGGCGGTCGGGCTCGGCGAGCGAACCGCCGCCGGCGTGGCGTTGTTGCTGGCGCTGGTGATCGCCACCTCGCTGTCCATGGTCTTCGGCGAGCTGGTGCCTAAGAACCTGGCCGTGGCGCGCCCGCTGCCAACCGCTCGGGCGGCGGCCGGGCCGCAGCTGATGTTCTCCCGGCTGTTCACGGTCGCGATCAGGCTGACCAACGGGACCGCGAACCTGATCCTGAAGCGTCTGGGCATCGAGCCCGCCGACCGGCTGGCCTCGGCTCGCTCCCCGCGGGAGCTGGCGTCGCTGGTACGCAATTCGGCGCGCAGCGGCGCGCTCGATCCGAGCACCGCCGCGGTGGTCGAAGGGTCGCTGCGGTTCGGCGCCCTGACCGCCGAGGAGCTGATGACGCCGCGCTCCAAGATCGTCAGCCTGCAGGCCGGCGACACGGTCGCCGACCTGGCCGCAGCAGCCATCGACACCGGGTTCTCCCGGTTCCCGGTGGTCGACGGCGACCTCGACGCCACCGTCGGCATCGCCCACGTCAAGCAGGTTTTCACCGTGGCGGTCGCGGATCGGGCGACCACCCCGGTCACCACCGTCGCCGAACCGGTGGCGGTGGTGCCGTCGACGCTGGACGGCGACGCGGTGATGGAAGAGATTCGGACCAATGGCCTTCAGGCGGCCCTGGTCGTCGACGAGTACGGCGGCACCGCCGGCATGGTCACGATGGAGGATCTGATCGAGGAGATCGTCGGCGACGTCCGCGACGAGCACGACGACGCCGCGCCGGACGTGGTCGCCGCCGGCGGCGGCTGGCAGGTGTCGGGTCTGCTGCGCATCGACGAGGTGGCCAAGGCCACCGGCTACCGCGCTCCGGAAGGCTCTTACGAGACCATCGGCGGGCTGCTCCTCCAGGAGCTCGGCCACATTCCGGAAGCTGGGGAAACCGTCGAACTGACCGCCTTCGAGCCCGACGAGCGCTCCGCGCACCCGCCGCGCTGGCTGGCCCGGGTGGTGCGGATGGACGGCCGGCGCATCGACATGCTGGTGCTCACCCAACTGGGTGCGGGCGATGGCTGACCTGTTCAACCTCGCGTTGACCCTGCTGCTGATCGCGGCGAATGCCTTCTTCGTCGGCGCCGAGTTCGCCCTGATCTCCGCGCGACGGGACCGGCTGGAGATTCTGGCCGAGCAGGGCAGGCAAAGCGCGGTCACGGTGATCCGGGCCGGCGAGCAGCTGTCGCGAATGTTGGCCGGGGCGCAACTGGGCGTCACAGTGTGCTCGATTCTGCTCGGCCGCATCGGTGAGCCGGCCGTCGCCGACCTGCTCGAGCCGGTGTTCCGGCTGGTGGGCATCCCGGACGCGCTGCTGCACACCGTGGCGTTCATCGTCGCGTTGACGATCGTGGTGACATTGCATGTGCTGTTCGGCGAGATGGTGCCCAAGAACATCGCCCTGGCGGGCCCGGAGACCGCGGCGATGCTGCTGATTCCGCCGTACCTGGTCTACATGGCGGCTGCCCGGCCGTTCATCGTCTTCTACAACTGGTGCGCCGGTGTCACGCTGCGCGCGGTACGGGTGCAGCCCAAAGACGAGCTGGAGATCACCGTGTCCACCGTCGAGCTCAGCGAGATGATCGCCGAGTCGGTGTCGGCGGGGCTCTTGGATCTCGAGGAATACACCCGCTTGACCCGCGCCCTGCAGATCCGCACCCGGGTGGTGGCCGACGTGGCGGTACCGGTCGCCGACATCCGGTCGGTGCCGGCGGCCGCAGTAGGCCGCGGGCCGACGGTGGCCGCCGTCGAACAGGCCTTCGCGCAAACCGGTTACTCGCGGTTCCCGGTCGTCGACCGGGGCGCCTACGTGGGCTATCTGCACATCAAGGACGTCCTGGCGCTGGGAGACGGCCCCGACTCCGTGGTCGACATCGCCGCGGTCCGTCCGCTGCCCCGGATGCCCGCGTCGCTGCCGCTGGCCGACGCCTTGTCGACGTTGCGGCGCAGCAACAGCCATCTGGCCCTGGCGCTCGGTGACGACGGCGCGGTGGTGGCCATGGTGGCCCTCGAAGATCTGGTCGAGGACGTCGTCGGCACCGTCCGCGACGGGACACACCGTGTCTGACCTGGCAGAACCGCCGCTGAAGCCACGGGAGTGGCAGGCCCGGGCCGACGCCTACCGGCTGCGCCTGGAGACCTTCCTCGCCCCGCATCTGCAGCGCATCGCCGCCGGGGACCCGGTGCCGAAGTTCCTGTTCAGCTACTACAGCCTGCGACCACGGCAGCTGCGGAATTGGAATCCGGGGTTCGGCGTGGCCTTGTCGGGGGCGACGGCAGTGCGAGACTTTGTCGGCCGTCGCGGCTACGAGGCGGCCGATGGGCAGGTCAGGGTCACCGAGGACTTTCTGCGTGAGCGGACCGACACCGTGAGCTTCATCGCAGGACTGTTGCGGGCCACCGCCGGCCGGCCGGCCCAGCTGAACTGCTTCGGTCTGCACGAGTGGGCGATGCTGTATCGCGGTGACGAGGTCCGCCACGGCCACGTCCCGCTGCGGATGTCCGCGACCGAACTCGATGCGGTGGTGGAGGCGACACCGTTGCGCTGCACGCACTTCGACGCCTTCCGGTTCTTCACCCCCGCGGCGACGCCACGCAACGCCGGAACACCGAGCCGGGAAACCCAAATCGCTTGGGAACAGCCAGGTTGCCTGCACGCGAACATGGATCTGTACAAGTGGTGCTACAAGCTGGGTCCGCTGATCGACTCCGAGCTGCTGTTGGACTGCCTGGAGTTGGCGGCGGCCGCCCGCGAAGTCGACATGCGGGCCAGTCCGTATGACCTGAGCGGCTGCGGCTATTCGCCCATCACCGTTGAAAACGCCACCGGCCGCGCCGAATACGTTCGCTGTCAAACGGCGATCATGCGCCGCGCCGAGCCGCTGCGAGCCGCCCTGCTGAAACGGTGTGACCTGCTGCTGACGTTCGCCGAATGCGAGTAGAGCGGCCGTCGGCCGGTAAGGTGGTAGGTCGGCTACAAGGGAGGAAAACATGGCGGACCGGGTGGCGGTGGGCAATCTGCGGGTGGCCCGCGTGCTCTACGACTTCATCACCGACGAAGCGTTGCCGGGAACCGGCGTGGACCCGGACACCTTCTGGGCCGGCGTGGACAAGGTCGTCACCGATCTGGCTCCCAAGAACGCCGAACTGTTGGCCCGTCGTGACGAGCTACAGGCGCAGATCGACAAGTGGCACCGGCACCGGGTGATCGAGCCCCTGGACACCGAGGCCTACCACGCCTTTCTCACCGAGATCGGCTACCTGGTGCCCGAGCCGGCGGAATTCGCCGTGACCACCTCCGGTGTCGACGACGAGATCGCGGTGCAGGCCGGGCCGCAACTGGTGGTGCCGGTGCTCAACGCCCGGTTCGCACTCAACGCCGCCAATGCCCGGTGGGGGTCGCTCTACGACGCGCTGTACGGCACCGACGTGATCAGCGAGGACGACGGCGCCGAGAAGGGTTCCGGTTACAACCCGGTGCGCGGCGATCTGGTGATCGCCTATGCCCGCCGGTTCCTCGACGACTCCGTGCCGCTGGCCAACGGCGCCTGGACCGAGGTCAAGAGCCTGACCATCGAAGACGGCGCGCTGGTGGTCACCCTGGGCGACGGCCTGACGACCACGGTCGCCGCACCGGCGGAGTTCGTCGGCTACACCGGCGACGCCGGGTCGCCGTCGGCGGTCCTGCTGGCCCACCACGGCCTGCACCTGGAGATCGTGATCGACCCGAGCTCACCGATCGGGTCCACCGACGCCGCCGGCATCAAGGACGTGGTGCTCGAGTCGGCGGTCACCACGATCATGGACTTCGAGGACTCGGTGGCCGCGGTCGACGCCGACGACAAGGTGCTCGGTTACCGCAACTGGCTCGGTCTGAACCGCGGTGATCTGTCCGAAGAGGTTCGCAAGGGCGACAAGACGTTCACCCGCACCCTGGCCGCCGACCGTGAGTTCACCGCTCCTGACGGGGGCACGCTCACCCTGCCGGGCCGCAGTCTGATGTTCGTCCGCAATGTGGGCCACCTGATGACCAATGACGCGATCCTGGACTCCGAGGATCGCGAAGTGCCCGAAGGAATTCAGGACGCCCTGTTCACCGGGCTGATCGGCATGCACGGGCTGCGCGCCTCCGACGACACCGGGCCACTGGTCAACAGTCGCACCGGATCGATCTACATCGTCAAGCCCAAGATGCACGGTCCCGACGAGGTCGCCTTCACCGGCGAGCTGTTCGGCCGGGTCGAAGAGGTCCTGGGCCTGCCCCCGGCCACCCTCAAGGTCGGCATCATGGACGAGGAGCGCCGCACCACCGTCAACCTGCGGTCGTGCATCAAGGCCGCCTCCGACCGGGTGGCGTTCATCAACACCGGCTTCCTGGACCGCACCGGCGATGAGATCCACACCTCGATGGAGGCCGGGCCGATGGTCCGCAAGGCCACCATGAAGTCCCAGCCGTGGATCCTGGCCTACGAGGACAACAACGTCGATGCGGGCCTGGCGACCGGGCTTCCCGGTCACGCCCAGATCGGCAAGGGCATGTGGGCGATGACCGATCTGATGGCCGACATGGTCACCCAGAAGATCGGCCACCCGCGGGCCGGTGCCAGCACCGCGTGGGTTCCCTCGCCCACCGCCGCCACGCTGCACGCGATGCACTACCACCAGGTCGATGTGTCGAAGGTGCAGCAGGAGCTGGCCGGAAAGCGCCGCGCGACAATCGATGCGCTGTTGACCATCCCGCTGTCGGAGGGCCTGGCCTGGGCGCCCGACGAGATCCGCGAGGAGGTCGACAACAACTGTCAGTCGATTCTCGGCTACGTGGTGCGCTGGATCGATCAGGGCGTGGGCTGCTCCAAGGTCCCCGATATTCACGATGTCGCACTGATGGAAGACCGTGCCACGCTGCGGATCTCGTCGCAGCTGCTGGCGAACTGGCTGCGGCACGGGGTGATCACCTCCGACGACGTGCAGTCCAGCCTGGAGCGGATGGCCCCGGCGGTGGACCGGCAGAACGCCGGTGACCCCGAATACCTGCCGATGGCACCGGATTTCGATTCCAGCATCGCGTTCGCCGCGGCACGCGAGTTGATCCTGTCGGGTACCACCCAGCCCAACGGCTACACCGAGCCGATCCTGCACCGGCGCCGTCGTGAGTTCAAGGCCCGAGCGGGTATCTGAGTCCGACCGTGGGTAGACACAGTTTCCCCGGCCCGGACGATTCCGACGACGAGCTGCCGCAGCGTGAACTCTTCGGTGACGGCGACCCGGACGACGACGACTACGTCGACGACTATCAGGACGCGTTCTACGACGATTCGCAGTATGACGATGCGCGCTATGACGAGGCACGTTATGACGATTCGCTGTATGACGACGATGCCGGGTTCGACGACGCCGATCCCGCCCAGTACATGCGTCGTAGCACTGAACCCGATGAAGAGTCGCGTTACCGCACCGGGCCTTTCGCGGCAGTAGGCGGTGCCGAGACCGCGCTGCCCGAACGGGAGGAGTCGCGCGGCGGCCACCGCGACCTCGAACTGTGGCGCCGTCATCGCAACAACAACGGACGCCGTGGCGTCAGCGTCGGCGTGGTCGCCGCACTGGTCACGGTGATCGTCCTGGTGGGCACGGTGATCCTGTGGCGCTTCTTCGGCAACTCGTTGTCGCATCGCTCCGCCGACGCGGCCGGAAACTGCGCTCATGGCGATGTGACGGTCGCGGTCGTCGCCGACCCGTCGATCGCAGATCACCTGCAGGGCTTCGCCGACCGCTTCAACAAGACTGCGAAACCGGTGGGAGACCGCTGCGTCTCGGTTCAGGTCAAGCCGGTGGATTCCGATGCCGTGGTGGCCGGGTTCATCGGCGACTGGCCGGCGCAGCTGGGCCAGCGCCCTGCGCTGTGGGTGCCGGGCAGCTCGGTTTCGGCGGCCCGGTTGCAGGCCTCGACCGGCGCGGAGACGGTCAGCGACAGTCGTTCCCTGGTGACGTCGCCGGTGCTGCTGGCGATCCGGCCCGAACTGAACACCGCACTGCAGCGGCAGAACTGGGCTGGCCTGCCCGATCTGCAGGCCGATCCGGACGGATTGGGCCGGCTCGGTCTCGCCGGCTGGGGGTCGCTGCGGTTGGCGCTGCCGATCGGCGGCAACGGGGATGCCGCTTTCCTGGCCGGGGAGGCTGTGGCCGCTGCCACCGCCCCCAAGGGCGCCCCCGTCACCGAGGGGGCCGGGGCGGTGCGCAATCTGGTCGCAGCGCAGCCGAAGCTGGCCGACAACTCACTGGCCGAGGCACTCAACGTCCTTCTGCGTCAAGGAGATCCGGCCGGGGCACCGGTACACGCGGTGGTGAGCACCGAGCAGCAGTTGTTCACTCGGGGCCAGTCGCTGTCGGATGCGTCGAGCATGCTCACCTCCTGGTTGCCACCCGGGCCCGCGGCTGTCGCCGACTACCCCACCGTCTTGCTCGCCGGCTCGTGGCTGTCCCAGGAGCAGGTCAGTGCCGCCAGCGAGTTCGCCCGGTTCGCCCGCAAACCCGACCAGTTGGCCGACCTGGCCAAGGCCGGATTCCGCGTCGAAGGCGTCACACCGCCGACCAGCGACGTCACGGGATTCCCTGCGATTTCGGACATCTTGGCAGTGGGCGACGACGAGACGCGGGCCACGCTGGCCAATGCACTGTCCACGCTGCCGGGCCGTTCGGCGGTGAACCTGATGCTCGATCAGTCCATGACCACCGACGAGGGCGGCAAGACCCGGTTGGCGCACGTCATCGCGGCCCTGGATCAGCGGATCAAGGCGCTGCCGCCGAACGCCACCGTGGGTCTGTGGACCTTCGACGGCACGGAGGGTCGCAACGTGGTCACCGCCGGCCCGCTGGACGACCAGGTGAACGGCACCGCACGGGTGGAGACGCTGACCAGTGAACTCGACGCGCTGAGCTCGACCTCCGGCGGCGCGGTTTCGTTCACCACGCTGCGCCTGGTCTACAACCAGGCGCTGTCCGGATATGTTGCCGGGCAGGCTAATTCGGTGCTGGTTATCACTGCCGGGCCGCACACCGACCGCACCCTGGACGGCGCCGGGCTGCAGGAGTTCATCCGGTCGAACACCGACCCGCAGCGCCCGGTCGCCGTCAACGTCATCGACTTCGGCGCCGACACCGACCGGGCCACCTGGCAGGCGGTGGCTCAACTGTCCGGCGGCACCTACCAGAACCTGCGGGGGGCGAACTCCCCCGAGCTGGCCGGTGCGCTGAACAAGCTGCTGAGCTGAGCCGGCTCAGCTGCCGAGCGCGTCCAGGATCTGCTGCGGGATCACCTCGAACAGCTCGCTGATCATGCCGCCGAACGAGCCGACGCCGATGTTCGCCAGGTCGAGGTTGCCCAGGCCCAGGTCGTTGAGCAGGTCACCGAGGTTCAGGTTCGACAGGTCACCGACCAGGTCGCCGAGGTTCAGCGGCAGGTTGTCCAGCCCCAGACCGTTGATCAGGCCACCCAGATCCAGGCCGTTGAGCAGGCCGGTGATGTCGATACCGCCCAGGCCCAGCCCGCTCAGCAGACCGCTCAGCGAGAGGTCACCGGTCGAGGCCGGGAAGCCCAGCGCCTCCAGCACTCCACCGACCGTCAGGTCCTGACCCGGCACGATGCCCAGGTCGCCGAGCAGACCACCGAGGGTGAGGCTGTCCGGCGACAGACCCAGGTCGGTCAACAGGCCGCCGATCGTCACGCCGCTGCCGTCCAGGCCCAGATCACTGAGCAGGCCATCGACGGTCAGCCCATTCGATCCCAGATGCAGCGCGCTGAGCAGATCGCCAACTGTCAAGGCGTTCCCCGACAAGCCCAGGGCGTTGAGCAGCGCACCGACCGTCGTGCCGGACGAACCCAGATCGCCCAACAATGCGCCGAGGGACAAATTGTTGCCCGACAGGCCCAGGTCACCCAGCAGGGCACCGAGGGACAAGCTGTTACCCGACAAGCCCAGATCACTGAGCAGGCTGCCGAGCGACAACCCGGTCGGCGTAATGCCCAGCGAGCCGAACAGGCTGCTCAGCAGGCCGCCGACGGTCGGAGTGACGAGGTTCAGGCCAGGGATTAGAGCAAGAGCCGTCGTCACGGCGCCGATCACACTGGTTATCCCGCCGGCCGGCACGCCGAACGCCGCCAGCACCGCGCCCAACGCATCGGTCAACAAGGTGAGCGGTGTACCCGGTATCGCCGTCGAGCCGAGACCGATCGCGCTGAGCAGGGCATTCGGATCCAACAGGGTCGACGTATCGATACCCGCCGCACCCAGTAGCTGCGTCGGCGTCAACGTCGCGGTCGTGTCGATGCCCAATAGCCCCATCAACTGGGTCGGCGTCAACACAGTGCTCGAGTCAAGGCCTATCGCACTGAGCAGCGTGCTGGGCGTCACCGCGCCACCGGTGTCCAGACCCAGCACGCCCAGCAGCTGATCCGGTGTCAGTGAAGTCGTGTTGATGTTCGCCGCGTCCAGCAGTTGCTCCAGCGACACCGAATCACCGGCGGTAAGGCCCAACGTGCTCAGCAGGCCGTCCAGCATGCCCGATGACAACGGGTCGCCGGAGTTCAGTCCGACAAGTCCCAGCAGGTTGGCGGGCGACAGCAGCGTCGTCGGGTCGATACCGAACGCACTCAGCACACTGGCAAGCGACAGGCTGTTCAGGTCGACCCCGGTGTCCAGGCCCAGTCCGTTCAGGACGTCGGTCAGCCCGAAGCTGCCCAACCCGAGGTTGCCCAGACCCAGGAAACCCAACAGCCCGCCCAGGCTGGAAATGCCGAGGCCGTCCTTGAGCAGATCGCCCAGCCCGTCACCGCTGATCCCCAGCTCGTCGAGCAGCCCACCCAGGGTCAGCGTGCCCAGCCCCAGCTGGTCCAGCAGTGCGTTCACGTCGAGGTTGCTCAGATCCAGGTTGCCCAGACCGAGGGCGTCCAGCAGCTGGGTCAGGTTGAGGTTGACCTCGAGGTTCTGCACCGGGGCGAGCACGCCGTTGAGCACCGGGATGTTGATGATGCCACCGAGCAGGCTGACATTCTGCGCCCCGTTGAGGTAGGCGTCGGCGATCGTAGCCGGGGCGCTGAACAGCCCGGTCCAGTTTCCGCTGGCCATGTCCGCCGCGGCGTTGCTGATCGCTTGGGAGGTCAGCGCCTGCGCGCCCATGCTGGCGATCGCCATTTCGAGCCCCGGCGGCAGCTGCACCGTGACCGTCGCCGGCAGGTCGGTGACATCGGTGGTGATGGTCGGGGTGATGGAGGTGAACGCACTGATCACCCCGAACGGGTCGGTGAACAGTTTGCCGAAGACCTGCGAGATCGCCGTCCAGTCGGTGTTGGAGTTGATGCTGTTCACGTTGGCCATGGTGTGGGTGAACAGATCTGACCAGGCATCGGTCAGCTGGACCGCATGGAACTGGGCGGCGGCGACGGCCGGCGGCGGAGTCACCGGCGCGACCGGGGTGACGGCGATGATGCTGGCGCCCGCTACGGCGATTCCGGCAGTCAGGTAGGGACGAAGCGTGAGTTGCAGCATGACCACTCCTTTGTGAACTGCGCCACATTATGGATAAGGTCACCATAAGCCGAAATCCCGTTTTAAATGAGATTTAGCTGATCTTCGAGCGTTCCCGCTCGGCGCCGCTTAGGCGAAGGCCTCCACCGGTGGGCATGAGCACACCAGATTGCGGTCGCCGAACGCGCCGTCGATCCGGCGCACCGGCGGCCACACCTTCGGCCGGAAGCCCAGGCCCAGCGGATAGGCGGCCTGCTCGCGGGTGTAGGGGTGCTCCCACTTGTCCACCATCAGGCACTCCGCGGTGTGCGGGGCCCCGCGCAGCGGATTGTCCTCAACGGTCCACTCCCCGGCGGCGACCCGATCGATCTCACCGCGGATCGCGATCATCGCCTCGCAGAACGCGTCCACCTCGGACAGGCTCTCACTCTCGGTCGGCTCCACCATCAGGGTCCCGGCCACCGGGAAGCTCATCGTCGGCGCATGGAAACCGTAGTCGGCCAACCTCTTTGCCACATCGTCGACGGTCACACCGGTGGCCTTGGTGATCTCCCGCAAGTCCAGGATGCACTCGTGGGCGACCATCCCGTTCTCGCCGGTGTAGAGCACCGGGTAGTACTCGTCGAGTCGGCGGGCAATGTAGTTCGCCGAGGCGATTGCGGTCAGCGATGCCGATCGCAGACCATCGGCGCCCATCATCCTGATGTAGGCCCAGGTGATCGGCAGGATCGACGCCGACCCGTAAGGGGCCGCCGAAACCGGACGCCCGCCAGGCAGTTCGGCGGCCAACGGGTGCCCGGGCAGAAATTCGGCCAGGTGCGCTCGCACCGCCACCGGACCGACCCCCGGACCACCTCCACCGTGCGGAATGCAGAAGGTCTTGTGCAGGTTCAGATGGCTGACGTCGCCACCGAACTTGCCCGGCCGGGCCAGGCCGACCAGTGCGTTGAGGTTGGCACCGTCGACGTAGACCTGACCGCCGGCATCGTGGACGGCGGCGCAGATCTCGGCGATGTCGTGTTCGTACACCCCGTGGGTGGACGGGTAGGTGATCATCAACGCCGACAGGTTCGCGGCGTGTTCGGCGATCTTGGCGCGCAGGTCATCCAGATCCACGTCGCCGTTCTCGCGGCAGCCGATCACCACCACCCGCATCCCGGCAAGCGCGGCCGAGGCGGCGTTGGTGCCGTGCGCGCTGGACGGAATCAGACAGATATCGCGGTGCGTCTCACCGCGTTTGGCGTGATAGGCGTGGATCGCCAGCAGACCGGCATATTCGCCCTGCGACCCGGCATTCGGTTGCAGCGACACCGCGTCATAGCCGGTGATCCCGGCCAGCCAGGACTCCAGTTGGGCGATCAGCCGGCGCAACCCGGCGGCATCGTCAGCCGGGGCGAAGGGATGCTGCTGCGCGAATTCCGGCCAGGTGATGGACTCCATCTCGGCTGCGGCGTTGAGCTTCATCGTGCAGGAGCCCAGCGGAATCATGCTGCGGTCCAAGGCGATGTCCTTGTCCGACAACGTGCGCAGATATCGCATCATCTCGGTCTCGGTGCGATACCGGGTGAACGCCGGGTGCGTGAGGAACTCCGAGGTGCGGGTGAGGATGCGCGCATCCGCCGGCTCGCGCCCCGAGATCTCCGGGTCAGCCACCCCGAAGGCCTCGATCACCGCGGCCACGTGGCCGTCGGTGGTGGCCTCGTCGCAGGCCACCGAGACGTGGTCTGCGTCGACGCGCCACAGATTGATGCCGGCTGCCTTGGCCGCCGCGACGACCTCGTCGGCGCGTCCGGGGACCCGGGCCAGCACCGTGTCGAAGTACGTGTCGTGCACCAGCGCATCGCCCAGCGCCGCGGCGATCTTCGCAGCCTGACGGTGCACCCTCCGAGCGATCGCGGTCAGGCCGTCGGCACCGTGGTAGCTCGCGTACATCGCGGCCATCACCGCCAGCAGCACCTGCGCGGTGCAGATGTTCGACGTCGCCTTGTCGCGGCGGATGTGCTGTTCGCGGGTCTGCAGCGCCAGCCGGAACGCCGGCGAACCGTCGGCGTCCACCGACATCCCGACCAGCCGGCCCGGCAACTGGCGGGCCTGCTTGGCCTGCACCGCAAGGTAACCGGCGTGCGGACCGCCGAAGCCCATCGGCACCCCGAAGCGCTGGGCGCTGCCGAATGCGACGTCGGCGCCGATCTCCCCGGGCGGGGTGATCACGGTCAGCGCCAACAGGTCGGCGCCGACGGCCACCATTGCGCCGCGCTCATGGGCCGCTGCGATAAGCCCGGACCAGTCGGTGACGCGGCCGGAGGCCCCGGGCAGCTGGGTGATCACGCCGAAGAAGTCGCCGTCGGGCAGGCCGTCGCGCAGGTCGGCGGTGACGATCTCGATCCCCAGCGGTTCGGCCCGGGTCGCCAGCACCGCGGCGGTCTGGGTGAACAGGTCGGTGTCCACCACCAGCCGGTTCGGCTTGCCGCGCACCGCACGATGCATCAACGTCATGGCCTCGGCGGCGGCAGTGCCCTCGTCGAGCATGGACGCATTGGCGATCTCGCACCCGGTCAGGTCGGCGACCATGGTCTGGAAGTTCAGCAGCGCCTCCAGCCGGCCCTGACTGATCTCGGGCTGATACGGCGTGTAGGCGGTGTACCAGGCCGGGTTCTGCATGATGTTGCGCAGCAACACCGGCGGGGTGAGCGTGTCGTAGTAGCCCTGGCCGATCATCGACACCGCGACGGTGCTGGCATCGGCGAGTTCACGCAGTTCGGCCAGCGCCTCGTGTTCGGTCGCCGCCGGGGGCAGCCCCGCCAGTCCCGGGGCGGTGCCGTCGGAACTCAACGCGTCGAGGATGGTCGCCGGCACGGCGCGCGCCGCCAGCTCATCGAGCGATTCGACTCCGATCACGCCGAGCATCGTGCTGATCGCCGAGCGGTCCGGGCCGATGTGGCGTTCGGTGAAGGGGCGGGGGCCAAAAGCGGTGGTGTCGGGCACGGGAGACTCCTGCGGGGTAACGGGCACCTACGGTCGGCCCTCCCCCTCTGTCTTCACCCGCGCCGGGCGCCTGAGAGTTTCGGCCCGCAGGCCTTTCCCCATCGGCGGGTGCTCTTGGCACCACTTTCCAGAGGCATCAATGCCCCGGGCGGTCCTTGGGCCTGAGAGGTTGACGGAGAGGTATTGCTCCTTCGGCGCCCGTGGCTGGCTGCCACGAGACTCTCCCGCTGCGGGTGCGATGCGTCGCTCAGTCTACCGAGGCACCCGGCCCCGGCGCGAACGTGCAGAGTTGTACGCCGACGCGCAGCGTGAACCATACATTTGCGCACGCTCGCGGTCGGGGCGGGAGCTAACCGGTCTTGCGGTCGCGGAACTTGCGGCGACTGGCCAGCTCGTCCTCCGGCGCCGCGATCGACTCGCCGCCGTCGGCACGCTCCCCGGGGAAGTCGGCAATGACGCCGGTCAGCTCGCGCATCGCACCGGACACCGCGATGCCGAACACGCCCTGGCCGCCCTGGAGCAGGTCGACGACCTCTTCGGCCGAGGTGCACTCATAGACGGTGGTGCCGTCGGAGAACAGGGTGATGTTGGCCAGGTCCTGCACGCCACGCTCCCGCAGGTGGTCGACGGCGATCCGGATGTTGTGCAGCGAGATGCCGGTGTCGAGCAGGCGCTTGACGATCTTGAGCACCAGGATGTCTTTGAACGAGTACAGCCGCTGACTGCCGGATCCGGCCGCGCCCCGAATCGACGGCACCACCAGGGAGGTGCGGGCCCAGTAGTCGAGCTGGCGGTAGGTGATACCGGCGATCTGGCAGGCACTGGGTCCGCGGTAGCCGATGAGTTCGTCGGGGACCGAGTCGTCGGGGAACAGTCCGGCCTGCACCGGTTCACCGCCGGCGGGAGTCTGCACCGGGGTCTCGACATCGCTCGGCTGACCGGCTTTGCCAGGACCGAAGTCCAGCTGTCCCTGTCCCGGTTGCTCACCCACGGTGCTTCCTCTCGCCGATCGCGCTCGTTGCCACTGACTGGCCGGTGGCCGCGTTTGCTCTTGCCCGAGTTGGTCGTGAGCATACGCCGCGGCGGACCGCCCTGCAGTTGTTCCCGTCGTGGTCTCAAGTATGGGCCCGGATTTTGTGCGTCCGGCCTCCCAGTGGGCGTGTCGTGGTGACCACTCTTCAGATGAGACTCATCCGTGACGGGGCTGAGGCCGCCGCGCCGGGTCAGGTTGCTTTGAAATCGTCCGGCGACACGCTATCGAGGAACTCCTTGAACTTCTCCACCTCGTCCTCGCGCACCGCGCCGGAACTCTCGTCATCGTTCTCATCGGGGATCAGCAGCCCGGCCTCGGCCAGCACCGATTCTTCGACGTAGATCGGGACCCCGACCCGCAGTGCGATCGCCACCGAATCCGACGGCCGGGCCGACACCGTGATGTCGCGGTCGAAGATCAGGTCGGCGTAGAACGTACCTTCCTGCAGGTCGACGATACGAACTTCCTTCAGCGAATGCCCGAGTGCCGCAATGAGATCACGAATCAGGTCGTGCGTCAGGGGACGGGCCGGCTCCACACCCTGCTGCTCGAGTGCGATAGCGGCGGCCTCGGCCTGCCCGATCCAGATCGGGAGGTAACGGTCGCCATCGGATTCACGCAACAGCAGTACCGGCTGGTTCTGCGGCTGCTCGACGCGAATGCCGACCACGCGAACTTCACCCATCTCCAGCCAGCCCTCCGCATGTGCTTGATGTACCACGCCCCGCCGAGCCGAAGTCTAGTCCTCAGCCGTGCAGAACGTCGTGTACCGCCGACTTGAGCAAGGCGGTGTGCAGGGCGATCGCCAGTGCTGCGACCTCACGGGCCAGGTCGTCAGCCCGGTCGCGCGCACCGGCCTTGCCGCCCTTGACCATCGGCCCGGCGATCTGAGCGATCAGATCGGCCTGCCGGTCGGCCGCCGATCGGAACGCCCGAAGGTGGCGCGGCTCCACGCCGTAGTCGGCCAGCCCCCGCGCGCACTGAACGATGACCACCGCGTGCTCGTCGAAGAAGCCACCCGGTCCTGCCACGATCACCCCGGATCGGGTCAGCGATACCAGCAGAGCCTCGTCGGCACCGGAACGTTCCAGCAGATCCTCACGACTCAGGCGCACCTGCCGCGGCGGCATCGGCCCCGGCCGCTCATCTCCGGCGGACTGGCCGGCCGCTGTCACCAGGCGTGGCGCCGGATACGGTGAGGCGGGCGCCGGTAGCGTCCCGTCCTCTTCGGCGTCCAGTCGCGCCTTGATCACCTTCAGCGGCAGGTACTGGTCGCGCTGCGCAGTCAGCACGAAGCGCAACCGCGCACAGTCATAGGCACTGAACCGGCGATAGCCCGACGCCGCGCGCTGCGGCGTGACCAGCCCCTCGGTCTCCAGGAATCGAATCTTGGAGATCGTGACATCGGGAAAATCCGGCCGAAGCAGATCCAGCACCGCTCCGATCGACATCCCGGTCAGTTCAGGGCTGTCAGGCGCGGTCACTAGCTTCCCGGCCCGGCCTCAGCATCACCGGACGTCGGGCCGGTCAGGAACACCAGGCGGAACTTGCCGACCTGAACTTCGTCGCCGTTGACCAGAACCGCAGAATCGACCGGCTCCCGGTTGACGTAGGTGCCGTTGAGGCTGCCGACGTCGACGACCTGAAACTCGTTGCCCTCCAACCGGAACTCGGCATGGCGACGGCTGACGGTGACGTCGTCGAGGAAAATGTCACTGTCAGGGTGCCGGCCAGCCGCGGTCACCGACCGGTCGAGCAGAAAACGCGACCCGGCGTTGGGACCCCGCTTGACGACCAGCAGCGCCGACCCAGCGGGCAGCCCCTCGACTCCCGAGGACAACCCTTCGCCACCGGCCTGCGCGGGGGCGTCAAGTTCACTCAGGAAGTCGGCGCGAAACACCGAGGTGGTCTCCACCGTTACCTCGTCGCCGAGCTGGTCCTGCCCCTTGTCCGAGTCCTTCTCCGTCACCCGCTACTCCTCACTGGCCGCTGTCGTGCTGGCTGGTCACATATCCGCCGGGGATCCGCCGCGGGACAGCCCGCGATCGTTGAGTCGACCGTACCGTGCAGCGGTCGATAATGTCCCCGCACGGTGGGATCGTGTCCGGTGAATCCCGGCGCATCCCGGCAGGCACGGTAGCAATCGTCACTCGGCCAGCGTCGCGCGGTAGGCGTCGGGGGTCAGCAGCCCGGAAAGGCTCTCGTCCAACGCGTCGCTCGTCGCCGCAAGCTCCACCAGCCAGCCGGCGCCGTAGGGGTCGGAGTTGACCAGCTGAGGGCCGCCGTCCAGATCGGCGTTGACCGCGGTCACCTTCGCCGAGATCGGTGCATACAGGTCGGAGACCGACTTGGTCGACTCCACCTCGCCGAAAGCATCCCCCGCGGTCACCTCGGTACCCACGTCGGGCAGTTGCACGAAAACCACGTCGCCCAGCGCCGACTGGGCGAAATCGGTGATGCCGACGCGGACGGTGTCCTCACCGGTGCGCCGAACCCACTCGTGCTCGGCGGTGTAGTAGAGGTCGGACGGAACGTCACTCACGGTGATCGTGCTCCTTGCGCTGTCGGGTTCACTTGACGGGTTGAGCGTATTGGCGCGGTTTCGGTTGCCGCAACACGGTCACCTCCACATGGTCGGTCTGCTGCACCGCCATCACCCCACCGAGGCGCCGCACGCTGTCGACGGCGCCGCCGGGAATGTTCATCGCGGCGGCAAGGGTGGGGGGATCCCCAATCGCCAGAACCGAATACGGCGGGGTCAGCGCCGTCCCGTCGAACTCCAACGCGCCGGGGCTGCCGGCCACCCATGAGTCCACTCCGATCCGCACCGCCTGGGTGCCGTCGCGGACCTCCATCGCCTCGGCTCCCGCCGCCCGGAGCTCGTTGATCACGTCGAGCATGGTCTCGGCGGCGACGCCACGGGCCGCATCCTCGACGGTGACCACCACCCCCGGCCCGACGGCACCGACGGTGCCGATCATGATCGCCAAAGCGGCCAGCCGGGCCTGGGCGTTCTCGATGGCAGCCTGATCGCTGCTGCCGGACTCCTGCAATGCGTTGAGGGTCTGCTGCAGATCGGCCACCTCGGTGTTGAGCACGGCTTCGCGTTGGCGCAGCGAGTCCAGCAGCACCAGCAGGTCGGCGGGCCGGGCGGTCTCCAGCGCGTCGCCCGAATCGGTCTGGCGCACCTGGGTGGCGATCGCCACCCCCAGCAGCAGGCACAGCAGCATCCCCAACACACCGAACAGCGGTCCGGAACGGGTGTCGGAATCCTTGGGGTCCTTGGCGTCAGGCACCGAACAGTTTCCTCCGCAACGCCGCGGCGTTGCCGAAGATGCGGATCCCGAGGACCACGATGATCGCGGTGGACAGCTGGGTCCCCACCCCCAACTGGTCGCCGACGAAGACGATCAGCGCGGCGACCAGGACGTTGAACGTGAACGACACCACGAACACCTTCGCGTCGAAGATCCGCTCCAGGTAGGCGCGCAGGCCGCCGAACACCGCGTCCAGGGCGGCCACCACGGCGATCGGCAGATAGGGCGCGATCACCTCGGGAACGCTGGGATGCAACACCAGGCCCAGCACGATGCCGGCGACCAGCGCGGCGATCCCGATCATCGACCACTCATTCCGTGCTCCCCCATCTGTTGGGCATAGCGGACATCACGCACCGCGCCGGCGGGCAGGGTCAGGTCTGCCGCACTGCGACCGTCGACCCGCACCTCCACGCGATAGGACATCTCCAGCAGGCGCAGCCGATACAGCCCGGGGCTGCGGTCGAACGCGTCGCGCAGGTGTTGCGGTGCTCCGATGGCACGCACCGAGTAGGGGCTGCTGATCGGCTTGTTGTCGACCAGTATGGCCCCGCCGGCCTGCCGGATCGTCACGTTGGGACCGATGCGGATGTCGCCGACCGAGATCGCCTCGGCGCCACTGGCCCACAGTGAGTTGACCACCAGCTGCAGATCCCGGTCCAAGATGATCTGCCGGCTGCCCGACACCCGCTGCTTGGAGGCATCCGAGAGATTGCGCCCCACCCCGGGTTCGGTCACGGTGACCAGCAGGCCCGGCCCGGTGACCGAGGTGCTGGCCCCCTCCAGGCTCAGTTGGTCGAGGCCGGCCAGCAACCGTCGTCCCTCGGCGTCGTCGGCCAGCCGGTGGCGGCGCAAGTCGTCGACGTGATCGGTCAGTTCGTCGCGTTTGTCGGTCAGACGGCTGGTGGTGCTTTCGGCCGACCGCACGTTGCTGGCCAGTACCTGCCGGGCGTCTCGCACCCCGGGCTCGGTGGATCGGGCCTGGGTGACCGCAACCGCGAACACCGCGGCCACCAACAACGCCGCCAGCGCCTCCCACATCCATCTCGCCGCCCGGCCGGAGGGCGGGCCGACCGCTGCGGCATAGCCGGGATCAAGGTGTTCGGACAGCAGTGAGCGCAGCAGCGACGGCACCGCGAAGGTCTCGGGCCGGCCGCTCTCATCCGGACTCCTGCCTCGGCCGGAGTCATAACCGCTCAGCGCGAAGAACGGCTCAGACACCGGCGGCCTTGGGCATCGTGCGGACCACCAGCGCCGCCTGAACCACGTACAGCACGAACGCCCACAGGTACATGGCCAGGCCCCAGATCAGGAAGGCCCAGCCGACCGACCCCACCACCCGGCTCCACAATTGCGGCCACTGCCCCAGCAGGATCAACGGAAACGCCGACATCAGCGCGAATGTGCCCGCCTTACCGATGTAGGTAACCGGCAGCGCGGTCAGTCCCCGGCTGCGCAGCGCCGGCAACACCGCGACCAGCAACAGATCGCGGGCCAGCAACACGCCGATGATCCACCACGGCACCAGACCGCGCAGCGCGAAGGAGACCGGGACGGCCACCATGTAGAGCCGGTCGATCGCCGGGTCCAGCAGGGCGCCCAGCGTCGAGGACTGGTCCAACAGCCGGGCCAGTTTGCCGTCGACCCAGTCCGACGCGCCGCTGAGCATCAGGGTCGCCACCGCCGGACCGTCCGCACGCGCGACCAGCAGCAGATAGAGGAAAACCCCGATCAGCCCGAGGCGCGCCAGGCTGATGACATTGGGCACGGTGAGCACCCGGTCATGGTTTCGATCGGACCCGGACCCGGCAGCCATGCCGCCGCCTTAGCGGAAGATCCCGGGAAGACTCAGCGCGTCCATCGTGTCGTCGCTGAGCGGGTTGTCGCGGACCATGTAGGTCCACGTCGAAGTGGGCCGCGCCAGCTTGGACAGGTCGATCCCCGGCTCCGACTCGATCGAGTCCGAGGTCTCCAGGGTCTGCTGAGCCGCCTCGATCGCGTCGGCGGCAAGCGAGGCGAACGCGTCCAACGCCATTCGGTGGAACTCGTCGAGGGGGTTCTGCCGGCCCAGGGCCCTCAGGTGGATGCTCTCCCGGATGTCGGCCAGGAACGCCAGGTGATCGGCCCAGCCCCGGTCGAGGTGGTAGAGCATGATCAGCCGGCAGATCTTCTCCAACTTGGCCTCGGCTCCCTCACCGAGCTGCTCGACCAGTTCGGCGTAGCGCTGCGGGGCCAGCTCGGCGAGTTCGTCGCGGGCCGCCTGGGTCGACAGCAGCGTGTTGCGTCGCTCCACGATGATCGCCCGCTGCTGCGCGATCAGCTGGTTGTACCGCCAGGTGTTGGCGTGGATGTCGAGCAGCTTGCCCTCGGCGATGCGCTGCGCGTGGTCGAGCATCCCGGAGGCCTTCGGGCTCAGGATCCGACCGTCTTCATCGGTCTCCAGCGGCAGCTTGTTGGCTTCCAGGTTGGTCGCCACGACTTCGTCCTCCCAGCTGGAGAAGAACACCGACGACCCCGGGTCGCCCTGGCGGCCGGCGCGTCCACGCAGCTGGTTGTCCAGGCGCTCGGTGTGCTGACGCCCGGTGCCGATCACGTGCAGCCCGCCGAGTTCGACGATCCGGTCGTGGTCCGCCTCTTCCGAGCCGCCCAGCCGGATGTCGGTGCCGCGGCCGGCCATCTGGGTGGACACCGTGACCACGCCGAGCTTGCCCGCCTCGGCGATCACCGTGGCCTCCTCGGCGTCGTTCTTGGCGTTGAGCACCACCGCGGGCACCCCGCGCTTACGCAACCGCTCGTAGAGTTCCTCGGACTCGGCGACATCGTGGGTACCGACCAGCACCGGCTGGCCCGTCTCGTGCACCGCCACAATGTGTTCGAGGATGGCGTCGTTCTTGGCCGCGGCGGTGATGTAGACCCGATCGGTCTCGTCCTCGCGGACGTTGGGCATGTTCGGCGCGATCGGCGAGACCCCGAGCTGGTAGAACTGGCGCAGCTGCTCACCGGCCGCCAGTGCCGTGCCGGTCATGCCACACACGGTGGGATACCGGTTGACCAGGGCCTGGACCGTGATGGTGTCGAGCACCTCACCGGTCTCGGTGGTCTCGATGCCCTCCTTGGCCTCCACCGCGGCCTGCAGACCGTCCGGCCAGCGCTGCAGGGCGGCGATCCGGCCCCGCGAGGCGTTGATCAACTGCACTTTGCCGTCGCGGACGATGTAGTGCACGTCGCGCTGCAGCATCACGTGGGCGTGCAGCGCGACGTTGACCTCGGTCAGCGTGGACACCACGTGCTCCTCGGAGTACAGGTCGATCCCGCCGAGGGCCTTCTCCACCTTGCGCGCACCGACCTCGGTGAGATGGATGTTGCGCCGGTCCTCGTCGGAGTCGTAGTCCACTCCGGGAGTGAGCCGCCCGACCAGCTCGACGATCTCCATCCGGGGAGTCTCCCGGTGGGTGGTGCCGGCCAGCACCAACGGCACCAGGGCCTCGTCGACGAGCACCGAGTCGGCTTCGTCGATGAGCGCCACGTCCGGATTGGGCGAGACCAGGTCCTCGACATCGGTGACCAGCTGGTCACGCAGGACGTCGAAGCCGATCTCGTTGACCGACGCGTAGGTGACGTCGCACTTGTAGGCCGCCCGGCGGTCGGCGGAACTGGAGTCGGCGGTGATCCAGCCGACCGTCACGCCCATCGCGGCCAGCAGCGGCCCCATCCATTCGGCGTCGCGGCGGGCCAGGTAGTCGTTGATCGTGACGACGTGTACGTGACGCCCGCCGATGGCGTAGCCGGCGGCGGCGATCGCACCGGACAACGTCTTGCCCTCACCGGTGGCCATCTCGACGACGTCGCCGGCCAGCATCCGCAGCGCGCCCTGCAACTGAACATCGAAGGGGCGCATCCCGATGCTGCGTTCGGCGGCCTCGCGGGCGATCGCCAGGAACTGCGGGATGTCGGAGGCTTCCGCCAGCTCCTTGAGCTTGAGCAGCTGCGCGGCCTTGCGCAGCTGCTCGTCGTCGAGGCCGGCAGCCTTCTTCGCGAAGTCGCCCGCGGCGGTGACCTCTGCCAGTGAGCGACTCTGGTTCTTCTCGGTGCTGGCGCCCAGCAGTTTCCAGAACTTGCCGCTCAGCCGGCCCGACTTGGCACGCGTGGTTCCAGAGACGATTTTGGAGGTGTTAGCCACAGCACAACCGTACGCGGTGACTGCGGTAGGTTTCGCACGGGGATTTCGGCGATCGCATAGGAGACATGGCAGTGGACTCAAAGCTGTTCAAGCCCTCCGTCGAGTGGGCGCACGCACTGCCCGATTCGCTGTTGTGGATCGCGATGGCCTGGACCATCAGCGCGGTGTGCGTGGTGGGTGTGGTAGCGCTGCTGCGGGTGAGCACCCGCTGGGGGCGGCAGTTCTGGGAGATCACCGGCGCCTACTTCACCGGCCGCGACAGCCTGCGGGTCTGGCTGATGCTGGGCGTGTTGCTGCTCTCGGTCATCACCGCGGTTCGGCTCAACGTCCTGTTCAGTTACCAGGGCAATGACATGTACTCGTCTCTGCAGACCGCCTTCCAGGGCGCGGCCAGCGGTGACGAGGCAGTGAAATCCTCAGGCGTGCATGGGTTCTGGATGTCGATCGGGATCTTCAGCCTGATGGCGGTAATGCATGTGATGCGCGTCATGCTTGATATCTACCTGACTCAGCACTTCATGGTGAACTGGCGTATCTGGCTGACCGAGCGGCTCACCGGCGACTGGCTGGACGGTCGGGCCTACTACCGCGCCCACTTCGTGCGGACACCGCTGGACCCGATCATCGGCGAGGCCGTCGAAGGCGCGATCGACAACCCCGACCAGCGCATCCAGCAGGACATCGACATCTTCACCGCCGGCAACGGCGCCAACCCGAATGCGCCGGCCAACGGAACAGGCAGCACCCTGCTGTTCGGCGCCGTCCAGTCGATGGTGACGGTGGTCTCGTTCACCGCCATCCTGTGGAACCTGTCCGGCACGCTCACCGTGCTCGGAGTCGACATCCCCCGGGCGATGTTCCTGATCGTTCTGGTCTACGTCACGATCGCCACCGTCGTCGCGTTCTGGATCGGCCGGCCGCTGATCCGGCTGAGCTTCCGCAACGAGCTGACCAACGCGGCCTTCCGGTATGCGTTGGTGCGGGTGCGCGACGCCGCCGAGTCCGTGGCCTTCTACCGGGGCGAGGTCGCCGAACGAATGCAGTTGCGCGCCCGCTTCACCGGGATCATCGACAACTATCTGAAGTTCGTGAACCGGACCATCGGGTTCGCCGGCTGGAACCTGTCGGTGAGCCAGGCGATCGTGCCGCTGCCCTGGGTGATTCAGGCACCCCGACTGTTCTCCGGCCAGATCATGTTCGGCGGGGTGGCGCAGACGGCCTCCGCCTTCGGCAACATCTCGGACTCACTGTCGTTCTTCCGCAACGCCTACGACAACTTCGCCGGCTACCGCGCCTCGATCATCCGTCTGCACGGGCTGATCGAGGTCGACCGCCAGGCCCGCGAACTGCCGGAGCTGCTGGTCAAGCCCAGCCCGGCGGGCACCGTCGAGATCGAAGGCGTCGAGGTGCGTACCCCGGCGGGTGACCCGCTGATCGAGGCGCTCGACGTCCATCTGGCCGTCGGCGACGCGCTGATGATCTCCGGTCCGTCGGGCTGCGGAAAAACGACGCTGCTGCGCAGCCTGGCGCAGCTGTGGCCCTACGCATCCGGGACGCTGCGCCGCCCGGATGATGAGCACGCAACGATGTTCATCTCGCAGCTGCCCTACATCCCGCTCGGGGACCTGCGCACCGTCGTGGCGTATCCTCTTGCCCCCGAGGAGATTTCCGATATCGCGTTCGCTGACGCGCTGAACAAGGTGGCACTGCCGAACCTGCTTGAGCGGCTCGACGAGGTCGAGGACTGGGCCAAGGTGCTCTCCCCGGGCGAGCAGCAGCGGGTCGCGTTCGCCCGGCTGCTGTTGACCCGGCCCAAGGCCGCGTTCCTCGACGAGTCGACCTCAGCGCTCGACGAGGGTCTGGAGCTGGCCCTGTATCGCCTGCTGCGCAGCGAACTTCCCGACACCATCCTGGTCAGCGTCAGCCACCGCCACACCGTGCGGCAGCACCACAAGCAGGTGCTGGAGCTGCAGGGCCAGGGCCGCTGGGAGCTGACCCCGGTTTAACCTCCGCGACCGTGCAGGCCGGTCCGCCCCCAGCAGGGACTTTGGCGGACCGGCCCGCACGCTCGCGCTAGCGGGTTGCCGCGTGGGTCCCGGCGCGGCGGCCGAAGAACGAGCCCTCCCCCAGCTGGGTGCCGCTGGCATAGCCCTTGCCGTCCTGGGCGATGTTGGCTGCGCAGGCCCCGGCGGCGTACAGGCCCGGTACCGCGCTGCCGTCGGCGCGCAGCACTTCACCGTCCACCGACGTCGCCAGCCCGCCGACGGTGAAGCCGGCGTACATCGCCTTGCCCAGCGACAGGTCGAATGCGCCCCACGGCCCGGTGTCCTGCGGCGCCAAGAACGGCGGTTGCTTGTGGAAGTCCGGGTCCTCGCCGCGTGCCGCGTGAGTGTTGTAGCGCTCCAGGGTCTCAACCAGGTTCCCGGTCGGAATACCCAGTGCGGCTTCCATTTCCGACACCGATTCCCAGCCGTCGATCAGCGGGACCAGCGGCACCTGGGGCTTGCGCATGTGGGTCTCGTCGACGATCAGGAACGCCGCGCTGTCCGGCTGATCCATCACGAAACCCGAAGTGCGCGAGTGATATGAGTCCTCGGCAACGAATCGCTTGCCGTCTTTGTTGACGATGATCCCGGTGAGCAGGATCGACGGCGGGTACACCGGCGCGGTGATGAACACCTGGTCCATGTGCTTGGTCGCGCCACCGGCCGACATGCCCAGCCGGATGCCCAAACCGTCGTCGTAGGTGTTGCCCAGCACGAAGGGCTTCTCGACCAGCTTCGGCGTGTGGCGGGCCACCATGTCCGGGTTCATCACGAAACCCCCGGCGGCGATCACCACCGACTTCGCTTTGATCGCACCGGATTCGGTGAAGCGCTTCCACGTCACCCCGGTTACCGCGCCCGCGTCGTCGGGCCTCGCCGCACCACCGGTGATCAGCCCGGTGGCGCCGGTCTCATAGCGGATTTCGACCCCCAGCTCCTCGGCGCGCTTGAGCAGCAGGTCGATCACCATCTTGGCGCCCTGGGTGTCGCCGGGCACCGGCACCTTATGTCCACGCGGCGCGGGCACGGCCTCATTCAGGAACGGCCACACCTTCTCGTTGCCGGTGTACATCAGCCCCTCGGTGTTGGGCTGGATCACCGCCTTCTCCGGGTAGTAGCTGCGCTCGAACTGAAATCCCAGGGCTTCCAGCCAGTTGAAGTGCTCGACGCTGCCGTCGCAGTACGCCCGGATCTTGTCGTGCTCGGGCTCGCGCGACACCGCGACCAGGTACTTGTACATCTCGTCCGGGGAATCGGCATGCCCGGTGGCCTGCTGCACCGCCGTGCCGCCGCCCAGGTAGAAGTGCCCGCCGGCCATCACGGTGGTGCCGCCGGCCTCAGCGGCCCGCTCGAGGACCAACACCCGCGCCCCGGCCGCCGCCGCGCTGACCGCAGCACACCCGCCGCCGATGCCGAAGCCGATCACCACCACGTCGACGTCGTCGGACCACGACGAAACCGTCTCGGCGTCAGTAATTTCCGGGATGTCTGTGCTCACTGCTGCTGCTCCTGTTTGATGTAGTCGAAAACGGCACGGATCTCGGCCGGGAAGACAGCGATCTCCACGAATGGGACGCCGGACTGCGGCGCCGACACATAGGCGAAGCGCATGCCGCCGGGCAAGACTCCCTCGGTGACCACCTCGGCGCCCTGCGCGGCGGCGTCATCGAGCAGCACGGCGAAGTCGTCGGCGTCGGCCGCCTCGATGCAGATGTGGTGCAAGCCCGGCCCACGCTCGGCCAGGAAGTCCTGATAGATGCTGGGCCCACTCACCGGCGCGATCAGCTCCAGCTGCATGTCGCCGGCATAGCTCAGCGCGATGTCGGCGATGAAGTCGGCGGGTTCACCCCGGTAGGTGCAGGCGTCGGGCGCGAAGTGCACCCCGGGCATCCGAACCCATTTGCGCACACCCAGCAGCGCGGTCAGCATTGCTTCGATGGCCGCCAGATCATCTGTGACCCAAGCGATCTGGACGGGCGGCCGGGATACCGCGGTCATGGATGCGCAGCCGGCACGCCGACGTCCTCACGGACCTGTTGAGACAACGCAGACCACGACACCGCGGCGGGATTGTCTCCCCACACGCTGTTGAACAGACCGACGATCCGGGCTTGGCCGCCCCGGATCACATAGACCGGGCCGCCCGAGTCGCCCTGCTGACTGCGCACGCCGTTGCTCATGGTGAACCAGCCGTTGTTGACCCGCTCGACGGTGCCGCAGGTCTGCCCGGTGACGATGCCGAAGTGGCAGACCGGATCGCCCGGCGCCACAACGTCGTCCGCACCAGACTCCAGACGCAGGCCGCCGGGCAGGATGTCGTTGGCCTCGACACCGTCGGCCAGCACGATCGACTCGTAGTCGGCGATCACCTGGTCGGTGTTGACGGTCGAGCCGTTCGGGGTGTTGTCGCGGAAGGTGGCCAATGTGCCGATCACGTTGCCGGCCCGGTCGACGACCGGACCGCTGCCCCGGCAGTGACCGGCGGTGAATGCGACGCGCATGACCGGATCCACGTAGCCCAGCGTGCAGACATGGGTGTCCTGATGCACCTCCATGCCCGGGTACACCAGCACCGGATCCGCATGGGCCGAACCGGCGGCCGGGCTCACCAGGGTTGCAAGGGTGGCTGCTGCCATCACCGACACCTGTGTCGCCAACCCCCGCAAAGTCGACTCCGATCGTCGTTGAGGACCGAGTTTCGGTCCTGCTGAACTTAACCCACCGTAGTCAACGACACAGCACAGCGGCCCGGCCCCATCGGGGTCCGGGCCGCCGCGGCTGCGTCCGGCGACGATCAGGGGATCGTCAGCTCCTGACCCGGGTGAATCAGGTCCGGGTTCGAAACACCGCTGGCCTTGGCGATCTCGGGGTACTTGTTGCCGTCGCCGTAGAACTTCTCGGCGATGGCGAACAGGGTGTCCCCCGCGACCACGGTGTACTTCTGAGCACCGGCGGCCGGGGCCTCCTGGGCCGGGGCCTCTTCGGCCTTGGCCTCTTCCGGCGGCGGCGCGTCGGTCTCGGTCTTGGTGGACCAGGCCGCCCCGTCAGCGGAGTACAGCACCAGGTTGCGGTCGTCCTGCAGGACCAGCTTGACGTCCTTCTTGCCCTTGGTGTCGGTGTGCCACACCGGCTTGTCGGCCGTGTAGAGCACGAAGTTGCCGTCGGGCTGCACCTCGGCGCGGACCACGTCCTGGCCGTTGGTGCCCGAGGACCAGACCGCCTTGCCACGTGCTTCCAGCACCAGGTTGCCGTCGTCCTGAAGTGTCAGGGTGTACGCCCCGTTCTTCGAGGTCAGCGATTCCCCCTTGACGAGCTTCTTGCCCGCGGTGAGCGTGTCTCCCAAGCTCTGCGCCACGATGTTCCCTTCCCATTTCCACGGCCTGCCGAGACGGCAGGGCGATGTCGCGCTGATGCGACATCCGCCACCTTATGCGAACACCGACCGAGGCGCTGCTCAAAGTTCCCGCGGCATGGAAAACGCCGCCAGTCACTCCGCGGACAACGCCCCCGGATTCTCCGCGTGCCAGTGCACCGCATAGACACCGGGCTGCAGCGACAGCTCACCTACCAGCCGCTCCAGCCGGTCCGGTGCCCTGTTGTCCGACAGCATCAATGCCGTGAGCGCGATGTTGTCGTCGGCCGCCGGGCTGGTGTGGATGCCCCGCAGGACCAGATCGTTTCCGGCGGTGTGCTGGACGATCTGGGCACGCAGATACTTCTCCGTCTTCGGCCGGCAGATGACCTCCACCTGATACGGCGCCAGCGGCACGTCCTCCTCGATGTGCTGATCGCTGTCGATCAACCGGCCCAGTGGCCGCAGCAATAGATGGGTACCGACGATGGCACCGGTCCCGATCAGTGCGAACACCAGGTTCCCGGCCGCCGCCAGCACTCCGACGGCGGCCGAGCACCACAGTGTCGCCGCGGTGTTGAGGCCGCGGACGTTGAACCCCTCCCGCAGGATCACCCCACCGCCGAGGAACCCCACCCCGGACACCACGTAGGACGCGACCCGGGTAGAGCTGTCGTCACCCGCGGAGATCGAGTACAGCACGAACAGCGTCGCGCCGGCCGCCACCAGCGCATTCGTCCGCAGCCCGGCCATCCGAGCCCGCCACTGCCGTTCCAGGCCGATCAAGGCCCCACAGCCCAGTCCGACGGCCAGCCTCAGCGTGAACTCGGTGACGGTCAGCGTCTGCATGCCGACCACGATGTCACAGCTATCCGGCCACCACCGGGCGAGCCATCACCGTCGGCTTGAACCCGTACCGCGGTGCCGCGAAACCGTAGTTGCGGCCCTGGCCGGCTCCCGCCAGCGGCACACCCGGCATACCTGCCGCCCCAGCCTCCGGCGCGTGCGCGGCCACGGTCCAGCCGGTGGCCGCCACCGAAGCGCCCGGGGTTCCGGTGGCCGGCACCGCCGCCGCCCAGGTGTGCGGCACCGACAGCCCACCCACCGACGCCGCCTGACCCAGGCTGGCCGACGCCGTACCGACGCCGCCCAGGCCCCCGCCCAGGTTGCCCAGCCCGCCGAGTCCGTGCAGGCCCAGGCTCGGCATCAGCATGTCCAGCGGGTCGATGGCACCCAGACCCAGCGGGTCAGCGGCGGCCAGGGCCGCACCGCGGATGACGGCGATGTCGGCGCCGGCCTGGGTGATCCCGGCCATACCCATCGGGCTGAAGGTGCTGCTCGCCAGGTTGGTCATGGCGTTACTCAGATCCCCGGGCGCGATACCGAAGATGTCCGGAATCACCGGTCCGATCTCACCGGACACCGGCGAGGCAAGCGCCTGCAGGGTCGATGGGGTGTTCGTCAGCGCTTGCGACACTGCGGATTGCGCCTGCGTCGCGGCAGCGGTACCGGCGGCCTGTGCCGTCGCGGCCTGCTGGGTGCCCTGCGCCGACGGGTCGGCCACTTCACGCGGTGAGCTGAACGGGGTGACCTTGGTGGCCGCCGCCGAACCGGCCGCGTAGCCGTACATCGCACCGGCGTCCTGGGCCCACATCTGGCTGTAGTGCGCCTCGGTGGCCGCGATCGCCGCGGCGTTCTGGCCGAGGAAGTTGGTGGCCACCAGCATTGCCAGCTGCGAACGGTTGGCCACGATTACCGGCGGCGGAACCGTCATGGCGTAGGCGGCCTCGAACGCCGCGGCGGCCGCACGGGCCTGAACGGCGGTCTGCTCGGCCTGGGCGGCGGTGGCGCCCATCCAGGCCGCATACGGTGCGGCGGCGGCGGCCATCGCGTTGGACGCGGGCCCCATCCAGCCCTCGCTGACCAGGCCGTTGATGACGGACTGGTAGGCGGCTTCGGCCGAGCTGAGCTCGGCGGCCATCTTGTCCCAGGCCCCGGCAGCGGCCATCATCGGGCTCGAACCGGGACCGGTGTAGATGCGGGCTGAGTTGATTTCCGGCGGGAATGCTCCGAAGTCCATGGCATTGCTCCTTTTTGGTTGACGGTGGTGAAGATGAATCGATGGCTTGTGGCAGTCAGAACAAGACGGGCAATGAGCAGCCTTGGGCGGCAACGGGTTTGCAGGGCCGCTCAGTGCGACATCCCGGAGCTGGGCATGCGAAGGCAAGTGTCGCCGGACGAAACGAGCTATGCGCCAGGCGAAGTCAGGGCACACCAAAGGCAGGCGTGTTCCGCATGCGGAGTCACGCCGGCCGACGAGTCAAGCGCCGGTGAGAATCAGAGGGTGAAAGCGGTACCGAGATCGAGCGAGTCGACGGTCGAACTCGGATAGGAACTATCACTCGGACTCAAAGTCGCTCGCACCTCCTCTCGGCCTGGGCACACGGGGGTGCCGTCATGTACGCACGAAGAGGTGAATGTGCCCGACCACGGCCGGACAACGCACCCCTCTCATCAGAGTTTCGGCACTACACGGCGTGTCCTGCCTGCATAAACACTGCAGACCGGAAGCCACTTGGGCTCAACCCTTAATCCGGGAGGAGCTGTCCTGACCCGGGGCGTCTCTCGACGTTCGGGGTCAGTGGCCTGTATCCGTGCAGACGCCTCACCTAACGAGGTGCTTGCCTCACCATAGTGCACCAGGGGAGGTTCCTGGTCAATCGGCCGTGGCGCGTCGCTGACAGTCCGCTGACAATCTGCTGGAACAGCTCCGAAACAGCTTGCGACCAGCCAGAAGTCGCGCCGCTGTCAGCCGGGCTGCGGGGCCGGCCCGGAGGGCTGCTGTCCGTCCGGATTGACGTGTACGGCGTGGACGCCGGGCTGCTCGGCCAGCTCTTCGAGCAGACTGTCCAACCGGCTCGGGTCCACATGCCAGTGCTGCACCTCCGTGGTGCCGGCCAGTTCGGTCACCAACCGCTCCAGCCGGCCCTGGGCATGGCCGTTCATCGCCGCGGCCGGGTGACTGCGCGGGGCGGCGCCGGTCAGCGCCCGTCCCGCCAGGCCCGCAACTGCGAGGTCCCCGAAGACACCGGTGGGAATCTGGGCCCCCGCGGCGGCCGCCGCCGCAGCCCCGGCCTCCGGCAACACGGCGGCCGCCATCTTGGCCACCGGCGCGGTCGCCGTCCAGTTCGACGGGACACTGAGCCGGCCTATCGCGGCCGCATTGCCCACACCCGCCGACATCGGCCGGGCCCCGAGCAGCGCCGTGTCGTCGGCGGCCACCAACGCCGCTGCCCCAGAACCGAATCCGGCCCTGCCCCCGGTGGCCGCGGCAATGTCCAAGTCGGTGTTGAGGTTTCGGGCGTACTGGATCATGCCGTAGAGGACCGACTTGAGGGCGTCGTTGAACGGCACGATGCTCTTCGGCAGGATCAGCAGGTAGGAGACGAGCTGCGTCAGTGTCAGCGGGGCCGCCGGCGCCGCAGCCGACGGTGCCACCGAAGCGGCCGCCGAGCCAAGCCCCTGCAATGCCTGCGGGATCGCGCTGATCAACTGCGACAGCTCGGAATGCCCGCCGGCCTGCGCAACGGCAGCGGCCTGGCCGGCGGTTCCCGACGGATTGGTGGTGGCCGGAGGCTCGGTGAACGTCGTCAGCGCGGTCGCCGCCGCGGATCGGGCCGCGTAACCGTACATCGCCACCGCGTCTTGGACCCACAGCTGCGCGTATCCGGCGTCCAGCGCCGCGATCTCGGCGCTGTTCTGGCCGAGCAGATTCGTGGCGACCAGGGCGGCCTGCGCACTGCGATTCGCCGCGATCACCGGTGGCGGCGCCACCGCCGAGTAGGCCTCGTCGAAGGCGGCCGCGGCCGCGGTGGCGCGTGCTGCGGCCTGCTCGGCGAGCCCCGCCGTGCCTTGCAGCCACGCCACGTAGGGGCTCACCGCGGCCGCCATCGACTCCGAGGTCGGTCCCAGCCAACCTTCGTCGGTCAGGCCCGTCAGCACCGACTGGTAGGCCTTTGCGGCCGAACCGGTCTCGGCGGCCAACCTCGCCCATGCCGTTGCGGCGGCCAGCATCGGCCCGGAGCCGGGACCGGCATACATCCGCCCGGAGTTCACCTCGGGCGGCAGCGCCGCGAAATCCATGCCGATCACCCCCGCGGCCCGCGTGAACCCGGTTGTTCTTCAGTGTCGAAGTACACCTCGTGGATGCCGGGTTGTACGGCCACCTCCCCCAGAAGGCTCTTGAGCTCGCCCGGTTCGACATGCCAGTGCTGCACCTCGTCGGTGCCGAGGAGTTCGCCGGCGGTCCGCTCGCTGCGATACTCGGCCCTCCCCTGCCGGTGGCCGGTGCGCCCGGCGAGGCCGGCCACGGCCGCCCCGGCGCCGTGGTCCGCAGGTGACGTCGCGGATGCGGGGCTCACGGTGGTCGTGACCTCGGGCAGCGAGTCAACCCAAGCCTGCGGAACGGCGAGCTTGCCTACGGCGCTGGCGCTTCCGGCGCTCGCGAACACGGCCGGTCGGGCGGCACCGCCCAGAACCGTCGATTCCTCGACATTCAGCACCCTTGCGCCCGAGCCGAATCCGGCTCTACCACCGGTGGCCTGGGAGATGTCCAAGTCGGTGTTGAGGTTGCGTGCGTACTGGCCCATGCCGTAAAGCGCCGTGATGTTCGTGTCATTGGCGGGCAGGATCGAGCGTGTCATCATCTCGATGTACGACGCGGCCTGGGACACCGGGTCGGCGGGCACGGACTGCGCGCTCCCGGCAGCCGAAAGGCCCTGCAGTTGGCGCGGTATCGCGCTGACCAGCTGCGACAGCTGGGTATGGGCGCTGCCCGCCGCGGCCTGCCCTGCCGCGGCACCCTGTCCGGCAGATCCGGCCGGGCTGGTGACCGTTGGCGGCGCGGTGAACGGTGCCATCGCGGTCGCCGCCGCCGAACGGGCCGCGTAGCCGTACATGGCCATCGCGTCCTGCAGCCACATCTGGCCGTACTCGGCCTCGGTCGCCGCGATCTCAGCAGCATGCTGCCCGAATACGTTGGCGGCCGACAGCGCCGCCAGCCGGGTACGGTTCACCGCGATCGCCGGTGGTGGCACCGTCGCAGCGAACGCCTGCTCGAAATCATTGACTGACAGCATCAATCGACTCGCCGTCTGTTCGGCGAGCGTCGCGATGTTGCCGAGCCAGTCCGCGTAGGGCGTGGCGGCGGCGGCCATGGCTGTCGACGCCGGGCCGAACCAGGCCTGGCCGGTAAGGTCGGCGATCACCGCCTGGTAGGCCGACGCGACCACGCCCAGTTCCCCGGCCAACCCACGCCAGGCCCCGGCCGCCGCCAGCAGTGACCCTGCTCCGGGCCCGGAATACATCCGCGCAGAGTTCACCTCCGGCGGTAGCGCTCCGAAGTCCACGCCCGGCACCGGTCAGTCCTCCGCTGAGGGAGGTATCACGATGATGGTCGCCTTGCTGGGCTTGCTGGGCTTGCTTGCCGCCGCCAGGCCGGTGGCCCCACCGACGTCTCGTCCGGCCGCGCCGGTGTTGGCGGTCATGGCGCGTCCGATCAGACCGGCCAGCACCATGTCGTTGAGCACCCCGACCTCGCCCTCCGCTGCCACCGCCGCAACGGCTCCCGGCCCGGCCTCGGGATAGATGGCGGCCACTGCCTTCGCGGTCGGGGTCTGAGCTAGCCAGCTCTGCGGCACCGACATTCGACCGATCGAGCCAGCGTTGCCCAAACCCGCCGCCACCGCGGGGCCGGGCGCCCCGACCAGCCGTGTTCCGGTGAGGGTTTGGGCGGGTAACACCGGCTCGTCCAGCCAGGGCTTGGGTCCCATCGCCCGGTTGACCGCGGAGACCACGTTCGCCCCGTTCATCGGCAGCAGCACGCACTGGATCGCCAACAGGTAGGGAATGCCGCCGATCCCGAACAACGAGATCGGTGACAGCGGGCCGGCCAGAAAGTCCAGAACGCCCGTGAT
Organism: [Mycobacterium] zoologicum; assembly: GCF_020172665.1. Classification (GTDB taxonomy): domain Bacteria; phylum Actinomycetota; class Actinomycetes; order Mycobacteriales; family Mycobacteriaceae; genus Mycobacterium; species Mycobacterium zoologicum. The sequence goes on along the minus strand of NZ_CP083985.1, from coordinate 2,172,174 downwards.
CGACGTCGGGTCGGCTGCGGCGGTCCCCGCTGTAGCCATGGTCTGCAGCGTCTGGGGCACCATCGAGATCAGTTGGCTCACCGATGATTGGGCTTGGGCGCCAACTCCCGACGCCGCCTGACTGGCCGCCGCGGATTGGGCCTGCAGCCCCGCCGGGTTGGTGGTCTGGGGCGGTGTGGTGAACGGAGGCAGCGCGGTAGCACTGGCCGATGCGCCGGCGTAGCCGTACATGGCACCTGCGTCCTGTGCCCACATCTGGGTGTATTCCAGCTCGGTGGCGGCGATAGCCGCGGTGTTCTGGCCCAGGATGTTGGTGGCGATCAACGACAGCAGCAGGCTGCGGTTCGCGGCGATCGCCGGCGGTGGCACCGTCGCGCCGAACGCCGCGTCGTAGGCGGCGGCGGCGGCCCGAGCCTGGGCTGCGGCCAGCTGGGCCTGCGTGGCGGTGCTGCCCATCCAGCCCGCGTAGGGGCGAGCCGCCGCCCACATCGATGCCGCCGTCGGACCGGACCAGGCGTCAGCGGTAAGACCCGAGAGCACCGAGTCGTAGGACGACGCAGTCGAACTCAATTCGGCGGCCAGCGAGTCCCACGCGGCAGCCGCCGCCAGCAGCGGGCCTGACCCCGGACCGGAGTACATTCGGCCAGAGTTGATCTCCGGCGGCAACGCTCCGAAGTCCATGGCTCTCCATGCCTGTTCGGTCGACCGGATACCCGCTCAGCTGGTGAAGGCGAAAAGGCGCTCTGCGCGGACCGGTCAGGCCCAGCTGGAGCCCACCGAGGCGTCGGTGTTGGCCATGTTGTTGCCGGCGGTCTGCACCTTCTGACCATGAGCATTGGCCTGCTCGTAGATCACCGCGAAGTTGCGACCCAACTGGGACACGAACTCCTGGCACGCCACCGAACCCGAACCACCCCAGAAATCACCCGCGGCCAGCACATCGTGCACGATCGCCTGGTGCTCAGCCTCCAACGAAGCAGCCTGGGCACGGATCAACGCGCCGTGAGCGTTGACATCACCGAACTGGTAGTTGATCGACATCTTCCTAATCCTCCCTAGCTGCCCAGGATCTGCTGCGACGCAGCTTCCTGGCTCTCGTAGTGGTTGGCATCGCGGATCAGACCATCGCGCACACCATGCAGCATCGTCACGATGTTGCGAAACGCAGTCTGCATCTGACCCATGGTGTCCATCGAGGTCCGCTCCGCCAGACCACCCCAACCCGCACCCGAGATATTGGTCGACGACGCCCACATCCGACGCGCCTCATCCTCAACGGTCTGCGCATGCACATCGAACCGACCCGCCATCGCCCGCATCGCGTCCGGGTCCGTCATAAAACGTGTAGCCATGATGTTCTCCCTGCTCCAAAGTTGTTGTGCTGTAAGTTATCCGGCCGAGGCCGCGTTGGCTGCCTCAGTCGCCGCGTACGAGTTGGCGCTGGTGTTCAAGGTGGCGACGAACGCCTGGTGGATGGCTTCGGCCTGGGCGCTGATCGCCTGGTACATGCTGGCGTGCGCGGCGAACTGCGCCGCGGTCAGCGCCGAAACCTCATCTGCGGCAGCCGGAACGACGCCCGTGGTGGGAGTGGCTGCGGCCGCGTTCTGAGCACTGAGCGCAGAGCCGATCGCCGCCAGGTTTCCGGCAGCGGAGGTCAGCGCCTCCGGTTGCGCATTCACAAAGCTCATGGGACCTCCTCAGCGCCCGACCAACACAACACGATTGAAGAAAACAGCAGCGGGTGCCACGGACGAATCGGCCTCGCTGTCTGCGCCATGGTGGCACTGGCGTCGGCAGGCGTCAACTTGAATGAACCTGCCCGATGCTGTGAATACGCTGCGGGCTAGCTGTCGGTGATCAGCCCGGCTTTTTCTCGGCCACCGCCGCGCTGAGCCCTTCGGCGAGGTCTTCACGGGTCAGTTCCTTGAACTTGTGCAGCCACTCCTCGCTGAACTCGGTGACATCGCCGGCCAGCACGGCATCCAGTTCGGAGTCATCCAGACGGAAGCTGCGGTGATCCCGCGCCTTTTCCACCACGTTGCGCACAAAGCCCGCGTTGCCCAGGACATCGATGCCGCGAATCAGATCGCCGTCCTCAGAGTAGTTCTCATCGGCGTAGAACTTCTGATACGACGGCAGCAATCCCTCGACCGCTTGGTCGCTGACCACGTCCTCGTTCTCCGCCCCCATCATCTTGGTCAGTTCCAGCAGTTCGGGCGGGGTGTAGCTGTAGAACTCGATCACGGTCGAAAAACGTCGCCGCAGACCCTGGTTCACCTCGAGCATCTTGTCCATGGCGTTGGCGTAGCCGGCGCCGAACACCACCAGCTCGTCGCGATGGTTCTCCATGTAGAGCAGCAGCGTGTTGATGATCGCGTTGCCGTAGGCGTCGCCCTGGCTGTAGCCGCTTTCATGCAGGGTGTGCATCTCGTCGAAGAACACCGCACCGCCGAGCGCCCCTTCGAGCAGCTCCTCGGTGTTCTTCTCCGCATCCGCCATGTATCGGCCCAGCAGCTTGGATCGGTTGGTCTCCACGACCAACGGCTTGCGCAGCACCGTGAGGCCGCACAGCTGCTTGGTGAACGCGCGGGCCACCGACGTCTTGCCGGTACCGGGCGGACCGAGCAGCAGGGTGTGGCGGGAGGTCACCGGGACCGGCAGGTTCATCTTGGCGCGCGCCAGATTCACCTTGGTGGTCGCCTTGATCAGCTTGATCTCCCGCTTGGCCTGCTCCATGCCGAGCATGGCGGCCAGTTCCGCGTCGCCCTCCGCCAGGTAGCGGGCGGCCTCGGCGGCATGCCGATCGGCCTCCGCCTGTTCGCGGGTCGGGGCGCTGTCGGGATCCCACGGGTCGGTGCGGGCCTCGATGGTCTCCGGATCGGTCAGGATCAGCCGATAGTCCGGATTGTCGAGTGCCTCGCGGGCCGGTGCGAACTTCGAGTCCCGCGAGTAGACGCGACGCAGCAGTTCGGTGGCCTCGTCTTCGCGGCCCAGGTGCCGGAGGCACATGCCCTGGGTGTAGAGCGCAACGTTGGCGGCGCCGGGAACCCGGTCGCCCTCGATGGCCTCCTGGGCGCGGCGGGTCGCCTCCTCGAACACCCCCAGCGAGGCCAGCGCCGTGGTTGCCATCGCAGCGGCCGCCGCCTTCAGTTCGGGTTGCCGCCACGGGGCAGCCGCCGGGAACTGGTTGAGCACGTCGGGCCAGCGACCGGTCCGGAAGTACAGCAGGCCGCGCACATAGTCGACCAGCTCTTTCTCAAAGGGGTTCCGCGGCTCGACCCCGTCGAGCAGCTTCGCGGCCTCCGCGTACCGCTTGGCTTCGGCCAGCGCGGCGGCGTAGGCGGCCGCCAGCGACTCCACGCTGGTGACCATCAGCCGCAGGAACATCCCGTCGGAGACTTCCGGCCGGAACTCCAGGTCCGACAGGCCCAGCCGCCGGGTCTCCCATCCGAAGGTCCGCACCGTCGCCCAGGCGTTGGACAGCGTCTCGATGTCGGAATCACCGGCCAGCACCCGCGCCAGCCAGGCATCGCACATGCCCGGGTCGATCGAGCTGGCGGTGGTGAACATCTGCAGAGCGACCTGTGGGTTATTGCTTGGCTGCAGCCCATTGACCGAGATGCCGGAGGCAAGCATGCCCGCGACCATCGCGTTGCGGGCGTCCGATGTCGCCGACGGTCCTGTCACGAACGCGCCCCGGACGCGGGGCTCGCGTACTCGACCACCTCGTCCACCGAAATCGGCAGGTGTTCACCGTCTTCCAGATCCCGGCCCGGCACCACCATCCGCCGGTGCGCGGTGGGTGCCGGGAGACTGGCACAGACCGCGTCCAGTTGACGCCGGCCCACGAACCGGTTCAGTGCGGCCCGCACGCCCTTGCTCAGCTTCTCGGCGCTGTCGTAGCGCACCAACACCGAAATCTCGGTCGTGCGGCCACGGCCGGGCGCCAGTCGCACCGTCACCACAGTCGCGTCGGTCTCGGGGTACCACAGGTGCTCGATGTTGTCCGCGGAGATGTCTCCCGGCGACATCCACAGGGCCGTGACAAATCCGGCCGGCCGTGCACGGAACAGCCGGTGCCGCAGCTGGGAGGCCTCCACACCGGCCAGCACGGCCTCGTCGATCGCCTCGAACTCGTCGGCCCGAACCACCTGCGCGCTGAGCTGACGTCCGTCGAGCTCCTCCGCCAGTCGCTCGGTCGCCGCCGCCAGGGTCGAGGCCAACGAGTCACGCGCGGCCACTGCATTGACGTTGTGCTGCGGGTCCATCCGCAGCACCACCCAGGTGGACCGGTGATCGGGCATCGAACCGGAGTCCTCGGCGTCGGCGTCTTCGGTGCTCCGCGGAGCACTGCGCGTGCCCACCGAGACGACGTCGACGCTGTCCAGCCGCACGTCGAACTGGCGCAGCCCGGCGGCGAGGCGCTCCGCCGGCAGCGTCATCGGTTCGGTGGAGCGGCGGTGCCGTCCGGTGGCGGGCGCCGGTCGCCCGCCGACCGCGATCGCGGTCACCAGTTGGCCCTGGTGTTCGCGCATGCCGACCGCCTCGCGGCCGAACTTACGGTGATGATCGACCGCGGGGGTTCGGCCCCGCTGCAGGGCCTCCTCCGGGTCGGCGAACTGATCGGCGAACCAGGCCGCCCAGATCGTGCTGACCGGCATCCGCCGATAGGTGAGCAATGCGATGAGTGCGACCAACACCGCGACCCCGACGCCCGCCCACCACGCGTAGACGGCGTCCTGCGCGTTGCCGGGCCAGCGACCGGCCAGGACCAGGATCCCCATGTCGATCAGAAAGACAATGGTCACCCGTGCCCAGGAGAGGTTCAGACCTAATGCGTGCTGTGCCTTCATCGGTTCCGCTGTACCTTCATCGATTTCTACGGGATCGTCGCAATGCTGCCACTCCCAATGCCACACCGGCCGCCGCCACCGCGGCCAGCAACCCTGCCCCGGCGACCCACGCCGGGGTCATGTCACGTTCCGGCGGCATCGGCGGAACCGCCAGCGGCGCCGACAACCGTTCGACCGGCTGTGCCGGAACATCGGGAACGTCCCATGTCAGAGCGGCCACCGGGTCGATGATTCCGTACCCGACGACGTTGTCGACACCGCGGGCCGGCTGCCGGGCGGTGCGGATCAGCCGGTTGATCACCTGATGGGACGACAGTTCCGGATACTTGGCGCGCACCAGCGCCGCCACTCCCGAGACTATGGCCGTCGAGAAGCTGGTACCTGAGGGCACCAGCAGGGAGTTCTCCGGGCCGTCGACCGCGTTCATCAGGCCGTCGTCGCGAGCGGACAGGCCTTCGATGTCGGTGCCGGGCGCGGCGATCGACACCCACGGGCCGGCGACACTGGTCTTGCTCAGCGGCGCGCCACCGGAGTCCACCGCGCCGACGGTCAGCACGTACTCGTCGTACCAAGCCGGCGTCACCACCGTGTTGACGCCGTTCCAGTCCCGAGGGTCGTCGGGGCGCATCGCGTTGTAGACGGGATTCTGCTTGCAGTCCCGCCAACTGGCGTCACCGGCGGCAGCGACGATCACCACGTTCTTCTCGACGGCGGCGTAGCGCACGGCCGCGCCCAGGTCCGCCTGATCGATCATGGTCCGCACGTTCATGCATACCGCGTTGGAGATGTTGATGACCTGGGCACCCATGTTGGCGGCGTGCACGATCGCGCGCGCCATGGTCCGCAGACCGTCGTTCTTCTCGCGCAGTTGCGGGTCCTGACCGTCGCCGAACGGCTCCTTGGGGCCGAAGGCCTGGCTGTTCTGCCGGATGGAGATCAGGTGCACGTCGGGCGCCACGCCGCTGAACGCATCGGGCCCTCCCACGGGCGGCGGCGCGGCTGGCGCGCGGAAGTCGACCGGCGCCGTGCGGCCGCGGCCCTTGCCTTCTGCCGAACGCACCGTACCGGTGCCACCGCCGGTGTAGCCCGACGATGCCGCAGCATTCGGACCCGGTGCGGGGCCCGGTGCGGGACCCGGAGCCTGCGCGGGAGGCGGAGCCTGCGGAGGAGGCGGTGCCGGAGCCGCGCCGCCGGGCGGTGGCTCCTCGCCTTCAGCCGGTGGCGGTGGCGGTGGCGCCTGGGGGGGCGGCATCACCAGGATGGTCGTCTGCGGCGTCACCGGTGTGGGCGTGGGTTCGTTGGTGGGAACCGACGGGGGCCGGCGGGTCTGGCGCGGCGGCGGCAGCGGCGTCACCCCGTTGTCCGGCATACCGGCGATCAACGATGCCACCAGCGTGCCGTGCGCATCACAGTCCGACAGTCCGTCACCGCCGGCCATCACGTAGTCGCCGCCGCCGGTCAGGTTCGGCAACCGCGGATGCGGGGTCACGCCGGTGTCGATGACGGCGACGGTCACACCGCCGCCGCGGCCGAACTTCCACGCCTCCGGGAGATTGAGCATGTCCAGATAGGCGGGCTGCACCCGGAAGTCGGTGCCGGGCAGCACGCCGACCTCGGTGCAGTACGAGGTCTGCCGCATCGCCTGCGGCGGACCCGGCGGGCTGTCCGGAGGCAGCGCCGCGGGGTCGATCACCGGCCGTTCGACCGCGCCCGCGACGGGCATCCCCGCCAGCGAACCACAGGCCAGCATTACCGAAGCCGCGCCGACAGCGGCGGTGCGCTGCAGCCGACCTGCGCCCCTACCGGTATCGGATGGCTTCATAGGTATTCATCAACCACAGCGCGAGCGGGAACAGTGGCATCAGGCACAGGTATTCGATCCACTCGACGAACTTGCGGAACAGCGGGCTGTAGATGGTGTTCGGCACGATGACCGCGGACAGCAGCCCGAACATCGGCACCAGCACCAGCACCGAGACGCCGACCGACAGGGCCGTGGGCGACCACAGCACCACCACGAAGCGCACCACGACGGCCGCGACGATCACCAGACCGCTCAGTGTCACCGTGACCGCCTGCCAGCGGTCCCGGAAGGAACGTCCCCGCAGCACCAGGAAGCCGGCCGTCAGCGAGGCCAGCAGAACGGCCAGCCAGGCCTTGTCGGAGTGTGGGTCGGCCAGGCCGGTGATGCAGACGATCACCAGAACACCCAGCCCCGTCAGCAGACCGGTCAGGAACGACCTGGCCCGCTCGGCACGCAGCACCACCTCGCGAACCGACTCCGGGCCCTCCAGAACCGGCGGACCGCCTTCGCGGGTCACCACCGTGGTCGGCAGGTCGGGGCGCGCCTCGAAGACCCAGCGGCTGGTGGCCGAAGGGAAGACCGGCAACCGCAGACCGGCCAGCCAGCGCGACGCCGACGGCGCCCATTGATAGGCCAGCACGCAGACCAGATACACCGTGGCCATCAGGGTCACCGCGCCGGTCATGACCAGCATCCGCAGCACACCGGCGAACGTCACCGCCGCGCTGATAACCGCAACGGCGGTGTAGCCGGCCAACTGACGGCCGGTGAGCCGGATGACGGCCAGCGCGGCGATTCCGGCGACGCCGAACCCCAGCGCGGCGTGGGCGGCGCCGACCGGGCCGGGCACCGCGGCCGCAGCCGCCACCACCAACGGCGCCAGCCCGCTGGCCAGCAGCGTGTCGCCGACGCCGCGATCGGACGCATTGCGCGCCTGCAGCAGGATCAGCGCGGCGGCGATCAGCACCAGAAACGCCAGACCCGCGCTGAACGCCGACGTCAGCCAGGTGTCATGCCCGTAGCGCCACGCGGCCAGCAGCCCGGTGGCCAGCAGCACGCCGGTCGCCAGCGTGGCCACCCCGACCCGGACGGCGGTCACCGAGTTCACCGGGGCGAAACGTTTGGCCAGGTTGACCGACACCGCGGTCGAGATGTGCTCGATGACCGGCGAGCGGCGCTCCCGGTCCTCGATGAATCGCAGCCACAGCCGGTCGCCGTCGTACACGTCTTGTTCGGTCAGTGATTGGTTCGGCCGCAACGCGGTGCCGTCTACCAGACACAGCACCCAGCGGCCGCGTCCCTGGGATTCCAGCCCGGGCTCTTCGAGTTCCTGCAGCCGGCCGTTGATCACCTTGAGCAGCGGGTCCAGCATCACCGAGACCGGAGCGTCGGCGTCCAGCAGCGTCCCGATCTGGACACCGTCGCCGGCCATGACTCCGACCACCACCGACCGGGGCGCCGACGGCGAGAGTTCACCGCCCTGTTGGCCGGATTCGATCGCCGCCGTCACTGGCCCACCCCTTGGCCGACTAATACGGATCCCACGGAACCCATCAGTGTCCCCTCGCAATTCGTCATAATTTAAAAGTCCGTCCAATTCTAAAGGCATTGCCTGTTATTCGCACGAACCGTGGTTTATCCGCAATCCTGCTGCGTTACCCGGTTTTCGGCGGACGGCGCCAATACCCAGCTCTAGACTCTGCGGTGCGTTTTCCACGCGCCGTAGGGCAACGTGTCCAGAACGGTCTTCACACCCACCTGGACCAGCTGCGGGGTTGCCGGGCAGATCGCCAGCCAGGCTTCGCCCGACCCGGCGGTACGCGCCTGTTGATACAGCGCGATCCGGCCGCCGGATCCGTCTTTGAGCGACAGCACCGACGCACTGGGGCCTTTGGCGTCGTCGCGGTATTGCCGCGCATACACGGCGGCCTCCGCGGCGGGCTCGGACAGCGCCTGGCCCAGGGCCGCGACAGTGGCGGCGCTGATGCCCATTCTGCGCAGGTCTCCCCCGGTGAAGATGTTGAAGCCCGAGTCCTGCCAGCTCTGGGTCGCCTCGAGCATCTCTTCCATCGGAACGTTGACCGCGGTGATCTGGGCCGGATCGGCGTGGTGGATGGATTCCATGCCGTCGATCACCAGCGCCGCAATGGAGGCGGCATCGGTCACCGCGACGTCGTCGACGGTGATGTCGGTGCCGACCCGCACGGCCGAGACCCAGTGCTCGCCCCGGCGTGCGAGTAGCACCCGGAATTCGTTGTCGGGAATGTCGCGGGTTCCAGGTTCGGGTTCCTCACCGTCGTCGGCTTCAATGACGCCGTAGCGCAGCTTGCCCAGCGCCAGCAGTGCCACCACCTCGAGGTCTGGTGCGGCCAGCACGCGCATCCGCGCGGCGACGGTCTCGTTGACCTGGTCGTCGACGACGATCCCCTGTTCGCGCATCACGGCCATACCGGGATGCTCGGACAGCCAGTCGCTCGAGTCGGTGGAAACGTAAGGCCGACAACGCAACTCGGGGGCCACGTGGCGAATGTCAAGCAACGCCTGCAGCATCCAGAAGCCTTCGACGTTGACGGTGATGTCGGTACGGGTACTCGGGTCCATCACTACCCTCCTCTACCGGGTGGTCCGCTGTGGTTGGCGCGCGGAGTACTTGGCTATTGGATCACGCAGCCGCGTGGGGCGCTCGGCACCACCCCACAAATTGCAGCACGCGGCAGCACACCGATGGTGTCGGTGTGCTGCCGCGTTGCGTTTTGCTGGTTTTGGTCAGGCCCAGCTGGAGCCCACCGAGGCGTCGGTGTTGGCCATGTTGTTGCCGGCGGTCTGCACCTTCTGACCATGAGCATTGGCCTGCTCGTAGATCACCGCGAAGTTGCGACCCAACTGGGACACGAACTCCTGGCACGCCACCGAACCCGAACCACCCCAGAAATCACCCGCGGCCAGCACATCGTGCACGATCGCCTGGTGCTCAGCCTCCAACGAAGCCGCCTGGGCACGGATCAACGCGCCGTGAGCGTTGACATCACCGAACTGGTAGTTGATCGACATCTTCCTAATCCTCCCTAGCTGCCCAGGATCTGCTGCGACGCAGCTTCCTGCTGCTCATAGTGGTTGGCATCGCGGATCAGACCATCGCGCACACCGTGCAGCATCGTCACGATGTTGCGAAACGCAGTCTGCATCTGACCCATGGTGTCCATCGAGGTCCGCTCCGCCAGACCACCCCAACCCGCACCCGAGATGTTCGTCGAGGACGCCCACATCCGACGCGCCTCATCCTCAACGGTCTGCGCATGCACATCGAACCGACCCGCCATCGCCCGCATCGCATCCGGATCCGTCATAAAACGTGTAGCCATTGCTCTCTCCTTACTGAAGTCGTGTTGTTTCTTGTGATTTACGTTTGTTGCCGCCGATTACACCGGTAACCGACCGCCGGTCCTGAACCTAGGAAATCGTGTCCCCCTTTCGTCGGCTCGCAACCGGCAAGATCGGTGTCGCGCTCAGCCCGCCGACGCCGCGTTGGCGGCCTCGGTGGCGGCGTAGGAGGTCGCGCTGGTGTTCAGGGTGGCCACGAACATCTCGTGGATGGCTGCGGCCTGAGCGCTGACCTGCTGATACATGGTCGCGTGGGCGGCGAACTGTGCCGCGGTCAGCGCCGAGACCTCGTCGGCGGCGGCCGGGATCACACCCGTGGTGGGAGCGGCGGCAGCGGCGTTCTGCGCGTTGAGCGCCGAGCCGATACCGCTGAGGTTGGCGGCGGCGGCTGACAGCGCTTCGGGCTGTGCGTTGACGAACGACATTGGATTCCCTCCTCGGATCGCGTACAGCAATCGGTCCGACACCGAGCCTAAAGGCTCCGGTGGGGTCTGACGGGCCGAAACGCCTACTGTTCACCTGGCTGTCGCAAGTGTTCACCTCCGGAAACAGAGCGGTAACGCAAACACGGGTGCCGGCGCCGCTTCATCCTCCTCAGCCTGCGGAAACACCAATCGGTAATTTCCACCGGTCGGACGTTCGGCAGGCCGTAGACGGTCGCCCCGGGCCGACTGGAAACGGCCCCACGGGGTAAAAATCTGGCCGCGGCAAACACCAGCCGCCCACCGGTGCTGTGAGGTGGCCAGCTACCGCCGTGGCACTGTTGTCCACGCCACCGCGGTCACTGGCGCACCGTCGTCAGCCGGCCGGGGTCACCGCCCGCTCCTGCGTCGGCGCTCGGCGCAGTTCGGTCGCGGCCACCTGGACGAACACTCCGGTGTCCTCGGCCATCAGCAGACCACGACCGCGCGGCAGCGGACCGCCCTTCATCTTTCCGCGGATGAAGCCCTCGTCCGGGTCGGCGTCCATCACCAGGAGCGGCGAGTTGGCCTGGTGCAGGGCCCGCAGCAGCGGGTCGCTGCCCGCCGACGACCAGCCACCGAACGTACGGGTGACGATCACGTGCAGGCCCACGTCGGCCGCTCGGGTGACCCACGGGGCGGCCTTCTGGAACGGCGAGTCGAAGCCGGGCGGGAACTGCTGGATGTCGTCGATGATCAAGAAGATCTCCGGCCCGCTCCACCAGGTTCGCGACAGCAGCTCCTCGGCCGACAGGCCCGGCGGCGGTTCACGGTTGGCCAGCGTGGCGGCCAGCTCGGAAATGAGCCCGACTGCGCCATCTAGGTTATAGGCGAACTTCTCCACGTAGTCCGACCCCAAAGTGGTCAGCAACTGGCGCCTCGGGTCGATCAGCCAGACCTGTGCCGACGGCTGCGTCGTGGCCGGCGCGGTGCTGGAACCAGGTGCATAGAGCCGCTCGATCTCGCTCATGATCGTCGCCAGCGTGGTGGTCCGACCGCATTCGCGACGGCCCGTCACCATCAGGTGTCCGTTCTCGGCGAAGTTCAGATACACCGGCTGCAGATCGAGTTCTGAGATGGCCCAGGCGATTCCGCCGACACCCACACCTTCGCGCTGGTCGTTGGCCGCGACCGCACGCACCTCGTCCAACCCGAACCTCGCCGGCAGGCGCCGGACCGGGCGAACCCGGCCCACCGCGACCTGGCTGACGGCCGCAGCGACGCTGTCGGACTCGAACACCCGCTCATCGGTGTCGGCCATCGCGGGCCGGGCGATCAGGGTGTGCAGACCGGATTGCGGGTCGCTGTCGAGTCGAACGTAGTTGACCGCCACCATGCCCCGGCCGGGCTGGACCGGGACGTCCTTGGCGAAGCGGGACCGCACCAGCTTGGCGTCCTCGACCGCGGCCAAGCGAAGCTCGACCCGGGAGCCGAAACCACTGCGCACCGGCGGGCGCAGCTCCGACTCGCGGTCAGCGGTGACGATCACATGTACGCCGAACGACGGGCCCTGGTTGATGATCTGGTTGACCTGCTCGACCAGTACCTCGTTGTCCTCCGACAGCGCGCGGTAGTTGTCGACCACCAGGTAGACATCGCCGAAACCGTCGTTGGGCACCTTTCCCGGGGCTCCGTCGAACTTGCGCCGGCGGAACACGTCCATCGAGGCGACGTCGTTCTCCAGGAAGCTGCGCTTGCGGGCCCGCACCAACGCCAACAGTTCGGCCACCGTGCGGCGCACTCCGTCGGGGTCGGTCGGGCCACAGACACTGCCCACGTGCGGCAATCCGGCAACGGTGGTCAGCGAGGTTCCGCTGTAGGCCAGACAGTAGAACTGGACCTGTTCGGGGGTGTGGGTCAGTGCCGCCGCACAGATCAGCGTCTGCAGTGCGGTCGTCTTGCCGGCACCGCCCGCGCCGAGGATCAGCACGTTGGCCCCCGGACCGGAGGTATCGACGGTCAACGGCGGCTGGTCATGCTTGTACGGCCGGTCGATGACACCGATCGGGAACACCAAGTCGCGCCGGGTGCCGTAGCCCTGTTGCCACGGGTGACCCAGGTAGCGGTTCACCAGGTCCTCTACCGTCACCGGCACCTCGAGCGGCGGTTGCCACAACCGGTAGGGCTCGAAGTCGATCTGGCGCAGCTGATCGATGATCACCGTGCCGACCTTGGGCGTACGGATGAAATCCTCTTCCTCCGCCACCTCACCCGAGACTGTCGCCGGTTTGGAGTCGATCGCCGGAATCTCTTCGGGCGCTTCGATCTCCGGCGTGCTGACACTGACCTCGAGCGGAGTGAAGTCGGTGGTGAACAGCTGCGGACGGATGTAGTCGACCGCGTGCACCAGCGGCATCTGCTCGTCGTCGAGTATCCCGCCACGGTGGTAGTCACGCCAGAGGAACTCGGCCTGGAAGCGAATGACCTCTTCGCCGCTCTTGCGGAAGTAGCCCAGGCCGGCCTTGGCCGGCAGGTTGACCGCGTTGGGCACACCGGCGGCCTGCGCCGCGCCGGCGGTCTGCGCCTTGAGCACCAGCCGATAGCCCATGTTCTCCATCAGCTTCTCGGCGCGGCTCTCGATGGTCTGCGACGCCATCATCAGGTGCACCCAGTAGGCGCGACCCTGGCGGCCGATCGAGTCCAGCACCTCCACCGCGGTCGGCATGATGCGGAACCACTCGTAGAACTCGTCGATCACCACGACGAGCATCGGCAGCGGCAGCAGGCTGTCGTCACCGCGGGCCCGCATCCGATTGCGGATCTCGTTGTACTCCTTGGCGCCGTCAACACCGGCGTTGTCGCACATAGACTTTCGGCGGGCGATCTCGCCCCACATCGCTTCCAGGAAGCGCTCCATCAGGGCCTGGTCGTCTTCGAGGTCGGTGATGATCCGCGAGACGTGCGGCACCCCGGCGAACGGCTTGACCGCGGAACCACCCTTGAGGTCGGCCAGCACGAACTGCAGCTCGTCCGGCGGGTGCGCCAGCAGCAGCGATTCGATCACCGTGCGCACCAGCGTCGACTTACCCGAGCCGGTGGTGCCCGACATGACGCCGTGCGGGCCGTCGCCACCCTCGTCGAGCGACTTCATGTCCAGGAACAGCAGCTCGCCGTTGTCCGACCGGCTTCCGAACGGAATCCGCAGGCGCGCTTTGGGACCCGCGTCGCGGCGTTCCGCCCACAGCGCATCGAAGTCGATCCGCCCGGCGTCCTCGATGCCGTAGTAGGCCATGATGTCGCGCGCACCGATGTGGCGCGTCACCTTCTGCCCGATCTCCTCGTAGGCCTCAGCGAGGCGCCAGCGCGCCATCCGCTGCGCGAACTGCTCGGCGTCGGTGAGGCTCACCTGATCGGCCAGCGCGAAGAACCACTCGTTGTCGTCGATCACCATCCAGGTGTCGCGGTCACGCGGCAGGGCGTTGACGATGCCCTTGTCGTCGAATCGCAGTACCCGCTGGGGCACTTCGCGCCACTCCGGGACTCCGGTCAGGTCGAAGAACGTCACGCCGTCAACACCCTCGGCGGTGTTGACGTACTCCCACTGTGGGTCGATGGCGTCGACGATTATCAGGTGGTGCGGCGTGGGCGTCTCCGCCGACGAGCTGGCGTGCCGCGGCATGAACGACCCGCGGCCGGAGAACAGGTCGGCGTGCGAGGTGGCGAAGTCCTGCACCGAGCCGTACACCATCCGCGCATTGCCTGCCGCGTCCTGGCGACGTGGGTCACCGAAGTGCGGCAACCACTTCACCCAGTCCCACTCCTGCTTGTCGGAGGTGACCACAACCATGCGCAGATGGTCGGGCCCGTGGGAGAAGGCCAGCTGAAGGACGATCGCGCGCATCAGTCCGAGGACGTGCTCGCGGTCACCGATCAGCGAGTACCAGGGCTCGACCAACAACGAGACCATCTTCGGCAGGTTGTAGACCACACTCTGGTAGCGGCCGAACTCCTGCAGCGCCTTACCGGTCACCGGCTCGAGTTCGATGTCGGTCGGCATGTTCTGCGGCTCACCCCAGGTGACCTCAGGACGGGTCATGCCGACCCCGACCCGCGCCAACCCGAAGTTGAGGTCCTTGCCGTTGGGTTGACGTTCCCACATCCGGGGCGTGCCCACCGCGGCCGTCAGAGTGGACGGAGCCGGGTGGTACCAGCGGTAGTTGGCGTCCATGCTGTCGGCGGACTCCGCCGCCGACTCGCGCAGGCGGTCCAGCATCAGCATGAACTGGGCACGCATCGCGTCCAGCTTGGGCCGGCTCAACTGCTGGGCCCCGCCGCCGAAACGACCGCCGAACATCATCATCGCGACGCCGCCGATCATGAAGATCGGGAAGATCGAGCCGGCGCCCAGGAACATCCGGGAACCGTTGGCCACCGTCATCGCGACCATGCCGACGAGCAGGCCGACAACCAGCACGCCGACCACCACGAGCCACCACGGCTTGCCTTCCGGCGGCGGCACACTCAGCGGAGTGGGCAACACGATGTTCTCCGGCTTGACAACCGGCGCTCGTTCCGGCGTCGACCGGGCGTATCCACGTTTCATCTGGGCACCGCCAATTCCGCAGGGCTCATATCGGTGGGCAGGGTGTCATGACGCACCAGCGCGTCCTGACGGGACAGGGTCGGACCGTGTGCCAGCAGTCGCAGCGCCACCGAGGGCGCCAACGCGGGTTCGCTGACCAGGCCCAGCGCCTTGCGCTCGTCGTCACCCGGGACGCCGAAGCGCACGCCGGACGACGACAGCCACCACAGCGACTCCCGCGTCGAGGCGTCCGGGTCGTTACCGGTCACTGCGACGAAATTGCCGTAGCCCGAACCGAAATACACCCGATCGGCCTGCGGCATGTTGTCGTTGTTGGTCTTTACCAGGCTCACCACTCGGCCGATCTGCTTCTGCGACACCGGAATAGTGGGGCCTGATACCACCTGGATCCGGGCCCGGCTGTCGCCGTTGGACCGCTCCCACCACCAGCAGGTGGACGGATTCTCCTTGATGTCAACCACCTTCAGTGGCCCTTCCGGGTACGCCGACAGGTCCAGGCCGGTGACCACCGGCATCTTGGCCAGCTCCGGCGGAGCCACCACCACCGGCGCGCCACCGGCGGTCGCCCCGGCGTTCTGCAGAATCCGGGCCACCACCGATGACACGGTCTGCACGCCGTTCATCAGAACTACCGAATACTGTTGCGGTCCAGCAAGTTGCGGCGTGGTGAATACCGTGCCGACCGGTCCCGGGGCGTTGGGGAAGGCCGGCGGCTGGCCGGCATCGGGTACGAACGGTACCGCCAGCTCCGGGCCCACGGGCAGCGCGTCGAACAGTGCCTGGCTCATCGGTCGCGCATGGTCGACCTGTTCGGGGGTGAGCCCCAGCGGCAGCAGCACTGCGCGGTCGGCGGCGTCGATGCGTGAGCGGCGGCCCTGCCGTACCACCCAGGAGTCGTTGCCGTAGCGCAGCACCACCGCGTCCGGGCCGTCGAGCACCCGGCGGCGCGCGTTGAGGTCGGGGCTTCCGTCGATCACGGTCACCGTCACCGGCGTGGGGGCACCGACCCCCTGGACGTTGCCGACGGTGTCGCAGATCAGCCACGACGACGTCGACGGCGTGGTGGGCTGAATGTCCGAGGGTGCTCCCGGGATGCCGACCAGCGGGCCGTGGGGCTGCTCGGCGATCTGTGTCGAGCGCACCTTGTGCGGATTGTCCGCGCGGCCGGCGATCAATCGTGCCGAGGCAAGATTCAGCGCCGGATACAGCGTGCCGCCGACCCGCACGTAAAGCGCACCCGAATCACGGTCGGCGATGATGGGTGATTCGTTCATCTGACCCGACGGGCTCAGAAACGACCACAGCAATGCGCCCAGGCAGACGACCGCTCCCGCCGACACCGAGGCCACCACCGCGAGCGCCTGCCGCCGGCCCGGCTCCACCTCCATGCGAACCTGCCAGCGGGTCAGCGCCATCGCGGTCCGGCGGGCCAGGAACTGGTAGCCCGTCATCTGGGTGCGAGTAGACAGCCCCAGGCCGTAACCGGAACCCCGCTGTTCGTCAGACACGCCGCGCCCCGATCCGCATGTGTCGCATTTCCCGGCTAGGGCTGCTGAGGCGCCTCTGCGGTGCCATTTTGGTCGTCATCTACCCCTGCCTGGTCACAAGTATCGTCACTGCGCATGCTAGCGGCGTCGTCCATCGATCGCCCGCCACCGGAGATTGCAATCTGGTGGCGGTGGCGGAATTCGTATCGCCGATTCAACTTCGAATTATGGACGCGCCAGGTGAACGGTCAGTGAAGCGCAAGGTTTGCATGCGCGACGGGTCGGCGGCAGTGCAACACGCGGTATCCGTGCACAAAAGATCAGTGCGATCCTGAGCCGGCCCCGGGCGAGACGCCCGATCCTGACACTCGGATTACATCCGGCCGTTTCTCCGCATTTGCGTTACCTGACATTCCTGCTAGCTCCCTGTGAATCCACTGTCATATCGCATGACGACAAGATTGTCCGAGGTAGAGTTGGTGCGTGACGACGTTTGACAGCCACGGCGCTGATGGACAGCTCGACCCACGGGGTCCGGCCACCTCACCAGCCGCTCAAGAAACCACTCATCATGTCAACTACTCCGCCGACGTCGTAGACGTTGAGCTCGAGCTGGAGCAGGGCTACCGCACCGAGATTCACAAGAATCACGACGACACCGTCGACGTCGAGACATACGGTGGCGGTTTCGACCTGACACGTCGCGCAGTCGCGCCGCATCTGCGTATCGGCAAGGACAGGTGGCTGAACCTGCTGTGGCTGATCCCGATCGGCTTCGTCGGCCTCATCGCCGCGGTGGCCATCGGCAAGGGTATCCGGAACATGCCCGGCGTCGAGGAATTCATCGCCCAGTACCCGGGCAGCAGCCCCTCGACCGCGGTTGAGGGCGGCCTGCCCGCCTGGGCCGGCTGGACCCACTTCTTCAACCTGTTCATGATGATCTTCATCATCCGGGCCGGCATCCAGATCCTCTGCGACCATCCGCGCCTGTACTTCAGCCGCAACTCCACCCCCGGCAAGGACGAGTGGCTGCGGGTCGGCCCGCCCGTTCCGGACGACCCGTACTGGACCGCCAACGCCGACACCGTCGCCCTGCCGGCGCAGTTCGGCCTGCCGGGCTTCCGGCACTCGATCGGCCTGGCCCGCTGGTGGCACATGGGCCTGGGCGTGCTGTGGCTGCTCAACGGCGCTGTGTTCTACGTTCTGCTGTTCACCACCGGCCAGTGGCGCCGCATCGTGCCGACCAGCTGGGACATCATCCCGCACGCCGCCTCGGTGATGATCCAGTACATGTCGCTGGACTGGCCGGACGACCACACCTGGACCAACTACAACGCACTGCAGTTGATCTCCTACTTCGTCACGGTGTTTATCGCCGCACCCGCTGCGCTGATCACCGCGCTGGGCATGTCCCCGGCGTTGTCACAGCGGCTGGGCCTGATCAGCAAGCACATGCGGCTGAACCTGCAGATCGCCCGATCCCTGCACTTCGTGGTGCTGGTCTACTTCCTGATGTTCATCCTGGTCCACGTCACGATGGTGTTCGCCACCGATGCATTCGACAACCTCAACCACATGTTCGCCGCTCGCGGCTGCAACGTGGGAGACGGGCCGGAATGTCACAGTGCGACCGGCTTCTGGGTGTTCATGGTGGCATTCGTGATCTGCGCCGTGGCGTGGGTCGCGGCCACACCGCTCACCCTGAAATACCCGCGGGTCGTCCAGAAGATCGGCTACGCGCTGATCGGACCGTTCCAGCGGATGCTGGAGAACCTCGACCCCAAGCCCGGCACCTTCACCGAGGCCGACATCTCGCCGTTCCACTGGCGCAACGGCCGGCTTCCGGAGACCGTCGAGTACAAGGAACTGGAAGCAAACGACTTCAAGGACTGGCGGCTGAAGGTCTACGGCCTGGTGGAGAACCCGATGGAGTTCTCCCTGGAAGATCTCAAGGCGCTGCCCTACCACGACCAGATCACCCAGCACATGTGCGTGCAGGCCTGGTCCGGTGTGGCCAAGTGGGGCGGGGTGTCGATGTCGACGATCATGGAGATCGTCAAGCCGCTGCCCGAGGCCAAGTGGGCCATCTTCTACTCGATGGGCTTGGGCGCCACCGGCGGCATCTTCTACAACGCGCACCCGGTGGACCAGATGTGGCACCACATGTCGATGCTCGCCTACAACATGAACGACCAGCCGCTGCCCTACATGCACGGAAGGCCGCTGCGGCTGCGCAACGAACTGCAGCACGGCTACAAGCTGGTCAAGTGGATCAAGGGCATCGAGTTCGTGGCCAGCTACAAGGAGATCGGCAGTGGTCACGGCGGCTATAGCGAAGACCACAAGTTCTTCGGTCGCCACCAGACCATCTGACCAACGCTCGACAGACGAGGGGCCGGCTTGCAAAAGCCGGCCCCTCGTCTGTCGGCCGCGGCGGCGGTCTCGCGGCGGCGGCGTCGTAGGCTGGACCCAACCAACCGAACAACGGGGAGAATCCATGCGGAATCGCGGTATCGGAAAGTCAGCCATCCGGCTGGTGGCAATCGGATTCGCCGTCGGTGCGCTGGCCACCGCGTGCGGCAACTGTGAAAGCGACTCCGAAGACGCCACCCACGGCGAGATCGCGCCGCATACCGCGCCGATGGCCCCGGTGCTGCCCGGCGAGCCCGGCCTGATTCCCGGTCTGATCCCGGACCTGACCGCCGTGCCGCAGGCTCCCCAAGCCCCGCAGGCGCCCGAAGCCCCCGCCTCACCTCCCGCCGAAGCCCCGCCCGCGCAACCCAAGAAACCAGCGGCGCCGGCGAACCCGCGGACCCCGTCAGCTCCGGCCATTCCCGCGATTCCCGCGATTCCGGCGATTCCCGCGATCCCGGCAATCCCCGCCATTCCGGCGATCCCGTACCCGTAAGGTCAGATTCCGGACCAGGCGGAGTCCAATCGCTCGGCCACGTCGATGATCTGGGCCTGCTGCGACTGCGGACTCTCGATCTCCTCGGCCACATAGCCGGCGATGAACCGCCGGATCTCACCGTCGACTCCGGCGAAGATGCGCAGCAGCTCACCCCGTATCGACGTCGACGACACCTCGACGGTGATGTCCGACGAACGCGGTTTGGGCACGTCGATGATCAGCAGCAGCGGCTCGGCAGCGCGCGCGGTGGCGCGCAACGCGATGTCACCGGCAACGGTGAACCGTTGCTTGTCCAGCCGCAGGTCGATGAGCAGGTCGACCAACAGGGGAATGTGGATCGCGAACGTCAGCTGTTCACCAAGACCCCGCGACACCCGGGGCTGCTGGATTCGAACCTTGGCACTGACCTTGGCGATCCCGCCGGGCCCCTGCCGCATCGGGGGCATCTCGAATTCGTCGCCCGCGATCGCCGCGAACGCCGCGGCCACCCGGTCCTCGGTGACCGCTATCTCGAAGAACTTGCGGCCGAACTCTTCGTAAGTCAGATAGCTGTGATCGTCCATAGGCTCCTACCGTCTCACGTCGCGGTCGGCCGCGGCCGCTGATCGGGATGCGCGTCGCCGTCATCATCGCACCCGACGACACCCCGGCTGCTCAGGTGCGCGATCAACGGCAGCACCCCGGCTGCGAGGTGTTCTGCCATCGCGGTGCGAGCCTGCGCCTCGTCGTGAGCTGCCAAGGCGGCCAGCACCTTGCGATGGTCTGCCATGGACCGTTGCGGCCACCCGGTGATGCCCGGGAACACCGCTTCGGGTGCGTACCGGGTGATCTGCGACATCACCTGGGCGAGCTTGGGTGAGTCGGCTGCCACGTTGATCGCCCGGTGGAAGTCGTGGTTGAGCCGGACCGTGCGCTCCTCGTCGTCGCCGGCATAGGCCTGCTCCAGCTGGGACTGGATTTCATAGAGTTCGGCGACCTGTTCGTCGGTGATGGCGGCCGCGGCGCGTGCCGCCAACTCGCCGCCCACGAATGCCTGGACGTCGGCGACGTCGGCCAGGTCCCGTTCGGTCACCGGCAGCACCACGAAGCCGCGATGCGGCTGCTGGTCGAGGAGGCCCTCGGCTCGCAGTTCGAACAGCGCCTCACGCACCGGGGTCACGCTGATGCCCAATTCCGTTGCCAGCTGGTCTAACCGGACGTACTCCCCCGCGGCATAGACGCCGTCGAAGATCCGCTTGCGCACGAAACGCGCAACGGCCTCTGACAATTGCGGGCGAGCGGCGAAGTCGGGAACGGACATCGGCTCAGATGCGGTAGTCGGCCAGCAGCCGCTTGCTGATGATCTGCTTCTGGATCTCGCTGGTGCCCTCACCGATCAGCAGGAACGGGGCGTCGCGCATCAACCGCTCGATCTCGTACTCCTTGGAGTATCCGTAGCCGCCGTGGATCCGGAAACTCTGCTGGGTCACCTCCGAGCAGAACTCACTGGCCAGGTACTTGGCCATGCCGGCGGCGACATCATTGCGCTCGCCGGAATCCTTGAGCCGTGCCGCATTGACCATCATCAGGTGTGCCGCTTCGACTTTGGTGGCCATCTCGGCCAGCTGGAACGCGATGGCCTGGTGGTCGGCGATCGGCTTGCCGAAGGTCTCACGCTGCTGGGCGTAGCGAACCGCAAGCTCGAAAGCACGGATCCCCACCCCGCACGCGCGGGCTGAGACGTTGACCCGCCCCACTTCGATACCGTCCATCATCTGGAAGAAGCCCTGGCCGGGGGCACCGCCCAGGATGTCGTCGGCGGCGGCGCGGTAGCCGTCGAAGATCAGCTCGGTGGTGTCGATGCCCTTGTAGCCCAGCTTGTCGATCTTGCCGGGAATGGTCAGCCCCGGGGCGACTTCACCGAAGCCCGTGGGCTTTTCGATCAGGAATGCGGTCAAGTTGCGGTGCGGCTTGTCGGCACCCTCGTCGGTGCGCACCAGCGCGGCCACCAACGTCGAACTTCCTCCGTTGGTGAGCCACATCTTCTGCCCGTTGATGGTGTAGCCGCCGTCGGCGCCGCGCACCGCGCGGGTCCGGATCGCGGCGACGTCCGAACCCAGCTCCGGCTCGGACATCGAGAAGGCGCCCCGGGTTTCGCCACTGGCCATTCGAGGCAGGTAGTGCCGCTTCTGGGCGTCGGTGCCGTGCTGGCGCAGCATGTAGGCGACGATGAAGTGCGTGTTGATCACGCCGGAGACGCTCATCCAGCCGCGTGCCAGCTCCTCGACGCACAACGCGTAGGTGAGCAGCGACTCTCCCAGACCGCCGTATTCGTCGGGAATCATCAGACCGAACAGGCCCATCTCGCGCATCGCGTCGACGATGGCCTGCGGATAGGTGTCGGTGCGCTCCAGTTCGCTCGCGGCAGGGATCACTTCCCGATCGACGAATTGGCGCACCGTTGCGACGATTTCGGTCTGGAACTCGGTCAGGCCGAGGGTTTGGGCAAGCTTGGTCACGAGTCGACCCTTTCGAAGATCGCCGCCAGTCCCTGTCCGCCGCCGATGCACATGGTTTCCAGCCCGTATCGGGCGCCGCGCCGGCCCAGCTCGCGGGCCAGGGTGGCCAGCATCCGTCCTCCGGTGGCGCCGACCGGATGCCCGAGCGAGATCCCCGACCCGTGCACGTTGGTCCGCTCCCGATCCGCCGCACCGAATCTCCACTCGGCCAGCACCGCGAGCGCCTGGGCGGCGAACGCCTCGTTGAGTTCGATCAGGTCGATATCGGCCAGCGTCAGACCTGCTTTGGCGAGCGCGACCTCGGTGGCCGGAACGGGCCCGATGCCCATGATGTTCGGTGCCACGCCGGCGACTCCCCAGGAGCGCAGCCGCACCAGCGGGGTCAGTCCCAGCTCATCGGCCTTGGCCGGGGTGGTGACCACGCACATCGATGCGGCGTCGTTCTGCCCGCTGGAGTTTCCAGCCGTCACCGTCGCCTCCGGATCATCTTTGCCCAGAACCGCTTTGAGCCTTCCCAGCGATTCCATCGAGGTGTCGGCGCGGGGATGCTCGTCGGTGTCGATGATGTCCTCGCCGTGGCGGGTTGCCACGGTGACAGCGATGATCTCCGCGGCCAGCACGCCGCTGCGCTGAGCGGCGACCGCGCGCTGATGCGAGGTGACGGCCAGCTCGTCCTGTTCGACGCGGGAGATGCCGTATTGCCGGCGCAGGTTCTCGGCGGTTTCCAGCATGCCGCCGGGCACCGGGTGGTGCCGGCCGCCGGCGGTCGTGCGGCCGCGCGCCAGCCCGTCGTGCACCCGTACCCCGCCCCGGGAGCCTCCCCAGCGCATGTCGGTGGAGTAGAACACGACGTTGCTCATGCTTTCGGCGCCGCCGGCGATGACGACCTCGCTGTCGCCGCTGCCGACTTGGAGGCAGGCCTGGATCACCGCCTGCAGCCCCGATCCGCACCGTCGGTCGATCTGCATGCCCGGAACGCTCACCGGCAGACCGGCATCCAGGGCCACCACCCGGCCGATGGCCGGCGCTTCACTGCTGGGGTAGCAGTGCCCCAGCACCACGTCGTCGATGGTGTCGACGGGAAGGCCGGTGCGCTCCAGCAGCCCCTGCAGCGCCGCGACGCCGAGTTCGACCGCCGTCATCGCGGCGAACATGCCCCCGTAGCGGCCGATCGGGGTACGCACCGGCTCGCAGATGACGGTCTCCCGCATGGTCACAGGTGGCGGCCTCCGGTCACCTCGAGCACGGTGCCGGTCATATAAGAGGAAAGGTCCGATGCCAGGAACAGCGCGACGCCGGCCACCTCGTCGGGCTCCCCGGCCCGGCCCAGCGGGACCTCGGCGACTTTGGAGTCCCAGATCCGTTGCGGCATGGCCTCGGTCATCGCCGAGCGGATCAGCCCCGGCTGGATGGCGTTGACCCGCACCCCCAGGTACGCCAGTTCCTTGCTGGCGGCCTTGGTCATTCCGACGATGCCGGCCTTGGCGGCCGAGTAGTTGGTCTGGCCGATCATGCCGACCTTGCCGGAGATCGAGGACATGTTGACGATCGCGCCGCGCTTGTTCTCCCGCATGATCGCCGCGGCGGCCCGCAGTCCGTTCCAGGTGCCCTTCAGGTGTACCGAGATGACCTGGTCGAAGTCTTCCTCGGTCATCTTGCGCATGGTGGCGTCGCGGGTGATGCCGGCGTTGTTGACCATGATGTCGAGCGCGCCGAACCGGTCGATTGCTGCAGCCACCAGCGCGTCGACGTCGGCGGAGCTGGTCACGTCGGTGCGTACCGCTGCCGCAACGTCGGATCCGAGCTGCTTTGCTGCGGCTTCGGTGGCCTCGAGGTTCAGATCACCCAGGACCACCCGAGCGCCTTCGGCGACGAAGCGCTGCGCGATCGCCAAGCCCAGTCCCTGCGCGCCGCCGGTGATCACCGCCGTCTTCCCGTTCAGTAATGCCACCGGTCACCCGTCCTCATCCGTTGTTCTACTGGTCGCCGCACATCATATTTCATATATGATTTTGGGGCCAGTAGCGAAAGGGCCGTGCCATGACCACCTCATCCGTCTCATCCGTCGACGACGACGTCTTCGCCGAGATCCTGGCCCAGACCCGCCGGTTCGTCCGCACCGCTGTGGTGCCCCGCGAACAGGAGATCCTCGACACCGATCAGGTGCCCGACGACGTGCGGGCGGCGGCGAAGGACCTCGGCCTGTTCGGCTACGCCATTCCCCAGGAATGGGGTGGGCTGGGCCTGAATCTGGTCCAGGACGTCGAGCTGGCCATGGAACTGGGCTACACCTGCCTGGCGGTCCGGTCGATGTTCGGCACCAACAACGGCATCGCCGGGCAGGTGCTGGTCGGTTTCGGCACCGACGAGCAGCGCGAACGCTGGCTTGCACCCATCGCGTCGGGGGCCGTCGTCGCGTCCTTCGCCCTCACCGAGTCCGGCGCCGGCTCCAACCCAGCGGGCCTGCGAACCAAAGCCGTCCGCGAAGGCGACGACTGGGTGTTGGACGGCCAGAAACGGTTCATCACCAACGCCCCGCTGGCCGATCTGTTCGTGGTGTTCGCCCGCACCCGGCCCGCCGACGCCGACGGCGCCGGTATCGCGGTGTTCCTGGTGCCCGCCGACGCCGCCGGGGTCGAGGTCGGCGCCAAGGACGCAAAAATGGGCCAGGAAGGCGCCTGGACGGCCGATGTCAGCTTCTCGCAGGTGCGACTGCCCGCCGCGGCCCTGGTCGGCGGCAGCGAGGACATCGGCTACCGGGCGGCGATGACGTCGCTGGCACGCGGCCGCATCCACATCGCCGCGCTGGCGGTGGGGGCCGCCCAGCGCGCCCTCGACGAGTCGGTCAGCTATGCCGCCACCGCGACCCAGGGCGGCACCGTCATCGGCGATTTCCAGCTAGTTCAGGCAATGCTCGCCGACCAGCAGACCGGTGTGCTTGCCGGGCGGGCGCTGGTGCGTGACGCGGCCCGCCAATGGGTCGACAACGAGGATCGCCGGATCGCGCCTTCGGTGGCGAAACTGTTCTGCACCGAGATGGCCGGCAATGTCGCCGACCTGGCGGTGCAGGTACACGGGGGCAGCGGCTACATCCGCGGCGTTCCGGTGGAGCGCATCTACCGTGAGGTGCGACTGCTGCGGCTCTACGAAGGAACCAGCGAAATTCAGCGCCTAATCATCGGATCCAACCTCGTGAAAAGGGCCAAGTCCCAACAATAAACATCACGCAACAAGCCGTTTCACCAGGGGAATTCACCATGTTGATCGGAATCAGGGCCCGCCGCAACCACTCTCGATTGGCGCCTGCAGGGCTTCTACCTGCGGTTCATCGATGAAAAACGCTGTCGCAGGTGCATTTTGACCGTTCTACCTGGCGTTTTCCATTGCGGCGTAAGACAAAACAACTCTGTCTTGAAAAGTGATGCCTGACACAGATTTTGGCACCCCGCGTCCACCGTTGTTAACGTGCTTCCTCATGTTTGGACTCGAAGCACTGATGGCCCTGATCCACCAGGTCTCGGGCACCCCGTACATCCCCGGCGGCAACAGCCCCGCCGGCACGGACTGCTCCGGTCTGGCCTCATGGGTGTCCAACGTCGCCAGCGGCCGCCCGGCCTTCAGCGGCCGGTTCCACACCTCCAACGAGGAGTCGGCTCTGCTGGCCCGCGGCTTCAAGTACGGCACCGCTCCCGGCGCCCTGGTGGTGGGCTGGAACAGCTACCACACCGCAGTGACCCTGCCCGACGGCACTCCGGTATCCAGTGGCGAGTCCGGCGGCGTCAGGATCGGCGGCGGCGGTGCCTACCAGCGTCAGTTCACCCGCCACATGTACCTGCCGATGGACCCCGAGGCCCCCGCCGAGGAAGCACCGGCCGAAGCCCCCGTCGAGTTCGCTGCTCTGGTGGAGCCCGCTCCGGCCCCTGAGGCCGAGCCGATGGCCGTCGAGTTCGCTGCCCCGATCGAGGCACCTATCGAGGCTCCGGCCGAGGCGCCGTTCGAGGCTCCGGCCGAAGCACCCGTCGAGGCGCCGGTTGAGGCTCCGGTTGAGGCGGCTCCCGCCGAGGAACCTCCGGCCGACCCTGCTCCGGCGCCCGCCGACCGCGAAGCTGCGCCTGCGTAACGGCTCCTAACCGATTCTGGGAGGCTCACCGCGGCGGCGGGCCAGCAACCACGCCACGCCCTGCCCCTCGCCGTGCGCGATCAGTTCGAGGCCGGCGAATGCGGCCGTCAGCTCGCCCGGGGCCGCCCGGAAGCGTCCTGCGGTGCCCCCGACCTGACTGAGCGCGCTGAGTGCCAGCAATCCGCCGGGAGCCAGCCGCTGCGTCATCGGCGCATCCAGCCGCCGGTCCCGGAATCGCGCGCAGTACACCACCTCGGCGGGCAGCCCGGCGGGCAGCCCGGCGTCGAGGTCGGCGACCTCGAACAGACAGCGGTGCGCGACGCCGCTGCGCTGCGCCAGATCACGAGCCTGCTCGATGACGACTGCGGAGACGTCGTAGCCACGGACGGTAAGTCCCCGCTGGGCCAGCCAGACGGCGGCCGCGCCCTGACCGCAGGCGACGTCGATCGCGTGCCCGGAACTGGGGAACGCGTCCTGATGCGCGGCGAACACCGCGTCCATCCCGATCGCTGAGGGCGCTGCCCGGTCGGTGTACTTGGCGTCCCAACGGGCGCGGTCGCCATCGCTCATCCGGGCCTCACCAGCAGGACGGTACCGCGTGCATACTGCGGTGATGAAACTTCGCCCGTCGACGGTGCTGCTGCTGTTCACCGTGGGAGCGGCCGCCGGTCTGATCGGAGACCATTCCCACGTCGTCACCGGAACCACCGAGTACCTGCCGGCCGCACACGGGTGGCCGTTCGTGTGGAGCAGTCCGCTCAATTTTCCGATCATGGTCGGCGCTGCGACGGTGATCCTGGCGGAGTTGCGCCTGCACCTGCCTTCGGTTCGCACCGACGTCACCGCGCGCCAATCCGTGGCCGGTATCGCCGCAGTTCTGGGCAGCTACGTCGTCACCGCGTTGCTGCACACCGGCCCGGTCGTTCCCGTCACCACGTTGATCTGCGCGTTCGCCGCGCTCACCTACTGCGCGCTGGGTGACCGGCCGGCGATCATCTGCGGTGCACTGGCGGCGATTTCGGGTCCGGTCGCCGAGATGGCAGTGGCCGCAGCCGGGCAGTTCCGGTACGCGCCCGGCTCCGACGGACTGTTCGGCGTGGCTCCCTGGCTAGTTCCGCTGTATTTCGCGTTCGGTGTCGTTGCGGCATTGCTCGGCGAATTGCTCTGCGCTTCAGCACGATCGGAGTCGTGAGGCCCACGGCATGGATATCTATCTCAGCGGCTACGCGGCGAAGACGTGCGCCCGGGTCACTCACAACAAGTTCGGCCCGGCAACCCTGGAGCCGGTAGCCGTCCCACCGGATCTATTGGCGTTGCGTGAGGTCGGAATCGCTTTCGAGGCTTCGATTTTCGATGAGCTCCGGTACTGCCTCCCGGAATCCGGGCAGCTGCTGATCGTGGACCCCGACATTGGGTCCAGCCAACGGCAGCGGGCGACCGTCGCAGCAATGGACGCCGGTGTCGCGGTTATCGCCGGCGGATGCCTGCCGAGTATCGGCGGCCGGTCCGGGCAGCCCGACGTGCTCATCCGGAGTGAGGCAGGCTATCTGCCGGTCGACGTCAAGGGCCACCGCACACTGGCCACGACGAAGAAGGGAGCAGTGGAACTGTCGCCGTTGGCCGCACCGGCTCAGCCATTGGCGCACAACGGATTCAGCAATCACGCGGCGCGGTGGCGCGACGATGCCATGCAGCTGGCGCATTACACCCGGATGTTGCAGGAGCTGGGATATCACACCGGTGCGCACCGCGGCGGGATCATCGGCACCTCGGACCTGACCGGGCTCATCGGTGATCCACACGGCATCACCTGGTATGACCTGGACGCCGAGACCATCCTCAGCTACTCCGATGCCGAACCGTCGTACCGCGCGAAGCGCTCCGTCATGGAGTACTACGACCACGAGTTCGCGTTCCGGCTCGCGGTGGCCCAGGCCGCAGCGTCTGGACGGGAACTGGTGCGGCCCTATCGTATCGAGGCCTGCAACACCTGCGAGTGGTTCGACCACTGCGCCGAGGTAGCCGGCGACAACGACGCGTCGTTCACCCTCGACGCGGGCCATCTCAACGTCCGGGAGTGGCAGTATCTGTACGACCACTGCGGCGACGGGGCGACACTGACCGTCACGCAACTGGCCGAGGCCCAGCCCGACGCCGAGGCGTTCGCCATCCAGTCCGTGGGCACCCAGAAGCCGGCAGGCCGGCTTGCCAATGCGATCCGGCGATCCCGGATGGCCTGCGCCGGAGCCGATGTCGAGCCCCGCGGTCCCGATCTCCCGGTGGTGCCGTCGGCCGACATCGAGGTCGACTTCGACATCGAGTGGGACGGCGACCAACGTGTCTATCAATGGGGCCTGCGCATCCGGGACGGTCAGGACGACACCACCGCCCGTTACGAACCGGTCATCTCCTTCGAGGCGCTCGACGACGCCGGCGAAGCCGCACTGGCCACCGAATTCTCCTCCCGCATATGGGGGTTACGCACCCAGGCGCAACGTGAGGGCAGGACGCTGCGGGTCTTCCACTGGAGCCATCCGGAAGTCTCGATCACCCGCAGGTTCGCCGACGCCAGCGCCGCACTGGACGGACTCACCTTCGACCTGCTCAAGTGGTTCGACGCCACGTATTTCGCCCGTACCCGGTCGTCGATCAAACTGGTCGCCGGCTATTTCGACTTCCATTGGGACGTCGACGATCCGGGCGGTCTGATGTCGCAGAGTTCGATCGAGGCCGCTCGTGGACATGGACCGCAGGCCGACGCTGCGCGCCGGTGGTGTCTGGCCTACAACGAGTGTGACGTCGCCGCGCAGGCCGCGATCCGAGACGGGTTGCGCCGCTTGGCGCGCTGATCCTGCTCAGCCCTGTTGCGCCACCGACGGGCAGATGTTCGAGTGCGCCGCCGCCACCACCGTTTCGGCGGTCGGTTTGGCGATCTGAAGATACGCCGTGACCTGGTCGGTGATGAGGCTGGTCGGGTATTTGGGGAACTCCAGGCAGGCGGTCCGACCGGCGGCCAGCCGGCGCGCTTCGCTGCCGGGCGCGAACAGTCCGCGGATGGAGTTGAGGTAGGCCATCTCGGCCGGGCTCGGGTAGGTCGACTTCTGGTCGTTGCACAACAGGATGTCCGGGCTGTTGCCGCAGTAGTCGGGGTCACGCGGATTCAGCGGGTCGGCGTGAGCCGATGACGCTGAACCGAGGAGCCCTGCCAGCACGCTTGCGGCCAGGGCCATCGCCACGGCGGTTGATTTCACGTCCAGCGCCTTTCTCTTTTCGCCGCTGACGCTAGCAGTAGCATCGCCGTTATGACATGGATCGCGCCGGCGGGAGCCGCCTGGACGGCCGCGGCGGTCGCTGCGTTGCTGGGTGCCTCACCGGCCCACGCCGACGACGCCTCCTTCATGAAGTACCTCAATTCACACGGGTACACCGCCCGCTATGCCGGTGACGAGCCGATATCGGAGCCCAGCGTGCGCGCGCTGGGACACATGATCTGCGAGAACCTGCATGTCGGCCGCAGTGTGGAGGCCCAGCTGCCGCATTATCCGGCGTGGCCGCAGTTCACTCTGATCGCCGACGGCGCACGCGCGGAACTGTGCCCGGGCTCCTGACGCCGCCGGTACAGCCAATTCCGAGTCCCATTCATTAAGGTGCTTGGGGTGAAGTGGGGGAAGATCGCCCGGATCTGCGGTCGCGGCCTCGCCATCGTGGCGTCGCTGGCGGTCTCCGCGGCACTGATCTACGCCCAGGACAAGAACGACGCCAAGCCCAAACCTACCGAGACCGCCCAGGCGGCACCGCCGAGCGCAGCACCGACGTCGGCGCCGCCCGCCGGCACGATGCGCGTCGCCAACCCCGCCGAGGTCGCCGCGCTGGCCGCCAGCGTTCCGATGCCCAGTGAGGGCCAACAGTTCGCGTTCCCGCTGCCGGCCGGGGTGGCCGCCGAGAACGGACTGCAGGTCAAGACCATCTGGGCGGCCCGCACCATCGGGGTGCTGTTCCAAGAGATCACGACCATCTACGGCTACCGCCAGGACCCGCTCAAGTGGCATCCCGACGGGCTGGCCATCGATGTGATGATCCCCGACTATCACAGCGACGCCGGAATTCAGCTGGGCGACCAGATCGCCGGATATGCCTTGGCCAACGCCAAGCGCTGGGGCGTCAACCACGTGATCTGGCGGCAGAAGATCTACCCCGGCGTCGGCGGCGGAAATTGGACCTCGGACTATGGCAACGAGACCGCCAATCACTACGACCACGTCCACATCGCTACCGATGGCGGCGGCTACCCGACCGGGAATGAGACCTATTTCATCGCCTCGATGACGCCGACACCCACGGCCTGAGACACCCATTTGATCGAACGCGTGTTCTAATGGCTTCCATGACCACATTCGCCACCGAAGCCCTGCTCGCCACCGACTACGTGCCCGCCGACCCGGCCGCAGAGACGTTTGCGTCCGATGCCCCGCAGAGCCCGGCTCCGGAGTCCAAGGCGCCCGCCAAGAAGGCGGCCGGTAAGAAGGCCAAGACCCTCGAACTGACGCTGACTGTGACCGGTACCGCCGACGGCGAATGGCACGCCGAGATCAAGCAGGGCAGCAGCTACCTGGTCCGGGGTCTGGCGGTCGCCGCGGCCGCGGTGTCGCGGGCCGCCAAGGAACTGCACGAGGACCTGTTCACACCGATCGAGGCGTTGATGGACGAGGCGCGCTCGCAGCAGGCCGCGCGGATCGCCGTGCTGGAAGCCGAACTCGAGGCAGCGCGCAAAGTTCTCGCCGACCTGGACTGAGGGAGCCACGATGACCGGTCGATTCTTACCAGACGAAGACCGACCGCGAGATACCCGTGGCGATCTGCGAGCTGACCGGCTGAGCCGGCCTCAGCGGCCCAGTACGGCGACGACCTTCTTGGCGGTCGACTTGGCCGAGCCCGGGTTCTGTCCCGTCACCAGCCGTCCGTCGGCGACGACGCGCCGCGCTGCTTAATCTGCGCCTCGACGTTGTAGGGCACCAGTTTGTCGACGCGGGCCAGGACCTCCTCCGATCAGAAGAACCCGGTCAACGTGGTAGGCGTGCGTCAGCTCCGAGCGCCACAGTCCGGTCGGCTCGGACGGGTCAGCATAGTGCGAGACGTTGGACACGACGTTGAGATGCGCTTGGTCATCCGCCAAGCATCACCCCGCGGACCCGGTTGCGCCAGCAGCCGACGTCCCGGTGACCGGGCCGAGGCGCACCGGCTGCTCGACTCGTCGGGGGAGGTCGGGAAGACGCTGTTGAAGGTGCGCGAGGCGTGATCGTCGCGGAAGTCACTACGTGACAGCGCGGAACGCCATGGTGAAGGGAGAAATAGTCAAATCCTGTGGATCGAGGGTCGTCAGGCGACCTCGGACACTGGGGTGTCGGGCGATGGTTCCGGGGTGATGTCGACCGGACGTTCGAGGAGCTTGCCCTGGTGGAACACTGCGCCGGCCCGCACCAACGCCACCAGGTGTGGTGCGTTGACCGCCCGCCACCGCGACTGCGCTGCTTCGATCAGCTTGTAGGCCATCGCCATGCCCGCCGCCCGTGATCCCGGGCCCTTGGTCACCCTGGTCCGAAGCCGAACCGTCGCGAAGGTCGATTCGATCGGGTTCGTGGTGCGTAGATGCACCCAGTGCTCGGCGGGATACCGGAAGTACTCGAGCAGCACGTCGGCGTCATCGACGATTTTCTTCACCGCTTTCGGGTACTTCGCGCTGTAGTCACGTTCGAACGCTGCGATCGCCAACTGCGCCTTGTCGATGTCCTCGGCCCCGATGATCTCCTTCATCGCCGCCAACGCACCCGGATGCGCCGATTTCGGGAGTGCAGCAAGAACGTTGGCTTGTTTGTGGAACCAGCAGCGTTGTTCGCGGGTGGCGGGGAACACCTCCCGCAGTGCCCGCCAGAATCCCAAAGCTCCGTCCCCGACCGCGAGCGCCGGCGCGCGCATCCCGCGGCGGCGGCAATCCCGCAGCAGGTCCGCCCAGGACTCGGTGGACTCTCGGTAGCCGTCGGCCAGGGCGACGAGTTCCTTGCGGCCGTCCGCCCGCACCCCGAGCATCACCAACAGGCAGAGCTTTTCCTGCTCGAGCCGGACTTTCAGGTGGATGCCGTCGACCCACAGGTACACGTAGTCGACCTGCGAGAGGTCCCTGGTGCCGAAGGCCTTCGCCTCGTCCTGCCACTGGGCCGTGAGCCGGGTGATCGAGGATGCGGACAGTCCGGCGCCGGTGCCGA